>CBDFMX010000001.1:0-940000 GCA_965249805.1 Stigonema sp.
ACCTTCTCAATAAGGATAAGGTGGGCAGTGCCCACCCTAAGAAATCACAAGCTTTTTGGGCTTTGATTTTCGCAACAAGACGGTGGTGCAAGATGTGAGATCACAAACTGTTTGTCATAAGTGCAGGACTGAGTATTACATGAGGGAGTGGTATTAGCAGCAGGCGGAGCGATCGCATACGACAGTCCAAACTGACCGCAAACAAGCCGCAGCTGAAAGTCAAGTTTCAAGCCGATCTAGAACATGAACCTGGTAATGGCAGGGGTGAAGGATGAGCGATCGCACCGCCGCCACCTGTCCATGTCTAACCAAATTAGAAGGACTGGGTGATGACACAACCTCCCAGTCCTCATTCAAAAATCCGCAATGCATTAATCTTATCAACGTATATCGCCAGAATTAAACCGAAAATAGGACATAGTGAACTGAAATGCTTTTCTAACAAGGTTTTTATCTTGATTTACGCAACTAGAAGTTGCTATTATTTGGTAGCAATCAGGGTGCAATTCTAAGAGCGCACTCCAGTTACCACCATTTCTAAGTTGTTAGGAGGCACCATAGTTATGCCACGTCGAATGGGCTTAATAGGACGGTGAGTGACTAACGCCAATTGCAGTCGTGACAAAATAGTTGCTAGCACAAGTTTTATTTCAAGCTGCGCCAAGGCAGCGCCAAGACATCGGCGATTGCCGCCACCAAAGGGCAAGTATTCATAAGGAGAAAATTGGCGTGACAGAAATCGTTCTGGCTTAAACCGTTTTGGATCAGGGTATACTGCTTCCCTCTGGTGAGCTAAGTAAATTGAGACATTCACGATTGTTTTAGGTTCAAGCTGATAGCCCGCAATCTCCATAGGCTGTTGTACAACTCGTGTGAAGGCGTTCAAGGCGATCGGATAAAGACGCAGCGTTTCCGAGCAAACTGCGGTGAGATAAGGTAATCGAGCAATCTCGCTTTTGTCTCTAGCTGTAGCAGGAGTGAGAGAGTTCAGTTCCTCTAGGAGATTTTCCTGAACTTCTGGCAAGTAATGGCTCCAATACAACGCCCAGGACAGAGCTGCTGCGGTAGTTTCGTATCCAGCAAACACCAGTGTCAGTAAGGAATCGCGTAATTCAGTTTCCGTCATTGGTTTACCATCTTCGTCACGTGCTTCCAGAAGCAAAGTCAGGATGTCTTGACGTGAAGAGTCGTGTTGCATTCTCCGCTCAGTAATGAGAGCATACACCAGTTGGTCAATCTGCTGTAGCTGATGCATCAAATGTCCCCACGGACTCCAAGGACCCAAGTCTTTTTGAAATACCGGAAAAAATAGCAATACAGAACTTAAAGGATAGTCAAAAACGTCAAACAGCGAGCTGAGTACTTGTCGCAGTTGGTTGTAATGGTCGCCCGTTTGCAATCCAAACACAACGCTAAGGACGACGCGCAGGGAAATTTCCCTCATAACTGAGTGAACTACAAAGAGCTTTCCAGGAGTCCATTGACTTATAACTTGTTCAGCGATCGCACAAATAAGCTGACCGTATTCACGCATTCGCTCTGAATGAAAAGGAGGCATCAGCATTCGTCTTTGACGTTGATGGCGCTCACCATTGAGGAAGATGATAGAATTCTCTCCTAGTAATAGTTTTATAGTGTTACTTTTTTGAGTGGAACTAAGATCCTCTGGATTAGATGTGAAAATACTTTGTATAGCATCTGGGCTGCTAAAGTAAACCAGAGCAGGAAGTTCGTTCCCTAAAAGTCTAAAAGTATCACCGTACTGTTGAGACCAAGTATCTAAGGTTTCTAGTGGGCGAAGGAGAAACTGAATACTCTGCAATAAAGACGAAGTTTTTGGACCATCAGGAAGATACATAAGGAAGTATATTCTTAAATTTCTTATTATACAAAGTTTAATATTTTATAGTGTATTTTCTATAAAAAAAGTATTTTTTTTCCTAAAGTGAATTTGCATGCTAAATTTAGCAATCCTATCATATGAGTGAAAAATACTTTTTTCAACGAACCGCTAAGACGCAGAGAAGAGGACAGTATGTCCAAGTGTTTCCGTGCGGAAGAAACTGTCCGTCGCCAAAAAAAAGAGATAATTTCACGAATCATTTAGGACTGCTATAGTAGTGGTTTACACTATCTCATTTTAATAAGAAGTTGTAATTACCTGGAGATTTGATTATGAAAATTTCATCCCTATATCATACTTTTGGAGCAATTTTATTTTCTAATATTTTTTGTTTGTCTATTTCTTCTGTTTCTGCACAAATCATTCCGGATGGAACTCTACCCAATAATTCCCTTGTCACCCATCAGGGTAACAACAGCCTGATTGAGGGAGGAACCAAAGCAGGAGGCAACCTCTTCCACAGCTTTGAAAAGTTTTCAGTTCCCACTGGAAGTACAGCACATTTCAATAATTCTTCAGATATAAATAACATTATCAGCAGAGTAACGGGTTCTTCTATCTCCAACATTGATGGTTTGATCTCATCCCAAGGTGCAGCCAACCTATTTCTGATTAATCCCAGTGGGATAATTTTCGGTCCTAATGCCTCGTTAAACATTGGCGGATCTTTCTTGGCAACTACAGCTAGTAGCATGAAATTTGCTGATGGTGTAAATTTCAGTGCGACTGCACACCCTACCACACCGCTACTAACCGTAAGTATTCCTATTGGTTTGCAATTTGGAGGAAATCCAGGTTCAATTAATGTGCAAGGTACTGGACACACACAGTTTATATACGGCAATCAGGTTGCTGCCTCCATTACCCTATTGGGACCAGGAGAAAGTCAAAATGGTCTACGTTTACAACCTGGTAAAACTCTAGCTTTGATAGGAGGTGATATTTCATTTGACGGAGGGGTAGCAACAGCCCCTTCTGGTCGAATCGAAATAGGTAGTGTTGATTCTGGTACAGTTGAATTAGCACCTATTCTTTCAGGTTGGAAATTAAGTTATGGAGGAGTAAATAACTTTAAAGATATCAGACTTACTAGACAGTCTCTGTTAGATGCTAGTGGAGTTTTGTTTGGCGACATCCAGGTTCAAGGTAAAAATATAAATTTTACAGACGGGTCACTAGCTTTGATTGTAAATTTTGGCTCTCTTAACTCAGGAGCAATACGTGTAGAGGCATCCGATACCCTGGATTTGACAGGAATAACATCTTTCAATGTACAGCCTTTTTTGGGCGCAACAAAAATTAATCGAGGTATTGTTACTTCAACCGAATCTGCTGGTAAAGGAGCTGATATTATTATCTCAGCTAAGAAACTAATTGGTCGAGACTCGGTAATAATTACTCCTCTAACTTTTGGTACTGGTAATGGGGGAAATTTAACTATAAACTCTACTGAATCAGTTGAAATACTTGGTCCAGCAGTTAATGAAAGCTCTGATGTTAGCTCTACTTTTGGCACTGGAACTTACGGTCCTAGTCAGGCAGGTAATGTTAACTTATCGACTAAAAAGCTATTAATTCAAGATGGAGGAAGTTTGTACTCTGTAACCTTTGGTAATGGAAACGGAGGTAATTTAACTGTAAATGCTTCTGAAGTTTTGAAAATATCGGGAGGTCATACTGATTCGGTATTACTAGCTTATGGAACAGAGCCTATTCCTATTTTTTCAGCTAGTAGTATAGCTTCTCTATCTGTTTCTGCTGGCAATTCTGGTGAAATAAATCTTAAAACAGGACAGTTAATTATTGAAAATGGAGGCGGAGTTGCCGCCTCTGGATTTAAAACTGGTAATTCTGGTGAGATTACTATTGATGCTTCTGAATCTGTCGATGTTAACGGCTTAGGTTCAGTTAATCCTTCTTTGAACCCTAGCGCAATTAGTTCTTCTGTAAGGGCTGGTGACCCTTTTATAAGCTATTTATATAACCTCAAACAACCACCGGATGCTCTATCTGGAAACCTTTCTATCAACACAAGAAGCTTAAGTTTGAAAAATGGTGCTCAAGTTGCAGTCTTAAACGATAGTACAAAAAATGCTGGAACACTTAGAGTTAATGCAGATTCTATTCGCTTAGATAATCGAACAGGGATTTCCGCTTCGACTAAAAGTGGTGAAGGAGGTGACATCTCCTTGCACTCCAAAGACTTTCAATTGCGTCGAGGCAGTGCCATTACTGCCAACGCTGGAGGTAGTGGAAATGGCGGCAACATCACCATTGATACAGGTACATTAGCTGCCCTAGAAAATAGCAATATCACAGCCAATGCCTTTGAGGGACGTGGCGGTAATATTCAAATAAAAACTAAAGGACTGTTTCTTTCTCCTGATCGCCAAATTACAGCAAGTTCCCAAAAGGGAGTCAATGGCACTGTGCAAATCAATGCTCCAGAAGTTGATTTCACTAGAGCCGCCGTCTACTTTCCATCGGCACTCAATACTCCCAATATTGCTTTAATCTGCGCCGGACGCTCAGGAGGAGCAGCAACTGGTGAATTGGTAAATGCTGGTCGTGGGGGTATCCCGATCAGTCCGGAAGACCCCCTCAATAGTAGCGCTGGCTGGTACGATAACTCTATTCCTGCTCAAGAAACTGAAGAATCAGAGGCAATCGCACAATCGACTAAGATTAAACCTGTGCAGAAGTTTGTAGAGGCACAAGGTTGGAAAAGCAATGGTGACGGTACAGTAAATTTTACAGTTGAACCAGATGAAGTTGTGCCTTATGGTTCTTTGTCAGAGCCTCCTTGTCATGCCAGAGCGCTCTCAACAAAGAATTAATCAGCAATAAGAATTCTTAAAATATTGATCAAATACTAACAAGAGTAAGCTAAAATGCCGTATTAACCAGGGTTAAAAGCAGAATAATTTGCCACAAAAATACTTGATTAAAACACACAAATCAAGCAAAAAGCTAGCTATTTTTGTGTAGTCTTTTGTGAGAGCATTTGCCAGATTTAGCGGACTGCTATTCGCCCACATTATAACTTCGGTTTATGTGGAAGTATATCACAAAAAGATAAAGGCGTTGCATCCAGGGACGGGAAACTCGACTATGCCAATTTTCCAGTGCTTGCATCATGTGTGCAAAGCAACTATTCTCCTGATAGCTTTGAATCTAAGAATTGACCCGTTGCTAGCACAAACAGTAGCTCCAGATCAAATCCCAATACTGCCTCAACGTCCCCAAATTCCTCTTCCCCTATCCCCCAAGAAAGAGCCAATACTAAAACCTCTCTCTCCACCGCCTCTTCAACCTGAAATCCCCAATGAAAATCAGAAAATCATTAAAGTTAAGCGCTTTGTATTCAAAGGCAACACAGTATTCAGTAACAAACAGCTAGAGGCAGTAGTTGCTCCTTACACAGTTCGAGAAATCACTTTTGCTGAGTTACTATCTGCCCGTGCTGCAATCACTAAGCTGTACGTTGACCGAGGCTACATCAGTTCTGGAGCGTTCTTTCCAGTTACGGAAAACCAAGCAGTTCAAGCTTCGGGAGCAGTAGTCACCATTCAAATAGTCGAAGGAAAGCTGGAGGGAATTAATGTGTCAGGCAGCTCGCGATTGCGTTTGTATATTCGTTCTCGCTTAACTTCAGCCACTTCCCCCGTCCTCAATAGCGATCGCCTGATTGAAGCTTTGCAACTGCTGCAAATAGATCCGAAAATCGAGACAATAACAGCCGAATTAAGCGAAGGTTCTTCCTTGGGCAAAACTCTTTTGAACGTCCGAGTCAAAGCGCGTCAGCAATTCTTGGTTGAGGCTGTCTTAGACAACTCTCGCTCAAGAGCGGTTGGAAGCTTTGAACGGAGAATCCAGGTGACACACGCCAACCTGCTTGGCTTAGGCGATCAGCTAAGTGTGGGATATAGAAACACAGATGGTAGCAATGCTGTGGAAGCTAGCTACTCTGTGCCGATAAACTCCCAAAATGGGACTGTACAATTCTCGTATACTAATGTTTCGAGCAACGTTATTCAACGTCCTTTTAATAAATTGGACATTCTTTCTGATGCCCGTATTTATGAAGTCACTCTCAGGCAACCGCTGCTACGGAGAGCTAGTACTAAATCAACCCAAGAATTTGCTTTGGGGTTGACTGGTTCCCGGCTCGAAAGTGAATCATCGTTGCTAAACACTCCCTTCCCATTATCGAATGGAGCGGATTCTAGAGGACGCACACGGATTTCAGCCTTTCAATTTTTCCAAGAATGGACAGAGCGCAGTGGTAAAGAAGTATTATTTGCGCGATCGCAGTTTAACTTGGGCATTGGAGCAATTGAAGCCACAATTAACAGTTCTGGTCCCGATAGTCGTTTTTTTGCTTGGCAGGGTCAAGCCTTGTGGCTACACCCTTTAATAGGAAAGACAACCCTGTTAATGAGGACAGATTTACAGCTAGCAGATAGACCACTTGTTGCACTTGAACAATTTGGCTTGGGAGGTGCAACAACTGTACGTGGATATCAACAAGATACTTTTTTAACTGACAACGGTTTTTTGTTCTCAGCATCCGTACATATTCCGGTAAGGATTGGAGAAAGCTTTAAATTTGAGATAATCCCCTTTATTGATGTGGGAACAGCTTGGAACAATAGTGCCAATAAAAAACTAACCGATACTTCGCAATCCGGTATTCTGGCATCTTTAGGACTGGGAATACAGTACCAGTTGGGCGATCGCGTATATGCCCAACTCGACTGGGGGATACCGTTAATTCCAATTGAAAATAACTCCACCGATCACACATGGCAAGAAAACGGCATTTACTTCAATCTGCGTTACCGACCATTTTGAAAAACTTTTTACTGGGGCTGTGCTGTACGCTATTGATCTTGTTCAGTCAGGGATTCAATGGGTCGGATCTTGCAGCAAGCAAGCAGCATCAAGCTCAGCAATTAACACAGCTTGGTCACGCTCAATTACATCAAGGTCAACCCACCGCCGCACTCCAGACTTGGGAAGCAGCTTACCAAATTTACCGCCAATTACACAACGCCTCTGGCGTGACCGGGAGCTTAATCAACCAGAGCTTGGCACTTCAAGCTAATGGCTTGTATCCTCGTGCTTGTCAAACCCTACTACTCGCCTTAGAGCTAGAAAATTGGATTTGTACTAGTCCGATACAGCAAGTTGCTTCGGATAAACAAGAGCAGCAGTTGATTCAATCTCTGCAAAAACAACCGCTGTTAGGAGTCCGAATTATCGGATTACGCAATCTAGGTGACGTGCTTCGGCTGCTTGGCAAACCAGATACATCTGATATTGTGCTGCAAAAAGCTGTAGCCATGGCTAAAAATCTGACTTTAGAAACAAATGTCAACAATCAACTGTTATTGAGTTTAGCCAATACAAAACGTACTCTTTATAATCAAGCTAAGAATAAATATCAGCTGACGGACGAAGCTGTAGCCAAACAAAAAGCACTTCAAGCAGCCCAATCCCAATTTAGGATGGCTCTGGAGCTTTATCAGAAAGTGGCTACCTCTAAACAAAATAGTACCGCACTCCAAGCACAACTGAACCAATTAAGTTTGTTGTTAGAGCCAAATGTTGTAGGTGCAAATACTCCAGAAATAAAAGGATTACAAAGTACAAGTAAGCAGCTTCTTCAAACAAGAGTAAAACAATTATTAGTTGCTCAGTTTGGGCAGTTACCAGCAATTGAATCCGTCTACGCCCGACTTAATTTTGCTGAGAGTTTGATGCAAATTGCTCAAAACCAGGAGATGACCCTGCTTCTTTTCCCTGAAGATAAAAATTCATTTTTATCAGCACTGTCATTGACGCAAGAAGCCCTACAACTGGCTCACAAACTGGACAATGAACGAGCCGAATCTTATGCTCTAGGAATTATCGGCAAGATCTACGGTCATTTGGGTCAATTACTCAACTCAAAACAGTATCTAAAAAAAGCTCTCTCGTTAGCTCAGTCAGTGCAAGCCTGGGACATTGCGTATCAATGGCAACAGCAGTTGGGGCGAGTATATCAATATATCGGTAATTCTGATGAAGCGATAGAGGCATACGCAGGTGCTATTAGTAGTCTCAACCAAGTTCAGGGTAGTATCCTGTCAGCCAATCCCGATATGCAGTTTTCCTTTAAAGATAAAATTGAACCTGTATACCAAGAATATATAGAGTTACTTTTAGCTCAAGAACAACCAAAATTAAACCAAGTTGTCCAGACATATGAGCAGTTGAAATTAGCTGAGCTAGAAAATTTTTTACAATGCGGTAAACTCCCGATAATTTCTTTAAGCAATATTAAAAATTCAACGGCTGTACCACCTACCATTTATCTCATTAACTTATTCAAAAGAGTAGAGGTCATTGTCAGAACCAAGCCTGGGATATTTTATCGTCACACACTAACAAGAGAGTTAGTTAGTAACACTGTTGAAAATTTGCTCACAATTTTACAAAATGATCGCTTTGTTGATATCAAAGAAGCGAGCTTTTTGATTTATTGTCAAAGTCTATACAAAGAAATATTTGCACCAATTAAAAAGTATTTACCAGAGTCAGGAACTTTAGTATTTGTTCCAGACAGCTATTTCCAAAATCTACCCATTGCCATGCTGCATGATGGAAAAAATTATCTGCTTAAATCCTACAACATCTCAATAGCTTTAAGTTCCTCACTTTGGCAACCTCAAGCTTTAACACATGAGCAGTTAAGGGTGTTAATCGCCGGAATTTCTGAAATAAGTCCGAGTTTTAAAGATCCGTTAGCTCCCAAGAATTTGAGTCCGTTGCCAGAAGTGGCAACGGAAGTAGCAAATATCAAAGCTAACGCTGTTTCTACAGTAGAACTACTGAATGCCGAATTTACCAGTGACCACTTTCGACAGAGGATTGAAGATCATCTTCCGGTAACTCATATAACAACTCACGGTCAGTTTAGCTCCGATCCTGAGCAAACATTCATCCTTGCTTGGGATCGGGTAATTAATATCAGGGAATTGAATTTTTTACTGAGAAAGCAAGACGCACACTCTGCAATTGAACTACTTGTTCTTAGTGCTTGCCAGACAGCAAAGGGAGATAGACGCTCAGCATTGGGGATTGCTGGGATAGCAACCCAGGCTGGGGCGCGAAGCACACTCGCAACTTTATGGTTAGTAGATGCCGAATCTACTGCTCAATTGATGGGCGAATTCTACTCATGTTTGAAAAAGGGTGTTTCTAAGGCAGAGGCACTACGAAGGGCGCAACTAACTTTATTATCAAATCCTAAATACTCCCATCCCTTCTACTGGGCATCTTTTGTTCTCATTGGCAGCTGGCTATGAATTTGGCAGTTGGCTATCAAGTTCCGCGCGTTTCAATCCGGCTCTTGCCTTGGCTAGTTCAGCGGCATTATCAACTTTTTGAGCCAGTGTAGTTGCTGTTGTGTATTCACGTTTAGCATTATCCGGCAAACCTGCCTCCAAGTAGCGATCGCCTAACAAGCGATAGAGAGTAGGATTTTGAGTACCTGCTTTGACTCGCACCTCTAAAGCTTTAATTGCCTCACTTAGCAGGTTTTGTGACATGTATACAGTATCGATATCAATAGCGAGATCGTCTTGGGGCAAATTAAGATTCTGAATTCGCTTAATCATAGCCTTAACCTCCTGTGCTTCCATATCTGATGAGACGATGAGGACAGCGGAACTGGCAACAAGGGGAGAATTGCCTTGATTAGCAATCACAGTCACTTTGTAGACATTTCCCGACTCCAGATCAAGCTCTTGATGCGGGTACGGCAGCAGAGTACTTTTTGTTTCACTAGACCAGTTGACCCCCTTGCCTTTAACTTGAACAGTGTAGCTAGTAGCTCCGTTAACAGAAAACCAAGACAGCGATGGGCGAGGATTTAAGATAGCACTACTGTAGGGACTAATTAGTACAGGTGTATTTCTATCTTCGCCTGGTCCCTTTGGTTTGGGGCAATTGTTTACGGCTTCTGGCGTACATCGCACAGATTGGGTCGGAGGTGGCACACATTTGTTTGGCGCATCGGAAATGGAACCCTGCTTGAGTTGCAAAATTTTTTGGTTCAGATAACAAAGAACCTCAACTGTACCCTTGTTAATTGGCTGAAGCTGATCTCCAATGCAAAGCAGGCTTCCTAGTTTCAGGGTGCGATCGCCTGCACTTAAGACTCGACCAACAGGCTCACATGTACGCTGCTGTGCAGAATGGCGTGTTGCTGTTGACTGTTTTTGACCCCATGCACTATTGAAATCCAAAAGAAGTAGTATTAATGCTGACGCAAATGCTACCATTCGGATCATGAAAATTTTTCCTATTCTATAATTTTGCCTCGGTATAGAATTATAAGGGATAGCATATTTTTTTTCTAATAAATCTGCCGAAAAATCCTGATAAACAGGCATAATTGCGCTTTTTTTCCATACTTTAGGCAGAGGGCATCCTTTAACATCCCTTGATGTTCAAATAATATCAAGTTTATATTATGTTATTAGCTAGCTTGTTTGATATTGAATAGTTACGAGCAAGGTTATTGTTTTAGAAAGCGTTGCAGAACTTTCTGTCTCCATAGTTGAACTTCTGGGAGGCTTGAATTTGTTGTTAGGCAAACTTCCCACGCCAGGTTGGAATCACTTGTTTTACCTAAAGCTTCTTGCGCTTGCGCTAACAAACAGTAGGCGTCTGTCCTTTCAAAATCAAGTTTTGTGGCCTTTTGTAGATAAGTTAAGGCATCACGATAGTTCTTTTGCCCTAATTCTGCCCAACCTAGATTTTTGTACAAAGCAGCTTGTAAATCAGGTGTTTTAGCTGATTTTAAGCCTTCTTTTGCAAGACTTATGGCTGCATCAAATTCGCCCCTTTTATTCTTTAATCTCGACAAATTATTAATAGCTTGTATTGCCTGTTTACTACTTTTTATAGCTAGTTCATACTGCTGTGACGCTAAATCGTATTTTCCTTGCTCATCGTAAAAATTTCCCAAGCCATAATGTGCTGACCACTTGTTAGGCTTTAATCTAAAAACCGCTTCATAGTTATTAGTGACACACTTGTAGTCTCCAAGTTGTTGGCATACAAGGGCTAAATTATTATATGCATCCACATCTTGAGGATTAAATTTGATGGCTAGTTCATAGTCTTTTTTTGCAACTTGGGGACTGTCTTTGTTGCGACTTGCCTGATCAAAGTAGAATTTAGAAAGTAAATAAGTAGATACATTAAATGCACCAAAAATAGTCGCTAAACCCAAGATAATTGCACTTATCTTAAATGATTTTGATTTAAGGACTCTGTTGAATTTTGATTTTACTGGTAAACGCTCCAAACGTTGCAAGATGACTTGAGTCGTTTGTGGACGCTGCCCTGGGAAGGCAGCCATCAACTCATCTAAAAAAACAGCAAAAGGTTTGTCAATCTGTGGTGCTTCATCTCTCCAAATCAATCTTCCTGTTTTCTCGTCTGTTGTCAGATTTATGACCTGAATACCAGTAAGACAATATACAAAAGTCCGTCCCAGAGCGTAAAAGTCTGATTGTGGTACTGCTCGACCGTTAATTTGCTCTAAAGGAGAGTACGAAGGGGTGCAGATAGCTGTAATTTCATGCTGAGATCCCCCGCCTGTGATTTTTCCACCATTTCCACTAATTTTCGCTAAATAAGTGTCCGTTACTTCCCGTACACCACCAAAATCAATTAGCGCTAATTGACCATTTGGTTGGACAATTATATTAGAAGGCTTAATGTCTCGATGGAAGAAACCGGCACGATGCACAATATCCAGGATCTCAGTCAACTGTTGGAGCCATTGTAAAGCTAAAGTTTGCGATATTCGCCCATGAGATTGAATCCAGGCGTGCAAATTTTGCCCCTCAAATTTTTGCATCACCAAGCAATGCAATATACGACTATTTTCCAAACTAACTGTAAAATAGTCATCGTAATATGTGCTTTTAGGCACACAAAGGTGTTGTATAAGTTGCAATGCTTGAGCTTCTCGCTCAAATAACTTCACTAGTTGCGGACTACTCCGTAGTAAAACTTTCATAACTCGTCGCTCACGTACAGGATACCATTGTGTCCCAGCATCATCGACTTCAAAAATTTCAGTAGAAATATACGGATCGTCTGTGAAAGGTCGTAATGGTTTAATTAGGCGGATGCGGTTGTTAATTAGCAACAACGTCCCACAAGAAAGACACCTTTCGCAAGTTTCAGTGTTTTCACGATTATGACATTCAGGATTTATACAATAAATTAACATTTTTGTTGCACAGAATAACTATTGTCATTTTAATTAAATAGACTATATTTTTTGCATATAATGGACAAGATGTGCATTTTGTAGGGATTATGGCATTTATATTAAGCATTAAGCATGAATGGGAATCGTTGTAAATTTTCAAAATGCATATACGTATACGTATTTAATAGTATTTTTTTTCTGACATTCATTTTATAATTATGGCTAACTCTTGACAAAAAAGCTTAGTTAAGAATAAAGAGCAAAGTATTATAATTAGAGTTGTTAAATGCATTAAATATTTTTATATATAATACTTTTTGGTCGATAAACGACTATAATCTAAGAAACAAAATCTTAGAGCGTACCTGCAAGATACTTACTTTCATGGTCGGGAATTTGCTGTCGTGGGTCTGAATCGGTAATTAGGGTTGCCTGATTACCGATTCAGACCGTGGAAAAAACCTGCGATCTGCCGAGCAACCCCTGACACCATTAAAGGGTGTAGCGCTAGGCATCTTTCCGGGGGAAGCTTCCCCCGGAAAATGCCGCACTACTACGCACGGAGGCTCAGGTCAAAACGCGCCCTTTTTAAGGCGAATATTGACAACTAGGGTCCCGCTCGGCGCGTTTTGCTCATGAGTGCTCGTTGCAAGTGAATAAATGCGTCCCCCTGTCTGCCCTTTGGAGAGTCGCTCAGGGGCTTGAAGGAATCAGCATTCAAAGCAAAAGTTGTCTACTGCACAAAAGGATATGGAGTTGCCAATTGGAGTTTTGACCAATTTACACGAACGATCAACTCGGCGGATAGCATCACCCTCAAGGTTTGACAACAGTTGAAATAGTCAACGGTATTCAAATTGTTGATCTAATCTGTAACTTAAAACCTTCAGTATAGCTACCTCTAGTCTTCTGTCTTGCTCAAAAGGCAAGACAGGAATTAATGAAAACTCAAGGGATAAGACTTGTGAAACGACTTATGAAACCAAAATTTTCCGCCACCTTTGAAGAAGCCCTAATCGTAGTCGATCACCTAATATTTGCTAACAAAAATAGACACTTGTCTGAAGCGGAAATAATTGTCCTCAAAGGTTCTTGGAATGAGAATGACTACGAGCAGATAGCTAGTGGTACACGTTTCAGCCTGAATTACTTACAGCGTACCGTTGCGCCAAAGCTGTGGGATATGCTTTCAGAGACAGCTGGAACTGATATATCAGTAGGAAAAAAGAACCTGCGAAATTTTTTAGCAGAAATTATTAAAAAACATTATAATCGCTCGGAAATAAGCGAAAAAGAAATATTTCCTGTTAGAGAAGTGTTGCCCCTCAAGGGAGATAAGCCGCCTAGTTTCTGCCGTTTTTTTGGCAGGGCAGAAGAATTGACCTATCTGAAAGATTTAATAGTCAGACAGCAATGCATTGCACTTTTGGGAGTAGCAGGAATAGGCAAGAGCGCATTAGCAGCAAAACTACTTGCAGAAATTAGTGTAGAATCTGTATTTAATTTTAATTGCTTAATTTGGAAGTCTGTTGCTCATGGTCCGCTGCTGAAAGATTTAGTATCAGATTTGATAGAAATCATTCAACCCCAACCCAAAGAATCTTTACCTGAATATACACAGGCAAAAATTTCGGCACTGCTCAAACAGATGCAATTACGCCGCTGTCTGCTAGTATTAGATTCAGGCGATGCTTTATTTCAAAACCATGAATATGGTTCAGAACAAAGGCTAGAGTACGAAATATTCTTTCGTCGGATTGTGGAAGAAAGGCATCAAAGCTGCTTGCTGTTGCTAAGTCGCTCCCTGCCTCGTGAGATTGAGTTTTTAATCGAAGCGAAACGCATATCTTGTCTCAAAATTGAAGGGCTAGATACAAACGCGGCAAAGCAGCTTCTCTCTGACTACGGGGTAACTGACGAAGAAAAATCCCATTATTTAATCCAAACTTATCGCGGCAATCCATCGCAGTTAGAAGCAGTACTCAACCGAATTGAACGCTTCTTTGGAAACGTAGACCAATTTTTTGAGCATCCAACGACATTGATTAGCAGTCAATTGTCAGATGTACTCAATAAAATGTTTGGGCAAAAGCTGAATGAACTTCAGCGGCAAATTATGATTTATCTAGCAGAAGAGATTAATTCAAATGAAAAATTTGGATTTAATCAGATACTAAGCTACGTGAGTATTAATCAAGCAAAATCCATACCTGCTTCCGCCTTGCTCGCAGCATTGGAAGATCTTGAAAGAGAATCTTTGATTGAAGTTGTGAAGAATTCAGCGACTAAAGAAGTGAGTTTTAACCTTGAGCCATCCATTAAGAAATATATTCGCACCGATCCGATGAACTTGGTGCGATCAAAAGCCTAATCTAGTTATCTCAAAATGCAGTCGTACAACTTAATCGGAATAAAACGGAAACCTTCTACACATCTAGTAGTCCTGTCCTTCATGAGGCACAAATGGTCAAGTAATAAAAGTTTCCGTTTTATTCGGTTTTCACGCGTCGTCAGGCTGGGCAAATTCCAGTCTTTAAACAGGGTGTAATGAATCGTATGCAACTCTTGGTAGTATGCAATGAAAAAAATATTTAATGATTCCACCCACGATAGTTCACAAGTATATTCTGACCAGAAGCACTTCACGAGAGTGGATTATCTTGTCCTTGATGAAGTCCGGTGTGATGGCGGAACTAAGCCTAGAGTTTCCCTTGATTTAAAACACGTCTTACTATTAGAAAGCCAAATAGAGGATGAGCAACAACTAGATCCTGTCATCGTTTTCTATGACGGCGAATCATACTGGTTAGCTGATGGGTTCCATCGATGGCATGCTCATCGTAATCAAGCAAAGGAAGTCATCTCTTGCGTTATCTATCAGGGGTCTAGACGTGATGCTGTACTGTACTCTGTAGGGGCTAACGCCGATCATAAGCCTGCCCTGCCTCGCAGTAGAGAAGATAAACGACAAGCAATTATGACACTACTTAATGATCCGGAGTGGAAAGAATGGAGTAACTACCAGATTGCTAATGCCTGCCGAGTGAATGAAAAGACTGTGCGGAATATTCGCTCCTCTCTAACTACGGATTTCCGTAGTCAGAATTCTACTCGGATATACAAAACCAAGTACGGCACTTTTGCCAAGATGGATACAAATAAAATCGGCAAGCCCGATCTAGCTTTGCTTTCTGGTCAATTTGATAAAATTGTGCAGTTCTCTACCATGGAAACGGCAATTGTGAAATCAAATGATCCCATTTTCGTCGCCTACCACCTTCAACTGGTAGAAGGTGGGTTAGTCAAGATTCTCGCTCCTAATCAGAGCAAGATAAACGGTCGTCTAGGGCGCATTGCTGCTGTACACGAAAGTACAGCATCCGTCTGGCTACGCGATATAGACACTCTGACCATGTGCAAGCATACCTTAAAACATCAGCAGCTAGAAGTATTGCCCCTAGACACAGAACCAACTCTAGTGTGTGTATGCGATCGCCTGAGCAAATTGCGCTCATATAATCTTGATCCGATGGAGGTCGAAATTTTACTGTTGCTAGATCGACCAGTAGTTTTTACACCAGTTGAGCTACAGTATTTGGCTCAGATTGAACAACGTTTATTTAGTATCAATTAATGCGATTAAACCTCGATAATAACTAAGTCTTTCGGTAGACAAAAATCAACAAATGCTCTATCTATATTGACAAAAGGAGGAAAGGCAACTGTCTTCAGGAAGAATGCCATCTACCTTAAAAAGGACTTAGCCACAAGCATACTGACAGTTAGCGCAAGTTTTTTCTAGAGGCCACAAAATACGAGTTATCTTCTTGGGATTACCCCGTCCATAACCCAATTTACCCAATGTGTCCCCCCATTTTCACCCAACACTACACCCACAAAATCCTTACAGGATAATGTTTTTAACCCAAGTAACCCAATTTCTTCTAATTTTGGGGAAGAAAATCAAAAAGATGATGGCTTAATGATCTATTCCTATCAACACTCATCGCAAAGTAGTGATGTGATTGCACCTTCCCTCTCACCTGTCGCCATCAACGAAGCTCCCCGATTCATTAATGATGGTGTTGACAATACTGCTGACACTTCTGTGACTGCTGACAATAAAGAAAGTAGTCTGGCGATCGCACCTCCCCCTAAACCCGAACCTAAATTAGTCATTCGTGGAGACCGAGATCGCCAGAAAATAGAACCCAAGTAACTAAAAGGCAAGGGTGTCAAAACCCATAATGGTGAATTTTGGGATGTAGTGGCGCTCTCGTTGGAATAACAAACTTGTGTCTCAACGTGTTCATAACGAGCGAAAAGGACAACTTACACCGCAAGGTTTAGAGTTATTTGAGGTTGCATGGGCAGAAACAATGTAGCAGTTATCGTCTCTCACTCTGAAGTATACAACGTTGCCTACAAGTACTACGGCGCGATTGACATAGAGGGACGGGCATGATTGGTAAGATGTCGCCTCCTGCACACTTCGGGCGAGTGGTATGAACTGTGTCAGATGCATCTGACTATTGACTATGGATAGGAGACAAGGTAAATGCCAAAAATTAAGCTAAAACCCAGCGAACTTAACGAAGCGGACTTGCTGACCCTAGAAGAAGTCTATACAAAGCTAGGTGCAGGATATAGCCCTCGGACGTTGAGACGAAAGATTGCTAGCGGTGAGTATAAGCAAGGCGTTCACTATTTCCGCACTGGTGGCAATAGTGGCATTATCAAAGTCTATTTACCAGCGATTAAGCAATGGTTGATTGATGTCAACACTTAGGAGGAAGCGGTCTATCGTCCCTACCAATGATAGATTTTATAGATTTTAAATAAACTTCTTCGTCAATCCAAGCTTGATAGGTGGTCGTATGAACTTTCTGGGAATGACCGAGCATTTTCGCCGCCTCATTGACACTCAGGCGAAATTCAAACGCCCTCCTTGCCCAAGCATGACGCAGATCATAAGCTCTGAACGGCGCTTTGTGATCGTAAAACCACCCGCTAACCTTAGTTCCAAGTTTGGCATTACTGTATTCTAGGCTTAGTGCTGGCAGAATAACATCTTGCAATTTCCACTCTTGTGCCCATTCTGGGTAAAGGGGGTAAACAAAGCGATCGCCTGTTTTCCCCTCAGTTACTCTAGCTACAGGAAAATCCCTCATGTCTAGCCGAAAAACTTCATGATTTCGCAGCCCATAAGCTGCCATCACCCCTACTACCCATTGCCAACTTGGTGATTCTATTGAGTTGCGAAACAGTGCGATCGCGCTATCATTAGGCAGCGTCCGAGGGTTCACGGCAGCTGCTGAATATGACCCTGTGAACTCCTTAATCTTTTGTCTTCCCTCTAATCCAGCAAAATCGGCTAGCTTGAAGCAGTAATCACATGCACGTTTCCTGCTACGAGTATTAGGCTCCGTACACCTAACTCTAGTTAACAAAATATCTATAGTCAGTACAACGTCTGGCGGTAATTTATTAAAAACAACCAAGTAGTCTTTCTTCCAAGTGGTTTCTGTCTGCTGGTTCCTTGCAGTCTTTTCCCAGTGTTCCCTCTCAAAGCGGCTAAGCCATTCTCCCACAGTTCCTCTGTCCACTACCGGATCTGGGGCGACTTTCTCTAAATCAATCCAATCTCCCCACTTAAAAGTTCCCTCTATTAGCTGCCCAGATACAATCTTGGCTTGAGCAACTGCATACCTCAAGCCAGCCTCAGTGGCGATCGCTCTCTTTCCTAAAGAGAACCTTTGCTGGTAGCTATCCTTTCTATCAAGATGGGGTTTGGGCGGTAAAGTACCCCTCAGCCATAAATATTTATCTCTTCGCTCGATTGTGACTAAAGTGCCTCCAGTCCTTAACTTCTGGTTAGCTTCCTTTATCTTTTGCTCTAGACTCATGTGACTAAATTTGTGACTAAATTTCTGTCTTAGAGTGTCATTTTCTGGAAGTCCTTGGCAAGCCTTGTCCAGTTATGACAATAACAAGAAAGCCTCTACAACTGAATTGTAGAGGCTAATTGAGTGATTTTCAATAAAAGGCGGCACCCAGATTTGAACTGGGGGTGGAGGTTTTGCAGACCTCTGCCTTACCACTTGGCTATGCCGCCATTTCTAGTCTTTGGTTGTTTACTACTGCATTTTAACATGCCTGTACTAACCAAACTACTAGCTATTTAACTATTTGCCAACTATAGCACAAAAGTTTTACCACTCACCCCCTGCTAGTCAACATAATTCGTAATTATTAGCTCACGCATTAAATGGGGTTGCTCGAAATAATGTAGCAATATGTTTTCTTTTCCATAAATAAATCGCGAAGCGCGAGTTCAGCTAGCTTGTACACAAGCCTAATAGACATCTCCAGAAATTAATTGTGCGTTGCTTACAACCCTTGTAGAGACGCGAAATTTCGCGTCTCTACATTGTTTTTCGGAGATGTCCAATGGACACATAAGCAGTAAAAAATGATGTCATTAAGGTAAGTGCCATCAGACACGACTTTGTAGTACATAAGTAGTGTATCTTTTATTACGTTTATTCTAGCTATTCTAGTAGCGGTCGATATAGTTCACCACTGTTGCAAATACGTCACGAACACAGAAGGTTAAAGTCAGGATAGTGTTTCTCAGAGAGCTTATAACTTATGTTGGTATCCCAACTATAACATTAGTCAACTATCAAGCTAACAGCTTCCTAATATCTATCTTAAGAGAGAGTATGGGGGGTCACATCCCACGGTATAAAAGGATATTGGAACTTGCCTTTGTAACATAAAGTTAAAGGCGCATCTGCCAAGATGCACGAAGACTAAAACAAGACTGAAAGCAGGAGGTCTATCAGACCTCCTTTATTTTTGCTTGTAGCCCTTTAGAGTCAGCCGACTATTAAACCCAACATGTCATCATGGGCATTGGAATCTTCAGGCTATGTAAATGCTAGATTTAGGCCTTGTCTGACAGATTTTTAGCGTTTTGCAGACCCTTAGCAGTTAGCTATGCCGCCCCATCTCCTGTGTGCCTGGGTACGTACATGGTCATCTGTCAGTACTGACTCTACATTGGCTGGACTCCCAATTAAAAATCATTGGCAACAACCCTACATTCGTAGCCCTACACCATCCACCTTTTTACGTAAATTCTCATTGGCTTGATAGCAGTACACTGCAAAATACCGAGGAATTTTTTGCAATCCTCGATCGCTACCCACAAGTAAAGTTAGTGTTGTTCGGTCACATCCATCAGGAATTTCATTACCAGCGCTACGATGTTCACTACTTAGAGCCGGACTCAACTTGCATTCAGTTTGCACCCCTAAGCTCAACTTTTACCCTTGACCAAAAACCCCCAGGATTTCGTCTGTTGAAACTCTACCCTAATGACACCTGGGAAAGCTGGGTTGAGAGAATTCCTTTCAATGATGAATGATGAATTATAAATTATAAATCACAATTTTTCATAATTCATCATTCATCATTCATAATTTCTAAACCTTCACTTCATCTGCAAAACTACCCCAGCGGACAAAGTGAAATGGTCCGGCGATCGCACCCCAAATATGCTCATCGGTTTGAGGGTCACGTCCTCGGTCATGGCTAATAAATTGTTCTTCGTCAATCTCGAACTCACTATCAAGATAGGTTTTTTGCCCTTTGCGAAACACAATGCAGCCTTTTCCCGGTTCAACCTTGCCTTTGAAGCTATGACCAGTCCACTCTACCCTAAATGTACAGCCTGGAAGGAGTTCCAACTGGTCGGCGGTTAAGGCGTGAAGGCGTTGGATGTCACGGGATGCCCCGTAGAACTGTTGTTCTTCCTTAACGCTGTAGTTTTCGATTTCGATGTGATCCCCTGCATTTACCAACTTTAACACCCGTACACGATAGGGGTCATTTAGCGCGTAGTCATAAGCTTGTTCCAAATACAAACTTACTCCTGATAATAGTTCCAAGGGAAGGGGACGCACACACACACGAATGTGGGCAAAAAAAGGCGGGTTTTCAAAAGCCTGTTCTTGATTGCTGAAATCAGCTGCCATCCAGCGAGCTAAAGCAGCAATATCTGTAGAATGTGTCATTATACCAATTTTGGAGCCAAGGGTTTTAGATTTTGGAGCCAGGTAAATTAAGCTGACTTCGCATTAAAGTTTGTAAAACATATATTGTATCACAGGAGTATGGTAGAGCTTGTAATAACCTGTTTCTCAGGAGAATTTTTTGCCCTTGTCTCGTCAGATATGTCATGGCTAAGGTCAGACAGCACGCTCACAATTAGCAATTCCCTCAAGGTAATATCCCCATGCTACGGCGCTTAAGTATTACTATTACTGCCACTGCTACGTTCTGCTTCCTTTGCAGCTCATTGACGCTGGCTGCAAGTAAAAAGCCCAAACAGCCAAATAAATTTCCTCCTAATCCGCTAGAGATTACCACACCCGATCCCCTGATACCACCATCACCCGCAAATGTACCGTTAACTCCAGAAGAAAGTCAAAAGTTAGAGGCGGCGCTGGATCAGTTGAATCAACAAGCTACATCTCAACTACAAGCTGGAAACAAGGTAACAGCGTTTGATATCTGGAACCGGGAACTGCGTTTGCGCCGCTTCTTGGGTCCATTAAAAGAGGTGCAAGCACTGTCGCGAGTGGGTGCGATTGCTTGGCGTGACAACGAGCGCAAAGAAGTGCAATATATAACTGAGCGATTGCAAGCAATTCAAAAGCAGGCACTATCGAAAAACTCGGCGGATTTACAACTTTTGCAAGTGCTAGGTCAAGCTTACCAACAAGTGCGATCGCCCCAACTTGCCTTGGCTGTATATAACCAAATTTTCGCAGCCGTAAGAATTTCTGGTGATGCAGCAGCACAAGTAGAAACCCTGGAAACGATTGGAACCGTAAATCTGAGTTGGTTTGATTACCCAGCCGCCGCCGCAACTTATGAGCAATTGTTGAAATTTGCTGACTCTCACGGCGATCGCTTGAGTGAAATGAAATATCTGCAACAGCTAGCTTACATTTACGAGCAGGCAAAACAACCGCAGCAGTCACTCAATGTACGTAATAAGCTAGCAGAAATCTACCAGAAAGAAAACAATCTTACCCAGTTACCAGCATTGAAGCTGGCGATCGCTTCTGATTACGAAACCTTAGCAAAACAAAATCCCAGCCTCCTACAAGAGGCTTTCAAAAACTATCAACAAGCATATACTACCGCTTGGCAATTGGAGCAGTATGTGCGTGCTGGTGAAGCTTTGCAAAAGTTAATTGCGCTGTACCGTTCTCAGCGACAAATAGAAGCGGCTTTGCAAACTAGCCAAATTTTAGTACAGACGCAAGAGCAAGCCGGTGACTTTTACGCTTTGATGAACGCCTACGACCAAATCGGGCAGATGCAATTGGAACGCAAAGACTATCCGCAAGCACTTTTCGCTTTTCGCAAAGGGTTGGAATTCGCACAACAGTTGAAGTCTAACGAAACATACTTTACTCAGCAACTGCAAAAAGCATCGGGACAAACTTCTAAGTGATAGGGGGGAGTGGGGAGTGGGGAGTGGGGAGTGGGGGAAGAAAATACTTCCTCATCCCCCCCTACTCCCTCATCCCCCCCTACTCCCTCATCTCCCCCTACTCCCTCATCTCCCCCTACTCCCTCATCTCCCCCTACTCCCTCATCTCCCCCTACTTCTTGGAAGTTTGAACTATCTGGTAGAGTTTGTTCTCAAATTTTTCCATACATGCTGACCAATCAAATTCGAGTATGGAGAGACGAGAGTGCTGAGACATTTCTTGTTTGAGAGCGGGATTTTCTAGAATCGCAATGATCTTGTTAGCAAAATCCGTTGGGTTGTTGGGTTCTGCTAAGAAGCCATTGCGACCGGGCGATACTTGCTCAGCGGTTGAAGGTGCAAGGGCTGCAACCACAGGGGTTCCAGAAGCCAGCGCTTCGTTATTTGTCGTGCAGAAGTTTTCTGTTACCGAGGGGTTCACAAATACGTCGGCGCGAGCAAACCAGCCTAAAAGTTCTGTACCATGAGATTCACCCCACACGGTAATACCATCAAATTTTTGGGCACGCCGACGGAGTTCGCCATCCATAGGACCGCTACCAACGATGACCAAATGAACGTCAGGAATTTTGGCGGCGACGATCGGATATGCGTCTAGAAGTTGGATGACATTTTTTTCCGGAGTAATGCGTCCGACAAAAAGGAGAGTTGGTCGGTGGTCATTGGGAATAGGGTCGTAACAGATGTTTGCGGGATTAAATTTTTGGCAATCGACTCCTTGATACGGGAGATATTCGCTGCGTTGACATTTCATCTCTTTGTACTTAGCAAGCTGTTCTCGAGAAGAAAAGAAACTGGCATCATAAGCTTGACTGAACTGCTTGATCAAAGAGGGAATGATCGGGCGAATCAAGCTGAAGAACTGATTTCCTAAGTAATATTGGATGTAGGCAACGATATCAGTGTGGAAAAGAGATATGGTTGGGGTGCCTGTTTGCTTTGCGTATTCGACGGCGATCGGGCGACCATAACCTTGCAGGAAAAGTGAGTAGATTCCTCTCATTTGCGCCGCTTCTTCAACCACGACAATGTCGGGCTGAAACCTTTCCAACAACTCTGTATCACTCCAATGCCGATAATTCAATGGTTGGGGAAGAGACTTGTAGAATATCAGTGGCTGTGTTGGGAATGCAAAATGAGAAAAAGTTGGGAAAGACTGTAACTCACTTAGCCCAGGCATAGGACGATTGCCAACATTTTTCGGGTACTGATCGTTGAGTTGCGGGTGGATGAGAAAGACTTCATGTCCTTGCTGTAGTAACCAGCGTACCCGCTGATGTACTGCGACGGAAACACCAGTTAAAAAAGGAGCATATAATCCCGTAAAAACCGCAATGCGAAGAGGTTGCTTGTTCATAATTATTCAAGTGTAATCTCGTGTTTTTTACAACAGGAAAAACTGGTGTTTTCAAAAAGTACACCTATTAGCTTTTAGATCCTCCTGAACCGCTCTCATGATTACCGATTTAAAAAACCGCAGAGGAGCCAGCGCTGCAGTCGGGTTAGCCCGCTCTCACGGCGACTGGCGTCGCGCAGAGTACACAGAGAGAGGAAGCAAAGAGATACAGGTAATTTAATAGCGGTTCGGGAGTAATTGAATTTAGGGCTTATGTATTGAAATAAAATCTTAATTTTGCTTGGGGTGTTTTCTGTATCGGTTAGTAATTTGTTGTTTGTTGAGTGCTATTCTACTTTCTAAAATAATATGCAAATGATTGATTGGCAACAAAATCATCAAATTCTAGCAGTTCCTGAATTAAGAACAGAGCTAGTTAAAGAAATTCCGCGATTTGAAGCGATCTAAAGTAACTGCCACTTTGGCAAGTTAGTGAGAAGCAAAAATAATAAAATCGAAACTTAAGCCCTCAATGCGTTCAAGGCTAACATACACTCTCTAAAGTAAAGCGCTACTATGCTGTGACAGACACGATCTCCATTGCATTATTGCATTACTATGTGGCGATCGCAGTGCTACAAGCTATGAAGCAAAACCAGGGTAAAGTCAAAATAATTCGTAATTGATAATTCGTAATTCGTAATTACAATCAGTGTTCGCAAGAACCCTCCACTGATTGTAGACCATGAGCATTAAAAATTTAGCGATCGTAAGTAGCCTTGAAATTACGAATTACGAATTAGTAATTATTTGGTCAAAGACTCCTGTTTTAAAATAGACAACTTTTTACACAATTTGGGGATGCCATTTATCGGTGGATTGGTTTGACCAAGCTGAACTAAACTTGTGCAGAAAATCAAATGCGTGCGGAAAATTTTGGGGAAAACTAGTGCCATAACAATGGAGGAAAAATGGCTGATGGGCATTACGATATCATCATCATTGGTACAGGTGCTGGTGGTGGAACTCTGGCAAATTTACTTGCACCAAGTGGGAAGAAAATTTTGGTTCTGGAACGAGGTACTTTTTTACCTCGAGAACTAGCCAATTGGGATGCCAAGCAAGTTTGGCAACAAGAACGCTATCGAAATAGTGCTATTTGGTATGACAAAAACGGCAAAGCAATACGTCCCGCGACACACTATTATGTTGGCGGCAATACCAAATTTTACGGTGGTGCTTTGTTCAGATTTCGCGAACAGGACTTTGAAAAAGTCATCCATAAAGATGGCATTTCTCCGGAATGGCCATTGAAGTATCAGGACTTTGCTCCTTACTATACCCAAGCTGAGAGACTTTATGAAGTACATGGTAAGCGGGGTCTCGATCCAACTGAACCTCAAACCAGTGAAGATTATCCTTTTCCACCAATCAGCCATGAACGCTACATTCAAGAAATCAACGATTCTTTAAAGGATAAAGGCTTTCATCCATTTTATCTGCCGCTTGCTATCAAGCTAAATGAAGTTAATCGCTTTTTAAGTTCTTGTATTCGTTGTGAGACTTGCGATGGCTTTCCATGTTTTCTCAATGCTAAAGCTGATGCTGACATTAACGGTGTACGTCCAGCACTTGTCTATCCCAATCTCACTTTAATGACTAACGCAAAAGTTTTGCGTTTGCATACAAGTGCATCTGGTCGCGAAGTTACTGGGGTGGAAGTAGAAATCGCTTTCAAGCGTCAGATGTTTTCTGGGGATATTGTTGTTGTCGCTTGTGGTGCAATCAACTCAGCAGTATTGTTGCTCAATTCTGCTAATGACCAACATCCGAACGGATTAGCCAATAGTTCTGATCTTGTAGGACGTAATTACATGGCGCATAAATATGCAGTAGTTATGGCTTTGAGTTCAAAACCTAATCCTACAGTTTTTCAAAAAACGCTTGCTATTAATGATTTTTATTGGGGGGAAAAAGATTTTGCTTTTCCAATGGGAAGCATACAAATGCTTGGCAATATCAATAAAGACAAAGTTGCTGCTCATGCACCACCTTTTACACCTAGCATAATATCTGAAGCAGTGGCAAATCATTCTGTGACTTGGTTGTTGATTACAGAAGATTTGCCTGACCTTAATAATCGTGTAAGGCTCAAGGGTGATCAAATTTTTATTGACTATACAAATAACAATGAAGAAGCATTCAATCGCTTGATAAAGCGTTGGCGTGAAGTGTTGAAATCAGTTGATAAAACCAATAAATTTAGGTCGCTTTCATTTTATATTACTTCAAAAACAACATTGAAAGAGGTTGCTCATCAATGTGGTACTTGCCGTTTCGGTGAAGACCCCAAAACTTCGGTGCTTGATATTAATTGCCGCACACATGATGTTGATAACCTTTACATTGTTGATGGAAGTTTTTTCCCATCTAGTAGTGCGGTGAACCCATCGCTAACGATTATGGCAAATGCTTTGCGCGTTGGAGAGTATCTGTTGCAACGGATGAAGTAACGGATGTAACGGATGAGTTAACTATGAGTTTTCTCCTTCCCATGCTGGTAATTGAAGAGAAAACACTATAGTGCTTCTCGGTTGTGTGCAATACGTGGTGTAGAGACGCGAAATTTCACGTCTCTACATTTATTTTTTGAACATGTATGTGATTCAAATGAGAAGCGCTATATACTCCAATACGGTTCAGTAGTTGTTTACTTACCGTCAACCTTTGTAGAGACGTTGCAGTGCAACGTCTCTACACATCTGAAATTCCTAACATTCAGTCCTAACTGAACCGTATTCCTGCGGAATGTGGGTTTAAAGCGAAACTTGATTATCACTAGGTTGGTCTAACAACCGATAAGGGCGGTATTTGAGTAGGCGGATGTTCCATGGACCTTTGACTTGATAAGTTATACCACGCCAGTTGACTTTTGTCATCCATAAAGCCGATACCATTGCTAGTCCGTAAACCCAGAGTGTTAGGGGAGATGCTATCGACATTTTCATCATTGTCTCAGGTGATATTTTTGGCAACTGCCGATCGTGCTTGTACAGTACTTGCTGTACCTCTTTCTCTAAGGCGATCGCCACGAAAAGTAATACCTGCATATAAACGCCTAAGCCGTTCAAGAATATAGCCACTACATCCCATTGTTTTGTCCACAATGCTGCTAGAAATAGCACCAAAACTAGATTAGGAAGCAGTACGGTTAAAATCGAGTCAACAATCACAGCCCACCATCGCGGATGGTAAAGTCGATAAGAAAGCAGTTGTCGCTTCGTCCAGTCTACTAAGCTGGGCAAATCGCACTCTTCGCGATTAAGAATCATCAGAGAAGGTACAAATACAACCTGCATCCTATGTTTTGCCAGAACACTACGAATCATGGTATCCTCGCCATAGGCTCGCTTCCACTTATCTAACAGTCCTGTTGTGTGAATGAGTTCTGTTTTCAGAGCCAAAGTACCACCCCAAGGAATCCGGTAGAAGTACATTTTTACTACTGCGAAGACGTTCCACAAGTAGCGTACCGATGACCACCAATATCTTCCTGTGGGTAGATACCAAGGATAGCCCGTTGTGGCACCGACTTTAGGATGGGCTAGAGGACTAACTAATTCACGCAGCCAATTGGAATGAACTACCGCATCAGCATCTACTAAAGCAACCACTTTGTAAGAATCGTCCAGTTCCGAAATAGCTTGCACCAGGGAACTGCATTTGAGACTACAATTAGGGCTTGGCATCCTTAGAGGGCTGACTTGCACGTTAGTTGCTGCTTGCACGCTTAGGGTATCTCTGACAATCTGCCAAGCCGGGTCTGACTTACTGTCGATGATTAACTTTAAATCATACTCTGGGTAGTTCTGATTCAACAGCGATCGCAAACAATCGGACAGAAACGGATCAGCCCCACGCAAGCAAAGAACGACCGCAGTTTTGGGTAAGTAGTCGTTTGGTAATGATTTTTTGCCCTGTGAACGCAGATACAACAAAAACAGAAGACACAGAGATACCTGAATAACCAACCAACCCAGCAAAACCATAGACAGCAATATCGCCAATTCTTTCATTGTTTATGAATCAAGTGAATATTTCATCTGAATTTTGATGGTCGTATTTTTCTGGAGTGAAAAACTTGCGTCGCGAAACTTTGGCGTACCTGTTGTTATTGAAACAGTTGGATTGTTGGAAATACCAAAACCTTCTTTGGGAATACCGAAAAAGTCTTTGTCTAGTTTGTGGTTTCCATTCTGATCGTCAACGACGGCGACAGCATAATCTCCAGGCTTCAAGCCGTAGAACTGCTTTGTTAAGGAACTTCCTTTTATTTGAGTGCAACCACTTTGTACTTCACTAGTATCACTGTCCGGAAATCCTTTTTCACTGGAGTAAATTCTCAGGCAAATCTCACCTTTTTGGTGAGTAATTCCATTTACTTGAACAGTAAGTATTGAAGTCGGCTCTGCGTTCACTGTTTTAGCTAAGCTGAAGCTCATTATAGTAGCGAACAAAAAGGGAGAGAGTTTAGATACTTTTACCATCATCTTACTAGTTGTGAACTTGTAATTTTTGCTAAATGTGTTTGTAGGGTGGCCACTGCCCACCATTGCTTCTATGTATGGGTTACAAGGTGAGGGTGCAATACAGTTCAGTTAGTAGTATTTAGCTCTCCCTTCCCGCCCGTACTCCGTAGGAGAACCCGAAGGGTAGATTACCTATTTAATAAACCGCGAAGACGCAAAGGACACGAAGAAAGAAGAGAAAGAAGATCGCTAATCTTACACCGGAAAGGGAGCTGAAGATCAGAACTGGTCCCCTAACCCCCCAAAGCATCAGGGGGTACAAAGCCTTAACTGAACGGTATTGGGTTTTCGTGGGCAGTGCCCACCCTACGTTTATTTTTGTTCGCTTAGTTAGTGGTTATAACTAACAACTAACCACTAACTAATAACAACTATTAACTAAATTTCTGCAAGTCTGTTTTTTGTAGCCATTCCTGCGTTAGCCTCATTCCTTCTTCCAAGTTAATTGCTGGTTCATAACTTAAGATAGTTTGTGCTTTGGTAATCGAATAAGCATAGGGACGGGTCATGAAATCTACAACTTCTGGTAAAAGGTCGGCTTGTTTACGAAAAAGTTTCTGTCCCTGATTACGCACTTTTAGAAACAACTTGAGTTCATCTTTTGGTAAAGAGAAAGGTGCAGGTAAACCTGCAATTTCGGCTAAACGTATAAAATACTCTTTCCAGGTAGTTTCTTGTCCATCAGTGACATTAAAGATTTCTCCGTATGTTTCTTTTTCTATTGCTAGAAAGATTGCTTGGATCAAGTTATCGATATATACATGGTTGATGACTCCCCGTCCGTCGTTAGCGTATGCGAATAATTTTTGGCGCATTAATAGAAGTGGTCGGACTATCCAGGGAATACTTCCAGGACCATAAACATCTCCTGGTCTGATAATAATGATGCCAAAATCTGGTGGAGAATTTAGTTGTAAAAGTGCCTTTTCGGCTTCTATTTTCGTCTGACAATAGGGATTATTTTCTCCAGAAAGCGGTCCTTCTTCTGTGATGCGATCGGCATAGTTGAAGCCGTATACTAGACCACTAGAGATATGAACGAAGGTTTTTACACCAGCATCCTTAGCGGCTTGAGCGATGTTAATGGTTCCGCCGACATTTACCTCACGAAATTTTTCTAGTGAACCTCCTTCTTGAGCAACTTCAGCCGTATGTAAAACTATGTCTACTCCAACGCATGCCTTGGAGGCAGTAGCACGATCAGTTACACTGCCAACGATAACCTTATCGCCCAAGTTTTCTGCTTTTTTGATTTTATCTGAAGAACTTTGTAGCCCACAGACTTTCATCCCCCGCGCAGAAGCTAACTCAGCAGTACGCAAGCCGACAAATTCGCCAATTCCAGTAATCAGGATGGTTTTGTTTTGGAGGTTCATAGAAAGATTGTTTTTTGTTAGTTGTTAATCGTTGATTGTTAATTGTTAATTGTTATAATCAACAATCAACAATCAACATTAACAACCCCTAGAAAATATCTACCGGATCTGTAGAGCGAAGTTTGTTTATAGCGAGCGCTCCTGATGCCATACACATTAAAATTGTTGATATCAAGACAATTAGTGCATTTTTAAGGCTCATCGTGATTGGTAACTTAGTAGCTTTCATGGCAAAATCATATAACCACCAAGAAAAAACTACTCCTGGTATATAACTTGATACCGCTAAGATGAAAGCCTGTTGAAAGACTACAATTAATAAATAATTAGTTGTATAACCTATGGCTTTTAAAGTAGCATAAGCAACTAATTGAGTAGAAATATTACTATAAAGAATTTGATAGACAATGACTACACCCACAACAGCCGCCATTGTTAGCATGAGACTAAGTATAAAACCAATGGGCGTTCTGTTAGCCCAATATTCTCTTTCAAAATCAATAAACCCTTGGCGAGTAAAAACTAGGACATCATTAGGTAAGTGTGCCTGTAAATCTTCCTGAACAGTTTGCGGGTTGACACCGGACTTGAGGGTTATTGCGCCTACGTCTATCAGTTCTGCTGGACGGGTGTTGGGAAATATCCTCAAGAAAGTTGAGTCACTGGTAATTAAATTGCCATCTACTCCAAAGGAAGGACCTAAGCTAAATAAGCCACCAACTCTCACCCTGTAGCCGCCTATTGAATTAAAAGGATAGATTTCAATTGTCTGCTCAGTTTTAAGGTGTGCAAATTTTTTGGCAACGTCTCCGAACTCTGGTCGAGAATCTCGGTCAAAAAGTACAACATCAGGAATTTTTATTTTGTCTAAATTCTTCTCCACTTCTGGTATGTTCATCACAGGCTTTCCTGGTTCAAAGCCTATAACATATATTGAGTATTTTTCACCATTAACAGGATTTTTAAATTTCGCGAATCCCAAATACATCGGACTGACTGACTCTACACCATTAAACCCTAGGGTTTGGTACAAACGACTTCGGAAAAAGCTTTGAATAGCCGTCAAAGATTTATATTGCGAACTGACTAAAAATAAATCTCCTTGAAGATTTCGATGTAACTGGGTAGCACTTGAATAGAGAGCATCTTGAAAACCAAGTTGCATAAACATCAGAATCACGATAAAAGCAATGCCAGCTACAGCTACTAGAGAACGTACTTTGGTTCGGATGAGTTGTAGCCAAGCTAAGGGAATTTTGACAATCATGGTTTTTATTGTTGATTGTTGATTGTTGATTGCTAATTGCTAATTGCTAATTGCTAATTGCTAATTGTTAGTTCTTACAATCAACAATTAACAGTGAACAATCAACAATTAACAATGAACAATCAACAAATTTAGATTTGAATAGCAACATCCACCTGTAAGTTGGTTAAACCTGCGACTCGTTGACTATCTGCTGGGTGATCGATGCGGATTTTCACTTGAATGACTCTGCGGTCTGTATCTGCTTGTGGATTGACACTTAGGATGTTTTGTTTGTCAACTTGCAAACCAATCTCGCTCACAGTTCCTTGTAATTTTCCGGGAAACGTCGTGCTGGTAATGGTAGCTTTGTGACCTAGACGTACTTTGTTAATATCAGTTTGATAAACTTCTGCTAGTACATACATTTGAGATGTTTTGCCTACATCAACAATCCCTTCACTACCGCTTACTTCTCCAGTTTTAGTATGAACTTTCAAAACTTTCCCGTCTATAGGAGATACAAGGTAGGTTAAATCGTAGTCTGCTTTTGCCTGTTTGACAGCAGTAATAGCACTTTTGACTTCAGATTCTGCTTCCAGGACATCTACAGGACGTACCTCACTAATACTCACCAGTTTAGCTTTTGCCTGGTTGAGCTGATCTTTAAGAGTGTTCACAGTCCGATTTAAGCTAGCTTGGGCTTCTGTTAACTGCTGTTGCAGAGTATTTGTCTGTAGCCGCTTACTATCTGCTATGGAAGCGGAAATGGCACCTTGTTGGTAAAGCTGCTGATATCGATTGTTTTCAGTTTGAGCATTTTCTAGTTCAGCTTGTAAGCGTGCGATTGTCGCTTGCTGTGCGGTAACTTCTCCTTTTAATTGCGATTGTAACTGAGCGATCGCCGCTTTTTGAGCATCGATTTCTCCTGTTTTCGCCCCAGCTTTTACCTGCGCTAGTTTAGCTTGTGCAACTTGAACTTTATCCGCAGCTTGTTCTATAGCCGCTTTACTGCGAGCATAATTTTCCAGCCACGCTAAAACTTGCCCTCTTCGCACCCCATCTCCTTCCTTCACCAGCAGTTTTTCAACTCGAACACCGCTGAGTGAACTAGGTGGAGACAACCTAATAATTTCGCCTTGAGGTTGTATACGTCCTAAAGCAGTAACAGCAACTCTAGCAGCAGATGCCTTTGAGACTAAGGCTTTCTGAGGTTGAACATTGGACTGAAATCGTGAAAAACTGTAGAGATATCCTAGCCCAGTAGCTAAAGTAACACAAGCCACTAAAATCATTCGCCATCTAAATGCAGGTTTTCTGTATAACTGGCTTTCCTTGTCTACTGCCATATTTTTATCCAAATTTTGCTATGCCAGGGAATAGCCTCTATGGCTATATTACAGTCGATTACAACAGACTCATCCGGAAATTAACCTTGAAGGCTTGTCCAAGATCGGTTTAATGAGTTTTATATATTATTGTGAGCGATCGTCCCTATCGCAGCCGCCACAGATGAGTAGGTTGGCGGCGAAATGAATCGTGGCGCTAGACCAAAATCTCCCGAATTAGCCGAGAAGCGCAATTGCGTTGGCGATCAAACCTAATTTTTCAGAAGAACGAAAAAAGAAGCGCCAAGATAAATAACGTGGAAAAACCTGTCTCTCACTTTGGCACAAAACTTTGATTTTGTCAACCAGCCTGATTTAGATCGTAGGGGCGGGGTTACCCCGCCCTTACTTACAGGAGTGAGGAAAAAGCATGTCCGCTTGTTCCCAAGCTCCCGCCTGGGAATGCCTTCCACAGAGGCTCGGCAACTGGTAAAATGTAGGGGGCAGCAGCCTACCGACTGCGTTACTACGCTTTGCGTAAGAACAAGAAAGAAAAAATTTCTGGAATTTGGCAGTTACATGACGTTATTTCTTCTTAGGGAACTCCAACAAATAAATTATCCAATATTGTGGGGGAGCCAGCGCGCCCTGTTCCTAGGACGCAAGGATGCCCATCCCGCAAGAAATAGTTGGATATTTTTTTACTTGGAAATCCCTTAAACGGAAGCATTGCACTTGAGCATCAAAACGAGCAATCAGTTTTATTTATGGTTAAAAAGCGAGAAGGGGGAAGCTTTGTGATGGGTATTTTGAATTCAATTGCTGCTAATAGCAATTAATAGCCAGTTAACTTTTGATGCTAAGATATAAGATAGTATCATAAATTAAGCAAAAAAAATCAGGTTTTTGAGAATATTGATAAAATATATTAGGTATATCTTATGCTTAGTCTTTTGACTGACGACACAGCAAAACAGTAATTATGCCCACATTGTCCATAGACCAAATTAAAATTGGTCCTAACCGCCGTCCGGTCAACGATGAAAAAGTTGATCAGTTGATGGGATCAATTAAGGCTAATGGTCTGTTGAACCCAATCACGGTAGATCAGAACTTCAACTTGATTGCGGGGCTGCATCGTCTGACAGCTTGTAGGCGGCTGCATCTCAAGGAAATTGAGTGCAATATTGTTACCTACACAGATGCTGACCAAGCTCGTTTAGCAGAAATTGACGAGAATTTAATCCGCAATGAGCTTGAACCTCTAGATCGTGCACAACTTTGGTTGGAACGAGAGCAAATTCTGGAGAGATTGGGACTGAGGGCGAAACCAGGAGATAACCAACATACCCTTAAAGGTAGTGAAAAGATTGCACGACCTGCCAAAACTACTTTAGAATTAGCAAAAGAAGTAGGATACAGTGAGCGAAGTTTTCAACTGGGTAAGCAGATTGCTAAAGATATTACTCCAGAAGTCAAAGAAATAATTAAGGATACACCTCTTGCCAAAAGTACTACAGATTTACTGAAGGTAGCTAGGGCAGGTAGTAAAGAACGCACTTCGGCGGAACAGGCAGAACAGGCGCGACAGCAAGCTTTGACGAAAGGAGAGCTTGAAGTTGCTGAAAAGCAAGCGAAACTAGCAGCACAAGCTAGGGCTAAGCAAAAAGAGTTACAAATGGAAGCCTATAAAAGTGCTATGGCTCAAAAGGAAGCGAAGGTACTCAAGAAGCAAGTCCAAGCTCAAGTTGAACAGCCGATTAAGAAATCGAATGTCGCTGCTAACCAGCTAGGAGTAAAAGTTGGCGAGGAATGGATTCTTGGTCGGCACTTAGTTTACTGTGGTGATACTGCTGGCAAAGAATTCCTGAAACTGCTACCTGGTGATGCAGCTTTGGCGATCGCGACCCTTTCACAAACATGGAATCACGATTACTTAGTAGATGAGGCTCGGGTAGTGGCTGTGCTACGTTCTGAGGGTAATATTTATGAATTTGTGGTCCGTAATCGCATGCCCTTTCAATACGAACTAGTACTTGGCAATATATATATAGGTATTTTTTCTCACCACTCCATCTCCAAACCTCAGACACCAATCAATATTGAAGGAGTAGAGGGAATAGTACCCTACCTGTTAAATTTGTATACCAATGCCAATAATTTTGTGATTTCCCCATTTATGGCACATGGTGAAATCCTGATCGCTTGCGAAAGGATGGGACGTAGCTGTTTTATTGGGGATGAGAATCCTGAATTGGTGGCTCGCGGAATTATCCGGTGGCAGAATTGGACTGGAAAGCAGTCCCAGAAACCGGGGTCATAAACTGATTTGCTGACTTTGCTTTCTGTTGAATGAAATACAAGACCTAACCCCCTAACCCCCTTCCCTATGAGGGAAGGGGAAAAGCCCCTCTCCTTGTAGGAGAGGGGTTGGGGAGAGGTCAGAGTGTATTGCATTGAATTACAAACCGCTATAAGTTGATTTTTTTCCAAAAATTATTAAACAACCTAGCTGATTTATCTTCAAGACAAAACACTTGGTATTACTTTACTCTCCAAAAATGTATTTATCTTTTAACGAACAAAACTTATTTTTCAACTGTAATCAACAATATTATTTGATAATAAGTAATCGTAATCAGCTATACTTTTTTATTTTTGCAAATATAGATAGCAAGAAAAATCTATCTTTTTTCTAAAAATGCTAAAAACGAACTATTCAATTTCTTTCAGTCATGCTAGTGTTTTTATTAATTCTAATAACTCCAAGCGGCAAGGAACTTTGGTTAGTTAATTGAGAGTAAAAAACTAAAAAGAGTCTAATTGCCATTACTGAGGAATAATTGAATTATTGGTGCTGAGTTTTTCGTGGGTTCGGGTTGAGAGGAGTGTTGTTTCTGTAACGAGTTTGGCAAACTTTGTTAGTCAAATTCCCTAAAATATATTATCTTGGACGTTGAAACTGGCCATGGGATTTATCAAGATACAGAACGTTGTCATTAACACAAACTACGTTGCGGCAGTGAAGCTAGATAATCAAAATGGCTATGGAGAAAAAAGCGTTTCTGTCCTAATAGCTACTCCGAAGTTTCTATTGTTCGAGTGTGAAACGACTACTCAAAATCTGTATCATTACGAATGGGTTGAATTTACTGGTCAAGCAGCTAACGCACTGCAAGACTATTTCACGAGTTGCAACAATGTCATCGACCTACTGCCACAGTATCAGGAGTCGGGCATTGTCTAAGATTTTTTTCCACAATTGCTGTAATGTTGTCGAAATTGCCTGATTGTGGTGGTATTTGCGATCTGGCGTTGATGTGAACAAAATCCGCAACGCCTTTGCAGAATTTGGCTGCTTCCAACAGGAGATAGCTCGTTTTTGGTTGACGACAGAAATTGCCACAACTAAACAATTGACAGTAGTAAAGATTCGTCTATGTCCTATGTCTGCTTATTCAATTGATACTGCCTTGGCGGAGCTAAAAGCCCAGATAAACAATTGTGAAAACTCTGTGTTTAGGTTTATTGAGGAGAAAAAAAAGATGTCAGATAACTCTTTGTCATTAAATAAGATTAATAGACAACTGCAACATAATCCTATAGCCATCGTTGGTATGGCTTCTCTATTTGCTAAAGCCAGAAATTTGCAAGAATACTGGCAAAATATCCTTAACAAAACTGATTGCATTACCGATGTTCCATCTTCACACTGGAGCATCGAAGATTACTATGACCCGAATCCGAGAAATCCTGAGGAAAAAACCTACTGTAAAAGGGGTGGGTTTGTGCCGCATGTTGATTTTAACCCGATGGAATTCGGTATACCCCCTAACATTCTAGAAGTCACAGATGTTTCGCAACTGTTAAGTTTAGTGATTGCGAAAGAGGCGATGGAAGATGCAGGCTACGGCTTATCCCGCGAGTTTAATCGCGAGACTGTTGGGGTGATTTTAGGCGTAGCAATGGCAAAGCAACTAGCGATGCCACTTGCGGCTCGGTTGGAGTACCCAGTTTGGGAAAAAGCTCTCAAAAGCAGTGGTTTATCCGATGAGGACACACAAAAAATTATCAAGAAAATCAAAAGCGCCTATGTGAACTGGGATGAAAATGCTTTCCCCGGTATGTTAGCCAACGTCGTCGCTGGGCGCATTGCCAACCGCTTTAACTTCGGAGGCATAAACTGTGTCATCGATGCTGCTTGTGCTAGTTCATTAGGTGCTTTAAAAATGGCGATTAGTGAGCTAGTCGAGCATCGGTGCGACATGATGCTGACAGGTGGAGTAGACACCGAAAACACCATCATGGTTTATATGTGTTTCAGTAAAACGCCTGCTGTCACTCCTAGCGAGACTGTAAAACCTTTCGACGCCAAGTCTGATGGGATGATGCTGGGTGAAGGTGTCGGCATGATTGTGCTCAAACGTCTGGAAGACGCTGTACGAGACAATGACAAAATTTATGCCGTCATCAAAGGAATTGGCACCTCTAGTGATGGGCGGTATAAAAGCATTTATGCTCCCCGACTAGAAGGACAAGTCGCAGCCTTGAAACGTGCTTATGAAGATGCAGGCTGTTCACCAACCAGTGTCAGTTTGGTTGAAGCCCATGGCACAGGCACTATGGCAGGTGACCCCACCGAATTTGGGTCCTTGAAAGAATTTTTTGGTGAACCAGACTCAAAAAGACAGCACATTGCGTTGGGCACAATTAAATCCCAGATTGGACATACTAAAGCAGCCGCAGGTGCAGCAAGCTTAATCAAAACTGCTTTGGCGCTGCATCACAAGATATTACCACCCACGATTAACATTACTGAACCGAACCCCAAACTCAACATTAAAAATTCGCGGTTTTATCTCAATACCGAAACCAGACCTTGGATTCGTGCTGAAGGAGAACCGCCAAGACGTGCAGGTGTCAGTTCTTTCGGCTTTGGCGGTACAAATTATCACGTCGTTCTGGAAGAATATGAAGCCGAACATAACCGCGCCTACCGCATACACAATACCCCCAGCGAGGTGCTGCTATTTGCCCCAAACCCTGCACAATTGTTGAGTAACTGTGAAGAGATTTTGGGTAATTTGCAATCTGAGGCAGGAGACAGACACTATACAGAACTGGTGGAAAGCTGTAAGTCAAAAGAAATTCCTGACGCTGCAGCTAGAGTCGGGTTTGTTGCAGAGTCTCGAACTGAGGCTGGCAAATTCCTCCAAATCTGTATCGATCTGTTAAAAAACAAACCATCAGCCCCCTCATGGGAGCATCCTCAAGGAGTTTACTACCGCTCTTCAGGTCTTGAATTGGCAGGAAAAGTCGTCGCTTTGTTTTCTGGGCAAGGTTCTCAATACTTGGATATGGGTCGGGAACTGGTAATGAATTTTCCCATCCTGCGACACCTTTACGGCTATATGGATAGTCTTTTACTCAAAGATAATTTGCAGCCGGTGTCGGAAATAGTTTTTCCCCATCCTGTGTTTGAGGAAGCGGAAAAAAATGCCCAAGTTGCCGCATTGCAGCGTACAGAATATGCTCAACCTGCAATCGGGATGTTAAGTGCAGGGCTTTACAAAATACTCCAACAAGCTGGATTCAAGTCAGATTTTGTCGCTGGACACAGCTTTGGAGAACTAACTGCCTTATGGGCTGCTGGGGTTTTGAGTGATGAAGATTACTGCTTTTTAGTAAAAGCTAGGGGTCAAGCAATGGCTGCTCCCCAAGACCCTGACTATGATGCAGGAACCATGCTAGCTGTGAAAGAAGACATCAGCAAAGTGGAAGCAGTTCTGAAGCATTTTCCTCAGGTGACGATCGCTAATTTAAATTCTCCTCATCAAGTTGTGTTAGCAGGTCCTGTAGCGGAAATCGGGAAAGTTCGGCAGGCTTTGCATGACCAAGGATGTGCTGCCGTTTTGCTACCTGTGTCAGCAGCTTTTCATACACCGCTGATTGCTTTTGCCCAGAAAGCTTTTGCTCAAGCAATTAAGACTGTCAATTTCCAAAACCCCAAACTACCTGTTTACACCAATGTGACAGGAAAGCCATATCCCCAGGAATCAGCAGCTATTCAAAAAATCCTCGAAACCCACCTGAACAACTCAGTGCTGTTTAACCAGGAGATAGAGAATATTTATGCAGCAGGTGGTTATTGCTTTGTCGAATTTGGACCGAGGAGAATTCTCGCCAACTTGGTCAAAGATATCCTGGGCGATCGCCCCCATATGGTTGTAGCCTTAAACCCCAGCGCTCAAAAGAACAGCGATCGCTCTCTACGGGAAACCGTTGTGCAGTTACGCGTAGCTGGTATGAACCTGAAAAACCTCGATCCTTACCAACTGCCACAATCTGTACCTACAACTGTGAAAAACAACGGTTTGAACGTGCGTTTAAACGGCATTAACTATGTGTCCGAAAAAACGAAAAATGCCTTTGAGCAAGCTTTACACGATGGGCATCAAGTACCAGTCAGCCAATATGAAGAAACCGTTGTCAATTTAAATTCCTCTGATGAAGACGACAGGGGTACTGGTAGAGTCAATTCCATCCTCAAAGAAGAAGACGACAGAAAAACCGTTGTCAATTTAAATTCCTCTAACGAAGACGACAGGGGAACTGGTAGACTAAACTCTTTAATCGCTGCTTTCTCTGCCGATCGCAAAATTCCCGATCAAACAGACAAGGAAACCACTCCCTCATCCCCCTCATCTTCCCCCACTCCCCACTCCCCACTCTCCACTCCCCCTCTTCCTCTTCAGCCGAAAATGCAAGCCACACCAGACAAACTTGTGAATTACCAACAGGTTTTAGAAAGCTTAGAATACGTCTTGGCACAATTCCAGCAAAATCAATGTGAAAATTTACAAGTTCACGGACACTATCTCAACAATCAGATGGAATATGCCAAGACCTTTTTCCAACTGATGCAACAGCAGAATTCCTTATTTGCCAACACTGAATCTTCAACAGAAGCGATAGAGATCAAGCCAGTCGTCATAGAAAGCTTAGATCGCAGCATGATGCAGTTTCACGCCCAACAAGGTGAAACTCTACGCATCCATGAACAATATATCCAGCACCAAGTAGAATTCACCAAAAACTTTTTCCAACTCTTACAACAAGAGTATTCCCAGCTGATCGCTGGTGCTGGTGCAGCTCAACCTATAGTGTTTGCTGAAGAGACGATACCTGTAAATAACAATCACAACCGTCTGATTATAGAAACACTCACTGCCAAAGAATCTTTCTCTGAGCCTGTAGCCAATATACCTCTTGTAAAACCCCGGCATGCTTCTAAAGCAGTTCAGGAGGAGGTAGCTTCGTTCGATTTTTACAAACCAACCTCCCAATTACAAACACCTGAAACCCCAGATCAAGCAGTTCTAGAGGAGGTAGCCGATTCCGCTGCGTTCGATTCTTCCTCTCCAACTTCCCCTGCTGCCGTAATTCTCGATACCCTAGACACACCAGTTTCCCAATCTCTACAAAAATCTGACACCCCAGCCTCCAGTACGGGCGAACGACCGTTCGCCCCTACGAACCCAGATCTGAATTTCGCTGACTTGGATAAAAACTTGTTAGCTATCACCAGTGAGAAGACTGGCTACCCAGTAGAGATGCTAGATTTGGACATGGATATGGAGGCAGATTTAGGAATTGACTCCATTAAGCGCGTAGAAATCTTGGGGGCGATGCAGGAAATGTACCCCGATTTACCCAAACCCAATGTGGAAGATCTGGGAGAACTACGTACCATCGGTCAAATTGTAAAGTATCTGCAATCCAATGCCGAGGCAACGGATTTTGTAACGGATATAACGGATGTTGCAACGGTGAAAGTACGGGATATAGCAGATGTTGCAACGGATGTTGTAGCGGATATAGCGGATGGTTTATCTGAACATCCCACAAATAACTCATCCGTTACATCCGTTACATCATCCGTTGCCAACTTGGGTCAAACCTTGTTAGCCATCACCAGTGAGAAAACAGGCTATCCAGTTGAAATGCTAGAACTGGACATGGATATGGAGGCGGACTTAGGGATTGACTCGATCAAACGTGTGGAAATTTTAGGGGCGATGCAGGAGATGTACCCGGATTTGCCCAAACCTAATGTGGAAGATTTAGGAGAACTACGCACTATTGGTCAAATCGTAGAGTATCTCCAAGACTTAGTTGGTAGTGAAAAAAAAAACTATCAGCACCAGTCTTGTAACCAGTCAGCTAACCTAAACAACAATACTCTACGCCGTCAAGTCAAACTTAAAACCCTACCTCAACCGGATTTTTTGGATTTCACTTTACCAGAGGGGCACATCGGCTTACTTACCGATGATGGCACCCTCACTACTTCTAAATTGGCGAAATCCTTAATAGAGCAAGGTTGGAAAGTAGTGGTTTTAAGTTTCCCTGCTTCACTCATTCCACAACAAGCACCTTTACCCGCAGAAGTTAATCGTGTGATGCTTTGTGACCTAAGCGAGGAGCATTTACAACAACAATTGGCAGCGATCGCCACTCATTATGGTTCGATAGGTGCTTTCATCCATCTCAACCCTGTATTTGAGGTCAGTCATAACGGTAAAATTCCCTATCTTGAAGAAGAAAAGACGCTGATCAAGCATGTCTTCTTCATGGCGAAATATCTGAAACAATCCCTCAATCAAGCGGCGCGTCATGGACGCAGTTGTTTCTGCACTGTGGTTCGTCTCGACGGAGCCTTTGGTCTAGGACAACATGTCAACTTCGGTCCCATCAGCGCTGGTTTATTCGGATTGACGAAGACTCTTAACTGGGAATGGCAACAAGTATTTTGTCGGGCGATCGACCTAAGTCCCGCGATTGATGCCGAAGAGTCAGCACATAGCATCATTGCTGAGCTACACGATCCCAATCGTTATATCACTGAAGTCGCTTACGGCTCACAGGGACGAGTTACACTCATCAGCACCCACGAGTAGAAGAATTAAAAATTAAAAATTAAAAATTAATTTTACATTTTTAATTTTTAATTTTTAATTGATTTGTCTCTCAAGCCTTGATTTCACAACTCAGTCTGAACATATGCAAAAAAATCGAGGAATTAATTTTCTTGGTCGCGTTCTTGATCAAGAGAAACAAGCTCCAATCAGTGGAGTTAAGGTCTTACTTAATTTTCCTGGCGCTCCACCTGTTGTCTACACCGATTTAGAAGGAATTTATAGATTTCCAGTCAAATTCGATAGTAGCAGTAGTTTTAAGGGAGAACTAACGATAGAAGCCAAAGGATACAAAACCTATAACTCCTTTATTGAACTATTACCTAATAAGAAAGACCTAGGCGATATTCAACTCCTTCGTCCTGATTCAAAAACTAGTGAGATTCAACTCCTTCGTCCTGATTCAAAAACTAGTGAGATTCAACTCATTCCTCCTGATTCAAAAACTAGTGAGATTCAACGCCTTCCTCCTGATTCAAAAACTAGTGAGATTCAACGCCTTCCTCCTGATTCAAAAACTAGTGAGATTCAACACCTTCCTCCTGATTCAAAAACTAGAGTATTAACATCAACAAAAACAGAGAGTAGTAGTATGCTTTTGCCAATAATAGTGGCTGTCATGACAGGATTAGCCATACTTATAGCAGTAGCAATAAAACCTCTGCCTCAAGCAGAGCCTCAGGAAATACCTAAAAAAATCCGAACCTATCATATCAAAAAACCTCACAAATCATTCAAAACTTCTAGTTTAGTTAAAAATAATTGTAGGGTGGGCACTGCCCACCTTCCTAAGCAATTGGTGGATAGTACACACCCTACATCTGTTTAAATATTTTGATTTTCAGCAAATTTGATGCTTACTATCCAGAAATCTAATATTAATCAAATACAACCAGTACAAACGGATATTCAGCCTTCACCTCATTGCCTCAAAAATTAGGCAAAAAAACTCTCTCTTATCTCTTACTCTGTGTTCTCTGCGTCCTCTGCGGTTCGTTAACTGACCGGAACGCACCTTCTCCTCCTCAGATCTGGTGGGCAGTGCCCACCCTACGTAATCATAAACTTTTTGTTGCTCTGATTTTCGCAACAAGACAGTGGTACAAGGTCTGAATTAAGTGACTTACTGAAGTACAAAAATGTTCCTATGCTCTTAAAACAATGACAAATAACAATACCATTCAATCAATCTCACCCATGAAAGTAGGAGAATTTATGACACTAACAACCAAAATTAGTCCCTCATCAGTTTTTCTCGTCAGCGGAGGCGCAAAAGGCATCACAGCTAAATGCACTATCAGATTGGCACAGAACCATCCCTGCAAATTCATCCTCCTAGGTCGTTCAGAACTTCTAGACAGTGAACCGAATTGGACTAAGGATTGTTTTGACGAACCAACATTAAAAAAGCGCATCATGGAACATCTTCTCTCACTTGGAGAAAAGCCCACACCCATGAGTGTACAAAAGTTTTATAACAAGATTATCTCCAGCCGTGAAATCAAACAAACATTGGAGGCAATTCAACAAGCTGGAAGTCAGGCAGAATATTTAAGTGTTGATGTCACCGATGTCCATACCTTAAAGCAGAAACTTGATACTATAGTTGAGCGCACGGGAGCGATTACCGGAATCATACATGGCGCTGGCAATTTAGCAGACAAGTTAATTGAAAAGAAAACAGAACAGGATTTTGAGAAAGTTTATACCGCTAAAGTCAAGGGACTAGAAAATCTCTTGACTTGCGTCAAACCCAGTCAACTTGAGTATTTAGTTTTGTTTTCTTCTGTAACAGGTTTTTACGGTAACGTTGGACAGTCTGATTACGCGATCGCCAACGAAATTCTCAACAAATCAGCCCATCTAGTAAAGCAACGCTATCCCTCCTGTCATGTAGTGGCGATCAATTGGGGAGGATGGGACAGCGGGATGGTGACACCGGAATTGAAAAAAGAGTTTGCCCGACGAGGTATTGACATTATTCCCGTGGAAACCGGGACACAAATGCTAGTAAACGAACTTCATCCCGCCAATTGTGGAACTACACAAATTGTGATTGGTAGTCCACTCGTTCCGCCTCCTGCACCATTAGACCCAGAACTACGAAACTACCGCATTCGTCGTCAGATGTCACTACTCGCCAATCCCTTTTTGCAGGATCATGTCATTGCGGGTAAGCCAGTTTTGCCAGCTACTTGTGCTGTGTCATGGATTGTCAATGCCTGCGAACAACTTTATCCTGGTTATAGGTTTTTCAGTTACACAGATTTCAAAGTCTTGAAGGGAATTACTTTCAATGAAACTTTGGCAAATGAATATATTTTAGACTTGCAAGAAATTGCTAAAACTGATTCTCAAGAAATTCTCTTTCAAGCGAAAATCTGGAGTAAAACCTCAGAGGGAAAAATTCATTATCATTTCGGCATTACTCAGGTTCAGCTTGTGCGAGAACTACCCGATCGTCCTACTTATGAACATTTAAATGTTGAAGAAGATAAAATTATCACCAATACTGGTAAAGACTTTTATCACACAGGAAAATCAACCTTATTTCCATTATTTCATGGTGCTTCTTTCCAAGAACTCAAAAGGGTCATCAATATTAGTCCAGAAAAAATCACGACTGAGTGCGTTTGGCATGAAATCACAGATAAACAACAAGGACAGTTTCCAGTCGCGTGGCTGAATCCTTATTCAATTGACTTAAGTACTCATCCCCTATGGATTTGGATGCAGCATTTTCATCAAGAAATTTGCCTACCTGGAGGGATTCAAAAGTATGAACAGTTCATACAGACTCCCTGCAATACTCCTTTTTACGTTTCCTGCGAAGTTAAGGCGAAGACAGCAACTAGTGTCACTGCCGATTTCATCATACACGATCGCCAAGGGCAAGTATACTCACGTCTCTTAGGAGGCAAGGGAATTATTATACCTACTCAATCATTGAAAACTGGGGAGTAGGGAGTGGGGAGTGGGGAGTGGGGGGAGTGGGGGGACAAGGAAGCATCTCTCTGTTTTGTCTCCCTTGTCTGCCTTGTCTCCCTCATCTCCCTTGTCTCCCTCATCTCCCTTGTCTCCCTCATCTCCCTCATCTCCCTCATCTCCCTTGTCTCCCTCATCTCCCTCATCTCCCTCATCTTCCCCACTCCCCACTCCCCACTCCCCACTCCCCACTCCCCACTCCCCAATTTATAATGAGGAAATCATCTGTGGATAAAATAGCAATTATTGGATTTTCATGCCTTTTTCCTGATGCCAAAAATCCTGAAGAATTTTGGCATAATCTTATTCAACAAAAAGACTCGACAGTATCTGCGAGTGTCGAGGAAATGGGAGTAGACCCAAAAATTTTTTATGATTCAGCCAAAGGGAAAGCAGACAAAGTTTATTCCTTGAAGGGAGCATTCATCCGTAACTTTAAGTTTGATGCAACTGGATATAATCTACCTGCAGAATTTCTAGAAGGCTTAGATAATACCTTTCAATGGTCACTTGATGTTGCTAAACAAGCTTTGCAGCATAGCGGTTATTTGGGGAAAGAAAATGTTCTCTCAAAATGTGGAGTGATCTTAGGCACTCTCTCTTTGCCTACTAAATTCTCTAATCAATTATTTGCTCCTCTTTATCAGGAAGTGCTGGCATCTGCTATCAGAGAACTTTTGCAGTATGAAGACTTCCACTTGGCTTCTTTGCCAGCTTCTAAGAACGCCTCCACTTACAATGCGATGATATCGGGCTTTCCAGCAGCTATTATCGCCCAAGCCCTTTCTCTATCGAATATTCATTTTTGCCTGGATGCTGCTTGTTCATCACCACAATATGCTATTAAGCTAGCATCTCATTATTTGTGGACGCATAAAGCTGATTTGATGTTAGCTGGAGGAATCAGTTGTGCAGACCCTCTGTTTATACGGATGTTATTTTCTGGTATTCAAGGGTATCCAGAAGACAATGATATCAGCCGTCCTTTAGATAAGTCATCTAGAGGGCTAATGACCGCCGATGGAGTTGGGATGGTTGTGCTGAAACGATACAGTGATGCCATTCGAGATGGCGATCGCATTTATGCCACCATCTGCGGTAACGGACTTTCTAATGATGGTAAGGGAAAACACTTACTTAGCCCTAATTCTAAAGGGCAGATACTAGCTTTTGAACGCGCCTACCAAGAAGCACAAATCAGCCCGAAAAATATCGATTACATCGAGTGTCATGCTACTGGCACATTGTTGGGAGACACAACCGAATACAACTCTGTCGAAACCTTCTTTGGTAAACATCAAGCAACCCCACTCGTAGGTTCTGTCAAAAGCAATGTCGGTCATTTGCTTACCGCCGCAGGTGCAGTAAGCGTGATTAAAGTACTTTTGAGTATGTCTAGAGGTGTCATCCCAGCGACTATTAATGTCACTGACCCCATAGGCGACCAGAACCATGTCATTTCACCTGACAGAATTGTTAGAAGTACCACGAAATGGCCCAATAAAGTACCAGTCCTGCGGGCAGCCATCAGTGCTTTTGGTCTTGGTGGCACCAACGCCCATATGATTTTGGCAACGGATGATCTAACGGATGTAACGGATGATTTAACTGTGGGACGACGAGATCAAGCATCCGCTACAACATTGGCAACGGATGATCTAACGGATGTAACGGATGATTTAACTGTGGGACGACGAGATCAAGCATCCGCTACAACATTGGCAACGGATGATTTAACGGATGTAACGGATGATTTAACTGTGGGACGACGAGATCAAGCATCTGCTACAACATTGGCAACGGATGATCTAACGGATGTAACGGATGATTTAACTGTGGGACTCACAAATCAAGCATCCGCTACAACATTGGCAACGGATGACGTAACGGATGTAACGGATGATTTAACTGTGGGACTTACAAATCAAGCATCCGCTACATCCGCTACAACATCCGTTGCCAAAATGGCAATTGTGGGTATGGATGCCTTTTTCGGTGCTTGCAATGGATTAGATGCTTTTGAACGCAGTATTTATGATGGTACACAGCATTTTATACCCCTTCCACCTAACAGATGGTACGGCATAGAAGAGCAAGAAAACTTACTCCAACAGTATGGGTTGACAGATGGTAAACCACCAGTAGGAGCATACATTAAAGATTTTGAAATCGATACTATATCTAGTAAAATACCTCCTAATGAAGTTGACAAACTAAACCCGCAACAACTGTTATTTCTCAAGGTTGCAGAACGCGCTTTGAAAGATGCGGGCATTAAAGAGGGTGCAAATGTAGCAGTGATCGTCGCTGCAGAAGCAGAGTTTTCGGTTCACCAACTACAGCAAAGATGGAATCTGTCTTGGCAGATTCAACAAGGCTTGAGTGCTGGAGAAATCTCGTTACCAGCAGAAGCGATCGCTCAACTTGAAACCATTGTCAAAGACAGTATTCACAATCCAGTAGAAAGCAGCGAGTATGTGAGTTATATCGCCAACATCATGGCGAGTCGTATTTCTGCTTTGTGGGATTTCACTGCTCCTTCATTCACCATCACCGCCGGCGAAAATTCCACTTTCAAGGTATTGGAAGTAGCGCAACATTTACTGACAACTGGGGAAGCAGATGCGGTCCTAGTTGGTGCGATTGATTTAGCTGGTGGAGTGGAAAATGTTTTGTTGCGAAACCAATTGGCAAAAATGAATACAGGTGTCGCCACCCTGAGTTATGACCAGAAGGCGAATGGTTGGATAGTTGGTGAGGGTGCAGGTGCAGTAGTCCTCAAACGCCACGAAACTGCCAAAGAAGATAGCGATCGCATCTACGCAGTCATTGATGCTATTAGTTTTGCACAACAGCATACTGCTAAGAATGATGATTCTTGTGGGGTAGGCATCCTGCCTGCCCCTGAATCACAAAGGGCGGGCAAGATGCCCACCCCACAAGACCAGTTGAATCATCCCACTAATGTGCAACATCAAAATGCTACATCCAGTGATTTGCATAGTCGTCTGACAACGCCTGATGCGGCAGCGATCAACGCGGTCTGCGAACAAGCTTTCCAGATGGCAGGTATCAAACCCACAGACATTGAATATGTGGAAGTTTATGGTAGTGGCATTCCTCAAGAAGATGAAGCAGAAATCCAAGGTTTACTCCAGGCTTATCCAGCAGATAAAAATGGTCTAAGCTGTGCGATCGGCAGTGTGAAAGCCAATATTGGTCACACGCAAGTGGCGTCGGGAATTGCCAGCCTGATAAAAACTGCTCTGTGTCTTTATTATAGGTATATTCCAGCAACACCTAAATGGTCTGGTGTGAAAAATACAGAGGTGTGGCAGGGTAGTCCCTTCTATGTTGCTCCGGAATCAAGACCTTGGTTTTTAGGCAAAGAAGTGAATAAGAGGGTAGCTGCAATTAATGGTATGGGAATAGATGGGACTTACGCCCATGTAATCTTGTCGGAAGAACCCGACCAGCAACAGCGCGACAGTAAGTATTTGGAGCAAATGCCTTTTTATTTGTTTCCAATTGCTGCTAGCGATCGCTCAGATTTACTACAGCTTCTTAGCACTCTCCAAGCAAGTATCGAAAATTCTACTTCTCTTGGCACGGCTGCCTGCCAGACTTTTGCTACTTTTACAGGACGTAATAACGCAAATTACGCTTTAGCAATTCTGGGACGCAACAAAAACGAATTAGCAAGAGAAATAGAATCTGCCCACAAAGGAGTCAATAATGCCTTTGAGCGCGGAGAAGATTGGCTTACACCGCTAGGCAGTTATTTCACAGCTAAACCACTGGGTCAAAAGGGAGCGATCGCTTACGTTTATCCGGCTGCAATCAATGCTTATGTTGGCATTTCTCGCAATCTCTTCCGTTTATTCCCCAAAATTCACGATGATGTAGCAATCAAAAGTCTTCACACCCTTGTCGCTGACAATTCCAAACTCGTATTTCCCAGAAGCTTGAATAAATTGTCAACTAGGCAACTGGAAACTCTCGAAAAGCAATTGCTAGATGATTCCCTGGCAACTTTTGATACTGACATGGTATTCACCAGATTCATCACTACGATTATTCGCGATGATTTCCAAGTCAAGCCAAAATTTGTTTTTGGGTATAGCTTGGGCGAAACTAGCATGATGTCTGCTGCTGGGGTATGGAGTAATTTTAGCCAAGGGATTAACGCCTTGCATTCATCTCCTCTATTTGCAGATAGGTTATCTGCTGCTAAGAGTGCTGTGCGTGAGTATTGGGGATTACCATCAGTCAAACAGTTTCCAGACAATAATTTTTGGAGTAACTATGTCCTTCTAGCGACTCCATCCCAAGTTAGAGAGTGCCTCAAACATGAGAACCGCGTTTATTTAACTCAGATCAATACACCAGAAGAAGTTGTCATTGCTGGCGATCCAGCAGCTTGTGAGAGAATCATTAAAACTCTAGGTTGTAATTCTTTCCGTGCTCCCTTCGACCATGTCATCCATTGTGAGGCGATGCGCTCAGAATATGCCGAAATCGCTAGAGTTAATACCTTACCGACCCAAGAAAAAATACCGGACATTGTGCTTTATTCCGCATCTGAGTATGGACCGATTCCACCTGAAAGTCAGGCGATCGCTCACAGTATTGCTTCAGGTCTGTGTGAACAACTTGATTTTCCGCGATTAGTTAACCGAGTCTACGAGGATGGAGCAAGAATATTCATCGAAGCAGGCGCAGGCGGTGTTTGTTCTCGATGGGTTGATAAAATCCTCGAAAGCAAAGAACATGTCACCGTAACTCTTAATAGAAGAGGTGTAGATGACCATGCTTCTATTCTCAAAGCACTAGCAAAACTTCTCAGCCATCGAGTTTCTTTAGACTTATCGCCACTGTACAGTCAAGCAAAAGAAACCTCTAGTCAAAGTAAATTAACTACTAGAACAGTTACCTTGGGTGGAAATCCAATCGCTGCCACAATCTTGAGTGAAGAAAACCGGAAACTCTTCCAAAACTTCTCAGCTAACATACAGCTTCACCGGACTGCAAAACCGCATCAAATATCCGCACCTGAGTTCACCAATCCTCCTAAAGAACTAAGTGATATCTTTAGCGGTAACACAAATAATTTCAATCACACTCCTCCAACAAATACTCAGCCAGAGGAAGTCCAAATGAAAAATGTCTTTGAACACAGTTTTGAACCTGAAGAACAATTACAATCAGATGAGTTACCTGATGCTACTCAAAAATATCCTTACGCAGTTAGCTTACCAGAATTTATCTACTCTCATTATCAAAAACTGAGTACTAACAGTTCCAGCTTTACTAAATCCCACGCTGCTTTCTTAAAATCTAGACATGAATTTAGCAAGCAAATTAGCGAACTCATTCAATTACAAATAGCTTGCGCTGAAAATTTGCTTAGTCAAGAAAGGGAATAGGGAGTAGGGAGTAGGGAGTAGGGAGTAGGGGAAGAAATTACTCGCTCATCCTCCCCACTCCCCACTCCCCATTCCCCACTCCCCACTCCCCATTCCCCACTCCCCATTAAAAGGAATAAATACCGTGAACACTAAAGATGCGGTACTAGGTGAACACAATAATGGTCTTGGCTTTTATGCCAATTTCAATTACAACCAGATCTGGAAAGGTCATCTAAATTGTATATCTTTTGTACGAACAGATATAAAAGATAAATTGCTCAATTTAGATAAACCTTGTTACATCGTTAAAGTTGCCGGAAAAATTGGTGTCACCAATGAAGGTTATTTGTCTCCTGGCGAGAATAGTAAAACAGGACAAGTAGAACTGCTGACGGCTGTTCCACCAATCTCAACTCAAAATTTGGGAGATCCAAATTTTCTCTCCTTTCATGGCGTGAAATACGCCTATGCTACTGGTGCAATGGCTGGCGGTATTGCTTCTGAAGAAATGGTCATTGCACTAGGAAAAGCGAAAATTTTGAGTTCATTTGGTGCAGGTGGTTTAAGTCCAAACCGCCTGGAAGCGGCTATTAAGTGCATTCAAGACGAATTGGGATCTGGTCCTTATGCTTTTAATTTAATTCACAGTCCCAACGATCCAGCTATTGAACGGCGAGCAGTGGATTTATACCTCAAATATGGGGTAAGAACTATAGAAGCTTCTGCATTTTTAGACTTGACTCCCAATATTGTCTACTACCGTGCATCTGGACTTGGTTTGAAAACAGGTAATCAAATAGAAATCAAAAACAAAGTCATTGCCAAAATTTCTCGCAGAGAAGTTGCTAGCAAATTTCTGCAACCAGCACCACCAAAAATTCTCAAAGAACTTGTTGAACAAGGACTAATTACTGAGTTACAAGCAAGTCTCGCAGCAAAACTGCCGATTGCGGATGATATTACTGTAGAAGCTGATTCTGGAGGTCATACAGACAATCGACCCCTGGTTTGTCTCTTACCTTCTATCCTGGCATTAAGAGATGAAATCCAGGAAAAATATCGTTACTCAACACCCGTGAGAGTTGGAGTTGCAGGAGGAATTGCGACACCACAATCAGCTTTAGCTAGTTTTATGATGGGTGCTGCTTATGTAATGACTGGTTCGATTAATCAGTCCTGTGTTGAAGCTGGAAGTTGTCAGTATACCAAACAATTGCTAGCACAGGCAGATATGGCTGACGTGATGATGGCGCCAGCGGCGGATATGTTTGAAATGGGAGTAAAACTTCAAGTCCTTAAAAAAGGAACTATGTTTCCTCTGCGAGCGCAAAAACTATATGAAATCTACAGAAACTATGACTCCATTGAAGATATTCCGATTCCGGAAAGAGAGAAATTAGAAAAACAAATTTTTCGCAAAAGTCTTGCCCAAGTATGGGAAGAAAGTGTGGCTTATTTATCTCAGAAAAATCCAGAAAAACTCGGAAAAGCAGTTAACAATCCCAAAATAAAAATGGCTGTGATTTTCCGCTGGTATTTAGGATTGTCCTCCCGCTGGTCTAGTTCTGGAGAAAAGGGCCGAGAAGTCGATTATCAAATTTGGTGCGGTCCGGCAATGGGTAGCTTCAATGACTGGGTGCGGGGTTCTTATTTATCTGATCCAAGTAATCGGCGGGTAGTTGATGTAGCTAACCACATCATGACGGGATCAGCATTTTTATACCGCATTCAAAGTTTGAAAATCCAAGGGCTACAAATTCAGGATGACTACAGTCAGTATTGCCCAGTTCATTCTACGTTAGAGGTGTGCAAATGATGGTTTCAAAACAATCTCATACGGCAGAAGAAATTCAAGCATGGCTTTTGTCCCATCTTGCTGAAGCACTAAAAATAAAACTTGATGAAATAGATGTCACGGCATCTTTAGATAGCTACGGTTTGGATTCAGCGCAGGCGATGTCTCTGATCACGAAAACAGAGAAGATGCTGGGATTTGAAGTGTCTCCGACATTGCTCTGGCATTATCCAAATGTTGAAGCACTTTCACAACGTTTAGCCGAAGAATCAGAAGATTTGGGGTCAGACAACCGCACAAATCTTTCCGTTATCAAGACTCCAATTTTAGATTTGGGTGCCGAAGCTGTTCTAGATCCGACTATCCGTCCTGCATCTAAATCTTTTAAATCGACAAGTAATCTGGATAATGTCTTTTTAACTGGAGGAACAGGCTTTTTAGGTGCTTTTTTAATCCAAGAACTGCTACAGGAGACTAATGCAGATATTTATTGCTTAGTACGTGCTGCCAATCCAGAAGAAGGCAAGCAGAAGCTGAAAAAAAACCTGCAACAATACTTTCTTTGGTCAGAAGAGTTTAGTCCCAGAATTATCCCTGTTGTCGGAGATTTAAGTAAGCCGCTCTTAGGTATTAGTACTGAAGGTTTTGACATGCTGGCAGCTAATCTTGATGCCATCTATCACAGTGCGGCTATGCTGAATTATGTTTATCCCTACTCAGCACTCAAGACTGCCAATGTTCTGGGAACGCAGGAAGTTTTGCGATTAGCAAGTGCATATAAAGTCAAGCCTGTACATTACGTTTCTAGTGTGGCGATTTTTGAGTCGCCTGCTTACGCTGGCAAGGTTGTTAAAGAACAGGATGACTTCGACCATTGGGAAGGTATTTTTCTTGGTTACTCTCAAACTAAATGGGTTGCAGAAAAGTTAGTTAAGATTGCCGGTGACCGAGGAGTTCCTATTACTATCTATAGACCACCATTGATATCAGGACATAGTCAAACAGGTGTATGTAACACAGATGACTTTATAAATCTGATGGTTAAAGGCTGTCTCCAGATGGGATGTTTTCCCGATGTGGATTACATGATGGATATGTCTCCTGTGGACTATGTTACCAAAGCGATTGTTTATCTATCCAGGCAGAAAGAATCCATCGGCAAGGCTTTCCACTTGCAACATCCCCAACCTGTTCCCTTCAATAAGTTAATTGACTGGATGCGCTCTTTCGGTTTTCCCATTGAGTTGATGCCATACGATCAGTGGCAATCAGAGTTAGTCAACAATCTGTCTTCTGCAGACAATCCTTTATATACGCTGCGACCTTTCTTACTTGAAAGGTGGTCGCAAGAGCAATTGACCATCCCAGATTTGTATCTAAAAGCTAAAAGACCGACAATCAGTTGTCAGGATACCCTTGATGCCCTTGCAGGTAGCTCGATTGTTTGTTCACCAATAGACTCTCAATTGTTTATGACTTACTCCTCTTACTTGATTGAGAGCGGTTTCTTGAATTTAGCCTAATCTCCTAATGGAGGGGAGTGGGGAAGTAATTCGTAGGTTGGGTTTCGCTTTCGCGAAACCCAACTATTTTGCTGTGTTTTGTTCCTTATTACATACCCAATAGATGATCAACTCAGGTAAAGACTGGCAACGGATGAAATAACGGATGTAACGGATGTGGCAACGGATGTGGCAACGGATGTAACGGATGCATTATGTGTGGGTTTCACAAATAACTTATCCGCTACATCCGCTACAACATCCGCTGCCAGTCTTTGCGTGAGATTTAAATAAAAATCATCGGATATTTACCAAATCTTAATACTGCCAGCACTTCAAATGCAAGCCAAAACCCTCCACAACAACAGCAGCAACAGAATTTTTCACAGGTATCAATTCAAACACGCTCCATTGTTGATCGGTCTTGAGTTTTGCTGGTTCTGCGGGAGCTAGCAAAACCTCGATTTGTTCTAGCTGTGCTATTCCTGCGCCTGTTGCTTTTAGATAAGCTTCTTTGCAAGTCCAGTAGCGGAAAAATACTTCTTGCATTTGGTTGGGTGGGAGCGATCGCATCACTGCATATTCTCTAGGTGAAAAGTACCGGTTGGCAAGGTTGAGAATGTCGGAAATCGGACGGATGTATTCTAGGTCTACACCAATTAGGCGATCGCAACTCACTGCACACAAAGCTAATCCTTGGGAGTGAGTTAAGTTAAAACACAGTTTACTCTCTTCAAAGGTAGCGGCTAACACTGGTTTACCAAGGGGTTCATAATCAAACTGCAACTGTTGTGGTTCGATACCTAAGTATCGACTTAATATAGTTCTGAGAATACCGCGACCAGCGATGAAACGATGTCGATGCTGCTCTTTATAGAACCGCTTCGCCCGAGAAAGTTCGTCGCTGGAGAGGATTTCTGTCAAATGTTGCAGTTGTGCTTGTGGTTGATCGAGGTCGATGCGCCAGACATGGACATCATCCTGCAACAAAGTTAAATCTGCCGATGCAGGCAGCCACTGAAGATTAACAGCATTCATTGAGTTACACAGTAACAACAAGTTAATACGTGGGTTTTAAATGCCCGGATTTTGGAGGAGTCTGGTGCGGTCTGCCTCACACGCTGCCGTGTCTTTCCCCTCTGAATTACATTCTCCTACCAAGTGTCCGGCATTTTACTACACTCACGAGAAGATGCTGAGGATAGATGAGTTGATTTCACTGTCCTCGTGTCAGGGTATTAAGTGTGAAAACCCTAATCTAAAATTTCAAATCGTTGGTCAAATAGCGTTGTTGCTTTAAGAGAGAAAAGTGTGTTGTCAAAATTAGTTTTGCTTTTTGACTTTCCGTAATTATACAATTTTTTGTGAGATAGTTCTAGATGGTTTGTTTATAAAAGATGATAAACTTTTTTCAGATGACCTCATCCCCTAACCCCTACTCCCAAACTCAGCAGAAGTCAAACGAAAATTTTCATAATTCATAATTCTATGGCGCGCATTTATTTATGGGGATTACATAAATGCCCTCTGCCTTCATCATAGCTGCCTTCTCAATAATTTCATATGTCTCAGCCTTCGCTCAGTTTAGTCGTGCTACAAACTGCCACTCTTCATTCCGTAGTGGCGTTCTACCGTACCGTTGGATTGAAGTTCGTCGAAGAAAAACATGGGAATGGACCGATTCACTACGCTTGCGCTCTCGGCACAACTGTCATTGAAATTTATCCGGGAAAGGATGGTGCTGCACCGTCAGGCAAAAATGGCGGTGCAACGATGCTAGGTTTTCGAGTTGATGCTCTCGAGAAAGTGCTCGCTGCACTTCGAGAAATCGGCGCAGTTGTGCTGTCACCTCCACATTCGACTGAGTGGGGGCGTCGGGCTGTTGTGCGAGACCCCGATGGTCGAAGCATCGAACTTACAGAGCTAGCGCGGAAAGACATAGCATGTTAACAATCTCCCTGCGCGATCGCACATCAAATCTCTGCCGTCGCTTGTTTTTATATTTACAAGTAATGAAAAATGGTGGATATATACACCTTTGTTCCATTCTTCATCAAAAAATTATCAAATATATTTTTGATGTATGTATATTATTTAATAGTCAGTATTGATACTTAATTCCCATCAAATATGAATGCAATGAAAACTCGCAAAACTTTCGCCGCGTTGACGATTTCTGCTCTGTCGGCACTCACCATTTTGGACGCTCTGATACCCCAATTGGTACAAGCACAACCTGCTAAAAGAACACAAGAGTTGCCTGATACTCAACGAGCAGAAAAAGTATGTGACAATAGAAGTCTACAGGGAACATATTCAGCTCAAAATAGTGGGTATTTGAATAAAACCGACCAGTTAGCTTTAACTGCTTTAATTACCTATGATGGCAATGGAAATGTCAACGGAACTATTTTATCCAGAAGTGTTGCAGGAAACGTGACAACCAATATTCGCACTCAAGGCACATACCAAGTGAATAGTGATTGTAGCTTTACTGAATCTTTTGTTAGAAGCGATGGAACCACTTCTAATTATAGCGGCGCTCTCTCAGATGATGGTAATAAGTACTTTCTCAGCCAAACTGACTCTGGTACTATTGTTAATGGTCAAGCTGAAAGAGTTGGACATTCTTATCGGTCTCATTAACATTAGTAAGGGTTTCAGGTATGTTTACGATCCGTAACAATCCGCATTTCCGATCCTAACAAAACTTACAACAGTGATGAGCAAAGGGCGCACCGATCGCCCTTTTGTCGTAAATACCATTTGCAGTTCTAAAATCTCACCCCCTCGCAAACCGCCTCTAGACTTCTTACTGGGTCAGGGTTTAAGCTGGAGGAGTCCCCACTCGCACTCGGAAACTAATTGAATGGAAACTTGTCAAAACTGTAGCCAAACTGTGCATGACACTAACTTTAGGGCGGTGGATGACGACCAATAAGTTCCTATAGATGCCCGAATTGCCAGCATAATTGCACGATTTAGTTTGAGGGCATCTATGGTAGCTCGTCCAGTAGCAGTTAATCCCACAACTTGAACACCATTCTACTGGAAATGCTCCTTCCAAACCTGCTGGCGAGGGTTAAAGACTGGCACTATTTCACCCGTTTGTGGATCTTCTATCGTTTGTCGGGCACCCTTACGTAGCGAACACGACACACAGGCGAGTGCTAAGTTCTCTGCTGTAGTTGCACCGCCTGCTACAACGGGAATAATGTGGTCAATATGAAATGTAGCTACCTGCCCCGCTTGGGACAAGCGACAATACTCACAGCGATCGCCCGCTTTTTGAATAACCAATCGACGCAAAGAAGCTGGAATCGTTGACATTTATCTCTGCTTCGTCACCCGTTGTGACCGTAAACGAAGCAGAGACAAAAATTCTGCCAACTCAACAAGCCCCTCGGCTTCTCGTTGTTCAGCTTGAGTCAGCCCTTCACCTGCATCTTGACGATCCAGTAAAAGTTGAAGACGCTCTTGGACAGCTTCGGGAAGTTGAAAGTGAATTAGTTCAACGGGGATCTCAATTATTTCCGGCATAATGAGAGCAAAGTAAAATTAGAACCTCTTGTCTTGCCAGTGTAAACCAAAGTGAGTTAAGCAGCGCCCCTGAAATACTTACGCAAGCGAACAACACTTACTTCAACACCTAATTTTAATCGTAACGCAAGCGCGATCGCACTCTTAACCCCCACAGTAGAGGTTTTTCTATTTTCCCGGCAATCTTCACAATGAGCCAAAATTGTCAAGAAATTAGAAAATATTCATCCAAACTTTAACTATTGACCGATTATCGTGCGATCGCATCAACTTTATTACTGGTGTCCCCACAACTACTTTCTGGGAACACTGGATGAAAGGTTGGTCAGCCCCTTCGGGGAAGTCAAAAGTCAAAAGTCAAAAGTCACAGCTTGGCGATCGCTATGTTGCACAAGCCGAAACCTGTTCATATCAAATGGGGCGGCGTCACATGTTTCGCAGCGCAACAAGCTGCTACCACTGGGCGGAGTTTATGTACTTCTCCGATTGCGATCGTAAGGGAGCATTGCGACATTGGTAGGAATTGTATGCTTTTGAATCTAAGCTTTGAGTACGATAAATTGTCCGAATTAGAAAACAAACTAGAAGAACTCTCTTCTCTTCACCGAGTGGCATTTGCAACTTCAATTTGCGAGAGGCTGCTGCCAAATTACAGTTCTTTTTCAAGATTTGGTCAAGCCAATCCTTCTCTACTGAGAAATGCGCTGGACGAAGTTTGGCAAATTTTGCAAGGAAAGTCAGCAGATGCTGAGACAATTAGTAAGTTAATTGAGGATTGCTCTGGTTTACCACCCCACGAAGGTGACTGCGAAACATATGTTTACGAAGCATCGATGACTATTGCAGCCATTCGCTATACTTTGGAAGCCTGTCTCGACCCGACCCCACAGCAAGTTGCTAAAGTAGCAGAGGTTGCCGGAGATATAGGAATCCGGTTTGATTATTGAAAAAATCTCAGTATTTGTAGGGTGGGCACTGCGCACCAAAGCCCAGATATGGTGGGCAGTGCCCACCCTACGTGTATTTCAAAAATCAAATAGTAATCCTATACCCTACTTGAATTTATTTTTATTGAGAAACAAGATACCGATCCTAATTGGGGTACTGAAATGTCTTATCTTGAGCATAAAAAGGAAATAGCCAGTCATCCATTCGTAGTTCGAGAAAAGGCGAAACAAAATGAAGATTTTCAGCAATTGAAAGAAGTTGAAACTTTAGATCGAGACTTTCTGGAATGGCTCTGCACCTCATTCGATAACGGCGGCAAAAGCCTGCTCGACCTGTCTTGAACGCGAGGGTGCCAGGGAGCATGTCAGTTTTGCAATACTATTGCTTATGTGAAGGGTTTTTATGTATTTACTTTGTCAGATTGACAATGGTTATTTTTTGTATAATTAATTAAATCAGGAAAAAAAGTCCAAAAATCTGATTCAAGCCGTTGAGAATTGGATATTAAATCTTCTACTCCATCTGCTAAATTATTTGTCCGCTTGATTCTAGCAGCTATTCTCTTAAGAGCATTATCAATTCCACGAACCTCACTGTATGAGGTAAGCCAGTCTTGAGCAATCATCTCAGCAAGAATAATCTTAAGTGATTCAGGCAGTATCTCTTGGTTGGTTTGTAGCGCTTGATAAACGCACTGCGAAAAATCAAAGAGTGGAATTTCTGAATATTCTGCCCAATTTTTAGCTAAGAAATGGTCATAGAATAAGTCAATCATAATTCCGGCAAATCTGCGTCTCTTGAGACAGATAAGACTTTTACTTGAGCGAACTATTCTGTGAGAGTCAGTGTAGAGATCTATCTTTCTGTGTAAATCAATGCCCTTTTTTATTTCATTAGTATAAATATGCTTTACCGAACCTTTAGCAAAGTCTCCTAAAAGATTTCCTATAAAAGACTCTGGTGTGCATTCACAGAGAAATAGATGAGCCAGATAATTCATCAATCATGCCTGCGACTATGCCGCAGTAGAGGAATTTGGCTCCCCCTTCCCTTGTAGGGAAGGGGGCTGGGGGGTTAGGTTTTTGATTACTGAATCCATGCTCTAGACTTATGTATCAGGATAGCTGAGTACGAGTACGTACAAATGGCACAGGAAACTACTACTTTTAATTGGGTATAACCCGCTCTATTTATAGCTCTCAGGTCATTCTTCTAAATTTTAAAATAGAGTTAAGTCACATTCATCAGCGCTTCAATCACATGAAAATACAGCCATCCGTGTTAGTCCATTTAGGATTTGGCAAGTATGTACGCTCTGACCAAGTTAAAGCGATCGCACCAATTGAAGAAGGTCGAGGACCGGGGCGGCGCACCTTTGTTCATTTGGTAGAGCAAACAGACCCGATTATTGCTTCTCGATCTGAAGATACCATTGTACGGGACTTAGTACAAGAACCGCGCGAAGTCACTCAAGCACGTCAACAGCAAGAAATTCTCCAAGATTTATTGGTAGACCTAGGTAATGTCAATTCGACTGTGCGGCGGATTAGTCGTGACGAGGGCGGTTTGGATCTGGATTTGTTGGAGCGGCGTATCCGTCAAGTTTTAGAGAACGAGTCAAGATAAATACACTGCCAGGGAATAAATGATCCTGTTGGCGTAATATTAGGATAAAACCCCCCACCCTCAACTCGTTCCTACGCTCTGCGTGGGAATGCACACGGGGGGGCTCTGCCGACCGAAATATTAGCAGAGGCAGAGCCTCTAGTCAGGCATTCCCAGGCTGGAGCCTGGGAACGAGTCTGTCGAGTCTGTCAGGGGCATGATCCCTCACGAATTGACTAACAACATCATAAATTTCCCCTATATGTAGAGACGCGACCGATCGCGTCTCTACACTAAAAGTGGACTGTTTGAAGCTGTGGACGAACTACTTGACTTACAGCATAATGGTCATACTCGTTGCCGAATGAGTGTTAATGCTGCCCCTGTTTCCAGTTGCTTCGAGGGTGGTACAGCGTCAGTGACATCACGGCTGCAAGGCTTACGACGGTTAGCACTACCATCCGCCAACGGTGGTGGTGGATACCCAGTTGGTTTGGTCATTGCGCCTCTAAATGCATATAAATGCATATAGATGATTGGCAGATGCATTACGATCGCCTGTTTGACCAGATTAACGAAGCACGCTTATTTTGATTGTGACCTCACTTTTGAACTCATCTCCCACCACTTTACACCAGGGTCAAAAGGTGTCTTACAAACTTAGTATCCCCAATCAAAATTAGACATGGACGAGGAGAAACGTAGTGTGAAGCGGAATAAGTTTGGCGGTATTAAGTATGTTTATGACAGTGACACAATGAAAACTATGAAGCGCTTTTTTGAGGGTGAGATTCAACGGCGCTTTCCTACTGCTAAGATTCTTTATTGGACATAAGAGTGTAGGGGAATACTACGAAGTAATTTGCAGAATTGAATGCGGAATTTGACAAAAGTTATGTCCATGAATAACTTTATAGTTTTACATCTATTGTGTGCCAATTAGAATATTTTCATCGTTTGTCAACTTAAGATTAATACCCCTACACCCTTACACCCCTACACCCTTACACCCCCCTTTAGTCAATTCTTATCACGCCTTTAAATCAATGGAGTGAGGGGCGATCGCCTCGTGTTTAGCATTGCTCCTATTAATATAATCAACCTTATTGTCCTGTTTCTCTTATTCTTGACTGTAAATGGAATTGAGAGAACATTTAATAATCAGGGAGCATTTTATGAATATCGAAGACGATCGTGGCAGTGGTAGATTTTGCTAGTTGAAACTCGCTAGTGAGAAGTGCTTGCTTCATTTGGCACTTTGGCAACATATCCGGTTTAGGGGAAAGTATTGTGTAAATCAATGGGTCTTGGACAACAAGACGCATAGCAAAAAACCAGAACTTTCTCTCCCGGCAGGCAACCGGGAGGTTCTTTTACATACACTCAACTTCAACCCTAAGTAATGAAGTCTAAGGATTTACTTTGGGATGGGGATTGACCTTCTTAGTGAACAGTGAACATTACGAACCTATTGATTCGTATCAGGAAAAACAGAAGAATATCCTTTTTAAATTTCTGAGTTTAGTCATAAAGATTAACTGTTAACTGTTAACTGTTAAACGATCAAGCCACTGTAAAACTCGATTCCATGCCCACCAAATATCGGGGTCTTGTGCTTGGCGTTGACCCAATGCGCTACTTAAATAGCTAACATGACCGCCCTTAAGGGTCAGTAACAAATCTATTGCTGGGTTGCTAGCACAGGCGAGTTGCAAATCAGGCTTGATTGCTGGGTCAAATAACGGATCGTCCGCAGCATAAATAATTAGAGTGGGTTTTTCTAGGTTGGGCAGCAGATGTAAAGCACTACTTGCCTCATAATAAGCTTCCACTGAAGGAAAACCCAATCGCCCAATTACCAGTTCATGGTCAAAACCCCAGATGCTATTAGCTCGTTCAATCGCTTCCTTTTCGATGGTTCCAGGATGAGCATCGTGAATTCGCCACGCTAGTTTTTTTAGTTGTCGAGCGATCGCTTGCTCCAAATATTTACCGAAAGGTTGTTTGACTAAATAAGCAAGCGATCGCCGAGAATCCAAACTTGGGCAAATCACCGCCGCACCACCAATGTCGCTGTCTTTTAGTCCTAAATCCTCACTGCTTCTCGTCAGATCCATAACTGCTTTGACTGCCCAAAGCGCCAATTGCCCTCCTAATGAATATCCCGTGAACCAAAATTTTTCTGGACATCCCATAGCTTTCGCAGTTGCAGCAATCCGAACAAAATCTTCCCCCTCGTACAAACCATCGCTCGTCAACGTCGGCGACAACTCGGCGGTCTTGCCGTGGGCACGCCAATCAAACAACACCACAGCGTATCCTTGAGCGTATGCCTTACGCCCCAGCAGCTTCAGGAACCATTGATTATCCAAATCACCTGTGATACCATATGTGCCGATAATTGTGCTATGGGCGTTTTCGGGGATGGCAACCCAACCAAAAATTGGCACACCTTGTCCACCGATAAAAATTTTTTTTTCATAAGGTGGCTCTGAGAGTTTTGTAGTACGTTCCCAGTTACGACCTCCCCACAAAGAAGTGTAGACAGTCATGGCAACACCATTTTGCAGAAACCACGGCGGATTGTATGCGGAGTAACACATGATAGCTTAAATTTAGTATAGTTTAGTCTTAGTTTTACAATTCCTTAATCTTAATCTTTATGTTAGATTTAGAATATTTTTACAGTCAATGAAGCAATCTTTGTATCTAGCAAAGGTTCTTATTTATCCTTAATAAGTAGTAATAAATCTTTAATAATGCCGAGGATTCTTGTCATAGACGATGACCCAGCAATTTCAGAACTCGTTGCCGTAAATTTAGAGATGGCTGGCTACGATGTCAGCCAAGCTGAAGACGGCATCAAAGGACAGGCGTTAGCGCTCCAGCTACAGCCAGACTTGATCATGCTTGATCTGATGTTGCCTAGGGTAGATGGGTTTACCGTTTGCCAACGCTTGCGCCGAGACGATCGCACTGCTGAGATTCCCGTGCTGATGTTGACGGCTTTAAGCCAAACTCAGGATAAGGTGGAAGGCTTTAATGCTGGCGCGGATGACTATCTCACCAAGCCATTTGAAGTCGAAGAAATGCTGGCGCGGGTGCGAGCCCTATTACGGCGTACTGACAGGATTCCCCAAGCCGCAAAGCACACTGAAATTCTGAACCATGGACCACTCACCTTAGTTCCCGAACGGTTTGAGGCGATCTGGTTTAGTCAAACAGTAAAACTGACTCACTTGGAGTTTGAACTACTCCACTGCTTACTTCAACGGCACGGTCAGACAGTTTCACCTAGCGAAATCCTGAGGGAAGTCTGGGGATACGATCCAGATGATGATATCGAAACGATTCGAGTGCATATTCGCCACTTGAGAACCAAGCTGGAACCAGACCCACGTCATCCCCGCTATATTAAGACAGTATATGGTGCTGGATACTGTTTAGAGCTTCCCACCGCTCCTACGTCAACAGAAGACGCTTCAATAGCAGGCGTTGAGTAACAACGGGGAGAGGGGGAGATGAGGGAGTAGGGGGAGTAGGGGGAGTAGGGGGAGAAAATACGAACCCCACTTCCCCCACTTCCCCCACCCCCTCATCCCCCCTCCCCCCTCTCCTTAAGGAGCAAGGGCGTTACCGCGAAGTATGCTACCAATGGTCTTGGCAGTAATTTTTAGCTGGGTGATGGGATTGGCTGGCACAACTGTCTTATACAGATAGCTATCAAAAGTCAGCCGTTGCACATCACGGTCAGCACACATTTCTACAAAGGCTTCACGAGTGGCGTCAGAACGATAAAACACGGTTTGGAGAATGTCCAGAACCTTATAAGTGAGTCCGTATTTCTGATCCCAGCGCTTGATGTACACCTTAAGGTCAGCTTCCTTCGGGATGCGACTACCGCCATTAGACATTTCCACAATGGTTTCGGCACACATCCGCCCTGAACGAGCTGCAAAGTAAATACCTTCACCAGAAGACTTGGTAACATATCCAGCCGCATCACCCACTAAAGCTATGCGACCGACAACGCGACGGGGACGGGGATGTTCGGGAATGGGGTGTGCTTCTACTTTGATGATTGTACCACCAGCAAGTTTTTTGGCAGCACGAGCGCGGATACCAGCTTGCAGTTGTTTAATACTGGCTTTGTTAACGTGCATTGTACCAGTACCTACAGCTACGTGGTCGTATTTAGGAAAAACCCAAGCGTAGAAGTCGGTAGAAACGTCGTCGCCTACGTACATTTCGGCAAGGTTGTTGTAATATGCCATTTTGTCTTGGGGTAGACGAATGCGCTCTTGGAAAGCGATCGCATAATTATAATCTCCAGCATCCATTTCCTTGGCAATGCGAGAGTTAGCCCCATCCGCTCCAATAATTACATCAACTTTCAGGGTTTTGGCAATGCCCTGAGCGCCACCTTCTGTGTGATCTACGTAATGGATTGTATAAGGGTCTGTATTGTTTGTGGGAATATCAAGTTTATGAACGGTGGCATTGATTAAATTTGCGCCTAGTTTTGCCGCGCGATCGCGTAGATAGCCATCCAGCACCTCCCGACGGCACATGCCAATATATTCTTCTTCTTTGTCTAGATTAATATCTACCTCTCGATTCGAGGGCGAAATCATTTTCATCTTCCGCACTCGACGGTCAATAATCTCCGGCGGCAGGTCAAACTCACTCACCATGCACAGGGGAATCGCGCCGCCACACGGTTTGGCATTGTCTAGCTTGCGCTCAAATAGGAAAGTTTCAATTCCAGCTTTCGCCAGCGTTTCAGCGGCAGATGAACCAGCTGGACCTGACCCAACAACAGCAACCCGTAGTGTCAAAGGTCTTCTCCTAATCTTAAAATTTACCGAGAGCATCGTATCACGGACTTTTGGCTGAATCCGCACTCTACGTTAGAGATTTGACACAAATGCAATATTCCTTAATATTTCGCTACGAACAGGGTAGAAATTACTCACTTTACAAATAGACAGCTTCGTGAATTGACACAACTGCTACCTTTGCAGGGTCTTGCTAAAAAAGCTTGACACATTGTCCTCAATTAGTCCCCTAGACTGCCGCGCTTCGCGATCGCAGCGCTACGCGATTTATTTATGGGGTTCTTACTTTTGACTTGTTACCTTAGACTTGTTACCTTAGACGAACCCGAAGGGGTTTTCCGGCTATTTAGTTCCTCAGACTTACCCATAAACAGTTATTAAATAGAGGTGTATTTTCTCCATCTACTTGTAGGGGTGCTCCGAATCCAGGACTGCCGTTTGGCGACGCGGGCATAGGGGAGCGTCAGCGCCGACACGAGTGTTTCCCTCATCGCTTCTGGCGTTATAGGTAACGCACCCATGCCCCATGCCCACCTGGCTCCCACGGATTCTAGGGGTGGGATGAGTTTAACAATTAGCAATTAGCAATTAGCAATTAGCAATTGACAATTACCTTTCTGGGCGCAAGCGTGTAACTTTTAGGGTAAACGGACCACCCACGCCTTCATCACCAAAGCCGTGTACCCTGACAATGTACTTACCAGACTTGATAATTCGAGCAAATAGGAGGGAGTTGGTGCTTCCGTCTGGACCATCGTCGTTTTCTGCTACCTTAGAGCCATTGGCAGCTAATAGGGTGATAATGGTGTCAAAACTCTCAGATTTCAATTCAATCACCACTTGGTCACCTGCGGTCAAACTCACGACGTAATCTCGGGCAAATCCTCCTTCTCCTGTAGGAATATCTTTATTGGAAAGTGTATCCTTGATTTCCTTGCCAAATTGCAGCAAAGGAATCGGTTTGTACTCCTGTACTTGAGCGCTAGCTACCAAAGCACTCACGCCGACTGTAAACAAACTCACTGGAACTATTAAGTAGTCAAAATTCTTAGGCATTTTTAGCTCAATCGGAAACAAGCCCCACAGACCTTGTGGCAGACAGTAGGGTAATTTTAACTGAATTCAGCGTAGTATCTTAAAGGAACTGGAATAACCAGAATCCAAGCAATTATAACGACCTCATCGAGAATTGGTATTAGGACTTACTTACTTGATTTCGTAAAATTTGGCACAATAAGTTTAAACTTATATATATTAATACACAAGTATTAAAAGATTGAAACATGGATCAAACACAAGCCTTTGCGATTCTTGCACCCGTTCCAGAAATTCATTTAGTTTCTGGGGTCGAGACAATAACCAAGCTAGCAAATGAATCAAGTGATGAAACAGCGAAAGTCGCTTTCGGTAGCATGGATTTCGAGTCGTTTCGTAAAATAGATGAGTTACGGGGTGGTAAAGCCGTAGAAGTGTTTATTTACGCTTCCGATCCAGCGGGAGATCAACCTCTAAACTCAAAGGTATCTTGGCGTGGTTTATACATTGGTCATGTCCCTTCTCGAAATGGCAGATACCCTGGTAAACTTAAGTTTCGTCCACCATCTAGTGCAACTGACAAGCCCACTTGGGCAGTATTTTGGGAAGTGCAAGAATTAAAATCACTCACATCTCCCATTGCTATTGCTTCCTTGAAAGGGTTGGGCAAAAAGTCTAATTATACTTCCCGCTTTATTCCTGAAGGTCCACTGTTAATCGAATATCTCTGAAAAATTCTCTAAGCCTTATTCTTAAAACTTACGCAAATCAACCCGGTTTCCACTAAAAATTTCCTGTTTACCAACCAGATCCCCAAGTCGAAACCGAGTTTATACCACATATTGCGTAAGTATGGGTATTAATTACCAATTATACAGTATAACCGTAGGGGCGCGGTTTCCGCGCCCTTACAATCTGGTCAATGCAATTGAAAACTGCTGTAAATTACCAAGCAAGCTTGAACACATTTGTCCTTTGGTTGTTCAAAATGGCAAATATCCAAAGGTGCAAAAATCGTATCCGCTCAATAAATAGGGGTAGCCAAGAAAATTAGGTAATCGTTCTGGGGGGAGTGTCCTTGAAGATAGCTAGCTATTGCCTAAGAACATTGGTGAAGCCCAGATGTTAAATGAAAATAAACCTAGGTGGATTGAGGCATATTGACCCAGGCGATCGTTGTGAAAGATAGCGCATCTAGGATGCAGGTGCTTGAAAAGTAGTCTAGAAGCTGATATAAATGCTCCTGGTGTACGCACGGGAAAATGAAGGACTGATAAGCCTGATTTTATGTAAAGCGATCGGGCTGCAATCTTTATCGTTAAGGCTATGGTCTGAAGCCAATTGTATTGGTGTTGGTTAAAGTTTGGTGTGTGCCAAGTTGGGGTAGCACGAAAAAATAAAAAGATTTAAATGTACGCATGGTGCTGTAGAATGTAACACATGACGCAAAAACATGAGAGCAAAAAACCAGTACAGGAATTGCTGCAAAGCATCGACCCAAGAGGAATTGCAGACCATTCACTGCGTCCGACTATAGAATTACTATTAAACTTAATAGAAGAGCTAAATTTAAAGATAAAAATTTTAGAAGAAGAAAACCACTCATGTTCGAGATGAGAACAATCGCCTCAAAGGAGAAAAGGGCAAACCAGATATTAAAGTCAATAAAATTAGTGGGTTCAAAAAAGACCACTCATCAGAGAAAGAACGAAAAACTCCGTCTCAGCATACTAAAAGTAGTAAAAACGCCGACATTAAAATAGATAGAGAAAGGATTTTAGAGTATCCGAAATCTGAGCTACCATCCGATGCGGAGTTTAAGGGTTACGAGGAAGTAATCGTACAAGATATCTCACTGAAAACCGATAATGTACTATTTCGTAAACAAAAATACTACTCCGCGTATCAGTTGGAAAAACATACTTGGCACCAATACCAGTAGGTTATGACGGAGAATTTGGTCCTGGAGTAAAAGCGTTGGTCTTGAGTCTGTACTACGGAGGTAACATGACTCAGGGTAAACTTTTAGAGTTTCTAGAAGATATTGGGATCTCGATGTCAGCAGGATATTTGTCAAATCTGCTGATTGAAAAACAGGAAAATTTTGAAGTTGAGTTGAATGAAGTTTACATAGAAGGGTTAGTTAGTAGTCCCTGGCAACACTTAGATCAAACGTCTGCGCGTGTTAAAGGTGTCAATCACACCACAAATGTAATTTGTAACCCGTTGTATACAGTCTATTCTACGACACTGAAAAAAGACCGATTCAGCGTACTTAGTGTATTACAGAACAAGCAACAACTCCAATTTATCATCAGTCCACTTACTTACGAATTACTCGCTCGCCTAAATTTACCAACCAAGTGGAAAAATCAACTCAAATTATTACCCCAATTTACAGCGTTCACGGAGTCAGAGTTTAATACCCTACTTGATAAGTATCTGAGCAAATTGGGTTCTCAATTGCGTACTCGTGTATTAGAAGCAGCAGCAATTAGTTTTTATCATCAGCAAATCGACATTCCAATAGTACAAATTATCGTATGCGATGATGCCCCTCAATTCAAACTATTGACTAGTAATATAGCTCTGTGCTGGGTGCATGAAGGGCGACACTACAAAAAAATGACTCCGTTTGTTGCTTGCCATCAAGAGATTTTAGACGATTTCCTTACAGAGTTTTGGGATTACTACCGAGAATTACTTGCTTATAGAGATTCTCCAAATCAAAAGAAAAAACTTGAACTTCAGTCAAAATTTTGGGAAATCTTTGGTACTGAAACTGGTTATAAACAGTTAGATGAACGAAAACGCTTAACAGCAGCAAAAGTATCTGAGTTGTTGTTGGTCTTAGAGTATCCTGAACTACCATTACATAATAACCCTGCTGAACTAGCTGCTAGAACTATGGTGCAGCGGCGCAATATTAGTTATGCGACGATAAACTTGTGAGGGTACTAAAGCTTGGGATATTTTTATGTCTCTTGTTGCAACTACTCGTAAATTAGGAATCAGCTTTTTTGAATATATGCGCTCTGCGGATTTCTCAAATCAGCAAAATTCCATCTTTAGCAACTATTATTCGCGAGAAATGTTTCCTTAACCCTCAAGAAAAGTCATGCCAAGAAGAGGAACAAGTAATTTGCATGTCAGGGTAAACACAAAGAAAAAAATCACGAGTGAAATTGAAAACTGATTACATTCATTATATATTACTAGATATAATTTGGGCTGGGTAAAAACTTTTACTTACCCTGGTATAGTGCTGAGGGTTGGTGCGACGGAATGCCTTACAGCAACGCTATGGATACTCCATATATTTATAATCGGTAATAATCTATTTATATTATACCTTTTTCGTCACTATAATCAGTTTTTCTATCTGGTAGTAAATATTACGCCCAGCTATCTTAAAACTAGATGTGTTTGTGCTGAAAATAAAGACCGATTAAGCGTAGTTAAGGTGTTACCTTCCGGGGCGAGAACTGGAGTTTATCCTCAATGAATGTCAATATTCCTCAATCTTGGGTTGACATTGGTTAACGATCGCACTGCGTCGATATTCCTCAATCTACATCGGTCGATTTTCATTTCATATCTGGGCTTTATCGATTAATTAAGCAACGTGTATTTTCAAGGGCGCTCCCCCCGCTCACGGTTACTACTACCCCGACTTATTGAGCCGATACCAAAAATCCTTCTGCAGCAAAGTAGCAGTATGGGTAAAATTCAAACTGAGTATTGCTTTTTCCTTAATATTGAAGGAACACCCAAAGCACTAATAGCCCATTACGGCAGGAGTTGATAAATGACTCCAGCCCTAAATTTTTTGGTTTGATAATGGTGTATGGTTGATGTCGTCAAACCACCAATTTTCCGGTACGCCCCCAAGGAACTAGCCAGAAATTTTAATCACTAAAAATTATTCAGCCAAATAAAATAATCTACCTAAAGACGTAGTGATGAACTACGGTTGTCTTCTTACTTAGGTATGATTTTACTGTTAACTATGTTGTTGTAGACTGCTTTCAGTACGCAATCATTCTTTTGTTTACAAGTACTAGAGGGTATTATGGTTAACCAAAACGCTGAACTAAAAACCAATCTGTTTGAAGAATTATCCGACGAGGAAATGGAGTTTATTGTTGGAGGAGTTGCAGCTTTATTTAATGGAATAGACAGTACGGCAGGTACTGTATTGCCAGGTGGAGTGCCCGGTGTGGTCGATCCTCTATTCCCAGGTGGAGTGCCCGGTGTAGTCGATCCTGTATTACCACATGGCGTATAAATACTGACTGACCTATTTAGTTAGTTTGCGCGTTTTATTTTTAGGGTAGTTTCTCGAAACGGTTTCTGTCTCAGGCATAGGGTTTACGTCAACTAACTCCTAACTGCTGACCTAACGACTGACTAGACTTGGTACTTACTTAGAGATACTCGCTGTAGAATGCTCTAGAATAAGACCTAACCTTTAAACCTCTCTATAGGCTAATGGTCTGACAGGGTTTGTAGGCGATTATAGCGTAGGTATTGATATATTAGGGTGTATTGAAGTTTTGAACTACCTAGACACATCAAAGCGATCGCACTATATATTATATGGCAATGCGATCGCTTTGCTTTGACTCGTAGATTTTTATGACAGATTTGAGTAGGAATTAAGGTTAGTAGATGATTTACCGATCAATTTACTACCAAACAATTTGCAAATCTAAGACAAACCCTGGTAATAGATCTTCTCCTAATAAAGCAGCAGGCGAATCCAGCACTTCTACTGGTTGTCCTTGGCGATATATTTCCACTCGACGTGTTTTTCGATTAATTAGCCAACCAAGTCTTACTTTGTTATCCATATATTCTTGCATTTTGTTTTGAGTGTCTTTCAAGCTATCGCTAGGAGACATTAACTCTAAAACAAAATCTGGGGCTATTGGGGGAAATTTCTCTTGTTCTTCAGAAGTTAGTGCATCCCATCTATCTTTTTTTATCCAAGAAACATCGGGAGAACGGTCTGCACCGTTAGGAAGTTTGAAACAAGTCGAAGAATCGAATACTTCACCAAGGTTCGTTTGTTCATTCCACAAACAAAATCGAGTGGTTAGCTTGGCGTTACTTTTTCCCGTTCCTCCTCCTGTAGGTGACATGACAATTAATTCTCCCTTGGCGTTGCGTTCCAATTTGACATCTGGGTTTTGCCGACAAAGTTGATAAAATTGGTCATCGCTTAGTTCGATGATCGGGTTTAGGTTTACGGTAATAGCTGTCATAGCGATTTTCTCTTTTAAAAACATTCTATCCCACGCCTCCAGCACTAACCATGCTAAAATTGCCTACAATAGAGATCAAGTGGGAAAATTTAAAATGGCTACAAAACAAGAAATACAAGCAGAAATTGACAGTCTCAACGAAGAATATTTGGATGAGCTATATCTCTTAATCAAGGATTTTGCACAATCTAAAGTACATCAGAAAAAAAATAGCTTCATGTCCAAAATGAAACAAATAAAGATTAATGCACCAGAGGATTTTGCTGCAAATATCGATTTATATGTAAGCGGAAAAAAGAGTGTCGAATAAGATATTTGTTGACACCTTATTTGTTGTAGCGCTGATTAACCAACGTGACCAATATCACTCACTACCAATCCTCATAATTAGCAAATAAATTTGAAGGCTATCCATTACTCACAACTGATGCAGTATTACTGGAAATTGGTAATGCTCTAGCACGCAGCTATAAAGATAAGGGAGTTGAAATTATCGAGCAGTTTTTTACCTCAGATGAAGTGGAAATTGTGCGACTGACTCCCCAATTGTTTGAGCAAGCGTTTAATCTTTACAAAACTCACGAAGACAAAGCATGGGGTTTGGTTGATTGCATTTCCTTCGTAGTTATGAAGCAAACAGGAATGACCCAAGCTTTGACCTTTGATCAGCATTTTGTACAAGCAGGTTTTCAGGCATTGATGAGGTGAAAGCTCATTGCTTATTAAATTATTTGAATATCATATTGCCCTTGTTTTGTTTTGGGAAATGCGATCGCACTTTTTTATCCACACCTTATCAACCTAGTTCACGGTTCTACAACTTGAATTTCATCAATTTGATTAATCACCACATCTGCACCTTTGACATTCTCTGACTTACCTATCCAGGTGATACCAATACAACCTGCAGCTTTAGCATTACGCGCCATTTGCATGTCACCTACAGAATCTCCTACCATCAGTGTGGCGTCTGGTTCTACTCCCAAAGACTTACAAGCTTGCAAAAATAAAATTGGATCTGGTTTACTCGGTCCCTCATCTACTCCCATTGACAGTTGCATGTAATCACTTAACTTATGACATTTTACAAAAGCATCCACCTCTGAAGTTGTCGCTGCTGAGAGAATACCAAGTTTCAGCCCTGTTTCTGACAGATTCTTTAAAACTGACTCGCTACCAACAAACAGAGGTGAAGGAGTCTTACCAATGTATTTTTCAGCGTCCTCTAAAGCAAGACGGGCGATCGCTAACGATTCAAACCAGCCTCGCCCAGTTTCAGCAATATATGCTGCTGCTGCTACTTCTGTTTCGCGGCGACTCGCTACCGCAATTAACCCCGCCGGATCTAGCCGATCACCATTGATGCCAAACGCCATTAACAGCGGTTCCCCAATTCCGGGAATTTGAGCATCTATCAGCCGTGCGCCTCGTTGTCCAAGCGATCGTAAATACGCTTCTGAATCTTCTAAAGTCCCGTTTTTGTCAAACAAAATTGCCTGTATATTGGTAAACGTGACATTTTTACACTTAATTGTTGCCAAAAAATACCTCCTAAATAATGCGTAATTCGTAATTATTATCTCATAAATAGATGGTCACAATTAAACTTAAAATGGGCAGGCAAGATGCCTACCCCACAAGAAGCTTAATATCTTGTAAGGTAGGCATCCTGCCTGCCCAAAAATCCAATTTGAGTTGATTGATGTATATCTACTTAGCTAAAGCCAAACAAATTCTTAACTGCTAATTACGAATTACGAATTACGAATTACGAATTATAAGACTTACTGCTTAGGAGAAAATCAATACCAACCACAGTCTGATGTAATGTATGGTCTATACCTGTCAGGAACAATGTGTTCCTGACCAGCAAATTTTCTGCCGTAATAACCATCTTCAAAACCATGAGCGAATTCACCACCAGCAGTACGTGGTTTGTACTTCTCTCCTTTTTCAGCGCTCTTCTTGCCTTGGCGGTAGCCGTCAGAGTAAGCTTGAGGGTGATAGGCAGGGTCTTCTTTAATCACCAATCCTCTAACAGGGTAGCAGTACCTTGCTGGATATACATCATCAAAGGGATAGTAGTGGTCATACAAGGGATAGTGGTTGTGGAAACGCGAGTGAGCTTGAACTGGTTGATTATTAAGTAGGAATCCAATTGTAGTAGCTAAAGCTACTAGACTAGCAGGAATAATTTTTTTCATAGTTTGACTTTCCAGAGTTTATTAACACTGGTACTTTTAATTTAGCGTTTAGAATTTATCAGTGACATCACCTGATAGGATGACTGTCGCTATTCTGTAAGCTCAAATTAAAAATTAAAAATTAAAAATTAAAAATTAAAAATTATTAAAAACGTAGCGATGAAAGTCTTTTTTTAAGCACAGAAACCGATTTTATGGAATTGGAAGCAACAAGAGTGCAGCCTTTATTGGTACAGAAACCCGGTTTTTTAACTGGCGGCTTTAGAAAATATATCATGTCCGGTCAATCGCCCATAATAAAACTTATTTTCGGGCAACTACCGGACATGATATTGAGCGCAACTACGAACAAGTAATAATTTATTGCGCCGACCTACTTACTCTTGTTAGACTTGAGTTACATCTTCCTGGGTTAACTGCTGCTCAATAGTACCAATAGCAGCATTCAGACCTGCAAGTTTAGTGTCTAAATCATCTCGCATAGTCTTCAGGAATCTTAGCTTGCGCTGTAAATGGGCTTTCCGAGAAAGCGTCTCTCCTCCATAACAGGAGTTATGCCAAAAATCAAATGGGAACATAGTGCAACATTTCCTAATATGACCCTACTTAAATTTTCGCTAAATTCTCGGTGAGATAGAGGGGAAGAGGATGGTCGGAAAACCGATCCATATACAACTTAATTACGAATTAGCAATTATTCAGGTAGGTTTCGCGGCGGTACATCCCGACCTTCGTAAAACTGCTTCTCTAACTTGCCCAGTCTAAACCACACTACAGCAAAGACCAAGAACACCGTTGTGGAAACTACAGCCAAAACAGTTGTTTCGCTCTGCAAGAGGGTGAGAAATGGTATAGTTACCCAGGCGATCGCTGCGGTGACTACAACCGCTATTCTCAACCTTTGAATGTTGGCTAACGCTGTAGAGCAACTACTACATTTAACTGTATGCGAGTGATACCGATCCAGTAACTTTTCTCGTGGCAACGCTGGTGGTAAACTGACTCCGGGAAACGGATCGGCGTTGTACTGCTTTACCCACTGGCGTAACTCAGATACAAAACGATCCGCTGCAGTCGGAAGGTAGAACGCCTTGGCAAAGTTATGACTACCACCAGCCTGCTCAAAGTAACGCTCTTGGTAGTGCAGAAAAATTTGGTCATCTTCCAGCACGCCGTTCTGTCCTATATGAGAGTACCACCGAGGTGTCAGCTTCATAATTGTGCCAGGGAGCTTGGAGGAAAACTTGAAGGGAAAACGGGCAAAGATCCGACAAAAGCCTTTGCGAATAGGAGTGGCATAGACAACAGTCAACGTTCTGCCAAACTGCTTTGAAGTCAGATCGTGCCACATCAACCCTGGTGCGATAAATGTTGTATCTTGCCTACCCAGTGTTCCTCTTCGCGGACCTTCCTGCCATGTTCCTTGAAAACCCTGTCTTCCAGACTCAAGCACTTCCAGCTGCACAGGTCCAGCATTTGCTCGGTTTCCAACTGAGCGGTGATGGGTGTAGGATACATGGCTGGCGTCTAGCACGTTTTCTAGGAGCGTCAGCGCATCGTAAGGAAGGTCTCTAAAAGTGTCAAGACAGATCCATTCATCTGGGGATTCGTCTAGCGGCTCGATAATGGGTACACGTGTTTTGTCTGCATTGTCTGGTGTACCAGGGTAGACAAACAACAGTCCCTGTCGAGTCGTCGTCGGTAGTGACGCGACGCAGGCTCTTTTGGAGAGTTTTGCCGTTCCGCCCTCGACCTGCTGCGGGATACGATCGCAGTTACCAGATCCAGAAAAAGCCCAACCATGGTAGGGACACTCCAACAAACCATCCTCTGCTATTCTGCCCTCTGAAAGAGGTGCAAGACGGTGAGGGCATTTGTCCTCGAACACCCGCCAACAGGAGGCTTGATTATCCCACCAGATAACCAGGTCTGTGCCGAGTAATGTGAAAGGTGTCAATTTTGACTTGTCAAGGTCTTTCAGGTAAAATATGGGATACCACACCTCTTTCCAGTCGAAAAAATCTGGGTTGCTACCACCTGCGGAAATTTCGCCGCTTTCGATTGTTTCTCGCTCAAGAGTTGTGCCAGATGCGATCGCCTCTGGACTTGACTGTATTTTATTCGATGCCTGATTTTGAATAGTCAATTGTAATTCTAATTCTAAATATAGTACATAAGTTCCATATGTCGTCGGGTTGCTCGCCGCTCACAAAGGTCTTGCAGCGTGTATTTTTGCAAAACCGAGTTAGCTGCTTGACGCGCCTCCTGCCAGACTTCATATATTACGTCACTTTCTACTGTTTGTGGAGGTGCATCTTCAGCAGGCATAACAGCGTCTGCCCCTTCAATACAGTTGAAAGCATCCTGAATAGTAATCTTTCGAGGATCTCTTGCTAGAACATAGCCACCTTTAGCTCCGCGTATGCTCTTAATCAGACCTCCACGTCTCAAAGTCGCCAGTAATTGCTCAAGATAGCGATTCGGTATATCTTGTAGTGCTGCTATCTGTCGTATTTGCAAAGATTCGCCACTATTATAGCAACTTGCTAGCTCTAACAGGGCTAGAAGTGCGTATTCAAATTTATTAGAGAGTTCCACAGGCGTAATATTTTAAGTTCACACCTAAACTATGTCAGGTAACTGATTGTATTTCCATGAATTAGCCGTCAGGTTTTGCTCAAGGAAACTAAACCTCTTGCTGGCTGTCTAATTTCACTTTATAAACTCTTATTAAGCAAAGTAAATACTTTTTCTTTTCATCTTGATAAATAAAACTGATTAATAAAAAGTAGAGGGCATTTATAGGAAAGTCCTATATCTTCTAGTCTATGTTTATTAATTATACTTATTTATCTCAAAAAAGTTAGAGGTATGTACTTCTTCCTTAGGTTAGAATTAGTTCAGATGGGAGATGTATTTTCTTAACAAGTGTTAAATTTAAATAGGGGTGCCTATCGCTTTCAGCGCGAAATCTAAACCAGTACTTATAAATGCCTTTGAAGGCAAACAAAATAGCTGCCCTTCAGATTTGAGCAAATCGTAAACTACCTCAACCTATAGGTTTTGGTTTTTTTGGACACACATGATCTTCTCAGTGTTATCCTAGTCTTGCGACTAGATCTAAGAGCGTGAATCCCGACACTCAATAGCACACAAGAGACATTATAGCATTGCTTTTAATTCTTGCCCACAAGAAAGCAAGTTATTCCCACCAACACTAAACAGACCCACGAAGGAGTCGTCACAATGGGTAGATTAAATCCTTTCTCTCTACAGATGCAGATTACCCGAATGTTTGAGCAGGGGCAATCATTCTTCGCCACAACCAAGGTGCAAGAATGGTTAAAAGAGCATAATCATAATCCAGCGGATTATGACATTATTTTCCATCAAAAACCGGCTCCCCCAGGTTCAAAACAAGTGATGGTAGTTGAAATTGAGTTGCGTCGCCAAGATGGACAACCTGTAGATCCGTGGTTGCAAGAACAAGCCAACCTTCAAGCCTAAGTTGATGAGATCAAAAAAATGATTAACCTCTGGACTTCTGCAGACCATGCCTTACGCTATCTTGCACAAGCAGATCATCTCCCCCACCGCACTGAGGGCGAAGCAGTACTGCTGGAACATCTCCCCAAAACGGTAAAGCGCGTTCTCGATTTGGGCACTGGGGATGGTCGTTTACTTGCTCTCCTCAAGATTGATCGTCCCCACATCCAAAGCATTGCTGTTGACTTCTCACCAACGATGCTGGACGCGGTAAAAACTCGCTTTGCTGATGATTTTACGGTAGAAGTAATTGCTCACAACTTGGATCAACCTCTACCTGAGTTAGGTTCGTTTGATGCGGTTGTCTCCAGTTTTGCTATCCATCACCTCATGCACGATCGCAAACGTTCTCTTTACACAGAGATTTTCCAGCTTCTGCAACCAGGCGGGATTTTCTGCAATTTAGAACACGTCGCCTCACCCACACCAGCACTGCATGAGCATTTTTTACAAGCTATTGGTAGGACTGTTGAAGAAGATGATCCATCCAATAAACTTCTAGATGTGGAAACACAACTGGGTTGGCTGCGAGAAATTGGCTTCACTGACGTAGACTGCTATTGGAAATGGCTGGAACTTGCACTGCTGATTGGGGTAAAATCTAAATAAGACCCTTGCTGTATCTATGAATGTAGACAACAACTTAACTGGGAATGAGAAAGAAACTGGTCGTTTTGAGGCATTAAACCAAACTCAACTCAAAATAATTCAAAATATTCTCTTTGCTCCCAGTCAGTCACTTGCTTTAAATACTCTTCTGGTGGCTGATCGGTGACGGACTCCAAAAAGCGATTAATTTCACTCTGTTTCATCTTAATGATGAAATTTATGAACTGCTGCCCCATTTTTTGAGAAAAAAGTTCGCTTTGGCTCAAATATGAAATCGCTAAGAGCAAACTTTTCGGTAAGATCAGATTTTCTGTAGTGTAAGGTTCTTCTGTTGGGGAGCCTGGGTCAAGTTTACGATCTACACCATCTAACCCACAAATCAATTGCGATGCCATGTAGAGATAGGGATTGGCTGCTGGTTCTCCAACTCGGTTTTCAATGTGAGTAGTGGGGTCGTCAAAACCGCCAAGTAATCTAATCATTGCCCCTCGGTTTTCCAATCCCCACCCAGCACGGTCAGGGGCTAGGGAATAAGGCTTAAATCTTTTGTAGCCGTTAATTGTCGGGTTTGTGAACACACAAGCAGCATTGGCGTGTTTGAGAAGACCACCAACAAAGTGCTTACCTAAATCTGATATTAGGGTTTTGGAGTTTGCAGGCATAAAGGCGTTCTCGCCTGTGGTTTGGTCTACAAGGGATTGGTGCAAATGCCAGCCATTAGAAGAACAACCTTGCAGTCCTGGACGACACATAAACGATGCGATGTAACCTTGTTGACGGCAGATTTGCTTGGTTGCCATTCGGAATATCATCATTGTATCCGCAGCTTGCAATGCCGGAATCGGGTCAAAGGTAAATTCAAATTGACCGACACCCCCTTCGTTTTCTACACTCCTTAAAGGCAATCCCATCTCAACTAAGTTTTCTGCCAAAACGCCCAGCAAGTCGTGAATTGCTGGATTGTGAGATTCTAAAAGGTATTGGTAGCTATGCTCTACAGCACTAACTAAGGCAGGTTCACCGGGTTTTCCAGAACAACCGACCTGGGCGATCGCTAACATCGGATCTTCCAACTTTGCCAGATACCACTCAACTTCTAAGCCGACAATATACTCCAACCCTCTTTGATGTAACTGTGCCAATGATTGGCGCATTCTCCCGCGACTGGAAAAGGGCATTGCCTGACCATTTTGAAAGTACTCGTCACAGAGAATAAAGCCAGTACGTTTTGCCCAAGGTAAAATTGTGAAGGTATCAGGGTCAGGAACAGCCACAAGATTTGGCGCACCTGTCATTAGAGGCATATCTAAGCTACCGCCGGGAACGAAAGGGTTAAATACTATTGCACCACCAGTATCAAACAGGAATGTCCCTGTACTGATTTGCATCCCGTTTTCTAGGGCGCTGAAAAACCCTTGGGGTAAAAGCCACTTACTGCGAACAATGCCATGCTGGTCTGACCAAGCGGTACGAATCAACAATAGATCCTGTTCTTTCACAACAGCCTTGATCTTTTGAGATGCTTCTTTTTGGATTTCTGTCCACAAGTGATGACGCTCAATAAATCCAGGTCTTTTCATTTCGATGACCTAATCATATTCAACTCAAGAGTGCGGTAAGTTTGAAATCAGCCTTCATCAGGCGCTTCCACTCTTGATGATAACCACGAATTGCTAACTCATCTGTAACAGGCCCGGTCACTACTCCATCTTCATCCACATGATGGCGATCGCTGATGCCAAACCCGCGATTCATCGCCACCCACTCGATTTCTGGAATACTTAGCCCCCGATGACATTCGGCAAAGTTGATCAGATCGTCAGGAACGCCAAAACTGGGAAAATCTTCTTGACTTCTCATCCGCAGAACATTAACTTCATCTGGTACTCCAGAGATTGTGGTGGCATATATTGTCAGTTGAGTGCGATCGACAGCTAGCGGTTCAATTACTTCGATTTGATTCCCAACAACTAGCAGATTAGGAAAAATAGTTAAATTCATCTGCGAACCAATGGACAAATCTAACCAATAGTCTGCCCGATCGCCCCACTTTTCTCGGATATGAGCTTCATAAGCTTCCCGTCCTGGCTGGGGTCGTTGTTGTTGCCAGAAAGCGCCAGCTCGTTTTTCATAACTGGGACGCTGATCGATGAACATATGCCCATGACCAAGGTACTGCACATACATCGGCCCTTCATCAGGATTGTGGGTAAAATATTGCATGTCTTTTTCGGATTCTAAACGATTTGCCACAGCCAGCAGAGAACGGTGTGAAAACGCGACATGATAACCATCAGCGGCATTATCGTAGGTAAACTTCCAGTTACCTTGATAAATCATTTTATGTGCGCTACTTTGCACGGTGATTTGAGCATTAGGAAAACGGTCAATCCACTGATCCAATAAATCTTTGGCTCGTCCGAGATAAGTGATTAAGTCTGGTGCTTCACAATTCAAAGTCCCAAAGATAAAACCACGATAACTTTCTACCAAAGGAATTTGTCCCAGGTTAAATTCTGGGCGATGGAAGTCAGCACCGTAACCTTTTGCCCAAGGAACTCCTGTGAGTTTGCCCGTGTTGCTATAAGTCCAGCCATGATAAGGACAGGTAAAAGTTTTCGCACAACCACGAGTTTCGCGGCAAACTGTCGCGCCTCTATGGGTACAGCGGTTGAACAAGGCGCGAATTTTATCTTGGCGATCGCGCAGGATAATAATTGGACGATGGCCTAGATTAGATGTTTTAAAATCGTTGGGGTTGGGTATTTCGCTTTCATGAGCAAGGTAAACCCAGGTTCCCCCAAAAATCCGAATCATTTCCTCTTGGAAAATTCTTGCATCCGTATAAACTGAACGGTGGACTCGTTCTGGCTGAATTAGATAATCCCAATCATAGCCTTGCTTGACTTCGCCGTTTCCATGCAGCATGGTTAGCTTTTCTCAAAATAAATTTGACGAATAACTTGATGTGATATTCCTAACTTTAAGCTAATACCTGTCTCAATTACACATTTTTTTTCCTCATTTTCTATAACTTTGATGAATAGCCGCACCTATGGCGCTCTCTCCTCACCACAGCCCTCACTTCCATGCCCCGCCTGGGATTTTTTGAGTGCAGTATCCCCTAAAACTCTTACAGCAGACGGTGGAATGCCACTGGTGTTTTGCCATTTTTAGGACAAGTCTCATCAAAGCAAGAAACTAAGGTTTTCATGACCTTGATCCGCATTAATTAAATTCACCTGCTTGAGAGCTATTTTCCATTTACCATGCTGCTGGTGCAACCTGTGTCCATACCAACCAGCAAAGGTTTGCGTCCGCCCTTGGCGAAATTCATGGATGAGAAAGTTGGAACGAATTTTGATTTCTTCTTCCTTTGCACATGAAAATATTTCAATGTTACTAATTATTCGGCTAGTACGCGAGCGCGGTGTTTGAGCATAAGCAAAACCACACTGCAACCAAAATACCTTATCTTCCAAGCGTCTGTGGTCATCGAAAGCGATGGATACTTCTTTCCTCGGGTCTCCACCACCTGGAGTGCTGGGAATCCAATAAAGGCATTTGCTAGTAAATAACCCCAACCAATCATCAAATTTTCCCTCATCCAGTAACCGTGCTTCCTGAAACAGCAACGCTTTGCACTTTAACTCAATTGATTGATTAACTGGTTTTCCTTCATTCTCCCACTCGGGAAATCTTTTAATTAATTCACTATCAAAACCTTCATCCACGTAATAGGAATCTCGTGAACTTTTGATGTTTTCTTCCTTATTAACTGACACAATTTACTTCTTTTAATACGAAGATATTATTTTAGAGGATCTTGAAAAAGTTAGCAACTGAGTAAAAAAGCTTTCAGGGCATAAGCTGTATGAACTTCAGAACAACACCATTGAGAGCCATGAGTGTTCCCATTTTTCCCGCTAGCTGCCCTTTTGGCACATCTGATAAACTTTTTAGTAGAAGGCATCAGTCTCAGCAATTGACCTCAAGAATGAGCTTTTCGGAAATTTGTTGTTCATTAAAAGGTATTAAGCACGTCATTAAATTTGCATATTTGTGCTGTCGAATGCAAAGTTGTTTAGATGGTGGTCATGTGCGCATAGCTTCTTTTCGCAGCGTCGCCACCCATTTGCTACCAAAAGCGATCGCTCAGTTTCACAATCAATTTCCAGAAGTGGCTGTGACTATCATAGAGCGCTTTGCTTATCTGGAAATAGAACAGTCTTTGCGTGAGGGACGTGCCGACATTGGCATTACCTATCTATCCACTAGTGATGAATTTGAAGCATGGGAAATTCTGCGGCTAATCGGAATCTAATTACAGCTAAAACTCGTAATCGGAGATAATTTCTTGCTCAGTCTCAGATGCTTTGATCCACTCCTGGATTCCCGGAAGTGCCAAAATTGCCTCCACATAATCCCAGGCAACAGGATCTAGCTGTACATTATAGGTGATGAACCGCAAGACTACTGGGGCAAACATCGCATCGGCAATTGTGAACTCGCCAAACAACATATCGCCACCAGCCCCATAGTTTTGGCGACATTCTCGCCAGATGGTGGTGATGCGGTCTATATCTTTTTGTACCCCAAGTGCCATACCTTTGCCAGGGTATCTAGCACGGCAGTTCATGGGCATATTCTGACGGAGATTTGGAAAGCCTTCCTCTCATTTCAGCACTGATAGAACGGGCAACAGCCCGTGCAGCTTTATCATTTGACCACCAGTGCATGGTGGGAAATTCTTCAGCCAAGTATTCGCAAATAGCAAGAGAGTCCCACACAGTTTGATTACCGTGCAACAGGACAGGTACTTTTCCAGAGGGAGAGTATTGCCGAATTTTTGATGACGATTCTGGAGTGTAGAGAGGAATGCGAATTTCATTGAATTCCAAACCGAATTCCTTCATCGCTAGCCAGGGACGGAGTGACCAAGATGAATAATTTTTATTGCCAATTACAAGAGTTAGGTCTGACATATTTCAATTACCGATAACGCTGTTCAATCCACACACGTATATCAGCTTCCGAACCTGAGCAGAAAGATTTTCCGGTTACAGGATCGTAAGCTTTCCAATAGGTATGACCGTGGCGATCAACCCGATGCCAAACTTGTAAATCTTGATGATTATCTAGTAGGATCACTAATTTTTGCCAGACGCCATGTATAAATTTCCAGGAGAATGGGGAGGTGCTAAAGCTGATAGGGGCTTCGGTGTCTTTTGATTTCCGACACATTCTATTATTTTTCATAGAAGCATTCCTGAAAATTTACTAATAACGAACACTCTACCAAGGGTTCAGTTAACAATCAAATCATGGCTTTTATAGTATCTATAAATGGTATTTATAGATATTAGAAAGCACTGATACAGTTTTTTTGCGATAATCAAATTACTATCTGGATTCTTATTTGCCCATGAAACTCTTCCAGCTTCGAGCCGTAGTTGCAGTGGCAGATCGTGGCAACTTTAGTGAGGCGGCTTTAGAATTACAACTTTCTCAGCCAGCAGTAAGTCATGCGATCGCCACCCTTGAGGAAGAATTGGGTATGCCTTTATTTGCTAGGGGTCGTTATGGTGCAGTACTGACACCGGCTGGAGAGCGGATTTTATACCATGCTCGTCAAGCACTGCAACATATAGAGATGATGCAACGAGAAGCAAACCTACATAAAGGTTTACATGGCGGTCATGTGCGAATTGCTGCTTTTCGCAGTGTCGCTACTCATTTACTACCAAAGGCGATCGCTCAGTTTCACAATCAATTTCCAGAAGTTGCTGTGACGATCATAGAGTGCCCTAACTACTCAGAAGTAGAACAATCTTTGCGTGAGGGACGTGCCGATATTGGCATTACCTGTCTACCAACTGGTAATGAATTTGAGGTATGGGAAATTCTCCGGGATGACTATGTTGCTTTACTACCACCAAACGCCAAAATTAGCAGTTTGGAAATTTCTTGGGAAGACTTAGGTATTTATTCACCAGTTTTGCTTCCCAACACACCTTGCGGCCAAATTCTCCACAACCACCTGAAAACCGTAGCACCTTCTATGAATAGTGCTAGCGACATTCAGGAAGACTCTACTGTTGTCAGTATGGTTAATCAAGGACTGAGAGCAGCTATTCTCCCTCGTCTAGCAGCCGTACCAATTCCTGAAGCAGTGCAGGTATATAGTTTACCAGTACCTTTAGATAGAGTTATTGGAGTTGTAGTTCTATATAATGCGCTGCATGTACCTGCGGTCTTCACATTTCTAGAGATGTTGAGAAAATTTGACTTTCAGAGTTTGGCTCAATTCATTAATTGATGTGCTACCTCATGGCACTCTTGACAGCATAATTCGTAATTCGTAATTCGTAATTCGTAATTAATTTAGGTGCATGAACAATACAAACATTTCAATTCGAGATGTAAAACTGATAGACATTCCCATTATCATGGAACTCATCCATTTGAAAGCTGAATTCGATGGTTGTTCTGAAGCTTTAGAAGCAATACCTGAGAAGCTAGTACAGGATTTATTTGGAGAACAGCCTCTTGCTTTTGTTCTTTTAGCTGAAATCGATGGAAATTCTATTGGATTCGCAACCTATCACTTTATATATTCAACCTTCCTAGCGTTGCCAGGAATTTGGCTCGATGATTTATATGTTAAAGCTGAATATCGGGGAAACAAAGTTGGTCAGGCACTCATTTTCCGCTTATGCCAGATAGCTGAAGAAAAAAGCTGTGGCCGAATCGATTGGACTGTAGCAGTATCTAACGAACTTGGAATCAAATTTTATGAAAAAATGGGTGCAAATATTATCCAGAAAGTAAGATTGTGTCGCTTAGATCGTCAGGCGATCGCTAATAATCTATCTTTACACTCTTCTTTTTAGCAAGGAAACTCAATAATGATTATCGACCCAGAAAATGTACCTCGTCGCACAACTTCAATTTACCCAGATCAATTTAAGCCGCTTCTAGCAGGACGGGTAAAACAGGCTTTAGGAAATGCGGCGGGATTGAAAAATTTTGGTGTAAACTTAGTCACACTTACCCCAGGAAGCTGTTCTGCTCTCAGGCATTGGCATAAGCGACAAGATGAGTTTATCTATGTGATAGAAGGTGAGGTCACCCTAGTAACAAATACCGGAGCGCAAATCCTCAAACCAGGGATGATGGCAGCTTTCCCTGCTGGAGAGGAAGATGGACACCAATTAGTAAATCGCTCTCATGCAGTGGTGGTTTATCTGGAAATTGGCGATCGCACCCCCTCAGATGAAGTCCACTACTCAGACAATGACCTGATTGCTAAAGCAACTCCTGATGGTCTGATTTTTACGCACAAGGATGGTACTTTGTACGAGAGTTCAGTAGGTGAATAAAATTAAACGTAGGGTGGGCACTGCCCACCAAAACCTTGTAATACCAATTCCAAAAATGATTGCTACAAATGAATACCTTGGTAGGGTGTGTTAGACGAGAGTACGGCACCGAAAGCTTGAGATGGTGCGTTACGGACTTCGTCCTAACACACCCTACGTGTATTTCACAAATCAAATATGAGTCCTATATCTCTTAATAAAATTATTCCGATAAATCTTATGAGTAAAGAAATAGAAGACATTTACAACTTTCTCAAACTATCTGACTCAATTGCCACTTCCGGACAACCAACCACAGAACAGTTTGAAGCAATCAAAGAGTCAGGATATCGAGTAGTTGTGAACCTAGCATTGTCAACATCAAGCAACGCTTTACATAATGAAAAACAAATTGTAGAAGCTCAAAGTATGCAATATGTTCACATTCCAGTGATTTGGGAAAAACCTACTATTGAGAATGTGACAGAGTTTTTTAGCGTTATGGAAGCGAACACCGATAAAAAAATCTTTGTCCACTGTGTTGCCAATAAGAGAGTTTCAGCTTTCATGTATCTTTATCGCCGCCTACATGAAAACATGAGTGATGAAGAGGCAAAGAAAGAATTACACCAAATTTGGGTTCCTAATGAAACCTGGCAGAAATTTATTGAACAGGTAAAGATGGTCTAACTTTTACCCACAAAGATGGTACTTTATACATGAGTCACTAGAGGAGGAACGTTTTGAGATCTTTGTCCATCATCTCAACAACTGGCGATCGCATCTCGTGTTATGGCTGCTTGATGTGTTCCTAGTTGCCAACAACGCTCAAATTTCCCTATGACGATTAAGTAATACTTGCACACTTAACGTTGTGCGTCGAGCAGTACCAAAATTGAGCGCGTCTTAAACCAGAAGAAATACCTTTGTTAGGGTCGAACTGAACAATTTTTGAAAAATTTACTACTTGCATTTATAGTCACAATCTGTTTCAATAAGTCTTGGAATAACTCTGAAGTTAGTTAAAAAAACTAACTCCAGTCTACTATAGTCACTGCAAAAATGCGGTGATTTTGATTGAGCGCAGTGGTAACTGATTTGTTGAAGTTAAATGTTGGTTTTCAATTTGTTAACCAACTTAAAGCTTTGCGAAAAATATCCAAAATTTAGAATAGGAGACAGAAAACATGTCCTTGAAAAATAGAGCGATCGCCACTATTTTTTCAACCGTATTTGCTATGGGTTTTGTAAGTGTAGGAACCTCAGCAAAAGCGGAAGATGCACCGCAAAGATTGTCTTGCACAAATAGATCGTTACAGGGCTACTATGGAGCTAAACTCTCAGGTTTTGTAAATTCTGGGGCTACTCCTTTTAATTTAGTCTTTCTAGATAGATTTGATGGAAATGGCAACATCACAGGGGTTAAGGGTAGTACCAGTACTGGTGGAGTGATTGCTGAAAATCTATCTAATACTGGCACATACCAAGTAAATAGTGACTGCACTGTTACTATAAGCTTTGATCGAAGTAATGGTACAAAATCTACGAACTTTGGTGTTCTTGCTGATCGTGGGAGAAAAATTCTCTACACTGCAACAGACTCTGGCGTGAATATTTCTGGAACGTTTGAGAAAGTTGATTATTAAGACGTTGCGCTAAGACACCTAGGGCTAGTAATTCTTCTTTTTGATCGTGTGCTTCAGATGTCAGACTACCACCAACTTGGTATTTATATGTCATTCTGCACAGCAGTTTTAAATTGAATTTACCACATTGTAAGGGCGCGGAAACCGCGCCCCTACTTTACAGAAAAGGGAATAAAATTACCACATTTTAAAAGTTTAAAATATCTAATGATTGTTCTATTTGTAAATCTAAAATTCTTTCTCGTGCATTTTTGTGTTCTGCTAGCTTACCTTCTTTTTGATAAAGGTGGGTTGCTTTCTGAAAATCCTCAATTGCTAAAAGCTTATCTCCTTGACTATAACGAGCATTACCACGGTTATAATAAGCATCAGCATCATGGGGATTAATTTTTATTGCTTGATTGTAATCCTCAATTGCTTTTTCGTAATCTCCTAAGTCAGAACGAGTGTTACCACGGTTTTTGTAAGCAACGGCATCATTGGGACTAATTTCGATTACCTGAGTGAAAACCTCTATTGAGCGCTGATAATCTCCAATTTCAGAAACATTACCTCTTTTGTCATTTACATAGTTATCATTGGCATAAATCTTTATTGCCTGAATGAATTCCTGTTGCTCTTTTAAAAGATAGGGATTAATTTTTATTGCCTGAGTGTAATCCTCAATTGCTCCCTGGTTATCGCCGATGCGATCGCGAGTATCAGCACGGTTTCTGTAAGCTACAGCATCATAGGGATTAATTTTTATTGCCTGAGTGTAATCCTCAATTGCTCCCTCATAATCTCCTAGGTGATAACGAACATTACCACTTTTGTTATAAGCTTTGGCATAATTAGGATTAATCGTTATTGCTTGAGTGTAATCCTCAATCGCTCCCTCGTAATCTCCCAAATAATGACGAGCATTACCACGTTTGTAATGAGTATTGGCATCTTTAGGATTCAGCCGCAATGCTTCGTTATAACTAGTAATTGCAGCGTCATAGTGTCCTTTCTGGAAGCATTCATCACCTCGCTTCACATAAAGCAGATGCAAATCAGCATGACTGTGAAACTGATTCTTTGGCTGCTTATGGGTTTGTGACTGTCTGGGGTTGTGTTGGTAAGTTTGAGATTTTTGTCTGTAAGAATTGTCTTTTACAGAAGATTGTAACTGTTCTAGATAGCACGGTAAGCCACCGCCATACAGCAATTGATTGATCCCGAATGAGATTTTACCAGTTTTCAGCTTAATCATCTGGGTTGGCAGAAAGCCAGCCAAGAAGAGGTGATACTCAGATTGTGCCTCATTCACGTCCTCTTGAATTAGAATGCAAACTACAACTGCATTTTTTTCAACTTCTTCTGCACTAATTGACCATCTGACTTTATCAATACTGCCGTAACGGGACTTAACCGCGATGCCAACCGATGGATCAGAAGTCAGTGTAAAATCAACCTTGCCATCGCCGCCGAATCGTCTTTCATAATCGATTTCAGTCACAAAATCAGCTAAACGTTCTTTGACAACTTCCTCACCGAGTTTTCCTTTCAAGTTGTAGATAAAAACGTCACGAACTGGGGAAGTGCGCTTATACTTTTCAGCCATCTGCCAGCAAAATTCCCGTAGTGCTTTTAACCTCTCTCCGGAGATGACCGTTAATTCACTATATTGACCTTCTGTTTTACAATGGAGCAGGCAGCCAGATGTTAACCTTTTGATAAAGTCGGATTGTAGCGATCGCAGTAGGGTAATCCAGTCCATTGATAGTTCTGCGAATCTTTTTATTAAGTTATTCTATCAAATATCAAGTCAGCTTAATTTTCTCCATGAGATTAAAATTCTGTAATAACTTTTAATTATACTTAACCCTCGCCAACTCCTTGCTGATATCTTGCACCATTCTCCTCTTTCGTGTAGGGTGGGCACTGCCCACCAACGCAAAAATCGGCCCGTTCTGTCAATGGTGGGCGATGCCCACCCGACAAAAATAGCGTTATGGCAACTGGTGCAAGATGTGATTTTGGTAAGATCGCCGGAAATCACCAAAATTTTGTTTCCCATGATTTAGTCGAGTTGCTCTAAATTGAGTATTATTGGTAGATCCTAGTAGTTAGGACAGTAGTTAGGATGCCCACAACATGCAAATCAATGAATCTTTGGAAACTACCAGCGATCTAGCCGTTGCAGAGTCATCATCCCTAACTGATGAGCAGTATCGCAGAAAAATGGAGCGACGCAAAGAAGTACAGGACCGACGAGTCGCTCAAGCAGTGCCAGAAAAAGGGTTAATAATTGTTAACACAGGCAATGGTAAGGGGAAGACGACTGCGGCGTTAGGGATAGTCTTGCGATCGCTTGGTCATGGGTATAAGGTAGCGATCATCCAATTTATCAAAGGAGCTTGGGAACCTGCTGAAAAGCTGGTTTTCAGTCTTTGGTCAGACCAGTTAGAATTTCATGCTATGGGCGAAGGCTTCACTTGGGACACTCAAGACCGCGATCGCGATATTGAAAAAGCAATCGCCGCTTGGCAAAAAGGATTAGAATATATCCGCAATCCAGACTTTAAGCTGGTGCTGTTGGATGAAATCAATATTGCTATTAAACTTGGCTACTTACGAGTTGAGGAAGTTTTGGCTGGATTGGAGCAAAAGCCCGTTGACAATCATGTGATTCTTACAGGTAGAGGCGCGCCCACGGAATTAATTGACCGAGCTGACTTAGTGACGGAAATGACTCTAATTAAGCATCCCTTCCGTGACCAAGGCGTGAAAGCGCAACCAGGAATTGAGTATTAAGGGGAGTTGTTAGTTGTTAGTTGTTGGTTGTTGGTTGTTAGTTGTTGGTTGTTGGTTGTTAAAAGAACCACTAACCACTAACCACTAACTACTAACTACTAACAATCGCTACTGTTGCACGTTGGCTTTACACGAGAGCAAAATTTGGCGGTCTTGAACACTAACGGAATTTAGCCGATAATATTCTTGTAGTGTTATTGAGTGAGCGTAAGTGGTTGGCTCATCTTCATTGAGGCGAGGTAATGTATGGTTTGTAGCCACTTGAGTCAGGCTTGCTTCACCAGCATAACCTCTCACCGTCATAGCTAACTCTCCTGACGGGTGGAGTGTGCCGTTAAAACAACTATATTCCGAACCGGGTATGTACAGCGCACCGACTACCTTATCTTGTTGCTTTTGAAACACGATATATCCTTGCCCTAGCTGACCTGGCTTTGGCGACTGACCATATAGGTAAACACCATTTTGTTGTGGAAAATTCGCGACAGGCGCTATTTTTGCCTTTGTTGTATACGGTTGAGCATTGGCAACAAGTGGCGCTGGGGCTGATCGCTGCAACCAGGTGTATGTTTGTTGTTGACGATCGCGACTCAACGAGGACTTGGGTACGGAAACCGACTTCGCAAGTGCTTTGTGGAGATGGGCTTGCTTGCGGAAGGACCGCTTAAGTGCCTTGTGGAGGTGAGCGGCCTTCTGACTAGATTGTAAACTAAATGCCTTGCGCTGGTGAGCTTCCTTATAGATAGATCCTGAGTCAAAGGCAGGATTTCTTTGTATCCAAGTGTAAGTTTGACTGTCCGGAACCGATTTCGAGAGTGTACGTAAGTATTCTATCTGGGTACTTAGTACTGGTTGAGCGCGATCGGCAAAAACGCCGCCACTGATAAGAAGTAAACCAAGTAGCGGAATTCTCAACTGACGAGGGGGAAGTAACTTATTAATATAGTTCACCCGATTTCTCATGTTAAAAAACTCTCTATGTTTTCCACTACTTACTTAGACTATAGCTAGATATTGATAACCAAAGGAACGGTCGAAGGTTTGATTTATATTGTCTAGAAATCAACTCTCAAAACAAATAAAATCTTTTGTTACCTTAGAAGATGATCTGAGATTACCATTACTTATACTGTTTTTCTATGAAGATACTCTCAGGAGTTTCACCCCTCGCCAGGGGCACGTCCCTCCGTAGGCGACTGGCGTCATGGGGCATGCCCCCTCAAAGCATAAAAAAAGCGCCCCCTGAATTCAGGAGGCGCGTTGCTAAGAGTGATTAGGTATTAGCTAGCAACGTATTCTTTGACATTGGCGCGACGACGACGCAGGTGAGCAAGGGCTTGATGCTCTAACTGACGGACGCGTTCACGGCTAAGATTCAGCCTTTCACCAACTTTTGCCAAAGACATTTCGTTACCATCCTCTAACCCAAAGCGTAGGGCTAAAACTTCTCGCTGTTGGGGGGTTAGTTCTGCTAGGAGGGTGTTCAAGTCTTGACGCAAGAATTCCTGAGTCATGTAATGCTCTGGGGATGGTCCTTCATCTTCGAGCATTTCTTGCAGCTCGGTATCTTGATTATCGCCTACTCGTACATCTAAAGAAACTGGCTGACGAGCCATATTCAGATACTCGCGGATTTGAGCGGGTTCTAGCTCGAGTTCAGTGGCAATTTCCGCAGGAGAGGGCGATCGCCCTAACTTTTGCGCCAGTTCCCGCTGCACTTTTTTAATTTTGTTCAGCTTCTCGGTAATGTGAATAGGTAAACGGATGGTACGACCTTGTTGAGCGATCGCACGAGTAATTGCTTGGCGAATCCACCAGTAGGCATAGGTTGAGAACTTATAACCCCGTGTGGGATCAAATTTCTCCACACCGCGCTCTAATCCTAGAGTTCCTTCCTGGATCAGATCCAGAAACTCCATGTTCCGCTTCTGGTACTTCTTGGCAATAGCTACTACTAAGCGTAGATTCGCCTCAATCATCTTCTGCTTAGCCCTTTTACCCTGCTGCACTGTCAGTTTGACGTCAGTCTCAGGTTGGCTAACATGAGCAGCCCACTCTTCTAAAGTCGGTTCACGCTGTAGTTTTTTTGCCAAAGCTTCTTTGGCTTCTACTAGCGTCATCATTTGTTGCACCTGCTTCCCATAGACAATCTCTTGTTCGCGGGTTAGCAGTGGTACACGACCAATCTCGCGCAGATAGGTTCGTACCATATCAGCCGTGAATTTGGTGTTGGCGGGTTCGGTTTGGGTGTTAACAGTGGCCATGGGTGCGTTGTCCTCTACTCCGGAAACACAATAAAAATTTAATAACTAGCACGGGTTGGGAAAGGTAGCAGATACATTACGGAATACAGGAACTACCAAAGACAATGGATATTCTACAGAATTTGTCACGACGGTGAGTCTTTTGGATGGGTTCCCTAACTCTTGCCCAACTTTCTGAGATTGCTATAAGTCTCTAGGTTGTTTGCAATTATTCTTCTTTATCCTCAGTCGCTGGCGGCGAAAGTTACAATACGAAGTCAGTATGAGTTCCACTTATTTAATATTACGACAATTCAGGTAGATAGTAAAGTAGTTAATATAAATCTTTCTATTATAGTGCAAGACAATTTATTTGCCAAAGTATGGCGGAAATTATTTTTCCTCACTCATATATATATAGTGACTCTAAAAACCTCGAATCAGTCCTCTGCCAATAGCCAGAAAACCGTACTGATTCAGTTCTCCTTGTGGGGGGATGTCACTAATTTTAGAAATCGGGAATCGGATCTTGGGAATTTGTAGTTAATATATTTTTTCGATTAACAATATTTGCTTAAGGTGTGCCAAAAGTTTTCCTAAAAGAATTGCCATCGCCACAAAGGTCACTTTGAACCCAGAAGTGGACTGTTGCATCAAGGGAGTATCTTCCTTCATTAATTTTCAGCCTGTTCCAACTCTCTGGTTGAACCTAGATATCACTTTTGGCTGAAAGTAAATTATTCGCGCCACAACGTTAACCACCAGAAGCAATGGTAATTAGCCTTAATATATCGGGCGCTACATCCACTATAACATCTTGTAACTGCACTTGCTGATTGCAGCCTTTGCCCTAAATGTACCTACTACAGTACAATTTCCCTTAAAATGTCATGAATTACTGCTAAGTTTATTATAGCACTATTTTCCTTTGATAAAGCAGGCGGAACCTGTTGTCATGATTTTCCCGACTCCGTTTGGGAACGAGTGTCACACATACTACCAATTCCTAGAACACCCATTCAGTAATCAAAAACCTAACCCCCCAGCCCCCTTCCCTACTAGGGAAGGGGGAGTCAAATTCCCCTCCCCTCATAGGGGAGGGGTTAGGGAGCCAGCGCTGCAGGAGGAGCCAGCACTCTCCGGCGGGTTTCCCGCCGTAGGTGACTGGCGTTGGTTTCCCGACAGAGGCGACTGGTGAGTCCAGTCCTGTTCGCGTTAGCAAAGCGTTAGCGACGAAGGAGCGCTACTCGGCGAGGAATTGGGAGAAGGAGGGTTTCCCTCCGTAGGGAACTGGTGAAGCAGCGCGAATGACGGCTTTCCCTCCGTAGGCGACTGCACCAAGCCGAAGGGCTTTCCCGTTGGGCGTGGAGAGGTTTTTCTAGAATTTAGTGAATCGACGATCAAAAGCCGAGATCTGCCTTGGCTAGTTCAGCAGCGGCGAACACTTCCACATCGGGCTTTTCTTCCCAAGCAGCATCGCCAATTTCTTCATAGAAAGCTGTATCGTAAGGACGGGTACGCACTACCACTGGCATAGGAACAGCGTGACCTAATATTAAGGCTTGTTGCTTTGAGTCTAACTTTGCCAACACAGATCGCAAAGCGCCCCCACCAGACACCCCGGTGAAAATCGCTTCAATGTCTTTTTCATCGTTCAGCAAAGCGGTGATGCGGGTACCAATCTGGGACATAACTTCATTATCTATGCCTGATGGACGTTGATCAACCACTAGGAGCGTAACGAAATATTTCCGCATTTCACGGGCGATTGTACCAAATATGGTACTTTGGACTACTGCTGAATCAAGGAAGCGGTGCGCTTCCTCAATGGTAATCATCAGTTGCATCGGGCGATCGCAGGGATTTTTCGTCTGCAAAAACTTTTCAGCCTTGCTGACATAATGTTGGTGAATCCGTCGGGTAATCATATTCGTCACCAACATATAAGACAGCATATTCGACTGGGAGCCAAATTCGACGACAATGTTCTTACCAGCTTCCAGGGAACGCAACATTTGATTGACGTAGTTTTGCGGACAAGCTGCTCGCATATACTTTAAACTATCCAACCGTAGCAGTTTGCGCTGCAATGACATAATCGAACCTTGGTGTCCCCGCTTCTCCTCGCAGAACATCTTGATTTCCTCGTTGGTCATATTCAACAACTGGAGAATCCAAGATTTACCAAATTCAGCGTACAGGATATTGGCGTTATCCAGACTAGCTTCCGAGAGTCCTAAATCTCGACTGCATAACTTAATATCTTCAACTTCAATTTGGTCGTAACTGAGGTAAAGTTCTTGTGCATTACGCACACCCCGACGCTTTGTGGATTCCGGGTCGAGAGTGTATACTTCAACTTGACTGGGAAATAGCTGCTTTAAGCCTTTGACCGTGCTAAATTGTTTACCTTCAGAGACAGCTTCCCAACCGTACTCTGAGTGCATATCAAAAATCAAATTTACCGCTGCGTTTTTGCGGATTGTCCCAGCTAAAAGTAACCGTGTCAAAAAGGATTTACCAGTCCCAGATTTACCAAAAACACCGTTGCTTCGTTCTACAAAACGATTTAAATCGATACAGACTGGTACATCCATATCTAGTGGTTGACCGATGGAGAAATTTTTCCTTTGGGGATCGTCTTCCCAACCAAATACTCGGCGAAAGTCTTCAACATTTGCGTCGTAAACTTGGCTAAAGTGGCTAGGAATAGTTTTAACTGGTAGTAGTTCTAACGTCGTGCTAGTTTGTGGCTGAAATGATGCCAAACCAGTCAACGATAGTTTTTCATAATTTGCACCATTACCGTTTTTAGGCGAAAAAGATTCATCATCTTCAGGGGTAAACATTAACATTGGCGCGAGGTTGATGATACCGTATGTACCACTTCCGCCTAAAACTTCTCGCAAAAAAGTGTCTGACCAACTGGGGGGATTAGCCATAATTCGTTGGTTAGCAGTTCCTAGCGTCACGTCTGTCAGCATACAGAAAAAACGTGAACGTACCCCTTGCACAACTAGAAACTTACCCACCCTCATATCTTCAACAGAGACATCAGGGTGCAATCTTACTTCTAATCCCCCTGTGAGAGAGCCTTGTATTACTGAACCTAATGGCTGTCCCAAATTCATTTCATTAAATCATCTCACGAGCATTTCCCTTATCTTATGTTGCATTGTAGTTGCAGAACACAAAAATTGCAGAATTGTTAGTTGTTAGTTGTTGGTTGTTAGTTGTTGGTTGTTAGTGGATAGTTGTTAGTTGTTGGTTGTTCTACTAACTACTAACCACTAACCACTAACCACTAACTAATCTATTTGAATTGAAGTGGGTGTACTTCCACTTCCAGGTGTGGTAGAATTTATTAATGGTTGGCGAAATTGAGCGTAGAGGCGATCGCGCCAAATAAAGAATGGTTCGTAAATAGGATTATCCGCCAAGCCGGGTACTCCTTTGCCTCTAAGAGTTAGTGGCAGATCCAGATAAGGACCGTTCGGGAACTTCAGCAGGATCGATAAACCCGCCACTGCAAAGTCAGCCAAAGTAGGTTCATCTCCGACTAAATAAGGGCTATCAGCCAACAGTAGTGTTAACGCTTCCAAGTCTTGCTTCAAGTCAGCGATCGCACTACTAACTATATCTGGGGTATAACCTACGCCAGAACCCAAAAATTTCAGTACTTCGTTGGGTACTCCTTGTACCAGTGTTTTGAGTACATCTGGTGTATCGGTGGGTAATAGGGACTTACGGAAATTCTGATCTTGACTAATTGCAGAAAAGAGTGCTTTCCGACCTTTGATACCTATCGACTCATCTGCCCATTCTTCCATCATTAAGCATAAACCCCGTGCTTTTGAATCTGGTGGTATCAATGGACGTGCAGGATACTGATAATCTAAATACTTGGCAATTTCCGTAGAATCTACTATAAATTTATTACCATCTTTGAGCACTGGTACTTGCCGCTGACCAGTCAGGCGGAACAGTTCCATTTGTCCAACGCCAGGTGTTACTTCGATTTTGCGGTACGCCAGCCCTTTATAATCAAGGATCAAGCGTACTTTTTCTGAGTATTGGGATAGTTCAAATTGGTACAATTCCAACATTTTTCAGCCCCGATCGTTGATTCATTTTTTGCTTTTACAATTGTATATTCATTAAAAGTCATTTTAAATAATCATACGTACTTTCATCGCCTGCGAAATTGGCGAGCCGGATCGCCTAGACCACAATATAACCGTAGGGGCGGGGTCACCCCGCCCTTACACTAGACTGCATTGGATTAAGGCTAAAAATTATTGGCAAATTGAACATTGCTAATTAGACGTATTTGTACATATTTGTGGCAAAAAATCTTACTTCTCAGGTTAGATTTTGTGCCTATTAAAATGTTATAAGTCTTTATGTAATGCGTGGACAGTAAAGCAAAACAAAATTTATGAAGCCAAATAATAGCAATTTGCGAACCAAGCTAGTTAGCATAGCAGGAGTAGCGGGGATTCGTCTGTTCATCGGTCTGCCATCGGTCGCAAACGAGGTGACAAATCCGCACCCCAGTATTTTCCAACAGGCGACCTCTAACCGCAGTCAAAGCATTCTGGCAAACACTCAATATATATCTAATGTGTCTGCACCAGAAGCAGGAAATAACAGTACCAATAACGAAAAACAGCAGCAGGTGGCGCAGGGTAACACTGGCAGCGGGAGCGGAAAACTAAATCCTAGACCCAGTATTTTCAACGAGCCTCCCTATAATCGTGGTGGAACTACATCCCCTGAAACCACACCCTCCACGCCAGGAACAGAACCACCGACTCCAGGTACACCCATGATACCTCCGCCAGGATCTGGAAAGCCCTCAACTACTCCATCTTCAGGTACTGGAAGCAAGAATTTAGTAGCGCTGGCGCAGTCAAATGGTCAATTTACAAAGCTATCGGCTGCTTTGAAAGCAGCAGGGCTAACAGACACTTTGCAAGGCAAAGGTCCTTTCACCTTATTCGCACCCACTGATGCAGCGTTTGCCGAATTGCCCCAAGACGCTGTGGCAGAATTGTTGAAGCCAGAGAACAAAGAAGTACTAGTAAAGATTTTAACTTACCATGTAGTATCTGGTCGGGTATTATCCAGTGATTTGAAGTCTGGCGAAGTCAAAAGTATTGAAGGTAGTCCGATCAGCATCAAGGTTGACGGGAAAACCGGCGTGATGGTAAATGATGCCAAGGTAACTCAGCCAGATCTTAAAGCTAGTAACGGCGTTCTCCATGTCATTAATAAAGTGATTTTGCCTCCTAACTTGTAGACCAGTTGCCAGGGCGCGGGAAACACTCGTGTCGGCGCTTTGGCATCAATCACAAAACTAAGAGTACTGTCAAATTATCCGGGGTATTTTTATTTGGCGAACACTAAATATGGTTTACTTAGTACTGGTGCAGAGTGACCGTTTTCAGTAACTGCCAAGAGAGCTAGGAGGGTGCAATGTCTAAAATGAGTACTCGGTGTCGCTGGTTTTTAGGGATGGCGATGGGTGGTGCGATCGCTCTCTCCACAAATTCTGCCGTTGCCCAAATCATCCCCGATCGCACTCTACCGAGTAACTCCACCGTCACACGAGACGCGCAGACCTTCAATATCACTGGAGGAACGCAAGCTGGAAGTAATTTGTTTCATAGCTTTGGCGAGTTTTCCGTTCCTACTGGCGGCACTGCTTTTTTTAATAATGCCGCAGATATCCAGAACATCTTCGGTCGGGTAACGGGTGGGTCAGTTTCTAACATTGATGGGTTAATTCGTGCTAACGGTACAGCTAACTTGTTTCTGATTAATCCGTCGGGAATTGTATTTGGTCGTAATGCCAGTTTGAATATCGGTGGTTCGTTCGTGGGAACGACAGCAAATAGCTTAAAGTTGGCAAATGGTAGCTTATTTAGTACTAGCCCCACTGGGGAGCAAACGCTACTGACAATTAACGTCCCCATTGGCTTACAGTTTGGCACTAATCAAACAGGTACTATTGCCAATGCAGGCAACCTGGAGGTAAAACCAAGGCAAAACTTAACTCTGATTGGTAGCAATGTCACCAACACCGGACAACTATCCGCACCAGGGGGACAAGTGGCGGTAGCAGCTGTTTACCAAGGTCTGGCTTCTTTTGGGCAAGCAGGAGAACTCTTGAGTGTGGAACAACCAACAGATATTAGCAACAAGCGGCGCGATGTCGGTACTGCCACAATAGAAGGTAAAATTGATGCCTCCAATCCAACTCAAGGACAAACCGGAGGCAAAGTGCTTGTTTTAGGCGATCGCGTAGACTTGTTGAATGCCGCCCACCTCGATGTGTCTGGAGATGCGGGTGGGGGCAAAATATTGGTGGGAGGTGACTACCAGAGTGTGGAAATTCCACTTTCAAGTTCTACCTATATTAGTCCCGAAGCCACTATCAAAGCAGATGCCTTAACCAGAGGTAATGGTGGGCAAATCACTGTTTGGGGAAGCGAATCAAACCGTGTTTATGGCAACTTGAGTGCGCGGTCGGGAGTTCAAGCTGGTAACGGTGGTTTAATTGAAACATCAGGTGGCAATTTGATTTATGTGGTTGGCATTCGCGCTGATGCCAGTGCTACCAACGGTACTAGCGGCACTTGGCTGCTATATTCCCCTAATGTCACCTTTGCTCCTCCACCATCCACCAATGGCTCAGGGAATCTCTACATTTTCCCTCAAGAGGGTGGCAATGCAATTGAAACGCAACTCAATGGCGGCACAAACATCACAATTAAGTCAAGTGGCAACATCACGGCAGATGTGTTAGGCATGACTAAGAAGACCGATACTCCCGTGACATTAACTTTGCAAGCTGGCAAGGATATTACCTTTAATAGCAGCTTTAACATCAACAACTCGAACATCGGTCGCCTCAACGTGGTGCTGCTTGCAGGTAACGACGGCTTTGGCAAGGGAGATTTGAAAATCGGCAGTGGTGAAGTTGAGACTAAGGGAGGAGCATTTACAGCACAGGCACCGGGTTCTGTCTCACTAGAAAACTTTACCATTAGCAGCACCAACACAATAGCTGCCGCTGCCGATCCCATCACTATCACTGCTGGCTCTGTGTCAAGCAAAATTAGTGGTATTAACAGCAACACATCTGGCTTTGGTAATGCTGGGTTAGTCACTATCAAAGCTAACTCACTAACCCTTGAAGGCGGAATAAACAGTGAGACAACTGGTAATGGCAATAGCGCAGACATCAATATTAACGTTAATTCTCTTTCAGTAAAAAAGGGTACAATCAGCAGCAACACCCCTGGCAATGGCAATGCTGGAAATGTGACAATTAACGCGAATTCAGTAGAGTTAGAAAACGGTGGTCTTGAAAGCAAAACTACTGGCGATGGCAATGCAGGTCATGTGGCTGTAACTGCTAAATCAGTTTCACTGCAAAATGGTGGCGGAATCACTACTACTGCCTATGGTGATGTCACAAGTAAAGGCAATGCTGGAGACATTACCGTCAAAGCCGACAATATTTCCATTAATAATAGTAGTGGTTTTAATAGCGGCACATTAGGACAGGGCAATGCGGGGTCAATCACCATCCAGACTGGCTCATTCAAAATGGAACATAGCGGACTGGGGGCTGATACCGGGATCGATAGAATAAATCCCGACAAAACCATCCCGAATACAGGCAATGCCGGAAATGTCTACATTACTACAGATTCCCTTGACTTGCGAAACAGCAGCGGCATCACTAGCGAAACTGGAGGCAGTGGAAAAGCAGGAGAAATCAAGCTAAAAGCCAACTCTTTCGTACTGAGTACGAACGGCAACATCGACGCTAGTGCGCGGACGAACAGTACAGGCCAAGCCGGACTTGTTGAGGTCAAGGCTAACTCACTTTTGTTGGAAAATAAAACCAGCGGTCTGGGCAGCACCACTGGAAGCACGGGCAACGCGGGAGAAATCAGGATCCATGCTGACACAGTTAAACTGAAAAATAAAGCAGTAATTGGCATCGATACCAAAGGTGAAGGGAATGCCGGTCAACTAACCCTAACTGCTAACTCCTTAAAACTTGAGGACGGCAGCAAAATCATTAGCGATACCAGTGGCAGTGGTCAGGGTGGAAACCTAAATTTGCAAATTAATGGAGCGTTAACACTGAGCGATCGCTCTAGCATTTCCGTCTCTTCAACTACCACTGATGACAATAGCACACAACAGGGTAAAGCCGGTGATATTCAAGTGCAAGCTGGTTCTATTTTTTTGGACAACCAGAGTATGATTCAAGGAGACGCAAAATTCACAAATGGTGGCAATATTAACTTGTTTCCACGAGACCTATTAGTGCTGCGTCATAACAGTCAAATCTCAACAAGTGCGGGTACCGCTAATAAAGGCGGCGATGGTGGTAACATCACCATCAATGCTTTGAATGGCTTTATCCTTGCCGCACCCAGAGAAAATAGCCACATCACCGCCAATGCTTTTTCAGGCTCTGGTGGTAAGGTTCAAATCAACGCTACTGGTATTTATGGTTTGAAAGTGCTTAACCGAGAAGACTTGGTGAAAATGTTCGGAAAAAACCTCGCTAACATCGACTTTCAACGGCTTCCAAGTAGCATCACGGCAATTTCCCAGACAAATCCTAATTTAAGTGGTACTGTAACTATTAACACACCGGGTGTAGACCCTAATCGTGGATTAGTACAACTCCCCACAAATTTAGTTGATGCTTCGAGTCAAATTGATAATAGCTGCAAGCCAGGCAGCAGGCAACGAGCTAGTTCCTTTACGATCACCGGACGTGGCGGCTTACCCCCTAACCCTAGGACTGAACCTCTCAGTAGTGACGCTGTGCAGATAGATTGGGTATCGCTCAAACCAAGCAGCAACAACCACAAAAGTCCTACTCTGAGCAAAAAACTAACAACTGCCATACCAGAGCGCATCGTGCAAGCTACTGGATGGACGAGAAATGCTAAAGGGGAGGTCGTCCTGACAGCGGATGCGTCCAACGCCACACCTCCTCGTCCTTGGTTAACTCCTGCATCTTGTCAAGGCGTACAGAACAATTAGCTTGATTGTACGATTCGTTTCCTCGGATGGAGCGTGCGTAGTAGAACGCTACACCCTTTAATGGTGTCAGGGGTTGCTCTCTTGGGAGTGCAGGTTTTTTCCATGGGAGTAAGATTAAACAAAAATATGTATATTTTTGTAAAAACTTCTCAACTCAAGCCACACATTTAATCTGATTTTTTATCTCGATTTGCCTCTATCTGCTAATTGCAAAGAACCAGAAGGTGTTCAACCTTATTTATGCTTACTTTTGCATTGTTTTCATGGTGAATTTATTGTACATTATTTTCCTGCTCTAGTGTTGTAAAGTTTAAGTATAAAATCTGTTGATAAAGTATAAATTTTTTAAAACCTAATAAATAAAAAGTATTGGTTTACATTAATAATCTAAGTAATAATAAGTAGACAAATGTGGCGATCGCCAGTTTATAGAAACCTTAACTGCCAAAGTATACTTCAACAGTGTCTTACTGGACTCGCAAAATCTATGGCTCAATCATCACGATACAGCTATTGACGGAGTCGTTATGCATCGTGACAAAGATAATCCAAAGCAACTACATTTTTATTTTTTGTCCTACGAACGTCATAGTATAGTAGGGCACTATATAGCATTCTACGTCTTCATTGGTGCGACCGTAGGAGCCACTGCCGCTTTCCTCGTAGGACGTTATTTGGCTAGGGGTTGTGTTGTCAAGAAAATCGAAGGTAACCCAAAGTTTCGGGCGATTGACGAAGCTGTTGGGAGAGAAGGATTCAAAATTGTTTTGTTGACACTAACAACCAACAACTAACGACTAATAACTAACAACCAACAACTAACAACTATCAACTATCAAAGGTGCTCAACGGGTGTAACGATGCTTTACCCCTACAGGGAAATATTCCGGATCGCCGATTGGGGCTAAAGCCACTTGTGGCATCTGGTATTCTGGGGGAACGTAGTTAGCAAATTCGCTGTTGAGGCGCTTGAGTTGGGAAAGAATAGAAGATGCTATAACTTGCTTTTTTTCTTCACTACCTTCTACAAGGGGTGCTAACTCTACAACTACAGATAAAAATCGGTTCTTGTCCGCATCTTCGCGCACCTGCAACACGAACTTACCTGTCACCCATTCTGTAATTACTGGTTGCTCTAATCCCACCGTTACATTTTCTGGGTAGATATTCGCACCAAAGTAGGAAACTGTAAAGTTAGAGCGTCCGAAGATATAGACAAAAGGTAAAGAGTGTATTCCTCTGACCCCATGTGCAGATGTTACATGTAACGTCTCTACAACCTGCGGGTGCTGCAATTCTACCACCGGATCGAAACCCCACCCCGCCAAAAATTGGAGCATGGCATCGTAACTAATTATCCCCCCAGTGTCCGAGATGTGATAACGCACCAAGGGGATACCATTGTCTCCTGAAAATAGTAATGTGCCATCCTTAACTTCAAAAAAGCGACTCAGGGGATCGTACTGTACCAGTGTAGGTAAACGAGATTCCCCGAACAAGGCACGCGCTGCATCTGGATGATTTGCCAAAAATCGCCGAATGCAGATACTTAAAGGCGTTTCATTACCCAATACACCTGCATCCGCCGTACCATAAAGTGATGCCGAGTCATAGCAGGGATTTTGTGAACCAACGCGATCGCCAACCAAACTACGCCATTCCTCACTGAACACCTCTCCTGCCATTACCAACTTGATCTGATATCGCTGCCACTCAATACCACGGGTAATACCAGTGTCAATGACATCTTTCAGGAATGGTGGGTATCCCAATAGGACAACTTGCTCAAAACTCGAACCGAGTTCCTGCACCACTCGCAAGATTTCTTCTTTGTTGTTACCAGGAGTAATAACAGTGATAGGATAACCTTTGCTGGCAAGATAGCGACAGCAGTTGGTTGTGAACATTCCACCGACCCAAGTTCCTAAAGCGAAACAAATCACAGCTAGGGTACGTCTGGTATCTGCAGAGAAACTGTCATGAAATATCTGCTCAAAGCGTGTAGCAATTTGCATTTCATCTGCAAAGAAACGCGGCCAAAATGTGGGTTTTCCTGTAGAACCTGAAGAAACCGCGATCATATCACACTTTTCTAACTGACCGTGACGGCACAAGTTAGCTAAAGGATGACGCAGCAGGTAATTTTCTTTTGTCAGTAGAGGTAGTCTTTGAAAATCCTCCTCGTTTTGGTATTCTGTGGGATTTATCGCAAGTTGTGCTAAGAAAGCTTTGTAAGCAGGTACAGTAGCAGCCACCTGATGAAATAACGCCCTTGCTGCTGCTGAAGTATCAGTGTTTAGATGCCGTTGTAGTAGTGTTTCTAGGGGGGTGTGTAAAAAATCTGTAAATGCCTTAAGCGATCGTTGCCGTTGTTGTTCAGAGTTCATAAGGGCTTATTGCTGTAACAAATTCTGACAGAGAACCTAAACCACCGTTAGATATTGTTAGTATTTTAACCTTTGTTATCTCCTTCCACTCCCTGTATAGGCAGGGTTGCCGTGCGCCCTGTAGGGGCGGGGTCTCCCCGCCCTTACAAGCAGTAGGGCAACCCCGCCCATACGTTGTTTTCAGGATTTGCGTAAATTGAGTTTCTGGCGTTGTAGCACTTAGTAAAAACCCTTTATTCATCCTTCAGCACCATGCACGTCTATTGCAGTAAACAACACAAAAATAATGAGAGTAACCACTTTTGCAACCAATGTGGTGAGACGTTACCTCTTTGTGCAGGGCAAGTTCTGGAAAACCGCTATCGAATTGTACGTCTATTAGGACAGGGCGGTTTTGGACGCACCTATTTAGCTGAGGACATAAATCAATCGCATCAAAAGTGTGTGCTGAAGGAATTTGCACCCCAAGTAGAACAGCAGGAGGATTTACAAAAAGCTAAAGAGTTATTTGAGCGAGAAGCGAGTGTCCTGAAAAAACTTCAGCATTCACAGATTCCAAATTTTCACTCTTCGCTACAAGTGAAGTTAGGCAATAAAGATTTTTTCTTTTTAGTGCAAGACTATGTGGAGGGTGACAACTACTGGCAGTTGTTAGAAAATCGGAAAAGTCAGGGACAGAGTTTTAGTGAGGAGGAAGTCATTAAGCTGCTGGAACAGATATTGCCTGTATTGTCCTATATCCATTCACAGGATGTCGTTCACCGCGATATCTCTCCTGATAATTTGATTTGGCGAAGTTCCGATCGTCTGCCAGTGTTGATTGACTTTGGTGCTGTGAAGCAATTGCCAGCAAGTAAGGGTTTTTGGTTGACTCAACTGGCTGGAAATCGCACTTTGTTGGGTAAAAAGGGCTATGCGCCAGAGGAACAGCTTCGACAGGGGAAAGCATTTCCTAAAAGCGATTTGTATTCTTTAGCAGTGACGGCATTGGTATTGCTGACAGGGAAAGAACCGCAAGATCTCTACGATAGCTATCAGGGGAGTTGGGGCTGGGGAAAGGAAATCAAAGTCAGCCCTAAATTGGAAGCTGTGTTAAAAAAGATGCTGGCTTATAACCCGAGCGATCGCTACCAAAAAGCTGATGAAGTCCTCCTCGATTTACAGTCGTCAACTCCTGTAAAACCTGTAAATTCTCAGATCACCAAGATCAAGACTATGGTAGTTGCTCCTGGGAGACAACGCGTTAATGCTGTTGTGAGTCAACTCCAAAGCAAAACTCAATTCTTTGCTCAAGCAGCAACGCCTGCTTGGCTGCGCCCTTTTGCTGTGAGTCTTGTTGGCACAACTATAGTTGTTTTGACGTTCGCTGGTACTTGGGTGCTAGTCACTGCCGCTATTCATAGTGTATCTTCCTTTTCTCTACCAAAAATCTCACTACCAAAAATCCCAGACGGTTCAAGTTCCCCCAGCCCCGACAAACCATCAGATAACAAGCAAACTCGAGGGAGCGAAATTTTAAGTCGCCGTCAACAGCTAGAAATTCCCAACGGTTTTTTCAATTCTACAGCTAATGAGCTTTTTTATACTAAAAATCCAGACGCACAAGGACGTATCCTCACGGGCAACCCAGAGGACACAGCATTACGGAATGAATGGTTCGATATTGCTGAAGAATTGTTGAATAAACTAGAACAGGCTAACCTCAGTACAACAACTCGTCGAAAACTAGGAAGCTATAGTGCGCGGGACTATGACACTTGGAAGCAGCAAGCGCAAGCAGGACAGTTAGGTGATTACACAATCGCTCAATTGAACAAAGACACAAATCAAAAATTCGATCAGCTCTTTCCAGGTCAACGACGTGGGAAACTCAATCAACAGACTTTTGGTCAAATTTGGTATGCGATCGCCGCCGATAAAGTTAGTAAACTAGAATCTGCCAAATAGTTGTTAGTAGTTAGTGGATAGTAGTTAGTAGTTAGTTGTTAGTGGCTAATGGCTAATAGCTAATGGCTAATGGCTAATAACTAATGGACGACTGGTAACAATTGACAACTAACAACTAACAACTAACAACCAACAACTAACAACTAACAACTAACAATGAATTCCGTCTATTGCTCAAAAGGACATGAAAATCCCGCCCTTAGTCGCTTTTGTCTCCACTGCGGTGAGAAGTTGGACACTCCAGTGACTCACGGTATCCAAAGGGGGCAAACTTTGGGCGATCGCTATGTAATTGTGCGACAAATTGGTCAAGGAGGGTTTGGACGCACTTATTTAGCTGAAGATGTCAACCGCTTCCGTGAGTTGTGTGTTTTAAAGGAATTCTCTCCTCAAGTTCAAACTGCGTATGTTTTACAAAAAGCTGAAGAACTGTTTGAGCGAGAAGCAAGTGTTCTCTACAAGCTGCAACATCCCCAAATTCCCCGCTTCCGAGAACTGTTCCGCAGTAACCTAGATGGCAAGGAATATCTGTTTCTGGTGCAAGACTACGTAGAAGGAGAAACTTACAGAGCTTTGTTAGAGACAAGGAAACAGCAGGGTTTGCGGTTTACGGAGGCGGAAGTACGTCAGCTATTGCAACAAATTCTGCCAGTGTTGGAGTACATCCACTCATTGGGAGTGATTCACCGTGATATTTCTCCAGATAATTTAATTCTGCACACCTCCCAAGTCCTCCCTAACCAAGGAGGGATACCAGTGTTAATTGATTTTGGCGGTGTCAAACAAGTAGCTGCAACCGTCGCTTCACAATATTACCAAATAGGTGCAGCACTCTCACCACCACCACCAACACTCTTAGGCAAGATCGGATACGCGCCCCCAGAACAGATGCAGACTGGGTTGGTGGAACCTCACAGCGATCTGTATGCTTTAGCATCTACAGTGGTAGTTTTACTGAGTTTTAAACAGCCGCAAGAACTTATTGATACTTACACTTTGACTTGGCAGTGGCGACGGGAAGTTGATTTGAGTCCCGTTTTCGGAGTGGTTTTGGATAAAATGTTATCTCCAGTACCAAGCGATCGTTACCAAAGTGCTCGTCAAGTTTTACAAGCACTCGCCTCCTCACCTCTCACCTATCCCCCCACTCAGTATCCCACCCCAGATCCAACAAATGCCACCGTAGCTGTAGCCCCTCCCTCCACTCCCCACTCCCGTACGGGCGGGGTTACCCCGCCCCTACCCACTCCCCCTCAAAACTCATGGACACTAGGGAAAACCTTACTGGTAGCGTTAGTGTTAATGACTACTGCAGGTGTGGTTTCGTGGGGAGTGACTAGCTGGATAAAGTCACACTATAATAGTGGGGATTCTTCTAGGACGATCGCACCGCAACCCACACCAAATAAGAGTGCAAATCCAACTCCATCCCAACCAACCGATCCGTTTGCGAAATATTCACCAGCCGAACGACAGCGTAAACAAAAATTACGCGATCGCCGGCAACAGTTAGGTATTGACTACAATTTCTATGTTAAGTTAGTAAATCAAGTTTTCCGCGACAGAAATCCTTCTTTAGGGGGACGCACTTTGAGCGAAAGTTCTAAAGATGAGAGTTTACGAGCAGAGTGGGATAAAACAGCTGGGGAATTGCTGGAAAAACTGGGGATACTGAGTTCAAATGCACGTCAGCAACTAGGTACTTATACGGCTGCTGAACGCGATCGCTGGAAGGTGGAAGTTAACCAAATTAATGTTGGTAGTCGTTCTTTATATGATTTAGGGGATGCTGCATTCTTTGAGCAATTTCCCGAACAGCGCAAGAAGAATTTTATCAATCAGCCCATCGGACAAGTTTGGCACGGATTTGTCAATGACAAACTCAATGCTATCCTCGCTAACAGTGCTTTCCAAAAAATTGTTTTTGAAAAGGGTGCTACAAGCAAAACATTCAACGGCACTCTCAAAAGCGCAGATGGCAAAATTTTTATCGCTGGACTTGCCAAAAATCAATTAATGGACTTGAAGCTAGAAGCAAATCCCAAAGTTTTACTGTCAGTTTATTCTCCCTCTGGCAAAATCAAATTTTTGGAAAAATCTACACAACGCAATTTGTCAGTTAAGCTACCAGAAGACGGGTTTTATGAATTTGTGATTGTCTCCACAGCATCAGAACCAGTAGATTATCAGATCAGCTTGCTCGCAGAAAATATCACACCACCCCCATCGCCCACCGCAACCGCCATACCTACACCTACGTTCACACCAACTCCCACAGCAACAGTCATAGCTACACCTACGCCCACATCAACTCCCACAGCAACAGTCATAGCTACACCTACGCCCACATCAACTCCCACTACTGAAACAACACCTTAGTAGGAAGATAAGGAATTCGTGGCGATTTTCTGAGCGATCGTAAACTTTAAACCTGCTTGTTTTGCACTTTTATGAATTATGTACCCTGACATTCCAACCTCAAAACAGACCTTTGAATTGTTCTCTGTTTGTGTCAGATTAAGTAATGTATTTATGCCGATTAATGTAGTTAGGCTAGATGAAAGAACAAATCAAATTTACATCTTAGCTGGTGAGTCAATAGAAATGCTAATTTACTTAAACGGTAAAGCGAGGACTTTATGACCGATATAAATTTTGATGCAATGAGCCGTGAAGAACTAAGGGCATATGTTAGAACACACCCACAAGACCAAACTGCTTTTTACACATATATGGAAAGATTACAAAACGAGCCAGGGATTGAAATTACTTCAATGGAGCAGCTAGATCAAGTGGTTGAAGCAAAACTCAATGAATCTGACGTAAAAGATGCCCATGCTGCATTAGAGGAAGCACAAAGGGTAGGCACAACATCTTTTGAGCAACTTAAAAAGCAGTTAGGGTTATGAGCTATCAAGTAACATTTACACCTAGGGCTGTGCAGCAAATTCAAAAACTGGCATCCAATATTCAACAGCGCGTAGCCACGAAGCTGGAAGAATTAGCATTAAATCCTCGTCCTACCGGGGCAGCAAAGCTTTTGGAAGCAGAAGAGTTATACAGAGTTCGAGTGGATGAATATCGTATTATCTACAAAATTCAGGATGAAACATTGTCTTTAACTGTGGTAAAAGCTGTTCATCCTAGAGACTACTAAGAAATATTAGAATTGGACCCAATACCGTTCGGTTAAGGTAATTCGTGAAAAATATATGCGTGTAGAGACGTTGCAATGCAACGTCTCTACATGGGCTGTAAATGATGTAAATCAACTCAAGTCCGCAAAAACGGCGATCGCCATAACAGACAGGCTTATCGACGTAAAAACTGGCGATGGTCTGCTACAAAGTTTTAAGCTATGGCAGAGAAATCATAATTCGGGTTGTTGTAGCCTGGATTTGACATGGCGGATTTTACCAGGTCAGGACTGTTGATTAAAGTGCTAACATCAGTGCCGATCGCTTGGCTTGGCGTACCACTACCTAGCGATGTCAGTCCGCCATTAACAGAGAAATTCCAGCCTTCATTACCAATGAGTGTTTGACCATCACCACTGGCTTCAATCCGGTTTCCAAGGAGATTGCTGTTACTAACATTGGCAGTGTTGCCATTACCAAGCAGTTCGTCGTTGCTACCACTCGGTCTATTGGCATTACCAGTGATGTCGTTGTTATCGCCTAAGTTCCAGTTACCGTTACCGTTGGTTGTGTTGCCACTACCAAAGCCCCAGTTACCATTACCATCGGTTTTGCCGCCATCACCGTAGTTCCAATTACCGTTACCGTTGGTTGTGTTGCCACTAGCAAAATTCCAGTTACCATTACCGTCGGTTGTGTTGTTACTACCGTAGTTCCAATTACCGTTACCTTGACCGCTGTTGTTGGTAGCATTTGCACCATCTAATTTTTGAAGATCAGATGTCCAGTTGTTGCTGTTATAAGGTACAGGTAGACCGTTGCCAGTTTTAGGTAGGTCGCTACCACTCTGATTGGAGGGGGGAGTGCTGCCAAATGGTAAGTTACCGGGGAGGTTGGCGCTAAGGGCGGCATTATTAGCACTCCCAGCGTTATCACCACCAGATGCGCTACCACCAGCAAAGGGGTTGCTACCATTGTTAGCACCAGAGGCACTATCACCACCAGATGCGCTACCACCAGCAAAGGGGTTGCTACCATTGTTAGCACCAGAGGCACTATCACTACCAGATGCGCTACCACCAGCAAAGGGGTTGCCACCACTACTTAATGAACTGGTGTCACCGCCAAGGACTCCGACCAATTGATTGAACGGGTTATTAGTATCAGTTAAAGCCCGGTCGTCGAGTGGTCGCTCGTAATTGTAGGCATACTGTCCATCGTTACTGGTTGTGGATGAGTTGCCACCACCGCTGAAGGAAGCGAAGGGATTACTACCACTAGCAGCGCCACCAGCACTCCCAGCACCGAAGCTATCGGTAGCGCCACCAGTACTGCCACCAGCACTGAAGCCACCGCCAGCGCCACCAGTACTGCCACCAGCACCGAAGCCACCGCTAGCACCACCAGCACCGCTACCATCTAAAGTACTGCCATCGGTGGACTGCCATTTGCCGTTACTGAAATTCAAATTGCCGTTACCACTTAAATTGCTGGTATTGTCAGAAGTTGCCATCAGAATTAAACTCCTATTGCTCAAACTGAAATTCCCCAATCAAGAGGAATATCAACAACGTGAATGAAAGCGTTTTTTAACTTTCATCTTCAATAAAGAGATACTAATATCTAACTAGAGAAATATTTTTGACAGCAAGCTAATATTGACTTGTAATTAAGATGCTCTTAATCAATAGACATCTCCAAAAATTAATTATGCGTTGTCTACAACCCTTGTAGAGACACGATATGTCGCGTCTCTACATTGTTTTTCGGAGATGTCTAATAGAGCTTTATACCAATTCTCTACAAGGTTGCACTTAATATGAACTCCCTGCAATTATCCCCATATCAGGGAGACAACGACAGGCAGGGATAAAATAGTGTGTACCTTTACAGAGAAACGGTATTAATTGACGAAAAATAAAATTAAAAAACACACTTAACTAAACTATACAAATAAAATTTATGTTGAGCATGAACAAAATTTTGATTTGATTGTTAATTCTTTTGATTTTGTTCAGGCAGAATATTATGCAGGGTAATAATTCAGGGTTCCCTGTGTCATTAAGCTGATATCTTGCACCACCGTCTTGGGGAACTCCAACAAATAAATTATCCAATATTGTGGGGTGGGCATCCTGCCCGCCCAGTTCATAGGACGGGCTAGAAGCCCATCCCACAAGAAATAGATTGGATATTTTTTAACTTGGAAATCCCTTGTTGCGAAAATCAGAGCCACAAAAAGCTGATGATTTCGTAGGGTGGGCACATCTCGCGCCCGCGTCTTGGTGGCTTAAAACACTGGAAAATAGACGCCTATTTTCGACATTTGACCTTCTCCCCTTGGGAGAAGGTCAAATGTCGAAGAGAAGAAAAATATCATTTTTATGCTTCACCAAGACGCGGGCTAGGTGGGCACTGCCCACCTTACCCTCCCTGTCGAAGGTGCAAAATGTGAGTAAGAGCAATATTTTCAGGATTTGCTTGAAGAATTAAATTCTCAATAAAAGGATAAAAAAGCCCCCATGCAGGGTTATTTCATTCTCCGGGGCGGTAGTTCATGGTAAGCTTTGCTATTGGTCGTCACTACTCTCTTAACGCTCTTTTATTACTATCGCCAGATTAAATTTGAAACCCTATTTTCAAATTACTCCCTTCGTTTGTACCAGGAAGGGAGTAGTCCGCGCAGGCGGACTTTGTTTATGTAGCCGCGACTTCCAGTCGTCGGGGTTTCATGAGATTATTCTCTAATCAAAGTCTGTAGGCAAATCTGGATTGCGGTAATGCTCGAAAAGTCTGGTGATTTGCGCAGGCGTCACACGCCCTAGTGATAGTTCTGGAATTCCATCTTCTGGAAAAAACTCGACGGACTCAGTCTCTATGCTAGGCGACGGGGAACCACCCACAAGTTCGCACAGAAAAAAGAGCTTGTAGATGTAGTAAGGAAACGGTGGATGTCCCTGCTTGTCTCTGTCATAGACAGCTAGGAGTTTAACTGCACGAGTCTGATAGCCCGATTCTTCATACGCTTCTTTAACGGCTACCTCGCTAGGCGACTCGCCAACATCACCCCATCCACCAGGTAAAGTCCAGCCGCCGTCAGATCGTTCCTTCACCAGTAATATAGTATTGTCACGAAACACTGCGGCTCGCACGTCAACTTTGGGAGTTGCGTATCCTACCTCACGAGCAAATAAATCGAGGATATAGCTGTGTTCCACGTTAGTGTAAGTTGCCATGATTTCAGCAGCGATCGCCTGTAGTGATTTGAAGCGTTCGATGTCAAAAGGATTTTCTGAATAGGTTAGACCATTTTGAGCGATCGCTTGTAACTTTTTCACCCATTCCAGCCACTTGGAATCCACAACTTTCTCCACTGTAGTGATCTAAACGCAAATTATTTGAGGGCTGCTAATGGCTAATGGCTAACGGCTAATGGTAACAATTAGCAATTAGCAATTAGCAATTAGCAATTAGCAACTACCAACTACCAACTAAGCATCATGTAACGCGGCGATACCGGGCAATACTTTGCCTTCGAGTAACTCCAAGCTAGCGCCACCACCAGTGGAGATGTGGCTCATTTGCTCGGCTAACCCGACCTTTTCCACAGCCGCCACAGAGTCGCCACCACCGATAATAGTAGTTGCGCCTTGTTTGCTGATGTCGGCTAAGGTGTGGGCGATCGCTTCTGTACCTGCGGCAAACTGATCAAACTCAAACACACCCATTGGACCGTTCCAAATCACCGTCTTGCAGTCTGCAAGGGCATGTTGGAAAGTTTTCACGGAATCAGGACCAATATCCAGACCCATCCAACCCTCAGGGATGTTGTCAATGCTGACAGTTTGTGCATTAGCATCAGGGGCAAATTTATCTGCCACTACCACATCTGTAGGTAGCAGCAAGTCAACGCCGCGTTGTTTTGCCTTTGCTTCCAAAGACTTCGCCAGTTCTAGCTTGTCGTCTTCTACCAGCGACTTACCGACATTCAAACCACGGGCTTTGTAGAAGGTGAAAATCATCCCACCGCCCAGCAGAAGCTTGTCGCACTTCTCTAATAGAGTTTCAATCACGCCAATTTTACTGGAAACTTTAGAACCACCGATAATTGCTGCCAAAGGACGTTGGGGATTTTCGATAGCGTTTTGCAGGTACTGCAATTCTTTTTCAATCAAATATCCAGCAACAGAGGGACTGAGGTAGTGAGTCACTCCTTCAGTAGAAGCATGAGCGCGGTGTGCAGTTCCAAAGGCATCATTTACATACAAATCAGCATTATCTGCTAATTTTTTAGCAAACTCTTTGTCGTTTTGCTCCTCTTCTTTGTAAAAGCGGACATTTTCCAACAACAGCACTTGTCCATTTTGTAACGCCGCCACTCCCGCAGCAACCTCATCGCCGACGCAGTCATTGGTTTTAATGACTTCTTGCCCCAATAACTCTGAAAGGCGCTTGGCAACTGGAGTTAAGCGCAGTTTGTCATCCACACCTTTGGGACGTCCAAAATGGCTGACTAGAATTACTTTAGCTCCCTTCTGCCTCAGATCCTGGATTGTCGGTAGAGCAGCGCGGATGCGAGTATCATCTGTAATGTTGCCGACATCATCTACAGGAACGTTAAAATCAACCCGTACCAGGGCGCGTTTACCGGATAAATCTGCTGCAGATAAATTTGCTAAAGTTTTTTTTGGCATAGCACAAATCTCCTGATTGCCTTTTTGTTATGTTTTTTAAGTAGACCCATCCAGATTTTACCGGAGTCGGGGGCGCGGAGGTGAAACCAATGTTCAAGACAGTTCTATTTCCAATCGATCACAGCCGGGAAGCACGGGAAGCCGCTGAAGTGGTTGCCAATATCGTGCAAAAGTACAGCAGTCGCTTAGTGCTGCTGAGTGTGGTGGAAGAATCCACCCCAGAGAGCAAGAGTGAAGAGGTAATGTCCTCACCTGAGACAGTTGCCCAACTTCTAGAAAGTGCCAAATCTCTGTTTTCTGAGCTAGGAATTCCAGCCGAAACTATTGAACAGCAAGGCAAGCCTGCCTTCACCATCTGCGATGTGGCAGATGAACTCGGGGCAGATTTAATCGTCATGGGTTGTCGGGGATTAGGCTTGACTGAAGAGGGGGCACATGATAGCGTTACCAGCCGCGTAATCAACCTTTCCCCTTGCCCAGTGCTGATTGTTCCCTAATTTGTAGGGTGCGTTAACGCAGTGTAACGCACCTTCTTAAATTTCATTAGTTTTATTCAGGACTTACGCAAAAATTGCCAAAAAGCTTAATTTATCGAACCGCCAAGACGCCAAGAATTCGTAGAGTGTGCGTAAGTCCTAAAAGAGTTTCGTTGGCAAATTAGGCAACGGATGTTGTAGCGGATGTAACGGATAATGAAGATACCAAAGAAATCTAACGCCTTTGCCCGTGTTCTGTCTAGTTTCTTCCTGCCTTTCCTTATGTGCCTTGCGCGGAATAATAGAAATCACCGGAAACCTCATTCTTTCGTCCTCTGCCGCGAACATCGTCCTGGTAAGCGTTTGAAGCTTATTAAGGAGTTATTTATTGATAATCTTTTGCATTTATTTTGGCTAAATTTGACCTTCCGCGCAAAGCTACTGTAAAATAGTCTCTATACAAGGCTTTTAGAGCTTTGGGGTCGCTTCTGTCACGAGAAGTGGAATTAATGGAAACATTGGAACTATTTGGTCAGACCCATTACTAGATGCATTCTGGGTCGCTTCTGTCACGAGAAGTGGAATTATCAGACCATTTTGTTGTAACCAGTTTAAATCAGATGCGATCGCATCTCGATCAGCGTATATTTTCCCGCACAGTTTACCCATGAAAGCGGAAACTTCCTCCAAAGCACTAACGAACTGGGGAACCGTACCAAAAATGCTTTCTACTAAACTGGGGTGATTAACTTGCAGATTCCCAATTCCCGGATAGCGAATTATCAAGGAAATCAGGTGCATCAAGCGTTCAAAGTCCAGCAGGTTGCTGTATGAATGTAAAGTAATGTGACGATGCCGAGTGCGGTTAGTGCGGTTGATAATACTACGGGAAAGACTTTTGATTTGGATGTCGATTTGTTGAATGTCGAACTGTGGTGAGGTGACATCGATTTCTTTTACTGCTGCAAATCCTTCCGCTACTACTGGGTTCTGGTCTTGCAGGGATTTGTACATCCTCTCTATGACAATGTCTGGAACTATGCGATCGCGTTTTTGGTTCCAAGCAATGCATCGGTGGGGGATACAGGGCAGACGCATCTAAATTTTAGGCGTTGCAGAATAGAAACATGAATTAGGGCGAGACCGAAGGGGCAAGCCGCCCTTGGCGGCATCGCTATGCAATGTCCAAAATGTGCTAAGCTACATCCGTAATAATGGTCGGCAATGTTGTAAATAAAACTACAGATGTGTGCAATGCGATCGTCAGTTTATCGTTTGGATATAATGACAATTCAGGCTAAGACTTGAGTGCATTAACTACTAATCTCACCATGCGAACGTGCGCCAGTCCATTCTGGTCAAGGGGAATACGTTCTAGGTATGTTAATGCGAAGTCAGTGATGAAATTGCCGCGTTCATTTTCAGGTATGTACTGCGTTAAAGGCATCCAGGTTGTGCGTATCCAACTTTCTAAACCCTCTTTACCGGAATGGGTCATGTCCGTTGGCACCAACTCAAGCCGCTCAACGTTGAAACCAGCCTTTTCCAACCACAGCGCATAGTCTTGCTCCCCATAGAAAAAGTAGGGATTGTAGAAGTCATCAAAATAACGTTTCCAAGGCTCGCTGGAGACGAGTTGAGAAAAAACTTGGAAAACATCCGCAGCATCTCCTTGACCACCGCAAGAAATGACTAATCGACCACCAGAGTGTAACGAGCGACTCGCACCGTTAAGAAATGCTTGGTGATTATCAACCCAGTGAAGTGCTGCATTGGAAAAACACAAATCGAATTCACAATCAAAATCAAGAGAACGGGCATCAAAACAAGCAAAGGAAAGGTTTGGATACTGGTTTACTGCATAAGTACTTTGGGCATAAGCAATCATTTCCGGAGAACTGTCTACGCCCATGACTCGACCTTTGGGTAGAGTCGTTGCAAAATTAGCCGTAATTTTTCCATCTCCACAACCTACATCTAAGACAGATTCGTTGCCTTGTAAATTTAGATTCTGTTTTAATTCCTGTGCCCACTTCAATTGAGCATCTGAGTTCTTGGCGTAGTCTTCTGGATTCCAATAGTTCTTGAGCATGGCAAAATTCTTCCTTGACGCTAAATTTATTCACTACAATAGAAAATCTGATGATAAATGTCCAATATATTCTTCACTAACCAACAATATTTAAAAGATAAAAGATATAAGACTTACGCATTGACAGAAAAATCATGCTCCGGGGTGTGGTTTTCTGCGCTTCGATCTTGATTTTTGTGTTCCCCACTAGAAGATTTTAGTCAATAGTCCAAAGTCAAAAATCTTTGGACTATTGACTCTTGGCTATTGACTATTGACTATTTTCTTGTTTGGTGTATAGTAAACTTTTCCGCCCGTATCTGGTACAAAATGACAACTGACGTATGAGTGCCATAAAGCAGTCCAAATTGGTTTTTCGCATTTGCGGAAGTAGTCACCCATAATCGGTTTAATCGCCTCAGTTGCCTTCTTTAAATTGTAGTGAGGGATGTTCAGGAAGACGTGGTGAGCAACATGAGTACCGATATCATGGTGGATGTGATTGATCAAACCATAATCGCGGTCAATAGTAGAAATAGCACCGAGCAGGAAATTCCAATCTTTCCCACGATACCAGGGAATATCTGACTCAGAGTGGTGCAAAAATGTCACCAAGTCTAGCCAAATTATAAAGACAATGTATGGTCCAGCGTAGTATTTCAGCAACCACATCCAACCCCATTGATAGGTAAGGAAAGCAAGCAAACCTACCATTAAACTACAGAGGATCGTGCTGGTGATAACATCCCATTTTTCCGATGGTTTAAAAATCGGGCTGCTGGGAACAAAGTGGGAACCTTTCTTGTTAGGACTCCGCTTAAACAAATACAGCGGATAAGCTAATAAGAACAAATGAAACCGAACTATTTTTTCCACCCAAGACATCTGCCTATACTGTGATTCTGTCACAGGATACCAACTTTCATCGTTGTCGATATTGCCAGTATTTTGGTGGTGAGTTCTATGGCTAATTCGCCAACCATGATAAGGAACAAGTATGGGTGTGTGGGACAAATGTCCAATCAAATCATTCAGCCATTTCTTTTTGGAAAAAGATTGGTGTCCGCAGTCATGTCCTACTACAAACAAAGCCCAAAACATTGTTCCTTGCATTACCCAAAAAATAGGCATTATCAACCAAGAATCCAGGTAATGAGCGGCTGCATAAAGCAGACTGATAATTAGGATGTCACGAAAAAAGTAAAAAAGTGATTTTCCTAAATTAGGCTGAAAGCATTCAGATGGGATTGCAGCTTTCAAATCACCAAGCGTGAAAGGTAGTTTGGTTGCATCCTCAGATAATTCACGCACAAGAGGATTGTTTAACTTAATGGAATTGGATTGCACTTAATTTTTTGGCTGGATATAAACTGGATGTTTTTTTGAGGTTATTTCATTCAACCTCTATTAGTCAATAGTCATTGGTCATTTGTCCTTTGTCAAGGATGAAGACCAATGACTAATAACTAATGATTATCGATTGATCGCTATTGACAGCAGCACTGTTTATAACCCAGTGAAATAATCCTTGAAAGACAAATAGCCTTGTTCAGGATTGTACAAGTGACATCGGTCTGTAATTTTCTTAATTAAAGACCAAGAAAACCGAGATTCATGTAAATAAGGCCCCCAATTTTCTTGTAAACTGCGATGAGCAAGCCGCAATTTATAAGAAGGAATGGCGGTAGAAATGTGGTGGGGAACGTGGACATTAATATGGTGGCAAAGGAATTCTACCCAGTGGGGATAATCGCAGTGAACCGTTCCAGATAGCTGCGAAGCCACTGCGTTCCACTTGGGTTCTGCGACAAAAGGAATTTCTGGTGCAGTATGGTGAACCAGGGTAAAGGTACTCATCCAAAAATGGTAAACCAACCACGGAGCAAGCCAAAATTTGACAAATCCCCAAATACCAGTTGTGGCGATGAGGATGGGGAAAGCGATCGCTGCAAACAGCACGACTACAGCCACCGAAAGCTTCACTTTTGATTGGTCTTTTACTTGAAATTGCCGCCAATCAAAGTGTATAACTGCCCAATGTCCGATTGACCCTACCCACCATAAGCGGTTTCGGATGAACCTCTCAAAACTCCACCGCACAATTTTTCCCCAATTTTCATACATCTTTGGTGTAATTGGGTGCCAAGCATTGTCTTCTTTCAACTTGTTGGTGTGGACGTGGTGATAATTATGCATAATCCGCCAACTGTGGAACGGGTAAATCAACGGCATCAAGAATAAATGCCCTACCAGATCATTCACCCAGCGACGTTTAGCAAATGAACGATGACCGCAATCATGCGCGATCACAAAAAAACCTGTCAAAGCAGTGCCTGTAAAAATCCAGGCTAGGGGCAAGAGAAACCAAGGAGCAATTGTCAAACTTAAGTAGCCCAAACCAACCATCAAAACATTGATCGTCACTTCTGTCCAAGCTTGGCGACGATCCTGCACAAAACATTCCCTTGGCAGAGTTTTGATAATATCTTTCAGCTTCAGGTTGGAGTTAACAAGCTCTTCAGGTGGCTTTTGGCTGTTTATTCTTATTGATGTAGTCATGAATACCCAAAAAACGACACACTCAAATCCCAAGTCACTAAAAAAGTAACTTGTCGCAAAGTTTCTTCACATTAACGTTTCGGATTATACAATATAATCCGCAATTTCAAACCCCCGCTCAGATCGGCGAGGGCTGGTGAAATTCGCATTCAGCGTTATTTGATGACTAATAACTAACTCTTACTGCTTTTTCTCTGCTAGCTTCACATTCGTAGCCAGACCAAGGACTTGCAGCAATTGAATTGTCATCCAAGTGAGATCAATTTCCCACCATTTTAGCCCGTGACGAGCTGAATATTGATAGGCATGATGGTTATTATGCCAGCCTTCACCAAAAACCAGTAGTGCCACCCACCAGCAGTTAGTCGATCTATCATCAGATTCGTAACTACGATAGCCAAATTTATGAGTAGCACTGTTTACCAACCAAGTGCAGTGCCACACGAAGACAATGCGAACAAAAATCCCCCAAACGACAAACGACCAGCCACCCAGCGACAACAGAAGCAGACCCAAAGCAACTTGGATGAAAATGAAATTCTTTTGAAAAAACTGATAAACTGGGTCGTCGGCAATGTCTTTAGTGAAGCGAGGAAGTTCTGATTGATCTTGTGACTGGTAAATCAACCAACCGATGTGACTCCACCAGAAGCCTTTATTGGAATCATGGGGATCAAGGTTTTGATCGGAGTGCAAATGGTGTAAGCGGTGTGTCCCGATCCACTCAATTGGTCCTCCTTGGCAGGAGAGTGTAGCGCAAAAAACCAGGAAATACTCCAGCCACTTAGGAGCTTGAAAACTGCGGTGGGTGACAAGGCGGTGAAATCCTAGGGTAACACCCAAGCCACCTGTTACCCAGTAGAGAAACAACGCCACACCCACCGCTTTTGGGCTAAAGTTACTGGGAAGCAGAGCAAATAAAGCTCCGATATGCACAGCAGCGAAAAATAGGGTATTAACCCAGTTGATTTGAAGTTTGGTCGAGGTAGCAATTGTCATGCAATAACCTGAATAGGAATTGTCCTGCCGAATCTGCGCGATCCTAAAATCAGCATATCTAAATTTTTTTGAATGAGGAAGTAATGGACATGATGGAACAGCTGCGAGAAGCAGAACAGGCACTATTACAGATTTTTTCTGGAATTGACGCTCAGGTCAAGCAAAATCTTCAAAAAGTGCTAAATGCCTTTCGCAATCATCGAGTAGGTCCCCACCATTTTACAAGTGTCAGCGGCTACGGTCATGATGATTTAGGGAGAGAAACTTTAGATAAAGTCTTTGCTGAGGTAATGGGTACTCAGTCGGCGGTAGTACGAGTGCAATTTGTTTCCGGAACCCACGCGATCGCTTGTGCTTTATTTGGTGTCCTCCGTCCTGGTAATGAAATGGTAGCAGTGGCAGGTCCACCCTACGACACCCTTGAAGAAGTGATTGGCTTGCGGGGTCAAGGTCAAGGCTCACTTATCGATTTTGGCATCCGCTATCGCCAATTGGAGCTAACGGCAGAAGGAACCGTAGATTGGCAAGCTTTATCCTGTGCAGTGGGCGATAATACAAGTTTAGTCTTAATTCAGCGTTCCTGCGGTTATTCTTGGCGTCCCAGTTTATCAATTGCCGAAATTGAAAAAATCGTCCATTTGGTAAAACAACAAAATCCCAACACCATTTGCTTTGTCGATAACTGCTACGGCGAATTCATCGAAACTCAGGAACCCACAGCAGTTGGTGCTGATTTAATGGCTGGGTCGTTGATTAAAAACCCTGGTGGCACCATTGTCAACGCTGGCGGTTATGTTGCTGGTCGCGCTGACTTAGTGGAAGCAGCAGCTTGTCGCCTCACTGCACCGGGAATCGGTAGTTATGGAGGTGCTACTTTTGACCAAAATCGCCTGCTATTCCAAGGGCTGTTTCTTGCTCCCCAAATGGTAGGGGAAGCGATGAAAGGAACTCATCTCACTGGTTATATATTTGACAAATTAGGTTATCCAGTCAATCCAGCACCACTTGCGCCGCGTCGGGATGTCATTCAAGCAATTAAGCTGGGTTCTCCACAGAAGCTTATTGCCTTCTGTAGAGCGATTCAACAGCATTCTCCCATTGGTTCCTACCTCGATCCCGTACCAGCCCAAATGCCTGGGTATGAAAGCGATGTAGTCATGGCTGGAGGAACTTTTATCGAGGGTAGTACCTCGGAATTTTCAGCCGATGGTCCTTTACGGGAACCTTATATAGTCTATTGCCAAGGCGGAACTCATCATGCTCATGTCGCGATCGCCCTGGAAGCGGCGATAGAAGCTGTGGGATCGGCTTGAGGTTTATAACAAATTGATGGACAAGGGGGACAAGGGGACAAGGGAGAGGAGTTCACAACTTCTGCACGGATTGCTATATCTTTTTCCTCAGGAAATAAATAGTTTGGTTAATCACATCTTGCACCAGTTGCAATAACGCTATTTTTGTAGTGGGCATCGCCCACCATTGACCGGGGCCTATTTTTGCGTTGGTGGGCAGTGCCCAACGCCCAACGGGAAAGCAGATCCTGCAGTCGGGAAACCGAAATTCAGGGCTGTCTCACCACTCCTCTCAACGCGGGGAACCCCAGAGGGTGACGCTCGTTCCGACGCCGGAGTACCGTTCGATCGCAACGCTTACGAAGATCGCAACGCTTACGCCATTTGCCTACGGAGGGAAACCCTCCTTCTCCCAATTCCTCGCCGAGTAGCGCTACGAGCGTCGTTCGCGAAGCGTCTCCCCTTGGGAGAAGATCGCAACGAAGATCGCGAACAGCACTGGTCTCACCGCGCACTCTTTGTGGCTCCCCTACACGAACTATCGAATGGTGCAAGATATCAGGTTAGCCAAATGAATCTCCAAAACATTAGCTTTTCCCATCCTGAACTTCCCAAAAATTGGGCTTTGGTTCCGTTAAATAAACTCTGCATCCAAGACCGAAAAATTGTACAACCTGGTTCCCACAATAGTATCAGCTTGCCATACTTGAGCATGGAACACATTGAAAGTCAGACAGGTCGAATTTTGCGAACCTCATTTGATTTGGTTGAGGATGAAGGCAAAAGTACAACATTTGCTTTTGACCCTCGGCACATTCTTTATGGCAAGCTACGTCCATACTTAAATAAAGTTGCCCTACCGAATTTTTGCGGTCGTTGTACTACAGAACTAATTCCACTTCTCCCCTATCCAAATGTTTCTAGACGTTATTTAGTTTGGTTACTAAGACGTCCGGAGACTGTAGAATTTGCCATGAAAGAAACAACTGGTTCTCGGATGCCACGCGCCAATACGGACAAGTTACTACTTTTGCAAGTTCCTGTACCAGATTCTATCGAGAAACAAGACCAGCTAGCAGATGCTATGGATGAGCAGATGAAAAGTATTGAGCGCGCCAAAAATGCTTGTCTTGAACAATTGACACTGATAGATAAGCTATCTGTAAAGCTGTTGAGTGATTTTCCACTAATTATTTAGCAACATAAATTAGAAAATCATCACGTTGAAAATACTGTAATTACTATATATAGAATTCCTATTTGATTTCTGAAATACAGGTAGGGTGGGCATTGCCCACCAAAACCCGGATATAGTGGGCAATGCCCAACGCCACTCCAAGGGACACGCGCTTAACCCCGAAGTTTGCAAAGGAGGGTTTCCCTACCGCCAGTCGCCGGGGCGCGGGAAACACTCATTCAGCGCTGGCTCCCTTGCAACTTCTCTCCGCGCACTCTTTGTGGCTTTCCTACACTACGTATATATTTTTCATAAATGATTTAGGATTCCTATATAATACAATACTCTTGTTAAGATAATTTATTTACATCCACCTATGTAGAGACGTTGCATGCAACGTCTCTACACCTGTGAAATCTCTACTGCCCCGACTTGAACGGTATTGATATATAACAAACCCAAATTTAAAAATTCAGATAAAAAATCAATATGAGTACGTTAAATTATCGCGAGACAAAAGCAAATAAAAACAGTAAACTTTTTAAAACTCCCCAGTCACTTAATAGTGCGATCAAGAGTATTTGTGACATCATGCGACGCTCAAATTGTGCTGGCGCAATGCAATATATTCCCGAGTTAAATTGGCTAATTTTTCTTCGCCTTCTGGATGAACAGGAGGCTACTGAAGCAAAAGAAGCAGAAATTGCGGGTATTCAATCCGTACCTTCATTAGTATCACCTTACCGTTGGCAAGAATGGGCAGATCCCAGCGGTTGGAAACGAATAGAGTTACAGATGAGTGGTATGGGAGCACTTGTCAGCTTTGTTAATAATGAGCTAATTTCCCACCTCAAGGGTTTGAAATATCAGCACAATTCCTCACATCGTCAGAAAGTTATTAGTGAAATCATGTCTAGTGTGGAGCAAGTACGCATTGATACTGAATCAAACTTACTGGACGTACTAAATAAAATCCAAGAAATTAGCAACAAAAATGTAGATTTTACTCAGATATTTCCCCTGTCACAAGTATATGAAGGACTACTACTGAAAATGGGGGAGAAATCTAACGACGGAGGACAATTTTTTACCCCTCGTGAGATTATCCGTGTGATGGTAAATGTTATTGCTCCGCAAGTAGGTGAAACAGTTTACGATCCTAGCTGCGGCACAGGAGGATTTTTAGCTCAAGCTTATGAGTTGGTCCGCGAATCTTTGGGAACGAATATTTCTGCCACACAACTTGAAATACTCAAATATCATACTTTTTACGGTAGGGAAAAAGAGAACCTTATTTACCCAATTGCCTTGGCAAATTTATTACTACACGGCATTGATGAACCTAATTTGTGGCATGGTAACACGCTCACAGAACAGGTAATTTATGATGGATTATTTCAAAACGCTCCCAATTGCTTTGATGTAATTCTTACTAATCCACCTTTTGGTGGTAAGGAAGGAAAAGAAGTTAAAAACAATTTTACTTTTAAAACAAACTCAACACAAATATTGTTCTTGCAGCATATAATTAACAGCCTTAAACCAGGTGGGCGTTGCGGCATTGTAGTTGATGAAGGAGTTTTATTTCGGACGAATGAATCATCTTTTGTTCAGACAAAGCAGAAGCTACTTCAAGAATGTGACTTATGGTGTATTGTGAGTTTACCTGTAGGCGTGTTCATAAATGCTGGCACCAGCTTGAAAACTAACTTATTATTTTTTACTAAAGGCAAACAAACTGAAAATATCTGGTATTATGACCTTTCAGACATTAAAATCAGCAAGAAAACACCCTTGAAACTGGAAAATTTTGATGAGTTTTTCCGCTTACTACCAAAGCAAGATAGAAGTGACTTGTCTCCACGCAGTTGGATTGTATCTCGTAAAGTAATAGAATCTAATGGCTATGATCTGAAGGCGGTGAACCCAAATGTTACTTTTAAAGATGACACTCTTACAAGAGAAGAGTTAATAAACCTGATCGAGGCTAAAGGTTTTGAGATAGTCGAGGCTTTAGCATCTGTTAAGAAATCGCCTTTGAAGGAGTAGGGAAGAGACGTTTCGGCGGAACGTCTGTACGGGAGTAGGGAATTAAAAATTAAAAATTAAAAATAGAAATTCTTCATTTTTAATTTTGCAGCGGATCTGAGAATATTTACTATTGACAAGCAACCGCAATATTTTCATGATTTATATTTTACCTGTAACTCTCTACGCTTTTGGCAATAGAAAATCTCCTCGTCCACCGCGACCCAGTATAGATATTGTTGTTGATGGGGATTTAGTAAAACCTACCCAACCTCCAACAGGAGCATCAACTTTTGCGGATATTAGGTATGCTCCCCTGACAGGACATTATTATAGAATAGATAAAGGCACACCATTACCAGTGGGTCTTGCAGTAATCGCAGATGGTGAAGATGTTGGTGGAAATCACTCACCTACCCATCATACTATCTACCCTGCCCTTGAAATGCCATTTTCAGAATTTGTAGAAAAATTCAAGGCTTGTGGCTGGATTTACACTGGTAAAAAAGAAATAATCTAATCAATACTAGCTATGACTGAAACAAAATACTATCAACAAGATACAGACCTCTGGCGTCAATTAATTGACCAAGAAAAAACTTATTTGTCAACTCGTAAAAATTTCTTAAATAGTCCCTCTAGAGTAGAGTTGATTAGACTCGCCTTACAAAGCCCCCTGGAGAGAAGCTCAGCATTGAAAATTATTAACTATCTAACAAATGAAGAACGTCAGAGTTTATTTAATGAATTAATCAAGTTAGCTAGTGTTGGTCATTCAGATATTGAGTTAGTTCGTCGTGCTATTCTTTCATTTGATAAAATGTGGCTTTTAGAAAATATTGAAACTCAGGCAGAATCTGTATTAGAGAATGGTGCAGATGAAGAGTACAGACGATTATTAGAACTTTATATTCAACTTGATGATAAACTGACTCAACGCCTAGCTACAAAAGCATTACAACATCCAGACATTGATATCCAAGAAGTAGGTGAAGATTTTCAAAACTATCTTAAAACTAAGGTCGGATAAAATATACCTAGTAGTTTTGTAAGCCTCGTTAAAAGTACGGAATGACTCTTGGAAAATTCTCTCGGCAAAAAGAGAATCAGCAGCTTTTCTGAAGATATTATCGAGTTGCTCTTGCCTAAATTCAAGATCACCGAGACTAGTAGTCATGATCTTAATGGCTGACTCAATGTATAAATCAGATTCACTTCTTTTTCTTCTCTCTATCCATAACTTCAGTTGACGAATCCAGGAAAACATTAGTGCGCCAACTGTCAACAGAAAAGCTAAAAACTCGGCATTCTTTTGAAGAAAAGATGGTTGGTATCGCTCATAAAAGGCGCGTGATCCTGCATGAATGGAAGGGATACCTATATCATTTGTATTGTTGGGTTGACTAATAGTAGCAACTAACGGTTTAACTTCGGAATGCTCTTGAGATATAGTCTCGGCTATTTCTTGACGATACTCAAATATAATGCGAGTGATTTCTCGGATGACACTTTCATCTGCTTTCTCACTTGCCATCAACAGCCTTGATACTGCTACTGTAGGTAGGTTTTCTTCAGGGACGGCAGGACTACCTGTGTATGCGCCTTGAGGAAGCATAGCGCTTTCAAAGACAGGATAATTAATTTTCATCGCCAGCCCCTGTTCAATATTCAAGCCGTGTTGCTCTCTGTGTCCCTTGCTTGGTGGATACCTCTGATATTATTTAGCTGTACGACCCCTGCTATTTATGTTGAGATAAAATACCGCAAGCAAAGCTGGAGGATAGAAAAAACCCAGGCGAGTATTGCCCGAGAAATGGACTTATACAAGACGGTTTTGATTGGGGAAAGATACGCCAAGGAGGTGCGTTTGTACAGGCTGCAACCGTTGCTGCTAGAACGGTGGCGGGGACTTTTCACAACCATATTTAAGGCAATGGAGCAGATTCGTCGCCGAGGTGCCATAGAGGTTGTTGCTTGGTCACTCCTGAGTGGACTAGGTTTGGCATTGCCCTATGTGTACGTAGTTTTGGGAGTTTTGGGTCGAACGTATACTATCGGAGATTTGGCGCTTTACAGTGGGGTGATTCTGCAATTGCGTCGGAGTTTGGTCACTCTGATTGATAGCGGGTCAGAATTGTATGATGTAGCACTCGCGACAACACCGATTTTCCAGCTTTTAGAGTTGCAGCCGCAGTTAACCCAAGAAAGGGGAGTAGGTAGGGGCGGAGTAACTTCGCCCCTACGGGAGTGGGGAGTAGGGGATGCCTCTGTCCTCTCTAACACAACGCCAGCAGGGATTCAAATCCAAAATCTTTCTTTTAACTATCCAAATAGCGATCGCCTGATACTGAAAGACATCAACCTGTCAATTCACCCCAACGAAATGATTGTGCTAGTGGGTGAAAATGGTGCAGGCAAGACAACTTTAGCAAAGCTGTTGTGTCGCCTCTACGACCCAAGCCAAGGTGCAATTGTTTGGAACGGACAGGATTTGCGATCGCTCAGTTTGGAGGACTTGCGATCGCGCATTGCCGTAGTCATGCAAGATTACGCTCGTTTTCCTACCACTGTACGCGAGAATGTTGCCTTTGGTTATCTCCCCAAACTCCACGATGATCTCGCGATCAAAGAAGCCATCTCTGAGGTTGGAATGACGCCAGTCATTGAGAAGTTAGATCAAGGATTGGAAACACTCTTGGGTAAACATCTGGAAGGGGGTATTGATTTATCAGGAGGACAATGGCAACGATTGGCGATCGCTCGTGCTTTACTCCGACTGTCTCAAGCCGAACTACTTGTGCTTGACGAACCGACTGCTAACCTTGATCCAAAAACAGAAAATGAGATTTACAATATCTTTCGCACCTTAGCAAAAGGAAGAATTGCCGTTATCGTCAGCCATCGCCTTGCCTTAGCAAAACTAGCAGACCGGGTAGTAGTGCTGGAACACGGTCAGATTATAGAGGTAGGCACTCATGAGGAACTAATGGCGCTTGGTGGAGAGTATCATTTAATGTTTACACGTCAAGCTAGTAGCTACCAGTAATGGGCAAGACGGAATATGAACTGGTCGCAAAGACTGGCAACGGATGATGAGCGCGGATGTAGCGGATGCTTGATCTGTGAGTCCCACACATGGAGGAGTCCGTTACATCCGTTATTTCATCCGTTGCCAGTCTTTGCCTGAGGTACTATTTCGGCAATTTATACTGCCCAACAATACGCTCAGCAAACTCTGGAACATGCGCTATGCCCTAAGCTACAGTTAAATCATCCGTTACATCCGTTATGTCATCCGTTGCCAGTACTATTTCGGCAATTTATACTGCCCAACAATACGCTTAGCAAACTCTGGAACATGCGCCTCTAATTTCTGCGGGTGATTCCGCTTCACATACAAATAATTGCGGGTGAAGTGGGAATCAATCGAGAAACGAGCGTACTCTAAACCTTTGGGACCGATTTTTTCAATCACGACACCCATGAGTTTTGCTGCCCACATGGGTAGGGTAATGCCTTGATCGTAGGCAGGGATGCTTTGTTGTACGGCGGCTTTGCGATCGCCTTTCGACATCACTGGTTGTGTTTCTAGTTGGTCTAGAACCAATTCCAGCATTTCTTTACCTAAGTCATTTCTGACCACAATCCATTGCCAGCCAAAGGGTGCGCCCATGTAACCGACGACTAAATCTGCTAAGGAATTCACATAGTCAAAGCAACTCATACAAGAGGGAGCAAAAACATCTTTGAGCTGGTTCGTCTTCAATCCAAAGAATGGCACAGTTTCTGTTGAACCATCCTCATGCTTAAAGTGAACCCGGAAGTCTTGCATGAATTCGTAATGTACAACTGTATCAGGCGATCGGCTGGTGGTTTCTAAGAATTTTTGTAGCCCTGCACGATTAACATTATCTACACAGGGAGTACCCAATACGTAGAGCTTTTCTAAGCCAAGTTGTTTTTCAACAGATCGTAGTGCTTGGATTTGACAACCAACACCAATCACCAACAGCCGCTTCATCCCGGATTTTTCCACCTGCTCTAACACGGAAAGGTTGGGTGATAATGTTGGTTTATTTACCCGTGCTGCCAGTATTTCTTCTGGGGTACGAGCAATGATGGGCATCGGTTGAAAGCGGTCTTCTTTGGTGTTTTGCACACAGACGACGCCTTCAACAATGCCACGATTGAGCATTTCAATGGCGATCGTGCTGACAATCCCTGTCCATTGAGCACCGGGGATTGGTTCAGTCTTCCGCGCCGCCATCATCTCTTGCTGAACACCAAAGTAGAGTTCATCATCATTGTCGAGATTGCGGGAGCGAGTGTGGGTTTGTTCTTCCAGTTTATCTATCTGCTGATTAATAAAAGCACAGGCTTCCTTGACATAGTGAATATAGTATGTATCACACAGTCCGCACTCACTACAGAGTTCTTTAGCAGGACGACGGCTACTGGGTTTGAGGGCTTTGGCTTTTTTGTGAGGAGAAACTGAGGTCATGTTAATGGCAATTTATTAACTAAAAAAAATAAGATCGCCCAAGGCTTCACTTTACACAAAATTTAAGCGCAGTAAGGAATATTTCATTGATTGTTACGAAACTGTAAGAAGTTTACATAGCTGACTTTGTAAGTAATCTCAAATCGAGTTTACATTGATACACGACGAAGTTCTCTGCAACGTATATTTCAAAATGCCAAAAGACTAATTTCGATGTGTTTAGTTACACTACTTATTGTGACTAGTGCCATAACAATGTTACCCGCACCAGCTAGAGCAGATAATTATTTCGTGATTGGCTTGTATTTGCATAGAATTTTTACTTTTGCTTCTGGTGAGCATGTTCAAACTTTTTTCGCTTGTCTACCATGTCTCGCATTGTCCATAGCATCTCACCAAGATATTAGCAATTTTTTTAGTGAGGGTGTTAATATATGTTTGACTATTAGACATCTCCAAAATAGAACCGTTTTGTGGTTAAAGAGAATAAAATTGTTTTTTTTACTACAGAATATGAGTGACATACTAAATCACATTCAAAATAATCCCCAAGAAACGCAACGATTAGTAGGTGTAAATTATGAGCAATTAGAGCAACTAATAAAACAGGCGCTTGCCTTACATACTGAAAAGCAACAAGAAATCGAAGCAAAGAAAGTTAGAATCATAAATAAAGGGGGCGGTCGCAAGATAAAGCTATCTACAGAAGAGCAAATTATTTTGACTTTGATATATTTACGACATTTAACAACATTTCAATTGTTAGGTATCCAGTTTGGAGTGAGTGAATCAACAGCAAACGATACATTTAACTACTGGGTTCCACTCCTACAATTCCTTTTACCATCAAGTTTACTAGAACAGGTAAAAAAAAACGATAGTGACTACGAGATAGTTCAAGAAATATTAACCGATTATGAATTAATAGTAGATAGTTATGAGCAGCCTATAGAGAGACCTGGAGAGTATAAAGAGCGAAGTCTGCCGGGGGAAGCTTCCCCCGGCGAGCTTCTAGAAAAAGTATTACTCTGGGAAGAAGAAAAACCATACATTTAAAAACCAAATTATTGTTTTACCCTCAGGTCAAGATATTGTTGATGTAATAGCGGGAGAACCTGGTCCAAAAAGTGACATAAATATGTTCCGTGAAGGAAAGAAAGGCTTTGAGCCTAATCAAAGGTTCAAAGGTGATAAAGGTTATGAAGGAGAACCATCAATTAAGATCCCCACAAAAAAGCCAAAAAAAGGAGAATTAACTCAGTCACAACTTGAGAAAAACAAAGAACTGGCGAGTGAACGAATTTTTGTGGAACATTTGATTCGTTTAGTTAAAATATTTAGAGTTGCAGGGGAAAGATTTAGGTTAAACTCACATAAATATGAACAGGTGATTATGACCATATGTGGACTTGTAAGATTCCGAATAGGAGCATTAGTTTTACCAATATAAAATAGTGATAAATCACCTGGGTAAAACTGGCGTATTAACTTGTCATTTTTGCATTATTACCAACAGTAAGTGTCTCAAAACCAGATTTTTGCGTTGAGACTGGCTGACGTTTGCAATTGGCGATCGCCTGTTGAAATTCAGTCATAGAGCGGTATTATGATTTTTCGGAGATGTCTATTGAGAAGTAACGGTCATCAGCGTTGTAAAGATGCGTGAACTTCTGAAACTCTCGTCTACGCAAGCTATGGAGTTTCATCCGAAACAACACGTACAAAGAGCCAGAACGCTGATTTAAAAACTTCAGTAGCATCACTTAAGACATTATATTATTCACAGATATAAAATGGTTTATATCTGCAGCATTTCATAACTTTCATGTGAATGTGGTTGAAACGTAACGTCATGAAGTTGCGTCACATTTTTGTCTTTTCGAGATATTGCTACCCAAAAGGTGTGAGAGTGAAACTTGTTTTTCAAGTTCCACAAATATTCAAGTATTAGTTCAGTAATTTTCGGAGGTAACAATGAGTATATCAAAAATTCAGGAACACTTGACGGTACACACCAAAAGCGAGGATAACGTACCAGGAGTGCCTATTGGTACTGTGGAACACATGGACGGCGAGAAGTACATCAAGCTGACTAAAAGTGATTCGCCGGATGGGCTTCCCCACTGGATTCCCATAAACTGGGTAGAATCTGTGGATGAGCAAGCTGTGTACCTCAACAAGACTCAGGACGAGATCATCACAGGGCTAATGGTTTACCATTGCAAACCAGGCATTAAGTAAAAAGAAGTTGTCTGACATATGAACGTTTATTAGCTGACTTTTTACTTTCTCTCTTTATCCCAACCAGCTTTTAGCGGTAAAAGAGTTTCGTCGGCTTTCTTAGGCAACGGATGTTGTAGCGGATATTAAAAATTCGTAGTGACGCTCCTTCGTCGAAGATCGCTGACGCCGGAGTACCGGCTAACGCAACGCTTACGCTAACGTAATTCGTAATTCGTAATTATTTTTCAGACGGGGATTTAAACCACGACTGAAAAATGACCACGTGTAGACGTGGGGGTATCAAACCCTTTTTAAATTACGAATTACGAATTAGTAATTACGAATTATGATGAAGATGTCAAAGAAATCTAACGCCTTTGCCCGTTTTATGTCTAGTTTCTTCCTGCCTTTCCTTAAATTCCGAGAAAGAGCATCTGGCGGTAAAAACTCTGAATCTATCATATTACGATTAGCGATCGCCCGCACCGGATACACGTTATTTACTCCCAACTTACTCTGTACTATCCGTGAGAGGAAAGTGCAAACCATCGGCACCAATCAGACCATTTTGTTGTAACCAGTTTAAATCAGATGCGATCGCATCTCGATCCGCATATATTTTCCCGCACAGTTTACCCATGAAAGCGGTAACTTCCTCCAAAGCACTAGCGAACTGGGGAACCGTACCAAAAATACTTTCTACTAAACTGGGGTGATTAACTTGCAGATTCCCAATTCCCGGATAGCGAATTATCAAGGAAATCAGGTGCATCAAGCGTTCAAAGTCCAGCAGGTTGCTGTATGAATGTAAAGTAATGTGACGATGCCGAGTGCGGTTAGTGCGGTTGATAATGCTACGGGAAAGATTTTTGATTTGGATGTCGATTTGTTGAATGTCGAACTGTGGCGATGTAACATCAATTTCTTTTACTGCTGCAAATCCTTCCGCTACTACTGGGTTCTGGTCTTGCAGGGATTTATACATCCTTTCTATGACAATGTCTGGAACTATGCGATCGCGTTTTTGGTTCCAAGCAATGCAAGTTGCTTTGGGAGTTTGCAAGTACCACGCGATCCACTGAACCTCACCCCCAACCCCTCTCCGACTTTCGGAGAGGGGGGTAAGAGAGGAATTTAACTTGATCAGTAAATCCATCCGCCATTGGCGTTTGGCATTGGTAGCATCATAGATGATGGAATAGCCTTGGGATTTCGCATCTCCGATCTGGGAGATGACGAGTTCCTCAACTTCAGACCACTCCCCTTGGATAATTGCATCGCCATAAAGTTGTTGGCGAATTGCGTCAGTGGAGACAATGCGATAATTTCCGAGTTTCGCCAGAAGTGCTGCGAAGGTAGATTTACCGCTACCGGGGATACCAATAAGGAAGTGACAGATGAGAGGCGTAGACATGAGGCTGTGAGAGTGTCAAGATGTGTCAATTCTAGGAAATGCTGTTTGGTCTGGTGCGATCGCCTTCTAAGTACAGTTTATTTTCTTGGAGCGATCGCTCATTTCACCCCATAACCACATTCTCTAAGAGGTTTTCACAGGAATAGTCACAATAAATTCAGTTTCCATCTCCGGAGATGAATTTACCGAAATTTGACCCCCATGCTTCTGCACGATATCATAGCATACAGTCAGCCCTAATCCAGTTCCCTTACCGACTTCTTTCGTTGTGAAAAATGGGTCAAATATTTTATTTTTGATATTTTCAGGAATGCCAATACCACGATCCCCGATCGTGACTTGAACATGGTCCGAATCAGCCATCGCAGTCTGGATCACAATCTGTTTGGCAGACAGATCGGGTACTGCGGTTAAAGCATCGATCGCATTACTGAGGATATTCATAAATACTTGATTCAGTTGCGCTGGATAACACTCAACGAGAGGTAAATCTCCGTACTGCTTCAGGACTTGAATTTGTTGTTCGATCTGGTTGTTAAGGATTACTAATGCGCTGTCAATACCTTCATGGATATCTGTAGGTTTAAACTCGGCTTCATCTAATCGCGAGAAATTCCGTAAAGATAGAACAATATCGCGAATGCGTTTGGTTCCTGTGTTCATGGAGTCAAGGATTTTGGGCAAATCTTCTCCAAGGAAGTCGAGTTCAATGTCATCAATGCGGTCTCTAATTACAGGGGTTGGCTCAGAGTATTCGTGTTGATAGAGGTTTACTAGCTCTAGCAGGTCTTGTACGTATTTTTTGACATAATCCAAATTAGCGTGGATAAAGTTAACAGGATTATTGATTTCATGGGATACTCCCGCAACCATCTTACCCAAACTGGACATTTTTTCAGTTTGAATTAATTTAGCTTGGGATATCTGGAGTTCGTGCAAAGCATGATGTAATTCTTGTGTTCGCTGATTCACCGCCACGACCATGCGATCGAACTCACGAGCGACGTTCAACATCTCGTCGCGACATGAAGCTACTTCTCCTTCGGGTAGGCGAATCGACAGATCGCCTGCTGCAACGAGTTCAGTTGCACGACTGAGTCTTGCTAAACGGTGCAGGATTGCCCAATAAAGAACAAAGATCAGAGCAGCTATTTGAGTAATAACACTGATTATTGTAGAAATCAAAGTACTGCTGATGGATGCTGCTATAGCCAGATTGCGGGGCTTGAGTGTTGTGTATACGCCGATCGCTGCAACTATCCGATTGTCAAACCTAAGTGGCAGATCGATCTCTAGCAGATTTTTGGTTGTGTCCTCTTTCTCACTCTGAGTCCCTTTAATCAGGGGGTCAATATCTTCTTCCTCTAGTTGATAGCTACCGTCAAAGTCGATTGGATCTGTACTTGCCCACAATGAAGGTACACCTTTAATCATCCGATAAATGCGGATGTGGGAAATTAACGGTTGAGATTTTTTGAGATCCTGTAAAAAGGCATTCATAGCGACAGGATCGTCGGGATGAACAGCAAACTCAGCCTCCACGACAGTAGCGAGTTGGCGTGATTGTGCGCTGTAAGATTGCTTCAAGTTTGTGCGAATTGTCGAAATTGTGTTGATGGTCAGTACTGCTGCTGTTGTCGCAGTAATGATAATTAACGGTACACCAATCTTGAATGCGACAGGAATCTGTCTCTGTAACCACTGCGAGTTTTTGGTTAAGGATTTCATTCTTTTTTACTCCCGCACGACTCGCAATGGCGCGATTAATTCCTGACTAGGCTCCGCGCTCTGCATAGTAAATTCTAGGATGACATACCACTTGTGAATGCTATCCTCAAGCTGTAAAAGCGCATCTTCCGCGTCTTTAAAAAGAATTAGCATTGCCTGTCGCCTGGAAACACTCTTTTAGTAGTTCAACTAAACTGAGCTTGGCTCATACTGTGATTTGTTGACAAGCGTATAAATACTGATATCATCTATGCATGGTTTCGCAGTAGGGTGTGAGCAGATCAATTTAGATGTTCCTATTTTCGACACCCGTAGCAGAGACAGCACTATTGCTAAACGTCCTTGGCAACTCTACCGCAAGTATGACGCTTCTAGTTACCATAAACGTTGAGTATGCCAACCACAGGATATGATTACTGTGAAAATGCCAAGTCAACACAGCCACGGGCGCAAATCCCAACAAAACGCTAATTAAGCTGGAGTTGCGGAGAATATTCACCAGTGCAAGACCTGCAAAGTATCCATCCAGACTGAAAGCAATTGAAGCACTTACCAGTATAGGAAGCAACCAGATAACATAGATTTTGATTGGCTCTATGACTTCGTTGTGGTTGGTTAATAAACCAAATATAGTCTGAGGAAAGAGGACAGATACTCCAGCAAAAATCAGCCCTAACAGCATTTGAGTTCCTACCACCACTTGTAAAAGAGGCTTAAACCGATGCTCCTCCCCCTGACCCTTGAAACTTCCGCTTAAAGTTTCTGTAGCGAATGCTATTCCCTCAAAAAAGAAAAAGCTGAGAAGTATGACTTGCATAAGTAAGGCATTTTGTGCCAAAATAATAGTCCCCATCGCAGCACTTAAGTCGTTGAAGACGATTAACGGCAACATTTCACTGACGCTCCAGACAAATATATTGCCGTTCAGGGTAAAAGTGGCTTTCAAACTTGGCAAGTCCCAAACCTGTGGCGCTACTGTTCGTACTTCTTGCCAAGAAATTTCTCGGCTTACCAAAATCATTCCCACCAACAACTCCACACACTGAGCCAGAATCTGGGACACTCCAGCCCCCGTACTTGCAAAAGCCCACCGGACAATCAATAGGTAGTTGAGCAGGATGTTAGCGCCATTCCAAATCAGGGATAACAGCAAGACTTTGCCACTTTGTTCTCGTCCCAGAAGCCAACCTACGAGGACAGCGTTGAGCAAAAAAGCAGGTGTTCCCCAAATGCAGATATTGAAATAGGCAACAGCAGAAGCTCTTACTTCTGGGTTAGCACCTGTCAAGGCAAACCCCAGTTCTCTCAGAGGATACTGCAAAATCACCAGAAGTACGCCCAGCCCTAGGGCGATTAAGCCATTGCGCAGTCCCACGAGCAGCATCGCCTCTCGGTCACCTCGTCCCACAGCTTGTGCAGTGACTCCAGTGGTTCCCATCCGTAAAAAGGAGAAACTGTAGTAGATGAAATCAAACAAGGTTGCAGCTAAGGTAACTCCAGCCAAATGATGAATTTCATCTAAACGACCCAAGAAAGCCAAACTGATCGTTCCTGCCAAGGGGATCATGATATTGGAGAGAACATTGACGATCGCCAGATGGAAAAAGCGACCGAGAAAGTCATACTGCTTCAGCTTTGTACTGCGGGAATAGAAAGTGTGAAAAATATGGATCAATAAACGCGATGCTTTTGTTTAATTTTGTTCTTGGTATTTTACCACAACAAAAGGAGAGTTGTAGGACTTACGCACTTTACACATTGACAATCATGTGCAATAAAGGCTTATTAACCTAAAACTCTTGCCGGGGCTCGTTCCCATGCTCTGCCTGGGAATGAGATCAAGTGGGCTGCTGCCTCCAGGTTTGACGGGAGGCAGCAGCCCACAAAAAGAGCATTACAAGGCTCTGCCTTGTAACGAGAGGTAATTCATAGTTTGTCGTTTCTGTCAATGCGTAAGTCCTAAGTTGATATCTATGTGCCAATTCTCATCAACATCAGGCTGAACATCTGCCCAGTTATTAGGTAGAGTTTCCATATTAGTTAAAATTCAAGCCGCCTGTTCAATACGATTAAACAAATCTTTATTCAACCCATACACGGCAGGATAATGAGACTTAATTCTTCTAACTGAAGCAAGAATATTCCTAGTTTTATCGGCGAAAATTTCAGCAGTTACATCATCAAGATAACTTATTCTTTCTTGTTCTGAATTGTGAAGATTAAAATAATCAGCTAAACAAAATGCAGCCAGTTTTTGTAATCCTTGAATTACCAGAGTATCATGTTTCAGCAGTTCATACTCGTTAAGAGGTGCAAGCATTTCCTCAACTCGTTTATAAATTTCTCTGATATCTGGATCGCTAGGGTCAAAATTTATAGCAACATCCAAAAATTCGATAGCTCCTGTCAATAAACCCGCATTGGCGTATTTTGCACCAACTTTTGCCACTTCTAACCCCATACCAGCAAATCGCGCACCTGCATATTTTCGTGCTTCCTCAGTGTCAGGTAATAAAGATGCAATTCTCTGGGCTGTTGTTTCTATCTTGTGTGATTCACCACAAAAAAGGTGAACGCGGCAAATGAAGAAAAGAGCATCAAAGTCATAAACATCGACTTTACCGTCAGCATTAATAGCACTTTCAGCCCAAGCTATTGCCTCTGAGTAATTCCTTTCTTCCAGGTAAGTATTAGCTATTTCTAAATAAGGCTCAGAATTAAATGATTCCAGTTTTATGGCTCGCTGAAAGTATTCACGGGCTTGCTGATATTGCATCCCAGAAGAAGCATCATCGTCCAAAGAGTCAGCTTGCTGTTTATAGACATGACCAAAGTTGCTCCAATAAATCGGCACTTCTGGGTTAGTTTTCGTTAATGCCCGATATACTTTAACACCAAAATCCCAATTCTCCATATGAATGTAACAAAGACCTAGCAGATTGCGAGCACCATCTGCTGCTGGTGCTAGTACCAATACCTGCTTTAATAAGGAAATGGCACTAGACCATTCTTCTGTGCTCATTTTCTCTTCAGCTTGGTTAATCAGGTCTGCAATCCGATCGCCATACTGCTGCAGAGAATCATAATTTAGTCTGGCTTTGGCATCGGAAAGTGTGTTATAAGCTCCTCGGATTTGCTTAAACCTTTCCGGGTCTTTTTCCGGAGAATACTTACGAACTAACCGAAAGTAGGCTCGTTTGATTTCATCAGCCGATGCTTGGGGTGATACTTCCAGCATCTGATAAAGTTCATACGCCATTTCTTATAACGATGTTGGATTGTTAATTGTTAATTGTTAGTTGTTAGTAGCTAATAGTTATTAGCCATTAGCTATTAGCTATTAGCCATTAGCTATTAGCTGTTGTTTTCTATGTCAAATAAGAAGTCTACTAGGCGATCGCCTGTTTTTTGGATTTCTTCAGTATTATCATTCATTAAAGCTTTTTTAAGATCCATAACAATATCAGACAGTGGCGACCTTTCTTGAGGAGGGATATCTGTCATAAACCGCTCTGCTTTATTAATTAACCCTTCGTATTCCTTCGCCTTGGCATTCTGCTTCCACAGTTCTTTGAGGCGACTCGCTGCATCAGCTATGTTTTGGCTATTCATGCGCATAGCAGATTGAGCATACTCTAGCTCTACACTTTTGTTAATATTGGGAATTGTGGCTCTTAGCTTTGCGATCCCATTGAGGTCATAGGAAAACTCTACTTCTATCGGATAGGGATTGCCATCAGGAGCCGGAGGAATATCAGTAATTTCAGCACTGATGCCTGTATTAATAGCATCAGAAGAGCGCTTTGCCTTGCCTGTATTGTCTTGATACAAACGAACCTCAACCCGCTTTTGGTCTGCCCTCAACAAAGAGTAAGTTTTATAAGTGGAATAAGGAATGGTTGTATTTGGCTTAATTAAAGGTTCATAGGTTAGCATGTATTGTCTGCCAATTTCACTGACTACTTCAATGCCCAATCCAAAGGGAGCAACATCGGTGAGAATAATGCCTGAGTCACTAGGGATTAAACCTTGGACAATAGCAGCTTGAATAGATGCACCAACGCCAACAGCTAACTCACAACCAACATCTGGTGCTTCACCTTCTTTGCCAAACATCTGTTGCACTAATTGGCGCACAGCAGGGATGTAAGTTGTACCTCCCACTAATAATACCCGGTTGATAGCACTAGGGCGCAGCTTCTGAGCATTAAGTGCTTGTCGTACACATTGCTTTGCGGTGTCTAATAAAGGAGCGATCGCCTGCTCAAATTCCAGGCGTGTTACTTCCATCTCTAAGTCAACAGATTCACCGTTGTTAGCAGCAAAATAAGGAATTCTGACATGATGCTGGAGCTGTATGGAAAGCACTTTTTTGGCTTTTTCTGCCGCTTCTTTAAGCGCCCCATAAGCCTTCTCAGAAATTTTTGCCTCTAGATTCTCGGCTTGAAATTTCTCCTCGATCAATGCCATCATTACCTGATCGAAATCTTTACCGCCTAGTTGAGGATTACCAAAACTACATTTAACATCTAGCACACCTGCAACCATCTCCAGCACGGTAATATCTAATGTGCCACCACCAAAATCAAAGACCACAAGCTGTTCTTCAACATCAATATTTTTGATGCCAAACGCTAAAGCCGCCGCCGTCGGTTCATTAATCAGGCGAGTAATTTTCAGTCCAGCCAATTCACCGGCATTAAGTGTTGCAAGTCTTGCAGCATCTGGAAAGTTAGCAGGAACAGAGAGTACAACTTCTCGAATCGTGGTTCCTAATGCTTCTTCGGTATTTTCCTTAAGTTTGCGAAGAATTAGTGCTGAAATTTCTTCAGGTCGGTACTCTTTATCTAGAAGCCTCACGGTTTCCCCTGTTCCCATCTTCCGCTTGACTTCACGAATCCCACGACCTGATACATCAACCCAACTGCGAGCATCTTCTCCTACCAGCAGTTCACCTTTTCTGCTAATAGCAACAATTGATGGAATAATTGCCAGTTTTGTCACCGGTTCATAAATTGGAAATGATTCATTATTCCGGTATACACAAATTTCAGATGTGGATGTACCTAAGTCAATCCCGATAGCAAAATCTTTTGCCATTGTCTCGCTTACTCCTTGACTAATTTTTTTGCGTTCTGCCCCACTCCGGTAAGTAAGGGCGGGGAAACCCCGCCCCTACGCACTCCCGTACAGACGTTCCGGCGGAACGTCTCTTCCCGAATCTGCTGGGGCTTTTGCCACAACCACCTTTGCTTTCTCAATGACATTATCGCCAATTCTGTAACCCCAGCCAGCACATCTCAGGATATTACCTGGTAAAACATCTGATTCTTCTTCCTCAACCGCTTCGTGAAATTTCTCATTCAACGATTCATTATGCTGTGGAATTATGCGCTCTAACCCTAAGTTAATGACTGTGCGTTCAAACTCCGATAATATTTTTTCTATCGACCGTTTATTTTCATCTGTTTCGCAATCTATTGCTCTTTCTAGTATCTGAAAAAAATCTATCCCAGCTTGTTCCCAAGCCTGATTTTTTCGCTGAAGTTCCCCATTTTTTTGACGCTGTTCTATCAGTATCATATCCAAATATTGTTTAACTTTATCGTGTAGTTCTTGCACAGCAGCGCTATTTTCTTGAATAGCAGCAGTATTTTTGTAATACACACGTATTATTTGTTTAGGGTCGTCTATATCGATAGAAGTAGCTATATAATTATTTAAGGCTTCGGCAATAGAAGTCTCTATAGAATTCTTTAACTTTTCATCTATAAACTTTTGTAGCATATCATTGACACACTGCCGTATAGTTTCATCTATATTTCGTGTGTTTTTATCACTAGACTTCTTGGAAATCATTTCATTTCCTCTCGTAAAATCACTGCATTATTTTGTAATATATAACACAATAGTTTTGCTGATTTTCTATCGGTATAGAAGAGATTGTGCATTAATCAGAATGTTAAAAAAAATCAATTAATTTGGCACTTGGGGTGAAGGACAAGACGGGGGCTTATTAAAGTTTAGCCTTTCCACATCTTTGATAGCGCTATGTTCCTGTTCTGAGTTGGGTAGCATCAGTAAATTAAAGAAATAATCATCCAGGTTTTCTGTGCCTCTGATAGCAATTACAATTTCATTTGGTGAGGACAAAACTAGACTACAACAAGCCCCTCACAAGCGATCGCTTAGAGTCAAAACTTTTGTTCATAAACTCCACAACTTCTGTCTTTTCAGGGGATCAGGTTGGCGAAATCATACATTTTCAACTAATTAACTAAATACTCATAATATGATACAAATTCGCGGGCTTGTCAAAGCCCCTCAAATGGCGCAGTGCAAAATCCCTTGCTGTCTGGGATAGCACCTCACGTGGCACAGTACTTAATAGTTCTTTACATCACATCTTGCACTCCTTGCAATAACGCTATTTTTGTAGGGTGGCATCGCCCACCATTGACTGATCGGGCCTATTTTTGCGTTGGAGTGCCTACCCTACACGAACTATCGAATGGTCCAAGATATCTGTTACACAAAAGTGCGTACTAAGGGGGAGTGGCTTGCCGCAGGCATCGCCACTACCCATGCTTACAAGGATAAATATACGTATAAATTGATACCCACACGTAGCCCTATAGAGTCGGATCGCGCTTTACTGATTACTATTAATCTGTTATATCTACTTGGCGTTCGGGAAATGCCAAAACAGCAAAAATCTAGGACGAAATCATTGACAAAAATAATCAAGTATGCAATAGGATGAGTCAGGCTGCCAAGCGCAATATTCATTTGGGTAGACCACAATCTAACCCTAGGGGCGGGGTCCCCCCGCCCTTACCATGTGGTCAATTCTACTGATTTCGTTTAATAGTTTTGCAAATAGCTTATTTGAAGTGCAAAGTTTGATTTTTTACATCTGACTACGCAGGTATAGTTAATGCGATCGCACTCTCTTCATAAGCCACGCTTATAAATCGTCATTGCTGCTGAGGTAGTTTCCTATTTGCAGCAGCGAAGCTAGATAAAACAAGCGTTGGTAAAGAAGATGATTGCAAACAACATGTTAGAACGAGGATCTGGACGTTGGCAACTAGAAACAGGGCTGATAGGATTGCTATATCTTTAAGAAGACCCTGCAATGCCAACTTTTTTCTATATGAACCGCAAACCACTCTCAGCATGAAAATATTCTCCCCTGATCAAGATCCAAAATATGATTATAGAAATTCTCTTATTATTGTTTCAATGGGCATAAAAAGCGAGAGTTCTTTGTCCTGAAACGGAATAAACTCATGCTTTAGATAAAATTCCTTTGCCTGTAAATCTATAGCATCTACTCTCACTGCAAATATTCCAATTTCTTCAGAAGCCCTGACTGCACGTTACAGAGCATTTACTAACAGTTCTATGCTTAAACCTTGTCCTTTTACTGTATTTTCTACAGCCAGTTTTCCAATCAGCATTGCTGGGATCGGATATCAGCAACCGCCTTTATTAAATTCAGGTACAGATTCGTACTCTATAATACTGGCGCTGACTGTGTAATACCCATCAACTTTTAAACTTTCTAATGCAGGAATCGCCACAATAGTTTTAGCAATCCTTTTATTATGATTTTGCCTAGCATATTTTTTAAAATAATCATTCAAGTTATTTGTTCTGAACTTTTTCACCAAGTCTTCTCGGCTAAAGATGTTCTCAATCCCAGTAGGATTAGTGAAATAGGCTCCTCGGAATTCGTCAATGTTGAATTCCCGAAAACTATGAAAGAGGTTTTTTCCGCAGATTGCCCCTCCATCAATTCGATCCCTAGGAATACCATTGATCGCAACATTGGGTGTAACAACAGAACTAAGAGCGCCCAAGGTATTATCTGGTATAGGCTTAATCTGAGCTAGGGCGCAATCTCCTCCTAATGCGATCGCACCACTTATCGCCATCCCCAAGAACCAGTAAAAGCGAGTACTTATCCCAAATATCGCACCCCCTAGGTTTACAGCAGTCCAACCTGTTTTCAGTAAACCACATTGTTTGAGATGGTTCAAAGGGCTAGGGATTGCCATAGGTGGTGCTGAGTGTAGGAATTGCAAATTGCGCTTTTGCCCAAATTACCCCAGATGGTACTCTACCCAAATCATTTGATCGGTCTTGTTGAGAATACCTGACCTTATTGCCGATAGTGGTGAAGACATATAGGCGATCGCAAATGGGTTTATTGCGTACCTGATAATGAACTTTTGTAAAGAAATGGTGGGTTTTGCGTAAAACTAGTGCGCTTGATACTGAGAAATAAGCAGAGGTTATTTTCAACTCGGAGAAATCAGCACGATCGCATCTTGCACTCCTTGCAATAACGCTATTTTTGTAGGGTGGGCATCGCCCACCATTGACCGAGCGGGCCTATTTTTGCGTTGGTGGGCAGTGCCCAACGCCCAACGGGAAAGCAGATCCTGCAGGAGGGAAACCCTCCTTCTCCCAAGGGGAGACGCTGCGCGAACAGGGCTGTCTCACCACTCCTCTCAACGCGGGGAACCCCTCCGGGTTCTACGGAGGGAAACCCTCCTTCTCCCAAGGGGAGACGCTGACGCTCCTTCGTCGCTAACGCGAACAGCACTGGTCTCACCGCGCACGAAGGTGGCTCCCCTACACCAACACTCGAATGCTGCAAGATCTGAGCATGCGTATTAATCGTCAGAGCGTTTCCAGTGCTCACTGTGTTTGTACTCTTAAACTTTCGGCTTGCGTTGCATGAAAAGTTCTTTTTTGCGTTAAATTCAGTAGAGCTTAAAAATGAAGAAAATATTTTCTCAAAGTTTACTGGCTTTTATGGGAGCAGCGATAGCTATTTTATCAGTCTTTCCCGCCAAAGCTAATCTCTCCCAAACTTCTACATCACCAACACAGGGGCAATTAACTTCGCAAATTCCTAATACTTCCTCATATCCACATGAAAAGCTTACTCCTAGAGCAGTGCCTACCTTTCAAAACACAATTAATAAAAGTGAATTTCCTGTAAATACAGCAATTAGTAATCAGTACGGTGGCAAAGGGATTATCTTTGAGGCAGACAGCCGATTGATCGCAGAAAATGTAGAACCAGTGCACACAGAAGGAGTGCCTCTTTACGTCTACTTAAGGCCGGAAGATAATAACTACTTTTATACCATTAATTTTGATGAACTGGGAGATGGCAAATATGGGTATGTGCTAGAAGGAGTTGCCGCCTACGTTTTTGCCACACAGGAATCGGGAACTGTTCCTCTTTACCGCTACTATAGGAGTGAAGATAGTAGACACTTTTATACCATTAATTTTAATGAACTGGGAGATGGCAAATATGGGTATGTGCTAGAAGGAGTTGCTGCCTACGTTTTTGCCAAACAGGAATCGGGAACTGTTCCTCTTTACCGCTACTATAGGAGCAAAGATAGTAAGCACTTTTATACCGTTAATTTTGATAGTTTTGATGCACTACATGCCAATGGGTATGTGCTAGAAGGAGTTGCCGCCTACGTTTTTGCCACTGCTCCTCTTTACCGCTACTATAGGAGCAAAGATAGTAGCCACTTCTATACCATTAATTTTAATGAACTAGGAGATGGCAAATATGGGTATGTGCTAGAAGGAGTTGCCGCCTACGTTTTTTCCACACAGCAATCGGGAACTGTTCCTCTTTACCGCTACTATAGGAGCGAAGATAGTAGCCACTTCTATACCATTAATTTTAATGAACTAGGAGATGGCAAATATGGGTATGTGCTAGAAGGAGTTGCCGCCTACGTTTTTGCCACACAGCAATTGGGAACTGTTCCTCTTTACCGCTACTATGGGGGCAAAGATAGTAGCCACTTCTATACCATTAATTTTAATGAACTGGGAAAGGGCAAATATGGGTATGTGCTAGAAGGAGTTGCAGCTTATGTTTATATTTACGACATCGTAAATTATTTGTTGTGCGATGATGATGCTGTTGACTGTCCCGCAGTTCAGGTAGGACCGTCTTACAAAGTTCCGGCTATCAAAATTCCGATTATAAATAATTCATCAATAAGATAGTCCCATCCAGTTAAAGAAGTAACTATCTCTTTGGTCAAGTTCCCTCACTTTCGCTCTTAAATCCAGGACTATAACATTGCGGCTATCGCAACCTACGAACCTAGGAATAAATTTTTATGCTAATAGCTGAAAGTCAGTTGATAGTGAGGATTTTCAACGTGTAGAGACGCGAAATTTCGCGTCTGGACAGTCGTTATCGGTATATATAGCAGTCCTAAATCAGTTGTGAAAATACCGAGCCTCAGAAACCCGGTTTCTTAAAGAAACCGGGTTTCTCTACTTTCACGAATCATTTAGGATCGCTATAGATTATCTTATCCGAACCGTATTGATCGTCTACATACCGATAACTCTTGTCTTGACGTTGCATGCAACGTCTCTACACTTATGTAATTCTCACTAACAACCCTTAACCGAACCGTATTGATTCCCAAAAACGCTCAATGGGAATTAAATCAGGAGAGTGACTTTGTTGAAATAGAAAAATTACATTTTTGTATTGACAACCGATCAACAATGATACTAAATTATAATATATCGAGCGTTCGATATAAAAATAAGCAGTATGCCGAAAATTGTTGACCATGACCAATACCGCAAAGAACTGCTCAGTAAGTGCTTTGATTTATTTGCCCAGAAGGGCTATGGTTCCGTCACCATGCGGCAGATTGCTGAAGGTTTAGGAGTTTCCACAGGGACGCTGTATCACTACTTTCCCAGCAAAAAAGCTTTGTTTGAGCAATTGGTAGAAGAAATAAGTCAGCGAGATTTGCAGATAGCCGCCGCTGTGGTGGAAGGAACACAAACCCTGCAAGAACGGCTGGAAGTGTTGGGAACATACTTGGTTCAAAACGAGGATTACTACATTAAGTGGATGTGTATCTTGATTGATTTTTGTCAGCATCAAGACCGCGAAGAGATTCAGAATAGTGTTGCGTTAAGGAGGGTTGATGAGCTATTCCGGCAGACATTCTATAATTTGTTGGGCATTCAAGATCCTGTATTAGCCTCCTTTGTTTTATGCCTAGTTGACGGCTTAATCGTAGAACGTTTATGGGGGAATGAAATAGTTTCTTTTCCCGAACAATTTGCTCTACTAGGCAAAATGCTGACGGCATATTTGGAGCAGCAAATGTCGAAATAGTAGTTTGATTTTCTTGGCGATCTTCGCGTCTTAGCGGTTCGTAAAAAAATTAATTTTCATAACTTACGATAAGGCTACTATATGAGTCTAAACCTGTTATCCAAACCAGCAAATCAATGGTTGATTGGCTTAGTAATTACGGCTACTGCCATCACAGGTGGAATTGCTTATTATGGCATTTCTCAGTTTGGAAAAGTCAGTCAAACTTCATCTAAATCAGTAGAGACAGCACCTACTGTCCAAAAAGTAACAGCTTTAGGACGACTTGAGCCGGAAGCCGAGGTGATTCACCTCTGTGCACCTTTGGAGTTAGATGGCGATCGCATCGCGATGCTCCTTGTCAAAGAAGGCGATTCAGTTAAAGCCGGACAAATTGTAGCAATTCTCAACTCTAAACCTAGCTTGCAAAATGCGCTGCAACAGGCACAAAAACAGGTCAACGTTGCTCAAGCTAAACTTGCACAGGTGAAAGCCGGAGCAAAAAGCGGAGAAATTCAGGCACAGCAGTCAACTATTGTCCGCTTGCAAGCAGAGTTAGCCGGTGAAATTGCAGTCCAAAACGCAGTGATCGCTCGTTGGCAGTCAGAAGTCCAAAATGCTCGTACTGAGTATAACCTGGCGACAGGTGATGAAAGAAAAAACTCGCCATTTTAATTTGGGGAGTTGAACCAGAAGCCCCTAGCTTTAAATTACCAGAAGTCAGGCAAAATGTATCGCAACTGAAACTCCTAAATATGGTATTGTTTGACCGCGCCTCTCGTCCGGAGTATGGTGCGATCGCTAACACTTTCCAAAAGTTCTTAACATTGGAAGCAGAGGTGAATCGACAGAACATTCAAGTTACAGGACTGTTTACAATTGGTACATCCTTTGCTGCCGATGGCAATGTCATCACTAGTGATTCAACGTTTCTAAAATTGTTTCCAGAACATCAACCGAACCAAATTGAAGTCGGTTTGATCCATCTCAAGAAAAGCATTGATCCCACCAAACTCCAGGCACAACTAGCAAGAGAAATGTTAGGGGATGTGCGAGTTTTAACACCACTCGGTTTTGCAGCAGTGGAAAAGTACTACTGGGAAAGCCAAGGGACAATTGGATTTATTTTCGGACTTGGTGTGGTTGTCGGATTTATTGTCGGGATTGTAATTGTTTATCAGATTCTTTACAGTGATGTTGCCGATCACTTACCAGAATATGCCACACTGAAAGCGATAGGCTATAGCGATCGCTACCTCCTTGGTGTCTTATTACAGGAAGCATTGCTGTTAGCAGTATTAGGTTATATTCCAGGATTTCTAATTTCCATCGCACTCTATCAGTTAACGTATACAGCAACACTGCTCCCCATTGGCATGACACTCAGTCGCGCCATCACTGTATTTTTACTAACAGTAGCAATGTGCAGTTTTTCCGGAGCGATCTCCATGCGAAAACTACAATCCGCCGACCCTGCAGATGTATTTTAGAAGATGGGGAAAAAGCTAATTGCTAATTGCTAATTGGTAATTGCTAATGGCTAATTGCTAATTGTCAATTTTTACAATTCCCCATGCCCCTAATCCCACGCCAGTCGCTACAACGGGGGGAACCCCAACGCCAGATTCCTACGGAGGGAAACCCTCCTGCAGAACTGGCTCCGCAACGCGCTGGCTCCACTTCGTGGGGGCCCCGAGTTCCCCATTCCCCATTCCCCACTGGAGATACCATAATGGCAACTGACTCCACAAATACACCAAATGATGAAACCCGTGAGGCTTGGAACACCAACGCCAGTGTTTGGGACACAAGGATGGGCGACGACGGTAACGACTTCCATCAGGTGCTGGTTCGTCCTGCAATGGAACAACTGCTTTGTGTGAAACCAGGTAATCGGATTTTGGACATCGGTTGTGGTAATGGGCTTTTCACTCGCAGATTAGCAAGCAGAGGCGCACAGGTAGTGGGAATTGACTTTGCCCAAGAGATGATTGCTTATGCCCGCACCAGAACTCAGCCGCATGAGACATCAATTGAGTATCACGTCCTCGACGCTACAGATGAAATGGCTTTGCTTCAGCTTGGCGAATACTCCTTCGACGCTGCTGTATCAGCAATGGCACTAATGGATATGGCAGAAATCGACCCCCTCTTGCGGGCACTAACAAAGTTGCTACGCCCTGGTGGCTGCTTTGTCTTTTCCGTAATGCATCCCTGCTTTAACAGCAATCATACTAGCATCGTTGCCGAACTAACGGATCGTGGAGGTGAATTGGTAACTGAATACTCAGTCAAAGTGACGGCATACCTACAACCCACCGTCACACAAGGACTGGCACTTGAGAATCAACCGCAGCCACACCTGTACTTTCATCGACCACTGAATGTTCTGCTAAATACAGCGTTCCGTGCAGGGTTTGTGCTGGATGGCTTAGAAGAACCTGCTTTTCCAGTTAACCATCCTGATAACAATCGTTTGCTTGGTTGGTCCAAATTCAGTCAAATTCCACCTGTGCTGGTCGCAAGGTTACGACTCTCTTAAGGATTCTCACCACCGCCTCCTAAAATAATAAAAAAATGCAGAAAATTACTTTTTCTTCTGACCCAATTAACCTAATCACACCTGAACCAGTTATCTCTGTTCGTAACCTCAACCATTACTTTGGTGACGGTGTGCTCCGGAAACAAGTACTATTTGATATCAACCTGGAAATAGACAAAAGCGAAATTGTGATTATGACCGGTCCTTCAGGTTCGGGCAAAACCACCTTGTTAACGCGCTCTGGGTGGACTGCGTTCTGCCCAATTCGGTAGTTTGAAAATTCTGGGACGGGAGATATGTGGATCTAGCAAGCAACATTTAACGCTCTTGTGCCGTCAGATTGGCTATATTTTCCAAGCGCATAACAGTCATGAAGTTTTTGACAGAATCAAGAAAATGTGCGGATGTCTCTGGAGTTGCATGACGAAATGCTGAATCAGGACTTGGATGCAAAAGCGATCGCCATGCTAGAGACTGTCGGTTTAGGCGATCGTGCGAATTACTACCCAGAAAATCTATCAGGTGGACAAAAGCAACGAGTAGCTATTGCCCGTGCCCTCATTAGCAAACCGAAAATCGTTTTAGCAGATGAACCCACTGCAGCACTTGATAAACAATCTGGGCGTGATGTGGTTGAATTAATGCAAAAGCTAGCTTTAGAACAAGGTTGTACAATTCTGTTAGTGACCCATGACAATCGTATCCTTGATATTGCCAATCGCATTATGTATATGGAAGATGGTCACCTGAGTGACAATGGCAATCAAGCACAAAGCAGCAATGAAAAGCTGGAGTCAGTTTCATGAGGAGTTGAGCAACAGTGTATGGTAATTAGTAATCTATTTTCGGCAGGTGGGGTTGTCATGTGGCCCTTGTTAGCATTTTCTCTGTTAGCAGTAGGGCTGATTATCGAGCGTGTTATATTTTGGGTGCGGATAAATAGCCGTCAAACCCGTTTAGTGCGGGAGGTGCTGAATCTCTACCGTCTCAATAATGTAGTTAGTGCTTTGGATATACTCCACCAAAATACTGATTTGCCGCTTGTACGGATTTTTTTGGCAGCTTTGGAATTAGAAGAACCAACTCCAGAAGAGTTTCGTCTGGCATTAGAAAGTGAAGCACAAGCAGAAATACCTTTACTCAAGCGTTTCCAAAATATCTTTGAGACAATCATCGGTCTTGCACCACTGTTGGGTCTTCTCGGTACTGTCTTAGGATTAATTGCCTCGTTTGCTTCTCTTAATATTGGTGATGTGGGAGGTACGAGAACAACAAATGTCACGGGTGGGATTAGTGAAGCTTTGACTGCTACCGCATCAGGATTGGTCGTTGCTATTTTTACACTTTTATTTGCCAACACCTTCAGGGGACTATACCAACGGCAAATTGCACGCATTCAGGAGTATGGCGGACAACTAGAATTGCTGTATCGTCGTCGCTATGAAAGAGGAGATAAAACTTATGCGCCTACAAGATGAACCAGATCCACCACTTCAGATCAACGTCGTACCGATGATTGATGTGATGTTTGCGTTATTGACGTTTTTTATTATGTCAACGCTATTTTTGACTCGTTCGGAAGGATTGCCAGTAAATTTACCTAAAGCAGGCACGGCACAAAAACAAGCATCTGCGCCAATTACAGTGACGGTAGATAAAAAAGGAGGAATTAGCTTGAATCGTAAACCGATTACTCTTGATGGCTTGACACAGCAAGTGAAGGGATTAATTGGTCCTAACCAAGAAAGTTTGGTAGTCATTAACGCAGATGAGCAAGTTACTCACGGTCAGGTCGTAGCAGTTATGGATCGCTTGCGTCAAGTGCAAGGAGCAAGATTAGCGATCGCCGCGCAAAAGCCATAATTGTTAGTTGTTAGTTGTTGATTGTTGATTGGTAAGACAACCAACAATCAACAATCAACAATCAACAAACCACTTGCAAGTTTTTAGGAGAAAATGCCATGAATATTTGGGTAAACGAGCAAATTGACCCCTCCGGCATGATTCATGCTTGTATTGCCTGTTGTAATGAGTCCCAAGCTAAAGATTGCCATGAGTCCTTTAAGCAGAATTTGACTGAGGTGCAAAAGGCATGGGGTTGGGTGGCGCAATTGCGACTCGTTAATTCTTGGGATGAAGTTCCAGTCAATGCTTTAAAACTTGATTAATTTGGTCTTACTAAAGACATTCAAGAAAATCTCATCATCTAACTATAGGAATCCTAAATCATTAATGAAAAATTTTAAGTAGCGTAGGGTGGGCACTGCCCACCAGATCCGGGTTTTGGTGGGCAGTGCCCTACGTATATTTCAAAAATCAAATATGATTCCTATATGTAAATTTATGTAAATTGTTCTTAGTTGCGCTGTCTTCGCCCATATGAGGGTGCGAAGACAGCGCAACTAAGAGCTAATATCATAAAATTGGTTCAACTAAGGTTAAGATTAATTAATAATAAGAGTAAAAATTAATAAAAAATTAAGAGCAGCTTAAAATCAAGCTAATCTATCATGGAAATTTGATGAATTTTCGCACTTATTAAGAGTTATCATCTGTACAAAAGATTAATTGAAAAAACTTGCAAAAACCAAATAAGGTTGAGTGAAATATCCAACAGTTTACACGAATCCTGCAGGCTGTCTCATTCATTTGGTTGGCGAAACGGGACAAGCAGTTCAAGTTTCAATTCATTCTCCCAGTCAGTATATCTGTACCAACCTCCCACGGATATTACCAGATTGGAAAAATCAACCTTCTTTATGGGTGGTGATTGTTTTACAACAATCAACATATGATCTGGTGGAAATTACACCAGAAATAGAGACAGAAAAAGAACGGTTGCGGGAAAAGTTTATGAGGTTTGGCTGTGATGTGGCATTTAATCTGCGCGATCGCGGCTATTTAACAGACCTCATAGACCCCCGCACAGGCTATCCATTACTTTCTCGTCCGGGAAAAACTCCCCACGACGACACAGCAGTTGTGAAAGCTTTACTCAACTACCCAGTGATGCAAAACAAATGCCGTGTATTAGTCCACCCTGATTGGGGAATGGCAGTTTATCCCAGCATCTTGATATCAGTAGCTTACCCGATTGTGATTGAATGGGTGACAACAAGCATAGCGCCCTTGCACGGCTGGAATCAGCGAATCAGTGGTAGCTAATTGCTAATTGCTAATTGCTAATGGCTAATGGCTATTAGCTAATCTTAATCTGGCAATTAGCCCAACGGGAAAGCAGTCCCCTGGGCGTGGGAAACAAGTTGCAAGGGCTGTCTCACCATGAACAATTAGCCAGCAGTCCTCATAGCGCGGAATTTGAATCACAAACTCTGCACCCTGACCGGGCGAGGAAATGCATTGCAATGTTCCGCCATGCTTCTTAGTAACAATCCGATCACTGTGAATTATGTGATGTTGATGCAGGGATGCCAGTGCTTGTGCCAGTTGCACGGCAATATTGAGTAATTGCATCCAGAGTAGGATAGTGCAAGTAATAGACTTTGGCCGCTTAAGTATGCTTAGGTCGCCGCAATTGCTTGGAACCTAGGGGTCCTAAAAGTTGGTTGAGGTCACGTAGCTGTTCAGCTGTACCCATAGCGATCAGCAGATCTCCAGACATGAATAGCGTGTCAGCAGTCGGACCACCGATGAGTTCTCCATGGGCACGACGGATGGCAAGCAGCAGTGCCCCAGTTTGCGCACGTAACTTTGCTTGTCCTAAAGTTTGACCTACAAAAGGACTAGTTGCTGGGTCGAGCAAAAATTCTTCCATGTATAACTGTCTGTCTGTACCTGAGATAATACCGTCTACAAAGTCCATTACCTGAGGTCTGAGGGCAGCAGCTGCCATGCGCTTACCACCAGTAATGTAGGGAGAAACCACAGCATCGGCACCGCCGCGTTGCAACTTTTGCACAGCTTCTTCTGTACTTGCCCGGGCGATCGCTCGAATACTTGGATTCAGTGTTTTTGCTGAAAGTACTGTATACAGATTCTCTGCATCTGAAGGAAGTGCCGCGACAATACAAATTGCCCGTTCTATACCAATTCTCAAGAGAGTTTCATCCAGCGTAGCATCACCCTGGTATACGGTATAACCCTCTGCCTGCGCCGTTTGCACAGATTCCATATCAGAATCAATAATGACAAAAGAGACGTCTTCTGCCCGAAATTCTTTGGCAATTTGACGACCAGTTCGACTAAATCCACAGATGATATAATGTCCTGATAATGAGTCCATTACGCGCCGTTGTTGTCGTAGTCGAATTCCTTCTTGAAAGTAGCCTTGAATTACTGCTTCTGTAAACCTATTGACAATGTAACCGATAGTCATTACACCCATTAAAATTAGGGCGATGGTAAATAACCTTCCTCGTGCTCCCAGTGGTTCTATCTCTCCATAGCCAACGGTAGATAAGGTAATTACAGTCATATAAGCTGCATCCGCCAAAGACCAGCCTTCCACTAGGCGATACCATAAAGTACCAATGAGGAAGACACAGCCGAGGGCGATCGCTCCTGCTGTTAGCTCTTTTTGGATGCGACGATATTTTTGCTCAAGTGTTGAGTACACAGTTATTTCACCACTGCAACTCGTTCGAGGATATCCGACTGGAGCCTTAAAGGGAAATTTTAGCTGAGGTAAATAAGAAGATTGTTTTCAAAATTATCATAATAATCGGAAATAACTATAATATAAGGGATTTTGAGGGTTTAGGTAGTGAGCATCCAAACTCTGTTTGAACAATCGACGATAGATTCACAGTCAAATGTGTCATCTAACACCTTTGACCCAGATAGTTTTGATCGATCTGTCATGTCCACCTATGCGCGATTTCCTCTAGCCTTAGAGCGGGGCAAAGGTTGTCGCGTTTGGGATACACAGGGACGAGAATATCTCGACTTTGTGGCTGGGATCGCTACTTGTACACTGGGACACGCCCACCCTGCTTTGGTAGAAACGGTAACACGGCAAATTCAGAAATTGCACCACGTTTCTAATTTGTACTACATTCCAGAGCAGGGAGAGTTGGCTGATTGGATAGTTCAACATTCCTGCGCCGACCGGGCATTTTTCTGCAACTCCGGGGCGGAAGCAAACGAAGCTGCAATTAAATTGGCGCGGAAATACGCCCACACAGTCCTAGAAATTGACAAACCGATCATTTTGACAGCAAACGCCAGTTTCCACGGACGGACTTTAGCGACGATTACTGCTACTGGGCAACCGAAGTATCAAAAAAACTTTGACCCCTTAGTGCCTGGGTTCCACCATGTACCTTATAATGATATAGGCGCGTTAGAAGCAGCGATTGGTGAACTGGATGAAGGTGATTACCGTGTAGCAGCGATTCTTTTGGAGCCATTACAAGGAGAAGGCGGTGTTCGTCCGGGTGAAATAGCCTACTTCCAAAAGGTGCGGCAGATTTGCAATGAAATTGGTATTCTGCTAATTTTTGATGAAGTGCAAGTTGGTATGGGTCGCAGTGGTAAATTATGGGGTTACGAACATCTCGGTGTTGAGCCAGATATCTTCACTAGTGCTAAAGGCTTAGGCGGTGGTATCCCCATCGGGGCTATGATGTCCAAATCATTCTGCGATGTATTCCAACCGGGTGAACATGCTAGTACCTTTGGCGGGAATCCTTTTGCTTGTGCAGTTGCCCTGACTGTCTGTCAGACTTTGGACTCGGATAATCTTTTGCAGAATGTGGAGGCTAGGGGTGAGCAATTGCGAACAGGGTTGCAGGCGATCGCCTCGAAATATCCCCATCAAATTGCCGAAGTACGCGGCTGGGGTTTAATCAACGGTATGGAACTGGCAGCAGATACTCAGCTAACCGCAGCTGATGTCGTCAAAGCTGGAATGGACCAAGGCTTATTACTCGTCCCCGCAGGTCCAAAGGTCGTCCGATTTGTGCCACCGTTGATTGTTACAGAGGCAGAAGTAGATGTAGCTTTGCAAGCTGTTGACAAAGCAATGGCGACAGTCACAGGGTGATGAAAGTTAGTTGTTGATTGTTGATTGGGGAATTGTTGATTGGGGAATTGTTAGTTGTTGATTGTTGATTGGGGAATTGTTGATTGGGGAATTGCTAATTGCTAATTGCTAATTGCTAATTGCTAATTGTCCTTGGTTATCAATGACTAACAACTAACAACTAACAACTAACAACCAACAACTAACAACCAACAACTAACAACCAACAACTAACAACTAACAACTAACAACTAACAACCAACAACTAACAACCAACAACTAACTAGCCTGAATCGTAATCTTGGCAACGTCGAAGTCTCTTAGCCGAGTTATAACTCCAGTGTTTTGATCGATGGTGTGCAAGTATTGAGGTGACTCATACCTGCGGGAACCCAGCGCGAATAATTGGTTTGAGGGAGAGCAAACCAAGTTACTGAAGCCACTATTCCAAGGCTGATCGTTAAAGCTTAATGGCGTTGTTTGCCCCCCATCGAGTTGCACCAGGCTAGTTTCGCCTCTCTGCCCAACAGCGATCGCATAAAGATTTCCATCAGGACACCCAACTATATTAGTAAACCGTTGGTTTTCAGGTAGTTTCCTGTTATCTGTAATCTCGCCGGTCTGAGGGTTAAGATTTACTAGTCTGATGGGAAGCGTGCCGTTCCTTTTGGCGACAACACCAACGAGGGAGCCGTCTTTCAAGACCGTCAGACTCACAAACGCCTCCTGATTTGTGATTCCTGAGACTGTCTGAGTTTTTGGAGACGCACCCAGAAATATCAGACGAGTGGATTGGTCCGTGTTGTTTCTAAGAGTGAAACTGGTAGCGACTACTATAAGAGTGCCATCAGTTAAGGAAGCCAAAGCACTCAGTTGCTCTCCCAGCGCCAGAATAGGTGTGGTCGTCAATGGTGTCTTGACATCAGAACCGATCGCCGTGTCCAGGGTCGGCGCAATTTCTAACGACTCCACCACAATTGGTCGGGCAGTGGATGCAGCTTGTTCGTTGATGTTAATGGTTTGGTCAGTACTGTCAGTGCTGGTGATAGAACCAGGGCGCACACCTAAAATGACCGGGGGTGTTTGTGCAGAAGCTTCGTTGGGGAAGGTTCCCAAGGCTGCTGCTGCTGTGCTGGCTAGAGCCAACTGACTGAACTGTCTACGTGTTAGCTTCAGATTCATATTTAATTTCCTAAATTGTGGTGGTTATTTATTAATCCCTATTAGGGATTAAAACAAATGCAATACTGCAAGTGTCAGGAAAATAGCGCATGCTAATTGCGTTGCCCTTTCACCATTGGCTAACTATCCTAATTGAATCCAACTTGCCACTGATGGAACGTTATTGTTGTCGGTAATAAACAGCATGTACCAACCAGGCGGTGCTAGGTTCGGGTTATTTGTCACCGTAACGGTGAGAGAATTACTATCCTTCGAGTTAATCGGCACGTCTACTAGGCGTTGTTCTGTATCCAGGCTATGAGTTGTCGCCGTTGGTCGAATGAGATTGACCCATTTGATGCCGTCGGCTTGGGGTGTCGGGATTGTGATTGTCCCGCCGTATCCCACTGATTGGGGAGCGTTTTCAATCACGGGTCGTGTTTGTGATATATACGCCGGACTGTAAATTTCTATCCGCGATTCAAAAGTACCACGCTGGGGATTTCCCCCTGCTGTCATGACTCTGCCATCTGGTAGGAGGAGTGCCACTGAATGATAAACACGACCGTTGACACTTGGTGTCTCTACTACTGTCCAAGTATTGGTCGCCGGATCGTAAATCTCTGCAGGCAGCGTTGAGTTTGCTACATCCTCGTAAATTGTGCTGCCATTACAAACAAACACCGTGCGATCTGGCAACAAAACAGCACCGAGGTGAATCCTGGCATTATTGAGAGAGGCGGCTGCCGTATAAGTGGGGTTACTAGCACTGAGATCGATAATATTGACCCGGTTGGTTGCCATACCAGGCGGCTTGTTTGGATCACCAACCGCCGTAGTAGAATTCCCCCCACCGAGAATCATGACCTTTTGGTCTTGAGCTGGTGGTAGCAATACACTGGCAGCTTGGGCGCTGAAATCTGGCTGTTCCAACCCAGACACCGATTGTTCCGCGATGAGTTCACTGAAACTTTCAGGTATGGTCAGGATGCTTGGCGATATATTACTGTTGCCAAATTCGGCACCCGAATAGAAAAGGTTGCCATTACTGAGCAAGAAAAGGTGGGCGTAGAGATTAAAGCCACTGGTTGGTTGTGAAAACTGGGTCCAACCATTGTCAAAAATTTCTGGGTTGAAGCCTAGGTTGCCATTTATATCTAGACCGGACAGAGCAAAGATTTTACCACTGCCCAGCGTTACTAGGGTAGGATACCAGCGACCTACATTCATCGATGCCACCTGTGTCCATGTCTCGGTGCTGGGATCGAATACAAGAGAAGCTAGCGAACCAAGGAATGGGTCATACTTTAGAGTGCCACCTGCAACCAACAGCTTGCCATCAGAGAGGAACGACTGACCAGCACAGAAAACGTCAATGGGGTTTCCAGCTCCATCGAGTGGAATCTGCGCGGTTGGGAGAATGGTATTCTGATTTACATCCCAGAGAGCGGCACCTTGAGGGGAATTTACTACGTTGTTTGGATCGTTACCCGAACCACAGAAAAACAAGACTTTGCCCGTGCGTAGTAAAGCAGCATGGACAGGATTAATCGGACACTGAGATGACAAAAGTTCCCAGGGCATTTTCGTGAGTTCTCCAGTAAAAAACTAGGACAGAGTAATGCGAATAAATTTATTTGCCGTTATCCATCGGAATGTGGTATAAATATAAGGAGTTTGAGCAAAGAAACACGAAGCCAATCTAGCTAACCAAATCAGCTAGCTGGTTATGTATCTATACCTTGTGGATAGGCAAATTCTGTTGGGTAAATAGATGCTCAGGAAAGCAAAATAGATGTACGCAAGGTAGCAATGCAATATTCAATACATTGCATTTACGCGTGGTAAAAAGTTTTGTGTCAGCCCAACAATTGGTAAGACTGACCAATTTCCTATTGAAAGTAGTTCAGAAAATTTTATAAAGCTACATTCTGGTTACAGCCTGATACTAGAGTGTTAAACCGCTCTAAGAAAATGTTATCTCAAAAGATTTTGTTTTTGCAACAGGAAAATATCTCGTAGGACAAGCTTATGGGAAAGTAAAGTAGGAAATAGGGGAGTATTACTTCTCTAAACTTGCTAAATAAAAGCATATGTGAGAATTTAATCGCACATAGCTATTTAATGTGCTTTCCTTTGTTAATACAGAATTTTATGACCTTTTTTACCATATTTTGAACGAGTTGATTAAATTTATATTTCTACATATTTCTATCAGGTGTTGACCGTATAATGGCAAAGCCTCTGACCAATAGGGACGCTTCATTTGTTGCCAGTCTAAAACCTATGCGCAATGAAAGTTGATTGGGGAATTGCTAATAGACATCTCCGGAAATTAATTATGCGTAACCTGAAATCCTTGTAGAGACGCGAAATTCTCGCGGTGCGCTGAATGAGTGTTTCCCGACAGAGGCGACTGCTGAAGCAGCGCTGAATGAGTGTTTCCCGCCGTAGGCGACTGCTGAACCCGAAGGGCGTCGCGTCTCTACATTCTTTTTCGGAGATGTCTAATTGCTAATTGCTAATTGCTAATTGCTAATTGCTAATTGCTAATTGTCCTTGGTTATCAATGACTAACAACTAACAACTAACAACTAACAACCAACAACTAACAACCAACAACTAACAACCAACAACTAACAACTAACAACCAACAACTAACAACCAACAACTAACAACCAACAACAAACAACTAACTAGCCTGAATCGCAATTCTGGCAACGTTGAAGTTTTTGAGGCGAGTTATAAGTCCAGTGTTTTCATCGATGGTGTGTAGGTATTTAGATAACTCATATCTGCCGGCACCCAGCGCGAACAATTGGTTTGATGGAGAGCAAACCAAGTCACTGAAACCACTATTCCAAGGCTGATTGTTATAGCGCAATGGCGTTGTTTGCCCCCGATCAATCTGCACCAGATTAGTTTCGCCTTTCTGTCCAACAGCGATCGCATAGAGATTTCCATTCAGACACTCAGTTATATTACTAATCCGTTGGTTTTCCGACAGTGAGCGCTGATCTGTAATCTCGCCCGTCACGGGATTAATACTTACTAGCCTGAAGGGGGGTGTGCTGTTTTTGTTGCCAACTATACCAATGAGGGAGCCGTCTTTCAAGCCCTGTAGACTTAAAAGCGTCTCGTTACTTTTGAGTCCTGAGACAATTTGGGTTGTTGGAGACACACTCAGAAATATCAGGCGAGTCGGTTGCGCTGCTTTCAGACTCGAATCAAGACTAGTAGCCAGTGCTACGAGACGACCATCACTTAACGCAGCGAAACCACTTAGTTGCTCACCAAACTCCAGAATCGGTGGAGTCCTCAGTTGGGTCTTCACCTCAAGACTCTCCACAGTTAAGGACACTACGACGAGCGATCGGGCAGTCGATGCACTTTGGTCTACGATCGCGGTTGCGTCGGTTTGATCGGTGCTGTTTATTTCAGGAGTGAGTGAGTCATCGGTGCTGGTTGTGGAACTAGGGCGGATACCCAAGACCATTAGGGGCGGTGTTTGTGCAACAGTTTTGGTGGCGAAGGTTCCTACGGCTATTGCTGCGCTGCTGGCTAGAGCCAACTGACTAAACTGTCTGCGCGTTAGCTTCATGTTCATATTTGATTCCTAGAATTACTACATTTTGTGATTCTTATCACACTTGCGCTTGGAAGTTAATCCCAATAACTTTTGTCGGAAAAAACAAACTATGCTAAGCGAATCCAACGTGCCACTGATGGAACGTTATTGTTGTCAGTAATAAACAGCATGTACCAGCCTGCCGGTGCTAGATTCCGGTCATTTGTGACGGTAACGATGACATTCGTGCTAGTTTTAGATTTGATTGGCAAATCTACTAGCCGTTGTTCTGTATCTACAGTGTGAGTTGTCGCCATTGGTCGAATCAGACTCACCCATTTGACGCTCCCGGCTTGGGGTGTCTGGATCGTGATTTGCCCACCGTATCCCACTGATTGCCGAGATCTTTGAATCACGGGTCGTGTTTGCGAGATGTACGCCGGACTGTAAACTTCTATGCGCGTTTCAAAAGTACCACGCTCAGGATTTCCCCCTGCTGTCATGACTCTACCATCAGGCAGGAGGAGCGCCACTGAATGATAAACACGACCATTGACAGTTGGTGTCTCAACTGCTGTCCAGGTATTGGTCGCCGGATTGTAAATCTCCGCCGGCAGGGTTGAGTTTGCTACGTCCTCGTCCATTTTGCTGCCATTACAAACAAACACCGTGCGGTCTGGCAACAAAACAGCACTGTGGTGCATCCTGGGATTATTTAGATACGGGGCTGCGGTATAAGTGGGGCTACTAGCGTTGAGATCGATAATATTGACTCGGTTGGTTGCTACGCCATTATCATTGCCCCCACCGATAATCATCACCTTTTGGTCTTGGGCTGGTGGTAGCAATACACTGGCAGCTTGGTTGCCAGAATCTGCCTGTTCCAACCCAGACACCGATTGAAGCGTAATGGCTTGACTGAAACTGACAGGCACAGTCAGGATGCTGGGCGATACACTGCTGCTGCCAAATTGGGCACCCGGATAGAAAAGGTTGCCATTAGCGAGCAGGAAAAGGTGGGAGTAGAGACTAAAGGCACTAGTTGGTTGTGAAAAAATGCTCCAACTACTGCCGGTAAAAATTTCTGGGTTGCGACCAAGGTTGCCATTTTCATCTAAACCCGACAGAACGAAGATTCTACCACTACCCAGCGTTACTAAGGTAGGATACCATCTGCCCCTCTTCAGCGATGCCACTTTTGTCCATTTCTCGCTGCTAGGATTGAAGACAAAAGTACTCGTCTGTCCATAGAATGGGTCATACTGTAGGCTGCCACCTGCAACCAGCAGCGTCCCATCAGATCGGAATGATTGACCACCGCAGAAAATATCAATCGGGTTTCCTGTACGATCTCGTGGGATCTGCGGACGGGAGAAGGTATTCTGATTGACATCCCAAAGAGCAGCGCCTTGGGGGGAATTTGCTACGTTGTTCGGATCGTTACCCGAACCAGAGAAAAACAGAACCTTGCCCGTGCGTAATAAAGCAGCATGGACAGGATTAATCGGACAGTTCGACAAGACATTCCAAGGCATGTTAGTGAGTTTATCTAATAAAGGGACAGCAACGAAGAGCGCTCATTAGCTTCATCTCAAGCCGGAAACGTTATAATTCGGAATTCGCAATTAATGGTGATGGTGCAAAGCAACTAGACGAACGCGCGGCGCAGATTTATTTGTGGACTAGAAAATATGCGATCGCTACATCGCCAAAATCGCAATTCTGGCAACGTTGAATTGTTTGAGGCGAGTTATAACTCCAGTGTTTTGATCGATGGTGTGTAGGTATTTAGATGGCTCATATCTGCCGGCACCCAGCGCAAACAATTGGTTTGATGGAGAGCAAACCAATTCACTGAAACCACTATTCCAAGGCTGATTGTTATAGCGCAATGGCGTTGTTTGCCCCCGATCAATCTGCACCAGATTAGTTTCGCCTTTCTGTCCAACAGCGATCGCATAGAGATTTCCATTTGGACACTCAGTTATATTACTAATCCGCTGGTTTTCCGACAGTGTGCGCCGATCTGTAATCTCGCCCGTCACGGGATTAATACTTACTAGCCTGAAGGAGGGTGTACCGTTATTGTTGCCAACTATACCAAGGAGGGAGCCGTCTTTCAAGCCCTCTAAATCTAAAAGCGTCTCGTTACTTTTGAGTCCTGAGAGGCTTTTAGTTGTTGGGGACGCGCTCAGAAATATCAGGCGAGTGGGTTGCTCAGCTTTCTGACTCGCATCAATACTAGTAGCAGCTACTACAAGCTTGCCATCACTTAAGGCAGCGAAACCACTTAGTTGCTCGCCAAAATTTAGAATAGGTGGGGTTTTCAGTCGGGTCTTCACCTCAAGACTCTCCACGGCTAAGGACTCTACGACGAGCGATCGGGCAGTGGATGCGATTTGGACTATGCTAGCAGTGGTTTGATCGGTGCTGTTTATTTCCGGAGTGAGTGAGTCATCGGTGCTGGTTATCGAACCAGGGCGGATACCCAAGATCGCTAGGGGCGGTGTTTGTGCAACAGTTTTGGTGGCGAAGGTTCCTACGGCTATTGCTGCGCTGCTGGCTAGAGCCAAATGACTAAACTGTCTACGTGTGAGCTTCATGTTCATATTTGACTCCTAGAATTCCTGCATCTTGTGATTATTGTCACCGTTGCGCCTGTCTGGAAAAAACAACTATTAGCCATGAGCCAACTATCCTAATTGAATCCAACTTGCCACTGAGGGAACGTTATTGTTGTCAGTAATAAACAGCATGTACCAGCCTGCCGGTGCTAGATTTTGGTTATTCGTTACCGTAACGAAGAGAAAATTTAAAAGTTGAAAGTCGATCGGTAGGTCTACTAGCCGTTGTTCTGTATCCACAGAATGAGTTGTCGCCATTGGTCGAATCAGACTCACCCATTTGATGCTTCCGGCTTGGGGTGTCTGGATCGTGATTTGATTGCCGTATCCCACTGATTCGGGAGCAGATTGAATCACAGGTCGTGTTTGTGAGATGTACGCCGGACTGTAAACTTCTATGCGCGGTTCATAAGTACCACGCTCAGGATTTCCCCCTGCTGTCATGACTCTGCCATCGGGCAGGAGGAGTGCCACGGAATGATAAACACGACCATTGACAGTTGGTGTCTCGACTGCTTTCCAGGTATTGGTCGCCGGATTGTAAATCTCTGCCGGCAGGGTTGAGTTTGCTACATCCTCGTTCATTTTGCTGCCATTACAAACAAACACCGTGCGGTCTGGCAACAAAACAGCACTGAGGTGCATCTTCGGATTATTTAGAGAGGGGGCTGCCGTATAAGTAGGGCTACTAGCCTTGAGATCGATAATATTCACCCGGTTGGTTGCTACACCATTATCATTGCCCCCACCCAAAATCATTACTTTTTGGTCTTGCGCTGGTGGTAGCAATACACTGGCAGCTTGGGCGCTGAAATCTGGCTGTTGCAACCCCGACACTGGTTGTTCCGCAATTGTTTGACTGAAACTCCCTGGTATTGTCAGAATGCTTGGCGATACACTGCTGTTACTGAATTGGGCACCCGAATAGAAAAGGTTGCCATTAGCGAGCAGGAAAAGGTGAGAGTAGAGGTTAAAGGCAGTGGTTGGTTGTGAAAAAATGGTCCAACTACTGCCGGCAAAAATTTCTGGGTTACGACCAAGGTTGCCATTTTCATCTAAACCCGACAGAACAAAGATTCTACCACTGCCCAGCGTTACTAAGGTTGAATACCATCGCCCCTTATTCAGCGATGCCACTTTTGTCCATTTCTCACTGGTAGGATCGAATACAAAAGTACTTATCTGTCCATGAAATGGGTCATACTGTAAGGTGCCACCTGCAACCAACAGTGTCCCATCAGGTCGAAATGCTTCACTTGCGCAGAAAATATCAATCGGGTTTCCTGCACTATCGCGTGGGATCTGCGGACGCGAAAAGGTATTCTGATTGACATCCCAGAGAGCAGCGCCTTGAGGGGAATTTGCTACGTTGTTCGGATCGTTGCCCGAACCACCGCAAAACAGAACCTTGCCCGTGCGTAATAAAGCAGCATGAACAGGATTAATCGGACAATTCGATAGGACTTTCCAAGGCATTTTAGTAAGCTTATCTAAATAAAGGAACAGCAAACAAGAGCGCTCATTAGCTTGTTCTCAAGCTGGAAGCGGTTAGCAGCAAGAGGCTGCGCCTGCGCTCACAATGTTGTCAAGGCTTTGTGGCAACCATAAGTTGTTAGCTTCAATCCGACTTGATCTGTTAAAGGTGAGCTAATGAGCGCGCATGGCAAGTGACGAGGCTAATTTCTTTCCCCGATACATAGATGTGCCTGGTCATTACTTTGAATCACATACGCGAGTGTGGTCTCCGTTTTTTTAGAGCGGAGAGCGTCAATTGGAGTTACAACTTTGATATCTGCCCCTGTTGCATACAGCAACTCCTCACCTTAAGTCGTCTGCACGTCTTTTAGCTTTCCCAAAGGCTTTAGCTTCTTAAGGTGTTCCGTCTGTTAGTTTTGGCGGCTATGCAACCCTGTTGAGATCACAAGAAACATCTTCTCTGCCGAGAAGATATTTTTTGTAATATTTGACATTTTTTTAGTTTCTGGTTAAAATCTAATAACTATTGAGTTCTAAATATGTTTTAGCAACCAGAGGTAGTTAAACGCCAATACTAATTGCAGGTGATCGAGGTTATGCTTCGGGATGATTCCCATTCATTTAAACCTTGCCTTTAATTATTATTGTGTAACAACTCCCAAGCGAGAGAGAGAAGCTCTCTAACTTAATGAGTTTGTGCATCCCCATTAGTATAATAAGATATAGTCTTCATCGAGTAAAAAAAATTGATGAAGACTAAAAGGCTTTGTGTAAAGAACTACTGAAGACAGCGAGTAGGTGGAGCCGCGTTTTTACTTATCCACTGGATGTTGCCCATAATAAGGTAAAGCTTCTGACCAATCGGGGCGCGAACCGGATTGCCACTCCAGGTGTGCTAGTTCCAATATGCTTGTCACCGACGCTGCTAACCCAGATTTTGCTTCAATTAACTGATAACTTGTATTCCAATTAGCTAATTTTTCCTGCCATGCTTCTGGTGTAAACACAGTGTCTGGTAGTAAAATTCTGAGTCCGGAAGATAAGAGCGTGGGTTGATAAATAGCAGCAAAAATTTGACCTCGTTGCGCTGGCATTTGTACAGCAATGACTTGATCTCCCCAACTCTCTTGAAAAAGGGGGGCTATGTTCCGTCCGATGTTCGCTTTGTTAGTTCCAATCTTTGACCACGCTACCGCCGCTAAAGTGGAAATAGCAAATACAGGAATATTTAACTGTTGCCCTAAAGTCCGGGCGGTAACAACGCCAATGCGAGTTCCAGTAAAACCACCAGGTCCCTTGGCTACAGCAATAAATACCAAGTCTGACCAAGTTTGCGGTTTGATAAATTCAACTAAATATTGATGCATCAGACTGGATAATTCACGTTCCAAATTCCAAACACCGGAACGCGTGTCGTGAGTATTGTTACTTATTGCAAAACCCAGTTCGGGAGTGGTAGTATGCAGCGCCAATCCGTATTTTGTGGGTTCAAGTTTTTGTAAATCAGTGGTCACATCTAATTGCATCACAAATTAGTCAGCAGCCTTGCCTTTCTTAAAAGAAACTGTAGCACTGTTTCTTGGGGCGATCGCAAAATTAAAAATTAAAAATTAAAAATTATAAAAGCTTACATCATCAGCTTTTCACGCTCTTTTTAATGGTAACTTTATTTCTGCGCCCTGTGTACTATAGGAATCCTAAATCATTGATGAAAAATTTTAAGTAGTGTAGTGTAGGGTGGGCACTGCCCACCAAAACCCGGATCTGGTGGGCAGTGCCCACCCTACATATATTTCAAAGATCAAATATGATTCCTATAGTGTAGTTAAGGTATTAAATGCCTTCAATTAACAGAATCCCAGCAGCGGAACTGAAACGTGTTTACATCACCAAAATGAACGGACAATATTTTCGTTCTTACAGTCTAAAAAATTGTTATTAATTGGCTAAAAAAAATAACATAACATAAAGATTATGAAGTATGAAGTAAAAAAGAGAATTGGTATAAAATATGCTATAAACTGAATTAGAAGCCATCATTAACGTTCGCCTCAACATGACAAAAGAGGAAATTATAAAATTTTGTCAAAAGTGGAAAATAGCCGAGTTGTCTTTATTTGGCTCAGTACTCAGAGAAGATTTTCACAATAATAGTGATGTAGATGTTCTGATCGTCTTCGCACCCAATCACGGTTGGCATCTATTTGATGTTATGAATATGCAGCGAGAGTTAGAAGGGATGTTCGGTAGAAGTGTTGACTTAATCCAGAAAAAAGAACTACAAAATCCCTATCGTCGGGCTGAAATTTTGCGATAGCGAAGCGCTGCCGCCTTGCGGCGGATCGCATCAAGTGATTTATGCAAGCTAACAACCGTGATCCTGCCTCATTATGGGATATGGTACAAGCAATTCATCACATTCAGGAGTTTACCGCAAACTTGACCCAAGAAGGTTATTTGGAAAGCCTTTTGATTCAGAGGGCCGTTGAGCGAGAACTTGAAATTTTAGGTGAAGCTGCAAGAAGAATGTCGGAAAACTTTCAACAAGCTCATCCAGCGATTGACTGGCGTAATACAATTGGTTTACGTAATATAATCGCCCACCGCTACGATCAGGTCGATCAAGAAATTATCTGGGGAATTATTACCTCTGTTTTGCCAGGGTTATTGCGCTACTCTTGAACCCTTGCTGTTATTCGATAACATGGAGTAAATCAGTACATTTAAATCCTGAAAATCGGCATTCATAAATCTGAAGACAGCGTGGGCGAGACGCCCGCCCTATTCAACAACCAGCACTTTTATAACTTCATCAAATTTAAATATTCTTAACAACATAACAAATCATTTCTATTCTGTAGATATTGACCTGTTTGTGTGCTAAGCCTAACTACACACATTTCATTGCGTCCAACAATATGAAACGCAAAAAAAACACCTCTAACACTAGTGTGTTTAGGGTTTTAAATGCCTTCAAAGCAAAAATTTTCTTATTAATCTGCGTTTTTGTCATTAGTTTTTTTGGTGTTCTGCTATCAAATTGGTTGATGCCAAGCCAAGCGGCTTTTGCTAGGCTTGATCTTCTGGAACCTGCCCCACGTCAACCATTAGGGTATTACGACTATTTTGGCAAACTGCTGAGTCCCCATCAAGCAGCAGAATTAGTTGAAAAGCACAGACTCGACCCTCGTAACCCAACTTCCTATCAACAGGTAGGAGCAGTTCAAATCACTCAGGATTTGATTGCGAAAGGTGAAAATATCTTTTTCAACCGTAAGATTGGGGACACATTTGGTCTGCAAAGGGTATTTGGTTTTCAACAAGGCATTGCTCGCATCTTACCAGAAATTACTACAGCGATCGCCAATTTACAAGGTCAGCCAACGGCAAACTTACAAATTACCCTGTTGAACGATTTAACGTTAGGTAGTCGGACTTTTCCTCAAGGAACTGTCATTAATACAGGCTTAAAAGTAGAAAAGGGAGGAAATTTCCCTCTAGGATTCACACCTAAAATCGACATTACCTGTGCTGTTTGTCATGTATCCTTTTCAAATAAGGGTGAACGCCTTGCGGGAGTACCTAATACCGAACTTGCTATGCCTCTGTTGGTTGCCTTGTCACCAAATTCATCTGCAGCGTTTACAAGGTTGAAGTTCAACCCCCTCGACCCACAATACAAAGGCAGCGGTAAGACTGTTTTGGACAGTCAAGGCAACCCTGTAGAATTGCCCGATCCTAATAAATTTGAACAAGCTTTCGACGATGCCGTGTTAGATGTGCCTTTTGGTCACTTCGAGAGTTCAGCGGATGGCATCAACAACACCACAAAAATTCCCAACATCTTCACGTTTAAGAATCATCCTTATTTCTTGGACGGACAGTTTGCAGTGGGTCCGTTTGCTGGACTAAGTGCTGTGAACAACGCTGTTCATTCTTCAGAAATCAATCTTTTGGCAGCTGCTCAACAGAGTGCAGCAATTCTTAACATTGACCCAGAAGTTTATATTGGTACGTTTCTGCAGAATGCTGCCGATCCAAGCCTACGGTTACCAGAAGGAGATCCAGTAAAACCCTCGGAGTGGCTGCGGAAGGTTGCACCGGATGTACTCTCAGCAGAGTTAGAAGACCAAGTCGCCGCCCCTGGTGCGGGAACTTATCCAAACTTGCGACCCAGCTTGTTTACATACAACGGTTTGATTTTCAGCCCGAATACTGGGAATCCGGATGATATTGCTAGTGGGACTTTCTTATTTGCTGACAATGCCATGTCTGCTTTCCAAAATAGCTTAGTACCGCCTGCCAATCGCACTCCGGAAAACGGGCAAGCGTTGAATAAAGGTTCTGTTAGGCGTGGGGCAAGAGTGTTTGCGGAAGCCAACTGTGCAACTTGTCACATTGCGCCCTTCTTCACCGATCACAAAATTCATCCGATTGCTGAAATTGGTACTAATTCAGCCCGTGCTCAGTCTCGCCTGAAACTGAAGGACTTGTTAGTACCACCCCAACTCTACGCCTTCAACACTGCCGTTCCCATACCTGATAACGCCCAAGTCCTAGATGTGCCAACGAATGGCATTTCCGATAGTCCTACAACTCTACCCAAAGGTATATTGCCGAATGGGGGTTACAAAACGACTTCCTTACGTGGTTTGTATTTAAGCGCACCATATTTGCACGATGGTGGTGTGGCAGTGCGGGCAGGAAGTCTGAAGGTTGCCGCAAATAACAGTTTTACTGTTGTTGACCCCAGTGGGTTAGGGTTAACTGGCACTCTCAGCCAAGGCTTACCTGCCGATGCTGCTAGTAGCTTGCGTGCCTTGGTTGATCGTGAACTTCGTGGCTTAGTTGTGAAAGCAAACCAAGCTTACCCTGCTTTAGTACGTAGTAACCTTGATGGCACAGGTCATGACTTCTACGTAGATCGGCAAGCTGGGTTTAATCCCAACCAGCAAACAGACCTGATTAATTTCTTGCTGGCACTTGATGACAACCCTGGTAGCTTTTAATTCAAGCTGAAGGCTGATATCTTTAGTAAAAGTGCCTTTCATCCTACGCTAACTTCAGGCTAGCGTAGGATGAAAGGCACTTTTGGTTAGATCGCATCTTGCACCAGTTGCAATAACCCTATTTTTGTAGGGTGGGCATCGCCCACCATTGACCGAGAGGGCATATTTTTGCGTTGGTGGGCAGTGCCCACAAGCGCCCTGTCAAGGTGTAAGTAAAAAAACGAGGATCTCTCCCTTGTACGAACGTGTCTTGCCTTCGGCACGCCTAACGGCGAACGCGGTTTAAAATTTGTTTTGAACCGCAAAGGCGCGTTCGCGAAGCGGCGAGGAATTGGGATCAGGTAAAATCTCGCAAACTGAACAAAATTTTCTAAGTTTTTAAGCCACCTTGACAGGGCGCGAGATGTGCCCATCCTACACAAACTATCGAATGGTGCAAGATCTCAGTTATCCAACAACCGTGAAGAAGACAAGAAATCATGAAACTGACAAGACGGAAAAGCATTCTTAGCCTCGCCACTGTCTTTGTCATCGTTGGCTATAGAAGCAGGCGTCACAGTCAACTAGTCCAGGCGGAGTTTCCCAAACGCCCTTTCCAGGGTCAACTCCTGACCACCCCAGATTTGTTATCAAACGGTGAAATTGACAAAGAGCGAATTTATCATGACTTTCTCAAAGCTGCTGCTGGGGGCTGGGAAGACAAACCAGCACTCTTGTATCAAGGTTTGAAAACCTCACCTTACAAAGAACAGATCAAGGATTATCCGACTCGTTTAAGGCAGAAACCTGATAGTAATTTGCTGAATGGCGCTGATGATGCTAAATTCAGTCCTTATCCAGCAGTTGGGCAACTTCCTAAAATTGACGAAAGCAGTCTGAATTTTCTTCATGAGGATATCAAAGAAGCTTGCATCTGCGTTGGCAGTTTTTCCGCCGGAGAATTTAAGGCAAAATGGCTAGGAAGAAATGCACTAAGTAATCAGGAATTCTGGAGTGCAACTAAAATTATTCCCATCCTCAATCTTGTTTCTCTCTTCAACACAAAGATACCCGATGCAGATATTAATTTATATAAAATTAGAGGTGTAGACCAACAAGGAATTGAAAGGAAAATTGCCTTCTATGATTTAGTTAGAGATATCGTTAGCTATGAAGAAAATATAGCAAGCTCAAACTCTTTGGCACAAATGTTTAAGAGATTTTCTGGGCAACTGAAATTAGAGAATTGGCTAAAAAGCATTACTGGCAATAAAAACTTGGTTTTCCGAGGTGACTACGGAGAACAGCCTTTTATCGACCAACCACAGGTGATTGAGCAAATTACCGAAAAAGCGATCGTGATGGCATCAGAACCTCCTAATCCTAATTGGACAGATAATACTATATCTGCCTATGATTTAACTAGAGCGATCTCAATGTTAGGTTGGCACAACTATATCCCAGCAGAATCGCGGCTACCGGGTGTCAACTGGAAAAGCCTTGAAAGTGTCATTAAAGCAATGGGAACAGATTCTGCACGTTTTACTGATTTAGCCATCAAAGAGTTAGGTTTACAAAATGCCCTTGATTCTGTGGTAATTATCTCAAAATTCGGCAATGGGGCAACAACTTTGAGGAAGAGAACTGAAGCTGTTTACGTGGCTTTATGGCAATTTCTTGTTCGTTCCCCAAACAACTTAGGGGAGCAAACTAAGCTGCATACTTTAAGTATAGCATTAAGGGGAGCGAGGGCGCTTCAGCCTAGAGATCTCAACCGCGAAGTTGTGGAACTTGATGCCAGAATGGCTACGGAAGTAACTAACATTTTGCAAAGAGCGATCTTCGCACAATTGGGTTGAAAACTAGGGAGTCAAACTAATTCGTAATTCGTAATTCGTAATTCGTAATTATTATGCAAATAATTACCCTTGGGGGCAAAAGATGCGGATGCAACGCTCTTATTTTTTTTCCATATATTAAGGACTTCCAAAGAATAAATTATCCAACTATTTCTTGTGGGATGGGCATAAGCGCCCGTCCTATGAACTGGGCGGGCAGGATGCCCACACTACAATATTGGATAATTTATTTGTTGGAGTTCCCTGATAGTAGCCAGTACCTTGAACCTTAATTACGAATTACAAATTATGTTGGCACTAATTCACCTGGACGCAACTTCGACCACTTACCCATTTCCCGTTTGAAGCTGAGACATCCCACCACATCCCATTCCATTTCAATCACATCCTCTTGTGTCCGGATATTGACGTTGATAGCGGGTTCATTGGGGTCAAAATCTGGCATCTCGGTTAAGTGGGGTTGTTGGTGCTGCCCTTCTACCGCATGGTAGGTGACACAGCGATCTACATAGTGGCAGTTCACGCAAATACACATAGAACCAACTCCAGGGAGCTTTATTGTTAATCTAGCTTAAGCTCAACCTTTATTCACTAGTTGTTGGGTTTATTTTTATTACAATGCGTTCATTGCCGGATATCCTATCTCCCGAATCTTGGCCCTTTAGCCTGGAATTTTTACCAGAAACAGCCTACATGGTAGGTGGTGCTGTGCGGGATGCTATCCTCTGTAGAGACGCGAAATTTCGCGTCTCTACACGCGAATACGTAGATCTAGATTTTGTTCTACCAACTAACGCGGTTAAGGTAGCCCGCAAAATAGCGGCACATTACAAAGCTGGCTTTGTTTTACTTGATCCCAAACGACAAATTGCCCGTGTGGTGTTTCCGCACGCGACAGCTGACTTTGCCCAACAAGAAGGAGATAGTCTAGAAACTGATTTGCACAGGCGGGATTTTACGATGAATGCGATCGCCTACAATCCCCACACCCAAGAAATCTTCGACCCACTGCAAGGTAGTGCCGACATCCAACAGCGTCTAGTGAAAATGGTATCACCTGCCAATTTAGAAGACGACCCCTTACGGTTATTACGGGCATACCGCCAAGCCTCCCAACTAGATTTTACCATTGAACCAGCTACTCAAGCAGCAATTCGCTCTTTAGCATCACATATAACTAAAGTTGCAGCGGAACGAGTACGGGTAGAATTAGGCTATATGCTGTTCATAGCTCAAGGTAGTATTGGGCTGAGAAGTGCTTGGGAAGATGGTTTACTTACCCCTTTCTTCAAATCAGCCACAAAAGAAAGTTTTACTCAACTAGCAGCGGTTGACACAGCAGCTTCCCAACTGACAGAAATTTGGCAGCCACTCGGGGTCGAACTTGCTCAGTATGTACGAGATACAATTAAAACTACTTGGTTAGGTATTGCCAAACTTGCAAGTCTAGTTAACCCAGAATCAGAAGCAGCAGAAATAGAGTTACAGGACCTAACCTATAGCCGTGCCGAAATTAAAGGCGTAACTACCGCCCTCAGAGTTTTACCGCAGCTAAAAGCATCCCAGATGTCTTTACGGGAACAGTATTTTTTGTTTCAGGAAGCTGGATTTGTATTTCCAGCGATCGCTGTTTTAGCTGTAGCACATGATATTGTGGTAGAGGCGATCGCACCCTTAATCACCCGCTACCTTAACCCTGATGATCCGGTCGCACATCCCAAGCTATTAATTAGTGGGAAGGAATTAATTATAGCATTGGATATTCCGGCTTCGCCACTGGTAGGTACACTGCTTACAGAGATTGCCGTGGCGCAAATTGAGGGTAAAGTCTCTACAGCCGCAGAAGCCATAGAGTTAGCACGTCAGTTAGTTGATAGTTAAAGTTCTAAAGGCGTGGAAGTTCGAGATTCGTTAGTATGATTAGCTCAATGAGAAAAATGTAATTTGCAGCTTTAACTATGTCAATTCTTGACTCCAATCAAAGTTATACTTTCAGCCGATACTTTGAGCTTGGCTTTGAAGCTAGCGAACTCGCTCAAGAATTTGGCTATAGTTTAACTCGAAAAAAGCTGAATTTACCCCAGTTCCCTGATGAACTTGACCGCTTGGGAGAATTACGCGATCGCATTGAGGAAGTACTACCATTTGTACCGTTAACTAACGAACTTGCCAGACGAGAAATTCTCATCTCGCGAGTGGTGACGGAGTTAATTCATTACACACAGGCAGAATTACGAATTGAATATAGTTTGAAAGTTTCTAATTGGCTTCAAGGCAATTTAGATTATTTCCTGCGGGTAAATTCCCTCAATCAACTATTAGTAATAGAAGCAAAATACGAGGATTTGACGCGAGGTTTTACGCAGTTAGTCGCCGAACTGGTGGCACTCGATCAGTGGGAGAGTGCGACTACAGTTGACCAACAACCCATTTTAATTGGCGTTGTTTCTACTGGTACAATATGGCAATTCGGTAGGCTCGACCGCAACACAAAGCATTTTGAGCAGGGGATTAATAGCTATCGCGTTCCTGAAGATTTGGAGCAAGTAATGCGAATTTTAGTAGCAGCTTTGAAAGGAAATAATTAAAGAAGATATGTCGGGTAACGAACATCTTTAATTTTGCCCATCAGTCTTCATTCACATATAACTAGCGCAAAGCTTGTGTACATGCGATCGCCTATCCTTTCACCCCTGATTGAACTGGTAAAGCTTGTAAAGTCTACCAATAATAGTGCTTACGCCTCATTCCTTCACACCCGTATTACGTTAAAGTGTGAGTTGTCAGTTTTGGCGCATCAGGATGAAATTAGCATCGTGGACTCGGCGATCGGCAAACAAGTGACTGTCACTATCGCACGTGGAGTTGATACTCTGACAACGTTTACACTTCTTTTACCTAATAACTCAATCCAGAATGATGCCAAAATCACGGCTGTGGGAATTACAAATTTCCGCGTCTTTCCTCGACTAGGAACGACGTCTTACACTCTCCTCCGTGGCACAGTATCTGAGATCAGGTAATTTCTGCTTGCTTTAAGTGGTGGATGAGTTTTAGCAATTAGCTTTGCGATCAATTTTCTGCCTCTTGAACATTGAGAGCTAGAAGCTTAATCTGAAACAAAGAACGTCTCGTTTTCGCCCAGCCTGCATAGGTCTGGGCTTTGATGCGATCAGATCCAATACTGCAAGGGTTTTGGTTGTTGGTAAAGATTTCCAGTGTGTCTCGACGCGAAATTCTCGCGGTGCGCTGCAGCAGGGTCTCCCTCCGTAGGCGACTAGCGTCGCGGTGGCACCATCAAGATTTGGCGTCAAACGCTTGGCGGTGACAAATTCAAAATCGACCCCGTACTATCTGGGGAATGGTGGGAAATCTTGGGCGTAAATCAAGGCGATCGCCCCAAAGATGTTAAGCGTGCTTACCTTCGCTTAGCAAAACAGTATCACCCTGATGTCAACAATTCTACTAGTGCAAAAGCCTGCATGCAAGCAATTATTAAAGCTTACAAAGAATTCCGGCAGAAATTCAACGCACACAACTCGCTCAACTCTGATAAACAAATTCCATAAGCGCAAACGCACCATTTATGACAAATTTGGTGTGTTCAGCTTCGCTAAGACACCCTACGCTGAAAATTTATTTACATACTTAATTTTATTTGCGCTCTTTCTACTTATTCGCGATTAAAAATCAAATTCTCCTCACATTCAGCCAGTACAAACAGGAGCTTTATCCTTTGTTTCTGGCTTTTTAACCACAATGCACATGTTGAATTATTTTTATTCTAGCGATATCCACAAGCCTTTGGCTGCTTAAGTTACCAACTTTTACATATATCTGCCTATTGGTAGTTAGTAACATCCTAATAATACTACTTGGTATAGTTTCCTCTAACTTTGGTTATAAGTAAGTTGGCGAGATTAATCCCAACTATGTAAAGTTTTGTAAAATGACCGAAAAGGCTTGCAGTTTCGCAAAGAGCGGGAGTCGCGCTCAACTACGAACCAATGATGATTTATTTACGACGACCTACTTACTCTTTTAGACATAGAGATGCAGAAAATCGGTCTTTTTCCTTCATTTGTCATCGCTCCATGGAAAGAAGAAGTAGATTTCAATATTCAAGAAAGATGATATTTTGGGGCGTAACACAAGTTCATAACCTAGGATAGACGAAAAATACATAAGGGAAGATATAAATTACTTATTACATTGTTACTAATGCAGTATTCAAACTTAACCCTCATGTCGAGGAAGTGGATTGAAATCATTATTTCTTTAGTAAGAAAGTAGGCGATTTTATTTAAATTTAACTTCTCAGGAGGTCTTTTATGCGGATTGCTCAGGTGGCTCCATTATGGGAGAGAGTACCGCCTCCAGCTTATGGTGGCATAGAGTTAGTAGTGGGGCTGCTAACCGATGAGTTAGTCCGACGTGGACACGAAGTAACGCTCTTTGCATCAGGAGATTCTATTAGTCTGGCAAAACTCGAATCAATTCATCCCCGTGCCCTACGACTTGATCCAAATATCAAAGAGTACAACATTTATGAAATGCTACACCTGAGTCGAGTGTATGAGCAAGTAGAAGAGTTTGACATTATTCATTCTCACATGGGCTGTGCAGCACTACCCTACGCCAAGCTGGTAAAAACTCCCACAGTTCACACTTTGCACGGGATTTTTACTCCTGACAACGAAAAGCTCTTTAAATTTGCAAAAGCTCAACCTTACGTGAGTATTTCTAATGACCAGCAAGAACCAAGGTTAGATCTCAACTGTGTAGCAACAGTCTACAACGGAATTGATGTCAGCAGTTATGAGTTTTACGCTCAACCTGACAATCCGCCATACCTAGCGTTTTTGGGTCGGATATCTCCAGAGAAGGGAACGCACCTAGCGATCGCCATTGCCAAAAAAACAGGCTGGAACTTAAAAATGGCAGGTAAGGTGGATGTCGTTGATGTAGAATACTTTGAAAAAGAAGTCAAACCTCATATTGACGGCAAGCAAATTGAATACCTGGGTGAAGCAAATCATGCTCAAAAGAATGCATTGATGGGTGGTGCGGTAGCAACTCTGTTCCCCATCACCTGGCGAGAACCGTTTGGGTTGGTGATGGTTGAATCAATGGCGTCTGGTACTCCAGTTATTGCGATGAAACTAGGATCTACAGAAGAGGTGATCGCCCACGGAAAAACGGGTTACCTCTGTGATAGCTTTGAGGAATGTGTCAGTGCTGTTAGCAAGGTTGCTGAACTAGACCGCCATACCTGTCGTGAACATGTCATGAACCGTTTCAGCGTTCAGAAAATGACAGATGGCTATGAGGCAGTTTACCAAAAAATTCTGGCTGCGCCATTTGCACAGAAGAATGGGCATTTTCGCAAGCCTGTTATTGTAGGCAATAGCCTCACCGCATAACTAAATTGGCAACGGATGAAGTAACGGATGTAACGGATGATTGAACTGTGGGACAAAGAGTATAGTGCATCCGCTACATCCGTTATCTCATCCGTTGCTAGACAGGCGCGTGAGATTTAATCATATTTAGGTACACTTATGAGTTCTGTGGGAATGTCAGTTGAGGATTTGGTGCTTGTTTCAGGTGCTACTGGTGGAGTAGGGCAGCTTGTGGTAGGCGATCTGCTAAACAAAGGCTTTAAAGTTCGTATCCTGACTCGCAATACTGCAAAAGCCCAAAGCATGTTTAATGACAGAGTAGAAATTGCCGTTGGTGATGTGCGCGACGCGACGACACTCCCAGCAGCAATGCAAGATATTACCTACATCATATCTTGTACTGGGACTACTGCTTTTCCCTCTGCTCGATGGGAGTTTGACCAAACCCCTAGTTTGATTGAATGGGTTCATCTGTTTCTTGATCCCAAATATAGTCAAGCAAAAGCCAAGAATAGTCCTGACTCGGTTGATGCAAAAGGTGTTAGCAACTTAGTAGCAGCAGCACCTCTCAATCTCAAGCGGTTTGTTTTCGTGTCTTCGGTCGGAATTCTCCGCAAGGACAAACTTCCTTTTAGCATTTTGAATGCGTTCGGTGTCCTAGATGCCAAACAGAAGGGCGAGTCAGCCATCATTAATTCAGGATTACCCTACACTATTATCCGCCCCGGACGCCTCATCGACGGTCCCTATACCTCATACGACCTCAATACTTTGTTGAAAGCAAAAACAGAGGGCAAGTTTGGTGTGGTATTAGGCACGGGTGATACACTGTCAGGTGATGCTAGCCGCATTGACGTAGCAGCAGCTTGTGTAGAATGCATTCAGAACCCATCTTGTCAAGGGCAAGTTTTTGAACTGATAAACCAGGGTCCAAGACCGTCAGTGATTGACTGGGAAACAGTTTTTTCCAAGTGACAGAATAATTCGTAATTCGTAATTCGTAATTCGTAATTAAAAATTCCTAAATTAATTAATAATTAACCGTTGGGGACAGAGCAACCAACTTTGGATTATGAAAAAGAAAAAAAAGCGAGATCTTCTTTACTGCAGAGCTAATGCATTTATGCATGGGGACGCCAATAATGCTGTCCGGCTTAGCCACACCGCATTTTGGCTCGTAATAATTACGAATTACGAATTATCAATTACGAATTATTTTGACGTAGGGGCGGGGTACCCCCGCCCTCACAATGTGGTAAATCCATAAGAAGACGCAGGGTTTACCATTCACGAGTTGGAGTACAGAACACTCATGGAAAAGGCGACGTTCGGGGCTGGCTGTTTTTGGGGCGTGGAGGCGGCGTTTCGTAAGATAGAGGGAGTCGTCTCAACTTCTGTTGGATACATGGGAGGGCATTTTCCGAATCCGTGCTATCTGGATGTGTTATCAAGAATAACGGGTCACGCTGAGGTGGTGCAAGTAGAGTACGATCCACAATATGTGAGTTACGATGATTTGCTGGCGGTGTTTTGGGATATCCATGACCCAACAACTCTGAACCGCCAAGGACCAGACCGAGGGGAACAGTACAGATCTGCGATCTTTTTCCACAATGCCCAGCAGGAAGAAGCGGCGAAGCGGTCTAAGGCAAAGCAACAGAAGTCCGGCAGATTTGATCAGGATATTGTGACACAGATTACACCGGCGGGTGCATACTACTTGGCAGACCAAGAGCATCAGCAGTATTTTGAGAAGAAGGGACGACGCACTGCATAAAAATAATTTATTTGATTTTACTCAAAACCTAAAATCAGGCTATAAGGCCATGTCAAAGCCCCTATCAAGCAACCAGCTATTGTGACTATTTTTGCAGCCCAAACTATTGGAAAATTCGCGTATTCGTCGAATTTATGAAATTCTTGCCTGAGTCGAAGCCATTCGATGACGACTCCCAAAAGATAAGAAACCAATGCGATCGATAACCAAATTGACATATGATTTTCTCTCCGTTATTTCTTGTTGACATACATAGGTATTAGTGGAAAGAGAAGCCAAGTTATGCATTTTACTTATTTCAACACTTCGTTAGGGGCTGTACTTAGATCTACAACCCCCTGAACACTTAAACTGGCTGTGGCAAAATCAATCTGTGGAGGATTGAGTTCATATCTAGAGATGGATTAATCTGGTTGAAATCGTATGTAACTTTTGTTCCCTCAACTGTATGGACACCAGTGTGGTCACCCGCATACTGATGAATTAAAACTGGACAATCTAAATCTATTGGTGGTTGAGTTCTTTCCTCAGACCATGGTTGAAGCAATGGATTATCCCAGTAATGAGCAATCCACAAACCATGACATTCTGCACCTTGTTCTATTGCTCTTTTCAGCGCACTAAAAGAGGATGGATTATTTTTCTGACTTAAGTAAATACAAGGAAGGAATTTCACTTTACTGCTTTTAGTGACAACAGCCTTTGACCATCCTAAATAATATTCTGTAGATAATGGTGGGTGTTCGGGGTCTGGCTCAATATCAAGAAAAACGAAAAAGCTGCCGCCATTAGAGGCAAGGTAATCTTCTCCAAACGTGGCTAAAATGTCTTCAATGACCTGATTTCCTGTTTGCTCACCTAGATCTGAATGACTAACTCTGCCAGTTTCTCTACAAATTGGCAAAACTCGAATTCCATTATTGCGTAGTAATTCGTTTTCCTCGTTGTGCTTATATTCATATTCTTTACCCAGAAAATACCGACCCCAGAATTTGGGTAAGGTTCCCATTAATCTGTGTGCATCATCAATCATCTCTTTGGAATTTACTTGTTCGCCAGTATCAACACCAGCAATTCCTATTCTTGAATCAGTCATTGCTCAAAATCTCCAGTAGATACAACCTGATGCCAACATCTGTTGTTGATAGTGTTTGAATTTATAGCGCTTAACCTAACCCCCAGCCCCTTCCCTGCAAGGGAAGGGGGGTAAGCCTCTCTCCTTGCAGGAGAGAGGAATGGAAGCGAGGTCACAGTTTGCTGTACTCAAACGAGAACCGCTATAGTTCGGTAAATTGTTTCCTCCAGAGATGTTCTCAATCAGTTGATATCGTCTTTAAATCGTTTGGTCTATCTGAATCCCAACGAGATCTACAACACCTCCGAAAATTGCTCTCACCGAACTACATCAAATTAATAGATGCTACCGTTTTGAGCTTATGCACTCACAGCTAGAGCTCGGTCAAGTAATATGGATTGACAAAAAAGAGATAATATGAGGCTTGTAAAAATTAGGAGGAGAAAGACGCGATCTCCTTGCCATCGAACGATATGAGCCAAAGTATGTTCTACTTATGTGCGAACGGAGGTACGGTTGCTCATCTGACCCCATCCTCAACTAACCCCAACTGCTTAACGTCTTATGCCCTGCTGTTAGTTTAGGCAGTATTCTGGGTAATTTAAGCTAAGAAGTGTATAAAAGTACTCCTTTAAAACTTCTTTCCCTTAGATAGAAAAACCATATCTGGCGATAAATTGATGAATATCTCTGACACAGAACAGGATTTAGCGTCACTCCTTTCTAGGATAGAACAGCTAGAAGCAGAACAAAATCTTCGCAAGCAGAATGTGATATGGCTGAAACGCTATATAGATAAGTTTAAACAAGAATTCAATACCAGACCTGAACTACAGCAGATTGAAAGTTTGCAGCAAGGGATGGCGCAGTTATCTGCACAAGTCACCGAGTTACAACAGCGCCTCAATCAGTTGCCTACTTTGAGCAACAGTTTAAATAATACCCAGATTACCAAAGCATCAACGGCGGAAGCGAATTTTGATAATGCTGAAAGCTCGATGGTCAACAGACGGCGAGTACGCAGGAGTTCAAGCCTTCCATCACCATTAATACAACAGTCTACAGAAGCACTGGTACAAACGGTTGCTATGACTGTGAATACGGATGCTGCTAAAAATAAGCAACACATTGATGCAGATACTCAAGAACAGCAAGTAGTCACAGCGTTGAGTGATGAAGAATTCAAGGTAGAGAGAATGATGTTTCTGTTGGATAGAATTTATGCAGTTGAGGAAGAAAGTCAGGGAAAACTCGTCAGTGCTGAAGAAATTTTAAGCCGATATAATGCTGGACAACGAGATTTTACAGGGATTAATCTAGCTGGAGTCAATTTAAGCGGAAAAAAATTTTTCCCTATCAATCTTAGCAAAGCAAATCTTAAAAAAGCTAACCTTAGGAAAACCAACCTGAACGGGTCAAATCTACGTCAGGCTAACCTTAATGAATCCAATCTTAGTGGAGCTGATCTGGCAGGAGGGGTAAACCTCAGTGAAGCAAATCTCAGTAGAGCGAATTTAAGCGGGGCAAATATGGGGCAGGCTACATTGACAGGCGCAGATTTAAGTAATGCCAATCTTAGTAAAGTAAGCTTGATTAAAGCAAATTTGGAATTCGCCAACCTTAATGCAGCTGATCTTCAGTATAGCTATTACGACGAAGGCACTATCTTCCCTACAAATTTTGACCCCGCTGAAGCCGGAGCATATTTGATTGCTCCTAATGCCTCACTAAAAAATGCTAACTTGGCTGGTGCTACCTTTAATAACGTAAACCTGATTGGGGCAGATTTGCAAGGAGCTAACTTGAGTCAGGCAACGCTACAATCTGTTAACCTAACTGGAGCAGAATTGAGTAAAGCAAATTTGACCCAAACAACATTAATACAAATAAGTTTAAGAGGCGCTAACCTGGTAGGCGTAAATTTGCTAGGCGCAAGCTTTGACAATGTAACAATGAGTGGGGCTTATTTGAGTGAAGCTAATCTTTGTGGAGTAAGCCTAAACAACCAAGATTTGAATGGGGCGAATTTAACTTCAGCGGATTTGCGTGGGGCATTCCTGCATAATACAAATTTACAAAAAGCTAACCTGAAAGACGCAAAACTGGGTGGAGTGAACTTGGAATATACAAAGCTAAGTGGCGCTATCATGCCCGATGGTACAATTCACGAGTAGACTTTGCCAGAGTGCGATCGCTCTTTTTATAGAGTGAGTGGTGAGTAATTTTATCCTATATAGTATGTTCCTGCTTAATTACCTAACCACTAACGGAAGAAAACAGCAATTTTCGCAAGCGTTGCGCTAATCGAACATCTTCGATGCATATATTTAAGTAAACTTAGCGTACCCCTACGCCTTAGTTGGCTCCTCAACGTAGCCTTGAATGTTCTCAGGCTCAAATTGTCGTAGAATGCGAGTAGCCTGACGGATTAATTCTTCAGTCCCCTTGACTACGATCAGATACTTGCCCTCATCGAGGCGGTTACGATAGGGTAGAGCGTCTCCACTACCAACCGTTAAACCGACTCCACCGCCGACGAAGTATGCTCCCATTGCACCAGCACCGGCTCCCAACAGTCCACCAATGAAGTGATTTCCAAGGTTGCCAATGGGAAATATCTCGATGCCTGTTAACAGGTTGAAGGCGTAACCCGCCACAAAACCGAAGGGAATCAGCCAGGATGACAGGCGGGTTGCTCCTTTCTTGGCTTGCTGATTAGGGTCGATGAACCCATACTCATCAGCACTTTTGTATCCCGTACCTAAAATATCAATTTGATTGGTGGGTAGACCTTCTTTTTCTAAGGCAGAGTAAGCTTCTTCTGCCTGTATCCGATCTGGTAAAACGGCAACAAGATAATTCATAGTGTGATTCCAACGCGATCGCTGTGTAATTTTTTAGTCAACAAAAATCTGTCACCCATAATTAAACTTAAGCAAAACAGTAGGAAAAAACCTCAATCCAGGGAATGAAACTGGAGCGATTAATGAGCGGCTGGAGCTTTAGCACCGGCACCGCCTTTACCCAGGAATAGCAACAGAGGCAATGAGCAAAGAAACACAACTCCGACCACTCGAAAGATGTCAGCGAAAGACAAAACGGCAGCTTGTTGATTAATCGTCTGATCAATTACGGTTAGTGCCTGCTGATGAGCTGTCACAGCATCCATCCCCCGGCTCTGAAATAGCCCTGTCAACAAATCGAGGCGCTGATTCGTTTCTGGATCGTAAGGAGTAACATGAGTCACCAGCATCGCTCGATGGAAAGCCTCTCGTCGATCAAGCAGCGTCGTCAGTATGGCAATTCCCACGCTACCGCCTAATTGACGGGTGAGATTGTAAAAGCCAGACCCTGCAGAAATATCCTCTTTAGGTAGGGGAGCCAAACTTGCTAGACTTAGAGGGAGAAACATCAAAACTGTAACCGCTCCTCGCGCTATCAAAGCCCAGAATAAATCTTCTGTCCCCGTCTGTGGGGTAATGCTCGACAGTTGAAACATGACTAACGCCATGCCAATAGCACCGCAAGCAATTAGCAGTCTGGCATCGACTTTACCGGATAACTTGCCTAACATAATCATCGTGATTGCTGAGGCTAAGGCTCCTGGAGCCAGCAATAGTCCCGTCTGCGTTGCCGTAAAGTGGAGTATACTCTGGGCAAAGATTGGTACGGCAAAGAGCGCTCCGTAAAGTCCCATACCAAGAATTCCTGAGTAAAGACTCCCGGCTGCTAGGGAGCGGTGACGCAGTACCCTTAAGTCAACCGCAGGATGTTTAGCCGAGAGTTCGCGCCAAATGAATAGTCCCAGTCCAATGAAACCAACCATTGTTAGGGTGGAAATGAAACTAGATTCAAACCAGTAGTCTTTCTGCCCTTCCTCTAACACGGTCTGGAAGCTGCCTATGGCAATCACCAAAAGCGCAATTCCCCACCAATCAACGCTTTGGTTTTGCCGCTCACCTTTGTTTTTGTCCTTTAGTAAAAATGTCCAAGCCATTGCCACAGCCAAGATGCCAAAGGGAATATTGACAAAGAAGATCCAGCGCCAACCCAAACCATCGGTTAGGTATCCTCCTAAAGTTGGACCAATGGCTGGACCTGCAATCACCCCAACACCAAAAACCGCTTGGGCGAAGCCTTGCTCTTGAGGTGGGAAGGTCTCGAAGAGGATTGCTTGAGCTTTGGCAAGCAACCCTCCACCGCATAAACCTTGAAGAATGCGTGAAATAATCAGCATCGGGAGATTATAGGACAGACCGCACATTACCGAGGCAATGGTAAAGCCAATGAGTGAGAAGATGAAGTAGGTCTTCTTGCCAAAGTAATCTCCTAGCCAAGCGCTTAAAGGAATCAGGATAACGTTGGCGATCGCATATGAGGTTACGACCCAGCCAACTTCAGTAATTGTTGCTCCCAAACTCGCTTGAACGTCCGTCAGGGCAACATTGACAATGCTGGTGTCAATCACTTCTAGAATGGCTCCTAGAGAAGCCGTGGCAGCGATCGCCCACCGACGTGGTCCGTAGACATAACCAGACGGTGTAGGAGTTGAAGGTTTACCTTTATTAGAAGTTGGACGGTTGGAGATTGTGGTCATAGGAATACGGATAAACTTGAGGGAGAAGTGCCACGTAATGTTTTCTTCGCATTTGCCCCCTACAGGGGAGCAAATACGGTTCGGATAAGTACCAGCCCAGAAACCCGGTTTCTTTAACAATACCTTCGCTCTTATTACCCTCACTCTAGAAGAGTAGGGCTATCCGAACAAAGGCTGCCTTCGCAGCCTGCAAGGATTGCAGACTCGCGTTGGTGGGCTTCGTTTGTGTAGCCTCGCCAGCGCGCATGAGGAGGGTCTCCCTCCGTAGGCGACTGGCGTCCAGGCTTATAGCCTGTGGGGCTTTTCAGAAATTGGCGAAGGTATTGTTTAAGAAACCGGGTTTCTCTGACTTGACCTACCTTTAACCGAACCCTATTAGGGGAGCAGCACTGATACCGCGCACAAAAATATCTACGCAATTCTCGATATAGTCTTCACGGCTATAGAGAAGATTTAGCGCTGCACTGCGACGCAGCATTCCGGCTAAAAGCATACCGATAAAAATATCTATGGCTGGAACTAGGTCAAGGTCTAATCGCACCGTTCCTTTTGTCTGACCGCTTCGCAGATAAGCCACCAGTTTTTCTTTCATAGACCTGGCAGCTTCTTGTATGACTCGCCGCGCTGCCTCAGGATGCCTTTTGGCTTCCCCAATGAAGGTACGAATTAAATCTTCTTGCGCCTCCAGCATAGAATTGTATAGCTGGGCGTAGTGCCTTAAGTCAAGGCGAAGATCCTGCGTCCATTCTTCTGGGTGCGCTAGGGCTTCTGTCTGTAGCGCCAACACATTTTCAATCACTGCCTCCAAAAGTTGTTCTTTGCTGGCGAAATGACGAAACAAAGTTACCTCATTCACGCCTGCAACACGAGCAATTTCACGGGTGGTCGCTCCTTGAACACCCGCAGAGGCAAACACTTGGGTGGCAGATTCTATCAACCGCGCACGAGTAAGGGCGGGAGAACGTATTGTTTTATTCATTTTTGTTTGCAAGTGCTTACTTGCATTATACTGAATGTTTGACCGATTGTAAATAACTGCACTAGACATGTCCGAAAAACAATGTAGAGACGCGACGCCCAACGGGAAAGCCATAAAGCTTGGTGCAGTCGCCTACGGAGGAGCGAGTGCGCCTATACGGGTAACGCGGAAAGCAGGCAACTGGTGAGTCCAGCGAGAATGAGCGCGTCAAGACAAGGGTTGTAGACAAGGCACAATTAATTTCAGGAGATGTCTAGTAGCTGTAGCGACCATTGCAAGTTGCTACAGCTAGCCAACAATTCGACTACTGAAACTTCAAGATGACAGCGTTGCTTACACGCCAAAGTGGATAAGGGCTGCGCGGATCGCCATGAACCACACCGCGAGGGTGGCAAATAGGTAGAGGTAGAACCGAAGCATGATGAGATTGAATGTGCAATGGACAGCGCTATGCAATACGCGAAACACAACGAAGACCCACGCGGCGTTCACATACACTGTATCTACCTGCTTCGTGACGAAGAGGTATAGGACAAGCGCATAGAAAAGTACCGGAATCTCGAACAGGTTCTTGAGGTTATCCGATGGATTGGATACGTTTGGTGGCGAGATCTGCGCCAGTGTGCCCGGTACAGCAAGATCCTTCGAGGAGATATTTCTACTTATGATGAAACTGATACGGCGAATGTACATATACACCCAGACGAGGAGTGTCAGAAACACTGTCGCAAAGAATGGACTGAAGATTGCATCTTGCGTCATTTCTACAAATCAAACTTGATCGTTCTGATGGTTGGTAGACGATAGAATGCGCCTATTGCAATGTATAAGGCTTGAAGAAACATATTCCAAATTTGTTGTCATGTCAAGTTGTTTTTGAGATTAAAGGATACTATAAGCTAAGTACACATATGCTTATAGACCTCGATCGGGTAGACTTTAGACGTGAGTTAACCATGTTCATCCTTGGAAGATCAGAACTTGCCGTATTGAGTGTTTGACAAATTGTGAAGAACTGCGATCGCCGCAATTGTCGCTTTCACTTTTAGGGCGATCGCACTAGTACACGACAGCGGAAATAAAGCTACCATTCAGAATTGCTAGAAAGCCTGCAACGCAAGCTTTTAGATTGCTTCGCACAGCGAACAACGCTTCTCAACTCCAGTCGGAGACGCTGCGCGAACGAGACGAGTCGCGCACTCGTGCGTCGTTCGCGTTCGCGAAGCGTCTCCCTCAGGAGAAGCGGCGAGGAATTGGGAGAAGATCGCGAACGCGATTTTTAATTTTTAATTTTTAATTCCGCGTAGCGGTACTAGCTATTCTTTAGCCAAAAGTTGCACAAAACCTTGATGTTCCTGACTCGCTAAACCCGATTGCAATACGAATAAAACATCAGCCAAATTTCCAGCTAATAAAGCAGCTTTATCTAACCACAATCCCAGAAATACTTGAGAGCAGATTATACCATCTCCATTGGCTTCAAGTTTAGTATACTCACCTTCATTTAACCTAAACCAATCAAATTGACGGTCATAAACTCGCCAAAATAAATATTCTTGTACTTGATTACGACGATAAACTTTTAGTTTTTCATGTAAATCATAAGAAGCACTCGAAGCGGCAATTTATAGTATTAATTCTGGCGCGCCCTCCAGATAATCATTCTGATTAATTCGGGATTGTCCACCTACTTCAATTCTCAATAAAGCATCTGGTTGTGGTTCGTTATCAGCATCTATTATCACTGTGGCATTATCAGCCAAACCTACCCCTGGTGTAGCTGCTTTGTAAACTCCAAGCCTTGCCATAACTTACATCTTGCACCACCCCCAGAAACCGGGTTTCTTGCGAATCGGTAAAGCTATAACCGTTAATTTATCGTTTAGAAACCCCTTCGGGAACGCCCAACGGGAAAGCAGATCCTGCAGGAGGGAAACCGAAATTCAGGGCTGTCTCACCTCTCGCCTACGGCGGGAAACCCGCCGGAGAGCGCGCTTTCTCACCGGTTTCTCTCGCCTTGTTGAGAATGGTGCAAGATCTCAGATAATGTAAGAATGGGGTTCTCCATGACTTTTGATTCTCAGAGGTTAAGTTAGGAATTTTGCTAGTATAGAATTGTTTTCATCAACGCCTCCATTAGCCTAAAAACTCTTATGAAAGCAATCCAAGCTACAGGTAAAATTGATGCACAAGGTCAATTATCTTTAGATCACCCCATTGAAGGCACTTTACCCAGTTCAGTACGAGTGATTATTTTATTTGCAGAAACAGAAGCAGATACAGATGAATTCTGGGAAAGCATCAGTAAATATCAGCAGCGTACTCTAATGTCAGCGAAACAATTAGAAAAGGGATTAAAACAGGTGTTGGCTGAGGCTGGCTACGATTCTAAGGATAAAATTATCGACCTTGTGCAAGAGGTTAAACGAGAAATAGCAGCAGAATGCCAACAGCAAAAAGATTAGATTAGATGACAACAATTCCTCAAGTGATTTTTTTGGATACTAATGTTTATCTAATTGGTGCAGTTGATCTAGACAGTGCTGAAGGTCAAATTTTGCAAAGTTTAGGGTGGGAATATCAAGGCGATTATAAGTGTGAGGTGGTGATTTCAGAGGAGTTGATTGACCAAATTTCCAGAGTTGCTAAACGGTTAAAGAATAAAGATTGGGGGGGTGAAATCATTGGACGCATTTGGCAGAAGTTGAAAGTTCGTTATATTCAAATTGATGACTCTGCCTTGGCTACAGTAGAAGCACAAGGAATTATCCCTCGTGAAGATGTAGGAGTTTATTTGACGGCGAAAGAAGGACAAGCACAATGTTTTATTTCTGCCAACCATAAGTTAATTCGCATTTTAGCTCAACAAACTGGCGAGTTTGAGTGTTTGACTCCATCAGAATTTGTAAGTAAGTACCTGAATTCCTAACTATGGATGGTATCTTTTGCTAACTAGATAATTTTTCAAAAAAACTTTACAAATTAAGCATCATATGTATGACGGAATTCGGTCATTTAAGACGGACGAGCGAACATATAAAGGTGCAAGCCCCACATTGTCAGGGCGCGGTTTCCGCGCCCCTACAGTTATATTGTGGTCTACAGATTGCCGGACTCATCCAGATGCAGACCTTTACTATTTCTGTCAATGCGTAAGTCCTAAAATTGTGAAGAACTGCGATCGCCAATAATTCGACTACTGAAACTTCAAAATGACAATCTCTGTGTGTCGAGTCACAATACTTACTAACTGGCTTATCTGTTGAAGTCAGTATTTAACGTCAAGCTTAAGTCAGCATTAGAATTAATGACAACCACTTGTTTAAGAGCGCTGCGATCGGCAATACCCCCAATTGTTGCGCCAGTGGCTGCGCCCCCGATGACTTTTCCGGCGGAAATGGTTCGATTACCTGTGATTCCAGAAATTCCGGTGGCGGCTACCGCTCCAAGTGCTGCATCTCTCGCAGCCAAAAGAACGTTACGATTCTGATTGGCTCCCACAGCAGAACCAACAACTGTACCAGTCAAGACTTTTAATGCCGTAATGTGTTTATTACCCGTTATTCCAGAAATTCCGGCGGCAACTGCTGACCCCAATGCTGCGTCCTCTAGAATAGCAGCGAAGTTAGTATCCCGCACATTTTTGGTAGTCGTAATCGGTTGAGAAGAGGCGTTAATTGGAAACTGCTGACCATTAATAATCAACTGACTAGCAACAAACTGGGAACCGCCAGTTGTTGGTTGCAGTTGACCGACAAGTTGACTACCAGCCGGGATGACTACGTTTCCCTGATTATTCTTGACATCAGTGGTGACTTTTAATGTCAAAGGTGCAGTTTCCTGAGGGCTAACAACGATCCGCTTAGCATTAGGATACTTGACTGGAATGACAGTTCCAGACGGAAGCAATGCCGTTATTGAAGAGCTAGTATTACCTGCAATATACTGCCCTGGAATCACAGAAGCCTGGCCAGAACCAGCTAAAGCTTGACATAAGAAAGCTGACACTTCAGATCGACTAGCTAATTGATTGGGATTGAGGTACTTAACATCGGGATAATCGACGACAAGACGTTTTTCAGTTGCTGCGGCTATTCCATTATCGGCATAGGAGGGAATTGTATTTGCATCGGCAAAATTAGCATTCAATGTCGTAGTCACAGACTGAGTCGGAGAATAATTTAACCCACTAGCTAAAGCCACCAACACTTGAGCACGAGGAATATTTTGGCTGGGATGGAAAACCTTACCAGGGTAGCCTGATAAAAATCCCGTTTGAGAAGCTGTTTCAATCGCAGTATAAGCCCAGTAATTCGAGGGGACATCTACAAACTGAACTGAATTACGAGTTTTTTGGGCGTTTGGGAAAGCTTTGCCAAGCATTGCTGAAAACTCAGATCGCGTCAAAGATGAATTGGGTCGGAAAGTCCCATCCGGGTAGCCACTAATAATCCCTTGACCAGCTAGTTGTGTAATACATGATTGAGACCAGTTGCCTTGAACATCGGTAAACGTAGTTTCAGCTAATGTTGGGATCGCTATCACCAAAGGTGTAACTGCATTAGTCATTAAACTCAATCCAATTAGTAAAGCAGATCTAGACTGTAATTTGGTGGCTCTAAACATTGAAATTATTACCTCAATTAATAGTTATTTTCTGGTTTAAGTAGATGCTATAGCCCCTATGTTCTATGATTTTTTATCCTATTCTCTAAGAAATGGTGTGAAAAAACATTGTTTTGATAGCGGGGATCTTCTTGAATTACCGTGAACCAACAGTTGGACTTATTTAGTAATATCTTAGTGAGTGGGCAAATCAAAACCTTGAAAATACGGATTTTTTCTTTTTTCCAACAAGGAAGTGATAGAGATTATCCGTAACCAATTAGTTTAAATCCGCCAGAAATCTGTTGAGTGACTAATTCCCCTTCTACTTGCCGACGCCCAGATCCTCGGTGTGACATCTTGCTTGCAATCATTAGCAACACTTGTTTTCTCCAGTTTCACCCCGGAAACTGGGAACTACCTCAGTAGTAATAACGAATTTCAGCTATGGCTGATGAAGAAAGCGCTCTCACTCTTTTACAAATAAAACTATGGGGTACTGGGTTAGTAGGGGACGTGCGATCGGGTGTTGAAGGATAATATTGATAATGGAAAAAGCCCGAAAAAAACCGAAGAACAAATGATTGAACCACAAGCCTTTGGAGATTGACACTGATGTTGCTGAATCTCTGCAAGCCGCCTCGTCTGTGTTGGCGTTGACGGTTAAAACAGAAAACCCGCCGAAGCGGGCTTAAACACAACAAAACTATGAACAATAAACTTTTGATTTAGCCAATAGCCTTCATTTCTGCTTCTAATTGACGAATTAGCTTTTCGTCACCCTTAGCTTTGGCTACTTGCAAGCGATGCTCTACGTTTTTTTGAATATTCTGACGATGCAATTCTCGTGCTTTTTTGGCAGCTTCCACCTTAATTGTAAACATAGCTGTTTTCCTGTGCGATCTTGCTCTTTATGTCTTATTTTCCTAACATAACATATATTTCGTTACTTATGTTACAGAATAAATAGACTTTATATATTTTAGTTCAATCTATGTTCGAGCAGCAGATGGAAAGACAACCACTCCTTACCTTGCTGAGCGATTTTGGCGATCGCGATGTCTATGTAGGCGTGATGAAAGGAGTCGTGGTCCAAATCAACCCAACCCTAAAGTCCTTCGACTTGACGCATCAGATTCCACCGCAAAATGTCGCTGCAGCTAGGTTTTGCTTGATGAACGCTTACCCGTATTTCCCAGTTGGAACAGTGCATGTGGCGGTGGTAGATCCGGGTGTGGGAAGTGTAAGACGGGCGATCGCAGTAGAATTTGCCCAAGGGTTTCTCGTGGGACCGGACAATGGCATATTCAGTGGAGTACTAAGTCAAAGTCCAGCTATCACAGCTGTGGAACTAACAAACCCTGAATATTGGCGCACCTCTCAACCCAGCAGGACTTTCCACGCCAGGGATATCTTTGCACCCGTGGGAGCGCATCTTGCCAGTGGCGTACCCGTCAAACATCTCGGACGAGAAATTGACCCAGCAACCTTAGTACTGCTGGATTTAGCCGAATGCAGTCAGACAGAAACTGGTATAGTGGGTTGCATTCAATATATTGACCACTTCGGTAACTTAGTTACCAACATTCCTGGAAGTAACGTACAAGGCAAATCCTGGTGCGTACATATGCTAGGATTGACTATTCGAGGATGTGAAACTTACAGTGATGTGAAGGTTGGGGATGCGCTTGCTTTAGTTGGTAGTCACGGTTGGGTAGAAATTGCCATCAATAGCGGTAATGCTCAGTCACAGTTGCAAATGAACTTGAAAGCGGCGGTGCAAGTTGTGCTAACTGAGCCTAACAAGCGCTTTATCAAGTTTTGATCATTGTTATTATTGATAAATAAACAATAAAAAATTCCACATTTTTCAACATTTATCAAAGTAACCCATAATAGCAAATTATGACTCAACTACAACAATCTCAACCCGAAATTTATCAAGGTCAGTTTGGCGAATTTATAATTACTCAGGGCGATCGCACTGGCGTAGTTATATACCGCACTGGATTAATGGTAGCTGCACTCAGCTTCGCCATAGGTAGTGCGTTGGTTTTGCTCAAAAATGACTCAATCCAATTACTAACGCCTTTGTATGCCTGTTTTAGTCTCGCTCTTGGTGTGAGTTTACTGACCATTCACATCTATATGGCACTACTGCACCGAGTCTTGCAAGTTTTTTGGGCTATTGGCAGCCTGACCGCAATTGTACTGGCTCTGTCTAGCAGTGAACCTTTAGCTGTTACTGTTTATACCCAACCAGTCACCTTATTGGGGGTAGGTTTTACATTTGCCGCTTTAACAGGGATTTATTTCAAAGAAGCATTTTGCTTTAATCGTCTGGAAACCAAGCTGCTAACACCAATAGTACCGTTACTGCTACTAGGACATTTAACAGGGGTGCTACCAACTGAGTGGGAACGGGTTTTATTAGGACTTTGGGCAGTTTCGTTTGTGGTATTTGCCTTGCGTAAAGCTGTGCAAGCCATTACTCCAGATATAGGGGATAAGTCTGTATTTGCTTATTTGAAAGGACAGAGTACAGTAAAGGCGTGAGATGAAATATCGGGAGGTAATAGTCATGAAAGCATCAGAACTCCTCTCACAATATGCAACAGGTGTTAGGGATTTTACAGGAGCTAACTTAAGTGAGGCTAATCTGGAGGGAGCCAATCTCAGTGGAGCCATTTTAGACAAAGCTATTTTAGACGGAGCTAATCTGAACAAGGCAAATCTCAGCCAAGCTAGTCTAAGTCAGGCAGACCTAAATGGAGCTTCTTTAAAGCAAGCCGACCTCAGCGGAGCCAACTTAAATGGAGCCATCTTGGATGGAGCAATTCTAGATGAAGCAATCCTTGACAGTGCCGACTTAAGACAGTCTGACTTGACTGTAGCTAAACTAACAAGTGCGACTCTCAGCGAGGCGAACCTGCATGAAGCAAACCTGAATGCTGCTAATTTGGATGGAGCTGACTTAAGTGGAGCTGACTTAGTTGTAGCCGACCTGAAGGACGCGAATTTGAGTCAAGCTGACCTGGATGGTGCTAACTTGAACGGAGCCAACTTAGAAGGAGCCAATTTAGAGGGAACTCTCTTAGACAAGGAGAATTCTTAAGCAGCGTCGGGCTATCCATACTATCCCAAGGCGAGTCAAAATATTGACCCTTTTTTCTCATGTTTCGGCTTCAACGTCTAACTTTACAGCAGTTTTTAATTGCATTGACTGCATTGTAAGGGCGCGGTTTCCGCGCCCCTACGGTGAGTCCAGCCCTTGCAGCTTGTTTCCCGCCTGCAGGATCTGGCGAACCCGAAGGGTTATATTGTGGTCTACCCGACTGATATTCGCGCTCCAGCACTTGAACAATTTGGCGATCGCTTGTGCCGACACAGTCAGCCATCAGTACAGAAAGCCCGTAAGCAGACTAAATGTAATTGATAATTCGTAATTCGCAATTATTAGTCCACGCCTGAATCCGCTTGCTGGAAATAATCTTGCCGAGTACGTTTTCTTTTCCCTAAATAAAGGTGCTTTGCACCATGACCATTAATCACGAATTACGAATTACGAATTATTTTGTCAGACTGGAATTTCCTCTAAGTTAATAGTTCCATTTGCCGCTAAGTGGTGTGCTTTTTGAAAGGCAATCACAGCATTTTTAGTATCAGGACCAAAAACCCCATCCATGCCTTGAGGATTTAAATTAGGTTGAGGATTGTTAGGAGCAAGAGCAAGTTTAGTGAGACGTTTTTGCAGTTCCTTGACTTTCGGTCCAATACGACCTTCTTGAAGAGGAACTTTAGGAACTGTCTCAGCTTTGAGCCTATCAAGATTACCGTTGAATGTATTATAATCCACATCTTGAGTAAATGAAGACCTTTGGTCACCAATATACTGATGAAAAGTATGAACCTTCCAACCGCCAAATAGATTATTTGGCTGATTAGGGTTGTTATTGTAGCTGGCGATCCAGAGATCGTAGCCTGCGTCACTGAAGCGCGAGGTATTACCCATTTGATGAATCCAAAAGTCAGAATTGGCGTATATGACGGGTTTGTAGCCCGTTGTACGCTCTACTGATTTTAATAACGTCTCAACTAGGTCAATACTTGCTGCAGTGCTAAGACTAGACCAGTGAATATCAATGCCATTACGGTTGGTCTCGAATTCTAGATCTACAGATGGCGGCAAATCGCCAGGTTCCATATCTACTGCTTGCGCAAAAAGTCTTACTTGAGTATTCAGGTCATCTGAGGGACGGAAGAACATATAAGCTCCCCGAATTATGTTGTACTCCTTGAGCGCAGGCCAGTAAGTATGAAAGTTTGAATCTATACGAACTGTTCCATAAAGTACTCGTGCATAAGCAAACTGGAAGCCTTCCGCTTTCATTTTTTGCCAATCAACTGTTTCACTAAATTCCGCAATGTCAACACCCTTGATAAACATATGCTTTATCTCCTCTATTAGATAAATGACACCCTTACTCTCCTTCACCTTACTGTAAAATTCTCTTGAATTGGCGTAACTGATATCTGCTAAATATCTACTTAAAATTTCAATTTTCCTAAATTCGTTAAGAGAAAATTGTTATATAACTTTAACAAAACTCAGGGGCTGATATTCATAGCAATTGACAACTTATACATCGGAAGTTTTAATAGTTTCAAAAGATACATTTTTAATAAGTGTAAGTAACTATATTTGAATTTTTTATAATTGCTCTCCAAAGTGAGAGAGCAATTATAAAAATTTATATATGATATTTATGAGGAGAATGTTGACAGCACTCATTTTTACAAGTAAGATTATTAAAAAAATATAAATACAGTCTGCCTAATCCACAAATTGGTCCTAAAAGCATTAGTGCATAAAGGCTAGTTTGGAGCGGAGGAACCAAATCTGGGGCGTATCTGAGAAAGAGTGAGAAGTTAAAAGTGAGGAGTGAAGAGTAATAACTCATAACTCCTCACTCCTCACTCTGATCAGAAGGACATCTCTCAGTCCTAGCCCGTCAGCTAACTTCGTCGGCATTGAGAGGAGACTAACGAGTAGCATTATTATTTAAGTAATGTTTTAAACTCGTAAGTGTCCTTGGCTGGGATATTTTCGCTTCGTTAGACCTGCCTTCGACCTTGAGAAGATGACAATAGTACCCCAACTTCTGACGTCTGAGGCAGAAAAAGTTGGCACTTAGGTGAAATTCAACTATGTTGATGACTCAAAAAAATCGGATCGCGCTCATTTCTGTTGATGGTGACCCTGCGGCAGAAATTGGTCAAGAAGAGGCTGGGGGTCAAAACGTCTATGTGCGTCAAGTAGGTTATGCCCTGGCGCAGCATGGTTGGCAAGTGGACATGTTCACTCGCTACAGTAGTCCGGAACAAGCTGCCATTGTTCAACATCAATCTAACTGTCGCACGATTAGGTTAAAAGCTGGACCGGCGGAGTTCATTGGGCGAGATTACTTGTTCGATCGCCTACCGGAATTTGTGACAGAATTCCAGAACTTCCAGCAGGGTCAAGGATTCCAATACCCCTTGATTCATACTAACTACTGGTTATCTTCTTGGGTTGGCATGGAATTGAAAAAACACCAACCCCTGGTTCAGGTGCATACTTACCATTCTCTAGGAGCGGTCAAGTACAGAACTATTGCTGATATTCCAGCGATCGCCACTCTGCGATTAGCCGTTGAAAAAGCCGCTCTTGAGACTGTTGCGCGAGTGATTGCAACCAGTCCACAAGAACATCAACACATGCGCGATCTCGTTTCTACCCAAGGGCAAATTGATGTGATTCCCTGTGGTACTGATATTGAGAAGTTTGGGGCAAAAGAGCGTGCGATCGCACGGCAGGAGTTAGGAATTGCACCTGATGCCAAGATGGTTCTCTATGTCGGTCGCTTTGACAAGCGCAAAGGAATTGAGACATTAGTGCGAGCCATTGCCAATTCTAGTTTAACAGGTCAGGCTAACCTGCAACTAGTGATTGGAGGTGGTAGCCGTCCTGGTTATAGCGATGGCATTGAGCGATCGCGCATCGAAAGCATCGTAGCGGAACTTGGGCTAGAAGATTGCACAACCTTTCCGGGTCGCTTGGATGAAGTTGTCCTCCCCTTTTACTATGCTGCTGCTGATGTTTGTGTCGTTCCCAGTCACTATGAACCTTTTGGTTTAGTTGCCATAGAGGCAATGGCAAGTCAGACTCCAGTAGTGGCAAGTGATGTTGGTGGGTTGCAGTTTACGGTCGTGCCTGAAGTTACCGGGTTACTTGCTCCCCCCAAAGACGAAGTCGCTTTTGCCGCTGCTATTGATCGGATTCTCACCAATCCAGTTTGGCGAAATCAGTTAGGTGAGGCTGGTCGGCAACGGGTAGAAATCGCCTTTAGTTGGCAAAGTGTCGCATACCAACTGACTCTACTCTACAATCATCTGCTGGCTCGAACCACACCTACACCTGAAAGCCAAACCCAGATTGCAGCTTGACAGAAATTGGGATGGGGAATTGCTAATGGCTAATTGAAGACTGGCTTTTAACAATTAGCACTCTTACAATTAGCCATGCCCTACACCCTTAGTTAAAACGCAAACTACTAAAATCGTAAATTAGGGAGTTAGAGCCATGCTAAATATCGGAGATTATGCTCAACATCAATTAACCGCTCAGATTGGTCAAGTTATCGGTTATGGACATCAGGTACTGGATGGAGTTTATCAAACTACTCTCACAGTACGAGTGACCAAGAGTCAGGGAATTCTAGGTCAAAGCAGATTTTTAGAGGATGTTTACTCCGCCTGGGTGCTAGCAGAGACAACCGACAAGCAAGTAGCAAGCGGGGTGGTACAGGTAGCCGCTAAATTTATTTATGGAAAATGAAAAATATGTATTTCGAGACACGTAGTGCGCGAAGCTAAAGGCATCTTTCCGGGGTCAGCAACCCAAAGGAATTTGCCGCCTCCGGACAGAAGCTTCTGTCCGGAAGACGAAGCAAGAAATACTACGTCCTTATTACATGCGAATGTATTTATTTATGGGGCAAAATGTTTGACTTTTGACTTGTTACCTTAGACGAGCGAATTGGGGCGCGTGACTATTTATTTAGTAATTCCTTGAGCGATCGCAAACTGTAATTGAAGATTTTCCCAGTAGTAAACAGTTTATATCCAGCTACTAATAAAGCACAGGATATGAGGATGGCTAAAAGAGATACTGACGCAAAGGCATTGCCAGTAAAAAGCATTACAGTAATGCCTAGTGCTATCAAAAACCATCCTAAATTGCGGTACTTATAACGCCAGATGAAGACTACAATCCCTGCAATACATAAGAGGACACCAGGAATACGTACAAAAAGACCAATCTGAGTATTAGCGGTTAAAATCAAAATTCCTGCAATCATTAGCACCAAGCCTACAAGCTTGATGAAACGCTCTATAGGAGTTGGTTCCGTGTTCCCAACAAATTCAATCTGAATCACTGTAGTTGGATTATTCAGCATGGTATCAGCTTGAAAAACCACATTTTGTTTTTGGAGAAATATAAATGTTACTTTACTCCCATTACTCAGGTCTATTTGATCTCTTAAGTTAAGTGGGTAGCGCTTTCTTGGTTCAAGCCTGATATTGTTGAGAAATGTGCCATTGGCGCTGCCTAAATCAACAAGATAATAACTGCTTTCTGCTACCTGAATCTCTGCGTGATTTCGAGAAACAAAATCGGCATTTGGCAAGTAGGAAACATTGATATCAGGTATATATTCGTCCTTCGGCTTGCCAATGCGAATCACAGAAAAATTCAGTGGCAACTCAAAAGAGGTGTTGGTTTGAACATGAAAAAGCTCTAAACTTAGCCCTGTTGTCTCTAATTTGCGTGGGTTTTGCATGGCTTGTTTTTCTGGAGCAATTTCTCGATTAATCTAGATTGTCTTGTGTAGTAGCAAAAACGCTTTTAGTGATAATCTTTTATTTCTTGTTACAATTGTAATACTTATATAGCAATCCTTGCCAAAGCTGTTAAAACAATTCGTAACGCGATCGCTCGCTCTGCGTAATTAAAGACGGTTCAGGCGAGGATGCGCGACATTTACTGAAACACTGATTATGTATAGATGCTCCGTACTTCAATCCTAAAATTACGAATTAGTAATTCGTCAACTGATATCTTGCATCACCGCCAGAAACCGGCTATTACACCCAGGCGGAAATAAAGCAACCATTAAAAATCACTGAAAAGCTTACATCATAAGCTTTTATAATTTTTAGATTGCTTCGCAACGCTTGCAACGCTACGCGATTTTTAATTTTTAATTCCGCAAAGCGGTACTAGAGTTATCAAACTTAGACGATAGTAACATCTGTTCAAAGACTTTTGAGAGAGTAGTTTGAAAACGCTGTCGATGCTTGAGTTTCAAAAATTGTCGGACTATTTCAGTAGTAACACTAGCGCCGTTTTTATTATCTATAACTTTAACTGTACGCAGAGTTTCCAGCTGTAGTTCTTTTTTTACCATCAACTCTGAAATACCAGTTGCACCTACACCGCTTTCGACAGCGGCTTTTGTCATCTCGCCACTAGTGAACACTAAAATTACATTCAGTTCATTAAGATTAATTCCCCAATGTTGCAAGGCTGACTCAAATCTTTGCTGTGTTCCAGATCCAGGCTCTCGCATTATCCAAGCTGTTTTAGTAAGTTCTTTGGTCGTAATCTGGGCACACTTATACCAAGGGTGAGATTTGCCGACAACAACTTGTAAGCGATCGCTGCCAACAATTTCTTGATCCAGACAAGTCACAAGTGCTGGTTTAACATCTCCTTCTATCAAACCCAAATCAAATTGTCCCGTCGCTGTCCCTACACAAATCTCTTCTGTATTGGCGAGAGTACAATTAATTTTAATACCAGGATATCGCAGCTTAAACTCACTAATCTTACTAGGGAGCCAGTAGTTACCAATTGTCAGACTAGAACCTAATTTCAATTCGCCCCTTTGCAGATTGTTCAACTCCCGCAATCCCCGCTCAGATAAACTGACGTGGTCGAGAATTTTCTGTGCTTCCATTTGTAGTAACTTTCCAGCTTCAGCGATCTCGATATGACGACCAATTCGATGGAACAGTTTTACTCCATATTCCAGCTCTAAGCTTTGGATTGCTGCACTGACAGCAGGCTGAGTGATATACAGCATTTCCGCCGCACGGGTAAAGTGTAGATGTTCCGCCACAGCTAAGAAGATTCGTAGCTGATCAAGCGTCATCCCTGCCATTTAAGATATTCCTAAAACTAAGTGTCAAATTATTTATTAGCCTTATTTATCATTTTGACAAAAAAAAGCACTTAATTCTATCGTTTGGCGAAGTCTTACCACGGAACAGGGGCTTGTCAGCAAGTAGGGATACAAGTAGGAGTACGCTTAGACCGTGCTATCGCCTTTTTTTCCGACGACGCAAACTCTCAAGGCGCGATCGCAAATCCTGAATTGCCTGCCGAATTTCCACTTTTTCCCACCGATAAAACCAGATTCCTGACTGCTGCTGGCATTGTTCAACTTGTTCAAACAACTTACCAAAGGTATATGGTTGTGCTAACTCTTGGGCAAGCCATTGGGCTGGAACTCCCAACGTGTCAGCCAAGGGTACTATGTGAGTATAAGTTGGTTGATAGCCGTTGAGGACGCACTTCCACATGACTCGTAACTGGTGACGGGAGAGGAAACGAGTTTCAATAGCCGCCGCCGACTCAACCAAAAACGGTTGCTGTTGCCGTCCCATGCATGCCCACTCACTCAACTGGTTCGCCATACCAATGTTGGTGCGTCCGGTAACTCTTGCCGAAGTGACTACCCGCACCAGTGGACTGTGGCGAATACGGGCATCCACCCGCACCAAGGCATGGTAAAATGCTACATCTTCGGGAGTCCGCACGGGGGGTAAGCCTCCTGCCAGTGCATACATCTGTGCAGTCACCGCAAAACTTGCCCCATTGTATTGATAGTGCCGGGGAAAACTGTCATAGGGGTCGGGATCGAGGTATGATTCTAACTCTGTAATCAAGTAGCGATAGCCGATCACGCGCAGATGGCACACTCTGGCATAGGCGTCTAAGGCAGCACGACTGGCGCGATCCGTGAGAATTCGTCCTCCCACCGCATCTGCACCACAGGCAATTTCGTACAGGTTGGCGGCGATCCAAGTTGGGCTGACCTGCGAGTCGCCATCGGTTGAGGTAATCACCCCTCGTGTGCGTCCTAAACTGTTCAAACGGCGATAAGCCTCATCCATCAAAATCTGGCGGACTCGACCAATGTAAGCTTCCGCAAGCGGCAGAGTGAGTTCAACTACGTGCAGTGCTTGGTCTGGATGTTGTTCAGCCTCACTCCGGGCGATCGCTGCTGAATCATCGCTGCAATTATTGCACAGTAAAATTATTTCGTAGCGCTTAGGGTCTAAGCGCTGTCCTTCGAGGTCAACCTGATTTGCCAAAGCAGCGAGGGTTGCTGGCAACATCTGGGCTTCATTGCGAACTGGAACAATCACGCAGACTTCACAATGTGGTGACGGTGCTTTTTGGACTAAAGCTTGGGACTCGTCCCTGTATTGTGCAGCCGGAAAGTCAGCAACTACTTGTAAGCGCTTACTTTCCTTAAAGACCATTTTTCCATCTCCAGGAAAACAGATACAGTGTATTCATCCAACACTTGAAAATTATTAACTTTTGTAAATCTATTTTGGAAATTTTGCCACTTATTTTTAATCTGCCTACGGAATGATTAGTCTAGATGACAATAAATTCTTCCAAGCTTGGTACATCTACCCAATTTTTTGTAGCATTTGACTCATAAGATAAATCCATTAACAACTGGGAATAAACTCCCTCCTTCAGAGATGGAACGATCGCCTCGCCGCGCTCAATTCCTTGCACCCATTGGTCTACTACGCGAAGAAATGCAGAAATGCGACCATCGGCATGATTTTTAGGAAATATTAACTGGTGAGGAATTTCTACTTCAGTCAAAGGTTTACCTGGAAGGGATGCCCAAACACGGAATCCATGTATGTAATCTTTTTGATTTTCACTTCCCAAAACTAAAGTCCCGCGATCGCCATAAACTTCTAGCCAATGTGTACGCTGTGCATGAACCACAGCACTAATGGAAACTTGGCAAGGTGTTCCATCTGCCAACTCTAGCATCACCATACAGGTGTCATCGCTATCGACTGGCTTTAATTCCCCAGTTACTGGGTCGGGTCGTTGGGGAATAGTGGTATGCAAATGAGCGCTTAATCTACGGACAGGACCAAATAACCAGTGTATATAATCAAATGTGTGGGAACCTAAAGACCCTAATGCACCGCCTCCCCGATCTTGGCGTGAATACCAATTCCAAGGACGTTTCGCATCAGCACGAGAAGAACCTAACCAATCAATTTTGATCAGGCGTGGTTCACCCACATAGCCGAATGATAAGAGTTGATGAAAAAGCTGCCAGCCTGGTACAAAGCGAAATTCAAAGTCTACAGTAGCAATTACGCCTTGCTTGAGTGCTATTTGATACAATTCTTTTGCTTCAGTTGCATTCAAGGTTATGGGTTTTTCTAGTAATAAATGTTTCCCGGCTTCTAGCACTGTTTTTGCCATTTCATAATGCAAAAATGGCGGTGTAGAAATGCTGACAGCTTGCACCTCTGGCAACTTTACAAGATCTGCTATTGTGTCGCAGGCTTGAGGAATGTTGTGGGATTGTGCGATCGCTTGAGCTTTTTCTAAGTCTCGGTGATATACAGCAACTACCTCTGTACGAGGATGCTCTCGAAATCCCGGAATATGGACTTTTTGACCAAATCCCGTGCCAACAACTGCAACACCAATCACATTCTCATTCATCAGCTTAAAATCTCAGTATCTCTTGATCGTAGTTTTCCGGAAGCGGTTCTATTTCCCAGACTATACCTTCACCGGGTTCGAGAGCAACCACGACGAAAAGTTGTTCCACGGCAGTTATTGCTATATCCTCATTATTAGGAAAGGGCTGTAAATCTTCGGTCAGTAGTCTGAGTTTAAAACCACCGGGAACGCCTGCCCCTACGGCAACGTTACGCAATTCAAAGCGCCAAATTGTTGATTTTCCTTCACTTTGTGGTATAATATTCAGCCCATATGATTGACCTGCAATAACCAGTTGGCGAGAGAAGACTGTCCTTGGTTGTATTTCTTTGACACTTCGTGCTGCTGCGGCACTCAGTTGCATACTGAAGCTTCCCCAACCACTAGCTTCAGCAAGTTGAGAAACGCCACTCTTAATCCACTGGAGAACTGACCACTGTTCTGGTAATCCTAGGCGTCGTTGATATAAGCTTTGTCTCCAACCCCCATGCTCAATTAACGCTCCCCATAGTTGAAAAGGAATCTCCAGTCTAGGCGTCATTATCTCACTTCCTGCTAAACGGAAAATCAGGTTTTGTGCTTGTTCAGGCGTAAGTCCTGGTAATGGTGCTACAGTGGCGCGCTTCGCTTCTTCCGGGCAAAGTTGTCGTGCCACCCCTAAAACGCTGATATCGCTAATAATATCAGTATTATCAAGGGAATAAGTGCGATCGCGTTCGTCATAACTTCCCCGACTCTTGAGTTGTTCATGGGTACAGTAGCCCCAAACCCTAACGTAGCCTTCATTCGGTTCGATTTGTACTGCTAAATAATAATCCCCTACCCAACTTGGTATATCTACCCATTCTTGTGCAACTCGCAACTCGCTTACATCAATAGCCTCGCTGGGAACCAATATAAATCGAGTTCCGTCTAATGTAATAGCTGTTCCATTCACCAGTTCCCAAAAGCTGGATAATGCAGCCCGATCGGGCCAAGGCTTTGCTTGCGGTGTCATATCCTCTCGCAGCCACTGCAAGATAGCTTTTAGACAAAGTTCATTTAAATAAGCAGTAGCGCGAGAAGCCGGGTTGGAAAAAGCTTCACTTTGTTGCCAAACCTGATTTTGAGTGTCGTTTGGTATTTCTAAAATCAGGTCAGTTGCATTCGCAAAAGTAAATATGGTGGGGTTAGCTGTCATGGTGTTTGCTTGGTAGAGATGAGGGAGTGGGGAGTAGGGAGTGGGGAGTGGGGAGTAGGGGGAGATGAGGGAGATGAGGGAGTAGGGGGGGATGAGGAATTAGGGGGAGTAGGGGGAGATAGGGGACATAAAACAATATCTTCCTCATCTCCCCTCACTCCCCCCACTCCCTCATCCCCCTCATCCTCCTGATCCCCCTCATCCTTTGTAGTAAACTTGCAGCCATTCCTCCATGACTGCACTCATATTTTTTAATATGTCTGACGTGATAGAAATATGCAGCTTTTCTTTACTCCAGTTACCCAAAGATCGCAATAATGATTCCCTAGTTTTTGTTAGTAGTCGCGAGACAGTATACTGTTTTATTTGTAGTTGTTTGGCAATCTGCTGCTGAGTTAGTCCTTCAGCGTAGTAAAGTTGCAAAATTTTTTGTGCTTGCAGTTCTAATTGGGCAACTGCGGCTACTAACACCGTGTTAATCTCAGATTGCTGAGAAAATCTGGTTTGTTGATCTTCAAGAGTAATGATTTGGGTGAGTAGACTATCCTGTTCGGTTCCTAGTAGATTCTCCAGCCAAGTGTTAGAATCGTCACCAGAGGGAGGATTTATCGGCGTCCAATTTGGATAAAGATACCTGCGTATGGCTTTGGCACTATTGAGTAGCCAAGTTTCTAGGGTTTGTGGGTTGATATACGGTTGATGTCCTGAGTTATAAGCAATGGCTATCGCTTCCCAAGTTTGATGATCTGGTTGTGGAAGTTGGCGCGTATTACTAGTTGGCGTTGGTACATAAAGCGATTTAAAACAGTTCCAGGCGGTGACGTAAGTAGTAATAGTATCTGCTGATAAGCCAGTGGCTTGCAAAGACTCTACCAAACGCTTTTGAGTAATTTTTCGCAAAAGTCCCCAATCTGTAGAAATATCAACTTCGTGACGTTGCCGCAAAGTTTCGCGAATGACACTAGTAAAGATTGTGCTAGCGTAGTTCTTGAGGACAAAGTTGCTATTGGGGTTAAAGCCTTTGAAAACTTTATCAACTTGGGCGATCGCTATCTGAAAATAGTCTGATAACTTATACTGGCTACTAGCAAAGCTAGTAAATGTTTTTTGACATGCCCAGTAGCAGGGTTCTTGTAAGTAAGCTATGAGATGTTCTTTAGCAAGTCTGCCAACCTGAGGATTGTGCAAATAACTATACCAGTAAAGTACCCAAAAGTTTTCTGAAGTTACTTGTGGAGTTTGCTTGATGACTTTTTGCATACTACGACGCAGTGTAGCATCCGTCGCCCAACCACGGAGGCGATCGGCAGCAAATTCCAAAAAAGTCGAGAAGATTTCCACAATGTTGTGTCGAGGGTGCATAAAACTACGCGAGCCGACAAGCGAGAATAAGTCAAAGAGTCAAGCAAAGACGCTTACCCAAAACTTTACTACAACAAGTGAGGGATATGTTTCGGCTGGCGATGAAAAATTGAGCGCTTTCGACTGCAAGCACGCTTGCTTTAGTTGCGATCTTCCTTAAAACAAAAACCAGATTTGATATAACAGCTTTTAAAAACATGTCTCCACTTGGTGTTGCTACCAGTCACGCATCTCAAGCCAAACAAACAGAAGCACCCAAGCTATGGCTCATGCTTGTGGGAGTCAATCAATACCAGGATGAGCGACTACCCAGCTTGCATTACTCAGCAGTAGATTGTCAGGGGTTGGCAAAAGCTTTGGCCGATGCAACGGCACAATTTCCCCAAAAAGAGATAATAACTTACCATGATTTTGCTCCACAATCACCAACTTTTGCGAATGTGCTTGCTACTCTTCAACAAATTACCACTACGGCTAAACCTATTGATACCGTTTTATTTTATTTTTCTGGGCACGGGATGGTAGACCCAAACACTCATCAAGCAGTTTTGTGTTTGGCAGATACGCAAAAATCCAACTTACTTAACACAGGTTTAGTTCTAGAGGAACTATTGCAATTATTAGGTAATTGTGCAGCGCAAAATCAGATCGTGTGGCTGGATGCTTGTCACAGTGGTGGCATGACACTCAGAGGAGCAACAGTAGAATCACTGCTGAATCCTACACAGCAATTAGTGACAGTATTGCAGCAAGTTGCCGCAAAAAGTCAAGGATTTTATGCCTTGCTTTCTTGTGACCTCAATCAACAATCCTGGGAGTTTCCCGAACTGGGACACGGAGTATTTACTTATTACTTAATGCGGGGATTACAGGGTGAAGCGGCAGACTCCCAAGGTGTTATTTCGGCAGATGGTTTATATAAATATGTGTATCATCAGACTTTACAATATATAGATAAAACGAATCAACAATTACGGCTGATTAATCAGCAGAAAAGAGGTAAAGGAGACACTCAGCTATTTCGGGAATATCCGCTGCAAACTCCCAAACGAATTGTGGAAGGAGTTGGGGAATTGATTATCGGCGCCAGACTAGAAAAAGCTGCGCCTCGATTGCATCGTCGGGTAGGGGTAGTCGTAGAGGGACTATCAGGAAGCAAGGTAACGCTAGAGATTAGTAAGTGTCTGGGGATTTCTGGTGGTTTTGAACTGGAGTATTTACAAGCAACAAAAGCTACTGCCGATCGTGTCAAAGAAGCTATTGTGAGTCATTTGCACTCGGCAGAAGCAGAAACAATTCTGCTATATTTGCGGGGGCGAATCGAAGAAACTGAAGCTTGGGAAGGGTTGGTACTGGCAGAGGATATCCGGATTAAGCGATCGTGGTTGAAACAACAGTTACGTCTGTGTAAAGCCAAGCAAATTATTATCTTAGATTGTCCTGTTGTAGAAACACAGACCTCGGGGGTCGCGTCTCTACAAGATTGGGTAGAAGATTTGCTGCTAGACTCACAACAAGGACAGTGTTTAATTGCCTACGCTTCTCCAACAGAAGAACCAGAGAGATTTGCTCAAACCTTACTCGATACCTTGAGATCAGCTGCTGTTACATCTGGCTTGTCCGCCGCCGGGGCGATCGCACAACTGCAATTATCCCTAGCACATACTGGTATCCCTCTTCAAGTTTGGTTATCAGGGACACAAGGCATTATAGAAATCCTACCAGCAAAAACTGACGGACATGGACTTGAACAAAGAGTAGGATTAGATCTGGGAGTATGCCCTTATATGGGTTTAAGTGCTTTTAATGAGGAAGACGTTCAGTATTTCTACGGTAGAGAAACCTTAACTCAGCAGTTAATTTATCAACTGGCGCACTCCTCATTTCTTGCAGTTGTCGGTGCTTCTGGAAGTGGTAAATCTTCAGTTGTGCAAGCTGGTGTCATTCCAGCGCTGCGGTTGGGCAAACAAATTCCTAGTAGCGAACAGTGGTGGATCAGAAGCATTCGCCTAGGAACACGTCCAATGGATGCATTAGCGCAGCGACTGGGGTTTGGGGGAGTGGGGAGTAGGGAGTGGGGAGTGGGGGGAGTGGGGGGAGTAGGGGGAGTGGGGGGAGTAGGGGGAGTAGGGGGAGTAGGGGGAGTAGGAACAGACAAATTAATTTCTCCCCCCACTCCCTCATCTCCCCCCACTCCCTCATCTCCCCTCACTCCCTCATCCCCCCCCACTCCCTACTCCCCACTCCCCACTCCCCAAGGAGTAGAGGAATTTGTTTACTGGATACGTAGCCTTCCCTATCCTGTTGTGGTGCTAGTTATAGACCAGTTTGAGGAACTGTTCACTCAAGCATCAGCGACCGACAGAGAACGCTTTTTAGAACTGGTGTTAGGAGCAGTGAAATATGCTTCTGACCGTTTCAAATTAATTATTACTTTACGAGCAGACTTTATCGCCTCTTGTTTAGAAGTATCAACACTGGCTCAGGCTTTGCAAGAGTCGAGTGTGTTAGTTCCACCCCGACTAAGTTTAGATGATTATCGGCGTGTAATTCTTAACCCAGCCCAACAAGTTGGGTTAAAAGTAGAACCAGAACTGGTGGAAGTGCTGTTACGGGATCTGAACCACTCGGCGGGAGATTTACCTTTACTGGAATTTGTTTTAGAACAGTTGTGGCAACATCGTGTTGCTGGTGAGTTAACTTTACAAGCGTATCAACAGCAACTAGGTGGGATTAAAGGAGCATTAGAGCGATCGTGTCAAGCACTATACGAAAGTTTAGATCCTCAAGCCCAAGAGTGTGCTAAGTGGATTTTTCTGTCTTTGACGCAGTTGGGCGAGGGTACAGAAGATACTCGGCGACGGGTATTTAAATCAGAGTTGATAGTGAAAAAATATCCCACCCCTCTGGTGGAAAGAACCCTTGGTGCGTTAATTGCTGCCAAGTTGGTAGTAGTAAATTTGGAGTCAGATGAGGGTAGCAGAGGGGTGGGGGGCGTAGGGGGGGTAGGGGGAGTAGGGGGAGTGGGGGGAGTAGGGGGAGTAGGGGAGGTAACATCTTCTTCATCTCCCCATCTCTCCACCTTTCCGACTTCCTCCACTTCCCTCACTCCCCCCACTCCCCTCACTCCCCCCACTCCCTCATCCCCCCCCACTCCCCACTCCCCACTCCCTACAGTGACAGTAGAAGTTGCGCATGAAATCCTCATTCGTCATTGGTCAACTTTGCGCTGGTGGTTAGAGGAAAATCGCGATCGCCTGCGAAAACAAAGGCAAATTGAACAAGCTTCTCAACTGTGGTTGCAAAGTGGTCAGCAATCTGATTTTTTGTTGCAGGGAGTGCGGCTAGCAGAGGCAGAAGATATCTATATTAAGTGGACTGATGAACTCTCTGCTGATGTCCAACGTTTCATTAAAGGTTGTTTAGCAGAAAGAAAACGACAGCAACTTCAAGAAAAAACAAGACTCAGACAAGCCCAAAGGGCTGTAGTTGCACTGAGTGGTTTGGGAATAGCAGCTTGCAGTTTCGCCGGGTTAGCTTACTGGCAAGGACGAGAAGCACAGATGAGAGAAATTGACGCCTTAAATTCGTCATCCAAAGCTAATCTTTTATCAAATCAGCAGATTGAGGCACTCATTGCCAGTGTCAAGGCTGGGAAACAGCTAAATAATACTTTTGGCGCACCAGCAGATGAGAAATCGGTGACGGTCAGTGAGATGAAGCAGGTATTCTCTGGAATTCAAGAACGCAATCGTTTAGAAGGGCATAGTGCTGGGGTTGTGAGTGTGAGTTTCAGTCCTGATGGGCGACTGCTTGCTTCTGTCGGTTTAGACAAGACTATCAAACTCTGGAGCAATGATGGTCGCTTGTTAAAAACTCTAACTGGGCATAGCAATGCAGTCTCTAGCATTAGCTTTGCGGACGATGGTAAGACCATTGCCTCCGCCAGTGTTGACAAGACGATTAAACTCTGGAGAGTGAGTGACGGTCGCCTGCTCTTAACAATTAAAGTATATAACCAAGCGGCTAGTTTTAGCCCTGATGGCAAAACTATTGCCTCCGCCAATGCTGACAATACAATTAAACTCTGGAGTGCTAGCAATGGTCGCCTGCTGAGAACCCTGAATGGACACACCGACGGAGTCATTAGCGTCAGCTTCAGTCCTGATGGTAAAACTATAGCTTCAGGCAGTGAGGATAAAACCGTCAAACTTTGGAGTAGTAGCGACGGTCAGCTGCTGCATACTCTCAGTGGGCATAATGATTGGATCAACAGCATAACTTTCAGCCCCGACGGTAAAACTATAGCTTCAGCAAGTCGTGACAAAACTGTCAAACTTTGGAGTAGTAGCGACGGTCAGCTGCTGCAGACCCTAAGTGGGCACAGTGATTCAGTCTTGGCTATTGCTTTCAGCCCTGATGGTAAGACAATTGCCTCAGCCAGCCAAGACAACACCGTTAAACTTTGGAGTCTGAACGGTATAGAACTAGAAACTTTCAAAGGGCATAACGGTGGGGTGAGTGGCGTGAGTTTCAGTCCCAACGGCAAGACCATTGCCACAGCTAGTTTGGATGGAACGATTAGACTTTGGCAGCGTCGGGATAGTTCTTTGCTGCAAATCTTGGTTGGTCATAGTGGTGGAGTTTATGCCGTGAGTTTTAGTCCTGACGGTAGTATAATAGCCTCAGGCAATTCGGACGGAACCATTAAACTTTGGCGGCGTAGTGACGGAACGAAGCTCAGAACTTTATCAGGTCATAAGAATGCTGTTTACGGCATCAGCTTTGCTCCCAATGGTCAGATTATTGCCTCAGCTAGTGCTGATAAAACCGTTAAACTTTGGCGGACTAGTGATGGTCAATTGCTCCGCACCCTAACTGGGCATACCGATGAAGTCAATAAGGTCAGTTTCAGCCCCGACGGCAAAACCATTGCGACTGCAAGTCGTGATAACACTGTCAAACTTTGGCGGACTAGTGATGGCACTTTGCTTCAAACCCTTCAAGGGCATCAGGCAGAGGTTTATGCAGTCAGTTTCAGCCCGATCCCCCCTTCGCCCTCCGAAGTTCGGGGGGTTGGGGGGATCGTTGCCTCAGCTAGTGCTGACAATACCATTAAACTCTGGAGCAGTGGGACTGGTCGCTTGCTAAGAACTATCCCTGCGCATAACCAATGGATATATGGTGTCAGTTTCAGTCGCGACGGCAAAATTATTGCCTCAAGTAGTGCTGATAAAACCGTCAAACTCTGGAGGAGTAGTGACGGACAGCTACTCAGTACTCTTCAAGGACATAGCGATGCCGTCCGTAGCAGTAGCTTTTCTCCTGATGGTCAAACAATTGCTTCCGCCAGCGAAGACAAAACCGTGAAACTCTGGCGCTTAGATGGTCGGCTGCTAAAAACCCTCCCAGAGCATGGGAATGCTGTCATGAGTGTCAAGTTTAGCTCTGACGGCAAGACTTTAATTTCCGGCAGTTTAGACGGTACTGTCAGACTGTGGGATTTTGATGCTAAAGAAGTTAAAACCTTGGAACTGGATTCTTTAATCAAGAATGCGTGTTCTTGGCTGCACGATTATCTGAACACCAATTCTAAGGTCAGTCCCAACGAGAAAAAACTCTGTTCTAGTTGAGAGTAGGGGTCAATCGCTTCGCTCAAATTAAAAATTAAAAATTAAAAATTAAAAATTAAATGGAGCGTCGCTCATCCGTAAGCTTACAGAACAAGGACGCCTTGTACAAGAGCGCTGCTAGGAGTTGGGTACAATTCTTTTTTTTTGAAGTGGCAACAACCACAACGTTCATTTTTTCAGTTATTTTACATTTTTAATTTTTAATTTTTAATTGTTTTGTCAACTTAAGCAAAACCCTTTACTAAACACTCGTTCCCGACCTTTCTCGTTCCCACACTCTGCGTGGGAATGCATTCCGGGAGGGCTGTTGCCTCCAAAGTAAGGAGGCAGCAGCCCAAACGAGAACTCGCTTATATTTTCAAGGTTTACAGCTTAAGTTGACACGAATGTCCTACCGGTTGCTCCTACTTAACAGAGTCTGGGTAGGGGACAAGGAGGTTTCGGTGGATTTGTTGGTGTTGGTGTTGGTGTTGGTGTTGGTTCAGAACCGACTTTTTGGGGGTGAGATTTCTTGCGACAGCCACTAGAGAGGCTACAAGATGTCTTCAGGACTGGCAATTGTGTAGACACTGTTAGCTGTGGAGTATCTGCTTTGACTTGGGCAATTGTTAAGGTATTTGCCAAGCTGGGAACTGCACCTAACAATACTGTTGGTAATGCGATCGCTATACTTAATAATTGCTTTTTCATATCAACTCTTTTTTATCTTAGTTACAAACTTATCGCCAATTTGCTTTTGCAGTGCCTTACTTTTGTAGCAATCTACTTATCTATCTACTAATGCAAATACATTCAAAATTTTCTTAGGTGTTTTGAGTTTGTATCCTTTCACAAAATCAATAGGTCTGATTCTGTGTTTTTATGCAACGAAGCTTAGAACACTAATTCAGTTATCCTAGAAAAACCTCTCCCCGTTCCTCGCTTGTAGCTTGGGAAAGCCCTTCGCTAACTCCAGTTGCCTACGAAAGGAAACCTTTGTTCTCCTGACAGAGACGCTGCGCGAACAGCACTGGTTTCATTGTCACTCACACCATCGAAGTTCTGATCTGCGGAAACACTCATAACAACTGCTTGCTTGCCCCCCAACCCCTCCCGGAAAAGAGGAAAAGTTTTATCACAAATCACAAGCAAATCCATCATGAACCCGATGTTTTTTTCTGGCAAGGTCGCCATATAAAGCAACGGGGATGCTACGGATACCATATTGCCAATTTATCCGTTTACAGGTTTCTGTCGCCAGTAAGGAGCGCATGTACACATCTCTAAGAGCAAAAGCTTGGGTGCAAAGCTTCGTCACCAACTCTTTGTCCGTTCCCATCGTTTCAACTCTGCTTTGTAATGCCAATTGCTTGTAGTAAAAATTTGGATTATTCCCGCACTGTACAGTCAATTCAAATTTGCTCCCCTTTGAGTTTTCTGTAGGTACTGACATAATTAAAAACTCAGGGTTAAATCGAATGTCGGACATTTTAATATTATTCGTGTCCCACCTCAATAGCTGGTAGTCGCTGTCATCAGCAAAGGCAGGTACAGCGCTGGTAAATAAAAATACTGTTGCCAAAATACTTAGAGCCTTCATTTAGTACCTCGCATAAAAACTTTCTGTTAGTATTCCCATCTGTACGCGAGGAAGCAACAAGTATTTCAGGATTCTGAGATCCCTTAGCTGGTATTTTTGGAGGTACACGGGTAGGGGCGAACCCGTAAGGGGGTCGGAAACCCTCCTTTACATGAAGAATTGGTGAGAAAAAGTCACACTAGAAACGGGTATTGGCTACCGTCGTCACCAAATATGACTCACTCGGTCGCCCCATCGGTGGCACCATCGAAGTCGATCCCACTCAACGGCTTAGGCTGGTTCATCGACCCCACTATAACTGACCCCACCGAATTCAGCCAAACCCTCAGCAGAAATGCCTCCCGTGCCACAACCAACAGTGATGCCTACGGTCACTACGACTTACTGTTCCCCATCGGGGTCTAAAACCTGTCTAAAACCTCATTAACTCCGGTCGTTGCTTGTTTGGGTTAGGGTTAAATCTACATAACTATCCTGTTAAGAGTTGCCCGTTAAGAGTTCCCTGTTATTTAATGCTCTTATTATCGAAACATTTAAAGCATTCAATACTAAGTTACGAACAGCAAGGAGAGAAGATGCTAGTATTAGATCAAAAATGTTTGACCATAGCCGCAGTTTTAAGTAAAACCCTGCAAGGGTCTTGGCATTTCTGTTATAATTTAAGCTTTTCGTTGATTTGGAATGGTATCTTTATTTCCGCACCCGCTGTACTAGACATTAAACAAGGACATAATTAAAACCATAATGCAATCACTACAAAAACTATTTACATTCGATGAATTTATAGACTTTCTACAAGAGCAACCGGAAAATATTTGCTACGAATTATACGACGGAGATATTATTCAGATGCCTTTACCAACAGGAGAACATGAGGAAGTCGTTGGATTTTTAATCAAGATTCTATTAGGTGAATGTTTAAGACTTAATCTGAATTATTTTGTTCCTAACAAAACGTTGGTAAAACCAGAAAATAAACAATCAGGATACTTCCCAGATGTTCTTTTATTAAACCGTTCTAATTTAATAAACGAGTCACGTTGGAAAAAAGAATCAATTGTCACTAACCCTGAATCAATACCATTGGTGATTGAAGTGGTTAGTACTAATTGGAGAGATGATTATCTTAAAAAGCTTGCTGACTATGATGAAATGGGAATACCCGAATACTGGATTGTCGATTATGGTGCTTTTGCTAATAAATCACTGATAGGAGAAGATAAACAACCAACTATTACTATTTATTCTTTCAATGATGAAGGTGAATATCGCGGTAAACAATTTAGAGGAAATGACCGCATAGAATCCCCTACATTTCCAGAATTAAATCTGACGGCAGAGCAAATTTTTGCAGCACAAATAAACTGATGAAAGGTAAAACTCCTAATTGAACAAAGCAACTTGACCCTCAGAGTTTTATGGTAAGGCAAGCAGTGATAAATACTTGTCTTGGTAAAATAATGCGATCGCATCAAAATTCAGACGCAGCAAACAACTGGGTATAAATTTCTGTCAAATCTGTCACAAAGTGTATAGGATTCAATCAAAAACAATATAAACCTTGGTATTTGAGCTAATAAAACCGCTTCGCTCATCGCTGCTTCTGAATCTATTGATACTTCAGCTATTGTACCTAGGACCAACCTCTACAGTTCCGTTGGGCAGTATAGTTTTCCAGAAGAAAGCGCCATCCGTAGTTTCGTAAGAAATCTTGAAATCAATAGCATTAGCTAAGTTGGTCTCGATCAACAGAGCCATACTCAAGTTGGCTTGGAACAAATTAGCACCCCTCAGAGAAGCCCGAGTCAGATTGGCACTCTCCAGACTAGCTCTAGTCAGATCAGCAACTCCCAATTGGGCATTTCTCAAATTAGCACAAGCCAGAATAGCCTTACTCAAGTTGGTACCAATCAATTTAGCAAACAACAAGTCAGTACCACTGAAGTCAGCACCACTGAGATTAGCTCCACTAAAATTGACACGATGGAGGCTAGCTCCCCTCAAATTGATCTTTCTCAAGTCAGCACCTTCAAGATTGGGGTAGAACCCAGTCGAATTTACAGTATTACGCAATTCAATTCCAGCAAAATTTCTCTCCCCAACAGCGTATCTTCTCAGCAACTCTTCAGCATCCATACCCTAACTCTAGAATCAATAACTACCATCAACAATAGCGCGTAAACTTTGTGGAACACCCTCCTAGCACCCACTACCCCCTTCGACATCAACCTCCAACTAACCTCCACGTAAGTTATGTATTTCTGTCAATGCGATCGCCCTACCCTGTTTGGATTTCAATTCGAGCGGATTTCACTTCATCGACAAGAGTTTGATAATCCTGCTTAACTTGGTAGGTATAGGTCACGGCAAAATCTGCTACGGCTTTGTCAAAGGTATCACTACTACCAAGATAGCCGCCGAGCGTTGCGGGATCGCCCGTGCGGGCATGGGCGCGGGCAAGGGCAGAACCGCAGATCTCCGCGTAGTCAGTTAAGCTAGAAGCGGACATTCCCTTGAGTTTGATGGAGCTTTTCATATCCCGCAGTTGTCGGAAGTAGAAGTCCTGCCCCTGCTGATTACTTGTCCAGCCCAGAAAAATGTCGCTGGCAGCCTGCATCAGCCGTTGACCGCTAACGATCCGCTGTCCGTTTGTAGTGAAGGAGCTAATACCTGCGTAAGGTTCCAGTACTGAGGATCTGGCTTCCTTGTACTGTAGCAGTAACGGGTCATTGTCATCCGCCATCAGGAGCGCAACACCACAGTGCGTCCCCACACTCCCCACGCCTACGACTTTGATGGCAACATCTATCAGACGGTAGCGATCGAGCAAAAACTGTCGGTCATTCTGGAGCGTATCGCGGTATTGCTCAAACAATACGCCGATCTCCTCCAAGTAGGAAGAGTGATTTGGTGGGTGATAAATTTGCGGCGGATTGTCAATAAAGCGCAGTTGCTGGTCCTTGACCTCAGTGAGTTGCTCTAATGCTTGATCCATAGTGCGCGTGAAGGCTTTATTTGCCATCTGCATCCAGTATTGTTGCGTCTGGACATCGGGAGCGTGTTCGATGAGCATATTGGCATCTAGCCGTGCATACCAGATGGCGAGCGTTCGCATCTGTGCATACTCCCGCATCGCCAATCGATAAGCTTGAACAGTTGCCTGGGTTGCTTCATAGCAGTCTTGGTCGGAAAGGCTAAGATCCAGTCCAGCAATCATAACGCTGACTGCCAATCGTTTCACATCCCATTCCCAAGGAGATGGAAGGGTTTCATCGAAATCGTTCAGATCAAAAATCAGATTACGCTCCGGGCTGGCAAATCCGCCGAAGTTGAGCAGGTGGCAATCGCCACACGCTTGTACGCGAATATCCGTAGTTGGAGTGTTTGCCAAATCTCCTGCCATAATTATCGCAGATCCCCGTAGAAAGGTGAAGGGAGATTGCAGCATCCGACCGTAGCGAAGTGGGATGAGTTCGGGAATTCGCCCTTGGTTGGATTCGTGCAGTAAGTCAATCGGATTGGGGCGAGTCTTAGATGGGCACCATTCCCGATGCGCCGCACGCGGAACTTTTTGACGCAGTGCTTTGCCTGCCTCTAGTCGTTTAGCAACAGAGAATGCAACAGCGTTATCAGATTCTGGTTGGATGGTCATTTCACCAATTCAGGCTCACAACTTACTACAATATGGCTATAGTAGTAGGGACAAGGGGGACAAGGAAGACAAGGGGGACAAGGGAGAGGTGTTTACGAATCATTTTGGATTGCTATATATTACATATAGTTTACAAGACCGAGACGCAATATGTTTTACAGAAATCGAAAGTGTTCCCAATTTATCAAATGCGATGCTTAAGCAAACACCACCTCATCAGTAATAGCTACTCCGTGTAAAGCAGCCAAATAATCGATAACTTCTATCACAAATAGTTCTCGTGCTTCTGCTGTCGAGAAACTCCAATGTTGCTTATACCTTTTACTTTGACAGTTGGTAGGAAATCCTAGTTCATTCGCCGCCTTGATGATTTCGCTCTTATGAATATCCAGGGTTACAGCAACGCGATTATCATTGGCGATAAACGAGAATATATGCTCTGGTTTATTGTCAGCGATCGCCGCCATCAAGTCCCTGCTGCTAGGAAGTTGAGCCGATGTTGCAGATAACTTGGCTTGTTTTGTCTCTGCCAGTTTCTTGCGTCTTGCTAAAGTTTTCTCTAGTTCTGCTTTGGTGACAGCGAATGCTAACTCATGAGCGATCCCATTCATACCATTTTTGCGCCAAACTTTGTAACTAGCTTGTGCACTACGAGCATCCCAGTTTCTAATTAATGTTGGCTCTGGCAGCAAAGTTTTTAACTGTTTCTCAGTCCATCCTAGGGCATATAAATCATCCCAGAAAACGTAATCGTGCCTTTCATTAATTAACTCATTCCCTAGCTCCATATGATTGGTTGCTTCCATCCTAGCCACGGTTTCCAAGTCATAAAGATGAGAAATGTAACTAAAACTTGAGCCGCGATACGACATCACAAAGTCTGGTTTTACTAGCACAGACTCAATATCAGCTTTCGACCAACCACGAGCCAACAAATCTTTCTGAGTCAAGAATTCTTGATATTTGTTAATCATACTTTTTTCTTTTTAACTCTTTAATTTATTTTCTTCTTTCTTCAGCCCAATTATCCGGAATCCTTTCTAAAATACTGGAACCAAATATTTTAGCCAGTTGCAAGTACTCCAGATGAACGTAACCAATATGACAGTGACAGGTCTGGTTAGTACAGAGTCGGTCAAACAATGCAGCTTCAAAGTTGGGGTCATAAATATTCCCAATCGGCTGCTTGATAAAGTGGCAACGTCGCATAGTGCCGTCACCATCGACAGAAATAACCGATTTCCCGGCATGGCAGGCTTGACCGAAGCTGGGATAGTGGTGGGTATTCAGATGAAACAGCGGATCGATGGACTCGAAGAAATTCCGGTCTTCTGGAGATAAATTGGGAAGTTCCGCCTTGACTGCATTAATCCACAGGTAGATGTGTTCTGGTAAATCCCGACGTAAGGCAGCAATCTCGTCTTTAAACTTAGGGAAACCGACAACTCCTGTACTAAAGCGGACACCCCGATAGTCGAGGTCGAGACACTTGGCGAGGAAGCGATCGCCTGACACCCATTCCGGATGAACCGTTACCCACAGCGCCAATCGGTCTTTATTGCATTCTTCCACCCAATCAAGCTGACACGAGAGATTGGTTTGAATAGCTACCTTGTTGACGTGAGGCATCTGGGTTAATCTTACCAATGCCTGCTGATACCACTGATGGATCAGCGCTTCACCCCAAGGCGTGAACAGAATTGAAAATTGGTGCTGTGGATGTTGGGCAACCCAAAATATAAACCGTTCCAATGCTTGTTTATCAACAGCTAATTCTGCGGCTGACTGCTGTCGTTTAGCGAAGGGGCAGTATTCACAGCCATAGTTGCAACTGATTAAAGGTCCGCGATAAAGGATGGTAAGATGCATGGGTAAATTGGGGAATTGGTGATTAGGAAAGTGGAATATTCCGGTTATTCTGCAACAGAACAGTAGCGATAGTCTTCGTTACTGCGCTTTTGATTGTTTGAGATCACTTGCATATCTAACTGCTGTAGCCGTTCAATCATCTCATCAGATAGGTAATTCTCAGAAACATTGAGGATATCGAGTCGTTTAACCATCGGACAATTGAGCAATACTTCTGCACCTTTGTCGCTAAGTGTTCCCATCGATAGGTCTAGCACTTTCAGGAATTCAATCTCAGGCGAATCTGCTACCGCCTCAGCAATCTCGTCAGGTGAATGTCCCCCAAGCACTGCATCATATTCTCTAGGTTGATTCGGGTTGTTTGTCATACTTGATTCCAAATTCAATACGTAAGTAACCTATAGGTTGGGGAGCCACCTCCACTTATTACTTAGCAAATCGATTGAGCCGAACGGTAACCTCATGTTTAGGCAAGCGACATCGGGGATGATTAGCTATCTTGTTAAGTCCGTCATACAAATTTGTTGTTGCTACAACCTGTTCCTGTTCTAAAAAGTCTAATATCCAAAGAACTCCGTGACATTCGACCTTTTCTGTTTCTGCAAGGTTTCGCAGCGCGCCATCACCAGTAAGGAGGATAAAATCTGAAGTCTTGGCAAGCGCTAGAGCAAAACTGTCAGGTAGCGAGATGGTACGGACTTGCTTCCGGTAGCAGAGAGGGGGGAGTATTTGTGTTTCTCCTGGCAAGGCAAGCTAGACAGAGGTGAAGTATTTGTTCCCCTCCTCGCTTGCGGGGAGGCGCTAGGGGTGGGGTTACGAGGATCGTCACTATTTCACCTCGTAAGTCTGCATTAATTGCCGCACCTTATCAGAGAACAACCAAGCACCGATCGCATCCGAACGTTCAATCCCAACCTCTGTCAGACGTAAGATTTGCTCATCTTGTGTCGCTAGGTTCAAGGGTAGGAGTTGGAAAAGTTCCGGAAAATCCGCAGGTACACTAGTATCAAATAAATTATGGTAGGTAGCTAGATTCAACCCTTCATCACAGAGAAGTGATAATAAAATGTACCGACGCCGACGTTCGTCAGCATCAAGTACGAAGCCATAGTTCGCGTAGTCGAAGGATTCATCCTGTGTCTGAATATACGCTTGCAGAATGTCGCGGATTTCCTTAGACCCCACTGCATAGTCGTTGGAGTAGTGTAAAGTATCCGTGTACGATCGCGCCCCGCAACCCAGACCAACCATACCATCTGCCTGACAGCAGTAGATAGGACCGGGGAGGGGGGGAGACAAGGGAGAGGGGGGAGACGAATTGCTTCCTTGTCCCCCTTGTCCCCCCTGTCCCCCTCGTCCCCTCCGAAACATGCGCATGGAAACCTGAGTATATCCTTCCGATAGCAGCAGCGATCGCCCTTCGCGGTAGCAAGCCAGACGAGTATCATCCCATTCCCGCTCAGATTGCCCCAAACCTGTCAAGGGTCGCACGTATAACGGATAAAGGTAAATTTCCTCTGGTTGGAAGCGCAAAGCAGATTGTATTGATTGTAACAAGCTATTTGGAGTTTGTCCAGGTAAACCGTATATCAGGTCAATGTTAATTGTGGGAAACCCTGTGTCTCGCATTCGGGTGAGGGCAGATTCCACTTGCGCGGTGGTTTGGCGGCGATTAGTTGCTAGCACTTCCGACTCAATGAAACTTTGGACACCAATGCTGGCTCGGTCTACTCCGCGATCGCGCAACAACTGAAGTTTATCAGCAGTAGCTGTCTCTGGTGACATTTCTACAGAAACGGGAATGTGCTGCAAACTCGCCCCCATCGTTTTCTCTGTAATATTAAGAATTGTTTCTAAATGGTGAATGGGTAATTGGGTTGGTGTACCACCACCGAGAGCGAATCTGGCAAAAGACGCTTCACCTAACGCAGATTTCACTTGCTGTGCCTGTCGCTGCAAGGTGCGGACGTATTGGCTTACAAAGTCCTCATTGTGGGTGACGGTGGTAAACAAGTTACAGAACCCGCAACGCATTTCACAAAAAGGGATGTGGATGTAGAGAAATAGCGATCGCTTATCTTGCTTTGACCACAAATCGGCTAGGGACACTGGCGGGGTGAAGGGGCGATATGCTGTCTTATGCGGGTAGGAGTAGACGTAAGTCTGGTATGGCGATTTTTCAAGGAGGGATCTTAGTTGCGCGATTTTGGATTTTGGATTTTGATTTAGTAAGTTAGTTTTCATAAGTTTGATTTGTTATAGTTTTTACTCGTTACTTGGCGATCGCGTGGTAACGTCTACAGAGAGGCTCTGCCTCGACTGTCAGCATGAGGAGGCAGGAGGCAGAGCCTCCCGAACTTCATTCCCAGGCTGAGCCTGGGAACGAGCAACGGGTGAGGAATTAGCAGGCAATATAAACTCTGCATAGGGAACTGTCCAGACTGAGGGATGGCTGAGGCGATGACCTGTGTAGCCATCTTCACCGTAGGTAGTACCGTGATCGGAACAGAGGAGACAAAAGGTCGAGGCGCGTTGTCGTAATGCATCCCAGAGTTTGCCTAACTGGCTATCGATGTATTCCAAGGCGGCTGCATGAGATTCGATGGTGTCAGTTTTGGCATCCCAGAGGTAGAAATAATTTGGTTGATGTAGGGCTGAGATATTTATAAAGAGGAATAGGCGTTGGTTTTTCGGAGTTTGGGCTAGGATTTTTTGGGCAAGCGCTACCTGATTTTCTGTAGAATTAGGGTTAGTGACACCCAACTCAGGACTCCAGTAGCTGAGGGCAAACATTGAGGGGAGTACGTTGCCCAACGGGTTGAGTTTGTTGAAAAAGCCTACACCACCAATACAAACAGTATGATAGCCTTTGGCAGCAAGTCCGGTGACAATGTTGGCGCTATCAAGCAGACAGGTGCGATCGCTGGTGGTAGTGCTGCCTTCAAAACCTAAAGCAAAAAGTCGTGGGTGGACTCCGGGCGTTACAGGTGTTGGTAGAAAACCTGCAAAAAAGGCATGATGGGCAGCATAAGTGAAGTTTCCTGGAGAATGGCGTTCCTCCCAAGCACCTGATAAAACCGCAGCTAGATTGGGGGTACGTCCTTGAGCAAGTAGGTTTGTAGCAACGTCATAACGCAAGGTGTCTAGAGTGATTAAGAGTATGTCGTATATGCCGACTATTTGATTCATGTTGAACATAGGGACGAGGGGGACAAAATTGCCTGCACTTCACTGGTGTACGTATCCATTCCGTTCCAAGTAATGCCTGGTAACAAATCGCCAAAGGCATTGATTTCCAAGATAACATGGTTTTGGAAGTCGGGGGCAATGAGTAAATCGATACCACAGTATAAGCTGTTAGGAAATAATGCCGCAGCTGCTTCGCAAGTTTGTTTCATTATTTTCCAGTTTTCAACGCCAACTTTTGCTAAGAACTCCTCAGTGTCGCCGCGTTCATTGCCTAGGTGCAGGTTAGTCATAGGACTTTTGCCCAAGCGGACAACGATATGTTGTGCTTCACCGTTAATGACGACGACACGTAGATCGAACCCGCATCCTTGCAGGTGTGCTTTGGGGAGCCATTCTTCGACTTGGACGCCTTCAGCAGTTAAAATATTGATAATATCGGCTATTTCTTCTCTTCTTGTGTAGTGACGAATTTTACGGGAGTTGTAGAGTAGTGTTTGCCCGTCTTCTCGCACTCGTTCTACTGTAGTGATAGCAGATTCGCCCCGCGCACTTGTACGGTAGGCAATGACTCCAGAGGCGGCAGAACCGTGGGAGAGTTTAACGAATACGCGATCGCACTCCTGCAGTTGCATCTGTTCACGTAAATGGTCGTAGTTATGGATAAAACCAAGCGATCGCGGTACGGGAATTCCGTGACGACTGAATCTTTCGTGGCATAGTGGCTTATCAAACATTGCCGCAATGTCTTGCGGATGATTCATCGTTGGGCATCTCAATTGCTTCTCCCATTGTTGCAACAGATACCGCCAGCCTAAATACCACTGTCGGCGGTAGAGAATAAGTCCTTTATCGAAGACTAACTCAGTTGTACCAGCAGGGCTAATGCGCTGCTGCTGACCATCATCCGGCACATCGGCACCTGCAGCAACGATCGCTTGATCGACTTCAAAGTTCTTCTCAGGAGAATCAAAGCGGATAATGGTATTGGGTGCGTTGAATTGTTCAAGTGTTTCTTTACCTACAATCAAGTCCGTATAAGATACGACAGTTGCAGGTGGTAAACTGAAATGTTCCAGCGCTTGTTGTAAGAAACCAACGCGGCGATTTTCAGGGTTGGCGATGATGACAAAGTTAGCAAACATTTTCGTTCCTTTACCTTATCTAATTCCTTGCTTTACTCGTACAGTGCTGGCTTGTGGGTCTTGCAACAGTAACTTTAGTTGCTCAATATTCACAATATAAGCTGTGCCAACTGGATCGGTGATGCCGATTTGAGGGTTAAAGTGTTCAACTTTCCAATCTTGAAAAGTCGTGAAAAACGTCCAAGGGTCATATTTGAGTAACGCCTGCTTGCCTAGCCACAACTCAAGATATTCTAGTGATGGATATTCGATTTCACAAATTTGAGTCAGATGATTGTCTTTCAAATCTGCTCCTTCAACGATCAAAGTTTTTAAATTATTAGGTTTTAGTTTTTTCCGCTCAATTACAGAGCCATCAGGATTGCGAATTTGTAGCAGTACTTCTTTGTGAATGTCTTTTAACAGTGGATTATCAGGTTGACCAATCCGACCGCAAAGGTGCAACACCTCTAGGTAAGGAAAGGCTTTAAGAATTGGATAAATATTATGCAAGTATATTTGAGAACATCCTTGTCTCCATTGTTTGGAATCTTTTGAATCTCCAATAAATAATGCTTTGAGATTGGGTAAATCTTTGTGAGCCTCAGCAAGGATATTTACAAAAGCCTGAAAATTGTAACTGTTGCTATCCTCAATCTCACACACCAAAGCTTCTAAATTTTTAACTTGCGAGTTTCGCACAAAATTTTGGAGTTGTTTTGTTATTTTCACTGCATATGTAGTGCCACGAGAATACAATTCATCTTTAGTCCAATCTTGCAATGTGGTAAAAAACAACCACGGATCGTAGTCCAGTAACGCCTGCTTACCTATGTCACCTCCTTTTTCCCGCAATAACAGCGAAGCAACACGCTGCAATTGTTCTGAAGAGTTCGGCAAAGCCTGAATTACCAACTCTAAGCCAGCTTCTCCGTAAGAGAGCGCGTCGGAGAGTGCTGCGACTTGTACTTCTATAACTGAACTTGTCAGGCGACGTTTAACTCCTTCGAGTCCTCCCAAAACGAGACTTGGAGGAGGTAACGCTTGTCCACCCAAAACTGCATCAAATTCTCTCGGTTGATTTTGATTGTCTGACATCGCCCTCTGACTCCTGTACTACCCTAAAATTATGATTCCCATAAGTAGAGGTTGGTAACACACCGCACACAAGTTATGCGTAGACGTTTTTAGCGGTGAGGCAGCGAGCAGTACGTCCGAGTGTTTCCAAACGTAAGAAACTGCGGTGCGCATGAGGAGGGAAACCCTCCGTGGGCGATTGCGTAAGCGTAAGCGTTGCGTTAGCCGGTACTCCGGCGTCGTATCATGTCCGTATAAACAGTTACGATATCCAGCCCTCGCCCCCGTCCCCTCTCCCATGCTTGGGAGAGGGGAGCGAGCGAGGGCGGGGTGAGGGTTCATATAATAAGTTATTAACCGGACATGATATCAGCGATCTTCTCCCAAGGGGAGACGCTGACGCGAACGAGGAACGACTGGCTTGTCGCCAGACATCGCCAACGCCTTTACTATCTATTATTGTTATAGTACAAGTGTTCTATTGTTTTAGTAAAAACCTTATCTTGCTTTTGTTTTATTAGCGCAAAGCATAATGATAATTATTAAACTCATCCCGCCCCTAAGGAGAGATTTCAAATGATTGCTCAACCCCAATATCAACTAATGACTCCTCAAGAGTATCTAGAATGGGAGGAACAACAACCCGTTAAGTACGAATATATTAACGCAGAAGTCTTCGCAATGACAGGGGGAACTATCCCTCACAACGATATTGCCCTCAACCTTGCATCCGCTCTAAAAAATCACCTCCGAGGTAAGGGATGTAAAGTTCAAATGGCAGATGCCAAAGTGGGAGTTTCGCCTCAGGGACCTTTTCACTATCCAGATGTGATGGTTAGTTGCGATCCGCGTGACCAAAGAGCGCGTAAAGTTATCTATCATCCCTGTTTAATTGTAGAAGTTTTATCTCCAAGTACAGAGGCGTTCGACCGTGGTAAGAAATTTAGGCATTACCGTCGCATCGATACCTTAAAAGAATATGTTCTCGTTGATGCCGACAAAACGGATGTGGAATGCTACCGACTTAATGAGAACGGAAAATGGGAATTCACTTCTTATTCAGTTGAAGAAACAACAGAAGACCCAACACAAATAGAGGTTCACTTAACCAGTATTGATTTCCGTTGCCCTATTTCTTTGCTGTATGAAGATATTGTTTTTCCTGAAGATAATCCAGAAGAGACTCCTAATGAATAGCTTTGTTCATAACTTCATTCTGGAACACCTTAAACAACAGGTTGGCTTGAATACATATAGTTATAGCGCTTTTCGTTTCAATGAGGTACAGCCTTTCTCTTGTGGGATGGGCTTCCAGCCCGTCCATGTCTCGTGCGGGCGCCCATCCCACCCCACAAGATATGTACCTCACCAATACGGGAACCGCTATAAATTCCTGTCAATGCGTAAATCCTATAATTTATAAAATAGGGTGCGATCGCCACTCATCAGGGAGTCTGCATTGGCATACTCCCTTTATAATATCGCGATCTTACATAAAGTTTACAAGACCAAGACGCAATATGTCTTTTGTGAAGTCACAGGAATATCCGATCCAGGCGTCAGAAAGAAACTTACCTGCTTGATACTCCTTGGTAACTCCATAGCCACCAAGAATCTCGACTGCTGTTTGCGCGTTCTTAATTGCCACATCCACCGCAAAGGTCTTGGCTGCTGGGGCTTTAACTGTTCCAGCAAGTAGAGGATCGGTGTCGGCGGCATGAGCTGCATCCCATACCATCAATCGTGCAGCTTGCGTATTCACCATCATATCAGCTAGCTTTAAGGCAACAGCCTGATGCTCAATCAAAGGACGACCCCAGCTGACGCGGTGTTTAGCGTAACCGACGGCATACTCATATGCTGCACGCGCCAGACCCACATAGGAGGCTGCAAGTCCAATAGCTACCTCAGGCAGCAACATGAGGAGGGCTGCAGCTTGCCCCTCAATTCCGATCAGATTCTCCGCCGGCACTCGCACATTGTCAAGATGGATCTCGGCATGATGAGAGGCTTTCCAGCCAATCATCTCCGTTTTTTTCCCAAACTTAAGACCGGGCGTATCTGCTGTAACATAGAACATAGACATACTCTCTCTCAATGGCTTGTCTTGGTCTGTGCGTACCATGAAGAAGTATGCATCGGCGATGCCAGCATTTGTAATCAACGACGACTTGTGACCGTTGAGGATGTATGTATCGCGATCGCGCTGCGCAAAGGTCTTTATTCCGATTCTGGGATCGGGTGTCGGACAGAACAGATCAGACGTTGCCATGTTCGGCTCACTCTCTGCAGCACTGAACAAATGAGGATCAGTGGAACTGACATCCAACAAGATCCGCTTTTGCTGTTCACTAGTCCCAGCCCTGGCAATTAAAAGGGACATAGCAGTGGTAAGATTGAAGTAGCTACAAGCAATGCTGACATCGGCAACACCTAGTTCTTCTTGAACCAAAACAAAGTCTACACACTTTCCATTCATCCCACCGTACTCTTGTGGGAGTAGCACTGACGTAAATCCCAGGTCTGCTCCCTTGTGAAACAAGCCTTTACAGAAATCCCAAGGGACGATATAAGGATCGTTAGACTTGTCAATTTTCTCCGCGATCGGCTTAATTTCGGTTTGTGCAAAATCACGCGCTTTCTTCTGTAGCATCTGCTGTTCTAGTGTGAGGCTGAAATCAATCATGATTTATTCTTCCTTGATCGTTATATTTTTGAAACGCCTTAGCTTAGAGTAAATATTTACACCAAAAGCAACGTAATTATCGGTACAATGCCACTGTAATTATACTGAAATATAGTGTTTCATTGACCATCCCATTCCTCTTGAAAAGGTAGAAGATTGCTACCTACAAACCCATAATTTCCGTTCAATTAGTTTCCCTTAAGGGTGGGAACTTTTATTTGGTAAGGGTTTATGTCTCTTTGTGAAGATGAGTTTAAATGCCAACAGGAGAAAAAGGTGTCAAAATTACAGATAAAAAAGTCAATTGAATCAACGGGTGCAGAGGGCAATGCCGTCTACTAAAGTGATCAAAGTTTTATATTACTGTTCCGACTCTGAGCAAGACGAACAAATGCGGCAAACACTGGAGAAATACCTCAGTATTTTGAAGTCGCAGGGCGCGATCGCCAGCTGGGAGCGAGGCACGATCGGTGCGTCTAAGGAATGTTCAAGTGAGATTGATACCCATATCAAGACGGCTGATATAATTCTGCTGCTAATTGGTGCGGAATTTACAGCTTCGCACGATCGCTGGAATGTTGTGGTGCAACAGGCTATGGAACAGCACAAGACTCGAAAAGCCCGCGTCATTCCTGTTTTTCTACATCCTGTTATCGATAATTGTCAGGTTGCGTTCGGCAATCTCAAAGCCTTCCCTGAGGGTGAAAGACCTGTTACCGATTGTACGCCCTACGATCAAGCTTTTGTGAGTATTGCAAAAGGTATCCAAGAAGTAGTAAAGAAACTTATCGATTCTTCCTTCCCGATTAAAAAATACCTTCGGCAGATTAAGGCAGGCGCGATGCCTTTTGCAAATACTGTTGCGAATGCTTTTGCAAATGTAACAATCACCATTACTTTCTTTACTAGAAAATCAAGTTATCGAAGGCGGATTAGGGCTGGTCTAATGCAGTTGGCAAAGCCTGTTTTAATCGTCGCTGGTGCTATCTTTTTAAGTCCTCTGCTGCCCGATCTATCAAAGATTTTTTCATCAGAACCTAATAAAGCTCTAAGCTCAATACAAAATGTAACTCCAATTGGCTGGATTAGGATAGGTATTATTAATAATACCTCAAGTAATTTGTCCTTTGTACAGCCACTGCTTCAAAGCTCAGATGATCGATCGGCTCCTAGTATTGATTCTCCTGTTGTTCCATCAATAGGAGCAGTAGTGACTGTGAAAAACCCAGTAAATTTACGGAAAACAAGACCCCAAGAATATCATAACTCCGATTTGCCACAGAAGGTAGGTCTGCTAAAACCCGAAGAGAAGCTAATTATCCTTAAAGTACAGCGTTTAATAAACACTGATTTCAATTCATTCCGCATCGAAGTTTGGGCGCAAGTTGGTAGATGTAAGGCAGCTTGCGATAAGTAATAATACATTTACAGTAATTGAAAGCGGAAGCCCACTCCTTTTGTGCGTGACGACTGTTTCCACATACGTTAATGCGCGATATGACAACTAGGTCAGGGCATAGTGTTTGATGATCTGGGGTGAGTAGGAAAAAACGACTATAAAATCGGTACAAGGCTATGAAGTTGCTTAAAAAAATTAGAACAATGTCCCAAGTTTTATTTTTTGTGATTGTTGGCATTCGCTATTCAAATACGCCTTAACAGAACAAGCTAAAGCTTTTGCTAAAAGTGGAGGAACAGCGTTTCCTATTTGGTTAAACTGACTGTTTTCCGAACCCAGAAATTCAAACCAATCGGGAAAACTTTGCAGACGAGCACCTTCACGCACTGTTAATCTTCTTCTACGTCCATCTGGTAAACGTATCCGCAACATATCGCCTGTTGCACCAGATAAATTCCGACAGGTTACTGTTCGGCAAGGTACATGTAGATGAACATCTCTAGGCTTGATGCATTTGGATACTATTTCATATTTATTCACATATTCATCCATACTGGGAGTGAGAAATTTTGAGTTTTGTGGCACTGAAAAAGCTAACTCTTCTAAAGCTTCACCAGCAGTATAATGTGAATGAAGATGTGTTTTCTCAGGCCATTTCCAACCGCCTTTATGTGCCACACAAAAAAGGCGTTCTCTTTTTTGAGGCACCCCGTAATCGGCGGCATTTAAAATTTGCCATTCGATAATATAACCAAGTTCTTGCAGAGCAAAAACAATTTCTTCAAAATATACTTTGTTACGGAACAGTATTCCTCGCACATTTTCAAATAAAGCCAGTTGGGGATGATAGCGTTCAACCGCAGAAATAAAAGTAGGAAAGCCGTCACGACTATCTTTTAATCCGAGTTGATGTCCACCGACACTGAAGGGTTGACAAGGAGGACCACCGATGATCGCTGCTGCCTCCTGTAAAGAGGTTGCATACAAAGTGTCTACAACAGATAATGGTGTGAGATTGACCTGATGACATGAACTATGCAGATTATACCGGTAAGTCGCACAAGCATCTTCTAAAATTTCATAACCAATAGTTTTAAAACCTGCGGCTTCAAAACCGAGAGCAAGCCCACCACAACCAGCAAATAAATCAATAACCAAATATTCACTGTTTTCACTATGGGAAAGTTGCAGTTCTGTTTCAATCAAATTAAGATAAGGAACTTTGCACTCCAAGGTCCAAGCTCAAAACTCAACAATCTATTATATGAGGTTAATTTGGGAATCGGACTCGTGTAACCGCAAGCTGGTGCGATCGCTTGTCATATCATGTCCGGTAGAATCGGTGCCACATTGACCAGAAGCGGAAACCGCGCCCCTACGGTTATATTGTGGTCTACCCGATAATGGTGCTGTAGCGAGGTTATTTTATCTCTGGCAAATTTGACCAGTTTAAGCGGAATGTTCCCTATGCTTCACTGATTCAGGCATTTCAAGAACTGATGCGGCTTTTCTTCACCCAATTGCTGAAATCCTTGTATCAGGATGAACTATTGACTTTTGACCGATACAAAAAAAGGATGCAAGCCCCTAAATTCATTTATGGAAAATGAAAAACATGTATTTCAATCGAGTAGGCGCAAGAAATACTACGTCGATACTTCATGCCCCTAGATTGCCGCGCAACGCTTGCAACGCTGACGCTACGAGCGTCGCTACCGCAACCAGAGGCGCGATTTATTTTGGTGGTTCTTACTTTTGACTTTTGACTTTTGACTTTTGAGTCTTGAGAAGCGACTGACCCCTTCTTCACCACAAAATCGGTTGGTAAAGGTACTGGGTTAGGATTGTCGATCAGCTATCAAATTGTCACAGAAAAACATGGGGGGCAGTTACAGTGTGTGTCTGCCCCTGGTCAAGGAGCCGAGTTTATTATTACCATTCCTGTCAAACAGGCAATAGCTGATTAAACATCATTGTCTGAAAGTAATCCTCCAAGCAACGCTGTAATACCTAATGCCGCAACGGCTATAGCGCCCCACTTCACCGGCGCATTCATATCCAACCAGTCTAAGAAAGTTGGTATGACAAGATTGCCAAAGTCTCCCTCTACTTTGTTGTAGCCTGGGATCGGTGCAAAAAGATTGTCTGGTGCATCCTCTGACTTTGGATCATCGGTACGCTGTCCTGGAAAGGCAATCAGTAACAGCAGTGAATCTACAAGTGAAGGCGAGACTTTTTGCAGCACATCTAACACCTTGCCCACATCCCCGACGATAAAATCACGAGTAGGGTGTTCGGCGGCGTAGAGGATGGCATTGGCAACAATGCTGGGTTGGTAATAGGGCGGTATGCCCGTGGGCTTAACCCCTAGCTTAGTGCGAACCTTATTATAGTAAGGTGTATTGATTACCGAAGGCAGAATTGACGTAACGCTGATGGGTAATCCTTCATGTTGCAACTCCACCCGTAGAGATTCTAGGAAACCTTCTAAACCATGCTTGGCAGCACAGTAGGGACTTTGTAGTGGTAGACTGCGCCTACCTTCCATTGAGGAAATATGAATTAACGCCCCGCGTCCCTCTTTTTTCAGATGCGGCAGTGCCACCATTGCACCGTATACTTGTCCCATCAAGTTGACATCGATGACTCGTTGAAACTCAGACGGTGTGATTTGGTCGAAGCGGGCAAGTATACCTGTAGCAGCAGCGTGAACCCAAGTATCTAGTCGTCCGTATTGTGTCACGGCTTTGTCGGCGATCGCTTTTACCTGTTCAAAGTCACTGACATCCGCGATTACCGCTATAGCCTCACCGCCAAAACCTTGGATCTCCTCTACCAAAGACCTTAACCCTGGTTCGCTACGAGCGGCAACTACCACCTTTGCACCACGTCGCGCAAACCTCAATGCTGTTTCCCGTCCAATGCCGCTGCTCGCCCCAACGACAGCGACTACTTGCTGATTAATTGGCTTCAATTGCATGATTTATTATCCGTACCCTATTCCTGTATTAAGCTTTATTAAGCGTTAGTACCTCTTTCGCAAGGATGAGGGTAGGGCATAATATGAGCTTTGTTTTTTGTGTGTCGCATCATATACTACCCTTATGCAACGCTTTTCATTAGACATCTCCGAAAAAGAATAGACATCTCCAGAAATTAATTGTGCGTTGTCTACAACCCTTGTAAAGACGCGAAAGTTGAGCCAGCGCGCATGAGGCGGGTTTCCCGCCGTAGGCGACTGCACCAAGCTTTATGGCGTCGCGTCTCTACATTGTTTTTCACCAGATGTCTATTGGCTTAGTACTAGCATTGGGGGGAGCGATCGCCGTTGGAGTTGAACCCACGGGCGTTGTGACCCTCATTGGTTCATAAATATTCTCTTGTTGCTGGCTTGAGTGTGCAATTGTCTGTTCTGCTGTCTGTTTGACTGTGCAGTACTTTTCTCTGACTAAACACTTATTTTATAGAAATTTTATTAAAAGTTGCTAATTGTGAAGTTTGTTTCAATATCTTGTTTTACTCTCACTATAGTTATTACGTTTTTTTCTCTAAGCAATTTGTGTTAGTTCACATTGTACAGCCAAATTTTTAGTATATTTTTATACTAGCAACCAGTTTGAAGCTCTTATTTTGACGATAAAATTGAAAAAACACAATGTAGCTTTATTGTGATAATTTTGATTAAACAGAGGCTTATACGTAGATGTCCAAGCTCTGAGTTAGTACAGATGGATGGTGAAGTCGAAGATATCCGTAATTATTCTGTTGAATGTTCATTAGCAGTAAAACATAATTAATTTTAGATGGAACAAATAAATCTCTATAACAACGTTCCAAACTGAAATATGAATTCAAAAGAGTGTTAAGAGTCTAAGGATTCGCACACTCCTAGAGACTGTCTTTTTGATAGACTCTTTTGATTGAACTCATTTTGCCAAAAAACTTCTGCACGACCATCTACCACCAAATAAAGATATGCCTGAATTATTGCGAAAAGAACTGGGTGATTTTAATAGTATTGTTTGTTTTAAAGCAGCAATTGTCGGTATGGAAGAAGCCTTAGGAGAAAAGGCTACAGCAATAGCTTTAACTACAGCAGGTCGTGCACGAGGAAAAAAACTGGCTGAAGATTTAGGGTTGGCGAAAGCGTCAATTTCTTTAGAGGAGGCAGCACACAAATTGGGACTAGCCTTAGGGAAAGAAGGCACAAGGTTGTGCAATCTTGAGAAAATTATTTCTGAGGGTGATGTCATTAAAGTCTATACCTCTGACACTCTTTGTTCTGCGGGTGAACCACTAAATTCAAATCGTAAATGTACATTCACCTTGGGTGCAGTTTGGGGAGCTATGGAGCATTTTTTAGGTAAGCGATTGAAAGGAGTACATATCGAATCAGTGCTGCGAGGTAGTACTCACGACATATTTGAGTTTACTCCTTTGAATTAACAAGGATTTTCGATTTTTGAATGTGTTCAAATCCAAAATTCCCAAGTGCGAACAGCCTAAAAAAGACTGCTCAATTATAAACAATAGGTGATTAAAATGGCAATTAGTTCAGAAAAAATCAGCATGATTTTACAAAACTTCGTGACCAGCACAAGCGATGTTCAAGGCACAGCGCTGGTTACACCAGATGGTTTACCTTTAGGGGCTTGCTTACCAGGTGGGATGGATGAAGAACGGGTATCAGCAATGTCGGCTTCTATGCTTTCTTTGGGCGAACGTATTGGTATTGAGTTATCTAGAGGTAGCACTGAGCGCATTTTTATTGAAGGTAAAAATGGGTTTGGTATTCTCACTAACTGTGGTGAAGATGCTGTTTTACTTGTATTAGCAAGCGACAGTGCTAAACAAGGACTATTGATGCTAGAAATTAAGCGTGTTGTTTCAGAACTCAAGCTGATTTTAATGTAATTGTTGGCTTTTAGGGTAGAGTGTTTACTTTGAAGACTTTAGCCCACTAAGATGTTATGCAGAATAGGTCTTTTTGTGGCAAATCGGCTGTTACAGCCACTTTCGCACAACTAAAAAATAGCATGAATAATTTTCTCTGAAATTTCTTTAAAAGACAGACCCAAAGTCAATACTCTACTTTTAGATACATTTCAAGAAAGCGAATTCATTCGTGGAGGGAAAAAATTTCCGCATTTTGAATCCCATGAATAAATTCATGGGATTTAAGCGCGTCTGTGCGTCCCCTCAATTGTGCCTTGTTGTGCTAGTTATTTCTTTTGTCCATTTTAATGTTAATGGAGTTTTAATAATGGAAATCATGCGCTTAATTGTTACGGGAACAGTAGGGTCAGGCAAGTCTACTTTTATCCGTTCTGTTAGCGAAATTGAAGTAGTAGACACGGATACTTATGCAACTGACGAAACAGCACTACTGAAAAAAAAGACTACTGTTGCTTTTGATTTTGGGCGACTGCATTTTGGTTCTGATATGGCATTACACCTTTATGGTACTCCTGGTCAGTCTCGCTTTGATTTTATGTGGGATATTTTGATTCGTAAGGCTGATGCTTATATTTTACTAGTAGCAGCACATCGACCTAGCGAATTTCGTCAGGCACGTAACATTCTTTGTTTTATGAACCAAAGGATGCAGGTTCCGATGATTATTGGTTTAAGCCACACCGATTGTCTTGATGCTTGGTCAGAGGAAGATGTTTTCCTCTCGCTTGGATTCATGGATGAGAATAATCGACCCCCGATAGTAAAAGTAAATCCAACACAAAAAGACTCTGTATCTGAAGCAGTAATTGTTTTAGTACAGCATTTGCTCGAAACTTGTGTAGTTTAATATATTTTGGAAAATGCAGTAATATGATAGTAGATTTTCCGACCAAATAGTAATTAATTGATAATACATCCAAATCCAGGTAGATTGCAGGCTCAATAAGATTAAAAATGACTGTTATTTTCAGAAAAAAAAAGAAATAAAATTATGGCAATAATTGGTAATTTTGTTGATTTTTCTTTGCCAGAATTACTACTCTTTTTAGAGCAGGGTAAAAAAACAGGGGTACTTTACATTGATTTTTCATCAGACAACATTGATAATAGCACTACGCAAACTTATTACATTTGGCTGCATCAAGGTCTGGTAATTGCCGCTGCCGAGAGATTGGATCAAAAAGGCTTAACATTAATGATTGATCAACGTGGATGGATCAGTGAGCGCGTCATGTCTAGAGTTATGCATATTTCTGCCAACTCCATCAATACGCCTTTGGGTTTATTTCTCAAATCTCAAGGATTACTGCAACCGGAACAGCTAAAATTGCTATTTCACGCCCAAATACTCCGACCCATATGTAATTTATTTCAAACGAAGAATGGTTTGTTTAAGTTTAATGAGGTAGCATCATTGCCCATGCCTTTAACAGAGATGACAGGTCTAAATATGTCAGCAACTGAGGTAACACTGACATGTTTGCGATTCTTGCGAGACTGGAGTGCTTTAGCACAACACCTTCCACAACCCACTTCCGGTTTGTCAAGTTTGAGTGTCAAACAACCCCAGATACGCCTCAACCCTCAAGAATCCCAAGTGTGGGAATTTGTCAATGGCAATGTTTCTCTACAGGAAATCGCCCATCATATCAGAATCCCGCTAGAAACTGTACAACAGATTGCTTACCGACTAATCGTAGTCGGTGTAACCAAAGAAAACTTTATGGTTGCTCCTTTGGCTTCATCTACTTCCATAGTCACTACAGAAGAATTAGTACAGGAGGAGTCTTCCCTCAAACCGGCTGTTAGTCAGTCATTTTTGACAAGTTTAGTGGGTTTTCTCCGTAATAAACGAGCATTCGTGAAAGGTTAACAATTGCACTAAATCCGATCGCTAATCGCCACACTCCCGTGCGGCTTTGGGGGCTGTGGCGAGTGGTTCCTGTGATAGACATCTATTGTAGAGACGTAGCAGTGCTACGTCTCTACAGGGGTTTCAAACAACGAATAATTAATTTCGGTCGATGTCTAGTGGCGCAAGCCATGGTATAAAGCTTATTGGGCAATTAATCCCTCCACAAAGCAATGCCGCCCAATAAGCCAGTAATATTGGAGATAATTTTCACATTTTCAGTTAACTGGATATTCACCCTTTCTGCTTCACCACCACCGATGTACAGATAATCATAATTGAACAGATGTTGCAAAGATGCGATCGCCTTTTCTAAATGCCTGTTCCATTTTTTTTCACCAACTTTTTCTAACGCCGCACGTCCTAGTTGTTGTTCATAAGTTTCCTCTTTGCGAAATGGATGATGACCCATTTCTAAATTCGGCACTAGTGTCCCATCCACAAACAAAGCCGATCCAAAGCCTGTACCCAGAGTAATTACCAATTCCACACCCTTGCCAGAAATTGCCCCTAAACCCTGCATATCAGCATCATTAATCACCCGTGCAGGTTTGTTTAAACGCTTTGACAATGCTGTTGCCAAATCAAACCCGATCCAATCAGGATCTAAGTTCACCGCTGTTTCTGTTATCCCACTTCGCACCACACCTGGAAAACCTACTGAAACCCGATGGAACTCGCCTTGAGTAGCTGCTAAGGCTGCAATTGCATCAATCACAAGCGCAGGTTTAGCTGGTTGGGGCGTTTCTGTTCGCGCCTTTTCTGTTAAAGGATGACCATGACGATCCAAAAGCATCACCTTGACGCCACTGCCACCAATATCTACTGATAGAGTACACATCGCTCCATTTTCTTCGGTCATTGGGTTTTTTCCTCTTCCGGGGAATGCTAACTGGTTGAGTTCCGGGCGTTGTATCTGAGAAATATCGGGATGTGGTAATTGCTATTGAGCATAATAATAGTACATTTTAAGATTTTCTTGTAGTGGGGCGGCAGCGCCACTACAAACTCATGACCCACGCTATCAACTAGATTTGCTACTCTAGGGATAATGGAAATAGTCCTGAAGCGTGGCACTTGATATTTGCATACTAACTCTTGAGCAGATTTAAAGTAATATCAGAGACAGAATTATGGCAGTTGACACTAAAACCACCCGTTTTTATAATCAAGAAGATGTGCAACAAATTCTTCATCTGGCGATCGCACGTCACGCTGAAGACAAAAACAAAGAATTTTCTTATGAGCAACTGTTGGAAATAGCGGCAGAATTGGAAATATCCCCAGAATCACTAAAATTAGCAGAACGCGAATGGTTAGGGCAACAGGGAGAAATGCAACAGCGCCAGGCTTTTAATGCCTACCGCCTAGGCAGATTCAAGAAGCGTTTGGGCAATTATATCATTGTCAATGCTGTTTTGCTGCTTGTGGATCTGCTTGGAGGCGGCAATCTTTCTTGGTCGCTGTACATTTTGTTATTTTGGGGATTAGCAGTAGGTCTTGACGGCTGGAATACCTATCAAACTAAAGGCGAAGACTACGAAGTAGCTTTCCACAAGTGGTATCGCAAGCATCAGGTAAAACAATTCTTCAACACAACTGTGAATAAGTGGCTCAAGCCGTGGCAAATTTAGAAGTGATTACCAACTAACTACCGCTTGGGCGATCGCCTCATGTGCTTTCGCAAAAGACTGTTCGCGGACATCATCACCCCCTGCAAGGTTTTCCAAATGGATGAATGAAATGTCTGTAATTCCCAGCAAGCCAAAAATTGCTCTAAGATACGGTTCTTGATAATCGAAAGCTGCTGCGGGACTTCCTGGTGTAAAACTACCACCACGAGCGGTGACAATCAGCATTTTTTTCCCTTCTACCAGTCCCTTATAACCATGTTGCTCGCTAATGGCGAAGGTGCGACCTACGCGAACAATTTGATCGATGTATGCCTTGAAGGTAGAGGGCACGTTAAAGTTATACATCGGCACACCAAAGACATAGCGGTCAGCCGCTAGAAATTCATCTATCAGAGTATCTGACAATTCAATTGCCTTAGCCAATTCAGGTGTGCGTACTTGCGGTGGTGTAAAAGCACCAGCGATCCACGCTTCGTCTACATGAGGAACTGGATTGTGACCTAAATCTCGGTAGGTAAATGTATCTTTAGGATGAGCGGTTTTCCACGATGTGATAAATTCATAGGAGAACTTGCGGGAAAAGGAGCGTTCCCCACGCGGACTAGAGTCAATGTGCAGGATATGTGTCATAAATCAATGTTAAACTTTTTACAATTATTAACTTTAAACTATGTAAACCTAATATGGAAAGTAGGCACCAAAAAGTAAGGTACTTACCAAAAAGTAACTATGAAAGCTGAAGCGGAAGACCACAGCAGGTTGACTTGTGAAGTTGAAACCACGCTCGACGTAATTGGTGGACGCTGGAAAGTTTTGATTATTAGAGAACTAATAGCAGGCGTAAAACGCTTTGGTGAATTGCAGCGAGCTGTAAACGGAATTACTCAAAAAATGCTTACCCAGCAACTTAGGGAAATGGAAGAAGATGGCATTATTCATCGAGAAGTTTACGCACAAATTCCTCCAAAAGTAGAATACTCATTAACCTCTCTAGGAGAAAGTCTAAAACCAATTCTCTATGCAATGCACGAATGGGGTGTTAAGCATTCATCTCAAATAAAGAAAAAACGTGATGGTTTATAGGCAGTTTTGTCATTAGATATCTCCAAAAATTAATGATGCGTTGTCTACAACCTTTGTAGAACGCTGCGCGTTCATACATTGTTTTTCACCAGATGTCTATTTGTATACGCCGATCGCCGTTACATAAAATCTTGATTAATCCTAAAACCCAATTAGATGTTACCAGGCAGATTTTTCGCTCGTTTTGGACCGATACTTAAATGGGCAGTTTTCGGCTTGTTTCGGCATTGAGCCGAGTTTCTCCTTAACCTTGGTGTGGTTTCAGGTGGCAGTGAGTTCAAAGCCGGACTGGTTTTCGGTACAAACGCGATCCCGCCTGCTGTCTGGAAGGGTTGACGAAAAGTCGTCAGTTCGCCAGTGTTGTTATCCACTTTAAACAGATCCGTTGGTAAAAACGAACCCTCACCCGCGTTGGCGTCTGAGTTGCGAACCCCAAGTGCGAACAAGATGCCGGGGGGTGAACAGGCGAGACTGTAAATGTTGACTGGACGTTGACCAGACTGCATGAGCGTCGGGCCGTCGATGAGTTGTTTTTGTTCAAGGTCGAGTCGCACGAGACTCTTGCTTTCGTTTGGGGCTGAGGCGAGGGCGTAAATAGTTCCGTCGGGGCATTGCGTCAGTCCACTCAAAGAGCGATCGCTCTTGAACGGAAACCCAGTGTCTATTGCCGCGCCGCTTTGCAGATCGATCATGTCGAGCAAAAACGGACTATTCCCTGCGTTTTTTGGGTTGACGAGCGCAAGGAGCGTACCATCCTTTAGACCCAACAGTGATATAATGTACGCCGATTTTGTCGGGAGACCGGAGACGGTCAGTGTACGCTCGGTCGCCCCAAACAGATACAGGTAAGTTGACCCACCGGAAAGATTGGAGCTGGAACTGGCGAATGTTCCGTCCGGTAGCGCCGTGAATCCGAAAAGAGATTGGTAGCGATCGGCTAGCGTAAAACCGAACTTTGTTTGGGTATCCCCGGTTGTTAGATCGGTAGCTATGAACTCCAACGAGGATGGACTTGGTACTGGTGTTTGGTTGAAGTTGAGGGTGTAAATGTTGTTATCAACGCCTGTTGAGTCGGCGATCGCAGGTCTTGTGGCAAACAAACAAAGAATAGCAAAAGCCTTCCCTAAAAACTGGGTCGCAAATTTCTGTTTGATCATTGTCAAGCACACTAGGCAATACACTTGATAGTAGATCCGACAGATGAAGGTGCGAGCACTTAGAAATGAATATTTTTATTTTACAGACTGATATAATCCATCTCCCATCAACTCTAATGGAGTCACAAGCTTTGGATCATATAAACATAGCATAACGTTCAGCGCATTGTCAAGCGCTATCGCCCTTAAGCCGCAGGTAGTTTTTAGCTAGTGGGCTTCAACTCATCCGGCAGGAGTCCCACGCCATAATCTATTTGAGAGGAGCGTTGGGGACGCCAGACGTCTGCTATGAGAAACGCGTCTTCTCCCAAGGGGAGACGAGTAGCGCTCGTTCCTCGCTACCGCAACGCGGTAGCGAACAGCACTAGCTCAGGAATGCTGGGGTAAGAGCGTTGCGTCCTCCGACTTAATTCCAAATTTATTAGCAAGAGGGAGGAGGACAGCGACAAATTAAACAGTCTTTTAGCCTACTATGCATAGCCGCGTACTTCTCAGAACGAGTTTTACTGATGACGGGGAAAACTGACCAAGGCGCGACCAGTTATGGTCATAAACCGATATGTTTTTGGTTTTGTCGGTATTCGTAAATCCGCCAACCCACCCGTAAATAACTTCTTTTTTGCAGGTCATTTTCACGTAATCACCGGATCTAAACCCAAAGGGTGTAATCGTACCACCCTGGCGCTTTAGGACACCTCCCTTTAAGTACTGTTCTTGGTGCAGTTTCCTCCGAAACAGTTTAGGGCGGGTAATCACAACAAATGGCGCTCTTGTTACCCTACACTCACCCTCCCAGTGATGCCCGTGGGCGTTAGCAGTATGGAACTCTTTGTACTGAATGAAAGCACTGGAGGCGATAGCTATTGCGTCATTCGCATGTGTCTCTGGGGTTTGCTTGGATTTGTCTTTCTTATCTTTAACCAGCCCCAGTTGGGTACGATATTTTTGGGTATCAAACGAGACCACCTTAACTACGGGGGCAATCATGTTCGCTTCTTTCCTAAACCATTCTTGACCAACAGTTACAGGTGATATTCCCGAACCGTTTTTCTTGGAGTCACCACCACAAGTCTCGTCTCTAATTTCTGAGATGGGGAGAATTTTGGACATTTCTATCAGTATTCGTAACTCCATCTCTCTATTAGCTTTGATGCTAGGAGGCATCTTAGACTTTTTGCGGTGACTTCTACACTTGCGGTGATTCCTTAGCTTAAAGGGCTTCTTTCGGTCAATCCTGCGCCCTCTACGAGAACGTCTTAGCTCTTTGCGTTTCTCCATTTTCCCCGTTACCGATTGGCGGTCTTTACTCTTTTTGGAAGATTTGTAAAAACCAGGCAGGCAGACATGAAAAATAGAAATAGTTGCCAATTTGGTTTGAAAAGCAATACCTGTAAATGCCTTTCCCCTATCTGTTCCCGCTATTACTTCTTGTGTTTTGTAACCAGATGGCTCTCTTCGTAATTGAACGTAAAAAATGCCAACTTTATTACGAAGACCAACTGCTTTACCTGATTGAATCCATTTTCTAACTCTTGCGGGTGTCGTGGGCATAAGGGGTCTACCGTCTGGAGACACCACAGGGACACGGACAACTTGTTTGTGAATGTTTTTTGGTTGTTTCATGGGGATAACCCAATTACTTGTATTTAGGATAAATCCAGTCCCTCCGGGCAGTTTAGCGAGCGTAACTCTCGTTCACAACCGAGCCATACAGAGGAGCAAACTAGGGAAACATTCGCACGTGTAACCTCACCAAACCTTATATTGCCCTAACCAACTCTTACTTTGCGTATTATGAGCCTAGCGAACTAGGTTTTCCGCAAGCCTACACTGTACCCGCAGGTGTCAGTGTAGGTAGTTGACGTTATCTAGAGCCATGTTCAGCTTCAGAACGTTGACCCGAGGTTCCCCCAAAATTCCCAACTGCCGCCCCTGAGTATTTTGGCTCAGGAACTTTTGAACATCTGTTACAGAGATGTTGCGGGCTTTCGCCACGCGAGGTGCTTGCAGGTTAGCATTGGCAATAGAAATGTCGGGGTCAAAGCCAGAACCAGATTGAGTCACGGCATCAACAGGTACAAGGGCATCGGCAGCCAAGCCATTTTCCTTGCGGTAGGCAGCGACTGCATCTTTGACTCCATCGATTAATTTTTTGTTAGTGGGAGCATAATTGCTAGCACCACTTTGAGCAGCATTATAGGGATCGGGTTTGTCACTGCTACCAGTTTTATTGGTAGCGCTCGGACGGGGATGGAAGTACTTGGGAGCAGTGAAGTTCTGAGCGATCAGTTCGGAGCCAATCACTTTGCCATTGACGGTAATTAAACTGCCTTGAGCTTGGTGGGGGAAGATGACGTTGGCAACTACTGTCGTTAAAAGCGGATAGATGACACCACAAAGTATGATAAACCAGATAGCAGTAGTAATTGCAGGTATCAGTAGACTGACAAAAGATGAACGAGGCTGAACTGTCATGATTGACTCCTGAATTTAAGTTAAAAAGTCTTACCAGCCGCTAGCTCGAAATGTTCTGCTATTGGACCAAGCGCCACGGCGGGGAAAAAAGTCAACCCACCGACAATTAAAATTGCCGCCAGTATCATTGCCCCAAAGAACGCAGTATTTGTGGAAAGGGTGCCAGTGGTCTTGGGTACCCTGGGTTTAACAGCCAAGCTGCCAGCAACAGCCAGCATGGGCAGCACAGGAGATAAAAAGCGTCCCAGAAAGATCGCTAACCCTAGGGTGGTGTTGTAGAAAGGGGTATTGCCATTCAGCCCGCCAAAAGCTGACCCATTGTTGGCTGCTGTGGATGTGTAGGCATATAAAATCTCACTAAAACCGTGGGCATCAGGGTTACCTAAACTGTCTAGTGCTTTAGGCCAGACTAAAGCTAGTCCGCACCCGATTAAAATAATGAAAGGGTGCGCCAGTAGAGCCAGGGAGACAAGTTTGACTTCTTTAGCTTCAATTTTCTTGCTTAAAAACTCTGGGGTGCGCCCTACCATTAACCCGATGAGAAAGACTGTGACGGCGGCGTACATAATCAGGGTAATCAACCCGATCCCCTTACCGCCAAACACAACGTTGAGCAGCATTTCCGAGAGGGCAGCAAAGCCTCCTATAGGTGTGAGACTATCATGCATAGCATCGACGCTTCCCGTGGTGGCAGCCGTTGTAGCGGTGACAAACAAGCTAGTCTGGGCAATGCCAAACCGTACCTCCTTGCCTTCAAAGTTACCGCCGCTTTGCGTACTGGAAAGCGCTTGGTCAGCCCCTACTTGGGTTAACAACGGGTTGCCAATTTGTTCAGCTGGCAACACCATTACTAAAAACCCAATAAATAAAGTTGTAAACACCCCAAAAAACACCCATCCTTGCCGCCGTGCCCGAACCATTGTCCCAAATGTATAGGTAAGTGCCGGGACAATCAGCAACATCGACATGATCTCCAGGGTATTCGTTAGGGGAGTTGGGTTTTCAAACGGGTGCGCCGAATTCTGGTTAAAAAAGCCACCGCCGTTGGTACCAATTTGCTTAATCGACTCTAGGCTAGCAACGGGACCGCGAGCAATGGTTTGAGTTGCCCCTTCTAGGGTGGTGGCAACTGCAGCCGGAGATAAAGTTTGAGGTACTCCCTGCCAAACATAAATCAGTGACAGCACGAAACAAATTGGCAAAAATAACCGATAAATTGTCCGAGTCAAGTCCACCCAAAAATTGCCCAGATTGTTGATACCGTTTTGACTCAACCCCCTGATCACCGCTACCCCAGCAGATAGACCAGTCGCCGCTGAGGTAAACATCAAACAGGTAATCATTACCATCTGATTGAAGTAAGAAAGTGTCGTCTCACCGCCGTAGTTTTGCCAATCAGTATTGGTGACGAACGAAATCGCTGTGTTAAAGGCGAGTTCTGGAGTTGGTGCGGGATGAAGGTTATCGGGATTGAGAGGCAAAATGTCTTGGAGTCTTAGCGCTGCATAAAACAATAGCACCAGGACTAAATTGGAAAGTACGATCGCCTGACTATAACGTTGCCAGGTCATTTGTTCCCGATGATTAACGCCTAGAAAGCGATAAGTGTAACGCTCTAGCACCGTGTCCTTTTCGTCTGTAAAAATATTGACTAAATAAGTACCTATCGGTACGACAAAGCCAAAGCCGACGATCAACAGAACGATCGCCACTTGCAAGATGTTCAATAGCATGTAAACTTCTCTTCCTTATAGCCACTCGAAAGCTCTAATTAACCCGAAAAGACTGATAAAGCACACTAAAATCAGTCCGATAAAAATCACATCACTCATGACTTTATTAAATTGCCGAAATAAACTTAACTAGTGAGGAATGCTAATTGTTAATTGTTAATAGTTAATTGTTAGTTGTTAATTGCTTGACTACGATTAGCAATTAGCTATTAGCGATTAGCTTTAAAAGCGTTCTGGTTGTAACATCACCATCATCAGATAAGTTGCCAGTGCCAGCGTCACCAGTCCCAGTACCCCAATCGCATAAGCTTGAGAACGGGAAATTGTGTTATTTGAGGCTGCCAAGACAGTGGGGGCAATTACCAGATTTAAGCACAGAGCGAGAAAGAGTTTTAAGGGAACCGACCGCATCCGCCCACCAGATCGCAGCACTGGACTTATATCGTCTAATTGAGTCCGGATATCATTAACTAGCTGAAGTTTCTTCACAGATGGAATGCCTCCTAAATGTATTTAAACAGACTATTTTAAGCCCACAGCGGCAATGATTATGTCAATGACTTTGATGCCGATAAATGGAGCAATAATGCCGCCCACTCCATAGATGTAAACGTTGCGTCGCAATAATTGATCTGCTGTGAGAGGTCGGAATTTGACGCCCTTAAGTGCTAGCGGAATCAGGGCAGGAATAATTAAAGCGTTGAAGATCAAGGCAGAGAGAACTGCAGATTGCGGACTTGCCAAACCCATAATGTTCAAGCTACTAAGTCCTGCTGCTGCAAAGACGGCGGGAATAATCGCAAAGTATTTGGAAATATCATTGGCGATGGAAAAGGTGGTCAATGCGCCTCGGGTAATCAGCAACTGCTTACCAATCGTGACAATATCGATCAGCTTCGTTGGATCTGAATCCAAATCTACCATGTTCGCTGCTTCTTTAGCAGCTTGAGTACCTGAGTTCATTGCCACACCCACGTTTGCTTGAGCCAAAGCCGGAGCATCGTTGGTGCCGTCCCCTGTCATCGCGACTATTTTGTTTTCTGCTTGTTCGGCTTGAATCACTCTCATTTTGTCTTCCGGTGTGGCTTCGGCAATGAAGTCATCAACACCAGCTTCTTCAGCAATGACAGAAGCAGTAATTCTATTATCCCCTGTCAGCATGATGGTGCGAATTCCCATCCGCCGCATCTGGTCGAATCGTTCTTTAATACCGGGTTTGACAATATCTTTGAGATAAATGACTCCGTAGATATCCCCTTCTTGGCAGACTGCTAAGGGAGTGCCTCCCAGCAGCGACACCCGTTCGTAAGCCTTATCAAGTTCCGGACTAAGGTTTCCATTGCGTGCACGTGCGAACCCTTTAATAGCTTCAACCGCTCCCTTACGCACCTGTACTCCATTGGGCAAGTTCGTCCCACTCATGCGAGTTTTCGCAGTGAACTCAACTCCTTCCGCTCTACTTTCGTCAAAATCTACTTTTGCTCCTAAGCGATTTGCCAATCCGACGATTGATTTTCCTTCTGGCGTTTGGTCAAAAACACTAGAAGCTAAAGCCACTTGCGCCAATTCCTCCGGGGAGTGACCGTTAACGGGTATGAACTCTTCGGCTAAACGATTGCCGAGGGTGATCGTACCTGTTTTATCTAGAATCAGGGTATTTACATCTCCACACGCCTCGACTGCCCTTCCCGAGGTGGCAATTACATTAAACTGGGCTACCCGATCCATCCCTGCAATCCCGATGGCACTAAGTAACCCACCAATAGTGGTTGGAATCAATGCTACCAGTAGAGAAATTAAAGTGGCAATGGTGACTGGATTGCCTCGATAGTTAGCGATCAGGGGAAGTATTGCTACCACCACCAAAAAGATTAAGGTCAGTGCTGCCAGTAATACTGTCAAGGCAATTTCATTGGGTGTTTTCGTCCTCTCTGCCCCTTCCACCAAGGCAATCATCCGATCAATGAACCCTTGTCCTGGGTCAGCAGTTACACGGATAGTCAGTTCATCCGAGAGAATGCGTGTACCACCCGTAACGGAACTGGAAATGTCTGTGCCGGGTTCCTTTAGCACTGGGGCTGATTCCCCGGTAATGGCTGATTCATCCACTGAGGCTATACCGCTGATCACTTCCCCATCAGCTGGTAGAATATCACCAGCAATCACTTTTACGAGATCGCCTTTGCGCAGGGCAGTGGAACTCACAGATTGCACTGAACCATCGGGCAAGAGTTTGCGAGCTGTGGTGTCTGACCTAGTCGCTCGCAGTGCATCTGCCTGCGCCTTACCGCGTCCTTCTGCTACTGCCTCGGCAAAGTTAGCAAAAACGATGGTGAAAAACAAAATCAGAGTAATCAAACCATTGTAAACCCATGGGTTCTTTCCCGGCGTTGGACCAAATAGGTTTGGCGCAATGGTTGTCACAGCAGTGATGATGGTGCCGACCCAAACTACAAACATCACCGGGTTTCTGATCATGACTCTGGGGTCAAGCTTGACGAAAGACTCCTTAATCGCTCTCGAGTAGAGGCCATTCGTATTAACCTTTGCAGTCTGCCGAGAGGAGCGCGGACCCCTAGTAGGTGTTGTAGCAGATGAAGATTCAGATGAGGTCATATTCTTAATTTGTTATTAATGAAAAACTGCTGTACTATTAAATACCTCAACAAAAAAACCGCAGCCGCAAGTATCCTGAAACCTAATATCTACAGCAGATTTAAATTGTCCAAGACAACCCTTTACTTATGACCACAGTACAAGCAGCATTATCGGGTCAAGCAGAAATAGCCGTGTTTTCAGACTATACGTATTCTTTCTCCTCAGCGGATTATATATAAAAATATAAAATTCCCAATTCTCAGCGGCAATAACCACTCAATTGGCAAACAGTTAATTAACAATAATTATGTAATATTTTTCCAGAAAGTCAAGGCATAGATCGCATTTATAAATTTCTGTTATATATTGTTATATAATGATATACTTTTTTACTCTATCAAGCTACATTCGTAGATATACGTTGTGTTTATATTTATGATATATCGAGAGGTATAGGAATCCTAAACATTTATGAAAAATATATACGTAGTGTAGGGTGGGCAATGCCCACCAAAACTCCGATGTGGTGGGCATTGCCCAACGCCACTCCTCTCAACGCGGGGAACCCCTTCGGGTGACGCTCGTTCCGACGCCGGAGTACCGGCTAACGCTTCGCTATCGCTAACGCAACGCTTACGCAGATCCTGCAGGAGGGAAACCCTCCTTCAGGGCTGTCTCACCGCGCACTCTTTGTGGCTCCCCTACGTATATTTCAAAAATCAAATAGGAATCCTATATATCTGCTGGTTCTACACTGAATTTTACTGATAATCACACAAGCACCATAAAGAAACTAGACTTTTCGTCAACTTTGCTTTATTATGCTATTTTGTGGTCGTTCAGGATCATTACTACAAATACTGCCAAGTTAATTGTTAAACAAAAATATAGTTTAACCGTTAATTTGGTATTTTTGGCTGATCAAAAGATTGTTCAATGAAATGCGATCTACTTAGTACTGAATTGCTTAAATTGGTATCGAATAGGACTTACGCACTTTACACATCAACCATCATATGCATGGTAGCTCTGTTAAGCTGAATCTATGCCTTGCCTCGTTCCCAGGCTCAGACTGGGAATGCACTCAAGGAGGCTCTGCCTCCCTGTTTGATGGGAGGCAGAGCCGGACACTAGAGCATTACAAGGCTATGCCTATGTAACGAGAATCTGACACGCAGTCTGAAATTATCTGTCAATGCGTAAGTCCTATCGAATTTGGTATTTGTAGGGTGGGCATTGCCCACCAACTATCAGAATGGTGGGCAATGCCCACCCTACACAAGAAGATAACGCTACGTATTTATGCAATAGTGTACTTAGTAGCCAGTGCGGATATTAACTTATGTAATAAAAATTAAGTAGTGTGGGCGGCAAAGCTTACGCAGCAAGATACTAACTTTTATAAAAAAACTGGGTATGAGCCGTTAAAGCAAGGATTTTAAAGAGTTGCGGGAGTCTAAAATGCCAGCAGCCAACCATTCACATGAGCAACTCGCAACATGTTCATTTTCAGCTGCGAGTGCGCCCGATCAGCAATCATATTAGATATAATGAAAAACTATAATCGGATCAAACTTCAGGAAACACTGCGCACCAGCTACTGGTTTGTGCCCGGACTTATGACTGGCGCGGCAATGGGGCTAGCTTTCACCATGCAGAAGCTTGACTTGGCAGGCAAGTCAAGACCGATGGAGAAGTTGGGTTTGGTTATTTACACTGGCGGACCAGATGGGGCGCTGACGCTGCTTTCAACCATCGCTGGTTCGATGATTACCGTTGCCGGTACCGCCTTCTCGATCACACTCGTTGCTCTCACCCTCGCTTCTCAACAGTTCGGTCCACGAGTACTCCGCAACTTTATGCAGGACATCAAATATCAGTTTGTGCTTGGCACGTTCCTCGCCACGTTCATCTACTGTTTGCTTGTGCTGCGGAGTGTGCAAGTTGGTCAAAATAACCCTTTTGTACCGCATATTTCAATCACAGTTGCTATCCTGCTGGCGATCGCCAGTATCGGCGTGTTCATCTACTTCATTCATCATGCATCAACCTCGATTCATGCGTGGCACATTATTAGGGAGATCAGTGATGAACTGGAAACTAATATTAATTACCTGTTTTCTGAGAGGTTCGTCGGCGATCGTCAGCCCGAACACATGGGGCGACATGTAGAGGAAATCCCAGTGGATTTTGATCGCAAAGCCTACCCAATCTTGGCGGCAGGCAGCGGTTATATTCGAGGAATTGATTACGATCGCTTGATGGACATCGCCAAGTCGAAAGACCTCCTACTGCATATAAACCAGCGCCCAGGCAAGTTTATCGTGCAAGGTAGTCAGCTGGTGAGAGCTTGGCCTAAGGAAAATCTCAATCGAATGCTCAACAAGCAGATAAATCTTGCATTCATTTTGGGTAGAGAACGCACTGCGTTTCAGGATGTGGAGTTTTCCATCAAGCAGCTGGTCGAGATCGCCATTCGTGCGATCTCCCCTGCCGTCAACGATCCGTTTACAGCAATCCGATGTATTGACCAGCTGAGTGCAGCGCTGTGCCGTCTGGCGCAAACAGATTTCCCATCCCCCTACGGCTACGATGACCACCACAAACTCCGGATGATTATCGACCAGGTGACATTTGCCGGATTAACCGACGATGCCTTTCACCAAATTCGCCAGTACGGGCGTTCAGACGTTGCGGTAACAATCCGCTTGCTGGAGGTGATCGCGACTATTGCTGAATACACTGATAACAAGGAGAACCGTGCAGCATTGTTACGTCATGCGGATATGATTATACGCGGCAGCCAACAGGGGTTGCCGGAGGAATTGGATCGAAAGGATGTTGAGACAATATACCAGGCAGTAATTAAGGCATTGTCGTCTTCAGATCATTTGTGAGTATTTTATTTCAAAAATAGTATTTGACAAGGATATATTCCCCAAAAGTCGCAGCAAGATTGTTGATTTTCCATCAATTTGGGGGCAAGACCCTTAATTAATTACGAATTACGAATTACGAATTACGAATTATTCGGTCACCCCCCAAGCCGCACCTCATCCAAGTCAATATCACGCTCGATTCTGAGCAGTACCTCGTCATTGATGATGCCCTGTTTACGCAGTTTGATGAGTATTTTCCGCTCGGCAACCAGCACCTCCTGCTGCAAATACTCAAAGGCGGCAAGTTGCTCTTGGCTTCCCTCATCCATAGCATCACAGCAGGCACAAAAGCGGCGGATGCGGTCTTTATACTGAGTCTGCAGCCAGATGACCATCTCCGATTCCGCAAGCACATTATCTTGGGCAGTGAGTTCCTCGATACGTGCCATTGCAGCTTCAGCAGCCCGAAGTCTCGCCTCCATCTCTTCACGTTCGGTGCCAACATCCCCTGTCACTTTGAGCCAGCGAATCAGGAGTGGCAAGGTAAGCCCCTGTAGTACAAGCGTCACCAAGATGACGCTGAAGGTTAGGAAGATAATCAGGTCGCGCTTTGGAAAAGGAACTTCATTGTTGGTTGTCAGGGGTAATGTCAAAGCGGCAGCCAAGGAGAGGACGCCCCGCATACCAGTCCAACCGATTAGCAAGACGTTTTGCCAAGGAGGGTACGGGTCCCTTTCCCGCAGTCGGCGACTGAGCAGTCGCGGAATGTAAGTAGCTGGAAATACCCACAACAAACGCACACCGATGACGACCGCACTAATGAGAACGGCATACCAAAGGAGAGTAGCTGTCAACTTTCCAGAGATTGAGCTGAGGATGCTCGGTAGTTGAAGACCAATGAGAATAAAGATGAAACCATTTAAGACAAAGACGATGATTTCCCAAACTGCGATCGCCGCCATCCGAGTTCTGGCTGAGAGCAGATCGGAGCTTTGCCAACGGTGGTACATGCCAATGGTCATCGCCGCCAGCACCCCCGAGACGCCGCAACGTTCAGCTAAGAGGTAGGATGCATAAGACATCAGGATTGTCATTGTGATCTCGACAGACGGATCATCTAGGCGGCGATGCATCCAAGCGATTAGCCATCCCAGCGCCAACCCAATGAGTACCCCGCCGATTCCCACTATGAACAACCTGAGACTGGCTTCCCAGATTGAGAACACGCCTGCGATCGCAGCAGCTACAGCGAAACGGTACGCAACCAAACCTGTGGCGTCATTCACCAGACTTTCGCTTTCCAATACAGTCACGATGCGTCGGGGAACACTGAGTCGCTGGAAAATGCTGGTAGATGCCACCGCATCAGTGGGTGAAACGACGGCTCCTAACACGAAAGCAGCAGGCCAAGTGACTCCGCTAATGACTGCATGTGCCACCACAGCGACAGCAGATATGGTCGCCAGCACAAGGCCCGTAGACAGCAGTAAAATGGGTCTAAGATTGGCACGGAAGTCGTTCCAAGGGATGTACCACGCCGCTGAGGTAACTAGCGGTGGCAAGAAGACCAGAAAGACGAGTTCTGGATCGATGTCAACCTTGGGAAGACCTGGTATAAAGCCAAGAACAAGCCCACCGAGAACAAGCATAATAGGGTAAGGGACCACAAGCCTTTCGGCAACTACTGCGAGGACGGCGACAACCAAGAGTAGTCCAAGAATAATTTCGATGTGATGCATAGCTTAATAATTAAGAAGGAGCTAGCCTTAACTATGAGGCACTATGGGCATCATGGTTGTAGTGACGCGCCGTAGAACTCCACCAAACATCCGCTTTTTATCTAGAAGCATTAAGTAGAAGCTGAGGAATGTAGTGCTAGAAAAACATTTATATGATAATATAAACTACATACCAATTATAAAGATCAGCTTTCCAGTGTGGTGGAGTCTGTCAGGCCCTTCGGGTTTCAATACTGCTCGGATAAACTGATTTATTTACCGATAAAGCCTGTAGAGACGCGAAATTTCGCGTCTGTACACACTGGAAATATTTACCAACAACCTTAACCGAGCAGTATTGCTTCGGGTCTCACTCGAGCGTCTCAAGGAGACCTTCCTATCTCACATCTTGCACCTGACGACTGTAAGTCGCGGCTACACGGACAAAACCCGCCTAGCCTTCGGCAACGTCTTCGACGAACGCGGGTTTAAAACCCTTGATTTTCTGTGAGTCCGCGTAGGCGGTGAGTCCAGCCCTGAAGGAGGGTTTCCCTCCGTAGGGGACTGGCGTTAGCGAAGCGTTAGCGACGAAGGAGCGTCACCCGAAGGGACTTAGTTTGTATACTCAGATCTTGCACCTACCGAATAAACCCGTAAAAAACCAATAAAGAGTGTAAAAGCGTAACATTAGAATCCTCATAAAATTTGCGTAGTGTAAAGTAATTTAAATAACTAATTAAATAGGTAAATTACGGGAATTGCGGAGAAATGCGATGGCACGTTTTGTCAGGGCATGATGTTCCAAGTAGCGAGTCGTACGCGTATGCGATCGTTAATAATGAGAGTGGCTGGATTTGTGGAAATGTCCAAAATATGAGAAAAAGGGCGTGAAATGCATTATGGATAAGCAAGAAAAATGGTTTCAATTCTTGCCCACGCCCAAGAATTAGTTTATCTTCTACTGTCGTTGATGCCCTTCGGGTTCGCAGTCGCCTACGGAGGGAAACCCTCCTGCAGCGCTGTCTCACCGACGCAGTACCAAAAAGACAACCTGGAAACGATTTTGGGGTTATTCTTAGAAGCGCAAGGGCAACATGAACCAGAACACAGTAAAATCAAGTCTGCAAGCGCATTAAGTCGATTTTTAAACATTAATCGTTGGTCAACGCGCGAGATAATTCGTACAGTTCGTAACCATGTACTCCAACGAATCTTATCTGATTGTCCCAAGGGACGCAGACCATCTTTACAAGTGATCATCGACCTAACAACCTTGGAAAAAAGTGGGAAGTTTAAAGAATTCGAGCATTTAATCTCAGTTTATAACGGCAAACGCGGGTTGCATCTAGTGGTGCTGTATTTAGTCGTGGGGCGGTGGCGTGTGCCGTGGTGCTTTCGTGTCTGGAGAGGTAAAGGTACCACTTCCCCCGCACAATTGGGACTAAAACTAGTCAGGGGTCTACCCAAAGCACTGACCAAACACTTTCAGGTGATGATTTTAGCTGATACTGCATTTGGTAGTGTGGAGTTTCTGCACTCTTATACGCAAGCTCAAATATCATGCAGTTACAGGTGTATCTTGTGACCGCTTGCTTGTCGATGGTCGATGCCTGAGACATTTGCACTGGAAGTGGTCAGCAAGTACGTTTCGTTGGTTTGAAGTTTCCTGTATCAGTTTCTTGGTACTACCTCAAACGTGATGGCAAGCTCGAAAAACGGTTTGTTCTCTCTACCAAACCTCTCAAAGCCAGCACTATTACTTGGTGGGGGAAACGCAGATGGCAGATTGAGGGTTGGTTTAAAACCGCAAAGCATCGTTTTGGTTTGCACCGATTTGGTCAGGGTACTCTCTTGGGCGTATATCGCTGGTTAGTACTCTCGCTCATTGCTTATATTTTGGCGCATTGGGCCTATTTATCAATCAGTTCCACCGCTCTACCTGATTGGGGTGAAGCTGCACAAACTGCACTTGAATTTATCTTCCCCCAAATACTCGTGTCTCTTCTTTTACTTGATCTCGAACAAATGATTCCCCTCGCACGTAGTCATGGAATTGACATTCAAATTTCCAGGTGCAAGATCTGAGAGTAGTAATTCTTATTTGGCTGCACTAAACTTTCAGTAAAATCTCCTAACAAATAGTTCTTCTGTACTAAATACTTCCGTTTCGTTTTGGTGTGACAGTTCTGGGTGCGGAATGTAGGATATATAATTATACGAATGTTGAGAATACGTAATCGGAGCAACGGATCTCAGCACACGCCCAACTATGAGCGTCTAGGCTTTCCCAATTGTGCGTTCCACACAGCACCTTACCGCTTGAATAAGGCTAATTATTCTGTACGCCGTGACAAGATGGAGGATTCTGCCAAGGACTTTGAGGTGTGACATTGGACGCATCTGCTGTCAAGACTACCTCACCTTTAGAATTTCTCGTCCACCCAGTAGCTTGTACGATGGGTGCTCTTATAGGAGTTGGTTTTTTGCGAAGAGTTGCACTTTTGTGGTTATCACTGCCGTGGTTGAGAGTTACCAAACCTACATCTACGGCATCAGTGCTAAGGGGTTCGCCTGGGTTAGGGGGTAATCCGCCGCGACCAGTGATAGTAAAGGAACTAGCTCTTTGCTTGCTGCCTGGGTTGCAGCTATTGTCAATTTGACTGGAGGCGTCAACGAGATTTATGGGCAGTTGTGTTAATCCTCGACTGGGGTCTGCATCGGGTGTGTTAAGATTTACCTGACCGTTTAAATTGGGATTTGTCTGGGAAATTGCAGTGATGCTACTTGGAAGCTTTTGAAAGTCAATCTCCTGAGTTAAGTCGCTTGTTCCCAATAGTCTCATCAAGTCTTTTCGGCTAAGTACTGTCAAACCATAAATACCAGTAGCGTTGATTTGGACTTTGCCACCTGAGCCTTTAAATGCATTGGCGGTGATGTTGCTATTTTCTTTTGGGACGGCGACGATGAAGCCTTTAGGCGTGTTGATAGTAATGTTGCCGCCGTTACCTTCTGCTGAGGCAGTGCCTGCGGTAGTAGAGATAAGAGCGCCACGACGCATTATGAGTAAATCACTTTGTAAGTTGATGTTACCACCGTTACCCAATGCAGATTCAGTGCTGAGTATGCCAGTGTTGTCTAGGGTAACTCTAGGTGAGGTGACGATAATATCTCCAGGAGTACCCGTCAGACTGTCGGAGCCTACGTACAATCCACTGTTAAAATTTGAACTCTTGCCAGAAATGGTGACCTGTTGGGCAGCATTAACTTTGATTGTGCCTGCATTCCCTTGTCCTAGGGTTGAGGTTTCAAGTTTAGCACCCTCTCTTAAAGAGAATGAACTAGAATCGATAGTAATGTTACCCCCATTGCCTTGGGTTTCCGTTAGCACACTGCTGCCAATCGCACTTGGAAAACCATTTTTCTCTCCAGCAATATCAACAGCGCCAGTAACAGTAACATTGACATTCCCCGCATCCCCCCTTCCTGCTGGGAGGGTATCGGATGCTCCACGAGTAAGGGTTTGCAGTTGAGCGCCATCTTTTAATGATAGGGTTGCAGTATTGATATTGATATCGCCACCTTTACCTACACCTCCAGATTCCACTGTGCTGAAGATGTAAGCATTACCTGCAAGGGAAACAGCATCGAGTGCATTCACTGTCACATTCCCTGCATTGCCTTGTCCATAAGTTGAGGCTACAAGTTCAGCACCATTGGTAAGAGAAAGCTGAGGTGTTGTAATTTGAATATTGCCCCCATTACCTTTGGTTGCATTACGTTGTTCCAAGCTTTCAGAAACATTTCCTACACTACTAAAGATATAACTACTTCCATCTAAGGAAACACTCTTGGTTGCATTGATAATTACACTGCCACTATTTCCTTGTGCTAAGATGCCTGCCTGTAGTTGAGCACCATTGGTAAGAGAAAGTTGAGGTGTTGTAATTTGAATATTGCCCCCATTGCCTTTGATAGCATTACGTTTTTCTGGGCTATCAGAAACATCTCCTACAGAACTAAAGATAGCACTTCCACTACCATCTAAGGAAACACTCTTGGTCGCATTAACAATCACATTCCCTGCATCGCCTTGCCCAAAGGTAACAGCCTGTAATTGAGCGACATTGGTAAGAGAAAGTTGAGGTGTTGTAATTTGAATATTGCCCCCATTGCCTTTGATAGCATTACGTTGTTCCGGGCTATCAGAAACACTTCCTACAGAACTAAGGATAACACTGTCATCTAAAGAAACACTCTTGGTCGCATTAACAATCACATTCCCTGCATCGCCTTGCCCTAGGGTAAAAGCCTGTAATTGAGCGCCATTGGTAAGAGAAAGGGAATTCGTTGATAAAGTAATGTTACCCCCATCGCCTATTCCTTGCCGTTGAACATTATTAGCGATATCATTTCCATTCCCATCAATCTTTACATCTCCAGTAGCATTAAGCGTAATATTGCCTGCCTTTGCTCCTGCATTACCCAAGCCTTGCCCAATACCAGCACTCAGTAGGCTCCTGGACGTAATTTCTAAATTACGGGCATTAACTGCAATATCTCCACCACCACCAGCTTCTACATATACACTAGCGCCATTAGTCAAAGATATATCTGCTCGTGTACTAGCAACAGGAAAGTCCAAGCTCAATTTATCGCCATCCACATTTAGCCCCACAGAACCTCTTGCTGCTAATCCTCCTAACTCAACTCTTCCACCATAAGCATTCAGTTGACCGCCATCCATGTTGATGTTGCCACCAACCAACAGCAAACTTTTACCATCTGGAACACGCAAACCAGATACATCGAATCCTGCTGGGTCTTTTTCTGCTAGTAGTGCTACTGAGTTATTTTGAATTGACGCTGCTGCAATTTGATTGAATAACAATGCCGATGGATTGATTGTCAGTAATGGAGAGGGTGCTTCTGGATTGGTAGCACTGAAAAAACCTCGGTCGCCAAATTGAATTGCATTGGCTGTAGTTCCCACAAACGAACCGCCGACATTTAAACTGGCATTTTCCCCAAAAACAATCCCGTTAGGATTAATTAGAAACAGATTAGCTGTCCGGTTCGCTTTAATTATTCCATCAATATTTGAAACTGACCCACCCGTCACCCGACTGAAAATGTTCTGAACATCTGCTGCATTATTAAAGTGTGCTGTCTCTTTAATGGGTACAGAAAACTCGCTAAAGCTGTGAAACAAGTTACCACCCGCTCTGGTTCCACCTTCAATAATGTGGGTAGAACCATTTAATCTGACGGTGGAATTATTGGGTAGAGTGCCATCTGGTCTAATTTGGGCATAAACGCAATTTGTGGACAGAGCTAGAGCACTACCCATTGCCATCCCTAAGAACCAGCGACTACGAGTACTTATCCCGGACATTGCACCCCCCTAGTTCTAGCAGCAGTTGTACTCTTACTTGAGTAAACCACAATTAGTGTTCGTTAAAGAAAACCCCCGCCTGATAATTTTACAGTGTGGAGAATTTTGCGATTGGTGCCAAAGCGACATCCATTTAGTTCTCGGTTCTGGCGCACCAGTTTTATGCCAAAGCTGCCCTTTCGTTACAAAACTTCATCCGAGTGGCTTGTAATAGCCTGCATAGTGCTTGAGCCTCTAAAGACCTACCAGACCTACCCGATTGGGGAGAAGTCGCAGAAATTGCATTTCAAACCTTCTTTCCACAATTACTTCTGTCTTATTTTTTACTTGACCTTGAACGAATACGTCCAATTGCACTTAGTCATGGAATTGACATTCAAATTTCCAGGTGCAAGATATGAGTATAGCCAAGCCAGCGCTGAAGGAGGGTTTCCCTCCGTAGGCGACTGGCGCGCGAATTCTATTCGTTAGGGATTGGTGCAAGATCTGAGCTATGGATTATTTAATTGCTACGAAACCTGTATATCCACAACTTAAAGCAATTTTAAGCCGTGCTAGTAAGCAAGGGAGAGAATTCGCGTCGCATCTTAAACCACCACTATTTTGGAAGAAATAATGGGATGTGTTGTAGAGCTTTTGAGGACAATTTGCTCCGAAACGAAGTTTTTCTCAATAGACTACCCTATCTGTATTTTTGATACCGCAGACTAGGTTATTGCCAACTAGTTGCAGTCTCGACCCGATGTCATTCCATTGGGCAGTATTGTTTTACATAGAGTCACGGAGTGGCTACCTTGGATGTCGTCAGGTCTTGAAGCTTTGACAAGATTTGCGCGGCTGAGATTGGCATTCCTCAAATCGGCGGAGTCCAGGTTAGACGCCTTCAGATTCGCTCCTTGCAGATCTGCATTAACTAGCAAGGTACTCCTCAGGGTTGCTCCAGTCAGATCAGATCCTTGGAGATTAGCATTGCGAAGGTCAACCCACTCCAAATTTGCATACCGGAGATTGGCGTTCTTCAAGTTTGCTCCCTGAAGGTCGGCTGAGCGCAGGTCAACTCCTTCTAAGTTTACCGCTGACAAGTTCACTCCAGATAGATGACAGCCAAGACATCTCTTTGTTTCTTGAAGCTGTTGAATCGCATGCATTCTTTGCAAACTATTAACTTGGCTCACTAGGGAGGGAGTCAGGACAAGGGCTGCTGTTATTAGGGGACGTAGTAAGGGAATCATAATTATGAACTCTGAATCAAAACCCCAAGTAAGCTAGGATGAGCAAACTTTTGATTTTCCAACACACAATAGTGTTTCATTTCAATACTATTGTGTAATACTTCTTGGAAAACTTTAATGTGCTTCTGGATATATTTTGTCAGGATTTCAACTGTTGTACCGCAACTCATATATATTGTTTATTTCCTAAGCCAAACTATCTATATTTCTATATTTATAGATATAGTTTTCACATATACACTAAGGGGATGTGAGTATCATCAGAGACGATCATCGGTAGATTCCGGTGAGTTCATACTACTCTTAGACCAGTAGTCAGAGCAATTGAGCGCTTCTTTGGTTAACACAATAGAAGGGTGTACCGCACAATTAAGATAATGGCTTTCCTTAAAATATCGACAGTTCCTACAAGGAAGTTGGTTTAAGCGGTTAATAGTTAATTTGCCATTTCTTGAAAGCTTAAAAATACGTGCTATAAAAATAAAAATGGCAATTTTGCAAACAATGATTAAGCAAATAGGCGCAACAAACTGTGGTGTATGGGGCATGGTTTCCATTTGCGGTTTTATGCTTGGTTTTGCTGCTCCAACTATGATGCTCATCATGGTTGTCTGATTAAAACTATCTTCTCTTAATATAGAAAGTCGTAAAAAATCAGAATTATACATATTAAAAACCTCTATTTATAGAAGTCTCTCATCACTCCAGTCCTCTAATAATTCCCAGAGGAAAAGAGCCAGTTTCCCCAACTGTTGTATGCGCTATTACTTAGTCGTCGAACTCAGATGCCGTTTTTTTTACTTTGTAGATGGATAAAATACACCCATATATAATCACTGGAGTTAAAAGTTTATATCTGAAAAAGCATAATTTTCAGGCTAAGAACTGCTTATTTTTCAAATGAGATAATATGCAGGTCGATTTGGGTGAGCAATCCCATTAGTTGGTTAATTAGAGACCCGCGTAGCATCATCTGCCACCAAGAGGGACGACGAGATTTACCTAACACCACTTGAGTAATCCGGTAGGACTTTGCAACCTTAGCAATTTCTTCTGCTGTGTTATGGTCGGATACTTGTAAAAACTTGCCCTTAAACTCCAAGCAAATTTGCTTGCAAGTTTCTATGTAAAGTGCTTCCTCTTTGATCGGGAAGCGGTCAGGGTTGTTGACAAACAAAACGTAGAGAGATGCCTTCATGTAATCAGCCAGCATGGCTCCCCGTCGAATTAGTTGTAGAGATTTTGGTTCGGTAGAAACACAAACTAGTATTCGTTCGTGAATATTACAGACGTGTCCGGTTGGAGCTTTACCGTTACAGTTTAGTTGGGTTGCTTCACGAATTTCTTTCTTTTCAATGTTATCCGCTACTTCCCGCAGTGCCAGTTCCCGCAGAGCAACCAAGTTGCGGTGTTGGAATAAGTTTTGCATTTCCGGCTCAATTTTTTCCTGTGGATAAATTTTGCCCTCCAGTAACCGCACGAACAACGTTTCTGGCGTGACATCCACAACCACCACTTCGTCAGCCATTTCTAATAACCGATCGGGAATGCACTCCTGCACAATAACCCCCGTAATTTGAGTAACCAGATTGCTGAGGCTCTCCAGGTGTTGAATATTGACCGTGGAGTAAACATCAATACCTGCTGCCAAAATTGCTTCCACATATTGGTAGCGTCTCTTTTGCTCTAACTCTAGAAAGTTAGTCTGCGCCAGTTCATCGACTAGAACTAGCTGAGGTTGGCGGAGCAGGATGGCATCAGTATCCATCTCGCTAAATATCAACTGATCCTGTTCTATTGTATGAGGTGGAATCACCTCCAAGCCAATGGCTTTAGCAGCTGTTTCCTGGCGCCCGTGGGTTTCCAACCATCCAACGACTACGTCTATGCCATCAAGTTTAAGTCGGTGGGCTTCATCCAGCATCTTGTAAGTTTTGCCAACACCAGGAGCCATGCCTATGAAAATCTTGTGCTTGCCGCAACGGGTAAGACGACTGTAGGTACTGTTGGGTGAAGCGGAGGAATTGTACATTATGAGCGAAGTTAATGGTGACAAAAGTGATCTTACTTCCGTCCTATGCTGAAAAGCTCATGAAAAATCCTAAATTTCTCTACTTTCCAGAAGGTAGCCTTCGAGTGTGATTGAATTCCTAAGACCAGAAGAGCTACGGTAAAGCAAGTAACAGAGGTAGCAGCGATCGCCCCAAAAAACCAAGGTGTTTTGCCTGGGTTCAATCTTGTTCTGCTGGAAGCCCCTAGAGACATTTTATCTCGAACAGCAAGAGTGCTTGCGCCGGCTGCCAGACGTGGACCTAAGAACGCAGTTACTTTTCGTGCAATCTCTGAAGCTTGCATTTTTGGGGGTAGGTGATACCAAGTTTGTGTTTGAGGGTCAAATAACTTTATAGAAGCGATGGAGTGAATATCCAGTGCTGCGGCGTATGCAGTTATTGAAGCAGGTAGATTTTCTTTGCGGCTAAACCCAAAGTAGGGAGTTTCAAAATTTTCATCATCTATCCTCTTGCTTGTAGTCGGTGATGGCACAAAGATGTGTTTTGACAAAGCATTCAAGTCTAAGAGAACCTCTGTCGCTGATTGATAGCGTCGTTTGGTTGCTCCTTGCAGCAACTTGTAGAGAATCTGCTCCAAAGAAGGACTGATTGGCTCACTAAGGTATGGTCGCCATATCCAGGTATTTTCACTGCAGTCGTACAGGTCAAACGGCGGCATTTGCGTTAGCAAGTGCAAACAAGTAACACCTAGGCTATAGAGGTCGCTGGCAAATACAGCTTTGCCTCTGATCTGCTCTGGCGCTGCGTATTCGGCACTACCAATCAGGGTTCCGGTCTTTTCTAGCATTCCGCCACAGACATACTTAGCAGCCCCGAAATCTACTAGAACGAGATCCCCCCTTGGTGGGACAGGGGGGGATCGACGACGAATAATGTTAGCAGGTTTGATGTCGCGGTGAATTACCTGATGCTCATGGACAAACTGCAACACTGGTAGCAACTCCAAGAGCAACTGCCTAATTTCAGCTTCATTAAATGGTCCGGCTTCTGCCAATTCCTGTTCCAAGGTTTGCCCATCAATCCATTGCTGGACTAAATACGGCTGTCCATCTTCCTCGAAGGTGTCTAGCAGTTGGGGAATTTGGGGATGCTTGCCGAGCTCTCCTAAATGTAGAGATTCCTGGTAAAATAATTCATAGGCTTTATGGTGATGCTGGACAGTGTGGCATTGTGGAAAGAATTGTTTGATAACGCAGAGTTGGGGTGTTGGATGCCCAAAACACGTGTTCTCCTTTGTTTGGGCTGGAAGTTTTTCATCAACAGCGAGAAATGTTTTACCAAAGCCACCTTGACTAAGGGGTTTGAGGATACGGTAGCGATCGTTTAGCAGGGAGTTAGACTGGCTGAGTTCGGTAATTTTACCATCATCCGGACTCTGGAAGGATTCGCAGATGGAAGAAAAATGGTCACACATAAAAGTAGCATGAGTTAGTTGAACTCTGACATTAGTAAAGTTGACATTCTTATCTGAATAGTCTCCTGTCATGAATTCAAAAATTATATGAAGAAGTATATCAGTACTCTTGATCGCGAACAGCTTCTAAACTGCTTTAGTACTGGGACAAGACTCAAAGGTAAAGCCCAACAATTACTGTCAATTTAAATAGACTGCCTGTTACAGAGGCTTTTCAAGGGTCATTTCAGCCGTTTTTCGGAAAATACTATCCTTTTTCATATTCATAATCACTATTAGCACTATATTCAAGCGCACGTAAAGTAAATTATGAAGCTTTTACTCGAAAATCACAAGGTATAAATTAATATTTAATACATCTATATTTAAAAGAATATATCTTTTGATAAATCAAAACGTTTATAAGTTTAGACAATGTTTATATCTCCAAAGATAAATAAATATTTTAGACCAAATAAATAGCTGATATCAGTTAAGATGAGCTTGGTATTTCAGTAATTTGTTAGGTTTAATAAATAGGTCTACTACTTATTTATTAATGTTCTATCGTCAAGCAAAAGGTTCAGGGTTGGGGCTGTACTCGACTCATCAGATCGTTGAAGCTCATGGGGATGAGATCTGGGCGGAGAATCTTGTTCATAACGGCGCAATCTTTGTGTTTCGCCTACCTGTCGTGGATCGGAAACGGAAAAAATATACCTTATTAGTTTATTTTCCAGCATGCACATACAACCTTCACGCAGCGATGAAACTAAAAATCTTTAATCTTCTAACTGCCTCTCTAGCTACTTTAGGATTGCTGGTATCATCTGCAAGCGCAAGTGGCTCTAACATAGCACCTCAGGCAAGCATAAAAGAGGCACAGCCGTTGAAGGGTGACAGTGGAAATAGTAGGCAGGCTGATCGGGAGTGGACTCAGAATCAAAGACTAGTAAAGGAAGATAAATCTGTCGCAGTCGCTTCCCGCACGTCTGAGTCTCGTCAACCAAACTTGGCAAGGCAAACTCCCCAGAGTACGAGCTTTCTTGCTGGAATTTTCGTTACTTTCGCGATCGTCGGCTTTATCTTAGAATGCCTTCTTCAGTATAGAGAGTATAAAAAGGAGCGTACTAAGCGGGATGCTGAACTCCTCCTGGAAATTGAAACTTTAGAAAAGATACGTCGCCTGGAAATTGAAAATTCCGAAAAGATACAGAAGATGAAGTCTGATATTGACCAAACTATTATTCCTCAAAGAAAAAAGCAGATTGAAATCTTAGAAAGGATATGGAATATCAAGACTTAACATTACAAAAATCGGGGTTATGGCTGAATTTATCCCCAAGAAAAATAGTCATTCTAGCAGGCGTTTACCAAAAATATTTATCACGTTTTATTAAACAATATTTTTCAACTAAGTACACGATTGCATAAATACGAGCGCGTTATCTTCTTGTGTAGGGTGGGCATTGCCCACCAACTATCAGAACGGTGGGCAATGCCCACCCTACGAAATCAATTCGATACGGACTTTCGCAATTATGTACTAAATAATTTTTAAAACTTTACTATAGCATTAAAAAAAAAATCCATAATTGCAAAAAAATATTTTTGTTTATTCATTAACCAAATTGTTGATAGCTATGCTATAAAAGATGTGGCTTTACAATAAATATTTACGGCAAAAGTAAGCACTTAAAACTTAGGTATTGACAAACAGGATAGCAAGACAAAAAATATAAATTAGTGCAGTAAAAGTGCAATCTACATAGGTGTGAAAAGAGAATGAAAAAATCATGGAAATCTCTGCTGGCTAGTCCAGCAGTTTTCGGCATGATGCTAGTTATCAGTGCTGCTGCAGTTGCAGGGGAAACACCTGCCTCAAGGACAATGACTGAACCTCCGGTCGTAAGTCCAGACGAAAAATCTGAGAATATCCGTCAAGACAATGGAATGGCACAAGTGAACTCGGTGTCTGGGCTATCGGACGTGCAACCAACAGACTGGGCATTCCAAGCGTTGCAATCACTAGTAGAACGCTACGGTTGTATTGCAGGATACCCAAATGGCACTTACCGGGGTAATCGGGCGATGACGCGATATGAGTTCGCTGCTGGTTTGAATGCTTGTCTCAACCGGGTTAACGAATTAATTGCCACCGCCACAGGTGATTTGGTAGCTAAACAAGATTTCGCGACATTACAACGACTGCAAGAAGAATACTCAACAGAACTGGCGGCACTACGCGGTCGTGTAGATGCAGTAGAAGCCAAGAGTGCTGAGTTGCAAGCAAATCAGTTCTCCACTACCACTAAACTCGTGGGCGAAGCGATTTTCGCGGTAACTGATACCTTGGGCGGTAACAATGCTGGCAAAAATAACCATACCGTCTTCCAAGATCGGGTACGTTTAGACTTGCAAACTAGCTTCACAGGTCAAGACATGCTGCATACCCGTCTCGCCACTGGTAATCCAACAAGATTTGACCTAGGAGACCGTGCATTTAATGGCAGAACTACATCTGAAGGCAATCAAACCTTTAACGTTACTGGAAATGGATTGACAAATAACAATAACAGTGTATCAGTAGATTGGCTGGCGTATTACGTCCCCATAGGACCGACCCGAGTATACATTGCAGGTTATTCCGGAGTTCATAGCGATTACGTTCCCACCATTAACCCTTACTTTGAGGACACTGACGGTGGTAACGGTGCGCTGTCTACCTTTGCTTCTGAAAGTCCGATCTATCGGATCGGTGGTGGTTCTGGTGCTGGAATTAACATCAACTTTGGTAAGGGTGGTGGTGTCCTTCAACAAAGTTCGCTCACATTGGGTTACTTGGCAACCTCACCTAATAGTCCGGGACTAGGAACGGGTCTATTCAATGGCAATTATGCAGCATTAGGACAGTTGAATGTTAATCTTGGCGATCGCTTGGAATTAGCAGCAACCTACGTCCATGGATATCATAGTGCAGGTAGTGCTTTATTTGACGCTGGCGGAATAGTAGCTTCAAACGTTGGTGTAGACGGTACTGCACAAGCTAACACTCTAGTTAATGCATCTTCAAGTAACTCCTACGGTATAGAGGCAGCATTCAAAGCCAGCAACAAAATCTCCATCAGTGGCTTCGCCTCCTATCACAACATTGTCGGTGAAACTGGTACTAATCGTAACTTTGAAGCCTGGAGTTACGGGGCTGGGGTAGCCTTTCCTGACTTTGGGAAGAAGGGTAACCTTTTGGGTCTTTTCGCAGGTGCAGAACCCTATTCCTTTGGTCGAGTCAGAGGCGCTAACGATATACCATTACACGTTGAAGGGTTCTATAAGTATCGCGTGAACGACAACATCTCTATCACTCCTGGTGTGATCTGGTTGACCGCACCAGGTCAAAATAGCGGCAACGATGCGGTTATCGGTACCCTCAGAACGACGTTCACCTTTTAGATCTGTCTACAAGTGTTTTGGCAGATTTCAGAGGCAATTAACTAGTTAAAGTTTTACTAACATTTGTTTACTTTCGGTTAAGTATGCTCAGATAAATATATGGCATACATACCACTCAGACTCATGGGATAAAGTATGCATATATAACATTCAGTTTTTGGCAATGGCTCAAAGAAACGAAACTCCAGTTCTTGTCCTAACCCTTCTGATTACGCTAGGGGTGATTGGTGGTGGGTTATGGTGGCTCACTCGTAATCCTGGTATCAACCTGAGTCAGGTGGGTAACTCAATACCATCACCAAGCAATTCCAGCCATTCGTCTCAAGCTAACTCGGAGCAATCAAGCGTTTCCGATCGGGGAGTAGATTACACTGCTCTCCGTAATGACTTGCAAGCGCAAAACTGGAAGCAGGCGAACGTTGATACTACAGAAGATCTTCTCAAGGCTTTCGGGCCTAACTCCGAACGGACAGGCAATGTTGATCCACAAGAGGCGGCGAATCCTCCTTGCTCTGATATCAAAACAATAGACCAACTCTGGTCAAAAGCCAGTAATGGTAATCTGGGTTTCACTGCCCAACGCCAGATATTAAAGCAAGCCGGGAACAACTATCACCAAGCCTACAACAAAATGCAGTGGCAGCGCCCTGGAGGAGAGTGGCTAATTCAGTATAGTTATGATGGTCATCGAGAAAACTTTAAACCGGGTTACGAACCCGATTATGGCAACCCAGATAAAGGTAATTTGCCTACCTTCGAGCGGGGTTATAACTTTCAGTACAGCTTCGATGGTACCTTAGCCAAGTGTGGTCTGTGAGCATTCGTATAAAACAGCATTGACAGTAAGGTAAAAGTAGGAAAATTTACACATTACTTTGTCAATGCTTAAGTCTTAGTTTTTCATCGTTGCTTTTATCGTTATCTCCTAACATTTGAAGTAATTTTCTCGCAACGACAACCCCCACTACTGCTCCACCAACCACTTGCATTGTCCGCACCGCTGTCTTGCCCCCATTACTAGAATCGAGGTAGCGCTGAAAAACTTCCTCATTCAGCCATTTTGTAGTGACTTTCAAATTATGAACCGGAGTTGGCAATAGCTCTAAATAAGTGCCTTGACGGATCAGGTGAGCGAGTTCGCCCTTAACTTCAAAAGCATTGTAAATGTTAGCGGCAGCATCTTCTAATCCTAGTTTGAGGAGCGTTCCGCGTAGGTTAACTCTTGCTGGTTTGAGGTCGTTCCCGAGAGCAAGCGCTTTTAGATTATGAGCGATCGCCTGTCCTTGCTGATACGCCACTTGGGCTGTGGGCGGTAGAGAGCTATCCTTGATACTTACACAATCTCCGCCTGCAAAGACTTCGGGAAAATCAGGAAGTTGCATTGTGGGGGTGACTTCGAGACGACCCTGCTTGTTACGATGTTCTTCTGGAACCGCCAAGTCTTTAATCAACGGATGGGTAGAAGTGCCCGTTGTCCAGATTGTGGTGGACGCCAACAGCTTCTCTGACTTGCCATCGTGCTTATACTCGATCCAGTCCGGATGAATAGCAGTGGCTTCTGCCTCCATCAGCATCTCCACCCTGACGGTACGTTTTTGCAATTGGGCTGCTGCGTTTTCGCGCAGTAAATCATAGGCGTCGCCCTTGAGGATTTCCTTTCCTTGGTTAAGCAGTACCACCCGGATTTCTTCTGGCTTGCCTCCCAAACCCCCATACCAATGGGGTAGCAGATCAGCTAAGGTAGCTGCCATCTCAATGCCTGAAGGACCACCACCAACGATTGCTACTGTTAGCAGTCGGCGGCGTTGTTCTGGATCTTCGATTTGAACAGCTTGTTGCAAACAGTCGCGCAAATGCTTATCAATGGCGATCGCATTTTCTTGCGTCCAGAAAGGAAGAGCATACTCTTTAGCACCCTCAACGCCGAAGTAGCCAGTGACGCTACCTAAAGCTAAAACTAAGTTGCTGTATTTGTAGCAATCTCCGGAAGTTAATTGGACTTGTCGCTGATGTAGGTCAATGGATTCAACCGAATCTTGAACAAAGATGACACCACTATCACGAAGCAATTCCTCAAAACGCGGTACTACCTGCTGAGCATCCATATCGCCACTGAAATACTCGTAGAGTAAGGGCTTGAAGCAAAAGCGTTCCCCTCGATCAATCAGGATGACAGTTCGAGGATAATTTTCACGGCTCAGGTGCAGGGCTGTAAAAAGACCTGTGAAGCCACCGCCGACAATCACAGTTTGATAAACTGGGTTATTCATAAAATAGCTCGTTGAAGTTTATAACGTTTGGCAAATACATTTGATTAACGTATGCCACCATGCGGTCTGTGTTGAAATATGGGGCAATAGTTAGTTAGAGAAACTTGATGACTAATATTTTCCCCGATTCATTAAGCTGATTAAACGAGCAGCATACTTTTAACTCAAATAAATTGAGTTTCAGATAACTGGATACTTCAATTACTAATATTTAGCAAGAATTCTGTGAATTTTGATATAAATGCCAAAATTTATTGTTCAACATGAGCATGCCAACTCAACCTACTTCATTATACAAGCCTTCAAGGGTTTTTGATAGATAATACTGCGTAATACTTTTTATCAGTAATGGCTTAATACATTCCTAAGCATACACAAATCAAGTTAACTCTCCCAAACATCTCTATGAGCTTTACCAGCGCTTATTGAGAAGTTACTGTTTACCCTATATTTATATTTAGCTATATATTTTTATCTAAACACTTTGTTTATATGGTTTAACTTCGATGCAATTAATTGACAAAAGAAAAAAATAATGTTAACGTAAATTTCAGATAAAAAAAGTCAGCTTAATCCAATTGATAACACCTTAAACAGAATTTAAGTACCTACAATTATCCTTAACAGTAACCGGATTTCCTTATAAATAATATCTGACAGTGGTAATCACTGCTTGGCTCTTAGACTGTAAAGCATTTTTGAGGAAAAAGGCTGTTTGGTTGTGCAAAAGCTCTTCCCACCAGTGACGGGTGACTGCCACTGGGATGATTACCGTTGTGTAAGTATCAGGGTGGTGTTCTTCAAACTCAGCCACGAAATTAATAATCGGAGTCAACAGTGAACGCTGGGGTGAGTCGATGATTTCCAAATGAACATCAAGTTCGATCTTTTCCCATTGGCTTTGTAGTTTGTCTCGATCTGTGTGACCAATATCTACATGGACGGCGGCAATTTCTTCGGCAATGCTGTGGGCATATTTGAGTGCTTCTAGCGTTCCCTGATGAAGATCGCCAACGACAATAACAGCCGTAGGCGGGAGATACTTTAGGTCGGAATCAGGAGCAAAATTTTCTAAGTCTTGATCGTTGACAGCCAGACAAGAGTCTACATGCTTGTAGTGTCGATTAACGCCTCGGAAGGCGGCGATCGCCAGTGGAATTGCAATCATCACAGCCCATGCTCCCTCTGTGAATTTTGCAATGATGACGATCAGCACAATAATGAATGTCGCCACGGCTCCCAAACCGTTGAGGAAAAGTTTAACTTGCCAATGGGCAGAGCGCTCGTTGAACCAGTGCTTCACCATCCCCGACTGAGAAAGAGTAAATGAGTTTTCTACCCCAGAAGCAATACTTACACTTACTGTCAGGATATAGTCAATCATCAGCGAAGCTGCTGCCAATAGACCTGGATTGCGACCCAAGTTAGCAGTGGCAACGATGTACGCACCACCACCCTCGGGATAGGCAGCAACGGTTTGTCGATAGGAAACAACGAGTATCGTTAGCAGGGCTACAATCGCTACGGCAAGCCAGATGGATACACCCAGACCCGCGACCCCGGCAAGCACCAGAACCTTGAGCATTTCCTCAGGTCCATAGGCAGTAGACGAAATGGCATCGGCGGAAAGAACTGCCAAGCCTTGAAAGTTATTTAACCGTTCAGTTTTATAAGCATCATTTGGTAACGGTTTTCCGATGACAAATCGCTTTAACTTGGAATAAAATGACATAAGGCGATCGCTTCTCCTAGATCTCTGCATTTGCTAGAAACTGGACTGACGGTATCTAATAGACATCTGGTGAAAAACAATGTAGAGACGCGAAATTTCGCGTCTCTAATATCATGTTCGGTAAATGACTTATAATTTAGGTTTGACCTCTCCCCGCCTAAGACTAGCGTCAAAGTCTCCCCTCCCCTATTAGGGGAGGGGTTGGGGAGCCTGCGCTGCAGGAGGGTTTCCCTCCGTAGGCGACTGGCGTGGAGAGGTTCTTTATTACAAGTAATAAGCGCGAACATGATATAAAAGGGTTGTAGACAACCCACAATTAATTTCTGGAGATGTCTAATGGATTGGGGTGGAGTCCTGATCAGCAAACTTTTTACCTCACTGACTCACCCCTGAAAACGATTTATGCCTATGATTTTGACCTTGAAAGCGGCAAGATTGCTAACCGTCGAGTATTTGTTGATTTAACAGCAGAACCTTTCTATCCGGATGGTTTGACAGTAGATCGTTCGGGATGCATCTGGTCAGCTATGTGGGATGGTTGGTGTGTCATCCGGTTTGACCCCTCTGGTAGAGAGATGATGCGGGTACAGATGCCTGTTCAGCGTCCAACATCCTGCACGTTTGGTAATTCAGACCTGACGACATTGTATATCACAACAGCATCAGTGGGGTTGAGTGAGGCAGAAATCCAAGCATAGCTTTTACTCTGGTGATTTGTTTAGCCTATCAACTAACATCTCTGGCATGCCCGCGCATCATTTCGGAGGGAAAATAGAGAAAGCGAAATTATAAATAATATCTGACAGTCGTAATCACTGCTTGACTTTTAGACTGTAAAGCATTCTTAAGGAAAAAGGCTGTTTGGTTGTGCAAAAACTCTTCCCACCAGTGACGGGTGACTGCCACTGGGATGATTACCGTTGTGGAAGTATCAGGGTGGTGTTCTTCAAACTCAGCCACGAAATTAACAATCGGAGTCAACAGTGAACGCTGGGGTGAGTCGATGATTTCCAAATGAACATCTTGTTCTATCTTTTCCCATTGGCTTCGTAGTTTTTCTCGATCTGTGTGACCAATATCTACATGGACGGCGGCAATTTCTTCGGCAATGCTGTGGGCATATTTGAGTGCTTCTAGCGTTCCCTTATGAAGATCGCCAACGACAATAACAGCCGTAGGTGGGTGAAACTCTGGGTCGGCACTAGGAGTAAAATTTTCTAATTCTTCATCCTTGACAGCGAGACGAGAGTCTACGTGCTTATAGTGTCGATTAACGGCGAGGAATAAGGCGATCACCAGTGGGATTGCGATCAATACAGCCCATGCGCCCTCAGTGAATTTTGCTGTGGCAATGATCACCAGCACAATTCCTGTACAAACGGCTCCCAAACCGTTCAGGAAAAGTTTAACTTGCCAATGCTCCGATCGCTCGTTAAGCCAGTGCTTTACCATCCCCGACTGAGAAAGAGTAAATGAAATGTACACGCCGATGGCATACAGAGGAATCAGTGCATCAACACTACCGCCAGTCACCACAATCAGCAAACTCGCAAAGATGCTGAGCACAACAATGCCGTTGGAGTAAACTAAGCGATCGCCAAATAGTTGTAATTGCTGGGGCAAAAATCCATCATTAGCTAAAAAAGAGGCAACACGAGGAAAGTCCGCAAAGCTAGTATTAGCCGCTAAGATTAAGATTAACAGCGTAAAAATGAGAGTAAACGTGTATATCGGTCCATCGCCAAATATCTGATGAGCCAACATCGCCACGACGCTCTCATCCTTTTTTGGCACAATATGATAAATATTAGCTAAGTAAGTAATGCCCAGAAAAATTGTGCCCAGGATCGCACCCATGGCGGCAGTGGTGATCTGAGCATTTTTCGCTTCTGGTTCCTTAAAAGCTTGAACACCATTTGAAATTGCTTCCACCCCGGTGAGCGCTACACAACCCTGAGAAAATGCTCTGAGAACAAAAAATATTCCAAGCTGTTCTGATGCCTTAATGGCTGGCGGGGCAACATGAACTTGACCAGTAGCTTGCTGAAACAGACCCACACCAATCATCAGAAACATACTCGCAACGAAGGCATAGGTTGGAACCATCACGGCTGTGCCCGTTTCCCGTATCCCCCTGAGGTTTACGATCATTAATAAGAAAATCAACCCTAAACAGATGGGAATTGCGAAAGGGTGTAATGATTTTAACTGTGGAATTGAGGTAATGTTTTCTACCCCAGAAGCGATACTGACACTCACTGTGAGGATATAGTCAATCATCAGCGAAGCTGCTGCCAATAGACCTGGGTTGCGACCCAAGTTTGTAGAGGCAACGATGTACGCACCACCGCCACTGGGATAGGCAGCAACGGTTTGTCGATAGGAAAGAACGACGATCGCCAGCAGGGATACGATGGCGACGGAAATCCAGATCGATATACCCAGACCCGCCACCCCAGCAAGCACTAAAACCTTGAGAATTTCCTCAGTTGCATAGGCATTAGACGAAATGGCATCGGAGGAAAGAACTGCTAAGCCTTGAAAGTTATTTAACCGTTCAGTTTTATAAGCATCATTTGGCAACGGTTTTCCGATGACAAATCGCTTTAACTTGGAATAAAATGACATAAAATATACACCAAAATTATTTTTACTAACCTCTGCTAACTTCAACCACGGGCTGAACATGCAGCCCGTTAACCCAGAAAGACTTATTCAACCTCCCTCAGCAAAGCTTGGATATAGCGCCATACCTCCATCAATAAACAGTGTTGTGCCATTGACATAATCTGAGTCATCAGAAGCAAGCCAAACGGCGGCTTTAGCGACATCTTTGACATCACCGATTCTATTTGCCGGGATGAGTTTGAGTAACTTTGCCTCTGCTTGCGGTGTATCCCATGCTGAGGTGTTGATTGGAGTTTTGATTGCCCCAGGAGCAATGCCGTTGACTCGAATCTGGTGAGGGGCAAGTTCTTGAGCAATGCTTTTCATCATCATATCAATCCCACCTTTACTGGTAGCATAGTTGACGTGCCCAGCCCAGGGAATGAGTTGGTGTACTGAACTCATGCAGATAATTTTGCCTGCTGCACTAGAAATATGAGGTTTAACACCTCGGCGCAAGAACTCCTTGGCTGCCTCCCGCGCACACAAAAACTGCCCTGTCAAATTTACACCGATCACCTTGTTCCACTGCTCAAGGGTCATATCTACAAAGGCTGAGTCTTTTTGCAAACCTGCATTATTGACCAAGATATCAATAGTACCAAACTCCTTAAACATTTGTTTAAACAGAGCTTGCACTTGATCTTCCTGACTAACATCGGCTTGGAGGGCGATTGCTTCTCCCTGGTTCACTTTGATGTCATCTACAATCTTCTGTGCAGCTTCAGGTTTGGATTGGTAATTGACCACAACCGCAGCACCAGCCTGCGCCAGATATCGTGCGATCGCTTCACCAATTCCGGAGTTCGCACCCGTAACCAGAGCCTTTTGACCTTTGAGTAAGTAAGGAGAAATACTCATACAGTTACCTCATTTTGTGATGCAATTTTTCTATTTATTATCGGGACGCAGGAAACCACGTACATGTCCTTCGTCATCTTTTAACAGCATGGATTTCCTCATTCATGGCTCCAAAATCGGTAGCACCATCAACCCACTTAATCAAATCAGCCGTTTGGATGGATCGCGAGTAGGGGATCAATATTTGACCCCCTAGCTATTTAGTAGTGGCTTTAAAATTGTGAATCTGCGTTGATACCAGTCCGTCTGCTAAACTTGTTGGCTGAGATGCCAGTTCCGTTGCAAAAACCACCCGAGGTCATGAGTATTTTTATGAATGAAACCAGCTTAATACAGAATTGCATAAATTTGTAGCGGGTATTCCAGTTCACATTAAAGTCTAAACCAAGAAATAAAGTCTTCCTGCCAAAGAGAGAACCTTTCTATAAGACGTTTAGATAAACCTATACAGCAAAGCCTACATTCGCAGATATAGATTAATTTATTCTTGATGGTTAATGTACAGAATCGGTTGTGTTCCATACTCCTTCAAAGCGCCCATCAGGACTGTTACAATATGCAGATTGACAAGTCAAAAAAACACTGTTAGCTTGTAATTAGTGGTATTTGAACTAAAGAATTTATTCTCGCTTTGGTAACTGTGCGATCGCTCCCGATGAAGCGGTAATTCGTGAGCGATGAGAGGGTCAAGTTGGCAGCTTTTTTAAAGCAAAGGCTTAATTAATGAACTCAAATAATCATTTGATCGCAGAGGCACGTCGTCTCTTAGAGGATGCGCATCGGCAGAAAAATTGGAAGCGTTGGGGACCCTATTTAGCAGAGCGACAGTGGGGTACTGTGCGCGAGGATTACTCTCCTGACGGCACCGCCTGGGATTACTTTACACACGAACACGCCCGTAGTCGTGCCTACCGTTGGGGTGAGGATGGACTGCTGGGGATTACCGATCGCGAGGGACGTTTGGGCTTTGCCTTAGCTTTGTGGAACGGACGCGACCCCATTCTTAAAGAACGCCTGTTTGGCTTGACCAACTCACAGGGCAACCACGGCGAGGATGTCAAGGAGTACTACTACTACCTGGATTCCACGCCCACCCACTCTTACATGAAAGCCCTTTACAAGTACCCGCAAGCTGAGTACCCGTATGCTCACTTGATGGAGGAGAATCAACGACGGGGTCCACAAGACCGAGAATTTGAACTCCTCGATACGGGCATCTTTGATGAAAATCGCTACTTCGATGTGTTTGCCGAGTACGCCAAGGGTTCGCCAGATGACATCCTGATCCGGCTCACCTTTGCTAACCGGGGTCCAGAGGCAGCTATCCTCCACGTACTGCCGACACTCTGGTTTAGAAACACCTGGAGTTGGGGTCGCACGGGGGAGGGCTATTGGCCGAAGCCGATAATCGAACGTGTTGAGGATCGGACTTTGGAATCGGTGCATTCCACCCTCGGCAAGTTCCGCTTAGTAGCCGAAGCGGTTGCAGGAGAACAGATGCCCAAACTACTTCTTACCGAGAACGAAACGAACCAGGAGCGTTTATTCGGTCGGACCTCCGCCAGTCCCTACGTCAAGGATGCCTTCCACGAATACGTTGTGCAGGGGAAGAGGGGAGCAGTCAATCCCTTAGCTATAGGCACAAAAGCGGCAGTCCACTACCGATTTGAGATCCAACCAAGGAGTACGGTGACGCTGCGCTTGCGGCTGTTTGCCCAAGAGCAGACCCCCGACCAGATCTTCGGGTCGGACTTCGACCGGATCTTTGAGCAACGGATTCACGAATATCATGAATTCGACTCCCAGTTCTTGGTCGAAAAGCTTCAACCGTATGAGCGTCAAGTCCTGCGCCAAGCCCATGCAGGCTTGCTGTGGTCAAAGCAGTTCTACCACTACAATGTGGCTGACTGGCAGGCGGGCGACTCCAAAAAGCCGTCGCCACCCAGTAAAGATCGTCCTAACTTGGACTGGGCGCATCTCTACAACCGTGATGTCATCTCGATGCCCGACAAATGGGAGTATCCCTGGTACGCGACCTGGGATCTAGCCTTCCACATGATTGTGATGGCGGAGGTTGACCCCTACTTTGCTAAAGAGCAACTCATTCTGTTTTTACGCGAGTGGTATATGCACGCTAACGGTGCACTTCCAGCCTATGAGTTCAACTTCTCCGATGTCAGTCCACCTGTTCATGCCTGGGCTTGCTGGCGTGTCTATAAAGTGACGGCTCCAAGGGGTAAACGGGACCGGGTGTTTTTGGGGCGCGTCTTCCAGAAACTGCTGCTTAACTTTACCTGGTGGGTTAACCGCAAGGATGCGGAGGGCAATAACATCTTTGGTGGCGGCTTTCTGGGACTCGATAACATCGGCGTCTTCGACCGATCGCAGCCCCTGCCCACGGGTGGATGCCTGGAGCAGGCGGATGCAACGGCTTGGATGGCATTTTACTGCGCCACGATGCTGGCGATCGCCCTCGAACTTGCAACAGAGGACCCCACCTACGAGGATGTTGCTTCAAAGTTTTTCGAGCACTACGTAGCGATCTCGGAGGCAATGAATAACTTGGGAGGGACAGGACTTTGGGATGAGCAGGACGGCTTCTACTATGACCTACTCCAGCCTTGCAATGAAAGTGGGTCAGAACACAAGCCTGTTCCCCTGCGGATTCGCTCGCTGGTCGGGCTGATGCCACTATTTGCCGTTGACGTGCTCGATCAAGAGCAGGTCGAGCATCTGGTGGGATTTTCCAAGCGGATGCACTGGTTTCTCAACAACCGCCCTCAGATGGCTGAGCATGTCTACTGGAAGCAGGGGGATAATGGTCAGGGACGCATACTGCTCTCCATTCCCTCGCGTGAGCGCTTGGAGCGGATGCTGAGCTACCTTCTAGACGAGAACGAGTTTCTTTCCCCCTACGGCATCCGCTCTGTCTCTCGGGTGCATAAGGAGCATCCGTATAGCTACTGGGTTGGCACAGAAGAACACCGAGTGGAGTATACGCCAGGGGAGTCCGATACGGGACAATTCGGTGGCAACTCTAACTGGCGCGGACCCATCTGGATGCCATTAAATTACCTGTTGGTAGAGGCTCTTGAGCGCTATCACTACTACTGGGGCGATGACTTCAAAGTAGAGTGTCCAACAGGTTCAGGGCAGATGCTGAATCTGGGCGAGGTTGCGCAGGAGATTAGATCGCGCTTGGTCAGTATTTTCTTACCTGATGAGCAGGGGCGCTGTCCTTGGCATGGGGAGGAGTGGCGTTATGCCGAAGATCCCCACTGGCGAGAACTCACCCTCTTCCATGAGTACTTCCACGGCGACACAGGTCGAGGCATTGGCGCCAGTCATCAGACTGGGTGGACGGCACTGATGGCACGCTTGTTGCTACACTCTCGTCAAGCTGGCATTGCCAAATCTTGCATCTGAGATCTTGCACCAATCCCCGGCGAATAGAATTCGCAAGGTGCAAGATCTGAGACATTGAATAGCTTTGGAGAACTTTGAGTGCGATTGAGGTAAGAAAACGGGTATCTAGTACTGTACGATCGCTCTGACTCTGACAGTTGCGTAAGTCCTGAAATAGTTCTGTCTATTTGCGCCGACCTACTTACTAATCACTTTATTTATCATCAAGCATCTGCATTTTTAGTTAATTAAATCTATATTTATGTATTTGTCTAATATCTATATCTAAAAGTATATTTTTTAGAGTAAACACTTTATTTGATACATTAATTAGTGTTCAAAAAGTACAAGTATGATAAAGTTTATTTAGTAAGCATGTTTATAATTTAAAACATCGAACAGTCCCTAGTCAAAACATCAATAATAACATTAACTATTAGGCTTCGATAATGTTGATTCTAGATATTTTGCAAATTACTGAATTTTAAATTAGCATTGAATCGTAATTATTACCCCTGTGATTGTAAAGGAATTAATTAAAACACTAATTAAACAAAATGTTGATGCTGAATCGATAAAAAAATTGAGTTATCAAGTTCCTCTATCTCCTGCTGCTCGTCGGCAAGATAAGCTACCCCTTATATGGCATCAACCTCAAGTAAGAAAACGATCTTCGCTGCCATTGGCGCTAACTTTGCGATCGCGATCACTAAATTTGTAGCCGCTGCTCTCAGTGGCAGCTCAGCTATGTTGTCAGAGGGTATTCATTCTCTGGCGGACACTGGCAATGAGCTGCTACTGCTGCTGGGAATTCACATGAGCCAAAAGCCAGCAGATGCAAACCATCCGTTTGGTCGCGGCAAGGAACTCTATTTTTGGACCTTAATTGTCGCCATGATGATTTTCACGGTTGGTGGGGGCATATCTATTTACCAGGGCGTCACCAATTTGCTCAACCTCAGACCCTTAAAAGATCCCACATGGGACTACGTTGTGCTGGGTTTCTCGGTAGTTTTTGAGGGCTTTTCCTGGAAGGTTGCCTTCACAGAATTGTTGGCTACTTGTGCTACGATACTCATAACAGCATTCATCCAATAGCTGTAATATCCATCTTGAGTATCTAGTGAGTATCGTAGGCAAAGCACATCTAGCAAGGGTTCTAAGGGTTCCATCGGCGTAGCCAACGTCAAGGGAAGGGTAAGACTCAACCTACCACGACAATGGTTTGGTGGCAAACAAGAGCAGCGCGGTTTGGGTTTAGATTGGAGCGAAGATAATGAAGCACTGGCACGTCGGGTAGGCAAACGACTGGAGCTAGACTTCCAAGAAGGCAAGTTAAGCAATAGTGACGGAACATTCAACGAAGAACATTACCAGAAAGTACTCACAGAATACGGCATTAAAGCCCAATTACGTGTCGTAAAGGGTGGAGGACATATAGGGATGTGCGATACCCCTCCAAAACCCGCTATGTCGATTCTAGAGATATGGGACATGTATTGTGAGTACAAAAGGAATAAAGTAGCTGAGACTACTTATAGAATAAATTTCCAACGAAACTGGACAAACCCAATCGTTAAAGCTATTGCAGTAGTAGGTGAAGACGCGGTTAAAATGCATAATTGGATGCTTGAAAATTATAATCATGAAACGGTCAAGAAAGTTTTGTCTAATTTATCTCATGCGTATAAATTAGCAATAAAACAAAAAATAGCTTTCGATAATCCATTCGATGGATTATCGGATGATATAGAGATTAAGCCAAAAGATCGAATTATCAGTCAGGATAACAAAATAGCTGAAGATTTAGACTTACTCGACAAATCCAAGGCTTATACCTGGCATGAAGTACAAGTGATACTGGAATATGTGCAAAACAATAGCAGAGTCAGCCATTGGTATTCATTCATTAAATTTAAATTCCTTACTGGTTGTCGTTCTGGTGAAGCAATAGCGTTATGGTGGGGCGATATTTTTTGGGACAATGAATGTATTTTTATTAGACGCAGCTATTCTCAAGATTGCAAAATTTACAAGCCAACAAAAAATGGGCATAAACGTAAATTTCCAATGCCTAAAAATGGGGAGTTATGGAACTTACTCAAATCTTTACCTGAAGGTCAACCTAACGAGAATGTTTTTAGAAGTAGAAAGAATAAAGTATTGAGTGATACTTCTTTTCAACAAATCTGGAGCGGGCGTATTGACGCAAAAGCTAAAGGCATCATCCCCACACTAATTGAGCAAGGCAAAGTATCGAAACATCTACCCCCATACAATACGCGCCACACCTTCATCAACCACCAAATAAACGACATAGGTATAGCACCACACGTAGTCAATGCATGGTGTGAACATAGCGAGGATGTAAGTAAAGCCCACTATCGTGATTTAGATTTGAGAATCACGCCCGGTTATGGCGAAACTAGAGTCAACGAAAAATCAGAGAATGAACTACTGAGAGAACAGAACAGAATGCTGATGGAACGCTTAGAACACATGGAAAAGTTAATCGAAAAACTTACCCAAAAGTAAACACCCCAACTAATTAACCAAAAAAGACTGCTAGCCCAACTAGTAGTCTTTTTGTTATCTCAAATTGCTGTATTCTCTAGAGTCGTCAAATATTGATTAAATGCTTGAACAACGTTATTTATTACACCGGGAACCCTATGCTCAGGCACATCTGTGAGTGTGATCGTAGCATCAATAGTTGGTGGTGTGTTTGTCCTATTTAGGGTAAAGTTGGTATCAATTTTTGGCGATAGCGTATTTGAATCTGACACGATAGTACCTTGGTAAATATCGTCAGACGAATTTGTCTGACGAATAAAGCTAACACATTATTTGGAGTAGCTAATCAGAAGGGGAACCGTCTTGACTCCATCACCATGAAGCTTTAACATCCACTTTTGAAACGCCGTCCACCCTACTTCACTTTGTAACCCTATGCACCCACTAGTGCCGTGGCGGCTAGGGTTATTATGTACTCCAAACTCCCCTCTACCCGTGCCATTAATGGTTACCATTCCAGGCGTGATAGGGTAGAAATTACCCAGAATACCGGGATAGCTAGGCTCGTTAATGGGTAGAGTGTCTACCTGATAACAAACAATTCCTACGTCAATTTGTTTGGGTATCGTTCCCTTACCTACCACATCAACATCCTTAGCTGTTTGCCAACTGCACAAGCCAGAAGATGCCATGAATTCATCAGCCAACTTATTCGTACTCTTATCAATCAGTATTAATCGACCAACGATTAAATCATCACTTTGTTCTAGGTGATTGTGAAAAACTAGTAATGGTTGCATACTACTACTCTTTGGTAGATCTCGTCAGACAAATTTGTCTGACGAATAAAGATAGACTCTTGACGAGAGGGGAGAGTTTATGTGCCTGCTACGTGTTGAGACACAGTCTGAAGCGCTTCAAGCAAACTAGCTTTATTGTCGTTGCTAGGTGATAAATTTTGATATTTGGTAAGCTCCTGTTCTAAAGTCGCATTCTTTTTGTTGTTTTCCGTAATCTTATCTTCTGCTTCTTGTAACTTACTAGCTTCTGCCTTATCGGAGGCTAAAGCATCAGAAAGTTGATGTTTCAAGTCCGATATCTCAGTAGTGAAATAATTCGTGAGGTTCAAGAATAGTTCTAGCTCATTCATGTTGAAGTCTTCCTTCCCTAAGGGGTAGCATCGTTGCCGATTTGGCTATCTACATTATCGCTTAGAGTCTTCACATCCTCACTTATCTTTTTAGTAATTCGAGTATTTTTTTCTAACAACCTACGTTGATATAGCATCCACACCCATTGCCCTAAATGCAGCAAGGTTAGTAATATTTGCAAGTTTACAAGTACTGTCTGTTCTCCCATTTTTCTCTCTACTCTTGCACCTTAGAGATATTTTCTTCAGTTGGTTTGGGTGATTGACTTTCTTTGATAGACTTATCGTTAGCCTTTTTAGTTGGCTCATGCTCGGGCACTTTGTGCTTGTTGACTTGTTCCTTTAACATTTTATCTAGCTCTTCACTTTGTTTTGTAAAGTCATCGATAGCTTGTCTGCCTTGTAGGACACTTTGTGCGATAAAATCTAGACTCGTGATAATGGTTATAGCTTCGTTGGCTTTTGTGCCAATTGCTGTAAAGAATTTATTATGGAAGTCTGGTGATGGATTTAGCCAAGGAAATGCATTATGCCCAACCACACCATACTTCTTAAGCGCATTAGCAAGGTTGGTGCTAACACTACCTACTGCGTTGAAAGCATTTAATATTGAAAAGCCTATATTTTGTAATGCGAACATCAGGTTAGCACTAGCTTGGTAAATTCTATTAAATGCCTTCCATTCTTTTTTCATGCCTTCGGCAGTGCCTTCACCAAAGATTGATTCAAATACTACATCGAAGGCTTGTTCGTACAATTTACCAATATCTAGGTCATTGTCATTTTCATCCTTAACGCCAAAGACTTTGTAGTAGTCGTTGATAGTTTGTATTAGGGTTATCCTCACGGCGTCACTTAGCATGTAAGCATTATGCAAGCTTGTCACCATTGTGATTGCTGACATTATCCAATCCAATCCCAGTCGTTTAGCTAATGCATCAAATCCTTTCTTGAAGTTACCCAAAAATCCACTGATACCACCAGACACTTGAATGCCTAATTTTGTATTGATGGTATTTAACAATCCCAATTGGGCTGCATTAGCACCTGCATTAAGCTTGGCTAGCAAATCATTTAACCCATTGTTTGTATTTCCATTAATGTTCCCGGCGTTGTTATTTAATGCGTTACTCATGCATCCACCAGACTGGGTAGTACGACACACTCCTGTAGCTGCAGCGCTAGCCAGGTTCTCTGGAGTCAATGGTTGAGGTAGTCGGTTATTCACTAGTAGGGTCAAACCCGCCATACCCGTACCAATGTTTATTAGATTCTGTCTGTCTTCTGGCGTCATACTCTCCCCATCCTTACCCGGTAGTCCATCCTTGCCTTCCTTACCATTAATGCCCGGTTTCCCCGCCACACCGGGAGTGCCAATTCTTTCAACGATTATTTTCTCTGCCGGACGGTCTAAGGCTTGCTGTGCTTTTCTATCGGCTTCAATAGCTTTTTGTGCAATAGGAGGTATGGCGGATGCAACTGTTTGTATTAGTGCGATCGCCGTACTCGCTAGTCCTGCTGCACCCTTACCTATGTCAATAGCTTGCTCAGACTTACCTAGGGCTTCACGGCTAATAATTAAAGTTTGGTTGGCGGTAGATAATGCCAAGTCACCTTTTTCGTTGGCGCTAATAGCCGTACCATTGGCAAGGTTGGCTACGCCTAGGGCTTTGGTGGCAGTACTCTTAGACTCGACTGCTGTAGCTCGAGCTTCAATAGCGATTGGCTCAACTTGAGCAATCTTAGCTTTAGCTTCATTGGCAGAAGTGATCGCTGTATCGGCTTTAGCTGTCGCTGTATCGGCTTTAGCCGCAGCTGCATTAGCCTCCGATATCGACCTGTTAGCTTGATCGAGTGCATTTACAGCATAGTTTTCTGCGTTTTCCGCACGACTAAGAGCAGAGATAGCAATGGATGCTGTTACGCTCGATTGTCTTTGAGCTTCGGTTGCTATAGCTAGGGTTTCATTTGCTGTATTAACAGCTTGGTTAGCTATATTGACAGCTTGATTAGCTTTTGTTAACGCGGTGTTGGAAGCATTGATTGCTGTATTAGAAGCATTGATTGCGGTGTTGGCTAAACTAACGGCTTGGTTAGCTTTGTCTGATGAAGCGATTGCCAAAGATTCAGCTTTAATGGCTATTACCTCAACGGCACTTGCATGCTTGTCCGCTAGATTAGCTAACTTGTTTGCCACTTCTGCTTTGGCGTTCGCCGCTTCTGCCTTAGTATTGGCTACTTCTGCCTTGGCGTTCGCCGCTTCTGCTTTTACATTTGCTTGTCTTGCCGCTAACACTCCTTGCACTGCTGTTGACATCGCCCTAGAAGCGTCTTCTCTCACTCCGTCAACTTCTCTCTCGACTGCATCTATCCTATTAGAGAGACTGTACAAAGTTCCTAGTGCAATCAAAACTGAAGCCAACTGAAGCGCCAACGATGCTATGTTAGCCAACGCTTTTCCGCCAATCGCTTTTGCTTCAGTTGCATCACCTTTAGCAATATTGGCAGCAATTTCTGCCGCTTCTGATTTGCTTCTTACTAATGCGATTGCACCAGCAGTCGCGGCTACTGCACCGGGTGCAATAAGAGGCTCAATCGCGGATTTAGCTTGTGCTACTGCTCTACTTATTATGTCACCTTCATTTATCCTAGGAATGCCTGCGATTGCGGCTTCTAGGGCAGATAGCCTACTAGATATCTCTTGACAGCAGTCAGCCATATTTTAGATACAGTCGAAACTAATTTTTAATAACTACAGCAATCAGTTATTGCACCCAATGGCAATAGTAGTGGTAGTAGCAGTATGTCTATATTCGTCAGACGAATTCGTCTGACGATATTAGTCAACCTACTATACTTTTAACCATCTGAGTCAGAGAGTCTATCCTGCTACTTGTGCTACTACATGGCAGACAACAATAACCCGGATAATTATCAGAAATACACTTAGCATACCCGTCCGGGCATTTGTCGTCACAAGCAACATTGAAACTACACGGACATTCACCTTTATCCGTAAAGATGGTATTGCCGTTTTTAGAAATAACAATGGTGCATACGTTTGTGTTACATGCAGAACAATCACCTAACCTAATGCTATTTTTTCTGTCAGTATCATCTGCAACAGCAGTAACGCTTCCAGATCCATATCTAACCCCGAATATTGAGCCAAAAGGAAATCCTCCATCTATATAAGGTTGCAAAAAATCTCCGTTATCATGCCAAGACGGGTTAATTCCACATGCAAAGAAATCGTAAAAAAAGTCGTTGTATCTTCCTTGTCCACTGAATCTCCAACATTTAGAAGAGTTTTCCTTTCTACCCGAGGTAGTAATGTCTATTGGTGGAGCCTCTATTATTATTGTTTTATTAATATTGTTAAAACTATAATTTACAGTGGCTTTTTTTGCATTTTGACAATAGCTCATTTTGTTGGAAATGGTTGAGTAGGTACTGTGAAGGATGAAGTATATCTGGCTTTACTATTTGTTACTCTTAACTCGTCAACGTAGCCAAATAAATTAGACGCATATCCCGAATTTCCCGGCACTGTTCCGATAGTGAAGGTGTTATCAGTATTATATGCTTCCACTATTCCAGCTTGTCCAATTTGCCCATCCAAAAAGACATTTGTCATAGTGCCTCGCCTTGTTGCAGCGACATGATACCAAGCACCGTAAGTCAGACTTCCTGTACTTATCGCCATATCATTCGCGTTCACCCAATGCCTAAGAACCAGTTTTCCAGAGTTAATAGCCAGAAACATGCCCGCGTTACCGCTTCCGCCTCCTGCTGCATTTCCCATAATTGCAACAAAGTTAGCACTATTGGGATTCGTTACCATATAAATCCAACATTCCCAAGTGAAATCAGCAGAACCAAATGTGAGGGATGTGTCTTGAGCAATACTCAATGAGCTATAGCCATCCAAGTACAGAGCGCTTCCATTGAAAACACCCTGAGCTGTAGTTATCACTGGATTACCTTGTCTATTAATCGCGTGACCTTTTAAATCCGCAATGACAGTCGAACCACTATCACCATCAAACGGAAGCAGTAATGAAACTTGAGCGTAGTATTCATCAGTACTAGTGTTAGTATTTGTTCCGGGAACCGTTCCTGTAGTGGTACTCTCGTTGTTTCCAAGACTCTTCTTCAAATCGCTCACCATTATATTTTTGTAAGCCTTGTCACTTGCTGTTTGCACAAGCAATAGATCAGTGCTAGCAAGTGTGGTGATGTTTGGATAATCGTTTATTCTCATGATGACGTATATATTTGGTATTCATGAAACAAAAAAACGTAGCGTATTAATCCGTTAGGCAAAGTTTTTCCCCAATAGTTTAATCCTATGTTGTCCCAATAATTAGAATTGTCGTAGGTAACTGAAATATTGTTGTTATCTACTACGATGTCGTTATTGTTATCCGTAAGGTTGCCTTGAAAATTGTCTAATAGTTGCAAGATAATTGCAACTACCAAGCTATCAGCGGTATTGTTGACGGCACCAAGTAAAGATAAGTCAGTCTTGCTGATTATCAATGAATCAATAGACTGACTTGCATTAGCGCCAAAAGCTTGAGATAAGGAAAGTTCCATTAATACTAGTTAATAGTCGTCAGGGTCAATAACGGCGCTAGTGTCAGGCTTTTGTAAGTTGATAGTCTTGCTACTTTGACGATAATTCACGTTATTCCGACTGATGATAGATGAGAAGCTGTCCTCTATGGTTATGTTTTGATCGCTATTGGTTCCTTGGTTAGCCGTGGTAAGGTGTAACTGCCATAATAGAATCAATGCTACGACTAAACTATCAGCAGTGTTAGTAGCGCTCGCGGTCAATCCTACTGTAGCTAAGTCGATTTTGGAGATGGTTAAAGTGTTAGCATCTTGTGATGCATGTTGCCCAAAAACTTGAGTTAACGATGGTACTGTCATGTGTTTAGGTAATTTCGTCAGACAAATTTGTCTGACGAAATTAAGTATCTAGTAATGTATCTTGTCTGTCCACAATATACCAAAAAACGCGAAGCAACAGATATGGCGTTACCGGATGATTTTAGTCCTTGGGAACATTTGCATGGGATGCTTCTTGGCGCTTATAACGGTTCTGTAGAACGTACATTTACCGGGGTTCCTAATGATGATGCCAAAAGTGCGTTAGGTGGGATGAAACTGGCTTGTCTACTTCAACCTGACGACACGGTGGACATGACAGTCTTAAGGTTACTTCTCTACTACTTTGTTTTTAAAGGTAATTTACCTACGCCAGTTTATGGCATTCCTGTTAATGATTACCAAAGCGAAATTACTTATCGTCCACAGATACAACTTCATTTTATAGAAGACTATAGCTTAAAGTTAGCTGAAAATAAACTACAGCGTACAAATAGCGAAATAAGTTTTAGGTTGATGAACGAAACTTCGGCAACGATGAATCCTACTAAGGCACGAGGATGGGCTTTAAAAGTTAAAGAGTTTTTTGGTAGTGGTGGAGGTTTTATTTGGGAACGTGGTACGGTTAAAGTACTTTATAAGGATCAGCATAATGGATTGGATTTACGGTTACTAGTGCAGTCAGAATCCGAAGGTATTAGGGTAATTGAACGCGTACTTGAGTTGGCTGGTCATTCTTTTGACGAACATTTGGTGACTGTAGCGAAGTCTAAGAAGAACTACCCCACAGTACCAAGTGAACAATTAATATACGGCAAGGAACGACGTAATCCCAGACTGCGTCCAGTTACACCAGTGAGATTCCAGCGAGCGTTTATGCATGTGCATGGAATTCCTAAAGCGATTTGCTTGATGGATAGAACAGGGAGATACTCCCCATTAGTAAACTAAAAAAAATTTTGGAATACTATACTAGTCCTGAAAGAAAAGCTCAGGTTTTTATGTGTTCAAATAGAGAAACCAACATATTTTTAGATTCATGGCAAGACGTAAAAGAGCAGCAGTACTGCAACAGCAATTGGAATATGCAACCAAAAGAGCAGCACATGTTACGCCGGCAAAAGTTGCAGGTGGAAAACCACATCCAAGACCTAGGGCTGAATATTCCTATGTTAGTTATGGTGAAAAAATAGGACAAACTAATGCTACGTATACTGTTCAAGCTTCAAGCGGTGCTGTTGCATTCTTTGGAGGCATAGGCGAACTTGGCTTAACAGCGTATGATACCCAGAATGCACGTGTACCTCGATTTTTTAAGCCCGCAAAAATTCATGCCACTATTGGTACGAGTGATGTTACGTATGTAACCGCAGTTGCTAGTGGTAGAAACTATCCGAAATATACAGCCAAGCCCACTGCGGAGGCTCCGTCATCCCATACAGCACCTGTTAGTGCTGCTGACTTAACAGCACTGCTCACAAAAATTAAAACAGTTTTCACTGCTAAACAAGGTAGCGTAGGTGGGGCACATGGTAGACTTTGGTTTACGCCAGAATATTCGCTAGTCGCTGAAAATGGAAAAACAGCATAGTCAAATTCTTGATTATTTTGCAACACCAGTCATTTGGTATCCTCATTGCGAAATTTCGGATGAGGATATTCAACAAATGATTAATAGGTCAGTTGCAACTAACGACTGGGCATTAGGTAAGCTTGACACTGAGTCTTTTCTTGATTGCTTAGACGAAAATAACGTAGACGTTTATTCAATCGTTGATGACTGGGAAGAAGGGATAACCTTTTTAACTTAGAATGTCACTTCACTTTTCTAACACAGATAATTGGCTTACAGTTTACAACCAAAAATCGCAGGCTAACATAATAACGAAAAAACCTCTGGTGTATGACCCTATTCCAGAGTTTTTTACGTCTCTCCAGCTTGAGGCTAGATATGTTGCTATAAAAGCATTCAGCGAAAGTGCTAAACCTAATTGGCATACGGCGGGTTACGTCAACCAAGTGGTGCGTACTGGCTTGCTAACAACAGGCGGCGATCCTGATGCACGAGTCGGTTCGTCGTCAATAATTCTGTTAAATCAAATTAAGGTATTTGAAACTTTACCCTACAGCAGTACCTATTCTTTGGCTATTTATCTGCACAGATGGATCTTGGATGCAACTATAACTATTTGGGAATATACGGGGATGGAATAAGTAAGTGAAATTGCGTACTTATTCTCAATATACGTACAGATGCGTGTCAAAAAAAACAAATATTGCGTAGAAATACACTGGTGTCTCTGTAAGCTTCACACTACATTGGTTTTGTCACCGAGTAATCGAGTGACAAGCGAGAAAATACTTATTTTTCTTGTTGCGGATATCAAAACCGTATCAGGCTACTTACTTAAGTAAATATGCTTAGATTGTGTTAATTACGTGAATACGCTCATGCATGCATCTACCCATAATCGTCAGACGAATTCGTCTGACGAAATAGAGACAATAGAAGTCAGAGAGATATACTGGAAGGAAATTTTAGGAAATCCATACCGCTACGGACTACACCCTCAGATGCAGCGGTCGGAAGGTTACCGATATACTGGAATGTTTAAGGTCATTGGACAAAAAGCTCAAGACGTTCCCGTCGCGGTGACGGTCATTTTTGACGAGAAATACGTCATTGCGTATTTACAAAAAATCATCCTAGACAAGCTATTACCATTCTCCTACGATGACTTTCAAGCGATCGCACACAAGGCATGGAAGGATTGGCAACAGGAGTAAACCAATGGGGAATACTCCTTTTTGGGTCCACAAGGAAACTGGCATGTTCTTTTATGCGAGAAAAGAATTGCCTGCTGATGCCCCAAGTCTAGAGTACTGGGACAGTGTACTGGAGTATCGCGTTTATCAAAAGCTGTTGGACTTTCTTAAGCCTTGCCAAATATCACGTCAGGTTAATATCCTGATACTGCCCGCAAAAGAACCATTCAAAAAATGGGTTTGGAATGTTGACTTCGTCGTTACTTGCAATAGCATCATTATTCCAATTGAGGTTAAAGGTCAATGGCTACTAGCAGACGCAGTACGTCGTAAGTCTTTCTGCCAGACGCTACAGGTGCTACAGCGTGAAGACGAAAGCCTGTTCAACAAGCTTTTAATTATAGGCGATTCTGATTGGCGGATACCATCTACCAATTTAGTGGTATTCTCCCTGAGCAAAGTACAGCAAAAAATAGCAATGTTAATCGGAGGTTGATCGTAGTGGTTTATTTTCATGATGAAGCGATAGGCTCAGGGATAAAATGCCTTATCAAAAATATTCGTGATAGGCGTGGTTTTAGTGGAAAGACGAAACACTGGATGGGTGCTTCTCTACGACGCGGCTTCCTGGACATCCTACCTTTTAATTTTATTGACGACGAACTGCCGTCGTCAATTCTTGAAGAATGCTTTCCTGCTAAGCTCATTATAGAAACACCATTCAAATGTAAGCGTCACGCGCTTTTGCAAGAAAAATACAGTCAAGAAAATATTAACGCGCTTGTGGGTTTCGTTGAGAATAATGAAGGTAGAACTCTTATATTCAATAGTTTCGTTATTTGCTCTTTGTCTAAAGAATCGAAACTGCAAGCCCTCAGTATTGATGAAGTAGCTGATGTTTTAGAGCAACTTCATCTCAATCCGTTTTTGAGCGCAATAGAAGTTTCCCGTTATTACTAGGAATCGAACCATGAGGACAAAAATTACGTCTGAAGTTGCACGAGTTATCAAACAATCAAAAAGACTCAGACTGAAAGAGAGCTATTATCATGTCAAAGTGTGCGCCAACCAAATTAATTTGATTAGCGACGTAGAATCGTTACGTGGTGAAGAAAGAAAGCTAGCTAAAGCCTCTCATGGAACACAGATGCTAAAGCTAGGAACCACGAATGTATATGCTATGTGGATCGTTCCATCGGATACTGAAAGTGAGATAGTAGCAGTCTGTAAGAATAAACCTATAAGCAATCAGTTTATTATTGCTGAAGTCTATAACCTAGACGCACCGCTTGAAGGCAACCTAGCAAGGTTAACTATCTTTCAGGCATTCTCGGCACTTGATGCTTTACTACTGCCCAACGCAGAAAACATGTTCATAACGATCCAATCGTACTAGCCATTTCCTTTTATTCGTCAGACGAATTTGTCTGACGATATTTACCAACACAATCTAGGGGAAACATATGCCGTTTTGGTACAATTCACCAAACAAAGATAGTAAGTTCTCAAGCCTAGCTTGCTCAGACTGGAGTAGCCTCAATAGTAGGCTTGATTTCAAAGAGTTTGCTATTAAAGAGGATGATACTTTCTACTGGTTATTTGGTTTTGCGAATAATGTCACTGACGTAGTGTTTGTAAAAGGCGGTCGGGATTGGAAATTTGAGCCTCAGCTAGTAACACTCAAGATTGCTAAAAAGGACTACGACAAGTGGGACAGCAACGAGAAGAAAACAGTACCAGTGCTAAGAACTAAATTTGAAGCTTTCTGGTGTCGAGTTTTTGAGGATTTAGACAAAGAAAAAGTTTATTCGGGGAGGCTCACGTTTCAGGATATCCCCCAACTTGAAATGGTGTTGTCGGGGATAGCTTACGGTGAGCCTATGACCGAGCAAACCAGAAGAACGACTGTGCTAAGCATGTGCCAAGTTATCGCAGTAGAAGTGCCCGAAATAATCAAGCCGGAGGAGTTAACTCTACCCGTAAAAGGTTTATGGAATAAGCCTTCCGGGCAGTCTGAATATGAACGCTTAGGTGATCGCTTCCGTTTTACATGTGAGCAATTAAAGGTTGTGTTCCCCAACAAGGAAATAAACAGCATAGCTGACATTAGTAATTTGGGGAGTAATGAAAAAGAGTCTGTCGACTTTACTGCTGCTTTCCAGATTATTCTAGCTATACTTGGTTCTAGGTGATGCCCGAAAGATATCTAAACCCAGACGACTTTTACGCCAATGAACTTGACAAGTGGAGTTTATTCTGGGTAGAAGATGACTCAATTTTTAGGAATATCCAGAGACTGGTGGCAACTTCAGTCTTTTTACCTCAGCCTCACTTGCTTAACCCTATTGTTGCTACATACATACTCATGCCGTCCAAATGGGCAAGAGTAGCCGGGATTCTCTTTAGTTTTGGCGATCAAGGATCGGGCAAGTCAGTCATTGCTACACTTGCTAATTTAGTTCATGGGATAAGACATACCTTTAGTCCTACAGATACCTTCGCTTCAATCAGAAATTCGCTCGACACGATGAGGTGGATTGACCCTGTAGACAAGAACTTCGAGAAGGAAGGAAGCATATTATGTTGGGATAATATCCATATTCAAACGCTAAAAGAAGATAAACGCATCTATCAACTTTTGCTGTTTGGATATAATCGCTCTACCGACAAAATTCAAATAGCTGGTGCTGACGGAACCAACAAGCAGTTCCATGTTTTCTCTCCTAAAATTATTAGCTCTATTGAGCCTATCCATCTGCATCATGAATTCGCAGAATTACGCCGTAGACTTATAGTGGTTCCCCATAAAAAGTGGGAGAAATTTACGTCAGAAGAACGAAGCCATTATGAAGGACTGGACATCAATGTTGATAGGTTAGATCTAGACTCGATATCTTGGAAGGGTATTGAAAGTAGGTATTATACCTTTTGGAATGACGAAAATAACTGTAGGCTGTACGCGGGTTATCGCGCTATGCTTACTCGCAAGGGTAAGAAGGGTTTTTCTATTCCTAAAGTGATTGACGGCGAAAAATGGAGTATCACTATTGATTTAATTGCGACTGGTTTAGTTGTAGGTACTTGGAGTGACGTGCAAGCTGCTGTTGATTTTATGGCGGAATACTGGACATATTCCAATACTTTCATATATGGTGAGTTCAACGCAACCATGGAACACCTTAGGGCATTTGTTGAGTCAGAGACATCAACAATACGGGAACTAAATAATAAGCTTGCAGAAGCTGGACAAAGAACTCATTCCATAATAGTTAGCTCAAGGAAGGTCAAGGATAGGTTGTCTTATCTTCAAAGTGAAGGAAGCTTAGACATCACTCCAACAACAAGGGATATAACAAATCTGATGTGGCAACTAGGCTACAAGTTGACAACCAAGGGATGGACAGAGAGATGAATTACGACAATCTACTTACTCAGGATGAATTATATGCAATTTTCAGCTGTATATCGATTCAGGGTAGAATGCTTTCAGAACTACTGAATCTAGAAAAAGTGTCAATACTTATTTGCGATCCAGCGGTAACACAAGAATTAACTTCGGGTTTATTGAAAATAGAGAAAAGGGTCACTAAGGAACAGATGAAAACTACTGTTACGCTGACGTCTAAGCTTGATAAAAAACCAAGCTTATGAAAATTATCTACGTCAACCAAAATGGGATTAAACTAATCCAGTGCAACAAAATTATTTCTCTTCCAGACTTGAGAAAAGAGTTAGAGATATATGAAGAAAATTCGTGGTCTAAGATGGTTTATCGCCAGTTCTCTCACTCAGGAACGGTGATAGTTTGTGGTGCAAGAAGTGAATCAAAAGACTTACCTATTATGGGCATTACCCGTAGTGGAATTGGCATCAAGGGACCGTTCGTTATTGCCGCTCTAGTTCCAGTAAAAGGTTTATGGGAAATAGGCGGTATGAGTGAGACTCGGATTGAGATTACCCTAAGGGAGTTTCAACTAGTAAAGCATTAGTTTATCTTTATTCGTCAGACAAAATCGTCTGACGATATTACCTACATGAACAGACAACTAATCGAGAATTGGATTGGTGCATTGCGATCTGGAGAGTATCAGCAAGCAAGATTTCAGTTAAAAAACTGGAGTACTAACGCGTATTGCTGTTTAGGCGTAGCTTGCGACATACACCCCAATATGGAATGGGGAAGTCATACTGATAGGTTTAATGCTTTTCCGCCAACCGATATCATGAATGACTACGGTATTGCGCTTGGCAGTAATAAGCATTTAATTGATAAGCATAGGTTAATTATAGGATGTTTGGAGGTGAGGCATATAGGAGAGTTACTTGCTTACCTGAATGATGAACTGAACTGGAGTTTTTCGAGGATTGCTGACTGGATAGAACAGAACTTGCTACCGTTAGCTACGGATGAGGAAAACATTCAAGATAGCATGTAAAAGTTATCACCTTACGCGAAGTTAAATGCATATGTTAGGCTCAATTCCCTATTGTTATTTCTCGTTTGGCGGTGGTGTTCAGTCTTGCGCCATCTACCTAATGCTTATGCATGAACCGCATAAATTAATAGACGTAATGGGAGAGTATCCGGATAAGGTATTCTTTGCTGACACTGGAGCAGAATTGCAAGCAACGTATGAAGCGCTCAAACGCATGCAGTCTTATAACTCTAAGCTTTACGCAATTGAGGTTGTGAGCAATGGTGATATTACAACAGAACAATATAAAGATGGTGTTTATCACCCAGAAATGCCTTTTTTTCTGATTACCCGTGAAGGTAAAGTAGGTATGGCTAAAAGGGAATGCACAACTGACTATAAAATCATAGCCTTAAAGAAAGCAGCACGTATAGCTTTCACCTTAACCAATAAACCCTTGAAGTATGACACTATTTCGTGTTGGCTAGGAATATCCATAGACGAGGAACGTAGGGCACAACCGTCAAAAGAGAATGGTTTCGTTAACCGTTATCCATTGATAGAGTTAGGTTGGTCACGTGATGACTGCGAGGCATACTGTAGGGAACATGGATGGATACCTGCAAAATCTCGTTGCTACTGTTGTCCTTACCAATCCGAGAAGAACTGGCTTGACTTGAAGATCAATCATCCTGAAGACTTCAAGCGTGCTTGCGAGATTGATGAAAAATGTAGGAACGCTACAACTACTAAATTTGGGTATGCGTCGTACTTGCATCGTTCTTGCGTTCCACTAAGTGAAGTGAAGTTTAAAGGTGAAAGTGAGGTTAATGGCTTTGGTTGGGAATGCGACGGGTTATGTGGCGTATGACGGAGAAGGCTAGGCGTGCGACTATATCTCTTGCGGGCATCGAACTTGAAGTGTTTATGTTGCCAGATGGTAGCTATGTGATGAGTCAAAGTCAGGTAGGGGAAGCAACGGGAAAACAGGAGTTTTACGTCCGGCGTTTTTTGGGTGGCAAACAGCCAGAAGCCTTGCCTGATAATGATTATACGCCCGGCATTTTTAACATCGCTCCTGGGCTAAATGAGCGTCGTGGCGGTCATAGGTTTAAGCCAGTTTCTATCGATCTAGCCAATGAATTCTGGCTTGACCAAGCTATTAAAGGTAATGTCAAGGCACAAGCGCTTGCATATGCATGTATGCAAGAATCCTTAAAGAGACGTGTTGACAACGCATTCATTCAAAAACTCACGGAAGAACATTATGAGAAAGAAGCAGCAAACGACATAATGGGGTGGTTGAAGACTCGTGCGTTCCTTAAGCAGTCTCATGCCGCTTTTCAGATGGCTTGTTCTAAGTATGGGTTTAACGCTGCTTTTGCTCACGATGCAATCACTGTAGCTATTACCGGATTAAAAGCTTGTGAGCATAGGATGCTTGACTTGGTTGGTGACGATGAGGATACCGGATTGGATCACGTTCAGGTCACGCCCGCCCTACAGCGTATAGCCTACGTCAAGCTAATGTTTGCTAAATACAGAAGGGGAGATGTAGGAGAGAGAGTAGCTAGAGCAGTAGCCGAAACTTACAAAGCGGGCTATTAGCGCCAAGGGGTAATTTCGTCAGACGAATTTGTCTGACGAATATAAGGAAACTAACGCTAGGCGTCTGTGGGGTGATCGACCTTATCGGCGTCTAGCGCTTTTTGGATAGCTTGGCGTACAAATTCCGGCATATCATCTTTGGCTTTTATGGCATCCATCATTGATTGTGGAATCCTCACGGTCAACTTTGCCGTCAAGGGTTCCTCTCTAGTAGTGGTATAAGATTGAAGATTCTCAGGAGTACCTTTAGAGTTAGGCATTATTTAGAAATATAAATAATGGTTGAATTACAGAACGACACGTGATTGAATTGTTTTTGATGGTTACTACGACTTGCCGGAAGGAATAACCATCAAAAATCCTATCCATGAAAACAGGACATCTATATGTTAACTCGACAACAACTCCAACTACTCACTCTTGAGGAATTGCAAGAATTGGGCAAACTATATAACGTACAGCCAATAGGTAGCTATGGCAAGGAAGAAGCATGGATCAACGTATTGAGCAAATTCCCCTATAAAGCCATTGACCAAATGAAAGACAATATCGGCATCAAGTCACCGGGGAACGACGCTTACTTGTTCCTCACTCACGTACTTACTATGATTGGGGAACCAACAGAAAGCCAAAATGCCTTGTTGCGTGCTACTCAGAAAGGTGAGAGATTGGATGACGAAAACTGGGAGTTCTACCAGATGAAGATGTACGAACTCTACCGGATACGGCTACTGCTACAGCAAATAATCAGCTTGCTAGCGGGTTAAGCGCCAACTAGGTTTTTCTTACGCGATCGCTCTTTCCTAGCTACGGTGCTATCCAACTAGAATCCTCTGATTGCTACGTCAATCCCCTCACTACTAGAGGGGATTTTTTATGGCTAGAGAAAACCAACTGGCTCCAGTTGGGCTTCTTTGGGGTTTAGCAGAGTTATAGGGGTGGTTTTGGGGTGGTATGTGTTTTAGTAACCTGATAGACTAGCCATCTATTAATGTCAGTTAACTTGCAGCTTTTGGGCAAAAGAGTAGTATGTCTATATTCGTCAGACAAATTCATCTGACGATTTTAGGAAACCTACCCATACTATCTCCCTGGTTTCACACTGAGTATCAAGTGAGTTACGCACTGAGTATCAATTAACCAGGAAAATAGCCATAAAATACTGATGAAATTGGGTTTTGAGTATTTATAGAGTATTTATAAGGCTTTAATGGCTGTAAAGCTTTATTTTGCGTTGAATTAGTCTTCACACAATTGTTGGCTACAAAGGGAGAAAAGAACTTTTGGCAGGCAGTACGCACCAGTAAAGACCCGATCGTCTTCACCGTGCTGTTTGAGGACTCTGCCGCTCTATTGGGTCTAGTGGTCGCCTTTGTAGGTATTTTCTTAGGGCATCAGTTTCACAATCCTGCCTTCGACGGCATCGCTTCCATTGTCATTGGCGTCATTCTGGCTGTAGTAGCCATAGTGCTAGCTTATGAAAGTAAAGGACTTTTGATAGGTGAAAGCGCTGACATTGAGACAGTGAACAATATCCGCCGACTGGCGGCAGATGAGCCTGCAGTGGAGCGGGTGATGCGTACACTGACAATGCACCTCGGTCCTGACGAAGTGTTGCTCAACTTGGAAATTCACTTCTACATCCAGCTTTCATCAGAAGAGGTGGCATTAGCGGTGAGTCGTCTGGAAGAAACCATTCGTACTCATCACCCCGAGGTAAAGCACATCTTCATTGAAGCCAAGTCTTTGGCTGCTAGTCGCCGCACTGTAAAAAGACCTGATTAGAACACATTGGCAGAATAAAAACCCCAATTTGCTAGTGAAGTAAGCCATATATTGTTCTATTTATGAAGAAAATTTTAAACACGCTGCTATTAGCTAGTTTTATAGCGGCGATTATTGTTGCTAGCTATTGGATTGGACAGCAAGCCTACTCTTGGATGCCTCCTCAAGGAACAGCAGAAGCAAAGCGGATCGATGATCTGTTTAGTTTTATGGTCGCGCTGGGAGCGTTCATATTCCTTGGGATCGTCGGCATTATCGGGTATTCGATACTTACTTGTCGGGCACCAAAGGGAGACTTCAGCAATGGTCGCGCTGTTAAAGGCAATGTGAAACTGGAGATTCTTTGGACAGTAATCCCGACTCTACTGGTGTTGTGGATCGCTGGTCAAAGCTACAAAATTTATCAGCAAATCGATATCCAAGGTCTGCCGCCGATAGTGCATCTGCATATGCCCCTGGAAACTGAACCTGCTGATGCCGCAACCGCAACACTCGGCAACGATACCAAACCTGTTGCTGAAGAGATTGAGGTTGTCGCGAAGCAGTGGGCTTGGTCTTTCCGCTATCCGGCTAAGAATGTCACCAGTACCGAATTGCACCTGCCAATAAATCGGATCGCCCACTTGGCGATGAAGTCGGAGGCAGTTCTCCACGGTTTCTACGTCCCTGAGTTCCGCATTAAGCAGGACATCATCCCCAACCGCACCATTTCCTTGATGTTGACGCCGCTGCGTGCGGGCAAATATCGGCTGAGAGATTCCCAATTCAGTGGCACCTACTTCGCCCTGATGGAAGCTGATGTGTACGTTGAATCCTTTGAAGCTTACAACCAGTGGCTTGCTCAAGCTGCTACCCGCAAGCTAGCGATCGCATACAATCAGGCATTTTCTGAACACACCCAGCAAACAGCGAAAACCAAACAAAGGCGCTGGTCCACTGTGGTGCCCACCCAGGTATTGGCAAATTAACGATGTAGAAACTTTCCATCTTCGGTCTGGGCGATCGCCTTTACATCCCACCACCTGAAAATTGCTGTAGTCAATTGGGCTGATGATCGAGAGCAGAATTGACTAAAATAAAAAATGTATTTCCAGATATATATTCAACCTAAACTTAGAGCTTATCTTCTCCGGCATAACTAATAGACATCTCCGAAAAACAATGTAGAGACGCGAAATTTCGCGTCTCTACAAGCGTTGTAGACAACGCATAATTAATTTTCGGAGATGTCTAATGAAACCGAGAGAAAGTATCTTTACTGAGATCTTGCACCATTCGATAGTTCGTGTAGTGCCCACCAACGCAAAAATAGGCTCTCTCGGTCAATGGTGGGCGATGCCCACCCTACAAAAATAGCGTTATTGCAACTGGTGCAAGATGTGATTTTAGATAACTAGAAATATTCCCCAAATATACATAGGGATATATTGATGATTTTTAATAAGAGCAATACATTAAAAAAAGAAAGCTTGATTAAGTCAGCTTAATTCAGTATTTCCCAACTAAAATCATCACCATGTTTGAAAGTCCAGTTACTGGATAGTCGCGTTTGTCCTGACGTTTACGCGCATCTAGGTTTGATTTTACTATTCGGTAGTTGCGTCGGATAAAATTTGCGTTTAATAATTAGTCTCAGTTCAATCAAATTCAATTCACTATTACCATTTTAATTTAGTAGAAAAACTCCACTTCCATGAGTCACTCAGTCGCCTTATTGATGAATACATTGGTGATTTTTATAACCATTTATATGTATATGCTTGTGATTCGGGTTCTCCTAAGCTGGTTCCCAAATATAAATTGGTTAGCTCCACCATTTTCGATTTTAAGTCAGTTAACAGATCCCTTTCTTAAAGTGTTCCGTTCAGTTATTCCGCCGCTGGGTGGTACTCTTGACATTTCCCCAATGTTAGCGATCCTGCTACTGCAACTGTTAAGAGGGTTGCTTAGTGGGATTGCAAGAGGGATTTAAGAGAGTAAATGCAGTTAGAGTTGATCGCACATCGATTTAATTGTTGATTTACCAAGCACAATTGATTGCATAAATTTATGGCGCTCATAGTTCAGAAATACGGTGGTACATCTGTCGGTTCAGCAGAGCGGATTCAAGCCGTGGCACAGCGCGTCTGTAAGACTGTTAAAGCAGGGAACTCGCTGGTAGTGGTAGTTTCCGCGATGGGTAAAACTACAGATGGACTCGTCAAACTAGCGCACCTCATCTCTCAAAATCCTAATCGCCGAGAAGTGGATATGCTGCTTTCAACTGGTGAGCAAGTATCCATTGCCTTAGTTAGTATGGCATTGCAAGAGTTGGGACAACCAGCAATTTCCCTCACAGGCGCTCAAGTAAGAATTGTTACTGAAACCGAACCCACCTGCGCTCGGATTTTGCATATTGAAACTGAGCGTATTATGCGGCATCTAAATCAGGGCAAAGTGGTTGTTTTGGCTGGCTTTCAAGGTATAACCAACGCTGCCGAATGGGAAATAACTACCTTGGGACGTGGCGGTAGTGACACTTCAGCAGTGGCTCTGGCAGCAGCATTACATGCAAATTGTTGTGAAATTTATACAGATGTCCCAGGTATTTTCACTACAGACCCACGTTTGATTCCAGAGGCACAGCTAATGGATGAAATCACCAGCGATGAAATGCTGGAACTTGCCAGCTTGGGGGCAAAAGTACTACATCCCCGTGCAGTGGAAATTGCCCGAAACTATGGTGTTCCCTTGGTGGTTCGTTCTAGCTGGACAGATGACCCTGGTACTTGCGTCCTTTCCCCAAAACCACAGCCGCGCTCATTAATTAATCTAGAGATCGATCGCTCAGTAGATAATATCACATTTGATACTCACCAAGTGAGGGTAGCACTGCTACAAGTACCAGACAAACCAGGCATAGCAGCGCGGTTGTTTGGAACAATTGTCCGTCAGAATGTGGACGTAGATTTAATTATCCAGTCGATACATGAAGGTAATACAAACGACATTGCTTTTACCGTGAGGACACTGAGTTTAAAACGGGCAGAAGCTGTCGCAGCGGCAATCGTCGCTGTTCTGCGCTCTTATCAGGGAGCCGAAGCAGAACTCGCCGAGGTCACGGTACAAAAAAATATCGCCAAAGTTAGCATCGCAGGCGCCGGAATGATCGGACGTCCTGGCGTGGCTGCCAAGATGTTCGCCACCCTCGCAGACGCTGGAGTGAACATTCAGATGATTTCGACCAGTGAAGTGAAAGTTAGTTGCGTGATTGATGCACTTTTATGCGATCGCGCCGTTGTCGCACTCCGCACAGCTTTTGAGGTAGGGGGAGTGGGGAGTGGGGAGTGGGGAGTAGGGGGAGTAGGGGGAGTAGGGGGAGTAGGGGGAGTAGGGGGAGATAAGGGAGATAAGGGAGACAAGGGAGACAATTTAACCCCCTCATCCCCCCCACTCCCCACTCCCTACTCCCCACTCCCCACTCCCCCCGTCCGTGGCGTCGCCCTAGATATGAACCAAGCCCGTCTGGCAGTTCGTCAAGTACCAGAGCGTCTAGGAATGGTAGCTTCATTATTTGGTCTATTAGCGCAGCATAAAATCAGTGTTGACATGATTATCCAATCACCGCGCTGTCGGGTGATTGATAATGTTCTCAGGCGCGATATTGCCTTCACTGTTGCACGCATGGATGCGGAATTTGCACGGGAAACCCTGGCAGAAGCAGCAGCTTTCTTTGGATGGGGTGAAGTTATTCTGGATAATGCGATCGCCAAGGTAAGTATTGTGGGTGTGGGCATGGTGGGACAACCAGGCGTTGCGGCTGAAATGTTTGAGGCGTTAGCACAGCACGAAATTAATATTCAAATGATTGCCACCTCAGAAATCAAAATTAGCTGTGTCGTGGCACAAGCGGAAGGTGTTAAGGCTTTACAAGCAATTCACGCTACCTTTGGGCTTGCTGGTAGTGAGAAAATTCAGATCCCAGCATAGATATTTCCGCGCTTATCTTTGTCTTCTCCATTTACGAATCTTACCCCGCTTATTTTATGATGTCACCTCAATCCGTCGAGTTTCTAAGTTCTGGGAAATCCTATTTACCTCACAAAACTTGTCCTGGATCGCCGAACCAAGAACTTCTCCCCCTTACAGCACAGATAAATCAACGAGACCATCTAGAAATTGGCGGTTGTGACGTTGTGGTTTTAGTAGAACAGTTTGGCTCTCCTCTATATATATTAGACGAAGAGACCTTACGAACAGCTTGTCGTCAGTATAGAGATGCATTTAAGCAATACTATCCAGGCGAATCTCAGGTCTTCTATGCTTCAAAAGCTTGGAGCTGTCAGGCTGTCTGTGCAATTGTAGCAAGTGAAAAATTAGGAATCGATGTGATGTCGGGTGGCGAACTCTACACTGCCTTACAAGCAGGTATTAGTCCTCAAATGCTCTACCTTCATGGTAATAACAAGTCTTTTGAGGAGCAAAAACTAACGATGGAGGTTGGTGGCACCGTTATTGTAGATAACTGGCTAGAACTATACACGATGACCGACATAGCCAAAGCTGCTTCTATTCAGAAACCACTTCAAATCATGCTGCGACTAACTCCAGCCATCGAGTGTCACACCCACGAGTATATACTCACTGGTAAACTCGACTCTAAGTTTGGTTTCGATCCAAGTCAAATAGATGAAATTTTCGCCTTTCTTCGCCACAACTCTTATCTATCGTGTGTTGGTCTACATGCACACATCGGTTCTCAGATTTTCGAGCTACAACCCTATCGCCATCTCGCTGACACTATGGTGCAGTGGTTGGTTAAAGCCTTAGACTACGAGCTACCAATTAAGGCTCTCAATGTCGGTGGTGGTTTAGGTATCCGCTATACTCAAACCGAAATTCCTCCTAGTATTAAAGTCTGGGTAAAAATAATCAGTGAAGCTGTTGTCGCTGCTTGTGGAAAATACCAGATTCCCCTCCCTCAGCTACGGTGCGAACCTGGTAGATCCTTAGTTGGTAATGCTGGTGTCACAGCCTATACTCTTGGAAGTCGAAAAGAAGTCCCGCAGATTCGGACATATCTGGCAGTTGATGGAGGTATGTCAGACAATCCTCGTCCAATCACTTATCAGGCAACCAATCAAACTGTTGTCGCTAACCGAATGTCTGCTCTATTAACAGAAACTGTAACTATTGCAGGTAAACATTGTGAGTCTGGAGATATCCTATTCAAGGATATCCGGTTACCTAAAACAGAACCAGGAGATATACTTATTGCCATGGGTACAGGTGCTTACAATTACAGTCAATCCTCTAATTACAATCGGATACCTCGACCGAGTGCGGTTTTAGTATCCAATAGAAAAGCCAGCGTTATCCTAGAGCGCGAAACTTATCAAGACTTAATTCAACACGACCGTTTGCCCTTACATCTTATGCTGAACTGAGTGGGAGCAACAAAGGAAAAGTCAGATGCGGAGTAAACCTCCCCCTAGCTTGGTAACTTGGATGCATACAACGCAAGTAAAATAAGGGTTGTATTGCAACGGTGGTGTTTGCGCTTGAAGGGAATCTCCGGCGTGTCTTGACGTAGCATTGCAACGTCAAGACAAAGGTTATCGGCTTTGTTGATTATCTTAACTGAACTGTATTGGGTTAGGAAATTAGTCATCAGGGATTTTTCTAATTCATGTTACAAGGATTTTTTCAAATTGCTCTCACCCTACTCCTTGTAGTAGTGTTAACTCCTATTTTTGGCAGTTATTTGGCTAACGTCTTTCTCTTAAGAAAAACATTCTTAGATTCGGTGATGACGCCCTTAGATCAGGGAATTTACCTGCTAGGCGGTGCTGAACCCGAAGAGAATATGACGGGTAGGCAGTATGCAATAGCAGTGCTAGTCAGCAATTCGGCAATGGCGATTTTGGTCTTTTTCCTACTAATGTTTCAAGCCAGGTTGCCTCTGAATCCAACAGGTTTAGGGATGCCGACTTGGGATACAGCTTTGCACACAACCATCTCATTTTTGGTGGCTGCCGACCTCCAACACTACTCGGGCGAGACAACCATGTCGTATCTAGCCCAAATAGCAGCTTTGGGCTTTTTGATGTTTGTTGCTCCCGCAACAGGTGCTGCAGTAGGAATTGCCTTCATTCGGGGTTTGATCGGCAGACCATTGGGAAATTTTTACGTTGATTTAACTCGTTTTATCACACGGGTTTTACTACCAATATCCATTGTGGGTGCAGTGTTGTTGCTGATCCTGGGTGTACCAGAAACGCTAGCAGGTCCACAGACAGTGACAACATTAGAGGGGGCAACACAAACAATTGCCAGAGGACCAGTGGCGCATTTTGAGATCATCAAGATGCTAGGGGGGAATGGTGGCGGTTTTTTTGCTGCTAGTTCTGCCCACCCTTATGAAAATCCTAATGGTGCTGCCAACCTATTAGAAGTAGTAGGTCAACTTTGCATTCCTTCTGCTTTTATCTACACCTAAGGCGTGTTCATAGGTAACAAAAAGCAAACTTGGTTGCTTTACTGGATGGTATTTGCCATCTTTGTTGTTCGCCCTTTCCGGTTCAAAAAATACCCTGACCTGGGGTTAGTATATTGTCAGGATCGTAGCGCCGCTTGGCACTTAAGAACTTGTCCCAAACCCGACTAAAGTGCTGCTGCCAATCTTCTTGGGAGAATGGAATAGCACCAATTGGGTAGCGATAACCACCTTGGTCGCGGTTACGCTCAAAGAATGCTCGGTTATCAGCAACCATGCGGTTGATTACATTAGTATCAGTTGGTGCAGTCCGTAAAATATCGAATAGGAAAACAACCTCCTGGTCGGGAACTTGGAACAGCGGTAACTTAAAGCGGTTTGTCTTGACGGGATATAGCAAAACTGGACCATTACCTGTATCAGCTAGTGTCAAAGTTGAAACTATTTCACCAACATAATCAACAACTGCCGTACTGGGTACAAAAACATCAAACCACGGATGCGGCTGTGACCATACCCCGATGGATTTGAGAAAGGCGATTTGTTGCGCTAAGCGATTAAGAAAGTCAAAGTAAGACTTATCCTCTATTTGTTCCGTCCCCTGAATGTAGCTCAACCCAGTAAGTAGAAGAGTGTTGTCAGGTTCCGTAGGTGGACTATAAAAGCTAGCCGCTTCCAGCATATAACGCCACCCACCATTAGGATCGGGTACAACTTGACCTTCTACATAATTGAATCGTTGATCGGCAATTAGTAAACGTTGGTCACCAGTAAAGGTAGACAAATTGTCATAATACAAAAGAAACACACGGGTATTAGTAAAGGCGAAGATTAGCCGAATTGTTGCCTGTACTATAATTCCGCACTGACCCAAACCAGCTAGCACTGCTTCAAATAAATCGCGGTTTTGGTAGGGGGAACAAGTTTCCAGCTTACCCAAGCCAGTCACAACTTGAAGAGATAGCACATTATCAACCTGCACACCATAGCGATGGCTTGCACCACCGATCCCACCCACTGACAACGTGCCTCCTACCGACAGTTCCAGATAATCAGTCAGGACTGGTGGTGTCAATTGTTGTGGCAGTGTTGCTAGCAATAGCTGACTCCACAGTACGCCAGTGTCAACAACAGCCTGCATAGCATCAATAGAATGAATCGTGTTGAGCGTATTCATGTCAATGACAATGCCATCACTCACTTGTGGCTGACCGTAAGTAGAGTGACCCTGACCGCGAGATGCAACCTTAAGTTTATGAGTACGAGCAAATTTTATAATCTGGATAATATCTTCAATTGAACCAGGTTTGAGTACGGCTAAAGGTTGACGATGCACTATATGACCAAAATCATCAGCAGCTACAGCCCTTGTGGCGTCATCAGTGTAAAGCACGCCATCTAAATGCGGCACATGAACAAACGAGTCTGCTGCTAAAGCAGACGTAACCCACGAATGATTGACTACATCGAACCCAATAACAACAGTACCAACAATCAAACCTTGTAAAATGGCACGGCGCGAGGTTTTATCTTTCATTTGAAAATTCCGCTCGTTTTTTATGTATAAACAACGAAATGGATTTATGAAATAAGCTATATGCTCGTTTATTATTTCACATGATGGGTATAAATAATTAGTTTTCGCTTCTCATATCTTGCACCAATCAGGACTCACCCGGAATACACAAATAAGAGGAGTAAAAACGTGACACCAGAAGCACAAAGTCGCGTATAAAGTTGTAATCGATACTAGAATGAGAATAAATGTGCAAGTGTGTCAGGAGTCTGAGTGTGCTGAAACTTAAAACTTTGTCAGTAGTTGCAGGTGCATCATCAGTTGTATTAAGTATGAGTACAGCGACTGCTACAACGTTCAATCCCTCTCCTATATTTACAGATGAAACTTTAGCTCGGTGGAGTGGATTGTTTTTACGTGCGAGTATTCTTAATGATCGGGACGCTTTTAATTATGTGTATTTCACAAGTGATGCTGCTGACCCCAATGTTACAGTAATTAGTGAACGTGTTCCTGAATTGACGCCGACAGTTGCGCTTTTTGGAATAGGTATTGCTACAACATAAAAAACACAGCTATGGAACAATTGCTTACAGCCCTTGTAGAGGTTGGGTAGCGAGTAGCACTCGCATCTCTCAAAAAAAACGTCTTGACGAGTTATGCAAGCGCGGACAGATTAAGTTCACCAGAAGGCAAGTCATTGATTAAAGTGCGATCGCTTTTTATCAAACTGGTGAAATTGATAGCGCAATTCTGCTATTAATATGTGGATGATGACTGACTAACCTAGAATGAACGACGATTGGACAGTTCTTTACTCTGTAAAAATATAGACCATTAGTCGGTGGAAGGTAATCAAATTTTAGAGCAAATGTAAAGCGATCGCACCCCTGGACCCCCAAACATATCCCTATCAGTAGCCCTAGCTAACAAGCGTGAGTTCATCATTGACCGACCCATCCACTAATTGGTATAATAAATAGTCTTACGCATCAGGTCTTACTTGCTGTGATAAAAACAAAGCGGTCTGAGAATTTGAGAATAGATTGCTGGGCATATTTCTGTTCCATTTCAGCTAGACCAATAGCAAGTTGTTCATCATCAAAAGTAGAAAGCAAAGACATATAACGATTTTGTACCATCTGCAAATATTTAGACTTAGGAATTGCCAAAGGATATTCTACAAAATCCACCGCTACATTAAAACCAATTTTTGAAAGAACGCTTGCAAGATTATTATAATTGGGTTGGACGTCTTCATATTTACGCAGAGCTTTACTAAATAACGGGTAATCAATTGTTGGCGGGAGAAGTATTAGCAGCAAAATACCACCACTGGTCAATCTTTGGAAGAGATTACCTAATAATATTTCAAGATCATTAATATGATGGATTAATTCCTTAATGATAATTTTATTGTATGTTCCAGACAAAGCCGAAAAGTCTATTGCATCCATTTCCACACATTTATACTTAAGATTATTAGGGATTTGCTCAAGCATCTTGTTTGAGGAGTCCACACAGATAATCGGATTATATAACTGCATCTGATTGTTAATTTCTTTAGAGTATATTCCCGTACCACATCCTAAATCTATAAGTAGATCTGTATTTTTTAGACATAACTGTTCAATTATTTTGTTAGTAATAAACTGAACAAAATCCTCTGAATAAAACCACAAATCTTCAAAAATACCTGCTATTTTTTGATAATGATTATGAATAAGTTCGCTCATATAATCCTAGAAAAAGTATTTGGATGACGCGGAGCGGGTGGTTTCGCTTCGCATTTACCAACTCACCAGTGCGTAGATGCGAAGCGATGCCTATTCGCTCAGGTACTTGACAGCAGTTCAGGTGCTACCTCAATCCTTTTTGGATAGCTAATACTGCTGCTTGAGTGCGATCGCGGACCTCTAGCTTTTGCAAAATGGCATGGACATGAACCCGTACCGTACCTGGGGTAATGTAGAGAATTCCGGCAATTTCTTGATTGCTTTTGCCATCTGCTACCAGCGCCAGAATTTCTTGCTCCCGCTTCGTTAATGGGTTTTCTATCGGTGACCGCCCTTCGGTTCGTCAAAAGTCAAAAGTCAAAAGTCAAAAGTACAAAAAAGGTACAAGCCCCTAAATTTATTTATGGAAAATGAAAAATATGTATTTCGAGAGGAGTGCAACAAGAAATACTACGTCCTTATTACAAGCCCAGACCACCACGCTTCGCTCGTGGCGCTTCGCGATTTATTTATGGGGTTCTTACTTTTGACTTTTGACTTTTGACTTTTGACTCTTGAGAAGCGACTTGACGCATCAATTGCCGATAATGCTGCTTTGTGGTTTCCCGCAAAAATTGCTCGTATTTCTGTTGTTGCAGTCTGATCCCACCAGGAAGCACCCGCCGCTACCGATCGCAGTGCCAATATCAGAGACTCAGAGGGGATACCTTTAAGGCAGTAACCCTGTGCCCCAGCTTCAATTAACCGAGCAATCAAGGGTTTTTCCGAACGAGATGTTAAAACTAAAATGGGTAGATTTGAGTGCTGCTGCCTGATTTGGCGACAGGCTTCAATACCGCCGATTCCTGGTAAACCGACATCAAGTAAAACTAAATCTAGTAGATAACCATTTGCCAGTTCTACGGCTTGTTCACCATCTTCTGCCTCTGCTACAATTTCTAGATCCGTTTCCTGTTCTAACCGTGTTCGTATACCAAGGCGAAACAGTTCATCATCTTCAACAAGTAAGATTCTCAGTGCAGCACCTAGTTTCATTTGTGATTTTCCAGAGGCAGACTCTCAGGTAGTCGAAACCCAAACATAGCAAGAGCGTGGTGAGCGGTTCTCTGCCTTAATTATACCTCATCTGGTGTGAACTGCAATGACAAGCGCGTACTATTTGCCATTTTTGATACATAATTATGAACAAAATTTATATAGTCCTAGAGACAGCTTTACATAAATGGTAAAATATCTGAGATGAGCCAAATGCAGATCGTCGTAAGGTCCATCTCCTACTTCCGCAGGGACTTAAAGCTGATTGCCATCCTCTTCTTTCTAATTGGGGCATCGGTGGTTTTGGGTCTTCTAAACGCTTGGCCTATGGCGATTTTAGTCGATACGGTTCTCTCACAAACCCCGCATTCCAACTGGATTCAGAGGCTGTTTCTTGCCCCGTTTGGCGAACGCAGATTGAACCGGATTATCGGCATGGCACTCGTCGGCATGATTATCAAGATCCTGAGCGAAACCGCGATCATGCTCCGGACAATGTTGAACTACCGCATCAAGTACAACGGAACCATGCGGGTTCGGACCGAACTCTACGACAAACTGCAGGCGCTCAGTCTCGGCTGGCACGGCTCCCGATCGCAAGGCGACGCGATCTATCGATTGAGCTACGACAGCCTCGGACCATGGGGGGTGATCGATACGCTCATCGGCTCGGCTGCTGCATCGGTTACTCTGACAGCGATGATCGCGATCATGCTGTCACGCCACGTTCTTCTCACCGTGTTCGCACTTTCGTTCACACCGCTTCTGATATTTGCGAATTGGTACTTCGAGGCAAAGATTAGGCAACGAGCGTTCGAGTCAAAGCGTACCGACGCACTCATGACCTCGACCATGCAGCAAGCTGTAGAGTTGATCGGGCTGATCCAGTCTTTTGTCCGAGAAGCGACGGAGTCGCGGCGCTTCGCTCTGGTAGTTGAGCGCAGCGTCACTGCCTCCATGCGGCTCAACTGGCTCGAAACCCTCTATCCGCTCACCGTTCAGATCATCTTCGCCCTAGGAGGCGGTGTAATCTTCGGCTACGGCGGGTATCTGGTTTATCGCGACCAGTTCTTGCGTCCGATACCGAACGGCGTGACCACCGGTGATCTGATCGTATTCATGGCGTATCTCGCGCAACTCTGGGATCCTTTAGGTTGGGTGTTGGGGTTTACTACTAAGATCCAGACGTTTGTAGCTTCATGTGAGCGCGTTTTTGCGGTAATCGACGAGCTGCCCGCGATCTCAGACGAGCCTAACGCACGACCGCTTCCCGTCCGTCCTCGCACACTAGCCCTTTGCGACGTGAGTTTCGAGTATAGCCCAGGGCAACCTATTTTACGGTCCGTCAGTGCTAGTATCGAGCCGGGTCAGATGGTGGCGTTTTTGGGTTCAAGCGGGACGGGAAAAAGCACACTCCTCAATCTCCTGCCGCGTTTCTACGACCCGACTTCGGGTTGCGTCCTCCTTGACGGCATCGACCTCCGCACCCTTAAGGTTTCCGACGTCCGCAAACACATGGCGATCGTCACGCAAGGCAGCCCACTCTTCCCCGGAACGATCGCAGAGAATATCGCCTACGGTCGTGCGGAAGCTCAGTTCCACGAGATTCAGTCGGCGGCGGTCGAATCCGGGGCAGCCGAGTTCATCCTCACCTTGCCTGCACAGTATGATACCATACTCAGTGAGGGCGGTCAGAATCTATCGGGCGGACAGCGACAGCGCTTAGCGATCGCACGTGCCCTCGTTACCAAGGCTCCTATACTCATCCTCGACGAACCCACAAGTTCGCTGGACTTGAAGCACGAGCAGTGGGTCATAGAAACTCTCCACCGTCTACGCGGCGATCGAACCATCATCTTGGTCACGCACCGACTCGATACCGCTGTAGACTGCGACCGGATTTTTGTGATGGAGGGGGGCGCGATCGTCGAGTCCGGCACCCATGGGGAACTCCTTGCTCAACGGGGACTCTACGAACGTATGTTGGGCAAGCGTTGTTTATAAATAATATTCGCTCATTTTACAGCAGGCAGCCCCAATCAAAAAATTATATCACGTCCGCTTAATTACTTATAATAAAGAACCTCTCCACGCCCAACGGGAAAGCCCTTCGGCTTGGTGCAGTCGCCTACGGAGGGAAAGCCGTCATTCGCGCTGCTTCACCAGTTCCCTACGGAGGGAAACCCTCCTTCTCCCAAGGGGAGACGCTGACGCTCCTTCGTCGCTAACGCAACGCTTACGCGAACAGGACTGGACTCAGCAGTCGCCTAGGTCGGGCTGACCCTCCTGCAGCGCTGGCTCCCCAACCCCTCCCCTAATAGGAGAGGGGAGACTTTGACGCAAGTCTTAGGCGGGGAGAGGTCAGACCTAAATAATAAGTGATTAACCGGACATGATATTACATCACCAAGCATGAAAATAGTCTTTTCCCTTGCATCTTGCCCACCTCAAATATGAGGACAGGCGAGACGCCCATCCCACAAGAAAATCAAAAAGAAATTATATGATGTCCGGCAAATCAACCACAATAAAAACCTGTCAACCTATGTAGAGACGCGATTAATCGCGTCTCTACTTTCGGATGCAACGTCATCACATCGGGGTAATTAACCGGACATGATATTACTTCCCGATCTCCCCGATCAGGGATTGCTTGGAATGCGTTCAATCTCCGCATAGCCGCTAAAAATCAATTTTTGTCCCTCAGTTTCTAAACGGTTAAGTCGCATTTTCACCCCATCCAAGTCAAAGCGATCCAAATCGACCATATTATCCAAAATTTCTGCTAGTGCTAGACTTAAGCTTTGAGAGATTTCGCGTTGCGCTTCTGGGATTTGGTCAAGTTCAATCTCAGGGTCTTTGAACGAAATACGCCGCCGCTTTTCAATGCCTACAGTCATAGTCATTTTCAGGGGTACGAGTTCGCCGTTGTTTAAATCTGCTTTTGCCGAAATCCGCTGCCGATTTTTAGGTAATAACTGTACTTGGACTTCGGTAAAGGAGACTGGTTTACCGCCAGATAATGCAGTTAGTGCTGGTTGGGTGAGGTTTTCCAGTCGTTTTGTTACCAATTGTGCTTTAAACGCCTCATTTATGCCTGCTTCTGATAAAACTACTTGGGCGATCGCTTGAGTAGGTTGCTTGAGACGCAGTTTGCCACTTAAAACGGAGCTAAAGTCAATAGCAACCGCATCGGTTTCTATTGAAATTTCCTCGGCGGCGAAATCTTTACGGATCACCAAGCCACGACCACTCATTTTAAAGCTGTCGATGCTACCTTGCAACAGTTTGCTGGAAGGATAGCAGCGCACAGAGACTTCCACAGACTCGCTTTTGGTGAACATGTGGCGAATCGTTTGGCTAGCAACCGTGTTGAGCATTCGCTCTCCCCAGTCCGTGCCTTTGGGATCTGTTAAACCAGTAAGTCCGCCTAGCATTTCAGTTTAGGTTTATAGAAGTTCTTTGTATTCTTGTAACAAATTGTAAAGAATTCGGCAACCGTATAGCGAGTGATTGCACTGATAGGTAGGCGTGGGAGGGTTGATAACTTTACTATTTCTGTCAATGCGTAAGTCCTAGCTTCTACACTCTTTTCCCAAGAACAGCCTCAAACCTTGAGAGCGATGTCCGGCGACAAGCCCTCCCTCTTAGTAGCTCTGCTGCGTTTTTCTTCACCAAAAAAATTTAAGTGTAGTAAATGTTAGTTTTTTGACTACTATTGGGAACTTTACAGCGAATATTAGTTGGGTAGACCATAATATAACCGTAGGGGCGGGGTTTCCCCGCCCTGACAATGTGGCACGGGTTCAATTGAAAACTGTTGTCAGTTAAGAAGTTTCCGCGTTTAAATCCTTGGATGGCTTTCAAGGTGAAAATTCAGCAAGCAGCAAGAGGCTTTCTCCGCATTGTCTGAGAGTGCCTGTGGTCTGATGGCAAGTTTGGCCATGCTGGTCATGCTGGTAAAACCTAGTTGCTGGCTTTGCTGTGCTGGGCATGGCGTTTCTTGCCCCGTTCGATGGCATCTTCAATATTGAGGGGCTGGGCTTCCCCGCTGTCGATACCTGCCTGAATTTGCTGTCGCAATTCATTCAGCCGGATTTCCCGCAAGCTATCCTGGTCTTTGAGTAACCGTAATCCCTCACGGATCACCTCACTGGCAGACTGGTACAAGCCACTAGCCACCTTCGTGCTTATATACTTTTCCAATTCTGGTGTTAGTGAAACATTCATGGCTCATCCCTTCGCTACAGTCTACCTACTACCATTTTACCTTCAATACCCAAAGATAGCAATTTTTGTTATTACCCTAGTAAGGAATAGTTGATTTTGGACTATTCTCAATGATGGCTTGTAGCTGTACCAGAAGCATCAACTAGGCGTAACAGAAGAGCGAGATCGCGCCAATACGGTCAAACTGTTTTAGGGTAAAGCCAAAACGGGGGCAAAAGACAAAGTTTGAAAGGAGCGTTATCAGTAGCTGACAGGTGGGAATACTTGATCTAAGGATATCTGTAAGCTACTTACCGCTGCTAAATATGACACAGCTAAATATTTTGGAACTTGCCAACCCCGGCGACGCCAATGCGATCGCACACCTGCTCAACCAATCTCTGCAACCTGAAGGCATTACCGCAAAAGCTTTTCGGAAGGATGATTGCCTCAAGGTCGTGTTGGAGTCAGTTGAAGTTCCAGAGCAAAAGGATTTGGCTGCATTCATCTTCACGGTTCTAATCAAATTAGAGATTAAATCTATCAGAAAAGTCAAACTTTACGGGAAGCAAGCCAAAACTTTTGATCCGGCTTGGTATCAGGAATTCGATCTAGAGAAACAGGTTGAATTGCCTTCGTCAGCATCAGCACAATCCACATGTGCCAACACCCTAGCTAATTATCAAAAAGAATTATCTAGAAATAAAGTATCGGAACCAGAATTTAGAGCAGCTTTGGAAGAATGCGCTAAAACTGCACGACAGGCTTACCAAAGAACTGTAGAGTATGCCAAGCAAGCCGAAAGTATTTTGCTACAACTTAACAATGATATCAACGCAACTATTTTTCATTTATTAAGAAACCAAGATGCAGAACAGTTTGAATTTGCTCGGGTCTTAAAAGATATAGTTTCAGAAGTTAAACAGTTATCCCAAGAAGGCATAGAAGATTTAGTTAGTTCCTTAAATACAAAAAGAAACAACTTAGAAGACTTTACCATTGCTTTATTTGGGAGAACGAAGGCTGGCAAAAGCACAATTCGTGAGGCGCTGACTCGCGGGGATGGTGACACGATTGGGAAAGGGTCGCAACGGACAACGAGAGATGTAAGGGAATATCGCTGGCAAGGCTTGCGCTTGCTTGATACTCCAGGAATTGAAGCCTATCAAGGTGAAGCCGCCAAGGGCGGCAAGGCAGAAGGAAGAAGGCAGAGGGCAGAAGGAAATCCCCATAACGCTCATTCAGGGGCTTCAACAAGGACGCAGCATTTCTTGCGCTGCGCGTCTCGAAATACATATTTTTTCTTTTTTCATAACTAAAGTCAGGGGCTTCAGACCCATTGGCATCGGGCAGACCCTTAAATCTCTTCCCTTCTGCCTTCTGCCTTCTGCCCTCTGCCTTTCTTCGGTGAGGAGGATACAGCAAAAGCCAATCAGGTAATTGATCAGTCTGACATCATCTTGTTTTTAACGAGTGACGAGTCTGTACAACCCGGTGAATTCAACGCGATGGTGCGGTTACAGCAAGTCAAGAAATATTTCGCTGTCATCCTAAATGTAAAGGATAACATCGAAAAGTCAGAGAGACTGGAAAGGTTTATTAAAAAACCAGAAAAAGTATTTGAACAGCAAAGGCTATCAGAGCATCAAAACCATATTTGCACTTATGTCAAAGAAAATTTAGCAGTTGAAAATGTTGATATAGTTTGCATCCATGCTATGGCAGCGTTTTTAAGCACGAAACCAGAATATGCCGAGTATTCACAGAGGCTTTGGGAGTTAAGCAGAGTGGAGGAGATATATTATTTAATTGCTGATGATATAAAAAATAACGGGCAAAAGCGACGAGTATCTACGTTTTTTGATGGTGCTGTCAACTTTATTAGCGAAAATGAGAGCAAAATTTTTGATCATCAACGTCTATTGTCAGCAGAAATAAAGTTTATGTATGAAAAAAACAGAGATTTAGAAAAAATATTTGATAGCTGGAAACAGGATGGTCAATTCAAAATTGAAAGTGAATGTGCCACCTTATATTTTGCCATAAAACAGTGGATTCCGTATTTTGTGGATAACTATGCAGTAAAAGACGATGCTCAGAGTGAATGGAACAAAAAATTTAATTCAAAGCATATCGAAACAACAATGAAAGGGGTGATAGATGAAATAATTTTAGACTTGCAGGAAAGGCTTAAAGAGTTTAATCAACAATATAAGTATGATATCAAAGGAATAAAGATTGATTTGGACGGTTTAGAGATTAATGATATCAATGAGGGTCAATTTGGGCGGTTTATAAAATGGGCAGGCGTCGCAGTTGGTGCAGTAGGAGCAGTAGGTTTCTTATTTAACCCACTACTGGGATTGGCTGCTACAGGTGTAGGAATTTTAGCTAATGTAGCAGCAGACTGGGTAAGCGAACAAGAGAAGAGAGAGTTTCAAAAGCAACGTGAAGATTTAAAAGCATCTCTACTTGAAACAGTTGAAGAAAAGCAACGTAAAACTATAAAAATTTATAAGAAATGGTTACATGATGATCTAGCAATGGCAGTCCACAAGCAGACATTTGATCGAGTTTCTACCTGTATCAAAGGGTTACATGTAATTGCCGAAGCATTAGCGAAATCCAATTTGGAAATTCATAACCTGAAAAACCAAATAAAAGAAGATTTGTCTGAATGGAATCATAGCGCTTTGTTTCGAGATAAAGCATATAGGCGAAGCGATTCTCAAAGTGGAGCACACCGAACTCCACGCCGCTATATTTCTCCAGACGAACCTTGTTGGTTGTTGTAGTCATCTAAAATTTAAGGAGATAATTGATATGTCTGAATTCCAATTTAAGCAACAAGCAGAGCGAGTTGCGAAACTTTGTACAGAATCTCTACATATTCTTGCCACTCGAACAGAGGATGAAATCAAGGGATTAAGTTACGATTTTGATAAATTCTGGTCTGAATACAAACAGCAAACAAAACTAACTATTGGTTTTATTGGTCAGTACAATGCTGGTAAGTCTACCTTAATTAAGGCTTTAACTGGAAATCCTACTGTTGGGATTAGTGCTGAAATTTGTACTAATAAAATTACTGAGTATCCTTGGCAAGATGTTTTGTTGCTGGATACACCAGGAATCTATGCAGGGAGGACAGACCATGATGAGATAACACTCTTACGAATGTCTAAATCTGACTTACTTGTTTTCGTCGTTCCTAATGAACTATTTAATCCTCACGGAGGTGCATTTTTCAGGAAAGTGGCTGATGAAATGCAAAGAGTTGGTCAGATGGTTTTGGTAATTAATAAAATGAGTCGTGAGTCTGGAACGCCAGAAGAACTACTCAAAACAATCCTGAAAATCATAGAACCACACCATCCCAGTGATTTTTATACCTGTTTTATCGATGCTGACTCATATTTCAAAGCTCGATCTGAACAGGATGAAGAAGAAAAAGAATTTCTAATTGCCGAGTCTAATTTTAATGATTTTCTCTTATCCCTACAAAAACTTATTGACAAGAATCAACTTTCGGCTCGCCTAGTTACACCTCTTCACCGTGCTGTTGATATGCTTGATCAAGCTCGTAATGTCTTAAGTACAGGCGACAAACTAACCCGTGATTTATTATAAATATTGCGCCGTAAGTGCCTCTTATTAAAAGCTTCACAAGCCAGATTCATAAATGCTTATCATCCTGAATTAAACAACTTTGAGCATGAAATTATAATGTTTGGTGAAATGGTAGCAAGTAAAATTGATGGACACCATAGTGAGGAAGAAATAAATCTTGAAATCAGGAAATATGAGCAGAAAATTAATTCAATATCACAAAATGCCTTAGACAATATCCAGTCAGCTTTACAAAACGAATTAACTAGACTTAAAACTCAACTTGAGGAGCTACAACAATCTTTCCTTGGACGCTCTCTCGCAGAGGAGTTTCAAATTTATTCAGTTGATGGTAAGGGAATCAATAATAAAGAAACTCCTGTTAGTTCAAGGACACTACATTTTATAAATATAGGTTCTGAATTCCTGAAAAACCTTGGTGGTTTCGCCTCACAAATATCACGAGATATCGTTTACAATGTTGGCAAATATATCGGAATTAAATTTAAGCCTTTTGGCGCGTTCAAAGCCGCTGAATGTATCAGAAATTTAGGTCCGGTAATTGCTGGATTGGGAGTGGCTATAGATATTTTTACAACAGCAAAACAAGAGCAGAATGAGGCTGAATATCAGCAAAAGCTACGTCAGGCTAGGGCAGAAATTAGACAAAGTTTTAGAAATGTTGCTTGTGACATGAAAAATGAGTACGAAATCAACATTGAAAAAGCAATAAGTTTTTACGATGAGGAGTTATGGGATATTGAGTTAAAACGTAACGAATTGAGCAAAAATGAGGAGTCTAAAGTTGAAATAATAATTAAAATTCACAAGAAGCTTCAAGAGATTAAACACGAGATTTCGTTGCTAACAAAGTAGTGCGAGCATTCCTTCATCTAGCTGTTCAACAACTGTAATAACTCTGACTGTAAGGGACACGATCGCCTCTTTTCCAAACTGCGATTGCTCTCCTTTGAATCCATTGCGTCAATGCGATCGCCACAAACTCTCATTCTCTGCATCTCTATCCTGACAAACTTTCTACACTCCTCAACGGCAAGTACAAAGTTGTGACAAAATTAACCTTTTTAAGATGTATAACAAAGTCCAAAATTTTTACCTTTAAGATTTTGACAAATCATCTACAGTAGAATGTGTTTTACATAACATTTAAGCGTGGTAGATATCTCATACCCTACTTCACCACAGACTTTGACTTGTTTCATTCGTTGTCAAGTAACTACCTGTACGTTTTTGCTTCCAATCCACATTGTTAGACTAGATGAACGGGATGGAAGTATTTACATCTTGGCTGGAAATGATTTAGGAATCAAAATATTTCGTGATGGTGAATGGAGATTTGAAGAATGACTAACCCCAGCTTTAAACAAATGACTAAGCCTGAACTGAAAGCTTATTTGAGAAAGCATCCTAACGATACTCAGGCTTTTCACACTCTCATGGATAAAATCAATGCTGAACCTAATCAAGTTTGGTACAAACCTGATGATCCTACAGGTGATGAGGAGTTAAGAAAGGCTATTGAAAGAAAACGCCAGTCCAAGGGTGATGCAGCTTAACAACTTAGTTCTTAACCGAAACCCGCTAATACCGTTTTTATATGAAGCTGCATATAATTAGCCTGCGTAGGCAGGCTTTGTTTGTGTAGCCCCAGGCTTCTAGCCTGAGGGCGTTAATGTGCAGCAGTAATACATTTAGCTATCCAAAAGCATTAGATTTTCAAAGGGATGAGTATTTTTCCAACGGTAAGTATTGAAACTAAGCATGGCGTTTCTTGCCCCGTTTGATCGCATCTTCAATATTAAGGGGCTGTGCTTGCCCGCTGTCAATGCCTGCCTGAATTTGCTGTCGCAATTCATTCACCCGGATTTCCCGCAAGCCATCCTGGTCTTTGAGTAACCGTAATCCCTCACGGATCACCTCACTGGCAGACTGGTACAGACCACTAGCCACCTTCGTGCTTATATACTTTTCCAATTCTGGTGTTAGTGAAACATTCATAGCTTATCCTTCGGTACAATCCACTAATGCGATCGCTTCTCACATAAAATCACCAACATCTTTAGAAACCTTAGTTGAGCAAATTAACGGCGTTTGAACGCAGTGAAACCCAACACAGGTGATAATTTCTCGAAAATTAGCGAGGGTAATTTTTCCTCATGCTTATGGCTGAGTTTTTTGTTGCACAAATTCAGTAGATTAGATTTAGAGCGGGTGCTAAAGGACTGAGCCACTTGAAACAGGACAGATACAAACCAAAAGCGGCAGCACCGATAAGTAAGGAGGTTGAAAAGATGGACAGTACTCTACAGCAAATAGTCGAGCAGGGTGAGCCGATTGAACACAAGCAAGCAGATACGGATTTCGCCAATGCCTCCCCAAGGATACAGAAACCTCTAGTCATAGCAGGAACATCTGATGGCTTACTGTTTCTCGATTCCAAGCAACGTGTTGAACTTGAAGGCTATTCCATCACATCTCTTGCCTCAAGTTCTGATGGGCTGTGGGTCATCGTCGATCGCAACTCACTATGGCATCGCAACCCAGAAGGCGAGTGGCATCAAGTAGTTTCAATTGATGATTTGCGGCTGAACTGCATCCAGCCTTACAACGGTGCAGTTCTGGTCGGAACATCACAAGCTCATCTTCTCCGGATTGCAGACGGAAGCACGAATCGCATCAATTGCTTTGATACGGCTCTTGGACGCTCTGAGTGGTATACGCCGTGGGGTGGTCCCCCAGATGTTCGTTCGATGGCTATAGGTCAATCTGGTGAACTTTACGTGAATGTGCATGTAGGGGGCATTTTACGTTCTGACGATCGCGGACAGTCATGGCAACCCATGATCGACGTAGATGCAGATGTCCATGAAGTACTAACAGTTCCATCTCATCCGGAACTTCTGTTGGCGGCTACGGCGCGGGGGCTGGCTGTAAGTAGAGATAGAGGGAATTCTTGGAGCTTTTCACGCGAAAACCTACATGCTGCTTATGCACGAGCCATAGCAGTATCTGGGGAAACCATTTTGATGAGTGCTTCTACGGGTCCTAGTGGTGACAAGGCAGCTATATACCGACACCCGCTCGACAAGCTAGGAGCCTTTTCTAAGTGTGAGCAAGGTCTACCTGAGTGGTTTAATGACAATATTAACACGGGAACTCTTGCCACTTCAGGAAATCTAGCTGCTTTTGGAACCACTGACGGTCAGATATTTTTCTCGGACGATGTTGGCAACAGTTGGAAGCAGATAGCAGCCGATTTAGCTCCAATCTTTTGTCTAAATCTTACATGACTCGTTGTATAATAATGGGTTACGCGATTCCAAGGTCACAGGTTTGTGGGCGATGGCGTAACCTTTGTCACATTGCGCTTGCCAGTGGTATATGCCTCTGAGATTGGCTAACGAGTAGCTTCTAAAGGTGTAAGACTGACCAGGCTGGAGGATGGGAATTTTACTCATAGCTGCAATAAGGAAATACCCTCAGTTGAATCCATTAGACATCTCCGGAAATTAATTATGCGTTACCTGAAATCCTTGTAGAGACGCGAAATTTCGCGTCTCTACATTGTTTTTCGGAGATGTCTATTGTGCCCGTGCGATCGCCACTCGCAATCAAAAGTTAGTTGGAGACTTTGAATACATAAACGTCACCCCGATCAATTGGCGCTTGTGGATACTGCTTCATAACCAGTTAGCATTATTACTCAGTAATACCTTTAACTATCCAAAAGCATCAGATTTTCAAAGGGATGAGTATTTTTCCAACGGTAAGTATTGAAATCTCTTCGGTCAACCGAGAGAATTCGTCCATGTCCCAAGTGTTCTGCTAAAACCACTAACGAACCGTCGGCAAAATCCATTGGTAAGTCTGCATATTGTTCCATCAGTTCACAAATGCGTCTACCATGATGCGGTTGTAAATCAAAAACTGTAAACACTCCTGTAGACAAGTTATTTATGAAATTAACTTGTGCTTGGTTGCCCATTGTTGTCAGAAGTAGATAGCAAGTTTCAGTAACGACAGCCCAAGTCGTAATTAGAGGTTCTTTGAGATTAGCAAGTACTTTTATTGCTTGAGTATGGTGTGGGTCATTTCGATTTGCCAAAGCTAACCAAAAGCCTGTATCAACGATCACCATACTTAGCTTTCAAGCCATCTCTCAAAACTGACTTGTAGTTCACAGACAGATTGGGATCTGCTTCACCACAACCGATAAAACCACTTTCCATTAGTGCTAAGAGTGGGTTTTTTTGGTGCTGCTGAAGTTGCTGGTAGTACAAGTCAATAGCAGACTTGATCGCATCTGTTACTCCCTGATTGGTCTGCTGTTGAATATAGGCTACTTTGTTAGAATACTCTTCATCTAATCGGGCATTGATTCGCATTGCCATTCCTCCTCGTCATACGCTTGTATGACAGATTAACATATCCGCAGCATCGATGTCTATTTCACTCCGACAGGAGCAAAGTGCGTACTGAAGGTAATGGAGATCTCACCCCAGACGAAAGCACGTCTAAGGCTTGATGGTTAGCGGTCAATCGCTTCGCTCAAATTAAAAATTAAAAATTAAAAATTAATACCCCATGTTGCGCATCCAGGGGAAGGCATCTTTCCGTTCCCAACTTCCCAAAGGAATTTGCCGCCTTGAATCAAGGATGCTGCGCTTTTTTTCTTTTCCAGGACTTACGCAAAAATTGCCAAAAAGCTTAATTTATCGAACCGCCAAGACGCCAAGAGCGCTAAGAATGCGTAGAGTGTGCGTAAGTCCTATTTTCCATGGTTAAAAACACTTGCTCTGTATTCCAACTGAGCAATTCAAAATTATTTCTTAAATTTTTAATTTTTAATTTTTAATTTTGAATTCAAAAAATAGTCATGAGTTATCTGCCAACCATCTTTTTGTTAAGCTATTTTTACAACCTCATGAAAGACATCTTTAGCAGACATGCGTATCCATGATAATATTTTATATTTATATGCTATCGCGTCGCCGCATTATTGTACATTTACAATCAATACCCGTGAATGAAATCGATTCAAATCGGGAAACCCTTGTTTCGCCCTTGATAGAAGTTTTAGGAGGAGAGCAACTCGATTGGATGCAATACACGGGTTTGGGCACAACAATGTTGCGCCCCTACAAGCAAACTATATTTCACTCCGAACGGAGCAAAATGCGTACCTATCTATTGAGATGCGAAGTATGACAACAAATTTTAGTCGGCGTCAACTTATCTTGTTTGGTTCAGCAGCTTTTAGTACCAGCTTACTGCTGAAAGCTTGCAGTAGTAAACCAACAACACCAACAGCTACAACAACGGGTGGTGCTGAAGGGTTTAAAATAGCGATCGCTCTGCCTGGAATGATTACGGACAAAGGCTGGAATCAATCTGGTTACGAAGGAATCAATTTAGCAAAACAACAGCTAAGTGCCCAAACCGCCTATGTAGAAAAAGTAGCACAAGCAGATCAAACAGAAGTATTAACAGATTTTGCTCGTAAAGGCTACAATCTCATCTTCGCCCATGGCGGACAATTTGATGCCGCAATTGAACAAGTCGCCTCACAGTTCCCCAACACATTTTTTGTTGGAGTAAATGGTAATCTTAAGGGTGATAATATTGCTTCTTTACGAATAGATCACCTACAAGCTAGTTATTTATGTGGCATTATCGGTGCTTCTGTCACTAAATCGAATAAATTAGCTTATATTGCTGGAGAGAAGTTTCCCGCTACCGAGGGAGAACTGCGGGGATTTGAATTAGGGGCAAAGTCTGTTAACCCAAATACCCAAATTACTTCTACTTTTACGGGTGATTGGAATGATGTTGCCAAAGCCAAGGAAGCGACTCTCGCCTTAATTTCTTCCGGTGCTGATGTCATCTATCAATGGTTAGATAATGCCTCAGCCGCAGTCTTACAAACAGCAGGTGAAAAAGGAGTCTATGCTTTTGGCAACACAAACGATCAATTAGAAGTTGCACCAAAAGCTGTCTTAACCAGCGCTGTGAAACGCTTAAATTTAGCCATAGTTTATATAGCAGAATTAGCCAAACAAAAACAAATAAAAGGACAAATATATACAATCGGGCTAGAAAGACCAGATATATTATTTTTAGGAAAATTCGGGGCTGTCATACCGGAGGCAGTTAAGCTTCATGTATTGAATGCCTCGCAAGAGATTGTTAATAAAAAAATCATTTTTGAAGACTGCAAAGAGACTGGTAAAGATACACGCTGCGTGAAGAAAATATAACATGAACTATTTAGGCTTAAAAAATATTACCAAACGCTTTGGTTCTTTGATCGCTAACGACAATATCAATCTCTCTGTTGCATCTGGAACCATTCATGCAATCCTAGGCGAAAATGGCGCAGGTAAGAGTACTTTAATGAATATCATTAGTGGACTCTATCAACCTGATGCTGGTCAAATTTACCTTCAAGAACAACCAATAAAAATTACCTCACCCTCTGAGGCAATTAAACTAGGTATTGGCATGATTCACCAACACTTCATGCTTGTACCCCAATTGACTGTAACAGAAAATATCATTTTAGGAGCGGAGAAAACTTGGCGGCTGAATCTACAATATAAACAGCAAGAAATCGCTGCATTATCCCAAGCTTATGGATTAGAAATTGACCCCACTGCTAAAGTTGAAAATTTACCTGTTGGGGCACAACAACGGGTAGAAATTCTCAAAGTTCTCTACCGTCGAGCCTCATTGTTGATTCTTGATGAACCTACAGCAGTTTTGACACCGCCAGAAATAGAATCATTAATTTCTATCTTGCGCCAGTTGGCAGCCACAGGCAGTACAATTATTTTTATCAGTCATAAATTAGAAGAGGTAATCAATCTCTGTGATACAGTAACAGTTTTGCGCCAGGGAAAGGTAGTAGCAACAACATCAACTGAAGCGACGACATCTCAGCAGTTAGCAACATTGATGGTAGGACGTACAGTTGTTTTACAGTTAAATAAAAGTCCTAGATTACCAGGAGAAATCATCCTGTCGGTGCAAAATTTACAAGTTATTGATGACAGAAGTATTCTGGCTGTAAATAATGTATCTTTTGAACTGCGGGCGGGAGAAATTTTAGGAATTGCTGGTGTAGATGGGAATGGACAGCGAGAATTAGCTGATGCTATCGCTCTAGTGCGGACTATTAAGCAGGGTAAAATTGAGTTTACGCACAACCATTCCTTAGTGGGCTACATCCCAGAAGATAGGCAGACAATGGGATTGGTGTTGCAATTTAGCATCGCCCAAAACTTGATTTTAAAAGCTTTTAAATATCTGCCCTTTTGTCGCCGTTTTTTGTTACAACAAGAAGCAATCGTTGCTCATGCCCAAGCTGCAATGCAAGAGTTTGATATTCGGGCGACAGGGTTTGATATCAAGGTAAGTCAGCTTTCGGGAGGAAATCAACAAAAAGTGGTGTTAGCACGAGAACTGGCGCGTTCCCCTGCTTTAATTATCGCCATGCAACCCACAAGGGGGTTAGATGTAGGGGCGACAGCAGCCGTCCATTCTCGAATATTAACAGAACGCGATCGCGGTGCCGCAATTTTGTATATCTCTACTGAGTTAGAAGAAGTGATGGCTTTGAGCGATCGCATTGCTGTAATCTACAGAGGTGAGTTTTTGGCTATTTTGGATGCAGCCACGGCGAAGGTGGAAGAAATTGGTTTGTTGATGGGTGGAGGTAATAACGATCGCAACTAATCGCATTAAATTCCTGTTACCAATCCTCTCACCGCTAATTGCGGTCGCCTCCGCCCTGATAGTCGGTGCTATCCTCATCCTAATTGCTGGCGCAAATCCCATCACCGCATACAGCATCCTATTTCAAGAATCTCTCTCTACCTACTTTGGATTTGGTAATACCCTCACCAAAATGACACCACTATTGTTTACCAGTTTAGGCGTGTTAGTGGCGTTGCGGGCTGGGCAATTTAATATCGGTGGTGAAGGACAAATTTATCTGGGTGCGTTGGGAAGTACTTTGATTGGGTTATACGTGCAAGGATTACCTGCGGTGATTCATATCCCCTTAGCACTTTTGGCAGGATTTTTCTTTGGTGCAGTTTGGGGTTGGATTCCTGGTTATCTTAAAGCAATGCGCGGAGTGAATGAGGTAATTACGACGTTGTTGCTCAACTATATCGCAGTGAATTTAGTTAGCTACCTCGTGCAAAATCCATTAATGGCAACAGGTGCGCCTAGTCCTTATTCGCCATTAATTGCCAAAACATCTCGCTTAGCGATTATATTACCACAAAGCCTCGCCCATGCTGGGATTTTATTAAGTTTAATTGCCGCAGGTATTTTATGGGTATTGTTAGTGCGATCGCCTCTAGGTTACCAAATTACGGCAGTGGGATTTAACCCGATTGCCGCCCGTTATGCCCACATATCTGTTGAACGTACCATTATGCTGGTGATGGCTTGTGCGGGTGGTTTAGCTGGGTTGGCTGGGAGTTGTGAGGTGATGGGGTTGAAATATCGGCTATTTGAACAAGTTTCACCAGGTTATGGGTTTGATGCCGTTGCGATCGCCTTTTTAAGTCGTGGTAGTGTTGTCGGTGTAGTCTTGAGTTCTCTGTTTTTTGCGGCGCTTCGCAGTGGTGCGAATGTGATGCAGCGTAGTGCAGGTGTGCCGGTAACTGTGGTTTACGCGATTCAGGGGTTGACGGTGTTGTTTATTGCTATCAGTCTGGCGGTGGAAAGAGAGATCAGAGTAAAAACGCACAGGGACCAAAATAATTTATAATTCGTAATTCGTAATTCGTAATTATTTAGGGAGCTTCGTCGCGCCGTTCGCAAGAAACAAGGAAAAAATTTGTTCTTTTGCATTAATAAACAAGGTGCAAGTACCTTCAATTACGAATTACGAATTAGTAATTATTCGGTCACACAGAGAAATTTCTGCGAATGCGCTTAAAAAATCTTTTATGAATAATCTCAACTTTTTATCTGATTACTTGGCAGCTACTTTGCGTCTAGCTGTCCCCTTGGGATTTGCTGCTCTAGGAGGATTGTACTCGGAACGGTCGGGGGTGTTAAATATCGCCTTGGAAGGTATGTTGCTTACTGGTGCTTTTACTAGTGCTGCTGCCACTTTCTACACTGGTAATCCCTGGCTTGGTATCCTCGCGTCTGGAATTGCTGGGGGATTAGTCGGACTACTCCATGCTGTTTTGTGTATGACTTTGCGTGTTGACCAATTGGTGTCTGGGCTAGCAATTAATCTTGTCGCATCTGGGTTAACATCGTTTTTGGCACGCTTAGTGTTTAGTGGCAGTAGTACACAGCAGTTACCTGGAATCGGGGCAATTATGATTCCAGGTTTAGCCAATATTCCCCTAATTGGGCTACTATTTCAGTCAGATATTTTAGTATATTTATTATTTGTATTAGTGATATTAACTACATACATTTTATTTAAAACTAGCTTTGGACTAACATTGCGGGCAGTGGGAGAATCTCCTAAAGCTGCTCTTACGGCTGGAATTTCGGTACAAATTGTCCGTTATATCGCTGTGGTGATCAGTGGCTGTCTTGCGAGTTTAGGAGGTGCTTATTTAACTCTGGTACAGGTAAGATTTTTTGCCGAGGGGATGAGTGCTGGTAAGGGATTTATTGCGATCGCCGCATTAATTTTTGGCAGATGGCATCCAGTAGGTAGCGCTTTGGCTTGTTTGCTGTTTGGGGCTACAGAAGCTTTACAACTGCGAATTCAGGCATTAGGGGCAAATATACCTTACCAATTTTTAGTCATGCTACCTTATGCGATCGCTTTATTGGCATTAGTAGGTAACTTGGGGAAATCTACACAAACTAAAGCTAATGGTACTCCCCACTGAAGGCATTCCCATGCAGAGCATGGGAAGGAGAAAACTACTCCCCTCTCCGCTTCGGAGAGGGGTTGGGGGAGAGGTTCATCGGTTAACGCACCCTACTTAACAACTTTCGCCGCAGATGATCTAAAGCGTTACACGAACTTAAGTGACGAACTAAAGACCGACTTCGCCCTGCACCGAAGCGATACTCAACACTTTCCACTTCCCCATTTGGTCCAGCTAAACCGATGTAAACTAAACCTACTGGCTTAGTCTCCGTACCTCCTGTTGGTCCTGCAACGCCAGTGATACTCAATGCCCAAGTGGTTCCCAGGCGCATTTTCACCCCAACTGCCATTTGCTCTGCAACAGTAGCACTGACTGCACCAAACTTTGCCAAGTCTTCTGGGTTCACCCCCAAAAGCCCAACTTTTACGGAGTTGTCATAGGAAATGACCCCACCCCAGAAGTAATCTGAACTACCAGAAATCTCTGTTAACATTTGCCCTAATCCGCCACCTGTGCAGGATTCTGCTACTGACAGTGTTTCCCCTGCCGTCCGCAACAACTGACCTACTACTGAAGCTAGAGTGTCATCATCGGCACCGTAATAATTTAATCCAGCAATTTCTGTAAGCTGTTTCTCTATAGGCGCAATCAAATCCTTTGCTTGTGATTCGGAAGTCGCTTGAGCCGAAACTCGTAATTTTACTTCCCCCTTACTGGCATAAGGTGCTACCGTCGGATTGGGCAAGTTGAGATAATAAGCGACCTTCTCCGCCAAAGCAGATTCCGCAATCCCCCAAAACTTCAACATTCGACTGTAAATAATTTCTTTGCCCCAACCTTGACGAGTGAGATATGGTACAGCGGTTTCCCGCCACATCCGCTGCATTTCACTTGGCACACCTGGAAAAGTGAAAATCGTTAACTTTGTCCGGGGTTGCCAGATAATACCCGGTGCTGTTCCTGTGGAGTTGGGTAAAATTTCTGCGCCTTCAGGTATCAAAGCTTGCTTGCGGTTGCTGGGTGTCATGACGCGATCGCGCAAGGCATATTTCTGAGTTATATCCTCGATAATCTCTGGACGTTCTACTAAGGAAACACCAAAAAAGTCGGCAATGGTTTCACAAGTAAGATCATCCGGTGTCGGACCAAGACCTCCAGTGAAAATGAGAATCTGCGCTCTTTGACTGGCAATTTCTATAACCTGCTTTAGTCTGACTGGGTTATCTCCTACCACCGTTTGATAGTAGTGGGGAATACCTAATTTGGCTAACTCCTGCGCTAAATATTGCGCATTGCTATTAAGAATATCTCCTAATAACAGTTCTGTACCAACACAAATAATTTCTGCACTCATTTTGGGAATAGGGAATAGGGCATGGGGCATGGGGCATGGGGCATAGGGCATGCCCCTGATATATCAAAGCAGTCATCTGTATCTTCCAGTAGGTTGTCAGACAAAAATCATCAGATGGCTGTTTGTATCTATATTTCAATCGCATAATAGACCTCTCCGAAAAAGAATGTAGAGACGCGACGCCCAACGGGAAAGCCCTTCGGGTTCAGCAGTCGCCTCTGTCGGGAAACACTCATTCAGCGCACAGCGAGAATTTCGCGTCTCTACAAGGATTTCACGGAACGCATAATTAATTTCCACTCCATGTCTAATGGCTAATCGCTAATGGCAAGAGAGCAATTAGCCATTAGCAATTAGCCATTAGCTTTTTCCCTATGCTAAAGCTGGGACAGGAATCATCAGGTGTGGGTACAAGGGGAAGCGATCGCATAACGCCGCTACCCGTCGCCGACAATCTTCGGCAACTGTCTCCGACTCTAGATGCAACAGGCGATCGGCAATAATATTGCCAATCTCTGTAAATTCCGCAACTCCCATGCCCCGGGTTGTCATTGCCGGGGAACCCAACCTCAAACCACTGGTTACAAATGGCGACTCTGGGTCGAAGGGAACCGTATTTTTGTTAGCGGTTATATTCACACCACTTACCAACTGGTCTGCAAGCTTACCCGTCATGCCAATGGATCGTAAATCCACTAACATCAAATGGTTATCTGTGCCATTTGACACTATCTTTAATCCTCTGTTTTGCAATTGGGTAGCCAAGGCGCGGGCATTTTCAATAACTTGAGCCGAGTAAGCTTTAAACTCTGGCTTCAGGGCTTCTCCAAAAGCCACTGCTTTACCAGCAATGACATGTTCCAACGGTCCACCTTGAGTACCGGGGAAAACAGATTTATCGAGCTTCTTACCTAACTCCGCGTCACGAGTCAAGATTAAACCACCCCTAGGACCACGTAAAGTTTTATGGGTAGTTGTTGTTACTACATCACAATAAGGAATGGGGTCGGGGTGAAGACCACTAGCGACCAAACCGGCGATATGGGCAATATCTGCCAGTAAGTATGCACCAATTTCATCAGCTATGCTGCGAAACTTTTCAAAGTCAATGATCCGAGGATAAGCTGAATAACCGCAAATCAGTAGCTTAGGACGCTCCCTTAGCGCCAGCTCCCGAATTTGATCGTAGTCCAGTTGTTCTGTTTCTCGACTGACGCCATAATGACAAACTTGGAACCACTTACCAGAGACATTTACAGGTGAACCGTGGGTAAGATGTCCTCCATGAGACAAATCCATTCCCATGAATTTGTCCCCTGGTTCTAGCAGCGTCAGAAATACTGCAAAATTTGCCTGTGCGCCAGAATGAGGTTGCACGTTGGCATGAGCTGCACCAAAAAGTTGTTTGGCACGGTCGATCGCTAGCTGCTCGATTTTGTCAATAAACTCGCAGCCGCCATAATAACGTTTACCAGGTAATCCCTCGGCATATTTATTTGTCAGTACTGATCCCTGCGCAGCAAGTACGGCGGCGGAGGTAAAGTTTTCACTCGCAATCAACTCCAAGTGGTCGCGTTGGCGCTGTAGCTCTTGATTGATTACAAACGAAACAGCAGGATCAGAAGATACAAGAAAATCTGAGTTAGTCAGAGTCACTTCAACTATCCTTATTGAAATTTACACATTTGTTGGTTGTTAGTGGTTGGTTGTTAGTGGTTAGTTGTTGGTTGCTGGTTGTTACTACTAACAACTAACCACTAACCACTAACTACTAACCATGAACGCGCTAATTATCATAACGCTCTTTCCTTCATATCAGGTGTTAATTACAGAGGTAGCAATCTTAGTGTATAAATTTATGTATTGCTTTTTACTACAAACTTAAATATTTAACATACAATGAAATAAGGTTCCGAGGGCAATTTTCTTGGGATTGCTGTGACCCACATTTTTCTCAAGAAATTGTAGGATATCGGGCAACGGATGTAAATACGGATGTAACGGATTCCTGTGTCTGTGGAACTATGACAGATAAAGCATCCGCTATATCCGCGCTCATAATCCACTGCCTGGTTTTCCCCAATCTAAAACCACAATGCACAATCCAAAATTCCAGCTTCCGGGCAAACCCGGCTAAGAATGAGGATTTACAGGAGGGATGGGAGTGCTAGTAATTGTGATGGAAGATCAAGTCCTTACCCCTAGGCAGGTTTGCCAATCTTGTTTACTTGCCGACAGGAGTGGTCAACCCCGGTGGCGTCAAGGTCAACTATACTGCGGTCATTCTATTCACAAACTCACAGACAAGCAGCCAGATCAGTATGAGTGTCTAATGGGTTTCCGCGTCGTTAACATTGAATGATCTGAAGTTGCTAGAAATAGCAAGTTACTGCGTTATTCTAAGGTCATATGACTATGAAAGTTTAACAACGGGAGAACGCAAAATGACTTGGCGCGGGTCTACGACGGTTCGAGACAGAATCTTTGCTTGCTTACCTTATTTGCTTCCTGTAATTGGGGTTTATCAATTTGGCCGTTTTTTATTACAACAGTTTCCATTTCTGCAACTGCTGTTTTTGCCCTTGCTTCCATTTCTGAGAATTTACTACGGTGTCAGTTTTGCCGGAATGATTATTTTCTTTGCTTTATTTATTTTTGTCGTGAGAAACGAAAAAATAAATCACTTTATTCGTTTCAACACAATGCAGGCTATTCTATTGGACGTTGTGGTCTTTTTGTTTAGCATCCTGACTCAGCTTGTTGGGCTGGTTCCAGCTAGTGGTTTTGCTATACAAACCTTATATACCACGATTTTTCTGGGCACAGTGGTAGCATCTGTATATTGTATTATACAGTCTTTTATGGGACGGTACGCAGAAATTCCTGCAGTTTCTGACGCAGTATACATGCAAGTGCGCTAGCAGTTAACGGGCGGTCACAGTGTTTTCTAAGCGACCAATGCCTTCAATCTCTACACGCACACGATCGCCTGGCTGCAATGGTCCGATCCCAGCTGGTGTACCTGTCAGTACCAAATCTCCAGGAAGAAGTGTCATGACCCTACTAATGTAGGAGACAAGAAAATCGGGGGAAAACACCATTTTGTCGATACAACTAGACTGTACAGGAGTTGCCAACTCATTTAAGAAAGTTTGCAATCTAGCTCCTGGGCTTAATTCTCGGACAATCCACGGTCCAAGGGGGCAGAAGGTATCAAAACCTTTAGCTCTTGTCCATTGACCATCCCGTTGCTGTAAATCCCGTGCTGTCACATCATTGGCGATGGTATAACCCCAAATTTTTGTTTGGGCTGACTCTGGTGTGCAATCAACAGTGCTTGAGCCAATCACCAGCGCCAACTCTCCTTCGTAATCTACGCGCTGTGACTGCTGCGGATAGTGAATTTCTTCACCAGAGGCAATTATAGACGTGGACGGCTTCAGAAATATTAGTGGTTCACTAGGAACTTGTGTTCCCATTTCTGCTGCATGGTCAACATAATTCTTGCCTACCGCTACAATTTTTGAGGGAGCACAGGGAGCCAGGATTTGATAACTCTCTGGTTCCAAAGTCAAATCAGTAGATTGTCCTTGTAACCAAGGTGGCGCATCCAGCACCTGCACTTTCAGGGATGGTTGTAGTAAGCCGTAGTAAATTTGTCCTTCTTGATTTTGAACTCTTACATAGCGCTGTGCCATAACTTTGATCAATATCCTCTGGTGTGCAACCTATTTTTAGTAATCGTTGGCAGCGGGAATATTTTCCGTTGGTGGATAGTCAATAGTCAAAAAAACTGTGGACTGACTCTCTAGAGTGGCTAGGTAGCCTTCCCTTGTAGGGCTATAAAAAAGTAAGTGAGTTTTCAGGTTTTCCCCCGCTCATTGCCGCTTATTATTGTAAGATCATAATTCCTTGTTGCTTCAGATGTTAATCAATACTGATATTCTAATTTGAGAATATATGTATAATTTGACATCAGCAGCCATGTCCATAAGGAGATAGAAACCATGCAAATAGTTTACGAGACAATGTACATCCTGCGTCCTGACTTGGGAGACGAACAGGTAGAGCAAGCAGTTACTAAATACGAGAACTTGATCCGCGAACAAGGAGCCGACAATATCCAAATTCAGAATCGTGGTAAGCGTCGTCTAGCTTATGAAATCAATAGACATCGGGATGGCATTTATATCCAGATGAACTACACTGGTCCGGGAAAAGTTATCGCTCCCGTAGAACGGTCCATGCGTTTGAGCGAAGAAGTGATTCGTTACCTAACTCTTAAGCAAGAAGTTCCAGAGCCAGAACCGATTGTTGAAGAAGTAGCATAAGGGGAATTGGTTAGTTGTTAGTTGTTAGTGAGCCAGCGCTCTGTGTCGGGTTTCCCGACAAAAGCGAACCCTTCGGGTTGTTAGTTGTCAAAAAATCCCACTAACAACTAACAACTAACCGCTAACAAAAATGTTAAATTAACTATTACTTGCTAAAAGCAAGACACCCGTAGTTATACTTAAGAGTGGAAAAGATTTTTCATGGGAGCTGTAAGCCACTGTGAGTCAAACTGACCGCGACACTATCCAAGCTCTCTCTAGAGAAGTATCGAAGTTGCGCCAAGAGTTGCAACTTCGGGATCAACTAGTACAGCAGCTGTCTCAAGAACTGTTCCGACTGGTTAAGGGCAATACTAATTTTATGCCCCAGCCAGAAATATCTGAACGTCATCTAACTCAGTTGCAGGCTTTGCGAGAACAACTGCAGGCAGTTGAGCAGCAGGTGACTTTCTATCAAGAGCAAATCACAACGCGTGACGCTGAGATTTATCAATTACGACAATCAGTACAGGAACTAACTGACCGCAGTCGGATGCTCGAACAAGTAGTACAGGAATTACCTCAAATTTATCGTCGTAAATTTGAGGAGCGCATGGCTCCAGTGAGAGAAAAGGTGGCAATTCTACAGCGAGAAAACCGCCAACTTCAAGCTGAACTGCAAAGTGTGAGTTATCGCTTAGCGCTGAGAACCCGCAACGCTAGTCACAGTGGCATTGATTTACCGAATTTCCCTCGCAAAACACCAGGACAAACTAATATCTCGGCTATGCCAAATGCCTAAAGTTCTAATAGTCGTTGACCCAAGCGGTCAAGAAATTACTTCTCCTACTCTCAAAGGTATGTTGGCGACCTTAGAATTGGAGAAAACAAAAAATCCTATACAAGCAATGTCGGTAGAAGTAGTTGCTACAGACACATTGAAATCAAAAATTCAAGAAACTTTTACTAACCCAGATTTTTACTTAAGTCAGGCAAATGACCAGACATTAAGTATTCAAGAACCTAGGTTTTTGTCAGAGATTATTTTTTGCCCTTTAACACTCTCATTGCCCGAAAATTTAGTATTCCCCTCTCAAAATATTTTCCAAGCTTGCCGGGATGTTATAGGGTTACGCCAACGTTTGGCACAAAAAATGCAAGTAGCGATTGGTAATGGCTGTTTCTGGTTGCCAGTAGTGCTTAGTGCTAAAGGACCGCTCTATGGTGAGGCTATTGCCTTAGCAGGCGGGGAATGCACAGAGACAAAATTACCAGAAGATTTATTACTCTCTGAATTATCTTACTATCAGCCCTTCCATTTATCGGATGCTTTGCGTCAACCCCTATATAAAATGGCATATAAGCTTCTGCAATTTTTATCAGCGCCACCTGCTACTTACCTGGTGCAGTTTGGGTTACAAGCAGATCAAATCTGCTTTGACAAACTATGGCCATTTCCCACCGCACCCGCTTTAGCAAGCATGAAAGTCCAACAGCCAGATTTATTCACCTGCCATTGGTATTGCCTCACAGGCAAGCCCTTGCTGGATCTTACTATTATCAGTACTCCATTCGGCGAAATTTAGGCTGCTGTTACCATACTATTATCGTTGACGTTAGTTAGGATGTCTTCATAAGTGTGAAAAATTTCAAACACTGAATCCAGTTGGGTTATTTCCAAAATCAACCGCACAGGATCTTGTACGTTGCAAAGAACCAGGCGACAACCACTTTGACGCGCAGCTTTCAATCCTTTCACCAAGGACACAAGCCCAGAACTATCCATGAAATTCGCAAATGCTAAGTCAATCACCCAAAGTTGGTTACGTTGGGGGATTACCTTAGCCATCTTCTCGCTCAAAGCTATGCCACCCTCTAAGTCTATACTTCCTTGGGGTTTGAATAAAATTAGCTGACATTCTGATGTGATCATGGATTTAACCGGGTTAGTTGACACTTCCAACGCAAAAGCAGAAAACTGAGATAAACACTGCTTTGTTTTTAACCTAGATTATTGCTTTACCCAGATATATGGGGACTTAGAGCAATGCGGTAAGGACAGATCATTTCAGTATCTATGCCGTATAATTTGTCTTATCATTTCTTAATATTATGCATAACTCTGGTCAAATTTTAGTAATATCCGGACCTTTTACCAAATTTTTATATTTTGCGGCGAATATTATAAATTTTTCATGAAGATACTTGGAATATATGCGTAAGTATACGGTTGTCAACAGGCTAAAGGCATAGATAGTTGTTGGTTGTCCGGACAACTAACCACCAACCATTGCAACTTGATTGACACTTCACCCAAAAACAAGTCAAGATGAAAAATAAGAAATGTAAAGATAGCGGTGCTAAATGTCTCTTGAGTTTCTATCGATTGAAAATATCAAGGAGATTGCTCATAATTACGGTTATTGGGTAATTTTTGTGGGAATTTTATTAGAAAATTTGGGGATTCCTCTTCCTGGTGAAACAGTTACCTTAGTCGGAGGTTTTCTTGCCGGTAGTGATGAATTGAGTTACTGGTTGGTTCTAAGTAATGCGATCGCCGGTGCTGTGATTGGCGGTATTTGTGGCTATTGGGTTGGTAGATTTGGGGGCTGGTCAATACTTGTGCGAATTAGTAGCTTCTTTCGGATTTCCGAAAATCGAATAGTTTTGATTAAAGAACAATTTAGTAAAAATGCTGGGAGAGCTATATTTTTCGGGCGTTTTCTCGCATTGGTACGCATTTTGTCGGCGCCACTAGCTGGTATAGCAGAAGTACCCTTCAGAAAATTCCTTTTATACAATTTAGCAGGAGCAATAGCTTGGGCTAGTGTGATGGTGACATTGGCTTTCTTTGCTGGCAGAATTGTGTCTTTAGAACAATTGGTTGCCTGGGTCAGTCAATTTGCGATCGTAGCGTTACTTATCCTTGCTGCGACAATTTTCGTACCTTTGTGGTTGGAGTCGCGGCGAAAGGAAGTAGAAAGTGGGGAGTAGAAATTGTTCGTGGTTAGTTGTTAGTTGTCAAGAAGAACCACTAACTACTAACCACTAACAACTAACAAGACTGGATATTGCACTTACCAACTCTACAGGAGCAACTGGTTTGCGCAGGTAGATCTCGAAACCTGCTGCCAGTACCTGATTTTTATCTTCCTGGCTGGCATAAGCTGTAAGTGCAATAGCGGGTAGCTTCTCACTTTGCCCCGCCTCTTTGAGCCTAACTTGACGAATTAAAGTATAACCGTCAGTTGGGTACATTCCGATGTCACTCACAAGTACATCTGGCTTAATCTGTTTCAAGATCTGTAAGGCTGCATCTGCTGAGGAAACTGCCGTCACTTTTGCCCCTTCGGCTTGCAAAATTGCTACCATCAGTTCCAAGTTATCAGTATCATCGTCAACGGCTAGGACTTGTAAGTTGTGAAGCAGTGATGAGGGACGAGAACTCGCTTCAATGTGTTCTGCCTTGTGTTTTCTCTCATTTATCAGCGGAAGCAGCACTGTAAAGGTTGCGCCCTCTCCTTCTCCTTGACTTTGTACCGAAACAGTACCGCCGTGCAGTTCCACAAGTTGCTTGACGATCGCTAATCCCAAACCAAGCCCATTGCGAGAGCGTATGATGCTACTATCGGCTTGACGAAACCGATCAAAAACATACGGCAGAAAATTAGGATTAATGCCAATTCCGGTATCACTTACCGTGATTTGGGCAAAGCTTGGGGAGTGGAGAGTGGGGAATGGTCGGATGGCAGAATTGGGGGATTGGGGGAAAGAAAAATTACTTGATCTCCCCATCTCCCCTACTGTACAGACGTTCCGGCGGAAGGTCTCTTCCTTACCCTCGAAGAACACCGCTTCCAACCGCACTTCCACCTTACCGCCGATGTCGGTAAACTTGATGGCATTAGAAAGTAAATTCCACACCACCTGCTGTAAGCGTTTTTCTTCACCCATCACCTGTCCAACCTCGTTTTCCAGTACAAATTCCAAGGTGATGGATTGGGCGAGTGCTGACAAGCGCACAGTATTGAGAGCATTCTCAATGATCGTCACCAAATTAACAGGATATACCTGCAGTTGCATTTGTCCCCGCATTAAACGAGAGGTATCAAGAATGTCGTCAATCAACTGGTTCTGCTGAATGGCGTTGCGTTCAATGATTTCCAAGCTACGATTTCTAGTTTTTTCATCAAACTGACGGCTACGCAGCAGCTTTGCCCAACCTAAAATTGCGTTTAAAGGGGTGCGTAGTTCGTGGGAAACAATCGCCAGAAATTCATCTTTCAAGCGATTTGTTTGCTCCAGTTCTTCTTCCCGTTGCTTGCGATCGCTGATATCCAGCACTACACCAATCATCCGTGTAGCTTGTCCTTGAGTATTGTAAGAAAATTTACCTTTACTTACTATCCAATGGCTGCTGCCATCAGACCAAAGGACGCGAAATTCTTGATTGTAGTCTGTTTTTGTTTCTAGGGCTTTGGTAATCGTCTGGGCGACTAGTTCTCTGTCTTCTGGGTGAATACAAGCGAGAAATGCCTCGTAAGTTCCCTCAAAGCTACCTAAAGGCAAACCCAATAACCGTTCGTGATTTTCTGACCAAACTACCTCACTAGTGACTATATTCCAGTCCCAGGTGCCAACATGTGCAGCTTCTAAAGCTAATCTAAGCCGATCCTCACTCACTTGCAATTGCTCTACAGCCGCCGCATATTCCTGACGTATTCGTTGCTCTTCCAGACTTTGCCGTACAGAAAGCGCCAGACGTTGTAGTTTCCCCTTGCGCACATAATCGCTTAACCCAGACTTCATCCCCAGAACAGCAACTTCTTCGCTGCCGCTATCAGTACACATAATTACAGGACAGTCTGGGTACTTAGCTTTAATAGCATTGAGAACCGTTAAGCCATCACTCCATCGTAACTGGTAGTCAAGAATTGCCAGATCAAAGTTACCTACTAACAGTGCTTCCTTAAAACCAGTAGCATCAATAACTGAGGTGACTTCTATCTGGGAAAATTCTTGTTGTAGTTGCCGTGTTACCAACATGCGATCGTCTGGGTTGTCGTCAATCAGGAGAATGCTTAGCATGGTTTTGCTATTGGTATTAATCAATCATCGTAAATTTCACGCCAAGTCGCAAGTTATTCTTTTCCTCGTTCTTATGCAGAGCTTAGGAATGCCTTACCTTGGGCTGCTGCCTTTAAAAATTTACTAGAGGCACCTCTATGACCACCATTCCCTGGCAAAGCCAGGGAACGAGATCTAAAGAATCTGATTTGAATTTTCCGAAAATTAGGACTTACGCACTTTAACCCCTAACATTGGCTAATTTCTGGTTTTTCATTAAGTATTAACCAATATAAATTCAGAGCTTGTACTACTTCTACTAAAGCAGCAAGACCTACAGGTTTAACTAAGTAAGAATTAGCTTCTAAATCGTCAGATGAATTTATATCGCTGTTTTGTCTAGAGGAAGTTAAGATATGAATTACCCAACGCTCGTTGTCTCTGAGCTTCTGAATATTAAGATATGATACTACCGCATTGGCAAATAACACTACTAGTGCTGCGCCTGAACCAAAGTTAATTTGTAGTGTAAGCGGTATTTTCATTGCGGGCAGTCTCCGATCAAAGTGAGGAGTTAGGAGTGATGAGTCAGGAATAAAGTAACTTTTAACTCCTAACTCCTAACTGCTAACTCTTTCCTTGCTTTGCCCAAATCCGAGTAGGTAATCCCCAAACGTAGATAAAGCCTTCAGCTGCTTTATGGTCAAATTTATCTTCAGCACCATAGGTTGCTAAGTCAGGACTGTAGAGAGAAGAGTCGGAACTACGCCCAACAATGAAGGCGTTGCCTTTGAAAAGTTTCAACCGCACAGTTCCAGACACTCGTTCTTGTGTTTTTTGAATAAACGCATCCAGTGCAGCTTTGAGTGGACTGTACCACAGACCGTTGTAGACAATTTGGCTGTAAGTCTCTTCAATACCACGCTTGTACTGAGTGACATCTGCTGTCAAAGTTAGGCTTTCTAAATCCCGGTGTGCCTGAATTAACACGGTCATAGCGGGAGTTTCGTAAATTTCCCGCGATTTTATGCCTACTAAGCGGTTTTCTATCATGTCTATACGTCCGATGCCATGATTCCCAGCCACTAAGTTGAGTTGTTCAATCAGTTCAACTGGGTTTTTAGGTTCACCGTTGAGGGTGGTAGGAATGCCTCTAATGAAACCAATTTCAATGTACTCTGGTTCGTTAGGCGTGTCAGCGATCGCCTTGGTCATCAGATAAATTTCTTCTGGTGGTTCCGCTGCGGGATCTTCCAAAATACCTGCTTCAATGCTGCGCCCCAGCAAGTTACGGTCAATGCTGTAGGGACTCGATTTTTTCACAGGCGAAGGGATACCAAACTGTTCACCGTAGGCAATGGTTTGCTCGCGGCTCATCCCCCATTCCCGTGCAGGTGCAAGTATCTTAAGGTTGGGGTTAAGGGCAGCAACAGCAACATCAAAGCGAACTTGATCGTTACCTTTGCCAGTGCAACCGTGAGCGATCGCATCAGCGCCGTATTTTTCTGCAGTTTCTACTAATATCTTCGCAATCAGCGGCCTCGCTAGGGCAGTTCCCAGAGGATAGCGATTTTCGTAGAGGGCGTTCGCTTGAATCGCAGCAAAAGCGTAATCTTTGACAAAACTCTGTTTAACATCCGCAACCAAAGATTCACTAGCTCCCGATTTCAGTGCTTTTTCTTGCACTGACTTCAATTCGTCTCCCTGACCTAAATCTGCTGCTAGCGCAATCACCTCGGACACACCCCACTCCTGCTTAAGGTAAGGAATGCATACTGAAGTATCTACTCCGCCAGAATATGCCAGAACAACCTTTTTTGCGCGACCCATTCGTTTCTTCCTTTAGCACAACAAATAATGAGTCACTATTATCTAACTAATTTCTGAGAAAAAATCCACTCATTTGATATAGCTTCCATCAAACTAACAAACTCGCACACTGTCATTCGTGCAAGTGTATTAAAGCTTTTAGGCTAGCGCACCGTAATTTTACTAAAAATTTATCATAATTATATAACTTTTCGGCATTCTCTTCAGTAATATTAACATAGTATCATTGAAACACAGTATTTATTATACTAACACTCAGGTGAATTATGCTTTATCCACGCATCAAACGGCTCATTCCCATAGCCTTGACTTTAGTCGGTTTTGGGACCGCTATCCAAAGTGCTACTGCTGCTACTTATAATTTCACTACTACATACAATACAACAGTCACAATTAATCCCTTCAATCCACAGTTCCCAGATATTGTCAGGGCAACTATCACAGGCGACACTACTGATGCAGCTTACGGATTAACGTCATTTACCAGCAATACTTACGGTAAAACAAACACCGACCCCGCCACATTAATCACCAAAACCGCCTTTAATTCAGATCCAACCACGTTTGGCGTACAGGGCGAACCAGCACTTTCCGACAGGTATTTCGGCGGTGCTAATGAGTTGTTTGGCAAAGCGAATGATAGCGCTGAAGTTAATCCCTTAGCTGGCACAATTCAAGGTGGTGGTACTATAACCATCAATGGTGGAACAGGCATATTTAAAGATGCTACAGGCGAAATTACTTTTACCGAAGCAGACAAACTGGGTGCAGATCCAACTGCTCCCTCCAAGGGGCAAGCTGTACTGAAATTCTCCTTGCAAACTCCCGAGAAAGTTCCGGAACCAACAGCCACCACGGGGCTGATCGCCATAGCTGTGATTGGAGGTAGTTCTTTGCTGCGTCGTCTTAGAGCTACTGTTGGCTAAATCACATCTTGCACCAGTTGCAATAACGCTATTTTTGTAGGGTGGGCATCGCCCACCATTGACTGAAATGGCTATTTTTGCGTTGGTGGGCAGTGCCCACCCTACCCTCCCTATCGAATGGTGCAAAATATCAGCTAATAAAAACTGCTACCATAAAATTTATTCACAGTCGTAGGGTGCGCTCTTCAGTAGCGTAACGCACCATGCCAAATTTTATGTGCCGCACTTTCAGCTAACGCACCCTACTTTAGTGGGCAGTTTATGTATGTATTCTTCTCTCCTGACTCCTAGTACGAACCTTGGAAGGTTAGAGTGCGCGACTCATATTTGAGGGAAGGAACACTGTCAGTGTTACCGTTGTCCTATGCTAGATATGGGCAATAGTGCTGTGGGTGAAACTGTGTTTTTTAGCGTTGTTATTCCAACTTACAATCGCAAGCCGATTTTAGAAAAGTGCCTCAGAGCTTTGGAGATGCAGCAAAATGTAGAAACCAGAGATGCAACGTCTCTACAGGGTTACGAGATTGTTTTGGTGGATGATGGTTCTACTGATGGCACATTGGATTGGTTGTCAGCAAGCAAAGGCGAGTTTCCCCATGTGCGAACGTTTCGTCAAAATCATCAAGGACCATCTGCGGCGCGGAATTTGGGAGTAAAAGAAGCATTGGGAGACACTATTATTTTTATTGATAGTGATTTAGTGGTGACTGAGAATTTTCTGCAAGCTCATGAGTTGGCGCTGGTGGAAGGAAAAAAGAAATTGGGAAGCGATCGCTTCTTTACCTACGGCGCAGTGATTAATACTTGCAATTTCGATAACCCAACGGCTGAACCATACAAGCTCACAGATTTTTCCGCAGCTTTTTTTGCCACAGGAAATGTCGCGATCCCCAAGCATTGGCTAAACAAGGCTGGACTTTTTGACACCCGCTTTCAACTCTATGGCTGGGAAGACTTAGAACTCGGTGTCAGACTCAAACAACTGGGTTTAAAATTAATTAAATGTCCATCTGCCGTTGGCTATCACTGGCATCCACCCTTTAGCTTAGAGCAAATTCCGCGCTTGATTGACAAAGAAATTCAACGCGGACGCATGGGAGTTTTATTTTATCAAAAGCACCCCACTTGGGAAGTGCGAATGATGATTCAAATGACTTTGTTACATCGCTTACTTTGGGGAATTCTCACATTCAATGGCGCTCTTAATGAACGCACAATGGCTCCTTTTTTGCATTGGCTAATTAACTCAGGTAAACCCCAGTTTGCTTTAGAAATCGCCCGCATTTTCCTGAACTGGTATAACGTCAAAGGTGTTTATGAAGCCTATACAGAAATGCAGCAAACATTTTGAATTGTTAGTTGTTAGTTGTTAGTTGTTAGTTGTTAGTTGTTGGTTGTTAGTTGTTGGTTGTTAGTTGTTAGTTGTTGGTTGTTGGTTGTTAGTTGTTAGTTGTTGATAACCAAGGACAATTAGCAATTAGCAATTAGCAATTAGCAATTAGCAATTAGCAATTAGCAATTAGCAATCAACAACCAACAATCAACAAAATGTGTTATCCTAGAGTAGTTGTCTAATCTCGCACATCTGGGAATACGTCGGGTGTTTCCTGTCGTGGAAATACGCCTGGATGGAGGTTTAACCCGAATAGGAGTAGAAAAATATGGCAGTCGTTTCATTGGCTCAGATGATGGAGTCGGGTGTTCACTTTGGGCATCAAACCCGCAGGTGGAATCCGAAGATGGCTCCTTACATTTACACATCCCGTAACGGAGTACACATCATTGACTTGGTGCAAACAGCCCAGTTAATGGAAGATGCTTATAGCTACATGCGCTCGCAAGCAGAATCTGGTAAGAAATTTCTGTTTGTTGGCACAAAACGGCAAGCTGCAGGAATTATTGCCCAAGAAGCCGCCCGTTGTGGTTCCCATTACATCAACCAGCGTTGGTTGGGCGGAATGCTCACCAACTGGACGACCATCAAAACTCGTGTAGACCGCCTGAAAGACTTGGAACGTCGGGAAGAAAACGGCGCTCTAGATTTATTGCCGAAAAAAGAAGCCTCGATGCTGCGTCGGGAAATGGCGAAGCTTCAGAAATATCTGGGTGGTATTAAAACCATGCGGAAAGTCCCCGACGTGGTAGTGATTGTAGACCAGAAGCGGGAGTATAACGCAGTTCAAGAATGCCAAAAACTGGCAATTCCGATTGTGTCCATGCTAGACACAAACTGTGACCCAGATGTGGTAGATATCCCCATCCCAGCAAATGACGACGCCATTCGGTCGATTAAGTTAATAGTAGGTAAATTGGCAGACGCCATCTATGAAGGTCGTCACGGTCAATTGGATGGAGAAGACGAATACGAAGATTACGACGGCGGCGAGGAAGAGTACGAATACGAGGAAAGCGAGTATACTGACACTCTAATTCCCGACGATGAGGAAGAATAAATAGTGGTTAGTTCTTAGTGGGTAGTTGTTAGTGGTTAGTTGTTAGTTGATAGTGGTTAGTGACCCAGCGATCTCCGGAGGGTTAGCCCGCTCTCACGGCGACTGGTGAGACAGCCCTCTCTGGAGGGTGAACCCGACCTAGGGGACTGCGATAGCGCAGCGATCTTCGGGTACACCAGCAGAGGTACGAGCGTCACCCGTTCGCGTAGCTTCTCCGACTGGAGTTGGGTAGTTAGTTGTCCTACTAACAACTAACTACTAACTACTAAAAACTAACTATTAACTACTAACAACTAACTACTAACAATCCAAAAGCGGTTAAAATTGTCAGTCAAGTAGGAATTGAGGCAATATGGCGGAAATATCTGCAAAAATCGTTCAAGAGCTACGCCAAAAAACTGGTGCTGGCATGATGGACTGCAAAAAGGCGTTGCAAGAAAATAGTGGCGATCTGGTGAAATCCGAAGAATGGCTACGGAAAAAGGGGATCGCTAAAGCCGGGTCAAAAGCAGATCGCGTGGCAGCGGAAGGACTCGTGGGTAGCTACATTCACACTGGCGGTAGAGTCGGTGTACTGGTAGAGATCAACTGCGAGACTGACTTCGTAGCCCGCCGCGAGGAGTTTCAAACACTGGTGCGAAACGTTGCTATGCAGGTTGCGGCTTGTCCTAACGTGGAGTACGTTAAGGTATCAGACATCCCACCCCAAGTCGCCGACAAAGAAAAGGAAATTGAGATGGGGCGGGATGACATAGCGAATAAGCCTGATGCAGTCAAAGAAAAAATTGTTCAGGGACGGATTGAAAAACGCCTGAAAGAACTAACTTTGCTGGATCAGCCTTACATTCGTGACCAAAGTATCACAGTGGAAGAACTCGTGAAACAAGCGATCGCTCAACTTGGCGAAAACATCCAAGTTCGGCGCTTCGTCCGCTTTATCCTGGGCGAAGGCATTGAGAAGCAAGAAAGTAACTTTGCTGAGGAAGTCGCTGCACAAGTTGGTAGCAAGTAAATTAGTAATTTGTTAGTTGTTGGTTGTTAGTTGTTAGTTGTTAGTTGTTGGTTGTTGGTTGTAAAAATACTACTAACCACTAACCACTAACCACTAACCACTAACCACTAACCACTAACTACTAACTACTAACCACTAACCACTAACCACTAACCACTAACAACTAACAACTAACCACTATCTATTGGATAATTATTTTAAAATAGCTGCGTACATTTGTACCATGTAATGGTAAATATGGGCAATAATCAGAATATATGGCAAGAGCAATCGAGCTAATTGAGCGGGACATCTTAGCACTAGAAGAGACGACACGTGCGATCGCGGCAGATCTCCAAAGTGCTTATGCCAGTTATCTAACTACGTTGGGGCAAGCCTTGCGCCAGCAGTTGATTCTGGCAACTTATCACCTGTGTACTCAGGGGTATGCCGAAAAGTTCCTAAGTTTGTCCTTGAATCAGCGGCAAGAATTGCAACAAGCCATTCGTAAGTTGGGTAAACAGGCATCTGAGCAGTTGCTAGCTTACACCACTAATAAGGAAGAGGATAAGCGAGATGAGGGGGATCAGGGAGATCGGGGAGATCAGGGGGAAGAGCAAATTAATTTATTTCCCCCAGTTCCCCCAACAACATTTCCATCTCCCCCAACAGCATTTCCATCTCCCCCAACAACATTTCCATCTCCCCCAACGTCTTCAACTCCCCCATCTCTCCCAACTCCCCCAACTCCCCCAATTCCCCCAACTCCCTCCCCCTCGTCTTCTCCTATAGCATTAGCGATATGGCAACAGAACCAGGAGAGAATGACCCAAGAGACGCTGAAAAAGGTTTCTCGTAAGGCTAATGTTTTATTACAAAAAGCTGGGATATTACCCAGAAAATTACCAGAACCTATTTTAGAAGCAGCAGCGGCTGCATCAGAAGCATCTGCCGAGGTAATGCCAGGACCACCCAACTTATTAAACTTGGTAATTGAAATTGAAAATGGATCTCCCTCAGAAGATTCAAGCTTGACACAGATCATGACTGTAAACCTGCGGCTTGGGGAAATTGAATTTGCCGATGCGACACTCTCGTCTAAGCGCAAGCAGATTCGCAACATTTTAGTTCAGCTAAACAAGCAAGGGCAGGAGTATCAAAAAAAACAGCGAGAACGGTCAATTGCTGAAGCTGAAGCGGCATGGCGTGCCAGTTGGTTTGATGATTAGTTATTTGTTGTTTGTTGTTTGTTGTTTGTCCAATGACCAATTACCAATGACCGATTACCAATGACCAATTACCAATGACTAATGACAAACCAGATTGGGTAAGATTGCACAAAGCCTTGGCAATAGAGGCAGAACAGGGCTTCACTGATTTGGTGGGCAAGCAATACCGCTTTAGTGAGTTTCTCACTCTGACTTTCGGCAAATTCCCCACAACCTTGCCAAGCATTGAACGCCGTCGTTGGCAAGAACTGGCGGCTCAATTTGCTGGCTATCCCAATCTTGTCCTGGAAGACAGACAAAACTTGGTAGCCCTCACTGGTTCTTATCTACAGGAATTACAGCAAGTGACTGAGAGGGGAGGAGGGGGAGTGGGGAGTGGGGAGTGGGGAGTAGGGGGAGTAGGGGGAGTAGGGGGAGTAGGGGGAGTAGGGGAAGTAGGGGAAGTGGGGGGAGATAAATACATGACCTCATCTCCTTCATCTCCCTCATCTCCCCCTACTCCCCCCACTCCCTCATCTCCCCACTCCCCACTCTCCACTCCCTACTCCCCAATTCCAAAATCTCCCATCGTTGCTGAGGTAAGTCGGAGACTCGCTCCCCAAATCGACCAAAAACTTAGCGATTTACCAGAAATAGGAGTACGAAAAGCCGAAAAGTTGGTCCGTCTTGGGTTATATACAGTGCGCGACCTGCTTTTTTATTATCCCCGCGACCATATTGACTATGCTCGTTTGGTGAACATTCAGGAGTTGCAGGCGGGTGAGACGGTGACAATAGTGGCAAAAGTGAAGCGTTGTAACTGCTTTCTTAGCCCCCGCAACAAAAAACTATTGATTCTAGAGTTGCAGTTGCGGGACAAAACAGGTCAAATCAAAATTAGCCGATTTTTCGCCGGTACACGTTTTACTAGTCGCGCTTGGCAAGAAAGTTTAAAGCGTCGCTACCCAGAAGGTGCAGTTGTGGCGGCTTCTGGGTTGGTGAAAGAAAGTAAATACGGTCTGGCGCTAGAAGATCCAGAACTGGAAGTTTTGGCAAATCCAGGAGATCCGATTGAGTCGCAGATTATTGGTCGCGTGGTGCCAATTTACACCTTAACGGAGGGAATAGGGGCAGATATAGTTCGACAAGCGGTCATTGCTGCCTTACCTTCCTGTGTCCACCTCAAAGACCCCCTGCCGAGCGGTTTGCGGAGTAAGTATGGTTTGATGGAGTTGAAGGATGCGATCGCTAACATCCACTTTCCCACAGACACCGCCACCCTACAAGTTGCCCGTCGCCGCCTTGTTTTCGATGAATTTTTCTACCTGCAACTCGGGTTACTCCAGCGTCAGCATAAAGCACGGCAAATTCAAACAAGCGCCATTCTTGCCTCTAGAGGTGAGCTGGTGGAAAAATTTTATGAGCTACTGCCATTTCAACTCACTGGTGCTCAAACTAGAGTCCTCAACGACATCCTCAACGACTTGCAAAAATCCGTACCTATGAATCGTCTTGTACAAGGGGATGTAGGTTCTGGTAAAACAGTTGTGGCAGTAATTGCCATCCTTGCTGCCATTCAATCTGGCTACCAAGCAGCACTGATGGCTCCTACAGAAGTCTTGGCAGAGCAGCATTACCGCAAGTTAGTTAGCTGGTTTAATCTCCTGTATCTGCCAGTGGAATTACTGACAGGTTCCACAAAAACGGCAAAACGGCGACAAATCCATGCTCAGCTAGGAACTGGTGAATTGCCGCTTTTAGTGGGGACTCATGCTTTAATTCAAGACCCGGTTAACTTTCAGCGTTTGGGTTTGGTAGTCATTGACGAGCAACATCGCTTTGGGGTGGAGCAACGAGCGCGTTTGCAGCAAAAAGGCGAGCAACCCCATGTGCTAACTATGACAGCAACTCCCATTCCTCGGACACTGGCGCTGACAATACACGGAGATTTGGATGTAAGTCAAATTGATGAGTTACCACCAGGACGGCAAAAGATTCAGACAACGGTGCTATCGGCTCAGGAACGCACCAATGCTTACGATCTGATCCGTCGGGAAATTGCCCAAGGACGTCAAGTTTATGTGGTTTTGCCACTGGTAGAAGAATCGGAAAAACTGGAAGCGCGATCGGCTGTCGAGGAGCATCAAAAGTTACAGGAAAGCATTTTTCCGGAGTTTCAGGTAGGGTTGCTTCACGGTCGCATGAGTTCTGCAGAAAAAGACGAAGCAATTAACAAATTTCGGGATAACAACACGCAAATCTTGGTTTCCACCACCGTTATTGAAGTGGGTGTTGACGTGCCTAATGCAACAGTCATGCTCATTGAAAATGCTGAACGATTTGGTTTGTCTCAGTTACACCAACTGCGGGGGCGTGTCGGTCGTGGTGCAGCTCAGTCCTACTGTTTGTTGATTAGTAGTTCCAGAAGCCCTGATGCGGAAGCTAGGCTGAAGGTGTTGGAACAGTCGCAGGATGGCTTTTTCATCTCGGAAATGGATATGCGTTTTCGCGGTCCAGGTCAGGTGTTGGGAACTCGTCAATCTGGAGTGCCAGATTTTACATTAGCGAGTTTACTGGAAGATGAGGAAGTGTTAATTTTGGCGCGGCAAGCAGCAGAGAAGGTGATAGAGATAGATGCAAGTTTGGAACGTTGGTATTTGATGAAAGAAGAGTTGAAGTATCGGAATGAGCGGTTAATGGGTGGAGCGATTTTGACGTGATAGACCATGGCCACTGATTTAAGGAATTGCTCACCCAATACCTTTGAGGGCGTTGCATAAAACAGGGATGAAAATTGAACCGCCAAGACAAGGGCAGCGCGTTGGACGGGTTCCCCGGCGCCGTTAGACTGCCCGTGCCAAGAACGCCAAGAATTAAGTTTTTCAATTGACAGAGAAAATAAAATCATACCTCAATTCAGCAACGCCTAATTTTTTATCGTGAAGCATCCGTTGGGATTGAGATTATTCGCATTCTTCACGATCGCATGGATCTAGAGGCTCACTTTGACGAAGATTGAAGCACCCTGTAACACTCCAGGCACTCGGACAGTTTGGCGATCGCCTGCACCAAAGCTATTTTCCGTAATCTCATTGTGTGAACCCCACACTTCAAAATGACATCTGTGCAGGGCAGGTAGCAGGAGTAGTCCCCAAACTATTGGCATTATGTGTAGAGGAAATCAGTGTTACTTCGCCGTTGCCATTAAACACCCAGCCAGTAGCAGGTACGATTGCTATTGGTTTGGGTTTGGGTTTAGCAGCGTGTGTTTTGTGTTGATGCTGCGTTGTGGTAGTTGGTAGGCGAGTATCTGACCACACTACATCACTCGTGAGGGGTTCGTCGGGGCTGGGAGGTAAACCGCCGCGTCCAGTGATGGTAAATTGACTACCACCATTCGTTTCATTAAAGGCAGCGCAGCTAGAGGAAGCTAGCTTTGGCGTTGCTTCCACAACTGTGGGTAAGGTAATTAAACCACGACTAGGGTCAATATCTAAAGAGTTGATAGTTACCTGACCGCTCAAAGAGGGGTTTATTTGTGAAATGGCAGTAATATCATTAGTTGGTAGTTTAGTAGGATCTAAATCATTTGGACGCAACCTCTCTAGGTCTTGCCGACTAAGTGGGGCGATGTTGAAAAGGTCTGTAGCGTTTATCGAGACTATTCCACCACTACCACTAAAAGCATTAGCAGTGATGTCGCTATTTTCATTTTTGACAGCGACGATGAATGGAGTGTTGATTGTTATGTTGCCACCATTGCCGCCTGCACCTGCAGTACCTGCCGTTGTGGAAATTTGGCTGTTACGTCGCAATAGTAAAAAGTTTTGGGAGTTCAGGGTAATGTTTCCACCATTACCAGATGTAGTTCTAGCTAGGATACTTGCCTGGTTATCTAGCTGGATAGAGCGAGAGCGGATCTGTATGTCTCCCGCAGTCCCCTGTACCTGATTGTTAGCATTCATTTGAACACCATCGGTGAGAGAGAGTGAGCCTGTAGTAGTGCTGGTGTTATGGTCGTTGCCAACTGCTTGTGATTCAACACTGCTGAAGATAGATGCTCCGTTAAAGGAAATGCGATCGCGTGCATTAATAGTAACGTTACCTGCATTCCCCTCTTGTCCACGATTGGTGGTAAACAGTTGAGCGCCATTGGTCAGAGAAAGAGAGTCTGTGGTGATACTGATGTCTCCACCATTCCCCACTCCTAGTGATTCTACGCTGCTAAATACAGCGCCCCCATCAAAGGAAATACTATCCCGCGCATTAATATTGACGCTGCCTGCATTCCCTCGTCCATGATTGCTGGCATATAGTTTAGCCAAATTGGTCAGGGAAAGAGAGCCTGTGGTGATACTGATGTCTCCACCATTGCCTGCAGTTTGTTGTGATTCTACGCTGCTAAATACAGCACCCCCATTAAAGGAAATACTATTGCGCGCATTAATAGTAACCTTGCCTGCATTCCCCCCTTGTCCACGATTGCTAGCATATAGTTGAGCGCCATTAGTTAGAAAAAGAGAGCCTGTGGTGATACTGATATCTCCACCATTCCCCACTCCTGGTGATTCCACGCTACTGAATACAGATGCGCCATCAAAGGAAATACTATCCCGCGCATTAATAGTAACCTTGCCTGCATTCCCTCGTCCATGATTGCTGGCATATAGTTTAGCCAAATTGGTCAGGGAAAGAGAGCCTGTGGTGATACTGATGTCTCCACTATTGCCTGCAGTTTGTTGTGATTCTACGCTGCTAAATACAGATGCGCCATCAAAGGAAATACTATCCCGCGCATTAATAGTAACCTTGCCTGCATTCCCTCGTCCACGATTGCTGGCGTATAGTTGAGCGCCATTGGTCAGGGAAAGAGAGCCTGCGGTAATGCTAATGTCTCCACTATTGCCTACCTCTGATGATTCTACACCACTGAATACAGCGCTGCCATTAAAGGAAATCCTATCCCGCGCATTAATAGTGACGTTGCCCCCATTCCCCACTCCTGGTAATTCCACACTGCTAAATACAGATGCTCCATCAAAAGAAATACTATCCCGCGCATTAATAGTGACGTTACCTGCATTCCCTCGTCCACGATTGCTGGCAAGTAGTTGAGCGCTATTGGTTAGGGAAAGAGAGCCTGCGGTAATGCTGATATCCCCACCATTGCCTGCGGTTTGTTGTGATTCTACGCCACTAAAGATAGCTGCCCCATCCATCAAGGAAATCCTATCCCGCGCATTAATAGTGACGTTGCCCCCATTCCCCACTCCTGGTGATTCCACTCGACTGGTAACCCTGCCATTATCAAGTTGGACAGAATCGCGAGCATCAATAATCACATTGCCCGCATTTCCCTGACCCAGAGTATTTGCCGTCAGAAACGAACCATTGGAAACCAAAACGGATCTTGCCTGAATCCGGAGATCGTTCCCATTTCCCACTGCGCCAGGTTCCACAGTCGTAAAAGCAGCGCCACCATTCGTAAAAGAGACAGTATCGCGAGCATCAATCCTCAAGGTACCTGCATTACCCTTTCCAATAGTGCTAGCACTTAGTGTGGAGTTATTGACCGAGAGCGAACCCGTGGAAATCCTCATCTCACCACCATTGCCCACACCCCCCCCTTGCACCTGGCTAAAGGCAAAGGCTTTATTCATAAACTCTACGGTGTTATGGGCATCAATTGTCAGGTTGCCCGAATTCCCCCGACCTAAAGTGCTAACTTTTAATTGAGAGCCATTGGTAACAGAGACAGACCTAGCCTGAATCTGAAGATCACCAGCGTTACCCACAGATCCTGATTCTGCAGTGGTAAAGGCAAAAGCTTCGTTCGTTAAGGAGACTTGCTCAGGAGCCGCAATCGTCAGATTGCCTGCATTCCCCTGACCAAAAGTGCTAGTTTCAATTTTAGCGCCATCGACAGCAAGTGACTCAGTTTTAATATTGATGTCACCACCATTGCCCACTGCAAGCGATCGCACAAGATTACGGACACCACTCCCAGATCCTACAACTTTTATTTCCCCTGTGGCATTGAGCGTAATATCCCCTGCAACAGAGTCAACTGACCCCAAACCTTGCCCAATACCAGCACTCAGTGCGCTTCCGGACGTAATTTCTAAATTGCGCGAGTTGACTGCAATATCCCCGCCACCACCAGCTTCTACAAATACACCAGCGCCATTAGTCAAAGATATATCTGCTCGTGTACTAGAATTCGGAAAGCCCAAGCTCAATTTATCGCCATCCACATTTAGCCCTACATTTCCAGGACTTGCCAATCCGGACAACTCGACTCGACCCCCATAAGCATTCAGTTTACCGCCATCCATGTTGATGTTGCCGCCTACAAGCAACAAACTTTTACCATCAAGAACACTTAAACTTGAGTTATTTTGAATTTGCGAAGGAGCAATTTGATTGAATAACAATGCCGATGGATTGATTGTCAGTAATGGTGAGGGTACTTCTGGATTGGTAGCGCTGAAAAAACCGAAGTTCCCAAATTGAATTGCATTTGCTGTAGTTCCCAAGAACGAACCACCGACATTTAAGCTGGAAGACGGGCCAAATACAATCCCCGACGGATTAATCAGAAACAAGTTAGCTTTACCCGATGCTTTAATTAACCCATTAATCTCAGAAACTGACCCACCCGTTACCCTACTGAAGATGTTGTGAATATCAGCAGCATTATTAAAAGAAGCCGTACCCCCTGTTGGTACAGAAAACTGCTGGAAACTATGGAACAAGTTGCGTCCGGCAGTTGTTCCGCCAGTAATGTTGAAGGTACTGCCATTTACTGTAACGTTGGAATTATTGGGTAGAGTCCTATCGGGTACTATCTGGGCTACAGCAGAATTTGTCCCCAAAGCGATCGCTCCCCCTACCGCCATCCCTAAAAACCAACGAGTACTTATCCCGGACATTGCAGCCTCCTATACTAGATTGAGGTGGTCAAAGTATTAGTGAAACAGCACTACTAATAAATAAAGCACCCTTCAAGTTTCAGTAGCAAGAGCTTACAGTACTACCTCTATTTTATTGACAAAACTTTACAAACTTAATAGCAGTCAACGTTCTCGCTTTGACAAAATTTTGTGCAGTTTGCCCATCAACATGACGGAACAGCCGGTGATTGGTTGAGGAATTGCTCGTAATTGCAAAGTGGGCAAGCCAGCCACAAGTTCATTTTGACATAATTAACCACGCTCGCATTTGGTCAAGTTATGTTGATGTTGGCTATATACTAACAACCGTGGCTTGCCCCTTAGTTAGTGTAGATAAGATAGCCAAAACCTGTGGCACTAAAGGCTTCAGATCAGTTAATCGATTGGAAGGTGCGTACAAAACAACCACTGCGATGTCAAATTGCGGCAGATTTTGCTGAAATGACAAGCTGCGATCAACCGTTATGAAAATATCAAATACTTTCTGTGCAAGGGCAAGGAGTTGACCATTCTTAATTCCAGCCCATCCCATCTGTGGAACTGTTTTCACCTCGCAGTCAACAAACTCTTTCGCCAGCTTGCGGTCAATACACTCATCCAACAGGAGCTTCATGTTATGCTACCCTGTCAACAAGAAGTTTTCCTGCTTCTTCCAACAGTGCGATCGCCTGCTCTCTAGTAACAGTTGGAAATCCATCTAAAAAATCATCAATCGACTCTCCCGCTTTCAAATAATCGAAAAGAGTCTGCACAGGAACTCTCGTACCAGTAAAAACTGGAGTGCCGCCCATCACTTCACGAGAGATGCTGATCAGCGGGTGATTTTCAAACATTGGTCTTTAGACTCCATGTTACACATTCATATTTTACTGTCATTGTGTGGATATGTAGAGACGTTGCAATGCAACGTCTCTACATAGCGCGAAAGCTAACTAAAACTAAGTGAACTCGATAGAATCAACAAACTCTAAAATCTTTTGCTTGATACCCTCGGCTTCTGCTTTAGGAGTAGTGGGAGTTTCCCCGTCAAAAAAGCTGCGCTGATTACTGGCAATGTATAAAAAATTGCCTTCCGCAAAAGCGAGCAGCCCTCGGTACGCATTCAACCTGCTAGCAGTGCCATTGTTGCCTGTTTTGGAAATCGATGAACCTTCGGGCATATTGATTAACGCAAAGTAAGATCCCTCCAATGTGTCTGGCAGATATTCCGTACACTCTACGGAAGCCTGTGGTAAATTGGCAACAATCGCCTGAGGTACATATTTATTTAACAGAATTGAGCGAAGATATTCTTCCTCTCTAACCGATTGCATATCCTCCACCTGTTCAAGAGGTATAGGATAATAATCGATTCTCAGCAAAGTGCCAAAATCATCAGAAAAGCCCACTACCCCTTCTTGACTTTGAACCCTACCACCGTGCTGAGGATCAACCGGAATTGGGACGATAAAATTACCCAAAGGGGACTCATACACGTCCAGGCTATCGTCTTCTAGTACTGTTTCATCGTCGTCTTCTTCGTATTCATCTTCTGCTTCTTCAAAGGCGGTTATGACCTCGTCTAGAATTTCCTTTGCAAGTTCATCCTTAATTTCCAAAGCTTCCTGTAGCTTTTTGAGCAAAGACATTTTCCCCGACGGAACAAGCAGCTCTTCTTCATCTACAAGTACGCTTACCCCCGCAGCATAAGCATCCCGAACGAAATCTTCTGCAAGGGATTCATTAGCGGTGTTAAACAGCGCTCCCAGTCCCTCTTCCTCAGCAATGACTAGGAGTCTATCGACCAACGCTAACAAATCGTCATCTGAGTAATCTTCAAATACCTCGAATCCCCAGATTATATCCGCTAAAAGTTCTACATCCACATCATCTAACGAAGAATCAGCAACGGCGGTGACAACTGCGATCGCCGCCACCGCTTCTTCTGGACTCAGTGATTCTTCTAAAGACTTTTCCGAATTAAAAATCTTGTCGTACTTGCCCATGATGACTCCCTCTGTCAATGCTTTAAGAGTAATAATAGACGGATAGTGCCCATGGGTAGTTTAGCAATGCACTATAGTCCATAGTCAAAAATTTATAGTCCAAAGTTTTGTTAAGAATTGACTTTTTAATCTTGACTAATAGACCAAACCTTGCATTAACCCACCCAAACTGCAGAAACTCCTGATTTGCGCCCTCCTGAATATAAGTTATACAAGAAGCAGGTAATGTCTTCGTTGAAACTTGGATCGCCGATCCTAAATGAAATATGCAGTAAATTACAATTTAGACATCAGAAAATCTACCACTGAGGTTAAGTAAAAATGGTTACAAAAACTCCTGATACTTTGTCTAATTCTGACGTAGAGCGATCGCTCGTCCTCTGGTTTGATCAAGTGGGCATTGCCGATATACCCCTAGTTGGAGGCAAGAATGCATCCTTGGGGGAAATGATTCAACAACTCAAGCCCAAAGGCGTGAATATTCCCAGTGGGTTCGCCACCACTGCTTATGCTTATCGCTATTTTATCCAATCAGCTGGGTTAGAGTCCAAGCTGCGTGAACTCTTTTCTGACCTAGATGTTGAAGATGTAAAAAATTTACGAGAGCGAGGCTTAAAGGCGCGATCGCTACTACTACATACACCATTTCCCCCTTTATTGCGGGATGCAATCATCACAGCCTACCAAGCTTTATGTGTTTCAATCACGGATAAAGAATTAGACACACACTCCAATAAAATTATACACCAGCAGGACAAGTATGTAGTAGATGTAGCAGTACGCTCCAGCGCCACTGCCGAAGACCTTCCCGATGCCAGTTTTGCCGGACAGCAAGAATCTTACCTTAACGTCACTGGTGTTCAAGGAGTTTTAGCAGCCTGTCATCGCTGCTTTGCTTCCCTATTTACCGATCGCGCCATTTCTTATCGCCAAATCAAGGGATTTGACCACTTTAGCGTTGCCCTCGCTGTTGGCGTACAAAAAATGGTACGTTCTGACTTAGCATCCTCTGGGGTAATGTTCTCAATTGAAACAGAAACAGGCTTCCAAAATGCTGCACTGATCACAGCTGCCTATGGCTTAGGAGAAAATGTTGTCCAAGGAACTGTCAACCCAGACGAATATTATGTTTTTAAGCCTACTTTAAAAGCAGGTTTTCGCCCAATTATCGATAAAAGATTGGGCAGCAAAGAACTCAAAATGGTCTATGACGACGGCTCTAAATTCACCAAAAATGTGCCAGTCTCTCTCAATGAAAGAGGCAAATTTGCCCTGACAGATGATGAGATTTTACAACTAGCGCAGTGGGCGTGCTTGATTGAGGACCATTATTCCCAAGTCCACAATACCTACACCCCGATGGATATTGAGTGGGCAAAAGACGGCATTACCAACGAACTATTTGTCGTGCAAGCACGTCCTGAAACCGTGCAGTCGCAGAAAGGGCAGCATATCTTGAGGAGTTATCGCCTCTTAGGAAGTGGAATCGGGAGTGGAGAAAAATTTGCCCACACCTCAACCCCTAATCTCCACTGTCCACTCCCTTTAATCACAGGTCGCGCTGTTGGAGAAGCTATAAGTCAAGGCAAAGCACACCTAATTGTAAATGCCAACAAAATCGAGCAGTTCAAAGCAGGGGAAGTTTTGGTAACAGATAGAACCGATCCTGACTGGGAACCAATTATGAAAAAAGCAAGTGCGATTATCACTAACCAAGGTGGACGCACGTGTCATGCAGCAATTATTGCACGGGAATTGGGTGTACCAGCAATTGTGGGATGCGGTAATGCCACAGAAATCTTGAAAAATGGACAAGAGGTAACAGTTTCTTGCGCCGAAGGGGAAGAAGGAAGAGTTTATGCGGGATTGTTGCCTTTTGAAGTCCAAGAAGTTCAGCTAGATAACTTACCCCGCACCCGCACCCAAATTTTGATGAATGTGGGTAATCCTCAGGAAGCTTTCAGTTTGTCTGCTATTCCCTGCGATGGAGTCGGTTTAGCGCGGACAGAGTTTATCATTGCCAACTACATCCAGACCCATCCAATGGCTTTAATTCACTTTAACGAGTTAGAGGATGAATTTGTTAAAGCCAGAATTGCCGAAATTACTGCACTTTACGATGACAAACCCCAGTACTTTGTCGATAAATTAGCTCAAGGAATCGGTAGGATTGCTGGGGCATTTTATCCTAAACCAGTCATTGTGCGGATGTCAGATTTCAAGAGTAATGAGTATGCCAATTTGTTAGGTGGCAGACAGTTTGAACCCGAAGAAGAAAACCCAATGCTTGGCTGGCGAGGAGCGGCGCGTTATTATGATAAAGGCTATAGAGAAGCTTTTGCTCTAGAATGTTATGCCATTAAGCGAGTCAGAGACGAGATGGGTTTGACAAACGTTATCCCCATGATTCCTTTCTGTCGCACGCCTGATGAAGGGCTGATGGTGTTGACAGAAATGGCAAAACATGGTTTGCAGCAGGGGGTTAACGATTTGCAGGTTTATGTGATGTGTGAGTTGCCCAACAATGTCATAATGGCTGAGGAATTTGCACAAGTTTTTGACGGTTTCTCAATTGGTTCCAATGACCTAACTCAGCTCACACTTGGACTGGACAGGGATTCGGCGTTAGTGGCGCGGTTGTTTGATGAGCGCAGTGAAGGTGTCAAGCGGATGGTGAAGTTAGCGATCGCCGCCGCAAAACAACACAACCGTAAAATCGGCATTTGTGGGCAAGCACCTAGCGACTACCCAGAATTTGCTCAGTTTTTAGTGGAACAAGGAATTGACTCTATCAGTCTTAATCCGGATTCGGTTTTAAAAACAATGCTAGAAGTAGCAAAAGTGGAAAATAGTTAGTTGTTGGTTGTTAGTTGTTGATTGTTAGTTGTAAGTTGTTGGTTGTAAGTTGTTGGTTGTTAGTTGTTGGTTGTCAAAAAGAATCACTAACTACTAACCACTAACCACTAACCACTAACCACTAACCACTAACCACTAACCACTAACCACTAACCACTAACCACTAACTACTAACCACTAACCACTAACCACTAACCACTAACTACTAACTACTAACGTTGACAAATGACTAAAAAGTGGTTTTGGATTGGCATTACTGGAGTGTTTTTGCTGTCACTAACCCTACGATTTTGGGGACTCGGACGGTTTAACACTTTTGTATTTGATGAAGTTTATTACGCTAAATTTGGCAATGACTATCTCACCCATACGCCGTTTTTTGATGGTCATCCACCCCTGGGTAAATTGATCATTGCACTCGGAATTTGGATTGGTAGTCACTTTACCAAGTGGCAAAACGAGGTGAATGGGTTGACAGGTTCGATACTATCACCTTTAAGTTATCGTTGGATCAATGCCTTCTCCGGCTCATTTATTCCCTTAATCGTTGCTGGAATTGCCTATCAGTTAAGTTATCGCCGCAGCTTTGCTTTGCTTGCTGGTTTGTTTACAGCTTGTGACGGCATATTTCTTGTGGAATCTCGCTATGCTTTAATCAATCAGTATATTGTCATTTTTGGGTTGTTAGGGCAGTGGTTTTTATTATTGGCATTGGCAAATCAAAGACAGCAACGCACATTCTGGTTAGTACTATCTGGCATTGCTTTTGGTGCGTCAGTTGCTACTAAGTGGAATGGTTTATGGTTTTTGCTGGGTGCTGATCTAATTTGGATAGCAGCTTGGGCAACGGTGGCAACGGTGGCAACGGATGAGGTAACGGATGTAACGGATAAGTTGAATGTCAGAGTCAGACTACCAAAGTATAAATTATCCGCTACATCCGCTCTTAATCCGTTGCCCAAGCTGTCGCCGTTACAAAATTTAACTCAACTTAATATTTTTCATATTCTCTTTTATTTGGGAATTATCCCATTTGTCGTTTACAGCATCATCTGGATTCCTCACCTACAACTCGATACAAGGTACGGATTTGTAGAAGTACATAAGCAAATTTTGGCGTTTCACGAACATCTCGGTGGCAGTAATCCCAACACAGTGCATCCTTACTGTGCTGCATGGTATAAGTGGCCTTTGATGATTAGACCAATGGCGTATTTTTACGGGACGGCGCAAAGCGTAAGAGATCCCCTACCTGTGATGGGACCGCCTTTACCTCCGGATACTGGGAAAGTAATTTATGATGTCCATGCAATGGGCAATCCCTTGCTGTGGTGGTTTGGCGTCGCCGCCCTTTTATTTTTAGTACAAATGCTGGTGTCGCAATTGGTAATTCCTTGGATCAGGCAAAAGCGTTTTTCTCCGACTGCACCACTTTCTGTTGATACTTGGATTGCCTTATATTTAGTTGTAAATTATGCCGCTAATATATTACCTTGGGTGACGGTAACTCGTTGTGTTTTTATCTACCACTATATGACGGGTGTGGTGTTTGCGTTTTTAGCGATCGCTTGGGTGGTGGATCAATGTTTTCACAGACATTATCAAGAACTCCGTGCGATCGGTGTCACTATCACCTTTGTGATTCTGGCAGCCTTTGTTTTTTGGCTGCCTATTTATTTAGCTTTACCTCTTTCATCTGAGGGTTATCAACATCGGATGACGTGGATGGGAATAAAAACTTGGATTTAACCCAATACGGTTCAGTTAAGTCTAAAAACAGAAAACAGCACAATTATTCTTAACTGAACGGTATTGGATTAAATCAGATGCCCAAATTAATTGGGTGTTGTATCGTAACATCACCTTCTTGGAAGACTATTACCGCGCTCAAGATTTTGAATACACAACTTATACAAGCAATAGTCACGCCCCCTTCTCCCAATTCCTCGCCGCATTCGCGAACGGGGAAATTCAAAAGTCTAAGGTAACAAGTCAAAATTAGAGCAAGATAAATAAATACATTCGCATGTATCCTTTTTTGTTTTTTGTTACCTTAGACGAACCGCAGGGCGGTCATTTGGCAGTTTGGACACTTATGAGTACACTAACTTTAGTTTTGAAGACACAATTTTGTTTTAAAGGTGTTATATATGTGATTTTTAAATTCTTCTGCTGTTAGTTGTTCGGGAATTTCTGCTGCTAATATTTCGATAAGTTTGTTGAGCGAACAATCTGGAAAAAATGCTAAATTTTCATTAATAATTACGCTGGCAATTGGTCCTACAAATTTAGTAAATTCTTGTTTAATAATTTCTAAAAGCTGTAAATTATTCGCAGACGCATTTTCCAAAAACTCCTGTGTATTAATTTTCGGAAAATTTTTGTTGTTACTTACATGGCTTTTCGGTGCATGTTCAGCAATCATTCTCGTCAAAATATCGTTAATTTTCGATCCTATTGCTGGAATGTTAATCAAGCCAGGAGTATAATTATCGATAGATCCCACGGATTTTTGCTTTATATACTCTGATAAATCTAAATTGAGATAAATAGATTGAGGTGGAGAATTATTGTCATTTATATCATGAGATTGTCTAAGTTGTAGTTCTAAATTTTGTAAAATTAATAGTTCTTCTAATGCTTTCTTATTTTCTTTTTCCTTTTGACGGGTTTTAATTACTTTTATTGGGGAGGTAATTGGGAATTTTAACGCAGGTAAAACAAGCGAATTACTATGTAGATTATTCAAGGCAAGGATAATTTCTTGAGCAGACTGAAAGCGTGCACTTGGTTCTTGTGCCAGCATTTTTTGCAGAATTATTGCAAAATCATCGCAGATACTCACTTGAGAGCGCCATTGCCAATTTAGTAATTCATCTAAGAGAACATTTGGCATTTTTCCAGTTAAAAGAATCACTGCACAAACACCAAGTGCATAAAAATCACTAGAGGGATAAGAAAGTCCAAAACGTAATAGCTCAGGTGGAGAGTAACCAAACCGGCCGATTACTGAGTAGCGAATTGAGTTAAAATCACTTAGAGGAGCGGGAGATGTAATCTGGGAAAAATTCTCTTTAACTGCTCCAAAATCAATCAGCACAGGTTTAGATTGATTATGAGGTAGCATGACATTATCGAGTGAAATATCTCTGTGAATTATTTTGCGCTCGTGGAGATACTCTAAAACTGGCAATACATCCATCAACCATATTCTCACTTCTGTTTCAGAAAATGGCTGTCCTTTCTGGGCGATGTGATCGGACAAAATTTCTGAATAAGTTTTGCCGTTAATATATTGCTGAATGATGAAGATTCGTTGGTTATCCGTAAACCAAGCTAAAAATTTGGGAACTTGAGGATGCTGAATTTGGTATAAAATTTTTGCTTCCCGCTCGAATAAGTTCCTAGATTTACAGAGGTTTTCTTCTTTTGATGTTATCGGTGCAAACTCTTTCAGAACACAAGGTTCATCGAATCGCTGATTATCGAATGCTAGGTAAGTTCGTCCAAATTCTCCCTTACCAAGCAATTTCTGAATCTGATAGCGACTGTGTATTACACTTCCTGGCTCAATTTCTGGAATCATTTTTTTACACTATTGATTTGGAATAAACATTATTTTCTATTTAATAGTGTTATACCTCAGCAAATTATGCAGAAATTTGACGGTGGATCAGCGATAAAAGCCCATCGTATATTTACTTTGCCAATTGTGAAATATAGAAGCACCCGCACCAGCATATGGAAAGCAGAACATTCTTAGCCAAGCTTGAGAATTTGGTTTTAAACGGTGTGATAGTCATAAATATTTAAAAAGTAAAAGTTTGGCGTTCACTGTGATACTTTAGGGTGCGGAATGTGGGATAAAAGCTTACCAAAGACTCGTTTTTGCAGACGATCCACATAGGTAAAGATGACTGGAACCACAACCAAAGTTAGCAAGGTGGAAGTCATCAAGCCGCCAATCACAGCGATCGCCATTGGGCTGCGTACTTCTGAACCTGCACCAATTCCCAAGGCGATCGGAACCATACCAGCAATCATCGCGATCGTCGTCATCAAGATCGGGCGCAAGCGGGCAACGCCAGAATCTAAAATTGCTTTGAAAAGAGGTTGGCCTGACCGCCTGTTCACCAAAATATAGTCTACCAGCAAAATAGAATTCTTTGTAACTAAACCCATCAGTAGCACAACTCCAATTAGAGCATACAGATTCAATTCTTTTTGCGTCAGCAGTAGCCCTAATAACGCACCACCGATGGAGAAAGGTAGGGCAGCCATGATAGTAATTGGGTGGAGAAAATCACCAAACAGTAACACTAAAACTGCGTAAATAAATAGCACTGCTGCACTTAAAGCAATGGTAACGTTACTGAATAGTTGCTGCATGAGTTTGGCATCGCCAAACTTCTCCTGTTTGACACTTGATGGTAGATTACGAAAAGCAGGCAGGTTGTTGACTGCGGCTAAGGCATCACCGAGAGAAATGCCTTGAAGATTGGCCTCAACTGAAATTTTGCGGGAGCGATTGTAGCGATTTATTTGGGAGGGACCACTACCAAAAGTGATACTAGCAAGCGTCTGCAATGGAATCAAATTGCCACTTTTATTTTGAACTTGCAGATTGCGGATCGTGTTAATGTCATTACGGTATTTGGGGTCAAGCTGAACACGGATAGGAATCTGGCGATTGGGCAGGTCAAACTTGGCTAAATTAGCGTCTGTATCACCCAGAGTACTAAGGTTAGCGGTACGAGCGATCGCTTGGACACTCACATTTTGATCTGCTGCCCGTTGTGGATCTGGTCGGATCAAAATCTCAGGCTTGACCAAGCTAGCACTAGAGGCAATTTCCACTAAGCCTGCAACCTGATGCATCTGTTTTTCCAAGTCTTCTGCCACACGGGTTAACTCTTTGGCATCTTCACTTTTGAGGACGATGGCTAATTGCTTGGTACCTCCACCAACACTATCTTGTTGAAAGCTGAGGCGAACTCCTGGAATCTGACGAAACAATGGACGCACCTGATTTTCAACCTCTATCCGGGAAATTTTTCGCTCTTTTCCTCTAGGTTTGAGATTAACATAAAGCGTTGAGTGATTAACATTTTCGTCAGTTTGAACACTATCGACGTTAGCATCTTTCAGCAACAGTGTGGTTAATTTTTGCGTAACGCGATCGGTATTTTTTACGCTAGAACCAGGAGGTAATTCCATGTTGATGATTGACAATTCTGTATCATCATTGCCTAGTAGGCCAGTCGGAATATGCGGCACTAGCATGACACTCCCTACCAGAAATACGACGGAAACTGCCAAAGTTACCAGACGATGTTTCAGTGCCCAAGTCAGCAAGCGACGGTATTGATAGGAGAGTAGGTCTTTGCGGAGATTCTCCTTTTGGTGATGGTGATGCTGATCTTTGAGAATGTAAGCTGCCATTAATGGTGTAATCATCCGGGCTACAAGTAGAGAGAACAGAACGGAGGCAGATACCGTCACTCCAAATGGACGAAAATATTGACCACTAATTCCCGTCATCAAAGCAACCGGGGCAAACACCGCTACAATACTCATAGTTGTGGCAACTACCGCCAAACCAATTTCATCAGAAGCTTCCAGCGCCGCTTTGTAGACTGACTTACCCATCTGCTGATGGCGCTCGATGTTTTCAATTTCTACGATCGCATCATCCACCAGAATTCCCACTACTAGCGCCATTGCTAACAGCGTCATAAAGTTGAGAGTGTAGCCAAACGCCTTCAACACAATAAAAGTTGGAATCAAGGATAAGGGAAGTGCTACCGCTGTAATCAGTGTTGCCCGCCAATCGCGGAAGAAGATCCAAATTGTCACCACTGCCAAAATTGCCCCTAGCACCACCGCTTCTACAGAGGCAGAATAAGACTCCCTTGTATAATTTGCTCGAGCATTGTCGATCAATTCCAGCTTGATATCAGATGGCAAAGTCGTCTGGAGTTCCTTTATTGCCTGTTTTACGCCTTCTTCTACAGTTACTAATACACTACCCGTGCTACGGAGAACCGAGAAAACTACAGCTAGTTGATTATTAACTCGAGCAATTTTACGGATGTCTGCTGTTGCATCTGTAACACTACCTAGATTGGATAATGGCACAAATCCACCTTGAGGCAGAAATATCTGATAATTTTGCAATACTTGAAGGCTCTTGGCACTACCCAGGGTGCGGATTGTTTGTTCACTGCCGCCAACCTCTCCCCGTCCTCCAGGCAAATTAATGTTAAAAGCCCGTACTTGATCGTTTACTTGAGTAGCTGTAATGCCTAGTGCTTGGAGGCGATTGGGATTGAGGTCTACGCGAATTTCTCTGTCAATCCCGCCAATTCGGTTTACCTGCGATACTCCCGACACCCCCAGTAGCGCCCGACTAATCTCCTGATCTACGAGATTACTTAATTCTCCTACCGATCGCTGAGTTGATAAAACAGCATAGGTAATGATCGGACCACCCGCAGCATCCACCCGTTGGACAACTGGCTCACTAATATCTTGGGGCAAGTTTTGTCGAATTTGCGAAATCGCATTTCTGACATCATTGGTGGCGCGATCGCTATTCGTACCCAAGACAAAGTTTACTAACGTTTCAGACGAGCCATCTGTCACAGTAGACGTAATGTCATCAATGTTGCCTAATCCAGCAACTGCATCCTCAATTTTCTTCGTCACTTGAGCTTCCAATTCGGAAGGATCTGCTCCTGACTGTGTGACAGTCACACTTACCGTCGGAATATCAATATTAGGACTTTGATCTATCCCCAGCGTCGGAAATGCTACTAACCCGGACAGAGTTAGTACTAGAAATAAAACTAGGATGGGGACAGGATTACGAATAGACCAGGCAGAGATGTTTAAGGACATTGGGAATGTAGCGTCGGAGTTATTGGTTATTTCTCAGCACTGCTGAACTAATTCTTGACAATGGTAACCCTATCGCCATCTTTGATATAGCCTGCGCCAGCAACTACAACGCGATCGCCTGGATTTAAGCCGCTTTTAATAGCTATTCTAGCTTGGTCTATCTCACCAGAATCCTGACGCACACCGACTTGTACTGGTCTAACTCGTACAGTATTTTTACCCTCTAAGACATAGACAATTGATTGCCCATCTGTTTGAGGTAACACAGCTAGTGCTGGTACAGTTAGCGATTGAGTGGACTGGACGGCGATGGCGGCTTTCAGGAACATTCCCGATCGCAAAAGAGGACTTGCGGGTAAGTTAATCTTGACTGTTGCTTGTCGGGTTTGTAAATCGACTAGGGGCGCTATTTCCCGCACTCGTCCAAGCAGCTTTATTCGCTTGTCAGCTTCTGTTGTAATGTGTGCTAGGGATCCGATATTCACCTGAGATAGCTCTGTCTCTGGTACTTTTGCCTGCAATTCTAAAGAACCATCTCGAATTAAGGAAAACAGCTTTTCATTTCCAGTCACATTACCGACTCTGGCAACTTTTTCAGCAATCACACCTTTCGCAGGTGCGCGGACAAAAGTTTGAGCAATTTGAGTTTCTAGTTTTTGCACTTGGGCATGCTTGCTCTGCACGTCTGCTTTGGCACTGCTAATATTAGCTTGAGCTACATTCACGGCTTCTCGTGCTGTGCTAGCAGCCGTTGTGTAGGAGACCAAATCTTTCTGAGATACTGCTCCTGCAAGTGCTAAATGTTGATAGCGTTTCCAATTACTCTGTGCTTGTGCTAAGTTTGCCTTCTCCTGTGCAAGTGTTGCTTGCTTTTGTTGCACAACTGCTTGAGTGGAGACAACGTCTGCTTTTGCTTGGTTGAGTTGCACTTTCAACACAGAAGTGTCTAATATGGCTAGTACCTGTCCGGCTTTCACTGTCTGCCCTTCTTCTACCAAAACTTGTTTAATCTGCAACCCTGTTGCTTCTGATAAGATGGGCAACAAGTCGAAAGCAGCAACACTACCAGTAACATTTACTGTTTGGGTGACAGAGGTGATCTGTGCAGGAGCAATCGTCACGCTTTGACTGGGAATGGAAACATCTTGAGTTGGGGTAGGAGCAGAGGTACGCGAACTTGGTATTGTCAAATCAGCGACAATGTTACTACTCGCAGATCCCAATATTAGACCGATTAGCAAACCCCACTTGCTTTTGAACAAATCACCGGGAGAACTGAGTTTTCTAGATCCCCGCTTGCTTTTAAACCAATCACCGGGAGAATTAAGTTCTCTAGATGTTGTGGTAGATTTTAATTTCTGAGGATCATTAATCGCGTCTACTAATTTCTTTTTCTCCGCGTCTGAGAACGCTTCGTCAGCCAAAGTCTTTTTCCCCCTATATTTGTGCGGAAACTTGGCAGCGATCGCCCGTGCTGAGGAGTCTAACTCTTGATAAGTTAGGCTATCTGATTCGGCTTCACCATCATGCAGAAAGGTAAAAGCTAGTTTGCTCAACTGCTGAACAAATCTGTAGCGCAGGAGGTCTACTAAAGTAGAGATATCTGGGGAAGTTTGTGAGTTCAAATCGTGAAACGGGATCATAATATGGAATTAAAAATAGCCATGTGATGCACTTCGGAAGTTTTCAGATTGCAGCAGGCTTCGCGACCGCGAAGGCTAAAACCAAAATCCTTCATCTATTTCCTCATCCTTACTAGGGGTTAGTGAAATCAATTTATGCATTAGGTGCAGCAGTCGTGTTGATGGAAGATACCGTCGAGTGTGAGGATTTACAGTTAATTTGGGTTGACGCAGGCTAAAGCGGTAAAGCATTTGAACAAGTGGTGAATGAGCTTTGCGATGCCTTGGTCGAAGTTATAAAGCGTAATTCGCCACAGTTGGAAATTTTACCCAGACGTTGGGTTGTCGAACGTACGTTTGGTTAGTTAAGACGATGTAGACGTTTAAGCAAAGACTATGAACTCATGCCAGAAGTTAGTACGCTCTCCCATTCGGTTTGTTTGAAAGGTCAATCCTGAGCTACAGCATTGGGCAGTTCTTTTTCTAATAGTCTCAACGGTTTATACTGGTAGGCGATAATCGTCACCAATACAGTTAGTATTCCCATGACAATAAACATCAAACCGATACCACGTCCGTGACCGACACCAATAATTTTGCCAATACTTCCTGCTAAAAGCCCGTTAGGAGTCATTAATGGCTCGAAGATTTTATCTGCTAGTGGTCCGGCGACAGTGTAAGCAAAAGGCTGCGATGCGGTGGAGATCGCCCCGATTGTTGCAAAGACCCTACCTTGAACATTATTCGGTACTTTCTTTTGGAAAATAAGTTGGCTTGAACTGTTAATAATTGGCAGACCAAAGAAAAAGAGGAAGGCTATCAGCGCTAACAAGGGGACATATTTGTATAACCCGACACACATAAGGCTAATTCCACCCAGCAGCTTAAAGCCAAATATACTTATAATTAAGTGTTGCCGTGTTTTCACTGTACTGATGAGAACGCTGCTTACCAGCATTCCCACACCGCCAATAGTCAAAATTGTACCTAAGTCCGTAGCTGAGGCAAAAGACAATACTAAAGGCGTAATTAGCATCTGCACAATTCCGACGAGGAAATTGTCAACGGCGAAGAAAAGTAGCAGCGCAAACAGTCCTCTTCTTTTAACTAGATATACCAAGCCGTAGGATGCTTCCTTGAACCAAGGAGTTTTTTCGGCACGATGTCGATCAATGTACTGTTTTGGGAACCGAACTAGTAAAAGAATACTTAGAGAAAAAATAAAGGTGGCAAAATCAATAAAGATAATGCCATCGATCTTGAGACTGAGCAGCAGCAAACCTCCTAGTATCGGTGCGATCAACGAACCTACAGCTTCCCCTATTTGCAACATACCGTTGGCACGAGCAAGGTCTTGCTCCGGTACGAGGAGGGTCGTGGCACTCGTATAAGCAGGCAATTGAAAGGCGCTGAAGCAGGAAACGATGGAAGCAGCTACACATATGTGCCAAAATGTCAAGTCACCAGCAGTTAACAAAATCGCAATCACCCCTGTAGCAATACCTGCTCCCAAGTCACTAAATACCATCATCCAACGGCGTGGAAATTGGTCTACCAGTGTGCCAGCTACAGGGGAAATCAGAATTATCGGCAAGCTTGTAAATAGGGAGATGAGGCTGAACTGCGTTACCGAACCAGTTTGCTGGTATACCCATACACCCAAGGCAAAGTTAGTTAACTGAGCGCCGATGAGGGAAATCATCTGTCCGAACCAGATGAGGGTAAAAATTTGCATTCCTGTATTTTTTGGATTTTGGGTCATTTCAATACTCCTCATTAACCTAAATTTGCTTGCTCAATGTAGATTCTTAGCTGTTCTGCGACAGCTTGGATATGGGGTTGATATCAAGTCTGTTTAATTGCTTATCATAAAAATTCTCCGCGTCAGAGCGTCCCCGCGTCAGTCTTAATTATAAGTATTCAACCGCACACGATATGAGCCATCATCGTAATATGGTCGCTAGGGACAAGGTGAATATCGACATTTTGATTGGAAAACTGATCCCATCCCCATGCTGGGTCTTGGCGTAACTCAGTCAAAAGTGCAGCATCCTCAGTACTAACAAAGCTAGTTTGTAATAGTGGTTGCTCTTTATTACCAGTTTTGAAGCAAATTAAACGGTCTCAGAGACTAAAGTCGTAACTCAAAATCCGTTCGACTTCAAATGCCGCATTTAATTTGATCCGAGTAATGAAATCGACTTGTTTGGCAATTAACTTGAGAAAAAACTGAAAGTTATAAAAGCCCCGGTCAAGGATAAGTAAGGTTTTTGCAGTAGCCAGTTCAAATATATTATCAAAAAAGTTTGTATCATGTGCCAGGGGAAAGCTTTGCGCTTTGAACGCTCACTTTTAGTCTAAACTCCAGCTGTTAGCGTCGTTTAGTAGCACCATATAAGTACCTATGGCAAAATTAATTACATATTTTTCTCCAAAATCTCGAATGAATTTTTAAACATTGTTTTTGCTTGTATTCTAGGGTGTCTGGCTCTCCTGCTAATCCTCTTTTAAATCTTCTCCATGTCATTTCAAGGTTTTTTAATATCCGTTTTACTGTCAATTCAGAAATTGTTGCTCCTTCGTAGCTCAATAAGATACAGTGTGCTCTTTGTTTAACTTGATAATGATAACTTTGTTTATATATTATGTTAATTTATTTGATTGTATCAAACGTTAAATCTCTAGTAAATCGCATTTTTGTTTGCCTTCTTCTTGTCAAGAAGATATTTAACACGATTATTTTAATAATATGCAATTTATTTTGCGTAAGTACTTACTAGAAATAATACTAGGACGGGGACAGGATTACGAATAGACCAGGCAGAAATGTTTAAGGACATTGGGAATGTGGAGTAGGAGTTATTAGTTATTTCTCAGTACTCAGCACTGCTAAACTAATTCTTGACAATGGTAACGCTATCGCCATCTTTGATATAGCTTGCGCCAGCAACTACAACGCGATCGCCTGGATTTAAGCCGCTTTTAATAGCTATTCTAGCTTGGTCGAGATCACCAGAATCCTGACGCACACCGACTTGTACTGGTCTAGCTCGTACAGTATTTTTACCCTCTAAGACATAGACAATTGATTGCCCATCTGTTTGAGGCAACACAGAAGAAGCTGGTACAGTTAGCGATTGAGTGGACTGGACGGCGATGGCGGCTTTCAGGAACATTCCCGATCGCAAAAGATGACTTGCGGGTAAGTTAATCTTGACTGTTGCTTGTCGGGTTTGTAAATCGACTAGGGGCGTTATTTCCCCTTTAGGCGAATTTCCTCAAGCAGATAAGCTGTGTTCTTTGCCAATTCAATTTTTTATAAAATTCCAAAGCAGGCATATTGTTTTTATCAGCCAACAGTTGAATGCGTTCAATACCCTGCTCAGTACACCACTTCTCCACAAAACCTAATAGTTTTTTACCAATACCTTGACCTTGAAAAGGCTTTTGAACAACCACATCTTCAACCCAAGCCGTTCTACTACCTTCTACAGATGATACCACGCTTTGAACTGAACACATTCCAACAATGCTTTTATCAACTTCAGCCACCACAACACAACGTGTGTTGGGGTCTGTCAGCATCATCGCCAACCCTCGGCGATGTTTTGTCTCATTAAATGTGAAATCTTCCTCAATCGAAAACAATAGTTCCAATAGGTATACCATATTTTCAATGTCGGAAGCAGTGGCTTTTCTGATGATAACTTCTATGTTCATATGCTGTTCGCTTTGATAATGGTGTTAACCCTCTCCTGAAAATTGATTTCCGGAATCGTTTTGAGTGGTTTAGTTTTGGGTATTCCTGCTGGATAATACTCTAACTGCCAATCGTTAGCGGCGGATGGTTTGCAGGCTTGGTAGTTCAAAGTCAGTGTATTGCCTTATTGCTATCAGTTGACGACGCACTTCAGCAAACAAGAGCTTGGTGTACAACCGCTTAGTATACCATTGCTAAAACTCTTGCATAATTAGTTAAGCTCAGAGAATGAAACTGCGTAGGTTAAAGAAGACAGTCGTATGGTGAGGCAGCGTACAGAGAGAGGGTTTCCCCCATGAGCTTTTCAGCTTGCTTTAACAAGTCTCAAAACTGCTCCAATGTTATTTCCAGTATTTGCTTTGTACGGTGTGGATATTGTTGAATATAATGAAGTTGATTTTTCATGATGATAGGCGGTCAAAATTACGTTCTACCATTTTTTTAGACTCCATTAATATTCCGGACGAGACTTTTATGTTACCGATGGCTTGACTTTCAAAGCAGTTGCTACAATTCTTCTTAACTTAACCATGTTTGTGTAGAAATATGAACATCAAAAAAGTATTGATTCTTGGCTTAAACGGTGGATTCGGGAAACTCTTTTCCAATTTGTTAGCGGAAGAAGGGGTCAGTATTTTTGGCATCGACTTAGCAGCGCAACCGGACAAACTGACTAAGTACGACTATTATCTTTGCAGTGATCTCACTCAACTTGATGAAAATACACTGGCTGTTGCTCGCCAAGTAGATTGCTTGCTCGTTTGCCTCCCCGAAAACGTAGCATTTGTAGCCTTGGAACATTTCATTCCTGCTATGCCTGCCAATACACTGGTAGTAGATATTCTATCAGTCAAAACAACCTTAGCGGAGAAGGTGACAAACATTAGGGGAGACCTACAATTACTTAGTATCAATCCAATGTTCGCTTCCGACCTCGGATTTTGTAACAACAACGTTGTCGCAGTACAGTTATCACCAGGTCTTCTTTCAAACGATTTTATCAGCCTTATGGAAAAGTGGGGTGCCAATGTAACTTCAATGACTGCAAGCGAACATGATGAGCAGACTGCAATTACCCAAGTGATGACCCATGCGGTAATTATATCGTTCGGAATCTGTCTAACTGAACTTGGTTATGACCCAAATAAGGTTCTCCCGATCTCGACACCACCGCACCAAACCTTGCTCTCGCTGTTCGCACGCATTATGAATCAAGATCCTGACATTTATTGGAGAATTCAGATTGACAATCCTTACGCCGCACGAGCACGTGAAGCTTTAGCTACAAGCTTAAAACAGCTTCAGCAGGTCACTGCCGCGAACCATCAACAAGAGTTTTACAGTCTACTTGCCAAATCAAAAGAAACTCTCTCACCAGTTCTGGACGAACTGGTTGTTCATGCTTCCCGCATTTTCCATAGTTAACCCTAATCTTTAAGATGCTTGGTTTCTTCCTTGGAGGATTGCATAAGCTTATCTTCAATCTGACAGCTTTCGTTGATGATGAGTTCATAGAGACGACGGAGAAATTCTGGATTAACACCGTGTTTTTCTCCCAACTTTGAGCATCGATCCTTCACTGCATTTACTCGGTCTGGCTGCATCATTGGCATCCCAACGTGGCGTTTGTATATGGCTACTTGTCTGCAAATATCAAAGCGTTGAGCCAGTATTTGAATGAGTTCTTGATCGAGAGTATCAATTTCCTGCCTAAAAGTCTTTATGTCCATCATCAACAGTTCCTTCTTGACAATTATATAAGAGAGCTAGATTTGTGTCAGTCTGAAGTTTTTTTTGGGAGGGCGTCCTAAGTATTGGTGTTCCTAAATTTTTAGTAAGAGGGACGACACAAATAAACATCAAACTTTTAAACAATTCTGAGTACCGAACACACTCGCTAACAAACTATAAAGTCTGCCGTTCATTTCAGTCTAAATGCTTAGTCATCAACCGGTCTACAATGCCTCCTGTTTGACCTGTGTACCCAAGATTTGATATCGGCTCGGATTAATTTCTCTGTGAAGAGTAAGTAAAATAGCATGAATTAAAGCCTGTGCTTTGAGGAGCGTTTCGTCGAATTCCATCTGAGGATCGGATAAAGCCACGATTGCTCCTCCTACGCCGATGGATGTGCTTGTCGGGGTAATAACCATGGTGCGGATGACAATATTAAGGTCTGTTGAACCATTGAGTCCTAGAAATCCAATCGCTCCTGAGTAAACTCCACGTGCTTGGTGTTCAAGTCTGTCAATAATCTCCATAGTCCTTAATTTAGGAGCTCCTGTCATTGAGCCCCCAGGGAATGCCATACGAATGCAGTCAACGGCTCTCATGTCTGGGCGAAGATGACCACGGATAGTGCTTACTAATTGATGCACTGTCGTATAAGTTTCCACATCCATCAATTTCGGGACATGCACACTGTTTACCTCACATATCTTTCCTAAATCGTTGCGTAATAGATCTACAATCATGAGATTTTCAGCACGCTCTTTTTTTTCACTGCGTAGACTCTCGCAGATGGCACGATCTGCTTCAGGTGTTTTCCCACGAGCTCTGGTTCCCTTGATAGGTTTAGACTCTACCCAGCCATGGCGATCAATTTTAAGAAAACGCTCAGGGGAGGAACTGAGTATGGCTAGGTCATCAAATCGGATGAAGGCCGAGTAAGGTGCTGGATTAGTTCGGCGTAAAGTTCGATAAAGTGTCAGTGGATCGGGACTAATGTCTATCACTATCTTGTTGGTCAAACAAACTTCATAGGTTTCCCCTTCAGTGATCTCATGTAGGCATTGTTTGATATCATCTATGTATGTCTCATATGGTCGGCTAAGGCAGAAAGTCAATGGCTTCTGATTATACTTTAATACAGCTGAGGGTAGAGGAGGTAGTGTGCAAAGTTGCTGCTCTGTAGCCTTGAACCAGGCTTCTGCTTGTGATCTCTGACCCTTCTTTGTAAGGCAAACCTGGTAAGTAGTGTGTTCTAGGTGGTCGAACACAAGTATCCGATCAGCAAGAATAAAGCTGGCGTCGGGAAGTGACGAGGGATGCTTCAGATCTGATCCACATTCCGCCTTGAGTTCGTAACCGAAGTAGCCAACAAACCCACAATTGAAGTCAAAGGGAAGCCCATCAGAGCAACAGTGTAGCCGCTCTGTTTCTTGCTTTAGATATTCAAAGATGTTATCCCGATGAATTGTTACTTTACCTGCCTCGGTAACAACTAATTCTTTATTTAGGATGTTGTATTGAACTAGTAAACTATTTGGACCACTATTATCTCCCATGAAGGAGAAGCGAGAAAGACCTTGCTCTACACGACTGCTGTCTAACCAGAAAGCGGTTGCTGACTCCCCAAACAGATGCACGAATACCTGCTCTGTATCTGGATAGATGTCGAGTTTGCGGCTGTAAACTTTATATTCCTGGTTCTTTGCTCGACGCGGAGAGTCACTGGGAATAATAAAAAACTTTTTGCTGGTGGTTTGTGCTGCTTTTTTTCGAGGGAATTGCTCAGTAATGTCTCTAAAATTTTGTAGCAACTGATAACCATACTCAGTGCAGATAGATTCTGGATGGAATTGCACACCCCAAAGCGGTCGATATCGATGGCGTAGACCCATCACAATTCCTTCCTCCGTCCAAGCAGTTTTTTCTAGACAATCGGGCAACCTTTCCGAAACAATCAAGGAGTGATAGCGGACAACGGAGAAAGCTTGAGGAATTCCTTTGAACAGATCAGAACTATTGTGGTATATTTCGCTCAATCGCCCATGCATGACTTCTGGCGCATGGATGACAGTGCCACCATAGATATAACCAAGCCCTTGGTGACCTAGGCAAACGCCGAGCAAGGGCACGTCTATCTGCTGAATGACCTGTTGGCAGATACCAAAGTCCTTTTCTTTCTCCGGGTTTCCGGGACCAGGAGAAATTACCACATTATCGAATGTTAGCTCTTGAAGCTCAGACCAGGTTAGCTGGTCGTTACGGATAACAATCGGCATTTCTCGATTCACTTTTGCAAATATCTGGTAAAGATTGTAAGTGTAGGAATCGTAGTTATCAATGATTAGTGTTTTCATGGTTTCATTCAAGACTTTATGTTGCAAAAATTTCTAGCATATTGCCAAGAGATGAATGCCCAGCCATCAAACTAAATCTATCTTCGCAGTCGCAATAATCAACCACACTGCTAGGCATTTATTTTTATGGAGCACTCCTAGAGATCGGAAAAGCTCCTTGGAAAGTGACAGTCGAACTCTCTGTTTACCGTTGCTTTCATGCATTTGTCCTATGCCTGCTTAAGACAGGTAGGTTCTTAGATATTCTGCTAAAACCTGGACATGGGGCTCACTCAGCATTGTTATGTGGCTACCTGGAACGACCTGGATATCCAAAGGTTGAACAGAAAACTTGCCCCACCCTATCTCTGAATTCTCTACAATATCAGAGGGTAGAGAACTTACAGCATCAATCTCGCTAGCCCTAAAAAAGGTAATCCGATTCGGATAGACCTCTTGTGGCATATAAACAGAAGCAGTTTGATGGTTACTTTTGAAAACTTGCAATAGACCACCAAGTTGCCTGGTTCCAACATTGGGAGGCAGGAGATTAGCCATTTGTAAGCGCTCTTGAAAGTAATTCAATTGCTCGTCTGGAGCAAGATATTTGAGTGTATTATAAGATACATTCAAGCTCTTACCGTAGAAGTTCTCGAACAAGTCGGCAATCTTGTTCAGCCATCCGGCATCATCAACATGACTAACTAGTTCATTATTTAAGTAACCTGGTTCACCAGAATCCAGAAGGGCAAGTAGAGCTACCTCATGTCCTAGCTTGTGTAGCTGGTTAGCCATTTCAAAAGCTACCATGCCTCCAAAGGAATGACCACCCAAAAAGTATGGTCCTTGAGGTTGAACAGATTGTATTGCTTCAATATAATCAGCTGCCATGTCCTCGATTCGTGTGTGCGGTTTTGATTCCCCATCAAGACCGAGTGATTGCAGTCCATAAAATGGTTGTTCTTTACCTAAATGATGCGCTAGGGTGTACAGATAAATGCAATTGCCACCAGCTCCAGGCACGCAAAAGAAAGGTTGTTTAGAACCACTCGACTGAATTGGTACTAAGGGAGACCAACTTGAGGCATTTATTGGCTGGCGCACAAGAGTCGCTAGTTGTTCAATTGTCGAATTTTGGAAGAGTGTTGCCAAGGGCAGATTTTTCTGGAATTGCTGCTCAATCCTAGCCATCAGTTGTACAGCTAAAAGAGAATGACCACCAAGTTCAAAGAAGTTATCTCTTACTCCAACAGGATAGACATTCAGGACTTCTGTCCAAATATGTGCAAGTTGGTATTCCACGGTGTCAAGAGGTGGAACAAAGCTAGTTTCCACAGCGAGTCGGTTGGAATCGGGAACTGGCAGAGCACGGCGATCTATTTTGCCATTAGGCGTCAGAGGTAGGGCTTCTAGGAATACAAAAGCCGAAGGAATCATGTACTCTGGCAGTTTACTAGCAACAAAGCGACGCAAGTCACTGATTGTGGGTGCTGACTCCTGATGCCGGACAAGGTAGGCAACTAAGCGTGGTGATCCTGGAGTATCTTCACGGGCAATCACTGTTGTCTGCTGCACATCTGCATGTTGGCTCAGTATCGCCTCGATCTCTGCCAACTCAATCCGGAAGCCACGAATTTTCACTTGATTGTCAATGCGCCCTAGGTATTCTATCTTACCATCACTCCTGTAGCAGGCTAAGTCACCAGTCTTATACAGACGTGCAAGTGGGTCATCGCTAAACGGATTGTCAATGAATTTTTCGGCTGTCAATTCCGCTTGGTTTAGGTAACCTCGGGCAAGTCCCGCACCACCAATGTGCAACTCCCCTGGCACACCCACAGGTACTAGTTGTCGGTGTTGGTCTAAAATGTATACTTGTGTGTTAGCAATCGGACGACCGATAGAAATCAAACTCTCCTCGGACTCGACCTGATTTATTAATGACCAGATGGTAGTCTCTGTCGGACCGTAAAGGTTCCACAGCGAAGTGCTCCTTACTTCTAATTTATTGGCTAACTCTAGAGATAAAGCTTCACCCCCACAAAGTATTTTTATTTGATTGCTACTTTGCCACTCAGCTTCTAGAAGTAATCGCCAGGTAGCTGGTGTCGCTTGCATAACTGTTGCCTCACATTTGACCAGCAGGTCTAATAACTGTTTTCCATTAAAAGTCACTTCACGACTGGCTACCACTACACACGCACCGACAGTCATGGGCAGAAAAAGTTCTAACGCAGCAATGTCAAAGGCAAGAGTAGTAACTCCAAGGAATACATCTTGTTCTGTAATTTCTAGCTGCTGGTGCATAGCAAAGAGAAAATTGACCAAAGCACTATGTAAAATTTGAACACCCTTGGGCTTGCCTGTAGACCCAGAGGTATAAATGAGGTAAGCCAGGTTGTTAGACGTGACACCACTGACAAAGTTCTTCTCACACTGTTGGTCAACATTATGCCAGTCGGTATCTAGGCAGAGTATCTGCGCTTCATGGTCAGGTAATTCGGCAACCAACTTTTCTTGAGTCAGCAGTATTGAAATACGTGAATCTGACAGCATAAAACTCAGTCGCTGTTGGGGATATGTCGGATCTAGAGGCACATAAGCCCCACCTGCCTTGAGAATTCCCAACAGTCCTACCACCATCTCTAAGGAACGTTCCACACAGATGCCAATCGGCATATCTGCTTCTACACCCAAACTTTTGAGGTAGTGTGCTACTTTGTTAGCTCGACAGTTCAACTCTCGGTAAGTGAGTTGTTGATTTTCAAAGACTACCGCTACCGCCTCAGGGGTACGTTCCACCTGCTGTTCAAATAGCTGATGAATACATTGATCTTGGGGATATTGTTTTGAAGTGTCGTTCCACTCCCAGAGTAACTGATGTCGCTCAACTTCCGTGAGTAAGGGCAATTCCGCGATCTGCTGTTCTGGGTGAGCGACTATCTCCTCCAGCAAGGTCTGGAAATGACCTGTCATTCGGGTAATCGTTTCTGCATCAAACAAGTCTGTATTGTATTCCCACGACCCCACCAGCCCATCGACCGTTTTCTCCATAGATAAAGTCAAATCAAACTTCGCTGTCGAAGTTTCCGTTGACAACGGACTCAGAGTTAAGCCGGGAAGTTCTACCTTGGGCATGGGAGCATTCTGCAGAATAAACATCACCTGGAACAAAGGTGTATGGCTTAAGTCTCGTTCCGGTTGTAATGCCTCTACCAGCATTTCAAAGGGGAGGTCTTGATGAGCATAGGCTCCTAAAGCTACTTCCCGAACTCGACCGAGTAATTCTCGAAAACTGGGATTGCCGGAAACATTAGTCCGCAGCACTAAGGTGTTCACAAAGAACCCAATTAATCCTTCAACTTCACTGCGGTTGCGGTTTGCGATCGGTGAACCTACCAAAATATCTTCAGTACCTGTGTAGCGGTAAAGTAAGATATCAAACGCTGCTAACAGCGTCATAAACAGGGTCACTCCTTCTTTGCGACTCAATAAGCTAAGTGCTTCAGTTAGCTCGAAAGAGAGTGCGAAGGATTTATGTGCTCCCTGGAAGGTTTGCAACGCAGGTCTTGTTCCAGCAGTGGGTAGTGACAATAAAGCAGGTGCACAACGGAGTTGTTGTTGCCAGTAACTCAGTTGTGAGGCGACGACATCACCTTGCAACCACTGCCGTTGCCAGACCGCAAAGTCAGCGTATTGTATGGGAAGTTCTGCTAGAGGTGAGGGCTGACCTTGACAAAAGGCTGAGTAGAGCGCTGCTAACTCTTTAACAATCACACCCATTGACCAACCATCAGAAATAATATGGTGCATTGTCAGTAGCAAGATGTGTTCTGTCTCCTCTAGCACCAGTAAAGTAGCCCGCACTAAAGGTTCCTTCCCTAAGTCAAATGGTTTGTGCGCTGCTGTTGTTGCTAATTGTTGACTAGAAAGTTCTCGCTCACTTTCCGATAGATGTCGCAAGTCCAAAATTGACACCTGCCAAAAACTATCTGGGTTAATGACTTGAATTGGCTGCCCATCTTGGGTAATGAAGTTGGTGCGTAAGGCTTCGTGACGACGAATGATTTCTTGGAAGCTTTGTTCTAAAGCTGTCAGTTGAAGCTGACCTTGAAGACGCACTGCTACTGGCATGTTGTACAAGGTGCTGTTTGGTTCTAACTGATCGAGGAACCACAACCTTTGTTGCGCGAAGGAAAGGGGTAGTGCTGCATCCCTAGCTGCTGGTCGCAGGGGTGGTGCGGCGATTTCTGAAACCTCTCGCTGCCACTGTTGAATATGCTCAGCCAAATCAGCAATCGTCGCAGCTTGAAACAAACTGCGCAACGGTAATTCCATTCCAAAGGTGGTTCGCACACGTGAAATGAGTTGAGTTGCTAGTAGTGAGTGTCCTCCCAATTCAAAGAAGTTATCGTGGATGCCCACAAGCTCCACTCCTAAAACATCACCCCAAATCAGCGCCAGCATTTCTTCGCTCGGAGTTCGTGGGGCGACAAAAGCGATCGCTCGTTCCCGAGTTAGGTCGGGAACTGGCAGAGCACGGCGATCTATTTTGCCATTAGGCGTCAGAGGTAGGGCTTCTAGGAATACAAAAGCCGAAGGAATCATGTACTCTGGCAGTTTACTAGCAACAAAGCGACGCAAGTCACTGATTGTGGGTGCTGACTCCTGATGCCGGACAAGGTAGGCAACTAAGCGTGGTGATCCTGGAGTATCTTCACGGGCAATCACTGTTGTCTGCCTCACATCTGCATGTTGGCTCAGTATCGCCTCGATCTCTGCCAACTCAATCCGGAAGCCACGAATTTTTACTTGATTGTCAATGCGCCCTAGGTATTCTATCTTACCATCACTCCTGTAACGGGCTAAGTCACCAGTCTTATACAGGCGTGCAAGTGGGCGATCGCTAAACGGATTGTCAATGAATTTTTCGGCTGTCAATTCCGCTTGGTTTAGGTAACCTCGGGCAAGTCCCGCACCACCAATGTGCAACTCCCCTGGCACACCCACAGGTACTGGTTGCCCGTGTTGGTCTAAAATGTAAACCTGGACATTATGAATGGGGTATCCTATTGGCACCTCTTGCCCATCAAGTTCTACTGAGACTGCATCCGAAAATTTGCATAGCGTTGCTATTACAGTTGTTTCGGTAGGACCATATGTATTTACTAGCTGAGGGAATGAACCTACAAGCTTATGCCACATTCTTAATTTTTCTGGCAACGCCCGCTCTCCACCAATAATCACCAACCGAATATTATCGGGCAGCACTAAATTGGTTGTTGCTAATTCAGAAGTCACCTGATGCCAGTATGCTGTCGGCAGATCTAACACTGTTATGCCCCAATCCCTGGACTTTTGCATAAACGTATGTATGGAGCTTAGCATTTCCTTTGTACGTAGCACTAGTGTTGCACCACAAGCAAGACTTGGATAAATTTCTTCTGCTGCGGTATCAAAACTGATTGAGGCAAATTGCAGAACACGATCGTGCCTGCTCAGTCCATATTCAACTATTGTTGTCTGCGTGAAATTCACTAAGGACTGATGTTGAATTATTACTCCCTTTGGTTTTCCTGTAGACCCCGATGTATAAATCACATAGGCAGAATTCTCAGATGTGATCTTGCTGATGTCATTTTCCTGACTCGACTGAGAAATTATGCGCCAGTCAGTATCCAGGCACACGATCATCGCTTCATGCTCCGGTAGTTCCTCGACCAGTCGCTGTTGAGTCAGCAGTATTGAAATACGTGAATCTGACAGCATAAAACTCAGTCGCTGTTGGGGATATGTCGGATCTAGAGGCACATAAGCCCCACCTGCCTTGAGAATTCCCAACAGTCCTACCACCATCTCTAAGGAACGTTCCACACAGATGCCAACCGGCATATCTGCTTCTACACCCAAACTTTTGAGGTAGTGTGCTACTTTGTTAGCTCGACAGTTCAACTCTCGGTAAGTGAGTTGTTGATTTTCAAAGACTACCGCTACCGCCTCAGGGGTACGTTCCACCTGCTGTTCAAATAGCTGATGAATACATTGATCTTGGGGATATTGTTTTGAAGTGTCGTTCCACTCCCAGAGTAACTGATGTCGCTCAACTTCCGTGAGTAAGGGCAATTCCGCGATCTGCTGTTCTGGGTGAGCGACTATCTCCTCCAGCAAGGTCTGGAAATGACCTGTCATTCGGGTAATCGTTTCTGCATCAAACAGGTCTGTATTGTATTCCCACGACCCCACCAGCCCATCGACCGTTTTCTCCATAGATAAAGTCAAATCAAAAGCTGCTGTCGAAGTTTCCGTTGACAACGGACTCAGAATTAAGCCGGGAAGTTCTACCTTGGGCATGGGAGCATTCTGCAGAATAAACATCACCTGGAACAAAGGTGTATGGCTTAAGTCTCGTTCCGGTTGTAATGCCTCTACCAGCATTTCAAAGGGGAGGTCTTGATGAGCATAGGCTCCTAAAGCTACTTCCCGAACTCGACCGAGTAATTCTCGAAAACTGGGATTGCCGGAAACATTAGTCCGCAGCACTAAGGTGTTCACAAAGAACCCAATTAATCCTTCAACTTCACTGCGGTTGCGGTTTGCGATCGGTGAACCTACCAAAATATCTTCAGTACCTGTGTAGCGGTAAAGTAAGATATCAAACGCTGCTAACAGCGTCATAAACAGGGTCACTCCTTCTTGGCGACTCAATAAGCTAAGTGCTTCAGTTAGCTCGAAAGAGAGTGCGAAGGATTTATGTGCTCCCTGGAAGGTTTGCAACGCAGGTCTTGTTCCAGCAGTGGGTAGTGACAATAAAGCAGGTGCACAACGGAGTTGTTGTTGCCAGTAACTCAGTTGTGAAGCGACGACATCACCTTGCAACCACTGCCGTTGCCAGACCGCAAAGTCAGCGTATTGTATGGGAAGTTCTGCTAGAGGTGAGGGCTGACCTTGACAAAAGGCTGAGTAGAGCGCTGCTAACTCTTTAACAATCACACCCATTGACCAACCATCAGAAATAATATGGTGCATTGTCAGTAGCAAGATGTGTTCTGTCTCCTCTAGCACCAGTAAAGTAGCCCGCACTAAAGGTTCCTTCCCTAAGTCAAATGGTTTGTGCGCTGCTGTTGTTGCTAATTGTTGACTAGAAAGTTCTCGCTCACTTTCCGATAGATGTCGCAAGTCCAAAATTGACACCTGCCAAAAACTATCTGGGTTAATGACTTGAATTGGCTGCCCATCTTGGGTAATGAAGTTGGTGCGTAAGGCTTCGTGACGACGAATGATTTCTTGGAAGCTTTGTTCTAAAGCTGTCAGTTGAAGCTGACCTTGAAGACGCACTGCTACTGGCATGTTGTACAAGGTGCTGTTTGGTTCTAACTGATCGAGGAACCACAACCTTTGTTGCGCGAAGGAAAGGGGTAGTGCTGCATCCCTAGCTGCTGGTCGCAGGGGTGGTGCGGCGATTTCTGAAACCTCTCGCTGCCACTGTTGAATATGCTCAGCCAAATCAGCAATCGTCGCAGCTTGAAACAAACTGCGCAACGGTAATTCCATTCCAAAGGTGGTTCGCACACGTGAAATGAGTTGAGTTGCTAGTAGTGAGTGTCCTCCCAATTCAAAGAAGTTATCGTGGATGCCCACAAGCTCCACTCCTAAAACATCACCCCAAATCAGCGCCAGCATTTCTTCGCTCGGAGTTCGTGGGGCGACAAAAGCGATCGCTCGTTCCCGAGTTAGGTCGGGAACTGGCAGAGCACGGCGATCTATTTTGCCATTAGGCGTCAGAGGTAGGGCTTCTAGGAATACAAAAGCCGAAGGAATCATGTACTCTGGCAGTTTACTAGCAACAAAGCGACGCAAGTCACTGATTGTGGGTGCTGACTTCTGATGCCGGACAAGGTAGGCAACTAAGCGTGGTGATCCTGGAGTATCTTCACGGGCAATCACTGTTGTCTGCCGCACATCTGCATGTTGGCTCAGTATCGCCTCGATCTCTGCCAACTCAATCCGGAAGCCACGAATTTTTACTTGATTGTCAATGCGCCCTAGGTATTCTATCTTACCATCACTCCTGTAACGGGCTAAGTCACCAGTCTTATACAGGCGTGCAAGTGGGCGATCGCTAAACGGATTGTCAATGAATTTTTCGGCTGTCAATTCCGCTTGGTTTAGGTAACCTCGGGCAAGTCCCGCACCACCAATGTGCAACTCCCCTGGCACACCCACAGGTACTGGTTGCCCGTGTTGGTCTAAAATGTATACTTGTGTGTTAGCAATCGGACGACCAATCAAGGGTTTATCGTCGTCGCAGAAGGCGTTCAACGTAGTACAGATGGTGGCTTCGGTAGGTCCGTAGGCGTTGAACAAACGTCGGTTAGCAGACCATTGCCTAATCAGGTCAATAGAACAAGCTTCTCCTGCCAAAATGATTGTTTGCAATGCTGGGAGTTCCTCAGTGGGAAGGACTGCCAACGCCGATGGTGGCAGTGTGATATGCGTGATCCTATAGTCACGTAATAGCTGAATTAATGGTGGACCAGGCAATAGAGAGATTTTTGTTCCTATATATAGTGTTGCCCCTGACCCAAGAGCCATCATGAATTCTGCAATGGAAGCATCAAAGCTAAAAGAGGCAAATTGGAGAATGCGGCTGTCTACTCCCATGTTAAAATTTTGAATCTGGGCTTTAGTGAAATTGCATAGCCCAGAATGTGTAACCATCACACCCTTAGGTTTGCCTGTTGACCCAGAAGTATAAATCACATAAGCTAAATGAGAAGCCATCACTCCACTGACGGGGTTTTCCTGTCTGTGTTGGTCGATCTGTTCGTTATCCTCATCCAAGCAAACGATCGTCGCCCCATGCTCCGGTAGTTCCTCGACTAGTCGCTGCTGAGTCAGCAGTATTGAAATACGTGAATCTGACAGCATAAAACTCAGTCGCTGTTGGGGATATGTCGGATCTAGAGGCACATAAGCCCCACCTGCCTTGAGAATTCCCAACAGTCCTACCACCATCTCTAAGGAACGTTCCACACAGATGCCAACCGGCATATCTGCTTCTACACCCAAACTTTTGAGGTAGTGTGCTACTTTGTTAGCTCGACAGTTCAACTCTCGGTAAGTGAGTTGTTGATTTTCAAAGACTACCGCTACCGCCTCAGGGGTACGTTCCACCTGCTGTTCAAATAGCTGATGAATACATTGATCTTGGGGATATTGTTTTGAAGTGTCGTTCCACTCCCAAAGTAACTGATGTCGTTCAACTTCCGTGAGTAAGGGCAATTCCGCGATCTGCTGTTCTGGGTGAGCGACTATCCCCTCCAGCAAGGTCTGGAAATGACCTGTCATTCGGGTAATCGTTTCTGCATCAAACAGGTCTGTATTGTAGCCTAAAACACCAAAAAGTGTTTCCTTTGCCTCCACAATTTCCAATGTCAAATCAAACTGACCTTCCTGCTGTGCCATTTCAAAAGGCTCCAGCAATAAACCCCCCCAATCAACTCGGGTTGACGTTTTGCTTGGTAATAACAAATCTATGACCCCTTCCTGCTGTGGTTTTTGCAAGATGAATAATACTTGGAAAAGCGATGAGCGGCTGGGATCTCGGTGCGGTTGCAATCGCTCAACTAGCAAAGGAAAAGGATAATCTTGATGGGCGATCGCTTCCAATACTATCAGACGCACTTGAGCGAGAAAAGCCTTGAAAGTGGAATTACTGGAAATCTGCGCTCGTAAGACAATTGGGTTAACAAAGTAGCCTACAATTGGTGCGAATTCTGTCTGACTCCTACCTACAGTTGGAGAACCTACTAAAATGTCTTCTTGACCCGATAAACGGTGAAGTAGTACTTGAAAGGCTGCTAAGAGAATCATGTAAAGGGTCACTCTTTCAGCCTGCGCCATTCCTCTTAACTTGGAGGTCAGTTCTTCAGACAGCTTGAAAACCTGGGAAGCACCCTGATACGTCTGTACCAATGGTCGAGGTCGGTCAGTCGGCAGATTTAACACTGGTAACTCACCAGCTAACTGTTGTTTCCAGTAAGCCCACAGACGCTCCCCTTCCAAACTACCAAGCATCTGGCTCTGCCAACTCACGTAATCTTGGTATGAGAATTTGTGAGGCGCAAGAGACGCTTGGACACCAGATCTAATCACCGGGTACAGTAACCGTAACTCGTCTAGCAGTATCCAAAGAGACCATGCATCGCAGGCGATATGATGTACACAAAGCAGCAGGACATGATCCTGTTGAGAGCGAGTAAACAAATTTACCCGTAACACAGGACCTCGTTCCAAATCAAAGGGATGCTGGTATGCCTCAATCACTTTCCTATTGAGCTCGTCCCAGTTCCAGGTGGACGCATCGGTTTCCTTGAAGTAGACTTCCTGGTTACTATTAACCTCTTGAACAGGTACACCATCTTGCTCCCTAAAAGTGATACGCAGGATCGGATGCCGATCTATCAGCGTTTGGAACGCCTGTCGCAAAGCGGCAATATCTAAATGAGAGTGAATGCGAGCTGTAAACGCAACGTTATAAGCCGCAGTCTCTGATACCAATCGGTACAAGAACCACAATGCTTGCTGACCGTGGGATAGAGGGTAAGTTCTGGAGGTACGAACACCATTGTGCAATAACTGTAGTATTTCTGCCTTGTGTTGCTTTATCTTACTCAAGAATATGGGAGTTAATAAATCCTTAGGAGCACGATAGCTGAGGTGGTCGCCATCACTCCACAATTCCACACCTTGAACCGAGAGGTCGTTGAGAAATTTAACTAAGTTCATATTGTACCTTCTATCCAATTGATATCACTAATTGCTGTTCGTCTTAGCCAAGCGTCATTGTTCGTGTTGACGCCTTTACTTAAATGACTTTGTGCGGCTTTATGCTCATTCTTGCTTAATGTAGGCAGCGTAGGAATAGATACATTGGCGGTAGATCGAGCATCTACTAGTTGCTCACTCACATACTCTACTAAACTAGCAACACTCAAACCCTCCATAAATTTCACCATGGGTATGTCCACGTCTAAGTCAGTTTTAACTTGGTTTCTCAGATCGAGAGCCATTAGTGAGTCGAGTCCCATATTGTCTAAAGGCATCTGCACGTCTAGTTGCGGTTTACTAACTCCTAGAACTTTGGCAACATGCTCTTGAAAATAAACAATTAGGAGGGAGTGGCGATTAGCGGGACTCGCTTCTCGCAATTGAAGTTGAAGCTTAAGAAACTCAGTTGGCAGTTTCTCGACTTTTTCGTGTTGTTGTATGTGCTGAGCTAATTCTAAGAATAAGGCAGGGTTAGCATGCTCTCTCCATTGACCTAGGAACTTCGACCAATTGACAGGTAGTACCCCTACTTGAGGCAAGCCCTGTCCTAACAAGTTTTCTAACACTTGTAGTCCTTGCTCTTGAGCAATGAAACTTATTCCCTGCTCTAACCAACGTCCTTGGTTACGGTTATCTACAATTGTTGCCATTCCAGCTTCTGCCCAAGCGCCCCAGTTGATACTCAATCCTGGCAAACCCAATCTCTGGCGATGATGAGCTAAAATATCCATGAAAGCATTAGCAGCGGCATAATTTCCTTGACCCGGTGAGCCTAACAAAGAGGCAACCGAGGAGAAACAAACAAAGAAGTCTAAAGGGAGATTCTGAGTTAATATGTGCAGATTCCAGGCTCCTTGCACTTTCGGAGCCATCACACGGGTAAATCGTTGCCAGGTTTGCTGTAGCAGTACTCCATCATCCAGAACTCCAGCAGCATGAAAAACGCCTCGCAAAGGTGGCATAGAGCCTTGAATTGTTTCCAATACTCTAGCAACATCCTCCTGGTGTGCTATATCTGCTTGGACAACTAAAATTTTTACACCATTTTTTTCCCACTGACTTATCTTCTGCCAAACCTCCTGGGTAGGGTTACGACGTCCATTCAGAATCAGATGCCGTGCCCCCTGCTTTACCATCCAATCGGCTACTTTTAATCCCAGTGCTCCCAGAGCACCTGTAATTAGATAGCTGCTGTCTGAGCGAATCAAATGCTGACTTAAGCCATCAGCCCTCATTGCCATTTCTGGTTTCTCAACCAGAACTTTCCTAATTTGTTTGGACTGAGACCTTACTAACCTAGCTACATAGCGGACACCTTGACGATAAGCAATTTGGTTTTCCCTATCTGGGGAACACAACTCTGTTTGCAAAGTTGTAATTTCTTTATTTTGCTCTATTGATGGCTCCAGATCCAGGCATACGCATTGCAGTTCAGGATGCTCCGAAGCAATAACTCGACCTAGTCCCCACAATGGAGCTTGTTGTACTTGCAGTGATGATAGCTCATTCTCCACCGACTGGACTCCCTTAGTTACCAGCCAAAGATGCGGCAATTTAGATCCTTTGACAGAAGCTAGAGCTTGAACCAAATACAATACACTTCCACAACCCAAGTTCAGTGCTTTTTGTAAAGTATTGAGCGATGTTCCGTTTTCTTGTGTCTCCTCAAAGCTCCATAGATGAACAACTCCAAGATTAGGAAGCTGTTCTTCTACAAAAATGTCTCGTAATAAACGTTGGAAGTCTAATAGTGATAATGGATTTACCTGATACTGTTCTTCTTCTAATTGCTGATAAATTTCTCCAAAGAAAACCAGAACACAGCGATCGCCTTGCGCTCTAAGCTGGTCAGCAAGCCTTACTCCAATTCCGCTACGATCTGCAAATATCAGCCAATTCTTATGTTTCTTGAGACCTACTAAGCTTTGCTTAGGTTCACGGGGTTGAGGTTGCCAGGTAATTTGGTATAACCAGTTTCCTAAGTCTTCTTTTTGCAGCATCCGCTGCATATTTTTGCGGCTAGTTCTTCTAACGGTTAGTCCTTCTACCTGAGCCACAACTGATCCATGAGTATCAAATAAACTGACATTGGCTGTGAAGAGTTCTTTATGACTGCCCTGAGTCTCGATTATCTTCACTTGACTCCACAACATAGTGCTAGGACGACGGTAAATCTCTAAACGTGCTATATTCACAGGCAAATAGGCATCTTGCTGACTATCATTAGGTAAAATATTTCCTAAAGCCTGGAAGCTGGCATCCAATAAAACTGGATGCAAATAATAGATATATTTCTCTAAATTCACTTCCTCTGGCAATTGTAGCCGACTCAGAGCTTTTCCTTGATCCCTCCAGATTTGTTCAACAGCTTGGAAACCGGGACCGTAATCGATTCCACACTCTCGAAACAGTTGGTAATGTTGTGAAACAGATACTTCTTGAGTATATTGGGCTTGTAAAGAAGCTAATTCAACCTGACTTGGTTCTGGTTGTTTCTCAGCAAGCCTGACTTTTCCAGTAGCATGAAGCGTCCAAGTCACCTCTAAGTTATCTTTCCCAATATTTAAGCTAAAAATTTGGAAGGAGTAAACTGAATTCTCAAGAGAATTCAACACTAATTGGATAGTCTTGCTATCATCTTCTGGCAACACAAGCGCTTGCTCAATGGTTGTATCCTCTACAACCAAATTGTCGGATTTGAAAACTACAGTCCCGGCAGCTAATGCCATCTCTAAATAAGCAGTAGCTGGTACAATTACCATCTGGTAAATTTGATGATCCTTGAAAAAGGTAGGTATCTCTTTGCTTATCTGGGATTCAAAACGAATTTCGCTAGATCCAGCTTGGTGTAGTTTTTGACCAAGAAGGGGGTGAAGTAGTGGGCTTTTTGTAGCGTTTTTTGATGGTAATTGTGTTGTATGGTGATTAACTTTATCTGAGTCTACCCAGTAACGCTGTCGTTGGAAGGGATAAGTGGGCAAAGGCACCGAGCGTCGCGGATAGTCTTGGTGAAACCCAGACCAGTCAACGGACAGTCCATGCACATATAGTTGTGCTAAACTTGCAAGCATTTGCTGCCAATCTTCCTGGTTTGGGTGCAAGCTAGGGAGCCACAATTGTTTGCTGTCTGAAAGACATTTGCGCCCCATGTCTAATAATGTTGGTTTTGGTCCTAGCTCCAAAAATATTTCACAACCGCAAGCATGCAGTGTTTGCATACTCTTGGCAAATTGCACAGATGAGCCTAAATGGTGACAATACTCTGGATGAATTGTTTCTGCTGTCAGCCGTTCTCCTGTCAAGTTAGAGATGATGTCAATTTGAGGAGCATTGTAGGTGACAGTGCTTGCCAAGTGGTGATACTCTGCCAGCAGTGGCTCCATCGCCATCTCTCCTGTTGGAGGTAGTGTTTGCATCAGTTGAACACGAGCCGCAATCAGCTTAAGTCCATCCTCTAGGCTGAAGACTCCCGCAACAGTTGCTGCAACGTATTCTCCTAAACCATGACCCAGTACCGCCGTTGGTTCCACACCCCAAGATTTCCACAACTGGAACAGAGCGTATTCGATGGCAAATAATGCAGGTTGAGCGTAAGCTGTTTGGTCTAGTGGTGAAGTCTCTCCCTGTTTTGGGTAAAGTACTTTGAGCAGTGACTCTCCCAAATAGGGTTGCAGAATCCGATCGCATTGGTCTAAGGTTTGCCGAAAAACGGACGCTGTTTCATACAGTTGCCGTCCCATCTCCACATACTGTGAGCCTTGATCGGTAAACAGGAAAGCTATTTTGGGCTGACTTGTACCCTTCACCTGCCCTGGGAATATATCTGTTGCGTCCTGCCCAATGCTCAAGGCAGCTAGCTTTTTACCAGCTTCGGCACATGAAGAAGCTACCACACTCAGTCGGTTTGGGAAGTGCCTTCTTCCTGTGTTGGCTGTAAAGCAGATATCTCCAAAGGGTAGAGATGGATTAGCGGCTAAGTAATTCTGATATCGATTGATTAATTGCACAAGCGCCGGTTCTGTTTTCGCCGATAGAGTCAGCAGATGCTTTGGACATTTTACTACTGCTGTTACAGGCTTGGATGCAGGTGCCTCTTCTAGCACAATATGAGCATTAGTGCCGCTAGCTCCAAAGGAACTGACTCCTGCAATCCGCCGCTTTGAACCAGCAGACCAAGGTGTCCGCTCTGTGGGAACTACTACTGGCAGTTTATCCCAGTTAATGTAAGGATTGGGTTGGTGCAAATGCAGATGAGGAGGTATTTCCTGGTGTTGTAAGGCTAGTACTACCTTGATCAAACCTGCTATTCCTGCTGCTGCTTCTAAGTGACCAATATTAGTCTTGACCGAGCTAATCATCAGGGGTTGCGATCGCGATCGCCCCTCACCCAGTAAATTGCCTAAAGCTCTTACTTCAATAGGATCTCCCAAAGATGTTCCCGTACCGTGGGCTTCCACATAGTTAATCTCAGATGGTTCTACTTTAGCCATAGCCAACGCTTTGCGAATCAGCGTTTGTTGAGCTGTTTGATTGGGAACTGTGAACCCACTGCTTGGACCATCCTGATTGACAGCCGATCCTCGAATCAATGCCAGGATATTATCTCCATCTGCAATCGCATCCGTAAGGCGCTTAAGTACAATTATCCCACACCCTTCTCCTCGTACGTAGCCATCTGCTGCTGTATCAAATGTTTTGCAGCGTCCATTCAAAGACAGCATCCGTGCTTGACATAGAGCAACACTCACCTCTGGGGCGAGGATTAAATTGACTCCACCTGCTATACTTTGATCGCATTCAAAATTCCGTAAGCTCTGGCAAGCTAGATGGATAGCTACTAAAGAAGACGAGCAGGCTGTATCAATAGCCATGCTAGGACCCTGAAGACCTAAGGTATAGGACAGGCGTCCAGCAGCAGCGTTCAAAGCATTACCTGTGCTGAAATATGCATTAATGTGGCTGAGATCGTCAGACTGCATTAGCAAGCGTGTATAGTCATTCGTTGTGATTCCGATAAAAACCCCAGTTTGGCTGTTAGACAGTCGATCTCGAATCTGTCCTGCGTTTTCTAAGGCTTCCCAACTCACCTCTAACAACAACCGTTGCTGAGGATCTATGCTTATTGCTTCACGAGGGGAAATACCAAAGAACTCGGGGTCAAACTGGTCTACCCCCTGTAAAAATCCACCAGATCGGGTGTACATTTTTCCTGGGATAGCTGGGGCTGAATCGTAATAAGTATCAATCTCCCACCTAGCTGAAGGAACTTCCGTAATTGCATCTACACCATCCCGCAACAGCTTCCAGAAAGCCTCTGGATTATCACCTCCCCCAGGAAATCGGCAACTCATCCCGATGATAGCAATTGGCTCATCCTTGGAACGCTCCAGCATATTCAACTTAGATTGCATATGCTCCAACGATAAAACTGCGCGTTGTAAGGGAGACAATTTGTCAATTTTTTCAGAAATCTTTTCCATTTTAATTTGTCCCAATAAATGACTCTAATTTCTGACTAATTACTTTTTCTAATTCGTCTTCCGAAAGTTGTTTTATGGCTGTCACGACCTCGTCTAATACTTTGTTATTTTTCTGAAATTCGGTGTCAGATTTTATTGGCAAATCCCAATTTAGTACTGTCCTTGCTAAATACTGACTAAGGTCATTAACAGTTGGACACTCAAAGGCTAAAGTTTGAGGAAGAGAACAACCTATACTAGTTTCGAGTCGCTGCTTTAGTTCTACTGCCATCAAAGAGTCCATACCCATCTCAAAAAAACCCTGCTGTGGGGAAGGCAATTGGGATGAATCTAACCGCAATATTTGAGCAACTTCAGCTTGAATATGAGCTATTAAAATAGCTTGGCGTTTCCACGCTGGAGCTTTTTCTAATTGTAACAAAATTTCTGAGCGTTGCACCGACTGCTGCGGATCAATTTCTCGAGGCTGCACCTTAATCTGTTCTAAGAGTAACCGCTGTCCCCTTGCTTCATAAAGCGCTTTGAATGAAGTCCAATCAACGTTAGCTACTGTTATTTGGACACAGTCAGACCCAAGTAAATACTCTAAGGCGGCGATCGCCTGTTCCGGCTGTAATCTTTCTACTCCCATTCGAGTCAACCAATTCGGAAATTCTGCGGTTGCCATACCGCCGCCAGCCCAAGGTCCCCAATTAATAGTCAAAGTGGGTAGTCCAAGTCCTTGACGATAATAAGCTAACACATCAAGAAAATGGTTTCCTGCTGAATAATGGGCTTGTCCCTTAGACCCCCAAACTGATGCAATTGAGGAGAAGTTAACGAAGAAGTCTAACTTCATATTCTGAGTCAGTTGATGCAGAATCCATGCTCCTGCCACTTTCGGGTTAAGTACAGACTCAAAAGTGTTGAACTCCATATCCTTGAGGAGTTCATATCCAAGAACTCCAGCAGTATGAATAATGCCTTGCAACCGAGGCCAAGACTCCTGAATTTCCTCAAGCACCTTGACCATATCCTCTACATTAGATACATCTGCCTTAACAAAGAGAACCTTTGCCCCCGCCTGCTCTAGCTGACTTAAGGTTTCCTGTGCAACTGCAGACATACCACTGCGCCCAGTGAGAACTAAATAACGTACTCCTTGTTCTACCATCCACTGAGCTACCTTTAGTCCTAAAGCTCCTAGACCGCCCGTAATTAGATACGTGGCATCTGGTCGTAATTGCACTCTTTGATTCATTGGTAGGCTGGTTGATACTAGACGAGCTACGTAACGTTGTCCATTACGAAAAGCTAAATGGTCCTCTCCCTCCGAATTCCAAATTTCTGCCAACAGTGACTCAGCTTCATTGGGAGTTCCCTGGGGAGCTAAATCTAACATTCCTCCCCAGAATTCTGGGTGTTCTAAAGCAACAACTTTTCCCATTCCCCACAAGGGCGCTTGCACCAATTTTGGCAGTGCGTTTGCCACTGAGATTGCCCCGCGTGTCACCAACCATAAACGAGTTGCGGCTGACCGATTCTGCTTGACCAACGTTTGCACAAGATGCAATACACTACCACAACCAAACTTCTGAGCTTGCTCAAGAATTGGGATTGACAACTCTTCTGACTGAGTCGCATCCAAACTCCATAGGTGAACAATGTGTAAAGGCAGTATATTAGTGCCTAAAGCTTCGTGGAACAGATGCTCAAAGTCGCTTGGGTTGGTTGGGTTAATACTCCAAGCTGTGGTCTGTTGTTTCTGATAGGTATCCCCTGCATAGACCAAAATACACTTGTGACCGTATGCAAGCAAAAGTTTTGCCAGAGCCTGCCCCATACCACCAAGATCGGCAAAAATTAGCCAACAGCTTGCTTCCATATCTGGGGTTTTCTCTACGGCTGTCTTCAACTGGCGTGGCTTTGTTTGCCATTCTACTTGGTAGAGCCAATCTTTGATAGATGCTGCCGTTAGTTGCTGTTGGTATTGTTTCACAAAAACATCTAGCAGTTCTGGCAGGAATTCCATTTTCCGATCTGAGAAATTTCCTGCTTTTCCCAGTAGCTGAGCCAATTGTTCAGTATTGCCCTGGTTCATAAGATTGATGATTGGGGTTTGAACCTGCTCTGTTGACAAAAATCCGGTTTTTTGCTGCTCATTTGCAGTCTTTTCTACCCAGTAGCGCTGTCGTTGGAAGGGATAAGTGGGCAAAGATACCGGACGTCGCGGATAGTCTTGGTAAAACCCAGACCAGTCAACGGACAGTCCATGCACATATAGTTGTGCTAAACTTGCAAGCATTTGCTGCCAATCTTCCTGGTTTGGGCGCAAGCTAGGGAGCCACAATTGTTTGCTGTCTGAAAGACATTTGCGCCCCATGCCTAATAATGTTGGTTTTGGTCCTAGCTCTAAAAATATTTCATACCCGCAAGCATGCAGTGTTTGCATACTCTTGGCAAATTGCACAGATGAGCGTAAATGGTGACGCCAATACTCTGGATGAATTGTTTCTGCTGTCAGCCGCTCTCCTGTCAAGTTAGAGATGATGTCAATTTGAGGAGCATTGTAGGTGACAGTGCTTGCCAAGCAGTGAAACTCTGCCAACAGTGGCTCCATGAGAGGGGAGTGGAAGGCATGGGAAGTCTTGAGATATTGCGTCGTAATACCTGCTGATGCTAAGGCAGCACAGATTTCCCTCACTGCCTGCTGCTCTCCAGAAATGACAGTGTTTTTCTCGCCATTATAAGCCGCAACTGCTACTTTTTCAGCATTAATTTCCGTAATTCTCCGTATGGCTGCCTCGGAAGCAAACACTACCGCCATCTTTCCTGTTGGAGGTAGTGTTTGCATCAGTTGAGCACGAGCCGCAATCAGCTTAAGTCCATCCTCTAGGCTGAAGACTCCCGCAACAGTTGCTGCAACGTATTCTCCTAAACTATGACCCAGTACCGCCGTTGGTTCCACACCCCAAGATTTCCACAACTGGAACAGGGCGTATTCGATGGCAAATAATGCAGGTTGAGTGTAAGCTGTCTGGTCTAGTGGTGAAGTCTCTCCCTGTTTTGGGTAAAGTACTTTGAGCAGTGACTCTCCCAAATAAGGTTGCAGAATCCGATCGCATTGGTCTAAGGTTTGCCGAAAAACGGACGCTGTTTCATACAGTTGCCGTCCCATCTCCACATACTGTGAGCCTTGACCAGTAAACAGGAAAGCTATCTTCAGACGCTTTTTAGTTATCACCTGTCCACTTGCCAATTCCGTAGTTTGCTTCCCGATGGCAAAATCATTTAATGCTTTTTGCAATTGCACATTTGATGCAGTGACAAGGGCTAAGCGATAGTCAAAATGCGATCGTTTAGTATTGGCAGTAAAGCAGATATCTGCAAGAGATGCTTCCTGATTAGTAGCTAGATGTTTTTGATAGCGTTGTGCCAGTTCCCGCAAAGCCTTTTCAGTTTTTGCCGAGAGGGTCATCAGGTAATAAGGACGTTCTACTTGCAACGCGACAGACACGGTTGTTGGAGCTTCCTCCAAGATGACATGGGCATTAGTACCTCCGAAACCGAATGAAGATACGCCAGCTAAGCGTTGGTGTTCCTGTCTGAACCATTTCTGGTGCTTGGTCGGAATCGATAATGGTGTGCCTTCTAAAGAAATAAGCGGATTCATCTGGTTGAGATGAAGGTGAGGTGGAATCTCCTCGTGCTGCAAAGAAAGCACAACCTTAATTAAACTAGCAATCCCTGCCGCAGCTTCTAAATGACCAATATTGGTCTTAACTGAGCCAATCCAACAGGATTGTTTTGGGGAACGACCTGTCATCAGCACTTCTTTTAAGGAATTCACCTCTATTGGGTCTCCTAAAGATGTCCCGGTACCATGAGCTTCTACATAGCTAATTTGTGTTGGTTTCACCCCAGCATTGGCTAAAGCCTGGTGAATAACAACCTGTTGAGAAAGTCCATTCGGAGATGTGAGTCCATTGCTGCGACCATCTTGGTTAACTGCGGATCCTTTGATCAAAGCCAAGATATTATCTCCATCTCTTTCGGCATCACTGAGACGCTTCAGAACCACTACTCCGCAGCCTTCTCCCCGAACATAACCGTCAGCCTTGGCATCGAAGGTCTTACAGCGACCATCAGCCGCTAACATACCTGCTTTAGCGAAGGTGATGGTCAATTCAGGGCTCAGGATCAGATTAACCCCACCAGCTAGAGCCAGATGAGACTCTCCATCTCGCAAACTCTGACAAGCTTGGTGAACCGCTACCAACGATGACGAGCAAGCCGTGTCCACCGCCCAGCTTGGTCCCCGTAAATCCAGCAGATAGGATAAGCGGTTAGCAGCAATGCTAAAAGCGTTGCCAGTGCCGTAATAGGCATTACTTGTAGCGGCAGGATGATTGAACTGCAACCGGGAATAATCATAGTTGCTGATGCCGATGAATACCCCCGTTTGACTGCCTGCGAGCTGCTGTTGTGTCTGTCCGGCATTCTCCAGTGCCTCCCAACTCACTTCCAGCAATAGCCGTTGCTGGGGGTCCATTAGCTCGGCTTCTCGTGGAGAAATCCCAAAAAACAGTGGATCAAACTGATCCACTTGTTCTAGAAAGCCACCCCAACGGGTGTGCATTTTTTCAGGATCTGCTGGCTTTGGAGTGGAGTTCGTACTCATGTCCCACCGGGATGGCACTTCCGAGATGGCATCAACCCCATCGCGTAACAGTTGCCAGAAGCTTTGCGGGTCTTTTGCTCCTGGAAAACGACAGCCGATGCCGATAATGGCGATCGCATCAGTTGTAGTTGGTGATTTGTCAGGGTCTTTTCTATTAACCCCAGTTTCTAATCCCCCTAAATACTGAGCTAGGCTTTCAATAGTGGGGTAGTCGTACAAGAGTGTAGGAGAAAGCTGGCGACCGAGCCATTCCTGTAGCTTACCAGAAATGCTCACTGCTACCAACGACGAGAGACCATAATTGTCTAAGGGTTGCCCAATGTCTATCTTCTCTTGAGGGACTTGCAGTTGCTCTGCAACAAGTGAGATTAACATTGAGGCGATCTCTTCTGCGCTCTCAGATTTCTGCTGTCTGTTTGCTGGCGCATCAGATTGATCTGTTCGTGAGAAGTTTCCTCGCTGCTTACCCATTTTCATTTGTTGCGACAAGGATTCTACTTCCGATACCAGACGTTGGAATTGTCTTTTGTGTTCGGGATTTAAGCTCCAATCGGCCACCACGTCCAAGCTTCCAGTCAGAAAACCAGCCCGACAAGCACTGCGCTGAATTTTGCCTGAAGAAGTTTTAGGAATGCTCGCAGTCTTCAGTAGCAGCACCGCATCAACTGCTATATCGTGTTCCTGGGTCACTACTCGACAAATTGTCTCAATCACTTCATTGGCGTTTAGCTTCCGAAGGTAACTCCGCTCTACCTCTTGGGCAATCACCAACTTTTCTTGACCGTTGAGTTCCACCGAGAACGCTGCTCCACAGCTTGGACGTAGTGCAGGGTGACACTGTTCTACTGTGAGTTCGATATCCTGGGGATAATGGTTGCGACCCCGAATAATAATCAGATCCTTAAGCCGACCCGTGATAAACAGTTCGTCACCCTGCTTAAATCCCAAGTCACCTGTACGCAGAAATGGTCCAGAGTTAGTGTCTCGCAGTTGCGCCCGAAAGATTTGCTCCGTCTGCTCTGGTCGATTCCAATAACCCTGAGCTACACTCGAACTTGATACCCAAATCTCTCCGACTTGGTCTGGAGTACACTGTGTCAGCAATTCTGGGTCAGCAATGACAATTTTCGTATCCAGCCATGAGTGCCCACATCCTACTAAATGCCTAACATTCTGAGTGTCACTAGATGCCTTTACTACACGATTCTGTAAGAGTGCATCTGCATTGAGCGTACAGTAAACTGGCTCATCTTTCACGTCACCACCGGAAACCATCAGGGTAGTTTCCGCCATCCCGTAACAGGGATAGAAGGAGCTTGCTTGGAAACCACAGGACTTAAATGCAGCCGCAAACCTCTCCAAAGTGTCTCTGCGAACCGGCTCGGCACCACTGTAAGCGCTACACCAACTGCTGAGGTCTAGGGTATCTCGTTGTTCTGGAGTAACATTGCTAACACAAAGCTCGTAGCCAAAGTTAGGACCACCGCAATGGGTTGCCCTGTAGCGCGAAATCGCTTCCAGCCATCGCATAGGTCGCTGAACAAAGGATGCTGGTGGCATTAAAATACCTCGAAAACCCGTATATATGGGTTGAATAATCCCGTCGATCAGTCCCATATCATGAAAGCTGGGTAACCACGATACAGACACGCTATCTGGTGTGAGTTCAAAAGCTTGCTTGATGTACGACAAATTGTGCAGCAGGTTCCCATGACTCACCATCACCCCCTTCGGCGTCCCCGTAGAACCCGAAGTGTACTGGAGAAAAGCCAGCGTCTCGCTGCGAACTGCTGGTTTCTGCCATGCCACCATCTTAACGCTGGCAATATTATCTGTGGCTACCCAGCACAATCCTGCCAATTCTGGATTCTCGGCAAAGCGACTCTCTATGTTAGTCAACAGTTCTTTCGTCGTCAGACCTACCGTTGTCTTTGCATCATCCACAATCGCCTGTAACCTAGACATTTTCTGATTTCGCCTCGGGGGATAAGCCGGAACTGCCACAACTCCCGCATACAAACAACCAAAAAAGGCGGTAATAAATTTTAGACCAGGTGGATATAGCAGCAAGGCTCGTTCGCCAACGGCTACAAGAGACTGTAACTCGGCAGCGATCGCCCGTGCTGAGGAGTCTAACTCTTGATAAGTTAGGCTATCTGATTCTGCTTCACCATCATGCAGAAAGGTAAAAGCTAGTTTGCTCGGCTGCTGAACAGACCTGTAGCGCAGCAGGTCTACTAAAGTAGAGATATCTGGGTAAGTTTGTGAGTTCAAATCGTGAAACGGGATCATAATAATAATGTGTTTCTTGAGAGCAGGAGCACGTTGCTGAATAGAGACTAGGACTTACGCATTGACGAAAGTCTGATTATGTGCATTAAGTTATACCTGTTTACTGAAGGTCAGTTAAGCTTAAAGAGCTAACCTTCGTATCTTCTTTTTTATAGGCGTCAGACTGATCAAATTATGCATTTAGGGGATAGAAATGAAAAAAAATGGTAGTACGCTTACAGATTCCAAAGAATTTGGGTTCAAACTGATCTACCAGCTTTAGAAAACCGCCCCAGGAAATAGCAACTTGATTTTCCGTGCTAGTTGGAGTTTGTGTGGTACGATCAAATGTATCTAGGACAGTAGTTGCAATTTGCTTGGATTCAGACGCTATAGAGGGCAGTAATTCTTGGGGTAATAGCGATCGCGTTTGTGCGAGCGCATCTTTTTCAGTTAAATCTTCTTGTGCAGAGATTGCCTTTGAAGTTTCGGCGTTGCAGAGAGTGCTGGATAAATTTGGTCTTTTTGTGGGATGGGCATCTTGCCCGTCCCTTGTATATTCGGGGCAGGCAAGATGCCTACCCCACAAGAATCATCCCTAGATTCTGCAACACCGAGGTTCTATAACGTTGACTGGTTTGTCAGACTTAAGCGAGGCGGTTTTGCGATGTTGACAGACAATTGCCTTAGCCTTATTATAGCCGATGTTCTCGCCATTAAAAGCGCGTTCGGTGGACCTCAACTCTTGCCTGTTTAGGTGTAGAAGGGGCAGCGATCTCTGTCAGTGGAAGGATAATATTGCCAAAGGCAAGTAACTCTCCGACATTACGAACTACATTTAATTGCCAATCCAGGTCAGTTTCAATATTGGTATATTTTATTTTGTACCGACGGTTGACCAACCACTGATTACAGTTGCTACAGTATCCGGGGCGAAAGTTCCAATAAAATACAGGTAGATGCTGATGGCAGTGAGGGCACTGATAAAGCAAACGGTTATGATGATAGGGACAGATAACGACAATATTGATTAGCCAAAGAAGTGGCTCATAAATGGTTTTACCTCCTTGCTGCCACTCTTGGTAGCAAGACGGACACCAAGCACGTTGGTGGCGAATTAAGCCGATTTTTGTCAGAACTTGCGCCCAATTTAGCAGGGTCAATTTATGCAAATCATTTCGTTTTGTCAATGCAGATAAAGCCTCTACCAAATAAGCCGCCGTCAAGCCCGTACCATTGGCTGCGGGTTTACACGTATCAATTCCAAATAGTTTACTAACATTTTCTGGCTGATAATTTAAGCGATTTTTCAATCTCGCTAGATGTGGAGCAATTTCAGTTAAAAGTAATCGTCTAGGAGTAACGCAATGCAGTTGAGCTAGTCGGGCTACATAACCTGTTAAGCTTTCTACATACTCACTCCCTATACCAATTGGCTCTAAACAATACAAACGGCTCCTTGGTGGAACTGTTGGTTTTTGGAGATCATACTCTGGGTAAAGTCTGAGTATTGGTGTGAGCATATTACTTAGTTCCTACTTGACGCCGCTTGGGTTTAGGTTGTCCTACTTTTTTCCGTAAAGAGTGTCCGTGAATATTGTCAAGTTGTGAAATATTTTCAACAGGTGAAAGAGAATCATCAAGGACTGTAGATTTGACTGGCAAACCTAGTTCAGCACGCAGTTGCTCTACTTCTGCTTCAATTTGTGCATTCAGGTTCTCACCTTCTTTAATTTTCTTGAGGATGTTCCGGCATTGAGCGACGGATAAGGCACGTTGTTCTAAATGTTTGATTTGAACAGTGGTTGCACCTTCTGTGAGTGCATCTGCCAACGCATTTCTCAACCAATTTTTGAGAATCCCCACACAGCCCAAACTTCTCTCGTAGCAGTAATCCCAATAAGATACTAAATCCGGCTCCTGCGGCAATGGCATTCTGAGCTGAAAACCCCACACTACGCTTTGGAATATTTCTCTATCTTGGGTACAGTCAGCACGGTAGCGAGGAAAATGTACGTAGACACTACGTCGGCTCAATTGGTCGCCAACATCGTGTAGGGTAAGCAGTTCGTAAGTACCAACTAACCCATGCACAACACCCGTTCTATTGGCAAGGGACTTTATTGCTTCTGGCAAATCAGTGAGCTTGCGTCCAGAAGTAACCATGAGCATGTGATGGGCTTCATCAATAAAAAAGATTTTGGGTTGACGATGTTTAAGTGCTTGTTCTAATGCCCATCCCAGGTCAGTCTCAAGAACTTTCGACTCAATAACAATTTGCCCATTGCTATTACGATATATACCCCGTGTGCCATAGTCTATCTTCTGGTCAATTAATGGTTCATTCAAAGCTACAAGGCTGCGTTTGATATGGTCTTTTGAGTTAAAAAGCCCAGATTTTTGAACCACTGCTTCAACTGACGCAAATGGCAAGCGACCTTTGTCAGTTTCTAGTTCTGGCAAAGACGACTCAATTAACCACTTTTCAATCAAAAGCCTTAAGGTTGTTTTACCAACTCCTGTTGGTCCATAAATAAAAAGAACTCGCGACTCTCCAGAATTGCTAACCACAAGTTTGAGGAAACTAAAAGCTTCTTCTAATTTGGGATGCGCCATAGTATAGTTGTCGAAGTAAGCCAGTCTTACTTCTATTGATTGTCCTAGTAATTCTTGAATAAATTCTGGAGTTGGGGACATGATTAATACGAGTTAAAAAGTTGAAGTTTCATCGGAGGTTGAGCAGGTATATTCTCTTCTGTTGAAGATGATTCTGAGTCGTTATGATTTGCTCCGTCATCTGTTTGTTGAGAAGTTAATGGCTCCAAAGAGCTTGTTGGTGCTATCCTTTCAATAATTTGAAATACTTCTTTCCCTTGAGAATCTCGCAGACGTTGTGCAAGTAAAACTTCCTCTGCTTCAGCAGCTGAGATAAATTCTGCTAATTTTTTAGCTCTCACTTTTAATTGTTTATTATGGTTAGAGTTTCGTTTTTGTAACTCAGCACTTGCCAACAAAATTTCTTTTTCTGACCGCCCCTTGAAAATTGCATAATACTCGCTGATACATTTGACCCATCGACCTCGGATGTAGGCATAGGCAATTCCAGCATCAAATGGGTCATATCTGATTTCTACAGATGTTTTTTGGATATTAGGGTCACGAAAGGCAGAATTCCAGTAGTGAATGCCCCGTATTTGTATCCCTTGGGTAGGATGAACTTTTACTTGACCGGATTTTGTTGTTGGTAAGGTTAAAATTCTCCAGTTATCATCGTCAGTTATCAGTCGGTGAGTACGGCTTCCGTACTGAGCTAGCCCATTTGTAAAGGCTTGATAAGGGGACATCGATAGTGCAGGGTGTGAGGTTGTGTCGTACTCAAAGTAAGCCCATTCGCACAGGTATAAGTACAGCAAGCCAAGTGTCCAAACTGCCAAATTTTTAGGGTTTACAGATTTAGTCACCAACCTGATTTTTTTAGTCATTTGTGTATTGCCAGCCAAGTTGTACAGCAACTGGGTGTTGGCAGTTCCAAATAGACGCTCGCAAACCCCACTAAATCTTGAAGCTGCAGGAGGACGATGTTTGAGGGTACATTCAAATAAAGCCAACAAGCTCTCGAAGTAGGTACTGTGAAACTCTTTTCCGTTGTCCGTCACTATTATTTGGGGCAGACGAGAGTGGCGCGTCACACAAATCCGTAGCACCATCATGCAACTGCGGTAACTCGGAGGGTCAAAAGTTAAATAAACTGCTAGGATTCGTCGGCAGAACGCATCCACCAGAAATGTCGCCCAAGGTCTGCCAAGAACTTGACCTGTATGCGAACACCGTAGCTCGATATCTAGTTTGGTATGGTCAATATGACCAATCTCAAATGGGCGGTCTCCGTGTCTCGGCGTGGTTTGTTCTAACTCCCAATAAAAGGATTGTTGTGTGTAAGCAGCCCGATGTCCCTCTCTGTTATAAGTTTGTTTCCAACCACTACGCCGTTTAATTTCGGAGATAAATGTTTTGTAGCTGGGAACTTGGCTATCTGAAATTTCTGCCTGTTCACAGGCATTGCAGAAAGCACCGTATACTTCGTACTTACGCTTCTGTTTGTGGGTTTCATACCCTTGTGTGATAAAACTATCCATCAGTTCTATAATTTGTTGTGGTAGCTTTCGGTTGCGGTTGCCTTTGTGATGAGAACAAGCCAAAAGCCCTATGTAGCCATAGCCATAATTTTGTTGAGCCTGCCGATATTTAGCTAACCAATCCCTGATAGTGCGTTCTGGTATTGTTGGATTTTCTATTGTTTGTCCGAACAAAATTGGTTCAATCGTTCTGTAACGGTAGTTGGCAGCCTCCAAATCTTTTGGACTAGCTTTGGTGAGGATAGACCTCACTTGCTCACTACTACTATTAAATTGTTGCGGTCTTGTTGTGGTGATTTTAAGGCTACGAATTTTCTCCTCAAATTCCGAAAGCGATAAATCCACAATTTCTCCCTGTGTGGAGCGCAAAGTTACTTCTGTATGACCAATTTGAACCAATGTGTAGCTGATACCGTCCCAGTTTATTTGCGTATTAGGAATTAAATTTATCACTGGAGAACTGATGCAATCCTTGGTCGCCTGCGACGAAACCATCATCTTGTAAGCATTTGCTGAAAGTTCGTCCGGAAAAACTTTGCACCGTTCCGATTCAACTAAAAGGGCTGCCCTTAAATCTATATAAATTTTTTCGGCAACAATCAGTTCGTAAATGGAATCTGCACTCACTTCAGCACTACTATCTAGCAGTTGATTGAGAGTTATTCCCGGTTGTTCTCGGACTATTGCTTGTATAAGTTGTGTATTCAAAATGTTGCTCGCGTCACCAAGAACACGGTAATAATCTTCCAGGAAGGTGATGTTACGATACAACACCCAATTAATTTGGGCATCTGATTTAATCTGGAAATCAAATCCAAACAGGGAAGCGTACTCATCCCAATTATTCCAGAGTTGGCAATTATTATCAAAGAGCAACAAAAATATATAAGACATCACTTCCAAAATAGTTACGCTCAATTATTTTGTAGTAACCGAGGTAATAGACATGGTTTTATGCCAACTCCAAGAGTGATGAATTTTAGTACTTTTAACAAGTGGTTGAATAAATTGGCTTTGTCATCTAAAATTTGTGCAAAAAATGGAGAAATTTGGTATTTTACTTCACATCAGTTTCGTCGGACAATCGGTACAGTTCTCACGAATGCAGGCATCAGAGATTTAATCATTCAAAAATATCTTAGACATCGCTCTCCTGATATGCAGCGCCATTACAAACATCTTCTCAAACAAGTTTTGGGCAACGAATATGAAGAGTTAATGAAAACCAAAAAGTATGTCGATATATCTGGTCAAGTAGTATTAGAACATCAACCTCAGAATCCTATTACAGAGTTGATGCGTCGGAAGATGTATCAAATTACAACACAGTATGGTGAGTGTCATCGTCCGGTAATCAAAGCGCCTTGTCAAACTGTAAATGCTTGTTGGCGATGTGAACATTGGCGAACTTCGACTGATGATTTACCTTATTTAGTAGAAGATTTAAAGCAATTAGAATCAGAACTTACGTCGGCTGACCGATTGGGTATGGTCAAACAAAAGCAAGGTTTAGAAATAGACTTTAATAATTTGGATGTGAGAATTAAAGGATTGATGGAAACCAATGAAAGAAATTAAATGTAAGCAAGATTATCGAAAAGAGTTTGCATGTTCTATTTGTTCACTTATCGGTATGAATTTAGCTGGTAAATACAAAGATAAACATTTTTTTCGTTGTCCTAAGTGTGGTAAACATGAAAGCCAATTCTATACATTTAAAACTTATGAGCTCAACTCAAAAATAAATTGGCGGAGAGATTACAGAGTAGGAGAATTTGCTTGTCCCAACCACGCTTGTAATGCTAGAAGTGTATTTCCAATCGGACGTAACTCCAGTAAACAAGAGTTTATCTGTCAAGTTTGTAAAGCTTCTACATCTGAATCTATTGAGATCAGTAATAGTAATATTAGCCGCCTATCTGGAACTTTACCACCTGTCAAGCCATTTAACTTTGATGAGAATTCATGGGATTTAAGAGCAATTAATCCTAAACGTCAAATTAAGCGTTCCCAATATATTGTTAACTTTGATTCACTATTTCTAGATTGGTTTATCATTTTAGCCAAGCAATATATTCACTATTTATGTAAATCCCAAAAATCTGACTCGGCTATTCAACAACGTTTAGTGGGATTGCGGAAGTTTTCTCATTATCTTGCTGAGAAAGATCTGACCAGTATTTCTCAAATTAGCCGAGAGACTGTTTTTGATTTTGTTGATTGGTTGAAGAGTAAAAAAGTAGGTAAAAGTTCTATCAAAGATAGACTGGGCGATCTCCGAGACTTTTTTCGATTTGGCAACCAAAGAAACTTATTTAATGTCAACCAAGATATCATTCGTGATACTGACTACCCAAAAATTTATAAAAAGAATACAGATCCTCTAACTGATACTGTTCGAGAACAAATAGAGTCTAACCTGCACAAACTTCCCGACCCAATTGCTCGAATGTGGATTATAGCTTTCTTTACTGCGATGCGCTGTAGTGAGTTGGCTTTTTTAAAAAAAGATTGTTTAGTACAAGAAGGTGAAAATTGGAAAATTACTTGGCAACGTTCTAAAACTAATGACTGCCATGAAGTTCCCATTACTAGAACAATTGCAAAAGTTGTTTTTGAGCAACAAGAATATATTGAAAACCTCTGGGGTGAGTCATGGGATTATTTATTTTGTCACTATCAAGATGTATCTCAAACAGAGATATCTCAAGCCAAACTGAAACCTGTAAAAAAATTTATTTTAATTCAAAGTCCACTGCAAAAAGCTATCAATTGTCTGATCAGTGTTCTTGATATTAGGGACGAAAATGGAAAACTAGTTTCCTTCAGCCCTAAATTACTTCGCCCTACTCGTCTGACTCAACTATTTGAACAAGGACATGATTTAGCTGTAGTTAGTGCATGGGCTGGACATAAACACTTAGCTACTACCAGCACTTATTACACTCATGTTAGTTGTGATCTGATTGAAAAAGAGGCAGGGCACATTCAGAAAGCATTATTCAATATAGAGGGAAAACCTCTTTACTACGAATCTATGCCCAAGTCCTTTTGGGAAAATCCACGCGCTCATCAACTAGAGTTAGAAGGCAACCATATTAATACTCCTATTTATGGTTATTGTGGACTACCTTTAGACCAGCGCTGCGATAAATTCCGAGCTTGCTATACTTGTAGTCATTTTGTTGCTACTGCTGACAAATTACAAACTTACATTAAACTTCGCGACGAACTTAAGGTTAAAGAATCAAAAGCGCTTCAAGGGGGACATGATGTATTAGTAGAGCAATTTGCGCGACAAGCTGACCAACTAAACAAAATTATTGCTAGCTTGCAGGAGAAAGTATCAGTAAGTCCAACACCAAAGAAGCTCGAATTAAAACTCTTACTGATACCCAATTAGCACGAAAGCAAGAAACGTTAGAAAAAGTTAATAAAGCGATTGAGCGGTTACAAAAAATCGGGGCAAAAATTAACTTCCAAACTATTGCAAAGGAAGCGAATGTAAGCGTCCCATATTTATATAAATACCCAGAGCTAAAAGCACATATTGCTCAATTACGTAACCAACAGTCTTCAATGCCATCAAGTCCAACTTTACAGCCGCCTGTTACTGCTAAAGCTCATTCTCAAATTGTTGAACGCCTGAAAAAACGTATCCACGAATTAGAGAAAGACAATTCGGAACTTAAACGAAAAAATGAGGCATTAGCAGGACAAGTATACAGAGTACATTCATTACAAGAACAAATAGAGCGCCAAAAAGAAATTATAGAAACTTTAGAAAATCGTTTAAAATCAGCAAATCAACAAAAAACTGATGCTAAGGTTATTCCTCTGACTCAAAAATCACAATTTATTAGTGACCTCATATTATCCGAGTTGAATCAATTAGGAATACAACTCAACGACAATTTAAAAAAACTCATTATTTCTGTACCAGAATCAGATGTTTTAGACGCCATTGAATACTACAAATACGAAGAAGAACGAACGTATATTGATAATCCTGGAGGGTGGTTAGCTCGTGCAATAAAGGGTCATTGGAAGAAACCTGACAACTTACAACAAATCTCTAAGCCTAAAAAAATCTCACAAAAACAGTCAATATTCTCATCACCTAGCCAAGTAGATAGAGAGTTTGCATCTTTAGAAGAACTTGCAAATATTAGCACTATGTTTGAGGAGAAAATCAAATGACTGATAAACTACCTCCACAAAATGTTGAAGCAGAAACAAGTATACTTGGTGGTTGCTTGTTAGACCCAGGTGCTATAGAAAGAATCATTGATATTTTGACACCAGAAGTATTTTATGTTTCTGCTTACCAACAAATTTATCGAGCAATGTTAGAATTGTACCGTCAAAATAAACCAACAGATTTATTAACAGTTACGAATTGGCTATCTGACCATAAATTATTAACTAAAGTTGGTGGTAGAAGTCAGCTAGCTAAATTAGCGGATAGAACAGTGTCAGCCGTCAATATAGACCATCTAGCAAATCTAGTTTTCGAGAAATATCAACGTCGGCAGCTAATTAGAACTGGAAACGAAATTCTTGAGTTGGGCTATGATACAACATTTGAAGTTCAATCCGTATTAGAACAATCAGAGAGGAAGATTTTTAATTTAACAGCCTTCAAGCAAGATAAATTTCAACCACAAGTAATAAGTGATTGCCTGAGGGAAGTATTTCAAGATTTAAAACAAGGATATCAACCAGGCTTTTCTACTGGATTAAAAGATTTAGATGGACTAATTGGAGGATTAAACAAACAAGATTTAATTGTAATTGCAGCTAGAGCATCAATGGGTAAAACTTGGCTAGGCTGTTACTTTGCCAATCATATTGCAATGCATCAACAACTACCTGTGGTTTTCTTTTCTGCGGAAATGTCAAAATCACAATTAACTAAAAGATTTTTAGCAATGCATTCGGGTATTGATTCTAGCAGATTAATTCGCAATCAAATATACCGAGACGAGATGGAGAAATTAAAACAAGCTTTGGATGCTTTAAACCAACTGCCTATTATTATTGATGATACACCTGCGCTTCATCAAAACCCCGGACGCATATCTTCTATACTACGAAGAGTTAAATCATCAAGAGGCAATTTAGGTTTAGTAGTCATGGACTATATTCAAAAGTTAGGTGATAGAGCAGCGACGAATAGAGCGCAAACCATTGGTAAATTTTATGGTGCATTTAAAGACATTGCTAAAGAATTTGATGTGACATTTGTAGCACTAGCTCAAATTAATAGAGGTGTGGAAAATCAAACTAATAAACGTCCAATAATGGCTGATATTAAAGACTCAGGAGATATTGAACAAGATATGGATATAGGACTGCTTCTTTACCGAGATGAATATTACAATCCCGACACACAAGAAAAGGGCGTCATGGAGATAAATGTAGCAAAAAATCGCAATGGTGCCACAGGAATTTGCAAAGTTTTATTTGCTCCTCAAGAAGGAAAGTTTCGTGATGTACCAGTTTCTTAAGATCAACAGATGCTAGTATTGTTTACAGGCTTGAATATCGTTGTATAAAGCATTAACAACAATAGAAGCTGTATCTCGCAATCGTTGTGTACATAATGTATTACATAATTCAAATTGGATGGTTTTTCCCATCTTTTTACTGGGGTAAAAACCTGAAACATTTTTTCTCCCTCCCCCTACCCGCCGCGCTGGTTCAGTGGAACGAATGTTGGCGAGGGTTTTTCGAGACAGTTCTGATAGATTTTGACAACTACACCAATTTTCAAACTCGTTTGCAGTGAGCATTTTCCTCCCCCTGAAACTTGAGCTAAAGATGCAGTCCACTACAATGGCAGGATATGAGCAGCAGGGTTAAATGAGTGGGAAAAACTTTACCCGCTCTGCTACTCAAGTCATTGCACACACGGACGTATAATTGATTGTACCCCTTACTACAAGAACATTCCGGACAAGTCATCTAATTTAACTATTTTGGCAAGCTTATGGTTCCATTTTTGGTTGTCGGCAATTTTATGCTTCCAATCGGAAATTTTTGGGGGTTGGTAATTAACGACAGAATAGGTGTTTCACCCTGAGTCGTGGCAATATTATGGTTCCAGTCGTGGCAATATTATCCTTCCACTGACATCCAGTAAGGATTTTGTTGAGGGTTGTCGTAGCTGATTTTTCAAACCCAGCAAGGTGCTGCGAAACTCAAAAACAAGGGTTTCAGTCATGAAACTTTTTGTATTATTTATGTAATAATGCTTAACCCGGTTTTCTGTTCTGATGATACTCACACCCCTACCCCAACATTATCAATACCGTTTATTTTGTCTGCAAGCGTGTCATCGCACCCCCACTTTCATACGGTCACTGTCCAACGCGCGAAATGGTGTAGTAAGAGCAAAAGCTACGGGGTCAAATGAGCAGTCATGCTCCCGTTACGCGCTTGGCTGAAATCCTTGCCATATAAGCATTCTAAGCATCAATATTTCTCGCACTTAAAAACTTTGACCAGTGCCACGCTCAAAGTACCAGTTAACCTATCTATTTCTGACCGATACAAAAAAGGGATCTTGCCCCTAAATTTATCATAAAACGCATCTAAATTCTGTAATTCATGCCCAGCAAGGGGTTCAAATTTTAGTTACAAAACTAAATAATGGTTGAAACATGAAGCTTAGTAAGCATTATAAAAATGAGATGCGTTTGCCCGCTTTGTAACAACGGTTAGCGTACACCCGATCTCAGCCCCAGCGATACCCGTTTCTACGTCTAAGGATATAAGTTTGTTTAATTTTGAAATATTAATGAGATATTAATGAGATATTAAATTGAAAAATTAATTCAGATAGAAACTTATGGCAACCGAGCTTGAACTTCAATCTCTTTTTAATACCTTAGATCGCGATCAAGACGGCAAAGTCTCCATTAATGAGCTTTTTTTAAATCCTGGCTTAAGTGCAGTCATCTCATCAGAAACAAATACCAGTAGCCCCCAGGAGTTACTAGGACGGTATGATTCAGACGAAGACGGTAGTATTACCTTTGAAGAGTTAAAGGAAGCAGTTGAGGAAGCAAGTAATTTAACCTAGCAGTCAAAAAACCCAATACCAAATACCCAATACCCAAAATCCCTCTCTAACCCACGCCAAGAGGGATTTGCAATTTCTAGGTCATTGGTGACTCGCTAGCCCTTCTGTCGAGTCCCAGATTACGGTAGAGGCGAGGTAGGCGATCGCACTTTCACCTTACCATCATGAGCAAAACTAAATTTTACATTTGTAGATTTATTTAGCAACAGGAGATTAACATGAGCAATGACTTTGCTTCAATAAATAAGGGAGAAATTTTATCTCTCAATCATCAAGACGTTGGTCGTCAATTAAATATGGCATCACATGGTTTTACTGATTTGCAGATAAAAGCAGAGCAGTTTACAGAAGTAATTACTCGAAGATTGAACATAACAGATACTCAAGGTGAGAGTCTGTTTGATAAAGGTATAAGTTGTGAGGTGATGAGGTTTGGTGCTTCTGGTTGGCAAAAAGGAAGATTACGAGCCAGAGTCATTCTAGAATTTTGTCCCGAAGAGCCACCTGTTGAAGAAAAACCTATAACCAATGAACCAGAATCATCATTGGATGATATTCAGCGAATGATGAGAGAAGAAAATCCAAATAATTTATAAGCACTCATATTGTTACGTACTCCGAAGCATCAATGTTTTAATGTTTAATGTTTTCGGCAACTATACTCATTACAACAGTAGAGTTAAAGTGGCGATCGCATCTTATATATCATAATTTTCATACTAATTTACAACATGGATAAAAATTATTAATATATGCCTGAAAAAACTTTCCATGAGATAAATCGTTCATCAGTCCTTTGTAAATTGACTCTGGAACCTTTGAGTACTGGTATATACTACCGTTATTAAACTCAACTTCAAGTGTGCAATTTGTGGCATCGTAACCAACACTTTGTAAATTACTTGAACTAACTGGCATTCGTATCATTTTTTCATCCCATATTTTAATAACAAAGTAATGTCAGATGAGTTATGCCCACCTGACCGCAGAGCTAGGCTTAACGCTACCCCTTGGGTGGGTGTGGGTCGTTACCGTAGCTGTTCCGCTCTCGAATTTGTCCCTCTCGATTGTGGATAAGTAACTCAGACTGCTGATTAATAGCAATCTCGCGTCCACGTGCAATCGCTTCTTTTTGAGTGCCGAATACTTGAGTAGCTTTGCTTGCATTCTCAGCCTTAACTGCCCATCCATCTGAATGGGGAACAACGTGTTGGTCTTTGCCCTTTGGCATTAGGTTTATTCCTTATATATGTAGCATAAGTTTTACATAGTAACAGAATGTTTACTGAGGTGTACCTCAGGTAAAATACGTAATTTTATACTGTGTTTAAATATTATGAAAGGGTTCACTTGCCAGAAAACAATATCTTTGACAAAAACTACGTCTATTCGTCTTGCTTATTTGGATAAAACAGAAGCTATTCAACTTGAGCAATACTAATTATCCTGGCACAAGTGTGCGATCGCATCTTCTAACAAGAGCGATCGCACACCCCCCACCCTTACACATATCCTTACCAGTAGCCCTAGCCCATTCGGGGAGTTCACCATTGACTGCACGGTAAAAAAACCTTGCGGAAGACAGAACAACGCATCATAGCTTGGGCTATTCACCTGACTTGCAGTCCGTAGCGACCATAATGGTGCTGCACAGGCGGAGTTGTTGTGTGAGGATTGGGCAGGGTGAGGATGTGCGATCGCATTTTTAGGAGTCGAACACTCATAGTGGACTTAAAGTGGCGATCGCACTTTTTAAACGTAAGTTTTCGCCTATCTCTGAAGAAGATGTGTTAAAAATTTGGCTTGAACTACAAATATTTTTTGAGAGAAACCTAGTAAATTGCGCGGTACACTAGATGAAAGCTGAAACGTACGACATTTCCCGTGAAGGACTCACAAAATTAAAACAGACCCCTTTATGTCTTTTAGAAATACCGCCACTGGACTTTTGGGATGGTCTTGTTTCCTTTGAGGAAATTCCTACAATTATCTATCACATGGAATGCTTAGATTCACCTGATGTTGATTTAAATCAACACTTGAAAGCAGTCGTCTCCATACAGTCAATACTACGTGAACTGACTAACAAGCTTTTGCTAATATGTCCCTATGCGTCTGACCCTAAAGATTTGAGGCACTGTCCTTATGTATCTGTCTTGCCATCAGATTGTAACACTTTAATTGCTGGCATTGTATTTAAGCTTGATAATAACGGGACTACGTATATTGCCTGTCCCAACCACTACCGTGATTTTTGGCTAATGTGGCTACAGTTAACCGGCATCTATCTTGTGGACATAGTTGAGACAGACCCCCGTTCTTTGTGATTTTTCCAAACAAGGATTGGGCGGCGTAATGTGGCGATCGCACCCGTAATTAAATAGTAGCCTTATTTCACGCGTACCTAATTAGGAACACCTCTTGTCACCATATTATAGTCAGAGCAAAAGCGCAAGTTATAACCGTGGAGAGTATAGCTCCGACAGTTGAGTTGAAGCGATCGCACTTCGTAACAATACTGTTAAAGTATCGATGCTTGCGCTAACCCCTCTGGCTTTCTTTGTAAGATGCTTTAGTTTACTAATAAAAGGTTAACTAAACTTTGAGTAATGGGAAATTTTGTTTGTTTCTCAAAGTGTAAAAACATCGGACTGGGAGCAGTACTCCAAAGTGATGTGTTAAAACATTTAGCAGTGCGATCTCGTCCTCCTGTATGTAAACATTTCAGGTCTAAGCCCACGCCTATACTCGTATAAAAGTTAAGTTATCTACTCTCCGGTCGAATGTGTCGATGCAGGGTGAACGCGCAAAGGAAGAAGGGCGATCGGATCTTATTCGTGAGAAGGCGCGGATAAAATTAAGTTAAGCGAGGGTCGCCAAGTAAATCATCGGATTTACAAAGGATAAATAAGCTTCCATCCCCTCCACGTCCAATTCTTAAGGTTTCATCCAAGTAAGTAATGTCCAGGGTGGCAATTCTACCTTGAGGATTATTAGCTTAAATTTTGAGAGTGTCAGTAACTCGTCAGGTAGGTAGTGAGTGTAGCTATTTGCAGGCAGTGTCCATCTGGATGGTGCTTACGAGCTACACTCATGACCGTGGCACAAGCCCAACGACACCTGATGGGTCATGAAGGAATATTGGGCAGGCTTTGGATTCTAGTTAGAGCGTGATTTTTGGATTCTAACTAGAGTGCAATCCAAAGAAGAAGTTGGGGAGCGATCGCCCTTATTTAGAGGATGATGATGATATCTACTAGCAGCGATTGCACCTAATAACGAAGCCGCTTCAGTTCCGGGATAGCGTTCGGTTAACTTGCCACGTTAGGAACACTCATGCATAAGTCGGTCAAAGCGCAGTTTATAGCTGTAGTAATTGCCTATAAGCGCTGGATAGACTCGGCATTGCTAGTTTCCCCAGTGTTCAGATAACCACAATTACTCACATCAGTATATCTTCCAGTTACAACCCAGCCTGATGGAACAGACGAGGCTTGACAAATGTTTACAGAACTACCAGATTGTAAACCGTCAATACGTTTGATAGACCAAGTATTGCTAGTTTGCCCAACGTTAAGATAGCCACAATTACTCGCATCAGTATATCTTCTAGTTATGACCCAGCCTGATGGAACATAAGAGACTTGACAAATATTTAAAGAGCTACCAGGTGATAGATTGTCGTAACGTACTATAGTCTGGGCGTTGCTAGTTTCCCCAGTGTTAAGATAGCCACAATTACTCACATCAGTATATACTCTACTTACAAGCCAGCCTGACGGAATACCATTATTTGTACAAATGTTTCTTGTTTCTAATGCAAGTGCTTTTTGAGAAAAAGATGCTGTTGCTGTAAATCCCAGCAGAAACGGTGCAATTAAAACAGGAAAGCGTTTCAGACGTACTAAAAAATTATTTGACATACTAAAGATTCCGCGTTTACGAAGTTAACTAAATTAGAATAAACTTTAAATCTTAAAAATAGATAACGAAAAAGTTATCATCAGGTTATTAGCTGGTTAAGAATATTATTTGATAGTTGAATTATTAAATAAAAAGACAATAAAGCTCCCCCGAATTGACTAGAGTAAGCTTTTTAATTGATTGGAATCAAGCAATATAACTGATCGGTGATAAAAAAATGTTGGGCAGCTTTCAGATTCTAGTTAGAGAACGAGGTAAGAAATGCCCTTATCCAACTCAAAGCCCTTGGTATCAAAGACTGGGAGATTCACAAATATTTGGGCGACAATTCTTCATGAACAAGGGGACGCGTGCGATCGCCGTTACGCTAGAGTCTGCTACGTATGAGTTGGGAAAGCCGATTGGTAAATGTTCAAAAAGCGATCTTATTGCACTGGTGGATTTTGTTTTACTGTGTTGTGGTAGAGGATGCTATGAGCGCTTCTAAAAACAATCCCAACATCGCTTGAAGGCTTTCCCGCTGGTACTGCGTTCGCGTAGCGTGTCCGAAGGACAAGGCATAAACGACACGCTTGTTGTAGACTAGTTGCTGTCCCGCGCTAAGAATTGAAACCATTGTTCTTGCTTTTCGAGGATGCGAGTCACGCCCTTTTTTCTCATGTTTTGGGTTCAAAGCGCAATGGCGCTCTCATCGGAGGTGAACACACTCGTGGCAATGAGTACGATCGCCTTTTAGCAGTGATTACGTAATCTCACTATCAATACAGTCATTTTAATCGTTCTTATCTACGGAAGCTACTTTGTGCTTCTGGTGTCACGTTTTTACACCTCTTATTTGTGTATTCCGGGTTTTTCCTGATTGGTGCAAGATCTGAGTTTATTCACTTTACATTTCTTCATAAACAGGCTCTTTATGCATAAATTGATTTCACTAACCCCTAGTAAGGATGAGGAAACAGAACAGATGAAGGATTTTGGTTTTAGCCTTCGCGGTCCCGAAGCCTGCTGCAATCTTCTAACTTTATCAGAATCACGTGGCTTGAGTCTAAACTTCAGTTTCTCTAGTGCGATGACCATTAAAAAACGGAGTTAATATCACATGAATCATACTGATTTACCATCTGAACAGTTAGACCAGTTGCTAAAGCAAACTCTAAACTTTGAATATAATATTTTAGAAGTCCAAACGCGAAGAGTTGTTCAACAGCGCACCAACGAAATTAAGACGCTAATGCGCCGTAATTCTCAAGATCTGATCGATATTGGACAGAAGCTAATTGAGGTCAAGCAGCATCTGGGACATGGAAGCTTCAGAAATTGGCTTAAGTTTGAGTTTAATTGGAGTGTATCAGCTGCTACCAAATTTATGCAGGTTGCAGAGCAGTTCAAATGCGTAAATTTTACGCATTTGAATATCACTGCTTCAACTCTCTACCTGATCGCTGCCCCTTCTACACCTAAAGAGGTCAGAGAAGAAGTCCTAGAACGCGCTTCAAATGGCGAGAACATCGGCTATACTAAGGCAAAGGCAATTGTCTGTCAACATCGGAAAACCAAAAAAGGAGCGGTAGAACCGAAAGCCGCCTCGCTTAAGCCTGACGAACCAGTCAACTTTATAGAACCTACACGTGATGAAACTAAGTCCGCAATCTCTGCACAAGAAGATTTGATGGAAAATCAAGTTGCTATTTCCCATAAGACATCGGATGCAGCGATCGCTGAAATGGCAGTTAGCATCAAAAACTTAACGCCAGAGCAACTAGCTAGGGTGATTATAAAGGCTGCGAATAAAGGATTGAGCGAGTATCATCTGTCAGCCATAATCATGGCATCTCAACAGGCACTCAACACTCGGCAACAGTTTGGGGATAGGTATGAAGAGGTGTTGCAACTTTGTTAATTGACTAATTAAAGATCAACGTTTTTATGACTCAAGCATCCCGTTGAGGCGAGCTTAAAACCGTAAAAAACGGTAGCAGCGCTGAAAGAGAGTATTGACCTTCGTATGTTCATATCAAATTCACGAACACAAAAGGAGGCACTGATTTGGGTGTCATATCATGTCCGGTTAATGACTTATTATATGAACCCTCACCCCGCCCTCTGGGCACCCCTCTCCCATGCTTGGGAGAGGGGACGGGGGCGAGGGCTGGATATCGTAAGCGATTATGCGGACATGATATCAGACTTGAGATGGAAGCTGACAATTTTAACGAAGCTGACTTTAAGCATCAAACGTGGAAGGTTCACTTAGTTGGGAACTTGACACTAAATCATCTGAAAGTTCGATGCATCGCAGATATTGACATAGAAACTTTAGAAGGCAAGGGACACCTTGAACCAATAGAGGAGTGAGATGTGCCTGTACAAGTTATCAGGTTCATAAATGACTTTGAAACAAGAAGACTAGAGCTAATTCCTCATGTGCTCAAGCAACCTTTGTCCGAGAATGCCGCTCGCAAGTCTTGTGACTGGGACTCGGATTTTTTAACCCAGATTGGTGAGGCGCGGGGGGTTCAAAGCCTTAACTGAACGGTATTGGTTCATATAGGAATCCTAAATCATTCACGAAAAATTTTAAGTAGTGTAGGCACTGCCCACCCTCACCCGGATCTGGTGGGCAGTGCCTACGTATATTTCAAAAATCAAATATGATTCCTATCGTTGACGAATCCTGCTAATTCGTTATAAAACTTGTGTTCGTATTTCGGGCGTATTTGCTACTTTTGAAAAGTGCGATCGCCTTTACACCAATCAAAATGACCAACATTTCCAGTTCTGACCAAGTATGGCAAACTCCCCCTGAACCAATTAATCTTCTGCTCGATGCTCCCGCGCCATCAAAAATTCTGCTGTCTCCCAATCGAGAATGGTTGGTGGAGTTGGAGCAACCCCTCTTAGTTCCCATCGCCTTGCTTGCAGAGCCAGAAGTTGGTTTAGCAGGACTGCTATTAAATCCGAGAATAAATGCTCCATCTCGGCTTCACCCCTACCGGAGTATGAAGATTAGGGCGCTTACATCCTCTCATATTACCACACCAGTATTACCAGAAAACGCCCAAATAAGCTCTATCAAGTGGTCTCCTGATAGTCAAAAACTGGCATTTACCCTCACCCAAGCAACAGGACTAGAACTGTGGGTTCTCAATATGACTGAAGGAACTCCTCGGCGTGTAACAGAGCCAGTCCTCAACGCTACGTATGGAAGTCCGTATCACTGGCTATCAAACGAGGTACTTATTTGTAAGTTTACCCTAAGTAATCGCGGTGAAGTGCCAATTGAACCTGCTGTTCCCCCTGGACCAATTATTCAGGAAAATTTGGGTGACAAAACCCCTAATCGCACCTACACAAATCTACTAAAAAATCCATACGACGAAGCACTATTTGAATATTACCTAACCTCGACATTAGAGAAAGTAACGCTAGACGGTAGCCGTACTTTGTTGACACCACCTAGTCTAATTGATGAAGCCATACCATCTCCCGATGGCAACTTCATTTTACTGATTACCCTACACAGACCGTTTTCTTACCAAGTTCCAGTCTCCTACTTTCCTAAGAGCATTCAGGTACTTGACAATACAGGCAAGTTTATTTACGAAGTTGTTGATGTGCCTCTTTACAAACCTCGTTCAACCAAGTTTGATGAAGTACGGACAGGACGGAGGGGAGTATCTTGGCGCAGTGACGCCAAATCTACTTTATATTGGATAGAAGCTTTAGACGACGGCGATCCCACCCGTGATGTTCCCAAACGCGATGCTGTTTTTGAACTCGATGCTTTTTTTACCGATACACCAAAGCAACTTTGGCAGTCCGAGTATCGCTTCCGGGGTATTGTATGGGGTAAAGAGGATGTGGCGCTTGTTTGGGAACGATGGTACGATACCCGCACTGAGAGAGTCTGGCGCATTTATCCCCACCAGCCTGAAACATCGCCGCAACTGCTATTTGACCGCAGTTATGAAGACAAATATGGCGATCCCGGCTCACCGTTGATGACCTCTGGACCTTACAAATATAAAGTCTTGCGCTTTGCACCTGATGGTAACGCTATTTACCTTAGTGGTCGGGGTGCATCTCCTCTCGGTGTGTATCCGTTTTTGAATCGCTTAGATTTGGAAACATTACAAACGCAACGTTTATGGCAGTGCCAAGATCCCTACCTAGAAGCAATTTGCTATGTGCTGGATGATGAGGCACAAACTTTGATTACTCTTCGCCAGTCCCAAACTGCACCACCCAATTATTTTCTGTTCTCCCGTGGCGATCGTCCGAATCCGATTGCACTCACTCATTATCAAGACCCAGCTCCTCAACTAGCTGGTATTCACAAGGAATTGGTAAAGTACCAACGGGCAGATGGTGTACAGCTATCAGCAAAACTGTATCTGCCCCCAAATTATGATGTTACTCGTGATGGTCCTTTGCCAATGCTATTTTGGGTGTACCCGGAGGAATTCAAAGACAGGGAATTTGCCGGACAGTTGACTACGGCTGAAAACGCTTTTAGTCGTCCTAGCCGCGCTTCTGTTTTGTTTCTGCTCACTCAGGGTTATGCAGTTCTTTCTGGTCCTACTTTGCCAATTATTGGTGAAGGTGACACAGAGCCAAATGATACTTATGTAGAGCAATTGATTGCCGGAGCTTCTGCAGCGGTGGACTATGTAGTAGAGCGTGGTATTGCCGACTCCAATCGTATTGGTATTGGTGGACACTCTTATGGTGCGTTCACTACAGTGAATTTACTGGCACATACAGAGGTATTTCGGATGGGGATTGCTAGAAGTGGAGCTTACAACCGCACTCTGACTCCATTTGGCTTTCAGGGGGAGCAGCGCAATTTTTGGTCAGCGGCACAGACTTACATCCATATGTCTCCTTTTACTCATGCTGCTCAAGTAAAAGCACCAGTGCTACTCATTCATGGAGAAAACGATAGCAATGCTGGCACCTATCCACTACAAACAGAACGACTGTATGAAGCGCTTAAAGGACTAGGAGCAACAGTGCGCTGTTGTATATTACCATTAGAGGATCATGGCTATCGCTCTCGTGAAGGGGTAGGTCATGTGCTTTGGGAAATTGTGAACTGGTGCGATCGCTATCTCAAGTAATCTTCAGGTTAAAATCAACTCCTTCGTAGATATCAGCGATCGCCATTTCTACGCCAATAGAAGAAAAAGTAATGCTAGCATCCTCAGTCTCGTATTCCCGAAATAGCCATTGGCCCTCTCCAGTTTTTATGTAATGCTCTACTTGAACCTCGTACTGGTTAATCAACACATATTCTTGGAACTCAGGAATTGAGCGGTAATACCGAAACTTATCTGTATGGTCGTACTTTTGAGTTGATTGTGAAAGTACTTCCACAATCAAGAGGGGATTGAGGATTGTATCTGTCCGATTTTCTTGCAAAGCAGGAGTTCCCTGAATCACCAGCACATCTGGGTACGTATATTGCCGATAGCGAGGAATCCACAGACGTAAATCACTTGTAAATACCTTGTAATTCTTACCACGCAACGCTAACTTGAGGAATGTACATACGTTAACAACAATATAGTTATGGTTGATTGAACCTCCGGTCATCGGTACAATTTCTCCGTCTTGATATTCACTACGAAATTCCGCAGCTTCTTCTAGTGCCAGGTATTCTTCTGGGGTGTAATAACGCTGCTGAGTCTGCATCTTCAATACCTCCCGGCTTTAAATTAATTCTATTCCTTAAATTTTGTCTGTTACTCTTTCAAATAAGGCACGATAGACAGGTTCACCCCTTTCAAGAGTGCTTATTTCCCGTTCCGTGGAAACTGGTAGCGGGTTTTCTGCTAGCCATTCTCCTGTACCAAGTCGATGAAAAGCGGGATGTGCAGCAAAGCGATCGCACATTTCCACTGCCAAAAATTCAAGATCCGATTGCAAAAATACAATACCTCCAGGTACTAAATACTCTGCCAGTTCTTCCACTAATAGTGGTTGCACCATTCGCCGTTTAGCATGACGATTTTTAAACCACGGATCGGGAAATTGAATTGTGACGCGCTGTAAAGTTCCCGTGGGGAGGGAAGATAAAAGCGAGCGCAATGAGTTATTCACATTGCAAAACAAATAGTGCAGGTTTGTCAGTCCTAACTCATCGCGCCACTTATTCGCCTCGTGTACCAATAGTTCCCGAATTTCCAAACCCAGGAAATTCCAGTCTGTTTCTATCTGCGCCATACTTAACACAAACCGTCCCTTAGCGCAGCCAATATCTAGATGTAGTGGTTGGTTTGGCTTAGTATAAACTTTTTCCCACTCTAGGGGACTGAGGGGTGTTTGATACTTGTTAGCAAGTGGATTAACGTGTTGACGAACTCGGACAGGCACTAAAGATTAACTCTCCTTTTATAAAATTATCCCGGTAAACAAACATCTTCCCCGAAGAATCTTTTTTACCAGCTATTTTAGCGAATGGCAAGCTATATAAGTTCTTCAGCTTGTTTTTTTGTGGTGTTGATATGTCGGAATATAGCTGCTATGTTGCGGGCATCATCAATCCCCCGATGGTGTGTTCCTTTCAATTCTATTCCAAGATGTTGGAGAGCTTGTGCCATACCAAATCTTTTGGATACGCCAAGATGATCGGAAAATTCCTTCTTTAAATTTCTGTGTTCTGAACCAAAAGGATATGGAACATTGTGAAACTCGCAATCTTGAATAAATTGCTTTTTGTCGTAGTTTCCCCACGAACAAAAAACATGACTGTGACATGAATAAATCCATTCTTTAAAATGAGAAATAGCCTCTGTAAATTTAGGGGCAGCTTCAATATCCTGTTGAGTAATACTAGTCAACTCTGTGCAAAAAGGTGTTAACTGGGTATGTATCACAGGTCGAACAAATTGCTGATACTCAGAATCAATTGTCCATGTTGCTCTATTAAGCATTACCGCGCCAATTTCGATTATTTCCATTTCGTGACTGGGGATACTTCCGTCATTCGAGCAAGTAGCTTCTAGATCGACTATAATAAAATAAAAGTTTCTGTTATTTTCCATGGTAATTTTTTTCAAAATTTGCCGTCCAGACTTCTAGTCTTGCAAGCTTTTCCCAGAAGCTAAAATTAAGTGCAGATGCTTGTTAAAATCAGCTAGCTTCTGACCCAAGAAGCTGAAAAATTCATTATCAATTTTATCTACTACCTTAATAGCCTCGATTGTTAAATCATAGCCTGACTGAGTTATAGTTAATGACTTTGCCCTTGTATCCTTAGTGTCAGTTTCCCGCCTGATTAAACCTCTTTGTTCCAAAGCACGTAAAACTTTTGATGTCATCATTATATCGGTTTTAGCATGAGCAGCTAACCGTGCTTGGGTAACTGTTTCTTCACCTTGGCACAGCCAAACAATTCCTGCTAACAGCACAAATTGGACATGAGTCAGTCCCAAATGATTCAGCCCTGCATTCATTTTTCTTTGCCATAGATTAGATACCTGCCATAGTGAAAATCCAGGACTATCATCTGGACTTTCAAACTGGAATACCTGATTTTTTTCCGGTATGGTCAACTGGTACTCCTTCTATTTCTTGTTTATCTAACAACATCAAGTTATAAATAAAATCAAAATCAGGTTTTTAAATTGACCATAAGCCAAACCGAAATACATAGCCCCAGTTTTGTTTATTTTTAATAAAATCCAGCTTGGGAATTAAAGGCAAAATAGATACTTCACGGCAATCAAAGAACTGGACATCGCGACGGAATGGAACAAAGCCATTACCCATATCATAGGCATAAACTGATTCTCCTACCACTCTACCAATTGCAGTGAAAGCCTGACATTTTTCCCCACTAGCGAATTGCAACTTTGGGGAGTAATAAAGCACCCAGTCATTCACCCTCAGGCGTTTTAGAGGTGAGGCTTTCCCATGACAGGCTTGCATAAAACCTGCTTCTACTCCCTTTTGCACACGATCGCGACATGCAACAACAACCCAGTATCTAGACTCTTCCATGGTGCATTCTGAAAGTTCATCTAATAATCTAGTATATTTTAACCGTGATTACTATAATCAAAGAGGAGATACTTGGCAAAAATCGCTTGAGATATGAGTCTTGACAAAATAGTAATTTTATGAGTTTATAAATTTAGCTTGATTGAAAAGGTTTGAGCCAGCCGAGTTGCATAGCGGTATCAAGAGCGATCGCCGCTAACCCAAACCACAAAATACTCTCCAAACCCAGTACGAGAAAAGGCAGAACAGTGCCAGCACAAGAAAACCCAACATCCACTTGGGCTAAACCTCGCACTCCTCCAAAGGCAATCACTCCCCCAGCTTTTAGTTGCGGGTTTTTATTTTCCCGGATGATATAGCGGTAGGTGACGCCAAATAGCAAGCCTGAGAAGCAAGCGATCGCCCCACTCACCAACCAGTGCCAATTCAGCAGATCGATGTGCAGACTGCTGAGTGCCTGAAAATACTTTGCCAGTACTAAGTTATTTACTAAAGTCGTGATGACGAAAGCTAAACCAAGGCAAAAACCTGCTACCACACCAGCTTTAAGGGATTCTAAACGTTCTGGTATCAAGTCAGGATTGGATATATTGTTCATGAGCCGGCTCTTAAAGCAGAGGTGTTTGAATTATGATAAAGGATGGAGTTCTTGCTAATTGAGTTTAAAAGTAAGGTTATGGAAATTTTGACACTGGGTTGGGTTTCACTGCTGGTTGTTTTCACTTGGTCAATTGCAATGGTAGTTTGGGGTCGTAACGGACTGTAGAATAATCGTGGAAAGTCCATTTTTGAGCGTTTTAGCAATGCTAGCCTTGGTGCTATTAGTATTAGTCACCGGAGGTATTGGTTATTTAACGGTGGCAGAATGGCGCGATCGCCGTCTTCGAGAACAAGAAAAACGCGAAGTCCGACGCACCACTCCCAAACCCCGGAAAAGCACCTAATTGTCTGCCTCTGGATTGTTGCTTATTGGCACTTACTTTAGCCCAAAAATTAATTTCGGCATGTAGGGGCACGGCAATGCCGTGCCCCTACGTCAATTTAGACTACCTAAGCACACAGATGACGATAATTAGTTTTGTCTTGCCAATACCGCTGCATTTGGGAAGTATCAGTGGAAAATCAAAGTAGTGTCAATCTTAGACCGTTTTTGCTCCAACCATCAAGTTATCAAGTTTGGGTACAGGCGCTAGCGCGATCGCTTCATCAGGCGGGACATGGAACCATGCAGTTCTTTATACCGCTGATTTTTGTCAATCAATTGGGCTTTTCGGCAACGGCGGTGGGCATAGCAAGGGGCAGTGGGTCGCTGGCTGGGGTCTTGGGACATTTCCTGGGCGGCTACTTAGCAGATTCTCCAAAGTATGGTCGCAAACAAACGCTGTTATTTTCAGCTGGGCTGTCAATTTTAGCAGCGATCTTGTTAGCACTGATCCCAAAATTGCCAATGCTGATAGTTGCAGATTTGATCATGGGATTGAGTTCTGGATGTTATTGGACGGCGGCAGATGCTTCGGTTATCGATGTCACACCTTTAGAACAACGCCAAAAAGCGTTTGCCATTTTGGTATTGGCAGATAGTCTCGGCAGTGGACTGGGGATCTTGGGCGGCGGAATATTACTTTCTCTAGTCGCGCAAGTGCAAACGCTGTTTCTGATTTGTGGGCTGATTCTGTTGGTGTTTTTGGTGTTAATTCAAGTTGCGATCCGCGATTCGCGCAGTGCCGAAAGCATTGCGGATAGAAGGCAAGATACCCCTGAAGATTCTGATAGGCTACAAGGATTTGGTTTGGCATTGAAGGATCGATCGCTGCAACTGTTTGTGTTGAGCAACGTCCTGTTTACAACTTACATTGCCTTGGTCCATAGTACGCTACCACTGTATTTTGCAAACTTCGTTTCAGCCAGTATTCCACAAGCGACTCCAAAGGTCGAATCTTCATTAGTTAGTGTTGCGAACTTGTTTACTTGGTGTTATGTCGGCATTGGCGCAGTGTTGCAGTTACCGTTAGTGCAAATATTGACTTCATTGTTGAACGTTCAGGTTCTCATGATTTCAATGTTGTTGTGGGGCGGTGGATTCTTTTTGGTCTGGGCAACTCATCTGATGCCATCAATGCTAATCCTTGGAATGATTGCGGCATTCAGTGTATTGTCGATCGCAACTGCCATTTACAAACCGTTTGCGCCCACTATTATAGCAGAGTTAGCGCCAGAATCATTGCGAGGCATTTATCTCGCCATCGGCTATCAATGTTGGTCATTCGGCTTTTTCCTAGGTCCAATCTTAGGCGGTTGGGCGATGGATCAATCCCCAAAGATCGCCCACTCCTTATGGATCGCGATTGCCGTCAGCACTCTTTTCGGTCTAGTGATGCTGTATGTTCTCAGGGAACATCAACACTCAAATCGCACTGCTTTGATCGCTGAAAATCTGGTATCCGTTCCTAAATAACGATGAGAGCGATCGCCTTACCCAAACAAAAAAACTCGCCTTAGAAGCATCACATCTCCAAGGCAAGGTGGTTGGGATATCCTAGTGCTTGTGACATTACTGGGTGCGGAATGTGTGATACATGAATGCTTGCTACCACAAGTAAGATAAGCTTAGTCGAGTAGGTCAAAGGGGTGTCGCCCCCTTTCGGTCTTAGCAAAGCCGAATTGCTTACTCTACCGCTATGCCTGTCATGGCTTTAAGAGTTTCTTTCGCTTAAAATTCCGGAATCTACAAAGATTTAGCGGTAATCCAAAGAAGTCTAACTTAATCAAAGGTAGAAAATACTGTGCAGACTGTTGAAAACTCCGACGCCAACGTTGAACAAGCTAATGTTGTAGGTAATTTCACAAGAGCTATTGGTTTCTTATCTCACCACCGCTTTAAGCCCTCTGTTGGTGGTCCACGGATTCGTATCGTTGGCAAGATTGAGAAACTTTTTCCCTCTCCTGGTAATCATCATGGTGCTAATCATCAGCACTTGATTTTGAACAACATCACAGTTGAGTATAGTGAAGGTTTGCCACCAGGGCTTTCTGTATCTAAGGAGATTTTTGTAGCTGTTCGGTTTGGCGATAACGTGGGACTGGCAGATCCTGTGCCGTTTGTTGAAGGAAAAATGACCCGGATGCAGGGTGAATACATAGATTCCTCCAAAGCTTATGCCACCAACGATAACCCTGGACTCTCTGTACTCCACTTTACCCATCATCCAGCGGGATACGTCGAGTTCCCTGTGAATGATAATGTACCGGGGCAGATTTACAGTTAAATTGCGCTGATTGCAACCGCAGTTAAAAATTCGTAGTTCGTAATTCGTGAGACAGCGCTGCAGGAGGGTTAGCCCGACCTAGGCGACTGCGAACCCAAAGGGTAATTCGTAATTATTTTTTAAAATTACGAATTACGAAGAGAAACCAACTTCGCCACCATATCCTTAGCGCCGCCAAAGAGCATCGTAGAATTTTAAAATTCAAAATCCCTTACAACTGCTTCACCTCAGAAACCAACTTCGCCACCATATCCTTAGCGCCGCCAAAGAGCATCGTAGTTTTCGCCTTGTAGAACAGCTCATTATCTACACCAGCAAAACCCGTACTCATACCGCGCTTAATCACAATCGTCTGCTTAGCCCTATCTACCTCTAAAATAGGCATTCCGTAAATCGGACTATTCGCATCACTTCGCGCTGCTGGGTTGACCACATCATTCGCCCCAATCACCAAGGCTACATCTGTCTGATCGAACTGAGGATTGATATCATCCATATCGTGCAGCTGCTCATAAGGCACATTCGCCTCTGCCAGCAGCACATTCATATGTCCTGGCATTCTACCAGCAACCGGGTGAATGGCATACTTCACATCAACGCCCATGCGTTCAAGTTGATCTGCCAACTCGCGGATGCTATGTTGTGCCTGCGCAACTGCCATCCCATAACCAGGAACAATCACCACAGAACGAGCATAGCCTAACATCATAGCACCTTCTTCGGGATCGATGTTGCGGACAGTTTTATCAGTTGTACCTGTGGCTGCACCCGCAACACTCTTACCACCACTTGAGCCAAAAGCACCGAACAGCACACTAACCAGGGAGCGGTTCATCGCTTTACACATAATCTCGGAGAGGATTATACCAGATGCTCCCACCAATGCCCCAGCGATGATCAACATATTGTTCATCACTACAAACCCAGCAGCAGCAGCGGCTAACCCAGAAAATGAGTTCAAGAGTGAAATGACCACAGGCATATCGCCGCCGCCAATGGGGATGACGAACATCACACCCAGCACTAAAGAAACAGCAACGACTGCTAAGAATACGGGTAGGTTATGTGGTGCGATTAATAAATAGGCACTACCTACCACATATATAATCAGGAGTGAGGCATTAAACAGTTGCTGAAAAGGAAATGTAATCGGTGAACCACTCATGAGTCCTTGCAGTTTCGCAAATGCCACCATACTACCTGTGAAGGTGACACCACCAATTAATACATCCAGCAACATGGAGATGTTGACATCAAGCGGTACCGTCTGAGAGTGTCCCAGCAACCGCCAGAATTCCGCAACGGCGACCAGTGCTGAAGCTGCACCGCCTAGTCCGTTGAGCAAACCTACCATTTGGGGCATTTGGGTCATTTGGACTTTGTAAGCGATGATCGCTCCCAGCAAAGATCCGATCGCCAACCCCAACAAAATCATCTCGTAGTTCAACACCTGCTGATCCAGCAGTGTTGCGACGATCGCCAACAGCATCCCCACAGCAGCTACTACATTACCTTGGCGCGCTGTGGCTGGCGAACCCAGCTTTTTCAAACCCAGAATAAATAAGGATGCAGCGACTAAGTACGTCAGTTGAATTCCAGTTGGCAGAAAGTCGTTCATAGTTAGTTGTTGGTTGTTAGTTGTTAGTTGTTGGTTGTTAGTTGTTAGTTGTTGGTTGTTGGTTGTTGGTTGTTGGTTGTTAGTTGTTGGTTGTTAGTTGTTAGTTGTTGGTTGTTAGTTGTTAGTTGTTGGTTGTTTTCCGACTAACCACTAACTACTAACTACTAACAATTACCCATGTTTGTGTTAGTTGTTTTCCCACTAACCACTAACCACTAACCACTAACCACTAACAATTAACCATTTGCCTTTTTCTTAAACATTTGCAACATCCGATCCGTGACTAGGAAACCACCTACCACGTTGATAGTTGCTAGGATGACGGCAATTAAACCGAGAATTACTGATAGATTCCACTCTCTGGCACCACTCGCTACTATCGCTCCCAGTACAGCAATACCAGAAATCGCGTTTGAGCCTGACATCAGAGGTGTGTGAAGAGTTGGTGGCACTTTGTTGATGACTTCAAATCCGGTAAAAGATGCCAAAACAAATACAAATAAAGCGGCGATTAATGCTTCGGTCATTGATGATAACTCCTTCATAAATAGGGGAGTGGGGAGTGGGGAGTGGGGAGTGGGGAGTGGGGAGGACAAGGAGGACAAGGAAGCATTTCTCTCCCTTGTCTCCCTTGTCTCCCTCATCCCCCTCATCCCCCTCATCCCCCTCATCCCCCTCATCTCCCTCATCTCCCCACTCCCTCTTCATTAGTTAACTGCCAAAGCTTGTAGTGCATCGCGTACTCGGGAGTTGCGAATTTCACCTGCGTGGGTAACGCAAGCCCCATTGATGATGTCATCGGCAAAGTTCAAATGTAAAGCTTTGTCTTTAATGAGAAGTTGCACCAACGATGTCACGTTCTTGGAATACAATTGGCTGGCGTGAACTGGCATTGATGATGGTAGATTGATCGGACCGATGATGGTGACGCCGTTCCACACAATGTCTTTGCCGGGATCGGTGCAGGCGCAGTTACCACCTTGTTCGGCAGCAATATCTACAATGACCGAACCTATTTTCATCTGTGCCACCATGTCTTCGGTGACTAAAATAGGTGCTTTTCTCCCAGGAACTTGGGCGGTAGTAATTACTACATCAGCATTCTTGACGTGTTCAGCGACAACTTCCTGAGTCCGCTGTTTACTAGCCTCAGAAATTTCTTTGGCATAGCCTCCAGCAGCGGTTGTTTCTTCCTCTAGTTTGACTTCAACAAATTTTGCTCCCAAGCTTTGGACTTCTTCTTTAACGGCGGGGCGGATATCAAAGGCTTCTACCACTGCTCCCAAGCGTCTGGCGGTGGCGATCGCTTGCAAGCCTGCAACACCAGCACCCATAATAAACACTTTTGCGGGGGCGATCGTGCCTGCGGCTGTTGTTAACATTGGGAAGTATTTCGGTAATGCGGCTGCGCCAATCAGTACCGCTTTGTAACCTGCTATTGACGCTTGCGACGACAAAGCATCCATACTCTGCGCCCTGGTGGTACGAGGAATCATCTCCATACTGATAGCAGTTACTTTACGTTCTGCCAGTTGCTGCACCACAGACGGATTTCCTAAGGGATTGAGAAACCCAATCAGCACAGCCTCTTCCCTTAGTAAATCAGTTTCTAAACGTCCATCTTCTCGCTCTTGAGGTGGGCTAACCTTAAGTAGAACATCTGCTTCACCCCATAAAGTAGCGGTATCAGCGATTATTTTGGCTCCTGCTGCCTCATAAGCAGCATCAGTAAAGAAAGCCCGATCGCCTGCACCAGCCTCTATCCAAACTTCCACACCCTGTTTTACCAATCGGGCAACAGTGTCAGGAATTAATGCTACACGACGCTCACAAACTTCAATTTCTTTGGGAACTGCTATTCTCATGAAATCTCCTTAGAGATAAATATTTATTTTTGCATGCATTCAGTTTGCAGTCTTTCATCATTAGGGGAGCCAGAAGCTAAGAGTCAGAATACAGCTATACTCCTGACTCCTAGAATTGAGTTTCAACATGCACACCCGTAAAGCCGATTAGCTTCCTTGCAAATAAGGTTCATTCATTGCACATCCTATGTTGATACCCAAATCTTGCATCTTTGTTTTTAACTTCTTTTATCAATTTAAAATTTCTGTTATTATTTTTTTACATTTTGCAATATTAATTAAACTATCAACAATTGATCGCGAAAAAAAGTCAATTATTTTTGCTTTAACTCCACCTGATTTTTATCAATTCAGCTTAAGTTAGCTAGCAATGACTCTAACCCATTACTAAATTTTTATCACAAAGGACTTAAATTTAGATACACTTATACATATTTAGAAACACAATTAGATCCCAGCAGTGTTTTACCGCTGGTATCTAATTAACAAAGCTGGTAGTCATATTTATGTAAGAATCAGTAATATAATTTACCAAATTATAGCAATCCTAAATCATTGGTGAATAATAAATGATTTTGTAGGGTGGGCATTGCCCACCGTTACCAGCTTTGGTGGGCAATGCCCACCCTACGAAGAATTTCACAAATCAGATAGGACTGCTATATAACTACTATTTTTACTTAAAAGTCTAAGTGTAAAGACACTTTTTGTCGGGATTCTACGTCCATTATTATAAAGTCAGTAGTAAAGTTTAGTTTACAAACATTTACTTACATTTATTAGATCTCAATTTCTCTTAAAGGAGCTTAACCATGCGACATTTACTTGGACGAAGTTCTGCGAGGCGCGGGACGCCGCTTAGACTTCTCTCTGCTTTAGCTGTAACTAGCTGTTTGCTGGCTGGTAACCCTGCTATCACCCAGGCGCAGGGTTTACCAGGGTTTACATTGTTTAGCGGTGTTAAAGGCGACAATCAACTGTCCTACCGCTTAGATTTTGGTGGTCAACCCGATGGCTGGGATCGTTACCGACTAAGAATTTCTAATAAAAAGCTGAAAATAGCGGTTGCTCATTTTGTGATCAGTTATCCCGAATATTACAAAGGAAGCTTTGACGACAAAAACATTGAAGTACGTGTTAAAGACAAAAAAGTTCCCCTGTCTGCGGTGAAGTGGGACAAAGAAAATCACGTGATTGAAATTTATCCCCAAGAAGCGGTGCCTGCAGGTAGCAACGTTGAGCTGGTTCTCTCTAACGTGAAAAACCCGAATTTCGGTGGAGTATTCTATTTCAATTGTTCTGTTCAGTCTCCAGGCGATGTGCCGCTATCGCGTTACATTGGGACTTGGATTATCAGCATCAGTCATCAAGGGTAGGTAGGCGTAAATAAACACAACTAAGTAAGTGGGCGTAAATAAACACAACTATCTGTTAAGGCTGTTAGTAGTTAGTTGTTAGTTGGCTAACCGCCTCTTAACATTCGTTAATATAGTGATGTTTTATTCTGCCTACCTACTTAGGTTAAGGATTCAGTTACAAGTGAGGAGTGAGGAAGAGACGTTCCCCTGGAAGGTCTGTACGGGAGGCGCCCAGTTGTGAAACTTTATTCCTCGCTCCTCACTCTCAAGACACTGAATCTTGCGGTGTTGCGTTTCATGTGATATAATTGCAAGTTGTGATTTTTTTTAGAGAAAATCGTCTTGAAGGAAAACAAAAAGTATGCAAAGAACCCTAGGCGGCACTTGCCGAAAGAGAAAAAGAACCTCTGGTTTTCGTGCTAGGATGCACACACCAACCGGAAGAAATGTCATCAGGGCTAGGAGAAAAAAGGGACGTCATCGTCTAAGCGTTTAGGGCAATCATTGCGGCTGTGGCTTTGCCCAAAGCAAATCGGTTAAAATCTAGAAAAGATTTCCAGGCAGTTTTCCGGGAAGGAATTCGTCGTAATGGTTCCTATTTAACATTAAGAGCCTTACGACCGTCATCTGCAACAGTGCCTTCTAAGGGTACTGCCGCCAGTACTGTAGAAAAAATAGACGACTCACATCTGACTCCAGTAAAAATTGGCATTTCCATTAGCACAAAAGTCAGTAAACGAGCAGTAGTTCGCAACCGCATCAAGCGGCAAATCACAGCAACTTTGCATCAGTTGTTGCCCAAATTATCACCAGGATGGCGACTAGTGGTTGTTGTAAAACCAACAGCAGGAGATATAAAGTGCGTAAGCCAAGAATTTCTGCAAGAATTAGAGCAGTTGTTGGCAAACATCGAGGTGTTAAATGGGCATTCGTGAAGAAGTTTATTTTGAAGGCGGTCCCCATATTGGGGATTTAATCATAAACATACTGATTGGGTTAACCGTAATTGGTCTACCGTTGACTGTTGGCGCGATTGTCAGGGCATTATGGTTACGCTTTCGCATCACCGATCGCCGGATTTCAGTAACTGGCGGTTGGATGGGACGCGATCGCACCGACGTAATTTACTCAGAAATTGTCAAAATAGTCAAAGTTCCCCGTGGCATTGGTTTATGGGGAGATATGGTCCTAACCCTGAGGAATGGTAGTCGTCTGGAACTGCGGGCTATTCCTAAGTTTCGCGAAATCTATGACTACATAAATGAAAAAGTCGCCGCCAAAAATCCCAATTATAGTGGTGCGGCTAACAAATGATGGGGAAGTGGGGGGAGTGGGGGAGGTAGGGGAAGAAAGATTAATTATTCTATTATCCTCGTCATCTCCCCCTACTCCCCACACTCCCCATCTCCCCCATCTCATACAAAGTGCGGCTATCCGTAGTGCAAAGTTAGTCGCAGATAAATCATGATCTTAGATAAATTAGATTCAGTTAAATTACAGTTAAATTACAGTACATCAGGTTGAATTCAGAATAATGGATTTTGGTATCGGGTTTCTCTCGAACAACGTGATGCTACCGATCATCGACTTATTCTATAGCTTTGTACCTAGCTATGGATTAGCGATCGTAGCATTGACATTGATAGTTCGCTTCGCGCTCTATCCCCTGAGTGCTGGCTCCATTCGCAATATGAGGCGAATGCGGATTGTACAACCTTTGATGCAAAAGCGGATGCAAGAAGTTAAAGATCGCTTTAAGGACGATCCGCAAAAGCAGCAAGAGGAAATGATGAGTGTCCAAAAAGAATTTGGCAACCCACTGGCAGGTTGTTTGCCTTTAGTGGTGCAGATGCCAGTTTTATTTGCGCTATTTGCGACACTACGGGGTTCACCTTTTTCCTCGGCTAACTATAGTGTTAACCTGCAAATTTTTCCAGCAGAACAAATCGAACGAATTCAACCTCAAGCTTTTGCCACTTCCCCCCAAAACATCTACATTGCTCCAGGAGAACACACTAAGGTAACTGCCATCCTTCCCGGAGGTAACAAATTGGCAGTGGGGGAACACACCAAGATGGAATATCAGACTGTAGAAGGCAAACCCTTTGAGTCACTCTTGGCTGACAACCCTGACACTAAGTTAATCCCCGAATGGAAAGTGACCAAAGGGGAAGAACGAGTAAAAATAGATGCTCTCGGTAATATAGAAGCTTTAGAGCCAGGAGATGTGACAATTCAGGGAACAATTCCTGGACTAGCAGCAAATCAAGGATTCCTCTTCATCGATGCCTTAGGTAGGGTTGGGGCGACCGACCCAGACGGCACAATTCACTGGGATGTGGTCGCTATGGTGGTGATGTTTGGGATTACCCTCTACATTAGCCAACTACTTTCAGGGCAAAATTCTACTAATGCCAACCCGCAGCAGGAAACAGTTAACAAAATCACTCCTGTCCTCTTTTCCGGGATGTTTTTGTTTTTCCCCCTGCCTTCTGGGGTGCTTATGTATATGGTGATTGGTAATATTTTCCAGACTCTGCAAACCTATATTCTCTCCCGCGAACCTCTATCAGAAGATCTGCAAAAAATGCTAGAAACTCAGGAGAAAGAAGCAGAAGGCGCACAACAAAAGGCACTACCTTTTGAACCAAAAAGTTCTAAGAAAAAGGCTACAGGTTAATGATGATCGACACTCGGATGCAACGTGGTCAGGAGTGGTTAAAAACACTCCTGCAGCTAACTGGGGTATCTGTTGATGTTGAAGGTGAGTTGGAAACAATTGCCCTTCAGGATGGTGAGTCCCAAGAACCGGATAGCTTCTGGCTGAAGATTGATGAAACCAACCTCATGCCAGAACAAGTCCAGATTTTCACTGGTCCTGATGGTTCAGTGCTAGATGCTATCCAGTATCTAGCTAATTCTATTCTCAACTTGAACCAACAACAGGAGCAGCAAGCCTCTTACACCATTGAGTTGAATGGCTATCGCGTTAAGAGACAATCGGAGATTCGCGCCATGGCAGAAGCCGCAGCCCAGCAAGTGCGTTCCTCAGGTCAAGAAGTAGAAATCAAATCCCTCAGTTCGGCTGAACGCCGTCAAGTCCACACCTTTTTAAAGGAATTTAGCGATTTGGAAACTTTCAGTCGAGGCAAAGAACCTCACCGTCATCTTGTTGTACGCTCAGCCTTGTTGGAATAATAGGAAGAGACGTTCCGCCGGAACGTCTGTACAGAATTCCTCTTGTTTTAGTAAAAAGTTTCGGAAATCCGAATGTAGCAGCTATAAAAATAATTTGGATCAAAGCTAAACTTGAATATGTATTTTCAGCACAGCATTGCTGATGATGCACATAACTCTTAGTCACAACGTCTCACAAATCCCATGGACGCGATATATATTCCGCAGCTGTCTAAAGCCCCGGAGCAAACAGAGGAAATTCAAGTTAAGGAGTCTCTGCCTGGTCTGGAAACGTTAACACCAGTTCGCGGTCGCATACGTGTGCAGTATCATGGCAATTACCTAGAAGTTTCCGGGCAGGCAGAAGCAATTATTACTTGCACATGCAGCCGCTGCTTGCAAAACTACAATCATCGTTTGGCGGTTGATACAAAGGAAATCATCTGGTTAGACGAAGCAGCTAACGACACAGAGAACCTGCCTCTAGAGCGGGAAATAGCTCTGGAGGATTTAGTAGAAACCTTATCGCCCCAAGGATATTTTTATCCCAGCCAATGGCTTTACGAGCAAATGTGCCTGGAATTTCCCCAGCGGCAGCTGTGTAATAACAAGTGTCCGGGTATTGAACCAAGCACTGCAAGCAACTTAGAAAAACCTGTTGATCGCCGTTGGGCTTCTTTGGAATCTTTGAAAGAACAATTTCCAGGGTAGATACTCATAGAATGCCTGACCAGAAGGCTCTATTAACTTTGAAAATTCCACTTTTGGGTTGGCAAAAACTCATAACATCTCTTGAGTACGGTTACTCTGTTGAAGATTTGAGACAGGGCTTTGCCAAATCCTTGACTTAAAGCTTTACAAGAGCGACATTGCACGCGAATTCTTTCGGCGATCGCCTGCATTCTGTTGTGGTTATAGTTTGAAAACACGCCCTAGTGCTTATCTTTACAGGAATCCAAAAATGGCAATTCTCCGCTTGTTTAGTCAGAACAATTGAAGGTTGTACAGCACACTTCAGATAACGATCGTTTGAAAAGAACTGACAGTTTCTACAGCGAACTTTATGTTAAGATACCCCCAACCACCCTGAAAAAGGGAAGCTTTCTTCCCCCCTTTTTCAGGGTGGTTAGGGGGGATCTTTAAGAATGTTCACTTGTGAAATTTACCATTACTGGGACAATAGTCAGGGCAATTCTCCGCTTGTTTAGTCAGAACAATTGAAGGTTGTACAGCACACTTCAGATAACGATCGTTTGAAAAGAACTGACAGTTTCTACAGCGAACTTTATGTAAGGGATTTGTATTAACAATAATCTTATATAGTGCAACCCTCCTCATCTTGGACAGCATCAGAAACAAACCTGCCCAACCAATGATAAAGCTAATGGGAAGCAAAGAAATCACTAAATCAGATGTCAGTCCACTATCTGGTTTGACTTCGGTTTTAGTGTGATGATTAAAATTCGTTTTTGTAACTAGATTTTGGTACTCGGAATACATATTGTTCACCGTATTTATCCTTGGTGATATTTTTTTCACCTTTATTTGTAAGGATTCTAATTATCCCTATATATCTCCTACACACCTTTAAATTTTTAATTGCATTATATGTGTAGAAAAATATGAATTATGGCATTTCTGTCATAGTGGGTTGCTGATAATTCATTCCGCTCCGCTAAAAGTGATAAATTTCCCGTTCATCTGCTCAAGTACATTTCTTTTGTGTTATAGTCCATAATCTTATCAATTGTCAAATGATAATAAAAAATCCTAGGATGCAGACATAAACAGCTTCCTAGCTCATAAACATGAAAGTTTGACTATATAAACTGATAGAAAAAGTGTCAATTACAGTTGGGAACGCCGAGATTTCTTTACACAATTGCTGTAGTTCTGGTTGGATGTAAGGAGGTGAGGCTGTAAAATCCTGATCTGGACAGAAAAGCAATACTGTTAAGATTAAAATAATGAAAAATTTTTCCGTGTCAGGATTGTTGCTGCTGTTGCTGCCATTGACGGCTTGTTCACCCAACATTTCTGGGACTTCCAAGACAACGGGCGCACTAGAGGTAAAACCCTTAGTAACAGGAGCAATTCCCGACCAAGATCCAGAGAAGTTGCAGCGCCAGTACACCAAACTAGCGGCATATTTGCAGAAAGAACTCGGCGTCAAAGTGCAATACAAACCTGTTACCGATTATACCGCAGCGGTGACGGCATTTAAAGTCGGAGATTTAGACTTAGTCTGGTTTGGGGGATTGACTGGCGTTCAGGCAAGGTTACAAGTACCGGGTGCGGAAGCGATCGCCCAACGTGATGGAGATGAAAAATTCCACAGCCTGTTCATCGCCAACAAGAAAAGTGGTCTAAAACCATTCAAAGACATCGCCGACCTCAAACAACTCAAAGGGCGTACCCTTACCTTTGGTAGCGAGTCTTCCACATCCGGGCGTTTGATGCCACAATATTTTTTGCAACAAGCTGGCTTACAATTAACAGATTTTAAAGGTCAAGTCGGCTTTTCCGGCGACCATGACAAAACTATCAAACTCGTAGAAGCAGGAACCTATGAAGTGGGTGCTGTCAACGAAAAAGTTTGGTTGCAGCGCCTCGCAGCTAAAGAAGTAGACTTGAACAAAGTAGAAGTTATCTGGCGTACCCCTGCCTACTACGACTACCATTGGGTAATTAACCCTCAAGTCAAACAGCGCTACGGCGACGATTTTGTCAAAAAAGCGCAGGATGCCTTTTTGAAATTAGACCCCAAAGTACCAGAACAAAAAGAAATTCTCGACCTCTTCCAAGCAGGAAAATTCATTCCAACCAAGAATGAAAACTACACCCAAATTGAAAAAATTGGTCGTGAAATTGGGAAAATAAAATAATGGCAGCGGATAAGGTAGCGGACGAGTGCGGATGCTTTATCTGTTAGTCCCACCTTTAACTCATCCGTTACATCCGTGATGTCATCCGTTGCCGAATCCGTTGCCATAATCTATGAACCCACCTGCACCAATTTTTGAACTCAAAAACGTCACCAAACAATTTGCTAACTTCCAGTCTCTCACCGACATCAACTTGCAAATATACCCCGGTGAACGTGTAGCCCTCGTTGGTTCTAGCGGTGCAGGGAAAAGTACCCTGATTAGCTTACTTAACGGGACACTACAACCCACACAAGGGGAAGTGTGGGTACTCGATCGCAACTTGGCGCGTCTACGTCCCCAACAAATGCGGCAAGTGCAGCGACACGTTGGGACAATTTACCAGCAATTTGATCTAGTAGACAACCTGCGAGTTATTCATAATGTTAACGCTGGGCATTTAGGACGTTGGTCATTTCTCAAAGCAGCTGTTTCACTACTTTATCCCTTAGAAGTGGAAACAGCTGCCAAAGCCTTAATGCAGGTGGGAATTCCGGAAAAGCTGTATGAACGTACCGATCGCCTATCTGGTGGACAGCAACAACGGGTGGCGATCGCCCGTGTGTTAGTGCAAGACCCCGCCGCCATCCTCGCCGATGAACCCATCTCTAGCCTCGACCCGGAACGCAGTCGCGAAATTATGAATTTGTTATGTCAGTTGAGTCAGGAAACCGGGAAAACACTGATTACCAGTCTTCATGCTTTTGAGTATACCCGTAGTCACTTCCAGCGCATCATTGGTTTGCAACAAGGACGCATTTTATTTGATGCACCTGCGAGGGAAGTGTCATCGGGGATGGTGGAAGAGTTGTATAGAATTGAACCGCCAAGAGAGGAGATGGGGGAGATGAGGGGGATGAGGGAGATGAGGGAGATGAGGGAGATGAGGGGAGATGAGGGGAGATGAGGGAGATGAGGGGGACAACTAACAACTAACAACTAACAACTAACAACTAACAACCAACAAATGACAACCAACAAATGACAAACTTTCCCAAACGACCTTCACTGCTAAACTGGCAGACTTTGTTGTCATTTGTGTTTGTTGTGTCTGTTGTTTGGTCGTTACAGGTAGCTGGTGTATTCCAAGGGGATGTAGTCAATGTAGGCGGTTGGAATCTGGTTCTCCGCTTTCTTGTTGCTGCACTTTCACCAAACTTTAGCCCAGATTTTTTGCTGCTGACTCTAGATGCGACATTGAAAACTCTCGCCTACGCGGTGTGTGGTACTTTCTTTTGTGTGATTATCGGGTTTGTGGGTGGGGTTCTGTCTTCTCAAATATGGTGGCAATCTGTGGGTAGGGGCACGCCAGTACCTTGGTTGGTGGTACGAGCAATTTTAGCAATTCCTAGAGCGATTCATGAACTCATCTGGGGATTGTTTTTTGTGAATATTTTTGGACTTGATCCACTGGTGGCGGTGCTGGCAATTACTATTCCTTTTGGTGCAATTACTGCCAAAGTTTTTTCAGAAATTTTAGATGAAACTCCTCGTCAACCAATACTAGCACTACTGAATAGTGGTGTCGCTCCCCTAAATGCTTTTGTCTATAGCCTCATTCCTCAAGCTTTCCCAAATCTGCTTTCCTACAGCTTTTATCGCTTTGAGTGTTCAATTCGTTCTGCCACTGTGTTAGGCATTATCGGTGCTGGGGGACTGGGTTATCAAATTCTCCTCAGTCTCCAGTCGCTGCGTTACGAGCAAATGTGGACTTTGATGTTTGCAATGTTGTTGTTAAGTGGTGGTACTGATTTCTTGAGTGGGTTGTTACGCCAGCGCTTGGGTGTAGCCAGTCGTTTGGATTTGAATGTTCTAAACTTTAAGCCGCTCAAAAAGCTACCTCAAGGTGATCCAGTGGTAACTTTTTCGTTACTGGGCGCTGTTGTTCTATTAATATTTTCCTTCTGGTATATCAAAGCCGATTTTACAAAACTCTGTTTACCACGAACTGGTCAACTTTTGGTAAGAGTGATTCAGGATGCTTTCCCGCCACAATGGATTGATCTGAATCAGTTGTTTACCCTCTCTACTCAAACTCTTGCTATGTCCATATTGGCAATGACAGGAGCAGGTTTGGGTGGCATTTTGCTTTCTTTTCCAGCCGCAAGGAGAATGGGGAGTGGGGAATGGGGAATGGGGAGTGGGGAATGGGGAATGGGGAGTGGGGTAATTCAATCCTCAATATCGGATGGGCGGGGGAACCCCGCCCCTACGCGTTTCCTTCTGCTTTTTGCCCGTGCTGTCCCAGAACCAATTTGGGCGTTAATCTGTTTGTTTGTGTTGTTTCCGGGAATTTTGCCAGGAGCGATCGCCCTAGGTTTACACAACTTAGGCATTCTGGGGCGATTGATGGCAGAGGTCATAGAAAATTTAGATGAGCGACCTTTGCGTTCCCTGAAAGCTTTAGGAGCAAGTAATTCCCAAGTCTTTCTCTACGGCGTTTTGCCTCTCACTCTCAAGCGCTTCTGCGCTTACGTTCTTTACCGGTGGGAAGTTTGCATTCGGGCTACGGTGATTGTGGGGTTTGTCGGTGCTGGTGGTTTAGGGCGTCTCCTCACGGAGCAACTGAGCAGTTTTGATTACAAAGGTTTACTGACGACTTTGATAGTTTTTATTGGTCTTACCTTTGTAGTAGACACGATCGGCGCCGGAGTGCGACAAGCTCTAAGATGAAGCAGGTGACAATCATTACATCTAGTACAGAACTATACTGGACGAAGACAAGCCACCTGACCAAATAATTATTAATTCGTAATTCGTAATTCGTAATTCGTAATTAAAGAGGGTACAAAGAACACCCACTCGTGCGTATAGGTCGTCTAAAATCAGTGGTGGGACAGAGCAACCACTGATTGTAATTACGAATTACGAATTATCAATTACGAATTACTTTGACATGGGTGGTGTTGGCGTTACTCGATCCAAACAAGGAACATACAAGGTGGCTCACACTTTTCTACTTGAACCAGGGCGCTGGACTTTACAAGGAAGCTGGCTAGAACGTGATGGTATGTCAATCAGTGTCAAGGGTATGACCTTGGTTGCTTGGAATCGAGATAACTGGTTCACTATGGCGACAAAACTCATATTTCCCGACAGCGATCGCTCGGAAATTGCTTTGCAATACAAGGGGCGTCTGGACCGTGGAGAGCGTCAGTATTCTTTTTTACTCCAACATAATCTTTTGGGGCAGGTGGAAGGTGAGGGTTGGGTTGGACGAGAAACTATTGTGCAGCATTACTGGGCACTGAGCGCTCGCCAACGTCGTAGTGGTTTTGAAACCCTACACAAAGTTTCGCAAGACACATACTACTTAGCCAGCGGCATCATGGCGGGTCATTTTTTAGCCAGCACACTCGAAGCAAGCTTGGAACGTCAGTCAACTTAGGGCATGGGGAGTGGGGAGTGGGGAGTAGGGAGTGGGGAGTGGGGGGAGTAGGTTACTAATAAATAAAAATTGGGCAAACTAAATCAGAACCTTAGTGCGGGATGGGATAAATAAAACATCAGAGTAAATTCCCCATTCCCCATTCCCCATGCCCCATTCCCCATTCCCCATTCCCCATTCCCCATTTTGTATGTCAGATCCCAACATTAGTCGCTTACTTAGCAAACGTTACCAAATTCAGCAGTTAATTGGTACTGGAGCAATGGGAAAGGTTTATCGTGCTCAGGACATTTTGTTGGGAGGCGTACCCGTTGCTGTTAAGTTTCTCGCGCTCTCAATCCAAAATCAAAAGATGCGATTGCAAGAACGCTTTGAGCGAGAAGCGAAAACTTGTGCCTTATTGGGACAAAAAAGTATCCACATTGTTCGAGTTATGGACTATGGCGTAGACGAGAATAACACCCCGTTCTACGTTATGGAATACTTGCCGGGAGTAAACCTTAGCGATGTCATCCGCAAGCAACAGATATCTTTACCGAGATTTCTGAGTATGGTGCGTCAGATTGGCTTAGGGTTACAGTGTGCTCATGATGGCATTCCGGTTGATGACAAAATCTATCCCATTATCCACCGCGATATTAAGCCCAGCAATCTCCTAGTGATTGCGGATCCAAGTTTCGGGGAGTTAGTCAAAATTCTAGACTTTGGGATCGCTAAGTTGCTGCAATCAGATAACAATCATACTAACTACTATTTGGGTACCCTGGCTTATTCTTCTCCAGAACAGATGGAGGGTAAACAACTAGACAACCGCTCCGATATTTATAGTTTGGGCGTGATGATGTTTGAGATGTTAACAGGTAAGATGCCCCTAACAGCACAAACCCGCTCTTTTGGAGCGTGGTATAAAGTACATCACTATCAACAACCGCGTTCCTTCGCTGAAATTGACCAGACATTACAGATACCAAAGGAGTTGGAGAATTTAGTCATGAGTTGTCTGGCAAAGACACCGAGTTCTCGCCCTCAAAGCATCACTGAAATCCTTAAGATTTTAGCATCCTTAGAACAGCAATACAGCACACGTCATATTCAGCAAGATAGAATGCCTGCTGATACTTCTACTGCCAAAACTGAGGAGGAGCAGAAGACTCAGGTGAATTCCGTGTCAAACGATGAAATTGCCCGAGCTTGTTCCTGGCCGCAAAATAAGCCCATTGCTGATATAGTTTTTTCCAGTCCCATCCGTACCCATGGGGAGTTAACAGCCGCCCTGTGGGTGATGCTACCGCAACAGGAGATTCAAAAGCGCTTAATCTGTACTCGCTACAATCAATTTCTTTTCATCACTGCTCCTCATCCCATGCTGCTGTGGATTACCATGATCTACAACCGCAAATACGGCGCTAAATGGTTGCCTTACTACATTGATCTCAAAACAAATCAAGGACAAGAAATTGTTCGCATATTGGGACAAACCGGTTACTACCGTTTGCTGTTTTTTGCGCGAGAGACGCCAAGTCAATGCGCTCATGTCCTACTTTCAAGTATTGCTTCTGCCCAACGTCAAAGACTGCAACAGTGGATAACATTAAGCAACACTCTGCTGTCAACTGCCGATCCCCAAGTTAGTAAAACTTTACTTAAAACAGAGTACGAAAAGATTAAGAGCCAAATTTTGACAAAGCTACAAGCGATGGATACAGATTCCCCTTTCGACCTTTGCGGTTAGTGCGGGGGGTAACAAATGTTATTTGTAACGTCAGCTTCACTCTGAGTAAAGATTAAGTATTGTAAAGATTGTCTGCTCTGGTCTTTAAATCCAGTTATAAAAAGTATAAATAGTATAAATACAAGCTGCAGAACTTAGTTGTACTTGAGGTTTAACAAGTCCGATGATTGTAGATAGACGCAGGTACGTTCCTACGCCAGCTTCCAGTACATTAGTTGGGCTGAGGTAAATAGCAAATTTAACCTAAAACCAAATGTAAATTGAGACTAGATAAGATTTGCAGCTAAATAGTTAATTAAGTATGGTTTGACCTCTATCACTGATTTTTAGTTTTTTCTACGAAGTTGACGCCCCGGCATCCCCAGCTCTTTTCCTCCTTGGAACCTAGCAAGAGAAGGAGGTCGCCTACTGCGACACTATAACTTTATGCCCAGGAGGAACCTGAATCTAAGCCCCACTGGTGCTTGAGAAGCTCCTTATAAGTTGCCTCGCGCACTACCATTTGTTCATAAAGCTTGACCAAAAAGTCTTTAGCTTGTTCCGGGCTCATGTTCTGCACTTGAGTGGCAAATGAGTGGATGCTAAATTGCTGTTCCAAGGTCAGTTCGGTTGGTTGGTTCATAATTAACTCCGAAAAAACGAATAAAAGTGAGATCGCTTACAGAAGTCCCATCAAGATATGTACTGGACTTCGATTTGTCTGACATTTGTTCCTTCATATTACGAAAGATAACAATTGTTTGACAACTTGCCCATATCTTTATGGATATCTTTCTGGTCCGATGATGGCTTACAAGTAAGCCTACTGATATATACCCCAAGTTTAACGAGGCTGATTTCGGTAAACTTTGGGGTTAGTGAAATCATTTAGGTACAACACGTCAATTCACAAAAATATGCAATTTAGCTTCCTTAGGTAATAACTTCGGAAGCTAAAAGTATTTTTACCAACTTGGAGCTAAGAAAAAAGCTCAGGCTGAACAAATTAGTGAGTATATTTACTAAGAAGGGGAATGGGGAATGGGGAGTGGGGAATGGGGAATGGGGAGTGGGGAGTGGGGAGTGGGGGAAGTCGGGGGAGTGGGGGAAGTCGGGGAAGTAGGAAAGAGAAATTAACTCCCTCATCTCCCCCTACTCCCTCATCTCCCCCTACTCCCTCATCTCCCCCTACTCCCTACTCCCCACTCCCTACTCCCCATTCCCCAGTCTATTCAAACGTGACGATGACAACTGTGATATTATCGTGTCCTCCTTGCTCTTTGGCTGCTTCAACTAGAGAGAAGGCAGCTTTTTCCAGCGTGGGAAATTCTTGGAGATAGGAAGCAATCTTGGGGTCGGCAAGTTCTTCTGTCAAACCATCACTGCACAACAGCAAGCGATCGCCAACTTTCACATCCACTGGTTGCGCGTCAATGAAATTCAAGTCTTCACGCCCCAAACAGCGCGACAACACATGACGAAATGGATGAATCCGGGCTTCATCAAGTGAGATTTCACCCATTTTCAAAGCGCGTGCTACCCAAGTATGGTCTTCCGTTACCTGCTCTAATTGCAATCCCCGGAAGCGGTACAGTCTTGAGTCGCCAACATGAGCGCACCAAGGCGACTCTCCATGCGGAAAAATCACCGCCACAACCGTTGTTCCCATGTCAGCGCGTTCGGGATGTTGCTGCTGATCGACCAAAATCGCTTCATTTGCCCGCCACAAAGCGGACTCTAGCAACTGCTGTCCAGACGTAGACGAATCCCAGTTTGCCAACAAATGTGCTTGAATTTCCTGGGTAGCAATGCGACTTGCTTGCTCACCCCCCGCATGACCACCCATGCCATCGGCAACAATGAAAAATCGCCCCTCAGGATCTATATAGTAAGCATCCTGGTTGTTAGAACGAATCAGTCCGGGATCGCTGAAACCGATGAAGTTAAGTTTCATATACCTGCTAAAAAAAATTAAGACATGCGGTCATAGCGGTCGAGGCGCGAAAGTAGTCGAATCAGTAGCCCAGATCCTGCTGCTGCTATTAAACCAGCCAGCAGAGCCAACCATAGATAATTTGTCACCAATAAAATCGTAGCTGAAAGTGTAAAACCACTGACGATCACAGCGTAGGCTATACCTAGCTGAATATTGGTTTGCCGTCGCAGCAAGCGCTCTGTTTCTATAGACCGGACACGCACGCGCACATCTCCCCGCTCTAATTTATCTAGTGTATCCTCCAACCTACGCGGTAGTCCAAGTGCCGTACTACTTACCTGAGCTGCTTGACGACTTAACTCATTGATAAAGCTATTGCCCTCTGAACCATTCATATTGCTCATAAGCTGCATTGCGTATGGTTTGGCAACTTCCATAAAGTTAAATTCTGGATCTAACCCCTTACCTACTCCCTCCAAAGTCGAGAAGGCTCGCATGACGAAAGTAAAGGTAGCTGGAAATCTAAATGGCTGATTATAAGCTAGCTCGTACAAATCGTCACTAATAGCAGATACTGACTGGTTTTCAAACGGCTTATCCATAAAATGATCCAGCATGTACTGGACACTCCGCCGTACCGGTCCCATATCGTCTACTGGCGCGATCGCCCCTAAATTGACGAGAGACTGAACAACGCGATCGCCATTTTTGGAAGCAATGCCAAACATCGTGTCCATCAGTCCTTCACGGATGTTGGACTTAATTCGCCCCATCATGCCGAAATCGTAGAATATTAAAGCACCATTCGCACTAACGGCAATATTGCCAGGGTGGGGATCGGCGTGGAAAAAGCCGTTCTCGAGCAATTGATGCAGGTAGGCTTCGGCGCCCTGACGAGCAAGGACTTTTCGATCCAAACCCGCTGCCTCTAAAGCTTCATATTGGCTAATTTTAATACCAGGAAGATACTCCAGCGTCAGTACTCGCGACGAGGTGTAGCGCCAGTAGATCCGGGGTACTTTTACCCAATCTCGCCCGCGAAAATTGCGGCGAAAGGTATCAGCATTGCGACCTTCATTCAGATAATCAATTTCTTCCCAAAGAATTCGACAACATTCTTCATAGATCCCAAGCCAATCTCGTCCGCGTCCCCAGCTAGGATGATTTTGAAAGTAGCGAGTAATACCCTTGAGAATTTGTAAATCAATTTCAAATAGCTTCTTTAGTCCTGGGCGTTGCACTTTGACAACAACTGCTTCTTCTGAATACAGTACAGCTTTGTGTACCTGCCCTAAACTAGCTGCTGCTAGGGGAATTGCTTCAAAACTCTGAAAGAGTTCGGGAATTTTCTTACCTAGTTCTTGCTCAATAATCGCTTCTACCTGTTCATAGCTAAATGCTGGTACTCTATCTTGTAGCTTTGCCAGTTCTTCTACGTATTCGCTGGGGAATAAATCAGCGCGGGTAGAGAACAGTTGCCCGACTTTGATAAACGTTGGTCCCAAGTCTAGCAGGGTATTGCGCATCCAAACCGCTTGTTCCTTACGTCTTGCAGCTTTTTTGGCTTCGGTAACTCCACCTGTGTAACTCCAAGATTTGTTATAAAGCCAAAGCTGGAACATTAAGGTCCAGACAAAAGACCAAATGTCTACAAAGCGCCGTCTACGAGAGTAGTTTTCCCGATTCCAACGGTATGCCTTATTTGTATAACCCTTTTCCATATGCCTTGCGTACCGCTGGTTTTCAACCGAGTCAGTGGGGAGAACAGACATTTTGATTGTTAATTGCTAATTGTTAATTGTTAATTGCTAATTGCTCTGTTGCCATTAGCTATTAGCAATTAGCAATTAGCCTACAGAATTACTACGATAACGTTGCAATTCTGTTCGCAAAGTGGCAATTTCTGCTCGTAGTTCATCAATCGTTGCTTGCACATCAACAGAACCTGAACCGGGTTGTCCAACTCCTGTGGAGGTGTAATCAGCGCCTGCTGCTTCTGCGGCTCGATTTGCCCGTTCCATCACTTCTTCTGTAAAGGAGCGCATCTGCTCTCTTGCTTCGGCATCAAACTTGCCTAGTTCGCTCAAAGCATCAGTCAGGGCGAACTCCAACTTCTCAGTGAGGACGTCACCTACTGCTCTGCCCACGAAAAATGCTTGTAGAAGGGGGTTACTCATAATAAATTTTTGTTACGCTCATCCGCAACAAAATTATAACTTGCCCGTCTGCTTTAATGCTCCTGCTTTCCTTTCTTGGTTGCTGTGGTCAGAGAAATTTGGCGATCGCACATTTTTTGCCATAATTTTGTTGCATATTTTACCATTTATCATGACAGATTTACAGCAGTTTTCAATTGAACTCGTGCGACATTGACAGGGCGGGGGAACCCCGCCCCTAGGGTTAGGCTGTGGTCTACCCGATAATGGTGCTGTTGTGTAATCCCTTACACCTGAAGTTTTGTGTTTTATTTAGTCCGCGTTTTTTACCACAGTAAATCGTGGGCTGGTTTCTATCCTCATGAGTGACGGGGATAGGTGAAAGTTAAAATATGATGTCATAAATACGTGTATTATTTACTTATATTTTATCCATCTACAGAAGTTGACGGTAGCGAAGTTATCTTGACTGAACCTTATTGTATATAGGTTTTGCTGGCTTTGGAGGATAAACACAGAATTTTGACCGATCCTTTTTATGCTCCCACCCCTCGTAAATCAACTATTCTTTCTGGTCTAAAGTCACTGTTTAAAGATATCAGATTCTAGATATCACCCGACTTTATCCAGCCTAGTTAGAGATGCGATCGCCTGTTTACTTCATGCAGAGGTTTTTGAGATTTCTCAGCTAGCGTATTAGGAGTTAAAATATAGGCATCTGCTGAATTTACGTATTCTATTTTAATATTTGCTTAAACCAAACGGGAAAAAATTTTATGTTTTACAAAGTCAACATTCTTATTGAAAAAGATGAATATGGCTATTACGCTTATTGTCCGGAACTTCCAGGCTGTCAATCGCAAGGAGATTCCTTAGAAGAGGCAAGTGCCAACATCAAAGAAGCTGTTGAACTTTACATATAAACCTTATCAGAATCGGAAAAACAGGCGCTTTTACATAAGGAAATCCTCACTATGACTTTGGAGATGCAGGTTGCCTAAACTACCGCGCCTAACAGCTAAGGAAGCGGAAAGACTATTATTAGATGCTAGTTCAGGCGATTGTGCGCTAGACTAACTAAACAGCGATCGGCAAAATGCCCTATGGACTATAGCCAAATCATTACGATTGAACCTGGGAAACGAAGCGGTAAACCTTGTATTCGAGGAATGCGAATCACCGTATATGACATCTTGGAATATTTAGCTGCAGGAATGACAGCAGAAGAAATTTTAGAAGACTTTTCCGAACTGACTTTAGAAGATATTAAGGCGTGTCTTGCATTTGCGGCTGATCGCGAGAAAAAACTCTTTGTGGTTTCTGTGTGAAACTACTCCTTGATGAAAATCTTTCTGATCGCATCATTCCTCGCATTAATGATTTGTATCCCAACTCAGCACATGTGAAGACACTAGGTTTAATTAGCAGCGATGATCCATTGATTTGGGAATATGCTAAGAATCATGATTTTGTCATTGTTTCTAAAGACTCTGATTTTCATCAACGCAGTCTTCTCTACGGTCATCCACCAAAGTTTGTTTACCTTCGCATTGGCAACTGTCCAACGGCTAGAATCGTTCAAATTCTTCGGGATGAGCAAGCTGTGATTCCTTATTTTTGTGACAGCGAACAAGAAAGTATTTTAGTGTTAGCTTAGCTTACCTGTAAAGGTTCTAGCTTTTGGCTCCTCGGTTACTTCAACGAGGATGACGCTTTGCTAAAAACTCCTCCGCCTCAGTGCGATCGCTAATCACTGCATCCAAAATCGCCGCACGTAAATCCTCTAACATCTGCCGATTTGGTCCCTGCTTATTAACCAATACAGTTCAGCTAAGCACCAGATCAGAAACCCGGTTTCTAGGAGAAACCGGGTTTCTTTGCTACCCGACGTTCTTCTAGCATTGACTCCACCTGTTCATCGGTCGGCGCTGGGGAATCAGTCTTCAACAAACCTTTCATCTGTTTGATAATGCGCGATCGTTCAGGTTGTTGGCTTGGGGCATCTTGTAAAGATTCCACGATCGCACGAACCAGTTCAAGGCGCTCGTTGGCAGGCAGTTGACGGGCTTGCTCTTTAAGCTCTTGCAGGGACATATGAATTACTCCAACAAACGCTGGTATCTAAATTTTAGTACGAAAGATCGCGTCAGTTGCAGAGCAGATGTCCTAGTATTATTGTTACGGTGGGCATTGCCCACCCTACCGGGAATAATTTTTGGTCAAAAACTCCTCCGCCTCAGCGCGATCGCTAATCACTCCATCCAAGGTTGCCGCCCGTAAATCTTCTAGAATCTGCCGATATTGTGGTCCTTGTTTATACCCCAATTGCTTTAAGTCATTACCATTCAGGATCGGCTGTACTCTTGACCAAACGGTCAAATATTGCCAAATCTTACGCCTAATGAGTCGCGGAGTTTGCACGGCAATTAAAATCAGCATTGGCAAGTCGTACCGCTGTAGCAACTGCACCACCTGACTAGGACGAATCTCCTCTACTCCCCTCTCCGTTTGCGAAGAGAGGCTGGGGATGAGCTTATTGACATATTTCTGCGCTTGTGCTATAGAATCTAACCTAGTAACGCTGTCCTCAGGTAATTGCAGATTGTTCGCCACTTTCCCCCGGAATTCTGGCGCTAAATGGGCAATTAAAGCTTCTAAGCGCATTTGCCAGTGAATGAGGGTATGCTTAGGGTCAAATCGCCGCAAACAGCGCTCCAGCAAGCGTAATTGCTGCAGCAGTTCTTCATCTAGGTTCAGGGTGGGGTGAATGCATTGCAACGCCCCTAAGCTTCCAAGTAGCTGTAGAGATCCTTTCCAATAAGGAGCTGACAAGATCAGTTTCAATTCTGCTTTCAGTCGAGTTTGCAGCGCAGGTGTTTTGGTATTTTCTTTAGCAGTGCGATCGTAAACGCCACTGTTGATGGCATAACGGATATAACCTTCTGTTTGAGATTCCAACTGAAATCCCAGTCGGACGGCAAAACGCACACCGCGATAAATGCGGGTGGGGTCTTCGATAAAGCTATTAGCATGTAAAACCCGAATTTGCTTTGCCTGTAAATCCAGCAACCCACCAAAGAAATCGAGTAGGGGCATAGCATGTTGTGCCCCTACACCAGGACGAGGAGGCGTGAGCCGCAGTGCCATCGCATTAATGGTAAAATCGCGACGGTACAGGTCTTGACGAATAGAACTAGCCTCAACTTCTGGATTTGCCGCCGGATAAGGATAGAATTCTGTCCTAGCAGTAGCAATATCAACCCATAAAGATTCTAATTCTGGGTCTTTATGCCAGAGTAAAGCCGCAGTTTGAAAAGCTCCATGAATTTCTAAGCGCGCACTTGGATAAAGTTGCTGGAGTGCCTTTGCCAATTCCACACCAGCACCGACATCCGCAGCTTTGTGAAAGCCATCAACCACCAAGTCAATATCTTTAATCATCAAACTACCTGTGGCTTTTTCAGCTAGTAGCAAATCGCGCACTGCTCCCCCAACAAGATAGAGATGCCAACCTCGTTTTTCTGCCTCAAGTGAAGCTAAGACAAGCAATTGCCAGAATTGCGGGCAAGAGCGATCGCGCAATTGAGAGACGTTAACATTTCTTGCTCCCCCCACTCCCTCTACTCCCCCTACTCCCCCTCTCCTCTTCTCCCCATCTCTGGCTTGATGTAATTCCCGCAAAACATCAGTGCGGGTGACAATTCCCACCAACTGCTCATTCTCTAATACTGGCAGACGTCCTATATCATATGTCACCATCAGTGACTCGATTTCTGGCAGTGTTGTATCTGGGGTAATTGTCTTGATATTCGTTGTCATGTAGCCCTTAACGGGTGCATGACTAAAACCGTGGTGTAGGGCAATATCCAAATCGCGTCGGGAAATAATACCTACTAATTGCCCTTGGGCATCCACTACAGATAAACCGGAGTGTCCGTAGCGCAACAAAATGCGCTGCGCTGCCGCAATGGTGGTTTCTGGCCGGATAGAACGCACTGGAGAGGACATCAAGTCAAGAGCGGTGGGAGGATGGGGTATGGTGGCTTTTAGCCCATCCAGAAGTTGTTGTAATGTTGCCTCGGTATCTACTCCTCGTAGATTCAGCGCTGCTGCGAGTGAGTGACCACCACCATTGAATGGTTGAAATAATTGGTTGAGATTGATGCCCTGAATTTGCGATCGCCCAATAATTGTTAAGCCGGAGGTCTTCGCTTGTTTGTGGGAATATTCATTTGCCAGCAGTAAGGCATCAATTTCGGTTAACTCTACTAACCGCGAGGCAAGACTCGATAACCCAGGCACAAAATTATCTGTTTTCAGATTAACCCAAGCAATGGTATATCCATGTACCTCTGTAGATTGCATGTTTTGCAGCGCCTCTGTTAATAGCTGCTGTAATTGGGGAGACAAACTAGGTTCTCGGTACTCGCTGAGGACTGACAAGCTTACCTCTTGTTGCATCAACCAAGCCAAGGCTAGAGCATCCCGTGGTGTAGCTCCCTCAAAGGTCAGGGAGCCAGTATCAACGTGGATACCCAAAGCCATTACAGTTGCTTCTGCCGGAGTGAGGGAAATTTGCTGCTGTTGCAATTGCTCCACGATTAAAGTTGTGGTGGCGCCCACTGGGAAAATATACGATTGCGTGGCAGGAATATCTAGATCTTGTTCTAGGTGATGATCGTAAACTATGATTTCCTTTAAATGGGGAAGGTCTAACCACTCCTCCGCTTTACCCAGGCGATCGCGCTGTTGCGTATCCACCACAGTCAAGGAACGAATTTTTTCAGGATCGACTGAACGGCGCTCAATAAGCGGATACTCATCTCGATACAACGCTAAAAAATTCCTTACAGCAGTGTGAGATCCGCTAGGCAGCACAATCTTGCTTCCCGGTAGCAAGCGTGTTAGTCCTACCGCTGCTCCTAGTGCGTCAAAATCCGCTGTTGTATGACAAAGAATTAAATCCATAGTTCAGGAGTGGGCAGAGGGCATAGGCCATAGGGCAGAGGGCAATGACTTGTATTCCCCATGCGCCATGCCCGATTCCCCATGCCCAATTCATATTGACTAAAAGGTCGCAATTTCTGCTAGCTTAACAAATAAGGAAAAACCTTATTCTATCTTTAGTATTACGCTGTTTTGGGAGAAGGAAAAATGACTATCATATTCCAAATTGCTTTGTTAGCTCTGGTGGTCGTGTCTTTTGTCATGGTGATTGGCGTTCCCGTTGCCTATGCTACTCCACAAAGTTGGAATGAATCTAAAAAATTGCTCTGGGTTGGTTCCGGAGCTTGGTTTGCTTTAGTATTTTTAGTCGGAGCGTTAAACTTTTTCGTAGTTTAAGCGACTGTTTCGACTAGCTGCCTTTAAATAGCATAGGAACTACAGGAGCAGAGAACGCAGGGGAAGCACGGGAAGCACGGGAAGACAAAACTCCCTCATCTCCCTCATCTCCCCTAGTTTCCCTGCTCCTGTAATTGTTAAAATGTGCGTCCGTCTACCTCCATCTGCGATTCAAAATCTAAAATTTAAGCAGTACAGTTGATTTTAAGGCGGTCATGGCAGTTTTCGAGGGAACTTTTACTCAGACAGAACCTTTGCGGTTTGCACTGGTTATTGGTCGATTTAATGACCTAGTCACCAACAAACTGGTAGAGGGGTGTCAAGATTGCTTGAAACGCCACGGCGTCGATACCAATCCTCACGGCACTCAAGTAGACTACATTTACGTACCGGGCAGTTTTGAAGTTCCAGTGGTAGCTCGCCAATTGGCACTCTCCCATCGCTATGATGCAGTAATTTGTCTAGGTGCTGTTATCCGGGGTCAAACGCCTCATTTTGATTTAGTATCATCTGAGGTAGCCAAGGGCATTGCATCTGCAGCCTTTCAAACTGGCGTACCGGTAATTTTCGGCATTCTGACAACTGACACCATGCAGCAAGCTTTAGAACGGGCAGGTATTAAAAGTAATCATGGTTGGGACTATGCCATGAGTGCTATGGAAATGGGTAGCCTCATGCGGCAATTGCGCTCTACCCTCGCAGAGCCTTATGGTAATTCCCAGTCTTTGTCGGCAACTCTCAAGAGTGCAAGCTTAGGCAGTTTTGCTGGTGAAGCTCAAGAACATAGCTAGTGCTTGTTAGTGGTTAGTGGTTAGTGGTTAGTGGTTAGTGGTGAAAGAATATCGGCTAACAACTAACAACTAACAACTAACAACTAACAACTAACAACTAACAAATTTAAAATTACCTATTGACAAACAAGGAAAAGTCTGAAATACTAATAATTAATAGAAAGTTGCGGGTATAGCTCAGTGGTAGAGCGTCACCTTGCCAAGGTGAATGTCGCGCGTTCGAATCGCGTTACCCGCTTGCTAGGGAAACAAATACCATACTGTAGAGAGGCGGAATTTCGCGTCTATAAGCCAAATTTCGCTTCTCTACACTAGTTTTGGATGAGGTGTACTACACTTGATTAAAGGCAACCAAAGAAAGGGTCAACAAGCGCTCTGAGGAGACGGGGCAACGAGAGTAGTTCTCGGAGTTCCTCATCTAAAGTTCTAGTTGACCTGTTGTACGGATGTACATCTGTTCGCCCCTACGACTTGTTCCAAGTAATCGTTACGGGCAAGCGTTAAAGAAAACACCAAGGGAGCAAGAAACTGGCTCTTGCTCTGTAACTGAAAAGTTAAAAAGGTTTAGAAGGTTAAGCCAGTAATGAATGGATGCGTACCAACCCGTAATTAGGCGCTGGGTACATCACGCTCTGTAACGAGGCGATTCTCGGCATACAGGGAAATGGATAAGTACTACTCCTCTACTTATCTTGCCCTATTCGGGGACGGCGGATAAATCGGTTCATGTCGTGTTTCCTTCCATGCTGCTGTAGATCAACACGCTCAAGTAATAAGATCGGTTGTGCAATCTAAAAAAGCCGAAAAAATTGACTTCAGTAGAGAATATACGTGTCCCTGTCGGCGGAAGGGGCAGTTAATTCCGATTACACTGACAGAAGCATTTGGTTGCGATCGCTGTCAGCAGATATTTGTGGTGGAAGATAACGGTTATGTACTAGAGCAGCTTTCCACCACTTACCCCTACAAACGAGCTTGGCGCTGGACGGGAAATACTTGGCACGTTGTCCAGCCTCGTTTAGGAGAAAGCTATTTGCCAGTAGCGCTTGTGATTATTTTCGTGCTAGTGGTTATATGGTTACCAATAGCACTGCGATTGGCAAGTGGTTCCAACACTATTGTTTTGGCAATAGTGGCGGTGCTGTTAGCTATCCTGCCAGCACTGATGCTCTGGCTTACCTACAGACGTTGACTCAATGACAGTGGATGCTTTTGACGATCGCCCGGAACTAATTACTAGCGCCAAACGCGCTAATCAAGCTTCCCTAAAGTTGGGGAGCACAAAGGGAGTAGACCGCAGTCGCGCTGTGTTGAAGATGGCACAGGTGCTAAAACGCTCATTTGACGACATTCTAGAGGCAAACACCTTGGATCTAGAAGCCAGTCGGGAAATGGCAGTGCCAGAATTAATTTTGGATTGGCTAAAGCTGACGCCAAAACGTTTGGACACGACCGTAGACATTCTGCAACGAATCGGGGAGTTATCAGATCCGCTGCGACGAGTCAGACACGCTGACTATCAGCTAGAAGACTCTCAAACTTACTCTCAGCTAATGCCTTTGGGAGTGATTGCTTTTATTTATGAGGCGTTCCCAGAGTTAGCAGCGATCGCAGCGGGTTTATGTATGAAAACAGGCAATAGTCTAATTCTTAAAGGCAGTACAGAAGCCAGCCATTCTAACGCGGCGATTGGTAGCGCACTGCAAACTGCAATTGTTGAAGTTGGTTTGCCAGTAGGTTGTATAGAGTTGACCACGGCAGAACATGGAACTTCTATTCGGGATTTAGTCACCCAGGATAAGTACGTGAATTTAGTCATTCCCTACGGGCGTTCTAGCTTAGTAGAACAGGTAGTGCGACAATCAACTGCTCCGGTCTTAAGATCGGCAATGGGCAACTGTTACCTCTACTGGTCGGCAAATGGCAGTTTGGAGATGGTGCGCTGGATGATTATAGATAGTCATCAAAGCGAACCAGATCCAGTGAACGCGATTGAAAAAGTACTAATTCATCGGCAAGCTTTGCCTTCGTCCTTATCAGTTTTGTGGAACAGCTTAAAGGAAAAGGGCTTTGAAATTAGAGGGGATGCGGAACTGGCAGAAGCCTTTCCGCAGTTGCGACTAGCTAAGGACGGTGAGTGGGAAAGCGCTTATTTAACTAAGATAGTAGCTTTTAAACTGGTGGATAGTTTAGAGGCAGCGATCGCTTGGATTAATCAACATAGCAGCGGTCATGCCGACTGCATTGTGACTGAATCTTATCAGGAAAGTCGGCAGTTTGCCTTAGGAGTCAACAGCGCTTCTAGCTACATCAACGCTTCCCCGCGTTTTTCCCGCCAACTATCCCGGGGAGATTCAGTATTTCTCGGTATGTCTAACCAAAAAGGTCATCGACGTGGATTAATTAGCTTAGAAAGTTTGACTACTGTTAAGCATATTGTTCAGGGGAATGGGAGATTTTAAGGACGACTCAGTTCCCTAATTTGTAGGGTGCTTTACACTGGGTTAACGCACCCTCTTCAACTTTTTTGAAAATTCTTGCTTATACATTCGTATTAAAGTGATCTAGCACCAACACGCGCAATTCTGTAACGCGCCTAAACATAACATCATTGGTTAAAAATGCTTCACAGCCAGATGCTAGGGCTGCAACAATTTGAAAAGCATACCTGCAATTGTAAATTGTACCTGGCTCTAATTTGAGCAGCATCTATTGCCATATTTTGCTGATCAATTGGTACAAATTCAATGTTTTCAGTCTCGGTCATCAGTTCGATGAACTCTTGCTGTAACTCAGTTTGTCCCAAACAATAAGGCTGAACTAGAGACTCAGCTAACGTAATGGGTGAAGCAACACCGATTGGTGCAGCGTTCAAAATATGATTGAATACTACACTAGCGGATACGCGTCATGAGTTAATCTTCCTCATTCTCTGTGATTGCTATTTCAATTTCATTAGCATATGCCTCAGCATAAGCCCAAGCATTAGACAAGTCAGCAGCAGTTATAGTTGGATAGTCATATAAGAGTTGTGCTTCGCTGATACCTAGATGACGATCATTCACAAGCACCCAAACTGGAATGCGAGTGTTTGTGATACAGGCATCACCACCACACACGCCGGGAGTCTTTTCAATACCTTGCCAAGTGTTACTTAAACTTTGGGCTAACAGTTGTATTGCTTGAGCTTTTTCATCTGGAGTTAATGCCAGTAGTTGTGCTTCTAACTCTTTAAGTGTCATATAGCAATCCTATTTGAGATCCGAACATCTCAAGCTTCAGAAACCCGGTTTCTCTAAGAAACCGGGTTTCTCTCCGTTTACAAATCATTTAGGATTGCTATAGTTAATATTACCTTTATTATAGGTCGCGGTGAAGCAGGGGCTTCTAATTATCAAAGTATAGGCATCAAAGCAACACATCGGCACTTGGTACTTTAGGTGCAGATGCTACGACTTCGGGGTTTTCTCTTTAGGTTTGTTAATATATAGTAGTTAACATAGCCTAGAGATGGAAGTATTAGCTCTTCTGCTGGAAAAATTAGCAACCACAAACAGAAACTAAGAATACATATGAAAACAGTTGACAAGAGTCAATTAAAAGCTAATTTACTAGATTTTTTGCAACTTGTAGAGTTAGAAGGTGAAGAAATTTTAGTGACTGATGGAAGTAAACCAGTTGTGAGAATTTCCCAATATGAAAAAACTCCTGCAACCGAAGAATTATTTAAAAATATGCGGGGTAAAGTCAAGTATTTTGAGGATTTAACTACCCCAACTACTGAAGAATGGCAGGAAGTATAAAAATTGTCCTTGACACCTGCGCTCTCATCTGGTGGAGTTTAGATCCAGACAAACTTTCTCAAAGGGCAAAGGAAGCTTGTTACCAGATGGAACAGGAAAAGAATGGTCTAGTTCCATCAACAGCAGTCTGGGAAATAGCTATCAAGATCAAAAATCATAAATTAGATTTAGGAGTAGATATTGATGAGTATATCGCAACTCTTAAAAAGTCAAATGTTATCCGTATTATCCCAATTGATGAGGAAATTTGGCTCTTAAGTGTCAAATTAGAATGGGAACACCGCGATCCAGCAGATCGAGTAGTTGTGGCAATTGCCAAAAGAAATCAAGCTGCCATTATTGAGGATATTTCAATATGCTCTGTACTGACTGCCTGCATAATTTTATAATGAGTCAAATTGATGTTTCAAGCCTAGCACAAGCCAACATTTTGCCTGAAATAAAGTGATAAAGGAATTTGAGGAGTCCGGAAAAAAGTGACAGCACATAAACACATAAAAATTCAAGAAATTGACGATAAATCCCCCGATTTACCAACGGTAATAGAACTATGGCGTGCCAACCGTGCGACCCTTGGACTCTTCCCTAAAGGCGCTTTTGAGGAACGTGCTGCAAGTCGTCAGATACTTATAGCTGTTGATCCTCAAGCAGGCTGCATTGGCTATTTGTTATATCGGTGTTCGTACGATCGGATTACCATAGTTCATCTGTGCATCGCTCCATCACATAGAAGTCAGGGTGTGGCAAGTTTACTTGTCGATTACCTCAAACAGATAACTAGAGCAAAATATAGTGGTATAGGCTTAAGCTGCCGTCGTGATTATGGCTTACATAACATGTGGTCAAGATTCAATTTCGTTGCCAAATATGAGAAACCAGGCAAAGGAAAGGAGCAGAAGCCGCTGACATTTTGGTGGTTTGATCACGGTCATGCTAATCTACTTTCTACTGCTCCCATACAGAAACTTGAGTCGAAACTTTGTGTAGTTATTGATGCCAAGGTTTTCGGGGATTTATATGCTGGTGAAGATATTGATAGTGAAGAATCTAGATTACTGTTAGCTGATTGGCTAGAACCAGAGTTAGAGTTATGTATAACTGATGAAATTTTTAACATAATTAATCTAATTACAGACAAAAATGAGAGAAAAAATCAGCGTGAATTTGCCGAAAAGAATTTTATTCCATTGCCTTTTCAAAATCAGAGATTAGATACGGATATTCTGTCTTTACAAAGTTTATTTTCTGATAACCAAACGATGATTGATGAATCTAGCCTGCGTCATCTAGGCAGAACCATTGCCTCAGATGCGCAGGTTTTCGTAACGAGGGATCAGCCATTATTAAAGCTAGCAGATGAATTTTATGAAAATTTTAGACTATCAATTATTCGTCCTAATGCTCTACTTAGTCAACTAGACGAGCTTCTCCGAAAACCTGACTATCAGCCTGTACGTCTTGCTGGTACTCTACTAGAGCAAAAACTGGTTCAAAAGGGACAGGAAGATTTCTTATCCAATTATTTCCAGTGTTCTAAGCAGGGTGAAACTAAGGCTGGATTCCAGCAGCAGTTACGTCGGTTTCTTACTGATACAGATAAATTTGAGTGTTCTCTCGTTATTGAGGGAGAAAATCAACCACTTGCTTTAGTTGTGTATGGTAGAAAGAAAAAACATGAGCTAGAAATTCCCATACTTCGGGTTGCAAACAATCCTCTATCAGCCACACTGGCACGCCACCTGATTTTTCAGGCTATATCACGTTCGTCTCGTGAATGTCAGCAATTTACAAGAATCACTGATTCCTACTTAGAAGAAACCGTGACGAAGGCTATTCAAGAAGATGCTTTTATTCGAGTCAATAACGGATGGCTGAAAGTGAACTTGGCTGTTGCTGAAACTGCATCTCAGCTATCAACTCGTCTCACTAGTCTAGCCTCTCATTTGGAACCAGAATACAATTTTTTTCTTCTACAAATAGCCGCTAGTCTTAATACAGAAACCTTAATCACAGATGTTCAAGCATCAGCAGATATTGAACACTTTCTTTTTCCCGCAAAAATTATTGATTCTGAGATTCCTACGTTTATTATTTCCATTCAACCTAGATGGGCAAAGGATTTATTCGATGAAGAATTAGCTAACCAAACGCTATTTGGAGCGAAACCTGAACTTGCCTTCAACCGTGAAGCTGTCTACTATAGGTCAGTGAGAAACTCAGGAGGATTAGAGGCACCCTGCCGAATTTTATGGTACGTGAGTGGAAAACAGACCGAAGGTAAAGGTAAAGGATTCATCGGCGTAGAAGCGATTCGAGCCTGCTCTCGTCTTGATGAAGTGGTAAAGGGTAAACCTCAGGAGCTTTATCAACGTTTCCAGCGACTAGGAGTATATAAATTCAGTAATATTTTCGATATAAACACAGATAAAGAAGGAAATATTATGGCTCTTCGTTTCAGCGATATAGAGTTATTTACTTCACCTGTAAGCTTAAAGAAAATTAAAGAAATATCATCGTTAAAATTATTACTAATATCACCATTTAAAATTTCTGGAGATTTATTTAAAAAAGTGTATAATTTAGGTACTAATAATGAATAGAAATGAAATATGAACGGTATAAAAATGCCTAGTAATATCCTGCTACTATCAATACGTCCTGAATATGCAAAAAAAATATTTGAGGGTAATAAGAAAGTAGAACTGCGGCGGGTTCGTACTCGATTAAATAAGGGTGACTTGGTGCTAGTTTATGCTTCATCTCCTCAAAAGGCTTTGCTAGGTTCATTTGAAGTAGATCGTATTTTACAAATTCCCATTCAAAAATTACCGTCAGACCTGAATAAAATTTGGAAGAGAGTAGCTAAAAAAGCGGAAATTAGCCGCGAAGAATTTGATATTTATTATGCAGGTGCTTCACTATGTGTGTGCATATTTTTCAAAAATGTTCGGCTTTTACCTCATCCTGTTAATTTAACACGTTTAAGACAGGAATTTTCTGACTTTAGACCCCCACAAAGTTATCAGTACCTAACAGAAGTTGAATTGAAGATTATTGAGGAACTTGCACAAAATAATACTTCTAGTTTTTATAATTATTAACTATCGCTGATAAATCAATACGGTTCAGTAGTTGTGTGCTTACCGATAACCTATGTAGAGACGCGAAATTTCGCGTCTCTACACCCACCATGAGCGCCTTAACTGAACCGTATTAGCTTATAAATAAGAAATAATTTATAGATAATGTTAGTGGAAAAGAAAACAGAATTTGCCAGGCTGTTTCAGGAATTCTTAAACTCATATCCCTACACCCTAGTTGGGCTGCGTCACACAGCAGCCTATGAAGAGCAGCGTCAGCAGGGGAAGAGAAACTTTAAAGCGATCGCAGCAGCAGCAGACTCTGGAGAAGACGTTACAGAATCCGTCCTGCTGCAACTGCTACCTTATGGAAACACCACTAACAATCGTCACAGGCGGGCTTGGATTCATATTGCTCCACCTGTCACGACAGACATAAAAGAATGGTTTGAGGGAGCAAAGTGGACACAGCCTGAAGACTGGCAGCAAATTGCTTTGGCAATTTTGAATTTTGTCCGTTGCTGCAATGAGAATCCAAAGCAATTGTCAGCAGCTTGTATGCAGTTTTCGCAACTTCCTTATTCCAAAGGTTTCCAAACGGGAATACTCACACCTATCCTCAACGCACTACAACCAGATGAATTTTTGTTAATTACCAATAAATCGAGAAGAGTTATTAACTATTTTGCTAACAAAGCTTATACTCAGAAACTAACCGACTATCCTGTATTGAATATCATTGGACACAAACTGATTGCAGAATTCTCCGACAAAATGCATCAATCAGGTGTGCCAGCTTTGAGAGACGATGACTTGTTCGATATGTTCTCTCACTGGCTAGTAGCAGTGAAGAAGTATGATTTTATTGCCGAGGATACACTACCAATCGATGAGATGATCGAACTAGACTCTGATTTGAAAGAGGTGGAATTGCAACTAAAATATACCTTGGATAAATGTGCTGAAGAAACTGGTTTTGACAAAACAGAACTAGAACGTTGGGTACGCACAATTAATCGCAAAAAACAAGCCATTCTATACGGTTCACCAGGAACAGGAAAAACCTTTATTGCCGAAAAACTTGCCAAATACTTAATCGGCGGTGGTGATGGTTTCAAGGAACTAGTGCAATTTCACCCAGCATACTCTTATGAAGACTTCATTCAAGGTATCCGTCCCCAAAGTCAAGATGGAAAATTGACATATCCGCTAGTTCCAGGTCGCTTTTTAGAATTCTGCTTAAAGGCAGAGTCTTGTCAAGGTACTTGTGTTCTGATCGTCGATGAAATCAATCGTGCGAATCTAACTCAGGTTTTTGGTGAATTAATGTATCTGCTAGAGTACCGCGACCAAGAAATTCCCCTTGCGGGTGGTAACATCTTTCTCATTCCAACCAATGTCCGCATTATTGGTACGATGAATACAGCCGATCGCTCTATTGCCTTAGTTGATCATGCACTCCGCCGCCGCTTCGCATTTATCGAACTCCGTCCAAATTATGAAGTGCTGCGAAGCAAGTACCAGGAAACCGACTTTCCGGTAGAAAGACTGATTGAGACTTTACAGCAGGTGAATCAGGCGATCGCAGACAAAAACTACGAACTTGGTATTTCGTTCTTTTTAACAGACAACCTGCTTGAAGATATTGAAGACATCTGGCGCATGGAAATTGAGCCTTATTTAGAAGAATACTTTTTTAACCAGCCAGAAAAAGTAGATAAGTTTTGCTGGAAGAAAATCAAGCAACACTTAGGGCTATGAACCCAGCACAACCAAGAATTATTGAACTGACAGAATACCAAGAAAAATCATTTCAGCGTGACGAAATACCCTACTCAGCCGCAAAGGAGTTATATGATAAATATAAAGCCCAAGTAGATGTAGAATTCCCTAACTATAAAACACGCGATCGGTGGCAACTCAAGGCTAAAGGATGGGTAGGCTACATTCCTTTAACAACCGAACTAGGTCTTAAACTACAGCCCAAAGTGACTATCCAAAACCTATTCGGAATGCTGGAATATGCCTACCATCTGAAGAGTTTTCGCTTTCTTGAAGGAGTAATGAATTGCGAATCTCTAGAGGAATTTTACAATCAACTTGCTCATGTCTTAGCCCAACGAATTTTAGAGCAGTGTCGAAAGGGATTATATCGTGCTTACTTGCCTAAAACACAGCAGCTTGCCTACGTGCGGGGACGGCTGGATGTGCGACAGGTAATCCAAAAGCCGTGGGATGTCAAACTTAAATGCCACTACGAAGAACACACCGCTAATATTATAGAAAACCAAATTCTAGCCTGGACACTGTTGATCGTTGGTCGTAGCGGCTTGTGTGCAGAACGAGTATCACCAATGGTCAGAAAAGCTTATCACGCTCTACAAGGATTGGTAACGTCGCAACCTTGTAGTCCACAAGATTGTATTGGGCGACAGTACAACCGCCTCAATCAAGATTATCAACTATTACACAATCTCTGCCGATTCTTTTTAGACAACACTGCACCAAGTCATGAAAGGGGCGATCGCACAATGCTACCCTTTCTAGTTAATATGGATCGTCTGTATGAACTTTTCTTCGCCGAATGGCTTCAGACTCATTTACCACCAAACTTAATTCTCAAGTCTCAAGAGAGAGTCAACATAGGCAAAACCCTATACTTTAAAACCGACTTAGTGTTGTACGACAGTTCAACTCTCACACCTTGCTACATCCTCGATACCAAATACAAAGCCCCTGTTAGCCCATCACCTCAAGACGTAGCCCAAGTAGTAGCCTACGCTGTGTCCAAAAATTGCCAACAAGTCATTCTAGTGTATCCAACTTCATTAACCCATTCCCTAGATGAACTCATTGGACACATCCGAGTCCGCAGCCTCACCTTTTCCTTGAATGAAAACCTTGAACACGCAGGTCAAACCTTCTTAAAAGACCTCCTCCCCTAATCTCTCTTGGCGCCACGCCAGTCGCCTACAACGGGAAACGGTGTAAGCGCATGAAATCACGCCGATTTGGCGTCAAAACTGGTGTCTAGAAACAACCGTGTCACAAGAACTGCAAACTCTCTGTAATATTCACTACTCTTTCTGGAATTGCATTTGTTCTATTTCTAAGTCGGGAAATTCTCCACGCCTCATGCGAGTGACATATTCCTGAGCATCCATACCTCCTAGCATATTAGGCGCTATTCCGATAAATTCCATGATATTACGACGTGGTTTGCGTTTAATTTCGCAATTTTGTAGCCTTTGTGTTAAGTACGAGATTAGACGCAATTGCTCATCGGTTGTGAGTGCATCTGCTCGTCTCATTAAGTCATTTAATTCTTTAGACATTTGATTTTGTCCTCTTTTTTCAATTTTCTCAATGCTATAGCAATCCTAGATGAGTTACAAACACCTCTTCCTTGTCCACGCCCTTCGGGTGACGCTCGTTCCGACGCCGGAGTACCCGAAGGGCGCAACGCTTACGCTATCGCAGTCCCCTAGGTCGGGCTAACCCTCCTTCAGTACCGCAGTTTCTTTCGGAGGGAAACCCTCCTCAGAACTGCTCGCTGTCTCACCACTCACCTACGGCGGGTTTCCCGCCTCATGCGTGCTGGCTCCCCTTGTTCGGATCTCAAATTCCTCTATCTCTGTGCGTCACGCCAGTCGCCTATGGCGGGAAACCCGCCGGAGAGCGCTGGCTCCTCTGCTCAGGAGCGGTTCGTTTCCCCCACCCCTCGCATCGCCAACAACGCCGTCCCATAAGCAGCCTCTGCATTCTCTGACCGCACAACAGGTATTTGTAAATGTCGCGCCCTAATCGCCGTCCAAGTCGGATTCGCCGCCCCACCCCCAGCAGTATAAACACGACTCAATCGGTCTGCGCCGAATTCCTGTAACAAAGAATATCCTCTTGCTTCTATCCGAGCAATACTTTCCAACAAGCCATGCAGAAACTCCACAGGATTATCAGGACGGGGTTCCAATCGCGGCGCTAAATTCGGATCGTTAATCGGAAAGCGATCGCCTGCTTTCAACAAAGGATAGTAATCCAACTCGCTGGTTTTTGACCCATCAATCTCACTACTAAGGCTTTTTAACTCCGCGTCTGTAAAAAATTGCCGTAAGACAGCACCCCCAGTATTAGAAGCACCCCCAACGAGCCACAATTCCCCTAGGCGATGACTATAAATCCCATACCTCGCATCCTCCACGCGCTTCCGACTCAACAACTTTAAAACCAGCGTAGAACCAAGGGAAGTCACCGCTTCACCAGGGGATTTAGCACCGCTGGCAATAAAAGCGGCAATACTATCAGTTGTACCAGTACATACCAAACAATCACGACGGAAACCGAAATGAGTTGCAATTTCAGCGCGTAATTCACCGAGCGGAGTACCAGGAATTATAACTTTTGGTAGATGAATTTTTATTTGCAGCTTCTCCAACCATTCTGGGTATCTCAACTCTTCCACGTCATAACCCAGCTTTAAAGCATTGTGGTAGTCACTAATACCCAACTGTCCATGCAGGAGAAATGCTAGCCAGTCAGCTTGATGCATGAAATATCTCGCTTCAGCAAATGAGGGTAATTGTGACATCCACAGAAGTTTCGCGAGGCTGGAAGTTGCACTTAATACTGTGTGATTTGGGGGTGCTATGCTCCGCAGTTGCTCCATCACTACCGCTCCCCGTGCGTCGTTGTACAGCAGTGGTGCATCTACAGGTTTGCCACAATCATCGCACAGTAAGACCGTGGAAGAAGTGCCATTGATCGCGATCGCCCTAATTTTTCTGCGTTCGGTGCTGTTGATTTGCTCAAGTAGGCTTAACAAAGCCGTCTGCCAGCAAGATGCTAAGTCAGAAACCTCTGACATTTTCCAAGAAGATCGCACAAGAGCCTGGATACGAGCTTCTTCATCAATCACTACCGCGCGTGCGCCAGAAGTACCAAAGTCGATCCCCAGATAAAAATCCATTTTGCTTAAGTTCTGTAACAAGCTATTCCCCAATCTTGTCAAAACAGTGAAAAGTAGTAAACGAACTGCTAAATATCTGTTGAGACTAGGAGGTTTCTAACCATGTCCATATTAAATACTCTGTACATCGCTCAGGTGTCTTCTGTGTCGGACCTTCAGGTCTACATTGCTTTAGTTGTAGCTCTGATTCCAGGCGTTCTGGCTTGGCGCTTGGCAACTGAACTTTACAAATAAGCCATTTCACAGGGTAAGGGTAGAGGGTGGAGCATAAGCTTGGAGTACAGGGTGAAACTTTTTTACCCTTACCCTCTTACCCTTACCCCTTACCATGAGTTACACGTAGAAATTTTTAGTTAAAATTTTGACTATTAACTTACGTGTAGAAATTACATAAAAATGAAGTAATATAACAGCTAAACAAAACCGCAAATATTACAGTCGTGCTGCTTGCGGTGTTTCTGTTCACTCAGCAGGATTCTTTTCACTACCATGAACGCGCTCCAACCGTCAAGACCCCCGCTACAGCCAATACAAAAACGACGGGTTACCCCTCGCCCAAAGCGACGTCTTCGCCAACGCTCCTACCAAGTCATGGCACTGGAAACAACAGCCAAGATCGGAGTAAATTTTGTGATTTCAGCAGCAGCAGTATCTGCCCTAACGCAACTTTTACCCAATCACTGGTTACAGCAAGACAAGTTAAGAGAAATTGGCACTGAAGTCAAGATGATGGAAGCACGCGTTAATAACTTGCAGGCGCAGTTTAGCCGGAGCTTCGATCCGCGTCAGGCTAAAAGTATTATGCAAGAACAAGGTTATCGGTTTGACCCTACCCAGCGTCGGGTCGTTTTCCCCAAGGACGCTTCCGAAATCGAACAATCAACAGTCTCACCTTGAAAGCTAATAGTGAAGAGCAACAGGCGGATCTATCATCTACCAACTTGGAGGCTATGGACACAGCAGCTCGTTTAACCAATTTTCAACTTGTAGGCTTAAGCGCAAGCTGGGATCGCCCTTTTTGATAGTTAGGGAAGGTAATTGAGTTAGAGCGCGGCGATAATCGGCGATCGCACAATTCCAGTCGCCCCAAAGATGATAAGTTCTGCCTCGTTCTGCCCAAATGTGACCTTCTAATTGACCAAAAAGCAGTGCTGTCTCAAAATTTTCAATTGCCTCCTCGTATTGCCCTAGGTCACGCAAGGTAATGCCTCGGTTAATCCAAGCTCGTACATAGCTAGGATTCAAATTCAACGCTTGATCGTAGTCGGCGATCGCACTCTCTAATTCCCCACAAGCGGCGTAGTAATTTGCCCGATTATTATAAGCATTAGCCAAGTTGGGATCAAGTTGCAAAGCTGTGTTATAATCTCCAAAAGCTTTTTGCGGTTCACCGCTTTGAAAATAAATCAGTCCCCGGTTGTTGTAATCAATGGCATTGTCGGGATGACGATGAATCAGTTGGCTCAAAAGCGCGATCGCTTGAATGTAATCTCCTTGTTGGGCTGACCTTAATGCATCAGAGCGTAAGTAGCCGTCTCCCCTCCCTGTGCTGCTAACCTTAACATCTTGCGAAGATTCTATCGTATGATTTATAACTTTCATAGAAGGGTAATTATCCTGAAGATTGGATGTAAAAAATGAGTAGCTTTTCATACTGTCCTGCCTGAGATGCTTGCTCTCGTTCGATCAAGTTATAGTTTTCATTTTGCTGGTGGTTTTGCCCCTGTGTCACTTGTTAAGTCATCTACAAGTATTTAAATACAAGCATTAAGGCTAAATTTAGACGGACGCAACAAGTGCGAGTTTATGCCTGCCTTGACCATACAGCGCTCTTGTCTGCTACGGAGTCAGGGCAGACCCTAGTCCCAATAAATGAATCAGTCTAATAATTGATACTTCATCTCCAAGTTGAATTCCCGAAAAAGTTACTATCAATCTCAAAGACTATTCAAGTAGTCAGGGCGACAAGTTGGTAGAATGCCTACAAGCCTTTAATTGGGCATGAGGCATCGGGCATCGGGCATGGGGCATCGGGCATGGGGGGAAACATGATCGGGCGACAAATTCCTACGTACTATCTCCAAGTATTTAATCGGTTGTCATCTTGTCGCCTTTTACTACTTATGCCCTATGACGCCAGTCGCCTACGGAGGGAAAGCCGTCATTCGCGCTGGCTCCCCTATGCCCTATGCCCCATGCCCCATGCCCCATGCCCCATGCCCCAATATAAAGTTTTGACAAATTTTCTTATGGCAACTACAATTTCTGATCCCAGTGCGCCTGATTTAGCAGCAGATGATTACATTGTCATCGGCGTGGCAACTTGCTTTGTCAAGGAAGACGGAGAAGTTCATCAAATCGAAGTTATAGAACCTATTCCCTCTGCAGCGTTGGAAGCCCTCTTTAAAGGGATTTCTACTTCATATCAGCAAGCTTTTGCCACAAATTTGGGATCTGTGCTGGACGGTTCACAACCCATCATGCCATCCGGACTTCCAGAATCGGCTCAGTTTTGTGATGAATTCGTGCAACGGGCGATCGCCGCCGCTCGTACCTACAAGCGTCGTGAACAAGCCAAATCTCTGATTCCTTTAGGCACAACCTACACTGAGTTTAAACATTCCACTGAGCGCAAGCGCGTACTCAATGTCACACGAGTTATTACTAAGGAAGACAACGTTAAACAGCACCCTCATACACATAAAGTGCTTTAAACTGTTAGTGGTTAGTTGTTAGTTGTTAGTTGTTAGTTGTTGGTTGTTAATGGCTAATTGCTCGTTTTGCATGCGCCTATGAGGGTTTCCCTCGTGGCGACAAGGAGCGATCTTCGCACTCGTAGAGACGAGTCGCGCTCGAAGGGTCAATTGTTACTATTAGCGATTAGCCACTAACAGCTAACAACTAACAACTAACCACTAACCACTAACCACTAACCACTAACAAACAACATTCCTAACGATAATTTGTAAATTGCAAAGCAACAGGTAAGTCTTCTTGCTTTAAACGCTGGATAACAGTTTGCAGTTCATCTTTACTTTTAGCGCTCACACGCACTGCATCTCCTTGAATTGAAGATTGGATCTTTTTAAATTCGTCCCGAATCAACTTAGAAATTTGCTTGGCAATTTCCTGACTGATGCCTTTTTGAAGTTTGATTTCTTGACGAACACGGTTACCGCTAGACGATTCGACTGTACCAAAGTCAAATATTTTCTGTGAGAGATTGCGCTTAGCAGCTTTTTCTCGCAGTATATTGTGTACTGACTCTAAGGTAAACTCGCTATCAGTGTTAACGGTAATACTTTGTTCACCTAATTCGACAGTAGTTTTAGTGTCTTTTAGGTCATAGCGGCTTTTGATGTCTCGCTCAGTTTGGTCAACAGCATTAACCAACTCTTGCCGATCAAAGTCGCTGACAATGTCAAAGGAATAGGTGGAAGCCATAAAAAATTCTGGATTGTTAGTTGTTAGTTGTTAGTTGTTAGTTGTTAGTTGTTAATTGTTAGTTGTTAGTTGTTAATTGTTAGTTGGGGCGAACGGCGGTTCGCCTGTACAGTTGTTAGTTGAATTTTCTACTAACCACTAACTACTAACTACTAACCACTAACTACTAACTACTAACTAGTACCCATTACCAAATTAGCTAGTGGCTTGGATTATACTCAGGACGATGAGAGTGGCAGACCCCAAGGAGCCAATGGCAAACATCAGAGAACGCAAAATGGGTATATTTAAAATATAAAAAATCGAGTAAAGCAACCTAGCCGCGACAAAAAGGACTGCTGAAAGCGCGGCTAAGGGAGAATTTAGACCGATGACATATGCCATCAATGCTGCTGCGGCAAAAACCGTAAACGCTTCAAACGAGTTCTGGTGTGCCCAGGTAGCTCGTTGAGCGTATGGTGGCAATTTGTCAAACATAGCACGGGGGGCATACATATTGTACCCAATACGCGCACGGGCATAAGCTACTACTAGAAATGGTACATAAATTAGTACGGCAGCAGCAGCGATCGCGTACAAAAAAATAGTCATTGCTAATTGCTAATTGCTAATTGTGAGAAGGAGTGCTGAATTCGGGAAACCCTCGTGCCGGCTTTCGAGCGCTCCCGTTGGGTTCATTGTTCTGTATCCATTAGCCATTCGCTATTAACTATTAGCTAATGACAAATGACTAATCAAAGTAGAATAGCGTTACCACTTTTCTTTGTTCTTCTGCATCGTTACAAGTTTGCAATAGAGTGCGACTGTCATGAAACGCAAAGCAGATGAGTTGCTGGCAACGGGAGACAATCTCCTTGTTGCATAAGTAACTAGCTTCGGCAAGAGACAGATGATTATTACCGGGATTTTCCACCAGATGCATCACTTGTTCTAGTTGCTGGCGGGATTCATTGGACTGGCGTTCCAAGCTTTGGGGTAGAATTACCGTCAGTAAATTAGGGTCAGCCCGCATTGCTCCCCTAATAGCAGCGAAATTGGTACCTGTAGCGCCAGAGGTGATGACCCGATTGCCCGATAAAACTAGGGCATAGGTCATCATCTCAATGAGATTCTGATGGGTAATCGGCACATGACGGGAACCCAGCAAGGCGATTCGCTTAGAACCTGTTTGCTGGATTGTCGCCAGTTCTTGCGCTAATGTATCAACGTTGTTGATGAGGTCTATTGACTGGCTCAAAGACGGACAGAATCTGATTAAACGACCTAGTTATTTTAACAGACTTAGGGTAGTTACAAAGCTAGTTGTCCGATGGGAGCAATAATTTCGTTCTTGACTCAACTGAGCTAAAGTCATAATTCTTCACAAAAATATCTGGTTGTATTCAATTAATTGAATAAATGTAAATGTATTCAATTAATTGAGTATAAACAAAAGCAGCAAGGAGCAAGCGATCGCATAGCAGCAGAAAGTGAGCCAGTTTCTCAGGTGTGATACCAACGCGCTTCCAGAAAACAAAAAGCCTTAAAAGCCAATAGCGTTAAGTTAAGGCGAGGTAAAGAAGTATCCCACGCCAGAAGCGATGAGGGAAACCCGACAACATGTGCTGACGCTCCCCTGAAAAAGGGGGGAATAAGCCCTTGGTAATTAGTGCTGGTTCATTGACCTAGTTTTTAAGGTTTCGCTACTGCTGGATTTAAACTGAGTTGAGACAACAAGCGGACAATATCAAAATGTTCAGCCATTAAATGGCGAATGCACTCGACTTTAATCGGTTCGTGGAGGCGCACTTGACCAAAAGTGCGGTTAACAATTTCCACTGTGGTGAGAGTATCTAAATCAACAGACAAAATGGGGATTTCTAGTTCTTCAGCACGACTAAGGATGAACAAAGGAGGAGGTAGTTGTCCGGTGAGGATCAGGCATTGGGTGGAAGTTTCCAAAGCAGCTTGCTGAATTTCCACGCGATCGCCTCCTGTCACCACCGCCATATTCCGGCGTTTGCGGAAATACTTAACTGCGGCGTTGACATTCATCGCGCCAATTGCCAAACTTTCTACCATCAAATCCAGGCGATCGCTACGGCAAAGAACTTCTGCATTTAACTGGTTTGCAAGTTCGCTAACGCTAACACTGCGCAACAAGTCATTTTTCGGCAACATCCCCAGCACAGGAATGCCCTGTTGTTCCAAAAACGGGCGCATGGTAGCATTAATACTTTGTAGTTGTGCCCCAGGAATATCGTTGATCACAACACCAATCAAGCGATCTCCCATACTTTGTTTGGCACACAAGAGCGCTTCGACTGAAAGTAATGATTTATAGCGAGCTACCAAAAGCACAGCGGCATCAACGACTTCAGCTACTTGTAACAAAGATAAATCAAACAAGCTGCCTTCTGACAAATCACCCGGTCCCTCCAGTAAGACCAAATCTCCACAAGGCATTTGTAGATACTTTGCTAGGGACTGCTGATAATCTGTTTGGTCTTCGCCGCGTAGACGTTTCTGCACGGTTACTTCATCGAGAGCAAGCAGAGTCGGTGCAACACGATTTTTCGGTAAATTGAGGGCAACTGCAATTAACTGGAGATCTTCCTCTACCACGATTCCATTATATTCACTCAAACATGTACCTAACGGCTTGCCATAAGTAATATCCAGTCCGAGTTGCTGTAGTTGATGAGACAACCCCAGAACCGTTGCAGATTTACCGCTGTAAGCCTGAGTTGATCCAATCAGCAAATATTTAGCAGATTTTGGCACACATGCACTCCCATTTCAAAAGTCAAGTAGCTTGAGGGCGGGAACTCTGACCAGCGTCAGCCCGAAGGGCGCGACTCGTCTCACCGAGTGAGAAGATCGCAGTCCCCAGCTTCGGGAAACCCTCAAGAGTGCGGTGAGCCAGCGCTCTGTGTCGGGTTTCCCAAGCTACAGGCGCTCCCGTTGGGGCTGTCTCACTGCCGCTTAGAAGTTCGGTGGTCCAACCTTCAGCAGTCAGCTTGATTTTAGCTGATAGCTATGTAGAACCCAGCTAGGCGTTTCCTAATTTTAGGTCTAACTTTGCCATTGGAGTTGTTCCTCATCTATGAATGCAAGAGCAGCAACCCAACGAGATCAAGTTTTTTCTGGCTCAAAATAGTGGTTTTTAGCAGCCATTACCCAAAATTGTTAAGTTATATTGAGATTTTCGATTCATTCCTCTATATGCAGCAGCTTGCGGTAAAATGCTTGGGAAAAATCGATGACACGATAGCGCTTATTATTTTCTATAAGTTCAATTAAAAAACTAATAAACTCGAAACTTGCCATAATCAGTTCATAACTTAGCTCAGCATTGCTATCAAACTGGATTCGGCAACGGGTTAAGTCTGAGGGTAGGGTGGCAACATTCCAAGTGGCGATAAAGGGAACATGATCGCTACCTTCTATTTTGCGATGTCCCTCCAAAACACCTTTTTGATAGAGACTAATCGCGTAGGGCAAGCCGTTGCGTTTGTTACCTTGAATGTAAGGCAAGTAGACACTTGCTTGTTGCCCACTAGCAGGCTGGAGTTGCTCTAAAGACATAGATTGAGTATTTTTTAAGTTAATGGACAAGTATAGTGTTCCCAAAAAGATTTGTTTTTGCACATACTGGGGGGAGTTGTTAGTTGTTGATTGTTGATTGTTAGTTGTTAATTGTTAGTTGTTGATTGTATAAATAGATACTAAAGATTGACCACTAAACACTACCGACTAACAACTAACAACTAACCACTAACCACATAGAAAAAATTTAGATCGTGATGTTTGGGAATCTCCCGCTATAATGCCAAAGGCATTTAACGAGAGATAATGTCAATTTATGGCTCCATTGGTTGCAAACTACTACTTGACCTATCGCTGTAATGCCCGTTGCCACTTTTGTAACATTTGGGCATTAGAACCAGGACAAGAAGCTGATTTTGAGAAAATTAAGCATAATTTGAACGATTTACGCCGCTTGGGAGTTAAATATGTGGATTTCACTGGTGGTGAACCCCTCCTAAGGCAGGATGTTGGGCAAATTTATGTAGAGGCGAAACGTCAGGGTTTTTACACCTCCATGACGACGAACACGATTCTCTATCCGAAGAAATACAAGGAAATTCAGGGTTTGGTTGACTTTTTAAATTTTTCCTTGGATGGTCCGGATGCGGAAATTCACGATCAGTCGCGGGGGGTGAAAATTTTCGACACATTGGTCGAATCGGTAGCGATCGCCAAGTCTCTAGGAGAATTCCCAGTACTAAATCACACCGTCACCGCTCAAAATTATGGGCGTATTGATGAAGTGGGAGAATTGGGCAAAAAACTGGGAGCGAGGGTTTGGCTTAACCCAGCCTTCACCGCCCATGAAAACTACAACTCAAATAAGAATCCCACCCCAGAAATGGTAGCGGCAATAGAAGCTACTGCGAAGAAATACAAAAATGTCGGCTACAATAAGGCAGCACTGGCTTTTATTGAAGCTGGAGGCAATGATACTAAAAATCCTCGCTGTAAAGCGGTGGATGCTGTCATTGCGATTTCTCCTAACGACGAACTGCTGCTACCTTGTTACCACTTTGCCCAAACTGGAGTTCCCATTAATGGGCGGCTATACGAACTTTATCGTGAGTCGGAAGAGGTGGAGAATTACCGCCAATCTCAAGGTAAGCTCAAGGTGTGTGAGGGTTGTACAGTTTGGTGTTACCTGATACCCAGCTTCTTTATGGGCGTAGATAAATACTGGTGGTTGAATCAAGTAACCTATGCCAGCGAATTCCTGGCCCGAAAACGATTCCTACAACGAGTTTGATCCGCTAAATTCCTTGTTTTCCGAACTATCGGCAAATGAGGAGTTAGTGGAAGAGGCATCACATTCCATGCCTCTTCCATCTCGGTTTCAAGGTCGCCGACGCAAAGCTGCTCTAGTTTTGACGATAGTCTGGAGTGGTACACTCTTCCTGCATTTAGTTTCTTGGAGTTTTTTGTTTGTAATCGGACTGACTACCATCATAGGAATTCACGCCTTGAGGGTAGTGTTTGCTAAACCCCACCAGCAAGACTTGGAAATGCTGGGTGATTGGCCTTATGTGTCGTTGTTGGTAGCAGCGAAAAATGAGGAAGCAGTCATTGGCAACTTAGTCAAAAATCTTTGTAGCTTAGAATACCCAGAAGATCGCTACGAAGTCTGGATAGTTGACGACAACAGCACCGACACGACACCGCAGTTGTTGGCAGGACTGGCGCAGGAACACGATCAACTAAGAGTGCTGCGGCGTGATTCCCAAGCAAGTGGAGGAAAGTCAGGGGCATTGAATCAAGTGCTACCACTTTCCAAAGGTGAAATTGTAGCAGTGTTTGATGCTGATGCAATAGTCGAAGCAGACTTGCTAGTACGGGTAATACCTTTGTTTCAAAGAGAAAAAGTGGGGGCGGTGCAGGTGCGAAAAGCGATCGCCAACAAGAACGAAAATTTTTGGACAAAGGGTCAAATGGTAGAAATGGCAGTCGATACATTTTTCCAGCAACAAAGGACTGTCATTGGTGGCATTGGTGAACTGCGGGGCAATGGTCAATTTGTCCGCCGAAAAGCGCTCAATAGTTGCGGCGGCTGGAATGAAGAAACTATCACCGATGATTTGGATCTGACGATCCGCTTACATTTAGATAGCTGGGATATTGAGTGTGTTTTCTACCCAACGGTAGAAGAAGAAGGCGTAACAAGCGCGATCGCTTTGTGGCATCAACGCAGTCGATGGGCAGAAGGCGGGTATCAGCGGTATTTGGATTACTGGGATCTGATTCTCAAAAACCGTATGGGTACGCGCAAAACCTGGGATCTGTTCATGTTTATGCTGATTATGTACATCTTGCCCACAGCGGCAGTGCCAGATTTATTAATGGCGCTGACACGACACCGTCCACTAATGTTAAGTCCCGTGAGTGGCTTGACGGTTACAATGTCAATGGCGGGGATGTTTGCTGGTCTCAAGCGGATACGTCAAGATAAGGAATTTAAACTTTCTACATATTTTCTGTTGCTATTTCAGACCATGCGGGGCATTTTATACATGTTCCATTGGCTACTAGTCATCAGCAGCACGACTGCCCGGATGTCAGTCAGACCAAAAAGGTTGAAGTGGGTGAAAACTTTACATACGGGGAATAGTTAGTTGTTGGTTGTTAGTTGTTAGTTGTTGGTTGTTAGTTGTTGGTTGTTAGTTGTTGGTTGTTAGTTGTTGGTTGTTAGTTGTTAATTGTTGGTTGTTAATTGTTGGTTGTTAGTTGTTAATTGTTGGTTGTTAATTGTTGGTTGTTAGTTGTTAATTGTTAGTTGTTAATTGTTGGTTGTCAAGAAATCCCACTAACTACTAACCACTAACTACTAACCACTAACTACTAACCACTAACTACTAACCACTAACCACTAACCACTAACCACTAACCACTAACCACTAACCACTAACCACTAACCACTAACCACTAACCACTAACCACTAACCACTAACCACTAACCACTAACCACTAACAATATCTAAAATTCGTCATCCGCTTCCGCGTCATCTACCCAGTCAGATGCGATCGCGGAGTCGGGTGATTCTTTATCATCTGTGAATCGGATGAGCTCCCCGTCGAAGAATTTCGCTAGACGCTGAGCTGCGATCGCCACGTCATCAGTTTCCCAATTAGCTGTAGGTATGCCCTGTGGCGATGTCGGTGGTATGGTAGGCGTATTTTTTGCTGGTTCGGTTTTTGGGGTGGTTTTGGCGGATTGAGGGGAAGGAGCAATCTGGTTGTTGTAATTAGGAGTCTCTTGTTGGTGCGGTTGAGGAGTAACGTTCTGGTTGTTGCTCGTTTGAGTGGACGGTTGCTGAGGAGGAGTAACTTTTTTTGGGACTTGTTGAGTTTCATTTACAGTCGCAGTCTTAGATTGGTTTGGAACAATGCTTACCTTCACTTTTTGTTGGTTAACTTTCATAAAAGCGGCTTCTAGATCCGCCACTTTGTTGCCCGAAGCCATCTTAACCAACTTTGCTGGCATCCCCACCTGAGCAACACTATCGTTGAGACTTAACAGGCGTCCGTGTTCTTTAAAAAAAGCTGTACTTAGTGGCTGTGATAAAGATTCCACAACCTGATGCCAAATTTGTTCCAGTGCTTGAGAAGAAGAATCTGCCTCTTCGTTTTTTTCTGATGTAGGGGGAGTAGGGGGAGTAGGGGGAGTGGGGAGTGGGGAGTGGGGAGTGGGGGGAGATGGGGGAGATGAGGGAGATGAGGGAGATGAGGGGGATGAGGGGGATGAGGGAGATGGGGAGAAAGAAGAATTACTTGCCGTATTTTCGTGTCCCTGTGGGGAATTGTTTTCGGATGTATTAGGGGTTGGCGATCCGTTGAGTATTTCACGGTTTGTTACTGACCTGTTTTCCCCTGTGTTTTGAGGCGGCGAAACTGCGAGGGGCGACACCTTAGGCGTCCAAACGGCACTCTTACTATTATCAAGCTTTGCAGTAATATTTGCTGAGGGTAACAATCCTAGTAATGTTACCTCTAACCATAAACGTGGCTGGGTGGTATTTTTCAGTTGCACTTCAGCGGTTCGCAACTGTTGTTGTCCCACCAAAATTGTACTCATTTCCAAGTGTTGCGCGAAATCAACGAGTTCTTTCCAGGTATTGTGAGTACAAGCAACCAAATCGTTGCGGCTTGGTGCCGTGAGGGCAATGAGTAAATCGCGGTAGAAGGCGGCAAGATTCTGGAGAATAGTTAGAGGTTCCCGACCACGATCTAGAATTGTGCGTGTGCAGGAAAGAACAGCTTCGGGTTTGTCAGAGGCGATCGCCTGCAAAAGTAAGAGCAAGTCCCGTTCGCTTACCGACCCGACTAAATCCCAGATTCGGTCTGGCGTCACTTCCTCTGACAATAAACTTAACTGATCCAAGAGACTTTCCGCATCCCGCAATCCTCCCTGAGCAATTTGGGCTACTAAGGTTACAGCTGACTCCGTGATATTGATGTTTTCTTTGGAGGCGATCGTACTTAAATGCTTCACCATTGCCTGTAACGCAATTCTTCGGAAGTCGAACCTTTGACACCGGGAGATAATTGTTGGCAATACCCGTTGCGCGTCAGTTGTTGCCAGGACAAAGACTACGTGTCTTGGAGGTTCTTCTAGTGTTTTAAGTAACGCATTAAATGCCTGCGTACTGAGCATATGGCAGTTATGCGCTAGAAGCCCGTTAGCGACAAAATTGTGATTATTAGCAACTTCTATGTCATAAACTCGCTCAACCCCAGCGAGGTGAACAGATTCTACCGTTTCCAAACTTGTAGTCCATTGTGGGGATGGAATACTGTTTGAGGTCTGCCAACCATTTTCTACTGGTGTGTGCGCCCATCGATATGTAGTGGTATGTATTGCCTGTCCTACTTCTTGTGTAAAACTTTGTTGTTGTTGGGTATCCCATTGCTGTGAGCCAACTGGCAAGAATTTGATTTTCTTCGGCAGAAAATCCTTCTGTATGCAATTGAATTCTTGGACTTCCTTGGGGACTAAGGCTGAGTGAGCCATCATCACAAAACCACCAAGCAAGTCCTTCTGGGGTAATTCGATTGAGCCATTCCATAGAAACCAGTTTTTTATCCCCATTCGGTTTAACGATGTCAAAGATATCTTTGAGTTGGGGATGACAGAGTGTGTTACATGTGACGGATTTATTTCCGTATCCCTGGTTAAGTGCAAATCGTAGTTTTGGTTGCAGTACTTGAAGGCGATTGGCTTTGTATTCCAACCATTCCTGCTGCTTGTCTCCGTGCGTCCATGCCAATCTTGGGAATCTGCTGTATTTATTTGGGTAAGTAATGGAGCAATCTCCAAGAAGAGTTCCGTAGATAAGTCCGAGTGTTTCTGGTGACAAAACTTCGGCATTGGCAAAGAACTTTTCTGTTCTAAGTTCCCAAATTCCGTGTCCTCTTTTGTAGGGATGTCTTTGCCAGTGAGACTGTATGCTGCCAATTCCTTTCCCTTTTTTTTGTAAAAAGCTGGGGATATCAAGCGAGTCTCCACATCCGCAAGCGCAAAGAGGTCTGAGTAATTCAGCTTGTTTAAGGATAGATTCCAGGTCGTATGATTTTTGCCCGGATGTATTGCCTTTGAACTGGTGTCCGCAAGCAAATCGCCGGATGCGCCCATCTGTGCCAAATTTATAGATGAGGGTTCCACATCCACATTCACAGGGGATAGTATCTTCGCTCCTTCTTTTACGTCCTTTGCTGCTATCCATCCTTTATCTGTCCTAATTAGGTGATTGCCAGTACACCTGATTTCATGGTTAGTTGTCTTGAGAACCAACGTTTGACGTTCACCTTGGTCTAACCACCTGAGAACTTTTTTAAATTCCCACTTGCCTGATGAGTCGTTATAGCTCAGAACTTTTTTCCCTTTGATGTTGGGATTATCGATCCGCATTACTCCCTCACTGGTTTGCACCAACGAGTCTCCTGTCAAGCACTCATCAATGACATAAACCTTGTAGCGACACTGTACAGGGGCAAACTGTGCCTTTTCGATAATATCTCTGACATTTTCGACACCAGTGTTGCTGGCGGCGTCGATTTCTGTGACATCTAAAGAGTAGCCCTTAGTGATTCCCTGACAGACAGCACAGACGCCACAGGGTTCAGGGGTGGGTTTGTCACTTTTGAGACAATTGAGCGATTTTGCGAGAATGCGGGCGCTAGAAGTTTTCCCCGTTCCTCTCGGACCAGTAAACAAATAGGCAGGGGCAATTTTGGCAGCGCGGATAGCGTTGGTGAGGGTAGTAGCGATCGCCTCTTGCCCCACCAGTTCAGCAAAACTCTTTGGGCGGTACTTGTGGTGCAGGGGTTCGTAAGACATGGATTTAAGATTTCAATGCCTAGCAGCGTTCATGAGTCCCACCCAGTCGAGGAAAGGGGATTTAACCATTTTAACCGTAGGAGCATGGCTTGTGGGTGTTATCCTTAGTTGGCAAAGAATTTTATTCAATTCAACAGCGCTACGACTGGTGTGCAGACCTGCGTAAGACATAGCTACAATCTTAAGGTAATCAACTCTCGAATGGTGCGGTAAATGCTCCAACGGCTCATTCAGTGGCTCAAAAAATTTTTTCAACGCTTGTTTGGCGGTAAACCGACTCCTGCAAAAGCTAAGGCGAATGTTCAAAAAGAAGTGCCTCCACCTCTGAATGATACAGATTTGGAATTTCTGTTTATGGAACTTTTGGAAGGAGTGCATCAGGCACGAGGACAAGCCTGGGCACAGAAGTGGCTGCATAATATTGAACACCGCGTTTCTACTGAACGCTGGGTGGAGTGGTTGCACCAGTTTGGTGAAAGATTGCTAGCAGCATCTACACCCAATAATGAGGTCGCTTCCCGAATGGTGAATCTCGGTGAGTTGGGTGTTGGGGAGGTTGGAGACGTTGCCTATAATATTGGGATGCAGCTATTGACACGCAAAGGTGGCGAGCCAATATGGGAGTATGAAGGACCAGACGCTGAACCAGCAACTTTTCCAACCGCACAAACCTCTCACGAATATATGGAAGCAGGAAATGTAGAAAACCCTCCTGAAGGAGAATTACAAACCGTCACCGTAGAGCAGTTATCTGTAATGTTGCAACACGACGAAAACTTACGCCTGCAAGTAGCTCAACAACTGGGAATTGAGACAAATGATCCACAAATAATTATTCAGGCATTGCTAAATCAATTCTCTGCTGCCGATCAGGAGCCAGAAGCCGGAAGTCAGGATTCAAGATAACCCCACCGATCAGGGGATGAGGTTTGATTGACACTCCCATGCCGCTATGCTTTGGGGATTCTTGGATACAGAATCCGACTTTCAACGGCGTAGTCAAAGCGTCTCTAGTAACTCCACGAATCTTTTCAAGAACTTTCAGAAAAAATTGTTTTTAGATCAAGTAATTTCTCGGAGATTATGGTTTAATTTATATTATACATTTTTTAAGCAATTGTACTAATTGGTAAGTAGGTAGACAAAAATATTTACCGTCCGCCGCGAACTCCGTGAAGCCATCCCAAACCGTTGCGATCGCTTCCCAACCGCTTCGCACTCAAGAGCGCGGCGGACGTTGTGTAATTAATTCTGTCTAACCACTTATACTGCCTCAACCCCAAGGTTTAGGCATATTTCTGAGAAAACAGCAGTATAGCCCAATACGCTTGCTGTAGTTGTTTACCTACCATCAACCTATCTAGAGAGGTTGGATGCAATGTCTCTACACGTCTAAAATCTCCACTGCCCTACTTGAACCGTATTGCCGCATCGCCGAGCAACTCTATAGCTGCATGTGGTATTCTGTTGTGTCTGTGTATCTTTTTTTGGTTACGACAGCAAAAAAACTCAGATTAACTCTGTGAATCTAGGGATTTTTTACGTAATTCATGATTTTTTAACACAGAGATCGCTAAAATCCTAAAATCTATGATAAAAAACATCCAAGAGTGCCGGAGATGCTCAAGTGGCTAGTGGATTGCCTCAAAAAGTTTTTGAGGTTCTTTGTTGGTAGAAAGCAGACTCCTTCTCTAAACCCTAGAATAAAGAAGGTAGTACAAGCACCAGAACTGACAAACTCGGATCTGGAATTTTTGTTTACGCAACTGCTGGAAGGTGTGCATCAAGCACGAGGGCAACAGTGGGTACTGAAGTATCTGGAACGCATGGAAAATCGGATCAGTACTCAGCGCTGGATAGATTGGCTACTTGACTTTGGTGAAAGATTGCTAATGTCACCCGCGCCAAATAATGAGTTAGCAAGCCGGATGGTGCAGCTAGGTGAACTTGGGATTGGGAAAATTGGAGAACTTGCCTATGATATTGGCACAAGCCTGTTAACACGAAACTTAAGCGAACTGCATCATGAGAATGACTCTCTTGTAGAAAGCACAGTCGATGCATCGCTTTTAAGCCCTCTAGAACAAGGGCTGACGTATCATCTAGATACGGAAACTACCTCGCCTGTACCGATGATGACATCCCCATCGCAGGAAGATCAAGCGTGGGTAGAACAAACCCTAGAAACAGCATATTTAACTCAATCGGATGATTTTGCTTTACAGCCAGATGTAGCTGTCACTTTGGATGAGTTGTTTGTGAGGTTGGAACAGAGTAGCGATTTAGCCCAGCAACTTGCGAATGGACTGGGAATGGAAACGATCTCTCAATCCCAAACTCATCTAGAACGGTCACAAACATGGTTTTACCAAGGTCTTCAGCAAGTTAAGAGGAGCGAATTATCAGGAGCCATCACATCTTACGACAAAGCCATAGAAATTAACCCCCACTCATACGAATATTGGTTTAACCGGGGCTTGACACTGTTTTACTTGGGAGATTTTGCCCAGGCGATCGCATCTTACGACAAAGCAATTGAGATTAAACCCAACTTCTACAAAGGTTGGTATAATCGGGGCACAGCCCAAGGTGAATTAGGAAACTTTGAAGATGCGATCGCCTCCTTCGACAAAGCTATAGAAATCAAGCAGGACTACCACCAAGCTTGGTCTAGTCAGGGTTTGGCACTGCTGAAGTTAGGGTGCATAGAGGATGCAATTTTTAGTTACGACCAAGCACTGCTGGTCGCACCAGAAGACCAGGAAAATTGGTATTACCGAGGCATAGCGCTGGCTGTGAGCGGACGAACTCATGATGCGATCGCCTCCTACGACATAGCCATAGAAATCCAACCCGACTTCCACTTAGCTTGGTACAATCGGGGTGTGGAACTGTCTAATTTAGGGCAATTAGAAGATGCGCTCTCCTCCTTTGAGCAAGCCCTAGAAATTAACCCTGACTACCATGAAGGTTGGTACGCTTTGGGGAGTGTACAGGATAAATTAGGACGTGTTGAGTCGGCGATCGCATCTTACGACCACGCTATCCAAATCAACCCCAATCTTCACGAAGTCTTGATAGATCAAGGTGTGGTGCTAGCTTCTTTAGGGCGTTGGCATGATGCCATCTTATCGTGGGAGAAAGCTGTTGAAGTTAGACCTGATTTTTACTTAGGCTGGTTCAACCAAGCTGTAGCATTAGAAAACCTCGGACGCCGTGAAGATGCGATCCCGTACTACGACAAAGCCCTGGAAATCAACCCTGACTTCCACTTAGCTTGGTACAACCGAGGTGTGACGCTATTTTATTTGGGAAGATTTGAAGCAGCGATCGCCTCTTATGACAATGCTTTGCAAATCCAACTTGACTACTGGGAAGCTTGGATTAGTCGAGGAACAGCAGCAGAAAATGCAGTTAATTGTGACTCGCATCTGAGTTTTTATAGTCATATAGCTGCAACAAATCCAGCTTTGAACCAGCGCGGCGATCAGGGGAAAATAGCAAGCTTTGAAGAAGGGTTGAAATATGTTTACCAAGACACTCACCCAGAAGGGTGGGGTAGGTTGCATCTCTTACTTGGTAATGCTTACTACGACCGAGGAAAAAGACATCCTACACCCCGCGATCATTGGGACTTAGCAGTGCATGAGTACTATCAGGCACTCACAACCCTCACGCAAGAAGCGTTTCCTCAGTTGCACCTAGAGGTTTTACAAAACCTCATCAAAGCTTTGTTGGGTTTGGGAGAAACCGACTTAGCACAAGAATTTCAGGAATGCGCCAAAGATTTATTACTATGGTTGCTGAGTGAACCCAATTGCAACGATGACAGCAAAAAAGCGCTTGCACTGAAATTTGCAGGTTTTGGGCAATTAGCAGTTGATATAGCCGTGCAGTTAGGTGAGTTAGCGCAAGCCTTAGAAATTGCCGAACACAGCAAAAATACTTGTTTATCCTGGCTGCTTTTTGGTTGGAGTGATGAGATTGTCTCACCTGACTATGCCTCAATTCAAAAACTACTCAATCCCACAACTGCGATTATTTATTGGCATATCAGTCCTTGCACCTTACGCATTTTCATCCTCAAATACAATTCCCCAGAACCTATCCCCGTCTTTACACCTGTACTAAATGTAGCAGCCATTGATGACATGCCCTTACCCGAAGCGGTAGGACGAAGAGTGGAATTTGAAGATTGGCTGGAAGATTGGAATCAACAATATCAGGAATATCGTAGTCCTCAAGACAAACAAAACAAAAGCAAGCATTCCTGGCAAGCAGATATGGAACAGAGGCTATTGAAGCTGAAGAATATCCTCAACATTACCGCGATCGTACATGAACTCGAAGATATCACTCATCTGATTTTAATTCCCCATGGTGAGTTACACAGATTTCCTCTACATGCCCTTTTCCATCCGCCCTTACACGAAGAGAGAATTCACAATAATGGCTATTACCCAGAGGGACAAAGTCTGGAGTCTAGTTTCACAATTACCTATTTACCTAGCGTTCAACTAGGGTTGTCTTTACAATCCGAACCCTTATGGCACCACAACCAGGCATTACTTAGTGTCGAAAATCCCAACAGCACGGGTTATCCCCCACTAAAATTTGCCAAACTTGAAACTGAAGCTGTTAGCCTGATGTTCGATAGTGTCAAACACATTCAAGGAGCAAAAGCTACTAAAAAGCAGATGGAAAATTATTTATATAATAATAATTACAATATATTTCATTTTACCGGATATGGAATCAATAATTTTAGTAATCCTCCTCAATCAGAATTAGTATTAGCAGGTGAGGATAAACTAACTCTAGAAGAAATTTGCATTCATCAAATGGGCAATTATCACCTTGTTACCCTCTCAGCTTGCGAAACAGCCATAAATCTTAACGAAACTATCACCACTGAATATGTGGGTTTAGTCAGTGGTTTGATATTTCAGGGAGTTTCTCATGTAGTAAGTACCTTATGGACTGTAGAATCTGCTGCCAGTGCCTTGGTGATGATAGAATTTTACCGACAAATTCAGCAAAATAAATCGCCAGCTACTGCTTTGTCAACAGCAACGGAATGGCTGAAGGAAGTGACTGTTAGTGAACTGAAAAAATGGTATGAAGATTTGCTGAATCAACTGCCGCCAGAAGGATTAAGAATTAGGGCACATTTAGCAACGGAACTGTATAGAATTAGTAAAATGCCAGCAGATGAAAAGCTTTACAATCACCCTTATTATTGGGCAGCATTCACAGTTGCAGGTAAGCCTAGTTAATTCGTGAAATACTCTCTTACTTTTCTTGGCGTTCTTGAGCAACGGATGTTGTAGCGGATATAGCGGATGCTGAATATTGTCGTTCCACCGATGTCATAATCCGTTACATCCGTTCCTATCCGTTGCTCATCTTGGCGAATTGGCGGTTCATTCCTAAATAAGAGCGTGAAATACTCTCTTACTTTGCTTGGCGTTCTTGAGCAACGGATGTTGTAGCGGATATAGCGGATGCTGAATATTGTCGTTCCACCGATGTCATAATCCGTTACATCCGTTCCTATCCGTTGCTCATCTTGGCGAATTGGCGGTTCATTCCTAAATAAGAGCGTGAAATACTCTCTGACTTTTCTTGGCGTTCTTGAGCAACGGATGTTGTAGTGGATATAGCGGATGCTGAATATTGTCGTTCCACCGATGTCATAATCCGTTACATCCGTTTCTATCCGTTGCTCATCTTGGCGAATTGGCGGTTCATAAAAAAAAGATGTATTGGCAACTGATAACTGTGGTTTGCTAAAGTCAGAAGTATCCGGCAACTCCAAGGATTGGCAAATGGTTAGAGAGTACTCACCCGAAACACAATCCAGTTCTTCCCAGAAACATCTGCCCCCGCTTGAAAGTGGCGATCGCCTAACTCGCCCTGAATTTGAGCGGCGTTATGCGGCTGCACCCCATATCAAGAAAGCAGAACTGATTGAAGGAATCGTTTACGTGGCATCTCCTTAGACACATGGTGTAAGGGCACGGCAGTGCCGTGCCCCTACAAGGTATTCATTTGTAGCAATCATTTTTGTAATTGGTATTAGACGTTTCGCCTCCCTAAAATACTTATTTAATACGGCAAACAACTTAGAATTGGTGTATTGTCAGATGGCAACTTTTGCTGTAGAATAACTTGTGGATTTTTTTGAACATCAACAATAACTAAAGTGTTGCTGACTTGCTCTCTCATCCAACTTAAAAAACCAGGCGATCGCTCCTGAGTTGAGTTTAAGATAAATATGTAATTATCCTGCTTCAGCAATTGCCAATTTCTAGCCTCACCTCGAATAGCTATTTCCATCTGCAGCTTTTCATCAAATTGAATTCTATAATTATTACTGTTTATTTTCACTAAATAGCACTCTACTGTCTGACTAATAATTGCCCAATTCGGTGATATTTTAGTGGCACTGATAATTTTGAAACTCTCAACACCTCTACTACTTGATGTTACACTGTTTCTGACTGGATAGAGAGTTTGCAATGCTAGTCTTTCTCTTCCTTCGATGGGAAAAATATGTGCTTTTTGGCGATAATTTCCTTGAGCGAAACTAGACTGAATGACAACCCATTGCCCTAGTTCGGGGTTGAGCCACTGTCTGTCTAAATGAGGATAAATATCTTGAATTTCCCAACTTCTGGTAAGGTGAAGTTTTTTCTGATTATCTATAGTAACTTTAAAGATAAAGGTAGTCGAGGCAATATTCTCTAGCAAATAAACTACATTTTGATGGACAAAAATATCATGAGCATTTTTATTTTCTGAACCAAACCAATTATGAGTAATCAGTTGAACGCGGTCAAGGATTTCTAAATTGCGTTCAAGCAAAATCAGCGAACCCTCAGCAGCAATCAAAAGATGTTCACCGTCTGTACCTATAGCACCAATCCGTCCAAAAGATTTGCTTAAAGAGTTAGCTATTGGACGCTGTGGTAATATTGAAGTAGGAGCATCGAGCCGCACTATCAATGATTTTTTGTCTTCATTATTAAGACCAATAAAGATATAGTCATCAAGGGCAACCATTTGTGGCAGCAACTGATAGCGTTGAGCTTCGACAATAGTCTTGATTGCCACCGTTTCCCGCACTTCGTAGCCTTGTTTTGAAGGGATGTAAACTAGGTTAGTTAATCGGTCTTGTGTGAGGTTAATGAGTCCATGCAGCGGAGTTGTCATGTATAGGCTGTTGAGTGGCAACGGCTTTCAGAGATATAGACTCTACAATAACTCCATCTAGGATAGCTGTTGGCAGAATTTGCAGATTTTTATTACAATGGCAGCAGAACTGGCTTGACAGTAGAAGAGGCTTACACGCGGGAGCGATCGCAATCCTTTACTAAGGCAGGGGTAGGTAAACAATGCGGTCTTGATATTCATTAGCCTTAGACGCAAGGGCAGCTAAGATTAATTCTTCTAAATTTTCGCCAACGCTTAAATTGGGATTCAGGATAAAAATTCCAGGTACATGGCGATTTTGTGCCATGTGATCCCTCAAGTGTACTGGCATGGAAGTCCGGTTATTTGTTACCAGTACGAAATTACGATCTTCACACCAGCAAAGAATTTCTGGATCGAGTGTGCTTTTTGGTGGCGTTTCCGGTTCGCCCACCACCTTGATAACAATATCAGGTTCTCGCTGTCTAATTTGATTGGGATAGAGAGGATTTACATTTTCATCGATTAGATATTTCAGACTCATTTACTTGTTTGTTAGCTTTTCTTTCTGCTCTCAGTTGCTGCAGCTTTTCCGAAACTGGAGGAGGGGACAGGCGCTGTTCTTCCCTCATTCTGTGACCGTGTTCTATCCAGTTTTTCATGTATTCACTGATAGTGTTTTTGTTTTGTAGGTAGTAAAGAATTGTGGCATAAACTTGTTCTAAGGTAAGTGTTGTGTATGTTTGAGCAATTTCTTCTGGAGTGCGACCGCGATCGATGTATTCGTAAAGGATAGTTTCAATTCCGATTCTTGAATTTTTGAGCCGAATGTCACCGGGAGTGAGAAAGTTAAAATAATCTGTTAGTTGCGTTGTTGACATAGTTTTTTACCTTTGCTTGTATTTGTACAAAATAGTTATCCTCAGTAGAAAACCAGCATGATAGAAACAGGAGCTACATCAAAACTGATAGCAGTGGCAGATTTATTGACTGAGACAAGCTTTGCTGAAGCTTTGGGCGTTCTTGCAGTGCAAGATTCTGATTTAGCTGAAATTCTAGCAGATCTGGGTTCACCACCCTTTTGGGTTCGTGAACCGGGCTTTGCAACGCTTATCCAGATAATTTTGGAACAACAAGTCTCTCTAGCATCCGCTAAAGCAGTTTTTGCTCGTCTTCAAGAAACTATATCACCAATCACTGCAGAGCTATTTCTCAAACTTGAAGATCCAGAAATTAAAAGAATTGGATTTAGTCGGCAAAAAGCTCTTTATGGACGCTTACTAGCACAGTCAATTATTGCAGGACAGATTAATTTAGCTACCTTAAATAAGATGGATGACGAGGATGTACGCTCTATTTTAAAAAAGATTAAAGGTATCGGAGATTGGACAGTTGACATATATTTACTAATGGCAATGCGGCGACCAGATAGTTTGCCGAAAGGAGATTTGGCTCTAGCAATAGCAGTACAGAAGGTTAAACGCTTAGAATATCGACCCTCGCCAAAGGAACTTGAAGTGATTGCCCAGATTTGGCGACCTTGGAGAGGGGTCGCTACGCGATTGTTGTGGCATTACTATTTGAGTAAGTGATGGCGATTTAGCTAAAAAATTGCGAGAAAATTTATTGAACCACACAGACGCAGCGGAAAGTCTGAGCGGAGGCTTCCTCCGATCAGAACTTTCCAAGAGAGAGAACACAGAGAAAAAAGAGTAAGAGAATGTGAAAATAGGCTTGCCCCACTCCCTTAAGGGCGGGGGAACCCCGCCCCTACGCGATGAATACCTTGTAGGGGCAAAGGCTTTGCCCATTGGTGTCAACTTAAGGTCAAACCCTTGACGCGCACCAACCGACGCTCGTTTTCTCGTTCCCACGCAGAGCGTGGGAATGTATTCTGGTGGGCTGCTGCCTCCTTAAAGTGGAGGCAGAGCCTCCAAGAACAGCGTTACTAGGCTCTGCCTAGTAACGAGAACGCCTGTATTTTCAAAGGTTACAGCTTAAGTTGACACCAATGGGCAAAACCTTTGCCCCTACGATCTGTGTCGCGTTATTTAAGGAAATTGGTATTAGACATTGCTTATCCGCAAATAGCGTTCTCTATCGACTCAAGCGCACTCCGAATTTCAAGTTTGAGAATTTCTGCTTCTGTTTCAATAGAATTAGTACTCTTGCGTACATCTGTCAAGTGTCTGTTGATGGTTGTAATGTGCTTCAAGGTAGTACGAATACGTTGCAGCTGATCTTGGACGGCGATCGCGTCTATTTCCGGTTCAGATGCGCGTTGTACTATCAGTCGTTGCTGTACGAGTAAAAACCGGATAGCAAGGTTGAGATGCTGATGCGTGGTTGCTACCCAATAACCGCGATCGCAAACGCCTTCACCCATTTCACCAAGATCCTGCGCCAACCCAACTGAAGAACGACTTAAGAAGATTGCAGCATTTGCCCGCCGCAAATTCATCGCTTTGGTAAGATGGTCAGAAATGCGCTTGCGTCCCCAAGCATCGGAATCTCTATCTCTCGCCTCAATGACTATCGTTATTTCAGTTCCAGCAATGGATGTGGGAGTCAGCTTGATGAGAATATCACCTGGTTGGTTGTCCTTACCGACATGATGAACTTCTGCACCAATGGACTTCGACCATAACTGTAGTTCTTTTACAACTTGCTCTTCGTAAGAAATGCCTTTGGCAATTGTTTTTAGAAGCGCTGCTTCCACAGCTTCTTTTGCTCGAATTTCTTTGGCGAGTTGGTCTACTTCATCTGCTAAAGGTTTGACAGATTCTAAAACAGCAGTTTTAACAGCTTTGGCTAGAGTACCATTTTCAGCCGTCACATCTTCTCCTCTCTGCTGTAAACACTCCTTGCACCGAGTCTTGACCAAATAATTACTAATTCGTAATTCGTAATTCGTAATTAAAGAGGGTACTTGCGAACACTAAATCTTTGATGCGCGTGGTCTACAATCAGTTGCGGCTTGGTGCCCCCACTGATTGCAATTACGAATTACGAATTATCAATTACGAATTATTTTGGCGCTTGGGGTCTAATAAATTTTTGATAGTTTTTAGGACGCAGCCAAGGACTGAGGATTCCTTAGAAGGGTCGATATCTTGGTCCGCGCAAATTTTTTACATCATCAAGTTTATTTGTAATCTGCCTTGATGCAAAGTGTACTTGTGTTTGGATCGGGGCTAAAACCTGACCTTCAGCGGTGCCTATTTTACCAAGTAATTCTTGCTCAACTGTCTTTGGTACACTCCCAACAAGTTCTTTAACTTCTGCCAGTAAAGACTGAATTTGTCGCTTGACAAAATCAACATCTTGAGCAGTTTGAGTTCTTTCAAGACAGAAAATACCTACTTCCAAAGCTCGAATAATAGCGTTGTTCCGTTCTGATTCTGGTACTTGCAGTAAGTAAGTAGGTGCATCTTTTCCTATTATTTGTAAATTGTGAATGATTAGGCGATCGCTTGTAATTTCGATTTGAGAAACCGGGGTTTTGCCGTTAGTTAAGACCATAAATTTGTTGATTTTATCTTGGTATTTACTGAAATGGAATGTGTAGGGTGGGCACTGCCCACCTTAAAAATTTGCTATTTACAAACTCTGTGTTTAGTTTCTTCATTCCAGTAAACTGTCAGAATTTGAGGATTAGGAAGTCCATTTAGACAGACAACTCGTAGACCGCGAAGGGCGTCCGTAAACTGTGAATAAGGAGTATTACGCAAGTTTTTGTCATTAAGTGTAAAAAGCATAGCACCATAGCGAAATTGCTTTTGCCCGTATAAAAGAGCGATTTTAATCATTGCCTCATTTATTGCCCGTTGCTGTTGACGGCGTTGCAGGTGGTTCTTGTCTTTAGGTCGCGGTGCAACTTTTAAAATGCCTATTTTATACTTGTTTTCATCACTCTCGAATATCAAGCTGAGGCGTTTTTTAGTATCCATTGTGCTTTCTGCGTAGCTTTATGATTCGAGACTATCCGAGTAGCAACAGCTTGTCCAGAGCAAATCGGTTCAGAAAATCAAGATAAAAGTGAACCGTTCTGACCTTGCAGATCAGGCTATTAGTTGACTAGGCTATTGGATGATAACACTTAAGATATTGGTAACTAATAATGCAATCTAGGAGTGTTCGAGCTAGTCAGTCTGGACAACAAAAACTTAAAGAGGCAAAGGATTCTCAAGGCAGGGATGACCGTGAACGCTTAACTTGGGAGCGGCTTGCTGAAAAAGCTCATGTGTCTGTGAGTACAGTTAAGCGTTTTTTCAACGGAGAGCCAGTTGATCGCCCCTCTGCTAAAGCAATTACCGAAGCCTTGGGTTTGCAATTGACACATGTTTTAGAGCTTGTGGATTTGGATACCTTTTATGTGGAGCGTTCCCCCATTGAATCTGATTGTAACAAAGCGATTTTGCAACCAGGAGCGCTCATCCGCATTAAAGCTCCCCAGCAAATGGGTAAAACTTTATTGCTGAATAGGATTCTCGATTACGTAACAGAGCAAAACTATGAAGCTGTAACATTGGATTTTGAACTATTCGATAGTACAGTGTTCAAAGACATCCAAAAATTTTCACAGTGTTTTTGTGCAAGTGTTGGCAAGCTGCTAGGGTTGCCTAATCAGTTAACTGATTATTGGGATGATATTTTTGGCTGTAACCATAACACTACAAATTACTTCGAGGAATATCTGTTAGCGCAACGTACCAGCCCTTTGGTACTTGCATTAGATAAACTTGATAAGGTTTTTGAACAGCCTGCTATTGCCGATGATTTCTGTCGTTTGTTAAGAAGTTGGAATGACAAGGCAAAGAGTAGCAATCGCCGGAGTGCTATTTGGAAACAACTGCGTTTGATACTGGTACATTCTACAGAAGTTTATAGCTCACTAGATATTAATCACTCGCCCCTTACTAACGTTGGCGTAGTCGTTCCTTTGCCAGAGTTTATAACTGAGCAAGTGCAGAAATTAGCAAAGCGTTATCAACTGGATTGGGTGAGTATTAAAGAAGTTGAGCAACTAATGGCTATGGTAGGAGGACATCCTTATCTAATGCGTCAAGCTTTCGATTACTTGCAACGTCAAAAAGTTACACTCTCAGAACTTTTGCAAATAGCACCTACAGAAGCTGGACCATTCGGTGACCATCTACGAAAACACTTGGGGAATCTACAACAAAATTTAGAACTAGCCACAGCTTTGCGTGAAGTCGTAAACACGAACAAACCCGTCAGACTAAAATCTGAGCAAGCTTTTAAATTATATAGTATGGGGCTGGTACAACTACAAGGTAATGATTGTAGTCCGAGATGTGATTTGTATACTCAATATTTCTCGGTTCGCCTAGCAACTACATAAGCGAAATTGCCGACAAATCCATTAATAAACGCAGCTTTTCATTACTTTTTATCAATCAATTACGAACATGTTTCACGAGTATTTCTTTTCTGGGACTCTGCCGGAAGATGCCTCTACCTATGTTAAACGGCAGGCAGATGAAGAACTTTTTGAGGCACTGAAAGCCGGGAAGTGTTCTTATGTGCTGAACTCTAGGCAGACAGGAAAATCTAGCTTACGAGTTCAAGTGATGCGTCGGCTAAAAGAAGAAGGTTTTGAATGCGCTGCCATTGACCTTTCAGAAGATAGTACCCAGCAGATAACTGCTCAGCAGTGGTATGCTGGTATGCTCAACAATCTGACAAAAGAATTTGATCTAGATATTAATTTAAAAAGGTGGTGGCTGGAACGCGACTGGCTATCTCCCTTGCAGAGATTTAAGGAATTGATTGAGTCGGTGCTTTTGGTGCAGAAGACTCAAAACATTGTGATTTTTATCGATGAAATTGATACAGTTCTCAGCTTAGAATTTCCTAGCGATGACTTTTTTGCCTTTATCCGCGCTTGCCATAACTTACGTGCAGACAATCCACAATACAATAGACTCACATTTTGTTTATTGGGGGTAGCAACGCCATCAGATTTAATTGAAGACAAAACACGTACACCGTTTAATATTGGTCAAGCAATTGAACTGACTGGTTTTACGTTAGACGAAGCCAAGTTATGCTTAATTCAGGGATTGGCAGAAAAGGTAGATAATCATGAAAGGGCTTTAGAAGAAGTGTTGCATTGGACAGGAGGACAACCTTTTCTGACTCAGAAATTGTGCAAGCTGGTTGTTGACAAGGTAGAAAATAGAAACCCGAATATCAAGCAGCTAGTTCACAAATATATTATTGATAATTGGGAATCCCAGGATGAACCAAAGCATCTGAAGACAATACGCGATCGCATTCTCAATAACAAGCAGCGTACTGAGCGGAAGCTGGGTATATACCAGCAAATTTTGCAGCAGGGACAAGTTGCATCTGATGATAGTCCTGAACAAGCAGAACTACGCTTGTCGGGATTGGTAGTCAAGCAGCATGGCAAGCTAAGAGTTTATAACTGCATTTACAAGGAGGTTTTTGACCAGAGTTGGGTTGAAAAGGCATTAGCAGATTTGCGTCCTTACGCTGAGAAAATAGCCGCATGGTTAGCTTCCGATTGTCAGGATAAATCATGGCTGTTGGAAGGACAGCAATTGCAGGATGCCATAACCTGGGCAGATGGTAAAAGCTTGAGTTCTCAGGATTATCAGTTCTTAAGTGCTAGTCAACAATTCGCTCTTGAAGCAGCAAGAGAAAAGCTACAATTAGCCAACCGAAAAGTTAAAGCAGCAAGAGAAGACGAAAGAAAAGCAAAGAAAAAAGCAGCACAAGCAAAACAGAGACAGACTCAGGCACAAAAGAAAGCCAAAAAAATAATTCGCATAGGGTTTGGCATATTTTGCATTGCCTTAGTAGCCTCAATAATTGCGGCTTACATAGGTTTTCAAAGCTTCCAAGAAGCACAGACAGCCGCCAGAATAGAACGGGATGGGGTTCATGCTTTGCAGCAGTTTAAGTTCTCGCAGATAGACGCTTTACAGTCAGCTATGGTAAGTGGATCGGAATTAAAAGATTTGCTCAAGGAAAGTCACTTTGTTAAAGAATATCCAGCAGTCAGTCCGCTGTTTGCTTTAAGGAAGATTCTCGATAACATCCATGAAAGGAATCAAATTTTAATAGTGTCTTTAGAGAGTATCAACAAAATTAGTTTTAGTCCAGATGGTAAACAGTTTGCCATTATAGGAAATGACGGTGTAGCAAAGCTTTTGAACTTATCAGGCAAGTTGATAGCTGAATTTAAAGGTCATCAAGGCAGTATTAATAGTATTAGTTTTAGTCCAGATGGTCAGCAACTAGCTACAGGTGGTAGTGACGGGACAGTCGTACTTTGGAAACCTTCAGGACAGCAAATATCTGAATTTAAAGGTCATCAAGGTAGTATCAACAGTGTGAGTTTTAGCCCCGATGGTCAGCAACTGGCTACAGGTGGTAGTGATGGCATAGTCAGACTTTGGAAGCCTTCAGGACAAATGGTGGCTGAATTTAAAGGTCATCAAGGTAGTATTAATAGCGTGAGTTTTCGCTCTGATGGTCAACAACTTGCCACTACTGGAAGTGATGGTACACTTAAGCTATGGAACCTCTTAGGACAAATGGTGGCTGAATTTAAAGGTCATCAAGGTAGTATTAATAGCGTGAGTTTTAGTCCAGATGGTCAGCAACTAGCTACAGGTGGTAGTGACGGGACAGTTATACTTTGGAAACCTTCAGGACAGCAAATATCTGAATTTAAAGGTCATCAAGGTAGTATCAACAGTGTGAGTTTTAGCCCCGATGGTCAGCAACTGGCTACAGGTGGTAGTGATGGCATAGTCAGACTTTGGAAGCCTTCAGGACAAATGGTGGCTGAATTTAAGAGTTATATTCCCCTTGTTAACAGTATCAGTTTTAGTCCAGACGGTAAGCTACTTGCTACTGCTGGAAATTTCGACGTCGTAATTATTTGGGATTTACTAGGACAAAATTTACCAGAATTTCAAGGCGAGCAGGGTGTTGTTGACGACATTAGTTTCAGTCCTGATGGTCAGCAACTCGCTACGGTGGGACGACAAGACGGCAAATTAAGATTGTGGAACCTTTCCGGACGAAAGTTGGCAGAATTTCAGGTTCACAATAATACAGTATTCCGAGTTAGTTTTAGCCATGACGGCAAGCATCTGGCGACAGTGGGAGATGACCGCATAGCAAGGCTGTGGAATCTTTCAGGACAGCAGTTAGCTGTATTTAGGAGCAAGATTCATCAAAAAGGCGATCGCGACGTTATTTTTAGCCCAGATGGTCAACACTTAATTACGCTAGGAGATGATGAGATCGCAAGGCTGTGGAATCTTTCCGGAAAGCAGTTAGCCTACTTTAAGGATCATCAAGGTGATGTCAGCAGTGTGAGTTTTAGCCCAGACGGTCAGCAGCTTGCTAGTAGTGGTAGTGATGGCACAGTAAAGTTATGGAGTATTTCAGGACAGAAGTTGGCTGAATTCAAGTTTGCTCAGTATAGGGTCTGGGACATTAGTTTTAGCCCAGATGGAAAGTTACTGGCTATAGCTGGAGACTTTGGGAAAGTAAGGCTATTCAACTTATCAGGGAAGCAGGTAGCTGAATTTCAAGGTGGTACCAAGGTACGTTTTAGTCCTGATGGCAAACATCTAGCTACAGTTGATGATAATTCCATCGCCAGACTATGGAACCTCTCCGGACAACAGCTAGCTGAATTTGGAGGCGAGGATGGCTATGTCCGCGAAATCATTTTTAGTCCAGATGGTAAACTGCTTGCTATAGCAGGACAAGATGGCAAAGCAAGGCTAGTACGTGTTGAAGGGTTGGATGAACTGCTGGCACGGGGCTGTGACCGGCTCAAAGATTTCAATGCAGCTAATGACGAAGTAGCAGAAGCGGGTTGCTGAATCGCACCTGCTTCAAGGTAGTCTGTACAATGAAAACACAGGCGTTTGGTACATCAGAACTCCCAGTCCAGTCCTGGCAACAGCAGTTACTCCCGAACCGCTAGAAAATTACCTATCTCTTTCTCTGCGTTCTCTCTCTTGGAAAGTTCTGATCGGAGGAAGCCTCCGCTCAGACTTTCCGCTGCGCCTCTGCGGTTCATTAATAGGTATTCTTTGGGTGGTGCGGGAGTATTATGAAAAATGGCGGAAAATCTCCGGTAGTTACCTTGCTTTGATCGAGAGATCTGTAGCAAGTCACTCCAGCGTTCGTACTTTTCTGGGGTACTCAGCTTCGGAACAGTCCAATGCAACCGTTGTGAGCGCAAATCGATCCAGATTTTTATATTAACATTTCAGTATATTAACTGAGGATTTTAAACCCCGACCTTGTTTACTTTAGCAATGAGAATGTTCTACATACATCAAATATGTACAGTTATGAAAAAGCGTCCAGAATCTATCACTTTTATATCATGGTTTTTAATTGTTATGTCAGTACTTTGTTTACTTTCCCTTCCAATTAATTTAGGTAATCTAAATACCCCAGCTATTCAGGAATTAATTTCAAAAAACCCAATTCCTCTTCCTGCACAAATTCTCATCTTCTTGTTAGAAATAATTACTAAGATTATCAGTGGTATAGGAATGTTGAAATCACGAAATTGGGGTCGGAGTTTGTACTCAATATCGTGCGCGATAGGAATATTAATTGATCTATTATCATCACCAATTAAAACAGCCATTATACCTGGTATAATTATATTTATTATTATCATATTTTTTCTTTATAAACCTGAAGCAAACAGATATTTTACAGGCTCTATAAATTTAGACTAGTACCACACGACATCACTATGTCTCTCTTTTTTTAAACTCAAATCTATATTCATAATTAAGTTGTAGTTTGTGCAATGGTACTTTACTTACGACAACTTAATATTAGTAAATTTTTTTGGATAAAAACTATGGCTCGTAAACTATTGAGCATTAGTTGTCATGTTATTTCAGCCTTTCTGATCTATTGTGCCTGTTTTTTTTCATTTGCGTTTTTACCGTTGTTCGGAATTTTTGGTCTTCTAGCACTTGTATGCTTTGTGATTGGATTAGCTGTATACAGGTGGCAAAGTTGGAAACGTCAGATCGGATTAGTTTTTTTGCTTGCATCTGGATTTACTCTTTTAGCAATTATAACTCTTGTAAGTCTTTATACTGATCCAGAGTTTACAAGGTTATTTCCAAATAAAACTCATTTTTCCCTTGATTACTTTTCAGGGTTTACAACTACTTTAATTGTTGCGGCAGTTGGACTTTTTTTAGTTAGAAAGCCTTTAGATAAATCTAATATTACGAAAAATTCAGTGAAATCAGAAAATTTAAAGTCTGACATTCCTGATAAATTATCAGCTTCTCAAAAAATGTCCGAACAGCCTTCTAAGAGTTCTACTAGGGTCAGTGAGACACCTCTAAACTCAAAACCTTTAGGCGTAAATCGAGATGTAAGAGAGTTAGCTACACAAACTTACACAGATCAAACTGAAGCAGAACTTCTATACAATCAGGGAAACGTGAGCGCTAAAAGAGGTATGTTTAAAAATGCCTTGTCGTTCTATGAGCAGGCAATTGCACTAGATAGCACCAATCCCATGTTTTATAACAATCGTGCCGCTACTCTTAAGAGGTTGGGAAGGTTTAAAGATGCAATTAAGCAATATGAGGAAATTATCGAAAAATTCCCGAATTATGGAAAGCTTTTCCTTTCTCTAGGTAGCACATGTATTGAAATTAATGACTATGAAAAAGCTGTTTATAACTATCGAAATTTCTTGTGTGCATATAACGAGGGAAAGTTCACTTTTAACTCGATAATAGGAGGAATCGATGAAAATATATATGAAGTTAACGTATCCGCTCAATAAATAGGGGTAGCCAAGAAAATTAGGTAATCGTTCTGGGGGGAGTGTCCTTGAAGATAGCTAGCTATTGCCTAAGAACATTGGTGAAGCCCAGATGTTAAATGAAAATAAACCTAGGTGGATTGAGGCATATTGACCCAGGCGATCGTTGTGAAAGATAGCGCATCTAGGATGCAGGTGCTTGAAAAGTAGTCTAGAAGCTGATATAAATGCTCCTGGTGTACGCACGGGAAAATGAAGGACTGATAAGCCTGATTTTATGTAAAGCGATCGGGCTGCAATCTTTATCGTTAAGGCTATGGTCTGAAGCCAATTGTATTGGTGTTGGTTAAAGTTTGGTGTGTGCCAAGTTGGGGTAGCACGAAAAAATAAAAAGATTTAAATGTACGCATGGTGCTGTAGAATGTAACACATGACGCAAAAACATGAGAGCAAAAAACCAGTACAGGAATTGCTGCAAAGCATCGACCCAAGAGGAATTGCAGACCATTCACTGCGTCCGACTATAGAATTACTATTAAACTTAATAGAAGAGCTAAATTTAAAGATAAAAATTTTAGAAGAAGAAAACCACTCATGTTCGAGATGAGAACAATCGCCTCAAAGGAGAAAAGGGCAAACCAGATATTAAAGTCAATAAAATTAGTGGGTTCAAAAAAGACCACTCATCAGAGAAAGAACGAAAAACTCCGTCTCAGCATACTAAAAGTAGTAAAAACGCCGACATTAAAATAGATAGAGAAAGGATTTTAGAGTATCCGAAATCTGAGCTACCATCCGATGCGGAGTTTAAGGGTTACGAGGAAGTAATCGTACAAGATATCTCACTGAAAACCGATAATGTACTATTTCGTAAACAAAAATACTACTCCGCGTATCAGTTGGAAAAACATACTTGGCACCACTACCAGTAGGTTATGACGGAGAATTTGGTCCTGGAGTAAAAGCGTTGGTCTTGAGTCTGTACTACGGAGGTAACATGACTCAGGGTAAACTTTTAGAGTTTCTAGAAGATATTGGGATCTCGATGTCAGCAGGATATTTGTCAAATCTGCTGATTGAAAAACAGGAAAATTTTGAAGTTGAGTTGAATGAAGTTTACATAGAAGGGTTAGTTAGTAGTCCCTGGCAACACTTAGATCAAACGTCTGCGCGTGTTAAAGGTGTCAATCACACCACAAATGTAATTTGTAACCCGTTGTATACAGTCTATTCTACGACACTGAAAAAAGACCGATTCAGCGTACTTAGTGTATTACAGAACAAGCAACAACTCCAATTTATCATCAGTCCACTTACTTACGAATTACTTGATCGCCTAAATTTACCAACCAAGTGGAAAAATCAACTCAAATTATTACCCCAATTTACAGCGTTCACGGAGTCAGAGTTTAATACCCTACTTGATAAGTATCTGAGCAAATTGGGTTCTCAATTGCGTACTCGTGTATTAGAAGCAGCAGCAATTAGTTTTTATCATCAGCAAATCGACATTCCAATAGTACAAATTATCGTATGCGATGATGCCCCTCAATTCAAACTATTGACTAGTAATATAGCTCTGTGCTGGGTGCATGAAGGGCGACACTACAAAAAAATGACTCCGTTTGTTGCTTGCCATCAAGAGATTTTAGACGATTTCCTTACAGAGTTTTGGGATTACTACCGAGAATTACTTGCTTATAGAGATTCTCCAAATCAAAAGAAAAAACTTGAACTTCAGTCAAAATTTTGGGAAATCTTTGGTACTGAAACTGGTTATAAACAGTTAGATGAACGAAAACGCTTAACAGCAGCAAAAGTATCTGAGTTGTTGTTGGTCTTAGAGTATCCTGAACTACCATTACATAATAACCCTGCTGAACTAGCTGCTAGAACTATGGTGCAGCGGCGCAATATTAGTTATGCGACGATAAACTTGTGAGGGTACTAAAGCTTGGGATATTTTTATGTCTCTTGTTGCAACTACTCGTAAATTAGGAATCAGCTTTTTTGAATATATGCGCTCTGCGGATTTCTCAAATCAGCAAAATTCCATCTTTAGCAACTATTATTCGCGAGAAATGTTTCCTTAACCCTCAAGAAAAGTCATGCCAAGAAGAGGAACAAGTAATTTGCATGTCAGGGTAAACACAAAGAAAAAAATCACGAGTGAAATTGAAAACTGATTACATTCATTATATATTACTAGATATAATTTGGGCTGGGTAAAAACTTTTACTTACCCTGGTATAGTGCTGAGGGTTGGTGCGACGGAATGCCTTACAGCAACGCTATGGATACTCCATATATTTATAATCGGTAATAATCTATTTATATTATACCTTTTTCGTCACTATAATCAGTTTTTCTATCTGGTAGTAAATATTACGCCCAGCTATCTTAAAACTAGATGTGTTTGTGCTGAAAATAAAGACCGATTAAGCGTAGTTAAGGTGTTACCTTCCGGGGCGAGAACTGGAGTTTATCCTCAATGAATGTCAATATTCCTCAATCTTGGGTTGACATTGGTTAACGATCGCACTGCGTCGATATTCCTCAATCTACATCGGTCGATTTTCATTTCATATCTGGGCTTTATCGATTAATTAAGCAACGTGTATTTTCAAGGGCGCTCCCCCCGCTCACGGTTACTACTACCCCGACTTATTGAGCCGATACAAGTTAACTCACTAAAGGCTGTATTTTTGACATCAATAAATTACCTTACAAGACAAGAGCAAGAACTGGCAGTTAAAGCATTTCAAGAAGCACAACAAGAATTTGTGAATATTCATCATTATTTAGCCCTTGGTGCTAGCTGTTGTTCTCATGGGGACTTTAAAGCTGCTTGTGAAGCATATAGTAAGGCTATTAATCTTGCGCCCAACTCAGCAGGTGCTTACTCTGGACGTGCATATGCTCAACAAGATTTGGGTAATTATGAAAGCTCATTAGCTGATTATAGTAAAGCAATTCAACTTTCTCCTGAGTATGCTGATGCTTACCTCAACCGTGCTACATTACGATCTCAGATAGAAGATTATGAGGAAAGTGTACGAGATGCAGAAAAAGCAGCACAGTTGTTTCGGCAGCATGGTGATCGCGATGGGTATTATCGAGCTATAGGCTTTATTAAAACAACTAAAATTCAAGTTGATATGATGCAAAAAATAAGGTTTAACCATAGGAAGTGAATATGAGGAGAACGGATTGAGGAAATACTGGTGAAGATGAGCGATCGCCAATCGGTGTTTGTAAATTGTGTTCTCGACAGCTTTAGTGAGAGTGTCAGTAAAAACAATTTTTAAGTCATGCGATCGCATGACGGCTATGAAAGAAAAAATGAAGTTAGGAGAGTAGAACGTGACTGAGGGAGATATGTTGACGCCACTGCAAGTAGGCGATCTGGTCTTGCTCACTGCCAAACAGCCCCAACTTCCCCAGCTAATTGACTGAGTCTTATCTCCTCAATCTTCCCCTAAAGTTAATAAACCTGCTTTTCTATCTACAATCAACCGCCGATTTTCGAGCCAAGGTAAACCTATCAAAACCTCCGTAATAGCTTTACCACCTAAAACTGGTATAGTCAAGTCTTGACCATCAAAGCCAACATTACCTAGGTAGAGATTAAACTTTGCTATTCCCCGTGCTGTTCGCCTTCTTTGTTCACGGATATACGACCATCCCAAACTTTCTGCATCTTGAATATCAATTGCTAGCCAGTCAGTAGATCCTGTGTCTAGTAAGGCATCAACTGTTACCATAGAACCATCAGCAGCTATCAAATCAATCTGAAAATATAGCTCCCCATTTTCACCAAAACTTCCTTGAATCATATTCTGCCAACGGCACCTGTTTCATTTAGACGCATTTCCATTATTCTGCCATTAGGGTGCTGGGAGCGGATTTTTTGGAAAGCAATCTCTGAATCGGGGTCAATACAATAATCTCCACTATTTGGGTCAATCATAATCGACCAATTGTAATGCTCAGAGACTAATTCCGGGTATACTTGCTGGAAAATTTCCGCACAACGTCTGTCAAATTCTTCATCAAGAGCATCGCGTCTGGCTTTTTCTTCTGGGGAAAGGGGAGGGCGATTAGGAAACATGTTGCCGCCTCTTGGTACTCTTCTACGCTTTTTCTCGGTCATCTTTGTAACTCCATAACCTCTATGGTTGCCTTAATTTATATTTTAAGGAAATGGCGGCAGGGAAATTTAGACAATTCGTTTGAATTGCCAAGCTATTTGTGTAACTACCAGAGATTTCCGGTAGTTACCTTGGTTTGATCCAGAGAGCTTATGATCCACCGGGTTTTACTGGGAGCGCGATTTTTCTTACAGTGTCCACATCTAACTCTAAGGATTCAGCAATTTGCTCAATGCTTAACCCTAGCTTCATTAGTCTGGGAATCGTCTCCTGCTTACTCTTGAGAATACCCTCCTCAACACCTTCTTCTTTTGCTTCGCGGTAAAATCTGGTATTTTTCAACGAATCTACATTTAGCATAGCTGCTATTTCCTCCCGATTTAAGTTAGCAAACTTATCAATCACCACCGTTTTAATAAATTCTAAAACCTTTAAATAACTTTATTCCCGAATTGTTAGCCGCTTCTTCTAAAAAACGTCTTCAAATTTATTGTCCTTTACTTAAAGTTATTGCCCACAAGGCTGTGAGCTATCGCCCCGGTATTCGTGAACCACGAGTTCGGAAACGTCGCCCAAAAGCTTACCCCTTGATGACCAAACCCCGGCATGAATTACGCAAGCAATTGCAAACCGCTTAAACCAAAAATGTTTTGGCTTTTCTTAGTGCCATTCGTCTTTGAGCGATTTCAGAGAGCCTGAAAAGTTGGTTTAAACTCCAATACATTTCAGTACCCTCAGCACGTCACGCTTAATCCACCCATTGCCCCATAGCGCGTCATGAGGTTTGTTAGAAACCGACAAGTGCTGTTAAATTGCCATCCAAATTTGCTATTTCCTCGTCCAAATTTATAGAGGCTATTACAATAGAACCATCTCTTTTTACAACCCCGCAATACAATGTTGTAACATTTGAAACATTCACAGCACAGTTTGTAGCAGATGATGCGAAATTACCACCGTTATACCATACTAAAGCACCATCGTTGTTTGCTATACTTCTACCTAAATCTATGGCACTGTTTTTCAGTTGTCCTGTGCTGGTATAGCATTCAGCTTGCAAAGCAAGTCCACCATGCCTCTCACCTTGCGAATTGCCGATGACCAGGGAAACAGTAATATCTAGACACGACGCTGTGAAACCACCTCCTGCTAACGCTGCATTTTGTTTGAAAAGGATTGGTGTTACGACTAATGAAAGAATAAATATGTACTTGGTAAATTTAAGCATTAGAGAAAGTCCTTACTTTTGGCTCGTTTAAACGCCTTAATTTTACTACTTCTGTATCAGTAAACCAAAAAGTTTTCGCCAAAGAGCGATCGCTAATTTAGTGTACGTAGTTTTAAGTGCTATAAGCTACTCATTCTATAATGAATGCTTATAGGTTTTAAAAATGTTTTAAAAAATGAAATGATGAGAGTAATGTTTAAGATTAAACAGTTTTACTAAATCTAAAAAACAACTTTATTCCTCGATTCTATTAACAGTTTGAAAACATAAAAATTGAATATAAAAAAAGGGGGTGGGAAAGGGTCAGCCATCGGCTGACCCTTTCCCACCCCTAATGAGAATGATTATTATAATTTAATGTTTATTTGATTTTCTGGAGATTTTTAAATGCAAAATCTTAGACTGCTTGTGTAGTAAGAGATTCCGGTTTTCTTAGTGCCATTCGTCTATAACTTTTTATTTATTATTAAAACTGAAGTTGCGTATTCAGTCAAGGGCGATCGCACTCTCTTTCTCTGCGAACTATGAATGCCTCTGCGGTTCATGAATAGATATTCTTTGGGTGGTTCAGGAGTATTATGAAAAATGGCGACATTTACCCTCTAGACTGAGTCCAAAATGATGACGACAGCTAATGAAAGTAAAAGGCAGAAAACTCGCCGGATGACAGAGATATTCGATGTTTGTCGCCAACGATACCTAGATGCAGGTGGCGATCCCCGAAAATCAGTAGACTGTAATGAATGGATGACTAAAGAGGAGCAACAAGAATTTTTTGAACTCGGAAATCAGGTTGTTACCGATGAAGATGTTGCTGCTTATTTAAAAAAACATGGCAGTTGACGCGATCGCATGACGGCTATGAAAGAAAAAATGAAGTTAGGAGAGTAGAACATGACTGAGGGAGATATGTTGACGCCGGTGCAAGTAGGAGATCTAGTCTTGTTTACTGCCAAACACCCTCAAGTCCCCCAGCTAGGGGATAAAATTATCGCCATTATGGAAAATGAAGGCGTAAACTTGAATGATTTGCTAGTCGGTGTAGAAGCGGAACGCGAGGCAATTTGGCGATCGCAACAGCAATAGGTCAAAGCTTGTTCCCCACTGGTAACTCACCAAACTTAGGACTCCACCAGCTTTTTGCGGTCAGAAAGTAAACAGCTTGCTCATGCTTTTTGTCTTTCCTTTCACCTTTTATCTCTGTAAGGTGGGCAGTGCCCACCCGAAGAAATAATAAGCAGCAACAATTGTCGCCGCTGGGGTGAACTTGTGCATCCGTTGGGAATTTTGTGCTAGGATAGAATGAGGGAGAAAAATTTTGTTGTCATGAGTAAGAGGACTCAACTGCTGGAAGCAATTGTAGCCCTGCCGGAGGAGCTAGTTGAGCAGGCGTTGACCTATGTGCAGATGTTGCAAAATCCGATTCAGATTACACCGGGAGTTTGCGGAGGGCTGGCGCGGATTCGGAATACGCGGATTCCGGTATCGACTTTGGTGGCATATCGTCAACAGGGTGCGCCGGACGCGGAATTATTGGCAAACTATCCTGGCTTGACTGCGGCTGATCTGGGTGCGGCTTGGGATTATTATGAGCAAAATCGCGAGCAGGTTGATCTAGAGATCGCCCAAGATCAGTCAATTTGATGGTACGTCAGTTTTATTAAGAGCGAAAATCTCCCTATTGTAATGGTCAACTTGCTTAGAGCAGATGGACATGATGTGTTGACTTCCTATGAAGCAGGTCAGGCGAATCAAGGAATTCCTGACGATCGAGTCTTGCAGTACGCTACAGTTTCGGATCGCATCTTGATTACGGAAAATCGCTTGGACTTTATTGATTTACATCGCACCGTGCCCCATCATGCTGGCATGATCATTTTTAAGCACGATCGCGATTATGCTGGAAAAATCAAGGCAATGAATGATTTTTTGAATGAAGACGGTCAATCTTTGAAGAATCGTCTGTTGCGAGTCATGAAGCAAAATACGAAGGGGGTCGGACCTAGTTTTGTTGTGCAAGAGTACCGTAGAGGTTGACGTTTATCAAAAGTCATGCAATTTCTCCGTTCCAGTGAAGCACGTACCCCTGACTCACTCCACCAAACAATGGCTCTTGCTGTAAATTACATTACCGAAGATGATGCCTACGAGAAGGTTTAATCACTGTGGTCTATTTACCTGAAAATTGCTGTAATTTAGGAATTTCTAATTACGAATTACGAATTACGAATTACGAATTATTCGGTCATTGCTTGTTCCCCACTGGTAACTCACCAAACTTAGGACTCCACCAGCCTTTTGCGGTCAGAAAGTAAACAGCTTGCTCATGCTTTTTGTCTTTCCTCGCACTAGAATCAGAACAACGCAGCAAGCGTTTTTGTTGTCCTTCCTTCTCGTAAGCATATTCCTCCAGTGGTTTTTTGCAAACTGGACACAGATAAGCCGTTTGTTGGGCGGGTGCAGGGACTTGATTATTCGTTGTCTGTTTTGCCTGGGGTTGCTCCCACTGCTTTGTATAATCACTCCAAAACAACACCACATTTTCACAGCCGCCCACACACTTGAGAAAATACTTCTTCTTCACCTTCTTACTAGGAACCTTTCCTAAGTAATTCTTGCACTGAGGGCAGCGTGTTCTGGACAAGTCTAGCTTTTTAGCAGTAGTATGAGGAGCCGGAGTTGAAGTCAGGTGCTTGGGGATCACCTGTTGCGCTTTTACCAGTGCGGGAGCAAAATACTCCCGGTTCCAACTTGTCAGGTAGCGTTGCCAGTCTTGTTTACCATGAGAGATCGCGTCCAATTCCTTTTCCATCTGCGCTGTGAAATCGGCTTCCAGCAGATCCGGTAAGGCATCTTGCAGGAAACGATCTACATCCAGCCCCAGAACCGTCGGATGCAGATTCCCTTTAGTCAACTCCACATACTGCCGTTGCTTAAGAATTTGGATCGTGGGTGCATAGGTGCTTGGTCGTCCGATGCCCTTGCGTTCCATCACTTGTACCAGTTTCGGCTCACTGTAACGGGGTGGCGGTTGGGTTTGCTTCTGTTCATGTGCTGCTTGTGCTAACGTTAAAGGTTGCCCCTGTCGCACAACTGGCAGTTCCACCTCGGCGCTAAGATTATTCCAGTATTTAGTGTAGCCGGGAAACTCTATTATTTGTCCTTTTGCCTGCCAGAAAACAGAACCAGATTGGGTAACAATTCGGGTTTGTCGCAAACGAGCAGATTGGCATTGAGAAGCCATTGCCCGTTTCCAAATCATCACGTACAAAGCAAACTCATCGGCAGACAGTTCCAAGCGCAGTTGAGCCGAGGGACGAAATACATCTGTCGGGCGAATCGCCTCGTGTGCCTCCTGGGCGCTTTTGCTGCTACGATGTTTTGCCGTTTTCTGAGGCACATTGTCTGGATCGTGTTCCTCCAGCCAGCGACGCGCTTGCTCGCAGTACTCCGGGCTGAGGGTAACGCTATCGGTTCGCATGTAGGTGATCAAGCCGGCTTCGTAGAGTGACTGTGCTACCTGCATAGTTTTCTCTGGACTGAAGCGCAGGCGAGAACCGGCAGCCTGTTGTAGGCTGGAGGTGACAAACGGGGGTGGTGGAGTGCGGCTGACAGTTTTACCTTCAATCTCTACCACTTGATGCGGAGACTGTTGTGCGATTTGGACTAAGCGATCGGCTTCTACCTGACTCAACACCCGCTCTGATTCTTGGGCAGGTTTGTCTGCAAGTGCTGTGGCATCGTCTCTTTGAGCATCCTCAGTTGCGGGTGCGGTTGCATTGCCCCTGTAGAAAGCACGGAAGCCTTCTGTATAATCGACGAACACACTCCAGTAGTCTTGCGGCACAAATACCTGGATCTGCCGTTCTCGTTCACAGATGATGTGCAACGTCGCGCTTTGCACCCGTCCCATGCTCTTTGCCCCATTGTGCAACTGCCAGAGCAACGGAGAACCTTTGTAGCCTACCAGTTTATCGAGGACAGAACGGCACAAGCCAGAGTTGACAAGATTTTGGTCAATGGTGCGGGGACGGGCGATCGCAGCTTGCACTGCAGCCGGAGTGATTTCGGTGTAGACTACTCTTTGAGGGTTTTTGAGGTTCAAGGCTTGCTGAATGTGCCAAGCGATCGTTTCCCCTTCTCGATCTGGGTCAGTTGCCAGGACTACGGTTTTGACCTGTTGCACCGCCGTTCTCAACTTTTGAATGGTTTCCTTACCCTGTGAACCCCGTGCCACGAAGCGACAGTGTACCCTATCGCCGTTGAGATCAAAGCCGAGGGAGTCTTCCCCATCGTCTGCCAGTTCCCGCATATGCCCCATGCTAGCTCTGACTAACCAATCCGATCCCAAAATTTGACTGAGCTTTTTCACCTTTCCCGGACTTTCTACAATCAGGAGTTTCGTCGCCATTATACATTACCCTCTTCAGACGCTCGCGGGATACATTGCGTGAGCGATCGCCTGCTCATTGCTTAAGTATGACGTATTATATCGTGTCCACTTGAATACTTATACTCAGGCAGCAGCCCAAACGAGAAAAGCTGATATTTTCTGGGTTACAGCTTATATCATGTTCGGTAAATGACTTATCATTTACGTTTGACCTCTCCCCGCCTTTGACTTACGTCAAAGTCTCCCCTCCCCTATTAGGGGAGGGGTTGGGGGAGAGGTAGCTTATTATAAGTATTCAGGGGAACATGATATTACAGCAGTTTTCAATTAAATTGACCGCATTGTCAGGGCGGGGAAACCCCGCCCCTACGGTCATATTGTGGTTTTTGACCCAGCAAATCGGCATTTAACCCAACGCTAAAAGCTTTCTTGCTGGAACATAGATGATAGTTCGCGCAAAAACTGGCAGCAGTATGGAACCCGGATATAACAGATTCCTCCACCCGTGCAACCCACAATCAACCCATCCGTTACATCCGTTATTACATCCGTTGCCCAGCATTGTCAGGGCGGGGAAACCCCGCCCCTACGGTCATATTGTGGTTTTTGACCCAGCAAATCGGCATTTAACCCAACGCTAAAAGCTTTCTTGCTGGAACATAGATGATAGTTCGCGCAAAAACTGGCAGCAGTATCGAACCCGGATATAACAGATTCCTCCACCCGTGCAACCCACAATCAACCCATCCGTTACATCCGTTATTACATCCGTTGCCCAGCATTGTCAGGGCGGGGAAACCCCGCCCCTACGGTCATATTGTGGTTTTTGACCCAGTAAGAAAGCATTTAACCCAACGCTAAAAGCTTTCTTGCTGGAACATAGATGATAGTTCGCGCAAAAACTGGCAGCAGTATCGAACCCGGATATAACAGATTCCTCCACCCGTGCAACCCACAATCAACCCATCCGTTACATCCGTTATTTCATCCGTTGCCAACCGCTATAACGAAAGTGTCAACTCGCGCCAAGTTCCTTGACCAACTACTCCATCCGCCTGTAATCCCCGCTGGCTTTGAAAAGCTTTGATAGCAGTTTCTGTGAGGGCGGCGAATGTCCCATCAACTCCAACATCGTAGCCATTGGACAATAACAGCTGCTGTAGGACTCTGACTGCATCACCAGAGTCACCAAAACGCAGCGTGGGCATTGAGGAAGCAGCTTGCATATTCATACGTCCTGATTGATTTGCAGATAATTCCATAGGAAGTCCTTGCTCAAAATGCTTTTGCTCAATTTCAAATTCATCTGGATTGCCCAAGAATCGATTTTGACTTTCAGCGATATTATTGCCTGAATTTCTTCATAAAAACTTAATTTTTAATTTTTAGATTGCTTCGCGAACGCGATTTTTAATTCTCCTGTAAAGGGCTAACGCTCTGAATCTGGCGTTTCGGCAATTTTACTGTTTGCATTCTTGAGCTATATTTGTAAAATAGGATTGCGTTGTATGTAACATTTGCAATATTTTGTCATAAAACTTTCAAGCAAACCATGGATTATACACCAAAAATGCTGTTTAATATATTAAAAGACAATTAAGTTTTTTGGTGCTACCAAAGAGAAAACCTGCTAGATGGGGTTTTTCTCAATGGCTGATTCCGTTGGGGAAAGGGCTGCTTGATAAGGCAGATGACCCGTAACACGCAAGGGCTACTATCTCAAAATTTTGTTCGATCTCATATTTTGTTGGCATGCCGCTGTAAAAGGGTTGATACACATTGTTTTCGGCGCAACTGTAAATTTTCTATTTTGGAATAACTCTGCATGACTTCTGCTGCTGAACTGCCAGTCAGTGTTGGCTCCAATTTAACGCCACACGAGAATACTAACAACATCAAAATGCCCGATCCCCTGAGAACGGCTACGGGTGTTTACGTAACAGTACATGGTCACTTTTACCAACCACCAAGAGAAAACCCTTACTTGGACGCCATCGAACGCCAATCGGGTGCAGCACCTTTCCATGACTGGAATGAGCGAATTCACCACGAATGCTACCGCCCGAATGCCTTTGCCAGGGTGTTGAATGACCGAGGCGAATTAGTGGGGATCGTGAATAACTATGAGTATTTGAGCTTTAACATTGGACCAACGCTGATGTCGTGGTTGGAACGTCACGATGTGGAGGTTTATCAGCGGATTTTGGAAGCGGATCGCAATAGTTGCGATCGCTTGAACGGTCACGGCAATGCGATCGCGCAAGTATACAATCACATCATCATGCCTCTCGCCAACGAACGTGACAAATACACCCAGATCCGCTGGGGCAAAGAAGACTTCCGCTCCCGGTTTGGACGCGATCCCGAAGGAATGTGGCTGGCGGAAACCGCTGTAGACTATGCCACTTTAGAGGCACTCGTGCAAAGCGGCATTCGCTTTATTATTCTTGCCCCCTCTCAAGCACAGCGTTGCCGTTTCCTACCCACCAACAATGATCCCAACCCTGAATGGCACGAAGTTGGTGGTGGTCAAATTGATCCCACACGCCCTTATAGGTGTTTTTTAAGAGGGAGTAGGGAATGGGGAGTAGGGAGTGGGGAAATTGACCACTCCCCCCCTTACATCGACATCTTTTTCTACGATGGTCCGATCTCGCGGGATATGGGTTACAGTGATGTCGTTTACAGTTCCAGTCACTTAGCAGGACGCATTGGTGCTGCAGTGCGTGGGGATCATCGCCCCGCACAATTGATTTCAGTGGCGACTGATGGAGAAACCTTTGGACACCATAAAGGCGGAACTGAAAAAACTTTAGCCTACGCCTTTAAAGAAGAGTTTCCTAGTCGGGGTTGGACAGTGACGAACTTTGCCCACTACCTCAGCTTAAATCCTCCCACCTGGGAAGTTGAATTGAAGTCAGTAACGGCATGGAGTTGTGCCCACGGTGTAGACAGATGGCAGGATGACTGCGGTTGCGGCGGTGGCGGCGGATGGCATCAGCAATGGCGTCGCCCCTTGCGCGATGCCTTGAACTGGCTGCGGGATCAGCTAACATTCGTGTATGAGGAACATGGCAAACAATTTTTCCGCGATCCCTGGCAAGCACGAGATGAGTATATCCTGGTAATACGCGATCGCTCCCCTGAAAATGTTAGTCGCTTCATCGAAAGCCACCAAAACCACAAACTTACATCTATTGAACAAGTTGATGCCCTGCGCCTGTTAGAAATGCAGCGTCACGCTTTACTGATGTTCACCAGTTGTGGGTGGTTTTTTGAAGAAATCTCCCGCCCAGAGGGGACGCAGATTCTCCGTTACGCCGCCCATGCTTTGGAACTGGCGGAGGATGTGGCGGGTGTACAGTTAGAACACGGCTTCATCAAACGCCTTGCTTTAGCTCCCAGTAATATAGATATCTTCAAGGACGGTGCCGAAGTCTATCGCCAGCAGGTCCTGACTGCTCAAGTTAGTTTCAAGCAAGTAGCAGCCCATTACGCCATTACTTCGCTGTTTACCAATCATAAACCAGAAACGCGATCGGCTACCTCTGGACAAAATGGTGCGATCAAATGTTCTCTTCCCTACCACAAGCAGGTTTATTGCTACACCGCTTACGAGCTAGATTATCAACTGCAAAGGTTGGGATCGTTGACTCTGGCGGTGGGAAATTTGAAGTTAGTGTCAGATATTACCTGGGAAAGCGAACATTTGGTGTTTGCTGTTCTCCATCTTGGCGGCTGGGATTTTCACTGTTGCATTAAACTCGACGAGGCACGGCGTACTTACACTCAGTTGAAAGAACAAGTGTTTGCAGCGCTGCAACAAGCTAGTGTGGCGCACACCATTTTGGTGATGGCTCAGTTGTTTGGGGAAGAAGCGTACAGCTTGCAGAATCTATTTGCCGAGGAACGCCATCGCCTGATGCGGCTGCTCAGTCAAGAAACACTGACACGTTTAGATCAGCTTTATACACAAGCCTACCGGGAAAACTACGGTATATTAATGGCATTCCATCGGGATGAACTAGCCGCGCCGCAAGAGTTACAGGTGGCAGCAGAGATTGCCTTAGGACATCGGTGTATGATGACTTTGCGATCCCTGGAGCAAGACATTAGCAATCCGCTATCACATGGGAAGCATATAGTCGAATTAGAGGCGATCGCCACGGAAGCGAAGCACCTACTCTGTCGGATGAATATTCCCGAAGGTAAAGTGATGTTGGAGCAGTTGATCTTGCGATCGCTCTGGCAATTATTGCACGATCCCAATAGTACTTTTGATGCAGATATCCAACAGTTAGAGCGGTTGATTGATGTGGGGTATCAGCTAAATCTTGGGATCTCCCTTGAGCGATCCCAAGAACTATACTTCAGCCGTCTGCATAATCAAATTCTGCCACAGTGTATTGCCGCAATTGCCAATGGTAAAGATACTACTCGCTGTCCTCAGTTGTTGAAGTTGGGGCAAAAGTTAGCGGTAGATATCGCTGCTTGGTTAAGTCAGTTGGGGTAGAAATTCTGCACCTATGGGGCGGGAAAGTCCGCCCTACAGGCGCAGCAACGAACCTGAGTCATACCAATTCACTAAAAACGATAAAGTATAGATTTGTCGTAGGGACAAAGGCTTTGCCTTTGCCCCTACCAACGTATCTGTATCACTATTAAAGTGAAATAGTATCACGCAACAATTTTTTGTTGGTTTTGATTTTCTTTAATTTCGTCATAACAAAAATCTAGCAAAACTTTTAACTCAAAGTTTTCTGCACTTTTTCTATTTCTACTAAGGGATGATTCCGAGATATTATGAGTGTCAAGCATTGATGATACTGGTTTTTTAGAAGCTAAAAATTCTAAAATTACTCGAATTTGAAGGATCCCTTTTTGACTGTTATTATCAGGCATTAACAGTTCGCATTTTATTCCTTTTCTTTGGGCAAATTTCCATTCAACTCGATTAAAAATACCTTGAACGTTTATGCGTTTAAAATATTTTGTAATAAATGAATTTTTGTTGACAAAGTTTAAATCATTTCCTCTCGGTTCAAAATCTTGAATTATTTTATCTCTGATTTGAATGACATCAAATATAGTATTATCTAATAAAATGACGTCCTCCTCTTCGTTCAGTGGGTTAAATTTATTAAGCATATTAAAACTCATTATGACAAATTATCCTATAAACTAGTATCACTCAGACTAGAAATCTGTGCCTAAACGGACAAAATCCGGTTCTATGAACTAATAGAATCGAAATCAGCGTAACTATGTTTTAAGAGAGACAGCATCTTCTCATTCCTAAGGTTGAAATTTGTTACTCATTTTTATACTCCGTCTTAACTAATCATCCTTAGTTATCATTTCCCGGTCAACCGTATATCTACGCAGATAGGAGTCTCTTTTTATAGTTTCCATACTCTAAGCCCGCACACCAGCCATAACTAAGTCAATGGCTTCCTGCTTGTGCTGTTCCAGCATTGTTTTGCTGAGCAGTTTTTTATTTGACCATAAGTGTTTGATGTTCTCGCGCATGGCAAAGTAGAAGGTGCAGACGGCAACAATATTGACGGCTGTGTGCTGTGGTTCTAAAAGACGGAAGACACCACAAGCCATTCCCTGCTCCAAAATCGCAATCAATGTCTGATAGAGCCTGAGTATTCCGATCTGCTGATAGTATTTTCCTTTATTTTGCATGGCTTCATACATTAAGATATCGGCTAAGTTGGTATAACACGAGATCTCAGAGAGAAACCACTCCAAGAAGCCCTGCAAAGCCCTTTCGGGGGGTAACTGCTCCAGTTGCATCTGTTCAAGTTCGCGAAAACGCTGGATGAAAGCCCGCTCCAGCACTGCCAAGTACAACCCCTCTTTGTTCTCGAAGTAGTAGTAAATCATCGTCTTAGTGACACCCGATTTCGACGCGATCGCCTCAGTATGCGCCGCCGTCAGTCCCAACTTAGCAAATTCAGCTTCCGCCGCATCCAGAATCGCTGCCTTGGTAGCCTCCGCGTTGTGGGCTTTGTGCGCCCCTGCAATCGTTTTTTTTGTCGTTCTTTTTGTTGTCGGTGTCACAAGGGCTAAATCTTACTTTTCTGTAAGTAAGTATAGCTCCCATAAAGCTTACTACTCAATAATTCCTGGCATTCATCTAACTTAGTGTATATTAGTAAAGTAATTATCTCTAGCATTCATCTAACTTAGGGTACATTTGCCGTAAAACTTGAGCGTCCTATACTTTAACTACAGACAGTTAAGATTCCCATGATTAATCCCTCCATCGGAGGCAATGACTAGGGCTTTAACTTACATACAAGTAAGTAAGCATGACTTGTTACCTACCTTAGTTGCAGGTTAAGACTTGAAACAAAGTGTTGCTGCTTGCTCTTACCAGAATTGCTTTCTGATTGCTAGATATTACGTGTTCTAAGTAATAAATACTTAAAGACTAGATAGATGGTTAACAATTCTGCTTTATCAAAACATTTTCAATGGCGGAGGTAAAGATTATGAAACGCTCAAGCAATTATTTAGACGGAAAAGGAAGCGCAGTGCGAGATAAGGAGTTAGATCGGGTTGCCGAAATTGATAAACTTGTCATCCCCACTGCAGCAGAAACAATAGTGCGAGTTGAGCAGCCAAAGGCACGAGTGGTCGAGCCTGACACCAATCCAGAAACAGAGGAAAAACAATCGCCATCCGATCCCGAACAAAAGAAAGACGAATCTAAGCCAAAGCCGAAAGGTCGCAGGCGGTTAATACTTTTGGTAGGTGCAGGTGTAGTGGCAGTAATTGCTGGTGTGTTTGGTATTCGCTGGTGGATGTACGCGAATAGCCACCAATCAACAGATGACGCCTATACAACAGCTGACGTTCACCCAGTTAGTAGCCGAATTAATGGTACAGTCACCGAAGTGCTGGTGAATGATAACCAGCATGTGCAAGCAGATCAACTGTTGGTGAAACTCGATCCGCGCGACTATCAGGTGCAATTGCAGCAAGCACAAGCAGCGCTGTCAGCGGCTCAACGTCAAGCAAATGCAGCCCAGTCTAATATTAATCTGGCATCAGGAAATGCTTTAGGTAATACGCAGCAGGCGCAAGGAAACGTTGGTAGTGCTAGAGCGGCAATTTCCACCGCGATTGCAAGCGTCAAGGCAGCGCAAGCAGGAGTGCCAGTAGCCCAAGCGGCTGTGAATCAGGCACAAGCAGATTTGGACAGGGCACAAGCCGACTATAACCGCTACAAAACTTTGTTTGCGCAAGGAGTCGTACCGCGTCAACAGCTCGATACTGCCAAAGCTACCTACTATGTTGACGTGGCAAAGAAAAATTCTGCCGTCCAAGGAGTGTTGCAAGCTGAAGCTAATCTAGCACAAGCTCAAGAGAATGTCACTAAAGCCCAAGCGCAATTGGCGGCAACTCAAGGCGGACTGGTACAGGCAAAAGCTACTGGGGAGCAAACCAAAGTGAACCAATCTCAGTACCAAGCTGCCCTAGCTCAGATCGCCCAATCACAAGCCAATCTCAACAATGCCAAGTTGCAGTTGTCCTACACCAACATTTACGCTCCTGGTGCTGGTAGGGTGGGGAACAAAACCGCCCAAGTCGGGCAACGGGTGCAACCAGGGACACCACTGATGGCGATTACGCAGGATAATCCGTGGGTGATTGCCAACTTCAAAGAAACCCAGCTTGCACATATGCGTATCGGGCAGCCGGTAGAAATTCACATTGATGCCATTCCCGATCGCACCTTCAAGGGTTACGTCAATAGTTTTTCGCCCGGGTCAGGATCGACGTTTGCCTTGTTGCCTTCAGATAATGCCACCGGCAACTTCACGAAGATTGTGCAACGTGTCCCAGTGAAAATTGTTTTCGACACAAATAGCATTCGGGGTTATGAATCGCGGATCGTACCAGGGCTGTCAGTTGAACCCAGCGTGAATGTGAAATAGTAGGAGCAATTTTGTGGCTGATACAACAGCAGGTAAAAACAAAGGTCAAAAGCCATCAGCCCCATCACAGCCGTCCAAGGTGTCCATGAAAACCTGGATTGGTGTGATGGGAGCTATGTTGGGAGCCTTCATGGCGGTGTTGGATATTCAGATTACTAACTCCTCGCTGCAACAGATTTCCGGGGCGATCGGTGCGACTCAAGAAGAAGGATCGTGGATCTCAACGAGCTATCTGGTAGCTGAGATTGTCACCATCCCTCTGACAGGCTGGCTATCGCAAGTGTTTTCTGTGCGGTGGTATCTGGTGGGTAATTCCATCTTGTTTCTGTTCTTTTCCATTTGCTGTGCTTGGTCCCAGAGTCTGGGTCAGATGATTGTGTTTCGTGCTGGGCAAGGATTCACAGGCGGTGTGCTGATTCCTATGTCCTTGACGATTGTGCTGAGGACTTTACCAAAAGCCAAACAGCCGATTGGACTGGCACTGTTTTCGATGACAGCCACCTTTGCGCCATCGATTGGTCCCACAATCGGGGGTTGGCTGACGGATAACTTTGGCTGGGAGTACAACTTCTACTTGAATATAGTTCCAGGGATACTACTCATCGCCATAGTTTTGTATGCAATTGATGCTCAGCCGTTACAACTGGAACGATTGAAGCAAGGCGACTGGTGGGGTATCTTGAGCATGGCGATCGGTCTTGGGGCGCTGGAAGTGGTTCTAGAACAAGGGCAAGAGTACGACTGGTTTGGTTCCAAGGCGATTCGCTACTTAACTGTAGTCGCAGTGATTTTTATCACTCTGTTCATCTGGATTGAGCTGACCGGGAAGCAGCCGTTTATCAATCTGCGCTTGTTAAAGCGCCGCAATTTTGGCATTAGCAGTGTGGCGGGATTGTCACTGGGACTGGGACTTTATGGCACAGTGTATCTTTTGCCAGTGTATCTCGGTTTAATTAAAGATTACAGTCCCTTACAAATTGGTGAGGTGATTGCCTGGTCGGGAGTGCCGCAACTGTTTTTGATTCCACTGGTGCCTAAACTAACGCAGCGCTTCGATATTCGCTTTGTGGCGGCGGTAGGGTTTAGCCTGTTTGCGGTCAGTTGTTTTATGAACTCGGACATGAGCCACGATACAGCTGTCCAGGAACTGCGATGGTCGCAGCTAGTCCGGGCTTTCGGACAACCACTGATGATCTTGCCACTTACGACTATTGCTACAGCCAATATTGAACCACAACAGGCAGCATCAGCCTCAAGTCTATTTAACATGATGCGCAATATGGGAGGATCAATAGGGATTGCTTCTTTGAAAACGCTGTTGACCAGGCGAGAGCAATTTCACTCTGAACGGATCGGAGAAGCGGTGAGTTCGTATCATCCCCAAACCCAACAGCGAATCGACCAGATGACTCAGTATTTCATCAGTCATGGAAGCGATCCCAATACTGCCCACAATCGAGCGCTGGGAGCGATCGCTAATATCGTCCGTCGTGAAGCTTATGTGATCGCCTTCAACGATTGCTTTTACTTCATTGCATTTGGGTTACTGGTAAGCGCCATTGCCTTACTTTTCTGTAAAAAGGTGAAGTCAGGTGGTGGTGCAGTGGCACATTAATATGGAAGAACGAGTAACAATGGTAAAGTACTTGATAAAACGCCGACAAGAATTGCTAAATGCCCTTTAGGCAAATAGCTTTGAGGGGAGGTAGAGATTATGGTAAGTAGGTACAGCATCATTCAATATGTCCCTAATCCGATCGCAGATGAGCGGATTAATATTGGTGTAGTAGCTTTTAATGAAGATGCTGTCCGAACCCACTTCCTCAGCAACTGGGAAAGAGTTCGCTATTTTGGTATGGAAGATACTGAGTTTCTCAAAAATTTTGCTCATCGTATACAGAAAGCTGCTGAGAGTGGGCTTCTGTTTCCAGGTGACGAGCATAATACAATTCCAAGCCATGAACGGCTTTCCAAGATAGCGAAAGGATGGATGAATAGCATCCAGCTTACAGAGCCGCGTGGCTCCCTTGATACTTTGGATAGTTTACTAGAAGATCTTGTTAATACTTATTTGTATGAGCCTCTGGTTGAATTGAAGCCTAAGACTCGTGACCGTCAAGCTGCTGCAACTCTAGTAAGGTCTAAAACTCGTGAAGTGCTGAAGAAACAATTTGGAGACAAAGCTAAAGACTTACTAAAGAGTGATTATGAAATTCCAGGAAGCAGCACAAACAACAAGTTTGATGTAGTTGTTGCTAATGGTAAACCTTACTTCGCAGCACATGGAATTTCATTTGAAGTTCTTGTACCTGATTACGTAAAAGAATCTGTTCTTTGGCGAATATCAGATGTCAAGAGGCTTAAATCTGATTTTGCGCTGGCAATTGTTGCTTTGCCACCAAAAGAAGAAACTAGCAATTACCAGCAACATGAGAACGCATATCGGCAAATTATCAAGACATATAAAGAGCTAGGTGCTGATGTTGTTGATGAGAATGAAATAGAGCCTTGGGTTTCTTTTCAACTCAAACATATAACTATTTAGGCTAGACGACTAAATACTGCAAACAGGGACTTGATTTGATGCGACAAGCCAGAGACGCCAGTAAGCAATGTTAAGCACTGATACAAGAGTTAGAACTACAACAAGCCGTTTAATTATACTTTAACAAGAGAGATGAAAGAGCGTTAAATAGGCTAGTTAACTCACGGGTGCAGGAATTTTTTCATTTCCTCCACAGAGTTTTCAATATATTTAGGTGTTAACTCCCGCAATTTTGGATTGTCTTGACGCTGAAGCAAATCCCTTAACAAATGTAAGCGTCTTGCAGCAATCAATGCGTCCAAACAAGACACATGTAGTTGGTGTAGTGAGCGGATTTGTTGATAACTTTCAAGTAAGACTTCTCGCAAAAATTGGAAATCAGAGCGATCGCGCAAGTAATAAAGCGTTACCGCCACATCATAGATGTAATATCCCCAGCCACAGTCATCAAAGTCGAATACCTGAATTTCGCCTTGATGAAATTTGCAATTGTTAAAATTCAGGTCACCATGTATCAAACCAAAAAATGATGGTGCTTCTTTTAGGCATTGCATTTGCTCTCGAATTTTTTTTGCCGCAGTTTCCAGCACTGCTTGATTGTTCTGTGAACCTGAGTTCGCAGCTGGTAAAATTAGTGGAAAAGAACCGAAAAGTCCGTCCTCATCATTCAGTTGAAAACGCACAAAACCTTTTGGTGGTATAAAATTTTGACTGTATTGGTGCAACTGTGCCAAAAATATGCCCACACGCTGAATTGCTTTTGCATTCAGTCCAGCAGCTAAAAATTTCCCTGGTAGCCAACGAAACAAAGTACAATACCGTGCTTCTGGCACTCCGGCTGCCTCTGCCTTAACAATCAGTGAACCATCGCTAGCGGCTACAGGTTCAGACACTGACAAGTCAGTTTCTTGTCGTAGCGATCGCAACCACAGCAATTCTGAGTAGATGGAAGCAAAATCCTGCTTGCCAGGTCGATAAATCCGCAAAACATAGCAAACATCGGCTTTTTTGAAAGCTTGGCTTGATGGGTCAGAAAATATCTCCACCTTAAACGTAGTATTCTCACCATGCCCCAGACATACCAGGCGAATATCACCAAAGTTGTAGTTGAGCAAAGCAGACTCCGCTAACTGCTTCAGTCGCTTTACCTGACCACTGTAACTAAGCTCAGCAAAAGGTTTCATTCCCATAAAGGTTAGCATTACTTTTTGCGCTCCCAAGCACCGCCTCAAGAAGGTGCGTTACACTTCGTTAACGCACCCTACTATAAAGATGATGCGTAGACGCTGCTTGCCATTAGGCATCGCCCATTATCCTGATTTCTACTGGTGACGGAAATATGTGTATAAAGCTAGACTATCAGGCAAAACTGTGTTGCATCTGATACTATGAGCCTCTGCGTCAATCCCCACTGTTCAAGACCTCAAAATCCTGAAAATCTGCTGTTTTGTCAAGGCTGTGGCTCAGAATTACTCTTAGAAGGACAGTATCGAGTGATTCGTCAGTTAGGGGAAGGTGGCTTTGGCAAGACATTTGAAGTCAACCATAGCAACACTCTTAAAGTCTTAAAAGTTCTCACGCTGGATGACGCCAAAGCGGTATCGTTGTTTCAGCAAGAGGCACGAGTATTAAGCCAGCTGAATCATCCAGGAATTCCAAAGGCTGATAGATACTTTACCTTCTTACCCAAAAATAGCCAATCGCCACTGCACTGTTTGGTGATGGAGAAAATTGAAGGGTTAGATTTGCAGCAGTATCTGGAACAACGGAGTAATCGCCCCATTGATCAGAAGTTAGCACTCTTATGGCTTACCCATCTGGCTAATATTTTGCATCAGGTGCATCAGCAAAACTTTTTCCATAGAGATATCAAGCCATCAAACGTTATGCTCAAAGCAGATGGGCATCTGGCTTTGATTGACTTCGGCACGGCACGGGAAGTGATACGGACTTATCATCAGAAAGCAGCTGAACTTTACTTACCAATCTTTGAAACAAGTGTTCGGACATTGCGAACTCAACCGACGCACTCATAAAAAGCCTATTGATGTGCTATAGTCAAATAACAATTCATCTTCTGCTGATTAGATGGCTTATGATAAACTGGTCTTTGACCGTTTCCGAAGATGTTGACGAATCCTTGCGCCAGTTTCTGGCTTCAGAAGGGGGCAGGGATATATCGGCTTTTGTGGAAGAGGCCGTAAGGCGGGAATTGTTCCATCAAAAATTGCACGTCATCAAAAAGCGTAATGCGTCCTATTCACAGCAAGAGATCATGGATACGGTTGACGAAGCGTTGAGTAGCGTACGTGCGTCTCGTTCTTGATAGCAATATCTTCATCAGCAGTCTCATCACGGTCGATACGCCGCCTGACTTACTGTGTCGGCAGTGGCGATCGCGAAACTTTGACCTGATCACCAGCCGTGAGCAGATAGCCGAGATTCTGCGCGTTGCGGGCTATGCAAAATTACAAAAATATTTCACCCCGGCGCAAGCGGCGGATTTGCTCAAGGACTTGCATTACTTAAGTGAAGTCGTGACATTAGGAGATGTGCCGACCCTTTCTAAAGACCCAGCCGATAACCTCATCATCGCAACGGCCCTGGCTGGGGACGCTGATTATGTTGTCACGGGGGATAAACGGGATTTGCTGCATCTGGGAGAGGTCGAAGGCATTCCCATTATCACGGCGCGGCAAGCTTTGGAAAACATGGAAAAATATTAAAGGCGTTTAAAATTTAACTTGTATCGTCTTCTAATGAGACTGCTTTCCGGTCATTTACCATAATATACATTAGACATCTCCAGAAATTATAGCGCTTTTCGTTTCAATGAGGTACAGTCTTTGTCTTGTGGGATGGGCATAAGCGCCCGTCCATCGAAAGGGCGGGCTGGAAGCCCAACGCCAGTCACCTACGGCGGGTTTCCCGCCGGAGAGTGCTGGCTCCCCCACAAGATATGTACCTTACCAATAAGGAAACCGCTATAATTGTGCTTTGTCTACGACACTTGTAGAGACGTGACGCCCAACGGGAGCGCAGATCCAGAATGAGTGAAACCCTCCTTCAGGGCTGTCTCACCAGTCGCCTACGGAGGGAAACCCTCCTGCAGCGCACCGCGAGAATTTCGCGTCTCTACATTAGTTGAAGCTAAACAGCAAAGGCAGTAACGCTCTTGAAGGAATGATACAACTTCAGAATGCAGTGGTACGATTGACAAACCTACAGCAGGGAATAGTCAATATCAACAGTTCTGCAAATCTGACATCGCTTTCATGAACGCAACTCCTACTTTACCCAACTACATAAATGGTCAATGGTGTGCATCTAACGCTACAGAACACCTAGACGTTATCAACCCAGCTACAGCAGAGGTACTGGCTCAAGTCCCGTTGTCAACAGCAACTGAAGTAGATCTTGCAGCACAAGCAGCAGCAGCAGCTTTTGTTACTTGGCGACGCACTCCACCTACAGAACGAGTGCAATTTTTATTTAAACTCAAGAACCTGTTGGACGAACATTTTGGCGATTTAGCTCACACAATTACCCTGGAATGTGGTAAAACATTGGCTGAGTCGAAAGGGGAATTGCGCCGCGCTATTGAAAATGTGGAAGTAGCCTGCGGAATTCCGATGATGATGCAGGGAACAAATTTGGAAGACGTTGCGAAAGGCATTGATGAGATGATGATTCGGCAGCCTCTAGGAGTGGCGGCGGTAATAAGTCCTTTCAACTTTCCTGGGATGATTGCGTTTTGGTTTTTGCCTTACGCCATTGCCTGTGGCAATACATACATTGTTAAGCCCTCGGAAAAAGTACCACTGACAATGCAAAAAGTTTTCCAATTGTTGGAGAAAACTGGGTTACCTAAAGGCGTCGTTAACTTAGTAAACGGCGCAAAAGAAGCTGTAGATGCGATTTTGGATCACCCAAAAATTCAGGCAATTAGCTTTGTTGGCTCGACGCCTGTAGCTAAATATATATATAGTCGTGGTGCAGCCAATGGCAAACGCGTGCAATGCCAAGGTGGCGCAAAAAATCCGCTGATTGTTTTACCGGATGCGGATATAGAGATGACGACACGCATTGCGGCTGACAGTGCCTTTGGTTGTGCAGGACAACGCTGTCTAGCTGCCTCACTAGCAGTGACTGTGGGGAAAGCACGTCAGACGTTTACAGAAGCGATCGCCGAGACTGCCAGGACGCGGGTTGTCGGTAATGGTTTAGACCAAGGTGTGGAAATGGGACCGGTGATCAATGCACAGAGTAAAGTGCGGATTGAGGATTTAATTCAAAAGGGAGCAGACGAAGGTGCAACACTGTTGGTAGATGGGCGATCGCCAAATATTTCTGGGTATGAAAAAGGTAATTTTATTCGACCAACCATTTTGCAAAACGTCGATCCTACAAAAGAAATTGCCCGCACGGAAATTTTTGGTCCAGTTTTGAGTTTGATACATTTGGACAATATTGAACAGGCGATCGCCCTGATCAACAGCGGACAATACGGAAACATGGCTTGTTTGTTCACGAACAGTGGTGCAGCTGCTCGTAAATTCCGCTACGAAGCAGAAGCGGGAAATATTGGCATTAACATCGGAGTTGCGGCACCAATGGCGTTTTTTCCTTTTAGCGGCTGGAAAGAAAGCTTTTTTGGTGACTTGCACGGTCAAAGCCACCATGCAGTAGAGTTTTTTACACAAACAAAAGTTGTGGTTGAACGCTGGCCCAGTGAGTGGTCGCGTCAATTTTGAATAGCCTGTGCTTCAGGCGAATAGAGGGGCATTCCACCTACAAAGTTTTATAAATACATCAAAACTTTGAAGAGATTGTAAATGTAATGCCATTAACGACTTTGTCACACCAATTTAGTGTAAATAACAATAATAATTTAAGTAGAACGACGTAAGTAAATGTAAGTAATAGGCATAAAGTAAAGGGTATAAAACATTTTTTAATTACCCGAATACTTACGTATGCTTATGTTTATTTACTGGAGTTTACTTAAATTAAAGTCAAATTTTATTGAGAATAATCAATTAATGCTGTTAATAGGAAAAGCAGTGAATAGCGGAGAGAAAAAACGATGAAGGACCTTTATCTGTTGGCAGCAGGCTTGTTAACAGGATTGGCAATACCAGCATCGGCTCTCTCACAGTTGTCAATTATCCAACGAGAAAATCATCAAGTGCTGTGGGATTTTAAACAGGATTCACAGCCAACAGTTGGCGAGAAAATAGTCCCAACTTCTAACATCTCCTTAGCAGAATTGAGCAACCATAAATTGCAAGTGCCAGTAAAATTATCTGTCAACTCAAATTCCCAACTGGTTAACCACCAACTGATATCTGGCAGCCAACTTTATTACCAAAGATTAGCGGCACTGAGAATCGGTCATAGCTATATGCGATCGGTTGGTGATGAATCGCAGTCATTGTGGGAGTCAGCAAGAAAGCATCAACTAACATATCAAGATTGGAAAAGCTTACTCGCTATGGAAGCTAAAGCGATGGCTCAAGGTCAAGGTACAAATCATCTGGACATCTTAGTTGGTGATTCTTTAAGTATGTGGTTTCCTAAAGAAAAACTGCCTACTGGTAAATTGTGGCTGAATCAGGGAATATCTGGAGATACTTCCGACGGTGTATTAAAAAGATTGTCTGCTTTTTCGGAAACCAGACCAGATGTCATTTACATCATGGCTGGGATTAATGACCTGCGAAAAGGTGAGACGGATGAAACTATTTTGCACCATCACCGCCTGATTATCCGTCAGTTACGGCACACTCACCCAAAAGCCCAAATTATCGTTCAATCAATTCTGCCTACGCGCCTACCCACAATTCCTAATAGCCGAATTCGTCAACTTAACTATCAACTAACCCTGATTGTCAAACAAGAAGGAGCTAATTATTTCAATCTTCATAATTGGTTTAGAGATTTTCAAGGAAATTTACGGCAAGACTTGACCACTGACGGCTTACATCTCAGCGAACAGGGGTATGAGGTTTGGCGATCGGCACTCGAACAGACAGAATTAGTCAATACTCAACAGTCAATAGTCAAAAAACAATTCCCCAATCAACAATCAACTATTGACTATTGACTAATTGTTATATTATCATCTTCTATCTTTATCTGCTCCTTGTGTTCCCTTTGTGGTTCACTGTCAGCAGAGGAATTTTGCCTTTCGATTTCCTGAGTTGGTACTACCACACCAGAAGGATTTAACTGCTTTGATTCTCCAGATGATGGTACTGGTACAACTAAAGAGGGTGATTTATTTGCTGATGATGGTGATGGAGAAACACTGCGAGAGTCTCTGATTGCTCGTAGTTTCTCCGTTAACGATCGCGTAGAAGCCGTGCTAGACGAAGATGGTGCTGGCGTTTCCACATCCCGTTTGCGGCGTTGGGATTCTCCTGAGTAGCGTTGAGGCGATTCTTGTGTGACGTTGGAACTTGGGGAGTCTTCACTATAAACACGACGACGCCGCCTGCGCGATTTAGAAGTAGAGACAGGTGCAGACTCAGATGGCGACGAGATGTTCGTCTGTTTTACTGAAGGCGACGGTGTAATCTTAATCGGGCGTACTTCCCCAGAAGCTTCATGACTAGGCTTTGGCATAAATAGCTGTGGGGATGGCTGCGGTTGAGGAGTTTTTTTAGCAATCAAGCTCTTAGTGATGCCAAAACCTGCTATTGCAGCAATAATGGCTATACCGATGCCAATCAAAACCTGAGGCGATCGCAGTTTCTTTAGATCTGGGTGAAGATTTTTAGGTGGTGGAGCATCAGTGTTATTACCTTGCACATGTGCTGGTAAATTAAGCGGGTCCGGCTGGGTAGATAAATCCATAGTTGGTACTATTTGATTTAATACTGGTTTAGGTACAGCGCTCACCCGATCTCCTGGTAGCAGCTTCAGCCACTCTGCCACTGTCGCCGGACGAAAGTGAGGCTCTACAGCCATACCCCGCATCACTGCCTGATTAACTGCAGCACTCAGATGGGGTTGTAGTTCTTTGGGAGTCGGCATTGGTTCGCGATCGCGTAGCAGCGCTGGCAGGGGAACTTGTGCTGTCAAAAGTGCGTATAGCGTTGCAGCTAAACCATATACATCTGTTGCAGGTGTCCGAGGTGCTTGCGACAGGTACTGCTCAATCGGCGAATAGCCCTCAGAAACTAGACCCGTGTGAGTTTGTCTGACTCCACTGTTAAATTCCCGTGCGATGCCAAAATCAATCAGCACCACCTCTTGAGTTCCTTGACGGAGAATGATATTATCAGGTTTCACATCTCGGTGCAGCAAACCATTGTTGTGTATTACCTGCAATGCTGCCCCAATTTGACACATGTAATGAATTGCTGTTTCTTCAGGCATTGGTATCCCTGGCAGGACAAATGCCTCTAATAAGGTTTCTCCAGCTATGTATTCCATCACCATGTAAGGCAGCCCATCTTCGACAAAAAAGTCGCTAACCCGGACTATATTCGGATGGATACAAGTAGCCAAACGTCTTGCTTCATCCTGAAATTGACGCTCAAACTTAACAAAATCAGGATGTTGTCGCAGCTTTTCATTAAGGGTTTTAATCACCACTATCTGATTTAAGAAGTGATGTGTGGCTTTGAATGTAATGCCAAAGCCACCCCGCCCTATTTCCTGGTTTAGAGTATATTTGCCACTCTGTAAGGTTGTACCAGCTAGCATAGAGTGTCCTGAGTCCTAAATCCTGAGTCCTGAGTTAGTAGAAAAGCAGTCTTCCCTGAATCAAGCCAGAGATGAAAACTCCGATCTTGAGTTTTGAGTCTACCCTGAATCTTGATTGAGATCAAATCTGGTTGATGACTCAGCATTCTGTGAACCACTCTCCGCAGACTGGTTTTTCTTCTTTATAATATAAGCTGTCTCAGATCATAATTGCATATTTATCGGTAAAAAGGTAATTGGGACTCAGCAAGATTTCTTTTCACCCCCTCACTAGTTAAGTTAGTTACGAGTTTTTGTTTCTCATGAGTGATTTATCGCCCTTACCCCTAACCTCCTACCCGCAAGCTGCAACTTCTCACTTGCGATTACTCGTTTTAAGCAATGGTCATGGGGAGGATAGAATCGCAGTCCGAATTTTGCGGGAACTCCAGCAACAACCCAACCCGCCTGAGATCTTCGTTTTGCCCTTAGTGGGTCAAGGACACGCCTACCAACAGTTAGATATCTCCCTGATTGGTTCAGTACGCACCATGCCCTCTGGTGGTTTTATTTATATGGATGGACGCCAACTCCTAGGAGATGTGCGTGATGGGTTACTGCAACTTACCTTTAGCCAGATTAACGCTATACGCCACTGGGTAAATCGAGAGCAAAAATTAGGTAACAGGAATGCCATCTTAGCAGTGGGAGATATTGTGCCGCTATTATTTGCGTTTTTGAGCGGTACAAATTATGCTTTTGTGGGTACAGCGAAATCGGAATACTACGTCCGAGATGAAGCTGGGTTATTAAAACGGAAAGCAAAAGCTGCTCGTTGGGAAAACTTTTCCGGTTCAGTTTACCATCCTTGGGAACGTTGGTTGATGAGTCAGCGTCACTGCAAGGGAGTGTTTCCTAGAGACTCGTTGACTACGGAAATATTAAAAAAGTGGCAGATTCCTGCTTTTGATTTGGGTAACCCAATGATGGATGGTCTGGAACCAAAATTTCCACTCCAACGAGTTTACAGCGCTGATATAGAACAGCAAGAATTAGCTAGACCAATGGTAGTGACTCTTTTACCTGGTTCCCGTCCACCAGAAGCTTATGCCAACTGGCAGCAAATTATGATTGCCGTGTCTGCATTGATGGCACTTTTCCAGGGGCCTTATTTCGCTAGACACACGAATAGAACGGTGGTGTTTTTGGGTGCGATCGCTCCCAGTTTACACTATGACAGTATGCGCCAAATTCTCCAATCCCAAGGCTGGTGTCCTCATTCAGAATCTCCAGTCAATATTTCCGATGCCAGTGCCTTGACATTTAAGCAAAAAAATGCATATCTGATTTTGACACAAGATGCTTATAATGACTGCTTACATTTAGGAGATTTGGCGATCGCCATGGCAGGAACAGCAACAGAGCAATTTGTCGGTTTGGGAAAACCTGCAATTACCATACCAGGAAGAGGTCCTCAATTTACCCATACTTTTGCGGAAGCCCAAAGCCGCTTGTTGGGAGCATCTGCAATCTTAGTGGAACAGCCTGAGGAAGTTGCTACAGTAGTGCGATCGCTCCTAGCTTATCCAGATAGATTGCATATGATTGCTGAAAATGGTGTGCGACGCATGGGTCAACCGGGAGCAGCGAAACGTATTGCTGATTGTTTAAGGGAATGCATAAAGTGACGGAATAATTCGTAATTCGTAATTCGTAATTCGTAATTAATAAATTGAGGGTACTTGCGCTCTAATTTATTTATGAAGTAAAAATAAACGTATTCCTTGTTTCTCGGACTTACGCATTGACAAAAATAATTAATTGTGAATTATATCTCGTTGTAATGCTCTTTTCGGAGGCTCCGCCTCCCGTGATCCGGGGAGGCGGAGCCTCCTTGATCGCATTCCCAGGCTCTGCGTGGGAACGAGACAGTGCAGGGTTTTTATTTTAACAAGCTTTACATCACATCATGTCCGTATAAACACTTACGATATCCAGCCCTAACCGGACATGATATCACATGATGGTCAAGTCGCTATCTCCCTACTCGTAATTCGTAATTCGTAGTGACGCTCGTGCCTCGTTCGCCCTTGGCGGCGAGGAATTGGGAGAAGATCGCGCTCCGCTCCTTGTACCGTTCGATCGCAACGCTTACGCTAACGTAATTATTACGAGCCAAAATGCGGTTGGCTCGTGCCGGACAGCATTATTGGCGTCCCCATGCATAAATACAGGGGAACCTGTCGTAAAGAAGATCTCGCTTTTTTTTCTTTTTCATAATCCAAAGTTGGGGGAACCTATACCCTTAATGAATTAATTATTAATTAATTTAGTAATTTTTAATTACGAATTACGAATTACGAATTACGAATTATGCTGACGAAATTGCCAAGGTGGGCGATCGCTCTGCCTGATATTGAGATTGTTCAATACTGTTCGGCTCAGCCTGCATTTTTTTGGGTGACGCCAGCGTGTTAACCGAACAGTATTGGGATTTTTTGTTAAATTTGAGCAGAAGCTTGAAGGTATTACCCGAAGTAATGCAATGCTGAGTTATTTAAATCAAAAGGCATCGCAGTGACTGTAGCTGCAGATTGGAGTGTAGCGATTTCAGTTCCATTTCGGCTTAACAGGAAAGTATTGCCTTGCCCAGTCATTGTATATTCACTGCGTACACCTTGGAGAACAATGCTGTCTTGATTCCAATCAAAATTTTGAATTGTGGTGTAGTCTGTACTCTTTCCACCACCAAAATCGTTGATAATAAAGGTATCTTTGCCTGCGCCGCCAATCAAGACATCGTTGCTGCCATTGCCAATCAAGACATCGTTGCTCCAATTGCCCGTAAGCACGTCACGGTTTGATGTACCTGAGATAATGGTAGTTTGTGTACTAGATGGACTTCCCATAGGAGAGTATACCTGAGCATTTGTCAATGTAGCACCAAGCAAGTTACTGCCAAATCAATGTCACTCAAACTTGAAAAAACTTTTGTTGGTAAAAGAGTTCAGCGATTTTTTAACCGCCATTACATAACTACGGTATTCTTGCCGATAGTTAGTCAAAAAAAATACATGTTTCAAAGTTTTACAAACAAGTTCGACTGTAATTACATGTAAGTCCTTGCTTTGGTCAATGCGAGAGTTTCACGTTGTCCTAGGATGCTCGCATTGACAGAAATAGTCTTGTATGCAGTGGTATGAGTCACGCTGCAAAGCGCAATATTCATTTGGGTAGACCACAATCTAACCGTAGGGGCGCGGTCTCCGCGCCCTTACTTACAGTCACATTGTGGTCTACTCCATACTTGAGTATTTCTGTCAATGCATAAGTCCGATCTTTGTCCAAATTAATCTTAGTTAAGTAGCACTTATCAGAGATCAAAGCAAAAATACTCAGTTTCTATTTGACTAAGCATAGATATTTAAAATATAATAGTAACAAAATGTTAATCTTTTTTAAGAAAACCTTAAAAGGTTTGTGAGATGTTTGCAACTATCGTTGATGCAGCTTTGCGGCTTTTCCAAATCAATCTAAGTTCAACTAAATTCTCCGAAAAGTCATTTATCTGCGCGACGACAGTTTAAGCTTTAGAAGCCAAAACCTATTATATGGAGTTCTCCATGTCAAACTCAGACCCTCTCGTCCAACCTGCAGTCCTGCTGACTATTATTGGTGAAACAGTGCTGAAAGATCGTATTGTCCAACTACTGAAAAGCTATAGTGTAAGCGGCTACACTATTACACAAGCGCAGGGTGAAGGCGGTCACGGCAGACGGATGGGAGACATATCAGGCTACAACACCAACATTGAAATCAAGACCATTGTTTCATTAGAAGTATCTGATAATATCCTGGAGTCATTGAAAAGCGATCAAGGCAAGCACGCCTTGATCGCCTATCGACATAATGTAGAAGCCTTGTGTTAATTACTCACGTCCTACTGTAATATTACTAAATTAGTAGGTTGGTTTGAAGGGCAGTGAAACCCGGTTAATTGCTGGGTGATGTTCCTCAAACGCCAGTCGCCTACGGCGGGAAACCCGCCTGCTGCGCTGGCACGCCTGCCTACCACTTGTCATTACTATACAAACTGGATAATCTACACCTGATTGAAATCAGCAGTTCTCTCGGTATAATCAATCGGTAAAACTGCCATCAAATTTTCATTGGGTCGTGGGATGTAGTGAGACGATAGGAATAGTTTATCGCCGTCTTTGTAAGGCTGCATTTTCTTAGCCGCTTCAATTCCCGCGTCCACCGCGATTTTAACCTCAGAGACTGGACCCCGGACGATGATCGTGACGTAAGCCCCACTCACCTTTTCCATTTTCACTAAGGTAACACGGGCAGCTTTACACATCACATCAGCAACCGCAAGTGCCGGAGGCAATCCCCGCACCTCAACCATTCCGACCGCAGATCCCATGAGTTAACTCCCTGACATTGTGCTATACCTAAATTATTGCATCATAACTGACATTTAATTCGTAGATATTTAAGTTTCTTTGAGTTTTTAGTGGAATTATAAAAATTTCTTGCCATTAAATCAATTCAATGTTCTGCTGGGGTGCATAATCTGGAAAAACTTGATTCAGTTTTACTTGATCCAGATTCAGATGACGTTTCAATATAGTAGCGATCGCATCCCGAAAATCCGTTGTAATTGCCAAATCCCTACCCTGGTAAAGCTGGTCAGTTGATAAACCAGGCCATTGTCCATAAACTTTGCCCCCGCGAACAAGTCCGCCCAAGACCCACATTACATTTCCATGTCCGTGGTCAGTACCACCATTGCCATTTTCATGTACTGTGCGTCCAAACTCAGACATCACCACAATTGCTGTGTTCTGGTAAACCAAGCCTAACCCTTGCACCAGAAGCGCCAAACCTTGTCCCAATTGTTCCAAGTTGTGGGCTAACTGTCCTGTACTACCACCCTGATTAACGTGGGTATCCCAACCACCCAAATCCATAAACCCCAACTGTATTCTGGGATCTCTTACCATCAGTTGTGCTAGCCGTTGGGCGTCCTTGGCAAAACCGAAAGGCAGGGGCGCACCATTATTCGCCATTTTCATTTCCGCATCAAGATCGTTCTTCAGCTCTTGACGCGCCATCCGTCCCTCGTGATATGTCTGACTCAGGTTATCTTTACCGCTATAAAGTTTATCAAACGCCTCTGCTACTTGTGGGCGATCCAATGGCAAGGGCTTGTCAGCATTTCTACCTGATGCTAGATTAGCGACAGGCATCCGTCCAGAAAGAATGTGTGGTGTAGTCGCACCCAAACTCACAGCTTGGATGGGTGAATGTCCAGATAAAATTTTTAGTAGACGATTCATCCAACCATCGCTAGTGTTTTTCACATCAGGGGTACCGCCTTCCATGTAATATTGAGCATCAAAGTGGGAACGAGTTGGATCGGGAGAACCACAGGCATGAACAAAGGCAAGAGTCTTCTGCTGCCAAAGGGGTATCAAGGGTGCCAATGCTGGATGCAACCCAAAGCGACCATCTAAATCGAGAACTCCACCTTGCTGACCTGGTTGCGGAATAGCAATTTTAGGTCGCGCTTGATAGTAAGCAGTTTCTGAGTAAGGAACTACTACATTTAATCCATCCACTGCGCCGCGCAGGAAAATTACAATCAAGCGCTTCTGGTTGCTGCTGTCGTAGGTAGCAGATCTGGCTATACAAGCGTGGGTGCCAATAGCTGTTAAGGCACTAACTGTAAAGATGCCAGCGTCGATCAGAAAATCACGTCGGTTCATAGAATAGTTGATAGTTGATAGTTGATAGTTGATAGTTGATAGTTGATAGTTGATAGTTGATAGTTGATAGTTGATAGTTGGTAGTTGATAGTTGATAGTTGATAGTTGATAGTTGATAGTTGTTAGTTGTTGGTTGGTAGTTGGTAGTTGGTAGTTGGTGGTTGTTATAGCAATCCTAGATGAGTTACAAACACCTCTTCCTTGTCTCCCTTGTCCCCCTTATCTCCCTTATCTCCCTTATCTCCCTCATGTTAGTGGTGCATAAATTCTGGACTACCTAGGATTAATGCGGCGCTGAGTTGAGGAGGGCTGGAGGCGATCGCACTTTGAGTTTTGGCACTAAAAGAATTGCCCAGTGTCGTTGCTAGTTTTCCGGCATCCACGGGTTGATTGGGACGTGGTAGGTTCGTCTTACTTTGATTGATTGGCATCGCTGATAGGGGTACGCGTCCGCTAGCGATCGCAGTGGCGAAGCTGAGACGGCGAGTCATAGCGTCAGGATTTAACCATGCCTCCTCTGTATTCTTATAACCATCTGGAGTCAGGTAACCGTATACGGGCATTCCCGACTCTTGCAGCATACTGAGCATCGGTTGTGTGTTATTAACTTCCATACCTGTGGCTCTAACCGCAGAGACTACATATTGTAGTGGTGTTTTGAACTTGGCATTGAAGTTTGCGGAGTCCCAGAACTCTTTGCTGTGGAAAAGAGTATCCAAGACCTCACGAATATTGCCGTCGCTTGCTAGAAAGCGCTCTTGGAGATGCTTAACTAGAGTATCGGGAGGGCGATCGCTCACAAAATACTGAGCTAGCTGGTAGCTGATGTGATGGGCAGTGGCAGGACTGGAAGCTAAGATATCTATGGCTTGTTTTACTTCGGCTGCACCGCTGCCTTTGATTGTTTGTCCTAGGAAAACTTTGTCACTAAAATCATGCCGTTTCGGCTCAAAATAAAATGGCGAACCATCCTCTCCTGTCGGTTGATTGAGAGGACGATATCCCCAACCAGTCAAGATCCGCGCCAGCGCAATCACATCTTGCTGAGTATAACCACCATCCACACCTAGCGTGTGCAGTTCCATCAACTCACGGGCGTAATTTTCGTTTAAGCCTTGGTCTCTACCACGGGCACCAGGGCTACCAGGAGCGGTATTTTGCCAATTATCCAGGTAAAACAGCATGGCAGGATGACGTGCCGTTGCCTCCACTAGGTCACGAAAGTGACCCAATACGTAGGGACGAATTGCCTCTTGTTCGTAAGATCCTGCCCAGAAACGGTCTGGTCCTTTGCCAGCATATACGTTGAAGTGATTATACCAAAAGTCTACCATCACTTCTTGAAGTTGCCGAGGACTTTCCGTTGCCCGTAATAACCGTGCCTGAACTGCCTGTTGCATTACCAACCGAACTCGATCGCGGGCAGCTTTCATTTCTTCTAGGCTTGGTTTTTGATTACCCTGACGGATTGGCTGACATTCTCTATATAATGTGACTGGATTTAGTTTTAAAGTCTTAAGCTGGGAAAGTTGATTGGTCAGGTTTTGTGGTTCGGGGATAGAGTCGGGAGAGAGTTGCTCTTGGATGTAGCGGTCTACACCGATGGACTCCACTCGTTGAACCTCTCCTGGGCTAGGTCCAAAGCTGAGACGATTAATGATGTGCAATACTTTTGGATCGCTAGGTGTGGGAGCTGCATTACTGGAGTTAACTCCTCCCAGTAAGATCAACACTGACAATAACAAGTATTTGGGTTTAATCTTCATAGACTAATTCTGCCTTGAGAATTGTGGCGGCGATTCTGTCCGTAAAACTTAATTAGCTATTAAACAATTTCTACGTAATTATTCGTAGTAAAATATTTGCAGAGTCAAGATTTTTACGATCGCTTGTACATATATGCGGCAAATTTCTGCCTTTGTTCTACATTCAAAATCTCTCGAATGGCAAGTGTATTTTCAAACTGAGTGTCAGCAAGTTGCTGCTTTAGCGTCTTGAGTTGGTTATATTTATTGCGCACTTGGGATGACGGCGCTGCTCCCGCGATAAGTGCTTCCAGTTCTTGCTGTGCTTGACGCACTGCCTGTCTTTGTTGGGTAATCTGGTCTTTGGATTGATTACGGAGTACTTTAATTTGTTGTAGCTGCTGAGGTGTCAGGTTCAAATCTTGAAGCCACCCTGGTGAACTGCGTTGCTGATTAGAGGAAGGTGTGGGGTTTTGAGCAACTTGGTATGATATTGGTTGGGCTTGGGCGCTGGTACCACCAAGGGCAACGAGTACAGCCGCCACAATAGAAACACGACGCAGTGACATAGCACTTATCTCCTATAATTTATTAGGTGAATCAGTCATAGAAAATATATCTCCTTCCGGATATTCGCTGACAGTGCCTTGCCAATTGCTTTCCATAAATTTTTCCAGTTTGACAAGTTCAGCCGCGCTTGGCTGAGCAGGTATCAAGGTGCGATAGCTAACTACAGCAGCTACTAAGGAAGCAGCCATAACGGATGGAACCAGCCAAAATGGTGAACGGCGGCGCAGCTTTGGTGCGGGTAGAGATGTTGGATGCAACGTCTCGACATTTTGTAAAATCTGCTGTTCCAAATCTGCTGAGGCTGGGGGAACTTCAGGGCGATGTTGGCAAAGAAAATTAACTAGGTCTTTGTCATCATTGGGAAACTGAGTCATAATTGCACTCCTTGTTGCTGAAGGAATTGACGCATGGCAGCACGAGCGTGGAATAAGCGTGACTTGACTGTTCCCACAGGAATGTCCAGAATTTGAGCGACCTCTTTTTGTGGTACCTCCTCCAAGTCATGCAAAACTAGAATTGTCCGATGGTCAAAGCTTAGGCTTTCCAGTCCTCGCTGTACCAAATCTTGATAGTGCAGATCCATCAGATCTGGAGCCTCCTGCTGGATAGGAGTTTTTTCCGTAAGAGTCCGCAATTGAGTCCGCCCCTGAACTGCTGCTTGTCGCTGGCTAGAAGCCACATTCCAAGCAATCCGGTACAGCCAAGTGGAGAATTGTGCTGTTCCGCGAAACTTGGGCAACCCTTTCCAAGCTCTCAGAAAAACTTCCTGCACCAAATCATCCAAACTGGATGGGTCACATAGTTGATAAAGGATTGATCTTACGCGCTGCTGATGGCGACGGTAAAGTTGACGAAAGCTTTGAGAATCGCCCCGGAGACATTGTTGCACTAGGTAATGATCGGATTCGCTTTCCAATTTGTTGTTGAATTGACGGTCGTTTGAAACATTGGTTGGCACAACTACTCCCTTTCCGGTGTAAGATCACCTATGATATGTACTTCTTTCTTGGCGTCCTTGGCGTCTTGGCGGTTCATTAAATTAGGTATTCTTCGGGCAGTTCGGGAGTAACACCTGAGGAGTCCCCCATCCATCCGTTGCGTTGATACTTATAAGACCGGATGAGTATGAGAAAGGTTCAAAGGCGATCGGGTGGCGCATATCAAATTAAATAGACATAGGGGTGAAAATGATTGTCCTGACTTAGCACTGCTACGTCAGGACAAGGGTTTCAGACAACGAATAATTAATTTCGCGAGATGTCTATTGATTTTTAGGATGCACAAATTTGCATGGTTGTCCATTTTGAGATTCGGTAGTCCATACCTGCCTAGTCTGTTGTGTTTGATTGACACTGCGGTTGCCAGTCAGATCAAAAGCTGGTAAGCTAGGCTCTATATCTGTAGTACTATAATTCAGTAAATAGTCTACATTTTTATTTTTAATATAGTCTTTTAATGTTTGCGAATTCAGATGATCGCTGAATTTCTCAGCAGCACTCATTAAAATTAGTGCAGAATCGAAAGCAAAATCAATCCGCCAACTATATAGTTCAGTTGAAGATTTTGGTAAGTCATATTTTAATTTTTTATCCAATTGATTATTTACCCAAGCCGGAGTAACCACCTCAAAATTAGGATTATTACATAGCCCTTGTTTTGTTATATCTTGTAGATTTTTATTATTGTAAAAAGTATCTGAAAGAATCACTATATTATTAGATTCTGGGTTTTTTACAAAATCATGTGCTAAACTCAATACTTGCTCACTAAATCTTCTGGAATCTCGATCCTTAACGATCAAATTTATAATTATAACTTTTACATTTTGCTGTTGCAGATCTTGCACATTTAATTTTGTTGCATCGTCCAAAGTCTTTGGAATCAATTTTTGTGGTTCAGGAAATCCACTTCTAAATTTTTGATACAAATCCAGACCAACGGCGTCATTGCTATAAATAAGTAACACCTTGTCATTTGGAGAAGGAAATTTTTTTTCTGCTATTTCAGCTAGATCTTTAGTAAGGCGTTTTACATCAAAAACTACTTTATAAATATAGTCATCTTGGTTCTCGTTATTTCGGATTTGACCTGTACTGGTCGGCGAAATAAGTATTACTCGCTTGTCTTGATAAATCTTAGCTGCCTCTCTAGTGACAGAGGTTTGAGCATGACCAATCACACCTAACAGAAGATTTTCCTGCTGAGAAATATTTCCTATATGTTCAGCGACTTTTTGACTTTTATCACCCTTATCGTCAGCAAGCAATAATACAAGTTTTCTGCTGCTACTCATGTTTATTATATTTTGGAAAGCTGCGACACCGTTGATAATTTCACCACCAGTATTTTGTTGACTAATATTGTTTAGCTGAACTTGTCTTGGGACTGCAACTGCTATTATGTATGGCTGCTTATTTTTGATTTTATCGGAGGGTTGCGCTGCTAATTCTTTATATATTCTTGCATTTTGGCTGTATACGTAATAATCAGGTGCTGTTGATTTATAATTATCAAAGATTTTGAAAGCTCTTTCAAAATTTTCCTGTATATCCTGTCTTTTTTCGCTATTTTCATTTAGTTGTTCACAGCCTTTCTGAAAAGCTTGAAACCCTTGGGCAAGTTCATTTTTAGTATGATTTTGTAGATGGATTGCATCCTCGTTCAATAAATCGTTACCGCCAACAGATAAGTATTCCTTTAATTCAGTATCTTTCTGTAGATACGAGGGGCAGATTGCTAGCTCTTCAGGGGGTTTGACGATATTATATATTGCTAAACTCAGCAATAACGCTAATGCTAATTGATATAATCTTTTCCGAGTCCAAAACCGTCTATTTCGTCTGTTTGGTATTATGTCTTGTAAAAATTTTAAAATTGGTATATACCAGGGAACAGACAAGTTAGATGCGTTGAAATCTTGATAGACAATTGGTAAATTGGTTATTCCTGGTAATATATGCTCCCATTGTGATAGTGTATTTCTTGCAGCCTCAAATGAATTAATAAACGGCAATCCTCCAGTATATCTATCAAAAAAAACCTCAACGAACCTTCCAGCAGCTTCATCTAATATGGGTCCCGTCATCACAATAATAAAGGGAATACGCACACCATCTCTGTGGAAGTCCTCTAACAATCCTATCCCCTCACAGCTAAAGAAGATTGCTAGCTTTAAACCTCTCTTAACTGCTTCTTTCAGAGAGTTAGCAAAAAATCTACTTTCTAACAAAGCATTGTTAAATTGGATAAACCCTCTTCCACGTCTTGTTACACCATGTCCTCCAAAATAAAGTATGTCGCCGCCCTGATTTAGCTCATTTATAACATCGTTGAGATTGTTTGGAAATACTATTTCTGCTACTAGTGGTCTTAGATGGTTGAGTACACGCCGCTCTGGGTCGTGATTGAGGTCGCTACTGCCTAGCAATGCTACAATTCTCATATGCTCAAACTTAAGTTGGTTAGATGATGAGTGACAAACTATAAGTGACCGAAGGTAATTCGGACTCTTCTTCCAGTTGAGGATTGAGACAGCAGATCCCAGAACAGCCAAGGCAATTGCCAAATTAGTATTTCGTCGGCTTGAATCAAGATGCAAATTTCAGCTGTTGATGACCCATCTCCTAATTCCCCCCGTAACTCCTCTCTGATGTTCCGCCAGCCCCTGTCTGTATTATTAAGCCATCGCTGCATTTCCTCTTCCAATTCTCTCCTTGAGTTTCCGCAAGCTTCAATATCACTTTGAGCGATAGCAATAATTGGCATTGTATCCCCCCAAGTAATGCGTGTTGGGTTACTTAAACTGTTATTTTCCTCTAGCAAAATAGTGCGTGTTCGGTCATTCAAACTGTTATATTCTGTCAGCCAAAGACTATGTAATTCAGGGATTATTGGGCAGCTTGGTAAAATGCCTTGTATCAGTCTGGTGGGGTGCGCGTTATTCCTATAGATTTGCTGGGAGAAGACGTTAAACCCACTTTCAAACCCACTCTTTTGAGGGTCTGTAGAACTCATCCGCAAAACTACCCTAGTCATAACTGCTCCCCCACAAGTGTTTATCTATTTAGATAACAAAATTTTCGGTGAAATTGACATAATTGTATAAGACTGTAACCTGGAAACGTTCTCTTGGTGAACCACTAAAGCACAGTTGAATGAGCTTATCTTTGCCTTTGCCTTGAGGGTCGCTTCTTGCTTCGGCTTTTCCTGGTTCACCTGACTCTGGAAGTACACTGAGTTGAAGATGAGGCGGAAGAAGTGCTTGCTCACTCTGAGCTTTTACCTGTATAAAAACACCAATTGTTTCATTATCTTTGGGCATGATTGCCACAATCAAGGCGACTTCATGACCTGACAATTGCATACCCAAGTCAATCAGCTTAGCTTTCTGACGACCAGATTTTGGGTTGTTTGGGTCAACTCTTCCCAAGCTAATCGCAGCTTGCCAACGAGTGTCCTCATCCCACGCCGTATGTAACAACTCAGTCAAAGCTTTGCTTACTTTAGGGTCGCCAACACCAATTCTTCCTAAAACTCCAGCTGCTTGTTTACGAATCAACTCATCGTTATGGGGTTGTAACAGAGGAATGATAGTTGCGATCGCATCCTCGCTACCAGGGTTACTTTCTTGACCTGGAAAAAAGCTTCTAGTTACCCAACCTGGACTCATTTTTTTTGGACCTAAGACATCTTCAACAGCTTGCCAACCTTCCTCAAACCGATTCTGAAACCATTGGCTCAAGCTTACCAACACAGATTGTGTCCGCAGGTTGTACAACTGCTGCCGCCATTTTTCATTTTCTATCAATGCTGCCCACTGTTCAAAATCCACTTTCAATCGTGGAGAATACAAAGACTTTTGACTTAGCTGTGCCAACAAGTCTTCTGCTTGTGCTTGTGACAACCAAGGCAGAGGCTTAACCGCTACTTTGCGATCGCCACCAAGGGAGCGTGCCACCCACATAATATTTAAGTCTTCAATTAAACAGTCTTGAGCGAGCGAGTAAGTGCGTCTAATACTATCATATTGCCCTTGCTGTTTCAACTGCTTATGGGTAGTGTATCCCCAAATGCGTATCCAGCAGTCTTCAGTATTTACTTGCACTGCTAGGTAATAGTCCGCAGCCCAGCTAGGAATATCTATCCATTCAGCTGGCACACAAAATTCTTTAGTGTCAATTTCGTCGTTTGGAATCAGTACAATTCGGGTGTTTCCTAGCTGAATTGCTGTGCCATTGACCACATCCCAGATAGTAGGTAAAACATCTAGACTTGACCACACCTCTGGCTGTTCGTCTTCTATACCCGATTCTGTTCTGAACCAATTTAAAAAGCCATCCAGAGCTAGGCGGTTGTTGGAGGCAATCGAGCGAGCTACATCATAAGAATATTTCTGCTCATTAGCGATCGTTTGCTCAAGCTGCTCTGTTGAGACTTCTAACCATATCTGGTCTGGGTAAAGGGTTGTAAGTGCTTCTAAAATATTTGACATTTTTTTCACCAGTGATATTAAAATTCCGAGTCAGAAAAATTTTTCACGAGAGTCCGTACAAGGTCTGCAATTTTGTCAGCAAGCGGATTGAGTAAATCTGGAGGAACTGTTAGTCGCGTTTGCATCCAGTTGCTGATAGCATCTGCTAACTCTTGAGTGCCTGTTTCTAGTCCTTGTCTCACTTGTGATTGATCTAATTGCAACTCGCGGGCGATCGCTGCTTCATCCTTTAGCCAAAAATAGCTAAGGTGCAGTACGTGTCGGCGTTGTCGGTCAAGCTTGCCAAATACTTGCTGAAACACCAAGTGAAAAATTGAATTTTGGTAATAGTAAATGAGGCACTCCTCCAATGGGGCATTCATTTGCTCAAGCATTTCGGAGTCTGGCGTAATATTGAACTCTTGTTTAGCCCATTGAGCCACTAGTTTGAGTAGACTCTGCTTCACTGGGTTGCAGTGGCGAGAAATGGTTGTATAATGCACTAGGAAGATGGGGGCAAGCTGGCGATACGTTGCTTCTACACCGTACCTCAGTAGCAGATAGTTATCAGTTTTTTGGTCTATCTGTTCTAGGAATTCTGACAAAATAGCCATTAGTCGCGGAGTATGTTCCTGCATCATTAACCGCTCTGACTGAGAGCCAGAGGCAGGATCGGGAATTATATCAGACAAGAAAGCCGAATGTTCGTCTCCACCAATAGGGGCATCTAGAGAGACAACTAGTAATGTTTGATAGTTTCTCAACGCATTAATGCAGTCCCACAACCATTGTTTGATCTGCGATCGCTCGGCTGTGCCACTCGTGACTTGCTGGTTATATAGATTTGCCATTTCCTGCAACTGTTGATCCGTAGGTTGTGGTAGAGAACGGCTGTCAGTTGGTTTTTGGGTAGCGTAAATTTCTTTGAAACATTTGTAGGCTAATAAATAGCAGTTAAGCTGTAGTTGACTGACCCCTTGCAGAGATTTTCGTAGGTAAATTAGAGAACTAAACTTCAATAACCCCCAGTCCGAAAGTCTCCTTTGCCCCATCTGTTGGCTAATCATCTCATCTATTTTGCGCTCCATTGTTGTACAGACATAGTTTCTTAATGGACGCCCTTGATGAAAGTTGCTGAAAAATTGCTTTGGGAAAAATTGCTTTGAATCACAAGCGATTAACAAGCCTATCTGTAAGACATCACCTATGTCGTATTGGTGTTGAGTGTATTGCTGGTAATTGCTCAGCTTTCTATGAACTCGTCTGGCTGGGTTGACGACGAATTTTTCCAGGTAAGCCGACATGTGCCTGAGCGCTAGTAGCTCAGGTAAATCTGTGTGACAAATTCCGAGAAATTTCCAAGCCCAATACTCTTCATTGTCATTGGGGTCTGAATGATACAGAACTGTGAAGTTTTTTTCTAATTTATCGTCAACTTCATAAGTATAACGAATCAAATATCCATTGCTGTCCTTAATTTTCAAGTGTGTGGAAAACATCTCCATAATCCTCATGTGATTTCCTCCATGGGCTTCCCTCCTCTAAGGTGCACTTCAGCAGCAAACTGCTAAGTCGTTCTTCTTTTAAAATAATCGGTTCAACTAAGAGATTTGTTGCAACAAAAAACCAGGTAGCGACACCAGTTGAGTAAAGATTTGTAAAAGATTTGGAGAAGAGGCGCAACAGTTCATGCCAATCCAACTGAAACCCCGATAGCAATCTACGAGTTGAGCAACAGGTGGGTAAAACCGATGATTCAGTCTGAAACCAAAGCCCTTCCGCTCTGGAAACGTATTCCGCTCTACTTGCAAATTGTATTAGCCCTGATTCTAGCAGCCGAGTTAGGTATACTGCTAGGTGCTGGTCAACCCAGCCCGAGCCATGCCGCCCTCATCAACAACCTGGCAATCCCCAGCAACTTAGTGCTAAAAGCTCTACGCGCCCTCGCCACACCGCTGATTTTTCTGGCAATACTTCATGCCTTTCTAACTACCGAGATTCCAGGCAAATCAGGACGTCGTCTTGTGTTTCTTCTACTCACCAATACGACGGTTGCCATCCTAATCGGTCTTTTTGTCGCTAACGTTTTACAACCAGGAAGGTGGGGTCATTTTGATGCCCCGCAAGACAAAGCGGCAGTTAGCAAAGCGTTTGACCCCTGGAGCCTAATCACTGACAGTGTACCTGATTCAGTCATCAAACCCCTAGTTGACAATAACGTCTTCCAACTCATCTTCGTTGCACTAGCTTTTGGGGTGATGCTACGTGCCTTGAAAACAGAGCAAATTGCTTCAGGAAAAACAGACTACCTAGCAATTGAGCAATTGATCGCGATTTTGTTCAAAGCAGTAATGGGTGTTCTGAAATGGGTAATTGTCCTTGTTCCGCTTGCAGTGTTTGGCATGGTCGCCAAAACAGTTGCCCTTCATGGCTTTTCACCGTTTAAATCTCTTGGTGCTTTCATCGTTGCGGTGTTAGTCGCGTTGTTGTTGCAAAGCTGTTACTATCTAGTGAGATTGTATTTAGGTTCGTGGGTGAGTCCGCAACGCTTCCTGGTTGGATCTTCCGATGCACTGTTGACAGCATTCTCTACCGCTTCTTCAACTGCAACTATCCCAGTCACGTTTAAAGTTCTTGTGGAAAAAATCGGTTTACAAGAATCGAACGCATCCTTGGGGGTGCTAGTAGGCGGAAACTTCAACCACGATGGGACTGCTCTTTATGAGGCGATGTCTGCGTTGTTTGTGACTCAAATACTAGGGTTGAATCTAACCATACCACAGCAGTTCATTGTTGTCCTTACTTCTATCTTGGCCTCGGTCGGTGCTGCTGGTATTCCAGAAGCTGGCTTGGTGACAATGACTTTAGTGTTTACTGCTGTTGGCTTACCTACTCAGTACATTGTCTTATTGATAACTGTAGACTGGTTCCTCGATCGCTGTCGCACCACTATCAACGTTATGGGAGATATGACTGTTAGTTGTTTACTAGATGGTAAAAAATGACAGAACTCTGTTAAATCATCGCTTTGATATCATGGGGTAAATAAGCGGTCTTGGCGTGTCATGAGGGGCAAGATAGACTGAAAGTATCGCTGTGTATGCTTTTTAGTGGTTCACACACTGTTGCTGTTACTACTATATTGCAATACGGTTCAGTAGTTGTTTACCTACCGATAGCCTATGTAGAGACGCGACGCCCAACGGGAAAGCCATAAAGCTTGGTGCAGTCGCCTACGGAGGGAAACACTCATGAGAGCGCACAGCGAGAATTTCGCGTCTCTACACAACCTAAAATTCCTACCGTTCTGCCTTAACTGAACCGTATTGTACTATATTGCACCCAACTGACAACCAGTATAGTAAAGACGCGAAATTTCGCGTCTCTACACAACTAAAAATAATAATTTTTCGGATAAAAATATGTTGATTTCTTTCAAGGCTTCTCTAGGCTTAGTTCCTGCTGTCTTGATTCTGGTGCTAATTCCTATTACCAGGGTTAAGGCTGAAGATTCAGTAAAACTTTGGACAACTGAGAAAAACACTGGTTCCCTCCAGCAAATTAGTCAATATGTTGACCAGAATTCAGCCCCAGTCGTTTCAGTTTCTCAGCTTTCTGATGTACAAACAACTGACTGGCAATTTCAAGCTTTGCAGTCTCTGGTTCAGCGTTATGGCTGTATTGCTGGATACCCTGATGGTAGTTTAAAAGGCGATCGCGCTATGACTCGCTTTGAGTTTGCTACTGCATTAAACACCTGTCTAGACAGAATTAACCAACGAATTGCTGCCGATCGCACAGAGATGTTTCTCAAAGAAGATTTAGCAACTTTGCAAAAGCTAAAACAGGAATTTGCAGCAGAGTTGACTAGCTTGCGGGGTAGAGTTGATGCTTTGGAAGCACACACCAAAAAGCTAGAAGCACAGCAGTTTTCTCCAGCCATAAAATTCAATGCTCAATTAATACTTGCTGCTGTGGATGCTAGCAGTAGTAATAAGAAAAATAATAGCAACCTCACATTTTTTGATCGGTTGCGCCTTAACTTTAAAACCAGCTTTACGAAAAAGGATGAGTTACTTGTACGAATTCAGGCGAGTAATGTTATGAATCCGACTCCATCCATAAATGATACTCGCTTAAGTTTCCACTCTGGTACGGATACAAATAATAATGTTTTGCTCAGTAAGCTGCAATATACTTTTCGACCCAACAAGAACGTAAAAATTCTTGTTGCTACAGGCTTTAATACTTATTTCGATGATTGGGATGTAATTAATCCTCTAAAAAGCGATGCGTATGGTGCAATTTCACGCTTTGGTCGATACAATCCTATTTACCGTTTGGGTGGAGATACAGGTGCTGGTGTCACTTATAACCTGAATAAGAATATCAAAGGCGAAGTGGTTTATCTGGCAAAAAATACCAACACCCCTGCTAGCGGCTTGTTTAATGGTAGCTATGGTGCATTAGGGCAGATGATATTCTATCCCAGTGGTATACCTACAGAAGACCAACAAAAGAAAGACAAAGACATAGATAACAAAGTTAGCAAAATTGCCATCACCTACGTCAATGCTTACAACAACGATGGTTTAGCACATAATACTGGCAGTTTAGCATCTAACTTGGGAGGTAGAAAAATTTCTTCTAATTCGATTGGGATTGAGACGAATATAAAAGTTAAAGATAGCTTTTTTGTTGGTGGATGGGTGGGCTACATCAATGCACGGGCGCTGACTGGAGAAGTTAAAGGCAATGCTGATGTCTGGAACTGGGCTATTACCCTAGCCTTCCCTGATGTCAAAAAGAGTAATTTGGGAGGGGTGATTATTGGGATGCAACCTAAATTGACTGGTACTTCTGCACCCTTATCAGGCTTACATCGTCATGACCCAGATACTGGATTTCACATTGAAGGATTTTATCGGTTTAAAATTAACAACAAAATCAGCATTACTCCTGGCTTGATTTGGCTGACAGCGCCAAATCATAACCATCAGAACGGTGAGATTTTTGAAGGAGTAGTTAGGACTACTTTCGATATATAGCTGTCTCCTCGCCAAATTAACGCTCTTCTATCACTTTCATACAGGAAAATCCTAATCTCAATAACTTAAATCAGTATCAGCAAGCAGGCGATCGGATTGTTACTTACTAATTGCTATTCGAGTTTTTTGGGTAATTAGGACTTACGCACGCTCACAAATTGAACATCATGTGTATAATGGAATTTCGACGTTTCATCTCGTAGGATTGACCACGTGGTAAGGGCGCGGTTTCCGCGCCCCTACGGTTTTGTTGTCTACCCAAATGAATATTGCGCTCCGCCGCCCTACCGAAACCACCCCACACATCTAATCGAGTATCTTGTAATCTAGTGGGAAGAGAATACGGTTCATTTTTATGCTGAAGTCCTTTGAGATACGTAACTTCAGACTCTTTCGACACCTTGAGGTCAGAAGACTAGGTCGCGTCAATCTATTTGCTGGTAGGAATAATACTGGCAAGAGTACATTTCTTGAAGCGGTAGAACTTTATGCCAGCAATGCCTCGCCTACGATTCTTCTAGATCTTGTGGAGTCTAGGCAAGAGACTTGGTTTAGTGAGGCTCAACCACATCCCAAAAATTTTCTCGATCATCCTGTGCGTCACCTCTTCTTTGATCATAAATTGCCCCGAATAGGAGAAGAGGGTATCACCCTTGGAGAAGTTTTATCAAGTACAAAGCTTCACATTGGCGTTGCTGCATATCAGAGTAAATATAATGACGAAGGAGCCATGAAACGAATCCGTATCTCTGATGTGGAATTTGATGAATACCTATCAGATGTTGAAGTTGTTCTCGTAGTAGAAGAAGACGAAAAAACTAGAAGACTTTTGAGATTAGATCGGGATGTTAGAGAGAACAGACGTAGCTCTAGGGTCTTTTATGAACGGCAAGATTCTGAATTTAAATATACATGGCAAGTTGTCTCAACAGAGAATATGTCTAACCGAAAAGTAGCTGCTCTTTGGGATCTAACAAGTTTAACTAATTTGGAATCGGAAGTTATTTCTGCGCTCGCACTCATTGATGATAGAGTATCTGGAGTTGCTTTTGTAGAGGACATCAGCAAGGGGCGTGGGAGCGATAACCGTATTTCATTAATGAAGATTGAAGGAATAGATGAGCCATTACCTCTTAAAAGCATGGGGGATGGTATTACTCGTTTATTTCATATAATTGTTGCTCTTGTAAATGCTCGCAACGGACTTCTCCTAATTGACGAATTTGAAAATGGATTGCACTGGAGTGTACAGCCTAAAGTTTGGGATATTGTTTTTCATCTATCAGAGAGACTTAATGTTCAAGTTTTTGCGACGACTCATAGTCGCGATTGTATAGAGGGTTTTGACTTGGCATGGAATAATCATCCTTCACTTGGTGGTTTCTTCAGACTTGAAGCTAAAGATAATCTTGTCAAGGTGATAGAGTATACATCTGAGACGCTTACGGATGCTATTGATATGGATGTTGAAGTACGCTGAGTGATATGAGCGATATCTGTAAGCAAGATACTGATAAAGTATTGCTTGTTGAAGGAATAGATGATTGTCATGTTGTAATGGCTTTGTGTGCTGCTCACCAAGTTCCTGAAACTTTTGGGTTGTATGAGTGCAATGGAGATACGAAAGTTCTAAAACGTCTAAATGCTTTGATTGTCCGACCCAATCATCCTCAAGTAATAGGTGTAATGCTTGATGCTGATAGTCCTTCCCTTGAAGGTAGATGGGAAAGCATCAAAGGTAAGTTAAGGCACTACAGCTATAAATTTCCTGATATTCCTAATATTGATGGAACGATAGTTGAGGGTGTTGCGGATGAACCTAGACTTGGATTTTGGCTCATGCCAAATAATCAAGATTCTGGTAAGTTGGAAGACTTCTGTGCCGAACTAGCAGAACCAGAATCTATAGCATTTGCGAAAAAATGTGTTTAAGAAGCGCAAGCAAAGGAAATAACAACTTTCAAAACAGTAGATCTTAGTAAAGCTGTTATTCACACATATCTTGCTTGGCAAAATGAACCTGGTCGCCCTCTGGGACAAGCAATTACCAAGCAAGCTCTTCGTCCTCACACAGATATTGCAATAAGGTTTACCAATTGGTTAACACGTCTGTTTTTGTAAAGTGGCAAGTCCTTAACACTGCGCTGTATCTGATTAATAACGGAGTCAAGACCACGCTATAATAAAAGGCGAGCGCATACGATATTATGCTTTCATTTTTAGACTGTGAATCACCAGTGATTTCCTCAATCAGTCTAATCACTCTTGTAATACCATTTCACTTTAATGGTGATATATAGCAATCCTAAATCATTCGTGAACAATAGATGATTTTGTAGGGTGGGCATTGCCCACTAAGCCTAGTAATGGTGGGCAATGCCCACCCTACTAATAATTTCACAAATCAGATAGGACTGCTATAGCAATCCTATTTGATTTGTGAAAATGCAAAGTGCAAGAAACCGGGTTAGGAGTGCGTTCACGAATCATTTAGGATCGCTATACAAATACAATGGTAGGGGCAAAGGCTTTGCCCATGCGTGTCAACTTAAGGACAAACCCTTTACTAAACCGCTCGTTCCCAACCTTTCTCGTTCCCACGCAGAGCGTGGGAATGCATTCAAAGGAGGCTCTGCCTCCCCTTCACAGGAGGCAGAGCCTCCAATAACAGCGTTACTAGGCACCAGCTGAGCAACGAGACTCGTTTGTATTTTCAAGGGTTACAGCTTAAGTTGACACCAATGGGCAAAGCCTTTGCCCCTACGAGCAATCTATAATGTATCAAGATTTTAGTGAATTGGTGTAACTATTTATTAGGCTGAAAAAGTTTGCCTAATAAGTAGTTACACCGCTAGATAATAACTGCAATTTTTCTTAATAAGTAGGTGGACAAAAATATTTACAGTCATTGCGAACGAAGTGAAGCGATCCCAAACTGTTGCGATTGCTTCATTCCGCTTCGCTCCATTCGCAATGACGTTGTGTAATTAATTCTGTCCTACTACTTATAAAGAGATATTTTCGTTTTAAGTACACGTGGAATTTACGATGATTCTCACCTTAAATGTACTTCAAAATTATTCAAACTGCGATTAGCAACATAGCGTGTCCATTAGGATCTTTGACTAAGCAACCTTGGCGGTAAGGGTATGAGCTATCTGTAAACAGAATAATCCGCGATGAGACGAACTGAACTCCATTCTGCCGCAGCATCTCTACTGCTTGCTCAATGTCGTTGACGACTAACTCAAGTTGCATGTGTGCAATATCGCTACTTTTCCAGTCACTCGGCATTGTCCGACCGTTTGCAGGAGCAATATAGTCCAGCAGTTCAATACCTAGACTTGGTTGAGCAGGTCGCAGTGGTGTAACTCTGACTTTAGCTTCTGGTAAACCATCAAGGTGAGCTTGCGTTTCACCAGAGTTGAGACTACCGGACTTGACCTGCATTCCTAAGAGGTCGCGGTAAAACTGTAGACTTTGCTCGGTGTTAGCAACGGCGATCGCACTATGATCAATTCCGAGAAACAAACGATCGGTATTCTGGTGCCACTTGTCTTGACCTTTGTCAGGAGGAAACCAAATAAGTTCTAAATTGTGGCGATCGGGGTCTTTGAACTTGAAGGCTCGTACACCTGCGGATGCTTCATTGTCTGGCGGTATAGTTTGCGGCTCCACAGAAATGTAGTCAATGGGAAACGATCGCACTTTTGCATAAGCGCGATCCATGTCACTGACCACAATCGCCAGATGTTGAAACCACAAGTCATTGCTTTGCGAATCGCTGGGAATAGGTTTTCCCTCAACGTTGAGGTACTCCATCAATTCGATGAGTTCATCTCCAAGTTGCAAGGTGACAATGCGAATTTTTGCCTCCGGGACGTTTTCCAAGTCACTGTAATCCTGTCCTTCAACAGTGATGTCTGAAACGGTTTCAAAACCCAGTGCTTGCGTATAGAAATCCTGGGATTGATCGATGTCTTTCACCGTCAATCCAATGGCTCGAATTCTTTGCACCTGTACAATCGTTGGCTTAAGTGCCATAGATTTTTCCGCCTTGAGGTTTTGATAGCGCCTGTAACTCTGACCAAGTGAAGTGCCTAGGCAGTTCGACTGGTTTATGATTGGCTCCTAATCCCAACCCAATTGCTGGGCTGATCTCTTCAGTGACTTCTTCAGTGAGATCTGCCAGCGTATTGCCTGCAATGCTACCAGCGATCGCTCCTGCAACCCCACCAATAGCAGCACCAAATTTTCCCCCAATTGAGCGACCCAGTGCCGCACCTGCCACTCCACCGCCCACAGCACCTAAACCTGTCGCCAAGGGATGAGAATCAGTCCCTTCTGATGCAGGATGTTGAGGTTCATGCTGTGGTTTAATTTGCTTTTCATCGTTTGTCATAAGTGGTAGTTGTTAGTTGTTAGTTGTTAGTTGGTAGTTGTTGGTTGTTGGTTGTTGGTTGTTAGTTGTTAGTGGTTAGTTGGTAGTTGTTGGTTGTTGGTTGTTGGTTGTTAGTTGTTAGTTGTTGGTTGTTCGTTGGTAGTTGGTTGTTGATTGTATCTACCAATTAGCAATTAGCAATTAGCAATTAGCAATTAGCTATTTCCCATTCTCATTTCAATCTTTCAGCTAGATGATCGCCTACGCGCAAAGCATTTGCCATCAGCGTCAGTGTCGGGTTGACTCCTGAATTTGAGGGGAAGAAGCTGCCATCGACGACATAAAGGTTATTGACATCGTGGGTGCGGCAGTTGAGATCCAGCACCGAGGTTTTGGCATCGCTCCCAAAGCGGCATGTACCACATTGATGCGCCACAGCTTGTATAGGGACGTGACTGCGCGGATAGATGCTAAAGGGGATGACGGACATTGCATTTGCCTCGATTGATTTCAGTACAGATGTCCAGCGATGAACTAGGCGCTCAGCAGCTTCGGTGTTATTGAGGGTGTAGTCTAGGTGCAGCTGCTCGCCCATAACACGAACGCGATTGTTAGGGTCGGGTAAGTCCTCTATCTGCAACCACCATCCCACCGATCGCTCAGCAATCTTGTGGAGTCCAAACTCCGGAATCAGTTTTGCGAATGGCGCTAACAGTGGGGGTGCTTCTGCTGGGATCATATCTGCCAGAACATTGCCGGTGTTTTGCACCATGCCCATGGGGTAGGGAAAATCCGGTTCGCCCCAGTAAAAATCGTTAACGGCGATCGTTTTTTGAAATGAGGCGCGATTGGGTTCGGCGTGGATTGACACCAGCGCGATCGCCTGATGCTTCATATAATTGCGCCCCACCTGATCGGAACTGTTTGCCAGTCCATGGGGATGTTTATCGTTGGCAGATCGTAGTAGCAAGGCGGAGGAGTTGATCGCCCCACAAGCAACCACGACAATATCGGCACTAAAGTGATGCAACTTGCCGTTGACATCGGTTTCGACTGCGGTCACTTCTCGCCCAGATTCACTGGTGTGCAGCTTGAGGACTTTGGCTTTCGTCAGCAGTGTCAGGTTTGGGTGAGCCTCGCGGGTGGGACGAATGGCATTGACCTCAGCATCGGCTTTTGCATGTACAAGACAGGGATAGCCGTCAAAGGTATCGCAACGAATGCAGGGACTCAGGGTGCGATCAACCTCGTTCAGCTTCAGTCCCAACGGCAGATTGAAAGGGTAGTAACCCAGCTTGCGAATGCCGTCGGCGAGAACCTGCATGTCTGGCTCATGACTTACTGGAGGATAGGGATATGGCTGGCTGCAAGGTGGTTCTGTTGGGTCTGTACCTCGCTCTCCGTGTACGTCGTATAGCTTTTCTGCCTGATTGTAATAAGGCTCAAAGTCCTGATACTTCAGTTCCCAGGCGGGAGAAATGCCGCCTTTGTGGATCACTTGCTCAAAATCTCGCTCTCGCAGCCGCAGCAATGCTGCTCCATACAGTTTGGTATTTCCGCCCACCCAGTAGCCCGTTTGTGGACGAAACGCTTTACCGTCTTTGTCATACCAGTGTTCGTCTGCGTGATAGCGTTCCTTTTGATAAACCTCCAAGGCGCCCCAATTTTCTTTTTCTCTGGGTAGAAAGTCGCCTCTTTCCAGCACCAAAATTTTCTTCCCGGTAGGTGCAAGTCGATAAGCTAAAGTTCCTCCACCCGCTCCCGTACCAATAACGATCAGGTCGTAGTGTTCAGTGATGTTCATCAAAAATTCCCAATCCCCAAGCTTCTATCAAAATATTCTCATAAAAGCAAACGCAACGCAGTCCTCATATTTATGACTTGCCTCTATCGTCTGATAGCATTGGCGATCGCTATATTTATTCCAACTGTTTAAGAAGAAATTGAATGCAGTATCCAAAAAACTGTGTTATTTTATTTCACATGCTGACTTTACACTGCAATTTTTACCATAACTTCTTTCTAAAGGAGTAGAAATTTGGGTTATGTTGCAAAAATTTCTGAAGACTAAGCCCGCCAGAGGTAGACAAGCGAGAAAATGAATCTCAAGCTAGGACAATGGTTACAGGGTTATGGAACCAAGCTGAGGTTGGTAGCGGTTGCCTTATGTGGAATATTCCGACGATCCGACCGATAACCTAATCATTGCCACTGCCATAACAGGGAAAGCTACATATCTAGTTACAGGGGATAAGCGTGATTGAACCAGAGGAATGCAGCACTCCGGCAGCATAGTGGAGAACATGATAACACATCCAAAGGCGACTAAAGGCGGCTTGCGCTATTGCAGGTGAAGTATCCACAATACTGGTGGCAGAGGCATTGCTAGAGGCAGTGACGACAATGTGATCCAGAGGAGCTAAATCCTTCAGTAATTGCTCAGCCGCAAGCGCTTGAGCCGCATCTGCTGTATATATTTGGATATTGCCAGTCAATTGGGCTGCGGCAGCTTTGAATTTTGCTTCAGAACGGCTTGAAATAACCACTTCAGCCCCTAGTGCTGCTGTTAATCGGGCAACTTCTAATCCCATTCGACTACTACCACCAATGACCAGCACTCGCTGATTTTTCAGGTCAGCGCCGAGATATGTTACAGGATTTGATGACGGGTTGCTTACAGGTTGTTCTGACATAGAAGGCATTCTCCTTAAAATCAGTCTACATGCTTGAACAGATACTTAGCTCAGACCCCGGTCGGTGATTTGTCACAGCAGCATCAAGCCACCATCGACGGTTATTTGGAACTGGCGATACGGGACTGAAGACAGGGGCGATCGCTCTAATTGAAGCCCAGCTTGGGTAGTAAGCAGTCGCTTTGGGAAAAAAATTTCACCACCAAGCAATTAAAATATTCTTTCCCCTTTAGATACGTCAAGAGCGCCTAATTTCATGGGAACAATCCTCTAAATGTTTGACGACTTGTTCTCAACCCGATCTGGTATTGGCATAGTCTGAAGATGGTTAATACGCTTTAGTAATAAAAATTAACAGCAGTCAGCGGATTAACTGGCACAGATAATCCGAAAAATACTTATATCAAATGGATGATTTAAGTGAGGTCCTCTTAAGGTGCGGCTTATGTCATCCAACCTTGACCGTCCGCTCAAAATTGAAGTCAGACTTCCATCTTCCCATCCTCAGTTATTGCCAGGACTTGATATATGGCTGCGCTTGGGTTTGATATCTGATGCCCAAGTTAGGCAGATATGTCGAGATCTGGTTTGTCCTGTGGTGTTACAACAAAAGACGAAACCCGAACCACAAAATGTAGAGACGTTACATGTAACGTCTCTACGGGGTGCACCACCAGTACTTACCAAACCCAACATTCTAGCCAGAATGTTGCAGTCACTAGGGGCAGAATTGAGCGTCCGGTGGCTGCTGTTTTTAGGGATGTTCTTAGTGGTAGTGTCTTCTGGGGTACTTGCCGCTAGTCAGTGGGAAAAGTTTCCTGCGGTTGGACAGTATGGAGTATTGCTTGCTTATACCTTAAGTTTCTGGGGTGTAAGTTTTTGGGCTGGCAAACAGCCTAATTTACGCTTGACTGCTCAGACATTGCTCATTGTCACCCTTTTGTTGGTGCCTGTAAACTTTTGGGCAATGGACAGCTTCCGGCTGTGGCAGAATCCGAGTGAGTGGATCGTGGTGGCGGCTGCCTCTGTTGCCCTCACAGCTATTACTGTTTTAGTCTGCAATAATCGCCGATTTGTTGCCAAGAACGCAATAGGAAAATTGTCTCAGGTAAATATTCTGGGGCTGAGTTATCTGCACTGGGGTTGGAAAATACCAGGATTTCCCTTAATTGCCGTTTATTTGGCAATGGCAGGAACCACCATCGCTACTACAACTACTTCTTCCCAGCATAGACACATGCCAGCAGCAGCAAATAAGCAAACTCAATTGGATCTCAGGTTGCCTTATGCTGCGATCGTTTATGCATTGGTAGTGTTACTTGTACGGGCGATTTTTGTTGTTCGCGTCGATGTCCAAGAACTGGGGTTAGCGATTGGTGTGTGCGGTTGGTTAGTCGGTTGGGTGGCACAGCCGTTGAGTTTGGAGGGAGTGGGGGGAGTGGGGGGAGTAGGGGGAGTAGAGTATATTCCTCCCCTACCTCCCCTACCTCCCCTACTTCCCCTACACAATTTCCTTGGGAGTTCATTGGTAGTACTTTGCTGTTCTTGGGTTGGCTGGTATCGGTAGGCAAAGCTTTTCCTTGGCAAGCAACAGCTGTTAGCGGCTTGAGTTTGTGGTTTTTCAGGCGTCGGTTGCAGCGGTATAGTGTCTGGACGGATGTCGGGGCAATTTTCGCTATTGGGTTACAGACAATTTGGTTAGTTTGGCGATTAGTGCCTGACGACTTGCAGGAATGGGCGATCGCTACTGGTACTCAACTGACCAATTCTCGGAATACACCTTGGGCATTACTGAGTATAGCGTTATTTCCCTATGTGATTTTCATGGTGCTGTTGACAAATCAGCTAAGCCGTGGTAAGAAGGTAGAATCTGCTGATTTTGGGGAAAAGTTAACGCTGGTTTTTGGGAGTTTGCTAACTTTGGTGAGTTTGGTAAATCCCACGTTGCGATCGCTCAATTTGCTGTTTTCCACAATTACTCTGGCATTTGTCAGTCATCAGCGTCCTACCAGAATGAGTCTGGTGTATATGACTCAAATGACTGGAGTGCTGACGCTTTGCTCTATAATTGACCGTCTGATGCCCCATCTTAGTCAAGAAATGTGGGCAAGCATTTTGTTAGCCGTAATGGTTGCAGAGTGGCGATTGAGTCTAGGCAATGGACTATGGCAACGTAGTGCGTGGCATATTGGTTTAGGACTAGCGGCACTGAGTTATTCACTACTGTGGAAGAACGCTGAATCATTATGGCTTGGTTCCGGTGATGGTAGTGAGTATTGGGGTCTAATTTGGTTAATTACCCCTGTTGCTCTCACAGGCATTACCAGCCTAGGGTTTAAACCCGTAACCAGCACTTGGTTAAGTGTCGCTGCCTTGGGACTTTCTCAATTACTGATACCGCTTTCTGACGCCAGATTAATTGGTTTGGCTGTTGCTACCGCTTTAATGTTTGTTAATACGTACTATTTACGAAACTGGCAGTCTGCGGTAATTACTGTAGGTTTTGGGCTGGGTTTCATCGCTGCTGGGTTGTGGGAGGGTGTTCCTGGTTTACCGCAGCTATCATTGCCAGGTTGGTTTTTAGTGGGAGCGATCGCCATCATCAGTTTATGGCTTGTTCGGAAATTGCTTAGACAAGGTGAGGAGTTAGTAGCAATTTATGCAAAAGCTATTGATAAGTGGGCGATCGCATTGTGTAGTGCTGAGTTGTTACTGCTGAGTGTCCACTCCCTGCTAGTTTACCAAGGACTTTCCGGGACTGGGTTTTTGTACTTAATTTCCTCGGCGATAACTTTAGCAGCAATTGTGTATCGCAGTTGGCAACAACCTACAAATTGGGGTTTTTATGGCATCGGTTGGTGTCTGGAATTATTAATTGCTGAGTTACTGGGTTTTGGCGATCGTTCTATTATTAAGATGGCAATTGCCAATATCGCTTTGGGTTTGGTAACTCAGCTTTTGGGAGAGTGGTGGCACCGGCAACATCAACTCGAAAGACTTCCCAACCGTTGGCACATCCTGCCTCTAGTATATAGCGTATTCGGTACAGTCCTACGCTGGCACACCTTTGCTAACTGGACAGGCTTATCTTCCTTAGCTGTAGCTTTAATAGTTATTGGGGTAGGGCGACGCCGCCAAGAATTTAAACCTCTAGTTTACTTGGGACTTGTAGGTGTATCAATTGCGGCATCTGAAATTTTGTTATATCAATTACAAGTACAAGGAGGAGTATTTGGCGATCGCTTAATTGCCATGTCTATGCTTGGTACCGGCATCATGTATGCTTATCGCATCCTCTCGCCTTGGCTTTTAGCCTACTTAAGCCTTACCACCGCAGAATTGAAAGCAGTTTCTCATGTTCACTGGGTTGTCAGTAGCTGCTTATTGCTAGCTGCTTGTTTCACTCCCATCAGCTTGAAGACGGTGGGGTTGGGAACAGGAGTGTTTTTGATTCGCTATGCTATCTTTCAAGGACGCCAGCATCCCAAACCTCCCCTTAACAAGGGGGGCTATGAGTTCTCCTTCTTAAGTTCAGATCAAGTTCAGATCTTAACATCAGAAATCTGGGTCTACCTAGGCTTGTTAGAGGTAGCTTGCTTGAGGGCTTATTTGCCAGACATTCGCATAGTACATTTATTTGCTGAACAGTTGCTTCCTTGGCAAGTTGCGATCGCTTCTATAATTGCTTATTTTCTCTACGTCTTGCCTTGGCAGACTTGGGGTTGGTATAAAAGACCTTGGCGAATCGCTGCATATATTTTACCATTGATATTTTTATGGCAAACCAGAGGTGAAGTTTACCCGATTAGTTTGGCGATCTCCGCCGGCTTTTATATCTTCGTTGCCAAGGCTTCTAACCAATTCCGTTTTACCTATATCAGTGCAGCGTTATGTAATTGGGCGCTGTTTCGTTGGTTTTGGGACTTACATCTTACAGATGCTTTGTGGTATGTGACACCAGTTGGCTTATCGCTATTGTATGTTGCACAATTCGATCCTTCTTTGAGGCAGACAGAAATGAAAGCAGGTCGCCACAACCTGCGGATGTTAGGCAGCGGTGTCATTTGTGGGTGGGCAATTATATTTCATCAAGACATAGCACTGATACCGGGGATTTTCAGTCTCATCGCCATTTTTGCGGGATTAGCTTTGCGAGTGCGGGCTTTTCTCTATGTTGGGGTAGCCACCTTTTTTATGACTGGTTTCTATCAGTTGGTTGTTTTGAGTTTGCGTTATCCATTTTTCAAATGGGTTATTGGCTTGCTCGTCGGCATCATACTGATTTCACTCGCCGCCAACTTTGAAACTCGTCGCCAAAAGCTCAATTCTCTACTTCGTAACACTAGTGATGAATTGCAAGAGTGGGAATGATGCTCTTATGAAAAACAGCAAACGCTTTCTCAGAAGTTGCTAGGGTAAATTTTCGTTACTGAGTTTATTTTGCAAGCCGATGAAGGAGCGTCACCCGAAGGGACTTGGTTTGTATAGCCGCACCTGAGTCAGGGGTTGGTGCAAGATCTGAGTTGACCTAATAATTTATGCTAGGTTTGAAACATTAAGTTAGAATATCTAATGAAGTTATGCAGGCATTAAGTAGGGAGCATATTGAAATCTCCCCTGATATACGTGCTGGAAAGCCCCGCATTGCAGGCACAAGAATTGCCGTAGAGGATGTAGCTGTGATGCACCTGAAAATGGGGTATTCCCTTATAGAAATAGCTGGCAAGTATGACCTCTGTTTGGCATCGGTATATGCAGCAATAGCTTACTACTTTGACTACCGAGATGAGATAGACCGTCACATCACAGAAGAAGACGAGTATATTCGAGTTTTGAAGTCCAATTATCCTTCACGACTCCAAGAAAAACTAAGGTCTTTGAGGGATGAGTAAGCGTATCCGCTTCCACCTTGATGAAAATGTTGATCCTGCAATCGCACTTGGTTTACGTCGTTACGGGATTGATGCCACAATAACAACTGAGGCAGGATTACGTGGTCAGACAGATGAGGCTCAGTTAGAGTTTATTCAGCAAAGTCAGCGAGTTATTTTTACTCAAGATGCAGATTTCCTGGTGATTGCCAGTCGTAATAGCAACCATCCTGGAATTACTTACTGCAAGAAAGGAACTCGTTCCATTGGCGAAATTATTGAGCGTTTGGTTGTGATTTACGAAGTGCTGACACCAGAAGAAATGATAGGAAATGTAGAGTTTCTCTAATACCCTGAGAAAAATCGTGCTGAAATGCACGTTGGTTTCTCACCTGCTTTATGATTCTTTGACTGAAACAGCAAGGGATGACCGAGTAAATTTGGTAGGTCAGCACCCCCGACTTATAGTCGGGAGTAACTATTTTTGTTAACTGTACAATGCACGCACCCACTGCCATTCCTGATTTAAGCCATCAACCAAGGACACTTGCGGCTGGTAGCCGAGGATTTTCTGCGCCTTGGTGACATCAGCAGCGGTATGACGGGCGTCTCCCATTGCCTTTTCAATGTGGTTTCTTTTAATTGGTTGCCCAACAATTTCTTCCATCGTGTCCAGGACTTGTGTTAAAACCACTCTGCTACCGCCACCGATGTTGAAGATTTCGCCCACAGCTTCTGGTACGGTAGCTGCTGCTAAATTGGCTGCTACAGTATCACTCACAAATGTAAAGTCCCGCGTTTGCCCACCATCGCCGTAGATGGGAATCGCCTCATCCTGTAAAATAGATTTGAAAAACTTATGAAATGCCATATCCGGTCGCTGTCTTGGACCATAAACGCTGAAATAGCGCAATGCTACAAACGGTACGCCAAAGTTTTTGTAATATAGCTGACACAACTGTTCAGCTGCTAGCTTAGTAATACCGTAAGGAGAAACCGGCTTGGGACAAATACTCTCGTCGGTGGGTAAAGTTTCAGCGTCACCGTACACGCTAGATGTAGAGGCAAATACTAACCTGAGGAGGTGTTTAGCATCCTTTGCTGCTTCCAGCAAAACTTGTGTGGCGTTAATATTTCGCTCGGTGTAAGCGCGGAAACCTTCACCCCAACTCGCTCGTACCCCGGCTTGAGCTGCTTGATGGTAAACTACGTCTACCGTTGCTAGCAGGTTCTGCCAATCTAAAAACTGAATATCTGCCTCTATTAATTTAAAGTGGGGGTGATTGTGTAAGTGTGCTATGTTCTTGCGCTTTAAAATGGGGTCATAATAATTGGTGAATTCATCAATTCCGATGACTTCGTCTCCTTGTTTCAACAATGCTTCTACAAGGTGAGAGCCAATAAACCCTGCGGCTCCGGTAACGATACTTTTAGTCATGATTCCTGACTTTTTGATACTTTTATCAATCTCAATATTTAAAGGTTAATCCTTACTTTCAGGTATCCGCCATTACTTTACAATTACTTTTTAGCAATAAATTTCATCAACGAGAATCACGGAAAACACGTAAATTTGGTAAGATAGTTATAATTACTGCTAGTATTTATACTTAAAAATTTTATATATAAATTTATACATACAAAGTTAAATGCTAAAATACAGCAGCAGATTTGATGTAAAGTGTAGGGTGGGCATTGCCCACCAAAACCAGGATATGGTGGGCAATGCCCACCCTACGTGTATTTCAAAAATCAAATAGGAATCCTATAGTTAAGTAGAAAGACACAAATAACTCTAAAATGTTTCTTCTAAAGATAGGGCGGGCAGGATGCCCACCCCACAAGAAAAGTAACTAAGATTGTGGGGTGGGCATCCTGCCCGCCCTATTTTAGGTTTATTGGCATTCTCGCTTTGCAAGGGACTCACGAGGAAATAAGTGAAAGTTTTAGTTGTAGGTAATGGAGGGCGGGAACACGCCTTAGTCTGGAAACTGCTGCAATCAAAGCAAATTGAGCAAGTTGTGTGTGTGCCTGGGAACGGGGGTACAGCTAGCATGGAAAATTGCCAAAATTTGCCCTTGGCAGTAGATGACTTTGAAGGTATAAGCAAATTTGCCCAAAATAATGGTGTAAATCTTGTGGTGGTGGGACCAGAAGTACCACTGGCAAAAGGAATAACAGACTATCTTCAAGACAAAGGTCTGATGGTTTTTGGTCCAACTAAAGCCGGGGCGCAAATTGAAGCAAGTAAGGCTTGGGCAAAAGCCTTGATGCAGTCAGCCGGAATTCCTACAGCACATGCTGCGGTATTTACGGAGGCTAAAGCAGCAAAATATTACGTGAAAGCACAGGGGGCACCAATTGTCGTTAAAGCCGACGGCTTGGCAGCAGGTAAGGGTGTCACAGTTGCCGAAACGGTGGAACAGGCACAGGCGGCAATTGATGCTATTTTTCAGGGGCAGTTTGGCAGTGCTGGGAAATTTGTGATCGTTGAAGAATATTTGACTGGGGAAGAGGTTTCCGTTTTAGCGCTTTCCGACGGGTTAACGATTCGCTCGTTGCTACCAGCTCAAGATCACAAGCGCATTGGTGAAGGCGATACGGGGGAAAATACTGGTGGTATGGGAGCTTATGCTCCTGCGCCCATTGCCACACCTGCTTTGATGGAACGAATTCAAAAAGAAGTGTTGGAGAAAGCGATCGCTGCTTTAAAGGCAAAAGGCATTGACTACCGAGGCGTACTTTACGCCGGATTGATGATTACCCCGTCCGGATTCAAGGTTTTGGAATTTAACTGTCGCTTTGGCGATCCAGAAACACAAGTGATTTTGCCGCTGCTAGCAACACCTCTATTCGAGTTAATGCTTGCCTGCGTGCAGCAGCGTTTAGCAGAAATGCCACCCATTGCCTGGAAATCAGGGGTAGCTGCCACTGTTGTTGCAGCCGCTGGTGGTTATCCTGGAGAATACGAGCAAGGAAAGGTAATTACTGGCATTGAGCAAGCCGAGTCACTGGGAGCCACTGTATTTCATGCCGGGACAAAGTTGAACCAACAACAACTAGTAACAAATGGCGGTCGGGTATTAAATGTCACCGGAGTCGGGTCAAATTTTGACCAGGCAATTGCCTCAGCATACGCTAGCATAAAATGCATTCACTTTGAGGGGATGTATTATCGGCGAGATATTGGTCATCGGGCATAGAGAATTGCTAATTGTTGATTGTTGATTGTTGATTGCCATTCGCAATTAGCAATTAGCCATTAGCCATACCCTCGAATTTGCTACATTGTACACTATATACTTTTATATGATTAAAGTTGTATTTTAAGCGAACGACCACCGCTATAACAACTTTTTATTGAAATGCTGGCTCTTTTGAAAACAATTCGAGAAGCGATCGCAAATTGGTGGTCTGAGTTTACCCTCCAGACCAAGCTTTTGGCTGTCGCCACAATGGTTGTATCTCTGGTAATGAGTGGTTTGACCTTCTGGGCAGTCAATACAATTCAGCAGGATGCGCGTCTGAATGACACTCGCTTCGGTCGTGACCTTGGACTACTGCTTGCCTCTAATGTTTCCCCACTGATTGCCGACCACAATCTTAAAGAAGTTGCCCAATTTTCTCAGCGCTATTACAGCAGCACCTCTAGTGTGCGTTATATGCTTTACGCTGATGAAAATGGAAACATTTTTTACGGTCTTCCCTTTTGGGAACCAGAGGTGAAAACCTCCCTCAGTATTGAACGACGGATACAACTGCCAGAGGATTACGCTGCTGATGCAGAAAAACCGATGGTGCGGCAACACCAGTCACCAGATGGGGAAGTCACCGATGTGTTTGTTCCCCTGACTATTAATGGCAAATACCTTGGTGTGTTGGCGATCGGCATTAACCCTAACCCAACCGCAGTCATCTCCACAAATTTCACCCGCGATGTCACTATTGCCGTTTTTATCACGATTTGGGTAATGGTGATCTTGGCAGGGGTAATTAACGCTTTGACAATCACCAAACCAATTAAAGAACTGCTTGTAGGGGTGAAACAAATTGCTGCGGGAAATTTCAAGCAGCGAATTAACTTACCACTAGGAGGCGAACTAGGAGAGGTAATTCTCAATTTTAATGAAATGGCAGAGCGCTTGGAGCGCTATGAAGAACAAAATATTGAGGAACTGACTGCAGAAAAAGCCAAGCTGGAAACCCTGGTTTCCACCATTGCTGATGGTGCAGTGCTAATAGACAACAACATGCAGGTGATTTTAGTCAACCCCACAGCGCGACGAATTTTCGGCTGGGAGGGGATTGATTTGGTTACCGGGAATGTTTTGGATCTTTTACCGTCAGCGATGCGAATGGAAATTACCCGTCCCTTGTCCGAAATGGCAGCAGGGGAATGCGAAAGCGCTGAGTTCCGTATTCACCTCAGCCAAACCACTCAACGGACTGTCCGCATTCTGCTAACTACAGTTCTCAACGTACAACGGGAGAGTATTAAAGGCATTGCTATGACCGTACAAGATATTACCCGTGAGGTTGAACTGAACGAGGCAAAAAGCCAATTTATTAGCAACGTTTCTCACGAACTGCGAACCCCCCTATTCAACATTAAATCCTTTATTGAAACTTTACATGAGTACGGCGAAGACTTGGGTACAGAACAACGACGGGAGTTTCTGCAAACTGTCAATCATGAAACTGATCGACTAACCCGTTTGGTCAACGATGTTTTGGATTTGTCAAAACTTGAATCTGGTCGTCGCTACAACTTAGATGGAGTGGATTTGGCACAAGCGATCGAACAGACACTGCGGACTTATCAACTTAATGCTAGAGATAAAGGCATTGAACTCATTCAGGAAGTTGCTCCTAACTTACCGCAAGTAGTGGGTAATTATGATTTGTTGGTGCAAGTATTGGCTAATCTGGTTGGTAATGCCCTCAAGTTCACCATGGTGGGTGGAAAAGTTGCCCTCCGCGCCTACCAACTAAAACCAAAGCTTAAAGAAGGCGATCTCCCACAGCAAGTGCGAGTGGAAGTCTCTGATACTGGAATTGGCATTGCGCAAGAAGACCAAGAAGCAATTTTTGACCGCTTCTTCCGGGTAGAAAACCTAGTTCACACTCTAGAAGGTACCGGGTTGGGACTATCAATTGTCAGAAATATTATGGAAAAGCATCACAGTAAGATGTGTCTGGTAAGTGAAGTTGGCGTTGGTACGACTTTTTGGTTCGACCTAGGGGTGTTTGAAGAAGCGTCTCCTGTTAAGAATTTGCCACCAACAGCGTCAAGGGTTTTGGAATAGGGAGTAGGGAGTAGGGAGTGGGGAGTGGGGGGAGATGAGGGAGATGAGGGAGATGAGGGAGAGTAATTCTTCTTTCAACGGAGCACCCCCTCATCCCCTCATCCTCCTCATCCTCCCCCACTCCCCACTCCCCATTCCCCACTCCCCTTCTTAGGTCAAGATGCTGACAAAGCTATAAGTAAACATATTAACAATAAACCCAGTAACAACAGTAGAGCCTGATTGCGTTTTACCCAGCTTTTTACAGTTGCACCCAAGCTGTTGGTGTAACGCAGTTGTTGGTACTGTAACTTGCTTTCTTCAATGTTTTGGTAAAGGGTACACTCTTTGGCGTAGGGACGTTGGGGAAAGTTGCAGGTATCGTCTTCGTGGTAGGTGCAGCTGTCGCAGAGATACTCAGTCCCAGTAGCGCGGTGTAAGGGAATACCAGGATGACCGTAAGCTTTCAACTGCATGCGACAATGGGGACAGGTGACAGCCTGGGAGTTTACGGGTTGATGACAGCGTGGGCAGGTTGCAGTGTCCAAAGCCTGTACAGAATGTAGATGAATATTCTGATTTTATCTGTTGTCGGGGAAGGATGGGGACTGCTGAGATTTGTAACAGCGCCTGTTCATTGCTAGGGTGCTTTTATATCTACTTGGTCATTCGTCCTAGCGCCAATGCTGATGGATACCTAGCATCTGCAATCAATGCTTGCCGCTCTATAATTCGCTCATTGCTGTTAAAATCTAGAATGCGTACTGTCACTTCTCCAATGTCTGTCAGCGGTTGAATCATAGCCTGATCTAGTCGAAAATGATCTCCCCAAAAATCTCTACGTGGGTTGAAAAACCTGACAAGTTCTCCAGTCTGCCAATTAATTGACCCCAAATCGGTCCCTTTCTGAAGATTACAGAAAATACAGGCATAGCAAAGATTATCTGTTGTTGTGAGTCCACCATGTTTCACGCTGATTATGTGGTCAATCTGGTAACCCAAAGTTCTGTCTGCTTCTGAGGTGAGACAGTATTCGCACAGGTAATCTGCACGAACAGCAACTAAATGCCGTAATTCTGTACTAATGTAAGGACGAGACACAAGAATAATTACTCAGCATGAATGTACTTATGAGCTTTTGCTTTGACAAGCGTCATCAGATGCTCTAGCATCAAATATTTATCTAATTCTCTCTTTTCATCCCCTGTTAGACCTTCAGTTTTTGCTTGGTAAACCAGGTCAGCTACAAGTTCTTTGGCAGCTTCCGAAAGTTGAAAATCGATAACGCTTTGTGGGGTTGTTCCAGCAGCAATGAAGTCGATAATTTCATCGTAGACTCTGGTTGTCTGGGTAGATGTAGTCATTAGCTTTTCCTCCTTTGTCTAGTTTTACTTTGGTAAAGTCAGGGTTTGAAGGGGAACAAGAACTTCTATTATAAACTAAATATTTATCTATGCCTAGTTTTTGCTGATAATTGTTACTGATGTAATTTAGGGCTGGTAATAGGTAATGGCTAATGGTAACAATTAGCCATTAGCCATTAGCCATTAGCAATTAGCAATTAGCAATTACCATGCATCACATAAGTCTAACTAGCAACTTGGGTTAGTAGGCTTTTTTTCTTAACAGGTGTCTTGCCTATTTGTACCCAAACAGTCATTAGTCCTAATTTACCATCAAATTTAAACTCAGGTGTGTTGAGGGTGTAGGCTAGCTGTTCTATCTTATCAGAGTGTTTATTTAGATCTTTAACCTTAATTAAACGTCTATTTCGGTCAATGTGAAAACTTAGACTTGCTTGCCATTGATCGTAATCATTGTGAGCGCGATCTAGAATAATTCCTAGCTGTTCAAAATAACCAATAATGATATTTGCTATCCATTGGTCCTCACGAGTAGGTGTAGACCAATAATAAGGACGTTTGAGAGCTTTGATTTCTTCATCTTTTTGGGCGAGTCGCTCCATAGCCTTTTCCAATTCTGCAATGATGTGCTGCATGTACTGAGGGTTATTGGTGGCTACTTGCTCCGAATATTCTAGTTTTGCCATTACATCGTTATAACTAGCTTTGCGAGTTTCTGCTAATTGAACTAACGAGTTTTTGGCTTTTTCTTTACTGACACCATTTTGACGTTTCCAGCGTTCACTAGCACTCAAAGTTCTGATCAATTTAACTTTCAAAAACGCTAACTCTTCATGAATTTGATTAAAAATATCTATAGTATCAGTCACAAAATAAAGATTATTATTGCGTTTTATTTCTAATATCCAAGCTTTGTGATTTGCATATTTAATTTCTATTTCAATCTTTAATTCATTTAAACTTATTAACACGTATTCATCTTTTATCTCCTTGATAATGGTATGTAATAAAAAATTTATTTTTTCAAAGTTTTCTTCTATATATGCACTCAATACTTCTCTGCTCTTGACTATAAAAGTGTCTAAAGCCACGTCAGCAAGTTTTTTTTCTTCAGTTATATTACCTTGATACCATTCTAATTCTGCTTTAAGTTTTACGATTGTATCTAATAATTGATTGTTAGCTGACTGCGCTTGTTGTAATTGGTTTTCAATCCCCCGTTTTGTCTCTACTTCCTCAGTCAGGTCAGCAATCTTCTTATCCTTGGGTTTAATCAAATCTTCAATTTGATTATTGGCATTTTCTTCATATAGATAAGAACTGCCTTGATTGACTATCCCGATAATGGCACTGCCTCCAGCCACAATCCAAGAGAGTGTTTTAGCGTTGGGATTTTCGTTTCTGACAGCTGCTATAGCAGCTAAGATAGTTAAACTACCTGCAACCGTGTTAATAATAATTCTGGGCTGTCTCAGAGAAATTTCGTGTTTCATAATAATGTTATCAATTTTCGGTTTCGCGTAGAAAAATGGGGGAGTTCGTACCTCTCCCTATGACTGTTTTATTCGGTAGATGCTGAATCGAGGTGAAGTGCGTCACCCCTACCTAAATTCTGCCAATTTCTGATGAATGCAAACGGACGCACTTTCTCATCTGGGTCATTCTCTACTCTACAAATGAGGAAATTTCCGCACGCTTATACTCTGCTGACTCCACGAGTGGATAAGATTTTCCCATGGCTTGGGCAAACTGTTGTTCAATCGCTTCCAGTTCGGATGGAGGTATGGCTTTCCACTGTTCCCGCGTTGCCCAACGAATTACCAGAATGACGAATTGTGTGTCGTGAGGATTGATCCAAACCTCTTTACCAAGAAATCCAGGATACCTAGCAAGGGCTGTTGTCCAAATTTCTGCATCTTTCTGAATGTATTTTTCTCGTTGTTCAAGCGGAACTTTCACCCTGAGTAGTTCTATTATCACACCTTTTATTTTCTTTCTCAGACTACTTTAGAACTTACGCACACTCACAAATTAAGCATCATCTGGATGACGGTGGTTCGGTCGTTTCAGCCGGACGAGCGATCGGTTTAACCCATTTAAAAACCTTGCGCTATCGGTTTTCCTGTGCCTTAAGGGCTTAAATCCTTATGTTCGCCTAGGTTTAGAGTAGCGGTTACTTTCGCGAAAAATCACTATATAACTAAATACTTTAATTCTCCTGGTTTGCTTTCTTTGCCAAAATAGAGATGTAGGCTACAATAACCACGCTCTCCCTTGACGTTATTGCCTACCTAGAAGCGAACTTGTAGGATTACGTTTTGAAATAAGTGATTTGAAGGTAGTATGGACAGCAACAACTGGATGAAGCAATTAGTAATGCTTGGTATTGGCACAACATCCTTGGTGGGTGATAAACTGCGGGAAGTCACTGATGAATTGAAAGATGGCAAGCTTAATCCTGAGCAAGCCAAAGCGGTGATGGATGATTTTCTTCAGCAGTTAAAGTCGGAGCAGGGAAACTGGGATACACAAATGCAACGTCAATTGCGGAATATGATGCAGGATCTGGGGGTTCCTCGCCAGTCGGAAGTTGACGAACTGCGAGGTAGGATTGACCGCTTAGAGCGTCAAGTGCGAGATTTAGAAAATAAGCTTTGGCGTTAAAGTACACTTTGTGATTTAAACTTAGTTTTGTCCTACTGGTTATACCCAATTACTACCACTTACGTAGGGAGGACTAATTTTGAGACAGATTTTACTGAGCATAAGCTTTATGCTGCTTTGTGTTGTGGTTTTGGTGTTGGCGCAAGTAAGCGGCGGCAAACAAGAGTCTGCTGTTGCTGCTCATTTGACTCAAACCACACCTGCAGCAACCACTGTAACTGAAAACAATACCCTAATTGCGAGCAAGAAGAAAATGTCTGATGCCAATGTCGTTACCACGCCCTCTGGACTAAAGTATATTGAGATCAAGGAGGGGACTGGGGCGACTCCCAAAACTGGACAAACGGTTTCGGTTCACTACACCGGCACTCTGGAAGATGGTACTAAGTTTGATAGTTCACGCGATCGCGGTCAACCCTTCAAATTCAAACTCGGTCAGGGACAAGTCATCAAAGGCTGGGACGAAGGACTTAGCACGATGAAAGTAGGCGGTGAGCGTAAGTTAATCATTCCCCCAGATTTAGGTTATGGTGCTCGTGGTGCTGGTGGTGTGATTCCACCCAACGCTACGCTGAATTTTGATGTGGAATTGCTGGGAATTAGCTAGTTGTTAGTTGTTAGTGGTTAGTGGTTAGTAGAAAATACAACTAACTACTAACTACTAACCACTAACAAATTTAATGAGTGTTAGGTCTGGCTAAATTTTTAAACTTTGTAAACTGTGGGTCGAAAAGAAGTTTAACTGTACCAGTTGGACCGTTGCGGTGTTTAGCTATGATGACCTCGGCAATTCCTCGATCGGGACTGTCACTGTTATAGTAATCATCGCGGTAAAGCATGATTACTATATCCGCATCTTGCTCGATCGAGTTGTGAACAATTATGTTATTTGCTATAAAATTGTGAAGTTTAGGAACTGTTAAATCGTAAACTTCAGCTTCACAATCAGGGTCAATTGAGACAATTTCATCCCAGTAAACATCACTGGTAGATAGACGGGCAAGATCATTTGATTTGACAACAGTAGCCAATCTTGCTGCTCGTTCACGACTCAAATTTTGTTTATAAAGAGTTGTGCCGCAGTGAGCAACGCCAAGTTGAGATTGCATATTGCGTATAGTGATTCCATTCTGCTGCATGGATGGAACAGCATACATTTTCCATATATCACGGGGTATCACATCTCTATTGGTATTGGCAGGGCGGACTTCAATATATTTTGCAATCTCTGTAAGAGCTTGCTTTTTGTAGCTGCCTACCGCATCAATCAGATTGATGAACTTTTCTAAATCAAATTTCCCCGTCACCCAAACTTGATATTGATCTCGTCCTTTATTTAGTTGGGGAACTACAGATAGTTTGGCATTGATACTAAGTCTGAGTAAAAGTGACTGAACATCCCGTGACAATTTTTCGCTACTAGAGGTGTAATAGACGGCAGGATAAGAGCGTTTTCCTTTGCCAAGATTGATGCAACCGTCCGTACACCAGAGATGGCGCAAGAAAAGAGCTATGGATTCTTGAGTTTGCTGAAAAATTTGATTTGGTACAAATTTTTCATAGGATCTCAAACCAAAAACACCAAGAGAATCTAGCCACTTGGCTATGGGATTCCTAACGTTATGCGTTAAACGATATCCCGCACTAAGATAGACTTGATACCATTCACGCTCTCGATTAATACGAGGCACAACTTGCCATCCAAAAGCTTCAATCGTAACAGATACAACGGTATTGGCTAAATCTTCCTCTCTAGTAGTGTATTGAATAACGTGCCGAGGTAAGGTACAACCATCTCCTATCAAGTGTCCTAGCAAAGCAATTTCAGGATTGCTCATTGACTGCAAAGCACCACTAGGTAAGCACCGGGGTAAAGCAATGCGATCGCCTATTTCTAACTCAGAGAGTCGTCGCCAGCCGTGAATTGTCAGAAACTTGTGATTGCCAGTTGCCCGAATAGTACGTCCTAGTCGAGTTTGTAATCGCCATACAGGCTTGACACCTGTTGAAAAAGCATTGCTGACAACTGCTCGTTCTAGCTGCATTGTGGCTTCGTTCAGCGCCCAAACAGCGAAACCTGATTTGCCCACTAATTCCCGAATTGGTACTTGCACGCCACTATCTGCTAAAGTCACTAAGCTATCGCCTGTTAAGCAGCCTGACTCCCGCAAATCAGACAACATTGGACGCTTGTTAGTGCGTGATTCCACACCTCGACTCAACTGAGATAAAGCAATAATTGGGACACTTAATTCACGAGCTAAACCTTTTATACTGCGGGTAATTCTTGATATTTCTTGCACGCGGTTATCGCCTGCTCCCTCCATCAATTGCAAGTAATCTATGATAATCAGTCCCAGTTCTGCCCCTACTTCCGCCTGCAATCGCCGCGCCTGACTCCGCATTTCTGTCACTGTAATATTTGGTGTGTCGTCAATAAAAATTGGCATCTCCGAGAGCATACCAATAGCACGGCTTAATGGTTCCCACTGAGTTTGACTGATACGTCCACTGCGCAAATAACCAGTTTCAATTCCGGCTTCGCTTGCTAATAATCGCTGCACCAGTTGCTCTTTTGACATTTCCAAACTGAAAACAGCAATTGGTAATTTATATAAAGCAGCAATATTATGCGCAAGGTTCAAACAAAAGGCTGTATTGTGAACACAGATATCATTGGCAACAAAATTGTGGGTGTCGGGGATTGTTAAGTCATACACTTGTTTGGATCCTATCGGCTCAATAGAAACGATTTCATCCCAGTAGATATCACTAGTTGCTAACTGCTGAAGTGGCAAATTGTCTAAAGCAGTTGCCAAATTCCAAAGTTTTTCCCGTGTTAAAGCACGTTGGATCAAATGTCTATTTGTATACCTCTTTATCCCAGCACGTCGTGCCAAAACAGTCCAAGGTTCATTTCCTTTAGCTGCTGCTATCTGTTCCCAAATCTCTACAGAAATTAGATCGCGATTCGTCTGATATCTCTTTTGATTTATTGCTGCTGCGACTTTGGCTAATGCCTCTTCTTTGCCAAAAATCCCGACTTCTGAGATAAAATTCTTGATAGAATTGGCATCAGTAATATCTAATTGCCAAGCTTGTTTACGAGTGTATTTGTATTTAACAAACCGCTTTTTCAGAGCAGCAATGATGCCAAACCGTAGTAGTAGATGTTGAACTTGTCTTGCTAGTTTCTCACTAACGCTGCAATAGCCTAACTGTGCCTGACCACTGTTCAGTATTGTAGCCCAGCCATCTGTTGCAAAAAGGCGGTTAAGGAATAAAGAGACTAGCGATCGCTCAAGTTGAAAAATCATCGCCGGAATTATTTTCTGCTCAGCTTTTTTGCCCCATAGTGCTAGATTTTCCAGCCATGCAGTTAGAGGATTTTTTTGCCCCTGACACATTGCAGCAGAAAGTATTGGTGGATGGGGGCTAATTTCTACGCACACTTTCAGTTGAGGAGAAAAGCTAAGTACAGCCTGGGAGAAGTCGTCCTGAATGAGAGGGTTAGTATTGGTAAATTCCGGTATTGTGTCTGTCAAACAACCATCTCCTATTAGGTAGGCTAGTAATTTGACTTCACACTCACGAATTGTTTTTGTACCAAATACGTCTATCTTTCGTGGCAGTGCAATTTGATCGCCAACTTTCAGTTCTTCTAGCCTTTGCCAGCCTTTAATAGTTAAAAATGGGTGGGTGATTGTAGTTTCGACATACCGCCCTAAGCGAGTCGTGACACGGAAAACTGGTTTGATTCCGTCATCTACAAATGCAGATGGTTGAGTTAGGTGGAATTTCCAATCATCCTTGAGTGTCAGCAGTTCGGCTTCATGACGATCGTAGATTTCTTTAATGGTTGATATAGTACCATTAGCCAGAACAATTTCAGTGGTTTCACTTAGGCACTTGCCCATTGACGGACGACCAGCAACAATAATCAAATCAGAACGTTGAAAACCACTGGTCATGGCATCTAAATCATAAAATCCGCAGGGAATACCTGGTAAGGCGATACCTTGATGACGAGTCTCAATATCTTGGAAAGTATTAATCAGGGTGTCGGAGATGTGAATCAGACCTGCTTGGGGACGATCTTGAGTCACACCAAAAACTTTCTGTTCTGCCTGATCGAGGACAATTGGTAACTCGGTTTCTGTTTCGTAACCGAGCTGCACAATTTCATTACCAGCTTTAATTAACTTACGCCGCAGGTATTTTTCCGTCACCAAAGAAGCTAAAGCGTCGATGTTGATAGCTGACACCGTGCGGTCTACGAGAGATGCTAATTTATTTCTACCACCAATACGAGCCAGCTTGTCGTTGTCAGCAAGCCAACTTGTGACCGAGAGCAAGTCTGTGGGTTTACCTTGACCGTGAAGGCGCAATGCCGCTTGGTAGATGTCTTTATGAGCGCTAATGTAAAAAGCTTCTGGAGATAAGCGATCGCTTACCCTGCCGATCGCCTCCGGATCTAGCAAAATTCCCCCCAATATCGCTTCTTCCGCTTCAATGTTTTGGGGAGGTAGGCGATCGCTGCTATTGCCTTGAAAGTTTAGTTCTTCAGACATAATTGATTTTAGATTGGGAGTGGTTAGTGGTTAGTGGTTAGTGGTTAGTGGTTAGTGGTTAGTCGTTAGTCGTTAGTCGTTGTAGTACTTTAAGACAACTAACAACTAGCAAATAACAACTAACCACTAACAATTTCCAATCCCTTATTCCCTTGTAATCCAAAATCTGTTCCAAAACATAAAGGCGGGAAAACCCGCCAGAAAAGTTCAAAATTTTCAATCTCCTGTTTGTAGTTCTGGTGTAGAGACGCGAAATTTGGCGGTGCGCTGAATGAGTGTTTCCCTCCGTAGGCGACTGGTGAGAAAGCGTGCTGAATGAGTGTTTCCCGCCGTAGGCAACTGGTGAAGCAGCGCGAATGACGGCTTTCCCTCCGTAGGCGACTGCACCAAGCCGAAGGGCGAACCCGAAGGGCGTCGCGTCTCTACAAAGACGCGAAGTTTCGCGTCTCTACAAAGCTGTGGGCTGCCTACCGTTAGCTAGATACTACTTGAATATTGACGAGTGCTGTCACGTCAGGATATAGCTTAATTTCTGCTTCGTATGTACCTATGTGACTAATATCAGGTATGGTAGTGCCGCGCCGATCTACTTCCAGTCCTGTGATTTGTTTAATTACATCTACCACTTCTTGGGTAGTTACAGTACCGAAAATAGCATCGCCTTCACCAACCTGCTTGGCAATTATGAAGCTGCCAACTTGTTCCAAAGCTGCTTTTTGCTCACTCGCTTGCTGCTTAAGTTCTAATTGCCGCTGGCGTTCTAGCTCACGCCGACGTTCGACTTGCTTGAGAATACCGGCAGTGGCATGAGTTGCCAAACTCTTGGGAATCAGATAATTACGAGCATAGCCAGGAGCTACGTCTACTAAGTCGCCAGATTTTCCCAGCTTGCTGACATCCTTATTTAAAACTAACTGCACGCGTTTCGCCATTGTTTTGTTCGCTAATTGCTAATCATTGATCGCTAATAGCTAATGGTAACAGGGCAATTAGCTATTAGCCGTTAGCAGATCGGCTAAAATTTGTCTTTCATTAAGCGCAGACGCCCAAATGTTTCCACCGAATCGCGACTGTTCGTAGCTGATTGTAATGTTGGCTGCTCCCAGCGTAAAAAGGGATTTGTGCGCTTTTCCACTCCGAGATGCGAGGGAACAGTAGCTTCTCCCCGACTGCGGTATGCCTTTACTTGGTCGTAGCGACTTTGGAGGTCAAGGTTTTCACCATCAACTGTGAGGGCAAACTGTAGATTTTTCAGAGTGTACTCGTGGGCGCACCAAACGTGGGTATCATCAGGTAGAGAGCGGAGTTTACTCAGGGAATCTACCATTTGCTGCGGTGTCCCTTCAAATAAGCGACCGCAACCGCCAGCAAATAGGGTGTCGCCGCAGAATAACTCGCCCGTCTCACTCTTGTGCGTTGGGGGAAAGTAGTAGGCGATGTGAGCGCGGGTATGTCCGGGAACGAAGAAAACTTCCCCGATTCGGTCTGCAAAGTGGACGCGATCGCCTTGTTGCAGAAACACCTGCTGTCCCGGAATTCTCCCTTTATCGAACGCCCCACCATAAACTTTCACTTGGTTCCATTGTTCTATGAGCTGCTGATTACCACCCACATGGTCTTGATGATGGTGCGTGTTAAAAATCGCCACCAATTCTGCTTGTAATTCTTTAAGTTTCTTTAAAACTGGTCTGCTTTCAGCTGGATCGACAACGGCGGCGATATTTTGCGTTGGATCGTGCAGTAAAAAGATGTAATTGTCTGAGAGTGCCTCAAGACGGATTACTTGCATTTCCTGTACCTGCTTTTTTAAATGTATCAATACTTATTCTTTAGCGGGATCTCGATCTTGTGCAAGATTCCAAAGCTTCAAAACGAATGGCAACACAACAAAGCTGCCCTTGTTTACGACTTGCACCCCCGCAGCAACTGGTAACTGGTAATGGGTTAAAACAAACCTTGCTTTTTCCCAATCACCAATCACCAATATTATCCTATTTAACCAAGGATGGAACGAAGAACCGAAATTTTCTCAAGCAGAATCTGTAATTAGCATTTCTTTACACAACTCATCTACCTCTAAAGCAGTAATTGCTGCTATGATAAGTATATTGATAAATATGCATCCTACGGTAGAGGTCAGCAATGCCTTAATAGTGTTGCAAAAATAAGGTATCTGTTTTGCTGTACCCACTTTATTGTAGAGGGCAATGCTTGCTCTAAGGTAGATATCTATTTCTGTCGAATAATAAAGCGCAAAATCACAAACCACTGCTTAGGCGATCGGCAATTCTTAAGGTAAAAGTTCATGAATATTATCCTCACCCAAGAATTTGAGGTAGCAGCTACTAATATCGCGGCTCAAGCTTTCCCAACAACCGAATTTCAATTGCTATCCCAAAAAATAGGGAATGATAATTTGGCTATTACTTTCAAAGGGAAGAAACATTTCTCCGAGAATTTTAGGGTTAGGTTTTTTCCCAAGAATAAAATACTGATTTTGTCTGGCTATTACCGAGAAGGAATGTCTCACTTAAATTACATTCCATCCAGTCATTATAATTGGTTCAACGGCAAGGGATATAAAATTATCTCTCCCAATGACATAGGAGAAAAATTTGAGATTTTGGCTAAGAAGTTTTATCCGTTTTTAGAGGAATTTTTTCTAGGATAAACACCTCAACATAATTCTTAATTATTACGGGTCAATGAAACCCGGTTTCGCAGAACAATACCTCGTCACCGATTTTGGCGAAGGTATTGGCACAAGTTACCGGGTTTCTGTCTGGGTGCTTTTGAAGAACTAGGCGTCCAGTAAACAAATGTAAACCTTATGTAGGGGAGGCAGTTACAATCGGCGGTGAGACAGCTGATCGTAACTGCCTTTGCGTGATTGACGAACACACCCTACCGTTACTGGACTTTAGACTAATAAAAAGGCTTACCCATTGGAGTTGATACATCGAATGACAAAATTAAGGATCGGTTATACTACCGCATAAGAGTCAGAAAAAATAAAGCGTTTTAAAAACTCCTGAAAAATTGTTTATTCTATTTAAGCCTAAAACATCTAATTAATAATTAAGTTTCTTCACTTTCCGATTTAACGATCGCCCCCTTAGTCTAAAGTCTAGTACCGTTAAAAATTATTTACATACTGAATGTAATTTGCGTTTATACTTATACTTTTTTAATTAATATTTTCCACCGTGATTTTACTGACAAAGCATTGATAATCAGTAGAAATGACGTTGATTTATCAGTAAAATTTCTCTGGGATAAATAGGAAATACAAAGTTAGATTTATTGTATTGTTTAAAAATGAAGTTTTTCTTCTCTTCGAGACGCTACGCGAACGTGTTCTTCTCCTGACGGAGACGCTACCGCAACCAGAGGCGCGAACGCGTCTTGCCTTCGGCACGCCTAACGGCGAACGTGGTTCAAAAATATTTTTAAACCGCGAAGGCGCGAAGACAGCGCAACTACGAACCTTTATCCTTTATTTTACAAAACTTTACATAGTTGTGATTATTCTTGGCGACCTACTTATGTCTATATATAAAAACATCAAAAGTAACTAAGTGCTTGTGTTAAGTTGTTCAAAATTTGCTCTTGAGGATTGATTAATCGATGGCTCCCCTAGTGTCAATTATTTTACCTTGCTATAATCGGGCTACTTACCTGGAGAAGTGCGTTAAAAGTGTCTTGGCACAGACTTACACCGATCTTGAATGTATTCTTGTAGATGATGGTTCTACCGATAATACTCGTGAAGTTGCTGCCCACTTAATGAATGTAGATTCACGAGTTAAGTATTTCTTTAAAGAAAATGGTGGATTATCCTCGGCGCGAAATTTCGGGATTCAAAATGCACAAGGAGATTGGATTCAGTGTTTAGATCCCGATGATTGGATTCACGAAGATAAAACTAGATTTCAACTAAGTTATTTAAGTGGTTTAGAGAGCCTCGATGTTATATTCTACTGTGACTACGAACGCGTATATCTAGATAACGAGCAGAATATTATTAAACGGGAACAAAATATTATTGGTTCTTTAACAAAAGAACAGTTAATTCAGCGATTGCTTCTACCTGACTTTCTCGCGAATTCTCCTTTTCCACTATTACAGCAATGCTTGTTAATCAAAAAAGATATTTTTAAAAATAAAATTTTTGATAATCGTCTTAAGGCTTTGCAAGACAGAGACTTTGCACTAGATTTGCTAGAATTAGATGTTAATTTTGTTTACACGCCGATCATTGGAGCCTTTTATACAAAGCATCAAACTAATATGAGTAACCAATGGGATTATATGAGAAAAGACTACATTGTATTTTATGAAATTGAACAGAGTAAGCATGATAATTTCCGAAAATATTGCCAACCAGCTTTAGAGTTTTTTATTAATGAAGCAATTCAAGAGAAAGATAAAAACACTTTTGATAAATTGCGTAAAATTGCCCAATTCCCTATTCATTTATTAGCTGGAAAAATCAAATTAAATGATATGACTTCCTTAATGTTAGCTTATAAACTAAGGCTAATCATCCCCAGCTTTATCCTATACGAAAAGTACCGAGGACCGCGCTCAAAACAATTTCTGTCTATTTTTTCAAAGCTGCTTAGTTTGGTAATGCCTAATGGCTAATGGAAGATTTGGCAATTAGCCATTAGCAATTAACAATTAGCAATTAGTACTATTATGACCAATATACCATCAGTTTATTTTTATATTCCTAAATCTGACTGGCCTGAGTGCGAAATCCCAGTAAATGCTGATACCAACTGGCTTCTTTATGAGAGCAAACCAAATAATGGTGTATATGCCTGGACTTTACAAACCTATATTCGTCTTAAGGCTGATGGCTTTCCATGTGAACTGACAGACACCATACCTACTGAAGGAGTCGTCTTGGCACATAGATACTCTCTCCCATTCAACCTCAGACCAAAGCCAAGATTACTGATTGTTTGTCTGAAAGCAGATCACGAGCAACACCCTTACGCACAGCTTCATGTTGTGCAAAATAAACAGGAAATAAGTCCTGATGGATGCTATTACATGCCGCATTGGCGACAGCCAGGGTTAATAAAGCGCGATCGCGCACGAGGAGATAAATTTGAAAACATTGCTTACTTTGGGATTGAGAAAAACTTAGCACTTGAGCTAAAAGCGGAGTCATGGTCTAAGCAACTCCAAGATCTGGGTTTGCGTTGGCAGATAGTAGCTCCAGATGGCTGGAATGACTACAGTAATATTGATGCGATCGTCGCTGTCCGCAGCTTTCAGCATCAAGAAAGTTACACATATAAACCCGCTACAAAACTATACAATGCTTGGCACGCGGATGTCCCAGCAATTCTAGGTAGTGATTCGGCATTTCGAGCCGAGCGTGAAAGCGAACTAGATTATCTGGAAGTTGCATCGGTCAACGATGCCATTATAGCCCTCAAACACCTTCGCGATCGCCAAGAACTGCGTGATGCAATGGTCAAAAATGGTCGAGTTCGTGCTGCTGCAACTCAGCCAGAAACACTTATTCATCAGTGGCGCACTTTCATCACAGATATTGCAGTCCCTGCTTATCATCGCTGGTGTCAGACATCGAATTTGAATCAGAAAATATACTTAGCGCGTCATTACCTGACTATCAAAGAGAACAACCTCAAACCCCATCATCTCTATCCCCACGATCGTCAGCAAGTAGGTAATGAACAAATGGATATCCAACAAGAGTTAATTATTTCGACCATGCAGCTTTATCGCCAAGTCAAAAAGCTGCTGTAGGGGCGGGGTACCCCCGCCCTTACAACTAGAGGTATTACCCAGCCTAACCCTAGTTCATACTGGTAAGCTTTTGCTTTAATTTTACTAATTATCTCATAATAGCATTAAATTACTAACTTGTCAACCGTAATTTAACTGTTAACAAATATAATGTCTTATAAAATACATAAATATTAGTCAGTAAAATTTCCCTAGGGAAAACAGCAGATGTTGCGTTAAATTAGTTTTGTAATTTATTTATACAAGTTCACCTAGAATTTCCCTACAAAGAGCAACTCGTTGTGGTCTGAAGTGTTGAAAGGATTGAGCAACGGATGTTGTAGCGGATGAGCGCGGATGCTTTATCTGTAAGTCCCACAGTTAAATTATCCGTTACATCCGTTCATATCCGTTGCTCGTCTTAGCGGTTCGTTAAAAAATGAAAGAAAAAGTCTCGTTAGTTGTTAGTGATTTATCTGGAGGAGGGTCAATTCGGGCATTTTTACTGGCTCAAGTCCTAAAAAAACTTGATTATAAAGTAGAAATTGTCGGATTTTTGTTTGGTAAGGAATTGTATGCAATTCCTCCTTCAGAAATCCCAATTATTTCTGTTCCTGGCAAAAATTATCCAGAATTTCTAAAATCAGCACAAAAACTTTTGCTCCAACTGCAAGGAGACATTATTTATGCAGTCAAACCTAAGTTCACAAGCTTTGGTCTGTCTCTACTTAAGAAATTCACCAGCCGTCGTCCGTTACTACTCGATATGGATGACTGGGAACTCAGTTGGTATGGAGGTTTTGAATGGAAATATCGTCCGCATCCGAAGCAATTTTATCGAGATCTTTTCAAGAAAGATGGTGCATTAAGATTTCCCGACCATCCGCTTTATCTTCAGTGGATGGAAAGCTTTGTGCAGCAAGCAGATGCGGTCACTATCGACACTGAATTTCTCCAGTCACGATTTGGCGGTGTATATTTGCCTAATGGCAAAGATACTTCTTTATTTAACCCCCATCAGTACGATCCTACGGCTAGCCGTAAGCGTTATGGTCTTTCTGAGTATCGAATCCTCATGTTTCCAGGCGCACCACGACCTCATAAAGGAGTTGAAGATGTTTTAATGGCGTTAGACAAGTTAAATCAGTCAGATTTAAGACTTGTGATTGTAGGTGGAAGCCCTTACGATGACTATGACGAACAGCTGATTAAAAAATGGGGACGCTGGATTATCAAGTTACCAAAGTTTCCTGTAGAGGTCATGCCTGAGGTTGTAGCAGCAGCTCATATTGTAGTTGTTCCCCAGCGAGACACGGTAGTTGCTCGCGCTCAATTTCCTTTAAAGTTGACAGATGGCATGGCAATGGCTAAACCTGTACTATCAACGCGAGTAGGTGATATACCGGAAATTTTAGCAGATACAGGTTATCTAGTTGACCCTGCGTCTCCCGAGCAAATTGCTGAGACAATTCAATTGATATTTGAAAATCTAGAGTCAGCAAATGAACGAGGCAGACAGGCTAGAGAAAGATGTGTAGAAAAATATAGTACAGATACGATGGCGTCTACTCTCGCCGAGGTAATTGCTCTTTTGTGAGCATTCCCGTGATTTCCACAGCGAGAGCTATGAATAATATTAATAACTAGTAAATTGTGATTAAAATCGCCCATGTCTACAAGCAAACTACTACTAAGATTTGCTAAACCCTATCCCGGCAGGATTCTGCTAACGATATTTTTAGGGTTTTCTGGATCTTTATTCAATGGGATCGGTACAGCACTGATTGTACCAGTGATTCTCAAAATAGTAGGACAACAAGTGGATTTAACCACCGCTCCTCCCATTCTCAAAGCAATCACGTCTCCCTTTGATCGGGTTCCTGAAAATTACCGCATATGGGTAATGGCAGGGGCAATCATACTCACAATTGGTTTAAAAAATTTCGCGGGCTACGCCAGTACGTTGGCATCAAGTTCCTTAACGCGAATGCTAACATCAGATATGCGAGAAGCAGGGTTGCAAGTATTATTAGGAGTAGATATAGATTATTATTCAAATACGAAAGTTGGTGATTTAATCAACACTATTGGGGGAGAAATTGCTCGCGCTGCTGGTTCTATAGGTAATGTCATTAAAATATTTATCGTTGCCATTACGATTTTAGTGTTCGTGGGTTTCTTGCTGGCAATTTCCTGGCAGTTAACATTGGCTTCTACGGTTTTGCTGTCTTTAGTGACGTTGGTCAATCAGTATGCTATTTCCCGATCAAAGGATTTTGGCAAGCAACTTTCAGATATGTCTAGAGCTTATTCAATTGCTATGCTGGAAACATTGAGTGGAGTTCGCTTAGTCAAGGCAACTGGTAATGAAGGGAGAGAATATCAACGGATTAAACAGTTAATTCGTGACCGGGAAAAAGCGGATTTTCAATCTCAGGTTAATTCCGAGGCGATCGCACCTCTGAGTGAAGTAACAGGTATTACCGCGTTACTGTTGATTGTTGTTCTCAGTCGCACCTTCTTTGCAAACCAAATCTCTTCGCTTTCCACTGTACTACTCACATATTTATTGGTGCTACTACGACTTTTGCCGTTTATTTCTCAGCTAAATAGTCTTCGCAGCGGCTTTGCCAATACCAGTACCAGTGTAGATCTGGTCGCTGACTTCCTGCGCCGGGATAATAAGCCGTTCATGAACATGGGTAGCGTTCAATACACAAAATTACAGAAGGGTGTGCATTTTGACCACATATCCTTTGCCTACCCTGGTCATGAGAAGTTGGTACTCAAGGATGTGAGTTTATACTTACCGCGTGGCACTACTCTCGCTTTGGTAGGTAGTTCTGGTGCTGGTAAATCAACAATAGCAGACCTGTTACCAAGATTTTATGACCCAATCTCAGGTCATATTACCATCGACGGGGTGGATCTGCGATCGTACGATCTCCAATCGCTGCGAAAAGCAATGGGAATTGTCAGTCAAGATACCTTTCTGTTCAATGACACGGTAGGAAATAACATTGCCTATGGAAAACCTGAAGCCAGCGGCGAGGAAATTATGACAGCAGCAAAGCGGGCAAATGCTTATGAGTTTATTAGCAAATTGCCTCAAGAATTTGACACCCTGATTGGCGATCGCGGTGTCATGTTATCTGGTGGACAAAGACAAAGATTAGCGATCGCCCGTGCATTACTGCAAAATCCAGAAATTCTCATTCTCGATGAAGCGACTAGTGCGTTAGATACGGTTTCCGAACGCTTAGTGCAATCGGCAATTGATGACCTCAGCCGCGATCGCACCACATTAGTGATTGCTCACCGCCTTTCCACAGTGCAAAAAGCCGATCAAATTGCTGTATTAGATCAAGGATGTGTGGTAGAGGTGGGAACTCACGAAGAACTTTTACAAAAGGGTAGTTACTACTCACGCCTTTACTCGATGCAATTTAGTGAGCGATCGTCAGCTATATCCGCTACAACATTGGCAACGGATGGCATAACGGATGTAACGGATAATTTAACTGTGGGACTTACAGTAAAATCGTCAGCTATATCCGCTACAACATTGGCAACGGATGAGATAACGGATGTAACGGATGATTTAACTGTGGGACTTACAGTAAAATCATCCGCTATATCCGCTACAACATTGGCAACGGATGAGATAACGGATGTAACGGATGATTTAACTGTGGGACTTACAGTAAAATCATCCGCTACATCTGCTACAACATTGGCAACGGATGGCATAACGGATGTAACGGATGATTTAACTGTGGGACTTACAGTAAAATCATCCGCTACATCTGCTACAACATTGGCAACGGATGGCATAACGGATGTAACGGATGATTTAACTGTGGGACTTACAGTAAAATCATCCGCTACATCTGCTACAACATCCGTTGCCACATCCGCTACATCCGCTACAACATCCGTTGCCACATCCGCTACATCTGCTACAACATCCGTTGCCACATCCGCTACATCCGCTACAACATCCGTTGCTCAAGAACGCCAAGAATAGAAAGTGAAAAATAAGTACATTTATTATACACACCAATTATTACTGCAACCAGACACGGCTCACGAAATTCATGATGTGCTTTGTGCCAATGCTGCTGCAAACTTGGGTTACGCTGCGGTGTTGGTTTATCCGGATAAGGGTAATGGGGCGCTGAATCCAGTCCGGTGGATTTTTCCTTTTCAACCCAAACAGCCGGATGCTAAGTTTGTGGAATTTTATAATACTCAAGAAAAGCTGAAGGTTGCGCCTCTAGCAATGCCTTGGCCTATTGACCGAATTCAGAGTAAGTTAACTGACTCTAGTACAATAGCAACTAAGTATTATTTACCTTTTCATCTCCAGGCTTATACGAAAATTGTTCATACTAGAGATTGGAATTTTACCAAAGCAGCTATCAAAAATCAAATTCCAGTTATCTATGAGCGTCACTATTTTCAAGAACGACTTTTTGAACCAGAAATTGTCCACAGTCCATTGTTTCAAATTGCTATAACCCAATCTGAACCAGTCCGGGAAAGCTTGATAAAATATGGAATGCCACCGGAAAAAGTTGTTTGGCTATATAACGGCTTTGAGCAGTCATTTTTAGATAGACAGCCTGAAGTTGCTCAACAATGGCGTCGAGAACTACTGGCAGATGGACGTGAACACTTGGTTGTTTATTCGGGCGCTTTATATAGTTTCAAAGGCATCGATCTGTTAATTGATGTTGCTAAGGAATTGCCTGAGGTTCAGTTTGCGATCACAGGTGGTCAGGAGTCACAAGTACAAGCTTATCAGCAGATAGCCAGGGATAAACAAGTAGAAAATATGAGATTTTTAGGCTGGATACTGCCACGAGAACGATTAGTTAGCTTGTTCCAAGCAGCTGATGTTTTGGCTCATCCTCACTGTTCTGGCAAGGCAGCAAATTTCACAAATCCCGTTAAGTTTTTTCAGTATATGGCTTCGGGAACTCCCATTGCAGTAAGCGAGATTCCACCTTTAATGGTATTTAAAAACTCTCCTTTAGTTGCTGGTTGGTGTGAGCCAGATCATCCTGATAAATTTGCTGAATGTATTAAGTATGTGTTGAAAAGCTATCCCAGAAGAATAGAAGGTTATGTAGATAATATAAATTTTGCGCGTCAGTTTTCTTGGGAAAATCGAATTAAGAAAATTCTCAGTTATGTAGATGAATGCTTCCGTCCACCAATACTTAGTGAGTTATGGAATTAATTTATGAGCAGAAAAATTGTCGGAATGCTTAGTGGGTATTCTGGGCTGAAATATATTGATTGGCTGTGGCAGCAAACTCCCCATCCTTTGGGAAAATGGGGCAATATCCAAATGCTAGCGCCAGCATCCAAGCCGGATTTTTTACTACTGTATCAGTTTGATTTTCCCCAACCTACCCAGCAGCAATCTTGGCGGGATCGTTTTCGCAAGCAGCAAAAATCAGAATTAAATATTGACTCTCTGCTGCGAGGTGTTCCCAAGGAACGGGTGATTTATCTTTTGCGAGAACCGCCGCTTGATGAGGTTTTGGAAATCAGTAAGCGCAATTACCAGTCAGCCCAGAATTATTGCGGTTACATTTCCGGTCCCGATGACTTTGCTCCCAATCCCGACTATATGCCAGCTATTTGGTATCATTCCAACTCATTTCGGGATTTCAATGAAATGTCACCTCCAGAAAAGGTGGAAGTTTGTAGCTGGATTACGTCTGGAATTAATCGCACAGTCAGCCATCGTCAGCGTTTAGAGTTTTTGAAGTCTTTGCAAGAGAGTGAAGTTAAGTTTGATTTGTATGGGCGCAACTTACCGGAATGGGCGCAAACATTTGGAGAAATTAGCCAAAAATGGTATGGAATGGCACCGTACTACTACAATTTGGTGGTGGAAAATTATGCTGGCAATAGTTGGTATGTGAGTGAAAAGTTATGGGACTCTCTGCTGGCTTGGTGTTTACCGATTTACTACGGAGGATCGGCTGCTGATAAATTGTTACCACCGGGTAGTTTTTTGCGGTTACCCAGCTTAGATGAAAAAGGCATTGCTTATATAAAAGAAGTGATTGCTACTCCTGATGCTTGGTTTGAAGCAAAGGAAGCGATCGCCGAAGCCAGACAAATTATCCTTCACAAACTCAATCTGCTTAACTGGCTTTCTGAATACGTTACCAAATTCTAAAATTTTGATCATGGATGGAATTTGTACCCTAGCCAACGACCGAGTTTACGACCAACTTGTTGCCCTACTCAACAGCATAGAGACAATTCTGGGTCCAGAAATACCCGTTTGTGTCTATCCCTACAACGACAATACAGAAAAAATTGCGGCTGAAATTGCCAAACGTCCAAACGTGCAATTGTACGACGATCTCGATTCCATGCAGCGATGGGATCAGTTTTTCCGGGATGTCTGGGATACCCATCCCACAGCCCAGCAACAGTGGAGAGAAATCGGTAGTCATGGATACTACCGCTTCGGTGTCCATCGCCGCTTCTGTGCTTTCGATGGTCCTTTTGACCGCTTTCTTTACATGGATGCAGACACTTTACTTCAGGGACCAGTAGCACCAATTTTCAATCTACTGAATGACTATGACTGGGTTGTTTATGACTTTCAGTATAAGGATTTGACTCACGTCTACGATGTATCTTCTCCGAAATTATTAGAATTATTTACTCCAGAACAAATCAAATCTAAAATATTTTGCTCTGGCTTTTATGCCGCGAAAAAGGGTTTATTTAATCAAGAGAAAACAGATTGGCTGCTGACAAAATTGCGCGAGGGAGAGGCTGAGGTTTTATACATCTGGTCGGCTGACCAACCGATTCTGAACTACATGGTGATTAGAGGAGATATCAAGAGTTGTAATTTAGCTTTACAATTACCTGAAAATGAAATGACAGGTTGCTGCGTGACTTCCTCTCATTTTGAAGACCGCGATCGGATTTTGTATGACCGAGGCAATCGCTTAACTTATATTCATTATATTGGTTTGGCGTCTAATTTATTTAGCGAAGTTTGTGCGGGGAATAATATAGATTTTCCTTACCGAGAGATTTTCTTGCATTATCGCTATCTGCTTGAACCAGAATTGCGACCTCATTTCAACAGTAAGCCGAAAGCCTATAATGCTCCGCCAAGTTTAGCTACACGCGTTTTAAAAAAGTTAGGATTACCAGGTTGAGGATTGGAAAATGAATCGGGGAATTTATATTATTGCTAACGACAAGGTGACAGATCAGGCGATCGCACTACTTAACAGTATCCGATTACATGATACAGAAACACCAATTGTGATGATTCCATATGATGACAACTATGACAATATTGCCAACACTCTCTCTCAATATTATGGAGTAGAAGTCTACGAAGATTTAGATTTTATCGACCGTTTGTCCAATAAATTGCACGATATTTTTGGGAGTAAGTTTTTTGCTCGTCCCAATCAATTTCGTAAGCAGGCTTGTTGGTTTGGACCATTTGATGAGTTCTTGTATATAGATACTGATATTGTTGTCTTTGAAAAAATAATTGACAATCTCAACTACTTAGCTGAATCCGATTTCATTTGTTGTGATTATCAACATTTTGGGGGAATTACAAATGTCTTTACACCCAAAGTCTTAGAAGAAAAAGTATTCACTGAGAATGAAGTTAAGGATATTTTCAACGGTGGTTTTTGGGGGTCGAAGAAAAACTTAATCTCGGAAAATGATTTGTATGAAATCTTTGCCGAGTGTACCGCCCATCCAGAATACTTTGATTTTTCCCAAAAAACTTCCGACCAACCGATTATCAATTATATGCTCCTCAAGCGGATTCCGCGTCGCTTCAATATTGTCCGCAGAGAGGGTAAAGCACCAGGAAATTGGGGAGGAACTCCTTATTTTCAGACTCAGGGAAATATACTGATAGATCCTTCAGTTAATCAACCTTTGCAATATCTTCACTGGGCAGGCATTCGGATTGAACCTGGCTGTCCTTACTGGGAGATTTGGGAACATTACCGGAATTTGAATCCGGAACTGCCATCAGCAATTTTCCCAGAACCTGTGAGAAAAAGTCAATGGCAGCAAAATTTGGATAACGTGAAAAATCAGTTGCGGCAAATTAAAGCTAAGCTTTAGGGACTTCCAGAAAATAAAATATCCCACCCATAAGCCGATCAATCGTATGATTGGTAAGGGCGGGGAAACCCCGCCCCTACAATTTGGGACAATTTATCATAATTCGTAATTACTAGTTCGTAATTCGTAATTAAAAATGGTGAAACACCACACGTCTACACTTGGTCATTTTTCAGTCGGGGTTTAAATCCCCGGATGAAAAATAATTACGAATTACGAATTACGAACTGCAAATTTTTAATTCTTGGTGTTCCCTTAGCTTCGGACTAATTCATAATTGCAAAACCCACCGGCGAAACAGTTCAACGACAATCCGCCACCGTCCCTCCATCTCTTCAACGACATCGTGACGCTTCAGAGTATCGAGTGCTTCTTGTAAACTTAGGTTATCCATACCTGTACAATTAGCTAAAGCATCCACACTTAGCCCCTGTGGATCAGATGCTAACTCCTTTAGTATCGCTTGTTGCTTAACTGCACCCCGCGCTGCCTGACCCCAAACGCCATCAAAGTAGTAACGTCCTCGCTGGAAAAACTCAGGGTCGTTGATAACTGCTTCAACGTCTTTTACAGTGAAGACGGGATCGCGGGAGCGTCCTTGCTCGAAAACATAGTTATTGTAACGGCGAACGAGTTGGAATCCTACTAGCTGCACTAGATAAGGTTGTCCGTAGGTGAGGTCATAAATTTTATCTAGGGCTTCGGGAGTGTAGTCTAGGGGAAAATCTTCACTTGGGTTTGCGAGAATCTGGCGGGTAGCTGCACGTTTTTGGAAGCCAACATGGATGGGTATAACGCTGGCGAAGAAAGGTTGAAAGTAATCTGCTGTCATCTCTTCTAACGTGTGCAAACCTGCGAAAGTGAAGGCTACTTGAGAACTCTTTTGCACCAGTCCCCGCAGATACCCTAGAAAATCCTTGGGGATTTTTCCTGCTTCAATCAGATCCTCAATTTTCTCGAATTCGTCTAGGGCAATAATCAAAGATGTTTCATCTAAGGTTTCTATAACATTTTCCAAATAGCGTCTAAATGTAGGTAAGGGAAGATTCAATAGTTCTGCATCGGGGGGAGGTTGCAACTTCACCAGCCGAGAAACTGCATCACTAATGGTAATTAACACTTCTCCCACTCCTAGAGGCGCATCTGCCACTTCCAAAAGGTTGACGTAAGCTAACTTGACTCCTGATCCAAGATAGTTAGCGACGTTTTTAAGGATGGAGGTTTTGCCCATGCGCCGATGACCGTAGAGAACTACAGATTGGACTGGATTACCCGTACCCGTAACCCAGAGTTCCTTTAGGTCTCTCAAGACCTCTTCCCGTCCAACGAAGCGTTCTCCTACTACTGGGTCGCCTATGATGTAGGGATTACGGATAGGCTCAGTGATGGAAATTTCCCCTACCTCACCAGCTATTCCCAGCAGGGCTGTTTGCCAAGTTTGGGCAATGTCTACAATTAGCGATCGTTCTGCTTGTGGTAAGGTGTTGGCATTGTCCAAGACGTTTTTGAGTTCTCCTAGTGCGCGATTGAGGGCAAAGGATCTGGCTGCACGAGATACACTGCGTTGAACAACCTGGGTATCTTCAACAACCCGATGAAGGCTGGCGATCGCTTTCCAAGTGGCTGGACGGAGAAGGGGTTGTTGTGGGAAAACAGGCACTTGCAGACTAGCAATAGCGGCTGACTTCCTAGCATATTTAAAGTCTGCTAAAATTTGAGCAAGGGTGAACATTTCCTCGCCATAGGGCAGAGATCGCACGACGTTAAAAGCTTCCTTAGCTTTAGCTAGTTGTTTTGCATGCAAATGCCAGAAACCAGCAGCAGCAGCACGAGCAGGAGTATTTAATTGAGTGTCTGTGATTAAATGCGCTTGCCAACGCCGTCGCCCGGGTAGGAACCACAACAGTTCTAAACCTGCTGACAGCAGAACATTCCTGACAGAAGCTGAGGCAAAACGCACTAGCTGCCAATCGAAAGGTGCTTCTGCTAATCGAGAGACACGCCAAATAACTTCTTCTGATGGGGTTATGGCAAGTACTTTATTGACTGCTTGCACAACGGGAAAAAATTGTAGAGTATATGCTAGCAGTTGATTAGTATTGTCCAAGCCGATTTCCCAATCCTGTTGCAGCCAATTTTCCAAGCGCTTAGCAAGATAGGGCAGAGGAAGCGGAGTGACGCGGGGAAGTAGCCAGCTACCATTCAGTACAAATCTTAGGTTTAAAGGTGAGCCCATAAGCCAACTTTCTGGTCGCAGGGTCGCCACGCCACTCGCCACGCCACTCGCCACGCCTAACGCCACGCCACTCGCCACGCCAAACGCCACGCCACTCGCCACGCCACTCGCCACGCCACTCGCCACGCCTAACGCCACGCCTAACGCCACGCCACTCGCCACGCCTAACGCCACGCCTCTCGCCACGCCTAACGCCACGCCAAACGCCACGCCACTCGCCACGCCAAACGCCACGCCACTCGCCACGCCACTCGCCACGCCAAACGCCACGCCAAACGCCACGCCTAACGCCACGCCTAACGCCACGCCAAACGCCACGCCACTCGCCACGCCAAACGCCACGCCAAACGCCACGCCACTCGCCACGCCAAACCAATCAAAATGAATGCCTAGTTGCTGAAGAAGCCCACCCGACATCAATGGTGTAACAACTGTTAAAACCAATCCTTGGAGAAGCAAATTTCGCTGAGTGGGATTTTGTCGCAGTAACTCCCATCCCTTGCGCCAATTCATTTCCCTTTCAGGTATATATCCACCCCCGAAAGTATCTACATACCACCTTAAAGCTTGAGGAAAGTAAAACACCCAGTACAATAGGCGCAGGTAATCCAAAGGGTTCCATAGCGAGAGAGGGCGCTTCAGGTTGGGGGCTAAGTCTAGGCGGGGAACAGGAGGATGTTTGTTCATCTAATATGCTGCTCCATTTTCTGTAAGTCGCAAACTCCCCCCGCCCGAAAATCAATTTCTGGGCTAATACCTAAAGTCCTCTGAAAATGACTGCAAAGCACTCTCAGAGTAGTCCACTTTAGTGGACTTAAGCTATGAGCCTGGGATTTTAATCCCAGGCTGGTGTGGATTTTCTCCAATCCCAGGTTGGTGTGGATCTTCTGTAATCCCAAGCACGTATAGACGTTCCTCTCGTTCCCAGGTTCTACCTGGGAATGCATTGTGAGAGGCTCTGCCTCTCCTATGTGATACTGGAGGCAGAGCCTCCAAGAAGTCATTCCCTGGCAGAGCCAGGGAACGAGAAAGGGTGGAAGAGTCATTGCATACCCTCCATATATTGAGAAAAAGTTCGATAACACAGCTGCACTAGTTTCCGAGGATGTCCGCAACTTGAGTGCAACAATTGGACGGTTTTCTCCTCAGTAAAACTGACAGAAGTCTTAGCCAGACGGTTAACAAGAAAAGCACGCATAGTGGTTTCATCCCAAGGCTTAATGTGTACCTCGTAGCAAATACCTGCTAACGGTGATGTCTTGCCTTCATCTTGACTATCATTAAATAGGTCGTTAAGGGGTTCAGTAGCTGCTAAAATCAACTTTAGCGGCGCATCACCCCCTTCAGCGAAACTCCGCAACTTATCCCGTACTTGACGAGTAAAACCCTGCCAAGTCAACTTCCCTACATTGTCTAAAGCCAGTAACACTTTTCTTTCATGCGATCGCAAATTCCGGCTTAACACAAACCCTGTACTTTCCGGGATACCAACCTCGTGACACAATGCTTTGTAAAAGTCATTTTCATTATCGATCCCATTTAAGTCTAGAAAAACTGGCTGACGCGGTAGTTGCAAGCGACTTTTTGCTTCTCGGCAAATAGCCCATAGCAACGATGATTTGCCGATTCCCTCATCTCCTATTAAAGCAACACTACTACCGCTATTGAGAACCTCGAATACCAGTCGCATTTCTTGTTCTCGTCCAAAAAACTGTTGCGGATCTTCTATTCTGCCATTTTGGGGAATGAACGGGTTGATAATAGGATATTCCCGCCTAAATAAATCGGAGGGTTGCTGTAATAATTCAGTTGGCTTTGATATTTCCTCATTTACTGGTAATGGTGATTCTTGGGAAGGTATAACTTTTGGTAGCTGTTGATATTTGAATTCTATTGGTTGTTTAAAATTTTTCTTAGTAACCTTTATTCCTAAATCTTCTGTAATCTTTTTGCATAAATTTGCACCCTTCTCTCTTAAAGATTGATTAGCCCTATTAGCCTCAATAGAAATTTCGTCATAAGTCTTACCTTCCCAAAAACCCAGAAAAAGCTTTTCTTCTACTTCATCTAGAATTCGCTTTCCGTTTTCATCAAAAAGCTTATTAATGAATTCCAATGCTTCTTTTGAGTTCATTTGGTGTCACTGAGTTAGCAGAGTCAATTTAAAAATGAGCAGTTCTCATATAGGACTCATATTTGATTTGTGAAATACACGTAGGGTGTGTTAGGACGAAGTCCGTAACGCACCATTCCAATCTTTCGGTGCGTTACGCTGCGAAGATCGCACCCTACAAGACTACTGAGATTTTTTCAAAAATCAAAGCGAATTACTATAGTTTACCCTACAAACCAACATTTACCTACTTTACCCTACAAAAACCTTAGTAAACAAGCTTCCTACTTTCGTCAACCTGCAATATATGACTCTCAAGTCATCATGGTGTTATCAACCAAGCAAGCAAAGACGAGGAGTACAAAGCAATTGTGAAAATTTCACTAGTAGAAAAATTAATTGTTCCCCTCTTGGTTGCCATTATCGGTGTCACTGGAACTATAGAAGCTGCCTTGATTACGCAGAATCAGAAGATTTCTTCTGAAGCTAAGCCTTCTGCTATCCCTTCAAATAATTCCACTGACTCAGAGTGTAATAAAGTTCTTAACAATAAAGTCTGTGTGGCTAATGTTACCGTGCAGATTAATAGTAACGAACCTAAACAAGTGAAAAATAACGAACTTATTCCGCTGAAAGCTGGAGATAGGCTTAGAGTCGTTAACTTACATTATTGTATATTGCCTGAGGCAGCAGTCAATAAGATAGAAGTGAAAGCATATCTGTTTAAAAATGGACTTGAGCGTTATAACGATGGTCTGTTCACTCCCAGTACTTTCCCAGTTAACACTGGTTGCCATAATATTGGCAATTTTGGAAAAACCTGGAAGGTAGAACCAGGACAGCACCGAGTCAGCATACCCATCATTAAGTATGATGGCAGTAATAGAATAGTAGACAAGAGTTTCTACTTTAATCTGGATGTAGGACAGTAATTAGAGTGTCCTACAGTTGATATTAGTTCATGGTTTATGTTGAAAGTAGACTGTCTTAATTTAAGCATGAGTTGAGCATCAGTCAATTTATGGAGCCGATTAACGTAGAAATATCGCCAGAAACCCTCACTCAAGGCGAACAGTTTTCTCATAGGGAGGAGGAGATTCAACCTGACTGTTAATAGACCCAATCAGCCCTCACAGTGAAGTAACAAGCGGTTAATGCTGGTCAAAATCTGGCGGCAGATGTGATGCGATCCACTCAGTAGGTGTAAGGAACTGCGTTTCTGCGACAGCGATTAGGTGACATTAAACATTTTCTTGCAGGGAAATAAAATGTTCACTCATGCGTTCAAATATCTCTGTGATTCTTTGCTTAAGCTGTGCTTTAACCTTTGAATAAAGTCTTGTTGCTGCGCCTGTAAAATAGCCTGCAAACTAAGTTCTTTCATGATTGGTTTTTCCCTTATAGGACTTACGCATTGACAGAAATAGTTAAATATGGGTTCGGATTTTTCCGGCAAAATGTAGGGGCGCGGTTTCCGCGCCCTTACAATGTGGTCAATTTTGTTTGAGAGCGATGTTCCAAATTGTCTGTGCACCTTCGTGGCTGTATAGTCTGAAACGACCGAATTCCGTCTTACACATGATGCTTAATTTGTATAGTGCGTAAGTCCTGGTAAATACCAAATTTTTCTGCGGCTTGTAAATCTTTTTGATTGTAAGTAATAATAAAATCAGCTTCTGATTCTACGGCTCAATCTATTATAAAGTCGTCATCAGGGTCGCTTGCTGATGGTCGCCATAGATAAAAAATGTTACGTTTGTTAGCAATGGCACAAATAGCTTCAATAACATCATCAATAGAATTTCAGAACGCGATCGCTCAACCATGACCACAATCTCCAAACGGCTGACGCTTGAGGAATACTTAGCTTATGACGATGGCACAGACTTTCGTTATGAGATCGTAGCGGGGGAGTTAGTTGAAATGCCGCCCGAAAGTCCACAAAATGCTGAGATTGCAATCTATCTGCTGTTAGTATTCGCTCAATTTGTTTCCCCTCGCCTACTGCGTTGTAAAGATACCGAAATTGTGGTTAGTGGTATCCGTGCAACCACTCGTTTACCCGATTTAATGGTACTTACTGAAGAACTGGTACGCGCCCTATCCAATGCAAGGCGCGGAACTATCACTCCAGATGCGTTTCTGCAACAGTTACTCTGAATCATTGTCATTTGGCAGAGCATTGGCTGAGTTTTGGGGTGGTAGCATCAACACCTCTTCATAGATCAGATTGACCGAAATCGTCAAACCCACGCTCGTCAGCTCAATATCATCGCCTTCGGCATAGGGAATAAACGTCCATTCCCCCGATTGACTCCGCCGAAAGAGATCCACCGACTTAGTTTCAGATCCGACCAGAACATACTCAAGCAAACTCTCCAAACGGCGGTAGAGGGCAAATTTCCCTCCTCGATCGTAGGCTTCAGTGCTGGGGGACAAGACTTCAATAATCAAGCAGGGATAACGAGAGAATTGTTGGGCAGTGCGGTCTCGATCGTCGCAGGTGACGCTGACATCAGGATAAACAAAGGGACCCTTCTCTGTGATTCCGACCTTTGCATCTGAGTTCCTCACCTTGCAGCGTAAGAGTAGAGATTGCCGCAGGGCACTGGCAACATTCAGAGCAATGTCAGCATGGGGCAACGATCCACCCGTCATCGCGAAGACTTGCCCATCAAAATACTCATAGCGTAGATCTTGCTGGGCTTCCCACTCAAAATATTCCTCTGGGGTCAGGCGGGGAAGTTCATGGTTAGCAAGCATGAGCAAAACTCCGATTTGGGACGTTGCATCTTCCATCTTCATTGTAAGGGAGATCCAGAAAAATACTAAACCGCCATGTGTTGGTGGGTTGCCAAGCTTATGCTTTAAAAGCGGCAAAGATTTCCTTTAAGTCACATTAAAATACTTGGTTATGCTTCCAGACCCTGACAACGTTTGGGTCTGGTTACACTGTGGATCAAACCCAATTTTTCCAGAAACTGTGAGAAAAAGTCACTGGCAGCAAACGTTAGATAACCTGAAAAATCAATAGACATCTCCGAAAATTAATTATGCATTACCTGAAATCCTTGTAGAGACGCGAAATTTCGCGTCTCTACATTCTTTTTCACCAGATGTCTAATTGTGACAAATCAAAGCCAAGCTTTAGCTAAACTAATGATAGCCTCATGCCAAGACGTCATCTTAGCGTGAGGTTTATACTTCGGCATGCGAGGCAACAAATGGGATTGGACCAGGTAAGAATTATATTGGTAGAACCAGCAGGTCCAATTAATGTGGGGTCTATAGCACGGGTGATGAAAAATTTCGGATTAAATCATTTAGTCTTAGTCAATCCCCAATGCGATCCGCTTTCAATAGAAGCAAAACACATGGCAGTTCATGCCCTAGATGTTTTAGAATCTGCTGTCACAGTGGGAACATTGCCAGAAGCATTACAGGGATGTACGCGGGCGATCGCCACAACTGCTCGTGTTCGTGACTGGGAAACGCCTCTAGAATATCCCCACCCAGCACTACCTTGGTTACTGGAGGAACCAACACAACCAGCAGCGCTAATTTTTGGTAGGGAAGATCGGGGATTAAGCAACGAAGAATTAAACTATGCTCAACGGTTTGTTCGCATTCCCACCAGTCCCAGCTATACATCGCTGAATCTGGCTACCGCTGTCGCCATCTGCTGTTATGAACTAGCACAAAGTGTCCAGATGCACTCAACAGATGACGCCAAAAGGGAAGTTCCCATGTCAGGATCTGCACCCGCATCTTTAGACGTTGTGGAAGCTTACTACCAGCAATTAGAATCGTTACTGCTCCTTATTGGTTATCTCTATCCCCATACAGCGGCTAGCCGGATGGAAAAATTCCGGCAAATATATAATCGCGCTCAGCTACAAACTAGGGAAGTAGCTATGTTACGAGGTGTTTTGCGGCAGGTAGAATGGGCACTTGGAAGTTTAAGTAATGAAAACTTGTAACTCTTCGTTTACTATGTATCCAACCATCCTCCCAAAACTAGCAACTATGGCTTAAACTAAACACAAAAATACTAATGGGTAGTAGAAATTGATTTCACTATCCAGGTACTTAAGAAACGAAAGGAGTCAGCACTCAGCAGTCAGGAGAAATTTACTTAGAAGAGGGTGGGGTTTGAATTCAGTCGTCGCACAGAAACTGTTGTGGATACTGACAACCGATCGCCAGTCACCAGGGCGCGCTCAGCACTCTGGCTCCTCCTGTACGGGCGCTCCTGCACAAAGGGAGCGCAGTCCCCAGCTTCGGGAAACCCTCAAGAGTGCGGGCTGTCTCACCGTTCGCCCCTACTTCCCCTCATATGATATTACGCAGATTATATTACTTTTTTATTACAATCGTATTTTATGGAACCGAGAGGCAATATAACAGGTTTCAGGCGGCGTCAACCCACCAACCGTGACCAGCTTCCTCCTCGTAAAGTCCAACAGTCGGGGCAGAATCAAGCGAAATCTACCAGACAACAGGGGCGTCCCGCCAACAAACTCAGTTCTCCCCCAACCACTGCTACACCTATAAAAAGACCAGGGGTGGTAATGACTAACGGCAAGGGGAAAATCCCACCCTTCAACCCCAACGCTGTCAAGGGGAATCCACCGGTCAATCCCAATGCAGTCAAGTACAAGAAAGTACAAATGCGGAAGCAAGCAGTGCCAAAAAAAACTAGTCGCTCTCGAAAAACCCGACTAAAACCCATGGCAAGAACTATTTTGTATGCCTTGCGGTTGTTGATTGTGGGAGTTGGTATCGGCGCGATCGTTGGTACAGTGTTGTCAGTATTCGACCCTGCTACTCGCATCACCACCGCAGGGCAATCTAACACCATTGAGCAAGCGCAGCCACAACCTACTCCAAATAACCCTGTTGCTGCTTCCGGCTTATTCCTATCTCAGGAAAATATCTCCTTGAAAACTGCCGTACAAAATCTGGTGGCGGGCGAACCAAATCTTACACCAGGAGTTTTCTTAGTAGATTTGGAGAGTGGCGCTTACGTGGATATAAATGCGAATTTGACTTTTCCCGCCGCCAGCACGATTAAGATTCCGATTATTATTGCCTTTTTCCAAGATGTGGATGCAGGAAAAATCCGTCTCGATGAAACACTGACCCTACAGCCGCAGATGGTTGTTGGCGGGAGTGGGGATATGCAGTACAAACCTGTAGGAACCCATTTCTCGGTGCTGGAGGTTGCAACCAAGATGATGACAATCAGCGATAACACAGCGGCAAATATGCTCATTACTCGACTGGGTGGGATGGAAGCGCTGAATCAGCGTTTCCAAAGTTGGGGGTTGACAGCCACAGCTATTCGCAACCCACTTCCTGATTTGCGAGGTACAAATAGCACTAGTCCCAAGGATTTGGGGAGTTTGATGGCAATGGTCAGTAAAGGCAATTTGGTGAGTATGTCATCGCGCGATCGCTTGCTGGATATTATGCGCCGCACTGTGAGAAACCAACTACTACCTTCCGGTTTGGGAGCAGGCGCAATCATTGCCCACAAAACAGGCGATATTAGTACCATGCTGGCAGACGCGGGTTTAGTCGATATGCCTACTGGCAAGCGCTACATAATCTCTGTGATGGTACAACGTCCGAATAACGACGCCCACGCAGAAAGATTAATTAGCGCAATTTCTCGTGTTACTTACCAACAGTTAAATCAAACTCCTGCCACACCTAGCAGGACAGGAAGCACTATACCCATGCCCTCAACTGGTTATCGGGCTCCTGTAATTAGTCCTGTTTTACCCAACGGTACAGGAAGCACTATGCCCATGCCCTCAACTGGTTATCAGCCTCCGATGATGGCTCCTCTTCTACCCAATGGTACAGGAAGCACTATGCCCATGCCCTCAACTGGTTATCAGCCTCCGATGATCAATCAGCAGTACTATTATCCTTATCAAAGATAAATTTCCCTGTTATTATTTATTAAGTTTGCCACCAATCAGGGTCAAGGCTCATACCTTTATCTTCTGCTTGATTTTGCGCTTTTATTTCTACGCTACACGCGAGAGAGCTAAGTCACGAATCAGGTGTGTTCTAGAGCTAATATAAGCACTCACAATGTTGGTTTCTTCACCACTGAGTAGTTTTTTCTCTTCAAGCTGTCTAAGTAGCTGATTGATTAAATCCGGATCGCTAAGCCCCAACAAGAGAGTAGCTTGGGTTTCCTCAATTACAGCCCAAAGCGATCGCAATATTGAAGAATCTATCATACAACCTCGCGCTTTACTGTCTCAAAATAATTTCAGATTATTTGTAGATAGTATGCCTAATTACTTATAAAGCACCTGAGAGAAACTACTTAAGCTTTTATAACCACAAGCCTTGTCAGACCAGCTAAATTACATAGGCATCGACTAGGCACTGCAGTGATGTAACTTCATTTTTGGTCTGTTGCTACTCACACCCTACCCCCTATGCCGGAACTCTCATAATATACGGTTGATTGCTGATATTTCCGTATATTCTAGCCGAGAGCATAACATGACGCTCTAACTGTAGTTCATATCAACAACAATTTTTGCTACTATAGTTAATCTCAACTCAACAGTTGATATTTGTCCTGAGCTAACTTGTACAGGGGACGCCAAACCAGACGATTAGTGAGTACAACTAACAAAGACATCACTGTTGTCGCTGCTAGGAGTAAACCGAAATTACCCTTGGCTGTGGCTTGAGAAATCGTGGCACCGAGTCCAGGTGTACTAATCACCCGCCCTTGAAACGTGACGTACTCACTGACGATACTGGCATTCCAAGCACCGCCCACAGCAGTAATGATTCCTGTAATTAGGTAGGGGAAGATTCCTGGCAGAATTAAGGTTTGCCACCGTTGCCAACGGGAAAGTTTATAAACCGCAGCAGCTTCCAGTAAGTCTGATGGAATCGACTGTGCCCCGGCAATCACATTAAATAAGATATACCACATTGTCCCCAGCATCATCAGAGCTACTGAGCCAATCGCCGGACCACCAGCTATGCGGTTTAACCACAGCAACAGCACTGGAAACACGGCAGTCGCCGGATAAGAAGCGACAATTTGTACCAAGGGTTGCAACAGCTGAGCCAAACGGGGATTGCGACCGATCGCTACTCCCACTGGTACAGTCCATAGCAGAGATAATACCAAGGCAATAATCACCCGGGATGCCGTCAACATAGCCCCTTGAATCACCTGTAGCCAGTCAGCCCAGCCCAAAGTCCGTAGCAGCAGCACTGCTTCCCAAGTGCCCCACAGAACAATTAAGGCAAAACCGCTGACAAATACCCAATTTAGAAACCCAGGTAAGTTTAAAGCTCCTCGGGCGTTGACGGGTAGGGAGCGAATGGGAAACGCCCGAATTAATCCGTAGTCAAGGGCTGTTTGAAATGGTTGCACCAAGCGATCGCTCATAATTCGCAGAGTCGGCGATCGCCGCAAAATATCCAACACCCATGATTGGGGTGTATTTTGTGCCTCAACCATCTCAACCTTAAACTTTTCTGCCCAAGCAATTAGCGGTCGCCAGACAAAAAAATCAATCGCCACAATCACCCCAACTAGCACCGCCGATCCCCACAGTATGGCTTTAACGTCTCCCCGATTGGCTGCAGCTCCTAAAAAAGAGCCTAACCCTGGTAAGCGAAAATCTTTATCTCCCAGAGTAAACGACTCAATGGCAATTAAGAAAAACCAGCCGCCAGCAAACGACATCACACTGTTCCATACCAACCCGATTGCACCTGCGGGTAATTCCAACGCCCAAAATCGTTGCCAGAGATTGAGCCGATAAATTTGAGCTGCTTCGCGCAATTCTTGGGGAATCCCACGGAGGGACTGATAAAAACTAAAAGTCATGTTCCAGGTCATGCCAGTAAAAATCAGCAGGATAGAGGCAAGTTCTATCCCAATTCGCTTACCCGGAAATAAGGAAATGAGAGCCAGCACCACTCCTGGTAAAAATGACAACACCGGAATGGATTGCAGAATATCCAGTAGGGGAATCAGAATTAGTGCCGCAAGGCGGGAGCTATAAGCAGTATAAGCATAAATCAGGGTAAACACTAGGGATAAAAAGTAAGCAAGCCCCATGCGGAGCAGAGTTTGACCTGTGTACCCTGGTAGATCGCTGATGTTTGTTGAAATTGTGAGATTGGGCTGAAAAGTACCACTGAAATTGGAGGCAGTTCTGACAATTGCCAAAATCAAGCTCACGACAGCCATAATCAGCAATCCATCTTGCCAAGTCCAATTTAGGCGTCCCAGAGTTTTATTGGAGGGAGTGAGGGGGCGAGTCATAGGAATGGGGAGTGGGGAGTAGGGAGTGGGGAATGGGGAAGAGACGTTCCGGCGGAACGTCTATACGGAAGTGGGGAAGATAGGGGAGATGAGGTAGAAAATTTCAAAGATAAAAGTAAAAAACAAATTTTTTACTTCTTCCCCTACTCCCCACTCCCCACTCCCCACTCCCTATTAATTAGGTGACAGCTAAAGGCTCAACGCTTTCAGCTTGTTGATCTAGAAAGATTTGTCCAGATGGCTCGTCGTAGCTGTAAATTTCGGCATAACGACCCCAATCAATAGCAGTTTTTAATTGCCGGTGAGCTTCAGCAGGACTAAAGTGACTTTCTAGGATATCTAAAATCAGTTCTTCGGGAATGCGTTGATTGCGTTTTGCTTGTATGAGGCGATATATTTGCTGGACTAAGCGAATGTGTTCCAGCAGTTGAGTTCGCACAATCTTTTTACGCTCATCAATCCCACCGACGATAAATTCTTGTCCAACAGGGGTGAGGCTGATATCACCTTCTGCCAGGTCAACAAAATTCATCAACTTAGTGGCTTCAACAATTGGCAGAATGTCATCCACTTCCAGTTGCAGTTCTTGCCCCAAACGGTAAAGGTCTGCTTTGGGACGATCCTCCAAAAGTTCCACAAGACCTGCTACGGAGCCAATTCGCACAGATGGTAAAGATTGATACTTTATAGGCTCTGGAGTCGGCTCTTGGGGAGAGACAGTAGTCGGTGGTGGCTCATCAATCTCTTCTAGCTCAGGGTTGGTGATGATTTTATAAACCTGATCCACCAAAGCTTGAAAGCTGGGATGTTTGCGATCGCGATAATGAGGTAAGGTGACGGGAAAGTCAGCGCGGATTCTTCCAGGATTACGCCCCAGGACGATAATTCTGTCCGCCAGGATCACTGCCTCTTCAATCCCGTGGGTGACGATTAAAATTGCTTGAGTAGGTATGCGACGCTCCAACCACAAATCTAATAACTCAAAGCGCAAATTTTCTGCTGTCAGCACATCCAAAGCGGAAAATGGCTCATCCATACACAACAATTCTGGTTCTACGGCTAAAGCTCTGGCAAATCCTACTCGCTGACGCATTCCCCCTGAAAGCTCTTTAGGATAAGCATTTTCAAACCCATCCAGACCAATAATGTCAATCATCCGTAGCGCTTTTTGCCGTCGTCCGTCTGGGGGTTCACCTTTTGCCTTTAGACCCAGTTCCACATTCTCTAGTACTGTTAACCACGGATACAGAGCGAAACTTTGGAAAACAATTGCTACTCCTGGATTTAGTCCTACCAAGGGTCTGTTATGGTATATAACTTGACCTTCGCTAGGTGGGATTAACCCGGCAATCATCCGCATTAAGGTAGATTTCCCTGAACCCGAAGGACCTAGCAAAGCGACTATTTCCCCTGAGCGTAACTCCAGGTTTATATTTTCCAAAATGACGATTTGCTGACCATTCGGCTGCTGATAGGATTTGCTGACGCCTTGTAGGGCAATCAATTGTTCAGTTGCTGTTTTGATCGCCACTGCCGTTTTTCTCAACCCATAATTATTTAAATAGCCATACTGAGATTATCTTAAGGCACATGATGAAAAATTTCGACTCTTTGGATCATAACAATTCTTTACCTTAACAATCTGGCTAGGATCGCGCCTAACTGAACGCTGATGATTCCTAGTATTGCACTGCCAGCCCAGTAGAAAGTCGCTGTAGTCAGACTGCTATTATGCAGCAGCGCGATCGTCTCTAAACCGTAGGTAGAGAAAGTTGTGTAGGCTCCTAAAAATCCTGTTGCTACCAACAACCGCACCTCTAGGGAAATAATTGCTACCTTATTTAGAGCAAAGGTATAAAAGAATCCCATAGCGAAACAACCGCTGAGGTTAATAAAAAAGGTGCCGTAGGGAAAACTGATACCAAAGCGTTGGGTAAACCACAATGTTAAGTAGTAGCGACTTAAAGCACCAGCCACTGCGCCCAAACTAACCGCGAGCGAATTACGTAGGATGGGGTCTTGCAACATTTTAAAAACTAGTTCAGTAAGAATTCGTAATTCGTAAGATCCTGTCCGATAAATTTACCATAATTAGCACTCAAACCCGCCCCTGCTTCGCAGAGTCTACCCTCCCCGCTTGCAGGGAGGAGTTCTTTTACTATGGGTGATTTGACAGACATGATAGAATTTAAAATTAGAGGTTCAAGACCCCAACTTTAAATCTGGAAGAAAATTTTCATAAGCATCCCCGTGTCTTGCCCCAGGTTGTAAACGTGTGGGTAGTAATTACGAATTATTGTGACTGGTCAATTTTTATCTGAGATTTAAGGCATTAACCAAGTAATCGATGAGGTAGCTGAAGTATCTCCTTAATTCCTCAGCCGCCTGAGGAGAAACTTGCTCTGAAGATTCCCAATCGCTGATATATTTATTTCTAATTAACTTGAATGCATTCAAATATGTCTCGTCCGGTGGGTCTTGATGAGTGATGACTCCTTGATACAGTAGACTGGGTTCAATCCCATTTTCTAAGCAGTGTCCTAGTAGTTTCAAGTATTGACGGATGTGACGACAAAATACTTCTACTTGGGGATGTTGCGGACTCAATAACTCCAATGCCACTGCTTGCGCCAATTCTACTCGGCAAGTCAATAACCACTTTCCTGCTTCAAGAGAGGCTGGTCTTTGTGCTTCCAGATTTGGGAATGATGCAGTTAACTTTTCAATTTGTGCTAAGGTTTCTTGAAGTTTGTCTTGTCTTGCTTGAATTTCTGCGGCGCTAATATTCTCGAATGTACGCTGCTTTTTATCCTCTAGCTCGCCCATCAACACTTCAACAGTTGGTCTAATGATTTGACTAATATAAATTGTCTGCTTTAGCACCTCCTCTACTTGCTTAGGTATCTCGGATTTTTTTATATTGTCCAGCTGCGTGTTTGTATCGTCTTTCAGATTGTCGATCTGGACTTGCAAGTATTGAATCATCGATTCTAGGCGTTCTTCAGTATTTGGTAGACCTTTATACGTCTGTCGTTCTAAAATATCAACTTTCTTTTGCAGAAGTTTAACAGCTGCTTTATTATGCCAAGGACTGATAATAAACTCTAAAAATTCCTGCAGATTTTTTCCCACACTCTGCAAAAGTCCAATTTTGTTTGTGTTTTGCGTCATTAAATTTTTATTCGGGGATTATAACTCATTTATCTGATTTCCAAGGGAGCCTCCAAGGAGGGTCAATAGTCTGGAGGTGTAAAATATACAAATGACGTGCCAAAAGTTCTTTCTATCAGACTATAGTGTTATTATATACAGCAAGTACAGTTCCTCCAGCCAATAATTCAATCCAGTAGCTTGGGAACTCAGGCAAGTTGTATTGAATATTTTAAGGGAAAACATTCTTTTGTTTATTATCCTGTGTACCAACAATAAAATACAGGATTTATTTTACATTTTTTTATAAGAATATTACTAATTTTTTGCTTTAGTAAATATACGATCAACTGTTTTACAATTTTCCTACTTTTCCTACCTATCTATATAAAAAGAAGTATTTCCAGAATTATTTTTCCTACTTTTCTTTATATAGCATTCATCAAAGATTCATGAAAATCTCTCTTTCTTTTCTTGGCTATCTCTGCGCGGCAGTCGCCTCTGTCGGGAAAGCCGTCATTCGCGCTGCCTTGTCTTGGCGGTTTGTAAAAAAATAATGGGAAAAAGGGAATCAGTTCTTTCTTCCCATTACCCATTACCAGCCCTAACTATAAACTCGTGCAACTTGGGTTACTAAATTTACTACTGTCGGTCGATGCTCTTTTTGTTGAATGCTTATATGTAGCAGATTTTTTAAGAAAGTATTATAAAGCACCAAATGTTCTAGCTTTATCTGCAAAGGGATTTCAAAAACTTGAGTCGGAAAACCGTACTTAATTGGAGCACAATTCAAGAGGAAGCTGAGAGAAACTTGCACTTGCTCTTGAAAGATTTTGCCGAACTGGGTACTCGCTTCCAAGACGCCGCCCAAGCAGCTTGGGAAGCCTTTACTGCCCCCCGTCCTCGTTAGAGAGGCAAGGGATTTTGTAGTGGATGGAACAGATGCAGCAGCGGATGTTGTAGCGGATGTAGTGGATGTAGCGGATGCAGCAGCGGATGTTGTAGCGAATGATTGATCTATAAAAACCCACAGTTAAACCATCCGTTACATCCGTTATGTCATCCGTTGCCACATCTATTGCTCACTTTCCGTGCCTATTATTCCATACTTTTTTATAATAGGAGAGCTTTGATACTGACAAGCCAATCTAGCCCCAACATTAAGAACTAAAACCTATGCGAACTCTCTATTGCGGTGAACTCCGAAAAGAACACATTGGAGAAACTGTCACCATTAACGGATGGGTAGACCGTCGCCGCGATCATGGGGGCGTGATATTTTTAGATGTACGCGATCGCTCTGGAATCGTTCAAATCGTCAGCGATCCCCAACGCACACCAGATTCCTACGAACAAGCAAATGCTCTGCGCAATGAATACGTTGTTGTTCTGACAGGTAGAGTAACCCAACGTCCCGAAGAATCCCTAAATCCTCGCCTACCTACAGGCGAAGTTGAAATATACGCGGACAAAATTGAATTGCTCAACCCCGTTCGCAAACAGCTTCCTTTCCAAATTTCCACAGCTGACGCCGAGACGGTGCGGGAAGACTTACGGCTGAAGTATCGCTATTTGGATTTGCGGCGCGATCGCATGGCGCGTAATCTGCAACTGCGTCATCAAGTTGTGAAAGCTATGCGTCGTTACCTAGAAGATGTAGAAAGCTTCATCGAAATCGAAACCCCCATACTTACCCGTTCCACTCCCGAAGGTGCAAGGGATTTTATCTTACCAAGTCGCGTCAACTCTGGTGAATGGTTTGCCTTGCCGCAATCGCCTCAGCTATTCAAACAGCTGCTAATGGTATCTGGCTTTGACAGATACTATCAAATTGCCCGTTGCTTCCGCGACGAAGACTTACGCGCAGATAGACAACCAGAATTTACCCAGTTGGACATGGAAATGAGCTTCATGTCCCTTGAAGAAATTATTGAACTCAATGAAAAGTTAGTTTGTCACATTTTCAAGACTGTAAAGGGTATTGAGTTACACCGTCCTTTCCCCCGTCTCACCTACGCTGACGCAATAGAGCGTTATGGCAGTGATAAACCAGATACGCGCTTTGGTTTGGAACTTGTTAATGTCTCGGATGTCGTGAAAGATTGTGGCTTCAAAGTCTTTCGTGAAGCGGTGAAGAATGGTGGTATTGTCAAAATTCTTCCCATTCCCAACGGCAATGATGTCATTTCTAATGTCCGGATCAAACCAGGCGGTGACTTATTCAAAGAAGCCAGCGAAGTTGGTGCTAAAGGTTTAGCTTACATTCGGGTACGGGATGATGGTGAAATCGATACCATCGGCGCGATTAAAGACAACCTCACCGAAGAACAAAAACAGGAAATTTTGCGGCTTACAGAAGCGCAACCCGGTCATTTGCTACTATTTGGTGCTGGTGACGCTGCTACTGTTAATAAAACTTTAGATAGGCTGCGCCAATTTATTGCTAGGGAGTTCGGGTTAATCGATCTTGACAAAATCAACTTGCTCTGGATTACAGATTTCCCCATGTTTGAATGGAATGCTGATGAACAGCGCCTAGAAGCTCTACACCACCCGTTTACAGCACCATTACCTGAGGATTTAAGCGACTTGAAAACCGCAAAAGCGCAAGCATACGACTTGGTGTTCAACGGCTTTGAAGTTGGGGGCGGTAGTCTGAGGATTTATCAGCGGGATATTCAGGAACAAGTTTTTGCAGCGATTGGACTTTCTCCAGAGGAAGCACACAATAAATTTGGCTTTCTTTTAGAGGCGTTTGAATATGGCACTCCGCCTCATGGTGGTATTGCCTACGGTTTGGATCGTTTGGTGATGTTGCTAGCTGGGGAAGAATCAATTCGGGATGTCATTGCTTTTCCGAAGACGCAACAGGCGCGTTGTTTGCTGACCGATGCGCCTTCAGGAGTCGATGCCAAGCAGCTTAAAGATTTGCACGTTGCTTCAACGTACAAACCAAAGTCTTAGTGCAGGCTGGGTGCCGACTGGCGTCCAGGCTTCCAGCCTGCGATCGCACACTCGTTGGCTTCATTATTGTTTCCAGCACCACGATCAAGTAAACCACAATATAACCGTAGGGGCGCGGAAACCGCGCCCTTACAATGTGGTCAATTCATCAGTATATTAACGAATGTTAAGAGGCTGTTCGCCAACTAACAACCCTTCGGGTGACGCTCGTTCCTCGCTAACGCTGCGAAGATCGCCAGTCGCCTACGGAGGGAGACCCTCCTGCAGCGCTGGCTCACTAACAAATAACTACTAACAGCCCTAATAGATAGTTGTGTTTATTTACATTTTAACCTTAGTAAGATGCATAACTACCTTGTTTCTACGTGTGAAGCCTAGACTAATCGCAGCAGAGATAGCAAACACTACTAGACCAACGGTGGAACCAGAATTCGTTTGCCTTGCAGAAGTTCTTGTAATATCGAAGCCCAGGATACGCCGGATCGGACCAACCCGATCGGGTTCTGGGAAGGTATTGGGTGCGTAAGAGTTAATACCGTAGGTGTTCACAGACAAGGTTTTGCCATCAGCACTGATATCAAGGGTAACGTAGTTGAAGGTATCAGGCGTGTAAAAATCTACAGGTTGGCGTAGAGTATCAGCTTGAGGGTCGCCCTCACGGAAAACGTTCTGAAGTCCAGGAAACTTTGAATCTAGACCGAGGGGGTTAAGACCTTTTGCTTTCTGTAAAGCCACAATACCATCTGTCAACAGTTTAATAGCGCTGAAGCTGTGAACCTTCATTTTATCAGGACCACTAGCACCGATGGGACCAGCAACGATGGTGAAAGCATCCGGGACAAGAATACGTCCGGTGAGGTCATTGAGGTCGGCAAAGTATGTAAGTTCATTAATGCGGTTTTGGTGGTCGTCGGTGGAGAGAAAGACCACATTGTCAATTTTATTTTCGGCAATAAACTTCAGTACTTCGTTGCGTTCAGCCCTGTAACCGCCAATCCATGACTTACCTCCGTCGTCTCCGCCTTCATCAATTGGTGAGGAAATAGCGATGATTTTCCAAGGTACATGATTTCGCTGTGCATTCAAAAGCGTTTGTTTGAACCAGTTGAATTGAGTTTTCCCCAACATAGTGCGCTGAGGATTATTTGCACGCACACCTGTATCATCAGCACCCGCCGCTGTCTTGATGCGGATGTCACGGTAGGAGCGATCGTCTAAGTTGATGAAAATGCTATTTGCTCCCCACTGTTGAGCAAAATATAACTGTTGTGTGCCATCTGTGCGTGGATCGCCTGAAGCAGAAATAATTTTTTCTCGAATCGGTTCGTAGTCGCTGTAGGCTTTGACCAAAGTCTTGAAGCCATCCGTTTTATTGATAAATGTGTCAGTTGTATTGACATCATTCGTGGGATTGCTAGCATCCACACCCATACCTGCCGGAGTGCCAGCAGGTGCGCCACCATTGATAAACTGTTTATTGCCCAGTTCGTGATTATCAATGAGGGTATAGTTTCCACCAGCAGCAAAAAACCTTTGCAGACTAGAGAAACCGCCTGTTGTCACAGGTTCTAACTGCTCCCGATACTTGCGATCGTAGTCTGCTAAAGCTTGTTTGGGATTGGCAAAGGGATCGGTACAAGCTTCAGAACCAGTGCTTTTGCTTTCGTAAATGGTGTCGCCGATGAAGACAAAGTAGTCTAAATTGAGCTTGTTAAAATCTTGGGTGGAGGGATATGGACGCCACTGACCGTCAGCATCCCCGCTGAAGCCAATCCGAACAGCAACTTTCTGGGTTTTTGCAGGTGCAGTTTTGAATGTGCCTACTGGACTGAGCTTTCCATCAGTTGTCAAAAAGCGATAATAATAGCGTGTGCCGCTGGTTAAACCTTTGACATCGAGTTTTAGGGTGTAGTCGTGGCTGGGTTTGGTTACACCCTTTAAGGAGTCAAAGATTTTGCGAAACTTTGGGTCAGTAGAGATTTGAGTATTCAAGTTACTAATAATACCTTGGTTACTAGTATAATCTACAGTACGCGTCCAGACAATTGCACTCGTGTCTGTCGCGTCACCGGCAGCTACACCACTGTATACAACAGCCGCCTCAGCGAAGGTTGGCAAAACTGTCACTGTCATAACTGTTAGCACTGTCGCTAGATATAAGAATCTGGTGAGTTTGAGAGGGAACACGCTGTTGTTTTTATTTATTTATTTCATTTTTTCACATAACCGTAATTATACTGAAAGAGCGGAACAACAAAGCTTGATAACTATCTGCTTGATTTAAAGCGATCGCAGGTAAATATTATTTTTCTTTACAAAAAGTCATAATTAGGTAAAACTAGTTAAAGAGATATTCGCGTTTGCACTACCTAGGCGTCAGCAATTCCATGCAACTGAAATTCGGTGCATCACAACAAACCGTAGCCCTGCTTTTGTTAATCGCGCCCTTTTTTCTGTGGGGTACTGCAATGGTGGCAATGAAAGGAGTACTACCCCATACCACGCCACTATTCATGGCAGGAGTGCGTCTAGTCCCAGCTGGGGTGCTAATTTTGATCGCAGCAGCATTAATGGGTAGACCCCAGCCCAAAGGTTGGGCAGCATGGCTGTGGATTGCCTTATTTGCTTTGGTGGATGGGGCACTATTTCAAGGCTTTTTGGCAGAAGGATTACTCAGAACGGGTGCAGGATTGGGGTCTGTGATGATTGACTCTCAACCATTGGCTGTTGCATTGCTGTCATTATGGCTATTTAAAGAACATATTGGTTTATGGGGATGGCTGGGACTAGCATTGGGAGTCACAGGTATTAGTTTAATTGGTTTACCGCATGACTTAATTTTGAATCTGATATCTTTTAACACTTACGATTTTAGTCAGGGCGGGGGAATCCTGGGCGGGGGAACCCTGGGCGGGGGAACCCTGGGCGGGGGAACCCTGGGCGGGGGAACCCTGGGCGGGGGAACCCTGGGCGGGGGAACCCTGGGCGGGGGAACCCCGCCCCTACATATTCCCTACTCCCTTTTAGAAAGCGGCGAGTGGTTGATGCTGTTAGCAGCACTGAGTATGGCAGTGGGAACGGTAATGATCCGGTTTGTTAGCCGCTATGCTGATCCAGTAACTGCTACGGGATGGCACTTGATTTTGGGCGGATTGCCATTGTGGGGAATTTCATCAGTGGTAGAATACCAACAGTGGCAAAATCTTGTACTATCTGACTGGATGGCTTTGGGGTATGCTACGGTGTTTGGAAGCGCGATCGCCTATGGGTTGTTTTTCTATTTTGCCTCTAGTGGCAGTCTCACCAGTCTAAGTAGCCTTACCTTCCTCACACCGATATTTGCCTTATTATTTGGCAACTTGTTACTCAAGGAAGTCCTCAATCCACTACAGTGGGTAGGTGTTAGCCTAACTTTAATCAGCATCTATCTCATCAATCAGCGCGACACCTTAGCTGGGGTAAATAAGACAGTTGCTGCAACTGGTGAACAAACTACACAGCAACCAGTAATGGAAGCATCTGCTGAGGTGCTGAACCCTGTAACTATACCTGTGAGAGAAGAGATTAGGGAGATAGGATAAGGTTAGTTGTTAGTTGTTAGTTGTTAAAAAGTACCACTACTTATATCTTGGATTACCGCTCTTATACCGGGTTTCTCTCTCCTTGTTGAGAATGGTGCAAGATATCAGACTAGCAACTAACAACTAACCATTAACAACTAGCAACTAACGACTAACCACTAACAACTAACAACTAACTCTTGAATTTTAGTAACGCTTAGGGTGTGTTCACGATATTGTTGTCAAAAAAAACTAATATTTAATTAGCTTACAGCGATCGCTACCACGATTGCATCCTTCGCCAATTCTGGCTGAAACTTGTTATATGAGGCTAAGCCGTTCCAAAATCCTAATAATCACCTGTATGACTTGCCTGGGATTTGACCCCAGTTTAGCAAGTGCATCCACACATGACCTAGCGCCCGAAATCTTAAAACTCGCTTTTGTCAGTTCCACAGACACTCCCAACCAATCTCTTCTCGATCTTGGGAGTACAGGTAGGGAAGTTGAGGAACTGCAAACCAAACTCAAGGAGTTAGGATACTACGATGGCTTGATAGATGGACTGTATGGCTACAGTACGCGCCTTGCTGTCTCTAAATTTCAAGAAGTCAAAAGTCTGAAGGCAGACGGTATTGTTGGGACGACGACTAAAGAGAAACTTGAGGCAATAACTAACACTAAACCACCATTATCTCTTGTAACTAGTTCTACCCCCAACAACAAAACTGCACAGCCAGAGTCAGAACAACAAGGTTTAGTGTGGTGGTCACTAGTTGGCATCGGGATTTTGGGAATGGTTGGGGCACTACTGTATTTTGTGCAATGGTATAGAAAAGTCAAAAAAGTCCCAAACCGAGAAACCTCAGATCCGGAAACAAAAAACAGGTATAAAACAGAACTAGTTACGCCGCCCTTACAAGAGTTAGACACCAAGACCGATCAACAGTCTAACAGTACGCCACCTCCGACCACAGTGTTGCCAGTAGAAACAACTTCCCGCCTTGCCAAAGTCAACATTGTTGACCAATTGATTAACGACTTACACAGTCCCGATCCAACACAACGGCGCAAGGCTATCTGGGATTTGGGTCAACAGGGAGACTCACGGGCAATTCAGCCACTGGTGGATCTGATGATTCACGCAGACTCTCAGCAACGCAGCTTAATTTTGGCAGCTTTGTCGGAAATTGGCATCCGCACACTTAAACCAATGAACCGTGCTTTGGCAGTGTCACTGCAAGATGAAAGCCCACAAGTGCGGCAAAATGCCATCCGCGACTTGACTCGCGTATATGACTCAATGGCTCAAATTAGCCAAATGTTGTCTCATGCAGCCCAAGACCCCGATACCGAAGTGCAAGCAACAGCGCGATATGCGCTTTCACAAATGAATCGTATCCGTGCCTTGCCCGAAAAGGAAACAGAGTCAGAGAGAAAAAAAGAGTCAGAATAATTCATAATTCGTAGTGAGCGAATTACGAGCAGGGAGATAGCGACTTGACTTTTTCGGACATATCTTTAAAATTACTCTTTGTCTCTACTCCCGTTGGACCACTTGGTACGGGACTCGGCGGTGGTGTGGAATTAAGCCTATATAACATTGCCAAAGAGATGATCCGGCGGAGTCATAAACTCCAAATAGTTGCACCTGTTGGTTCCACATGGGATGATCTACAAGTCGTGCAAATTCCTGGCAATTTACAAATCATTGCCCAAAGCCAAGAACGCACAGATCCTATTACCATGCCGGAAAATTCTGTCTTGGCAAATATGTGGGATTATGCTCGTCAAGTTCAGGGTGACTACGACCTGATTGTGAATTTTGCTTATGATTGGTTGCCGTTCTACCTGACTCCTTTTTTCAACTGTCCCATCGCCCACTTCGTCAGCATGGGTTCACTCTCCGACGCTCTCGACCAAATTATTGCACTTGTAGCACAGCAGTTTGCTGGTACGATTGGTTTCTATACTCCTTCACAAGCGGCAACTTTTCCTGGTTTAACCCCACCTTTAGATTATTTAAGTAGTGGCATTGATTTATCGCTTTACCAGTTTTGTACTCAAGCGAAACAACAGTTAGCTTGGTTAGGTAGAATTTCTCCAGAAAAAGGTTTGGAGGATGCGGTAGCTGTAGCAGAAATCACTAAAATTCCGCTGAAGATTATGGGTAAAATTCAGGATGAATTATACTGGCAGCAGATTCGCCAGAATTACCCAAATGACATGTTTGAATATCTGGGATTTCTCTCAACAACTGAAATGCAGCAGGTAGTAGGCGAGTGTCGGGCGTTATTGATGACACCTCGTTGGATAGAAGCCTTCGGGAATGTGGCAATTGAAGCCCTTGCTTGTGGAGTGCCAGTGATTTCCTATCGTCGCGGCGGTCCAGCGGAAATTATCCAAGATGGCAAAACTGGGTTTTTGGTAGAACCTGATAGTGTTGTCGGGTTAGTAGATGCTATTTCCCGTCTAGACCAAATCAACCGTCAAGCTTGCCGCACACAAGCGGAAGCAGATTTTTCTCTCCAAGCACTAGGCGATCGCTTTGAAAAATGGTTCAACGAGATTTTAAAGAGTGAGGAGTTATGAGTGACGAGTTATGAGTTATTCTTACAGCAGTTTTCAATTGAACCCGTGCCGCATTGTCAGGGCGGGGTGACCCCGCCCCTACGATGATATTGTGGTCAACCAGAATGAAATCCGCTGTAATAACTTTATTCCTAACTCCTAACTCTATTCATGCAATCCAAAATCCAAAATATAAAATCTAAAATTATACCGCCGCCCTTAAAACCAGGTGACTTATTACGAGTTATTGCCCCTAGCGGTGCTTTGCGAGAATTAGAGGCGTTCCAACGAGGGGTAGAAATTTGGCGATCGCGTGGCTATCAAGTAGAAATATATCCAAAGATAGATGACAATTGGGGTTATTTAGCTGGAAGAGACGAAACCCGTCGCAACCAGCTAGCAACGGCATGGAAAGACCCAGATTGTCGCGGTATTCTCTGTGCCAGAGGTGGTTTCGGTAGCACCCGTTTGTTAGAGAATTGGACGTGGGGAGTAGGGGGAGATGAGGGAGTAGGGGGAGTAGGGGGAGATGAGGGAGATGGGAAAGTAACATCCTCATCCCCCTCATCCCCCCCATCCCCCTTGTCCCTCTTGTCCCCCTTGTCCCCCTCATCCTCCCCACTCCCCACTCCCCACTCCCCACTCCCCAAATGGCTAATTGGCTTTTCTGACATCACGGCTTTGTTGTGGAGTCTATACAGAGAGGGAATTTCTGGCGTCCACGGTCCTGTGCTAACTACTATAGGAGGAGAGCCAGATTGGTCAATTCAACGATTATTTGATTGGGTGGAAGGTCGAGATCTTGCCCCTCTAAAAGGTTGTGCTTGGGGTGGCGGTGTTGCAACTGGTATATTATTACCAGCAAATCTCACCGTGGCAACTCATCTGCTTGCTACGCCAATGCAACCGGATCTGGATGGTGTGATTTTGGCATTGGAGGATGTGAAAGAAGCTCCTTACTGTATTGACCGAATGCTAACGCAGTGGCGGATGAGTGGTGCTTTGTCAAAAGTCTGTGGGATTGCATTGGGTAGCTTTAGCCGTTGCGAACCGCCGCTTAACGTTCCTAGCTTTAGCGTTGAAGAAGTGCTGCGCGATCGCCTGGGCGATTTGGGCATTCCCGTTGTCTCTGACTTACCGTTTGGTCACGATGAGTGCAATGCGGCTTTACCTGTGGGAGTACCAGTTCAGTTGGATGGTGAAAATGGGATTTTGAGTTGGGACCGTTGATGATGCAATTGGTAAATATATATTAGATACTGAAAATGGAATTTTCAGCTTTAATCAGGCATAAGACAAGTCGCAAAAGTACGAGCTTGGACTGATAACTTGTGCGTTTGATACCAGCCATAAGCATTATCTGCAATTATCTGTCCTGCTGACAAGTTAATGATGCTTTGATGTTGATCGCCAAGCCAGTAGTGTTTCCCTGCTTCTAGACCATCCATATCTTGTCCTTGGTAGAATACCCCTACAGGCAGCAATTTGTGAGCGCAGTAAGCCGCGAAAATTGTTGATTTTGCCAGGAATTCAGTATGGTAGTTAAAAAAACCAGCTACCGAATTTGATAGTAAGCTGCTAATTTCTTCAGCAGACTTTACTCCCAAACACTCAACAGAGATTCCATTCACTGTCTCAATCTCAAAATCAAGAGAGGGACCAATATCGATAATTTCCTGAATTTCAAGTTTGCAGCAAGTTTGCAGCAGCGTCAATCGCGATCGCTGATAAACAAGGGTACGTGGTCCGCGACCGCCAAACACCACCAACCGTCGAGGGCGATCTTTTAAAAGGGCGAGATGTTCTGGCTCACCCATGTTGGAAAAAACTGGCAAAGCCGGAACTAAGACGTGTTTTCCTTGACTGAATTTACCGATTATCTCAGCATATCCTTGCTTGCTAGTAAGGCAGCGATCGCTCAAGCGAATCAGACGTGCAGCCAAATTTCTTTGCAAAGGCGATGTCCAAAACTGACTTGTCCAGAACCAGCCAAAAGCATAGATTTCGTGAAACATAGTTACCAAATATCTGTTATCCGTTGCTTTTCGCCAACGTTCTAAGCCTTCGACTAACCAAACCGGACAGCCTCGCCTTGCATAGCCATAGCCTACATAATGCAAAAGAACCGTTGTTTTTGATTGTGTCTGGTTTGGTAGCAATGCTAATAAAGCCGCATCAGCGCGCACTGCTACCTGCTTGACTGCAAACCCTTCTACAAAATCTTCACTAGCCCAATTTGGATCTGCAACTAAAAAGTCAGTCACCAAGCCAAAATCCTGACGCAGTTGCCGAGCTAAATTTAGTCCGTAGTCTCCCAATCCATCAATAGCAGGAGGTAAACGGGGAACAATACAAATAATCCGATCTGGAGGATTCATTGATTAATTTTTTACCTATAACAGACAGATCTGCCTCGACTATCATACGAGCAACATCATCTTTGGTAGGGACTGAAGAGACAAGTTCTAGCTCACCAAATTTATTACTTTCGTATATCAATAACGCAAACGGCTCGATACGCTAGAGTGATTCTCCAAGTCAAGTTATTTGTTGAAATGAAGTGATGTACTGCCCTTGCACAACCATCCCATTGATAGTAATCATCGACAATAATCACACCATTCTTTGCCATATACACAGTCGTAAACTTCATCGTTAGTTGCAGCATTTGCTAACATGTCTTTAAACTTAAATAATCCATTCACAAAATGATTTTGGCCGTGCCACAACTTCTGCCGCAATTGTATAGGAAAAAGCCCACGAAAAGCTTTTTTGCTCAATCCATAAATAGACATTTTCTCAACCTTCTTTTTTGCTGAAATATTTTAGGGCTGATATGCTGGCCACTCTTGGCGAATTTTTTGCCATTTACTATATGTTGCCCATTTTAAGGGACGACGTTCTCGCCACAGTTCGGGAAATTTCATCAGCAATTCTTTGAGTAACCATCTCACACCTCCAGCATCTGAGAAATTGTAATGTTTGCATGGTACTTTTCGCCAACGAATATAGTTAATTATACGTAGAGGAATGCTAACTACCATCATGAACAATGGCTCATTATATATAGCATCAAAGCATTTATTCCGACATCCATATCTCAATCTTGTTAGCTCTTTGCGTCCGCTGGGCGAGTGAGAGTGGATGACTCTTGCTTCAGGTATGTAAATTACAAAAAACCCTCTATTAAGCAATCGCTTGCAATATTCTGCTTCTTCACCATAGAACCAAAATATCTCTTTATAGCCTCCTAAGTTTAGGAATAAATCACGACGGAGAAGGTGTCCGTAACCATAAAATGATTGTGCATAGCAGTCGTGCAGTATCGGCGCTGGCTGCATATAGTTAGCCAACAATGTGCCATCCTCATTTGCCTGTGATAAGGCTACTGCTCCAACTTTGGGATCTTTTTTCAGTATTTCCACACAGCGGTAGATACTTTCAGCGTCGAAAAGCTTCGCATCATCATCAAGTGATAGTATATAAGGTGCTTTTGCCCGCCGAACCATTTCGTTGCGGGCAGGTATATAGCCCTTGTTATCTTCATATCGAATAATCTCAATTTTTTGAGCAAGTTCAGGTTCGACTTTTTTAGCTATCTCGATAGCAACGGGTGGGTCTGAAGCATCATCGACAACAATTACTTCAAATTGCAAATCACCCAATAGTGAGAGAGATTGCAAACACTGAATCAGGCAATCATGCCGATTACGGGTCGCAATACATATTGTTAAAACAGGAATTTGTAATGACTGTGCCATATTTCTATAATTAAATTCAACCGTCTCGGTAATTTACGTAATAACACTGACATAATTCTCAGTGTTTTAGTTTTAAATATACATAAGCGAATACATTATAGTTGTAAAAAATCAATATGCCAAGAGTCCGCAAGTTGCTTTCTATTGGTCATTCCTATGTAGTTACCCTAAACCGCCGACTTGTGAATGAGATTGCCCGTTTAGGGCAGGGAGAGTGGGAAGTAACAGCGGTAGCACCCTCGTTTCTGCACGGGGATTTGCGACCCATGCACCTGGAACCCGACCCCAAAGAAATCTGCCGACTCGAAGCAGTACCAGCCTATTTCAGCGATCGCATTCACATTATGACTTATGGTTGGCGACTCAAAGAAATTATGGAGAAAGGCTGGGATTTAGTGCATTGTTGGGAGGAGCCATACATTCTTGTCGGCGCTCAGGTTGCCTGGTTGATGCGTAAGAACACTCCATTGATCTACAGAACTGCTCAAAACCGCTCCCATAATGATTTTAGCCAGTGGCTATACAATAATACTCCACTAGTTTACTTTTCAGCTCAAAGCCACTTCAAAACATATCCACCGCCCTTTAATTGGATGGAACATTATGCCATGAGCCGTGCGGCAGGATGGATATGTAGTGGACAAACAGTTGCTGAAGCCTTGAAGTCCCGCCACGGGTATTCACTCCCGATGCGAGTGATTTCCCTTGGCGTGGATATTAACCATTTCTACCCCAATCCTGATGCCCGATTGCAAATTCGTCGGTTTCTGGCTTGGTCAGAACAAGGAACACCCGTAATTGGCTACTTAGGGCGATTAGTTCCGGAAAAAGGTTTGGATTTACTTATGCGGGTTCTGGATAATTTGCAAACCCCTTGGCGAGCGTTGTTTGTCGGTACCGGTCCAATGGAAGCACCGCTGCGAGCATGGGCAAAGCGTTATCCCGAAAGTGTGCGGATTTGCACAAATGTCAAACATAATGAAGTCTCCCAATACCTCAACGCTATGGACGTACTTTGCGCTCCTAGTCAGACCAGATGCAATTGGCGAGAGCAGTTCGGGCGGATGCTGATTGAAGCATTTGCCTGCGGCGTTCCTGTTATTGGTAGTGACAGTGGCGAGATTCCTTATGTCATCCAAGATGCAGGTGTGGTTGTTGGCGAGAACGATGAACAGGCATGGGTTCAGGCATTATCAGACTTACTGAATAGTCCGTCTCGACGCCAGGAACTTGTCGCCAAAGGCTTACATCGAGCGCACACGGTTTACGCTTGGTCAGTTGTTGCTAGACTTCACTTGGATTTTTTTACCGAACTTTTGGACAATAACTCAAATGCGTCTTGCCGTTATCTGTGACTACCCTGAAGAAAACTGGCAAAGCATGGATTTGTGTGCCCAGATGCTGCTTAAACATCTGCAAGCCGAACACACTGCATCTATTCACGCCACACAGGTTTGTCCCTCATTTTGCTGGCGTTTTAAACAAATACCTAGGATAGGTAAAAAGCACTTTGCTGACAATGCCGATCGCCTACTCAACCGATTTTGGGATTATCCTCGTTATCTCAGCCAACAGGTAGCTGATTTCGATTTGTTTCATGTTACCGACCATTCCTACGCTCAGTTAGTGCATGTATTACCCCCTGAAAGGACGTCCGTATTCTGTCACGATATTGATGCCTTTCGCTCTCTGTTGGAGCCTGAGCAAGAGCCTCGACCAAGTTGGTACAAAGCCATGTCTTGGAGAATCTTGCAGGGTTTACAGTCATGCGCAGTTGTTTTTTATACAACTACAGAGGTCAGGAAACAAATTGAGCATTACAAGCTGTTAGATGCATCGCGTTTAGTGCAAGCTCCATTAGGTATCGCCTCAGAATTTTCCCTGACTCCTGAGTACGTCAGTATTGCTGACCAACAGATACTAGAACAAATAGGCGAAGCACCTTTTTTACTACACGTTGGTAGTTGTATTCCTCGCAAGCGAATTGATATTCTTTTAGAAGTATTTGCTCAGGTAAGCGCCACGCACCCATTACGATTAATTAAAGTCAGTGGCGAGTGGACAGAAAGCCAAAAGCAGCAAATGACTCGACTCAATATCAAAAAGTCGATTATTCATCTACAAGGATTGCAGCGAACAACCATAGCAGCACTTTACCGACGAGCATCAGCAGTGCTATTAACAAGTGAAGCCGAGGGCTTTGGTCTACCTGTCATTGAAGCCTTAGCTTGTGGGGCAGTTGTCGTAGCCAGCGACATTCCTGTTCTGCGTGAAGTGGGTGGAACAGCGGCGGTCTACTGTCCGACTGAGGATGTGTCAGCTTGGGTAAAGACCCTTGAGCAACTATTGGCAAACCCAACCAGCGTTCCTGTTCTTAACCTACGTCTGGCTCAAGCCCAGAAGTATTCTTGGTCTACTCATACCCAGATTATTGCTCAAGCTTATTCAAAAATGTCGAAAAACTTAACCCCCTAACCTCCTTAATATCATGTCCGTATAAACAGTTACGATATACCGACCGACGCCCCCTTCCCCTCTCCCAAGCATGGGAGAGGGGTGCCCAAAGGGCGGGGTGAGGGTTCATATAATAAGTCATTAACCGGACATGATATAAGAGCAAGGGAAGGAAGATAATTTCCCCCTCCCCTATTAGGGGAGGGGGGTAGGGGGGAGAGGTCAAAACTAGCTAGTTACGAAATGAAAATTGTCTTTGTGAATCCGGTGGGAGCGATCGGCGGTGCTGAGAGATTGTTACTGACTATGTTTGCAGCGCTGCAAACTGCACAGCCAAATCTTCAACTGCACTTGATTGTTGGGACAGATGGACCATTGATAGAAAGCGCTCAAAACCTGGGAGTACAGGTCAAAGTGCTGAAGCTGCCAGACCAAGTTAACCAACTAGGTGACAGTGCCTTGAAAGGCAATAGCAAAGTTATAGCAGTATTAAAGTTGCTATTTAAACTAGGGATATTATTGCCTTATGCTTGGCAATATTTGGGCGAATTTCGGCGAGTGCTGTGCGAACTTAACCCAGACTTAATTCACTTAAATGGCATTAAAGCTAATTTACTCACAGCATTGGCTGGAGTGAGGGGCGTACCTGTTATTTGGCATATCCACGATTTCTACAGTTCGCGACCGTTAATGGCACAAGCTTTAAGGTGGGCTAGCAGTCGTGCCACAGGTGCGATCGCTATTTCCGAAGCTGTTGCTCAAGATGCCAGAACCACACTACCTCACTTACCTATTGAAATAGTTTACAATGCCGTAGACGTAAATTACTTCTCCCCCTCCCCCCCATCTCGCCCATCTGCCTCACTCCCCCTCCAAGTTGGACTGGTAGCTACCTTTGCCCGTTGGAAAGGTCATGATATTTTTTTGGAAGCTGCGGTTTCGATTGTGCGATCGCGCCCTGAGTTAAATGTTCGTTTCTGCATTGTCGGCGGACCAATATATAAAACGCAGGGTTCCCAATTTTCTGAACAGGAGTTACGAAATAGCGCCTCACGACTTGGGATTGAAGACAATGTTGATTTTTTGGGTTTTCAACAGAATATAGTAGAAATTTACCGTTGGTTAGATATTGTTGTTCATGCCAGTACTCAACCAGAACCATTTGGTCTGGCGATCGTCGAGGCGATGGCTTGTGGTAAACCGGTGATTGTCTCGCAGGCGGGAGGCGCAGCAGAATTATTTACTCATAATTATGACGCACTTGGTGTTCCACCAGGTGAACCTGCTGCTTTAGCATCAGCAATTGAGTATTTGCTTGACAATCCCAATCAACGTCAAAGTCTATCAGAAAACGCGAGGCTGACAGTCACTCAGCGTTTTAGCGACCAACGTTTAGGTCAGCAAATTCTCGCAACGTATAGGAAATTTGGAATATCGTTAAACAACGGTCACAATAATTCGTAATTCGTAATTCGTAATTCGTAATTATGACGAGCCAAAATGCGGTATTCTTAGGGGTGCGATCGCTACTCAAGACAAACGCACCCTATCTATAGGAATCCTAAATCATTCTGGAAAAATATCGCTTGTAATGTAGGGTGGGTAATGCCAGTTCTTTCAACAATATGCCAAAAATTAAAAAAGCTAAACAAGTGTTTTTGCTGCAAGCAAAGTCCTTACTCCTCACCCAACGCTTTTATCTATTTGGCATTGTGACTACCTTAGCAGTGCTGCATCTGGGCATAGTTAAAAATCACCCGATTGAAACTCAGGAAATTTCCTTTTATGCACTTGGCTGGGCAGGCATTATACTTTTGTTGTGGCAAACTCGTCGTCAGTATGATGAAAGTACAGCTTTGTTCTCTAGTTTATTCGGTTTAGTATTGCTATTCTTGGTAATTCTTAGACCCTTGAATCTATGGAATTTAGACTTGGCGCTTTTTCGATTTGGTCCAATTGTCGCAGCTTTAGGGTTAGGATTACTAGCTTTTGGCTTCCCAGGATTACAGCGTCAATGGCGCTCATTCTTGGTGTTGTGCTTGATGCTTTGTCCTTTTGGCACGATCAACGATATTTTCGCCAATCGGCTCGACTTTAGCCGTTTAACTGCAGCAACTTCAGCTTTCTTGCTCCATTACATCGGGTTGAAAGCTATTTCCCATGATGCGTTGCTAAAACTACCTACAGGTCAAGTTGAAGTTCTCTATTTTTGCACTGGCGGTATGTTGATTGTGTGGCTGCTCAAACTCAGCCTACTGCTCATGGTGATAAGATTTCCCTTGACTTTTTGGCAGAAACTGGGATTAACTTTATGTGCTATAGGTACGGGATTTTTTGTTGGCTGTATTCGAGTAGCTTTGTTAGTTATTGTGGTTAATAATCACAGGCTGTTTGAATATTGGCACGGTCCAGTGGGAGCGCAAATTTTTCTTGCAGCAGCAACACTAACTTATGTAGCCCTCTGCAATTGGCTACTTCCATCAGAAAAAATGTACTCCAAAAAAAAGCACTACGAAACCTTTCCCTGTGCCCCTCTCCTACAAGGAGAGGAGAGTTCATATCCCCCCTTCCCTTGCAGGGAAGGGGGGTTAGGGGGGTTAGGTCAAGTAAAGTGGCGCTTACCTCTGCTGGGAACTACCTGGATAGGATTGGTGTTCGCTGCTATTTATCTAACAGCGAGCAAACGGCTACTACCTGCTTATATTCCAGATACAATTTCCCTTAATGGCTGGCAACAAATATCAGCAACATCTCTTAACAATCAAAAATCAGATACCGCTACAACCCCTGATTTCCAACAGATGCTATCTAACAAGCAATATAAGTATGTCAAAAATAATCAACAACTGGAAATTCAGATGCGCTATTTTGTGAATACCAGAGGTGAGCCAAATCCCTTTTTAAGTCAGCAAACAAAAATCCCAGTTAAGGATAGCCAGAAAAACATTAAAAAATTAGATGGAATTGGCTATTACGAAATGAGAATAGAAGAGCAGCAAGCTTATCTGACAGCTTGTATTAATCCTCGTGGGGGTAGCACTGTCACGTCAACTCAATTTATTCACAATCGCTATACTAATGATTTTACTTTGAGTCGTGTACTACCTTGGGTGTTGGGCAAGGAAGTTCTTAAAGACGATCGCTGTATATGGGCGCAGTTGTCTACTCCCTTGAATGGAACAACAGCAATGGACGCTTATCAAATTTTAGAATCAGTTTGGGCTGCTAATTACAGTACTTGGCAATCCCAGTTTCCTATAGCCTTTTGAACTCTGGCTTTCAAGGTTTCTACATTCTCAATTACTGGTTGATGCCAAAATTGAGCAGATATCCGTATTGCTACTGAGTGCAAACTGACAAATATTCAAATAGACTACAGGAACTGGGTTGGATACCGTTTACATGGTGGCACTGACCTCATGTTTTGCGAAAGCGAGTTGGCAATCCTAGTAACAGAGCTGCTCGCGGCGGCTGGATGACCTGTACGATCTGAGGAATTATGCATTCCGCCGAATCCCGTACAGACGTTCCGAACGTTTCGTCTCTTCTCCCTATTTTCAAGGCAGGAGGAAATTGCATGCTGACATCTTACGATCAAAAGCATTCAGCACAAATGGATGTTGAAAGCCGTGCGCGGCAAAGCCTTAGTGCCAGTATGGTAGCCCTTGCTATAGCACAACGACATCCTAGTGGTGGATGTTGGTTGCGGTAACGGCAAGCTTTGGTCGTTTGTAGGCGATCGCACAGAGCGCTATATTGGTTATCAAAAACGGGGATATCACAATTTATTTCCCATCTAATATTTTAGAAATAATCAGAATTACTGATAAGTGGGTATTTACTGTATTTTTCACAAAGATTTGATAAATTTCAAATTCTCAATGCGTACATTTTTTGTTTTTTATATCAGCATTTATCTAATTAAATTTTATTAGATACGGGGTGATAATACAGGCTGTAAAATGGCAGGTAATCTACCAAATTATTTACTTTTTCAGGATTTCATCTTTAAGTAACAGTTACACTCAACTTTTGCTTGCAATAAGGCTTGTGAACAAAAATAATTACCGGATCATTCATCTATCTAAGTATTATCCTCCAAACCCTGGAGGAATAGAAACGCACGTGCAAACGCTTGCTAAAACTCAAGCAGCTTTGGGTGCAGAAGTTCACGTAGTTTGTGTTAATGGGTTTGATGAAGAAGGACGTCCATCTAACAAAACCAAAACTATTAACGAAATAGATGGAGATGTGTATGTAACACGGCTTGGTCGTCTTTTATCATTAGCGCGATTTGATATATGTCCGGAACTTCCCAAAAAACTTTGCCAATTAGTTCAGGGATCAAACGCCTTACTCCATCTTCATACTCCAAACCCCACAATGCTTACAGGTTTGACGACGCTACACAGGCGAGTCCCTTTGGTAATTACGCATCATAGCGACGTCATAAAGCAACGAGTTTTGAAGTATGGATTGCGACCCTTTGAATATTTTGTTTACAGTCAGACATCACGTATTTTAACAACCAGCTTTGAGTATGTTCAAGGTTCAAAGTTTTTGCGGCTCTACAAAAATAAACTCAGTCCTTTACCGCTGGGCTTAGACAGTTCGCAGTATATTAATCCCAGTGAAACGGCAGTTTCTTACAGTCGTAGCTTAAAGGCAAAATATCAAGAGCCAATCTGGCTAGCCGTTGGCAGACTCGTCTATTACAAAGCACTGCATATAGCGATTGAAGCCCTAGAGTTGGTGCCAGGAACGTTGATGATCATTGGCGTTGGCTCTTTGGAAACAGAACTGAAATGTCTGGCAAAAAAACTGGGAGTAGAGAACCGCATTGTTTGGTTAGGTCGAGTCAGTGCGGATGAGCTGACAGGTGCTTATCAAGCTGCAACAGCTTTGTGGTTTCCTTCCAACGTGCGTAGTGAGGGTTTTGGATTAGTTCAGGTCGAAGCAATGGCGAGTGGTTGTCCTGTCATCAATGCCAACATTCCCTGTAGTGGTGTTCCTTGGGTGAGCCGACACGAGCAGGAAGGTCTGACCGTACCAATTAACGACCCAGTTGCTTTAGCACGTCAGGCAAAACGTCTGCTTTACGAACCTGGCTTACGTGACCGATTAGCGATCAAAAGCCGCAAACGCGCCGAGTATTTTGACCACGTGACTATGGCTAAGCAAAGTTTTGAAATCTATGAAGAAGCTTTGAGTACCGAGGGGAACTATATGCTTGTACCACAAGAAGTCAAGGCATGAAACTTTTACACGTTTATGCCGGAAATCTGTTTGGTGGGATAGAAACTTTGCTGGTGACACTTGCCAAAGAGCGAAATTTGTCTGTGCAGATGCTACCTCACTTTGCTTTCTGCTTTGAGGGTAGATTGGCAACTGAACTCAGAGCTACAGGCGCGTCGGTTCACATGCTGGCGAAGGTGCGGGTTAGTCGCCCTTGGACAGTGTGGAAAGCTCGTCATCAACTCGACCAACTATTAAGGCAAGAGCGATTCGATGTTGTCATTTGTCATTCTTGCTGGCCACAAGCAATTTTTGGACCGATTGTCAGAACCCATCAATTGCCACTCATTTTTTGGTGTCACGACAAGCTCAATGGCAGCCACTGGTTAGAGCAGTGGGCTAAGCAGACTCCACCAGACTTGGTAATTGCCAACAGTCGTTATACTCAGGCAGGTGTACCCAAACTTTATCCTCAAATTCCCAGCGATATCCTTTATCTGCCTGTGTCCTGTCCAGATATTGGCGGGCGTACCGCTATTCGCAGTGCTGTTCGAGCCGAGTTGAATACACCAGATGATGCGGTAGTCATTGTTCAGGCATGCCGTTTGGAGCGGTGGAAGGGTCAAACAGCGTTATTATCAGCTTTAGCACAGTTACGCGATTTACCAGATTGGTTATGCTGGATTGCTGGGGGTGTGCAACGTTCCCATGAGGCTGAGTACTTGCAAGAACTGGAGGCTCAAGCACGGGAACTTGGTATTGCTCACCGCATCCGCTTCTTAGGGCAACGAGGTGATGTGCCGCGCTTATTGGCTGCTGCTGATATTCACTGTCAACCCAATACTGGCGCAGAACCGTTTGGCATTGCTTTTGTCGAAGCCCTTTATGCAGGCTTACCAGTAGTGACGACAGCTATCGGCGGCGGAGTGGAAATTGTTGATGAGTTTTGTGGGCGGCTGGTGGCGCCAAATGATGCCAACGCCCTTAGCAATGTTTTGCGATCGCTGATTGCCAACAAGAGTGAGAGATCTGCTCTAGCGGCTGCGGGACCTGCACGTGCTCAGGAATTATGCGATCCGGCAAGACAACTGATTCGACTTTACCAGCTACTCTCAAAATTTGTGAGGCAGGAGGAAGTTGCATGCTGACGGAATAATTCGTAATTCGTAATTCGTAATTCGTAATTATTATTCCATACGCATTCGCAGTCAGCCCCAATGAAAAAATTTCCCCACCAAACACATAATTGATATTATCCGTATTACTACTGAGTGCAAACTGACAAATATTCAAATAAACTACAGCAATTGGGTCGAATACCGTTTACATGGTGGCACTGACCTCCGTTCCGCCGGAACGTCTCTTCCCCACGGACTATTTCAAGGCAGGAGGAAATTGCATGCTGACATCTTACGATCAAAAGCATTCAGCACAAATGGATGTGGAAAGCCGTGCGCGGCAAAGCCTTGGTGCCAGTAGCGACTTGATTTACCAAATGGTAGCTCAAGCTATAGCACAACGACATCCGGGTGGTGGTGTACTGGTAGATGTTGGTTGCGGTAACGGCAAGCTTTGGTCGTTTGTAGGCGATCGCACAGAGCGCTATATTGGTGTGGATGCAGTTCGCTATGATAGCTTGCCAGTTGAGACAGAATTTATCCCCCTGGATTTGGATACAGGTAAAGCACCTTTGCCTGATGGGTTTGCCGATGTAGTATGTGCAGTTGAAACGATTGAACACTTGGAAAACCCACGGGCTTTTATGCGAGAACTGGTAAGGCTCACTAAGCCTGGGGGCTGGGTAATTGTGACAACGCCAAATCAACTGAGCTTACTCAGTAAAATCACCTTGCTGCTGAAAAATCAATTCAATGCTTTTCAGGAAGCTCCTGGTCTTTATCCAGCACACATAACAGCATTGCTGGAAATTGACCTTATCCGTATTGCTACTGAATGCCAAATGAAAAATGTTCAAATACACTACAGTAACTGGGGTCGGATACCGTTTACACCGTGGCACTGGCATAAAAGCCTTGGATTTCGCGGACGAGTGTTTAGCGACAATATTCTTTGTTTAGGGATGAAGCCGAAAGTGTGATTATGTACTATTTAACTTAAGGCTATTGCCATGAGACTTTCTTGTATCTTCAAGCCCGAATATTTTTATCAGCCAAGACTGATTCTGCGAAGACTGCTACAGTTTCGACCCCCATCAACTACTGGATTTGTTGATGAGAAACTGCCTTGGGGCATGCATATCCGGGTTCACCCATTTGAAGAGCATGGAAAGATTCTTTTTAGACTTGGAGTTATTGATTTAGCAGTAACAGAGACGCTTTGGCGGTTGGCAGATCCAGGTGAACTAGCGGTTGACGTCGGTGCTAATATCGGTTACATGACTGCCGTTCTGGCTGCCCGCGTCGGTTCTATTCCTAGTGGGTGTGTTTGGGCGTTTGAAGCTCATCCAGAAATATTTGAAGAGTTGAAATACAATGTTGAACAATGGGAAAAGCAATTAAAAAATACACAGTTTATCGTTCATAACATTGCTGTTTCCGAGCAACGGGGTACTGTAAAACTGAGTATTCCTGAATCTTTTAGCACTAATCGGGGACTTGCTGCTGTTGTTACCAATGATGAAAATATCAAGGAATCGAGTCAGATAAATTCAAAAGATTTAATTGTAGAATCATGCAGTTTAGATGATATATTTCCAACGCAAGAGATAGGAATTTTGAAAATAGATGTAGAAGGTCATGAACTCCAAGTAATTAAAGGAGCAATAAATTTACTCAAACAAGGTAGAATACGTGATTGTGTTTTTGAAGAGCATCGTGAGTATCCTACTCCCGTAACTACATTTTTTGAAACAATGGGGTACAGCGTTTTTAGAATTAAAAGGAATTTTAAAGGTCTTGCTCTCTTAGCTCCTGATTCTAAAATTCCACGCACTCATTGGCAACCAACAAGTTTTATGGCTACTCGGAATCCTGACCGTGCCACTAGTGCTTTTCAGGAACATGCATGGCAAGTTTTAAAAACAACAAAATAAAAAAATGGTAGTGCTGAATAGGTAAGTATAGATTAACATAATGTTTAGTAAATACGATTCTACTGCCAAACCTCAAAAGCTAAGTTACATTCCTGCACTCGATGGGATTCGCGCAATAGCTCTTTTGTTGGTACTGTTTTCCCATAGTGTCATTTTTGATCAATTCACTTGGCTTCGTAGTGTTGGGCTGGAATTGGGTTATGTTGGCGTTTCTATCTTTTTTGTACTCAGTGGTTATCTGATTACACGATTACTAATTCAGGAAGAAGAAAAAACCGGGAGCATTTCGCTTAATTTTTTTTACATAAGGCGTGCGTTCCGATTATTACCCGCACTGTGGCTATATTTATTAGCTGTCTGGGTTTTATGGATTAGAGGACTATTGCCGGGTAATCCCTGGTACAGTTTTGTTACTTCTTTACTTTACATCCGAAACCTAATTGGTCATGGGGATGCAACTAACCATCTCTGGTCACTGTCCATAGAAGAGCAATTTTATTTTTTGTGGCCAATTGCTATGGCACTCTTTTCCCAACAGAATCGTCGGCGCTTCCTGATCGCACTCATAATAATTTGTGTTGTGGTGTTTTGGAGATGTTATGCAATTACCAACAATTTAGCTACCTATGGCAATCTTTATGTTCGTACTGATTTCCGTTTCGATTCACCGCTTATTGGGTGTGGCATTGCCCTATTGGAAAGGATAAGTCCAGGACTATTTATACGATTCAATTCAAGCCCTTTCAGAAGTGACCTATGGTTACTTACAGGGGTAATGCTGCTAAGTTGTTGGATTACGATTCAATTACAAATGGGTAGGATCTGGGGGATCGACTCCACGGTCACGTCTCTTATTGGTGGTGTTCTCATCATCTCCCAAATTGTCAACTACGATAGCTTCGGTAAGCGATTGTTGACTTTACCGCCACTAGTCTCAATTGGGAAAATATCATACGGAGTTTACCTCTGGCAGGGATTATTCCTTGGCTTCCAGGTAGAGGCACTTGGCTTCATGCGAAAATTTCCAATCAATTTGATATTATCTTTTTCTTCGGCTTCAATATCTTATTTTTTACTTGAAAAACCGTTGCTCCGAATTAAAAATAAGAAGTTTCATGATAAACTTTTGTAGGTTTATTGAAATTTTGTCAATGTCATGTTTTTTGAAAAGCAGTAAATTAACTGACTTGTATCTTTACCTATTCAGGACTAACCGAATTTTTTTAAAAGTTGGTTAGATAGTTCAATGATTCTAAAAACAAGTCAAAACTTACAGAATTATTCTTCTACAGGCGGAAAACTCAATTGGACGTGGGCTCACACGTTCATCCTGCTACAATTTAGCCTTCAGATATTACTGCTGTTTCCTCAAATCGGTGTCCTCCGGGTGCCAATGCGAAGCGCCTCCTTTGCCCTCGGTTTGTTTTTGTTGGTACATCTGCGCCAAGAAAGTCCCAAACATCCCGCCACTTCCCCAGCCATGTTAGTGCTAGCAATCATGCTGCTGGAGTTTTGTCTGCACCCCTACCTCAATTCCTTGGCAGCGGGGGCAGCTCAATTTGCCATGTATGCTGCCATCCTCAGTCCTATATTCTGGGTTAGAAGTTTAAAGATGACACCCAATGGATTTAGGAGCTTGATTTTTCTGATGTGGGGTTTTCACACCTTGAGTGCTGCCTTTGGAGTGTTACAAGTGTACTATCCAGGGCAATTTCAGCCATCTCTCTCAACAACTGTTCAGAATGGCGTTTATGGAGGGGGGAACTTATTAATCACTCTGGCTAGCGGCGAACACGTTTACAGACCGATGGGCTTAACTGATGTACCGGGTGGCGCTGCAACTGCAGGTTTATATGCCCTTTTGTTCGGCGTTGTCATTGCACTCAAACAAAGAAACTTAATTCTACGGATTGTCTGTATAGGCAGCGCGGCGCTTGGTCTAGTGTGCATCTACCTGTCTCAAATCCGTTCTATCTTGGTAGTGGCTGCCGTTTGTATGGTATGTCTTGCAGCAGTGTTAGCTAGGACAGGTCAAATTGGACGTTTGACAGCAATGGCAGGAGGTGTCACAGCCCTTTTTTCCACAACCTTCACTTGGGCAGTGGCTATTGGAGGGAAATCAACACTGGAACGCATCTCTAGCTTGTTTGCCGATCGCCCTGATTCAGTTTACCAGCAAAACCGTGGTCATTTCTTACAAGGTACTATCGAACAGATGTTGCCTCAATATCCCTTAGGGGCGGGTCTGGGACGTTGGGGAATGATGAATGGCTATTTTGGTGACCACACTAACAACTTAACTCAATCCATTTGGGTAGAAATCCAGTGGACTGGATGGCTGCTTGACGGAGGAGTGCCACTCATAATTACTTACGTTGCGGCGCTTTACTTTGCTTGTCTCACTGCATGGAATATTGCTATTAATCGGCAACTAGGTGACTTGGCGCTGTGGGGTGGGTTGATTTTTGCCTACAACATCGGTGCTGTGGCAATTACTTTCAACTACCCGCTGTTTATCAGTCAGGGCGGAATGGAGTTTTGGTTACTCAATAGCGCACTGTTTGTTGCTGTTCACAACAGCAGGACGGCGGATAACAGACTAGCAGGAATTCGCCTATGAAGTCTTATCTGCTGGTGACGGGTGATTTTGTCAAGACGGGCGGGATGGACAGGGCAAATTTTGCTTTGGCTGACTACCTGGCAAGGCTTGGGGAGCAGGTGCATTTGGTTGCCCATCGGGTTGCTCCAGAGTTGTTGTCTTTTGCCAATGTTAAGTTCCATCCAGTGCCAAAGGTTGCAAATTCTTATTTGCTCAGTAGTCCTTTGCTTAACTGGAAGGGGCGCTTTCAGGCGCAGCGCGTTACTGTAGCCAATGGTAGGGTACTGGTCAATGGCGGTAACTGTCAATGGGGTGATGTTAACTGGGTGCATTATGTTCATGCGGCTTACCGACCTGACAATCAAGCTGGGTTTTTGCGTCAGTTCAAGGGGTCGGTTTCTCATCGGCTCTTTGTCACTACAGAACGAATAGCCCTAAAATCTGCACGAGTTATTATCGTCAATTCAGATAGTACAAAACGATATTTGATTGAAAAATTAGCGATTCCTGAGCAGCGGCTCCACAGAGTGTACTACGGCATTGACCCGCAAATCTTTTATCCAGCAACCCTAAGAGAGCGAACTGAACTGCGTCACAAGTTTGGGTGGTCTGCCCAAAAGGTAATTGTGGTGTTTATTGGTGCTTTAGGCGATCGCCGCAAAGGGTTTGATACGCTGTTCTCGGCTTGGCAGCAGTTGTGTAGTAGCCCAGATTGGGATGCTGATTTGGTGGCGATTGGGGTTGGTGCAGAACTGTCTGTGTGGCAGCGTCGTGCAGTTGAGGCAGGTATTAGCTCGCGCATTCATTTTTTGGGTTTTCGTTCTGATGTGCCTGATTTGTTGCGATCGGCAGATTGTCTTGTTGCTCCCACTCGTTACGAAGCTTATGGTTTAGGGGTACATGAAGCCCTCTGTTGTGGTTTGCCAGCTTTAGTCAGCGCTACATCTGGGGTTGCGGAACGCTATCCGTCTCATCTGAGAGAGTTGTTAATTCCTAACGCCGAAGATGCTGTTGATTTAGCTGCACGACTTCGCCAATGGCGTCCGGCTATCCATCATTACAGCAAGTTGGTAAGTTGCTTTTCGCAAGAGTTGCGAGGTCATACTTGGGACGATATGGCAAGAAACATTTTAGACAAGCTCAATACGAATTAACAATTTCAAGAAAATATTTATAAAAAATTATTTTTTATGTTCTGGAAAAGCTTTGATTCCGATTTTAATTAACTTCTCAAAATTTAGAGTGCAGTTTATTAACTAATGAATGGAGGGAGATATTTACAATGTGCAATCGTAATGGCAGGTTTAGATTTGCTTGTTATACATTCATAAACTTTGGTAGTTTAGGTTCAGCACACTTTTTAATAATTGAAGAACTACTTAAATGGGGATATGAATGCAGAAGCTACTAGAAAATAAACAGATGAAATCTTTGCGGATTCTATTAGTGATGCTCGAACCGCCTTTACCCTTTGGTAATGCCGCTGCCAGATGGTACTATGTTTTATTTAAAGGGTTAGTCGAACAAGGTCATTATGTTACTGCGTTTGCTCCCTGTAGCTTCTTAGAAGACATCGCCAAAGCTCAGGCTCTTTTTCCTGCACCAGAGTATGACCTGCGCTGCTATCCTATTCCCCAACGAAATAATGGACTAATGGCAAAGATTGAAACCATACAGCGACCTTATTCCTATGTCTTTAGTCTAGAGTTGCGTCAAGATTTAGCTGCGGAACTTGCCAAGCCTTACGACATCCTGCATCTGGAACAGCTTTGGAGTGGTTGGCTAGGACTTCGACATCGGGAACGGGCGGTTGTCAATGTCCATTACCTATTTTCCTTAGATCGCACCTTTGAGTATCAAAACTCTCTGGAAACTCGCTTCAGACGGTTTTTAACTTACCGGGCTGAGCAAAAATTACTGAAGGCTTTTCCCAGAATAATTACATTGTCAGACCGCCTAGCCAAACATATCAATCAAATCAATCCTCAGGCTGATGTTTACACGGTGCCATTAGGAATCGATTTCTCACTGTATCCATTTATTGAAGAAAAGCAGATGAATGCGCAGCCAGTTGTGGGGCTGATTGGTGGATTTAATTGGACACCGTCTTATTCTGCTGCTGAGAGACTTTTGACTAGACTATGGCCGGAAATAAAACGCCGCGTTCCTAATGCACGCCTTCAAATTGTTGGGCGCTGTGCCAAAGATGCGCTTGTAGCATTCACCCACATGAGCGACCTAGAAATTCACCAGGATGTTCCAGATATTCTACCCTACTTTGCAAATATGGATGTTATGTTGTATGCACCTATTGCAGGTAGTGGCATGAAAGTCAAAGTCCAAGAAGCTTTTGCATTAGGTACTCCTGTGGTGACTACATCGGAGGGAGTTGAAGGCATCCCAGCTCAAGATGGTATTCATGCTGGAATTTGCGAGGATGACCAAGGCTTGATTGAACGGACAGTGGAGTTACTAAATAATTCATCTCAAAAACAAGTTCAGCGGCTAAAAGCCAGACAGTTACTTGAAAGCTATTGCAGTCCACAGATAACAATTGAACAAATTGAACAAGTTTATGACGCAATGGTGGTGTAAAGAAAGATAAACGAAGTCTTCTAAGAATGATGAAAGTTGTCTCCAACCCACGATTCCTGATGGCTCCCACAATAAAAATATTGTAGTCTCAGTTAACAATTTAACCGATTTATCAAACTTATTGCGCCAACAAGCTATTATGAATTTCACTACTTTGGCTCGCGACTTATGGCTGTTAACTAATTTCCGTAATGGCTGGGAAATGCTCTGGACGTTGCGCGGGTACCCATCTCCCTGTCATGCAAGACTAATTAACGGTAAAACCATTGTTCATCCGTCTCAAAAAGCAGGGCTAGTTGAAGCCATTTTAGAAGTCTGGTTTGAGAAAATTTATTTACCTAAAGATTTTTATGTTCCTAATTCAGGCGACGTGATTGTAGATGTTGGAGCAAATATAGGACTGTTTGCAATTCAAATTGCTAGGCTGAATTCAGATTCTAGAATTGCAGCTTTTGAGCCTTTTCCAGAAAATTTTGCCTGCTTGTCTAAAAATGTAAGTAAGTTTTGCTATGCGGGAAAAATCAGCTTACATCAGTGTGCCATTAGCGATAGTTATGGTACCGAGGCTATTGTTGATACTGGTCACCGTTCCTTAGATCATCAGTTAATAAAAAATTCCAAGTCTTATTCAGACGTTGCAAATTCTATTCCCGTGAACGTAATACCACTTGAAGGGATTTTCGAGATAGTTGAAGCTGATGAAATCTCTTTACTAAAAATGGATATTGAAGGCTCAGAGCAGGAAGTGTTTAAATCAACCTCTGAAAAAACCTTAAAGCGTTTACGTCGTGTCGTCATTGAATACCACGATCATTTGCGCTCTGGTACACTTGCTCTAATTAAGGAAAAACTAACAACAACCCACCAGATACGAATTATCCCTTCAAATCTGTCTGGTTGTGGGCTTCTTTTTGCCATGCGAAAGGTGTAATAACTGTTAACAGTAATGAAAGTTGCCTTCAACGCCCGACTTTTGACATCACCCACATTGAGGGGTTGGAACCGTTACACTATCAATCTTTTGGTAGAGTTGCCTCCATTAGGTGTAGAAATTTTTCTCTATTCGGATCGACCGTTACATGAAAGCCATCTGGCAAAATTACCAAAAGACAGTTACCAAGTTCGTATTGCTCCCCTCATGCGCTATATTTCCTGGGAGCAATATTGGTTGCCAAAACAGTGTGAAAAGGACAAAATAGATATCCTGCACTGTCCGTTTAACTTTGGTCTTCCCTGGTCAAGTCCTTGTCCCCGTGTGCTGACGTTGCATGATGCAATTGACCTAGTATATTACTCTCAATCTAAAACTTGGCAGCAGCAGTTTAATTTTGCCGAAAGACAAACCAGAATGTATCATTGGATTGCTAGAAATAGGGCGGATTGTATTATTACTGTTAGTCAATATTCAAAAAAGGATCTTGTCAAACATTTGCATATTCCAGAACAGAAGATTACAGTCATTTACGAAGCCGCTGATGCACGGTTCCATAAGCCAATAACTCAGGCAGAACGGCTACAGGTTCGCAGTAGATATGATCTGAACCATCCTTACATTTTCTATATTGGTGGGTGGGAAAAGCGCAAGAATCTTCCATTCTTAGTTCATGCTTTTGCACAAGCCAATTTAAATAAAGTAGATTTGGTGCTTGCTGGTGGCAAAGATGAGCAGTGTACTACACTGGTGCAGTTAGCGGAATCACTAGGAATTGCAGATTGTTTAAAGCTATTAGGTTGGGTGGATGATGCAGACCTTCCAGCACTTTATGCAGAGGCAGTTTGTTTTGTGTACCCCAGCCAATACGAAGGATTTGGTTTACAACTGTGTGAAGCAATGGCGGTTGGTTGTCCAGTTTTGGCAGCGAAAGCTACTTGTTTACCAGAAGTTTTAGGCGATGGCGGCGAGACTTTTAGATTGGACAATTCGAGTGAACTGGAAGAGCTATTAATCCGGGTGTGTACTAAGCAAATATTGAGAGAGGAGTTCAGCGATCGCGCTAAACAAAGGGCGAACTATTATTCCTGGTTTAATACTGCGATAGCTACGCATAACATATATCTTAATCTGACAAAATTATAATTTTTGATTAAAAAATATGGAACATTTTGCTTGTAAAACTCAGTATTTCCTTAGATCTTCAATCAAAAAGTATCAGGATATAACGTTTAATTTTAATCTGGTTTTCGGAAAATTATGCTCGTGAATTAAGCTAAGGTGCTGATCCTATAAAACTATTATAATTTTCTGAAAAAACTCACTAGTAATTCTTGTAATAAAAACATGCTTCAAACCCTTCAAACCTGGCAAGAAATTCAAAATAGCCGCCAAAAACTTAAAGACAAAGGCTTGGACTTTACCGATACAAAAATAACACGGTTTTGGCGTTTCTTGTTTGACCTGCGTTTTCGCTATAATTTGCTTCCTCCACAACCGGATATTACCAAAAGCTGGGATGTTCTTAAAACAACTGAAGTGATTGAATCAGTAGTTCGCAATAAGCAAGCTCCTATTCTTGATATGGGTTGTTTTAACTCAGAAATTCTTTATGTTCTTCATGCTTTGGGTTACAAAGCTCTACATGGATGCGATCTCAACCCCATCTGCCGCTGGATGCCCTTCTGGCATCGGATTCGCTACCGTGTAGCCGATTTGACTCAGACTCCCTATCCAACCCACTATTTTGCTGCTATTACTTCTTTGTCAGTAATTGAGCATGGAGTACCACTAGACAAACTGGTTAAAGAGGTTCATCGTCTCCTACGCCCTGGGGGTCTGTTTATTTTTACGACAGACTATGACGCGATTGCGCAAAAACACTTCATCTCCCCAGATTTCCAAGTGTTTGGGCAAAGTTGGATTATATTCAGTCAAACTAGCTTGCATAAGCTAATTCAGCAGTTTACAGATGTAGGTTTCCGGCTTCTAGAACCTGATAAAGTATTGAACACTCACATTGAGTGCCCCATTTCCTGGCATGGGCAGGACTATACCTTTGTGATGGTGGCGTTGAAGGCACCAGAGGCAAACGTATGAGAAGACGCAAATTACTGATGGTCAGTGGCAATGGTCCACCAATTATTTGTGGCATCGGCGATTACACGGCAAATTTGCTGCAAACTTTTCAGTACCTTCGTCCAGAGTGGGATTGGACTTGGCTGTGTCGGCGATCTCGTTGGTTCAATGCTCCGATTTCATCCGATCGAGGCTTGCGTATGATTCGTGCCTCCCATACCTGGAACCCTCTCGGCAGAGAATTGACAACTGCTATTGTTCGCTTGGTAAAACCAGATTTAATTCATATCCAAGACCAAATTCATTCCTATTTCGAGACTGACGCTGCTGTGGAGATTGCGAAGGCTGCCAAATGTCCAGTAGTGGTTACGTTGCATGAATTTCATGATGAATTGCCTAGCGTGCGGCACACTGTCCAACTGGTGAAAGCAGCTGATGCAGTTATTAGCAATGATGCGCGCACAAGTAAACGCTGCCGAGAATACACTGGACGGGTTCCTGATTTACAAGGATGGAGTCCTGCTAACGTTTTGCCTTTAAGATCGGAACAACTTATCAAGCCGATCTCAGGGTTACTTACCACCTTTGGGTTGATTTCTAGAATTAAGCAGCTGCCTATAGTCTTTGAAACATTACAACACTTGCGCCAGCAGGGTTTAGACCTACATTGGCGGATTATTGGACCATTTAATCCGGCAAACGATCTCTATCATTCTGAACTGGCACAGCGCTTTAACGTACCGTGGGTAGAGTTTACAGGGGGGTTCCACGACATACATGACAGAAGATTGCGGACTTTTCTTGCAGAATCAGACGCCATGGTTTTACCTTTCGCAGACGGTGCATCTCCCAGGCGTGGTTCATTGCAAGCTGCTTGGGCTTTCGGTCTGCCTGTTATTACTACTCCGCCACCTGTGAAAGAACCAGATATCCAAGACGGCATAAATTGCCTGCTAGTGGAGGAATCAACTCCGCAATCATGGGGTACGGCGATTGAACGTGTACTTCACGATCGCAAACTAAGAGAGCAACTGTGCGCTGGAAGTCATGCAATGGCTGAACGTTTCAGTTGGGAACGATTGGTACACCTACACCTTGAAATCTTTAACAAGTTACTGGATGAAAAAGTATAATTTGATGCAAAAATTTGTTGGTAAATGGCACGCCGCTAATTCTTTTCTGCAATTTTTCTACTATTTTCACAACTGGTCAGATGTCTGGTCTTCGTATCGTTCGGGCAAAACCCTACCGCCACTAACATTGCGCAACGGAATAACTTTGAATCATAGTCTAGCAGATGATGCTATTAGTCTATTTCGTGAAATCTTTGTTGATGAGTGCTATACGGCTGGATTATATCGCCCCAAACCAAGTGACACTGTAATCGATATTGGTGCTAACATCGGACTTTTCGCATTGTATCTACAATGGCAATCTCAGGGAGTTCAGGTTCACTGCTTTGAACCATCAAGCGAGACTCGTAAGCGACTAACGGCAAATATCGCTGCCAATAATTTGGCTGAATACGTCCACATTTACCCGTATGCAGTTTCAGATCGTAAAGGTCAGATCGAACTGAAGTTAGCTAATAACTCTGGTCAGACATCATTATTTTCCAGTGAGTTCACAACCACAGATAAAATTGAGATTGTTCAAACAAGATCGCTTGCTGATGTAGTGCAGGAGGTGGGAATTACACAGATTGATCTGCTTAAAATTGATGCCGAAGGCTCAGAAATTGAGATTGTTGAAGGAGCGGATCGAGAGTTTTGGCAGATTGTCAAACGAGTAGTTTTTGAATATCACGATTGTTTTCGTTCTGGATGTAAGGAGCGGGTTCTCAAAGTTCTGACAGAGCAGGGATTTACTCAAATAAAAACTGCACTATTGTCGCCTCTTGATGGTCTTGGGGTTATCCAGGCAAGTCGGTAATAATTCAAAATGCATCGAACCAAACGCTCAGTAGGAAACTATGTCACAGGACTTTTGTTACAGGTTCTGTCACTGGGCATAGGTTTGGTCAGCACACCTCTGCTGCTACATTGGTTGGGTGACGATCGCTATGGAGCTTTTCGCACTGCTAGTGACTGGGCTGGTTATATTGGGCTACTGGAACTGGGAATCGGTGGCTCATTAATGGCTGTGCTGGCGAAAGCCGTTGGCAGTGGATCTCGCCAACAAGTCCGTCTCACACTGGCAACAGGAATCAGAGCCTACTTACAAATTATGGCAGTCATGGCGCTGGCGGGAGCTGGGCTGGGCTTGTTCATCACTCATTTAGTGCCAGTTAAAGGAGTATTAGTAGGTGAACTCCAGAGGGGTTACTGGTTGGGATTTCTGGGCATCTTGTTACTACCATTTACCCCTTTTCGCTTTCTCAGTGATGCCAGCCAACGCAGCTATATAACCAACGCCATACTGGTGTTTCAAAGCCTGATCGTCACCAGTGAGCGTTATCAGTGGAGCAATCGCCTACGGATGTTGTTACCGAAAACTAAGACTTTGCCCAAAATTTGACGTAAGTAGGTCTACCCACTGCTGATCTGACTTAGACAACGCAGGTGGAGGAACAGGTTGATGGTAATCGAGGCGAACATCGTAACTGCCAAAATCGTACACATGTGCGATCGCATCTTGCAAATTAACTGCTAATTCCTCATCCTCTGGCTGAAGCGGCAGCGGAAAATCAGGAATCGCTTCTCGCAAACTAAATCCGTATAAATCTGCCACAGGACGACTGAATGCACGACTGACGACAATTCGGTAATCCATTTTCTCGGCTTCCCCCATCATTGGCATCGGCAAATTGCCTCGCAACAAATCAATTTCAACTAAGTGTGACAAACTTCCCAACACTCGTTGTCGCTTGTTCTCATAAGCTGTTCTGCCTTTACCTTTGCGTTTATTCTAAGGGTTTAATATGAGCATAACTGCGTCCAATACTGGGAAAATTCGCCAAATTTAGGCACTTTTTATTGAACTCTCGCGCATAGCTTTTCTCCTGTTTCAATGTTTCGTAGAAGAAAGTAATCAGCAATTTGATTTAAATCTCTACTTGCAGATGGTGAAATTATATATAGACTCATTAGAGCACCTCACGCGCCTTCTGGAATCTTTCAAGTATCTCCATTACTACAGTCTCACCATCCAAACCTTCCCCGCGTTCAAGTTCTGCAATAGCAACATCAACTTTTTGACGGGTTTCTTCTATCCACTGGGCATACTCAGAATTTAACTTTTCTAGTAGTCTAAATGCTATATCAATGACTTCCTCAGGTTTTGTATATTTACCTGTAGCAATTTGGGTCTGGATAAATTGCTCATGTTCGGGTTTTAGTTGGATGTTCATAATTTATCCCTCTAATTAATTGGTAGTATTACCTTTGTTATAATAATAAAGCCACGCAGAAGTGCCAACCCCTAAATTTCATGGCATTGCACAATTATGTAATGATTTTATAATTAAATCTTAGTTAGCAACGGTGATGGTAACAGATGTAGCGGATGCACGATATCGTCGTCCCACAGTTAAATTATCCGTTACATCCGTTATGTCATCCGTTGCTAACCTTTGCGACAAGTGCGTGAGGCGATTATTCGTTCAATATGCAACTTCAGTATTTATACTAAAACTGACGCATTCACAGAAATGATCGGGTATGTGGTATTGATTTTCCGGCATTTACAGTCATTTTTGTCACCTGTAAGGGCGCGGAAACCGCGCCCCTACGTGATAACACCACCCGGATACTTCACTGAAATCAAACAGCGGTAAATCGTCAGCGCAAATGAAGATTTCATGCAAAGACTGGCAACGGATGGTAACAGACGAGTGCGGATGCACGATCGCATCGTCCCATAGTTAAATTATCCGTTACATCCGTTATGTCATCCGTTGCTCGTTACTTCACTGAAATCAAACCGCAGTAAATCGTCAGCGCCAATCAAATTTTCAGTAAAACTACGGATGGACAGAGAGAAGAAGTAGCATTAACTTTGTAAGTACGCATTGTCCAAACACCCGTCGATACATAAGTGTAAAACCAGTTAAGTGCGATCGCAACAAACTTAGCAAGAATATGAAGTTAAACCAACTGGAAAAAATCCAGAAATCGATAGAAGTAAAAGATACCATAGAAGACAAGTCATTTAGCTTGCTGCGTTTATTTGGCTATATCCTCTTAGTTTTTAGCTTAATTGACTATCTAGCAATCTTGATTCCACTACACTTAACAGACCCTACCTGGGAATTACAGACAATTGGACAGCTAGTGGATCATGTATGGGCACCTTTGATGGGACTGATACTTGTCTTTTTTTACACAAAAAAACGCTGGGTGAGTCCTAGAGAAATCAGAATTTTACAATGCTTATCTTGGTTCTCTTTATTCTTGGGGGTAGTCTACATCCTCATGTTACCCTTAGGAATTAATAATAGCCTGACTATCTATCTTAGCAACAACAATCAAATTACTAATCAAGCTGCACAACAAACACACTTACTCCAAAAGTTGAACCAGCAGCTAAATGCAGCAAATACTCCCAACCAACTGAAAAGTATCGCCAAAATTATCAACCCTCAAAGCGACACACAACTTAAAGTACCTCCTCAAGAGTTAAAAAATCAGCTATCACAGCGAATACAAACAGCAGAAAAAAATGTGTCTAATACAGCTAACACAATCAAGCAACAACAATCTACGAAGTTGCTCAAAGATGCGGTAAGAATAAACTTAGAAACACTCTTGGCTGGAGTCTGTTTGATTATAGTTTGGAATCTAACTTCTTGGGTACGAGTTATTAACAAATATCTTAATTAACGTAATTTGCACGAATTTATAGTTAAGGCTGGTAATAGGTAATGGCAAGAAAAAACTTTTTCCCAATTACCAATTACCAATTATCTAAAATAAATACTTTGTAGGGGCATGGCACTGCCCATGCGTGTCAACTTAAGGTCAAACCCTTGACGCGCAACAACCGACGCTCGTTTTCTCGTGACCACTTTGCTTTGGGAATGCACTCTGGGAGGCTCTGCCTCCTTACAAGGAAATTGGTATTACACATTGACAAAAATCGTCAATTATGCATATCGTAGACCAAAATATAACCTCCGGGGCGCGGAAACCGCGCCCTTGATGTGGCTTGTATTTTTGTATTTTTCTAATTTGACGATCACTCAGCGTCTAGAGCCGGGGGATGCCCAAAATTTCTTTTCAAGGTACACAAGCCAATCCCAGGGATAACTCCCAGAATCACTGACGTAAATCCTTGTCCAATTAAATATACCATCTGAACACGGTTTGTTTCTGGAATCAACCCCTGCACTAAGGAAAGCAACCAAACCAAGATACTAATTAATAAAAACGAAATTGACGGCAGAAAACTCCACCACCAAGCATCTACAGTGTACCGCCGCAGTACCAACCATTGGCTAAACCCCAGCCACATTCCTGAAATAATATATAATAAAGTTGACAAAAATCCCAACATGAGTAGGTGATTGGGAGATAAAGTTTTATTGAAAGAGTTAATCCATGCTGCGGAAACACTCTGGGCAATCAGCCAACCTATGCTGGTAGCAAGCATCCATAACCAACCGGATAGATATCGGTGAATGACGAACGCTTGATCTGCAGCGAAAATTACTGCAAACACACCACGACTGAAAGGTCCTACCCAGGCGTACCATGTGAAGTGCTGTTTTTCCAAAGTAGATAACAGACCGAAAAGAATGGTTTTTTCCAAGGCTATACTGGCAATTCCACCTACAACCCATCCCAGAATGGTCATCAAGGTAAATTTGATCAAGAATCTCCGTCTCTGGGATCGTGGGATCAAAAACCTTTGCGATTTGGGAACGCTAGAGGAGTCGTTTGAGTCGGGGTGCATAGAAGTTCACTAGCTATGAGTTGTGAGTCGGAAAGAATCCTTTTCTAAGTTACGAGTTCAAAAGGAAAGCTCTGGTTAATCAGCTAATATGCATAAAATGTTACATGTAGAAACAGAAATGCCAGAGTCAGGAACATGCAGGGGGCAGGGGGCAAGGGGCAAAGCAAGAAGTTTTGTGAGTAGCGCCGTTATTGCGGCTGACAAAGCGTAATCCTAGAATGATAAGCTAAACAATGACATAAAAAAGAGTATAGGATGAACTGTTAAATGGGTATTTCCTCAAACGAACCATTACTTCTAAAAGCAGCTCGTGGTGAAGTATTAGATCGTCCTCCAGTATGGATGATGCGTCAGGCAGGGCGGTATATGAAAGCTTATCGAGATTTAAGGGATAAGTATCCTTCGTTTCGCGATCGCTCAGAAATACCGGAAGTAGCGATAGAAATATCCTTGCAGCCTTGGAAAGCCTTTCAACCAGACGGAGTGATTCTGTTTTCTGACATTGTCACGCCGCTACCCGGTTTAGGCATCGACATGGACATTGCCGAAGGTAAAGGACCAATTATTCCCTCACCTATTCGCACTCAACAACAAGTTGACAACCTACAAACCTTAGAACCAGAAAAGTCGCTACCGTTTATCAAAACAATTTTACAGGCATTGCGGCAGGAAGTGGGGAACAAATCAACAGTGTTGGGATTTGTGGGTGCACCGTGGACACTAGCAGCTTACGCAGTAGAAGGAAAAGGTTCTAAAACCTACTCTGCCATCAAAAGCATGGCATTTTCAGACCCGACCATACTGCATCAACTGTTAGGAAAATTCGCTGATGCGATCGCCATCTATGTCCGCTACCAAATTGACTGTGGTGCGCAAGTCGTGCAAATGTTCGATTCTTGGGCAGGTCAGCTGAGTCCTCAAGATTATGACACTTTCGCTCTCCCTTATCAAAAAAGGGTTTTCGAGCAAGTCAAGGAAACTCATCCACATACACCCCTAATCTTATTAGTCAGCGGTAGTGCCGGTGTTCTGGAAAGAATGGCTTTATCAGGTGCGGATATTGTCACTGTAGACTGGGCAGTGGATATGGCAGAGGCGCGGGCAAGATTAGGAAAGCACATCAAAGTGCAGGGAAATCTCGACCCAGGTGTGCTATTTGGTTCTAAAGAGTTTATCCACTCGCGCATCCTTGATACCGTTCGCAAAGCTGGTAACTGGGGACATATTCTCAATCTCGGTCATGGTGTTCTCCCAGAAACTCCAGAGGAAAATGTCGCTTTCTTCTTTGAAACGGCAAAGAATCTCAGTTCGTTAGTAGTTAGTTGATAGTTGATAGTTGATAGTTGATAGTTGATAGTTGATAGTTGTTAGGAGTTAGGAGTTAGTTGTTAGTGGTTAGTGGTTAGTAGGGGCGCTCCTACCGTTCGCCCGTACAGTGGTTAGTTTTTAGTGGTAGTAGGGCTGGCATTGCCTATGCGACAAACTCCCGCTCAGGAACTTTTAACTAACAACTAACCACTATCAACTATCAACTATCAACTATCAACTATCAACTATCAACTATCAACTATCAACTATCAACTATCAACTAACAACAAAAATTATGATCCAGAAACGGATTTTAGTGACTGGTGCAAGTGGCTGTATTGGTCACTACTTAAGTGAAGCTTTAATTCAGGAAACCAGTCACGAATTGTATCTGCTGGTAAGAAACCCAAGTAAACTGCAAGTTGATACTCAAGCACGTTCAGGGATCACCGTTTTGCAGGGTGATATACAAGAAATTAATCGTTTTGCCGACTTGCTGAAAACCATAGATATTGCTGTGTTAACGGCAACGGCTTGGGGCGGCACAGAGACATTTGATATTAATGTAGTTAAGACACTAGAGTTGCTGGAACTACTAGATCCAAACAGATGCGAACAGGCGATCTATTTTTCCACTGCTAGTGTTTTGAATTATAATAATCAACCATTAAAGGAAGCAGGGGAACTGGGTCATGATTACATCCGTTCCAAATACGATTGCTTGCATCGTTCAGCGAAATTAGCCATCGCACCTAAAATTACCACTGTTTTTCCGACTTTAACGCTGGGTGGCGATCGCCATAAACCCTATTCCCCGGTGACATCTGGCATTCCAGAAATCGCCAAATATATAAATTTGATTCGCTTTTTTAAGGCAGACGGCAGTTTCCACTTCATCCACGGGCGAGACATTGCTACTGTCGTGCGACATTTGATTGATAATCCTCCCAAAAAAGATGAACCGCGCTACTTAGTTTTAGGTCAAGCACAGTTAACAGCCAACCAAGCAATTGAAGAAGTTTGCACCTATCTTGGCAAAAAGATTTACTTTCGCATCCCCCTATCTTTATCGTTAGCCAATTTAATGATCTTTTTGTTCCGCATTCAAATGGCTGATTGGGATAAGTTCTGTATGAACTATCGACATTTTACCTATCAAACTGTCATCAATCCCGCCAGTTTCGGTTTACCAAATTACTGTGTCACCATGAGTGACGTTTTGAAAATTAGTGGTGTAGAACAAAGCCGGGTGAAAACCGCATCTGTTAAAACAGGTTACACTAGACATCTCCGAAAAAGAATGTAGAGACGCGAAATTTCGCGTCTCTACAAGGGTTTCAGGTAAAGCATAATTAATTTTTGGAGATGTCTACTATACATTAGGTGCGTTACACTACGAAGAGCGCACCCTACAGATTTTTACTTGGCGAACAGGGGCGTCTTGAGCAACGGATGTTGTAGCGGATATAGCGGATGCTCGATCTCGTCGTCCCACCGTTAATTCATCCGTTACATCCGTTCCCATCCGTTGCTCATCTTGAAGGTTCGCCTATCGCGGATGCTAGATATCGTCGTTCCACCGTTAATTCATCCGTTACATCCGTTCCTATCCGTTGCCGATCTTGGCAGTTCGCCTATCGCGGATGCTAGATATCGTCGTCCCACCGTTAATTCATCCGTTACATCCGTTCCCATCCGTTGCCGATCTTGACGGTTTGCCTAGTTACACCATTAGAGGAATCCGTTACATCCGTTCCTATCCGTTGCTCAAAAAATAAGACTGCTATAGGAACAAAAATAAGACTTTAGCCTGTCTTATTTATAACTAACTAATTGTTTTGGGCTGTCAGTGGAAGTTCCATCTCCCAGCTGCTTAACTCAAAATCCGAGTTGTTGTCCAAATGTGAGGTTTGAAGAAGAGTGCGAGTTTTATTGGTTTATCCTATTTTTCCCAAAACCTTTTGGTCCTACGAAAAAATCTTGGCATTAGTTAATCGCAAAGTTTTGCTACCACCCTTAGGTTTGGTGACTGTAGCCGCTATTCTACCTCAAGAATGGGAATTTAAACTAGTCGATCGCAATATTCGACCAGCAACAGAGGAAGAATGGGCATGGGCAGATGTGGTAATTTTCTCCGCCATGATAGTCCAAAAACAAGATTTACTGGAGCAAATTAAAGAAGCAAAGCGACGTGGTAAGTTAGTTGCTGTAGGTGGTCCCTACCCCACCTCAGTACCTCACGAAGTTCAGTCGGTCTGTGCCGATTTTCTAATTCTGGATGAAGGGGAAATCACACTACCAATGTTTGTCGCCGCAATTGAACGGGGTGAGACATCTGGTATTTTCCGCACTACAGAAAAACCAGATGTGACAACCACTCCAATACCCCGCTTTGATTTGCTAGAACTTGATGCTTACAGCATGATGTCGATTCAGTTTTCGCGGGGTTGTCCTTTCCAGTGCGAATTTTGCGATATTATTGTTCTCTACGGTCGTAAGCCGCGTACCAAAGCACCTGCACAACTGTTAGCAGAGTTAGATTACCTCTACAAGTTGGGTTGGCGACGTGGTGTTTTCATGGTAGATGACAACTTTATTGGCAACAAGCGTAATGTCAAATTGTTGCTGCAAGAGTTAAAAGGCTGGATGGCAGAACACAAGTATCCCTTCCATTTTGACACGGAAGCTTCAATTGACCTGGCAGAAGACTCAGAATTGATGGAGTTAATGGTTGAGTGCGGCTTTAAAGCGGTGTTTTTGGGAATTGAAACACCAGATGAAGAAAGTTTGCAACTAACGAAGAAGTTTCAAAATACTCGCAACTCCCTGACTGAGGCGGTGGAAAGCATTATCAAAGCTGGGTTGCGCCCGATGGCTGGGTTTATTATTGGGTTTGATGGGGAAAAAAAAGGCGCAGGCGATCGCATTGTCCACTTTGCAGAACTTGCAGCAATTCCCTCTACGACCTTTGCCATGTTGCAAGCGCTACCAAATACTGCCCTTTGGCATCGCCTCAATAAAGAAGGACGCCTTCGGGAAAATAAAGACGGTAACATCAACCAAACGACTTTGATGAACTTCATCCCCACCCGTCCCCTAGAAGACATTGCCAGGGAATACACTGATGCTTTTTGTGCTTTGTACGACCCAGAACGGTACTTGGATCGCACCTACCGCTGTTTCCTGATGATCGGTAGTCCGAGTTGGACTGCGCCGTTCAAAATGCCAGAATGGGTAATTCTCAAAGCTTTTCTGATCATTATCTGGCGACAAGGGATAAAACGAGAAACTCGCTGGAAGTTCTGGCATCACTTGTTCAGCATCATCAAGCATAACCCTAAAGCTTTTGATCTTTATCTCGATACCTGCGCCCACATTGAGCATTTTATGGAGTATCGCCAAATTGTCCGCGAGGAAATAGAATCTCAACTAGCTGAATATCTAGCACAAGGTACAGAAAAGCCATATGTGACGGGGAAAACACCAGTAGAGGTTAGTTGTTAGTTGTTAGTTGTTAGTTGTTAGTTGTTAGTTGTTAGTTGTCAAGCAGTACTGCTAACCACTGTACGGGCGGGGCGCTCCTGCCGTTCGCCCCTACTAACTACTAACAAATCATTAAACTTCATTGCGAAGTAAGAAGATAAGCAAAACAACGTGATAGGTTTTGGTCATGTAAAGCAATAGCGCAAATTTAGTCTGTATTAAGGAGAACAAAGTGGCAAGGGAATCAAATTTATTCATGAGTGCAGGTGCGGCGCGTGAAGACTTTAGTGAATACGTCGCTCATTTACAGCTTCATATGACTCTGCAAGCTCGCAATCTGGTTCCACCCATGAAGCTAACGATGTCGGATAGTCGGGAGCAATTACTCCATCAAACCCAAGCCCATTTTGAAAAGCTGGTTTCTCGACAAGCCCTATAATCTTTAAGAAATGTTAAATAATGTTACATAAAAATAAATAAAAAGAAAGCAGATTGTCTTGGGTCAACAAAGACACTGTATGTCAGCCAGTCTGCTTTTGAAGTTTTTTAAATGTTTAGTTATGAAAATCACCCTTTTGACTTGATGGTAAAGTGTACAAAGCCGTTAAGATCATTGCAGCAGTTCTTCTGACTCCGTTACTTAAGGCTGAATCGCGGCTCGAACGAAAATGACTTCATTACTTCCCCGAAATCTCAGCGTGCTCATCCGACCAGTCCAACATCGGGACTTAGACGGAATCGAACGCTTAACCCAAGAGTCATTCGCAGCCCACACCTCCAAGGGAGCTAGTGCTGCTACACGGCAAATGCATTGGCTAAGCCGCTGGTATGGGTTACTTAATTTTTTTAGTTGGTTCCCCAACCCGCTAAAGTATCGTTTTTGTGCCTATGTAGCAGAACAAGGGCGTACACTTCTAGGGATGATCAAAGTATCGCCCTTTAACAGTACGCGCACCACTTGGCGAGTTGAGCGTGTGATGCTAGATCGTGCCGCCGATAAGCAAGTGATTGGTTCGCAACTTTTGCGTTACTGCTTTGAGTCGATTTTAGAAGCTCGCACTTGGATATTGTTCGTAAATATCAATGACACAGAGGCGCTGGCACTTTATCGGCAAAATGGATTCCAGCGCCTAGCAGAAATGACCCACTGGGAAATAACAGCAGATTTGCTGGCGGAATTGGCGGGATCAGAGCCAGACTTGCCAAATCTACTACCAGTAAGTAATGCTGACGCTCAGTTGCTGTATCAATTGGATACCGCATCAATGCCACCTTTAGTGCGACAGGTATTTGACCGCCAAACTCAAGACTTTAAAACCAGTTTGTTCGGCGCTTTAACTGATGCTATCAGGCAGTGGGTAAGCAAAATAGAAGTAGTCAGTGGCTATGTGTTTGAACCACAACGCAAAGCAGCGATCGGCTATTTTCAGATCACACTAGACCGCAAAGGTCAAGAACCACATGTAGCAATGCTGACAGTTCACCCTGCCTACACTTGGCTGTATCCGGAATTGCTGTCCCAACTGGCTCGCATCGCTCAAGATTTTCCCAAGCAAGCTTTGCAATTAACCTCGGCAGACTATCAGCCAGAGGGAGAAGAATATTTGGAGCAAATAGGGGCAAGTCGTATAGAACACATCTTAATCATGTCTCGCTCAGTATGGCACAAGGTACGGGAATCTAAATTTGTTTCCTTAGAAGGAATTCAACTGCCTGAGGTTTTACAAGGTTTGCAACCAGCACGTAAACCCATACCGGGTGGCATGTCATGGGCGCAACAAACACAGCAGGTGTCGTCAGATAGAGCTGTAAAACCCAATTCATCCAAAGAAACTATTGCATTTCCTTTGCATAACTGTAGTCGAGAAGCCGCACTAAAGCCTGATTCAACTGATGCACCGCAGGAGTAGTTACTTGAAGAGTGATAAGGGACAAGAGGCAACGGATGCGGCAACGGATGACCTAACGGATGTAACGGATGATTTAACTGTGAGTTTCGCAGATAACGTATCCGTTAGATCTGCTACAAAAGATCACCTAACGGATGTAACGGATGATTTAACTGTGGGACTCACAGATAAGTTATCCGTTACATCTGTTACAAAATCCGTTGCCACCTCCGCTGCTCCCCCGACTCCCCAGCAGTTTGTCTCCGCTTTAGGATTAGATGTTGGTAGTAAGCGTGTCGGTGTAGCAGGCTGCGATGGCACAGGTTTGATTGCTACTGGGATCACCACGATTGAGCGCACATCTTTTGAGAAGGATGTGGAGAAAATAAAGCAGCTGGTTAATGAGCGCAAAGTGCAATTACTAGTTGTTGGGTTACCCTATTCAATGGATGGCTCTGTGGGTTTTCAAGCGATAAAAGTACAAAAGTTTGCGACCCGAGTTGCCAAGGCGCTTTTACTGCCAGTGGAATATGTAGATGAGCGATTAACTTCATTTCAGGCAGAGCAACTCCTAATAGCCGAGAAGCGATCGCCATCACGCCATAAAGAATTAATTGACCGTAAGGCAGCATGTTTGATTTTACAACAATGGTTAGACAGCAGACGCTCTAGGTATAAAAAGCCAATTCAATCTACTGAGTAATGCTATCGAGGAGCATGATATTCTGAAACTGATTAAGCCAGATATACTGAGATTTGATTGACATTAGCTGTCAAAAAAACAGTTAATACAATTCCCCAGTTACTGGTAATTATAATGTCCCACACCACGGCTATGTTTTCCTCTGAATTTCCTGAAGAAAATGATAATGCTCATGCTGGTTCCATCACTTTAAGCGATGAAAAAGGGCGAGCGCTGGAATGTTATATTGAGCATTCACTCTCTGTGGATGAGCAAGAGTACGTTTTGCTTCTTCCTGTTGACTCACCTGTAGAAATTTTTGCTTGGCAAGGTGACGGCGAGGAAGAAGAAGCTATTCTGGTAGAAGATGATGCCATAATTGACCAAATTTTTAGCATTGCCCAGGCTGTCTTATCTGAGCAAAACCTGATTCTTAAGAATACTGCCTATGCTCTCACCGTTGCAGGTGAATTACCACCAGTTGAGGAATCAGAACTCTTCACGTTAGAAATCGAAGATGAAGGAGCTGACTTAGAGCCTGAGCAATTACAGCTCCTAGCTAGCTTCTATCAAGAAGATCAGGAGTATGCAATTTACACTCCCCTCGATCCACTGCTGTTCTTTGCACGGATAGCGAAATCAGGTAACCCTGAATTACTATCTCCAGAAGAGTTTCGCCAAGTCCAACCGCTGTTAGAAGAACATCTGTTTAATGAAGTGGAATAAGATTAAAAATTAAAAATTAAAGATTCAAAATTAAAATTTTGATTTTTAATTAGAAATTTTTAATTATTATTGCAATAGCTTTACCAAAGAATTTGTCAGCAGCCATTTATGTTGGGTCTGCTGCCCTAAATTTTTGGAGTTTGGGCATATCTTGGTTGGGGATGGTGGAGTTGGGCTACACCCACCCAACCAATCAAATTCATGTTTAGTCAATAGTCATTAGTAGGGACTATTGACTATTGACTATTGACTATTGACTATTGACTATTGACTATTGACTATTGACTATTGACTATGCATTGGCACAATTTTTTACAGCCTGACTTAATTTTGTCAGGTTCAGTGTTAAACCTCACACCAGACACGATTAGAAAATACGATCTCAAGGGGCTGGTGTTAGATGTGGATGAAACTTTGGTACCGATAACAGTAGCCGAAGCTTCAAAAGAACTGCAACAGTGGATAGAGCAGATCCGCTCTTGTACTGTCCTATGGCTGGTCAGTAATAACTTGAGTGAAGCCCGGATAGGTGGAATTGCTCGCTCTCTCAACCTACCTTACTTTCTGGGTGCAGCCAAGCCCTCACGTCGCAAGATATCTCAAGCACTACTCGCAATGAACCTGCCAGCAAACCAAGTTGGTATGGTGGGCGATCGCTTGTTTACCGATGTATTAGTCGGTAATCGTTTAGGGATGTTTACCATTTTGGTCGAACCAATTATCCATCCAGATGCCGCACTTCGCTCCCATCCGATACGCAACTTTGAAGTTTGGGTATCTGAAATATTGGGAGCCTCTATTACTCCCAAAAAACGAAGATTGACAAACCTTGACAAACCGTCAGGAAAGTAAATCTAAAAAAATAATTAAGAAACCTGTGTTTGATTTGTAAATCTGAGATTATAAGTATGAATCACATGGGGATCAGCCAAATAAAGACCCTAGCAATAGTAAATATATATAAATCTGTAAAGCGTCAGCCTTCACTTATAGAAGGATTGGCGCTTTACAATTTAGTCAAAAGTCATTTGTCAAAAGTCATTTGACTCATGTTGTGAGTAGCTTTCCGCAGGTGTTACCACTCCTTTGCTAGTTTATTAGTCAAAAGTCTAATCACCAATGCCCCATGCCCCATGCCCCATGCCCCATGACCAATGACTAAAACCATTGTCGTCAAAATCGGTACCTCCAGCTTGACCCAACCAAAAACCGGACAGCTGGCGCTTTCCACCATTGCTACCTTGGCGGAAACCCTCACGCATCTGCGCTGTCTTGGTCATCGAGTGATTTTGGTTTCCTCTGGGGCTGTAGGAGTGGGCTGTGCGCGGTTGGGTTTAACCGAACGCCCCAAGGCGATCGCCCTAAAACAGGCAGTAGCAGCAGTAGGACAAGGCAGGTTAATGCGGGTGTACGACGATTTATTTACTACCCTGCAACAACCAATTGCCCAAGTTTTGCTAACCCGCAGTGATTTAGTACAGCGTAGTCGCTATCTCAACGTCTACAACACCTTCAAGGAATTACTGGCATTAGGAGTCATTCCAGTGGTGAATGAGAATGACACTGTAGCAGTAGAAGAACTGAAATTTGGTGACAACGACACCCTTTCGGCTTTAGTTGCCAGCTTAGTAGAAGCAGATTGGCTGTTTTTGCTCACCGATGTAGATCGACTTTACTCAGCCGATCCCCGTTCTGTACCCGATGCCCAGCCAATCACTTTGGTTAGTAGCATCAAGGAATTGGCAGAATTACAAGTGCAAACAGGTACCGCAGGTTCCCAATGGGGTACTGGCGGCATGGTGACCAAAATTTCCGCAGCGCGAATTGCGACTGCTGCTGGTATTCGTACCGTAATTACCGAAGGAAAATACCCCCGCAATATAGAAAAAATATTACAGGGAGAAGCTATTGGTACTTGCTTTGAACCCCAACCAGAACCAACTTCTGCCCGTAAACGTTGGATAGCTTATGGTTTGCTTCCGGCTGGGAAATTGTATTTGGATGAGGGAGCAGTGGTAGCAATTTCTCAAGCTGGCAGATCGTTATTAGCCACCGGCATTTCCGCTGTGGAAGGGGAGTTTGACCCTCAAGACGCGGTACAATTATACAACAAGATTGGTAACGAAATCGCCAGAGGACTTGTGAACTACAGCAGCACCGACCTACAAAAGATTCGCGGACGTCATTCTCGCGAAATTTCTGCCATTCTAGGCTACGAAGGTGCCGAAACCGTCGTTCACCGCGATAATTTAGTTCTAACTTAACGTGATATTGAACGATTGAATACCCTTTCACGTAGTTTTGTTTTTGACATCAATGTTTCCAAGTAAGAGAACTCCAACAAATAAATTATCCAATATTGTGGGGTGGGCATCCTGCCCGCCCAGTTCATAGGACGGGCTAGAAGCCCATCCCACAAGAAATAGCTGGATAATTTATTCTTTGGAAGTCCCTAAAATATGTGAGTTTACGGAGTGGCTGCATAACTAGTTCTGATGTATACAGATATTTTGTCTCCAACCAGTTTTTGGAACACAACCCAAAAATAAGATCACTCACATGAGATCTCAGCCGAATGTAAGTTATACTTTAATTAACTAAAATTTTGTCAAAGTAAGGATAATTTAGCAAAATTATTATTTTATGAACAAAAAATAATTTATTTTTAGAGCGCATTTTACTTTTTGAACACAACTTGATATTTCCAAAAAGCAAACATCCTTGATTAATAGAGTGTATCCCGGTTGAGAAACAATACCTAGCAATGAAAACCGGACTAAGCATATTGCAGGGTAGGCAGGTGTCATGCTCTATAAGCAACTTCCTTCTGTTTTGAGGCTGATGAGACAAAACGGGGTTTTCCTAACTAATTAGGAAAGATGAAGAAAGCATAATGTTTTGCTATGTCAGCTTTAGAAAAGAGCCGACGCCTAATACTAACTTAAGATAGTCGCAATGTCACGTAATCCCTTCGTTGTCGGAAAGTCTGTTCTCCCAGAACATTTTGTGGGGCGGGAATCGGAAATAGGTGTTGCATTCGACCAAATTTATAACCGCAGTTACTTAGCAGTTTGGGGCGGTCCAGGAATGGGCAAGACCTCATTTTTGGAACTGCTGACATCGACTGAAATTTGGCAAAAATACGATCTAGATTCATCGCAGGCTGTGATTGTTCGTCTCAGTTGCGAGAATATAGTCCCTTTCATTCCCTCTAACTTCTGGGGATAAGTCTTGAGCCTCCTGAAGGATAAGTTGGAAATCGAGACTGATTTGCAAGCTGAGATTGACGCATTCCTCGCCGAAGGTCGAGCAACAAAAGATAGTCTGCGCCAGATATTGCGGAAGCTTGGGCGAAGAAACAAATTCCTGGTGCTGCTAGTAGATGACTATGATGCAGCCAGGGCAAACGCATCTTAATTAGTCTTGACAAAAACCTTAATTAGTGTATCAACGAGAGAACAAGATTTATTGTTTGATTGGTTTTTGGGGTCACCGTTCCGAAACAGAAATTTTGGACGAAGACGGCTGAAACTAAGACAGGGTAAGCTTAAGAGCAAGTGCTTTTTTCCGTGTCCCCGGTTTGACACGGTGACGCCCTATATCCCTGATCTTCGCGGGGTCTATAATGAAAATACTAAGTTTTTGAACATATCCCGATAGTGATGATGCTCCCTAAGGCTGCAGCCAGTTTGGGCGCGGGCGAGGGGGCGGGCACGCTTCTGTTTCATCTGCCAAGCCATCTGCAACGGTCATATCCCAAGCTGAGTCAACTTCAGCAGATGCCTCACGGTAAGCCGACTCTAATTCTCGACACCGCAACAATTCCAGTGCCACCTCAATCACTTGGGAGCGAGATTTGCACCCTTTGGCAAGCTTGTAGTTTTCAATAAACTGCACTAGGGGCAGTGGTAAGGAAACTGATAACTTTTCACTCTGCATAGTATTACCAATTGGTAATTACAATTCTTCCTACTATAAAGTAGCCTAATTGGTAGGCTACTGCGTGTCAAAGATGTTGACGCGATTTTAGCCCATGCCGCTCCACATAGCTGAATGAGTCAAGGTTGATGAATCAGACGCTCGTCATTCACTCTCAGGCGTTGGTGTTAGAGTCATCGTCAAGATTCCTAAAATTTTGTCTACTTCCTGAATAAAATAATCGTTTTTATCAATAAAGATAGTGCGATCGCAGAGTTTCAGGAATTTCCAGTCAGTTCCAGTCGTCACAGCACCATAAATATACTCTGAAACTGTTCCTTGTCGTTGGTTAAACAACTGAGCAGCAATCATTGTTGCAATGCACTGCCCCAAGCCTGATTTAATACTTTCATTCTTAGCTTCCACAATTGTCATGACAGGACTAGTGATGTCATATTGTTCAGGCGATCGACTCAGAATAAAATCACAACGTCCCTCTAAACCCTTGGAAGCATCCACATTAAACTCTGAACCAGAAAAAACGCTAATCTGGTATTTGAAATACCGTCTTACTTCGATAAGAACTGGCATGATAATGAGTTCCGATCGTGCCTTTTGTGTATTAATTGCAGTTACTAAAGGTAGATGTTCTAAGAGAATCATGGTGAGGTATTCTGTAGCAGCGACTGCCTGCACATCTGAGAACAAATCTAGATTTTCAACAACTGTTAAATTAAAGTCTTTTTTAACTTTGTTGAAACTAAAATCACTGTACGGCATAATAAAATTTAGGGAATTATTATAAATACTCTATATTTATTCTACTTCATAGATGTGGTAGAGATAATGACATCGAGAGCGATATTGAACGTATAAGAATGTATCTAGGGTAAAAAGGAATTGCCGGACTCATGAGCAAGCACTATATACATAATGCATATGCATCTTACAGTCCCAGTTTAAGTCGGTAGAAGAAGTAATAAATTTGGTCATTTCTTCCTACTATAAAGTAGCCTAATTGGTAAGCTATTGCGTGTCAAAATTGAATTTTCGTAGTCTTGAGCGCAGTTTATCAGTTTGTAGCGAGTTGCACAATTACAGCATGATTCCGTTTTAGGGTTACATGTGAGTCAATACTGCGCAGGTTTTGGTTTTTGGTAGGAATTTCGCGCGTGTAGAGACGCGATATATCGCGTCTCTACAACGGTTATCGGTTAGTTTATTCTCTTATCCGAGCAGTATTGACATGTGAGTGTCCGTCCCTCTCGATTACGTTAAGTTTGATTAACGATATATCGCGATAGGTCTATAATCGAATTACGAGCGTTTGAGAGAAACAACAATGTTCCCAGATCTACATCATCATCGTCATGGTCACTTTTTTGCATCAGAATTTGACGAGAAGCCGCACAGAGGGAAGCGCGGTCACCGTGGCAGAGATTGGAAAGATGAGCAACGGACTCCCCGTGGTGATATAAAATACATCCTGATGGCGTTACTTGCAGAGCAACCCCGGCATGGATACGAGTTAATCAAAGAATTAGAGGCGCGTTACGGTGGTTTTTGGAAACCCAGTCCAGGTTCGGTTTACCCCACACTACAGTTGCTGGAAGAAGGAGGTTATCTTACCAGTGAGCAGCTAGAAGGCAGACGAGTATACACGATTACAGAAAGTGGTAGACAATTACTAGCTGAGCAAGGCGATCGCCTCCCGGGAATGGAAAGGGGACACAGACCCCAGCAGTTGATCGAATTGAAAAACGCGATCGCTGATGTGGGTGCAGCTGTCATGCAGGTGGCGCGCAGTAATAATCCAGACAAAGTCAGCAGAGTACGTGAAATTCTGAGCCGCGTCAAACGCGAGATTTACACCATCTTAGCAGAGGAAGAGTAACAGCGAGGAGAAGGAAAGACAAATCAATTAAAAATTAAAAATTAAAAATTAAAAATTCTTAATTTTGCATTTTTAATTTTTAATTCTTGTACTCCCCCCACTCCCTTAAAGCGCTTCTGGTGGAGAAATATCACGTCCGACAGTACCAAGTGGACGACTAGACTGTAGCCCTGGTTTAGTCGTTGGTTTTTTATCTTGCAATGACTCGGTGAGTGGTGAAGAAGATGGGGTAACCGCTTGTGAATGAATGAGTTTGTCAGAAGAAGCTTGCTGAGATATAACTGATAAACCGGACAGTGCCCCAGCCACAAGAGCTGTATAACTTACATACAAATGCATAGGATGTAGTTTCAATTCCAATCCGGAAATATCTTGAGACTTATAAAGAGAGGGCAAAACTGATTTTACAGGCTCTGGTGCTGGTAAAGAAGCAGCTAAAGCAGTGCCATTTAGTCCCAAGGCATTGCCCATCACACGGATATAGCCACGAACAAAAACTTCTTCTGGCAATAACTCCCAGTTGCCATTTTCCACAGCTTCCATGTATCGAATTTGTACGTGAGTATAAACGTGAAGTTGGCTCAGAGAAAGACCTTTAAGTGTGCGTGCTTGCTGTAATTGTTGACCGATTTGACGCAGAGTACAAGAGCGTTGTTCGGCTGTCGTTTGCTTAGCTTGTTCAACTGCCAACGATTTTTTATTCAATTTGCTCAGCCATCTCATTGATTTTTTCGTTGTGGGGCGGTTTTTTTGGAGTTTCACACTGATGTCGGCAGGAGTTGCCACCACGTCAGATGATGGTAATACTTTGCTAGTAGTTGAGTCGGTAGATTTTTGTTTGATAACACTAGTTAAGCACTGTGATAAATCAGTAGAATCTGTTTCTTCAATAGCTACTGTTTCACTCTGATTGTCTGCGTGTTGGTTATTCTCTACAACTTTTTGATGTGTTTGGACGAATTGCTGAAATGCCACACCGATCGCTTCTCTACTTACAGCTTTCAACAAAACATTGGCTTGTTCAGATGAGGGGCCAAGCAGAGAGCGCAAGCTAGCCAGTTCCCGACGATAAACTTTACTTTTATGCAGTTTAGTTTCTATTTCACCTAAGAGCGATCGCAATTCATCTTGAGAAATTTCAATAGAAGTATTGCCACCAAGAATTGATAAAAAATGCATAGGTTTCATAGCCATTTTTAGAAGCCTCCTGAGGCGATTATTCAAAGGATAGTTCTATGTAATTTCTTCTTAGATTTACTGACTATTCCGGATAAAATTAGTATCATTTTTATCTCATCTAAGAACAAACGCTTAGAAAAATAATGCATCAAAAATTATCCAATCGTTTGTGAATGGACATGACTTTACTATTAGTAATAGTTGGTAATTGGTAATTGGGACTCAGGTAATTTTTTCTTATAGCAATCCTAAATGATTCGTGAACACCTCTCCCAAGTCTTCCTTGTCCCCCTGGTCGACTTTGTCCCCGCCAGTCGCCTCAACTGGGGAAACCAATTATTTCTGGATGCTTTTGTGTTGATCCCTCTTAGAAACAGAACTCAAATGGACGAAAGACTGTACTGTTTGCAGATAAAGAGACTGAGCAATTTCTGCTACGTCGTTATGTCCGGCGCCTGGAACGAGAAGCAACTTTTTCGGTTCTGGTGCGGCAGCATACATATCTTGGCTCATAAAGGCTGGCACGGTCACATCGGCGGTACCGTGAATGAATAAAACTGGCACTTTTAAATTTGGCACTTTCTTCATCGATTCAAAGCGCTGTGTCAGTATTAAATCGACTGGAAACATCGAAAAAATGTTCCGATAAGCAATGACCTGCCGGATGGAGGTAAAAGAGCTTTCCACAATTAAACCACCAGCGTCTGGGTGTTGGAGTGCCAAATCAATCGCTATTGCACCTCCCAGAGAATGTCCAAATATAAAAATTTTGTTAGGTGAGATCTGTCGCTGGTGTACCAAGTAATTCCAAGCTGTGGCTGCATCCTGATAAACCCGGTGTTCATTAGGAAAACCGCCTTCACTGCGACCATAACCCCGGTAATCAATCAGCAAAACAGAAAACCCGAGTTGATGAAACCGATTTGCGTGGGTAACATTTGCGCCAATGTTGATCCCATTCCCGTGCAGATACAGTATGACCTTGGCATCGGATTGGTTTGCTCCGATCCACCAACCGTGAATGCGTTCCACTTTGCCAGATGCAACTGGCACAGGTAACCAGACCTCTTCGTAACGGAGATTAAAAGATTCTGGTGTAGTTTCGACGATCGCAGACGGAAAAAAGATTAATCGAGATTGCTGAAAAAAAAGAAATATACATACAGCACCGTAGCCCAGCGCTGCTACCACTCCTACCCACAACAGTAGCAAGAACAACAACCTGATGGGATATTGCAGCTTTGTTGTCTTCATGTAAGTATTTTTAAATACAATAAGATTAGTCTAACCCAGGGGCTTTAGCTTTTCAAAATCATAAATATTTTTTTAAAAAATGATTTACAATAAATTCCAGAAATTATTGAGTAAATGTACATCCATTTAAGTAAGCTGCCCTTGCATCTCATTAGTTAAGGTTGGTAATTGTTAATTGCTAATTGCTAATTGTCAATTGCTAATTGCTAATTGTCAATTGTTACCATTAGCCATTAGCCATTAGCTATTAGCCATTAGCCATTAGCCATTAGCCATTAGCCATTAGTAGACGTTAGGAGAAAACAGTGAAGCTGTTAAATGAGGCTCAAGAGGAGCAATTAAAGGAAATAGTTGCACAGTTACGACAAGTACGAGAAGAAAAATCGATACGTATAGAAGAAATTGCAGCGAACACACGGATTCGCCCAGTTTTTATACAAGCTCTAGAAGAAGGGCGATTTGAAGAATTGCCCGAGCCTATTTATGTTCAAGGATTCGTCCGCCACTATGGAGATGCTTTAGGACTGGATGGTGCGGCTTTAGCAAAAACTTTTGCAAGTACTTTTTCCCCTGCAAAACCTGAAGAGCATCAAGAGAATTTAGATAAAAAACCAAATATACACATACCGCTTGCTGTCCCCTACATCCTATTATTAGCTGCGGCAGCCTTCGGACTGTTTTATATACTTAATCCCCGACGTACAGCAGACTCTCACGGTCAGAGTCAACTTTCCCGAAGTGCCTCTAAACAAAAAAGAGTACCTACCTCTGTAGCATCCACTCCAAGACACACAATTTTCACTAAAAAAACAGTGCCTACCCCAGTAGCATCATTACCCGTAGTATCGTCCCCAACCCCAACAATATCCCCCACAACCGCCACATCCTCAACGGTGGAAGTTGCAATAGAGCTTCAAGACACATCATGGCTGCAAGTGAAAGTGGACGGCAAAACAGCATTTATGGGAACTTTAAATAAGGGAGAACGGAAAACCTGGACAGCAAAAAAAGAGTTGACTATCCGTTCTGGTAATGCTGGTGCTGTATTGGTTTCTGAAAATAAGAAGGAACCAAAACCTTTAGGAAACCCAGAAAGTGTTAAGCAAGTTACATTCACTGGTCATTAGTTAATTGTTAATTGTTGATTGTTGATTGTTAAATACTATTAACAATTAACAATTAACAATCAACAATCAACAATCAATTAATTTTTGGTTTCCGCAGATGCCAAGTAGTTGATTGCTCATAAGCATATGCTACTTGAAACAGTTGGTCTTCTCGCAGGACTTTGCCAATTAGCTGCAAACCAATTGGTAGGCCATTGTCATCAAATCCACACGGCACACTTATACCTGGTAAACCAGCAAGGTTCACAGGAATAGTCATTAAGTCAACCAAGTACATATTCAAAGGGTCGGTAGTTTTTTCCCCCGCCTTGAATGCTGTGGTGGGAACGGTGGGACAGGCTAACACATCAACTTGTTCAAAAGCTTTTTCAAAGTCTTGCTTAATCAGAGTGCGGACTTTTTGCGCTTTCAGATAGTAGGCATCGTAATAACCGGCAGAAAGGACATAGGTTCCGATCATAATCCGGCGTTTAACTTCTGCACCAAAACCAGTGGCACGAGTACGAGTGTACATCGACAGCAGATTGTCCGCACCTGGAGCGCGGTAGCCATACTTAACACCATCGTAACGTGCCAAGTTTGCCGACGCTTCAGATGGGGCGATGATGTAGTAACTCGCTAAGCCATAGCGGAAGCTGGGACAGGAAACTATATGAATTTCCACTCCCAAACTTTGTAGTTGATCCAGCGCTTTGGTAATAGCTTGTTCAACTACAGAATCTAAGCCTTCACCAAAGGTTTCTTTAATCACACCAATTCTCAGCTTTGGTCTGGGTTTGAGATCTGGTTTTAAGCTGAGGGTGTAGTCGGGAATTTCAACTTTCAGGCTGGTAGAGTCTTTGGGATCGTACCCGGCGATCGCACTCAATAATATTGCAGCATCTTCTACAGTGCCTGCAAATGGTCCAATTTGATCCAAAGACGAAGCAAAAGCCACCAGCCCGTAACGGGAAACCATTCCATAAGTTGGTTTTATCCCCACAACACCACAAAAAGATGCGGGTTGTCGAATCGAACCACCAGTATCGGAACCGAGAGCAACAACACATTCACCTGCCGCCACCGCCGCCGCCGAACCGCCGGAACTCCCGCCCGGAACCCGTGACAAATCCCAAGGATTAGCAGTAAGTTGGTAGGCAGAGTTCTCTGTGGAACCGCCCATAGCAAACTCATCCAAATTAGTTTTGCCCACCATTACCGCACCAGCATCCGCCAATTTTTGCGTCACTGTTGATTCATAAGGTGGCACAAAATTTTCCAGCATCCGGGAGGCGCAGGTTGTGAGAATTCCCTTGGTACACATATTATCTTTGATGCCAATAGGAATCCCTGCTAGCAACCCAATCTCTTCTCCACTGGCGATTTTGGCATCCACGGACTGTGCCTGTTGTAGCGCCCTCTCAGCAGTCACGCACAAAAAACTGTGTAATTTAGGCTCTAGCGCTTGAATACGGTCTAAAGCTTCTTGAGTAATTTCAACGGCAGAACGTTCTTTCTTAACTAGCTGAAGGTGCAACTCGCGAATGGATGCCATGATTGTTCCTTTTGTGACTCAAGTCCATGATTTTAATACAGGTTGAGGATTTCTACTACGCAGTTTGGTTAAGCCGCACAAACTCGACTTAGGCGACTGGCGTGTGGCTTGCATTAAGTTAATATATATTCCACTTGGGTAGGCAATGCTCACCCTAGCATAATTAGAATTTTATGAATTTATCAATTGTCTAAATTTTAGAGAGCCGAGCATATGGTTAAGATTATTACACGTAAATCTTTAAATACGCAAAACGTATATGATATTGGGGTGGAGCAAGACCATAATTTTGCGATCAAAAATGGCTTGATAGCTTCCAATTGTTTCAATAAATCTCATTCAACAGCATATGGTTATGTAACTTATCAAACTGCGTATCTGAAAGCTAATTATCCATTGGAATACATGGCGGCGCTGTTGACGGCTAACAGTGGTGACACAGACAAGGTGCAGAAATATATTTCCACCTGTATGAGTATGGATATTCATATAGAGCCGCCAGATATTAATCGCTCTGGTGTAGATTTTACACCAGCGGCAGACAAAATTTTGTTTGGATTTTCAGCAGTCCGTAACATCGGGCAAAATGCGATCGCCTGTATTTTGTTAGCGAGAACTGATGGAGAGTTTAAATCTTTGGCAGATTTTTGCGATCGTGTGGATCTGCGTGCTGTTAACCGCCGTGCTTTGGAAGCGCTGATTTACTCTGGAGCCTTTGACAAACTAGAAGCCAACCGCAACCAGTTAATGCAAGACTTGGAACTGGTGTATGACTGGGCACAATCCCGTGCTAGAGATCGGGCTAGCGGTCAGGGAAATCTCTTTGATTTGTTAGGTGGCGGATTTTCTACTCATAAAAATACAGTCCTAAATAGCTTTGAAGTTGCTCCCAAAGCTAAACCCGTGCTTGATTTTCCTCCACAAGAAAAATTGCGGATGGAAAAAGAACTGTTAGGCTTTTATGTATCAGACCATCCGCTAAAATCTATAGGTCACTCAGCACGCGTTCTGACTCCAATTAACCTCACGCAGCTTGGTGAACAAAAGGAAGAAACGAACCTTTGTGTGGTTGTCATGCTTAATGGTGTTAAGAAAGTGATGACCAAGAAGGGTGACCCAATGGCGATTTTGCAAATAGAAGATTTAACTACTCAATCGGAAGCAGTCGTATTTCCTAAAATTTATGAACGGATTAATTTACTGCTCCTAGTTGACTCCAGGTTAATTATTTGGGGTAAAGTAGACCGACGAGACGAGCAAACTCAATTGATTGTTGAAGATGCAGAGCCAGTGGAAACAGTACATTTGGTGATGGTAGAACTGAATCTTCAACAAGCAGTTAACATTCAAGAACACGATCGCTTGAGAACAATTTTGCAAGAACACTCAGGCGATAAAGAAAAAGCAAAAGTGCCAGTGATCGGGATTATACGAGGCGGAAACTCCCGTCAACTTGTCCGTTTTGGCAGACAATTTTGGGTGCAAGATTCTAAAACTACTGTTCAGGCTCTTGAAAATGCCAGCTTTTCTGCTCATGTACAACTGCTTACTAGTGTTTAAAAAATGGGGAGTGGGGAGTGGGGGGGAACCCCCGCACGGCGCTGGCTACTCCCCACTCCCCATTCCCCTGACTCCTTATCCGTAAATTAGCTTACACAACTGGAAGCCTAATAGTTTTTTTAGTTACTTCTGCGGATGATCCTTTCCCACATAAATGGTATCTTTTTATGCCATAAAGGTTTATGTAATAACTGGGGGGAGGAGCAAAAACTTGATGACCGCAGATGCTCTAGGTCAATTTGTTGTATATTGCAAAAAAAATCAACCTCAAAGTCGGGAAGACATTCAAAGATTTTTTGAGGGTGTGATTGGTTTTCCTTATGACAAAGAACTTTTATTGCAAGCTTACTTATTTCTCAATATCAAACATATATTTCCTTCCTGCTCTGAATTGCTATTATTTGAAAAGTCACCAATTGGCGATTATACAGATTTAGGAAAGTGTGATTTTCTCTACCTCACATCTGTAAATAAACTGTTTATAATTGAAACGAAATTTATTGATACAGAGGCGACAGGAGCGACAGAAAGAAAGAGACGAAATAAGCACAGGAATAAAGTATTTGAGCAAGTGACAACTTTAAAAAGGCGATTTAGTGAATATTGGAATATCAAGTTAGAGTACTTAGAATGCGGTGTATTTACAACAGATACAACCCTGAATTGGCGGGGAAATGATGTTAATAATGTCATTACTAAATCAATCTCTCTAGATCAACTCGAAAAATGGCGAAGAGACTATGTAAAAAATAACTGGTAATTTTTGTGATTTTAGGACTAACTTATGCTACAAATTGAGTCGGTTTCGACACATGAGCGCGATCCCGACTCTAGGCGCTGACTGCTGTACCTTTGAAAAATTCAGCCACCGCAGTTTTCAGTTGAATTGACCGCATTATCGGGGCGGGGGAACCCCACGATCAGGGCGGGGGAACCCCGCCCCTACTGCTCAAAACTGAGAATGTCATACTAAAGACTATGAGCGCGCAAAAGAGGTAAAAAAAGTGTTAAAGACACTTTTGGTTCTTGTGGTTATTGCCATTGGTTTCTTACCGTCCCTGTTCTCCCTGTGGTTAATACGTAAAAACCAGGCTAGGACACGCTTACAGTTCAGGCGAGCTGCTATGACCATCCCCAGTGAGCGAATACGGCAAAATACTATACCAGACGAGCGCGAGCGCTACTACTTAGAGGGAGTTGGTTACCTCATTGGCGATGTCAGTTGTCGATTTAATGCCCGTTCTGGTTACCTGCGCTGTGCTGTCAATCCCACTGGACCATGTGAGGGTTGCCGTTATTATGAATCACGGGATACGACCTGTGGGGAAAATAGCGTCTAATAAGCGCAAATGAAAGATCCATTCTGGTTTTGGGAACAATAAATGTATCACCATTAACAGAGATCTATCAATGTGGAAAGGCGAAAGTAATCCTAGCTCGAAAAACACAGTGCCCTTGCCACTATCTGCAGAATACCCAAAAGCCAGGAGTCGGGGCACAACCCATGACTTTAGCCAAACACAAGCAGAAATGCTTGTTCCACAAGATCGGGACGATCGCTTCGTGGAAGCATCTAGACTGCTGCAGCAAGGAGTTCAACAGCAGCAAAAGACTGAATTACCTGCTGCAATGAAGTCGTTACAAGAATGCCTGGTACTCTATCAGGCTATTGGGGACTGTCAAAAACAAGGAATAGTGCTTTCAAGTTTAGCACAGACAGCTTACACCTTAGGTGATTATAAGAGTGCAATCTCATACTCTCAGCAGTGCCTATCTTTGACAAAAAATACAACGGACTTGTCAGTGAAGATGCAGGTGCTTTCTCATTTAGGCAATGCTTACCGTCACTTAGGCGACTACAATCAAGCAATCGAATTTTTGCAAGAGTGTTTAAAAATAGGGCAGCACCTGCAAGACAGGCGGAGTGAGGTGGCGGCACTGAATAATCTCGGATTGGTTTATAAAGCTTTGGGTGACCTGACCCGAGCAATTAAACTGAAGCAGCAAAGCTTGGAAATTGTGCGGGAACTCCAAGATCATTGGGGCGAGGAGCAGGTACTCAAGAATTTAGGTAATGCTTATTACGCTTTGAGAGATTATCCAAAAGCGATCGCCTACTATGAGCAGTGTCTAAAAATAGCACACGGACTCAACAACCACCGCCATGAAATTCAAGTGCTAAAGAATCTGGGTAATGCTTGCCATGCCTTAGGAGATTATGCCAAAGCAATTATATATTACGATCAACGTTTACAATTAGCGAAGGAAATCAAAGACAAGCGTAGTGAGGAACATTCTTTGGGCAGTTTAGGAGTTGCTTGTGAAGCCTTAGGTGATTATACCAAAGCCATTTCGTACTACGAAGAACATTTGAAGTTAGCCAGGGAGATCAAAGACCGCCGCAGTGAGGAACAAGCTCTTACCAGTTTAACAGAGGCTTGCTATGCTTTGGGCGATTACACTAAAGCAGTCCAATACCAGCAACTGATAACAGACAACGAATGAGCAGTCAAGTCGCTTCTCAAGAGTCAAAAGTCAAAAGTCAAAAGTCAAAAGTAAGAACCCCATAAATAAATCGCGAAGCGCCATTCGCTATGCGTGGTGGTCTGGGCTTGTAATAAGGACGTAGTATAACTTGATTGCACTCCTCTCGAAATACATATTTTTCATTTTCCATAAATAAATTTAGGGGCTTGTACCTTTTTTGTACTTTTGACTTTTGACTTTTGACTTTTGACGAACCGAAGGGCGGTCAGTGGCTCTGGTGCAATAGAGGATTATCGGAGATCTTAACCAGAACAAACATATTCCAAGGCATCAAGACTTGGAAGCGCAGCACGCTCGTATGTTCTTTTTCACTACCTTGTCTCTCTAATGAAATTACTGTTAAATGAATAAAAATAAGTATTTTTTTATACATACTGCCAAATAATATATATACAATATTTTTTTTAAAATAAAAAAACATTGTATTGACGGAAACGCTTGTGATACGGTTTACAAACTAGTTTTACTTTATGAAGATAGAGTCATGTGATAACCTGATAACATTCGGTGAAAACCAAATAATACCGACTAAGCCATATCAGCTACAGCCTATGTTCTAAAGCATTTTTAAGCAGTTAAGTAGGTCGGTAGGAATAATACCAACTATGTAAAATTTTGTCAAATAACTGACAAGGCTTGTAGTTGCGCTTTAACCCGCACTCTCTGCGCAACTACGAACCAATGATGATTTATTTTTTCGACCTACTTACTCACCAAAATATAGTCGAATTAGGGGAAGTGACATTGATGTAAGCTTGGCGCTTTAATTCTTGTGAAATTTATCAGGGTGTTTAATTATGTCTAATACAATTGTTGAGAACCAATTGGAAACGTTTATTGCACGCTACACAGAGCGGACAAAAACATCAAAATCACTCACGCAAGCCTATCGTCCGATTCTCGCTGACACCCAATCTGCTGGAAGATTTGCAAAGTTCTTTTTACCCCTAAAGGAAATGTACTATCCCATTGTTGGGAAGCGATCTCTGGGTTCTAAGCTATGGGATGTCGATGACAACGAATATATAGATGTCAGGATGGGGCTAGGAATAAACCTCTTTGGTCATAATCCACCTTTTATCAAGGAAGCACTTACAGAGCAACTTGAAAAAGGTATACAACTAGGTCCGCAATTAGAGTTTGTTGGTGAGGTGGCAGAGTTAATTTGTGAACTAACTGGTGTGGAGCGAGTAGCATTTAGTAATACAGGTACAGAAGCCGTTATGACAGCGATCCGCTTGGCACGAGCAGTCACAAATCGCAACAAGATTGTAGTATTTTCAAGTTCCTATCATGGCCATTTTGATGGAGTGCTAGTGAAAGCACAAATGATAGACGACAATTTAGATGCAGTGCCAATCGCTCCTGGAGTACTGCCAAATGCGGTTAAAGATGTTTTGGTCTTGGATTATGGAAATCCTCAATCACTAGAAGCGATCAAAGCTCATGAGCAAGATTTAGCAGCAGTTCTAGTTGTACCTGTACATACTGGTAAATCTAGCTTACAACTAAAAACCTTCCTCCACGAATTGCGGCAATTAACAAAAGAATCAGGAATATCGTTAATCTTCGATGAAATAATTACTGGCTTCCGCATTCATCCCGGTGGCGCGCAGGCATATTTTGGGATTGAAGCTGACATAGTAACTTATGGAAAGATTATCGGTGGTGGTATGCCGATTGGAGTGATTGCTGGCAAAGCTGTTTATTTGGATGCAGTAGACGGTGGGATGTGGAATTATGGGGATGATTCCTACCCAATGGCGAAAACAACGTTTGTTGCTGGCACTTTCTGTAAGCATCCGTTAGCTCTGGCTGCTGCACGAGCAGTCCTTAAATATCTCAAAATTGAGGGACCAGCTCTTCAACAAAAGTTAAATCAACGCACATCACAATTTGTCCAAACCTTAAATGGCTACTTGGAAGAATATGAAGTACCAATCAGGCTGGAGAATTTTGGTTCAGCATTCTTTTTTGCTTACTTAAGAAATCCTGCCTCGGCAGCAGGATCTACTGCCGAGGAGAGTATGGAATTGTTCCGCTATCATCTCCTAAACAGAGGAGTTTTTCTTGTAGGGTCATCTAGCTACTTATCTACAGCTCATACAGACGAAGATATCAATTACATAATTCAGGCTGTGAAGGATAGTGTAACGGAACTGCGTCAAGAAGGCTTCTTTCTGCCTCTTTCCTCTTCCAATTCTGCACTCAAATTTAACTAATTAGACAAGAAGAGCTATCAGCTTCAATTCTACACACTAACTGAGCATGAATTGGCGAGTGTAGTAGTTCTTGAATTTTCGGTAATCAGAGTCATGAAAGGCAGTAGCGAAAGGGTTTTGGTATGTCTAAATATCCCAAGTCTAAAGGCATTGCTTCTTACGAAAATGTAGATGATCGATATTTCCAGCTGCGACAACTACGTCGCAGTGCAAACTGGGTACTGTTGTGGGCTTTGGGGGTTGGATCTGTTATTTCTGGTGACTTTTCTGGTTGGAATTTTGGTTTAAGAGTCGGTGGTTTTGGCGGGTTGGCGATCGCCACATTCTTGATGGCAGTCATGTATATCTGCATGGTTTACAGTATTGCTGAACTATCCGCAGCACTGCCACATGCTGGAGGATTTTACTCGTTTACCCGAAAAGCGTTTGGTCAGTTTGGCGGTTTCGTTTGTGGTGTAACCATTATAGTTGAATACGTGTTGTCACCTGCCGTTGTCGTCTTCTTTATTGGCAGCTACCTCAATACGTTATTTCCCAATGTGCCTGTTCCCATTTGGTGGCTACTATTCTACGCCATTTTTGTTTACATCAACATTCGGGGTGTAGGACTAACGATGAAGGCAGTATTACTGCTGACTGCGATTGCTACAGCTGTGCTGGTAATTTTCTTCATCGCCGCAGTATTTTCCGGTAAATTTCATCATGAATTGCTTTTCAATATTCCCCCGCAACTAGAAAATTCCACTTGGCTCCCAAATGGATGGGCAGGGGTCTTTCAGGCTTTGCCTTATGCCATCTGGTTTTATTTGGCGATCGAACACTTGCCAATGGCTGCTGAGGAAGCTCATGATAGTGTGCGAGATATTCCCAAGGCGTTGGTTTGGAGCATGGTCACCCTCCTGACACTATCTTTGTTTGTGTTAGTGCTCAATACTGGTGTTGGAGGTGGTGCAGCCGCAATCAGTGTATCAGCTGCTCCCTTAGCAGACGGGTTCAAAGCAATTTTTGGCGGTGGTCAGGTGACTGCAATATTGACCGCACTGACGCTGTTCGGTCTGATTGCGAGTTTCCATACTGCTATCTATTCTTACGGAAGGGTGCTTTTTTCTTTATCTCGGGCTGGATACTTACCGCGCTGGATTTCCATTACCAGCAAGACTCATACTCCTGCGATCGCTATGATTGTGGGTGCTTTCGTGGGGATCGCCTGCACCGCAACCATTCAATTTGCGGGAAAGACGATTGGAGCAATGCTGCTCAACATGACGGTGTTTGGCGCGGTCATTTCCTATGTCATGGTGATGAGCAGCTACATCAAACTGAAGTTCACCCACCCCGATCTTTCTCGTCCCTATCAAAGCCCTTTGGGAATTTGGGGTGCGGTAGTCGGTGCAGTACTATCGATTCTCGCTCTGTTTGCTTGCTTCTCTGACCCAGCATATAGACCAGGAGTTTGGGGAGTGGCAATTTTCCTTGGGATCGCGATCCTGTATTTCTTGCTCTACTCTCGTAACAAACTGGTTGCCAGAGCGCCAGAAGAGGAAAACGCCCTACTGGAGAAAGCGCTGCAAGAAATCAAATAGTCATCCCAATTTGCGGACTATTTGCAACAAATACAGCTTATATCATGTTTTGTTAAACACTTGTATAAAGTTTGTAGTTGCGCTTAAGCGCCCGCCGATCGCAACGGAGAGCCATTTAATTTACAAGTCATTACCCGAACCTAATATAACTTGGGCAAGATAAATATTTGCACAAATGGGGGCGTTATCTCTTGGCAACTATAAAATGTAGCAACTTGGTCTTTTCCAACATTCAGGCAATTTTATTTGATAAAGACGGTACTTTGGAAGATTCAAAAGTGTATTTGTGTAAACTAGGACAAAGAGTAGCGCAGATCGTAGACGTGCAGGTTTCAGAAGTTGGGGAATCTCTGTTAATGGCTTTTGGCATCAATGGAGATAGTTTAGATCCGGCGGGGTTAATAGCAGTTGGTAGTAGCCGCGAAACAGAAATTGCGGCAGCAGCATATGTTGCTGCAACTGGACGAAGGTGGTTTGATTCATTAGTGATGGCGCGTCAAGCTTTCAAGGAAGCTGAAAAATATATCGGCAATATTCCTTCACCAATGTTTGTGGGTAGCCGAGAAGTGCTGAAGAACTTCTCGCAAGCGGGACTGAAGCTAGGAATTCTCTCAGCTGCGAGAACTGATGAAGTGCGTGCTTTTGTAAAACATCATCAGTTAAGTGATTATATCCAGGTGCAAATAGGAGTGGATGACGGTCCTAGCAAACCAGATCCAGTGTTATTTTTGCAGGCTTGTCAATCTTTGGGAGTAGAACCAAGCGCTACACTCATGGTGGGAGATTCTGTTAACGATATGCAGATGGCATGTAATGCCAAAGCCGCAGGTTGTATTGGCATTAGTTGGCTGGGGAAGTCGCAGCATCTAGAAGGTGCGGATGTACTGATTAGTCAGTTGGATGAGATTGAAGTTCTCAAATAGGTTATTTTTGAAAAGTTCAGATTCTGTGCGCACGGAGTCTGAATCAAAAAAGCCAGCATTCGGTGAGATTTCTCAGAAATATTTATACTTATACTTATACTGCTGCCACTCCTCACCTTAGGACAGTCGTCTGAGATTTATTTTTGTAGCAATTCTTCAAGTATATTATAATTATAAAGCTACATAAAGCTCCTTAGCATCGGTTAAATAGTTTAACCGTGCAAAAAAATGGGAAAAATTGGATGCACAAAAAAGTTTTACCAAAGTAATACTTTTTCGTGAATCTCTGTAAAAACCCGCGAAGTACGGGGCATTCTACCAGGCTTATTGACAATTTAATTAGATTATTGAGATCGGAAATTCGCTCTCTCTTTTTTGTTTTGCTCTATAGCAAAAAATAAACATGATTGTGATTTTTCTGTTCATTCTAAAATCATCAACTGATTTTAGTGGAGCATATTGGGGATGAGATCAAAGCAAACCATTTTTCCAATCAAGTTTTCAAGTCCATAGACAACTGACCAGATAATTACTAATTCGTAATTCGTAATTCGTAATTCGTAATTAAAGAGGGTACAAACAACACGCTCATCAATGATTAAGCGTGGTGTACAATCAGTGCGGCATTTTTGGGGAGAAACTGACGAACATAAGATGCTTTGGCATTTCCCCGGACACTGATTGCCAGAGCGAATTACGAATTATCGCCATCTGTTTTATTTTGACTCGTCAGCATAGAAAAAGGTAAAGAAGAACTGAACTTTGGACTATGAAAAATTTGTTCTGAGTGAATAAAGTCTGAACTTCCTAATCTTTTTCTTCATCTGAAGCTATCTCCTGAAACTGCAACTTATTGTAAAGAATATATGTCGAAAAAAAAGACTAAAGAGTTTGTTTCTTACGAAAATGTCTCCGAAAATTATTTAAGGCGACGACGACTAAGCGGAAGTAGTGGTGCGTTCCTTTTATGGAGTTTAGGAGTCGGCGCTGTGATTTCTGGAGATTTCTACGGTTGGAACTATGGTCTAACAGTTGGTGGCTTCTGGGGTTTGACCATTGCTACCTTCCTGATGGCGATCATGTACTTATGTATGGTCTACAGTCTTGCTGAACTGTCAGCAGCACTACCCCATGCGGGTGGCTTTTACTCCTTCACTCGTAACGCCTTTGGTCCCTTTTGGGGCTTTATTTGCGGTGTAGCCGTCACCATTGAGTATGTACTAGCCACTGCCGCACTCGTTTTCGCCATGAGTAACTATCTTAAGCCGTTGATTCCCACTGTGCCAAGCTATCTTGTGTGGCTAGTTATTTATAGTGTTTTTGTGGGGATCTGTATTCTTAGTCTGGAACTAAGTTTGCAAGTGAGTCTTTTACTGACGCTAGTAGCGATCATGGTGTTAGGCATATTCTATTTAAGTATGTTAGGAACAGGTGTTTTTAAACTGCAACTGCTCTTCAACATTCCTGCCGATCCAGGACAATCGGCAATCTGGCTACCTAAAGGCTGGAAAGGTGTTTTTGCTGCAATGCCCTATGCTATCTGGTTTTACCAGGCGATAGAGCTACTCCCACTCGCAAGCGAAGAAACTGATAAGGTCTCTAGGAATATGCCCAAAGCATTGATATCAGGTATGATTACCTTGATTGTTCTTTCAGTTCTTACCCTAGTACTGAACACTGGTGTAGGTGGTGGCGCTATTGCAATTGGTAAATCAAGTGTACCTTTGTCAGAAGGTTTGGAGGCTTACTTTGGTCAGGGTGCTACTAGTAACTCGATCACAGCGATCGCCTTAACTCTAGGCTTGGGGGCAAGCTTGTCTGCTATAATCTACGGCTACGGGCGGATCATATTTTCCCTTTCCCGTGCTGGATATCTACCGCGTTGGATTTCTGTAACTAGCAAAAAACATATCCCTGTAAGGGCACTAATTGTATGTACAATAATTGGATTGATCTGTGTAGTGCTGGTTGATCAAGGCAAATCGTCTGCAGTAGATGCGGTAATTTTGAATATGACTGTTTTTGCAGCAGTTATCTCCTATATTCTCGTCATGCTCAGCTACATTAAGCTTAAGCTGAGTCGTCCTGATTTACCAAGACCCTACAAAAGCCCATTGGGGATTCGGGGGGCAGCGATTGGGACTGCCCTAGCAATTTTTGCCTTAGTTGCTTGTTTATCTGTGCCTGAATATAAGCCTGGTATTTGGGGGGTTGGAATTGTCATGGTCTTAGCAACTTTCTACTACTTTTTCTATAGTAGACACCACTTAGTCGCTCAGGCTCCAGAGGAAGCAGCAGCACTACAGAAGATCGTATGATCTATTGGTTTTGTTGCTGTAGATACTTGATCGCTTCTGTTGTTTCTACCTGAGGAAATTCTAAGTAAAAATTACTGACACTAAAAAAAGATTCTGGTGTTGCTAAGACAATCAGGCGATCGCCCCACTGACCCAACCAGGGTAACAACTTTAATGGCGCTACAGGTGTGCATAACCAAACTTCTACAGGAGAAAGTTTTCTCAAAGCACTTGCCGCTACCGCCATTGTCATACCCGTAGCAATACCATCATCAACTAAGATCAGCGTAGCACCCTCTGTATTTACCTGCGGACAAGCAGGACTTAATTGCTCTTCCAGAGACTTAGCTTGATCGAGGGCTGCATTCAGCGCTACTTCCCGCCACCCCAAAGTCTGTTTGTGGCGAAATGTCTTTTGCTGTTCCCAAAGAACATTTCCTGAACCAGTCACTGCACCAATTGCCAACTCGGGATTGTCTGGATGGCTAATCTTTTTCGCCACCTCTACCGTTAATGGACAATCAAGGAGACGCGCTATTGGTGCCGCCACTGGCAATCCTCCCCGTGGTAAAGCATAGACAATGGGTATCGGCTTTGCCCCATCAGTAGTTTGCTGGGTCAAAATAGTGTGAATCGCTTGTCCTAGTTTTTCACCAGCTTCGGTGCGATTAGCAAAAAGTGGGTTATATGGCATACTTTCCCCAGCATATGAGACGCCATTGCTTTTATCATGACTGATTTTTGCTCAACTGACTGATACGATGTTTTTATGTATCAATAACTTGCAGGCACAAAACATACAGTTAAGCCAATATCTCAATTTTCATGAGCAACGAACAACAACTCAGCCTCTTCGGAGACTCAAACCTTGACCAGAAAGACCTGATTCCTACAAACGCCAAAATTCCCATTCCTTCTGGAACCTATGCCAACATGATTGAGTTGGCACAGCATTGTAACCAGTGCCACCGTTGTCGATTGGGAGACACTCGAACTCATGCAGTCGTCGGACGCGGCAACCTCAATGCACCAATCATGCTTATAGGAGAAGCACCAGGTCAAAACGAAGACGAAACTGGGTTGCCCTTTGTCGGCAAAGCAGGACAGTTGCTAGAGAAAATTTTGGCTTCTGTAAATTTGGATACAGAAAAAGATGTTTATATCAGTAATATCAACAAATGTAGACCGGAGGATAACCGGGTTCCCACTACAGAAGAAATAGCTGCTTGCAAACCTTACCTGTTAGAACAAATTCGCCTAGTTGACCCAAAAATCATTCTATTGACAGGTGCAACTGCAGTAAAAGGTGTAACTGGCGATAAGCGAGCCATTACCAAAATTCGCGGACAATGGCTAGAGTGGTTTGGACGTTTGTGTATGCCGATTTTCCACCCGTCTTACTTGCTGCGTAACCAGAGTCGCGAACCGGGCAGTCCCAAATGGTTAACGTGGCAAGATATACAAGCGGTGCGTGATAAGTTTGATGAAATCCAGAAAAACATCTAAGGTGGCGCTGGTTGTCAAAATAATTCGTAATTTATAATTCGTAATTCGTAATTTCCCAGTTCGGAGAAATTACACGACTTACCGTTCTGGCTTGACAGTCTCGCAACCAGGCATTAATCGCTTGGGCAATCACACCGTTACTACTATCCCGTGGCGGTGTAGGTGGCTTTGTAGCTGGATAATAACCAATTTGGGAAAACATCATCATTAGACGCCAACCACTCTTTGTTTTTGTTAAAAATAGCCAGTGAAATTGCTGTAAGTCAACCGCTTTTCCTTGTATGTATTGCCGTTCTAAAGTAGTAAAAAATACTTGCTCGACTTTTTCGGAAGTAGTTTTTAGTGCATCTGTGCTATACCCACTAGGGTTAAGGGGCAGGGGTGCGAACTCTGGTCTTCCTGCCACCAGCATATAACTGTAAACGTCAGGTGTCCGGCTTAAGAGGGGGGGGCGAGCACGTTGACTAGCGCGATTGGCATAGCTAGGTAAATCCCGCAAAAGTTGAGTAGTTAATATTTCTATATTTTGATGAGAGCAAACAGACTTCACCCCCCCATTGATTGCTCCCCTCTCCGCAAGCGGAGAGGGGCTGGGGGTGAGGTTCTTCCTCGTTCCCACGCTGTGCGTGGGAATGCCTACTCTGAGGCTCCGCCTCATATTCTTTGTAGGTTTTTTAGTTGTGAAGGGGGAGGCAGAGCCTCCCTGAATGCGTTCCCAGTCTGAGACTGGGAACGAGGAAGACGAGGAGGACGAGGAAGAAGCGGGGTTTGAGATCAAAAGCGATAAGCCAGAAGCTATAAGCCACAAGCCATAATTTTTCTTTTTGACTCCTGACTTCATTTAATTTCTGCCAACTCCTCACAAATCTTCTTCCAGGCTAACTCAGGCTCGGCAGATGCGGTGATCGGACGTCCAATAACCAGGTAATCTGCTCCAGCTTCAAGTGCTTGCGCTGGTGTAAACACTCGCTTTTGATCGCCCACATCAGCACCAGTCGGGCGTACCCCAGGACAAACTAGCAGAAAGTCATCTCCACAAGTTTGCCGCAACTGTGCTACCTCTTGGGGCGAACAAACAGCCCCATCCAACCCCATCTGTTGAGCCATCAATGCCATTTCTAGGGCATATTCTGGCAGTTCTAGGGGAATCTTTAAATCAAACGCCAATTGCCTGGAAGAAATACTCGTTAACAACGAAACTGCAATTAACTTTGGCGGTTTTACACCTGCCATTGCAGCCCCTGCTTGTACTGCCTCAGTTGCTGCGCTCATCGCATCTCTACCACATGTGGCGTGAATAGTCAATAAATCGACGCCGTAACGAGATGCACTCAGGCAAGCACCAGCGACAGTATTGGGGATGTCGTGAAACTTCAAATCGAGGAAAATGCGCTTTGAACGAGATTTTAGCACCTCCAAAATTTTCGGTCCCGTACTGACAAACAACTCTAAACCAACTTTCCAGAAACTGACTTGCTCTAGCCCTTCAACAAGGGCGATCGCTGCTTCTAATGTTGGCACATCTAGGGGAACAATAATCTGATCGGAAGTGTTCATTTGTAGTGGTTAATTGTTGATTGTTGATTGTTGATTGTTAATGGTATTTTTTGCAATTAACCATTAACAATTAACAATTAACATTATTAATGTACAAGTCGGACAAATTTATTTTTACCCACTTGCAAAACTCGTCCGGATAATTCATCAGAGTTTTGGAAAGTTGTATCGATATCGGTAACGCGATCGCCATTTAAACGCACCCCATTCTCTTGAATTTTGCGTTTACCTTCAGAACTACTTTTGCATAAGCCACTTGCATTGAGGATATAAGTCAACTTAGACGGAAATGATACTTGTGAAAGTGAAAACTCGGGGACTTCACCTTTTTCAATCTCAACGAGTGCGGATTCGCCATGATATTGTCTGACGATTTCTTGTGCCAGCAGTTTTTGGCGATCGCGCGGATTTTCTGGTAGTTTATCTAAAGGTAAATCTGTCAGTAACGTAAAATACTGTTCCAGACGATTATCTGGAACTTGTTGCAGCTTCTGATACTTTTTAAATGGATGTTCCGATAAACCCACATAATTCCCCAGAGACTTGGACATTTTTTGCTCACCATCAATGCCAATCAAAATCGGCAGTAGCAACCCAAACTGCGGTTTTTGCCCAAAATGGCGCTGCAAATCTCGTCCCACAGCAATGTTAAATTTCTGGTCGGTTCCGCCTAATTCCACATCTGCCTCAACAGCGACCGAATCATAGCCTTGCATCAGGGGATACAGGAATTCATGGAGAAAAATCGGATTCTCATTTCTATAACGTTCAGCGAATCCCTCCTTAGCCAGCATCTGCCCTACTGTCATGGTTGAAAGTAACTCCAGGATTTTGCCCAAGTCTAGTTTAGAGAGCCATTCTGAGTTATACCGCACCTCTAGCCTCCCAGGTGTGTCAAAATCCAATATAGGTCGCACTTGGTCAAGATAAGTTTGAGCGTTTTGCAACACCTCTGTTTCTTCTAGTTGGCGACGCATCTCAGATTTACCTGTCGGATCGCCAATGCGAGCTGTAAAATCACCAATAATTAGTACTGCTGTATGACCTGCATCTTGAAAAGCTCGCAGTTTTCTCACTGGTATGCTATGACCAAGGTGTATATCCGCACCTGTAGGGTCAATTCCCAATTTGACCCTTAAAGGTCGGTCTGTAGTCGCCAAACGCTTTTCTAGACTTTCAATTTCACTGTCAGAATCCGTTGGTTGTGGGAAAATTTCAGCTGTACCACGATGCAGCCAAGAAAAATTTTGCGTCATAATAGGAGGTTGACTGTTAACTATGCTTTGGACTGTGGAAGTTGGGTTGGTTATGGTCACTGGCAATTTGTCGGATTTTTAGAATGCCAAACTAATATAATTACAAAAAATTAACCGCCTTGCTTCGCCGAAGAAATTACACTGATATTTATAAGTGAGGAAGTGGGATAGCGTGTCGTCGTCTAGGTCTTTTGAAGATAAACAGCCACAACGTCAGGCTTCATCAGGGTTTGACTTTTTCAAAGGAGTAGGTCAGGTCGCTGGCGCTACTCTACTGTCTGTCACCATGCTGACAAGTTCTGTTGTCGCGGGAGGACTAGTTGGCTTAGCCGTTAGTTTCCGGAATTTGCCAGATGTCAGACAGCTACGTAATTTCTTTCCGTCGGAAACGACTTACATCTATGACGTTAAGGGTAAGTTGTTAGCGAGTGTTCACGGAGAAGCTAATCGGGAAGTTGTACCTCAAGATAAAATTTCTCCGGAACTCAAGCGTGCAGTACTAGCAAGCGAAGACAGCGACTTTTACTATCACCACGGCATCAACCCCAAAGGTGTCGGGCGTGCTGTTGTAACCAACTGGACAGCAGGTGGCGTGAAGGAAGGTGGTTCAACAATCACCATGCAGTTGGTGAAAAACCTGTTTTTGTCTCAAAAACGTGCATTTACCCGCAAAATAGCAGAAGCTGTACTGGCTATTCGTTTGGAGCAAATTCTCACCAAAGACCAAATTTTGGAAATGTACCTCAATCAAGTTTATTGGGGTCATAACAATTATGGCGTACAGACGGCAGCACGCAGTTACTTTGATAAGTCAGCTGAAAATTTAACCTTAGGTGAGTCAGCAATGATGGCAGGGTTGATCCAAGCGCCAGAAGGATACAGCCCGTTTGTCAACATGGCGAAGGCAAAAGAGCAGCAGAAAATAGTTTTGGGGCGGATGCAGGAGTTAGGCTGGATCACTCAGTCTGAACACGACGAAGCCCTCAAACAAAAAATTAAGCTTGGCAAAATTAGGTCGTTTCAAGGTAGTGCCCTACCTTATGTGACAAATGCTGTGTCGCAGGAGTTGGCGAAAAAGTTTGGTCGTGAGGCACTGCTAAAAGGTGGGATGCGGGTACAAACCACCATTGATGCCGACTTCCAAGAAATGGCAGAGGAAACTGTAAAACGCTGGCATGAAAGACTGCTTGGGGAAGGATTATCCAAGAATCAAATGGCTTTAGTCGCAATTGATCCGCGCACTCATTTTGTCAAAGCAATGGTGGGTGGTGTAGATTCCAAAACTAGCGAGTTTAACCGGGCAATTCAAGCCCAGCGGCAGCCTGGATCATCCTTTAAGCCGTTTGTTTACTATACTGGCTTTGCCAGTGGTAAGTTTACACCAGACTCGACGATCTCTGATACCCCAGTCGGTTATAGAGATGGTAGCGGTTGGTACTATCCGAAAAACTACGATAATAGCTTTGGCGGGTCGATGTCGATTCGATATGCTGTAGCTCAGTCTCGCAACATCCCCGTGATCAAAGTTGGGAAAGCTGTGGGGATGAATAAAGTTGTGGAGACTTGCCGCACTTTGGGAATTACGAGTCCGATGGAACCTGTAAGTTCTTTGCCTTTAGGTGCGATCGGTGTCACCCCGTTAGAAATGGCTAGTGCCTATGCTACCTTTGCTAATTATGGCTGGCAGTCTCCGGCAACGGTCATTGCCCGTGTCACTGATAGTAGTGGTAATGTGTTGCTAGATAATACACCTAAACCACAGTTAGTTCTCGATCCTTGGGCATCAGCGGCAGTTCTCGATGTGATGCGATCGGTAATTTCTGAAGGTACTGGTAAACATGCCGCATTAGATCGCCCTGCAGCAGGCAAAACGGGAACAACTTCCTCTGAAAAGGATATTTGGTTTGTCGGCACAGTGCCCCAGTTAACCACTGCTGTCTGGGTGGGTAGAGACGACAACAGAACCTTGGCTCACGGTGCCACAGGTGGCATTCTCGTCGCCCCCGTCTGGCGCGATTTTATGATGAAGGCGCTGAAAAAGGTACCAGTGGAAAACTTCAAGTCGCCCTCTCAGTTCCCCCATCCTAAAGCTAGGGAGTAGGAATTGTTAGTTGTTGGTTGTTGGTTGTTGGTTGTTGGTGGTTGGTGAACCAGCGCTGCAGGAGGAGCCAGCACTCTCCGGCGGGTTTCCCGCGCCCTGGTGACTGGCGTTGGTTTCCCGACAGAGGCGACTGGTGATAGCGCAGCGATCTTCGAGGAACGAGCGTCACCCGAAGGGTTGTTAGTTGTTAGTTGTTAGTTGTTGGTTGCGGAATTGAAAAAAAACTACTAACCACTAACCACTAACCACTAACCACTAACCACTAACCACTAACCACTAACCACTAACCATTCCCTAGCTAAGATTGTTTTTCTAGTTCGGCTTTCATCCGTTTTAGAGTGAAGTACATTTGCTCAAACATTTGTTGAGGGGTTACGCCAAACTGACTGAGTTGAGTTTTCATCTGCTCCATAGTCATTTGCGCCATGAAATCATCTGAAAGCTCAAAGCGCTTCATAAAGATACGATACCGCTCCATCATCGCTTCCATTTGCTCAATAAACAGCTTTTTGCCCTCTCGGTCAAATTTGCCGTAGTTATTACCGAGCTTGATCAGTGCTTGATAATCTTCAAACAGCTGCTTTGCTTCTTGCTGAACTATCTCAGAGTCAAAGAATCCCATTTTGCTTCTATTCAACTGAGTTGTGGCACTCAGTAGCTCTCAAAATTATCGCATCTAACTTTATTTTAGTCTACGGAATTGATAAGAGCGAACAGGCTGCGGTCTGAGTCAGGTTTTAGACCGAGATTTCAACACTTGACAAGGTGCGGTTAATGGCTAATTACGTTTATTTCCGCCCTGTTAATTAAAATAGATTCAGATGTTAGGTTTTGTATAGGGTAGCAGCAATAGTAAATTCATCTCGGTGCGATGCTGGTGATAGCTGTATGACTTAGGATCTGTGATATTAGTAGATTTATTAGAAATATGTTGAATAAACGAAAAAGCCGCAGCGTTGCCGCAATTTTAGCTTTTTCAGGAACGCTGACAATTTCAGGATTACATAAATTTTATCTGGGGCAGCCAGTTTGGGGTGTGTTGTATGTGTTGCTTTCGTGGACGCCTATTCCTAAGGTAGCTAGCGCTATTGAGGGAGTTTGGTATTTAGCCCAAGAAGAAGAAGCTTTTGATCGGAATTTTAATCAGGGTCAAAAAGCCATAAGCTACTCACAGGGCGCTAGCAATCAGGTGGTGGCGATCGCCGACGCCTTGCGTGAGTTAGATGCTCTCCGTCAAGATGGACTGATTACTGAGTATGAATTTGAGCAAAAGCGCCGTCAGTTGCTAGATCAAATTTCTTGAAGCAAGCATGATGAAAAATTGGCTACCAAGGAACTCTAAGTTGCAAAAACTTCGCTCCAAGCTCCTTAACGACCCCTATTACCGATTACAATCAGGGGAAGAAATTGCGATAGCGGTGGAACTGGGTATCCGCATTGATACCAATCAAGCAACTGTAGATGATTGGTTGCGCCTACCAGGGTTATCAATTCACCAAGCGCGATCGCTTGTGGAACTACAAAGTGCTGGAGTGAAATTTTACTGCATAGAAGATATTGCTGCTGCCTTAAATATGTCAGTACATCGGCTAGAGCCACTCCTCCCAATTCTAAATTTTAGTTATTATGACGACCAAAGTCTAGTTAATTCCACTGCGAAAGTTAACCCCAACACCGCAACAGTTGAGAGTTTGACCTCAGTGCCGTTTATTGATTTGTCTCTCGCGCAAGTAGTAGTGCAAAATCGCTTATCAGCTGGACCTTACCGTAACTTGGTTGATTTCCAGCGACGGCTGAACTTACCAGGGGAAGCGATCGCCCAGCTAATGTATTATTTAAGGTTTTGAGTTAGGGAGTGGGGAGTAGGGAGTGGGGAGTGGGGAGTAGGGAGTGGGGAGTAGGGGGAGATGAGGGAGATGAGGGAGACAAGGGAGAGAAATGCTTCCTTGTCGTCCCTGTCCTCCTTGTCCCCCACTCCCCATTCCCCACTCCCCACTCCCCACTTGTTCAAATTAAACCAATGCGGTTGAAAGGCCAAAAGCGAAACACAGCGTGACCGATGATATTTTTTCTAGGTAAAAAGCCCCAATAACGTGAGTCGTTACTATCGTTACGGTTGTCTCCCATAACGAAAAATTCGTCTGATGGTACTTGCACTGGTGGGAATGGCTGATTTGGTGGTTCGGCGATATAGTCTTCAAGCAAGGGTTGACCGTTGAGGTAAACTTTACCATCAGCAACCGTAATTATCTCTCCTGGCTTGCCAATAACGCGCTTAATGAAAGCTTGGTCTTTGAGATATCCCCGACGCTGTAATTCTATTGGTGGCTGAAAAACGATGATATCACCAAATTGTGGTGGGTGAAAAAGGTAGGAGATTTTTTCTACCACCAAGCGATCGCCTGTATGCAAAGTTGGCAACATCGAATCTGAGGGGATGTAGCGGGGTTCGGCAACAAAAGTCCGGATTACGAGTGCCAAACATAAGGCGATCGCAATCAAAGAAAGATTTTCTTGCAAACTGCGCCATACTCGCGACGATAATGGTGCTTCTTGTACATCACTTTTGTGAGAAGTCATACTAAGTTAAAAGCCAGGTTAAGAAGTTGGACAAATACTTTGATTATTTTGACTCTAAAGATATACTTATCGGCAAGTTAAAGTTTTTAGGACTTACGCATTGACAGAAATAGTTAAGTATGGGGGAGGATGAGTCAGGCAATCAGCGCTTTCTTACAGTTGGGTAGACCACAATATGATCGTAGGGGCGCGGAAACCGCGCCCTTACTTACAATTTCGTCAATTGTGTTTGAGGGCTTACGCCTAAGCTGTCTCAAACGACCGAATTATGTTATACATATGATGCTTAATTTGTATAGTGCGTAAGTCCTATTTTCATCTGCTGCCTCTACCATAATTTTGGCATCCTCAGTTGAGATAATACCAGCAAATTGCAGCAAATTTTTACCAGGCACACCAACTGGGTTTTTTTTAGCTAAAAATTGCGCAAAATCCAGCACTTGCTGTTGTTGTTCATCAGTCAATTTATTCGATATTTGCTTGCGGGTTGATCCATCTGGCTGGCAAATTTATCTGCCACCACATCTGCAACTAATTGTGCTGGATGAATCCAGAACTACTTGCTTGGAGATTGAAGCCAGAAATCCAGATAACTGGATACATCTGGAGTTTACTGTTGAACCGGGAGATTAGCCAATGGGTAACCCCGCCCTTACAATTCAAGGCAGTTGCTCTTCTCGCTTCCTTAGTTCTTCCAAAAATTGGATTGTAAAATGCTCAAGCTGTCTAGATTTAATCGGTTCAATAAATTTATCCAATGGGTTGAAATCAACTATATAATTACCGATTTTGATTCCAACTGGTTCTAAATGCTTTCCTGACATTTCCTGGTGGAGGATGGGGAATTTTCTATGCTTCAACTGTTCCATCAGCCAAAGCACATCACTTTTTTTTCTAGTATCCTCGTCTTTGTTCTTGTCAGTTTCACTTCCAGCAATTGTATCTTTATTAAAGGAAATAAGTGCTGTTAAGTTAAATAAATTACTGCGTTCAATAAAGCATTGAGTTTGTTTTCTTGTAGGGAGTACTCCTAGCTTAATTCTATCCAGAAAATGCGCTATAAAAACCAGAGGTTTAGGGATAGCACTTTGTGTATCACCAATATCAGGTGCAATCAGTAAAGACGGTTGACCCTTAATAGAGCGTTGTTCGGAAGGAATATCTTTGATACTCTCTAAAATCTGTTGAAATTGGTCTTTACTCTCTTGAACACACTCTGCTAAAATTTTTTCCCATACTTCACCACTGAAAAATTCTAAGAGAGTAATATATTTGGTTCCCAGACTGTGACCAACCCAAAAATATTTGGTCTTGTCCTGGTAGATATCGGCTTGGTAATTTAATCTGGCGGCAATTTTGGTAATTTCTGCCGCAAGTACACCTTGTTCCCTCATCAAGTTAATAGCAATGGACCAATGACGAAAGGTAAACCTAAATGGAAAAGCAACTATTGTGTAACCTTCGTCAAATAACTTTCTTAAAAAATATCGATAAAAAACAGTTGGAAAAGTACCGAAAAAAGCACCTCCGATAAATTGCACAACACCTTTAGGATTTGGATGAATAGCAACCCAACTAAAGGAAACTGGCTGAAATTTAAACAATGTATTCATAAGGTTACCTTTCTACTTAATAATTTATTTTGGGAAAGCTTGTAAAACATGAGTTAGGGGAAGTATCGGACATTTGCAAGTTCATTTTGGACGATGATGGCAGGAACGCCCTTTAAGGGTGTTCCTACTGACTAGAACACCAATTCAGTAATCCTCGCGGTGACCTCTCCACGCCCTTACGGGTTCGCCATAAAGCTTGGTGCAGAAGCGATGAGGGAAAGCCGTCATTCGCGCTGCAACACCTGTTCCCTACGGAGGGAAACCCTCATATGCGGACTGGACTCACCAGTCGCCTCTAAGGGAAGGGAAATTTGACTCCCCCGAACCTCGTAGGGAAGGGGGTAGGGGGGTTAGGTTCTTGATTACTGAATCAATGTAGAACTACAAACTAGAAATGCTCCCTAATTATGAATTCGAGAGCATGAACACACCGCCATTACTGACAGGAAGGTCATAAGCGACTTGATCGAGTCCAATATCGGCAAGAGCGTCAGCATCTAAAGTCTTAAAGAAAGTTCCGCGCTGCTGAGCTGTTACCAGAAGAGTTGCACAATTTGAATTTGAGAGCGCGGATAGGAAAATTTCTACGTATCCGCGAGCTTCAAAGTTTGCATCTCTCAGTAACTGTGGGTTGTTAATAAAATCTGGTTGGACGACGAGTAAACTTGTGGCATTAGCGGGAATAATAAATGTCAGCCGTGCCTTGGTATTTTCTGCACCCAACTCTGGAACGAGTGAACCGAAGAAATTTTGCCCCGATATGTCAATGGCATCAATGATATCTTTAAAAGATGTAGGTGTTTCATGGCGTGTGTCATTGGGAAATCTGACTGTAAATACGAGAGATACTGTGACATCAAAGGAGTTGACATTGGCAATAGTCAAGAAATAGCCTTGAATCACTGTACGACTAAGTTTTGCAACATCTGAAACTTCTGAATCAGGACCAGCAGGAGCATCAGTAGGAAATTGTGGCTTGAGAAGAAGTTCAAAAGTAGAAAGAAGCATGATTTTTACCTATTCAATGAAATGGGTTGATTGACTGCAAAAGGTACTGAAATCAACAATGGCTGTTGAACACATTAGAACTTACGCATTCACAAAAATCTGATTGTGTGTGACCACTACCAGATGGCGTCATGTTAGATAAGCTAGTTTGCTTTCCCTGTGTATTCTTAATTAGGTTTCGGCAAAATTAACTTATGCACTTTAGTCTGTGGGCGATCGTGAAGCGCATTCTTTGCGATCGCCCACAGACTAAACGACAGGACTACAGAAACCGTGTGTATCATCTACACAACTGCGCTGCATATTTGTCTTGTGCGTAAGTCCTAGAACAGTACACAAACACCCCTATTAACCGTTCCCCTTGGTAGAGAAGCCCATCCCCTAGCTGGGCAATTTGCTGCAGGGCAAGCAACAATTGAGCAGGGAAAACGGGTTTACTTAAATACGCTCTCCGTCTACGCTGTCCATAGCTACTTAAAATGGCTGCAAATTGAGACGGATCTCAGTCAGAGTGACAGTTGGCAACTAGGTATACAAGCTATATTTGATAGCACAGACCTAGTGATACCTGGTGTTGGTAAGTTAGAGTGTCACCCAGTTCTGCCAGAGGAAACGAGATTTTCCCTACCTTCTGAAGTGAGTGAAGACAGGATTGGTTATGTAGCGGTGCAGTTTAGAGAAAGCCTAGATGAAGTACAGCTTTTGGGATTTGCTTTGCCAGTAAATGCAAATGTATTACCAATCGCCGATCTGCAACCCCTCGATACCCTTTTAGACTACATTCCTGATGTAGTAACTGCATCAACTACTAGCAAGATACCGATATTAAGATCCTGGTTGGAGAATTCCTTTGAGGCTGGTTGGCAAACTTTGGAAGAATTGTTTAGCAGACAAGCAGCTAATCCAGCTTTTAGTATGAGAAGTGCTGAACGACCCAGCGATATTGAGAATCCAGAAGCTAGTGTTAGCAAGGGTAAGTTGATTGATTTGGGAAGACAATTGGCAGGTCATCCATTTGCCCTGATCGTAACTCTCACGCCAGCAGAGATCGGTGATGAAATGGACATTCATCTGCGAATTTATCCAACTGGCAGGCAAATTTATTTGCCACCAAGTCTACAGATGATTGTGCTAGATGAATCTGGGGCTACTTGTTTAGAGACTGAAGCTAGAAGTGCAGATAATTGGATAAAACTGGAGTTTAGTGGTCAACCGGGAGAACAATTTAGCGTCAAAGTCGCTTTGGAGGATATTAGCATTACGGAAAATTTTGTCATTTGATTGGCAATCAAGTTGAAGTTGGTATGTACAAATAAGTTGTTGGTTGTTAGTGGTTAGTTGTTAGTGGTTAGTTGTTAGTTGCTAATTGTTGATTGTTGATTGCTAATTGCTAATTGCTAATTGTTCGTTGCCATTAGCTATTAGCCATTAACTACTAACCACTAACTACTAACCACTAACTACTAACCACTAACCAAAATAACTTGGTTCTTTGCCTGGTTTCCACTTAATATTGCAACCAATACTTGGCTTTTGCTCACCTGCAACTGGTTTACCCGCTAGCACCGCTGCAATTGCAGTGCGTAAATCGAGTCCCGTTACGGGTTTACCATTACTCGGGCGGCTATCATCCAATTGTCCGCGATAAACGAGTTTGCCTGCAGCATCAAATAAAAAGAAATCGGGTGTGCAAGCTGCTGTGTAAGCTTTTGCAGTCTCTTGGGTTTCATCGTAGCACAAGGGAAACTTCAAGCCTAGTTCTGTCGCCATTGCCTTTAACGAGTCTGGAGCATCATCTGGGTAGTTATTAGCATCATTAGCACTGATAGCAACAATCCCTAAATCACTTGTAAAGTAATCGAGTCCTAACTGTACCAATTCTGCTTGTATATGCTTGACAAAAGGGCAATGCCTACAAATAAACATTACCAGCAGCGCTTTTTTGTCTGCAAAGCTAGACAGTGAAATTATCTCCCCAGACACCACATCTGCTAAATGAAAATCTGGTGCTTGAGTACCCAGCGATAACATTGTTGAAGCAGTTAAAGCCATAACTTACTTGATACTTTTTTTATAACAACAGCAGAATTTATCAGTCGTTTTCAATATAGCAATTATTGGTAATTTCTAAAACTACGTCAAGCATCCTGAACAGTGGTAGCAGATTGAGCGCACTTATGAATCAAAGAAATTCGGTTTCTTTGGTTGATGAAAATTGCGAGACTGGGGCAGGGTTTGAACCCGATGCGGAGTGGATGGTACTCTATTTCGCAAAAGCAGCAAAGGAATACTAAGAACTCCAAAAATTATCACTGCTCCAGTCATCACCCAAACAGGCATGCGGTTCGGTCGATAGTCCCCTTTTTCAATTTGCCAGAAAGCCTGATTGTAGCGCCAAGCTGCTATAACGAGCGTAACAATACCAAATATTAGCAAACAAATACCCAAATGTTCTGAGTCGAAATAGGTATATGGTAATGGTTCCTGTCGAGTCAGAGCAATATTCAACTGTTGCACAAATAGACCAAATCGAGCAATAGCAAAACCAAAGCCAATTAATGATATGGAAGTGCGTACCCAAGCTAGATATGTACGCTCGTTCGCTTGATGCTCTCTTTGACGGTCAATTTTGGGTAATTGGCTCATAATAAGCAAATGAAGATGAATTTTATTGGCACGGTGAATGTGCTACGAAGTGATAGTGGTTTCATATCCAGAAAAAATACTGTTTCCTCCAATGACCAAATCTTTCTGCGATCGCAAGATGTACACATAGATATTAATGCCAGTGATGATTCTACACCTGTCGTTGTTGACCGGATTCTTCATGTTGGTTGGGAAATTCGAGTGGAATTAGTTTTGCAGTCTGGTGAAAAAATCAATGCTTACCTTACCACAGAACAGTTCCGCCAACTCCAGCTACAAAAAGGTCAGCACGTTTATGCGAAAGCGAAGCAAACAAAAGTCCCCTAATTTTAATGGGGACTTCCTTATTGCCTATTAGACATGGAGTGGAAATTAACTATGCATTACCTGAAATCCTTGTAGAGACGCTCAAGGTCGCGTCTCTACATTCTTTTTCGGAGGTTTTAGTCAATGAGTTGTGGAGTAGGAACTTGTGTATCAATCTCTGCTTGAGATAACGTTGGAAGTAACCAGTCGCTTTCACCAGCCTTGAACACTTTAGCAGGTTCAACATTCAATTCGATCGCACCAGTTGCGAGATTACTTCTAGCAACCGACTGTGTACCATCAACAAACTTAACGGCAATTGCTTCAGTTAGCTCTTGTGCTGGAGTATTTGGGCTGAGAACTACCTGAGTACCTGCAGGTAAGTAGATACCATCGCAATCCCAATCATCATCCGTGATTTTTCCTGCTGCTAAGTAATAGAGTTGAGTTGGAGATTTTTTCGGTTTATTAGCATAGACTGCCAACGTCCTTCCAGTTTCATTACGACACTGCGCCCGCTTCTTAGCAGTTTCCATAACATTCTTCTGAAACTGCAATTGTGCTAGTCGCCGCTGAAATTCCTCAGGTGTATAGCCAGCTTGTTCTGGTGTATCCTTCGCGGCTAGAAGTTGATTGAGTGCCTGAGTTACCTCAACATAGTCAGCCCCTTTTGTAAAATCCTTGCCTGCCCAAGAAGGTTGAGCAATCATTAAATTAAAGATAAATACAAGAGCGACAAAAACAATTTTGAAAATTTGCATATTTTTATCCTTTGACTAGGTAATCTTAATGTTTATATTGACACAAAACGTCATGATTAAGTTAGAACTTATTTACTACTTTAGTAAAGTTAGAGATAACTAAGCCAAAAGTATGGTGTATGGAGCTAGCGAACCCACACCTATATAATAAGGGGTGACCTTGAATAATTATTGTCAACTCTTCCGTAGAAAAAGACGATAGGATTCGCTGTCCATCAAAATTCTGTAGCCCAGCCACATTAGTACGAAGGGAAAGATCTTACGAGCATAGCGGCTGAGGACGAAAGCAATACCAGGTAGGCGAGTCAGGTTATAGGACATCAACAGCCAGCAGAAAACAATGAAATAGCAAACTGGGATGATTACGGACAGATTTTTGATTGAGCTAGTGGCAAACAGGGGAATATAGATCCCCAGATTGTTACCACCGTTGGCAAGCGTGACCGCAGAGACGCGATAGGTTTGTGGATCGCGGATTACGTCCCAGAGCGATCGCTTTCTTGAATCAAATCCTCGAAATTTAGAGTTTATTTTCAGATTGGCTGACTTATTTTCATCTGAGTCATCCTGATTAAGTTTGCGTAAATTGTTCAAACCAATGAGTATCGGCAGAACCCCCAGTAGACCAACCCAAGTTGACGGAACTGCTAGACCCACTAAGAAACTAAGCAAACTTACTATCACTAATCCCGTGAACCCTAGAAGTTCACCAACCACAACGTGCTTAGGCCGAAAAGTACGATTAACTTCGCTAAAAAAAGCAGTCAGATAAATATTGTCGTCAAAGGTTGTTGCTACAGCAGCAGCTAGCCCAATCTTAATTGTGGCAATTAACCAATCCATCACTATCACTCCCTCAACACCTGTCCGATCACCGAAACTACCAATCGCTCAACCTGAGCAATCAGCCCCGCAATATCGAGGAATAGCATTTGTCCCAGATTGCGATCGTCGGCAGAGGGAATTAATCTGGGATATTGGTTCCACTCGCCATCATCCAAAAACCTAATTTCTCCCAAAACCTTATTCCTAAGTTATTTACCAATTTCTCTTACTTCAAAAAAATGAGGTAAGCCTCAGTAATAATATATAAACAGCACTAAAAAGTATAACACTCTGGCTGCATGCTCGTAGCATCAATTCAGTGGAGGGTTTTCAGCCCAAACCGGTCACAATCAGCCGCCTAACCAAAATAGATGATTATTTCAACCAAGGACTCATATGATTAGTCGTTTGATTAACCTTCTGCCTAGAGGCACAGGTCAAAACATCTTAAAGTCGCTCAGAGCAGCCATTCGTAGATCGGCTGCCTACAGGTTTGCAGTCCTATTTTGCATCGGACTTGGTACGAGTTTGGTCTTGACTCTGGCTTTTGACGGTCATGCTGTTGCCGCTTCTGAATCTGCCAATACACTCTCCTCTCTACTAAATCAGTTCAAAATACCCAAAAATTCGACAATTCGGTTACTAGAAACAGTGGGACTATTTGTGGGGGGCATAATTTTTTGTATAGTTTTGGATCGCTGGTTTTCTAACCGTTCTGCTCGATCTAGCAACACGCCCTTAGCTGAACAAGCGCGGCGGCTCAAGCAACTCAAAATGGGGTATCCAGAAGGGATGACAAATCTGGAAGTTCTCCGGACTCAAGGCTTGCTCGAAAGGCGTTTGCAGCCCCTCGGACTGAGTGTTACTTGGTCAAGCTTTTTATCAGCTTCCTCTTTGATAGAGGCACTCAGCAATGGGACGATTGATTTCTGCGGTGGTGGTGGCACTGCCAGCATCTTCTCTCAAGCAGCAGATCATGTATTTGTGCGGGTAGCAAAAGAAAAATATACCGCTCCCAAAGGTCAAGCGATTTTGGTATTGGAAGATTCACCTATTCAGACGCTGGCAGATCTCAAGGGTAAAAAGATCGCTTTTGACAAAGGCTCAAGCTCGCATTATGTGCTTGTGCGAGCGCTGGCGAAAGTGGGTCTCGATTTTAGCGACATTGAGCCAGTTTATCTGACACAGCCGGAGGCGCTGCCCCTATTCCGCCGTGGTGAGGTCGATGCTTGGGTGATTTGGGTTCCCTACATAGCAACTCAGACCCGAAGTGCTTACCGAGGGCGGTCAATCGCCGACCTAGAGAGCATATTTGATGACAAAGCCTCTTTAGAAGTTCCGACCTATTACTACGCCATTCCAGAGCTAGTACGCGACTATCCCGACCTGCTCAAGGTGATTTTAGAAGAGGTAAACGAAGCTGGAGCTTTGGCTAAGAGACAGGAATTAGAAGCGGCTCAACGAATGGCACAAAACCATGAAATTGATCCATCCATCGTAGAAACTTTACAGCAACGTAGTGCCGAACGCGCCATCATCCCGATTGACGACCAATCACTGACTGCTCTACAGCAACAGGCAAATGTGTTTAGAGATCTAAATCTGATTCCTGAGCGGGTGAATGTGAAAGATGGAACCTATAGCTTGCAGACCAAGCAAAACTGGACTTATTAATTCGACACTGAGCGAAAAAGAGGGCTGGGTGCGAGTTTCTCACCCTATACTCGTTCCCAAATTTAGCATTGAGGCAGCAGCCCACAGTAAGGCATTCCCAGGCACTAACCCGGGAACGAGATTGATATCTATGAGCGAAGCTTTCAGTCTCATGCTCAGTTCTTGGACTCGTGAGTTCTGTTACAGGGATACACAACAAACGTAGCTAACCGAAGTCAAACAACGTCAATTCCTGATAATTCGCTCTCTGATTGACCCTACTCGTACGTTGTCTTTTGGGTTCTAGAGTCTTGGGTTTATCCGTACCCGATATCGCCTCAAAAACACTATCCCAGGTTTCTTTAGTTACCTCAACAACCTTGTTCAATTGTTCTTGAAACTTCCGCGTCCGTTCAAGCAATATTTTTTTAACATCCGTATGCTTCATAAATCTGGGAATTTCATCATCCCCAATTCTTGCTTGAACGTTGTCGGCAGCATTAGTATCTGATTGCAAAACGACCCCATCAAAACAGGTAAACTTGTCCCCCGCGCGTTCGCCCAAAAGGACGCCGTGGCGAGAATCAAGTTGTGACGTATACGCAGCCGAGACACCAATAATCGTGCAACCTACACGAGATGAAACTTGTTTGAGGGCGTCCGCGACTATTCCCTTACACCACGAGCTAAGGTTTCGTTTTGTACGCTTTGACCGCTTTTTGTTTGAAGCGAATTGCTCGGTCAAGTCCTCAAATGCTACAGCTTTAATTGCATCGTGCATTAACTGAACTGTGGCGGTAAATACTAGTGTTTTAATCCTGCCCTTAAAGGCTGATTCTCTTTTATTCCACTTAGTACGTCCTAAGTTATTTTTGTTTATCCGTTCAGCAAGAGCGTGGTTACCTTTCTCTTTTGCTTTATTCGCGACTGACCGAATTTTATTGCGTTTAACACCTTTTTGGTTGCGGTAGTCGCACGATGCTGTTTGAAGCTTGCCAAAATCCTCACCTATAAATCTGGCCCCGTCATTGGTAGAGGTTGCGTACACTTCTGAGTAACCACGATCCACACCAATATTAAGACCTTTCTCTTTCTTTGGCGCAGACGGGATGTCAGTTGAATAATGGATATACCATTTTCCTTGCCGCTTAATCAGTTTGAACTGTCCTGCAATCTCAGTTTTTAGCGTAGTAGGGATTCTTAAGACTTTACCTTTTTTCAGTCCACTAAACTGCAACCAGACAACGCCTTTGCAGTCGGTCTGGCAGTTGTAATCTTTGACAACAATCTGATTGGCAACTTTTGTATGACCGCGATACCAGAACGAGCGTACAAGTGTTCTAAGTTTTGGATGATTTAACCACTCGCGAGACTCCAAAACATGTTGTGCAACTGACTTCTTAGTGGCAAATTTTTCGTACCGCAAACCAAGGCATTCTAGTACTTTCTCGATGCATGATGCTTGACTCGTATGAATATCTCCGATGACATCGTAAAGCGTAGTTTCCCATAATTTTGCAGGTAGTTCATACTTACCATTGCTGGGACGCAATACTTTATCTATGTCATACTCAGGCACGGACCAAGCTTTAAGAGATCCGTACTCGTTCCACAAATCGGAACGTAGCGAACCCAAGCGAGAAGCAATAGTATCGAGTTCCTCGGATTTCCACTTATTCAGTTTTAGATTGCCAACAATAGCAATCCGAGTTACCGTAGTTACTCCTTTAACTTTTCTCTTCCTCGCCATGAGTTCGACCAATTCCTGCGTACTTTTCAACAATACAGCGTTTAGCTACTTTTGACTACTATTTTCACGAGCTTTTTTATAGTCATTTTCGACTTTATTTTGATATGCACGAAGAAAATACAAGCTCGAACTCATGCAGTGCATAATGCTAACAAAGTCTTGCATCAACTCTTCACGGGGTGAGAGTTTGGTATTGTCCAGAACCACGATAGTACAGTTATTCAGATTACAAAACCATTCACAAGCTAATAGCCAAATCTACATAATCTATCTTTGTGCCCAACGACGATCATCTTGACTTCCAAGGCTTGCGACCCTCTCCATCAACTTGACAAAGTTCTTCCGCTTCCAGTTCATTCCACTGGCAACATCTTTAACCAATTCGTTGCCTGGGTAGCATTGACCTAAGTACTTAATTTGAGAATCAAGGTCATCTAACTGAGAACTCCTTCCTTACGCGGGCATATAGAACCGTAACACGATCTGCGGTCGTGCTTTCCAGGTTCTCTAAACTAGAGAGTGGATACCGTCTATGACCGCGCTTGTGACTTGACGCAGTCGATCTTTCCTTGATCCGCCCATTCAGCCAATGACTTGGGGTGATACCCAAACTGCTTGTAAACTTGTTGCGGTGTAGTTGTGCATAAATGGGAGGTATTAGCAGCTTTTCACTCCACTATACTACGTTATTCGATGATTAGATTGTTAGGCTGCTCAACAGACCAAAGATGCCATGTCCAGTGAACACTTCTAATGCTATTAGAGACACGAAACCAATCATCGCTAAACGACCGTTAAGCATTTCGGCATAGGGTGTAAACCCGGTGCGATTGCCTTGCTCATCTACATAAACTTTTGGCTCGATGGCAAAGGTGTTCAACTTACCCGTTTCGTCAACAATAGTACCAGTTGTACGCATGGGATTTTCCTTAATAAGATAATTGCTGTTATGTAAAGAAGTGTAACAATATTATTAATTTATGTAAAGTACTTTTTTTTTGTACTGTAGGGATTCAACCTACCTATGCCTAGCAATTGAAAAATTTTATTAATTAAGTTAAAGGTTTTGTAGCGTTGTAATCTAAGGAGTTTGTACCTGATAACTATGACAGCAACTGCATCTCAATTCCAGTACAAAGCACTGTACAAGCCCAACCAGTTGATTTATGGTCAGGGGCAAACAGTGGTAACTACGGGGTGGACAGTACGCTCTGTTGTTGCCAAACACCTGCACCCCCACGAGTATGCTGTGATTGGGCAGCTTTACTCGCCCACAAGGGGGCTAAACTTGCTAATTCGCAATTTGCTGTTTAACCCTCACGTCCGCTACTTGGTAGTACTGAACGCTACAAGAGAAGACAAAAACGCGGGCGCTGGGATCTGCTTGCTAGACTTTTTCCATAATGGCTTTGAAGAAGGAAGGAGCGATACTGGAAAGCTAGCTTATGTAATTCGCTCTACCATTACGGGATATATTGATTTTGAGATTGATGCCAGTGCCCTAGAAAAACTGCGCTCCTCTATAGAGTTTCATTCAGCCCAATCTATAACTGAAGCGGTTAGTCTAGTCAAGTCCTATGCTCAGCGTGAAACGGTTGAACCTTGGGGTTCACCGTTAGAATTTCCCATGTCTACGCTCAAGCCAACTATTTTACCAGGACCACGCTACGGACATAGAATTGAAGGAAAAACAATCGCAGAAACTTGGGTAAAAATAATTCATCGAATTAAGACTACAGGAACAATTCGACCAACTGGCTATGATGGGCAATGGCAAGAATTAATTGATTTGATAGCGATTGTTACTGATGAGCCACCTGATTTTTATTTTCCTGAACCGAATTATTTACCAGTTGACCGCAGTTTTCTAGAGGAATACATTTCCCAGATTTTAGATGATCCAAAAACGCGAAGCTCTCCGGACAGAAGCTTCTGTCCGGAAGACTTCGCGAGGGTTGGAGTGAAATATACATATGGTCAACGTTTGCGTTCTTGGTTTGGGTGCGACCAAATTGAGCAAGTGATTGACAAACTATTAGCTGATTTTAATTCTGCTAGAGCAGTCATGTCCTTATGGGATGTTAGTAATGATGCTAACGATAGTCCACCTTGCCTTAACCATATTTGGATCAGAATAGTTGATAATGAGCTATCCTTAACAGCAACTTTTCGCAGTAATGATATGTTTTCTGCATGGCCTGCTAATGCAATGGGGTTAGTAGCTTTGCAACAACATATTCGGGATGAGATATGCAAACGCTCAACTTATCAATTAAAAATGGGACCGTTAATTACCATAAGTCAAAGCGCCCATATTTATGATGACTGCTGGGAAAATGCAGATAGTGTGATTCAATCCCAGTATGCCAAAATTTGCGCCTCACGAGATTATGCCGATCCTGCAGGCAGTTTTGTTATTACTGTCCAAGATGGCAATATTATTGTGGAACACATGACCCCAGGTTCTGGAGAAGTTGTTAATTGTTACTCAAGTAAATCTGCAACTCAACTTTATCGGCAACTAGCAGCAAATTGTCCTGGCTTGCAAGTCGAACACGCGATGTATTTGGGGTCGGAGTTACAAAAAGCAGAACTTGCTTTGACAATGGAAGAGTCTTTTGCCTATGAGCAGGACAAAAGCTTAAGAAAAAGGAAAACTTCATGAATCTCAACGTAGACAAAATCACATGTACGCGAGTCTTGACAATTATTGAGGTGGCTTTTATTTCCACAGTCCGCCAGAAATTAATCACCTTTCTTGGTTAATGACGACATGGCAACATCGGATGAGTGCTTTTTCAGGCACTTGCCAAATCTTGATAGTCTCGTCCGCACTGCCGCTGGCGAGGGTATGACCTTGAGGATTGAAAGCAACAGACCAAACCGCTTTATTATGCCCGGTGAGAGTGCTTAGCAACTGCCCGGTCTGAGGATTCCACAACTTAATCGTCCGGTCATAACTGCCACTGGCGAGGAATCCATCGGGGCTAAAAGCAACAGACAAAACTGCGTTATTATGTCCGGCGAGAGTGTGTAGCAACTGCCCGGTCTGCTGATTCCACAACTTAATTGTCCCGTCGTCACTGCCACTTGCGAGGAGTTTGCCATCGGGACTGAAAGCAACAGACCGAACTGCTTTGTCATGCGCTGCTAGGGGAGTTCTCAACTCGCCTGTAGCAAGCTGCCAAATCATAATTTTTCCGTCTTCCGTACCACTGGCAAGTAGCTGCCCATCCGGACTGATAGCGACAGTTCTGACTGCTTCTTTAAGATTCAAAGTGCGGATAACCTCCCCAGTCTCCATATTCCACAGCTTAACTGTCTTATCCCAACTGCCGGAGGCTAAAGTTTTCCCATTTGGGCTAAGGGCGACCGACTCAACATCGTCTGAATGCCCTGAGAGAGTGCGGACAAGCTTTCCGGTTGCCAGATCCCACAACTTAATCCGGTGGTCCCAGCTGCCACTGGCGAGGATCTGCCCATTAGAACTGATAGCGAGGGATTCAACCGCATCGGTATGACCATTGATAGTGTGGAGTAATTCGCCCCTTTGCAGATTCCAAATCTTAATCGTGCCGTTGTAACTGCCACTGGCTAAAGTTTTGCCATCCGGGCTGATGGCGATCGCATAAACCCATGCTGAATGCCCTTTAAGGGTTCTAAAAGGTTCAGCGATCGGCACTGATTTAGAGGCAGTGGAAGGTTCATTTGATTGTGAAAGCGAACTCGACCTACTGAAACCGACAACAACCGCTATTGTGGCGATCGCCAATGCTGCAAAAACTTTCCCATAAATAGGCTTTGACATAATAGAAAGACACTCCTTTAACAAAATGAATTCGGCAGCTAGTGATGCACTTTAGCTTTTTCTGGCTAGGGGTGCTTTCCCATTGATTTTTTGTTGTTTATCGCGGCGTTCAATCCCAAGTCTGGCAAGAAAAAAAACTGTTGTCCCAGAAATAGCACCAATTCCAAAGGGCGTTAAATAAGTCCAATGACCTGACATTTTGTCCCAAATATGCCAGGTTAAAAGAAACATGGCAAAGTAGGTAAGTTTATGTAATTGCTTCCAATTTTTCTTCAGTTTCTTTACACTCCAATTATTAGAGGTAATAGCCAGAATTGTAAAAATCGTGAAAGTCGTAACTCCCTGGATGTAAATCCAAAATGTCTTCAAGTCGAAAAAATCAAAATTTCTTTTTGTGACCAGGAGAAAACCATGTCCCAAGGCAAAACAGAAAGCCAGAATACCAATGAGACGGCGATGTTTTAGTAGCCTTTGAGGAATGCCAGTCTCTTTTGTGCGAGGAAAAACAATTCTCAGAATTGTGGGAAGTAATGTGACGATATAGCTAATTAATGCTAAGAATCCCAGAATATTAGCCATGACTGGCATATCCATTGTTACCACGATCGATCTCCTATTTTCCAAAGTTTAGCTAGAAATGACTGGTGCAACAGAACACGAGAGCCATTGTACAGAAACAATGAGAGATGCCTTTTTAGGCTGAATCTCTTTCATTTAACTATTAGGTGAAACCAAAGTTGCCTTATGCAGACAACTGTCTTCATTTGAAAAATTTAATCAAAGACAAATATCTGCAGAGAACCTCCAATTTTGCCTTAAGGGGGTTTGAACGGGATTTCAAAAAGCGACAGTGGACACAAACGTAAGCGTAGATGCAACAAATCTATTCATGTTAGTCTCCTCTTGTTTAAGTAAAGTTGTGCTAAACCTTAATCTCTTGTGAGTAAGCTTCAATTGGAGAAATAGATATTCCGCAATAAATAAATAAATAGACATCTCCGAAAATTAACTATGCATTACTGGAACCCCTTGTAGAACGCCGCGCGTTCATACATTCTTTTTCGGAGATGTCTAATTGATAATTGGAGTAAAACAGCGAACGTGTTATAGCAGTCCGTGGAGGAGAGCGTGAAAAATATATACGTAGCGTAGGCAGGGCTAAAGCCCACCAGATCCGGGATCTGGTGGGCATTGCCTACGTATATTTCAAAAATCAAATAGGAATTCTATATATAGCGATCCCAAATAAGAGGGTGAAAGCCGAGAAACCCGGTTTCTTAAACAATACCTTCGCTCTTATTACCCTCACTCTAGAAGAGTGGGGCTATACAAACAAAGCCCACCAACGCGAGTCTGTAAGGATTCCAGACTCGCGTTGGTGGGCTTTGTACGTGTAGCCTCGCCAGCGCGAATGACGGCTTTCCCTCATCGCTTCTGGCGTTCAGGCTTATAGCCTGTAAGGCTTTTCAGAAATTGGCGAAGGTATTGTTAAAGAAACCGGGTTTCTTGCACTTTAAATTTTCACAAATCAAATAGGATTGCTATATGAGAACAAATGTAAATTTATACAACATAACTTTTGACCGTTACTTCGGTTTTTGATAATGGAAAACCTTCACTTCAGCCGTTTTTATCTCGGATAAGTCTGATTATTTATAGTCAAACAAAAGTTCCAACGTTGTTTACGCTTTTCACAGGGAAAATACACCCCTATTTAACTCAGCTTCTACGAACGAAGTTAACTTATGCACCGCGTAGTAGGGGGTGGAAGGCTTGGCGGGGTGGACTCCGCGATCGCCAGCACCATCCCCCTCCCTCGTCAGTAACAAAGCTGGGTCTTGCTCCCACCTGATCTACGTACCCATTTTTGTGAAACTATGAACCCATTTCTATCCCAAAAGTGCATAAGTTAATTTCGATAGCATCTATATCAGGAATGTAGAAGAAAAGTAACATTTCTGACGCTTACGAGCGTTAGCAGATGGATACATGGGAAATTAACTATTTATGGAAGAATCAACTGAAAAATCCGAACTTCAATCGTTTTGACCGTAGCTTAATCCATAGCCTAAAAACAAGATTTTCATTATGACTCAACAAGTGATGGATCAAACATCAATCCGTGAAGCACCTGCCCCGGACCCCTTGACTGGTTCAAAGACAAACGCAGGGGAAACAGCGACTGATGAGCCTGTTCTCCGTGTGAATAACATTCAGGGCAACATTCTCGGTGGGTTCAACAAAGATTTCCAGACACTCCTCTTCCTCGAAATTGAGGAGCCAGAAGCCTTCAAGCGGTGGCTCAAAACGCAGATAAACTTCATTGCCACGGCGTCGGAAGCGATCGCCTTCAACCGCCTATTCAAGTCCGCCAGAAAACGCCGAAACCGCGAAGGTACTGTCAAGTCAACTTGGGTTAACATAGCCTTCTCCTTTGAGGGGCTGAATAAACTCACGCATGATGTCAACTTCCAGGACGATTCATTTATAGCTGGACTGGCAGCACGCGCCAAAGACCTGAATGACCCAGTGGAACAGAATGGCAACCCCATCGGCTGGGTTGTGGGCGGACCAGATAACGGCAAAGCTGACGTAGTTTTCATTGTTGCAAGCGATGAACGTGCGGACATGCTGGCAGAAGTCGCACGGATCTTAGAAAGCGTCGTGGGATTTACGGATGGAAAAGGCAAAGCCTTGAGCAGTGGAGCCAGGATTACGTTCATGGAAGAGGGAGCCAACCTCCCCCCACCCATTTCAGGAGGTGAACACTTTGGCAACCAAGACGGAATATCGCAACCTGGTATTCGTGGCAGGGTTTCCGACGATCCCAATGACCTTCTAACACCCAGGCAGAACCCGGACAATCGGAACCAGGGTAAACCAGGGCAGGATGTTCTCTGGCCGGGAGAGTTCGTTTTCGGCTACGTGGGTCAGAACCCAGATGCTGAGACGTTCGATGATAGTAAAGGTGACGTGGTGTCGGCAGGACCAAGTTGGGCGGACGATGGCTCCTTCCTTGTGTTCCGCCGCCTGCGTCAGGACGTGTTCAAGTTCCACCAGTTTCTCAACCAAACTGCGGCAGCCCTGAAAACCAACCCGAGAAAGGTGAGTGCAAAGCTCATCGGTCGCTGGTCCTCCGGCGCTCCTACCATCCGTACGCCCGAACAAGACACCCCAGATCTGGGCAACGACGACTGCGCCAACAACAATTTTGAATTCAACAAGGGTGATGATCCAACGAATGTGATCCACCGGGAAGACGATTGCGAGGATAATTTTCCGCAACTCTTCAAAAATGATGCATCTGAACCACCTTCCAAGGATGCAACAGGTATCCGTTGCCCGTTTATCGCCCATACCCGTAAATCGTATCCACGCAACGACAAAACACCGGGAGGTACAGACAACAAAACCAACGAAATTACTGTTGATCGCAGCGAAGTAACCACCCAAACCCACCGCCTGCTGCGTCGCGGCATTCCTTACGGTCCCATATCTCCTTCCACCCCGGACAATCCACAGCAGGACCCGGACTTTGTCGATCGTGGTCTCCACTTCCTGGCTTATCAGACCTCGATTAAAGGTCAGTTTGAGTTCGTAACACAGAATTGGGTTAACAATAAGGACTTCAGCGAACCTGCTGCTCAAGGTCACGATTGTAACGGCCAGCTACCCCTTGGTCACGATCCGGTCATTGGTCAAAGTAACGGACCAGACGGGGACCGGACGCGGAATTTCTTTATCCGCCTTGATGATAACGAGGGTGAACCTGTGTGCGAGGAGTTGACCGCACCTGAGGACTGGGTAATTCCCACTGGTGGTGGCTACTTCTTCGCGCCGTCGATTAGTGCTTTGAAAGACGTATTATCAAGCTAAGCGGCGCAGGTGTGTAGGTAGGGAGGTGGACTCGCCATCCCTACCGCATACCCGATTCCATCCAAACGACATTAAAGATTGCTGTAATTAAACCTTCGCGAGTGTTACCTTATGAGGCTGATTTTGATATTTGCCTTTTCTATCTTCATAAGTCGTTTGGCATGGTTCACCTTCAAGAAATAACAATTGGGCAATGCCTTCCGTATATATTCTGCAATCAGCACTTGAAGAATTACTGAATTCTAGCGTTAGGTGTCCTGACCAAGAAGCCTCTGCAGGTGTTGTATTTACGATTAAACCGCATCTGGCATAAGAGCTTTTACCAATACAAATTACGGTTATATTGGGTGGAACTTTTAATTTTTCTAATGCCACACCTAAACCATAAGAATGTGCTGGAATTATGAAAAAATATCCATCTTCATCATGATGTAAAGGTACAGGTTCAAGATTTTTTGGATTAAATCTTTTTGGATTAACTACTGTCCCTGGTATATGACGAAATACCAAAAACTCTTCTGGTGACAAACGAATATCATAGCCGTAGGAAGATAATCCATAGCTTAATGCGGGAACAACTACTCCAGAATCTAAAGTAATTTTTCTAATTAAGCTAGGCTCAAATGGTTCAATCATTCCCAATGCAGCTTTTTCTATTATCCATTTGTCATTTTTTAGCATAGATGTTACTTTACTAATCTAAGTATATTTTTTTCTAAAATCCTTCAAGGTTGATGACTGCGACGGATTTCTGTGATTTGGTCTGCTACATCCAGAATAGATTTAGGCATCTCTGGACCTGTGAGAATGATATCGACATGAGCAGGGCGTTTTGTCAGAAACGCTAAAACTTCTGTTTCGGAAATTAAGTTGAAGTGAATTGCCAAACTTAACTCATCTAATACAACGAGAGAATACTGACCCTCGAATACGACCTTTTTTGTATAATGCCACAGTTTTTGCAGGGATTGGGTGTCAGCATCGTCTAGATGTGGTGTATCAATGCAACGAGGTAAATCACAGCGAATCCAATCTAGTTTTTGTCCCAATCGGATGGGATGCTCTTGTCCTTGACGAATACCGCCTTTAAGGAACTGCACTACTAATACAGGTGTGCCTTGACCGGCAATTCTCAGTGCCTGAGCCATGACACTAGTAAAAAAGTTACGATGAGAGCTAGTGAAAACTTGTACTAGCCCTTCAATTGGGTATGGTAAGCTAAGGGTCGAATTTACGCTTGGGGTTTCTAGCTGGGCAATCATAAAATTATGTAAAAAAGGATACAATATCTCAAAGCGGTTTTGCTGATGGTCGTTGTCGGATATCTACCTATATAAGCAAGCTGTTTTTAACAACATGTAGTGGATTTGGCAACTTGATTCCTAGTCAATCACTACTTTTACGGTTAAGTCAAGAGTCAATTAAATTTATATTTTCGTTTTTTCTAGGAAAGGAGTGGTAAAAATTAGAACATAAAATCAGCAGTTTAACTTAATCAAAAGTGCTGGGAATAGTGGCGGAAAACCTTAAGATGTTAGATTTTACCGAAGTTTTAGCAGCACAGTTTTAGATGGTTGTAATTTTGACACCGGGATGAGGAGTGAACTTTTGTGAGATTGGTGATTCTGGGAGGTTCAGGATCGGGGAAAAGCACTCAAGCACAAAGGCTTTGCAAACACTTTGATCTGACTCTAATTTCTACAGGTAAAATTTTATCGGAAGTGATTGCAAACCATATTGATCCGAGTTGCCACACACAGCCAGATGTAAAAACAGGGGACTTAGCCCCAAACGAAATGATCGTTGAACTCATCCGCGATCGCCTCACACAAACCGATATTAGCCGTGGTTGGGTGATAGAGGGTTATCCCCGTACTGTCTTCCAATCTGAGGAACTGGATTTTTTGTTGGACGATTTGGGGCAAAAGTTAAACTGGGCCCTTTATTTACAAGTACCGCAAGCAGTTATGGTTAACCGTTCTCTAGGGCGTTTTCTCCCTGACGATCAACCGGAAATCGTGCAGCGCCGCGTAGAATTATTCTACGATCGCACTGTCCCCGTTCTCAAGTATTACGATCATCATCGCCGCCTGTTAACTATCAACGGCGACCAGTCTCCAGATATGGTACAGCAAACCATTATAACTCTACTCGAGAGACATGGGTATTGTTAATTGTTAATTGTTAATTGTTAATTGTTAATTGCTAATTGCCAGTCTTCGATTGTCCAAACACACTGCAACCCCTTGTGCGGTATTCTAGATGAAATTTTGAGGCAATCCCAATGGCTTGGCAGCGCTCAGACGGTCGGCTACCCGAAGAACTCCGTCCCATCAGCTTTCACCCCGGCTTCACGCGCTTTGCTCCCGGTTCCGTTCTCGCACAAAGCGGCGATACTCAAGTACTTTGTACCGTCAGTATTAGTCAACGAGTCCCTAAATTTCTCGAAGGAACCGGCAAAGGTTGGCTAACTGCGGAGTATCGCATGCTACCATCGGCTACTCAGCAACGACAAGAACGGGAATTTTTAAAATTGTCTGGACGAACTCAAGAAATTCAACGTCTCATTGGACGTAGCTTACGGGCAGCACTAGACTTTGAGGCGCTGGGAGAACGCACGCTAACTGTGGATGCAGATGTGTTGCTTGCAGATGCTGGAACTAGGACTACAGCGATTACAGGCGGGTTTGTAGCCCTAGCTCATGCAATTTCTAGATTATTGCAGCAAGGAATTTTAGAGCGATCGCCCCTGATCGGACAAGTAGCAGCGATTTCCGTAGGTTTATTGGAGGGGGAGGCATTTTTGGATTTGAACTACGTGGAAGACTTGGCCGCTACAGTAGATTTCAATGTAGTGATGAATCAACATCTGGGGATAATTGAAGTCCAGGGAACAGCTGAAGAAGGCAGCTTTAGCCGTACACAGTTGAATCAACTGCTTGATTGTGCGGAAAAAGGAATTCAGCAATTGTTATTTGCACAACAAGCAGCGATCGCTAACTGGAACGAGCTTTATCAAGGTTAATTAGGGAGTGGGGCATAGGGCATGGGGCATGGGGCATGCCCTATGCCCCATTCCTTATATGATGTTAAAAGTTTCAAAAGTTAAAAAGGTAAGTTGTCATAACTTCGCTATTGTATTGCAGGAAGTTTCCAAGGTGATGATGAAGCGATGAGCAAAAAGGTTGAAGTCCTACCGGATCTTAAAGCGCTGACTGCGCGAGCGCTAGAATTGATATTATCTAAAGTGGAAACTGCTATTGAGCAGCGAGGGCAATTTACTATTGCCCTATCTGGCGGCAGCACACCCAAGCCGTTATACGAAGCGATCGCCACTCAAAAACTGCCTTGGGAGAAAATTCATGTGTTTTGGGGGGATGAACGTTACGTTCCACCAGACCATCCAGAGAGTAATCAACTGATGGCGCGTAGTGCTTGGCTAAATCGGGTTGACATCCCCGAGGCTAACATCCACCCGATGCCAACCTCGGATGCCGATCCAGCCGCAGCTACAGCTAAATATGAACAGCATCTGCAAGAATTTTTTCACTCTTCATCCGGAGAGTTTCCCGAATTGGATGTAATCTTGCTGGGAATGGGTGATGATGCACACACCGCATCGTTGTTTCCCCAGACGTCCGCCTTAAAAGTACGCGATCGCCTAATTACTGTGGGTAACAAAGACGGAAACCCCCGCCTCACCTTCACGTACCCATTCATCAATGCTGCTAGCTGCGTTATCTTTGTAATTGCTGGTGAAAACAAAAGACCAGCTTTAGCTCAAGTGTTCGCACCAACGGCAGATGAATTCACTTACCCATCCCGTTTAATTCAACCTCAAGGAGAACTTTGGTGGCTACTGGATGCGGCGGCTGGTGGTGACTTATGAATAATTCGTAATTCGTAATTCGTAATTCGTAATTGAGGTTCAAGGTTCTAGCTTTAGATCGGGAAAAAATTTGCAGCAGCATCCGCCTCTCTTGCCTCTGGGCTGTATACATGTGGGTAATAATTGCGAATTACGAATTACCAATTACGAATTAGTTTGACCCCCGCACTCCTAGATTCCTGTAATTGTTAAAATCGAATGCTAGAGATACCCCTCTGCTTGCCAGCACGATTTTATCATGATCTTCAATAAAGGCTTAACTCCATGATCGTCTGCCCTAACTGCAATCACTTAAACCCAGACGGCGCTGTCCAGTGTGAAGCTTGCTATACCCCATTACCAGCTACTACTAACTGTCCAAGCTGTGGGACCTCCGTGCAAGTAGATGCAACTTTCTGTGGTCAATGTGGTTATAACCTGCGTACAACGGCTCCTACTGCCGGTGCAGCAACCGTCGCTCCCGACACGCCTGTAGAAGTACCGCCCCTAGTTCACCCTGACCCACTTGTACACTCACAACCTGCGGTCACAAGTGGATCGGCTAACCAGACCTCTGGTGACCATTCACCCTTGCCTCCAACACAGATGTCAGTTCCCGACCCAGAGGTAGCGACATTTCAAAACATCCCCTCACCACCAGATATCGAGACTCAACCTGTAATTTCACAGCCAGAAAGCTCAACACCACCCAATCAAGAAGCACCACCGAATCAAGGAACACTACCAATCACTGCTTCCAGAACTCAATTGCAGCAAGTCACAGCACGACTCGTCCACGTTCAAAGCGACAAGATTGTGGAATTGCCGCAAAATCTTTCTGTCATTCATATGGGCAAGCCAAATGACCGTATTCCCCCAGATGTGGATGTTTCTGGTTTTCCTAACTCCGAAATTGTCTCGCGGATTCATGCAGATATTCGCGCTGAGGGAGACGCTTATTATATCGAAGATGCAGGAAGTTCCAATGGCACATACATTAATAATTTGCCGTTGTTGCCAGGGAACCGACACCGTCTGCGACCAGGCGATCGCATTAGTCTAGGTAAGGGAGATTTGGTCACATTTCTGTTCCAAATTTCTTAGCCAGTTCTAGTTCAAAGAAAGGCACTTGCTCAAGGGTAGCTATTGAGATGGGATGAAATGGCGCAATTCGGATTTATTCGGACATGACCATCTCATTCCAAGCTACTCCAGACCCCAGAAACGTAGAAACTGGTAATCGTTACCCCGTGTGTTAAAGTTCCTACCTTGGGATGCTAGCCAGTCCCAAGCTCTAGAAGTGGTTTGTTAAACAGTCAAGCTCAAAGTAAAGACAGTGCATTCCACATGTGCCGAGGGGATAACTTGGTCGAGGCAAACATTACCCAGAAATGGAGTTTTAATCAATGTCTAATTACGTTTTCGTTATTGACACCAATAAGAAACCCTTAGATCCGATCCATCCTGCAAAAGCTCGGATATTACTTAAACAACGGAAAGCTGCTGTTTTCCGCTCTTTCCCTTTGACCCTCATTCTTAAAGAAGCAGTTGAAACCACACCAACTGAAGCAGAAATAAAATTAGACCCAGGATCTAAAGTGACAGGGATAGCAATTGTTAAGAATGGGTTTGTAATTTGGGGAGCCAACTTACAACATCGTGGCTCAAAAATCAAATCAGATGTTGCTACTCGCAGGGCTGTTAGAAGATCGCGCCGTCAGAGGAAAACACGCTACCGTCGAGCTCGCTTTTTGAACCGCCTCCGCAAAGAAGGATGGTTAGCACCTTCATTAAAACATCGAGTTTTGAATGTTGAAACTTGGGTTAAGCGCATACAAAAATATGTGCCAGTCTCAAAAATAGTAATGGAATTGGTGAAGTTTGATACTCAAAAAATGGAGAATCCTGAGATATCAGGAGTAGAGTATCAACAAGGTTCATTGGCTGGCTATGAAGTACGCGAGTATTTGCTAGAAAAATTTGGACGTGCTTGTGCTTACTGCGATAAAACAGACGTTCAGTTACAGATAGAGCATATTCATCCAAAAGTCAAAGGCGGAAGCGATCGCGTGTCCAATCTGACTCTAAGCTGCTCTAGATGTAACCAAAAGAAGGGGACTAAATTGATTGATGAATTTTTGAAAAAAGATAAAGCTAGGGCAGAGAAAATTAAGAAAACTGCCAATATCTCATTAAAAGATGCAGCAGCAGTTAATGCTACTAGGTGGAATTTATTTAATACTTTAAAGAGTCTATTGCCTACGAGTACAGGCACGGGAGGGCAGACAAAGTTTAATCGTACTAGATTTGGGTTTGAGAAAGACCATTACATAGATGCAGCATGTGTTGGTAATCTTGAAAAGTTGACTTTTTTAACTAAAAAGCCATTAATAATTACTGCAACTGGACATGGTAATAGGCAAATGCAAGCTAATGATGCATATGGCTTCCCAGATAAAGCACCTCGGAAAACTTACAATATCGCATGGAAAACTGGAGATATAGCAACAATAACCAAAAGTAAAGGTAAAAATGCAGGTACAACCACGGGGAGAGTAGTTGTACAAAATGAAAAAACATTGGAAGTGAGAGTAGATAAGAAAAGAGTGTCAGGTAAATGCGCAGAATTCAAGAAGGTTCACGCCAAAGATGGGTACAAGTATGATGTCTGAATTGTTAGGTTTTAAGGTGATTTATCCCATTATTTTGCTATTTAGTAATACGGCGTAATTACAAAAATTTTTGGTAAGTCTTTCATCCTACCGCTTTTTCTAGTGGGATGGAAGACTACAATTGTAATACAATATAATTGAAAATGCTATAATAAATAATACCGTGGAATACACCGGGCATTAACGCGCTTATGAAGTACCACCACTATACCCCCCGATCTGAGGGAACATTGTTCGTAAGTGAACGCATGGGTCTTACCTGGTTAATAGCAGCGGCGATCGCGACGATTTTGCTATGGCAAGTTCCAGGAGGCAATTACATTTTATACCCGTTCACCATTCTGGCAACTTGGTTTCACGAAATGGGTCACGGTTTAGCTGCACTCCTTTTAGGAGGACAGTTTGAGCAATTACAGATTTCTCCCAATGGTTCTGGTGTAGCGTTTCATCGCGGCGCGTTATTTTTAGGACCAATTGGTAAGGCTTTGGTAGCAGCTGCTGGACCAATGGGACCACCGATCGCTGGTGCTATTTTGATTCAAGCCTCTCGCAGTTTTAAGGTGGCTTCCTTGAGTTTGAAAATTCTCGGGAGTTTTTTAATTCTTTCAACACTAATTTGGGTGCGATCGCTGTTTGGATTAATCGCAATCCCCCTACTAGGTTTAATTATCCTTGGTATTGCTCTGAAAGCTCCCCGGTGGGTACAGGCGTTTACCGTTCAATTTCTCGGGGTACAAGCTTGTGTGAGTACGTACCTTCAACTGGACTATTTATTTAGCGCTTCTGCTGGTCCGGGTTTGCATTCTGACTCAGCGCAAATACAGCAGCAGTTATTTTTACCTTACTGGTTTTGGGGTGGGTTGATGGCGATCGCATCCTTGGTAATTTTAGTGCAAAGTCTTCGCATTGCCTATCGTTCTGCTTAATCTTGCTCAAAACTGTGGGTTTTGAACTTTAGATAGAGTGCGACAATTTTCATTGACAGTGCAAATCACAAGGTCTGGCACTGGGTCTAGTAATTGCACCTGAATTTCCAAAGTTACTTGCACATCTGCACCTACTAAACTCGCCAGGTGTTGCAAAACCGAGTTAGCTACAAGTCCTGAATCTCGCGTCACGCGGTTACAGCAACCCAAAACCAGCGTAGTATTGGGATAGATACAGGTAGGAGAAAGCTGATGACATTGCTTGAATTGCAAAAACAGGCGCTGCAATTATCGATAAATGAACGTTGGCAGTTGGTACAAACCCTACTGGAATCCTTAAAGCAGGAAAGCCCAATGCAGAAGAAAGGGAACTTATCCCGGTTGCGAGGTATTGCAAAAGGTGCAGCCGTATCAGGTAATGAAGATATTGCAGCAGATTATATTACCTATCTCACCAAGAAATACCAGTAATGCGAGTTCTAATTGATACGAATATTGTTCTTGACTTCTTGCAAGAGCGAGAACCTTTTGTAGAGGATGCGGTAATGCTGTTTGCGAGGATTGATGCTGGTGAGGTGGAAGGGTTTATTGCAGCAACAACAATCACCAATATATATTATATCGTTCGCAGAGCGGCGGGCGTGATAGTAGCTCAAGATGCAATCGCCCAAGTGTTGACTGATTTACATATTTGTGCAGTTGACAGAACTATTTTGGAACAGGCGATCACACTGAATTTCCAAGATTTTGAGGATGCAGTACAGTATGCCTGCGGAATGGCGCACGGGGTGGATGCGATTGTAACTCGTGATGCCTCTGGTTTTGTAAATGCAGGAATTCCAGTGATGTCACCTGGAGAATTAAATAAGATATTAGACAGTAAATGAATAGTCATCGTTAATTTTTATACTATTATGTAAGTGTAGAGACGCGACCGGTCGCGTCTCTACTCGTTTTCCGAACATATCCCGACAAATCGCCCATGCCACAATTTTCCGGTTTCTGTTAATCCTTGAGATCGCACCGTAATTTTCACGCTTTTGGGAGTTGCGGCATGGCGCTGGGCAATTTCTTGCATATCTTTTAGTGTAAAGCCCGTTCCGACTAAGCCGATTGGCACTAATTTACCTTTGATTTCTTGAGCTACTTTTATGGCGCCGAACGGTCGTCCCTCGGCTTTAGTTAAAGTTAAGTCCGTAATCACCAAGTCTAGTTCCAAGCAATACTTTGTCCGTACCATTGTCTGCGAGCGGGTATCCTTGCCGCCTACATAAGTACAGTTCATCAGTACCCAAACTTCCCCTTCTCTTCCTTCCGATTGCTGCTTAGATGCCAGTTCTGCTTTCTCCTGCTGAGTACGGGCTGTAGGGACTACCTCAAAGAAGTTGGCTCTCAAGCACTTACCAATTTGTTCCCCAGCTTCGATCCGTTCTGCTTCTGTTGTGATTGTTAGGTCACGTCCTGACAACCACAAACCCTTAAAAATGGCATACACTGGCGTTGGTGGAGTGGTTGCTGCCCCTGCTGCAATATTGATAGTGGCTGCCTGAGAAGCAGTGCGATGTTCGCTGCCAGTTACAGAGTGGTAGTACAGTTCGCCATCAAGCACAAAAGTCCCTAGTTGAGTTGCAGCCTCTAGTAATGCCTGGTTTATTTCAATTGAGGGTTGCTCCTTAATGTTAGTGGAGCGTGACTGGTAATAAACCTTTTCTTTGGTGGCGATCGCCACCACTCTATTTCCATCACGTTTTGGCTGACCCCAGTAGTCAGGTGAGTCAATGTAGAAGGAGCGATCCATTGGCGCGTCTACTGGCTGCATCGTGACAATGCGCCCTGGTTGCAAGTGAGGCGGTAACTCAGGGACAAGAGGCGGGGCTTTCAGGTCTGTGGGAGTTGAAGTGGAAGCGTTAGTTGAGGTTGTAGGGTCACTATTTGGTTGCTGTGCTGGTGTCTTCTCCCCTGTCTCTAGCTCAAATGCTTTATTCCAAAACCCTAAAGCCATCTCAGGGTATCCTTCTGTTTCTGCGCATAGTGCCAAGCTGACAACTTTGGTTACACCAATCCCCTGACCATAATCCGCAAGATACTGTTCAGCTCCTGCAAAGCCCATCAACTGCAAAGAGCGTTGAACAATGCGGTTATTCCATCGTTCCCGAATCTCCGAAGGAATTTTCTTTTTGGCGTTTCGTTTTGACTCTATGTACTCGGTGATGTTCATGAGTTGCGATCAAGTTCTTTACCAGGGCGCGAGGGAGAGTTTTGACGGCTTCTATTAAATTACTTACACCCGGATCTAATATAGTATAATTGTACTACAATATCTAAGCGCCGAGATAATTTGTAATACAATTGAACTAATCAGACAAACGACGTTTCCAATGGTCTGAGACACTGCATAGCGACAGGGAGCGATCGCCTCCTATGAGCGTCGTCACAAAGCTATACTGCGAACGGTTCAAAACTTCACTTAATATGGACTGAGCTCCAAACCTCTCCCCGATGCGGGGAGAGGCTATTGAACCGGATGCGCGAATGTTAAATAAGTATAGTTTTCAGCCGTTTTTAGTATAACTATCGGTAAGCCGTAAAGTAATTGCGCCTTGACTAAGTAAAAGAGCAATCACTTTTTTATTTAGTAGTGATATCGAGCTTGGAGAAAATCAATTCTATTATCACTTACCAGATAAACAATGCGATGTTCTTGGGTAAGTCGCCGCGACCATGCATCTGAGTCCAAGTATTTCATGGGTTCTGGCTTGCCAATTCCTGTAAAAGGATCTGGCATAATCGCTTCAATCAGGTCAAAGGCTCGCAACGCAGTTTTGCGATTTGTTTTTACCCAGTAGATCAGGGCGAACGCGAAACTCTGGATGAAATACAGCATCTCGAACTTTTATTTTCTCAAACTGTGGTTCATTCTTCTTCGCCCAATACCCAACTCCTGACGTAGTTCGTGGATGCTTTGAGGTTCTAAAGTTCTGGCTTTTGCTCTTTGCAGCGCAGTTAACAGACGAGCTGCATTTTTAGGTGAGCGGAGTAAATAGGCTGTTTCTAGCAAACTATCTAGCTCCTCAACAGCAATTAAGGCGACACTTTCGCCCTCTTGTCGGTTAATGATCACTACATCGCGATTGGCAACTACTTGAGCGCAGAGTTGAGCAAGTTTGGCACTAGCATCAGTCACAGTTGTCTGATTGGACATGGTGGGAGTTGCCCTAATGCTGTATGACTTTCCACTACAATCATAGCTTGACAGCGTGGATGGTGTGCATCCCTCGTCTATATAATGCAAAGTCTCCGCATTGCCGGCTGTGGAATGCCTTGAAATCGGGTGGTATCGAGGCATTGAAACAAGCGCTGGATGCAATATACGAAAATCCCCTCGTCAGTATTTCGGTTGAGACGATTAAAGGCTTTCTGGAAGCAGAGTACAGGGAGTAGGATACAAATACTGCGGCTTTCTTGGGTTTTTGGTGCTTAACAAAACTGAGTATAGCAATCCTAAATCATCCTGTGTACAATAGATGATTCTGTGGGTAATGCCTACCAAACCTTGTAATGGTGGGCATTGCCCACCCTACGCTCGAATTTCATAAGTCAGATAGGACTGCTATATAGCAATACGGTTCACTTACTCCCTTCCGGCTACAAGATTACCTATCTTCTTGGCGTCCTTGGCCTCTTGGCGGTTCATTATAAGTATTCTACCCTTCGGGTTCTCCTACGGAGTACGGGTGGGACAAAAGTAAGATAATTTACTTACCGTCAACTTATGTAGAGACGCGAAATTTCGCGTCTCTACACAGCCGAAAATTACCACCGATTTAATCTTTTTTTACGCTTGAAGCTGTTGAATCAATTTGAGAATTTGTTGGTAAGACTGTGTATTTCCTTCTTGCTGATAGAAGTAGGCAGATTTCTCAAAATCCGCGATCGCTTTTTGAGTATCTCCTAAATTCTTGTAGATATCAGCCCGAACGATATAAGCTGAAGCCCAGTAGGGTTGTCGCTGCAAAGCTTGGTTCAAATCTGACAGCGCTTTTTGAAAGTCTCCCAACACATAACGGCTACGACCCCGATTATACCAATCTTCAGCAAAGCTAGGGTCTAGAGCAATTGCCCGATCGTAATCCGTAATTGCTTTTTGATAATCTTCAAGGGCGTAATGAGCATTACCGCGATCGCTATAAACTGCTACAGAGTTAGGATTAATCCGCAAAGCTTGAGTGTAATCTGTAATTGCGCCTTGATAGTCTTCTAAAGCATAGCGGGTAGAACCTCGGTTATAATAACCTTCCATAAAATTGGGATTTAGTTCTAACGCTTGGTTGTAATCCGCAATCGCACCTTGTTCGTCTCCTAAACAGCGACGGGCATTACCCCGATTGCAGTACGCTTGAGAAAAGTTAGGATCTCTCTGTAGTGCCTGATTATGATCTACAATTGCTCCGGAGAAGTCTTTGAGAGCATGACGAACAATACCTCGACCATAGTAGGCTGCGGCTAAATTGGAGTTAATCTCTAATGCTCGATCGTAATCTGTAATTGCTCCTTGATAGTCTCCCAGACTGCGACGATTAGTACCGCGATCGCAATACCCTTGAGCAAAATGGGGATGAAGTTGCAGTAATTGATTACAATCTGCAATTGCTGCTTGATAATCTCCCAGTTGACGACGAGCATTAGCCCGAAAGCTGTAGACTAAAGCTAAATACGGATTAAGCTGCAATGCTTGGTTATAATCCGCGATCGCCGCTTGGTAGTCTTCTAAATCAGCACGGACACAACCCCGGTGGTAGTATGCTTGCTCATCATCAGGATGAAGTTGTATTGCTTGGTTAAAATCCGCAATCGCTTCCTGATAGTCTTTAAGGTGAGAACGGACAAGACCTCGGTTGTAGTAGGCTATTGCAAAATTGGGGTTTATCTCAATAGCCTGGTTGTAATCTGCTATCGCTGCTTGATAATCTCCAAGAGCATAGTGGGCATTACCTCGGTTATGGTAAGCCTCGATCAAGTTAGGATCTAGCTGTAATGCCTGATTATGATCGGCGATCGCTCCCTCAGAATCTCCTAAGATTTGGCGAATATTACCTCGATTGCTGTAGACTTCTACTAAGTTGGGATTCAACTGCAAGGCTTGGTTTAAATCTTCAATCGCTCCTTGATGATCCCCTTGGTCACAACGAGCAAGACCTCGATTATGGTAGGCATTGGCGAGAGTAAAATTGATATAAGTAGCTAACTGCGGATTAATCTCGATTGCTTGCTGATAATCTACAATAGCTCTATGAAAATCTCCCAAAGCAAAGTAGGCACTACCCCGGCTCTGGTAAGATTCCGCAAGGTTGGGATCAATTTGCAATGCTTGATTGTGATCCGCAATTGCTCCTTGATAATCTTCTTCATAGTAACGAGCATTAGCTCGATTGCAGTAGGCTGCGGCGAGATGAGGATTAATTCGTATTGCTTGATTAAAATCTTCAATCGCGGCTCGATAATCTTTCAATTCATTGCTCAGAATACTACCTCGGTTATAGTAGGCTTCGGCACAGTTAGGATCTAGCTTGATTGCTTGAGTGTAATCTTCAATCGCTCCGTCCAAGTCTCCTTGCAAATTTTTGTTTAATCCCTGGTTAAAAAATTCTTCAGCATTCATCTAAGTAAAACTAGCAGCGGACATTTGTGGTAGTGATATAAACAAACTGGCGGCAATGACGATTATCTTTGATGTTGTTGTATAATACATTGAAATTGGCTCTTACAGAAGTTTTCACTTATTTAGACCACATTTTTTAGCATTCTTCTTTGCGCCTTTGCGTGAGCCAATTCATATCTAGATTCAGCAACGCCCTAATATAAGAAATACCACTGAAAAATCCTTCCGCTGAAATATCAACGGAAGGATTGTATTGCGTCTAACAAAAGGTAACTAGATTACGCCCCAACAGATTCCTTAGCAGCGTACATCACTTCCAAGGTGATGACATTCATGTTGCGATCGCGAGCGAATTTCTCGGTGTTGCGCTTCACTTTACCGCGCACAAATCCAGGAATCTTGTTCAATTCTGCTTGAGCTTCCTTATTCCAACCGAGGTCAGAATCAGCAGAAATACCTTTAGTAATCACTTCCTTGGTATCGTGTCCTCCGAAGATTTCTAGCAGGTGGTCTTCCATTCCCAAGGTGAAGGAATTGTAGACCAAATCTGTAATTTGGTTAGTACCTTCGTAACCCATAAATGGCTTGTAACCAATTGGGAAGTTCTGGATATGGATGGGTGCAGCAATGACACCGCAAGGGATATCTAGACGCTTACCAACGTGGCGTTCCATTTGAGTACCGAAGATCGCAGAAGGTTCAACCCGTGCGATCGCATCGCCAATCTGACCATGATCTTCTGTGATCAGCACTTCATCGCAGTATTCGCTGACTTGCTCGCGGAACCAATCAGCATCGTACTTGCAGTAGGTTCCAGCCCAAACAACATGAATGCCCATTTCCCGTGCCAGAATCTTGGTCATAGCCGCAGCATGGGTGTTGTCGCCAAACACCACAGCTTTTTTGCCGGTCAAGTTCTGACAGTCAATGGAACGGGAAAACCATGCAGCCTGAGATACATGCAGTGTTTGCTCTTTGATGAACTCTTCGTAATCAGCATTAGCGCCTTGAGCGTTAATCACTTGCTGAATTTTACGGATGCAACGAGCAGTTTCTACTACTCCCATTGGTGTAATATCTACGTAGGGAGTCCCGAATTCTTGTTCTAGGTAACGAGCAGCCATTAAGCCGAGTTCTCGGTATGGCACCAGGTTAAACCAAGCGCGGGGCAGATTCTTCAACTCGTAAACGGAACCGCCTTCTGGGATGACGACATTGACTGCAATGCCTAAATCAGCCATCAGCCGCTTCAATTCTGTGCAGTCGTGCTGGTTGTGGAAGCCAAGGGTGGAAGTACCGATGATATTGACCGAGGGGGAGTCGGTTTTGCTTTCTGCAAGGTTGCCCTTCTTGCGAGCTTTCTCAATATAGTATTGGACGATTTGATGCAGGGTGCGATCGGCAGCTTGCAGCTCGTTGAAGCGGTAGTGGTTCACGTCCGCTAGCATTACGTCACACTTTGCTTCCAGCTGCGCCCGTTCCACAAAATTTTGCAGGTCTTCTTGCAAAATGCTAGAGGTGCAGGTAGGAGTTAACACAATTAGGTCCGGGTGTTCCTCGGTGTCTTTGCGGGTGATGTTGTCCACCACTTTTTCCTGAGACCCGCGTGCCAAAACGTTGCGGTCAACGACGCTTGTTGTGACTGGAGTGAAGTTTCTTTCCCGCTCAAGCATAGAGCGCATGACGTTGAAGTAGTCATCGCCCAGTGGCGCGTGCATAATCGCATGAACATTTTTAAAGGAACTGGCGATCCGCAAAGTGCCAATGTGAGCCGGACCTGCATACATCCAGTAAGCCAATTTCATAAGTGTGTTCTCCCTGTTAATGAAACGAACTATATCCGATAATAGGTGGACTGTAAGTTTTTAATTATTAAATCGTTTCTGATTGTCTCAAAACTTGTAGCCTTTAATTCGTGGAGACTGTGGCGAGTTTACATTTCTTCTCAAGGGTACAAGCTCTTGACTTATTAGGATTGGGCTGGGGATATAAACAACATTTTTGTTACTTAATTTATACAAATCTTAATGTTACGGTAAGTTTCAGGACCGCTTGCAATACTTCTCGGTTAAGGGTAGTTGCTCTGGAGAAACCCGGTTTCTTCAAGAATACCTTCGCCAATTTCTGAAAAGCCCCACAGGCTATAAGCCTGGGGCTACACAAACGAAGCCCACCTCCGTGGGCTGCAATCCTTGCAGGCTGCGAAGGCAGCCTTTGTTCGGATAGCCCCACTCTTCTAGAGTGAGGGCAATAAAAGCGAAGGTATTGTTCAAGAAACCGGGTTTCCGATCTGGTGCTTAACCGAGAAGTATTGGGACCACTTGGCGGAATTATCTGGATCGCAAAGCAACTTCAACGCAGATGCGCCATGAGCCGTCCTATGCGATCGCCTACTCCTTGAATTGACGCGCCAATTCTTGACCACAGTCAATTTACGTCCGTCGAACTCACGTTAATCATAACCCCCCTAAACTGTTACAATTGATTACAGAGGTTGCCTCTCCTGCTCTGAGTATTGCTTTTCGTAAACTACCTGACCATAATCCAGTTTTACGATCCGGTCTGCTAGATGAAAATAGCGGTCATCGTGGCTAATTGCCAGTACAGTTTTGCCCTTATCCCTGAGTTTTGGTAACAATTGAGTGTAAAAGACTTCCTTGAAGACTGGGTCTTGGTCGGCTGCCCACTCATCAAAGAGATAAATTGGTCGGTCTTCCAAGTATGCTGCAAGTAAAGCCAGTCGTTTACGCTGTCCTTGGGAAAGAGTAGTGGTGGAAAGTTTGCCATTTTCCACTTTAACCTTATGGTCTAGCTGGAGTAGTTTCAGGTACTCTTGGGCTTGAGTATCTAGGTCTGTATTTTCTAACCCTGTAAGATCGTCAAACAAATAGAAGTCAGAAAACACCACTGAAAAATGCTGGCGATACCACTCTCGATTCTGTTCGTTAATGAGCTGGTCGTCTAACCAAATTTCTCCGGCTTCAGGAATGTAAAGTCCTGTAATCAGTTTGGCTAAAGTAGATTTACCGCTACCATTCCCACCGACAATGAACACCAGTTCTTGCGGATAAAACTTCAGGTCTACTGGACCCAGGATAAAGTTGCTGTCTTCTTGCTCTTGAGTGTAAGTGTGGGCAACTCCCTTAAGTTCTAAGCGACGCCAAGAAAACTTAAAATCAGGCGGAACCGTTGAGACTTCGGCTTGATCAGCTAAAGATAAACCCAGCGATTCGATATGACGCAAGGCAACGCCGGCTCTGATGAAACGGGGAAGGTTGTTGACGATATTGTCCATCGGCAACATCAAGTAGGTGAAGGTCAAGATGTAGCCAGAAAGAGTTTGGGGACTGATGGCGATCAGATTGGGAAGCGCAAACAGTACAAAACCAATAGCGAAAAAAAGCAGCAGTCTCCCCCAGCTAGTACTTGCTGCAAACAGGGTCAGACCGCGAACGTTGTGACGCCGTAAGGTAGCTGCTGTTTCACCGAGGTCTTGAGTCAGGAAAACTTGACGCCGTCCGTAGTGCAGCTTGAGTTCTTTGACTCCTTCAGTGATCGTGCGAAAATGCTTAAACAGCAGATCTTGATCCTCACGGGCAAGGGTGAGAAATTTTTGTCCTTTTTTTAACAGCCACTGGTTAGTGGCGATCGCCACCAGTATCAGGCAGAAAACCATCAGCAATACTGTCCAGGAAAGCCAGGTTATATAAAGTAGGCAACCTGCAACGATCGCAATATCAATACAAAGAAAAGGAATATCATGAACAGCATTGGCTACTGACTGTACGTCGTCGGTGAGGGTTGCTAATAGTCGGGGATTCCCTAGCTGTTCCAGATGCCTCAACTCAGAAGCGAGAATCTGGTGACTCAAGCGCATCTGTAGTTGGAAGACTGCATTCTGGGATAATCGAACCAGCATCACTTGTGAAATGATACTAGTAATAAGTGCAACTAAGGCAAGCCCCACAAAACCCCAAGCTAGGTATGTGAGGCGTGAAGTAGCACTGCTACCCGTGGCACTGCTGATCAGGGCAATCAGGCTAGCGCTACTACCGCCACTTAACAATCCGGCAACAGCTGCTAGAGCCATCATCCCCCAAGAAGAACGCAAAAGAAAGTAAATTAGATTCATATTGGTTAATTACAAGCCAATTTAGTTTGCGCTCCTAGGGGAAAAGTAAATCAGATACATATCTGAATGATTGCAAGTTAATTTAGTTTTGTTCCCGCTTTAGGGGAGAGGGGATATTATACCCTTAAGAATATCTGCTGATGATATCATTTAGAGGCAGAGGATTTATCTGCCAATGGTCACGCCCTTTTTGCTAGCAGCAAACGAAAACACCCCAACCGAGTGATGGGGGTAAGGTAACTGAAAGCAAGTTTTTTAAAGATTCTTTACATAAATACATCACAGCGTATTTACGTATTTTAAGGCTTTAATACACTTCATCGTGCGTACCGACATCAAGCAGCACAATAACTTCCTGCTCGGTTTCTTCGTCTTTCTCTATTGAAAATACAATCCTACAATCGTAGCCACAGGAACAAGCCCTTAGAGGGTGTTTGAAAAGTTTTGAGGGGTCAAATTTTATGCCAGTCGCCTCACCATGATCCGGATCATGGCAAGGTAAATAAACGTCTCCGATGTAGGACTTACGCACTATACAAATTGAGCATCATGTGCATAACGCAATTCGGTCGTTTCATCTCGTAGAATTGACCATATGGTAAGGGCGCGGAGACCGCGCCCCTACGATTATATTGTGGTCTACCCAAATGAATATTGCGCTCTGCTGCCCTACCGAAACAACTGCATATAAGACTATTTCTGTCAATGCGTAAGTCCTACGATGTTTCCGGTAGAAGTTCATAGTCTCTGACCAATCGACGACACCCCATGACCCAACCGAAAGTGCGCTCCACCACAAGGGCGTTTTTTCAGCACTGGCGTTGCCCTTGGTTTGTTCTGGTCGCAGCACGAAGGTGCACAATCCAACGACAAACATCCATGACCCACATCATGAAGGCGGGACCATCAAAACCGCCATCAGTCCAAATGGTCATCAAGCGAGAAACCTTGTCACCCATTTGTTTGACGCGCTTGAGCACTTGTTCGCCGCCTGACCGTTCTGGTACACTGGCGGCAGTGACCAACACCCGGAGCACCAACCCCAAGGTATCGACGGTTATGAACCGCTTGTTCAAGATCATCACCTTTGTTCACCCTCGAAGTTAAAACTTAACAGTATTGACGGTGCAGATCCAGATTTAATGTATGTCAATCCCTGCCTTCCATTTGGAGTTTCGCACTCCTGACTAGTCTAAACCCAGACCCAAAGCGATCGCCTGAATCTGTAACTAGCATCTTGGGTTATTTAATTGACCATCTTCCATATGAATAATACGATCGGCAATATCAAGAATGCGGTTATCGTGAGTCACCATTAAAACAGAACAGCCCTGTTCCTTAACCAATTGCTGCATAAGTTCCATGATCCTGCGACCTGACTTACCATCCAAAGCAGCAGTAGGCTCATCAGCTAAAACCAATTTAGGATGACAAACTAAAGCACGAGCAATAGCTACCCGTTGTTTTTGTCCACCTGATAGTTCTTCTGGATAATGATTGCTCCACTTTTCCAATCCTACGCTATTTATTACAGCTTCTGACTTAGCAATGGCTTGGGAACTGGAGAATTCTTGATGTAATTCAACTGACATTTGTACATTTTGCCTAGCTGTTAAAAAATTTAGTAAGTTGTGAGATTGAAAGATATAACCAATATGACGACGGACATTCATTAATTGAATATCACTTGCCCCAAAAATCTCCTGACCAAAAACTTTGAGGCTTCCTTCTTGAACTGAACGCAAACAACCAATTAAAGTTAGTAAAGTTGTTTTACCAGAGCCTGACGGTCCAGACATAATTGCAATTTCTCCAGACTGAATTTCCAAGTTAATATTGTATAAAATTTGTCGGCGTAATCCGCCTTTTCCAAAGTAATGGTTGAGATTTTTAACAGCAAATATAGGCTCTTGAAACATTTTTTTACTAATGCTAATTTAACAATTCCGAACAGGGTTCATACTGATGCTGCTTAGGAAAATCAAATTATTGGTGATTGGTAAAGAACTTAAACAGCTACTTGAAAACAGAGAAAGATTTGTACAAAGGCAAAAACTTTCTCAAAAAGTTTTTAGTCTGTAAACAAACATCCTGATTTTTGTTGTTGTTCTAGTAAAAAGTTATTTAGTTGGTATAATATGTCACCAATACTTTAGGATGAACGTACCATGAGTTTAGCTCTCATTTAGGATTGCTATACGTTAATTATGAATTTAAACTTGAAGTTATAAAGTTTTTATTTCCGAATTAGCTAATAATAATTATTAAGTTTATAAATTGCTCGCAATCTAAAAAGATTAATCAAGCCTCACCAAGAATTTCCGGACAGATTGCTCAAACTCAGTAGGAGTTTCAAGGTGAGGTGAATGCCCAGCATTAAATATTTCAACTTGAGCATTTGGAAACTTGTTAATTGCAGCTAAGCACCGCCGAAATTGCACAAAAGGATCATGTGATGCCCAAGTAAAAAGTACAGGACACGAAATACTGGAAATCAGTTCTCTCAGGTCTGCCGTTGGTTCACCAAAACTTTGCCATGCCTGAACTAAGTAAGGTGCCATTTCCCAGGAAGATGCTAATATTTTCTTTCTTTGACTACGAGCAGCCTGCTTGGGAAGTATCACTCGGTAAAAATCAGCAATGGCTTTAGGATACCACCAGGCTTTTGTCATTCCGCCTGAAAAAATTCGCACCATTAATTTAATTAATACTTGTGCAGAACTATTCATTGGATCAAGTCCACCAGGATTTGCTAAAATTAGACCTAGTACGCGTCGGGGATAAGTATAAGCATATAGTATTGCCGTAGCTCCACCAATAGAATTTCCAATGATAACTACTTTATCTAACCCTAACTTATCAAGGAATAGTGCCAATAATTCAGAGTATCTAGTTGCACTGACAGGTTGCACGTCATTGTCCGAATTACCATGACCCGGAAAATCAATAGCAATAACCCGGTATTGCTGACGAAGGTTTTCCCTTAAAGACAAGTAGTCACTTGCTCCATGTCCAATTGCATGAAGGCAAATTACAGGTAAGCCTATGCCGTCATCATTATAAGCTAAATTTATTCTATCTACTTCAAGTGTTTTCCACGGTTCAGTTGCACCTAATGCTGCTCTTAGTCGAGTGTTATTTACCATCACGTTATACCAATCATTTTAGGATTAAAAAATATCTGCAGGATCAGCATCTCGAAGTTTTTGTACTGCAAAAGCACCAGCAACAAAGCACATTAGAACTGTCAGACATAATACGAATATAGCACGAAAAAATTCCATTTCTGTTGGGAGACGGACAATCTGAACAACTAAATCGTAGAATAACACAGAAAAAGCAAATCCTGGAATATAACCTAAAACTGATAAAAATAATGATTCTTGAAAAACTACTTTTAAAAGATATGTATGACTATAACCAATAGCCTTCAGAGTTGCATACTCAGCTAGATGATCGGAGACTTCACTATAAAGAACTTGATAGACAATAACTGAACCGACAATAAATCCCATTACTGTCCCGATAGTGAATATAGAACCAATGGGTGAACTTTGTCGCCAGTAATCTTTTTCACGATTCATATAACTCTGAAGCGTCAGTATTTTTACACCTTTGGGGAGCTTAATTGTTAAATTGTCAATTACTTTTTGAATATTGGCATCAGGCTTGAGTTTGACTAAACCCACGCTCACCTTTTCCAAAGGTCTTTGAAGTAACCGCGAAAAATTCAAGTCACTAGTTATTAAAATCCCATCAGCAGAAAAAATTGAACCTCCTAAGCTGAATAAACCACCAATTTTAATTTTGTGACCGTTTACTTCAGTCGTAATATTTCTTCCCTGCTCAAACTCGGTGACAATAGGACCAAAAACAGGTTTAGATAATCGGTCAAAAAGAAATACATCATCATATTTAATTTTATCTAAATTCTGATTAACTTCAGACAAATTAAAGCATGGTTTTTCAGGGTTACAGCCAAAAATTAATATTTGGCGATTGCGAGGCTCCACAGGATTTTTCCAATGACCAAAACCTACATACAGAGGAGATGCTGTTTCTACACCATCAACCTCTAAAGTTTTAGTTAAGTAACGCTTGGTAAAACTCCGATACAATCCCACATCATATAAGTTTTCAGCTCTAGGGTCGATCAAAATCAAGTCTGCACGCATATGCTGGTGTATATCTATAGCAGTTTTATATAAAGCGCCCTGAAAACCTAATTGCATAAACATCAAAAGGGTAGCAAAGGCAATTCCAGCCAAGGCTACTAAAAACAGAGCCTTATTACGCGTTAATTGTAACCAAGCAACGGGTATTTTTCGCATAATTAATCTGTATTTACTTATGAAAGCGAAAGTTCATATTTTAACTGCTTTGACACTTAAAAATCAGTTTTATTTCTGACTAAGAATATAAAAAATATCAGAGAAAACTAAATATGAATTGCTACATTCACTTTCAAATTAGTTAAGTTTTTTACTTGTTTACTACTCACTGAGTCCAACCGAATTTTGACTTCCACTACTCTAGCATCTACAGCCACAACTGGATCATCATTAAAAACATCTTTTTTCCGAATTTCCCAACCAACTTTGTCTACTTCCCCATGGAGTTTGTTAGTAAAACTTTCACTAGTAATCACAGCTTTTTGACCATGATTTACCTTTTTAATATCACTTTCATAAACTTCTGCTACTACATACATCTGGTCTGTTTGACCAATGCTAGCAATTCCTTTTGTATCAACATTTTCTCCAGCTTTAGTATGAACTTTTAAAATTTGACCAGCTATTGGCGATCGCACATAGGCTAGCTTTAGGTCTGCCTGAGCCTGTTTCATAGAGGCGATCGCACTTTCCAGATCTGCTTGAGCCTCGTTGACATTTACCGGACGAACTTCAGCAATACGATTTAACGTTGCTCTTGCTTCATTAATCTGTTCTCTAAGAGTTTTTACAGTACCGTTAAAGGTGGCTTTTGCCTCATTTATCTGCTCTTGGGTAGTTTGCATTGTCAAACGCTTACTATCTAAAAGCGAAATGGTAATTGCACCATCTTTGTAGAGCTTATCATAACGCGAATACTCTATTTGAGCATTACTTAATTGAGTTGAAAGTTTGGCGATATTTGCTTTTTGAGCAATGCTTTCCTCGCTTAACTGTGCCTTTAATCGAGCAATCACTGCCTGTTGAGCAGAAATTTCTCCTACTTGAGCACCAGCTTTAACTTTGTCAAGATGCGCTTGAGCAACTTTAACTTGTGTTTGAGCCTTTTCTAAAGCAGCTTGACGAGTATCAAGGATATCCAGAATTGCAACTACCTGACCTGGTCGTACTTGCTCTCCTTCCTTAACAAGTAGCTTAGCAATTCGTTTTTGCGTTTCCAGTATGGTTGGTGAAGACAGCTTAATAACTTCTCCTAGTGGTTCCAAGCGTCCATCCGCAGTAACAAGATTGTCAGTAGAATTACGTCCTGAAGTTGCGGCGATGTCTGCATTAGTCTGCCGACTGGCATGGGAGCGAAAATACAGAATGCCATACACAGAAGCTCCACTAAAAGCCAAAGCCGTCAAAATTGCAAAAATAATGACTCTCCAACCTTGGAGATGTCCATTCTTAAAAAACTGCTTATTGGTATTAGGCACTGGATAATCTTCTTGCATAGAAACTTTAGTTTTTGGCACGATTCACAAATAGCTGACTCAAGTCTCCCACAGTTTTGATATCTTGCAAATCTTCTTGTAAAAAACGTACATTAAACTCTTCTTGCAGTTCCATGATCATTTCAATTAAAACGAAAGACTCAGTGATGACATCAGTGAGTAAAGCTTCATCTTGCAGCTTGGAAATCGGCAACTTGACAAACTGGGATATTTTCTCTTTTACAGTATTTTGAGCGAGCATAGTTCTTTCTCCTGTGAAGATTTTTTTCATTTTTCGCTACTGTTGTGCTACTACATCAGAAGCAAGCAGATATTGTTTATAGGGCATAGCTTCAGAATTAGGAATATACATTATTCACAGTACATACTCACGCATATATCAAGCATTAACTTTCCTAAATTCCCACCTATAACCCTAGCATAAAAATTTCCGACAACTAGAAAAAGCAATTTAGTTTTGGAAAAGTTTTGATTCAATAATTTACTTTTTGAATTAGATATTTTACTCTTTCCTCATGCTCATTCATGGTCTGGCGATAAACTTCTTTATCTGCCTCACAAAAACGTTTGAGAGTTGCTTGGATATAATCTCTACCATAATCAGATTCCATATCCTTAAGCGCTTTACCAACCCAAGTAGTATGCCACTTCTCATCTTCCATGATTTTGTCAAGAGTCTCTTTCACTTCTAGCTGAAGATTGAGAATTTGACTATGAAGGGCATATTGCGTAATAACCCGTTTTTCAAAAACTTGAGTGATTGCTAGAACCTCCATCAAATTCACAGGCATACCAGCCGCTGCTATATATTGATCTTGATAGGCATCGGTGAGTTTGAGTGCTTGAGCGCCCAGCTTTTCAATACATGCAGTCCAGTACCAAGCATGAAGACTCTCATCAGAAAAATGATTAGTCATATCACGCTGGATAGGACCTGGTTTCATTGACTTTGCTAATCTGCCGAAAAAAAGTGCTCCGCTAATTTCGGAAGTACGATAAAAGCTTAGAAGCCACAATTCATTTTCGCTAAGTTTCTCAGACATGAGGATAACTCCTAACTTTTGGGTTAACTTGACTTAATTTATCCAAAAAATACCTTATACTTGTTTAGCCCATTTTGTTTTCAAAAGGTATTGACAAGTATTTTCAATTAATGTTTGGGCATTTTCAGCTTGATAGCTATCAAAAGCTGAAACTAGATTTTGATTATTGATTTCTTTATCAATGAACAGTTGCTTAGAGAAAGGAGATACACTAGAAACTGCTTCATTGACAATATTTCCGCCAAAGCCTTTTACAGCATCTACAAGAAAAGTAAAAGACTCTGGATCTGCATAAAGTGGCTTAAGAACTCGTCGCACTTTAAATTCTGGGGTTTGAGTAAAAGTTGCAAATGCAATCTCTATGATGTCGCTCAAGCATGGTGATTCTGCTTTTGTATGGGCAATATGATAAATTTCTTGATTGAAAGAGCGACTCATTAACTCGAAAATTGCATCAGTAACAAAATCTCCGGTGACAAAATATAGTGGTGTTTCTGGTTTACCTGGAATTAAGGAAAGCAGACCATAATAAAGTAGCTTTAATGTATTATGAAAGGCGTTTTGCTGAGTCACACATCCTTGTACGTTATCTGCAATAACTGTTGCTACTCGAAATATGCTCCAAGGAAGATGAGAAAATTGCTTGATTAATAAGTTTTCAGATGCCCATTTTGACCACTCGTAATAATTGGCAAACCCATCTTGATCATCTAATGCAACTTCTGCAATTAAACCTGATTTTATCCCTGAGGCATAAACCGTACTTAATAAGCCCAATCCTTCCAATGACTGGCAGGTATTAGCAAAATGGAGCAGCTTCTCTGTTCCTTCAATATTGACTTGTCGAGCAGTTTCTTGATCAACATTAAAGCGAGTTACTGAGGCGGAATGAATGATCAGTCGAATTTCTGCTGGGTTGATTGAATTAAATGGTTGTGCTTGCCTTAAATCGCCACACGAGTAGCTGACGCGTTCAGAGTGATTATCTAGGTAACGATTGAGTTTTTCTACCTTTGTTTGAAACTCATTTTTATCATTTGCCCTCACCCAAAGCAGTACAGGCTCATGTGTTTCTTGCAAATATTTTCTGGCTATCCGAGAGCCAATGTAGCCATCTGCACCTGTAATTAAAATTTGTTTTTTAGACATTTGCTACCTTCTCTAACTCCAAATGTGGCCAATTGGTTTCATCTGTTCCGAATTGTGTTAAAAAAGCAAATATCCATCGTTCAATCCCGAAAGCTACACACCCGGAGAAAGCCTCTTGTCCGTCTCGAACAATTTGAAATGTTTCCCCAAAATAATTTCGATGGAAATTGACTGAGCCAATAGCAAGACTATTTTGAAACACCATTTCTGTTTTGACTGGGGCGATTTTTTGTGCTAGGTATTTGGGATTTTGTAAAGGATTAAAAAACGGATCTGTTGCCTCATTCCAGTCGATTTTCAGCTTAATTATAGTAAAAAAACATTCTAATTTTAGGCGATAATTATCCAAAAATATTTTCACTTCATCTGCTGTGCCAATACACACAATTTCTCGCATAGAAAAATTCCACTGACGCTCTAGAGGTCGATAATGTGACTCTCGCCGAAAACAATTTCCTCTAGTTGTTAAGTACCTTGCTTTTTCGAGATTCTGTCCTTGAAATTGAATGTAGAAGTGATAGCAGGCTGCTGGTGTGAGAACATCCCGAATTGGCCCTGGTGTTGTCAATTGGACTTCCCCTGCTGCTGAAAGAGGTTCTCCCTCAGCAAAGCTCTTTAAATTCTTTTCCTCTGGATTTAGAAAGACTGGAAATGTGACTAAATGAGGAAAAGAGCGAAAATATTCTAGCCTTTCTAGTTCGCGTGCAGAAATAAAAGTTGGAAACAGATGTTCTTGAGCACTACATTCCCTAGCCAAGCTGATAAAAAATTGGTCAAGTTTGTGATATAGCTTGAGCAAGCTACCACTGAATGCTGATTGGCCATTGGGAAACCAACGATAACCTGCTAGATTATCAAAGTTAATTTTAGTGTGATTTTCCATCAGTTACCTCTTGAAAAAAATTGTTGTGTATAGCGTTAATGTCTCGAAAAACCTTTTGCTTGATATTGGAAAAGTTAATTGGGCGCTCGCTTAATTGTTCGATAAACAAAAGTAGTTCCATTACTTGCAGTGATGAAATGATTCTGTGTTCAATAATGGGTGTATCATCCTTTAGTTCATCGCTTTGAATCTTGCCATTTGTTTTCACTATCCATTCACGCAATGCCTGTCTAATTTCTAATTCAGTTTTCATAACAAAGATTCATCTTCTAAAATGCCAGCATCCACAAAAAAACGAATACATTTAGCTGATACTTCTTGTCGATGTTTTCGGCATTGAGGATGCGAAAAAGCCTTTTCTCTAACTTCATAAGGTTTTTCAAAGCCAGCATCTTTGTAAACATCAGGGTTATAATATTCTGCCCAAGTTCCCACAAAATAATTTTGTAAATATTTGCGGAGATTTTGCAGAGTTTCTGCTGACCATGAGGTGGAATAGCGGTCAAAAATTTCTTTGACAATTTGACGACCAAATATCAGATGGCGTACTTCTTCCTGATGATGAAAAAAATTAATCTGGCGTGCAAGAGGAACGAGACTTTCGTCTTGTGACATCTTCAGGTTATACACATCCACTATTTCTTCAAAAATAACAACTTTAGCGAAAAATAGAAAGTCTTCTTCACCCACTTCATATTCTCGTGGGAATGCGACCTTTTTATCCCGATATATCTTCCCAGCATATTTTGTGCAGAACCCACCAAAATGTAGCATATGCTTGTTCTCTTCATCTAGAAAGTGATGAAGATAAGAAGAAAATGAACTTTTGTCTTGTTCGTATAGCCGTTGAGACAGCCCTGATATCAGCGCCTTCTCGCCATGAATATTAAGGCTGAAAAAATTGACTGCTTCGTAAAAACTCAGCCTTTTCTGCTCAATTTCTGTCAAATTGTTATAGAATTCAGTGCCGTAAAGTGAGATTAATTGCGGACTAGTAAACCATTGTTCTGGTTCAAGATGTTCTGGCCACTCCAGATATGCATAAGGATTGACATATTTTTTTCTGGAAGCATCACAAAGTTTTTCAACTAAATTAGTTAATTTGTCCATTTTTTAAATTTTCTCCAAAATTACAGATTGCCAGTTCAAGCCATAACCTGCCATGACAAGCATAATGCGATCGCCAGGCTGAATTTTCCCTGAATTAATTAACCATGTGAGATTAATAATGTTATCTCCACTGATCACATGACCTGCTTCTGGAAGTGATTGAAAATAAACACGGTTTGGCTCAAACTTTAGGATGCGCGACAATATCTGCCAAGCATTAATGTGGGTATTTTGAGTAACAATCCAATCTATTTGACCTATCTCAAGATTGGTCTTTCTCAACGTTTCTTGAATTAGTCGATTGGTATAACTGAAATAACTTCCAACCGTCTCATCGTCTGAGGCAAGATACATTGCTCCATTTGTAATTGCATGGTTAGCAATTAATCGAAAACCTTCTACCTCATTAGAAACTATACAAGCGGCTGCTCCATCAGAAATTAGGTTATATGCTTGTTCATACAAAGCTTCTTGGGGAAATCTATCTGACGTTACACATAGAACACGTTTAACATCTGGTTCGCACAGCAAAAGCATTTTAGCTAAATGCAGTGAGCCTAACATTCCTGTACAAGCCTGCTGGTTTAGTCCAATCACAGTCGCTCTTTCTAGTCCAAAATCACTCTGCAAATGACTAGCTGGAAAATCCATCAAGTACTTGACATCTCTAGTTTCTTGAAACTTTTCATAGTAGCCAATATTCCCGTTTGTGGGAATACAAGTAGAGTAGACAATTGCTCCAATATCACCTAAATTTTCTTGAATTTTCTCAACTGCAAGCTTTGCTAAGTCATAAGCATTAGTTTTTGGAGAGCAAACATAATGTTTGAGAAACCCAGCTTCTTGTAAAACCGAGGCACTTGAAAGTGTTTTTCCCTGAGCCACTGATTCTTCTACAGTATATGTCTCATCACCTAAGACATATGAAAAATTATTCACAAATACTTCATTCATAGTTATTTAGTCTCCTATTTTGGAAAAAATCGACCTGTATGCTTGATATAAGCTTTATACTCTCCTCCAAATTCAGATGCTGACAAGCGTTTTTCTTCTCTAGCAGCAGTCGTGTTTAATACTACTAATCCATAAATCAAGCTGAATATTGTCCCTGGATGAGGGTAGAAAATAAATCCTCCTAAAAGAGTTAGCAGAAAAGATGTATAAAAGGGATGGCGGATTTTGCCATAGGCACCATAAGTGACAATATGCTTCGGCTCATCATTATTTTGATGCCACAAGGCGAGTGGAATTCGATGAGTACCAAGCGTAAAGAAAATCAAAGAAAAAGAAGCAACGCTAAATGGTACAGAAATTAGATCATTGTGAAAATTCCATAACTGGCCATACTTTAAGGGTAGCGTCACAAATTTAAGATAGGAATTTAAAAGCAACAATGGGCATAAGAACAAAGGAGCAGCTGTAATCCACCACATAAGATTTTTGCGACCATCTTGTTTAAAAAATACATAGGGTAGGCTGCCAATAAGTAGGAAATTTAGCAAATAGAGCAGCAAAACACTTTCATTCATTTTTTCACTCCAAAGTATTTAACCATTCGAGAACCAGTGGACGCTTGACTTTGCGGCTGGACGTTTTTGGTAGCGCATCCAGGTGCATGAATATGCGCGATGGACGTTTATAAGACGCTAAATTTGTTGCTAAGTTTGCAATTTCTTGTTCAATTTCTGCTAATAAAGCGTCTGGTTTTGTTTGTAGTTGTTGTTTAAGGGAGTCAGAGGGAACAACTACGGCACAAACTTCTTCGGTATCTTTCTTGATTCCATGTTTCGCTAGCCTGCCCACAACACAAATTTCCTGAATTGCAAGACTCTTAGACAAAACAGCTTCTACTTCCTCAGGATTGACTTTCTTGCTGCCTCCTAAGACAATTAGATTCTTAATCCGACCTGTGATGTAAAGAAATCCATTGGCATCAATAATTCCCAAATCACCTGTACGAAACCATCCATCCTGATCCAAAACTTCCTGTGTCAGATCCTCGCTTTTGTAATACTCTTTCATTACATGAGGGCCACGAGTCAGAACTTCACCTTGAGTTTGTTCTTTTTCCTGAAAGTCAATTTTGACTTCAACCCCTGGTAGGGGTCTACCAACAGAGCCGATACGATTGGCTTTAGGGGTGTTAACGCAGATTACTGGGCCAGTCTCCGTCAACCCGTAACCTTGAATGATTGGTAAACCAATTTGCTCAAAAAAGCTTGCCACATCTACATCTAGAGAAGCACCACCTGAGATAAAAATGCGGAGTTTACCACCAAATTTCTGGTGCAGTGGGAAAAAAATTATTCGCCGAGCCATTTGCCAGGGTAACCTCTGAGCCAAGGTCATGGCAGCTTGAAACCACAAGCGTTTTAGTGTTGCACCATGAATAACTTCTTTCTGGATACTGTTGTAGAGGGTTTTAAAAAACAGTGGCACCCCAAGTATGGCTGTAATTTGACGCTCCTGTATCAGCTGGAGAATGTCCTGTGGGTAAAGGCTTTGAGCATAGCAAACTGTGCCTCCTGCATAAAGAACACTGAGCAAACCTCCACTCAACTCTAGTAGATGGTTGAGTGGCAAAATCGATAGAAAAGAGTCGTCAGACCCAACTCCTACAACCTGTGCGAGAGTTTTTGCCTCAAAAATCAAATTTCTAAATGTGATCATCACACCCTTTGGTTTACCTGTCGTTCCAGAGGTGTAAATGATGCTGGCGACCTCATCCAGCTGACGTTCTCTTAATTGCAGAATGTCTTGAGGCTGTATCGGCTGAGCTGATAGAGAATCAGTCGTGACCTCCTCTAACGTTAACACTTGTTCAATAGAAGCGACACTACTTTTTAATTTGTCGGCAATATTTTGGTTAGACAAAGATGTAAAGAGTATCCGGGGAACGCAATCAGCAAGTATTGAGATCATCTCAGTTTCACTTAGCTTGATATCTAAGGGAACTACAATCGCGCCTGCCAAAATTCCGGCAAATAATCCAATACTCCATTCTGGTCGAGATTCTGAGAGAATAGCGATGCGATCGTCAGGCTGGATACCAGACTCAATCAAATAATTACCCAGATTACACGCTCTTTGTCCAAGTTCTGCATAGCTCAGATTCTGCCATTTGTTGCCATTTTTTGTACAAAGAGCGGTTTTTGATCCAAACTGCTCTAACTTACTTTTGAACAAGCTTAAAACGCTGCTTGTAAGAGCATGATTCTCTTCCATATACGGCACTTTGACTATACGTGTTATTAATTAAGCAACTTCAGGAGCTTTAATTTCAGATTTTTCTGAACTAATCTGGTTCAGATGATGAATCCACTTGCCAACAACACTCAGATTATCTGCGAGAAACTGTGCTCGACAGATATGGCGTTGTAGCTTGCCACTAGAAGTCTTGAGAATACTCCCCGTTTTGACTATAACTACAGCGTATGTCTGCAAGCCATGCTCTCTTACCACTGCTTGACGAATAGTAGCAACCATCTGTTTGAGATTCACATCCCGATAATGACGCTCAATCTCCTGAACAACCACCAACTGCTCTCGGCCATTTACTGCAACGGCAAAGGCCACACCACAGCCCAAGCGCAGTTTAGGATTACTCTTTTGCACCGTTAGTTCTATATCCTGGGGATAATAGCTGCGGTCTTCTATAACAATTAAATCTTGAAGATATCCGATGACAAACAGTTCACCATTACTGAAGAATCCCAAATCACCAGTACGGAAAAAGGGCCCTGACGCTCCTGGCGTCGCTAACACTGCACTAACGTCGGTGTCCGCTAAATAGCCTTGGAAGGTACGCTTTGTCTGTTCTGCTTGGTTCCAATAACCTTGAGCGATGTTAAACCCAGATAACCAAATCTCTCCTACCTGTTCAGGTAGACATTGGACTAACTTCTTGGGATCAACAATCATTATTTTTTGGTTAGATATTGTTTGTCCACAGCTGACAAATTTCTTTGCGTTCTTATCCTCTACCGCCGTTGGAACTATCTGATTGTGCTTAAGAGCTTCTTTTTGAAAAGACTGAATAACAGGGGGATTGGTTTTCAATCCTCCGGAAACGAATAAAGTCGCTTCACCCAAACCATAACAAGGGTAAAAAGCTTCTCGTTGGAAGCCACAGGATTCAAAGGCTTGTGCAAATCGATCTAATGTCTCAGCACAAATAGGCTCTGAGCCAATAAAAGCTACGTCCCAACTACTAAGGTCCAGAAGTTTCTTTTGTTCGGGACTGATATTCTGGACGCACAAATCATAAGCAAAATTAGGGCCTCCGCTGGTAGTAACCTTGTAACGAGAAATCACCTCTAACCACTGAAATGGCTGCTTTATAAATGTCATTGGTGACATAAGTATACAGGGAATACCTGCGTACAGAGGCTGTAATATGTTTCCGATCAGACCCATATCATGGTATGGGGGTAACCAGCCTGCAACAATAGACTGCTGCGTATGCTGGAAAGCCTCTTGAATCATGCTTTCGTTGTACAGTATGTTCCCATGACTCACCATTGTTCCTTTTGGTGTAGCTGTAGATCCTGATGTGTATTGGAGAAATGCCAGGGTATCGCTGCTGATTATTGGTTCCTGCCAGTCTAATGCCTCATTGTTGGTCAGATTATCAGTTGTTAGCCAATGCAATGAAGCCAACTCCGGAGTTTCAGAAAATTGCTCCTTTAAGCTAGTTAACACAGATGTAGTAGTCAGTGCTACTGTAGCTTGAGCATCTCTGATAATCGCCATCAGTCTGGAGACTTTTTGCCGACTGGGTGGATAAGCTGGAACAGCAACTACGTTGGCATACAAACATCCAAAGAAGGCTGCAATGTAGTCCAATCCTGGTGGATAGAGGAGTAGTGCGCGTTCACCAGTAGCTCTCATGGACTGTAATTGTGCAGCGATCACCCGAGCCTGTGAGTCTAACTCTCGATAACTTAGACGAGCTAATTCTATTCCGTTATTTTGCAGAAAAATATAAGCAACTTGGTCTGCTTGCTTTTGACCTCTATAACTCAGAAGATCAGTTACAGTAGAAAAATTATTCATAACTTTTGCAAATAAATAATTTGTGTAAAACTTTTTAGTCTCATTACGATGCTTCGGGCATTTTTGACAAGTTATTTTTTCAGGCAGTGTGAAAAACCGGAAGTTATATTTTATAAGGCTTTGAGGATTGTGTTGACAAATCCGGGATTAAGAGTGTTGGAACTGATTTTTAACTCACCACTTTTTGTTGAGCAGCAATGTAATCAACAACTTGCTGAACAGTGAGAATTTTTTCAGCAATCTCGTCTGGAATTTCTATTTTAAAAGTTTCTTCTAGGACCATGATCAGTTCAACTGTATCGAGTGAATCTGCTCCCAAGTCATTAACAAAATTTGTAGATGGGATAATACTATTCGCTTCTACACCCAGGTTAACCGTGACTACTTCTTTTACCTTTGTAAATATTTCCTCTGTATTTGCTTTTTGAATCGCTACTTTGATATCTTCCATAATGCTCTTTATCTCCTTTAAAGTACTGACAATCTTTCTATAATGTTGAAGGTCATCGGGATTACAGTGCATTTTATGATTGTCTAACCAGATCCGACGGATTCGGTAACTGCTAAACTTGAAATCCCAAAGCATTAGCCCTTAGCCTCCAGTTGCTAATTCTCATTCGACTACTACGTTTTCTGGCTTCTAGGAATCCTAAATGACTTGTGAAAAAAATGAACAATACATAAATATCTTCGGAAAGTCAAAAACTTGATGATAAGTAACGAGTTGAAATAATTTATTGATATGAGAAAATGTTGAATCTAACAACAATCTATAGCTATGTAATTGTTGCAGTCATTGATAAGTTTAACTTCAAAGCCAAGAGTCGCTAGAATTTGAAATAATGGAATCGAGTAGACACCTGTTGATTCCATTGCCACAGTCTCAACTCCATACTCAGCTGATCAATCAGCAATGGCATATAAATCAGCCGTATAACAACCAAAACTTCTGACACACTCCTGGGCACGTCCTGATGGCACACACACCTAATGATTTTGAGAACTTATATCGATACCAGCAGCATTTAGATGAATTGGTCTAAGTTTGTCTTTTTTAAGGTACACTTACTTGAAAAATGCCTTTATTCGACTTTTTTTTGAATACCAGAATTCACCGTGTACGGGTCTGTTTCGATTGAAAGAATCTCCTTGCCATCCTTGACAATAATGCCACTTAGCGTCTGAGTATTGCCGAGATTGTCTGTGAATGTTGCTGTTAAAGTACAATCTTCTTTTACGTTCTAGATTAAGCCCAATTACAGTTGCAGCGGAAATACAAACTTGCAAAAATGTGCGCCGTGGGGCATTGTTACTCATTAGAAAATTCCTCAAGTAGTTAATTGGTAGAGTCGATAAATTCAAAGCAAATTAACTATGCTGCAATTATTAACAAGTTTACTAAATGGAAAATGCCGTAGCAATAAACAATTTGTTGATAGGACTAACAGTTTTGTCTCTCTTGTTTGTGCTGATATAACTGCGACCTTCTCCAGGCTTGGGGAGTTGTCCCGTGATATGTGCGGAACTGGCGGAAGAAATGAACCAAACTTTGGTAGCCCACCTTAGTAGCAATCGCCTCCACTGTCTCATCGGTTTCTAAGAGCAAGGAACGTGCTGCTGTCATCCGACGCTTGATAATCCAATTTTGCACAGTTTGTCCCGTTCTGCGTCGCACCAGATTAGTGAGGTAAGCCGGGGAATAATCAACTGCAACAGCCACGTCGCTGAGGGTAATCGGTTGGTAATAATTGGTTTCGATGAAGCAGAAGACCTCACTCAACTCGGGGTCGGACGGAAAAATCGACTCATGTGCAGTCTGTCTTGTAATATCAGCTAGTGGTGCTTCTGGGACTGGTTGGGACTGTGTAGCATACCACTGCTCGAGGGTGGCTCGTTTTTCCAAGCAGGCGGCGATCGCCCTGAGTAATTCCTCACCCGCACAGGGTTTAGTGAGATAGTCATCCGCTCCCAGCTCGATGGCTTTGCGGATATCAGTTTTACTCTCTTTGGTAGTGACAAAAATCAAGGGGATGATCGCTGTGGTTGGGTTTTGACGCAGCGCTTTTAGAATGCCATAACCATCAAGTTTTGGTATGATAATTTCGCTGAGTATCAAATCGGGTAACTCTGACAGCGCTCGCTGGACACCGAGCAGACCGTTTTCAGCACCTATAGTGTAGAAACCTTCAGCTTTCAGGCATTTTAGAAAAAGTTCTCGGGTTTCGGCTCTATTTTCAATCACAAGAATTTTTTTCATCATTCCCTCTGCTATCCAAACAATGGTCTAAGGACAATCGGAAGGTGTTCAATGACAGATTATTTGTCAGTTTTACAAATGACTTCATGTAGTGCTTTCCTTACGTGATATGGGTTATGGTTATTGAAGACCTCAGGGGCAACTCAAAGCGATTTCACGGGATCACCCACTAAACCAATTACCAATTCCTGGTTGCCTATACTTTTATGTTGTGTTATGTGCAATCGGTAGAGTTCTAGATGGAACCACTCAATTCCCCACAAGTGAGTGCCAGATTTTATAATGCTTATCATTATTAATGAAATTCCTCGGAATTATGTCACCTCTCATTGCACTTATAGAGGACGACTCATGGCACTTATGCAGTCGTCTAATAATTAATCAGTTCCAGTTTGTTAGTTTTACGGAAGTGATGGTTTTTTGTAACATTTCTTATCAAGCAACCTGGATTAATCATTTCTCACCTTGACAAGACTGCCTTGATAGGGTTTTGTGAACCGTTGGCAATAAATTTGGCTTGCCCAACCAATAAAAATGCTCTACTTGACATTTAAGCGAATGCTTATGTATTATCAAAATAGTTAAGTAATTGGTTTACCGTAATGAGTAGACCTGCTGCTAGTGCCGATGTCTTTGCGGCGATCGCCGATCCAACACGACGGGCGCTATTAGATCAGTTACGTACTGGTGAGCAACCAGTTAAACAGTTGGCTGAGCCTTTTGCCATGAGCTTACCAGCAATTTCTCAGCACTTGCAGATTCTTTGTGAAGCTGGCTTAGTACAAATGCGCAAAGCAGGGCGACAGCGCCTGTATCGGCTGAATCCAGAGCCTTTGAAGCAAGTATCTGACTGGATTGCCCATTACGAGCAGTTCTGGCAAGAAAAACTGGCTGCCCTTGGCAACTATTTGGAGGAAAATTAATGCTCAGATTGAACATGGAAGTTTTCTATCCCTATCCGCCCCAACGGATTTGGCAAGTACTCACCAACCACCGCACCCTTGCAGCATGGTTGATGGAGAATGACTTTGAGCCACGTGTAGGACACAAATTCCAATTTCAACACTCGACACTACCAGGACTAGGTGGAAGCATTGACTGTGAGGTCATTGAACTCGATGAGCCAAGGCGACTTTCCTACACTTGGCAAGATGGTATGATGTGCCAACCCTCAATTGTTACCTGGATACTCAAGCCTGTTGATGGCGGTACTCGACTCCAACTGGAGCATAAAGGGTTGACCCACGATGTAGAGAAGTTGCATCCAACATCTCTACATGAACCAATGCACCTTTCTCAACCGTGGCAAAGTCAATTCAAGTACGAGTCAACTGCGGTTACTCAGAAGCTAGCATTATTAAGCACCAGTGGTTTCCAGTCAAGACCTGTCGGCAGATATGAAGCATTAGATAGTGCCATTCTCAGTTCTTTTCTCAATGGTGGCTGGGACTACAGGCTTAATGAACAACTGTCACAAGTCTTAGCTGAAGTTGCAGCTGACAATAAGTAGCAAACTATCGGAGAGAGGATGAACGACGCCAGTAAACAACTGTTCGCCTTGGCACAAAAAAATGCGGCTACCTACTTAGCTAATCCGAAAGTGAAGGCAATTGGAGTCGCTGGATCTGTTGCTCGCGGACAAGCCGATGTCTACTCGGATATTGACATGAGCATTTATTACGAGGAACTGCCATCTGAGGAGGAACTCAAGGCAGCGTATGAACATAATCTTGGGTCAGACTATAGAATTTATGCCAGCGATCGCACCCAATAATCTCTCATGTCGTCTTCAGCAGATTTTTCGAGAAGAACCCCATACAGCGGTGACTCATCTTGGTGAATTAATTGACGAGACATTCGCCCTAGTAGAAAAGTATCTGCCAGAGGTGGATACGACAGAAGCTTGGCAGCGTTACAAGCTTTGGTCAGAAAAGTTTCAATAAGCGGGAGAATTAAACATGGCTGAACAGATTTTTATTGACACTGACACCCAGCAGTGGCTGGATCTGGAGCAATTTCCTGTAACACAAATTCTGCCACTAGCAGAACCAGTTCCGCAAGGCTCAATTCATCGGCTTCGCATGGCTGCTGGTACTGTGATTCCGGTTCACTGTCATCCTTGTGATGAATATGTGTATGTCCTCAATGGAACAGTCGAGACTGCTGGATGTGAGTGCAAAGTAGGAACTTTCTGGTTTACGCCTGCTAATGCAAAGAACGGTCCTCACAAAGCGATTACAGATGTGGAAATTATGACAATTCGTCTCGGAGAAATGGGAGTTTTTGAGCAGTTGTCAACCTGACATATTCATATATTGAGTATTCAAACCGGGGCGTCGAACACAACACTGTAAAACAATGTTTAATATTCCACTTGTCGAGACGCGAAATTCTCGCGGTGCGCTGAATGAGTGTTTCCCTCCGTAGGCGACTGGTGAGAAAGCGTGCGTTTGGGAGTGTTTCCCGCCGTAGGCAACTGGCGCTCCCGTTGGGCGTCGCGTCTCTACACAGCCAGGAAATAAATTCCTTGGCGGAATATCTGGCAGATACAAGATGCAAGGAGATAGTAAATATGAACCTTACTGAGCAATTAAGCATCCCTGTTATTATTCAGCAGTCCGATAAAGGAGAGCGCACATTTGATATTTATTCCCGGTTGCTTGCAGAGCGAATTATCTTTCTGAGAGGCGATCTTACAGAGGAATTAGCTAATTTAATAGTTGCACAGATGCTGTTTCTTGACGCAGAAGATCCAGAGAAAGACATGACATTGTTCATCAACAGTTCTGGAGGATCGGTGACGGCGGCGATGGCTGTTTACGATACTATCAACCAAATTCGCTCAGAAGTATGTACTGTCTGTATCGGTACTGCTGCTGCGATCGGAGCATTCTTGCTTTCTTCAGGAACCAAGAGCAAAAGATATGCTCTGCCAAATGCGCGAATTACAATCCGTCAACCGTCAGGAAGTGTTCAGGGTAAAGCCAGTGAGATTGAAGTGGTGGCTAAAGAAATTTTGTATCTCAGAAAATCAATCAACAAAATACTCGCCGCCAATACTGGTCAATCACAAGAGCAGATTGAACGAGACTCAGATCGTGACTTTTTCATGAGTGCAGAAGAGGCAAAAAACTACGGCTTAGTTGACAGCATCATTCTGAAAACACCTAAGTAGGTAGGCGCACTCTAAGGAACAAGAGCAATCGTTACAACCCTGGTTGTTAGACTATCTGATATCTTGCACCATTCTCAATAAGGGTAGGGGAGCCACAAAGAGTGCGCGGGTTCCCCGCGTTGAGAGGAGTGGTTCGCAGTCCCCTACGGAGGGTTTCCCTCCGTAGGGGACTGCGAACCCGAAGGGCGTTGGGCACTGCCCACCAACGTAAAAATAGGCATTTTGGTCAATGGTGGGCAATGCCCACCCTACAAAAATAGCGTTATTGCAACTGGTGCAAGATGTGAGCTATGCAACTGAAGATGGGATTTTGACAAAGCTTAAATAAATGAAAGTTTGTAGTAAGCGCTTACTACGAGCCAATTTTATTAACTTTACTTTTCTTTACATAGTTAAGTTTTTGATCGCCAACTTACTTAGCATGGGAGTTTTTGAACAGTTAAGTACTTGACATATGACAAAAGCCACGATCTTGAAGCAAAGCTAAAATACTCCGGTATTGTTCGTTAAGCTAGTGAAAACTAGATTAAAAACCATCTCAGTATTCTGGCACTGATCTCGATGCTTAAATCCTCACAACGTTTCTCCCGGCTCCAAGTTGCTTTGTTTAGTGGAGCGATCGCTACAACTGCTACTTTATCTGTTTTAAGTCCTATCGGATGTAGTCCCGCGCGTGCCGAGTTACAAAATAGTCCCAAAGTAGTAGTCGATGAAGTCTGGCAAACCGTTGATCGTCAGTATGTTGATGGTACATTTAATCACGTTAACTGGCAAGCAACAAGGGCAGAACTGTTGAGCCAAAACTATACCTCTCCACAACAAGCTTATGACGCCATTCGGGTAGCTTTAAAACAACTGGGAGACCCCTACACCCGGTTTCTCGATCCCAAACAGTACCAAGCCCTGAATGAGCAATCAATTGCTGGGGAATTGTCTGGGATAGGGATTCAGATGGCACAAAACCCAAAAACCAAGCAACTGATAGTAGTGGGAACTGTGGCAAATACTCCTGCACTTAAAGCTGGCATTAAAGCTGGAGATCAGATTTTGGCAATTGATGGTAAATCCACTCAAGGAATGAAAGTGGAGGATGCATCTAAACTAATTCGCGGTAAGGCAGGTACACCGATCATCTTACGGATTGCTCGTGTTGGACAGAGCAACCAAGACGTGAAGATTACACGCGCAAATATTGAAGTGCCAAAAGTAAGTTATACTCTCAAGCAGGAAAACTCTCGGCGCGTTGGCTATATCCGCCTAGATGAGTTCAGTGCTGCTTCACCCGTGCAAATGCGTCGAGCAATCCAAGATCTCAAAGCCAAGCAGGCTGATGGGTTTGTGTTGGATCTACGTGGCAATCCAGGTGGGTTATTGGTTGCAAGTGTTGAGATTGCGCGGATGTGGCTGGATAATGGTGGGATAGTTCGGACGGTAAACCGTATAGGCGCTAAAGAGCAACTCCTCGCCAATCAAACAGCGCTGACGAAAAAACCCGTGGTGGTTCTGGTAGATGGTAACTCTGCAAGTGCGAGTGAGATTCTTACAGGTGCCCTTAAGGATAATAAAAGAGCCACGATAGTTGGCAGTCAAACCTTTGGCAAAGGGTTAGTCCAAGAACTTCATCGACTCTCAGATGGTTCCGGTTTGGCAGTCACCATAGAGCATTACTTCACACCTAATGGAACGGATATTCACCACAAAGGTATTACGCCTGATGTCAGGATAGACTTGACAAAAGCCCAGTTGCAGCAGCTAGGGACTAACCCAACTTTGATTGGCACTCATTCCGATCCTCAATATGCGCGTGCGATCGCAGTCTTAACCAATAACTACTTTGCTAAGTTACCACGAAATCAACAGTCCCTGCGCTTCAACCACAAAGGGGGCGTGCGTTCTTAATTTTTAAGTAGTAGGACTTACGCACACTCTACCAATTATTGGCGAACAGGAGCGCCTTCGCGGTTCGATAAATTAAGCTTTTTGGCAACTTTTGCGTAAGTCCTGAGTAGGTTTAAAACCCCAGCAATCGTCCTCGCAGTGCTGAAATACTCGGTATTGTTAGTTAAGCTAGTGAAAACTAAATAAAAAATTATCCAAGTATCCTAGCGCTGAATCTCAATGCTTAAATCTTCACAACGTTTCTCGCTACCTCAAGTTGCTTTCATAAGTGGAGCGATCGCCACAGCTGCTACTTTGTCTGTACTTACCCCTGTCGGGTGTCACTTTGTTCGTGCCGAGTTACAAGATAGCCCGAAAGTAGTGGTCGATGAAGTGTGGCAACTCATTGACCATGAGTATGTGGATGGCACATTCAATCATAATGATTGGCAAGCAACTAGACAAAGCCTGTTGAGCCAAAACTACACCTCCAAGGAACAAGCTTACACCGCCATCAAGGAAGCTCTCAAAAAGCTGGGAGACCCTTACACTCGGTTTCTCGACCCCAAAAACTACCAAGCCTTGACTGAGCAATCAATTATTGGGCAATTGTCTGGGATTGGGATTCAGATCCAACAGAACGCAAAAACCAATGAGCTGGTTATCGTAGAAACTGTGGCAAATGCTCCCGCGATCAAAGCTGGCATTAAACCAGGAGATCGGATTTTGGCAATTGATGGCAAATCCGCTCAAGGAATGAAAGTCGAGGATGCCTCCAAGCTGATTCGCGGTAAGGCAGGTACACCAGTCGTTCTGCGAATTGCACGTCTTGGGCAGAGCAACCTTGACGTGAAGGTTACACGCGCAAATATTGAAGTGCCAAAGGTGAGTTACACCCTCAAGCAGGAAAGTTCTAAACGTGTTGGCTATATTCGCCTAGATGAGTTTAGTGCTGCCGCACCCGCGCAAATGCGTCGGGCGATCCAGGATCTTCAAGCCAAGCAGGCTGATGGGTTTGTGTTGGATCTACGCAGCAATCCTGGTGGCTTGCTGGTTTCGAGTGTTGAGATTGCTCGCATGTGGCTGGATAATGGTGCGATAGTTCGCACAGTTAACCGTGTGGGAGGCAAAGAGGCACTTCTCGCCAATCAAACAGCGCTGACCAAAAAACCCGTAGTGGTTCTGGTAGATGGTAACTCGGCAAGTGCTAGTGAGATTCTCACCGGTGCCCTTAAGGATAATAAAAGAGCTATGGTTGTTGGCAGTACAACCTTTGGCAAAGGGTTAGTCCAGCAGCTGCATCGCCTTTCAGATGGTTCCGGTTTGGCAGTCACAATAGAACATTACTTCACTCCAAATGGAACGGATATTAATCATAAGGGGATTCAGCCTGATGTGAGGATAGACTTGACTCAAGACCAGCAGCGGCAGCTAGGGGCTAATCGAGCTTTGATTGGTACTCACTCCGATCCTCAATATGCGCGGGCGATCGCAGTCTTAACCAATAACTACTTCGCCAAATCCCCACAAAATCAACAATTTATCCCCAATTGAGAAAGCGGAATTTGTCCGAGATATGTTATCAGAACTTATTGACACTTAACTAGGATGTAGGTAAAAATTTACACATGTAATTTTTCCGTTGATATAACTATCTTGTCAGCTAAGCGCTCCTTTGTATAGGAGCGCTTAGTACTGAATTGCTTAAATCCGTATCGAATTGATTTCTTCGGGTGGGCATTGCCCTCCAACTATCAGAATGGTGGGCAATGCCCACCCTACACAAGAAAATAACGCAACGAATTTATGCAATCGTGTACTTAGCTTGGTAGTTATATCAAGTCCGGGTAATCACTTATCATTTAGGTCTGACCTCTCCCCGCCTTTGACTTGCGTCAAAGTCTCCCCTCCCCTATTAGGGGAGGGGTTGGGGAGACCACAAGAATGACGGCTTTCCCTCCGTAGGCGACTGCACCAAGCTTTATGGCGAACCCGTAAGGGCGTGGAGAGGTTCTTTATTATAAGTAATTAAGCGGACGTGATATTAATTGTTCTCAACTTTAGAATCAAGATTTTCATCCTTAATAGTCATAAGTTACTAATGACACTGAGATACTTCATTAAATATACTGTAGTAGTTAGTTAGAAAGGCTGCTTTATTAACTACTACCGTTTAGTCTCACTAAATATACGTGGTATCTCAGTCACTGGATACCACGATTTTTTATTGCCGTGTGGGGCGATCGGACTGGGCGGGACCCTAGTGTTATTACTCAATTTCAAAATTCAGTAATAACACTAGGGTCATAGTACTTTTGAAGACTTTAGAATAGTGGGCACAGCAGGTGTGCATTCTTGTTTTTGCTTTTTCAGCAGCTAGGGAGTCATCTCCCTGGTTAAGGTTACCCAATATCTATGAGAGAGACACCAAAAAAAACGTGGACTCAGAGAGTGCCACGCTAAACCGGGTGTTATGTGCTGTTTATTCTCTCAAAACCTCAATATAAATGAATATAGTAAAATTACTGGATTTTCTTCAGATACCTCTGGCGAAGTCCAGTAATTTTACTATTGACAGATTTTTCCTGGCGACGCCTTCATGTTGCTGTGCTGCTGTAATCTTCTCGTGGAGTTGCCCCAAAGTCTTTCTTTTGACTCCGGAATGTGGGTTTGCAGACTGTGTTTAATGTCAGATGGCGATCGCAGGCGACAGATGTTTTGCTATTGTCCAATGCGTTTTAAATCCTCTAACACTGCGGTGGCTGATGGGTAGCGATCGCTAAAGTGATAACGCACCATCTTATCTAAAATCTCTCCTAATTCAACGCTGACTTGCGCCCATTGACGCCACACAACAGTGCCTGTATCAACATTTGGCTGGAGTTCGTGCGGTGATATCCCGGTTATAGCTTGAATGCCAATCATCCCTAAGGCGTAAATATCACTGCTTAAGCGGGGATGACCAACAAATTGCTCTGGAGGTGCATAACCTCGCGTCCCAATGGCGACAGTTGCTAATTCTGTTTGCGGAGATGTTGGTGGTTGCATGATCTTCACCGCGCCAAAGTCTATCAGCACCAGTCGATTATCTATAGCACGTCTAATAATATTACTCGGCTTAATGTCTCGATGAATGACACGATGCTCGTGAACAAACGCCAGAACTTCTAAAATTCCTTTCAGCATATCTATGACCCAAGATTCTTTTTGCCTACCATGAACAGGCGGTAATTCCTCACTCAAAGTATGTCCCGGAATATATTCTTGTACTAAATAAAATTCCCTATTTTCTTCAAAATATGCCAGCAGTTCCGGAATCTGGTCGTGTTTACCCAAAACTTCTAAAATTTCGGCTTCGGCATCAAATAATCTTCTCGCAACTTGTAAAAATTTTGTATCCTGTCGGGCTGGCATCAGTTGTTTCACTACACAGGTGGGATTACCCGGACGCTGGGTATCTTCAGCTAAATAAGTGCGACCAAATCCACCATGACCAAGAACTCTGGTGATTTTATAGCGTCCGCTTAACAGTTCGTCACCAGTTGCTTTTTCTTGTGTACCAATACTAGCAAGGTGAAGATGTTGGTCTTGGATGGCGGTATTCTCTTTTAAGAGTATATTTAACTGCGCGATCGCCTCAAGTTGTTTTTCAACCTGTAGAATAATTACCTTTGTTTGCTGCTGTGTTTGGTAAGTCGTGTAAACCATCACACTGGCTATCGTCATTACCAAAGCTAGGGCTGGCGGGATTATCGGCACCCATCCCATTTGCAGAAACAGGATAAAGCCGATTCCCACTAAACCTAAAAGCATTCCCCCACCAGCCAGACCCAAGTGTAAAGGATGTCTCAGTCGCCACGCTAAAACCCCACCCGCAACAGACCAACCCCACACCCATACAGTTTCAACCCAGTCTGACCAGTACCAAATCAGGGGTCGTCCATCCAGCACTGCACCGATCGTCTGACTTGCTACCTGTGCATGAATAAATACAGGAAACATTCTTGGTGGTTGCTGTGGCGAAGCACTGTAGGGGGTATAAAAGCCGAGATTCACACTGCGGGCAGTAGTGCCGATGATGACGAGACGGTCTTTGACTAAATTGGGGTTTAATTGATTTGTGAGGACTTGTGTCAGACTGACTTGCTTGACAAAGCGTAAGGGGTCAAGTCGCTTCGCTCCAAGTCAAAAGTCAAAAGTCAAAAGTCAAAAGTAAGAACCCCATAAATAAATCGCGAAGCGCCATTCGCTATGCGTGGTGGTCTGGGCTTGTAATAAGGACGTAGTATAACTTGATTGCACTCCTCTCGAAATACATATTTTTCATTTTCCATAAATAAATCGCGCAGCGTTGCGAGCGAAGCGCGGCAATCTAGGGGCTTGTACCTTTTTTGTACTTTTGACTTTTGAATGAGTGACTTTTGACGAACCGAAGGGCGGTCATGGTAATTTAGTAGTATTTGGTAACCTTTCGCATCTAGATGTTCGTAGCTGCTTGAACTCTCTGTGAGGCGGCGGAAGAAAGTTTTACCCAGTTGAAAATTCTGTTTGTTGATAAAATGTGGCTTAATGCCTTGTTTTTCCAAGTACTTAGTTGCCAATAGGGACGCAAACGACAAAGACGTTTGACATTTTTTGTCTTTATGGGCATTAGCAAACAACAAACTGCGACGGACAATGCGATCGTCGTCAGATATCAGATCGCTAAAGCCCACATTGCCTATAGGGAAATTCGGCGGTGGTGCAATTTCCGAGTTACCCATGCTACTGAATGCACAAATACTGATGATGTTGTCAGTACGCCTCACACCCTTAGCTAAATTTTTCTGCTGTGGGCGGTAGATATTTAAACCAATGACACGCGGTTGATCGGATTGTAGTTTTGCCAACAGCCGATTAATAGTGCTGTCTGATAGGGGCCACTTCTCTCGCTGGATATCGTCCTCAGTGATGGTAACCAGTAAAATACGTGGATCGGGTGCTTCCGGAGGGCGTAACCGCAGCATTTGATCGTAAGTACTTAACTCCCATGACTGCAACCCTTTGAATTCCCGAACTCCCAGTATTATGGCAGTGACTCCAACAGAGGCGATCGCAACAGTTTGCAGCCAGCCCTTAGCAGTAGTTTCGTTTTTGCACCTATCTTTGGACCATGCGATCCGGAGTTTAAGCAATAGTTCAGTAATCACGGTATCACCGCTTTTGCCCGAATTTGGTAGATGTTGCTTACCTGATTCACTTTTATGGTACTTCTTGGGATTGGTCATTGATCGTTGGGAAAAAGGTAATTGGGAAAAAATGTGATAGTTTCTTCCCCATTACCCATTACCAAAAATCTAAAATGGCGGTTTTTTTAGTACAAAAGTACTACTTTACTAAATTAATATATAAAAAAATTGCGTTCATTGGATCAAGCAAATATCTTGTGAATGACAAAATAACATGATGTCATGTGCAGCTTATCCTTATGGTTAAGCGGTTCCCAAGAAAAAACCCCGGTAGTCGGGGTTACTTATAGTACTCAGGTTCTTGAGGAAATTCCTAATTCCCTAATGGTACGGTTAGTCACTATAGTGACTAAGGAAACGTTTTAGCAACTAAGCCCCAGTGCAAACCGGGGCATTTCTTATTTAAATCAAATTACCATTTTTCCAGTATGCCTTAGGCAGCCAACTTTCTATGGAATTTATAATAATACATAAAAACTACATATTTGTAACCTGAGGAGCAATCGAACAAAAAGCGTGAGGCGATCGGTTACAACAAAAACGCCTGACTTCATAATCATTTGATCACTAGTTCATAACCCGCTCTTTAGGTTAAGCGGATAAAATTTCTTTGTGTCATTTACGCTACCTAACTCCTTTTAGAGTCTATAAGACATGTTGTTTAATCGCTCACGCCGCTTATTTGGCTTAATCTGTGTGCTTGGCTTAATCTGTGTGCTTAGCTTTGGAAGTGTGGTAGCTAAGTTAGCAATTCCTCGTAGTCTTTTGGTGTATCAATATCTACAACACCTGCCGCAAATGGCACAGAAAAGACCTCGTGGTTATATTTCTGGATAATTTGTTTGGCTCCTGCAGCAGCTTTTAAATTCATGAGTTCAGAGAAAAACTTGCGGCTAAAAAGGGCAGGTGCGCCTAACGTTCCACCATACTCGGAAGCGATAATTTCTTTACCTGTTGCACGGTAAGATTCTACAAGTTGATCGATCGCATCGCTAGAAATGAATGGCTGGTCGCAAAGTGTCAAAACTACTGCTGCTATTTTTTCCGGAGCAGCGCTTATTGCTGCGATCCCGACTCCAATTGAAGCACCCATACCCTCATGCCACTGTAAGTTTTCTACCACCTGAACAGGAAGCTGACTAACCTCATCACGCATTTTTTCCGCATAGGCTCCCAGCACAACCACAATTGGCTGGCAAACTGAGGCGAAAGTGACCTCTGCAGTATGACGCAGGAAGCTACGCCCTTGAAAGTGTAATAGTTGTTTGGGCGTACCCATGCGAGTCGATGCGCCTGCTGCTAGAATAACTGCGCCAACAGCTAAGCTAGCAACTTCTGTCTGTGGGAGGTTGCTCATACGCTAATTTGCTGTAGATCCTTCTGGATTGTTTGAACATCTGGCTCGTGTACCGGATGATGAATCGGTCCTTTTCGGTTTCTTAACAAACCACCTGAACGCTTAGCGATGACAGCTTGAATCTCCGCCACAATGGAAAGAGCGATTTCTACTGGTGTATCAGCCCCGATGTCAATACCAACTGGAGCATATAATCTGCTGAGTTGCTCTTCGGTGTAGATGATCTCCTGTGCAAGCAAATCTTGAAGTAATTCTGTGGTTCGGCTTTTTGGACCGAGGACACCTATGTAGCGTACAGCAGAAGGTAGGAGCATTTTGAGGATTTCTCGGTCGTGGAAGTAGTTATGTGTCATGACGATCGCCACTGTATTATCGAACAGCAACACATGTTTATGGGCAACCTCTGGATTCGAGAGAATAACGTTGTCAGCAGTGGGAAATCTCTCTGGCGTTACATAAGTGGGTCGGTGATCGACTACAGTGACGTGCCAACCTAGCTCTTTAGCAAAGCGTACAACTGGTACAGCATCTTGACCCGCCCCAAAGACGAGCAGTGGTGTTGGCGGCTGAATGACTTCGTGAAAGACAGATGCACTACCTGCTGATAACTGGTAAGTCTTAACGATTGACTTTTGCTCGTTTTGGGCTATTTGAGCATCAGCAATTACAGCAGATGCAAGAATTGGGTCGGCAATTTCACTGCTCACCGTTTTGTCTTGGAACATCAGGCGATCGCCAACAGAAGCCCGAACCTGACCTTCTACACAGAAAACTGTTGCCAAAACACCTGATTGTTTGCCGTGTACACACTCAGCAATGAATGTTAATTGTCGATCTAGGCGCTCAACGAGAATGTGAACTGCTCCATTGCAACCCAGTCCAAGTGCCCAAATAATCTCTTCTGCAACTGCTGGATCGTATTTGATCAAAGTCGGTTCGCCGTTCGCCAAGACTTGTTTGGCATATTCAAAAACGTCATTTTCCAGACAGCCACCACTAATAGAGCCTACCATGCAACCATCTAAGGTCATTAACATGCGAGCGCCCGGACGGCGGTAAGTAGAACCTTTGACCTTGACAATGGTAGCAAGAGCAGCAGGTTGACCGCGACTTTTGACTTGCTCCCAGGTGGTAACAATATCCTGTAATTCTTTCATAGTGTTGTTAGTTGTTAGTTGTTAGTTGTTAGTTGTTAGTTGTTGGTTGTTAGTGGTTATTTAGTAGGGTGGGCACTGCCCACCACTAATGATGATGGTGGGCAGTGCCCACCCTACGCGATCGCACTTCGATCCGTCCTTGATGTACTGCTTTCGTAGCAAGCAAATGCTTCCTCTTCACCTGGGAATCCTTGCTACAGCAACTTGTCAGGCGTAATTGGTAAATCGCGGATACGTTTGCCAGTTGCGTGGTAAACAGCATTTGCTACTGCTGCCGCCACACCCGTAATGCCGATTTCACCAATACCTTTGGCGCCGATCGCATTGACGTGTGGGTCATTTTCTTCCACAAAATACGCCTCAATGGCAGGTATATCGGCATTTACAGGTACGTGGTACTCACCTAGGTTAGGGTTGACGATGCGCCCAAACCGATTGTCGGTAACAGTCTCTTCGAGTAGCGCCATGCCGATCCCCATAGTAATACCGCCGATCGCCTGACTACGTGCTGTCTTCAGATTCAGAACCCGTCCTGTACCAAAAGCTCCCACAAACCGGGTCACATGTACTTGACCAAAGTCAGGATCGACACGCACCTCGGCAAATTGTGCGCCAAAGGAGTGCATTGAGTACTTCTTGTTTTCTTCATCAAGTTTGAAATCGAAGTTTGCTTCTACCTGCTTGAGATTGTGTCGCTTCAGTATATTTGCGTATGTTTCGCTTTTTCCTTCGTCACTTTTAACAAACATGCGTCCGTCTTCAATAGCGACTTCAGTATCAGGGATCTTGTAAAGTGGCGATCGCTTGTCTGCACGCGCTATCTCCAGCACTTTGGCACGGGCTGCTCGTGTCGCTCCCTTAACAGCACTGCCTACGGAAGCAATTGTCGCTGAACCGCCAGATACAGGCGCTTGCGGAAACTCAGTGTCACCGAGTTCAAATCGCACCCGTTCCACAGGCACTCCCATTTCTGCGGCGATGACTTGTGCTAGTGCTGTCGCTGTACCCGTACCCATCTCGTGCGTACCGCTTTGCACAACAACGCTACCATCTTGCATAATCCGTGCTACGGCAGCGGCGGGAAAACGATATACTGGGTACGTGGCAGTTGCCATTCCCATGCCAATCAGGTAACGACCGTCGCGCATCGAACGCGGTTCGGGGTTGCGCCGCGACCAACCGAACTTTTGAGCACCCAGTTGGTAACATTCTTTCAGCGATTTGCTCGACCAAGGCAGGTTTTTGTCTGGGTCCGTGTCTGCGTGGTTACGCAGGCGTAATTCAATTGGGTCTAACTTTAACTTATCAGCAAGTTCATCCATAGCGGATTCCAGAGCATACGTTCCGGGAGATTCGCCAGGAGCACGCATAAATGTCGGTTGCCCCTTGTTCAGGCGGACGACTCGTTGTGAGGTTTGCAAGTTCGGACAGGCATACATCATGTGCGTCGCCACTGTGAACGGTTCGACGAATTCACCCACCGCTTCTTCACAGGTATGGGAGATGCCTTTGTGGGCGATCGCAGTTAAGCGACCGTCACGCTTTGCACCCAGTATAACTTGCTGCTCAGTTTGTGCGCGGTGTCCCACTCCTGTAAACATCTCCTGGCGCGTCAAAACTAACTTTACCGGACGCCGCACGTAACGGGCGGCTAGGGCAGCTAGGGGGACGTGGGACCACATCGTACCTTTACAGCCAAACGCGCCGCCGATAAAGTGACTCACGACGCGCACGTTTTGTTCCGGGATGCTAAAGGTCGCCGCTAAGGTGTGACGCACACCGAATGTAAACTGCGTTGCATCGTAAACGGTGAGGCGATCGCCTGACCACACAGCAGTTGTGGCGTGCGGTTCCATCGGGTTATGGTTTTCGGTGGGTGTGGTATAAGTTTCTTCAACGCGCACCTCAGCTTCAGCCAGACCTTGTTCTATATTGCCGCGCAAGGTATCTGCTGGTTTCCCCCCCACCTTGCCCTTCGGTACAACCGCCCGTTCCCGTTCGTGTTCCATTTCGGTAACTGACGGTTGCTGTTCGTAAGCAACACGTACCAGAGACGCTGCATGGGTGGCTTGTTCCAAAGTATCGGCAATCACGATCCCAATGCGCTGTCCATTATGATATATATTACTATCATGTAAGGGGATGCGGCTTTCCGCTACGGCTCCTCCTTTCATGAAATCTGGCATGGGAGCGAGTTTTGGCGCATTGAGGTGCGTCATAACGGCGATTACCCCTGGTGAATTTTCGGCTGTGCTTGTATCAATACTTTTGATAGTTCCATGAGCAATGGTGCTATCGATCAGCACTGCATGAGCAAGATTCTCCATCGGGAACTCAGCGGAGAAACGGGCTGTACCTGTGACCTTCAGGCGTCCGTCTACCCGATCCATCGGTTTGCCAATTGCTGTGTTGTTACCTTGATTTGCGTTCATTTTTTATTTGTTACTTGTACTCATGCAATTCCTTCTGCGGCTGTGGTCAGCGCCCGAACAATTGCCCTTTTTGCCATTTCAACTTTGAATTTGTTATACTTATAAGACTTTGCTTCCCGAACTGTTGCCTCAGCTGCTGCTTTGAATGTCTGCTCGTTTGCTTTGGCATCAACAAGAATCTTCTCGGCTTCCACCGCCCTCCAAGGCTTGTGCGCCACACCACCCAATGCCAATCGCGCTGCTTTAATATTACCGTTGGTCATCTCCAAGGCTGCGGCAACTGAAACTAGGGCAAAGGCGTAAGAAGTGCGATCGCGCACTTTTAGGTAATGAGATCTCGTTGCAAAAGGTGAATCCGGCAACTCAACCGCCACAATCAACTCGTCGTGTTGCAGTACTGTATCGATTTCGGGTGTATCGCCTGGTAAACGATGAAACTCAGCTATTGGTATACTACGCGCACCTTTTGGTCCTTCAACCTTGACAACAGCATCCAGCGCTGCTAGTGCCACGCACATATCTGAAGGATGGGTAGCAATACATTTGTCACTCGCGCCCAAAATGGCGTGAATGCGGTTAAAGCCTTCAATCGCCGCACAACCTGAACCAGGTTGGCGCTTGTTGCAAGGCATTGAGGTATCGTAAAAATAGTAGCAGCGCGTTCTTTGCATCAAATTACCACCAACTGTCGCCATATTTCGCAGTTGCGGCGATGCACCTGCGAGTAGGGCTTGAGAGAGTAAGGGGTAGCGATCGCGAACCTGCGGATGGTTTGCCGTATCGCTGTTGCGTGCTAGCGCCCCGATGCGTAAACCATTCGGTATAGCTTCAATCTTTACCAATTCCAGCCGCGTAATGTCCACCAGGCGATCTGGAACTTCCACACCTTCCTTCATCAAATCAATGAGATTAGTACCGCCTGCAATGAACTTCGCTTGTCGATCGCTGGCAACTGTCTGGATCGCCGTGCCTTGCTGAGTAGCACGTACATAAGCAAATGGCTTCATAGTTTTTTTATGCTTTATTAATAGTTTCGCTAGCTTCCCGCACCGATGCCACAATGCCTGGATAAGCACCACACCGACAAATATTACCGCTCATCCGTTCGCGGATTTCCCCATCATTTAACTCGACTTGCCCCTGCTTTCTCACATCCGGTGTCACTGCACTTGCCGTACCCGCTTTGACTTCCGCTAACATCCCAACTGCAGAGCAAATCTGACCGGGTGTGCAGTATCCGCACTGAAAACCGTCATGTTTGATGAACGCTGCTTGTACAGGATGCAGATCGTCACCATGTGCCAGCCCCTCAATTGTGGTGATTTCTGCATCTTCATGCATGATTGCCAACGTCAAGCAGGAGTTGATCCGATGTCCGTTCACCAGCACTGTACAAGCACCGCATTGTCCGTGGTCGCAACCTTTCTTTGTACCCGTAAGACCGATACGTTCCCGGAGTGCATCAAGTAGGGTGACGCGTGGTTCAATTTGCAGTGCGTGTTCTTTACCGTTGATCTGTAGCTTGACATTCACCGACACGACATCTGAAGTCTGTGAGGCGATGGGAGAATAAGATTTTGTTTGTGCCACGGTTTTTCTGCTATAATTATTTATCAATGCTGCTACTACGCTAATGATTGCTATTTGACCAAAGCGCCTTCTTCTGAGCCTGAGCTTCATGTTTTCGCTTCCTCATCCAATCGTTGGTAGAATGTTGGTATAAAATGACTTGCTGCTTTGCTTATTTATCACGAGGTAGTGTTCCTGGCAACAGAATATAGCTTGCTCGTTACCTGCTTTCTCTACCCAAAGAGCTATTTGAGTTAGTTTTGTTAGCAACAGACTATAGCTGGCTGAAGTTGTGTATTTCAGCCAGCTATAGCAAAGTTGTAAATAATCCCCATGAATATGAGGTTTTGCCCTCTCATTCCTTGGCGTTCTTAGCACGGGCAGTCGCCTACGGAGGTAGGACTTACGCACTATACAAATTAAGCATCATGTGCATTGCGGGATTCTGTCGTTTCAGGCATTGAGTTAGTACGAAGGTGCAGCAGCCCATTTGGGGCATTGCTCTCAAACTGAATTGATTACATTGTCAGGGCGGGGTAAAGAGCGCCCCTACGGTCAGATTGTGGTCTACGAAAGGCAGGAAGCGATACCTGGGCGTAGGCAACGCCTACGCATCTGGTGGCTGTGCTTACCTTAAGCGCTTTACATTTGGGTAATTGCATAACAAATTTGTAAAAAAAAAGTGGCTCCGCACTCAGCAGAACCACTTAATTTGTACCAAAACTTTTACCGCTTAGCACACAGTGCCTTGAATAGCTGCAGCATCAATCGGTTTCATTAGATACAACCGCAGGCACTGCCAGCCATTAGAAATGTAATAAGGTAGCTTTTGGAAGAATTGCAGGAATTTGGGAGTATTAGAGTTGGCGATCGCCGTTAATTTCTCGTTATTCTTTATACAAAGATCCAACCGCTGATAAAACTCCGGATTCTCCACATCCAGCATGACTGGAAAGACTCGTCCGGCGATTTCATTCGTCTTCTTAATGACATAGATGTCGTATTCTCGTGCATCCAGCCCAATAGAAGCATAAAAGTCTTTACGCTGGATATCGTTAAGAAACATTGTGACAAACACCGACAGCAAAAAGAACCGACACCACAACCGCGCCTTCCAATCATTCAACATTTGCGGCTGAGATTTCATAATGGCATCAAAGAAATCCCCATGACGGTTTTCATCCTGACACCAGTTCTCAAAGAACCGGAAAATTGGATAAATCCGGTCTTCAGGATGTGCTTCCAAGTGCCGATAAATCGTGATATACCGCCAATAACCAATTTTTTCCGAAAGGTAAGTAGCGTAGAAGATGAATTTCGGCTTAAAGAAAGTGTAATTGCGACTCTTGGTCAAAAAGCCTAAATCTAGCGACAGATTAAAGTCTGACATCGCTTTGTTCAAGAAGCCAGCATGACGTGCTTCATCACGGGACATCAAATTGAAGCACTCTGCCAGCACAGGGCTTTTGTCCTTCAAGCGCCGACCGAGTTCTTTGTACAGCAAAAACCCGGAAAACTCTGCTGTACAGGAACGTTCTAGAAACTCAACGAACAATTGGCGAGTTTCCCCGTCAATATGATCCCAAGATTGTTCAAACTGGGCATCTCGAACAAAATGATGGCGGTTGTAGTCAGCACGAAACTCTTCCAGAATGGCTTTCAACTCGTCTTCGTTGACGGAGATGTCCATCCGCACCATCTCATCAAAGTCGGTGGTGTAGAACCGGGGTGTTAGTAGGGTTTCCTTGGCTGGGACTTTAATCCCTGGGCGCAATTCTTCAAAGCCAGGTTTTTTAAGGGAATCTACCATGTTTTGATTGCCATAAGTGTCTTTTTATCTGGAGTGCCTGAGAAAGGCAAGAGTCTCGACGAGCTACGAGACCAAGATATAGCATAGCATTGTATAAAAATCAGTTTACCAAGGTGCGGGGTGAGTACTCTCAGGTGAAACGTTAAGAGTTGCAACAATCTCATCTTTCAGGTCAAACAGTGAAACTTATGTAATTTTTGCCACTCTAAAATCGGGAAATTTTTTTAAAGTTAGTTATCTTAGAATTAACAACTATATCATGACTTGCGCGGGGGTTTACGACTTCTGAAAACTCTAGCTGCCTATCCACCAGACAAAACAAGACAGAGTAGGAAAACTTTTTTCAGAAAACAAGAGCGAATCCGAGGGGTTAGAACAAGATGAATGCTGAAAACAAAACAAATAAAGACCGTCTTGTGGTCTCCTACATCTTAAATGCGGTCGGGTTGGTCGGCTTTAACGGACTGCATCGTTTATACAATGGCAAGATCGGGACGGGTTTGTTTTGGCTGTGTACCTTTGGCGTACTTGGTATAGGGCAGTTTGTGGATTTGTTCCTGATCCCTAATATGGTTGATGAACACGAGATGAGACTCAGGTTAAAAGCAGGCTTGTCTCCTTGGGGTGTGCCTTTGAATCAACTAGTATACACAAACGAAGTTTACAATCCAAGTAATAACCAACTGATAGTTAAGCTGATCGAAGCTGCAGAAAGCAGGGGTGGCTTACTTACTGTAACTCAAGGTGTTAAGGCAACAGGAGCAGGCTTTGCTGAAGTGGAAGCTGCGCTTACGGAGATGCTGAAATCAGGTTATGTGAGTATCAATAACGACCCCGTTACGGGAGCCGTCACCTACCACTTCCATGAAATTTAAGTGATGGTTGATGGTTGATGGTTGATGGTTGATGGTTGATGGTTGATGGTTGATGGTTGATGGTTGATGGTTGTTCTAGTAACAACCAACGACCAACAACTAACAACCAACAACTAACGACCAACAACTAACAACTAACAACTAACAACTAACAACCAACTAATTCCTACCTAACCACTTTTGACCATTCAAGCGCTGCACTACTCCAAACACCATCAAGTCGAGTGTGACTCGGCGCTCGTCAATTAAGAATGACTCAAGAGTGCTGGGTTTTTTGCCTTCGTTACAGGAAAATGCTTTTTTCCCTTGAATATCTTCTTCCGGAAAATAGACGTTAAACTGGCGCAGACCGTTTTGCCATTTGCCCATCACTTGCCAGCATTCTTCGCCTGTTTCAAAGCCAATGACAGGAAACTTCTGCTTTGCAAAAGACACCTGTACATCTTGCACCCCTGAGGAGGCGATCGCTTTTTGTAGCGCCGGCAAGTAGTATTGCTGCATAAACTCTACAAATGGCTTATCCTCAACTGCTGGCGCTTTCTCTTTTTTTGCCGCCGCCTTAGCTGCAGGGGGTTTTTCTCCATCTGCGGCTGGTTTTTCTATCGGTGGCTTAGCTGAGGCGGCTGGTTTTTCTGCATCTGGCGGTTTTTCTCGCTTGGGTGGCGGAGCTAGTTTGGCAGCATTTGGGTTAACTTCTGGGTTAGCCGCTTGCGGATCGGGTGCGTTTGCAGTGGGGATATCTGTCGCTTCCGGTGAGTCGGTACTAGGAGCGTGTTCTTCTGCGACACTGGGAGCCTGTTTGTCTACAGTGCTGGGAGCCACCTCTCCCGCTTCATTGTGATTGGTCTCTTCTGCCATTGCTCAGGTCAATCCTTTGTTTAGCGCAATTGAGCGATCGCTCACCTTAAGGTATCTTTGACACTCCCCATGCCGTCATGCTGGGGATTCTTTAAGAGTTTCAGCCGTATCTCTTAAATATCCAACTGTCGGAGTTTCCCACACAAGGCGGTGATTCCCTTAGGCTTGGTTCCTGGACTCCACCCATTAAGGATCGATATCTTCCGAGGCATGACTTTCCCCCAGTCCGGGGGTAGGGCCAAAAAATTGACCTGTTTGGTTTTATGATAGCAAAAAACATAGATTTAAGACGGGGAATAAATTCCCGCTCGGGCTTACCCCATGCATAAATGCATTTGCTCTGCGCCCTACGATTTTCGGTCATTTTCATTCTGACATAGGAGAGCAGTCAAAATAATTCGGAACGCGATAATTCGTAATTCGTAATTATTACCCCATGCATAAATGCACTTGCGATCGCAGTAAAGAAGATCTCGCTTTTTTTCTTTTTCATAATCCAAAGTTGGTTGCTCTGTCCCCAACGGTTAATTATTAATTAATTTAGGAATTTTTAATTACGAATTACGAATTACGAATTACGAATTATTCGCTCAGCGCATTGATTTGCATGTCGCGCATTTTTTAACCTGGCGTCAGTTTCCAATAAACCGAACCAGGGAGCAGAGTTGCGCCATGAATCCTATCAAAGGATTATCTTGACCATTGACAACAATGAGTTTTGGCAACAAAGACTTTCTTTTTGAGAGGGAGTAGCCCTTGTAGAGATGTTACATGTAACGTCTCTACATTCTGTAGGCAATTTCCAAATATGGGATTTTTCCGGTATCAACCACCAGCCACAGCGGGGACAATACTTACTTCATCGCCATCTTTCAGGGGAGTCGCTGTCCCATCTAAAAAGCGGATATCTTCGCTATTAAGGTACAAATTTAAAAAGCGCCGTGGTTGTCCTGCTTCATCGCACAACCGTGATTTGATACCAGGACAGCTTTGTTCTAATGAGTCGAACAGTTCAGAGATACTACTACCACTACATTCTAAGGTAGCTTGGTTATGGGTAAATTTTTGCAGAGCAGTAGGAACTAAAACTTTTATAGACATTGTTGGTTGTTGGTTGTTAGTTGTTGGTTGTTAGTTGTTGGTTGTTGATTGTTGGTTGTTAGTTGTTGATTGTTGGTTGTTAGTTGTTGACTGTTGGTTGTTAGTTGTTGGTTGTTGGTTGTTGGTTGTTGATTGTTGGTTGTTAGTTGTTGGTTGTTAGTTGTTAGTTGTTGGTTGTTAGTTGTTGGTTGTTGGTTGTTAGTTATTGGTTCTTCTACTAACTACTAACTACTAACTACTATCTACTAACTACTATCTACTAACTACTAACTACTATCTACTAACAACTATCTAAACGAGCACTTGCTGCCATTCTAGACGATCGAGTGTCTGGGAACGTTCTAGCGCTCGTTCAAAGCTATCGAGTTTTGCCTCAATTGTCAAAGGTTCACCGATATAGCCTTGCACGGCTTCTTGGGTTTTCAAACCGTTGCCGGTAATGTATACGACAGTGGTTTCATCTGGGTCAATCTTGCCAGCTTCTACCAATTTTTTCAGCACAGCAACGGTTGTACCACCTGCTGTTTCAGTAAAGATGCCTTCAGTTTCTGCTAGCAGCTTGATGCCTTCAATAATTTCAATGTCAGTTACTGATTCTATATTACCGTTAGTTTTCTTGGCTATCTCCATAGCGTAAACACCATCGGCGGGGTTGCCGATCGCCAGGGACTTGGCAATTGTATTCGGCTTCACTGGCTTGATAAAATCGCGTCCAAGTTTGTAGGCTTCGGCGATGGGTGAACAACCTTCGGCTTGGGCGCCGCTGAACCGGACATTTTTGCCGGACACTAGACCAACTTCCACGAATTCGTTGAAGCCTTTGTAGATTTTTGTAAACAGCGAACCTGATGCCAGAGGTGCGACGATATGGTCGGGTAGTTGCCAACCGAGTTGTTCTGCCACTTCAAATGCTAGGGTCTTGGAACCTTCAGAGTAATAGGGACGCAAATTGATATTGACAAAACCCCACCCATGTGTATTAGCAACTTCACAACAGAGGCGGTTGACTTGATCGTAGTTACCTTTCACAGCCATGAGGGTAGGACTGTAGATCAAGCTACCGAGAATTTTACCTGCTTCCAGGTCGGCGGGGATGAACACATAGCACTCTAAACCGGCGTATGCCGCTATAGCCGCAGTGGAATTTGCCAAGTTACCAGTGCTGGCACAGGAAACAGTGGAGAAACCTAACTCCCGCGCCCGCGAGAGGGCGACTGACACCACCCGATCCTTGAAGCTGAGGGTGGGCATGTTGACAGCATCATTCTTAATGTACAGCTTGTTTAAACCGAGGCGACGTGCCAAGCGGTGAGAACGAACCAAGGGAGTCATACCAGTTCCCACATCTATAACATTGTCAGTGGCGACTGGTAAAAACGGACGGTAGCGCCAAATCGAATTCGGTCCCGCTTGAATAGTTTCACGAGTAACGGTGCGACTTAGGGCGCTGTAGTCATACTTGACTTCCAACGGTCCAAAGCATAACTCACAAACGTGAGTTGCTTTCAGTTCATATTCAGTGCCACATTCCTTACACTTTAAGGCTGTAAAGGTGGCAGTGGTTGCTTGGGTGTGGGTGGTTGTCGCCTGAGTCATAAACTAGCTTTCCCTGAGTCTCTCTCTACTGTCGTTTGAATACTATCACGACAAAAAATACTAGTCAATCATACCCGACAAATTTTGTCGGGTATTGCTGAAAGTAGAAATATCAGGTATTTCCGGGAATCTTAAGTATTTTTAAGGCGTTGCATATGTAATGATTTTCTGATTAAATCTCACACTAAGACTGGCAACGGATGAGGTAACAGATGTAGCGGATGCGTTATGCTCGTTGTCCGACAGTTAAATCAGGCAACGGATGAGGTAACAGATGTAGCGGATGCGTTATGCTCGTTGTCCGACAGTTAAATCAGGCAACGGATGAGGTAACAGATGTAGCGGATGCGTTATGCTCGTTGTCCGACAGTTAAATCAGGCAACGGATGAGGTAACAGATGTAGCGGATGCGTTATGCTCGTTGTCCCATAGTTAAATTAGGCAACGGATGAGGTAACAGATGTAGCGGATGCGTTATGCTCGTTGTCCGACAGTTAAATCAGGCAACGGATGAGGTAACAGATGTAGCGGATGCGTTATGCTCGTTGTCCGACAGTTAAATTAGGCAACGGATGAGGTAACAGATGTAGCGGATGCGTTATGCTCGTTGTCCGACAGTTAAATCAGGCAACGGATGAGGTAACAGATGTAGCGGATGCGTTATGCTCGTTGTCCCATAGTTAAATCAGGCAACGGATGAGGTAACAGATGTAGCGGATGCGTTATGCTCGTTGTCCGACAGTTAAATCAGGCAACGGATGAGGTAACAGATGTAGCGGATGCGTTATGCTCGTCGTCCCATAATTAAATTAGGCAACGGATGAGGTAACAGATGTAGCGGATGCGTTATGCTCGTCGTCCCATAATTAAATTAGGCAACGGATGAGGTAACAGATGTAGCGGATGCGTTATGCTCGTTGTCCGACAGTTAAATCATCCGTTACATCCGTTATGTCATCCGTTGCTCATTTAGACCCCGAATCAGGTCGTTGCTGTTGGTATCAGTGAGGATGTCATCATTGTTGGTGTCAAGGCAAATTCGTAGGCACCAATATCAACTAGATCGCCACTAATGCGGGGGAAGCCTTCTCCGCGCTGGTCAGTGGTGATACCTAAAGGTATATTAGCATTGCTACCTGCGTTAATGGCGGGACTACCTTCTAATAGAGCGAGAGTTTCAGTAAAACCGCCATTGTTTTGTAGCGTTCCAAGTAAAGGGTCAATGGGACTGTCGCTAGTACCAACGATGTTGCCATTGATACCAGAAATGAAGTTACTGCCAGCGCCGTTGCCTATGAGGTTGAAGCTGCTATTAGGATCAAAGCTACCGGAAAGGTCGGCTCTGATAGTTCCTCCTAAGGGGGTGTTGTCGAAATTTTTGGCGACGATGGTGTTGTTGAGAATAGCAGTAGCAGTAGCATCGGTAGAGATGCCCCCGCCGTTGCCAGTGTTGTTGCGGTCGCTGTCGGCAGTGTTATTAGCGATGGTACTGTTGGTCACCGTCAAGTTACCGGAACCGAAGTTAATGATGCCGCCGCCGTCGGTAGCGGCAGTATTGCCAGATATAGTAGTGTTGGTTAGCGTTAGAGTACCATCGCTAATGATGCCGCCGCCGGCGGAAGTGGCAGCAGTATTACCAGAGATGGTGCTATCAGTTATTGTCAGAGTACCATCGCTAATGATGCCGCCGCCGCCGGAAGTGGCAGTATTACCGGAAATGGTGCTATCAGTTATCGTCAGAAATGCGCCAGTCCTGTTACCGATGCCGCCGCCGCCGATAGTGGCGGTATTACCAGAGATGGTGCTATCAGTTATTGTCAGAGTGCCAGTGTTATCGATGCCGCCGCCGAAAGTGGCAGCAGTATTACCAGAGATGGTGCTATCAGTTATTGTCAGAGTGCCAGTGTTATCGATGCCGCCGCCGATAGTGGCAGCAGTATTACCAGAGATGGTGCTATCAGTTATTGTCAGAGTGCCATTGTTATTGATGCCGCCGCTGGTGGAAGTGGCAGCAGTATTATTGGAAATTTTGCTATCAGTTATTGTCAGCGTGCCAGAGTTACCGATGCCACCATTAAAAGTGGCAGCAGTATTACCAGAGATGGTGCTATCAGTTATTGTCAGAGTGCCAGTGTTACCGATGCCGCCGTTGTTGGCAGTGGCAGCAGTATTACCAGAGATGGTGCTATCAGTTATTGTCAGAGTGCCAGTGTTACCGATGCCGCCATTGAAAGTGGCAGCAGTATTACCAGAGATGGTGCTATCAATTATTGTCAGAGTGCCATTGTTATTGATGCCGCCGTTGGAAGTGGCAGCAGTATTACCAGAGATGGTGCTATTGATTATTGTCAAATTGCCTGCGTCAAAGTTACGGATGCCGCCGGCGAAGGTAGTGGTGGTATTGCCAAAAATTGTACTATTGGTTACCGTAAGATTTTCCGTATTACTAATACCGCCACCTGTACTATCACCTGTAGTTAATACACTTCCCTCAGTATTTCCCCCGGTAATCGTCAATCCGTCTATCACCACTGTAATTTGGTTAACATTACTTCTGTCATTAACCTCGAAGACGCGGAAGGCATTATTACCACTCACCGTCAGGTTATTAGCCCCTGTTCCTTGGATAGTCAAATCGTCTTGAATATTCAATTCCCCAGATGTTAGAGTAATGGTCTGGGGTGTGTTAAACACTGTTGGATCAAAGTTAATAATGTCAGCGCCAAAACTTTCATTAGCTTTAGTAATCGCCGACCGCAGAGAACCAGTATCACTGTCATTAGTGTTGGTTACGGTATAAATAGCCATAGAAAAAATTTCCTTTTGATGTGTATGTACTTTGGTGCTAATTCAGGCTGAGTCATCCCTCTAGTCAGGTCATTTCAGCAGTCGAGAGTGTGAAATGAAATGAATTGACAATTTGGGGTGACAGTGCCGTGAAAATCCCTCATGGGATTGCAATCTAAGTGTTACTGTTTGCAGTTCACGATACATATTCAAATAATAAATTTAATTAGTCAAGTATTTCAAAATACATTTATAGATCTAACTAAAATAATTATAATGTCCCTTTTTTTTAAAGTTTTCATTCCTCAAGAGAGTACAGCAATCCCCAGGAGAGCGTGAGTGAGGTAAAACTGCTTTTATATATACTTTTGAACCTATTTATGTAGCTGCTTTTTACAAAGTTTTCCGCTCTTGAATAGTAATAGTCTGCAAAAAGTCAAGACTATGAGACTACTAATTTTGGTGACAAAACAGGGACAATTATGTCCCTAAAACCTACTTTTTATTACTTGTTGTGAGTGGCTTTGTGCAAATTGAGAATGCTCGGACGATTGATCGTGGTACGATTGGTTAACTACTGCCCAGAGTCGCTCACAAGAACAGTCCTCAATAACGCGATCGCCGCCATATTGTTTGATGATGGTTCTTGGGTCATGACGCTATGTCTCTTCTCTCGCATTCAGACTTGTAAACATCGCTATCCGCCAAACCCCAAGTACAGACTACACCGTCACTTTCCCTAATCGTAAAGTAACGCGCCAAGTGCTGGTAAATTCCTGTGGCTATGCAGTGTTGCGAAATGTAAATATCACATGTAACTAAATGGGGGGAGAGTGAAATGAAAATTCAAAGTGCAAGAAACCGGGTTTCTTATACGTTCACGAACCATTTATAGCGCTTTTCGTTTCCATGAGGTACAGCCTTCTCTTGTGGGATGGGCATCCTTGCCCGTCCATGTCTCGTGCAGGCATCCTTGCTCGCCCCACAAAATATGTACCTTACCAATACGGGAACCGCTATAGCATCGCTATATTTGTGAAGATTGTTTGTTTGCGTATTTTTATGGTTTACGTTTGAGTATTGAACAAGTTGATAATGTAATGAATCTATTGCCCAATACAGTTCAGTTAGTAGTATTTACAAACTAAAGATCCCCCCTAACCCCCCTTTTTAAGGGGGTTAGAGCTACCCTTAAAAAAGGGGGATAGAGCTACCCTTTTTAAGGGGGCTTGGGGGGATCAACACCTTAACTGAACCGTATTGATCTATTGCCCACTTCATCAATTAGGTAGGAACATAGCTCAGAACATTCACAGAATTTTTTGAAATAGCCTTTAACATCCTTGAGAAATCTACTTCCTGAATTTCAATCATTTCTTGACATGATTGAGAAATCTATTCGGAAAGTAGACGAGACTGGGAGTTTTGCACAGAGACAACCTACTTGCAAGATTCTGGCTGGGAATATGCACCGTAAGCTGCTGAATTATCCCACCTGTATAGTTTTCCATAGCTCCAAAAATGCAAACAAACCGATGATAAATAATCCAAGTATTGCAACTCATCAATTCAGTGAATCTCCTCTAGATTTACGTGCTCCTGTATTTGCCAGATTGCGAAAGGGATCGTGGTGGATACGATTAACAATACTGGTTTTAGTAGACTATATTCTTCTATTCCTTGCTTGGTTTTTATCGGAATATCATGCCTCGTCTGTGCATTTTCCTGGGTATATGCCAAGCGATTCTTTCTCGATGTTAATAGCTACTGCTATTCAAATAGGAGCACTAGCTCTTCAAGGTACTTATCAAGCCGGTAAAAAGCGCTTTGACTATTTCAACATTATCAAGACGCTCATTTTTGCTCACAGTTAAATCATCCGTTACATCCGTTATGTCATCCGTTGCTGACTTTGCGGATTTTGTCACAGATGTAGCTCCTGCGCTATGCTCTTTGTCCCACAGTTCAATCATCCGTTACATCCGTTATGTCATCCGTTGCTCACTAAGGTCGTTGCTATTGGTATCAGTGAGGATGTCAAGGCAAATTCGTAGGCACCAATATCAACTAGATCGCCACTAATGCGGGGGAAGCCTTCTCCGCGCTGGTCAGTAGTGATACCTAAAGGTATATTAGCATTGCTACCTGCGTTAATGGCGGGACTACCTTCTAACAGAGCGAGAGTATTAGTAAAACCGCCATTGTTTTGTAGCGTTCCAAGTAAAGGGTCAATGGGACTGGCATCATTACCAACAATGTTGCTATTGATACCAGAAATGAAGTTGCTGCCAGCGCCGTTGCCTATGAGGTTGAAGCTGCTATTAGGATCAAAGCTACCGGAAACGTCGGCTCTGATAGTTCCGCCTAAGGGGGTGTTGTCGAAATTTTTGGCGACGATAGTGTTGTTGAGAATAGCAGTACCAGTAGCATCGGTAAAGATGCCCCCGCCGTTGCCAATGTTTTTGCCGTCCCTGTCGGCAGTGTTATTAGCGATGGTACTGTTGGTCACCGTCAAGTTACCGGAACCGAAGTTTCTGATGCCGCCGCCGTCGGTTGCGGCAGTATTGCCAGAGATGGTGCTATCGGTTACTATCAGAGTACCGTTGCTAAGGATGCCGCCGCCGTCGTAGGTAGCGGCAGTATTGCCAGAGATGGTGCTATAGGTTATTATCAGAGTACCATTGCTAAGGATGCCGCCGCCGGTAGTGGCAGTATTACCAGAAATAGTGCTATCAGTTATTGTCAACTTGCCACTGGCAGTGTTACTGATGCCGCCACTGTTGTCAGTGGCAGCAGTATTGCCAGAGATGGTGCTATCAGTTATTGTCAGAGTGCCAGAGTTACCAATGCCGCCATTGAAAGTGGCAGCAGTATTACCAGAGATGGTGCTATGAGTTATTGTCAGAGTGCTATTGTTAAGGATGCCGCCGTTGGCAGCAGCAGTATTACCAGAGATGGTGCTATCAGTTATTGTCAGAGTGCCAGTGTTAGAGATGCCGCCGTTGTTGGCAGTGGCAGCAGTATTACCAGAGATGGTGCTATCAGTTATTGTCAGAGTGCCAGTGTTACCGATGCCGCCATTGAAAGTGGCAGCAGTATTACCAGAGATGGTGCTATCAATTATTGTCAGAGTGCCATTGTTATTGATGCCGCCGTTGGAAGTGGCAGCAGTATTACCAGAGATGGTGCTATTGATTATTGTCAAATTGCCTGCGTCAAAGTTACGGATGCCGCCGGCGAAGGTAGTGGTGGTATTGCCAAAAATTGTACTATTGGTTACCGTAAGGTTTTCCCTATTACTAATACCGCCACCTGTACTATCACCTGTAGTTAATACACTTCCCTCAGTATTTCCCTTGGTAATCGTCAATCCGTCTATCACCACTGCAATTTGGTTAGCATTACTTCCGTCATTAACGTCGAAGACGCGGAAGGCATTATTACCACTCACCGTCAGGTTATTAGCCCCTGTTCCTTGGATAGTCAAATCGTCTTGAATATTCAATTCCCCAGATGTTAGAGTAATGGTCTGGGGTGTGTTAAACACTGTTGGATCAAAGTTAATAATGTCAGCGCCAGAAGTTTCATTAGCTTTAGTAATCGCCGACCGCAGAGAACCAGTATCACTGTCATTAGTGTTGGTTACGGTATAAATAGCCATAGAAAAAATTTCCTTTTGATGTGTATGTACTTTGGTGCTAATTCAGGCTGAGTCATCCCTCTAGTCAGGTCATTTCAGCAGTCGAGAGTGTGAAATGAAATGAATTGACAATTTGGGGTGACCGTGCCGTGAAAATCCCTCATGGGATTGCAATCTAAGTGTTACTGTTTGCAGTTCACGATACATATTCAAATAATAAATTGAATTAGTCAAGTATTTCAAAATACATTTATAGATCTAACTAAAATAATTATAATGTCCCTTTTTTTTTTAGCTTTCATTCCTCAAGAGAGTACAGCAATCCCCAGGAGAGCGTGAGTGAGGTAAAACTGCTTTTATATATACTTTTGAACCTATTTATGTAGCTGCTTTTTACAAAGTTTTCCGCTCTTGAATAGTAATAGTCTGCAAAAAGTCAAGACTATGAGACTACTAATTTTGGTGACAAAACAGGGACAATTATGTCCCTAAAACCTACTTTTTATTATTTGTTGTGAGTGGCTTTGTGCAAATTGAGAATGCTCGGACGATTGATCGTGGTACGATTGGTTAACTACTGCCCAGAGTCGCTCACAAAAACAGTCCTCAATAACGCGATCGCCTAAGATTGTTTGATGATGGTTCTTGGGTCATGACGCTATCAATACTGCTTGGTTAAAATAATTACAATTACGCGAAACCCTGTAGAGACGCGATTAATCGCGTCTCTACAACCAGAATTCCCATCAAAAAAACCAAAACCTACGTAGTATTGATGACGCTATGTCTCTTCTCTCGCATTCAGACTTGTAAACATCGCTATCCGCAAAACCCCAAGTACAGACTACACCGTCACTTTCCCTAATCGTAAAGTAACGCGCCAAGTGCTGGTAAATTCCTGTGGCTACGCAGTGTTGCGAAATGTAAATATCACATGCAACTAAATGGGGGGAGAGTGAAATGAAAATTCAAAGTGCAAGAAACCCGGTTGCTTATACCAATACCTTCGCCAATTTCTGAAAAGCCTTACAGGCTATAAGCCTGAACGCCAGTCGCCTCTGTCGGGAAAACCGACAACATGCGCGCTGGCGAGGCTACACGTACAAAGCCCACCAACGCGAGTCTGGAATCCTTACAGCCCACGGAGGTGGGCTTTGTTTGTATAGCCCCACTCTTCTAGAGTGAGGGCAATAGGAACGAAGGTATTGTTATACGTTCACGAACCATTTATAGCGCTTTTCGTTTCCATGAGGTACAGCCTTCTCTTGTGGGATGGGCAAGGATGCCCGCCCATGTCTCGTGCAGGCATCCTTGCCCGCCCCACAAAATATGTACCTTACCAATACGGGAACCGCTATAGCATCGCTATATTTGTGAAGATTGTTTGTTTGCGTGTTTTTACGGTTTACGTTTCAGTATTGAACAAGTTGATAATGTAATGAATCTATTGCCCATATCAATTAGGTAGGAACATAGTTCAGAACATTCACATAACTTTTTGAAATAGCCTTTAACATCCTTGAGAAATCTACTTCCTGAATTTCAATCATTTCTTGACATGATTGAGAAATCTATTCGGAAAGTAGACGAGACTGGGAGTTTTGCACAGAGATAACCTACTTGCAAGATTATTGTGGGGAATATGCACCGTAAGCTGCTGAATTATCCCACCTGTATAGTTTTCCCTAAATCATCCTACTTAAAATGCAAATAAACCGATGATAAATAATCCAACTATTGCCACTCATCAATTCAGTGGTTCTCCTCTAGATTTACGTGCTCCTGTATTTGCCAGATTGCGAAAGGGATCGTGGTGGATACGATTAATAATACTGGTTTTAGTAGACTATATTCTTCTATTCCTTGCTTGGTTTTTATCGGAATATCATGCCTCGTCTGTGCATTTTCCTGGGTATATGCCAAGCGATTCTTTCTCGATGTTAATAGCTACTGCCATTCAAATAGGAGCACTAGCTCTTCAAGGTACTTATCAAGCCGGTAAAAAGCGCTTTGACTATTTCAACATTATAAAGACGCTCATTTTTGCTCATGGATTAATAATTATTTTTGGCTTTTTCTATCAGCCAATCATCGATGCGACACGCTCAGAATTAATAATTTCTTTATTACTAAGTACATGTTTTATCTGTATTGGTAGATTGGCAATCAACGTAACTCTTGAATTTCTTCGTCAGAAACAAATGTTAGGTTGTTATCCGGCTTTCATTATTTATAACTCAGAAGAAAAGGAAAAAATTACCAACTTTATCAAAAAAGAAAAACGCTACATTATCTGTGGTAGCGATGATGCTAAATCATTAGATAGATCTCATCGACAGGCAACTTTTGAAAAGCTTAATGAATTAGGTGTAACAGAAGTTTTTGTTTCTTGGGATGCGATAAAAAATAGAATGTTTGTCTGCTGGCTATTTCAAGCATCTGGGATAACTGTGCATCTTTTACAGACGGAATTTAAACCAATTTACAGAGATGTAGAATTTACTAATATAGGTGGAATACCTTGCCTTAGTTTTTATTGTCCAACACTTCCTGGTGGAGGTTTTTGGATCAAGCGGAGTTTTGATTTTTGTTTTACAACTTTATTTTTAATGTTGTCGTTTCCTATCTATATAGTGATTGCTCTAGCCATTAAACTAGACTCTCCCGGTCCAGTGTTTTACAGACAAATACGTATAGGTTTACGTGGGGAACCATTTAAAGTATGGAAATTCCGTACTATGAAGACCAATGCAGAACAACTGCAAAAAGAACTAGAAGCTTTGAATGAAACTAAAGATGGTGTCTTGTTTAAAATTAAAGACGATCCTCGCATTACTGGTGTAGGTAAATTTCTTCGCCGCTATAGTTTAGACGAATTACCCCAACTGTTTAATGTTCTATATGGAGAAATGAGTTTAATTGGTCCTCGTCCTTTACCTACTAGAGATATAGATAAGTTTGCTGAACGCCATTTTATTCGACAAGAGGTTTTACCTGGTATTACTGGTCTTTGGCAAGTTTCAGGTCGCTCTGATGTTTTAGATTTTGAACAAGTTATAAACCTTGATATGAGATACATTGAAAATTGGTCTCTTTGGTTAGATTTGGAGATTTTATTCAAAACACTTATGGTGGTTTTGAAAAAAGAAGGTGCGTACTAGTACCGCGAAGCGGAATTAAAAATTAAAAATCGCGTTCGCGTTCGCGAAGCGTCTCCGTCAGGAGAAGCGTTGTTCGCTGTGCGAAGCAATCTAAAAGCTTACATCATAAGCTTTTCAGAGATTTTGAATGGTTGCTTTATTTCCGCCTGGGTGTACTAGTATTTTGTCATTGCTGATGAGGAATTGTCAGATGAATCAAAGAAGCTTTTTTTAACGAACCGCCAAGATGAGCAACGGATAAAAACGGATGTAACGGATTCCGCCAACTGATATCTTGCACCATTCTCAAAAAGGAGAGAGAAACCGGTGAGAAAGCGCGCTCTCCGGCAGGTTTCCCGCCGTAGGCGACTGGTGAGACAGCCTTGAATTTCGGTTTCACTCATTCAGGATCTGCTTTCCCGTTGGGCGAACCCGAAGGGGTTTCTCAACGAAAAATTAAGGGTTTCAGCTTTACCGATTCGCTCATATTCCCGGTATAAGAGCGGTGGTGCAAGATGTAAGCCAACGGTAGAACAACGATATCGACCATCCGCTATATCCGCTACAACATCCGCTGCTCAGGAAGCCAAGGAGAGGACAGTACGTCCTTTGTGTTTCCAAACGTAAGAAACTGTCTGTCGCCAAGGAAGGAATAGAGACTTTAAAAGATAACAATATTATGAGTATCCGCAACGATGAAGGAATATCAAAGCTACTGGATTTAGCCGACGATAAATTCAATGAAAATCTAGATTCGCAACTGAAATACTGGAAGCAACAACTGGCGGACGCAGTGGCATTGGTGTTTGAAGAACAACAACTTACCTACCGGGAATTGAATCGTCGAGCAAATCAATTGGCACACTACCTGAAAACTCTGGGAGTCGGACCCGAGGTGCTAGTAGGCATCTGTGTAGAACGGTCTTTAGAGATGGTGGTGGGAATGTTAGGCATTATCAAGGCGGGTGGAGCATATGTGCCTTTAGAGCCGCGATTACCTCAAGAGCGGCACTTTCTCTCTCAAAAGCTCCCAGATTACATGATCCCTTCGGCTTTTGCGATCCTAGACACCCTGCCACTGACACCGAATGGGAAAGTAGACCGCCGCGCCATTGCAAGCGTTGCGTGGCAACCTTCACCGGATACTAATAGCCTGACGGTAGGCGATCGCTTTGTCGCACCCACAACTCCCACACAAGAAGTCTTAGCAGCGATTTGGAGTAAAGTTTTGGGTTTGGATAAAGTTGGCATTCATGACAACTTCTTTGATCTGGGAGGACACTCGCTGCTGGCAACGCAAGTGATTTCATCCTGCTATCAAACCTTCGGTGTAAAACTGTCTTTGCGCCAGTTATTTGCGACACCAACTGTCGCCGGCTTAGCTGTAGCTATTACAAACGCCCAGATGTCAGGATCTGGTTTATCCGACTACCAGATCATTCCTCAAAGAGTTAACCAGGAATCAGCGCCGTTATCCTTTGCACAGCAAAGACTGTGGTTTTTGGAGCAGCTTGAACCCAACAGATCTGATTATCACATTTGTCAAGCAGTACGCTTAAGTGGTGCCCTCAATGTGACTGCTTTACAACTGGCGCTAGATGCCATAGTCGCCCACCACGAGGTCTTGCGCACGAACTTTATCTATGAAGATGGCAACCCCATACAGGTGATTAGTGCACCACGTCCGGTGGAATTGGCGAGTGTTGACTTACAGGAGTACCCGCCAACACAGCAACAGACGGAAGTACAAACAAGGCTGCAACACTCCAGGCAACGCCCCTTCAACTTATCTGAGGACTTGATGCTGCGGGGCAGCTTACTGCAAATGGGACCACAGGAGCATATCTTGCTGTTGGTCATGCATCACATTGCCTCCGACGGCTGGTCGAGGGGCATTATCTTGCAGCAGTTAAACTCACTCTACAAAGCATTTTGTCACGGTCAGCCTAATCCCCTCCCAAAAATGCCCATCCAGTATGCCGACTTTGCGGTTTGGCAGCGTCAATGGCTACAAGGGGTAGGGGCGGACCCCTGTTCGCCCCAAAAGACCCAGCTAGACTATTGGAAACAACAACTAGCAGGTGCTAATCCTGTACTGGAATTGCCTACTGACTATCCCCGTCCGCCAGTCCAGACTTACTCTGGTGCAAGCCAATCTATAGTGCTAAACCAGAGTCTGACCACAGCGCTCAAAGTTCTTTCTCGTCAGGAGCAAGTTACCTTAAATTTTTTTTCTCACGCAAAGACGCAAAGACGCAAAGACGAGGTTTTCAGTGCCGCTGCTTCCGGCGATCTGAACTGCCGTCGCCAAGAAGAACACAAAGAAAAAAAGTCTTATCATTACATTTCAATAGTTGGATTTAAAGGTGTGTAAAAAATATGGTGACTGATACATTAATTCTCAATCGATTATCCCGAGTTATTACCACATATAAGTGGAGAATGATGATAGCATTACGTGTGAATAATTTCAAGATAAATCGGATTTTGCGCCCGATCAATGAGTCAGAAATTGGAGAAATTCAGATAGAAATAAGTAATTTAGATTTTTCCACAAATGATTACAGAAATTTTATAAATTCCCCGGTACTTAACAAGTATAGTCAGCTTGCTTATCCCTATTCTAAGCCCCTTGAATATCTGACGACAATGACTCTGTTAGATTTGAAAGCAGGTGATAAAATATTAGATGCCGCAGGTGGAGAAAAAGCTGAATATATCAAGGCTTTAATGGCGGTTTCTGACTTCAAACTTACTGCTTACTGTCAGGACTGCTTGTTAGATGGAAAAAGTGCAGATGGAGTTACATATATTGGCGGTTCTATCGACGCAATCCCTCTCCCCGATGAATCTCTGGATGGGATCAGCTGCCATCACTCTTTTGAGCATTTTCGAGATGATTTAGATATCAAATTCATTCAAGAGGCAGTACGTCTACTGCGAGTGGGCAGAAAACTTGTGATTGCGCCGCTATTTATTGCTAACGAGTATGCAGAGATTTGGAACAATAAACAAATTCATAAGTACGATCCTGAAAAAGCGCTCACAATTTTTGATAGCACTGCTAGCTTTGCCGGATGGGGTCCTTATGAAGGGTTTGCCCGAACTTATAGCCCTAGTGCGTTGAAAACAAGAATTATGGACAATTTACCGAGTAACTGTCAGGCAAAAATCTACAAAGTTCTCCTCGATGGCAAACCTGTGCCGGATATCAATCAAAACTATCATCAACCTCTGCTAAATGCAGAAATGAAGGCATTTGTAATCACTAAAACGCGGGCAGAAATCAGCAATTAAATTTAAATTATAGGGCAATTAAAAAGAATGCAGATGAGAATTGCTTTATTGCATTTTTACTTTGACGAGTACAGTATACAATTGGCAAACGGTTTAGCTAAATATGTTGATTTAACCCTAATTCAACCAGAAAAACTGTCAGCCATCTGTAAAGATGTTATCGATGACCGCATCCGCGTATTTAGGTTGAAAACACCCCGCATTCGCGACCCGCGCAATCTATTTACTATGCGTAGAATGATGCAGATTATTCGAGAGGTAAAGCCCGATGTGCTGCACGTCCAAGAAACTAACAATCCTTGGTACGATTTGACGCTTTTGCTGCATCAGATGCCGCCTTTGGTGACTACTATTCACGATGTATTTCGTCACCCAGGCGATCGCGATCTGATTCCTGGTTCTGAGTACACTCGCAGAATTGCTTTCTACCGTTCTCAGCAGTTAATTGTCCACTCTGACTTGCTTAAAGACGTTCTTGTCCAACAATTCCGCTTGCCGCAACAACGAGTGAATGTGCTGCCGCATGGGGAACTGGGTACTCTGTTTCAGCGGTGGGCAGGCGGTCGGATGGTCGCCCGGGAACCTTATACATTACTGTTTTTTGGGCGCATTTGGCCTTATAAGGGTTTGAAATATCTGCTTCAGGCAATGCCTTTGGTTGCCGAAAGCATTCCCGAAGTCAAGCTGATTATTGCTGGACGGGGAGAAAATATCGGTGAATTATTGGATGATTCGGACAAACAACGCTACGAAATTTTCAATGACTTTATCCCCGTTGAAGCTGTCGCGAGTTTATTTCAGCGTAGTACGGTAACGGTTCTACCTTATATTGAATCTTCTCAAAGTGGTGTAGCGGCGATCGCCTATGCGACAGGAACGCCAGTGATTGCCTCCAATATCGGCGGTTTAGGAGAGATGATTCGCCACGAACAAGATGGACTGCTTGTACCGCCCCGCGATGTCCACGCCCTCGCACAGGCGATCGTTGAGCTGTTAAGCGATCCTCACAAGCAGCGAGTTATGCAAGCAGCGGCGGCGGTTCGCTGTCAGCAAGATTTGAATTGGTCGAATATAGCGGCTCAAACTGTTGAAGTTTACAAACATGCGATCGCCGCCAAAAATACCTCCCGAATCGGTTGATGAAAAAACTTTTGCTATTTGCCGAAAAGGCATTCACCGTTTTGTCTTTAATCCATTATTCAGGAGGTCCATTAGTTGTCATTCTTTCAGGAGGGGCAAGTGAAGGAGACGACTCGGACAGTAGTGCTGATTTTGCGTTGATTCAGATGATATTCTTAGTTATTTATCTGATCACTTTTTGCTTACTGGTTTTACGGTGGAAAAAGGTAATTAAGGTAATTACTAAAGATCAGTTTATCTGGCTGTTGGTGGGGCTGGCTGTCTTCTCCTTTTTTTGGTCTGATGCCCCGGACTTAACCAGAAGCCGCATTATAGCCCTAGTCGGCACAATCCTATTTTCACTCTACTTAGCCAGCCGCTATACTTTTAAAGAGCAGTTGCAGTTACTAGGATGGACATTTGGTATAGCCATAATCGCAAGTTTTTTGTTTGCTGTAGGATTGCCAAAATACGGGCGGATGAGCGGAGTTCATTTCTCAACTTGGCGGGGAATTTATAACCATAAAAACGTTCTCGGCAAAGTCATGGCTCCCAGTACCATTGTATTTTTACTCCTGGCTCTTAAAGCGGAAAAAAGACGCTGGCTTTTCTGGGGTGGATTGGGTTTGTCGGTATGGCTAATCATAGCTTCAAAATCATCATCACCTCTGATTAATGTTTTTATTCTTATAGTTGAATTATTTTTCTTTCGGATTTTACGGTGGCAGTATGGCTTGATGATTCCCACCTTAATGGGAATCTCGACAATAAGTACAATCACATATTCATTGGTGGCTGCTAACGCCGAAGCGATCGCGGCTTTATTCGGCAAAGATTTAACACTTACTGGTCGGACAAATTTTTGGCCATTTATTTTAGATAAAATCTCGAAAAGTCCTTGGCTGGGTTATGGATTTGGTGCATTTTGGCGGGGCTTAGATGGTCAGTCTGCTGATATCTGGTATGCATCAGGTTGGAAACCACCAAACAGCCACAATGGTTATTTAGATCTTCTCCTTGAGTTGGGATTAATCGGCTTCTCAATATATATGATTGAATTTGTCACAAGTTTCCAGAAGGGATTAGCCTACATCAGGTCTGTGAAAACATCTGACGGTTTTTGGCCCGCAATGTTTCTCACGTACATTGTGCTGGCAAATCTCACAGAAAGTACACTACTTATCCAAAATAACTTTTTCTTTGTTATCCAAGTAGCAATATTTTTCTCAATCCGCATACCGCAGTCACAATAAAAAAGCTTTGGCAACAAAGATTGCAAGGACAAGCAAAGCCCAATTACAAAAATAATAAATCAACCAAATTCTATGTATAAATCTACTGATAGTCAAAAGCAAATCATCAGAGTATTAATGCTTGGCGCTAGTCTTGATATCCAGGGAGGAATTACATCAGTTGAAAAACTTATCCTCGAAAATGCACCTCCAGAAATGCAAATTCATCATGTTGGTACGTTTGCCCCAGGTTCTGTACGGCATAATGCGATAGTATTTATCAAAGCAATTAAGACACTTGTGTGGACGCTGCTGAGAGGAGAAGCAGACATAGTTCATATTCATTTTGCCGAAAGAGGCAGTACCCTTAGAAAACTAATTATTGTACTCATTCTCTTAGCTTTTCGCCAGCCTTTTATTCTTCATGCTCACGGCGCAGCATATCAAGAATTTTTTGCCGGACTTCCTAGTTTCCTGCAGAAAATAATCGCTGTTTTATTTGGTAAATGCACCAATTTTATTGCTCTTTCTGAAAATTGGAAAAATTATTTCATAGAAACATTTCGGCTAGATAAAAATCAAACTACAGTGCTTTACAATCCCGTCAATCTACCTGACCTTTCACGTCATGTGGAAAAACCAACGCAAAACCTAACCCCCCAGCCCCCTTCCCTTTTAGGTTCGGGCCAGGTAAAGCCTCTCTCCTTGCAGGAGAGAGGTTTGGAGAGAGGTTTTCCAGATCCCGTGAAAAGTAAGGTCAACCTACCATCAAATATTCCACAGCTGCGGGAAAACAAGCTTCTTAAATTTGTATTTTTGGGACGCATTGGTAAACGTGGTGGCGCACTAGATGTAGCAAAGTCTATTATTTCTTTTCCTAAGCAAGATAAAGGAGCCTTTGACCTAATTAAGGCATTTGCAGCACTGCCAGAATCAGATAGAAATTGTGCGGAATTAGTTTTAGCAGGAAACGGAGATTTAGAAATTGCTCAACAGCTTATTCAAGAATTAGCTGTTGAGGAACAAATTACTATTTGCGCTTGGTTGAGTCCTGCACAACGGGATGCGCTTTTGGCAGCAGCAGATGCCTTTATTTTGCCTTCATATAACGAGGGTCTACCTATGTCAATGTTAGAAGCAATGGCTTGGGGTTTACCTGTGATTGTAACGCCTGTCGGTGGCATACCTGAAGTTGTTAATCACAATCAGAACGGTTTATTAGTGCAACCAGGAAATCAAGAACAGTTAGTACAAGCCATGCAAAACCTAATTAGAGATGAAAATTTAAGAATTTCGCTGGGAACTGCCGCCCGTCGTCGCGTTGAGTGCTTTGATGTCAAAAATTACATAGCTTCATTATTCGCGCTGTACACATCAGTTGTCAGACAAGGCAATAATTTTAGGGAATACCAAAAAATAAATTATCCATTCCGTAGTAGGGTGCGTTAGACGACGAAAGTACGGCACCGACAAGCGCCTGTTTTGGTGCTGTACGACGAGAGTGGAGATTTTTTTAATTGGAAGTCCCTGAGGCTGCGATATAAGGCGGCTTTTTAGTGAAGTAGCATATTTAAAACAAAATAGTATCATCTACTGCTTCCGTATTTTTACCATGTTACTTTTAAAGGCAGAGATGTTAATTTATTGTTGTCTTGCCAAATATATAGTTAATTTAAATGCAAAAAATCGTTCTAAAACCCTTAAAAAATCTAACTTATTTTTATTGGCTGCGATCGCTATAGTAATGGTTTTATCCTTGATATTTCCTTTATTGAATTACCGAAATGTTTCTTGTAGCAAAATCGGAGAATACCAATTAACCATTTATTATGAATCAGTCACTACCTAACTTTAACCACTGTCGGCTATCAGTTATTATTCCTTCATATAACAGAGCCGTATTTTTGCCTGAAGCAATTGAGAGTGTACTCAGTCAAACCTACCCTGTGTTCGAGATCATCGTGGTGGATGATGGATCGACTGATGAAACGAAAGCCTGTTGCGATCGCTACCCGACTGTACAATATATCTACCAAAGCAACCAAGGTGTCTCTGCAGCGCGTAATACGGGAATGCGCGTTAGTAAAGGAGAGTATCTGCTCTTTTTTGATAGTGACGATCGCCTTTTACCTAAAGCCGTTGAAATTGGTGTAAATTGCATTAATGCCCATCCAGAAGTTGGCTTTGTCTTTGGTAATTATATTTTTCAATCAATTAACCCTGATGGCTCATATAAAACAGAAGAAATATATGATAATCAACCAGAAGTGGCTGACTATGCGACTATTCTGGCTGCTGAGCATAAAATCCAATGTGCCTGTATCATTTTTCGACGTGTCGCTATTGAATCTGTCGGAGGGTTTGACCCAAATCTAGCTGCTATGGAAGATATAAATTTATTTCTACGAGTTGCCCGTGAGTTCCCCATATACTTCCACAATCAAATAGTTTTTGAATATCGCTATCACGGTAGTAACTTATCAACAAAATCGGCTGAAATGCTTATAAGTGCATTGCATTCCCATAGTCTGCAATGGAGTTACATCGAACAGACTCTTAACAAAGAATATGAAGCAGCTTACGAACGCGGCAAGCAAGCTTGGATTACCCTTTTTGGAAGGCGACTACCCTACGCAATCATGGGGTACATCAAAGCTGGACAGTGGGTTGCGGCTCTAGGCACTCTACGGTTGATATTAAATTACGACCCAAAACTAAGGTGTATTGATAGAGAAGTCTACGAGGTATCCTATAAAGCTTTGCTTTCACAACTGCAAGAACTACCCATCCAGTCCTCACTTGCTTACTGGAAACAACAACTGGCAGGTGCGCCACCTTTATTGTCACTACCCACTGACCGACCACGACCAGCAGAGCAAAACGGACGTGGAAGCTCTCAATCCTTTGTAGTTTCTCAGGAACTAACGGAAGCACTCAGCTTATTGAGCAGACAGGAAGGTGTCACCCTATTTATGACCCTGTTAGCGGCGTTTAATACCTTGCTCTACCGCTATACGAGTACAGAAGACATCGTGGTAGGTTCCCCAATTGCTAGCCGCGTTAATTCAGAAATTTTTGTGAACGCTGTAGCCCTCCGCACTGATATGTCTGGAAATCCCAGGTTTCAAGAATTACTGGAGCGGGTGCGGAAAGTGGCTTTGTTAGCTCAAAATCATCAAGATTTGCCCTTTGAGATGCTGGTAGAGGAATTGCAGCCGCAGCGAGACTTAAGCTATTCACCCCTGTTCCAAGTGATGTTTGTCATGGAGGGAGATGTTTCCCTACAAAAGATCGAGGTTTCCAGCTTAACTGCAAGTCCCTGGGTGGTGGAAGATACGAGAGCGAAGTTTGATTTAACGTTATTTTTAGAACAAACCAGCAACGGACTGGTAGGAAAGTGGGTATATAACACTGACTTGTTTGATGCTGATACCATTGAGCGGATGAATGGGCATTTCCAGACAATGCTTGTGGGTATCGTTGCTCAGCCACAACAGCCCATTTCTGAGTTACCCCTGCTGACAGCCAAGGAGAGACAGCAGTACCTAGAATGGAATAATACTCAGACGGACTATCCCCTAGACAAATGTATCCATCAGTTATTTGAGGAGCAGGTAAAGCGTACCCCTGATGCAGTAGCAGTAGTATTTGAGCAACAACAACTTACCTATTGGGAGTTAAATAGTCGGGCAAATCAGTTAGCACATTACCTGAGAACTTTGGGAATTGGATCGGATGTGCTAGTGGGTATCTGTATAGAACGCTCTTTAGAAATGGTTGTGGGACTATTAGGGATTCTCAAGGCAGGTGGAGCTTATGTCCCACTCGATGCGCGATTACCCCAAGAGCGCTTAACTTTCATGTTAGAGGATGCCCAAATATCAGTGTTATTGACCGAGCAGTCCCTGCTAGAAAGCGATAGTATTCAAGGCATTGCCCAGACTATTTGCTTAGATACCGACTGGGAAATTATTGCCCAACAGAGCGAGTCAAACCCAGCGCCTGGGGTGGTAGCGGACAACCTAGCCTATGTAATTTATACATCGGGTTCCACAGGCAAGCCCAAGGGAGTGATGCTCTCTCACCGCAGCCTTTGCAATCATATGTGCTGGATGCAAGCAACATTCCCTTTGACTGAAAAAGACAAAGTGCTACAGAAAACTCCCTTTAGCTTCGATGCCTCGGTTTGGGAGTTCTACGCACCCTTGTTGGCGGGTGCGCAGTTGCTAGTGGCGAAACCAGGAGGTCATCAAGACAGTGCTTACCTGTTAAAGCTGATTGCGGAAAAGAAGGTAACTACTGTTCAACTTGTCCCATCTTTGCTGCAAATGCTCTTAGAACAGGGGGGAATAGAAACTTGTGACTCTCTCAAACACGTCTTCTGCGGGGGTGAAGCTTTGCCTGTTACTCTGGTTGAGGGCTTGTTGACCAATCTAAATGTGAATTTGCACAATCTCTACGGACCGACTGAGGCTTGTATCGATGCAACTGCATGGACTTGCAAGCGCAGGATTGACGGGCTTGTCCCCATTGGTCGCCCGATCTCTAACACGCAAATTTATATTCTCGATCCCCATGGACAACCAGTTCCCATCGGTGTTAGGGGCGAACTACACATTGGCGGTGCTGGACTTGCCCGAGGCTATTTCAACCGTCCAGAATTGACCGCCCTTAAATTCATTCCCAATCCTTTTAGCAATGAACCAAGTTCTCGCCTTTACAAAACAGGTGATGTAGCGCGGTATCTTCCCAATGGAGACATTGAATATATCAGTCGCATTGACAATCAAGTAAAGATTCGGGGTTTCCGCATCGAACTCTTAGAAATTGAAGTATTGCTAGCCAAACACCCAGAGATTCGGGAAATAGCTGTTATTGTCCGAGAAGATGTACCTGGAGATAAACGCCTAGTTGCCTACATTGTCCCTAATCAGGATCAAATACCCACAGTTAAGGACCTGCGTGACTTCCTCTCCCAACAGCTGCCAAACTACATGATCCCTTCGGCTTTTGTGACACTGGATGCCTTGCCACTGACACCCAGCGGCAAAGTTGACAGGCGTACCTTGCTTGCGTACAATTTGCCTAGTAATTTTGTATCCTTAGGTACTACGCCCCAGGCTGACAATGGCATTGTAGACAGCCGTGTCTTGCCTAATACATCCAGAATCATCTTAGACACTGGCTTTGACGCCAAGAGAAATCCCACAGAAGAGATTTTAGTAGCTATCTGGGCAGAAGTCTTGGGTCTGAAACAGATAGGTATCCATGACAACTTCTTTGAATTGGGAGGTCATTCCCTCCTAGCTATGCGCCTGTTTAATGAAATTGAAAAGACTTTGGGGACTCGGCTATCTTTAGCTACTCTGTTTCAGAAACAGACTATTGCGGAACTGGCTACTATTCTACACCAAGAAGAATCTTCTCAAGAATGGGAATCGCTCGTGATGATTCAACAAGGTAAGCCGACAAAACCGCCTCTGTTCTGTATTCATGCTATTTGGGGTAATGTCCTATTCTATAGGAAGTTAGCGCACTATCTATTGCCAGATCAACCCTTCTATGGACTACAAGCGCAAGGACTTGACGGTAAGCGATCGCCACTTACCTCAATCCCAGAAATGGCATCTCAATACATCAAAGAAATGCAAAGGATTCAACCTCTTGGACCCTATTTTTTGGGGGGCTTTTCCTTAGGGGGTCAAATAGCCTTTGAAGTTGCCCGACAACTCCACGCACTGGGTCAGGAGGTGAGGTTGCTGGCTGTATTTGACTGTGGTGCTCCTGTTGTTACCCAATACAGTGTAGATGCTACTAACACTAAACCCAAAACCTTATGGGAGTTGAGCTTTTCACATTTAAACAATCTGCTCAATTTGAAACCGCAAGATAAAAAAAATTATTTGTGGGAAAGAATAAATTGGCATCTGAGAGCAGGGAAGGCAAGTATTTTTTACAAGTCATATCTGCGGTACATAAAGCGATCGTTTATAAATCTACGAATCCTTGATGTGGCTGCGGCTAACCATCAAGCTTTCAGAAGCTACGTACCCCAAGAAATCTATCCGGGTAAAGTGACTCTCTTCCTCTCAGCGAGCAGTCTTCAAAAGTTGGAAGATGACCCCAAATTATGGGATAAGGCGGCAACTGGTGGAGTAGAAATTTATCAAATACCCGGAGCAATCCACACAACTCTTATGGAAGAGCCAAGCGTGAGGCTTCTGGCTGAAAAGTTGACTGTTTGTTTACAGCAGGTACAGGCAGATAGCTCTTTATCAGTTAGTTAGCTTCAGGTACATCAAATCAAAAAAGGCTTGTTGCCAATGTCAGAACGACGAAAACTAGCAGTTAATTCTATATCAATGTTAGTCAATAGGTTAACGCAAGGAATTGTGACCTTTGTGCTAACTGCGGCTATAGCTCGTACTCTCGGAGCCTATGCTTTAGGGCAATACCTACTGGCAATCAGCTATTACTACATTTTTGTAAACCTTGCTTCTCAAGGTTTTAAGACCTTGTTTACGAGAGAACTAGCCCGCGATCCAGAAATAACGCCAGTCTATCTGGTAAACGGTACCTTATTGCAGTTTGTTTTCAGCATTATCGGTTATGTAGCACTGGTTGTTGTGGTGTTCCTACTGCATTATAGTCCTGACACTTCATTTATTTGTTACATGATGGGCTTGACTATCGTGCCGTTTGCGCTTTCTAACATCACGGAGGCAATTTTCCAAGCCCAAGAGAAAATGCACCTGATTGCTATCTCTACGGTGCCAGTTTACATCCTGCGTTTATTGGCAATGCTTTGGGCAATGCAGCTCCATTATGGAATCGAATATATTGCTGTAATCTTAGTGTTTTCCGAATCATTAATTCTGGCGATAGAATGGTTTTTGCTAACAAAGATAGTTAAACCACAATGGCAGATTAAGCAAGATTTCATCTGGAACACTATCAAGGCGACTCGGATGTTTTTTGCTATTGAAGGAATAGGAATTATCGCTGGTAAAATAGACATACTTATCCTCTCCATCTTAGGCAGTGAGGTTCTAATTGGTATTTATGGCGCTGTGTCACAATTGCTGCAACCTTTCTATATTATTTCTAGTAGCATAACTTTGGCAGCCTTTCCTGGTATGTCAAAAGCAGTATATTTAGGAAAGGAAAAGCAGCGTGATTCAACAGAAAATGTTATTGATATCCTACTTTGTATTGGGTTGCCTTTTTTCCTAGGATTGTTATTTTTTGGCAAGGAATTACTATTATTTATTTATAAAGATCCAAGTTTTGCACAGGCGAATGTAATTCTAATTCTAAATATAATTTCGCTATCACTTATTACATCTAACTTTTCCCGAGCGTTTAGCTACCTGCTGATAGCGAATGGTTTCGAGAAATTTAATCTCTTGGAAGTGACGCTCACTACTGCTGTCGGAGGATTAGCAGGTGTGGTGTTGATTTCTCAATATAAGTTACTAGGTGCAGCGTTGATGAGTTTGGCAATGACTTTCACTAACTTTAGCGTATTTACATATGTTGTATATAGTCGCCTATTTTCATTGCAGTTATGGCGAGTTATGCGTCGGCCGCTGTTAATTAGCGGTTTCATGTTGATTGTATTTTTGATCCTGCAAAAAATTAATTTAGATTTTTTATTAACCATAATTTTAGCAACTTGTTCTTATTGCTTTTTCGCTGGTTTACTAACTATTCGTGCATTTGGAGGATTTGATTCTGTCTGGCAAAAAATAAGCAAAGGGTCAAGCTGAGGCACGCTTATTGCTCAAGAGCGATCGCTTTTGACAAATATAACTACCTCTGTATCACGGAATTCGGTCGTTTCAGATTATCGAGCGAACACATAAAGGTGCAAACCCCACATTAGACATCTCCAGAAATGATGTAGGGGCGCGGTCTGGGCGCCCTACTTCGGTTTTAACGAACGCATAATTAATTTTCGGAGATGTCTATTGTCAGGGCGCGGAAACCGCGCCCCTACGGTTTGTGGTCTGCGTCCGGATTCATCCGGACGCAGACCTTTACTATTTCTGTCAATGCGTAAGTCCTATAAATATTAATTCTGTAAATAAATTTTCAGCGTAGACTGATGATTCATTTTGCATTAGTTTACATCAGTATTTAAATAGTTATACGAGTGGCAATAACCGTAAATTCACATTTTAGAGCTAAAACTTTAAAATTACTACACAATTTATTACGGGAAAATACACTTATAAATACAGATACTTCGGGAATAGACTTGATGAAAAGCACTTGATAGATCAGCTTATTTATCAAGTTTTATGGAGATTTTATGTGAATGGTAATTTGAAACGATAGTAGCTCAAACATCGCTCCAATTATTGACAGCAAAAATATAAACCTCCGTGTTTTAAGTAGCACAAAGATCAGCAAAATCATGGATTTATTGAGGTTTCAAAGCTTTGAACTTCTATTCCTTGATTGATACTTATCTGAACTGTATTGAATTATAACAACTTGAAGATAACGCAGTATGCAATCCACACTTGAGAAAATATCTCCTTTAGAATCTCGTTACATTCTCACTATGCGCGTAGACGCTACTAGCTATGAAGATGCAACCCAAAGAATTTTAGCTTGGACGGAAAAAAGAGAGAGCAAATGTGTTTGTGCCTCCAATGTTCACATGACAATGGAAACTTATGATAATGGACTATTTGCTCGCATAATTAACAGTGCCGATTTGATTACGCCTGACGGTATGCCTTTGGTATGGGCTTTACGCACTCTTGGTGTCAAAAATGCCTCGCGAGTTTACGGTCCGACTCTCACCTTACATGTGTGTAAAGCAGCAGCACAGAAGGGTATTCCTATTGCTCTCTATGGCGGCACACCAGAAAGTTTAACTGCATTTGTCGAGTTTTTGGAAAAGCAGTTTCCAGGCATTAAGATTGTCTGCCACATTTCACCGCCTTTCCGTCAATTGACAACGGAGGAAGATGCAGCATTTACTCGCCAAATTGTCGAATCAGGAGCGCAAATTCTATTTGTAGGTATTGGTTGCCCCCGACAAGAATTTTGGATTGCGGAACATAAAGACCGAATTCCAGCAGTGATGCTAGGTGTCGGAGCAGCTTTTGATTTTTATTCTGGTCGAGTCAAGCAAGCTCCAAGCTGGATGCAGAAGATAAGTTTAGAGTGGTTATTTAGGCTGATAATGGAACCAAAACGTTTGTGGAAGCGATATTTTAAGCACAACCCTCGGTTTGTGCTGTTTTTCCTCATACAATTGCTGGATAGCTGGTTGGGATTAAGATTATTTGTACCCAAACATTAACCAATTTAAGTTGTAGGGTCCGCGATTGTGGAACACCGTAACGCACCCTACAACTGACACGAAAAATAGCTGCTATATATAGCAATCCTAAGTCATTCGTACACAATAGATGATTTTGTAGGGTGGGCACTGCCCACCAAATCTAGTAATGGTGGGCAGTGCCCACCCTACGCTCGAATTTCACAAATTAAATAGGATTGCTATATCTGTTATTTGTTATGTCGAAAAATAGATTTATGACACTCTATGTTGGTCTAGCTTTCATCGCTGGTTTTACTGCAAGTTCTGTCGTCAAAATTGTCAATGCTAATAGTAGTTCTACGTTAAGTGAAAATCAAACTCAAGATAAGTATGCATGGGCAGATTTTGATGCGCAAGTCGGTGGAACAAAAGCTGCTACTAAAACTTCAGGTAAAACATACTATGTCGATAACAGTAAAGGAGATGATCGCAATCCCGGCACAACACAAACTCTTGCATTCAAGACAATACAGCAGGCAAATCAAAAAGTAGCTGCTGGAGATATTGTCTATGTAAAAAATGGGACTTACGACGAAAATATCACGGTCATAAAATCTGGAACCTCTAATAATTGGATTGTTTTCCAAGCTTTTCCCGGTCATCAGCCATTTGTGAGAGGAACTCAAGATGGGACTTTTAAAATAGAGGGCAATTACATAAAAATAATTGGTTTTAGAATCACTTCCACTCAAATCGGATCGGGGATTCATGTTGGTAAGGGAAACCACCACACACAAGTTCTCAATAATGAAATTCACGACTCTGGGTGTGGGGGTATTTCCGGGCAAGAAACGGATTATCTGTATATTGAAGGCAATGTTTCGTATCGCAACGCTTTCAGATCGCCTTATCAATGTAGTGGTATTTCCATTTATCAAGCTAAAGCTTTTGATAACAAATCTGGCTTTCACAATATAATCAGAGGCAATATTTCTTACTCAAATGAGAACCTGTTGCCAAGAAAAGATGGAAAAGTTACTGATGGAAACGGCATTATTATCGACGATTTCAGGCACACCCAAGGTCAGACGCGATCGCCAAAATACACAAATTGGACTTTGGTTGAAAATAACCTTGTTTTTGACAATGGCGGTAGAGGAATCCATGTTTTTCAAAGCGACAATGTCATCGTGAGAAATAATACAGCTTTTAAAAACTTAAAATCTCGTAATTTAGATGGTACTCTCAACGGAGAGTTAAGCACATTATTTTCTGAGCATGTGCAGTTTTCTAAAAATATAGCCTATGCCAGCGCTCCGTCTAAAAAAACTTTTGTAGATGACTATTCTAGCAATAATAGATGGGATGACAATGTATCCAACAATGGGTATAATTTTGTGAAAGGCGCTCATTCTAATGCTATTTTTAGCAGCCACAATTTAATTAGTGTCGCTCCCATTACGGAAAAGAATTGAAATTCGCGATCTTAATTCAGAGATATAAAGAACTATGGAATCTAGAGAATCGGTAGATTTAGATTTAAGCCGTTATTTATTGATATTAAAACGGCAGTGGATGTCTGTTAGCATTATCTTTGGGGCGACAGTTGCTCTCAGTTATGTAGCTACAACATTTATGAAGCCATCCTATCAAGCAGAAGGGAAACTATTATTCAGAATCCCATCTTTTAGTTCTAATCTCTTGCTTAATAGCTCTGAAGGACAAGCAACAGGAGATTTGAAAACGCTGGTAGCAACTCAAAATCCTATCAGTACTCAGATAGAAGTTATTTCTTCCCCTCCTTTGTTGCGGCAGGCAATCAACGAACTAAAACTCAAAAACAACAAAGGCGAATCGCTGGAAGTTGGAGTGCTAGAAAAAGATTTGACTCTAAAAATTGTTGGTGGCACAGATGTGTTGCGGGTTACCTATAAAAGCCGTAACCCTAAAGAAGCAGCAGCAGTAGTCAACAAAGTTATGAATCTTTATTTAAAAAATGATATTATTACGAGTCGCTCGGAAGCGGAAGAAACTCATCGATTAGTGGACAAGCAGCTTCCTAAAGCTCAATCTGCTGTCCACGAAGCACAAGTAGCACTACGCAGCTTTAAACAGAAGAATAACGTTGTTGATCTATCAGAGGAGTCAAAGTCAGCGGTTGCGATCATTGGGAGTTTAGACAGCGAGATTAATACTGTTCAGGCTCAACTGGATCAGGTAAACGCCCAAACCAATGAACTGCGTCAGAAAGTAAATATGAATTCTCAGAAGGCGATCGCTGTAAGTGCTCTCAACCAGTCACCTGCAGTGCAAGGAATTCTCACACAACTCCAAGACTTAGAGCGACAGTTAGCGATTCAGCGCAGCCGTTTCTTAGATGAAACACCCATAATTATTGACCTAGAAGCAAAAAAAGCCAACTTGCAAACCCTCCTGCAAAAGCAAATTGAACAAAATACTGGCAATCAAACAAAAGTTCCGCAGAGATTATTGCAGATGGGAGAACTCCGACAAAGCCTGATCAAAGATTTCCAGCAATCAGAAGTGCAGCGCCTTGGCTTGGCTAAAAAACTCGCCTCTTTATACAAATCCCGGTCTGCCTACAAACAGCGGGTGAAAACCATACCTTTGTTGGTACAAAATCAGCGCGAACTAGAACAGAAGGTTGAATTCGCCCAATTTACTTATCAAACTCTATTGAAAAAGCTGCAAGAATTACAGGTAGCGGAAAATAAAAATACAGCTAACGCCCGGATTATTACTCAGGCTTTAGTTCCAGAAAAGGCAGTATTAAGTCAGAAACCCATCGTTTTGGCGTGCGGCATGATGTTGGGTTTATTTTTGTCCACTACTACTGTTCTCCTTGTAGAAATGAGAGACAAATCTCTAAAAACACTTAAGGAAGTCAGAGAGATATTTGGATATACAATGCTGGGGATTGTTCCCTTGTTGACTAAAAAAGCTTCTAGTCACCGATATGCAGAATCAACAACTCCAGAAATTGCTGTCAGAGATACGCCCCACTCCTTAACGAGCGAAATTTACCGCATGATTCAAGCTAATCTGAAATTTCTGAGTTCAGATAAGGTGTTGAAAACTATTGTGGTAACTAGCGCAGTTCCGAAAGAAGGCAAATCTACAGTTTCAGCTAATTTAGCGGCAGCGATCGCTCAACTAGGGCGTAAAGTTTTACTCATCGATGCGGATATGCGAGTTTCTTCTCAGCATCATCTCTGGCAGCTAACCAATGCAGCAGGTTTGAGCGAGGTACTTGTTGGTCAGGCTGAATTCAAGACTAGTGTGTGTCAGGTAATGGATAATCTTGATGTCTTAACTGCTGGAGTTAAACCTCCTAATCCACTAGCTTTGTTGGATTCTAAGCGAATGGCATCACTCATTGAAAATTTTTCAGATCAATATGACTTTGTAATTATTGATGCTCCTCCGTTGCTCTTTGCCGCCGATGCTCTAACTTTAAGCCACATGACTGATGGGATTTTGTTAGTGACAAGACCAGGGGTTATTGATTCTAGCAGTGCTAGTGCTGCTAAAGAGATGTTAGAAAGTTCCGGTTACAATATCTTAGGTTTATTGGTTAATGGAATAATTGAGAAGAATGAATCTAGCAGTTATTTCTATCATTCCAAAGAATATTTTTCTGCTGAAGGGGTGATTAAAGAAGCTAGGATCAAGAAACCTCTTGAAATTTGATTAAAAAGGGCGTGGTTTGGCAATCCCATAACCTTGGGCATAATCCACTCCCAGCGCTCTGATTTTTTCCAGGATCTCCTGATTTTCGACAAACTCAGCAATAGTTTTGATGCCCATGACATGACCAATTTGATTGATTGCTTCTACCATTGCCAAATCAATCGGCTCATCGACAATATTCTTGACGAAGCTGCCATCAATTTTTAGGTAATCCACTGGCAGATTTTTGAGATAAACAAAAGAGGACATCCCACTGCCAAAATCGTCTAAGGCGAAACGACAGCCCAGTTCCTTGAGAAAGCGGATGAATTGAGCGGCTTTGCCTAGATTGGCGATCGCCACAGTTTCGGTAATTTCAAAGCAGATTAATGCTGGTGGGATCTGGTGTAAGGTAAACTGCTCATGTAAAAATTCAATAAACTGCTCATCGTTAATACTGGCACCAGAAAGGTTGATGGCATACAAACACTCACAACCAGCTTCTCGATAGTGTTGTCCTTGAGTGGTAAAGAGCGTGCGGATCACCCAGCGATCGATCTCTTGCATGAGATTGTAGCGTTCAGCAGCTGGAATAAACACCATTGGCGACACCACCTGACCCATTTCATCAACAAGGCGCAGCAGAACTTCGTAATGTTCCCCACTAGACTCAGTTGGGGTGGTGGGGACAATTGTCTGATAATAAAGGCAAAAACGATTTTCTTCCAGAGCTTGAGTAATTCGCGTCACCCATTGCATTTCGCTTGTAGCTTTCACTAATTCACTATCGTCGGCTTGATAAATATGTACGCGATTACGTCCTTTGTTTTTAGCAACGTAGCAAGCCGCGTCGGCAGCACTTAATACGCTATTCATACTTTCACTGTCTGCGTCGATCGCAATCAACCCGATACTGACACCAATCTGGAAAGTTTTATCCTGCCACACAAAACGAAACTCTTGAATACACTGCACAAGCTTGTTGGCAATCCGGAATGCTGGCTCTGTTCGGCAACCTTCAAGCAGTATGCCAAATTCATCTCCTCCCAGACGTGCTAAAGTGTCGGAGGAGCGCACCTGAGATTGAAACAGCGTCGTAACTTGGCGCAATAGTTCATCGCCAGCGACATGACCGCAAGTGTCGTTGACAATCTTGAATCGATCTAAATCTAGATAACACAGTGCGTGTTGTTGATTTTTTATCTTGGCGCTGCTCAAAGCTAATTGCAAACGGCGCTCAAATTCGCTGCGATTGAATAGTCCGGTTAAAGCATCGTGAGACGCCTGCCAAGATAATTGACGTGCCATGTTGCGTGTCTGGGTAACGTCTTGAAACACCATGACTGCACCGATAATTTTGCCGTCACTAGCGCGGATTGGTGCGGCGGAGTCGTTAACGGCAACTATACTGCCGTTGCGGGTAATCAGGACACTATCTTTGCTAAGACTGACAACACAGCCAGAACTTAAGGCAAGTTCTACGGGATTTTCTACTGATTCGTGAGTGTTTTCATTAACAACCTTAAATACCTCTGCCAACAGCTTTCCTTGTGCATCCTGTAGACTCCACTCAGTAATTTCTTCTGCAACTGGGTTAAGATATTTTATTTGCCCAGACGCATCGGTTGTGATTACAGCATCCCCGATAGATTGCAACGTCACCTGAGCCAGTTCTTTTTCTTCAAAAAGCTGTTGTTCCAAAAGTTGGCGATCGGTAATGTCAACCGCCACCCCTCCGACTAACCGTCGTCCCCGCTCGCCGTCTTTAAAAACAAACTTGAAGACTAACCAGTAATGAAGACATCCATCTGGTGTAGGAACAGTTTCAATTATCTGTGCAGTTTTACCTGTAGAGAGGACGTAGATGTCATTTTTATGTATCTGTTTTGCCATCTCTTCAGGCAACCAATCGAAATCCGTCTTGCCTTGCAAAAGGGCGAGTTTGGTGTTAAAAATGCGCTCAAACGTCTTGTTAATGTAAATGTAGCGCCCCTCAGAATTCTTGATAAAAGCGACAGCAGGGCTATTGTTCATAAATGTCTTGAAGCGTACTTCACTTTTACGTAGTTCAGCTTCAGCAATTTTGCGCTCTGCGATTTGCTGCGTTAATTCTGCTGTCCGTTCTTGAACTTTGAGTTCTAACAAGTCATGCTCTATATTCAGCTGCTCTTCTACAAGTTTTTGCTCGTGGATGTCTGTGTACGTAGCTACCCATTGCTCAATTTCCCCATCTTGATTTCGCATCGGTAGCGATCGACCTAAATGCCAGCGATACATCCCGTCTGATGATCTTTTCAAACGACATTGAATTTCATAACTAGAGCCGATTTGTCTTGCGATCGTCCACTGCTCATTGTACAGTTGTCGGTCATCCGGATGCAGCACCGCCGTAAAGCCCCAATCCTTTGCCTGCTCGAACGTCATTTCGGTATAGTCGTAAAGGCGTCGATTATAGTAATTAAGTGTGCCGTCCTTCCGGGTTGTCCAGACAATTTGGGGCATGGTGTCTGCCAAAAAGCAGTAGCGCTGAATGCTTTCAAACTGTTCCTCTTCACCTTGGATGCGTTCTGCCATCTCTACCTGTAATGTCTTGAGTGCAGTTTCTAGCTCTGTTGTCCGTTCGGCAACCCGGCGTTCTAACTCGTCGTGTGCTTGACGCAGCGACTCCTCTGCCTGTTTGCGCTGTGTGATATCCCGACCGATACAAACAAAATGTTGTAAGCCCTTTTTTTGAGTCTGAATCACAGATCTAGAAAAGGCGACAGTCAGCTTTTTTCCAGTTTGGGTCTGACAAACTACCTCGTAATCCTGCAAAAATTCACTTCCAGATCGGGAATTCTGCTGACAATCTGGCAGTAAGAAATTTTCGTCAGCAATAATTTTGGAAATTGGTTGATTGATTAATTCTTCTTGGCTATATTCAAACAAATCAATTGCCGCTGGATTTACTGTTATTATATTTCCTGACGGCGTTGTTACCAACAATGCATCTGTTATGGACGTAAGAATTTTCTCAATGTAATTGTGAGAAGCAGATACCGCATTTAATAAAAGATTGGCTTCATTATTTGACTGTACTAATCTTTGCTCCAAAACCATCCTTTCTGTAACATCTTGTAATAAGACAATCAACCCATTTTCAAAACTGGTGATATATAAATCAATATATAAAGTAGAACTAGATTCTTTATGCAGAGCAATACCTTTTAATTCAAAACTCTTCTGCCGTCCTTTAAGGATATCGAGCAGATAATTTTCAGATACTACTAATTCTGAAAAAGCAAGTCTGACATCTTTTCCTAGCATGACTTCGTTGGGGTAATCAGCAAACCGTTGAATACCTGAAGAGGTTTCTAGGATCAGCAATTCATGAGATACTGCCAAGTATTCTGTGTAGTGTGGAACTAAAAGCTTTTGTATAATTTTATTCATTAAGACTCAACTTAAGGAGACTGCAACTGTTAACGATTAAAACTTAATGCGCATGAGTCGTCTGAGCATTTGGTAAGCTCATTTTTGAAATATTTATTTTTGCGTGTGCTAGGGAGTTTTTATCTAATTTACCAAATATTTATTTTGAACTGTTCAGTAGAATCCCTTAAACTAAGTAGTTGGGCACAAATAAATCGAGATGAGGAGAGAAGTTGCTTGTCTGCGCCAGTGCGCCTATACGGTTCGGTTAAGGGTAGTTGGTGGACGGAGAAACCCGGTTTCTTTAACAATACCTTCGCCAATTTCTGAAAAGCCCCACAGGCTATAAGCCTGGACGCCAGTCGCCTACGGAGGGAAACCCTCCTCATGCGCGCTGGCGAGGCTACACAAACGAAGCCCACCAACGCGAGTCTGCAATCCTTGCAGGCTGCGAAGGCAGCCTTTGTTCGGATAGCCCCACTCTTCTAGAGTGAGGGTAATAAGAGCGAAGGTATTGTTTAAGAAACCGGGTTTCTGTCTGGGTGCTTAACCGAACCTTATTGGGAGCCAGTGCGCCTATACGGCGTGGAATTCCAATGCCTGTATCTTTAACATTGACCTTGTGTGCTGTGCGACCTACAAAAGATGAAGCCCAAAGCACTCTTTGCGGTTGAATTGGAGCTCATTGAAGTAAGCCGTGCATTCCACTTAGCACATTATTTTCCTTATGGCAACGGGGTGACGTCCAAATTGCATAAGAAGACTGTGTTCGTGTTGACGCAGTATATGGTCTAGCAAACACAGATTATACATTTCATGCTATAATAATCGAGGATTATTTTCGGTTATGCGGTTTGTGCTTATTTATTTACAAGCGTCTCTCCGAATCTAAATCTTTACTCTATTTGATTCTGGAGATGTTTTTATGTCAATTTATGTCGGTAATCTCTCTTATGAAGTTGGAGAAGATGACCTAAAACAAGTCTTTGCAGAATATGGAACTGTGAAAAGCGTTCAATTGCCAAAAGATCGGGAAACTGGTCGTTTGCGCGGTTTCGCTTTCGTAGAAATGGGAACAGATGCAGAAGAAGCTGCAGCGATAGAAGCCCTCGACACTGCTGAGTGGATGGGTCGTAACCTAAAGGTTAATAAGGCCAAGCCACGTGAAGATAGAGATTCGTTTGGTGGTGGTAGACGGGGAAACAATAGTGGAGGAGGAGGAGGCGGATACTCTCGCCGCTACTAAGCTTTGACATGAGTCTTGGCTCTTTCTCCAATTGTTTCATCCCAAGCAGAGAATTTAAATCTCGGGTATTTTGGGCAGACAAGGAGTCTGCCCTTTTTCACTTACATTTTATTGAATTGTTTAGATCCAACCACTTAGCTACCAATTAAGTTAATTAAGTAGGAGAGAGAATGACCCAAATAATTATGGGCGAAAATGAAGGAATTGAGTCAGCCTTACGTCGATTTAAGCGAGAAGTTTCCAAGGCAGGGATTTTTCCAGATATAAAGAAACATCGTCACTTTGAAACTCCTTTGGAGAAACACAAGCGTAAAGCTAAAGAAGTCGCCAAGTCTAAGCGGTATAGGAGACGTTCCCGTTAGAATCGCGCACTTGTTGCTCTTGCAATTTGTAGCATGGCTGTTAAACTCTGCTCCACTTCAGCCTCCGTCGTCTTTCAGGACGAGACACTAATTCCCATTGCTGTTTGTCCTTGCAAAATCGTGCTACCAATTCATCTGGAAGGGGTTCATCAAACTGGGCAAGCTGCGCTCTTTGCCTCTGCTGATGGCGCTACCGAGTTGCTAATCCTTCCAGATTGTCACCTGCGGTTCCTTTAGAAATGTCAGCAGGCTTTGTAACTTTTAAAAATGAGAACCTGTTTTCGTTGGCTGAATTAAGTATACTGCGAACGGTTCAAAACTTCACTTAATATGGACTGAGCTCCAAACCTCTCCCCGATGCGGGGAGAGGCTTAAGAATAGGATGCGCGAATGTTAAATAAGTATAGTTTTCAGCCGTTTTTAGTATAGTTATATCATCTTAGCTTATATACGTATAATAGCTGTAGGTTGGGGAGCTTAAGCGCCAGCACCCTAGATATGTAAAATCAGTCGCGCTATGTATAGGTAGATCAAGATTCCTGCCACATCCACGAGGGTGGCAGCCATTGGTGCTGACATTAAAGCTGGATCGCACCCTAAAACTTGGAAGAAAAACGGCAGCATCGAACCACAGAGAGAGGCTAACACCGAGATCGCAAACAGACTTAGCCCCACCACAAGCGCCACCAGAGGATTATCTTGCATGAGAAATGCCTCAAGAGTCACCAAGAGTCCTAAAATTGCCCCAAGCAGGATGCTAGCCGTCATCTCTCGGTACAGAAATTGTCGCAGGAGCTCATTTAGCTTAGCCTTCTTTTGGTGAAGCGCACGAACCACTACGGTTGCCGTTTGCGTACTGACATTTCCCCCATAGGCAATCAGTAGGGGAATAAAGCTAGCCAATACAACTACCTGCTGTAGAATGTCTTCCTGACTTTTAATTACAGCAGTAGTACAAGTACTAGCAAGGAGCAGGACAAATAGCCAGAGCCATCGCTGCTTTACAATAGCTAGAGGACCATTGGAATCGTCGCTTTCCATCGACCCATGTGCATTCTCATGAGAGTTTGGTGTGTAGAGTAACTCAAACAGTTGCACTCGCTCTTTAGGTGATAACTCGTGAGAAATGTTTAGATCATCCCGTCTCGTGAAGTCTTCTATCAGCCGCTGTTGTACGTCGATATCCAGGGACTCGTAGACAGCGATCGCTTGAGATCTAGGTAACCGATGAAAGGCTGCTGCCTGCCAACCAGAGGGAAGTGCCGTAATTTCTGCGGCAATCTCGGCTGGTTGCCTATCCCAGTATAGATCTTTGATCTCGTGGGCTTTCACTCGTTTTAGCGAAAGCCTAGGCAACGGAGGTTCCTCGTCAGATGCCACCGCTTCACAGGAGACTGTAGATGAGTCATTCATATAATGTTGGATGATTACTTACGATCGCTTCTCTTTATATTCAAGATAACAGTAATTGCTGGAAAATAGTCCGCCTGTAGAAAGAATAAAGGAGTCAGGCTTCAAACTCAAAGAAGTGTTTTTCCTGGAACCTACCAAAGTTTGGTCGCCAGACAGAGATCTGAATTGCGATTTGTGAAGAAATGTAGAGTTCTATAGGAATCCGTGCGGCAGAGCGTGAAAAATATATACGTAGTGTAGTCGGTGCAATGCCCACCCTCACCCGGATCTGGTGGGCAATGCACCGAATACGTGTATTTCAAAAATCTCATAAGAATCCTATAGAAGCAGAATTTGGCAAGCGCGAAACATAATGCAACTTACAGCCAGAGAAAGCCTATTGTCAATAAAATTGGCTGTAAGACTTATGCAACGGCGTATCCCGTGTGTTGCCGGACATCAGGAGGATGAAAACTTAACACAATCTGATCTTTAGGAATTCCATTTGCTACTAATTCGTAGGTAATGCCATCCTCTGTATCGTCTCTTTGCACCCATATCTTGCCATCAATAATATCAATATGGACTAAGCAACCATGAATCCGCTTAACACCATCCCATCCCATAGTTATTAATAAATAGCTATCGTTTTCGCTGTCAAATACTATTTTGGTTTCAATATTGCCGTGGGAATAAGGAATTTGTGAATAGGCAATTAATACGTCCTTGATAATGCGTCGATAGGTGTTTAAGGTATCCATTGCATAATCCTCTCACTATCATAATTGAATACGAGTAGATAAATATTCTCGCTCTCTCTCAAAAGTTTACCAATTGGTTCCTCGAACAAAGCTGTAAACACACTATCGCGCACCGCTAAATACAATATTCGTTCAGGTTCAATTTTGCGGATAACAGATCGATACATGACAAATCCCCCGATAGCATTTTTAAGGTCTTCCATTTCAGAGGGACTTACAAAACTTTTAATTTCTACAGCTATTTTTTGATTTCCTTGTTCTGCGGCTAATAGTCGTTTTGCCCCCAAATCTACATACATATCTTTTTGCCCCCACTTCAAGTGTAGGGGGTCGTCTGTGATTGTCCAGCCGTCTTTAATCAAAGCATTTTTGACGGCATTATGATATATATCTCTTGCTGGCATATTAAGGCAGAAGGCAGTACGTTACTACGACCTCAACTTGATGTGTCTCAACCGTAAGCGGCATCCCGCGCTCTGCCCGAACCTGTAGACAAGCTCCTATTGCATCCTTAATGTTTTCAAGGGCTTGTTGCCGCGTCTGACCCTGACTCACACAGCCCGGAATACTGGGACACTCCACAATCCAAATTCCATCCTCATCACGATCTAGCGTCACGCTAAACTTCATAAACTCCTCCCGATCGCAAAGGTATCATTACACATTTTACTTTTGTACGACTCCAAGTAAGGCTCTTCACTTGGCAAGTTCATGCAAAGCATTCCTGTATTTATTACTGACTTTTTTGTAAGCTTCCATAGCTTTCTCAAAATCAGGATTATAGGCGGTAATATGAACACCACCGGGTGTTTCAGTCACAAAAATACTATCCCCTTCTCTAACTCTCAGTTTTTGCAATACCTCTTTAGGTAAAGTTGTACCTAAAGAGTTTCCCAGTTTACGAATCTTTAGTATGTGCATAAATAGCTGACTCATGGTAGTAATACTATTGTAATAACATCCTTGGGAATTCCGTTTCCTTATTTGCGCAAATTTCTCTGGAGAATATCTCACCTGATGTTCGCGCTTAATACTTGTAATAAAGAACCTCTCCCCCAACCCCTCCCCTATTAGGGGAGGGGAGACTTTGACGTAAGTCAAAGGCGGGGAGAGGTCAAACTTAAATGATAAGTCATTTACCGAACATGATATCACCTCCTTAAAAGCAAAAAGTTGAACGTTTGTCAAGTCTAAGAAAGGAAAAGGTGATAAATCCAGATGAGGAACGCGGACTAAAGAAAATACAGAACTTGAGGTGTAGGGTGCGAAAGCCCTTGAGTACGGCATCACCACAAATTTTCTGTGCGTGAAGATCCACAGACAGCGATCGCAGTGCGGTTTATTGAAATTAGAACAAGATCGCGTTTCTGCCCAGAAAATCTTAGCAGCACAATAGGTTATAAGTAGGTAGGCGAGATTAATACTAACTATATAAAGCTTTGTAAAATAGAAGAGAAGGGCTTGTAGTTGCGCTTCAGCGCGCACTCAAGGCGCAACTATGAACCAATGATGATTTATGTACGCTGACCTAATTATATTTATGCAAGTACAGACACAAAAACGTTATTACACACCTGAAGAGTATTTAGAACTTGAAGAAAAGGCTGAATATAAAAGCGAATACCGTGATGGAGAAATCGTTCCAATGACAGGTGGCACGACAAATCATAATAAAATTGCCTTGAATTTAGCTGCATCATTAAAGATTGCTTTAAGGCGTAAAAATTATGACGTTTACATCGGTGATGTGCGGTTGTGGATACCGAGGTATCGGCAGCATACCTATCCGGATGTGATGGTAATACAAGGACAACCTATTTATACGGGAACGAGTACAACAACTGTAATGAATCCCTTGCTAATTGCCGAAGTTTTATCTAAATCTACTCAAAATTATGACCAGGGAAATAAATTTCTTTACTATCGTTCTATCCCAGAATTAAAGGAATATATTTTAATCGACCAATATGAATATCATGTGATGCAGTATGTGAAAACTACTGATGGTAAATGGATTTTTGATGAAATTGAAGATGAATCTGCGACTTTATCGCTCTCTACAGTTGATTTTCAAATTCAGCTTAGGGATCTTTACGAGCAAGTAAATTTTGCAGAAATTGATGAAGATTAATATTATTTTGAATGATTTGGTGCTATTAAGCGTCGCAAAAAGATTGAGGAACGTTCTGCTGAACTGATGGCTGAAGAAATGACGCGCCAAGAATGTAATACTTGCACTGACAGCAGTTTTTAATTGAATTGACAACATTAGACATCTCCGAAAAAGAATGTAGAGACGCGAAATTTCGCGTCTCTACAAGGATGGAAGGTAATGCATAGTTAATTTCCGGAGATGTCTATTATAGTAGGGCGGGGAAACCCCGCCCCTACATCTTTCATGGGCAAAACGTCGCCATCCTTGCTCATTCACTCATCAAAGAAGGAGGTATTGTACCAGATGTTGACATCGAACGAGCGCTCTTTGCGCAAAGAGCGATTTAAAGATGACCCTGAAGGGTATACCTACCAAGAGGAGGAATGACATGCCGAAAACAAGTAACGCACGCAGCATCATCAATAGAATCACCGGCGACGACCCTGATCTTCATGCCACGATCGCTCTCGGCATCAATCAATGCGAAAGTTGCTCAACTTATCTACGAAGCGCGAATGGAAGCGGGACTCACTCAAGAAGAACTTGCTCTCCTTGTCGGTACAAAGCAGCCGAATATTGCTCGTCTTGAAGACGCCGATTACGAGGGTCACAATAATTCGTAATTGATAATTCGTAGTTCGTAATTATTACCCCATGCATAAATGCATTCGCAAGTAGTAAAGAAGATCTCGCTTTTTTTCTTTTTCATAATCTAAAGTTGGGGGCATGTACCCTTAATGAATTAATTATTAATTAATTTAGAAATTTTTAATTACGAATTACGAATTACGAATTACGAATTATTTGGTCACTCACTCTCCATGCTCCAAAAGATTGCCGACGCCTTAGACCGACGGATTGAGATTACCCTTCCACCACGGCAGCACAACCCGCAGGAAGAGTCTTTCCCAACTCATGTGAATGCGTAGTTGCCTAACCGAACCGTATTGGCTGTCTACCCTGCCAGTCCAAAACCTATACAGCACCACGGTCGCGAAACCACAATATACCCCCGCCGTAGGGGCGGGGTTCCCCCGCCCTAACCTCGCCCTCACCCCACCCTGACAATGATGAGAATATTTTCCATAAGTTCAGCACCTACCGCTAATTGAGGAATTGGTTGGTATAGATAGTGCTATGGCGCTTTGCTTGATACCTCTGTTAGAACAGCAGCAGTCGATAATTTCTCTAGTGCAGCGCTGGCAGCAAGTTAGACCGTTAAACCCTATTACCTTAAAGCCCACAGATGAAGAACAAGCCTTCTATTTAGTGTAATAGACATCTCCGAAAAAGAATGTAGAGACGCGAAATTTCGCGTCTCTACAAGGGTTGTAAGCAACGCACAATTAATTTCCGGAGATGTCTAATGGCTACTGCTGAGGCTGGAGGGTCTTGGTTACGTAATGTTGGAGCGCCCCTGATAAAGCAGTATAAAAAATTATTGGGGTGGGGTGATATGAAACTGATCGGAAGTGGGTAAGTTACATCTAGAACTCAGCAAGCAACCCCACCCCAAGGAAAAAAGATATGAAAACCGAACTGAAAGCCAAGTTTTTACAACACATCCTTAAGAAAAAGACAGAAGAACAAGGTTTCACACTTATTGAACTACTGGTAGTAATTATTATCATTGGTATTTTGTCTGCGATCGCGCTGCCTTCTTTCCTCAACCAAGCTAACAAAGGTAAGCAGTCGGAAGCGAAAACCTATACAGGTTCTATGAACCGCACTCAGCAAGCATATTACCTGGAAAATAATGTATTTGCAGCTCAGGCTGACTTTGGTAAGCTTGGTCTTGGTATCGCAACACAGACTGTAAATTACATGTACGCCATTGCCGATGGTGGTGCTGGTAAGAGCATGGTTACCAACCAAGCACAACCAGTACTTGCTAGCGCTCCCCTCAAAGCCTACTTAGGTGGCGTACAAGTAGGAACTGTAGCTGCCACAAGTGAAGCAACGACCCTAGCTGTCTTATGTGAAGCTGTAAATGCTAGGGTGAACAGTGGGGACTCCGGTGGAACCGCAATTCCTTATGCAACCAGTCCTAGCTGCCCCACCAGCTACGTCTCCTTAGCTAAGTAAAGAAACGAGTTAGTAGGCGAGCAATAATCCACCTACTGCACTTCAGACAAAGATTGAATTGCAATGAAGGTTTTAATCCAGCTAAGTTAGGCATTTTTTTACCAAAGTGGGTAGATTATTCTACTCACTTTATTTACTTATCTGGACATAATCGACAAAAAATTAGTTTCCAAAATCTTGATTACCAGCATTGTAGGGTAGGCAATGCCCACCATTATCTCGTGCAGGTACAAGATGTTAGTAACCATAAAAATTATCTCCTATGATTGCCGATTTAATTAACTGGCAGCAGCAAGCTCATCAATATCTAGTTCAAGGCGAATATCCTCAGGCTGCAACTTTATATGAAGAAGCAATAGTAGCCGAACCTAATGTCTTATCTCACTACTGGCATTTGGGATTGCTTTTGCTTTTGCAAGGACAAGAGGCAGAAGCTCAAATGACTTGGATGCTGCCAATGACAGATGCAGAAGAAGAACAGATTCAGATTTGGACAAATGAACTGATTGAAGTTTTGCAAACAGAGGCAGAACGACGCGAGACGCTGGCGGAATATTCTCTAGTTTGGGCAATTCGCCAGCACATAAGGGAAATTAATCCCAGCGATATCAATAACTTGTTCAAGATTATTCTACTTTCCATTCATTTGGAAAAGTTTGAAGGCGTGGAGTTGAATGAGTCGGGAGTTATTGAAATTTTACAAGCAGGACAAAGTGTAGATTTAAATGCAGAGTTATTGCTGCAAGTTGTGCAGGAAGTTTTAAACACTGCGCCTTGTCATCCAGCATCTTTGGAATTAGTAGAAGTTTGTTTACCTTGCTTCTCTAATCCTGATGATTGCTTTTATGTACTCTTGCGTGCTGCTATGAAAATTGGTCATACTTTGAAGCGACCAGCGCTGGCAGCTCGTATTTTAGAGTTATATTTACGCTTAGATACCCAAAATGTAGAAGCTTCACGACATCTAGCTGTTTTTTATCAAGATTCTAGGGATTATTCTCAGGGAATACAGACAGCTAAGTTATGTTATTCGCTATCGCAAGAATTGCCAGATAAAATTTTTGCCATTCACTTAATCTTGCGCGGGTTGATGATGGTGGGTGGATATTGGGAGGAAATCTGCTCTTCCAGTCAAGAGTTAGAATCACTGTTACAAGAATTTATCAAAGCACAACCGCTACCACTGGATGAGTTGAAAACTCTTCATTTGCTTACTCCATCCTTTGCCATACCTCATATTAAAGATTGTCCGGCAGAGTTTAGAGCAATTCATAATCAAGTAGCTCAAATTTTTCAGACAAATATTCAAGCTATTGCCCCAGAGCAAGCAGAACGCTACTCTGAGAGAATTCTTAATAAGAGAGGGTCAGGAATTACTGCCAAACCTTTAAAGATTGGATATATATCTTACGCTTTAAGAAACCATTCTGTTGGATGGTTAGCTCGTTGGCTATTTCAGCATCATAATCGTGAAAAATTTGAAATTAATGCTTATTTTGTAGACTATAAGCTGGTAGATGATTGGCTACAGGAATGGTATGTCAATCAGGCATCGCATGCTTACAAATTAGGCATGAATGGCTTAGAAATTGCTGAAAAGATATATCAAGATGAAATTGATATTTTAATTGACCTTGATAGTATGACTTTAGATATTAGCAGTGAAGTGATGGCACTTAAGCCAGCACCAATTCAAGTGACTTGGCTAGGGTGGGATGCATCAGGAATACCTGCTATTGATTACTTCATTGCAGACCCCTATGTATTGCCGGATTCAGCGCAGGATTATTATACAGAGAAAATTTGGCGCTTGCCCCATACCTATGTAGCTGTTGATGGGTTTGAGGTGGGGATTCCTACTTTGCGCCGAGAATATTTAAATATTCCCACTGATGCGGTAGTGTATCTTAGCGCTCAAAGGGGATGTAAACGCCATCCTGAGACAATAAGATGGCAAATGAAAATTCTTAAAGAAGTACCAAATAGCTATTTTTTGATTAAAGGTTTGTCTGAGGAAGAAGCCATTAAAAAGTTTTTCTACGAAATTGCAGAAGAAGAGGGTGTGGAGTGCGATCGCATACGATTTTTGCCGCAAGTTGCTTTAGAAGCAACCCACCGCGCCAATCTCGGAATTGCTGATGTGGTACTAGACACTTATCCCTATAACGGAGCGACGACAACCCTAGAAACCCTTTGGATGTGCATTCCCTTGGTGACGAGAGTAGGCGAACAATTTGCGGCTCGTAATAGCTATACCATGATGGTAAATGCTGGAATCACCGAAGGCATTGCTTGGACAGATGAAGAGTATGTCGAGTGGGGTGTGCGCTTGGGTAAGGATAAGGCGTTACGTGACAAAATTGCCTGTCAGTTGAAAGCATCGCGGCAAACTGCACCTTTGTGGAATGCTAAGCAGTTTACTCTTGAGATGGAGAAGGCTTATGAGCAAATGTGGCAAAGGTATTTGGAAGGATGTTCGTAGTGAGCGCTTCAGCGCTCATAAGCACTAAAGTGCTTACTACGAACTACGAGTTCTGGTATCCAGAATGGCTTGTGTCTCGATTTCCTCTTGCGGCGATCGCCACTGCGCCCGTTCTAAAATTAACTGTTGGATGATTTGACGATATTGCTCTACAGCCATTGGACAATAACCTCCTGTTTCTCATCGTAAACCAGTAAATTTAAGCACTTGCATCAAAAATCTGTTGAGCGGTCAGGTTTAACTCTGGGAACGTGGGAGAGACAATACGGTCATCACCTCGAAACTTGGTAACGCGATACTCACCTTGATCCAACGAGCAAACTAAGATAGTAGATTGTTTTGGATCGCCAATAAACTCTCTTCCCCCTAAAGCAGCATAATCAACAATCCAGTATTCAGCAATTCCCATTTCCTCATAGTCAGCATATTTTTTATGATAATCATCACGCCAATTAGTACTAACTACTTCAATCACTAAAGCTATTGATGCAGCAGCCGTGATGATTGATTCGTTTTTCCACACAGGCTCGTTTACAAGTAATGGGCGATTTAATATCAATACATCTGGGGAGTATCCAGATTCGTGTAGAGATGGTTTAATTATTACCGTTTTAGGGATGAAGTAGGGAAGTTTCAACCGTTTGTATTCAACAGTTACTTCTGAAGCTAAAAAACCTACAACTTCCTCATGTCTTCCTTTTGGTAAGGGCATTTCTACAATCACTCCATCATATAATTCATAACGGCGTTCTGTATTTTCCGGATACCAAGCAATGAATTCTTCAAAGGTTACCAGCTTGGTTTTAGGTAAGGTCTGAGTCATGGTTATTACCTCAACTTAGATATAGTAATCCTAAATCATTTGTGAAAATTTTGGTTTTAGCAAGATATTAACATCATAGATAACATAAATCAATATGGAATATTTTACACAGTAGAAGGTAATCTACAAGGTGTAAATGGTCGCGATTTAGCAGTAGTCACTGTTTGGCTACAATCAAAAAATGACGGGATCTTTCGCTTTATTACCCTCAAACCCAAGAAGGAATAACTACTATGAAATTTGAACTTTATCAGTATGTTGCTCTCAGTCGTGACATTCCAGACTACAGCCTCAAGCGTGGAGATGTCGCTATGTTAATTGACTATGTGACTCATCCCAGTGGCGGTGAAGACGGCTATATATTGGAAGTATTTAATGCTGCGGGTGATTCCATAGCAGTTCTCTCTGTTCCCATGTCAGTGGTAGAGAAAATGCCTACTGATGCTGTCCTGACAGTACGTCCTCTTGCAGAAACAACACCCTAGTACCCCTGCAAAATTAAAAATTAAAAAAGGTGGAGTTCTTTAAATTCAAGACAACTTCTACTACTCAGCATGAAGCCGAACTGAAGTCAAAGCCTCCTCTAGGCGAACGGTTGCGGAAGATCCGTGAAGAAATTGTAGCCTCTGGTGTATCGTTGCTGGATTGGGAAGGAGTGGAACGTGAAAAAGCTGACCGTAGAGGTGGATATCAGGAAGACGCTGTTTGTAGTGAGCGCTTCAGCGCTCATATTAAAAAAAATCATCCCAATCACTACCATAATCTTGCACTGGATACTGAGTCCAAGAATCACGCAGCCATTGCCGTCCGTAAGCTTGCAAATACCAATGAACACTACTTTCAACCCAGTCGTAAGGAGATTGAACTAAACCATGCTTAACTGGGTTGTAATGAATATAGTTAAGAGTTGTATAGTAATGTCGTTCAGAGCGAATAGCGCGATCGCACCAGCGATACCAAACTTTTCGCTTAGTCACATTTTCCTCAAGATTCCATTGGCGAGAAGTAGTGCCATGAATTATGCGAAATAAGTCACTCAAGACTTCAAAATTTACAATATGCACCAGCAGATGATAATGATTAGGTAAAACAGCCCAAGCACATATTGTTACATCACTGGTTATCAATCTCTCGAATATCATGTCTAGCAGTTGCTGACGGCGAGATTCAGAGTGCATATGACACTTATGTTCGTAACAAGCTGCTGTTAATAGGTAAAATGATTTATCTCGCACTTGATGTGGTGGCGCATGGGGTGGATAGCCGCGACTCAAGCGATGTTTAACTAATTCAGCTTTTTGTTCTGGCGTTAGTTTGCGGTATTCGTACATAACTTTTGTAAGCACTGAAGTGCTTACTACGAACTATGAATAATCTGTTTATAGAAGGCTTCAAGACCTGCGACACAGGCTTTGTCGTCAAAGAGATGGTCATGACTCTGGCTGATGCGTTGTGTAATGTCGCGTCGCCAAGCTGGGTCTAGTCCTAATTTGACAGCAATTTCAATATATTCTGCTTCATTTTCAGCGATGGTGTCTGTTACTCCTAGCATTTTGAGGAAGCTGTAAGAGTGGCGACCGCGCATAAATTCCCCTGGACAGGTGACGATGGGGAGGTTGCAAGCGATCGCCTCCAGTGTAGTATTACCACCAGACCAAGTGAAAGTGTCAAGGTAAACGTCTGAGAGTAAGTTAATCATCAGATAGTCAAGCCGTTCTGGAATGGTGAGAAAGACGCAGTAATCCTCACTTTTCAAACCAACTGCTGTAAAAGCACGGCTTAGACGCTGCTGAAGTAAACCGCCGCGTAGAAAGACGAATGTAGCTTGAGGAACACGACGAGCAATTTCCGCGAAAATAAAATCATATTGTGGTAGGTATTTGAAAGGAGCTTGGCAACATAAATAGATGACTGCATCATCTCGTAGCTTGTAATCCGATCGGGTCTTAATTACTGGTGGAATATATGGTTTAGGATATGAAACACCAATGTTAGGTAAGTGAATGAGTTTCTCGGAGTAATGTTCTTGTGCATTTTCCGCTTCCATTAACTCGCTAGACAAAAAGTAATCAATTGTTGGCAAGCCAGTTGTTACCGGATGTCCCCAAGCAACGCATTGTACAGGCGCAAGCCGTAAACCAGCCATTTGCATTGTTTGCGGGTCCATGCCAATTTCGGGATAGACGAGGATGTGCAGTTGATCGGCAATTATTTGTTGACAGGCTGCTTCCAAGTTATGAGGGATATGGTAAAAAACATCACTGTCATCTCGGAATTGTTGTGTAATTGGGTCTGGTGAATTTCCTGTGTAATAACAGTAGATTTCAAAGTTTTGGCGATCGCAGTGACGCAGCCAACCTGTTAACCAAAGTGTTCCACTGTAAGAGTGCAGGTAATGAGAAACGTAGCCAATACGAATTTTGTTATTAGGCTTAAGACTCGGCATTGATAAAGGAGCAATCCATTGGGGATAGTTAGATGCCATAATTTCATGCACTAAGTTCCCATACTGACGTTGCAACTCTATATCATTTTGAGCTTGATACGACAGATAAAAGTTTGTGAGTCCACCTATCCCTGCTAAAGCATTCTGTTTTTCTGCATCAGTTTTTAGGGATGTCTCTTGGATTAAATCTCGCAGTCCTTGGGTAAATCGCTCACGATAAAAACTGATTTCATCTTGAGTATTGTAGATTCTAGGGACTATTAAATGTTTGAGAAGTTTAAAAGTGTAGTCATCAGGTAATGCATTTGAGGCAGCGTTCGCACTGGAGATTCCTTCTTCAGTTCGTCCAATCAGCAGCAAATTAATGATTAACGAAAAATGCAAATTTCCGTCTCTAGGGTAAAGTTTAATTCCTTCTCGGAGAATATTAAAAGCTTCGTCTAGCAGGTTTAACTGTCGATAACACTCACTTAAGCGCCAATAAACCTCTGGCTCACCTGCTTGAACTTCTAGTAGCTTTTGATATTGTGCGATCGCCTCTTGCCATCTTCCCTCTTGCAAGAACTTATCGCTCAAATTTAAAAAAAAACTGTGTGGTGTATCGCTGAGGCTTTCTACTTCAAAGGAGGGAATACTTTCTGCTTTTGCTTGTGCTACAGCTGGTTTATTTTCGTATTCCAAAACAATTCTTGCTTTGATGTGAGGTAGCAAAGCCTCCCACTGCATACTACCCAACTGTCCTACCAGAGAAATTTCTAGTCCTTCGCTGGCATCTAAATCTTCTTGGATCACAAGATTCATCATCACAGCGGATAGCAAAAGCTCTGCATCTTCACAAGAAATGTTACTTATGTCAATAAGTAGAGTAGTCTTTTGACTTTCAGGATGAGTTACAAGAGCTTTAATTACTCGTTCTAAGTCAAAAATTATTAACTCTTCTGATTGGCTCCAGTCTGGAAAAATAATCAGGTTAATATCTCTTAACGTGAACTTATCTTTAATAGCGATCGCCTGATGTTTTTGAAATAGTTCTTGAAAGAGTTCTCCGATTTGAGCGGAGTAAGAACGACTGTCAAGGAATCTGGGGTTTTCCTGCATTTTTTGCTTAATTTGCCCTGCTTTTTGCTGGCGCAATTCCAGGTCGGTTCCGAGAGCAACAGCTAAGTGAATATAAGCCTCTTCACTGTTTGTAATTAAATCAGGTATCTGGAGTTCTCGTAGAAGTGATGCTCCCTTTCGAGAGCGAGAGGGTTCTGTTTCCATTAGCACCATTGGTAAACCGACTTCCAACGGATCGAGCAGGGAAGTCATACCAGAGTAGGGATAGGAGTCTAAGTAGATATCACCAAGTTTCAAACGTTCTTTGACATCAGCACGGTTTGGCGCACAATCCAGAAGGATTAACCTATCCTGAGGTATACCATGTTGAGCAAATGTGGCGGCTATGCGCTTTTGAAAAGCAATAGCTGGATAGGACGATGACCAGTTTGGATTAAACGGATAAAGTAAAAGTACAGAATCAGGAATACTAGCAATTATCTTCGCCCATGCTACTTCTAGCTCTGGAATTATTTTGTAGTAGTTAGCTCCAGAAACATAAACCACAGAAGTTTTAGCAATCCCTAGATTTTCTCGGCTAATACTGGTTGTAGCAAGGATTTTTTCTTCAGTTGCAAAATCGAAACATTGGGGAGGACAGTCTAATGTAACTAGCGTTTCAGTGTAATGTTGTTGGGCATTCTCTTCAGGCTCAGAAAGTTTACTTGATATATAGTAATCAATGTGACGCATACCAGTTGTCACGGGAGAATTAGCGTCAACTACCTGTATCCGTGCTAGCCGATGCAAGGCAAGCAAAGTAATTTGACGAGTTACTAGGGTCACATTAGTAGAAATGAACAGGATATCTATATCTGCTTCTCGAATGGTTTGCACTTGACTTACTAGGTCTGCCGGCAGTTGAACAAGCCTATCTGCATGACCAGTACAATATCGCTCTAAACGATGATTACCTACATTGAAAGTGAAGAGGATGATCTCAAATAAATCTCTATTTAAATGCTTATACACTGACAATGTAGCAAAAGTTTCTGTCTCGGTTCCAAAATCCTCTGCAAGGATTCCCAAACAAATTTTATTTCTTTCTGGAGATCGTTCAGAAAAATTGTATTCAATATTATTATGAGTTGTTTTTAAATAAAACTCCATGATATCCGCACGTTTAGTGTAGATATCTTTCAAATTTGCGTTATTAAAATATAAGAAAAGAAAGTTAGCTCTTTGTGTAAAATACCTAGCTACATCCTGCCACAAGTTAGAATCGGAGTTACTAACAATATTACGATGAATATGCTTAACCCATCTCTTCATATATTGGTAGTAACTATCTGCCTCTCCTGTTTTCCGAAAGTAAAGGGGAGGTTTTAATGTAAATCCAAGGTAGTCATTGAGTAACCAGTTTGGGATCCGAGTCAGGTCATAAGTAAAGGGTAATTGGTGGGGAAGGCAATACAGCATTGCTATCAGTAAATATTGAACAGCTTTCGGTTCTTCAAATCCTTTAGCAACTTGTGCTACCGTTTGAGACACAAAACTCTGTTCTGTTTCAGTCAATGGTTCATACTTAATCCCACTATTTAGCAGTGCTTGATATGCCTCACCAACTTTGCTCAAGTATAGTCTTTCAAGTAAATTTTCCTCTGTACCCAACCACAATTCAGCCATCTGTTTTCTCAAAAAGCGAAATTCCTCTAGCAAAGATGGCTCTAAATTTTCTCTACTATATATGTCTACAATGCTAGATAATCTATCAATAAAGTTAGTTTTTTCTTTAAAATACTCAACTAATGTTTCTAAGATGTTTTTTTCAAAATGTGTAATACATATTAGTTGTTTAGAATATTCTTTTTCACAGTAAGGTAGAATTTCTGCTTTTGCTTGTGCTACAGCTTGCTTGTTTTCATTTTCCAAAACAATTCTTGCTTTAATACGAGGTAGCAAAGCCTCCCACTGCATCTTACTAAACTGTCCAACCAGAGACACTTCTAGTCCTTCGCTGACATCTAAACCTTCTTGCATCAAAAGATTCATACTCACAGCAGATAACAACAGTTCAGCATACTGATCGACACTATTGCTCGTATCGATTAGTAGAGTAATGTATTGACTATCAGAATGAGTTGCGAGGCTTAAAACCACTCGTTCCAACTCTACACCGAGTACTTCTTCTGGCTGCGACCAATCAGGGAAGATAATTAAATTAATCTCCTTTAGTTTTAAAGGTAGGAGAGTAGCCTCAATCAATGCCGAACCAACATTTTTCGCCATTTTTGACCAAGAAAACTGTTTCGCTTGTTCCAAACCAGCAGCAATCAATGAGTTGCGAACACTATGTTTTTGTACCTCGCACAGCGCATTTGCCAGTCCTTCCACATCATCATCATTCACGTATATGGCAGCCTTGCCTGCCACTTCTGGGATTGAGGCATTAGGACAAGTGACAACTGGACAACCACAAGCCATTGCTTCAACTACAGGCATTCCAAAACCTTCATATTTAGACGGGTAAATCAGAGCCACAGCACCGGAATAAGCTGTTACCAACTCCTCATCACTGAGTTGCAGGATATGAACAGCACTACCTGAAGTGTAGACTCTCCACTCAGGTGCTAATACACCTCCACTGCCTGTACAGACAATATCAAATCCATTACTACTGGCAAGCTGAGAAAAAGCCTGGAAGAACAAAATACTATTCTTATAACCACTTCCAGCGCCTACCAAAATAAAGTAGGGTTTTGCAATACCGTACTTAGCCTTAAAAGCATTCACCTCTTCCGGTTTTGCTGCTGAGAAGGTACTTTTAACTCCACAATAAGCTACGGTCACAGACTCTATGGGTATATCTGTGAAAAACCTTACTAGGTCACGCGCAGTATTTTCTGAAATTGCCATGTAGGCTGATGCGTGTTGGATACCCCGATGCTTTTCTCGCCACATGGGATTATTCATATCCGCTCTCATGACTTCTGGAATCATGTCATAAGCCATGAACACAGAAGGCGTTGTAGTGGGTGTTGTGTAGTAAGTGGATATAAATATCTCAACGCCTTCTTCATCGCACACTTGCTGTAGCATTTCCTGGTCAGCATCAGTGTTGTTGTAGTCATAAAGTGGTACGATGCGATACTTGATGCCTGGAATTTTGGGAGCAGTGCCAGATCGGTCAAGCACAATAATGTGCTTAGCAAAGCCGTTTTCTGCCCACTCTTCTAGCAATGATTTCCAAACGCGAGCAATGCCAGTTTGATAAAGCTGGAAAAATACACCGTCAACCAGAATTATTGGTACTGGTTTTTTAATTTGTGCAATTTTTTGTTGCACTTCATCTGGCTGCAAAAACTGCCAACTATTGCCACTAAGTTCTCTTTGTGCAATTGGTACTATACCGCATGAATTTGCAGTATCAACCAGAGTTTCATCTCCGACCCAAGGAAAATATTCGCGTAGAAGAACTGGAAATTTAGCTTGTTGCTGCAATCCTAACCATTGCGATATAGCGTTTGTATAACCATAGTATTGCTCTTTAAATTGCAATTGTTCTTCTGTTACGTAAGCAAAATGTTGAAAAATTAAGCCAAGTTGTTCCGTCTCTTCATGTACAAAAGGATTGACTGCTGCCACATTTCTGTTTTGACCATCTGGCAGAGGTTCCACTAATATGGGAGGTTCATGTGCTACCCAGAATGCTCCAGGTTTAAATCTCCAAGTTCGTAACCACTCTTGTTGAGGATTCTGAGCATAACAGTTACGAGTGCTAATCACCAATTTTTCCCCAACAAAATACCAGCACCAATAGAAAGCAGATGTTTTTTCAGGATTGTTAATAAACATTTGTCGCGCAGTGCAAATTTGCTCGACTGTCCATAGTTCATCCACATCCACTTGCCACAGCAAACATTCCTCCAGGATATTTGCAAGTGGTGTATTCACCATTTCGCGTTTTCCCTCCCAGAAAACGCCCTCCGGCTTGCGGTAAATTGTGACGTTATCCGGATAAAGTTGCACCAATTCATCTAGGTATTCTGTAGTGCCGTCATTACTACGGCCATTGTGATGAATTTCATCACTAATACGTCCACCCAACTCAACACTCCAGGCAGTATCGTGCTTTAAGTCCGCCACGCCTTCAACAATATGCCAATGCCATTTAAAAGGTAGCTGCTTAAACACTTCAATGTGGTAGCGAATGAATGGTTCACCGTTAAGGACGATAGTGAAAAAGTGAATAGGTAATTCTGGCGTTGATGAAGAAGCAACAGCAGTACCAAATTTCTGACCACATGCCAGGGTTGAGGAATACTCATGGTTGATCAGACGAAGTTTGGCGATGTGATGCCATACACGTTCTGGTCCAGGCCAAGTATGTATAACGTCATGAAACCCTATCCATCCACCATCTTTCGCAATTGGGAAGGATAGCTCAAAATCTTTCAATACATCTAAGTACTGGTGAGAACCATCAATAAAAATGAAATCAATGGCTTTGCCATCTGCTAACTCATCCCAATGCTTTAAAATATTATGGGAGTAGCCTTGTAATGGAACTACATATTCCTTAAGACCATTTTTTTGAAGATTTTGCTGCCAGATATCAAAAAAGTTGCGGTCAGGAAAGTCTGAATCGTTACCGTCCCAGGTATCAATGGAATAAATTTTTCTATTAGTTCCTATACAAGCATAAGCCATCGCAACTGTTGAGCGTCCTTTGTATGAACCGATTTCAACAATAACAGCATCATCTGGAAGCAATTTTACTTTGTTGAAAAGATACTCTTCTTGTCCAGGGAGCATGAAGCCTTGAATTGATTTAACAGCAGGCTCAATCGTTGTATATTTAACTGGTGGAACAGTCTTATTCTTGAAGATAGCGTAGCCATTGCGTACACTATAGTTAATCTGAACAAGAGTATAGTTATAATCAGAATAGAGACGATTTAAATTTGGATTATTTTTAAAACTATTAATATCATCTAGAAATATATACTTTGAGCCATATACCTCATCCAATTCAGCACTACCTGTAAATTCTGAACCATCAATAAGCACAATATCAAACAAATCAATGTTATTTTCTTTCTTAACTCTCTTAATGCCTTCTTCCGGAACTTCCGAATTTTTTACATACTCAATATCCTGCCTTAACCAACTAAGAACTTGCTTAAGAGGATAAAAGTTAAGATTAGTTTGACTGCTGTTATAAAAATCGATGACTTCATGTTCATTAGGAAAATCTGCCATAGAGACGGATGAAGTATTGTAGCATTTTACGAAATAGTCATTTTCATACCTCTTTATTAATTGGGTAAATCTAGTTTTTGAAACCTCCAGGCAAAATAATGTTGGCTTGTTTAGGTTTTCTCGAAGACCTGTCACTAAGGCTTCAGTACTTCCTTCTCCAGAAGATGAGCCTATTTCTAAAACAGTTTTAATATCTTCTTCTCTAGCAATCCTTTGAATAGCTGCGTAAAATTCATCATTTTTGATTTCCGGAGGAATCAGGCGATTAAGTTCAGAATTGGTAATATCACTATTCATAGTCATACTCTTATCTTTTCTCTTTAATCTGGTTGTCCTAACGATCGCCCTTACCCACTTGTTTCTTCACCTGCTCTAATATCTGTTTGTAATCTTGCCGTTCAGGCTGCAGCTTCACCAGCTTCTCCAAAGGAGGAATCGCACCCTGAGCATCCTTCAACTGTATTCGCGCCATTGCTAACCCCTCCAGCGCCACTTGGTTTTGTGGTTCCCGTTGTAAGACCAACTCAAAACCCCGCGCCTTGTGCTCTAATTCTGACTCAGCAGACGCAGTTACTGGCTTGGGGTGAATAGCCTGTTGCAGTGCAGGAATTACTGTAAAGACTCCAGAACCAAAAAACGATACCATCGACACTATCGTTACAATCCTTTGTCGCCGCTCAATCTTCTTGCGCCGAGCAATTACGTAATCTTCCCCAGAAATAGTCATCTTTCGCTGGTTGCTGTGGTAAATACTTAGGTATCAGCAATCCTCCTCTCATGAGGATACCCACCTCACTCACAGAAACTATCATCTTGGCTAAAAATTTTTTGCACAAACAAAAGTGGGGAGTGGGGAGTGGGGAGTGGGGAGTGGGGAGTGGGGAGTGAGGAGTGGGGAGTGGGGAGTAGGGAGTGGGGGAAGAAGACTCTCGTTCCTTCTTACTCCCAAGCAGATAAAAGAAGAGTGAATTCATCCTATAAAAGTACATCACCATCCAGTGCCGTCTTTTACACCGCGCCACCCCATGTCCTCCACATTCTGTACCAGGTGTCCTGCATCCACAAGCAATTTCTTTAGTTTCTTGCTTAACAGATTCTCATCCAGCAGAATTAACACGGACAGTTCGCTCCTGATCCAGCATTGAAGAGCGCAATCACTTCCAAAACTAGCAGTACCTGAGCCGGCAAATGTGGGAAATCTTCTAAGAACTCGGCTAAGCCTGCTTCACCTTCCAGGTAGTCGAAAAAAGTTTGCAATCTCAGATCTTGCACCAACCCCTGGCGAATAGAATTCGCACGCCAGTCGCCTACGGAGGGAAACCCTCCTTCAGCGCTGGCTTGGCTATACAAACCAAGTCCGCCTACGCGGACTCACGGAAAATCAAGGGTTTGAAACCCGCGTTCGTCGGAGACGTTGCCGTTCGCGAAGCGTCTCCCCTTGGGAGAAGGCTAGGCGGGTTTTGTCTGTGTAGCCAAGCCAGCGCTGCAGGAGGGTTTCCCTCCGTAGGCGACTAGCGCGCGAATTCTATTCGCCAGGTGCAAGATGTGAGCAATGGAACTCGCGGATTTATCCGTGGGGAGTTTCAAAAACTCTTCAAAAGTTACTAGTTTAGTTTTTGGTAAGGCTTGAGTCATGGTGGTATGCCTAGTACTCTACTTGGGCTTTATCGTTGGTTGGTACTCTGCTGTGTAACGGTTACAAAATGTGCATCTTAGGAGTTGAGGTATTGTTTTTCAGCGAGTGGAACATTTAGAGGAGTTCCCGCAATCGCGATCGCAGCTTGTAGAGACGCGAAATTTCGCGTCTCTACACAGTCTCTACTACGAGCCATAACGCTACGAATTTATGACTAAGTATGCTGAGTCATTAAAAATGCATTTAAATTACGTGTACAGCCGAGCATGAAAATATTTCTCGCCTACTGTTGTAGGGGCGGGGGGACCCCGCCCCTACGGGTTATGGGGGTTGTAACACGTGCGATCGCCTAGCAATTTTCTCATATTTGTGCAACTAACCGCACAGAATATTTTCAGATCTACTTTGGACTGAATTTAGTGTTTTACCTAAAAATCTTGGCAATCAAAATAAACTGCTTGCTACTCATACCTTTCCTTTGAATCTTAGTGTCAGACAAATAATTAATTTCTCATAAAAACCAAGTTAATTGTATCGAATTGCGGATGTTTGCTATATTTAATTTAAGGTTTCACTCTAACGGTGGATCATTCCTGCAAATTCTGTAGTTTACACTAACCCAAACACCACCAACAAAGCCCTTATTCTCAGGGATAGCCAGCAATAACATATATTCTGCTCAAGAAAATAAATAAAATGGCTGTAAGTCTTCTCAAACTGCAGGAAGATAAATTTTCATCAGATAAGCATCTACAATGACTGTTAGGGAACGAAATTTACAGAACCATTACCGGGTAGACCACAATATAACCGTAGGGGCGAGGTTTCCGCGCCCTTACAATGTGGTGAATTAAATTCAAAACTGCTATAAGTTGTTTGGTGGTGATTACCGTACAAAACCAAATTTAAAGCAACATAATAGAGTAAGTTATGGTAGAGTTAAGGAGTTAAGACTTGCTTTGCCAAAAAATAGGACTCTACGCATAGTCGATTATTCCAAAACGGAAAGCAGTTTTGATCAAGTATTTACTAAACCTAATCTGAATTCATTCGAGGTTATGACTCAGCAAGTAATTCACCCAATGGTGAAATTGCAGCGTAACGTGCAATCACTAGTAGATTCAAAAATTATCAAGCCAACTGATAGTATTTGGAAAATCGCGTTACTTTACAACGACGAATGGCAGCACTGGAAACAGGAACTGTTAGACTTTGGCTTTGCAATGCAAGACCCAGTTAGCGATTTGCTGTCTGTGGAAGCTTGGGATGAAGAGTAGGGCAACGGATGTTGTAGCGGATGTAGCGGATGCTTGAACTGTCAGTCTCACAGTTCCAAAAATCCGTTACATCCGTTCCATCCGTTGCCAGACCTCACAACCAGCCAATACCGTTGCTAGAACCGTAAGTCCCACAGTTCAAACATCCGTTACATCCGTTCCATCCGTTGCCAGACTTCACAACCAGCCAATACCGCTGCTTAAACCGTAAGTCCCACAGTTCAAACATCCGTTACATCCGTTCCCATCCGTTGCCAAACTTCACAACCAGCCAATACCGCTGCTTAAACCCTAAGTCCCACAGTTCAAAAATCCGTTACATCCGTTCCATCCGTTGCCAGACTTCACAACCAGCCAATACCGCTGCTTAAACCCTAAGTCCCACAGTTCAAACATCCGTTACATCCGTTCCATCCGTTGCCAGACCTCACAACCAGCCAATACCGTTGCTAGAACCGTAAGTCCCACAGTTCAAACATCCGTTACATCCGTTCCATCCGTTGCCAGACCTCACAACCAGCCAATACCGCTGCTTAAACCCTAAGTCCCACAGTTCAAACATCCGTTACATCCGTTCCATCCGTTGCCAGACCTCACAACCAGCCAATACCGCTGCTTAAACCCTAAGTCCCACAGTTCAAACATCCGTTACATCCGTTCCATCCGTTGCCAGACTTCACAACCAGCCAATACCGCTGCTTAAACCGTAAGTCCCACAGTTCCAAAAATCCGTTACATCCGTTCCCATCCGTTGCTAGACTTTACAACCCGCCAATGCTATTGCTAATTCTTGGGCATTTTGGATGCGATCGCGTGGCAATGGTTCTGTGGCGCGGTCAATCACCTCTCTCAACTGGGGAGTAATGGTCGGAACACTGGTGACATTAAACCGGAAACCTCGTCCTTGCTGGCGGTAAAACTTCAGAGGGTTTTCGCCAGTCAGTAAAAAAATTAGCGTTGGTCCAATTGCATACAAATCCGATTGCGTCAAGGGTTGTCCCCGTTCTTGTTCGGGGGCGCAATAACCTTCCGCACCAATACGCGTACCAGGTATTGTGCCAATTTCCTTAACAGCACCAAAATCTAGTACTACTATGCGATTATCATAACTTCGCACCATCAAATTCGCGGGTTTAATATCGCGGTGAATGAGTGGTGGTTTCTGACTGTGGAGATAGTCTAAAATGTCACAGGTTTGGATCATCCAGGCGATCGCTTGGTTTGGGATCACCGGTCCTTTTTGATAAATAAGTTTTTCTAAATCTTGTCCGTGGACTAACTCCATTGCCAGATATTTTTTCCCGCCTTCCACAAAGAAGTCGTAATACTTAGGAATCCCAGGATGATTGAGAGACTGGAGAGTATGCGCCTCCCGTTCAAATAATTCTTGTGCCTTAGCAATTTTCGCCATATCAGCATTCATTTGCTTCAACACCAATAGTTGTGGATGTCCAGCAATCTTTCCTACAGCATCCCAAGCGAGATAGGTAGTACCCATACCTCCTTGTCCTAGTGTCCGTAATACCTGATAGTGGCGAATCGTGTGTAATACTGAGATCGGTTGACCACAGTGGATACAAAACAGATTATTCGAGGAGTTACCTTCGTGCGTGCAACTATAAGGCAAAGTTGGAGGCTTATTTTGTGCTGTTTCCAGCTGCTGAATTTGGAACTTCAGCGTGGGACCTCCCTGCGCCAGTTGCAGCAAGGAATTATCTGGCAACGAACTCTGATTTGCTACCAAAACACCGTTGAGGAAAGTGCCATTTGTGCCTTGACTAATTACCTGCCATGAACTCCCATTGTGACCAGAACTGATTTTTCTCAGTTCCAAATGATGTCGAGAAACCAAATTATCGGTTAAAACAACCTGATTATCCGCCGCCCGACCAATCCGAATGACAGATTCATCCTTAAAGCACCACTGATTGAGTGGCGTTTTTTTTTGCGGTTCTAACAGGGTCAGCGTGACCATAGGGGAGTGGGGAGTGGGGAGTGGGGAGTGGGGAGTGGGGGGAGTGGGGAGTGGGGAGTAAGGGGAGTGGGGAGTGGGGAGTAAGGGGAGTGGGGGGAGTGGGGGGAGTGGGGGGAGTAGGGGGAGTAGGGGGGGCGAGTAGGGGGAGTAGAGAATTTAAAATTACCATTCCCCATTCCCCATTCCCTATTCCCCATTCCCCATTCCCTATTCCCCACTCCCCACTCCCCATTCCCCACTCCCCATTCCCTATGCTTATTCTAAATTTGGGCGCACTTTCGCCTTAATGACTACAGCAGTAATGTTGTCATGACCATTGTAATTGTTTGCCAAATCAATTAAGCTTCTAACGCCATTTTCCAGATTAGCCCCTGAATTAAGCAGGGGTTCTAAGTGAGTCCGCCAATGATTTTCCAGCAAATCATTATCTGTTAAACCGTCTGAGGCAAGGAGGAATAGGGTGTCTTCATTGATCTCTAAAAACTGCACATCGGGAATGATAAAGTTTTCGTCGCGGGGACCAAGGGCTTGGGTGAGTTGGTAAGCATCCGCACGGGCATAAGCAACACTTTTGTCAACTCCCCGAGACATTTCCCGTTGACCTACTTCGTGATCTACCGTTACTTGTTCTAGTTCCTGCTTGCGAGTCAAGCGGTAGAGGCGGCTATCTCCTACATTCGCTACCGCTACCTGAGTATCTTGGATTAACAGCATGACGAGGGTGGTACCCATGCGACCGACACCAGAACGGGCATCAAGTTGATTGATCTCGTAAATTGCTTGGTTTGCCTGCAGCACTGCAGCACGGATATCTTCTTCCGTTGGTAGTACGTTAGAACGAAAGTGAGTTTGAAAGTATTGCCGTAGTTTCTCCACTGCTAAGGCACTCGCTACCTCACCACCAGCGTGTCCGCCCATACCATCACAAAGAATATATAAACCACGCGCCTGCAAAGTACTGCTGTTAGGTAATTCCTGCTTGTTAATTTGTGTCTCAACGCCAAAGTAGTCTTCGTTGCGATCGCGTTGACGTCCTACATCCGTAAGTGCGGCATTTTCTAGACTGACTAACTGCATCGGCAAGACAACTGTGGACATATCATCGATTTTTACCGTGCTGTCTTCTTTTTCATCTAATTGCAGGATAGTGGGCGTGGCAGTTTTGATCTCTGGTACTGGGGTGATGGTGGGATCGCTGACAGATGGGTTGCCTTGCAGTTCAGCAGCGATCGCCTGCAAGCGCGATTGCAACTGCATCATGGTCTGAATCTTATCCACTTCCAACTCTCCTAACAACTGTACTACAGAGCCAAATTGAGTTCTTTGAGACTGTCTAAATAGCGCTTGCCAAATCCGTCCTAAAGCTTTGATTGTCAAAGGCTGTGCCGTTGCCTCTTGTGGCGACTCAATGGCTGTAGGGCGGACATCTTGCCCACCATCCTCATTCAATGTTTCTACATATAAACGTTGTAGTGCAACCCCTTGGTCTTCATCCAATCTTAGATTCGACCACTCCAAGAGACTTTGCCGACAATTAACTGTTTCCAGTAGTACCCAAAGTTGGGTCATCTGATAAAAACAGTGTATCATTTGTAACGAACTTGTTGTATCTTCACGCCACAGTTCGAGTAAATGCTGCCAATCTGAGCGATCTTCGATCAGTACAACAGCCATATCTCCCTGCTGCCATGCATCATGAATCGGCGGTATACCTAAGTGACACTGAGACTTTAGGGCAATATAAGGTTTAGCAAGGCTGCCCATTTCACTTGTATCCACCAGTGATGACGTTACCAGCCCCGTTTGCTGATTTGCTAGCATCGCTGCCAGTGGTGATACTTGATACGGTTGACAGTCTAAAACTCTTACGCACACCTCAGTATTGGCGGCCATATCCTCTACAGTTGGTAGTGTTAGCACTTGATAACGTTGCTGTGAGTCGAGATAGTCGCCAGCGCGGAGAGGAGATGAGGGAGTGGGGGAAGATGAGGGAGTGGGGGGAGATGAGGGAGTGGGGGAAGATGAGGGAGTGAGGGGAGATGAGGGAGTAATTTCTCCCCCTACTTCCCCTACTCCCCCTACTTCCCCTACTTCCCCTACTCCCCCACTCCCCACTCCCCATTCCCCACTCCCCTCCTGATGAATAATTGCCCACCAGACTGTTCCGCACTCCGCACTGCAGTTGTGACAATATTGTGCATTCACAGCTACATTTGTGGCACATTGAGGACAGACCTTATGGGTCAGGGAAGTGCCACAGTTTTGACAAAATTTATTGGTATCGGAATTTTCAAATTTACAATGAGGGCAAATCAGCATTGTGGAAGTTCCTTAATTCCCGTTCCAAAGTGCTTATAGCCACTAAGAGCCAAGGTTCTATAACAGGCAGCACTTATATATAGTAGACCTACAACAGATAATATGTTCAAGTGTGAATTTTCATCGCTGTCTTAATTTTGACGTATATTAACTAAAAATTTCCGATATTGGCAAGCGATCGACAGGAAGAGGGGGGAGTGGGGAGTGTTCGCAAGTACCCTCTTGAATTACGAATTACGAATTACGAATTACGAATTAGTAATTATTTGGTCACTTTCCCATCTCCCCCCACTCCCCATTGTGCTACAATCACCTTTGCCGCCTCAGCGAACCCAACTCATGCAACAATTTCAGTTCACTTGGGTTGAGGTCACGCCACTGACCGGGTTGCAAACCATCTAGTTGTAAGTGGGCAATACTCACCCGCACCAATCGCAAAGTCGGAAATCCCACAGCCGCTGTCATTCGCCGTACCTGGCGGTTTTTGCCCTCGGTCAACGTCATTTCCAGCCACGCTGTGGGCACATTTAGGCGGAATCTGATTGGCGGATCGCGTTCAGGTAGAAATGGTTCTTCTGGCAATAACCGCACCAATGCTTGTCGAGTACGATAATCTTGGATTTTCACACCTGCTTGCAGCTGAGTTAAAGCATCTGCATCAGGAATTCGCTCCACTTGTACCCAGTAGGTACGTTTGTGTTCAAATTGTGGATGAGAGAGGCGATATTGTATTTGCCCGTGATTGGTCAACAATAGTAAGCCTTCACTATCCCAATCCAAACGCCCTACAGGATAAACATCAGGAACCTGGATATAGTCTTTTAAGGTGCTATGTGTGGGAGTGTCTTTTGTAAACTGGCTGAGGACGCCATAGGGTTTGTAAAAAATAATATATTGATAGTTACTAGTCATTGGGAAAAAGGTAATTGGTAATTGGTAATTGGTAATTGGTAATTGTATAAAATGCCTGCTGTTGTGTTCACATCAGAAATTGTTAACTTTCTTGCTCCGACCCAGAACTAAAGTGGTAAGATTGTTTTTCATGCTAGGGGTGCCTGTAAAATCAGGCTGAGATTACACCCTTAACACCTGATTCCGGGTAATACCGGCGGAGGGAAGCTGTTTATCAAGGAAGCTGAATATGCGTACAGAATGGGTCACCAAGCGACGTGGGCAGAACAATGTTACCCAAATGCACTACGCTCGTCAGGGTATCATCACCGAAGAAATGCGCTACGTTGCCGAACGGGAAAACCTTCCCTTTGAGCTAATTCGAGAAGAAGTGGCGCGCGGTCGGATGATTATTCCCGCCAATGTAAATCACACTAACCTGGAGCCGATGTGTATTGGCATCGCTTCAAAGTGTAAGGTAAATGCCAATATCGGCGCGAGTCCTAACTCTTCCAATATGGAGGAAGAAGTCGCAAAACTTCAACTGGCGGTGAAGTATGGTGCTGATACTGTCATGGATCTGTCTACTGGCGGTGGTAACTTAGATGAAATTCGCTCCACCATCATCAAAGCTTCGTCTGTTCCCATCGGCACAGTACCAGTCTATCAAGCTTTAGAAAGTGTCCACGGCAACATTGAACAGTTGACACCAGATGACTTTCTTCATGTAATTGAAAAACACGCCCAGCAGGGAGTCGATTATATGACAATCCATGCTGGGATTTTGATTGAGCATTTGCCTTTGGTGAGAGATCGCATCACTGGTATTGTGTCTCGCGGTGGCGGAATTTTGGCAAGGTGGATGTTGCATCATCACAAGCAAAACCCGCTTTATACCCACTTACACGACATCATTGAAATTTTCCAGAAATACGATGTCTCCTTTAGTTTGGGTGATTCCCTGCGTCCTGGTTGTACCCACGATGCATCTGATGCTGCACAATTAGCTGAACTTAAAACCCTCGGTCAATTGACTCGCAAAGCTTGGGAGCATAATGTACAGGTGATGGTAGAAGGTCCAGGACATGTGCCGATGGATCAAATCGAGTTCAACGTCAAAAAGCAGATGGAAGAGTGTTCGGAAGCACCTTTCTACGTGCTAGGACCATTGGTAACGGACATCGCTCCTGGCTATGACCATATTACTTCAGCTATTGGGGCAGCGTTAGCTGGGTGGTACGGTACGGCTATGCTGTGCTATGTAACACCTAAAGAACATTTAGGATTGCCAAATGCCGAAGATGTACGCAATGGTATGATTGCCTACAAAATAGCTGCTCACGCTGCCGATATTGCCAGACATCGCCCAGGTGCTAGAGATCGGGATGATCAAATGTCCCACGCACGCTACAACTTCGACTGGAATCGTCAATTTGAATTATCACTCGATCCCGAAAGAGCCAAGGAATATCACGACGAAACCCTGCCAGCAGACATCTACAAAACCGCTGAATTTTGCTCAATGTGTGGTCCCAAGTTCTGCCCAATGCAAACAAAAGTCGATGCAGATGCTTTGACTGAACTAGAGAAGTTCTTGGCAAAGGATAAGGAAGTGGTGACACAAAGTTAGGAATGGGGAGTGGGGAGTGGGGAGTGGGGAGTAGGGGGACAAGGAGGACAAGGAAGCATCCCTCTCCCTCATCTCCCTCATCTCCCTCATCTCCCTCATCTCCCTCATCTCCCTCATCTCCCTCATCTCCCTCATCTTCCCCCACTCCCTAATCTCCCTCATCTCCCCCCACTCCCTCATCTCCCCCCACTCCCTCATCTCCCTCATCTCCCTCATCTTCCCCCACTCCCCACTCCCCACTCCCTACTCCCCACTCCCTAATTTCTGGTATCGTTCCTGAATTTCTGAAATTGTAAACACCGCTTCAAACTTCAACCCTATAGACTGGTAAAACTCTGCTGCCCCTTGTTTGCGGTCTACCAGTGAAATTACTCGATCAACAGTATAACCTGCTTCTTTGAGTCGTTCAACTGCTTTCATTGCAGATTGTCCAGTAGTGACTGTATCTTCTAAAACCACGACTAGAGCACCTGCTGGCAATAATGGTCCTTCAAGATACGCCCTTGTGCCGTGACCCTTGGCTTCTTTACGAATAATCAGTGCGGGAATCGGTCGGTTTTCGTAGGCAGAAACCACACTCACAGCACTGACAATTGGATCTGCTCCCAGCGTTAAACCTGCTACTGCCTGGGTATCTGATGGCAGTAGGGATAAGAGAATGCGACCGATCGCCAAAGCGCCCAAGGGATGGAGTGTCACCTGCTTACCATTGATGTAGTAAGAACTGCGCTGCCCTGAAGAGAGGACAAAATCACCCTCTTGGTATGCCAATTGGCAAAATAAATCTAGTAATTGTTGGCGTACAATGGTCAAATTGGCGGTAGCTGCCCACAAATGTGACTCAGTGTGGGTTTCGGCTTGATAAGTCATGACAACGCATTAAAAGTTGTGCTAAACCAAAAGTTGAACTCATAAGAGTTCTGAAATTAAGCATAAGTTAAGATTCGCTCAAAAATAGAGGAGTTATGGTCATAGGTTTAAATTGCAAAACCCTCAGTGGTTTATTGGTGCTTTTTGCTACTATAACCGTTTCGCTCCGTGCCACAGCCGAAACGGCAACACCCGGTTATGAAACGCCAAATGAGGTATTTGAAAGAGCTTTTTTTAAAAACGATCCCAATTTTTACAGCAATCAGACCTTAAAACGTCAGATAGATTGGATAGTTGGACCTGGTTCTTTGTTCGAGAACTCCTTTGCGGAAAATGAAATCGCACGAGATGCTGAGTTGGTTAACATTGTCTATCGCGATATCCTGAACCAACAGGTTAGCAGTGGTCCATATATTCGCACTCCAGATTTACCAAATCCTTACAACACATCGCTGCTCGCATCTCCCCGTTTGAATGCCAACGCTCTCAAAGTTGGTACTGAATTCCGGTTTGAGAGTGTTCCACCTCGCTAGAAGTGGCGTATTGTTAACTGTTAGTTGTTAGTTGATTGTTGATTGTTGATTGTTGATTGTTGATTGTTGATTGTTGATTGTTGATTGTTGATTGTTGGTGATTGGTGATTGGTGGTTGTTAGCAGTACAACTAACCACTAACCACTAACCACTAACCACTAACAACTAACAACTAACCACTAACCACTAACAACTAACCACTAACCACTAACCACTAACCACTAACCACTAACAATTCCTGATTAAGTGCGCCCTACTGGAATCGAACCAGTCTGAAGGCGAATTATGAGTTCGCTGCCTCCCCAATCGGCCAAAGGCGCTTGTTCAGCTAGGTTTTAGGTTGGTATAAGTCTGTTACTTAAACCGCTAGATTACCCTGATACGTAATTCTAGCACAACTAAAGCCCTGTAAGCGTGACTGTTAACCTCACTATCGGATTGATTGTAGCATGAGTTTAAAGCATGTGAACTATCAAACTGCAATAACGCAGACTATTATTAAGTAATAATTTTAAATAAACTAGGAATATAGCTGCCATAGCTTGCTAGCAATGAAACTAAATTCAACTGTAGTTCTGACGCTGAGTTTGTTAACCCTGATGTTGGGATCTGGTTCTGTGAGTGCGTTTTTGGGATTTGATATGGGGAGCAAAGCACTCAAAGGTGTAACAGCACCAGATGCCCGTCCTGCAACGAAATTCGCTAGCAGTAAGGCAAATAACCCGCAACATGCAGGGCTGACTTTATTAAAAGAGGAAGAGATCCTGAAAATCGTCAAGGCACGGATCGACGGCAAAGCTAAGGCTGCTAAATCAAAAAAGCCAGATGAAGAAGAAGAGGAAGCCAATAGTAGCAAGAAGAAGCTAGAAGCGAAAAAAAGGCAGGAAGTAGCTGAAGAAAAACCTCAACCAGGATTTCCTGTTTCTGCCCAAAGCGAGGGGGTTTCCCTGGCGGTGCAATCTGCTCGCTACTCTGGCGGTGCTTTACTATTAGCCGTAAAAATGCAGAACAAAGGAGCTGATTCTGTGCACTTCCTATATAGTTTTTTGGATATCACTGATGACAAAGGACGAACACTAAGTGCCAGTACAGACGGCTTACCGGCAGAATTGCCGGCAAATGGACCAACGTTTTCTGGCACAGTGAGTATTCCTACAGCTTTGCTGGATAATGTCAAGCGCATCTCACTCGCTCTAACTGATTATCCCGCTCAAAAACTGCGGTTGGAAGTAGCGAATATTCCGGTTGAAAAGTAGTTAGTGGTTAGTGGTTAGTGGTTAGTGGTTAGTGGTTAGTGGTTAGTGGTTAGTGGTTAGTGGTTAGTGGTTAGTGGTTAGTGGTTAGTGGTTAGTGGTTAGTGGTTAGTGGTTAGTGGTTAGTGGTTTTGACAACTAACAACTAAACAAATCACAACTAACTACTAACTACTAACTACTAACAATCTTTACACAATCTTTAGCGGTGAGTGGTAATCCTAGCTTAATTTGGACAGATGTAGGGCTGCGATTGTTGTCAGTGCTGTTGCTGATTGCAATCAATGGCTTTTTTGTGACCGCAGAATTTTCGATGGTGACAGTACGGCGATCGCGCATCCATCAGTTAGTCCTCGCTGGTGATGTCCAAGCGATCGCCGTCGAGGTGTTGCAACGCAGTATTGATCGGCTGCTATCTACAACCCAGTTAGGTATTACCCTCTCTAGTTTGGCACTGGGGTGGATGGGAGAAAGTACGATTGTCGAACTGGTAAGTTCATGGCTCAGTTCTTGGCCGTTACCCGAGCGAATGAGTACCTTCATAGCTCATTCCCTATCAATTCCTGCTACCTTTTTTTTGATTGCCTATCTACAAATTGTTTTAGGGGAACTATGTCCTAAATCAGTAGCTATACTGTACCCAGAACAACTTGCACGATTTTTGGGACCGTCAGTAAAAGCGATTGTACGATTTTTCAGCCCATTCATCTGGATTCTCAACCAATCAACTCGTTGGCTGTTGAGGTTGTTTGGCATTGAGTACACAGGTCAAAGTTGGAGACCACCTGTTACTCCTGACGAATTGCAGCTGATTATTTCTACAGAACGCGAATCCACTGGTTTTCAGGCTGGAGAACGAGAACTACTAAAAAACATCTTTGAGTTTGGGGACGAGACGGTGCAAGCCGTAATGGTTCCTCGCACTTGCATTGTAGCGTTGCCCATCAACGCCGAGTTGCAGACTTTTCTTCAGGAAATGGCAACCACCTGTCACTCCTGCTACCCGGTGATTGGAGAATCTTTAGACGACATTCGCGGCATTTTTTACTTTAAAGACTTAGCAAAACCCTTGGCTATAGGGAAATTAACTTTAGATATGCAGATCCAGCCGATGCTGCGTCCGGCGCGGTTTGTGCCTGAACACACGCCCTTGAATGAACTATTGCCGATGATGCAGCTTGAAAAGCTAGCTATGGTAATGGTGGTGGATGAATTTGGCGGTACTGTCGGACTAGTTACTCTCCAAGATGTGATCGCCCAAATCATTGGCGATCTAGGCGAATTAGAAAGCACCGAAGAGTTGCTGATTGAGATTTTAGATGAGCAGACATATCTGGTGCAGGCGCAGATCAACTTGGAAGACCTCAACCAAGTGTTGGATCTCAATTTGCCCTTACAGAAAGAATACCAGACACTAGGGGGCTTTCTGCTTTACCAACTGCAAAAAATTCCCGCTTTTGGGGAAACCTTCCGCTATCAAAATTTTGAATTCACTGTGGTATCCGTTATCGGACCACGTCTGCATCAGATCCAGGTGCGGCGATTGGAGGGGGAGTAGGGAGTGGGGAGTGGGGAGTGGGGAGTGGGGAGTGGGGAGTGGGGAGTGGGGAGTGGGGAGTAGGGAGTGGGGAGTGTGGATTGGGGAGTGGGGAGTGGGGAGTGGGGAGTGGGGAGTGGGGAGTGGGGAGTGGGGAGTGGGGAGTGGGGAGTGGGGAGTGGGGAGTGGGGAGTGGGGAGTGGGGAGTGGGGAGTGGGGAGTGGGGAGTGGGGAGATGAGGGAGTGAGGGAGGGGGAGATGAGGGAGATGAGTCCGTCAAGGGAGACAAGGGAGAGGGATGCTTCCAAGTCCTCCAAGTCCCCCTTGTCTCCCCCTACTGCCCCTACTCCCCCCACTCCCCCCACTCCCCCTACTCCCCCACTCCCCCCACTCCCCCTACTCCCCCACTCCCCCCACTCCCCCTACTCCCCCTACTCCCCCGACTCCCCCTACTCCCCCTACTCCCCCCACTCCCCCTACTCCCCCGACTCCCCCTACTCCCCACTCCCCACTCCCCACTCCCCATTCCCCACATAAGGTAGTGGATCAACAAGTCCCAATTCGGCAAAAGCAGCGAGACGCAAGCGACAGGAATCACAGACACCGCAAGCTACATCGCCACCAGCATAGCAAGACCAAGTCAGCTCCCAAGGCACTCCCAGTTGATTGCCAAGTTGGATAATTTCGGTCTTTTTCAGGTGAATCAGAGGTGCGACAATGGTAATAGGCTGTCCTTCGCGACCAAGTTTTGTTCCCAAACGGAAAACTTCTTGCATCGCTTGAATGTAGTCAGGGCGACAATCAGGATATCCAGAGTAATCTAAGGCGTTGACGCCGATGTAGACACGTTCAGCAGTGATGGTTTCGGCGTAAGCGAGGGCAAAACTTAAAAAGATAGTATTGCGGGCTGGGACATAAGTCACAGGGATATTCTGAGATATTTCATCGAGTCTGTGTTGGGGTAAATCAATGGCGTCATCTGTGAGAGCCGAACCACCCCACAGCCGCAAGTCGAATACTACCTGACGATGTACCACGCCAGCACATGATGCGATCGCCGCAGCCGACTGCAACTCTCGTCGGTGTCGCTGTTGGTAATCAAAAGAAATAGCGTAACAATCACACGCATCGGCTAGTGCTTGGTACAAAACTGTGGAAGAGTCTAATCCCCCAGATAATAAAATTACAGCTTTCATCTGTTGTTGAGGATTTTGAATTTTAAACTGCTAAATACTACTAAGCAAAATGCCGTAGACTAGAGCATAAGTTTATAAAAATATACATTATATTTTGTGTAACATGTGACAAAAGCATGAAGCAGAATTGAACAGACAAAAGAGATTCAGGTAGCGGGAACTCATAACAAACTTTGAAATTCTTCATAATTAGAACCTCTATGTTACCATCTGGATGGTTTTAGACGGTTCGTCACTGGCTATTAAGTATCAAAGCCAAAGATTTCGCGTCTTTAAATTTGGTGGTTGAGGAGAGAATGAGAGTGCAAGATAGCAGCATGTCAGCAGGAGAACAAAATGGTCATGGACATCGCAACCAGCCACGACCGATCCGCATAGGCGTGATCGGAGTTGGTAATATGGGACAACATCACGCTCGTGTACTAAGTTCCATGAAAGACGTTGAACTGGTCGGTGTAGCAGATATTAATGCTGAGCGAGGGCTGGAAACCGCTAGCAAATACAAGGCACTTTTTTTTAAAGATTACTGTGACCTGCTGCCCTATGTGGAGGCGGTTTGCATTGCCGTCCCTACCCGCCTGCATTACGCCGTCGGAATTACATGTCTTTTGGCAGGAATTCATATTTTAATTGAAAAGCCGATTGCTGCAAGTATTTCTGAGGCGGAATTCCTGGTAAATGCCGCTGCAGAAACTCAGTGTATACTGCAAGTCGGTCACATTGAGCGGTTCAGTCCAGCATTTCAAGAGTTGAGCAAAGTGCTGAAAACCGAGCAAGTCCTGGCGCTAGAAGCCCATCGCATGAGTCCTTACTCAGATCGCTCAAATGATGTTTCGGTTGTGCTAGACTTAATGATCCATGACATTGACCTACTTTTGGAATTAGCCGCCTCCCCAGTCGAAAAGTTAACGGCTAGCGGTAGTCGCTCCCTAGATTCTGGTTACTTAGATTATGTAACTGCTACCTTAGGGTTTGCGAATGGCATTGTCGCTACCCTGACTGCCAGCAAAGTCACTCACTGCAAAATTCGCCGCATTGCTGCCCATTGCAAAAACTCATTCACCGAGGCAGATTTTCTCAAGAACGAAATTTTGATTCACCGACAAACCATTGCCAACTCCATGACAGATTATCGGCAGGTACTTTATAGGCAGGATGGTGTGATTGAAAAAGTTTACACCAGTAACACTGACAAGCTGGGAGCAGAGTTAGAACATTTTGTCAACTGTGTGCGCGGTGGTAAGCAACCTTCGATTGGTGGTGAACAAGCGCTCAAAGCTCTACGATTGGCAAGTTTTATTGAGCAGATGGCTTCTGATGACAGCAGGGTTTTGAATCCTTTAGATTGGCAATCTGAACCGAGAGTGCAATCATTAACCTCCACACTTTAGTCAGTAGTCAAAGAAAACGGCGAATGGGGAGTGGCGAATGGGGAGTGGGGAGTGGGGAATAAGTAGTAAAAGATGACACGATGACAACCGATTAAATACTTGGAGAATACGGAGTAGAAATTTGTCATTGATCATCTTTCCCCCTATTCCCCATTCCCCATTCCCCATTCCCTTTCATAGTCTGGGTGGTAAAAACAAGCCAAGCTGCGGTAAAATCTGGCTTAAACTTTGCTACTTTTGCTCTTAAGCAAGAGTCAAATATAGCTTAGCTCTCACTAATGCATTCAGTAATTTTCAGCAGATTGATAGCTACTAACACTACTAATAATTACTGATGCACGCATTTTTGTCAGATGAGCATGATAACTTGTTAAAGCTAAGGTAAGTACTAGGAGCAAAAATGACAGACCAACCTTCCGCCGCCACCCCAATGAATGCCGCTGCTATACCAATGAATAGAGTGTCAGCATCTACTCCAATAAATGCTACTCCTACTGTGCCTAACAGCAGTATTTCGGGGAAAAAGATTCTCAGTGTTGATTTAGGTAGAACTTCCACAAAGACTTGTGTTAGCCGCGAACCTAACAATGTCGTATTTGTGTCGTCTAACGTCAAGCAAATGTCAATGGAACAGGTGCGGGGAGGCGTTTTTGAAGTCCGTGCTACAGACCCATTAATGGATCTGTGGCTAGAGTATCAAGGCAGTGGATATGCCGCAGGTCAATTAGCAGCAGATTTTGGCGCAGATCTAGGAGTCGGTCAATCTAAGGTTGCGGATGCACTAGTCAAAGTCTTGGCGTGTGCAGGCTACTTCAAACTCAAAGATGATATCTCAGTTGTACTAGGACTGCCTTACCATTCCCAAGAACAGTTTGAACGAGAAAAAGCACAGATGATCAGCCTTGTCAGTGGTCCTCATGTGATGAACTTTCGTGGCGAATCCGTGTCTCTCAATATTAACAAGGTTTGGGTCATGCCAGAAGGCTATGGCAGCCTGCTGTGGTGTGAAGCCCAACCAAAGAAAGGAGCCATGGTTCCCGATTTTACGAAAGTATCAGTAGCAATTGTTGATATTGGACACCAAACCACTGATTGCTTAATGGTTGATAACTTCCGCTTTGCAAGAGGGGCTTCTAAAAGCGAGGACTTTGGAATGAGCAAGTTTTATGAACTTGTGGCAGCTGAAATTGACGGTGCTGATAGTCAATCTCTGTCTCTGATTAATGCTGTGAACAAACCCAAAGGCGATCGCTACTACCGTCCTAGAGGTGCTAGCAAGCCCACCAATCTAGACGATTTTCTCCCCAATCTCATAGAAATGTTTTCTCGGGAAATTTGTAGCCGTGTGCTAGCATGGCTACCAGAGCGTGTTACCGATGTGATTCTTACTGGAGGAGGTGGAGAGTTCTTCTGGGAGGACGTTGAACGTCTGCTTAAAGAAGCAAAAATTAATGCTCACTTAGCCGCACCGTCACGTCAAGCTAATGCTTTGGGGCAGTATATTTATGGAGAGGCACAATTAGCCTCTGGTCGCGCTCCTAGGGCTTAAAACTAATGTTCCAATGGTCAAAAAAGGTAGTTAAATCCGTTACGTTCGAGCCAGGGGTCGCTGACGAAAGTTTGTTAGCGCTGATTGAAAGCCATTTGGAGAAAGATCCTGAAAAGACTTTTAGTGACCTCTGTAAAGAAGCTTTATGGCAACATTTATGCGTACCGGAGTCTGTACGACCTAGCCCAAAAACGGCAGCAACACCAGCAGTAACACCAAGGGTGGAACAACAAATCGCTGAATTGCAAAGTCAATTAGCTGACCTTGAGGAACGTTTTTTTGCCCAAGAATCTCATCGTTTGGAGATGATGGAACGTCATCTCATGCAACTTAGTCAACAAGTTGCACAACTAGCAATCATGGTTAATCAGGCACCCACCATTTACTCTCCCATAGAATCAACTCCAGCACTAGAACTAGTCAATACTACTCTTACACCTACTAATGTTGCTACACCTTCTCAAGAGGTTGACCCCGTAATCAGCCGCATTAGTCAGTATCTAGATGATTTCTAGGAAAAAATCTAGGTTTTATTGTTTTGTGCTGCTATTAAACCTCCTTTAGAGGAATTCCGCGAAAGGAGGTTTAATATAAAGTTGTAATTTCCGTATTATTACTAGAACTTACGCATTGACAGAAATAGTCAAGTATGATCTGGTTTCGGTAGGGCTGCTGAGCGCAATATTCATTTGGGTAGACCACCTTACCGTAGGGGCGCGGTTTCCGCTTCTGGTCCACGTGGTCAATTCTACTCAATTTGTATAGTGCATTAAGCCCTGGCGAATGGAATTCGCGGCTACACAAACAAAGTCCGCCTACGCGGACTAATAGAAAATCAAGGGTTTTGAAACCTGCGCTCGTCTGGTTTTGCCTGTGTAGCTGCGGTTAAAACCGCCCATTTGAGGTTAAGTTGACACCAATGAGCAGTGCTGTGCCTCTACAAATACCATGTGCAATCAACCGGATTTGATATAAACTAAAAAAATTGGGTTTCTCTCCTCCTTCCTCACTATGAGTAATACTAGTTTCTGGAAACCTGCTTACCAGCTTTTTAAGCCAGAGGAACCCCTCATCAAGGCTGAAGATCTAAGAGATTTTTACGTTCCGCGATCCAACAGTCCTGTAGAAGATTTAACCACTTTCTTAGAAATGGAAGACGATCCGGCTAAGTTTTTACTAGCAGGTCACAGAGGTAGCGGCAAAACTACCGAACTGCGGCGACTGGAACAACTACTGAAGAGCAAATATACAGTAATTTGGATTGATACGGAAACGGCTCTAGATCAGTACAACATTGGCTATGCGGAGGTTGTTGTACTTGTGGGAATCAAAATTATTGAAAAAGTTATCCAACCAGGGTGGGGTCTAAAAAAAGATTTATTAAACAATTTACTAGAAAGTCTGAAGACCGTAGTTTACCAGGATGAAGACCACGAAAATACTGGTCTTGAAGTTCCAGAGATTATCAAAAAACTAGGTATAATTCTCAAACAAGGTTTAACTAGAAAAGTTACTACAACTCTCAATATTCGTCCACAGCTTAGTAAAATCATCGAACGAGTCAACACAATTATAGAAGCTGCTGAGGAAAAGAACAAGCAAAAGTTACTAGTGATTGTGGACGGTCTTGATCGACACGATCAAGTGACAGCTATGGAAATGTTTGCTAGCCCACTGCTCACCCAGTTAAGTTGCCACATCATATATTCTATTCCAATTTCACTCAGGTATTCTCCCAGCTTTCGCCAACCGATGGAAAGCTTTCAAAAATGCCTGGATTTAACTAATCCGCCAGTTTTTAACTGCGATGATAATTTATGTCCTACGACAATCCCTAATCAATCGGGTCGAGATATTCTCACAAGTGTTATTAATAAGCGGTTGGCACGTTTGGGTGATGCTTATAAAGGTTTGTTTAATCCCGATGCGCGAGAAATAATTTGTGAAAAGAGTGGCGGTGTTATGCGTGACTTGGTAAGACTCGCTCGCACTGCATGTGAAGTTTCTTTAAGGAGAAATTTACTCTACATAGACTTAGATGCTGCGCAGGAAGCTGTACAAGAAGTACGCAGAGAATACAATTTGAGCGACTACCATTTCCCAGAACTGGATAAGATTCACCGCACAGGTCGTCTAACTACTAACACTCATAGCTTGCCTAATAAAGGTGAATTTGTCATTTGCGATGAGCTTTTGCAAAACAAGTTTGTGTTAGGTTACTACAACTCTAGTAGAAAATCCTGGTTTGATGTGAATCCTATTCTTGTTGAAGATTTAAAAGCTTGGCAAGCTACTAATTCTCCACAAAATGCATAGTTGGTTTTTTCTTGTCAGATAATTAGCAATTCTTCAGCAATGCATATGACTCCTACGGAATCTACCACATATTCGCTGAGCGCAACTGACCAAGCAGAGTTAAATAAGTTGGTTGGCTACTTAGAATTGTCAAGTGGCACAACGACTATTTTTGCTGTTGCGCCAGGAAGTGGACCGCAGCATCCTGTAGTAGAGCAACTTAAGTTTCTTTTAAAAACCAATAATGAGGATTTTGAAGTACAAAACTTTTTTTACAGTGATAACTCACTACATAATTTTCTCTACAGTTTAGGAGAGACTGACCAACAGACTTCTCAATCTGGGCACAAAGTGGTAATGGCGTTTGGGATTGACCAGTTACCTACACCTCGCCTTGTGCGTGAGATGAAGCAGTTGAATTTGGGCAGAGAGTCTTTATTTGGTCGGGGACTTGTGCTGATTTTTTGGCTGAATAAAGCTGAATTTTTAAACGAGTTTCGTAACCGTGCCCCTGATTTCTGGGATTGGCGAGGTAAGATGGTCACATTTGAGGCAGGTCCAACTCTCAATCGACTATTTTATCCTTATATAGAGTGGCTGATTGCTGAAAATTCTTATCTCAAAATCAGTGGCGTGATGCAGGTACAGCGCCAAGTTGATATTTTTCTAGATCAAATTTATGTTTCACTGCAAGCAGAACGGCGACAGCAGGTTATAGAAACTTGGGATCGCGAAATAGATTTTTCTACATCCCTAAAAGCTGAACATCGGCAGAACCTAAGCAAAATTGCCTCTAGCCCTCATGACTTAGATGAACCATACTATTACGAACCTGCTACACCAGATTTTATACCTATTTCCACCAGCACCAAAACGGTTACACAAAAGGTTGATTTATCTCAGGCAGTGCGAGAAACCCAGTACAGTGTAATTTTGGGCGATCCTGGTGCCGGAAAAACGACCCTACTGCGCTACCTAGCGCTGCATTTTGCCACAGCTAAACGTGACGGGGAGGAGACAGTTCTCGGTGGCGAAGCACAAGAGGATTTGGGCAAACCCCTCTTACCTATTTTCTTTCGCATTGCCGATTATGCAGAGCAACTGGATAAGCTACCTAACTTGAGTCTGTTAGACTATCTGCGTCAGTTCTACCGCCAGTGGGAAGAAGCTTATTTTCAGACTGGGGTTGAGACGGAAGCGGGGATCGAGGTTGCAGCGTTGCTATTGGATGCAATGCACCAAGGGCAGTGCTTGATGCTACTGGATGGGTTGGATGAGGTATTTGACCAAAAAAGCCGCGAGCTGATTGTAGAACGGATCAATCAATTTGTGGATGCTTACTCTGCCAACAAATTTGTGATTACCAGCCGGATTGCAGGATACCGCGATGTGAAGCTGAGCGATCGCTTTCATGAATTCACCATTCAAGACATGGGAAGCGAACAAGCGGAGAAATTCCTAAACCGCTGGTGTCGGGTGATTGAAAAAGCACAGCAGCCAGATGCTAGCGAGGAGCAATGGGAAAGGATAGGAGATGCGGAAGCACAAGAGATTTTAGAGGCGATCAAAGACAATGAGGGTGTAAAGCGCTTAACTGCTAACCCACTACTTTTGACGATTCTGGCGTTAATTCACCGCAACGGTTCCCGCCTACCCAATCGTCGTGTAGAACTTTATGCTTTGGCAGTGAAAACTTTGACCGAGGATTGGCAGCTAGGCAAGAAATTGCCCGATGCTTCCAAGGTAATGCTAAAGGAAAATGAGGTAGTAGAACTTTTGGCTCCCTTGGCTTACTGGATGCATGAAGAGAAGCCTTCTGGTTTAGTCAATCAGGCAGAAGTTGAGAAAAAGTTAGCATCTAAGCTAGCAGAATTGAATGGTGCCGAACCAGAATCAGACTTAGTGCAGCAGGCGGTGGAACTGTTTCTGCGGAAGGTACGGGAAACCACAGGTCTATTTGTGGAACGTGCGCCCGGAGTTTATGGCTTCATGCACCTGACCTTTGAGGAGTATTTTGCCGCACGTGACATTGCTGATAATCAGGTGAGCGATATCTTAGAAATCATCCGCTCTCATCTTCATGAACCGCGCTGGAATGAACCAATTTTGCTAGCTTTGGGCTATTACGGCATTCATTTCCCCAAACAGGTTAATAAGCTAGTGGAGCAGCTTTTCAGCAATCTTGAGGCTTATGAACCTGCACTTCAAGGTGGTGAAATAAAAATCAAAAATGCGTCATCCCCGGATGCAATTCTCATCTGGTCAGCTTCGCAGGGTGAGTCAGCAACAACCTGTAACCAATCAGAATTACGGCTGAAAGATTTGCTGTTTGCTGGTCAGGTTTTAGCTCAGGTTGAGGTCACTAGCCGGATTAGGTCCAAGCTGATTCAAAAGTTAATTGTAACCTATATTAAGCTGGATACTGACCTTGAAGATGATACAACTAAGCAACTGCTGAAGTTACTACGCCAAATTGAACTGTTTAACCAAAAAAGCGAAGTCATAACTGAATTGAAACAAGCAGCTAATGACTCAACGCTTTCTCAAGAGATGCGGATAAAAGCACAGACAGCCATTCTTTTTGTTGCTTGTGGCGAACCAGGAGCAGGATTAGTTAGTTGTGTGAATGAAATTGTCAATCATCTTGAACCTTCTCTATTCGTCAGTATTAAAGATTTATTTAAAGAACTAGGTGAAGAAATGACGCCTGCTCTTGAAACTAGCCGACAAAATTATAGAGATCATCAAGAATCTCAAAGAGCATTAAAATTTCTCACGGCAATTTCTTACATTCGTACTGATAACTATAAGAAAGCTATTGCTCTTTTAGAGGAGATAACCGCTCAGCAAGACAGTATTCTTAGCCCTTATATAGCTTGGGCACTGGCTACCTGCAACGAGGAAGAAAGCGAATACGACAAGGCGATTGACTACTATGAGCAATCGTGTGAACAGTTAGCCTCCTATCCAGAGCAAACTGCTTTGCTAATTCTCTGGAGAGAACGAGGCTGCTGCTATCGATTACACACTCAATATGAGAATGCATTAGAATGTTTTCAGCATATGCTGAGCATATCTCAAGAATTTAAAAGACCGGATCAAGAGGCTAATGCCCTCTACAACATAGCTAGAACTTATCAATCTTGGGGTAAATATGAACAGGCGATCGCCCACTACCAACAAAGCCGTGACCTCTACGAGCAATTGGGTAAACAGAAGGATGTCGCAAACCTGTGGTTCTGGCAGGCTGATTGCTATCGGGAATGGGGCAAATATGAGCAAGCATTAGAGTGTCAACTCAAAGACTTGGAAATCCGCCAGCAGCTAGATGACAAACCAAACATTGCTGATGCCTACCGTCAGCTAGGTCGCATCTATCAAGCGTGGGGTAAATATGAACAGGCGATCGCCTACCACCAACAAAGCCGTGACCTCTACGCGCAATTGGGTCGCCAGAAGGATGTCGCAAACCTGTGGTACTGGCAGGCTGCTTGCTATCGGGAATGGGGCAAATATGAGCAAGCATTAGAGTGTCAACTCAAAGACTTGGAAATCCGCCAGCAGCTAGATGACCAACCAAGGATTGCTCTTGCCAACTATCAGCTAGGTCGCATCTATCAAGCGTGGGGTAAATATGAACAGGCGATCGCCCACTACCAACAAAGCCGTGACCTCTACGAGCAATTGGGTAAACAGCAGAATGTCGCAAACCTGTGGTACTTGCTGGGTGATTGCTATCGGGAATGGGGCAAATATGAGCAAGCATTAGAGTGTCAACTCAAAGACTTGGAAATCCGCCAGCAGCTAGATGACCAACCAAACATTGCTGATGCCTACTATCAGCTAGGTCGCATCTATCAAGGGTGGGGTAAATATGAACAGGCGATCGCCCACTTCAAACAAAGCCGTGACCTCTACGAGCAATTGGGTAAACAGCAGAATGTCGCAAACCTGTGGTACTTGCTGGGTGATTGCTATCGGGAATGGGGCAAATATGAGCAAGCATTAGAGTGTCAACTCAAAGACTTGGAAATCCGCCAGCAGCTAGATGACCAACCAAACATTGCTGATGCCTACTATCAGCTAGGTCGCATCTATCAAGGGTGGGGTAAATATGAACAGGCGATCGCCTACCACCAACAAAGCCGTGACCTCTACGCGCAATTGGGTAAACAGCAGAATGTCGCAGACCTGTGGTACTGGCAGGCTGATTGCTATCGGGAATGGGGCAAATATGAGCAAGCATTAGAGTGTCAACTCAAAGTCTTGGAAATCCGCCAGCAGCTAGATGACCAACCAAACATCGCTCTTGCCTACTATCAGCTAGGTCGCATTTATCAAGCCTGGGGCAAATATGAACAGGCGATCGCCTACTACCAACAAAGCCGTGACCTCTACGGACAATTAGATCAACAGAATGATGTGGCTAACCAGTGGAATAACCTGGCTAATTGCTACCTAGATTTAAGTGATTACGCGAAGGCGATTGAGTATTACCAGCACAGCCGGGATTTGCACCAACAGCTAGGTCAAGATGAAAGTATGGCTAAGCGTTGTAGACAAATTGGTAATAGCCAACGCTTGTTAGCAAAAGATACTCCAGATAGAGCACAAGCCTGTAACTTAATAGCTCAATCTGAGCAAAATATTCGTCATGCTATCCAAATGAATACAGAAGGCGACTATAAAGAAAATTTAGCATATGATTACATTGCCCTTAGCTTACTCTGGTCAGAAAGCCTGCGCTTGTTGCCTGATGATGGCTCGTCACTGCAACAAAAAATTGCCAAATTTATAGAATATTACAACAACGGCTTGGCATATTTAACCGAACTGGGGCAGATAGTGGATCGAGCAGAAGAAACTCTTGAAATTGCCCGCACTTATCTAGAAGTCAAAGTCTTAGAAAATCTTGACAAAGCTGAAGAACTAGCCCAAGAATCTCTCCAAGTCTTTCAGGACTACAACCGCCGGAAGCTGGAAGCTGGGGTTCGCAAACTTTTGGGAGAAATATACCTCAGCCGCGCCCAGCGGGATCAGCCTAGTTTAGGTACTGCTGCCCAGTTTTTGATTGAGAGCCTGCAAATCTACCAAGAGCTTGACATAAAGCAAAAAGCTGCCGAGGTAGAGCAGCTAATAGACTAGGACTTACGCACTTTACAAATTTACCATTATGTGTATATCAAGCTGATTAAAATGATTTCCTTACACAGCCTCGTTCCCAGGCTCTGCCTGGGAATGCATTTACAGTGGGCTGCTGCCTCTCGCGATCCACAGGAGGCGGAGCCTCACAAGAGAGCATTACAAGGCAGAGCCTTGTAACGAAGTCGATACACAATTGTGTTTTTCTGTCAATGAGTAAATCCTAGTTTATTGTCTGAAACGACCAAATTCCGTTATACACATTATACTCAATTTATATAGTGCGTAATATCATGTCCGGTTAATGACTTATTATATGAACCCTCACCCCGCCCTTTGGGCACCCCTCTCCCATGCTTGGGAGAGGGGAAGGGCAACTGCAAAAACCAAGCTTAGGGTTTTCCCAAAAAATATTCCTAGAACAAGCCTGGTTTAATCGCCTTGATTCAAATTTTCCCTAATAATCCTTTCCATCTCTGGCAAAGGTATACTAAAAACGGCTGAAAACTATACTTATTTAACATTCGCGCATCCGGTTCTTAAGCCTCTCCCCGCATCGGGGAGAGGTTTGGAGCTCAGTCCATATGAAGTGAAGTTTTGAACCGTTCGCAGTATAAATCTGCTGGGTAGCGAACTGCATCACGATTACGATTTATTAACTCCCCTAACGCTTCACTAAAAGCTTCATCGTTATCCCTGTGAGATGAAAGATACTGCTTCAACTGGACAATGGTCATTTCTTTTAAGTTAAGAATCAGACAAACTCCCATTCCCCATTTTGGTTAATAGACATCTCCGAAAAAGAATGTAGAGACGCGACGCCCTTACGGGTTCAGCAGTCGCCTACGGCGGGAAACACTCATTCAGCGCACCGCGAGAATTTCGCGTCTCTACAAGGATGGAAGGTAACGCATAATTAATTTTCACCAGATGTCTAATGACTATTGCCAGATTATCGTTCACTCTATTTTGCGTTTTAGATAACTAAGAGTAATATTACTTATTTTTATGTAGATATTTTTTACATTATACCCTGGGTAAATGCTAAAATCCTGAATTAGGAACTTAGGATACCTCAATGCCAGTTGCAGCTAACTCAATCAAGTTTGGTACAGACGGCTGGCGGGGCGTGATTGGCGATGATTTCACCTTTGAACGTCTAGCCTTGGTCGCACCGATTGCCGCAAAAGTATTATTTAATACGTATGGTGAAGCAGTAAATAGCCGTACAATCATTGTGGGTCACGATCGCCGATTTATGGCGGAAGACTTTGCCCTGAAAGTCGCAGATGTTGTCACAGCAGCTGGATTTGATGTCCTGCTGTCCGAAGACTATGCCCCAACCCCGGCTTACAGTTGGGCGGCAAAACAACACAATGCTTTGGGCGCATTGGTAATTACCGCCAGTCATAATCCAGGTAAATATTTGGGATTAAAAGTCAAAAGCGCTTTTGGTGGTTCTGCACCGCCAGAAGTTACCAAAGAGATAGAAGCACTTTTATCAGATGAAGTACCGTCCGCATCCACCCCAGGCAAAATAGAGAAGTTCAATCCTTGGCACAGTTATTGTCAAGCACTATCCGGTAAAGTCAATATTGCTAAAATTCGCGATGCCATACAACACGGCAAACTGACGGTATTTGCTGATGTTATGCATGGCGCTGCTGCAGGCGGATTGGCGATGCTACTCGGTAATGAAGTCAAAGAAATTAACAGCAATCGCGACCCCATGTTTGGAGGTGGTGCGCCAGAACCATTGCCTAAATACCTTTCACAGTTATTTGAGGTGATGCGGACTCACCGAGAAACGAATCCAACTTCTTTATCTGTAGGATTAGTATTTGACGGGGACTGCGATCGCATAGCAGCTGTAGATGGCGCAAGCAACTTCCTCAGTTCGCAAGTCTTAATCCCCATATTAATCGACCACTTAACCCTACGACGCGGCTTCACAGGTGAAATAGTAAAAACCGTCAGCGGTTCTGATTTAATGCCTCGTGTGGCAGCACTTCATAAACTGTCAGTTTTTGAAACACCCGTAGGTTATAAATACATTGCTGATAGAATGTTAGTCGCTGACGTATTGCTAGGCGGGGAAGAATCGGGAGGAATTGGTTATGGCAGCCACATTCCCGAACGAGATGCACTTCTTTCCGCATTGTACGTACTAGAAGCAATAGTCGAATCAGGGTTGGATTTGGGTGAATATTATCGCTACTTGCAATCTTCAACAGGTTTTACTTCTGCCTACGATCGCATCGATTTGCCCCTCGCCAACATGCAAGTGCGATCGCGCCTTTTACAACAACTGCAAACCCAACCTTTAACAGAAATTGCCGGACTGAGTGTAATTGACTGCCAGACAATTGACGGCTACAAGTTCCGCCTAGCCGACAACAGCTGGTTAATGATTCGTTTCAGCGGTACCGAACCTGTTTTACGCCTATACTGCGAAGCACCTACCCTCGATCAGGTGCATCACACTTTAGCATGGGCAAAACAGTGGGCAGGATAGAATTTGTTGATTGTTGATTGTTGATTGTTGATTGTCTAACAATTAACAATTAACAATTAACAATCAACAATCAACAACTAACAAATCATGACTAAATTAGTAGTAGCTACAGGAAATCCAGGTAAGTTGCGGGAAATGCAAGCTTACCTGGTGGATTCGGGTTGGGAATTAACCCTTAAACCTGAAGAACTGGAAATTGAGGAAACAGGCGACACATTTGCTGCTAATGCTTGTTTGAAAGCGTCCCAAGTAGCTTTGGCAACCGGAAACTGGGCGATCGCTGATGATTCTGGCTTGCAAGTAGATGCCCTGAACGGGACACCAGGAGTGTATTCTGCACGCTATGGCAAAACTGACCCTGAACGTATTGCTAGGCTATTGAGTGAATTGGGTAACGAAGTGCATCGCGGCGCACAATTTGTTTGTGCAGTGGCGATCGCTCGTCCTGATGGGGCGATCGCTTTACAATCAGAAGGTGTTTGTCGCGGCGAAATTCTCCATGCACCCCGTGGTCAGGGAGGTTTTGGCTATGACCCAATTTTTTACGTCCCAGAGTTGCAATTCACCTTTGCTGAAATGACGCCAGAGTTGAAGCGATCGATCAGCCATCGAGGTAAGGCTTTTGCAGCTTTACTCCAAAAGTTACCTGATGAAAGTTAGTTGATAGTTGATAGTTGATAGTTGATGGTTGATGGTTGATGGTTGATGGTTGATGGTTGATGGTTGATAGTTGATAGTTGATAGTTGATAGTTGATAGTTGTCAAAAAATACCACTAACCACTAACCACTAACCACTAACCACTAACCACTGACCACTAACCACTAACCACTAACCACTAACCACTAACCACTACCAAATTCCTTAAACTGCCTCTGTATTCTTTTCCCCAGTCCGAATTCGCACTACTTGGTCAACTGGGGTGATGAAAATTTTCCCATCACCAATTTCACCTGTGCGGGCAGCAGAGATAATTTTATCTATTACCATGTCAACTTGGCCGTCTTCAACAACAATTTCCACTTTGAGTTTTTGCAGAAACTCAACGGTGTACTCAGAACCGCGATAGCGTTCAGTTTGACCCTTCTGGCGTCCGAAACCCCGGACCTCAGAAACTGTCATACCGACGATACCAGCATTGACCAAGGCAATTTTCACTTCATCAAGCTTAAAGGGGCGGATAATAGCTTCTACTTTCTTCATTTTCTTGTCTCTTTACAAAAACGTGCGGGAAATATAATAGCCCATGCTGTTTACCCGTGGAATAAAAGGTAAAACTTAGGCTAAAGCCTAAGTCTGTAGTACAATTGCACTCAAAGGCTGCGAAAACCTTGTAAAACATCGCTGTGCCACAAGAGATCTCGCCTCCTCAAATAAATATGGACTAATTGTCACACTTAACGGTATATTCCTCGCTCGTTTGGTGACAGTAGAATCGGCAACTAATGCCTACCTTAATAATTGTTGAGGTTGCTACCTGAAGCTTATTTGTGTACTTTATCATTATTATGTAGCTTTTGTCACATAAAATTATGTTTAATTGTGCAAGAGAACACAGACGTACAGGTATTTAGATTTGACCTAACGACTATGGTGTTCAAACAAGGGACGCACAATCAAATATCCCGCGCCAAAACCCATCAGTATGATTAACAAGATGGTTATAACTAACCTACCTCCACTGAAATCTATTGCATCAGGCTCACTAAGTGAATCATATTGTACTTCTTGGTCTTCTATGAAGAATGTTTCTGGCATAGGACTACTAATTTCGTTGGACCAGGGAACAACGGGTGAACTCGGATTTTGTCTTTGAGTAAACCTTGGACGCGCTTCAGGTGCGGGATGTTTGGTTTCACGAATTAAATCAGGATCAAAGTGAGGATCTAGGTTTAAACTCGGCTGACGATCGGCATCTACTAACTTTTGCAAATGTAAAAAAGATTGAACGGCGAGGGCAATCTCCTGTCTAAGTATTTGATTTTCTTGTGCTAGTTGTTCGTTTTGGGCGGCGAGTTCATCTATTTTTACCTGGGAACCTTGCAACTCTGCTGCCAAGTCCCGGTATACAGACAGTGGTACAGAGGGAGAGTAGACTTGAGTAGTTGCTTGCCGATTATTGCTAACAGAACCTGTCGTTGTTCGCATTGGTGGCTTCGGTTCAAAATTGAACGTAATTTAGATCAACTGGAGCTGCTATTATAGATACTTATACCGTTTTTCTGTAAACATGCTCCCACGAGTCTCACCCCTCGCCAGCCTTCTTGACTACAGGGGGGTCAGATAAGCCCTTGTCCGGCGATCAAGGATTGAAATCATTTTTCAATAATGGGAAGAAGTGTCCCACAGGACCTTGCCCTTTGCCAATATCTAGGGCGTAAAAAAGCGCAGTAGTAACATACTCCTTTGCCTGTCGCACAGCGAGTTGCAAGTTATTTCCCAATGCGAGATTAGCAGCGATCGCTGCTGATAGTGTACAACCAGTACCGTGACTATTTTTTGTATCTACTTGTTTGGTTGTTAAAGTTTCCAGATGTTGTCCATCAAACCAGATATCAACACCACGCAAACTCCCCTGCATACCGCCACCCTTAACTAAAACAGTCTTTGCTTTTAAATTACGATGAATAATTTGCGCAGCTGCCCTCATATCATCTAAAGATTGAATCTGTAAACCGCTCAAAATCTGGGCTTCGTATCGGTTTGGCGTCACGATAGCAGCCTTAGGGATCAGGGCATTGCGGAGAGTCTTCACAGCGTCATCATCAATCAATTGCGCCCCTGTACGGGATACCATCACTGGATCAACCACTAGGTTATGGATTTGTAAAACTTCTACTTGATGGGCGACAGCAGCAATAATTTCTTGGTTAAGCAACATTCCCGTTTTTGCTGCATGCACACCGATGTCTTCAAACACTGCCTGAATTTGCGCCACCACAGCCTCTGGTGGTACAGCATCAACCCGTGTTACGCCCAAAGTATTTTGGGCTGTGATGCAGGTAATAGCGCTGGTGCCGTGGACACGGTGAAAGGCAAAGGTGCGTAAATCAGCTTGAATTCCTGCACCACCACCACTATCCGATCCGGCAATGGTTAAAGCAACAGGTACTCTAGATTTTGTTTCAGCGTTCATAGCAAAAAAATATAACAAGGTTGGTAATGGGTAATTGTCAGTCTTCTATTTGCTAATTGCTAATTGCTAATTGCCATTACCCACTCCCCATTACCAATTCCCTCTGCAAGTACTTGCCCCATTCTGCTGCTAAGGGGATTTCGGTAAAGGGAATGCGTACTGAGTGAGTAGGTTGAGGAAATACAAATTCCAACTCTATAGTCCGACCTTTTTCTGGTGGATTTTCTGTGTCTACTGGTTTATCATCTACTAAAAGGCTGATTTGGAGAACATCATTTAAAGAAAATGTTTCTAGCTGAATTGGACCGGTGGGTGTGGGTTTTCCCCAAGTTATGTTGTTGCCTTTTTGACCTAAAACCGCATAAATATCATACTTAGCTTTTTCAAATTGCTGCGCCCAGGTGCGATAGGCTTCAATTTTTTGATACTCCTTCGAGCCTTGCCAAGCCAACCAGAAAAATGCTACTAACAGGGGTAACCACAAAAGACCATGTTCCATTATTTGTAACTATCCTGCAATATCTAGCTACTAAGAGTGTAGATGAGTTATGTATAGAATTCAGGTAGTGAGCAATTGGCAAAAAGCGTATTTTGGGTTGATATGAGAAGACTTATACTATTGTGCTTGTTTGTGATGGGGTTGGGAGTTGCCCTGTTTAATTTTATGAATTTTCAGGGACTAGCAGCTCAAGGGGAGTTTAAAACGATTGTACTGAATTTTCGGGAAGATATTCCTCAGCAGGTCTTGCAGCAGGATCTACAGGCGATCGCCCGTGATTATAGCGTCACACCCCAATTCGATAATAAATTTGCCGAGAAGGATCATGTGTATATTATCGAGGGCGATCGCCTGCGACTGAAAGAACTGCAAAAATCAGAGTTTGCTCAAGCAACCGAATATATTGAGCCAAATTACATCTATAAAATCCCCAAACCAGGTCAAGTAGCTTGGCTGGGAGAATATTTGCAGCCCCAAGCTGGGGAGGTGAAACCTGCCTTGAAAGGTCCTAACGATCCCTATTACAGCAAGCAGTGGAATCTCCACAATATTAACGTTGTCGGGGCGTGGAACCAAACTAAAGGCAAAGGCATAAAAGTTGCCGTAATTGACACAGGCATTACTCGGGTGCGTGACTTAGTAGAAACAAAATTTGTTCCAGGCTACGATTTTGTGAACGACAAAGTAGAAGCCAAGGATGACAATGGACATGGCACTCACATCGCCGGGACAATTGCCCAATCAACTAATAACTCTTATGGCGTAGCTGGAATTGCTTACGAAGCTAGCTTAATGCCGTTAAAAGTACTCAGTGATTATGGTGGCGGTACTGTTGCTGATATTGCCGAAGCGATTAAATTTGCTGCTGATAATGGCGCAGATGTGATTAATATGAGCTTGGGTGGTGGCGGTGAAAGCCATCTGATGAAATCGGCGATCGAATATGCCCACAACAAAGGTGTAGTTATCATCGCCGCTGCTGGAAACGAAAACCAGAATGCCGCCTCCTATCCAGCGCGTTATCCCCACGTTATCGGCGTTTCGGCATTAGGTCCAGATGGAGAAAAAGCAGCGTACTCTAACTTTGGCGCTGGAGTTGATATTTCCGCTCCTGGTGGCAGTGATGCTGGTAAAATTTTACAAGAAACCATTGACATGGAAAACAACGGTGTCGGGGTGTTTCTAGGCTTCCAGGGTACAAGCATGGCAGCTCCCCATGTGGCAGGTGTAGCGGCTTTGGTAAAATCTACTGGCGAGAAATCCCCAGATGAAATCCTTAACATCCTGAAACAATCAGCAAGAAATGTTAATGATGATGGATTGAACTACTATGGTGCAGGACAACTTGATGCCGAAGCCGCTGTACAACTTGCTACTCATGGGGAAATCAGTTTCCAAGATTTCTTCCGGTGGCTACGGGACAGCGGCTATCTTAATCCTGGCTTTTGGATTGATGGCGGTGCGATCGCCCTGTTACCCAAGATTTTGATGGTAGTTGGTTCCTATCTGCTAGCTTGGTTTTTACGGGTTTACTTCCCGTTCCGGTGGAGTTGGACTTTATCACTAGGATTAGTTGCCGGCAGTTCTGGGTTATTCCCCCTCAAGGGATTTTATATCTTTGACCTACCCCAGTGGCCTTTCCGCTTGTTGGGTAGTTCAATACCCGAACTGGGCAACACGCTTCAGGGAACTGGTTCATTTAATCCCCTGTTTGCTAGTGTGCTAATTCCCATCGTTCTCATGGCGTTCCTGCTAGGACATCCTAACTGGAAGTGGTTTGCGATCGGTTCATCGTTAGGTGTAGCTGCGTGTTTGGTCGTGAGTGCAGTATCAGACCCAGCCGTTTGGGGATTGGGAACTGGTATAGACCGAATATTCCTGATCGCTAATGCCCTACTTTGTTTCGGACTTGCCCGTTTAGCATTGAAAAATGAAGAAGCTAATTGTTAATTGTTAATTGTTAATTGTTGGTTGTTAAAAATACAACAATCAACAATCAACAATCAACAATCAACAAACTACAATCAACAAACTACATATGAACATTACAGTTACAGGTACTATCGAACGCCGTGACCTTGGTCCCGGTGTCTGGGCATTAGTTACTGACGAGGGTGTTACCTATGAAATCCTTAGAGGTGTTGACAAAAACTTGCTTAAACCCCGGCAGAAAGCGAAGGTTACCGGACAGGTTCGCGAAGATGTCATGACCATTGCCATGATTGGTCCTGTTTTAGAGGTTAAATATTTTGAGGTAATTAGTTCTGGTTAGATCCAACTGAACTTAGTACATCTTGCAGACGACTTCTAAATTCCCCTTTGGGATGACCCCCTTTTACCTCGCCTAAAATGCGAAATTCTCCTTCTGGGGAATCACAAACTAGGTAGGTGGGCCATCCCATTTCTGATTTATCTGGATAGTGAGTCAGCAGAATCTTACGATACTTACGGTAAGTAGCTGTATCCTGCATTTTTACATCGATAAATTGCAAACCCAGTTCCTCCGCCACTTTTTTGTCATAAAAAGACATCTTGTGGCAAATGCCGCACTCTTCTGAAGAGAACTTAATGACAGATAACTGCATAGGGTCGCGACTTTCTGGTTATTGATACTAGTTTTTAGCCATAGAATCATAGCATATTGATTGCTACTAAGGGGCTACTCTAAAAAACATCTTCTGTAACATCCCACTTCGTTTCGTTCGCGGCGGACATAGACATTTACTCAAAGAATGATTAATATAGAGAAGTCACCATTTTCTACACAGCATCGCCAATAATTGCAAAGCCTCACCAGACATCTACTTTGCAGTAACACCGTAGTAGAATTTAACATTGTCTATAGTCAAGATGAGATGAAATCAGGTCAAAAATAAAAATTATTTGCCCTGCCTCTTGACAAATATTACTGGGTTTAGTAGAATCAAGTTTCAAAACCCATAATTGCAAAAAAAAGGGTAGCCGCCGTCAGCCAACTGGTCCAAGAAGAATCAAAGGCTATGATGATAACGTGACAAATCCATACATAGAGTAGAGCTAAACCGGAGCAATCCGGTGTCAATCTGATCTAAACGTCCTGTAAATAGGCAAGGCATATTTACGTTTGATGCTTCGCCCGAAAAAGGCCGCTCTGATTGCCTGCTACACCAGAAAAAGCGCTCGTCTTCGTTTGAAGGGTCAATACCTTAATAGGATTCGCGCTTTCTTAAGCGGTTAGAACAGGAACATTGCCGATTAGCAGGTGAAACACACACGCAAGTGCCAAGCCCTTTGAACAGTTTCAAAGCAAACAAAACCCCGTCAGGGTGGGAGAAATACAAACTAAACATGTAATTCCGAGTGCTGGTTAACCCCAAAATACTCCGAATGAAAAACAAAAAATGGTTTTCTAGTAATTAGACAGAAACGATTTACCATGTAAGCCCTCTCAATCAGCAACAGGGTTACTAGTCTTAATGACTCCTTACCCTAGCGTTACTACGTCCAAAAGTATATCTGTAAGAAACTTGGAATAAAAAAAGTACATTTTTACCTAAACGAGCTTACAGTCACAAAAATTCGAGATAAGACGCTACAATTTTAGTAATTATGAAAGTTACCCGTTAGGTGGTGTTATCCGCTCAGGGGAGTTAGTTATCAGGGCGCATAGCTCAGGTGAGTTAGTTATCAGGTTGCATATATAATTTACATGTTCTAAGGTTAAATACAGTTGTCCGGATAAAAAATTGGTATAAGTGGCGGTTAAAGTTCATTTTGCCAAAAAAAACCCTAGATAGTGTTATCTGACTAGGGATGTTAGTTATCAGGGTTCATCTACCAATTACATATTCTCAGTTCAACCAGTAGGTTCCGGATGAATTTGCCGAAATAGAGTAATATTTGCGGTAAAATAAAAAAACCCCCAAATGGTGTTATCCAACCAGGGGAGTTAGTTATCAGGGTGCATCTACCAATTACATATTCTCAGTTCAACCAGTAGGTTCCGGATAAATTTGCCGAAATAGAGTAATATTTGCGGTAAAATAAAAAAACCCCCAAATGGTGTTATCCAACCAGGGGAGTTAGTTATCAGGGTGCATCTACCAATTACATGTTCTTCCTTTAACCAGTAGTTTCCGGATAAATTTGGGAAAATTTTCCTGATGATCTAGGTTCAAAAATAAAAAAGCCCCTAGCAGCCGGCAGCCAACCAGGGGAGTTAGTTATCAGGGTGCATCTATCAATACTATGATCTAGAAATGACCATCATCCTCCGGATGATTTGAGCCTAAATTCGGTTATTGTTATTCAAAAACAAAAAAACCCCCAAATGGTGTTATCCAACCAGGGGAGTTAGTTATCAGGGTGCATCTACCAATTACATGTTCTTCGTTTAACCCGTAGGTTCCGGATAAATTTGGGAAAATTTTCCTGATGAATCTAGGTTCAAAAATAAAAAAGCCCCTAGTAGCCGGCAGCCAACCAGGGGAGTTAGTTATCAGGGTGCATCTATCAATACTATGATCTAGAAATGACCATCATCCTCCGGATGATTTGAGCCTAAATTCGGTTATTGTTATTCAAAAACAAAAAAACCCCCAAATGGTGTTATCCAACCAGGGGAGTTAGTTATCAGGGTGCATCTACCAATTACATGTTCTTCGTTTAACCCGTAGGTTCCGGATAAATTTGGGAAAATTTTCCTGATGAATCTAGGTTCAAAAATAAAAAAGCCCCTAGTAGCCGGCAGCCAACCAGGGGAGTTAGTTATCAGGGTGCATCTATCAATACTATGATCTAGAAATGACCATCATCCTCCGGATGATTTGAGCCTAAATTCGGTTATTGTTATTCAAAAACAAAAAAACCCCCAAATGGTGTTATCCAACCAGGGGAGTTAGTTATCAGGGTGCATCTACCAATTACATGTTCTTCCTTTAACCAGTAGTTTCCGGATAAATTTGGGAAAATTTTCCAGATGAAATGACCATCATCTAGGTTCAAAAACAAAAAAAGCCCCTAGTGGCAGCCAACCAGGGGAGTTAGTTATCAGGGTGCATCTATCAATACTATGATCTAGAAATGACCATCATGGGAAAATTTTCCGGATGATTTGCATCTATCAATACTATGATCTAGAAATGACCATCATCTTCCGGATGATTTGAGCCTAAATTCGGTTATTGTTATACTAAAAACGGCTGAAAACTATACTTATTTAACATTCGCGCATCCGGTTCAATAGCCTCTCCCCGCATCGGGGAGAGGTTTGGAGCTCAGTCTATATTAAGTGAAGTTTTGAACCGTTCGCAGTATATTCAAAAACAAAAAAACCCCCAAATGGTGTTATCCAACCAGGGGAGTTAGTTATCAGGGTGCATCTACCAATTACATGTTCTTCCTTTAACCAGTAGTTTCCGGATAAATTTGGGAAAATTTTCCTGATTATATATATTCTGTAAAAAATATAAAAGCTCTAGTACCGCTTCCTTGGAATTAAAAATTTAAAAAGCTTGCATATTTTCGCGCCCGGTGTACTAGTAGTCGGCAGCCAACCAGGGGAGTTAGTTATCAGGGTGCATCTACCAATTACGTGGTGTAGGGGTAACCATCATCCAGAGGATGATTTGACGCTAAAGCAGGTTCAAGTTATTCAAAAATAAAAAAACCCCCAGATGGTGTTATCCGACCAGGGGAGTTAGTTATCAGGGTGCATCTACCAATTACATGTTCTAAGATTGATCAGTAGATTCCGGATAAATTTGGGAAAATTTTCAGCGCTTCATAAATATATTGTCTCAAAAATCAAAAAGCCCATTATAGTCGGCAGCCTACTAGGGAAGTTAGTCGTTAGGGTGCATCTACCAATCAAAATTTTATAGGCGGAAACAATATAATCCGGATAAAGTTGTAGAAGCTGCTCTGCAAAACAACTTGAATTAGAAACATTCAGTTACAGGATGCATCTAAAGTATAACAAGAAGCGAAACATCGACTTGAAATGAACGCGTTTCAAGCTAGATTTAGGAGGCAAACAGAAGTTGTGACCCAGGAATTTCACATTTCCGTAACCCCAGTAGGGCAAAATGACTACTTGGTGCGGACGGAACAAGTCGCGCCTGGGGTGCCATTGGCAGAGGAACTGGTGAATTGGCCTGTAGCTGACTGGTTGACAGCTGCTGGGCATCTGATGAATGACCCTTTGAAGTCAGTGTTGCAGGGGGATGCGATCGCAAGAAACTCTGTCAACTTGATCGCCTTGGGTCAACAACTCTATAACGCACTGTTTCAAGGCACTCTCAGAGATAGTTGGATTACAGCGCAAGGAATTGCCCAAAACCACCAACAGGTATTACGCCTGCGCTTAGGGTTAAAAGACACGAGATTAGCGCGTCTGCCTTGGGAAGTGATGCATTTTGGCGATCGCCCAGTTGCTACAGGAGCTTATATTGCTTTTTCTCGCTACCAAAGTGGAGTTAATGGGGCATCTCGTCTGCCATCGACAAACATGCCAATGCCACTTAATGAAGGTGGGATCAAGGTACTGATGGCGATCGCTTCCCCCACAGATCAAGTCCGTCTTTCACTACTTAAACAAGAAGCGATCAAACTTCAAGCCGAACTCCACTACCTTGAAGGCGGCTATTTCCCACAAATTCAACTAACCCTGCTAGAACAACCAGGAAGAGAAGAATTGACACAAGCCTTAGAACAAGGACGATATCACGTTCTACATTACTCTGGTCATAGTAATTTAGGTCCTAATGGCGGCGAGATTTATCTTGTCAGCAGCAGAACAGGCTTAACGGAAACCTTAAGTGGTGACGATTTGGCAGGTTTGCTCGTCAATAATAACATTCAAATGGCAGTATTTAACTCCTGCTTGGGAGCATACGCGCCAACTTCAGACACAATCGCAGACACAGGCGAACGTAATCTCACAGAAAGCTTGGTGAAGCGAGGCATTAGGAGCGTTTTGGCAATGTCAGAACGCATTCCCGATGATGTGGCGCTAACGCTGACACAATTGTTTTACCGCAACCTCGCCCGGGGATATGCGGTGGATCTGTGCGTGAGTCGGATGCGCCAAGGATTGGTCACCTCCTATGGTGCTCACCAGATGTACTGGGCGTTACCGATTTTGTATCTCCAACCAGAATTTGACGGTTATCTGAGTCCAGAGATTTATTTACAGCAAAGTATGGAGTTACTTAACGAGTACGATCCGGCTTTAAAGACAACGCCAACGATGTATTCGGCTGTAGATGATGTCGAGATGCCTTTACCAATTGACGATATAATACCTTCGTCTTTGGCAAGAGACTCTTCTGTGCTAGACTGGCTGGGCGAAGATACCTGGGGCGACCTCGTTGATGAAATTGAGTATGATGACCCGACCTATGAAGAGGATTCTGCTATTGTTTCCGATCTGTTTCGCCAGCTAGATAACTCATCATCTAAAACAGAGCAATCTCATATGACTGCTGAACTTGTGCAAGATGTTGGGTCCGAAAATATTTATGGAAGCGAAGTTTTAGGGCATATAGATTCGCAAGATGGCGAGTCGCTGATGTGGACACAAGTCCCATCAAGGACTAACCCAGATCTGCGTGAGTTACCAACTGGTAGCAAAGCGTCTTTTGATCGGGGTGAAAATTACCACGGGGACTGGGAAAATCCAGATTTATCCTCATTAGACTCATCTCCTACCCCATCACAACAAGCTACATTAAGACGTCGTACCAGACGCAATTTAGGGGCGATTTTTGGGATTGTCGGAGTAAGCGCTCTAGCAGCTATTGTTGGTTTTAATTGGTGGCACAAGCACCAAATGTCACCATTATCTGACATAGGAACTTTGACCAGCGAGTCTCCATCTAGCCAAAATCCTCCAACTCCTCAAGTCAATGTAAAGACAGATGCTACTGGAATTGTCACCGCTTACGCCACTGAAAAATTAAGTAGGGGCGACTTGCTCGCAGGGCTTGGTGCGGTGGAAGAACTACTTAACCGTGGTGCACTCAATAACGCTAAAGCCGCCCTCGATCTTGTTTCCCCAGCACAATTTGACGATCCATCTGTCAACTTTTTCAAGGGGCGATTAGCGTGGCAGTTTGTCCAGACTGGAGACAAAAAATACAGCGTTGATGATGCCCGTCGTTTTTGGGAAAATGCCGTGAAAGCTAAACCAGACTCGCTGTTGTATACTAACGCTTTAGGGTTTGCTTACTATGCCGAAAGCGATCTGAATCGAGCCAATGATTCATGGTTCAAGGCGTTGAATGTAGCTGTCAAACAGCAGAACGCAACCACTACCACCCGTGCTGTCGCCGCCCCACCACCAACGCCTCGGCAAGATGCTTTAACTGCCTATGCTGGGTTAGCACTGGGGTTGTACAAAACGGCATCTAGTCAACCTGCAAGCAAACGTGAGCAATATCTTCAGGAAGCGATCAAGCTGCGTCAAAAGGTAGTCAAAGATGATCCACTCAATTTCCAACTGGATCAATTAAATAAAAATTGGCTGTGGACCGAGGCGGCTTTGAAAGATTGGCGATCGCTCCTCCAGTTAAATAGTGCTCGTAAATCAGATGCCGAACAATAAAAATTAAAAATCCAAAATGGTTTTATGTCAATGGAGGTAACAAACACTGGTTCTAGACGTGTTAACATTCACGTCAAAATAATTCGTAATTTATAATGACGCTCGTTCCTCGTTCGCCCTTGGCGTCTCCCCTTGGGAGAAGATCGCAACGCTTACGTAATTCGTAATTATTTACTCCACGGAGTCGCGCCGTTCGCAAGAAACAAGGAAAATTTTTTTCCATTAATAAATCGCGTAGCGCGGCAGTGTATTCGCATGTACCTCCAATTACGAATTACGAATTACGAATTAGTAATTATTCGGTCATACTCCATAAAAACCACAGGAACTCCAAGCAACATTTTCCCTAAATGAGAAAATCTAAACTTACGCGCCAGGGATGGAGGTATGTCCTGAAAGGAAATTGGCACAAAACCAAAGCAAGCGTAAAACTGTGCTAGTCGCTGACCCAAACATTCCAAATAAAGCGGTTGAGTTGCCTCATGAATCAGATGCTGTGTCAGAAACGTTCCCAAACCGCGACTTCTCCAAGCTGATTTTACAACCAAGCTCCCAAGTTCTTGCGCACCAGAGAAGCTTCGTAGTTGTCCGCAAGCTACTAATTGCCCTTCACATTCAATAACCCAGAATTGCTGCCAAAGTAATTGAGTCGGGTCAAGTGTTGCTAATAGCACCAACAATCGAATCGACCAAATATCCCCAGATGTTGCTCTGCGGAGAACATACCCTGCTGGTAAAGAATTGTTCTGTTTCATAAGTACAATGCTCGTGGGTTTTAAGTTTATGCCGAGGTCGATTCCAACCTTGATGCTCCCACCATAATTTTATAAAATTGCGCTCATCATATTACTAAAGGTTCTCTCTCGGCTTGACAAAGTCGAGTAAAATTCCCAGTATTTTACCTGGATCGTTGATGAAATACTCGGTGGTATCAATCGCTACCTCAGACTTCGCCAATTTCAAAAACTTCCATACGCTACCCGTCGTGACCACACCGTAAATTGACTGTAGCTCATCTAGAACTCCCTATCACTAGTTACACGCAAGCGCAGTTTTCTCCACCGACTTGTTGATACCCTGATCGGTCCTTTTGGTGAATTAGTCATTGGTCAATTGTTAGTTGTTAGTTGTTGGTTGTTATAGTAACCACTAACCACTAACTACTAACCACTATCAAACAAAAGTCTGATCAATATAGCACCACCGCCAGTCCTCACCTGGTTCAATAGATTTTACGATTGGATGCTCGGTAGCGTGGAAATGCTTAGTAGCATGTTTGTTTTTTGACGAATCGCAGCAGCCGACGTGACCGCAGATCAGGCATTCGCGCAGATGCACCCACGTATCACCCATCTTGAGACATTCTTCACAACCGTTAGCGCTGGGTGTAACTTCGCGAATCTGATTAAGATGCGTACAGTTTTTACTCATAAAATCCTCTTGCTTACTTCACGAATGATAGCTTACTCAACAATTAGGCATTCTCGTCCTTTAATTACTTGGCGATCTTAGTGTCTTGGCGGTTCATTAAAAAACTACCGCTCCTGCTCAGTCGGACGTACTAAAATTTCATTGACAGCATAAACAATAGCTGCTGCTGCAATATCCTGGCTTTTCAATGCTGTCATTGAGCCAACCCATTCTTTGATCCCAGTTTTCGTCAGTCAACAGTCCAAGGTCTTTAACTATTGACTCTGGACTATGGACTATTGACTAATCTTAAAATTAGGGTCGCACCATCACCTTAATTGCTTCCCTTTTATCCATCGCCGCGTACCCTGCGGGAACACCATTGAGGTCAACGGAAAGATCCAGGACGGGTGAGGGGTCAAGCTTACCCCCCACAACATCAGTAAGTAGTTCTGGAATGTAAGCGCGGGCGGGCGCAATTCCACCACGTAAAGTAACGTTGGACATGAACATCTTTGACAGATTAATTGTCTCGCTACCGTGAGGTACTCCGACATAACCGATCGCCCCACCAGGACGAGTGATTAAGATCGCCGTATCCATAGATGACTCAGTACCAACACATTCCAGCACCGACTCTGCGCCGCCCTTGGTCATCTCCAGAACTTCGTCCACAGCCTGCCGATCTTTACTTGTCACCACATCGGTAGCCCCGAAGCGCCGCGCAATGTCCAAACGCTTCTCGTGACGACCGAGAATAATGATTCGTTCTGCTCCCAATCGCTTTGCCGCAAGTACACCACACAGCCCAACAGCACCATCGCCAATCACCGCCGCTGTACCGCCTCGCCGTACTCCAGCAGAAACCGCTGCATGATGACCGGTTGACATAACATCAGTAAGCGGTAGAATTTTGGTAAGCATGGCATCGTCGCCCTCGACTTCCTTGGGAATGGTGACGAGAGTACCGTCAGCCAACGGCGCACGCACAGCTTCTGCCTGTCCGCCGTCGTTGGACTCTCCACCCCAAATACCGCCCTGAACACAGGAAGTCTGCAAGCCTTTCCCGCAGAATTCGCAGCTGCCATCGGAAAAAACAAAGGGAGCAAGTACGCGATCGCCTTTTTTAATATTGCGGACTTCGGAACCGACTTCCTCGACTATACCCATCCACTCGTGACCAGTGCGCCACCCTGGTTTCCAGTTATCTAACCCACGGTAGAACCACAAATCAGAACCGCAGATGCAGGCATGAGTGATCCGCACGACCGCATCAGTAGGCTGCTGAATTTTCGGGTCGGGAACATTCTCAACTCTCACGTCACCTGTACTATGGTAAACGGTTGCTCGCATTGCACACTCCTTGGGATTATTTTGTATTGCTGGAGAGCGGATTTCATTCAAGTTGACCACAATATAACTGTAGGGGCGGGGCACGTCGCTTTGCTCCAAGTCAAAAGTCAAAAATCAAAAGTCAAAAGTAATTAAATAATTCTTAATTTTGACTTTTGACTTTTGATTTTTGATTTCCCCGAAGGGGTATCCCCGCCCTTACAATGTGGTCAATTCCATTGAAAACTGCTGTAAGCCATTCAAAATCATAGTGAACCTTTGCTCAAGTTAATATACATCCTCAGACTTAAGTCGTGGTTTAGAAAAACTTGAAGATCAAGTTACCGAATTATGACAAATTAATCGGCAGGCGCACCTGAAACCTAGTGTCCCCAGGCTGAGAGAAAACCTGAATATCACCCTGATGATCTGCCACAACGACCCGATAGGCGATGTGTAAACCTATTCCTGTTCCCTTACCTACACCTTTAGTACTAAAAAACGGCTCGAAAATGTGAGATTTAATTTCTGGGGGAATGCCAGGACCATTGTCAGCAATTTCTACTAGCAAAAAGTCGCTTTCGCAACTAGTACGAATCCAAATTGTCGGAGTAGGGGCAGATAGGGGAGATGAGGGAGATGAGGGAGAAATTAATTTATCTCCCCTTACTCCCCCTACCTCCCCTACTCCCCCTACCTCCCCTACCTCCCCCACTCCCCACTCCCCACTCCCCACTCCCTCTTTTAAGGCATCAATCGCATTATCAATCAAATTTGTCCATACTTGATTGAGTTCACTGCCATAGGCACTGATACGCGGCATGTCACAGCCATACTCCCGCTTTACTACTACACCCTGCTTCAGCTTGTGACCCAGGATTGTTAAGGTGCTTTCTATACCCTCATGTACGTCTATTTCTTGGAGGGGAGCTTTATCCATATAGGAGTAATCTTTAACTGCCTGCACTAGCGTGGAAATACGGACGGTGCTATGCTCGATTTCGTCCAACAGCCCGAATTCTTCCAGCGTTACCTCGATCCAAGAGAGGACATCAGTGAGCAACAATTCGCCGACATTCTGATTAATATTCTCCAGCCAGTCGATATCAAATCCTGCTGTTACCAGTGTAGGAGCGAGTTTCCAACCATTGGCGATGTCGTGTTCTTCTAGCCATTGCGTGACTTCATCCTCGCGATCGCTCTGTTGTAGCGGATCAAGTTTTGTGTAAGTTTTGGCACTGGCTAAAGCAGATGATTGCAACTCGGCAAGAAAGGCTTTTTGGGTGCTGGTTATCTGCTGCTGATTCAGCTTCATCGTTAGAGGTTGCAAAACCTGCACCGTCTGTCGTAATTGTCCCACTGCCCTACGACTTGCAGAAGCGGGATTGTTCAACTCATGGGCAAGTCCTGCTGCCAAAGTGCCTAATGCTACCAATTTTTCCCGTTGCTGTGATAGCGACTCTACTTGTTGCACCCGTTCTGCCATTGTACGGAGAATTGTCGTCATCACGCAAGTACAACTCGAAAGCAGTTCCCAAAACGCCTGATTTGGCAATTCAAAAATATGGGAGCGAGTTACGGCGCGACCACTTGCCCAGAAAAATTCTTGACCCATTAAAACAGGCAATTCGCCAAACAGCGTTTTTGGGTCGTAAATTGCTAACAAAATCTCTTGATTGCCAACTTTCTGTGTAATCCGAATTTGACCTTCAAGCAGCACAAAAACATGGTCGGCTCTTTCTCCTTCATGACGATGAACTTCACCTGGTTCCCGCCATACCTCTTTACCTTGTTCAAGTAGCAATCGCAACCGAGCTTCTGGTAGTTGGGCGAAGAGTGGTACTTGGCGTAAAGTGTTTATGTCAAGCATGTTATTGTTGGTTGTTAGTTGTTGGTTGTTAGTTGTTAGTTGTTAGTTGTTAGTTGGTGGTTGTTAGTTGTTGGTTGTTAGTTGTTAGTTGGTGGTTGTTAGTTGTTAGTTGTTAGTTGTAGGTTGTTAGTTGTTAGTTGTTAGTTTTTAATTTTTAATTTTTAATTGTTTGTTTTCAACAAGAACAACTAACCAATGCTTTTTGTTCTGCATCCAGCTTAAAAAGCTCCAGTTCGACACCATAATATTTATGAGTGCGACCCATAGGCATCATAGCAAGACGTTGAGCGACCCGAATAGAGGCGTGATTCTCTGGTCTGACTACAACATATATCACTGGCAGTTTGAGGACGTTGAAGCCATAGTCAATGGCAGCAATTCCGGCTTCAGTTGCGTAACCTTTGCCCCAAGAAGCCCAGGGTAAGTGCCAACCCACTTCATAATCCTGGGTTGGCTTGCCTTCGTTGTCAGGTAGTTGCTTAAGCAGGAGGGTTCCGACAATCTGTTCAGTCTCCTTTTCAACCATCGCCCAAGCGCCAGTGCCGTTATTGAGTTGGGCATAGCGATCAACCAATCGTTGTAGTCTTGCCTGTTGGGCTTCCACATTTTCCTCAAGTATGCCATTTATAAAACGCGTCACATCCGGGTCGCTATACATTTCAAGCACTTGTGCAGCATCTGCTTCGGGTATCCATTCACGGATCGTCAGACGCTGTGTTTGGAAAACAGTAGTCATGATTCGTAGTTACTCCCGAACAAGAGCGAAAATTACATATATTGTATGGTGTGTTAGGACGCAGCAGTACGGCATCATGATTGAGTCAAACAAAAGGCATTGGTAGAGATAACGCGATCAATATTGTAAGTGGAAAGTTTTAGCCTAATAATAGTTAGGTCGCAAGGTAATTGGTAGTATTGACAGTAGTTTGAAACCTTCTTATCGGTGTTCAAGATGATGCCAGTAAAGCATTGATATGTCGCCGCACGAGGTATTGTTGTTGCTCTGCCGAGAACTGTTCAGGGTAGATGACAACGAGAGTGCCAATTCCATCTACTAGGGCGATGAGTGCATTGGCTTCGAGGGTTAAATCAAGATCGGCTCGAATCAGCTTGGCTGTTTGTAAGTGAGCTAACTCTTGACAAATAATCTGCCGTAAGAAGTCATAGCGTTTTCGGTGCTCTTGAACTAGGTGAAAGCGCCCGATCGAATAGCCCAAAAACGCCACCCAAACCTTCCAATCATCTCTGTCACTGACCTCCAGAGGTAAAGCCGAAAAAATCATCTGCTCTAGCCTGTCAATTCCTTGCCACCCTTTGGCACAGGCTTTCATGTCCTCTAGGACGTTTTCAAACACTCGTTCCAGGGCAAATAGGGTGAGTTCTTCTTTATCTCGAAAGTAGTGGGTGACAACCCCAGTCGAGGAGCCAAGTTCTTGCGCGATCGCCCGCATGCTGGCGCGATCCAATCCTTCGCGGACAATCACCCGCCATGCCGCTTTACCGACTTCAATACGGCGATCGTCATAACTCATAGCTTTCCTCGGTTTGCAGCAACATGAAATCATCTTCTTGACATATTATCATAACAGTTGTTATGTTTTTCGTGACGGCATAACAACTGTTGTGATGTTGCATCCAGCGGCGTTCCTTGTGTCCTCATACCTGAATCCGTGCGCTCTCTGTTCGCGATGATTCGACCGACCATGGCTGACGACACCTTCTTTAACCCCTGCTACTTCATTTTACACGCACACGGAGTTCGCGATGATTCGACCGACTACACCCGATGACACGACCGCGCTAATTGCCATAGCCAAGGCGATCGGCTTCTTCCAGCCAAAGGATCTGGAGGATCTGAGCGAAATGCTGGCCGATTACAACGGTTGCGACAGCGACAGCGATCATTTCTGGATCACCGACGACGACAATGGGCCTGTTGGGGTCGCCTACTGCGAACCGGAACGGATGACTGATGGGACGTGGAACCTGCAACTCATCGCCATCCGACCCGACCGCCAAAGACAAGGACGTGGTGCGACACTGCTGCGCTACGTTGAACAAACGTTGACGGCACGCGGTGGGCGCATGCTGCTGGTGGAAACGTCAGGGCTACCGGACTTCTTCCGCACACGGGCGTTCTACGCTTCGTGCGGCTACGAGGACGAGGCGCGCATTCGCGACTTCTACGCGGCGGGTGATGATAAAGTCGTATTCCGCAAAGTGTTGAACGCAGCTTAGACCATAGTCTGGGTATATTCAACGTCCAAACCATTTACCGACTTCTGGCTTTTTTCATTCCGAAACCTCTTTGCAGGAGTTAATCGTTGGTTGAACAGGCAAACGTACTCGAAAGTGGGTTTCCCCTGGTTTAGAGTCAAAATGAATGTCTCCTTTGTGTCTATTAACAACAATGCGGTAAGTAATTTCTAAACCTAAACCAGTGCCTTTACCCACGCCTTTGGTAGTAAAAAATGGTTCAAAAATCCGCGATTGAATTGCTAGTGGAATACCTTTTCCAGTATCTGCAATTTCTACAACAATACAACTATTTTGTTTATAAGTGCTAATCGTTATGTCGCCGAGGCCATCCATTGCATCAATGGCATTGTCAATCAAATTTGTCCACACTTGGTTGAGTTCACTGGCATAGGCATTGATGCGTGGCAAAGTGCGATCGTACTGACGGTGGACGATGACTCCCTTTTTCAGGCGATGGTTGAGGATAAGGAGGGTATTTTCAATTCCTTCATGTACATCTATTTCTTGCAACGGGGCTTGATCCATGTAGGAATAGCCTTTAATTGCTTTCACCAACTCGGAAATACGGTTCGTACTCTGCTCAATTTCATTGATTAGCCCATAGGATGTGAGTGTCGCTTCTAACCAAGTGAGGACGTTGCTAAGACAGTCTGCGGGTATATTGTCAGCTAGAGTATCCAGAGTCAGCGGGTCTAGTCCGGCGTTTACCAGTGTGGGCGCGAGTTTCCAAGCATTGTGTACTTGATGGTCTTCTAGCCAGTCTGTAACTTCGTCTTCTTTGTCGCTTTGGCTGAGGGTGTCGAGTTTGGGTGGATTGGCGGCGTGTTCTGTTGCTTGACCTTGAATCTCAGTCAGAAATTTTAGTTGCTCTTTGGAAAGCAAATTTAGCTGCAAAGCCTGAGTTTGCGAGTTTTGAAAATTGAGGCGCAATTGCGAAGCAGCCCGTCGCGCCGCCGCCCCTGGGTTATTCAATTCGTGGGCAAGACCTGCTGACATTTTACCCAGCGCCGCCATCTTTTCTTGTTGCCGCAGTTGCGCTTCCACGTCTTTAGTTCGCCCAGCCATAGCTGTGAGAATCACGTCAGCAAGGGGCGAACATTGGACAATGATTTGTTTAAAGGTGTCGATGTCAATTCGTAAAATGCGACTGGGTGCGACGGCTGAAGCACTAGCAAGGGAACCCGAACCAGTCAGCATCGACAGTTCACCCATGAAATCGCCACGGCGATGAATAGCCAGCACTCTCGTCTCGCTACCAACAAGCTTTGTCACCTGAATTTCGCCTTCTAAAACAACGTGAAAGTTGTAGTTTGAGTCACCTTCACTAAACAGCACATCGCCTGCATTCAGTTGGATTTCGGTGCCATGCTGCTTTATTTCCTCTAAAGCTTCATCCGGCAACTTTGGGAACAGCGTCATCTGATTTGGATCGTGCAGCATGACAACTCCTTCTTTATCGGGTTTTGGGATTTTAGATTATTTAGATCGACTTGAAGTCTTCTAGAGGCTCTTACCTATTTTATTTACTTCTTTCTTGGCGTCCTTGGCGTCTTTGCGGTTTATTAAATTAGGTATTATTGAGGCGGTTCGGGATTAATTCATCTCTACATCAAACAATTAATTGTTTCATCCTTCTACAACACCTTGCTAAGATATTGATGGACAAATTGTACGCAAATCGAACCTTCACCTACACCCGAAGCAACCCGTTTCACTGAATTATGACGCACATCTCCGACTGCAAAAACACCAGGGATATTCGTTTCCAATAAATATGGATCGCGTTCCTGCGTCCATCCCTTCGGACGGCGACCATCGCCCTTTAAATCTGGTCCTGTGACAATAAAGCCGCGATCGTCTCGTTCCACCACACCATCTAACCATTGGGTACGCGGTTGGGCACCAATAAAGATAAACAGCGAAGTCGCTTCAACCGTTTGCTTTTCGCCAGTTATAGCATTGGCAATGGTAATTGCTTCCAAGCTTGTCTCACCTTTTGCCTCAACCACACTCGAATGTACCTTTACCGTGATGTTCGGCGTTGACTCAATTTGGTCAATCAGGTAATGTGACATACTCTTAGCGAGGGAGTCGCCACGTACTAACATCGTTATCTGGCGAGCATACTTGGAAAAGTACATCGCAGCTTGTCCCGCCGAATTTGCCCCACCGATAATGTAGACTTCTTCTCCTTGGCAGGATAAGGCTTCTGTCTGCGCTGCACCGTAGTAAACGCCAGCCCCAGTCAAACGCTCAAGTCCTGGTACATCCAACCGCCGCCACGATACACCAAGGGCTAAAATCATGGCGTGGCAACTAATTTCGCTGCCGTCTGCTAGCGTAACAAAGCGATACGGATCTTGTATGCGAATGCCCGTCGCTTCCTGTGGGGTAAGAATTTCTACGCCAAAGCGTCGTGCTTGTGTTACAGCACGACGCGCCAAATCATTCCCACTCAAACCCACGGGAAAGCCTAGGTAATTCTCGATCCGGGAACTTGTCCCTGCTTGCCCACCGGGTGCTTCACGTTCAAGCATCACCGTGCGCAGTCCCTCTGATGCACCATACACGGCAGCCGCTAAACCAGCGGGACCGCCACCGACGATAATTAAGTCGTAAAATGGATTGCCAGCTTGCGTCTGTAACCCGATTTTCTCGGCGATTTGCACGTTTGTTGGTTGGAGGAGACTTGAACCATCAGCGAAGAGTACCAGGGGCAACTGTAGGCGATCGCAATTGGCGTATTCAGCCAACTTTTGTGCCTCTTCTGATAACTCGATATCTAACCACTCATAAGGCACTTGATTTCGCGCTAAAAAGTCTTTGGCTTGATGGGAGTGGGGAGACCATCGGTTGCCGATGACGCGAATACCGTCAAAGGGTGGGTGGATAGTCGCTAGCCAGTCATCAAGCAAATCGTTAAGCACTGGATACAAGCGCTCTTCAGGAGGGTCCCACGGCTTCATCAAGTAGTAATCGATTTTTGTGTTGTTGATAGCGCGAATAGCTGCATCGGTGTCCGCATAGGCGGTGAGCAAAGCGCGTTTCGCATTTGGGAACATTTGCAGCGCTTGTTCTAAAAACTCTACACCGGACATTTGCGGCATTCGTTGATCCACCAAAAATAACGCCACCGGCTGATTGCGAAGTTTTAATTGTTCCAGTGCTGTCAATGCGCTAGCACCAGACTCGGCACGCAATATCCGGAAGCGATCGCCAAATTCCTGCCGCAGATCCCGCGCCACCGCTTGCAAAACTTCAGGGTCATCGTCAACCGTTAGGATTACAGGTTTAGCCATAGCGCCTTTCACTTCTCCAACAGTCTTATCTATACAGTCTACCTTTTAAGAATGACATATCTTGTTGATCGTAGAAGTGACTGGCTAATAGCTAATAGCTAATGGCTAATGGCAATTAGCTATTAGCCATTAGCATTAGACATCTCCGAAAAAGAATGTAGAGACGCGAAATTTCGCGTCTCTACAAGGATGGAAGGTAACGCATAATTAATTTCCACTCCATGTCTATTGTAGCGCCGACTTTAAGCAAGCCTGCAATTTTTCAGCAACCACTTGTACGTGAGGTTCTCTAAGCAGAGAAATGTGATCGCCTGGAATACGGTGGATCTCCAATCCTCCAGCAGCCAGATTACTCCAGCCCAAATTAGGATCTAATTCAAAGCCTTCACCTTCTACCCGCATCTGTTCTTCAACCGCCAACAAAGTCACTTTCCCTTTGTAAGTTTGCGGGATGTATTTTTCTGCTGCTTCACTGTGGGCTTCTTTCAGATAGACGCGGCGAACCTTCTGAGGTAAAGGAAGCTCAGCACTCTGGTAAAATTTGCAGACAATCTTCTGAAGCTGATATTTGAAAAGATACTTTAGCCACGGTAGCCATCCCTTCAGCTTGTGCTGAAAGTAGGCAGGTCCGTTTTGTGAAAGCTTCTTTAAGTGAAGAGGCAATCGCTGCCACATTGACAATCGACTGATAGCACCTGGAACTGATGTATCAAACAAGACTAAACAAGCAACTTTCTCACCTTGCTTGTCTAGTTGCTGAGCCATCTCATATGCCACTAAACCTCCAAAGGAGTATCCTCCTATAAAATAAGGACCAAACGGCTGGACGGTTTTAATCTCTTTGATGTAGTGAGAAGCCATGTCTTCAATCCGATTATAGGCAGCTTGCTGTCCATCCAGTCCTTGTGCTTGTAGCCCATAAAGCGGTTGCTCTGCATCAAGATAACACGCTAATTTATAATGTGATAAAATATTACCTTCCAAAGGATGGACAAAAAAGAAAGGGGGTTTGGAACCCTTAGGCTGAATTGCTACCAGTGAGGACCAAGATGCTGACTGCTGCTTCGGTAAAAGCTGAGTATCTCTCTCATGAGCCTCCATCTCATGGTCTTCTATGAATACTTGTTGGCTGAGCATCAAGGCTTGAGCCTCCACAGTCGCTGATTGGAAAAGGGTTGCCAGCGGGAGATTTATGCCGAAAGCTTTCTCGATTCGCCAAAATAGTTTGACTGCAAGCAGGGAATGTCCGCCTAATTCAAAGAAGTTATCCCTGACGCCAATCGGTTGGATACCTAAAACTTGTTGCCAAATCTGTGTCAGCTGTTGTTCTAACTGATTGCGGGGCGCAACGTGGGTTTTTTCTGCCTCCAGCCTCACAAGTTCGGGTACTGGCAGTGCTAATCGATCTAGTTTACCGTTTTGTGTCAGGGGTAAAGCGTCTAGGATGACAAAGGCACTGGGAATCATGTAGTTAGGCAACGAATCCAACAGGAAGTTCCGCAGTTCACTGGTTGTCAAGACTTGCTCAAGCTTGGGAACCACATATGCCACTAGGTACTTCTCACTCCTCACATCCTCTAGTGCAATGACCACAGTCTCTTGGACTGCGGGATGTTGGCGCAGGATCGCCGCAATTTCTCCAAGTTCTATGCGGAAGCCACGAATCTTCACCTGGTGGTCGATGCGACCAAGAAACTCGATCTTCGCGTCCGGTAAGTAGCGTCCTAAATCGCCAGTTTTATAAAGCCGATCTTCGGCAACATTGGTCAACGGATTGATGATGAATCTTTCTTGAGTTAGTTGGTCGTTGCCAAGATAACCTTGAGCTAAGTAAGGAGTGCGGACATAGATTTCGCCAATCTCTCCGATCCCTGCCAACTGCTGCATGCGGGTGAGAATCAGTAATTGTACACCCTCAATCCCTCTACCCAAAGGTATAGTCTGTTTGAAAATGCGATCGCCGTCGTTGGGGATGATCAAATAACCCATTGCTTGAGGCGTTTCCGTTGCTCCATAAAAATTAACATTCTGGGCTTGGGGAGCAAAATTTTGGATTCTTGTCACATCCTGCTGTGTTAACACATCGCCACTAAAAAACAGATAACGCAGGTCTGTTGTTTTGCTTTCGGTATTTGTGGTCAACACTTGTGCCATAGCTGGTGTCAGATGAGCAATGCTGACTCGTTTTTGCTGCATCCACTCAGCCAGTTGACCTGGTGTGTCGATATCCTGCTGCGAGGGGATATATAAAGTTGCACCCAGCGACAGTGGCGTGAAAATATCTCGTAACAAGGGGTCATGGGAAAGACCCGAAAGCATACTGAATTTATCTGATTGATTTAGCCCAAAGGTTTGACAATGCCATTGCACGAAGTGGGATAGGGGTCGATGAGTGCCTTTAATTCCCTTAGGTTTTCCTGTGGACCCGGAAGTGAAGGCGACATAGGCTAAATCATCCGGCGCAACCGTCACTGTTGGGTGTTGAGTGGGATAATTGTGCAATACTGAGTCGGATTGCAGCTTCAGACGACAGCTACAATATAAATCTACATTCTCTTGGAGAGCGGTTGGTAAAACTTCATCGGCGATTTGCAACCAAGCGCGAGGCTGGGCGATTTCAAGGCAATTAATCAGGCGAGAAGCCGGGTAAGCCGGATCGAGAATCACAAAAGCGCAACCTGCCGCCAAAACCCCTAGTATTGCCCACACAAGCGTTGCACTCCGGTGTGCGTAAATAGCCACAATGTCTTGAGACTGGAGGTGATTTGCCAGGAGATAGTGCGCAAGTTGATTTGCACGCATGTCTAATTCGCCATAAGTCCAAGCAACCTGCGCATCCACAACCGCCACCTGTTGTGGCACTCTTTGTGCTTGGTTGTGAAAGCTGCTGAGGACGGGGAGTTGCCATTGATTCGCAAGTGGCTGAGTCGGATTTGGTAAGAGTAATTTGGCTTTGGGGGTGACCAGAGACAGTTGGGCAATACTCAGATCTGGGTTTTCCACAATCTGGATGAGCAAATGATGGAATTGTGAGAGCATCTCTATCATTCGCTCAGGTGCAAACAAATCGGCATTGTAGACTAATTCCAGTTGGATGCCCTGGGAAAGTTCTCTCACATACAAGGTTAAGTCGAACTTGGAAGCAATTTCCGGCATGGCGACAGGTGCCACATCTAGCCCTGGCAGTTCCAGTTGGATGTCCTCCAAATTGAGCATATTAAACCACACCTGAAACAGTGGGTTGCGGCTGGTGTCGCGTTCTATTTGTAGTTCTTCTACCAGTTTCTCAAACGGCATGTCTTGATGAATATAAGCACCTAATGCCATTTGGCGGACTTGAGCTAGTAGTGAACGAAAACTCGGGCGACCAGAAAAGTTAGTCCGTAAAACTACAGTGTTAATAAAAAATCCGATCAGCCCTTCAATCTCAGCCCGATTGCGACCAGCAACTGGAGAACCAATGTTCACATCTTCCTGCCCAGTATAGCGGTGCAATAGAGTCCCAAATGCCGCCAGCAACGTCATGAACAGGGTGGCATGCTCCTGCTGTGAGAGTGCATGCACTGATGCCGCCAGCGTCTGGGGTAGCATCAAGGATTGGGTCGCCCCTCGGTAGGTTTGGACTGGCGATCGCGGTCGGTCTGTGGGTAATTCCAGTACATGGTTAGCACCAGCTAGCTGCTTTTTCCAGTAGTCTAGCTGGGTCTGTAAAGGCGAACGATCGTTTGCCCCTATCTCTTGTAGCCATTGGCGTTGCCAAACGGTAAAGTCGGCATACTGGATCGTTGGTTTTGGCAGGGGATTGGGTAAGTCGTTTAAAAATGCTTCATACAAGGCTGCCAACTGCTTCCACAGAATGCCTATTGACCAGCCATCAGATGCGATGTGGTGCATGACCAAAAGCAGTATATGCTCTTGTTGGTCTATCCGCACTAAAGTGGATCGCAGCATTAAGTCAGTTGTTAAGTCAAAGGGGCGTTGCAACTCTTGGTTCAAGATCCTTTGCACTTGTTCTTGCTTATCACAATCAGCCTCTTTTGTCAAGTCAATCAAGGTTGTTTCGACTGATCTTGGTTTGCCGATGACTTGTATAGGGCTACCGTCAGGTGATGAAATAAAATTGGTTCGCAGTACCTGATGATGGGCAACGATCGCATCTATTGATTGCAGCAATACATCCACGTTGAGTCTGCCCGTTAAGCGCTGTGCTGTCGGCAGGAGATAAGTTGAGTTGTTTGGTTCCAGTTGGTCCAAAAACCACACTCTCTGTTGGGCAAAGGATAGGGGGGCTGAGTCTAGGTTCTCTAGGGGAATAATCTGGTGGACGTTTGTATCAACCCCTACTGTTTGACTCTGGGCGATCGCATCAGCTAAAAGTGCGATCGTCGATTTCTCAAACAGCCACTGCAGCGGAATTTCTACACAGAAGGCTTGGCGGCACTGAGAAATCACTTGTGTCGCCAGTAGCGAATGCCCGCCCAGTTCAAAGAAGTTGTCGTGAATGCCTACTTGCTTCAGTCCTAAAATTTTGACCCAAATTGCCGCTAGTATTTCCTCCGTGTAATTACGTGGTTTGACGTATTCAATTTTAGCAATTTTGTTAATATCCAGTGAAGGTTGCCCCGCAACGCTTGCAAGGGCGGATCGGTCTACTTTACCATTAGGGGTCAATGGCAGAGCCGGCAGCATCACAAAGAAGGCAGGCACCATATAATCGGGTAGTTGCTGCAACAGAAAGCGGCGCAATTCGCGATCGTTAGTCAGCTCTGTTTTGGCGACGACATAAGCCACGAGGCGCTTGAAGCCTTGGACGTCGTCTAAAGCAATAACTACGGTTTCGCGCACTTGAGGGTGTTGGACCAGCACAGCTTCAATTTCCCCCAGTTCAATGCGGAAGCCGCGAATCTTCACTTGATGATCGATCCGACCGAGGTACTCGATCTTCGCGTCCGGTAGATAACGCGCTAGGTCGCCAGTTTTGTAAAGGCGGCTGACATCACTTTTTAAGAAGGGGTTGGGGATGAATTTCTCTTGTGTTAAGTCCGGGCGGTTGAGGTAGCCGATCGCAAGACAGTCACCACCGATGTACAACTCGCCTCTAACTCCAATGGGGACTGGTTGGAGATTGCTGTCTAAGATATAAATAGTCTTGTTAGCGAAGGGACGACCGATGGGAATTTTCTTACCTGTAGCGTCTGAGTCAAACTGGGGAGTAATTTCAAACAAGGTTGCTGTTATTGTTGCCTCTGTAGGACCATAGGCATTGATCAGACGAACTGAAGACATCAGACTCTGCCTCCACAGATTCAGACCTTCAGGTAACATTTGGTCTCCACCAACAAGGACGAGTCTAAGTTGGTTTTTCGGAGCAAACTCTGGTGTGAGAACCCACTCTTGTACCAGTTGTTGCCAGTAGACTGGTGGGAGATTAACGACAGTTATTCCAAAATCCGCAATTTTCTGATGAAAGTTTGTTGTCGTCCATAAGTCCGCACCCCGAACAACCAGCTTAGCCCCAACAAGCAGGGTCACAAAGATTTGCTCCAATGACACATCAAAGTTGAGTGAGGAAAATTGGAGTACACAATCACTGGAGTTTAGTTGGTATTCCTTTTGAATAGCACAGCAGTGATTCGCAAGCGAACTATGGGAGATGAGAACTCCCTTGGGTTTACCTGTAGACCCGGATGTGTAAATCACATAAGCCAAGTCGGAGGGTTGAACACCACTGAGTGGGTTATGTTCACTCTTTTCATCGATCGCTTCCCAATCTGTATCCAAACACACCACAGTCGCACTACACTCACTCAGGGAGGCTAATAACCTCTGTTGCGTCAACAGCACTGACACTTGTGAATCTAACAACATGTAGGACAGACGCTCTTGGGGATATGCTGGGTCTAGTGGCACATAAACTCCACCAGATTTGAGAATGCCCAAAAGTCCCACCACCATCTCTATAGAGCGATCGACACACATGCCTACCAGTACTTCAGGTTTTACCCCTAGGGCTTGCAAGTGGTGAGCGATTTTGTTAGCACTCTGGTTCAGTTCCCGGTAGGTAAGTTGCTGGTTTTCAAACACTACCGCCACCGCATCCGGCGTTCTTTCCACCTGTTCTTCAAACAACTGATGGATAAACTGTGTCGCATACACTGATGTAGTGTTGTTCCACTCGAAGAGCAACTGGTGTCGCTGTTGCGAAGTCAACAGAGGTAATTCTGTGACTCGCTGGTCTGGATTTGCCACAATCCCCTCAAGCAGTGTCTGGAAATGTTCAACCATCCGGATAATAGTAGCCGAGTCAAACAAGTCTGTGCTGTAATCAAAACAGCCCTTGAGACCTGAAGTCGTTTCTTCTAGTTCCAAAGTCAAATCAAACTTCGTTACCTTGCTCTCCACTGACCAAGGGCTGAGGGTCAGACCGGGTAGCTCTAGTTGCCCCTCAGGGGTATTCTGGAAAACAAACATCACCTGAAACAGCGGATGATAGCTCAGGGAACGTTCCGGATGCAGTTCTTCTACTAGCTTCTCAAACGGCAGGTCTTGGTGGTCATAGCCACCCAAGGCTACTTCCCGGATTCGACTCAGCAATTCCTGAACACTAGGGTTGCCCCCTAAGTCAGTGCGCAGGACCAAAGTGTTGACGAAAAACCCAATCAGATCCTCAGTCTCGGCACGGTTGCGATTAGCGATCGGTGAGCCGACAATGATGTCTGACTGACCTGAATAGCGGTAGAGCAAAATCTTGAACGCTGCCAGCAACGTCATGTATAAGGTGACCCCAAAGCGCTGCGAGAGTGCCTTGAGTGCCTCACTCAGGCTTTTAGGTAGCTCCAGATATTGCCTTGCGCCAGAGTAAGTCATCACTGGCAATCGCGGTCGGTCGGTGGGTAACTCGAGTATTTTTGGACTGCTTGCTAACTGATGCTTCCAGTAGTTAAGCTGCGACTCTAGGGGCGAAAGACCCAGATCCCCGACCCCTTGCAACCACTGGCGCTGCCAATGTGCAAAATCAGCATATTGAATAGGTAACTCAGTTAGGGGTGACGGTTTCCCGGTGGAGAAAGCTTCATAGAGTGCTGCCAATTCCCGAAGGAATATATTCAATGACCAATCGTCGAAGACAATGTGGTGAATTGTGACCAGCAGCAGATGGTCAACTGATGTCAAACGCAGAAGTTGGACTCGCCACAACGGTCCGGTAGCTAGGTCAAAAGGTTGCCCAGCAAACTCTGTAGCCAGTCCTTTAGCTGACTCCTCTCGCTCAGCAACAGGCAAATCCCCTAGGTCTACTATTGGCAACAGCACAGTAGGGGCTGTTGTAATTACCTGAGTTGGTTGCCCATTTACCTCTGCAAAACTAGTCCGCAGCGCCGAATGGCGTTGGACAATTTCACACAAGCTTTGCTCTAATGCAATGATATCAAGATCACCCGCGAGCCGATAAGCTACTGAGAGATTGTAAGCAGGACTTTCAGGCTGCAATTGAGCGATGAACCACAGTCTAGCTTGGGCAAAAGACAGTTCTAGATTTTCTGTTGCCGATAGCCGCTCAATCTCGGACACTTGTAAGGGTGAGCCGTTCGTCACTACAGATTCACTGTGGCGGGTGGCGATCGCTCTTGAAGCCAGTTCTGCGACTGTCGGCAATTCAAACATGCAGCGTAGGGGCAAATCTACACACAAAGTCTCCCGCACTCTGGAAATAACTTGGGTAGCCAGCAGCGAATGCCCGCCTAAGGTAAAGAAGTTGTCGTGGATACCTATGTGTTCTAAACCGAGAACTTGCTCCCAGATCGCCACTAAAACATCTTCCGTCCAAGTGCGGGGTGCAACAAAGCATTCAGACCGAATGAAACTAGATGAATCCGGTACAGGTAAAGCGTGGCGGTCTACTTTACCGTTGGGGTTTAATGGCAGGGCGGACAAGAATACGAAGGCGGCAGGCACCATGTACTCAGGTAGTAAATCCTGCAAAAACAAGCGCAATTCACTACTTGTCAGCACTTGCGACTCGTTTGCTACCACATATGCTACAAGTCGCTTGTCCCCAGGAACGTCCTCTCTTGCTATAATCAGGCTCTGTTTGATTGCCGGATGTTCAGCCAGCACGGCTTCAATTTCTCCCAACTCAATCCGAAAGCCGCGAATTTTTACTTGGTGGTCAATCCGACCTAAGAACTCAATATTCCCATCGCTCATGTAACGCCCTAAGTCCCCAGTCTTATATAGGCGTTCGGAAGAATAGTTTTGAATTGAAGAATTTAATTCTAACTCATAACCCGTACAGACGTTCCGCCGGAACGTTTCTTCATCACTTTTGAAGAAGGGGTTGCGAATAAACTTCTCACTAGTTAGTTGCGGACGGTTGAGATAGCCTCGCGCCAAGCCAACACCGCCAATATGCAGTTCCCCAGAGACGCCTACAGGCACAGGCTGCAAATCCTCATCCAGGATATAAATTTGTGTGTTCGCAATTGGGCGACCAATCGGTGCAATTTTGTTCAGCGTTCCCTGTTTGCAAGTCCATGCAGCTGCATCGATGGCAGCTTCCGTCGGACCATAGCAATTATGCAGAATATTTTCCTTGGAGAGCACAGCATGGAAGCGCAGGGTAAGTTCAACAGGCAAAGCCTCACCACCGCAAGTGACGTGCCTGAGGCTAGTACAATTCTCGAAACCCTTTTCCTCTAATAATACGCGGAGTATGGAGGGAACTAATCCAATGACTGTGATTGCCTCTGTTGCAATCATCTTGACGAGGTAGGCGGTGTCCTGATGTCCGCCAGGACTAGCCAAGATCAATTGTGCGCCAAACAACAACGGCCAGAATATCTGCCAAACAGAGGGGTCGAAGCTCAAAGAAATCGTTTGTAGAACTTTGTCTTGTGCGGTTAATTTAAAGGTTGTTTGCCGCCAGCACAGTTGATTGCACAAACTACGGTGCGAAATCATCACACCTTTGGGCTGTCCTGTAGACCCGGAGGTATATATGACATAAACCAAGTTGTCGGTCCATAAATTACTGACGGCATTCTCCGCACTTCTTGTGGAGATGAGATCCCAGTCTGTATCCAAGCAAATTACTTGCGCCTCAGATTCTGGCAATCTGGCAGACAACTTTTCGGTCGTCAACAGCACCGACACTTGGGAATCTGATAACATAAACTTTAATCGCTCTTGAGGTAATCCCGGGTCTAAAGGCACATAAGCACCACCCGCTTTGAGGATGCCCAACATTCCCACTACCATGGACACAGAGCGATCGACACACACACCCACTAGCATATCGGGCTTTACCCCTAGTGCTTGCAAGTGGTGCGCTAGTTGGTTAGCCCGAGAGTTCAACTCTTGGTAGGTGAGATGTTGATCTTCAAATACCACCGCCACAGCGTTAGGACTACGCTCTACTTGCGCCTCAAACAACTGATGAATACACGCATCCTGAGGATAATCGACATGAGTGTTATTCCACGCCCCCAGCAACTGCTGCTGTTGGGCTACTGTCTGCAATTCTCTAACTCCCTGCTCTGAATTCGCCACATTGTCGCAGTTTGCTTTAAGTATAATAGGTTTTCTATATGTATCCATTTGTATTGAATCTCCTCAGGTTTAAAATCACGCTAATATTCCCGAACTGGCTGAAAATACATATTAATAAACCGCAGAGGCGCAGAGGACGCAGAGGACGCAGAGAAATAGATAAGTAATTTTTCAGTGTAGATGAGTAAAAAGTAATTTATGTAGCTCATCGGCAATGCCTTTCCATTTGAAAAGCCGATCGTCGCTACATATGTCTTCCCAATTACTCCTTTCCCGCTACAAGATTACCTATCTTCTTTCTTGGCGTCCTTGGCGCGGCAGTCGCCTACGGAGGGAAAGCCGTCATTCGCGCTGCCTTGTCTTGGCGGTTCGAGAATGAACTCGATCAAGAAATCCAAATTCTTTCGGAAAAAAAGTTATTGCAGTGGCTCAAAGTGATGTAGATTTTTCTGGAAATAGGCCGGAAATGTAAGTTTCATACTAGCCCTTCTTGTGAAGCAAATGGGCAATAACTATCTGATATGTCAATACGGTTCAGTTAAGATAATGTACCTACCGTTAACCTATGTAGAGACGCGAAATTTCGCGTCTCTACAAGCGCCTAAAATTCCCATCGTTCAACCCTAACTGAACCGTATTGTCTGATATGTAGGTATGAGATATGTGGCGACTTAATAATAATGAATTTTCTTGTTCAAGTTGAGTTTGTGCCAACGCTAATACCTTACGAGCATTGCTTAAGTATATGTTATTCCCACCCCGATCAAAATGCTGTAAATAGGCTTCAAGATACCTAATACGTAAGCCTAAATTATCTGTACTCACAAGAAAAGGAAGGTCAGATTCAACCAGATAGCGGATAGCTAGGATGGGAATAGGGCTACGAAGCGGACGCAAGTTTGGATTGTGTAGACCAGGGCTTTCAGTACGATTATGAAATTCCCCTAACATGAGTCCTGTTTTAACAAACAAAGGCTTAACTTTTTTTTGCACACCATCAATTAGTTTGTCGGTATCATCTAGATGAACATCAGGAAAGACTAGTAATACTACTTTATTTATAGCAGATTCTCTTTCCTGTGGTTCTATCTCAAGAAAAATATTTCGGTAACCCAGAACAATTTCTTCAACTTGAGAAGACTCCAAATTTTTAGCCCGAATAGCTGCTAGCCGAATGCTATTTGACTTGAGTGCGTGCGGCACAAAAGGGCAAACAGGACCAGGTCTACCTAAATCAGGTTGAGGTCTTGCCAAAAAAGTTTTAGCCGACTCGGTAATTTCAATTAAGTAGGGAAGGTCTTGCTTGATATGGTCTAACTCAATAGGTGTATAAAGTTGCATTGCCGGAAAGTAGTTCGCAAAGTTTTTCTTAAGTTGAAGCCTTACTTGAATTAGAATTAAACTAAGTCATTATACATAGATAATCTCCGTTAAGTTATGATACTTTTCTCTTTGTTTGTGTATAAGTTTAAAAGATAAAAAAACTTTCAAACCCAGATTTATAATTTAGATGAGTGCAGTTTAGATAAGTAATATCAGCCTTTAGGTAGACTTATACTTAAGTTATTGTTCTTTGTTTAAAGTGGAACCTTAATAAGGTTATTCATAACGTTTTTTATGTTACGTAAGTAAAACTGTTAGTGAGCTATTTAATTCCACATAATTATTTTTATCAAAGTAATTTAGTGTAATTATAAAGTTGATATTTAAATGGTTATTTAAATTGTGAAGTTTTTGTGTTGCCATCAAACTCTCCTCGTTTCTTTCATAAAAAACCTTCAGTGTCAAAATTTTTTGTGATTCTTTAAATTAAAAAAATATAAAGTTTTTACTGAGATATTTTTTGCACATGTAAATTTTTAGGATGTTTTTTATATGTAGATATGATGAAGTAGTATAAAAAATTTATGTTATTCTCGAATATGCTCAAAGTTAGCGAATTAAATATTAATTTACAGTGAAGACTATGTTCTTTCATATAGATTTTTAGTGTTCTTATGAAATGTAAGGTGTAAAGTTGTGCTTATACTTAAGTAGGTTGGCTCAAATAAACCTAACTATGTAACGAAATGTAAAATGCTCGAAACCCTTGCGATTGCTTCGCTCCACTTCGTTTCGCTCGCAATGACATAGTTATAAATTTTCCCACCCACCTACTTAAGGTGTTCTACAGTTATGTATTGGGACTAACCCCAGTCAGCCCGCAGTTGATGAAGAGGGAAACGCAAACCACGTACTGTGAGTAGGATCAATACGGTACGAGAACGCGATGTTCATCCCTTTGGCACGATGCGCTAAGTCTTTGTGATTAAGAGTCATCGCTTGACGTTCTTGGGGCAATTCCTTGATGAGTTGAGCGCGGAATGACTGAGCCAGAAAATAGAGGACATCTCTATCCTCTGGCAGATGCGGCCATCCAATCTCGCCTTTGAGAATAGCTGTTAGCTGGTACTTGCTTTTAATTTGTTCACTAAAGCCTTTAAACTGGGTAGCATGATGGGGGAAAGACACCCTGTAGCGAGAACTTCTAGCCAATGATCTGTGAGGCGATCGCCATACTCATGAAGAGTATCACTCAACATATGCCAAGACCGTGGAGTCGAAAAAGGTTCTTCATGTTTAGGAGGTTGACTCCACAGATGATCGGGGCGAGTTTGGATATATTCAATCACCCAAGGATGAATATGATGATTTTTTGCCCAATCCAGCCAGTCTCGGTGAGATACCTTCAAATGGACATGAACCATGCGGTTGAGCGTCATGTGAAGACATGGGTTTAACGATGGCGCTATCTTGAGCGCGATTGCCTGCACCAATTACTATTGAAGCTTTGGGAAGATAATACTCACCAATCCTCCGTTCATGAATTAGGCTGTAGAATGCCTTTTGAACTTCGTGAGAACAAGCGTTGAGTTCATCTAAAAACAAACAATAGGGTTCATCCCGTGCAATCATTCGTGGTGGGCAAAAGCGACTCGTTCCATCTATAATCTGCGGCACACCAATTAAGTCTTCTGGTGCTAATTGACTACCAAGCAGTGAGACGCAAGGTATTCCTACCTCCTTAGCAAATCCTTCTACCAAAGATGATTTGCCGATTCCTGGTGCTCCCCAAATAAAAACGGGGCGCACTACCGCCACATTGAGCAGGAATTCTGAGAGTTGTTTTTGGGTGACTGTAATAACTGGATTCATTGGATATCTCCAGAAATTAATTGTGCGTCGCTTACAACCCCTGTAGAGACGCGAAAGTTGAGCCAGCGCGTTTGGGAGTGTTTCCCGCCGTAGGCGACTGGTGAGTCCAGTCCTGAAGGAGGGTTTCCCTCCGTAGGGAACAGGTGTTGCAGCGCGAATGACGGCTTTCCCTCCGTAGGCGACTGCACCAAGCTTTATGGCTTTCCCGTTGGGCGTCGCGTCTCTACATTATTTTCACCAGATGTCTATTGGATATACATTGATTTAACTCACAAAAACTGCCATGTTGAAATTATTTTAAAATAAGTGTCCTAGTTTAGCTTGACCATTCCACCTTAACAAAGGTATCCAGGTAAACGCACTAAACGTAGTGCGCCCTTCAGGTAAGATCGGAGTCTGGTATTTTGGGCGATAGCGCAGGCGATCGTATACCAGATCGCTATCTTGACTTTTCACGTCATGTGGAAAAACCAACGCAAAACCTAACCCCCCAGCCCCCTTCCCTTTTAGGTTCGGGTGAGAATTCAAAGCCTCTCAAAAGCAGGAGAGAGGAATGGAAGCGAGGTTTTCCAGATAAGAGTGAAAAGTGAGGATCGCTATCTTGCAGGTAATATTGAAAACATGCTGCCAACCGCAACGTTATTTTTCGCTTTTTGTTTGTACCATCGACCAATCGACTTATGACCGACGAATTAGAAAGAGCCGACAATGATTCACCATGGAAGGAAATATTAGAAGCATACTTTCCCCAAGCAATGCAGTTTTTCTTCCCCCAAACAGCAGCACTAATTAACTGGGAACGTCCCCACGAATTTCTCGATAAGGAATTTCAACAAATTGATCGCGAAGCTGAACAAGGAAGAAGATATGCAGATAAATTAGTCAGAGTCTGGCAAATTCAAGGACAAGAAATTTGGCTGTTAATCCACGTCGAAATCCAAGCGCGATCCGAAGACACGTTTGCAGAAAGGATGTTTTCCTACAACCTACGAATTTTTGATAAATTTGCCAAACCTGTCATCAGTTTAGCAATTTTGTGTGATACAGACACGACATGGCGACCAAACCAATACAGCTATAATTATCCCGACACCAGGCTGAACTTTGAATTTGGAACCGTGAAGCTGCTCGATTACCAAAACCGTTGGACAGAATTAGAAGCCAGCGACAATCCCTTTGCAACGGTGGTAATGGCACATTTAAAGACACAGGAAACTAGTAAAAAGCTAGGAGAACGGAAAAACTGGAAATTTAGCTTGATTCGTCGATTGTACGAACAAGGATGGCTTGAAAGGGATATTCGTAACCTGTATCGGTTTATCGATTGGGTTATGATTTTACCAAAAGCATTGGAAGCGGATTTTTGGCAAGAATTTAAATTATTCGAGCAGGAGCGTACTATGAGCTACATTACCACAGGTGAGCGCATTGGCTACGAACGGGGACAACTTGAACTTGTCCTACGGCTACTACAAAAACGGGTGGGAGAGTTACCACAAGAAGTTAGGGAACGCATTCAATCTCTTTCTCTAAATCAACTAGAAGCACTTGGTGAGGCTTTGTTAGATTTTACAGGGTTAGCGGATTTACTTACTTGGTTGGAAGCAAATCCTCTTAGCTAGGAATTTTTTCAAGCTCCCATATTCCACCTGATAACTGGTATCAGAAATAGGGGTACAGCCGGGAGGGAGAGTCGAGGGTAGATGGGGGTCGGTCGTAATTGGCAATCTGGTCTATTCTACAGTTGACTTAACAATGCCAGTTGTCTGGTTTACATTTGACCATACAATACCAGTTGTCTGGTTTACATTTGACCATACAATACCAGTTGTCTGGTTTACATTTGACCATACAATACCAGTTGTCTGGTTTACATTTGACCATACAATACCAGTTGTCTGGTTTACATTTGACCATACAATACCAGTTGTCTGGTTGACATTTGACTTAACAATGCCAGTTGTCTGGTTGACAGTTGACTTAACAATGCCAGTTGTCTGGTTGACAGTTGACTTAACAATGCCAGTTGTCTGGTTGACAGTTGACTTAACAATGCCAGTTGTCTGGTTGACAGTTGACTTAACAATGCCAGTTGTCTGCCCTACAGTTGACCATACAATACCAGTTGTCTGCCCTACAGTTGACCATACAAGACCGCTTGTCTGCCCTACAGTTGACCATACATTAACACTTGTTTACCAGACAGTTCACCTAACCAGAATTCGATTCAAGGTAACTCTCAAAGTAGACATCCATTACTAAATAATGCCAAAACTTAATACATTAGACATCTCCGAAAAAGAATGTAGAGACGCGACGCCCTTACGGGTGACGCTCGTGCCTCGCTAACGCTACGAAGATCGCCAGTTGCCTCTGTCGGGAAACACTCCCAAACGCACGCTCACTCACCAGTCGCCTCTGTCGGGAAACACTCCCAAACGCGCACCGCGAGAATTTCGCGTCTCTACAAGGATTTCAGGTAATGCATGATTAATTTTCGGAGATGTCTATTGGAATCTAAACGTACCCTTTTAGAACTTTTTCTGCTACTAATCACAGCCAACTTGAGGCTATTGCCCGATTTAAAGCGATGATTGCTGACGCCGAAATAATGGTCTAACTCATGTTGCCAAACTGACTGAATATATCATCCCATCTGCCATTCCAATCTGGTAGAGAGGAGTCATCATTTTCTGTTGGTGCAGTACTACCCACATATACCGTTACCGTCTTAGTATCAGAGAAACCAAAATCATCATGGATTTCTGCGATGACGCTTCCGCCGAAGCTGCCAGTAATGGTCTGACGCCGGAGACCTTGAATGCGCTGTTGCAGCCGTAACCGGGGGTTTTGTTGCTTGTCATCTTTGATACTAATGTCTTGGTAAGCCGATTGCTTGCGGCGAAAGAATCGCCTCCCGCGCGGGTGGTGCGCATGGTCATGGAGGGCGCAGGGGTGCATTTATTTTCCGAGGCAACGTTTCAGGAGCTTCGCGACGTACTGAACCGCGCAAAATTCGATCCGTACCTTCCCCGCGAAAAACGCCTGCATTTCATCGCCGAAATGCGCGAATTGTCGGAATTCGTCACCATCACCCGCACGGTTTCCCTCTGCCGTGATGCGCGGGACGATAAATTTCTCGGGCCGCCTGTGGCAATGCCGATTATCTGGTAACGGGGGATCAGGACTTGTTAGCGCTGCATCCGTTTGAAGGGGTTAGCATTCTCTCCCCTGCGTCGTTTCTTGGGCAACACGTTTGATAACGATGCACAAGTAAGCATGCCGAGCTATTCCCTTTCAACAATTGGGGTCGTCTCAGAAAACGGAAAATAAAGTACGCTAAGCTAGTGGCGTTGGTCACAAGTGTCTTATAACTCGATTAATAGACTAATATGTTTACTAAATAGGGAAATTATGCAAAAAATAGCCGGAATTTTTCAAACAGCAAAAGAGACAGAGAAATTCTTACAAAAACTACCTAATGAATTTTATGCTCATTCTCAATTTGAAGTAAATGACGCATTGTTAACAACATTAAAAGATAAAAAATTAGATGTAGAAAAAAATCATGTGGTGGTTATAGTAGAAACGCCCAACAATTTACTGCTTAAAATTCATTCTTTGATAAAAAGTAATTGCGGTAAATATGTAGATCCAGAAGCTTTAATTACTTGGAAATTAAAGGGTTCAGACTAAAAAAATATATCCCAGAGCGCATTAAGAAGGCAGAAGTACGAAGGCAGCTATGCTGAAGGAATCCCCATAAATAAATTCAGGGGATTTAGCAAGGACGCAGTATTTCTTGTTGCACTCCACTCGAAATACATATTTTCTTTGTTTTTCATAACTAAAGTTAGGGGCTTTAAACCCTTTTGGCATCGGGCACATCAAAAGGATCTCTTCCCTTCTGCCTTCAGCATAGCTGCCCTCTGCCTTTCTTCGGTAAGCAACGGGGTTTATGAACAATCGGCTGGCTAAAGGTTGTTTATGTCCTGCTTGACCATAGCTCTCATGCAGACATTCTCATATGAATTGTTGTAATTTATGGGGGAATTTCCCTGTTGAGATACTCAAGGAAAGCAACCTTACAGAGAATATCTTCCTCTATTTCCGACCCTTTTTTGCGGTGACGTGTACTAAGTGCAACAAGTAAAAAAGCCCTGAAAAAATGTCAGCTATTGGATACACTCGCACAAGTTTTAACCGCATATAAATTATTCCTCATGCCTCCTCTCTCGATTTATTAATGAATCAATACTATTTATATTCTTATCAATTTCCTTTATTTCTTCAAAAATTTTATTTGAATCTTCTGAAGAATTCTTTATAAGTTCTATATCTAAAGACTTTCGTTGTTGGTAAAGTTCCTGAATTTTGTTGTACCATTCCTCAATTTTTGATATTTTAGAACTATCTTTATCTGCTTCAATTTTTTTTATTTCTTTTTGAGAGAAAGGAGGTCCTGAAGCGTAATTATTTTTATTCACTTTTACTCCTAATTATTTCACATTTTTTATTTAAATTTATGATATTTTGGCGTGTCCAAGAACTGTGTTTAATATTGAGTCCTAATTCAACTTTAAAAGGAAAATCTTGTTTTTCAGATACTAGATTATCGGGTATTAAATATAAAACTTGTTCCTTTATAGTTTCATTTGGCTCTATGTATGGTTGACGTAGGAAGACATTTATTGTATTTTTATTTTCCGAATCCCAATCCACTTGTTTTAATTTTTTTCCTGATAAATTAGTTGCTAAGAGAGGAAAAACCACTGTTAAATAAGAACCGGCCTCTTTTATATCTGTCTTTGTTAAACCTATGTTTTTCAAGGAGTATTCAACTAATAAGTAATATAAGTTACTTTTTTGAACTATCTCTCCAGTAATTTCTAATTCTAATCTATCTTTAAAAGTTCTAGCATGAAAAAATTTATAGTAAGTCAAAAATGCACTAACACAGACACCTATGATTGTTAGAAATTTTTGTCCATCCTCTAAAAGATGAGTTATCGCTTCTGAATAAAATCTTTCTTCTTTTTTAGTAGCATTTAATTGAACTAATGGTATCCCTGATGTACTTAGTTGAACTAATGGTGTTCCTGATGTATTAAAAGAAGTATTTTTTGATAAACTTTGATAAAAAAATAAAAAAATTATTATAAATAGATGTTTATACATTCATAACAAGCTCATGTTTAAAATAACTTACACTTTAGAATACTGAAATATTTTTTATTCTGTCTTAAGTAAGATAAAAATAATTTTTTATCTCTATCCTGAGATAGAGATATGCTGAACGCGGAGGCGTCAATCGCCCATAATAAAACTTGTTTGTAGTAAGGACTTTAGTCCTTGCTTAAGAGCGCAGCTAGGACTGAAGTCCTCACTACAAACTTATTAAGGTTATTTAACAGAACATGATATCACGTGTTTTTTTCCGCATTCTCCTTATCGACTTCTTGTCTTTCTTGTCAATGCGTAAGTTCTAGCAACGAGGAAAGGATCAGAAAAAACTAAGAGCAAGGGTGCTGACATTGCCAGTGATGATGGTAGTGCTAAGTAGTTCGTTATAGGTTTGCTATCTCTGCATTAAGAAACTTGGCGTCAGAGCTTTATGAGCCTGGGTTAAGCAAGCCTGCAATTTTTCTGCCAGCACCCGTACATGGGGTTCTTCAAGCAGGGAAAGGTGAGATCCGGGAACGTAATGGATATCTATTCCGCCGGCAACTAGATCGCCCCAGCCGAATTGAGGATCGTATTGCATGCCGACAACCTCGTCGTCCCGATCCCGATCTTTAGTCCGCAAGAGGGTGATGCGACCAGGGTAAACTTGGAAGACATACTCCAAACGCGCCTGTACGTTAGCGTCTATCACTTGTAAGTGTTCGTCAGTGTTAGGTAAATGATGCACTACATCCAAGTGACGCTTGTATCTCTGTGTGAGATGGTACTTACCTTGCTTGCTCCAGCCCCTAGCCTTTTGCTTAAGGTAGGCAGGTCCTAGTTGTAAAACATTATACAAATGCAAGAAAACTCGCTTCAGCAATGGCGATCGCTTTTGATAACCCGGAACAAGAGTATCAATCATCACCAGAAAACCCACTTTCTCACCTTGCCTTTGGAGTTGCTGAGCCATCTCGAAGGCAACTATACCACCAAAAGAGTACCCTCCTAGAAAATAAGGACCATGAGGCTGAATAGTTTGGATTTCCTGAATATAGTGCGATGCCATGTCCTCAATCCGGGTTAATGGAGGCTGTTTTCCATCTAGCCCTTGTGGTTGTAGCCCATACACTGGTTGATCCGACCCCTGATGCAGTGCCAAGTTGTGGTAACATAGAATTTCTCCGCCAAGAGGGTGGATCAAGAACAAAGGTGGTTGGGAACCTTTGGGTTGAATTTCTACCAGCGATGACCAAGAAGTTTTTGATTTTTCCTGCCAAAAAGCTGGTGATAAACCATTCGCCAAAGCCAAGTCATTACTTAAGACTTGATTACCAGATGCTAGCTCAAGTTCATGACCAATTATCTTAGCAAGAGCCTCGACATTACCTGACTGGAAGAGGGAGGCTAGGGGAATTTTTATGCCGAATTCCTTTTCTATCTGAGCGAATAAGCGCACAGCTAGCAAGGAATGCCCCCCTAAGTCAAAGAAGTTATCCCTCACGCCTATGGGTTGGATGCCTAAAACTTGTGACCAAATCTGCGTCATTGTGCATTCTAACCGATCGCGAGGGGCAACAAAGGTTTCTTCCGGTTGCCTAAGTTGGTCGGGCATGGGCAGTGCCAATCGATCTACTTTGCCGTTTTGTGTTATAGGTAGAGCGTCTAGGATCGCAAAAGCTGAGGGCATCATGTAGTTAGGCAGCTTTTCTTTCAGGAAGCGCCGCAGTTCATCGATTGTCAAGACTTGCTCCAGTTTCGGGACGACATAGGCTACTAAGCGCTGGTCACCGGGTTGGTCTTCGCGGGCAATGACCACTACTTCTCGGACAACGGGGTGGTGGCATAACAGTGTCTCAATCTCTCTGAGTTCAATGCGTACCCCTCTGATCTTAACTTGACGATCCAGGCGACCAAGAATTTCCAGAGAGCCATCTGGACGATAGCGTCCGCGATCGCCAGTGTAGTAAAGCAAATCTAGTTCGTCGTTCCGGAAAGGGTTCTTAACAAACCGAGAACTGTTTTCAACAGAGGCATTAATATAGCCTAAACTACGGAATGGTGTCCGCAGCACAATCTGACCTGATTCACCGATGCCACACAGTTGGTTATTTTCTGCTAAAACCAGTGCTTGGGTTTCTGGTAGCGGTATCCCAACAGGCTGTACCCCAGGAAGGATCTCGGCAGGAATCCGGTAACAGCATTTTGCCAAAGTTGTCTCTGTGGGACCATAGAGATTCACAATTTCACCAGATGGGAACGTTTCCCGCCATTGACGTACAAGTGTATCTTTGAGAGGTTCTCCGGCAAAGAAGATACATTTTAAGGCAGGTAGAGAAACTCCAGGCGGCACATTGACTAACCACGATTGTGCCAGCGTTGGAACTGTGTGCAGCAAAGATATCTGTTCGCGTTCCAACCAGCGCAGAATTCGCGTCGGTTCTAATTCATCCCCGATTGCTGGTAGACAAAGAGTTGCTCCACTGGTCAAAGGTAGGAAGACATCCCTCAAGACGACATCAAACGAAAGCCCCGTCAATTGGGCACTGCGGTCTTGCTGGTTAACGGCAAAAGTCTGCTGCTGCCAGTTGAGAAAATGCGCCAACCCTTTGTGACACCCCAACACACCTTTAGGAACACCAGTGGTGCCGGAAGTAAAGAAAATATAAGCGGCATCGTCAGGAGACAATTTAGGTAAGTCTATCGAGCCATTTGTTGTGTAATTTATGGCAACTCCAGTGTCGGGATTCACGCAGATGATAGTGAGGGACTCCCATATCCCCGAATCTTCTGGGTGCTGACTACCGATGTACAATAGGTGCTTGGCTTTGGCTTCTTGGAGCATGATTTGCTGCCGATGTTGGGGAAGCTTCGGATCGATAGTCAGTAACACACCTCCACTCAAGAATACGCCGATCGTACTGGCAATCAACCCAAAGCTTCGTTCACCAAACACGGCTACTACCTCGCCCCGATTGACTCTGTGACTCAGCAGAACTTGTGCCAGGGTATGAGCGCTGGTGGATAATTGGCTGTAGTTCCAAGAGCGATCGCCTTGACAGACGGCTGAGTGTTCTGGCAAAGCTTTCACGCAATTTGTGAACATTGTGGTCACCAATTTGTACTCTGGTTGAGGCAACACCGCACTTGGATCTGGAAGTACTCGTTGGGATTCTGGTGTTACGAGGGAATATAACTTGATTGGGCTATCCGGATCGGCAACGATTTGCTCAAGCAGATATTGGAATTGATTCAGAAGGCAGTTCATGCGTGCAGCAGAAAATAGATCCCGCTGATACACCACTTGCAAACTCAGCGCACCTAAGTGTTCCTCCACATACAAAGTCATGGAGAAATTTGACTCTGGTTCGTTCAGTTCTAGAGAACTGAGAGTTAATCCAGGAAGTTCCAAAGCCGTCTTGTCCGTGTTGATGAAGTTGAACAGGACATCAAATAGTGGGTGTCGGCTCAGATTACGTTGTGGCTGCAGTTCTTCTACTAGTTTCTCGAAAGGGATATCCTGGTTGGCATAAGCCCGTAGCGCCACCTCGCGGACGCGAAAGAGCAATTCTCGGAAACTCGGATTGCCTGAAAGGTCGGTGCGTAGAACTAGAGTGTTGAGGAAGAATCCAATCAGATCTTCGATTTCAGCCCGATTACGACCAGCAATCGGAGTACCCACGACGATGTCTTCCTGCCCGACATAGCGGTAGAGCAAAGTCTTGAACGCCGCCAGCAGTGTCATAAACAGGCTGGCACCTGAGATCTGCGACAGCGCCTTCAGCTTCTCAGTCAATGTCTTGGATAATTCCAAGGATTGCTTTGCACCTCGGAAGGTTTGAACCGGGGGTCGCGGTTTGTCTGTGGGCAGATCCAACAGGGTAAGTCCCGCCAATTGTTGCTTCCAGTAGTTTAGCTGAGTTTCCTGCACGAACTTTGTTAGCCACTGCCGCTGCCAGTAAGCAAAGTCGGCATACTGGATGGGCAACGACGGCAGAGGGCTAGGAGTTCCTTTTAAGAAAGCTTCATAAAGGCTGGACAATTCTCTGATAAATATCCCCTTTGACCAGCCATCGGAGACGATATGATGCATCGTCATCAGTAGCACGTGGGATTCGCCTAGTCGCAGCAAGGTTACTCGCAGTAAGGGACCCGACGCCAAGTCAAAGGGGCGCTGCGCTTCTTCGGTGACTAAACGTTGCACCTCATCCCATTGCGGATTTTGGGTTAACCCCAAATCCCAAATTGGCAATTTAAAATCTAAAATCGGAGGGGCGATCGCCTGGACGGGTGATCCATTCACCATTTTAAAGGTAGTGCGCAGGGCTTCGTGACGCCGCACGATTTCAAGCAATGCCATCTCTAGGGCAGCTACGTCGAGAGAACCAATGAGGTGCAAAGCCATTGGTATGTTGTAAGTGGGACCTTCACTCTCCAGTTGGTTGAGGAACCACAGTCGTGTTTGAGCAAAGGACAGCGGCATGGCTGCGTCCCGTGGTACCCGTTGAATGGTTCCCAGTAGTGGGTTTGGGCTTTGCATCTCGATGCACTCAGCTAAGCCAGCCACGGTAGGTTCTTCAAACAGGCTGCGCAGGGGAAGTTCTACAGAGAAGGCTTCCCGCACCCTGGAAATAATTTGCGTTGCCAGTAGCGAATGCCCTCCCAAGGTAAAGAAGTTGTCGTAGATACCTATGTGTTCTAAACCGAGAACTTGCTCCCAGATCGCCGTTAAAACATTTTCTGTGTTCGTGCGGGGTGCAACAAAGTACTCAGACCAACTGAAACTAGATGAATCCGGTACAGGCAAGGCGTGGCGGTCTACTTTACCGTTGGGATTTAATGGCAGGGCGGACAAAAATACGAAGGCTGCAGGCACCATGTACTCAGGTAGTTTATCCTCCAAAAAGGAGCGCAATTCACTCTTTTTGAGTACTTGCTGTGCCACCACATATGCTACAAGTCGCTTGTCCCCAGGAACGTCCTCTCTTGCTATAATCAGGTTCTGTTCGATTGCCGGATGTTGAGCCAGCACGGCTTCAACTTCTCCCAACTCAATCCGGAAGCCACGAATTTTCACTTGGTGGTCAATCCGACCTAAGAACTCAATATTCCCATCGCTTAATCGACGCCCCAAGTCCCCAGTCTTATACAGGCGTTCCGACCCAAGGCTACTAAAGGGGTTGCGAATAAACTTCTCTGTAGTTAGTTCCGGACGGTTGAGATAGCCTCGCGCCAAACCAACACCGCCGATGTGCAGTTCCCCAGAGACGCCTACAGGCACAGACTGCAAATCCTCATCTAGGATATAAATTTGTGTGTTCGCAATTGGGCGACCAATCGGTGCAATTTTGAAGAGCGTTTCCTGTTTGCATGTCCATGCAGTGGCATCGATAGAAGCTTCTGTCGGACCATAGCAATTATGCAGAACATTTTCCTTGTTCATTAAAGCATTGAAGCGCTCGATGAGTGCAACAGGCAAAGCCTCACCACCACAGGTGACGTGCTTGAGGCTAGTACAATTCTCGAAACCTTTTTCCTCTAATAATACGCGGAGTATGGAGGGAACCAATCCAATGACTGTGATTGCCTCTGTTGCAATCATCTTGACGAGGTAAGCTGTGTCCTGATGTCCGCCGGGACGAGCTAAGATTAACTGTGCGCCAAACAACAACGGCCAGAATATCTGCCAAACAGACGGGTCGAAGCTCAAAGAAATCGTCTGTAAAACTTTGTCTTGTGCGGTTAATTTAAAGGTTGTTTGCCGCCAGTAGAGTTGATTGCAGACCCCACGATGAGCAATCATCACACCCTTGGGCTGTCCTGTAGACCCGGAGGTATAGATGACATAAACCAAGTTGTCAGATGTCACATGACTGACACAATTCTCTTCACTCGCAACGGATATGAGATCCCAGTCTGTATCTAAGCAAACCACTTGCGCCTCAGATTCCGGCAATCCCGCAGACAACTTTTTGGTTGTCAACAGCACCGACACTTGGGAATCTGACAACATAAATTTTAATCGCTCTTGAGGTAATCGCGGGTCTAAAGGCACATAAGCACCACCCGCTTTCAGGATGCCCAATATTCCCACTACCATGGACACAGAGCGATCGACACACAGACCCACCAGCATATCGGGTTTTACCCCCAGTGCTTGCAAGTGGTGCGCCAGTTGGTTAGCCCTTAAGTTCAACTCTTGGTAGGTGATAGACGTTGCTTCAAATACCACCGCCACGGCGTTGGGACTACGCTCTACTTGCGTCTCAAACAATTGATGAATACACGCATCTTGAGGATACTCTAGTTGCTGGGTAACAGACAAGGGGACTAAGTCGTAGTTCGCTTTGGGTGTAATAGTTTCTTTATTTATATTCATCTCTCTTAAATCTCCTCGAATTTAAAATCGCTCAATCAAATCACATCTTGCACCAGTTGCAATAAAGCTATTTTTGTAGGGTGGGCATTGCCCACCATTGACCGATCGGGCTTATTTTTGCGTTGGTGGGCAGTGCTACACGAACTATCGAATGGTGCAAGATGTCAGAGTTTTGAAGAGACGTTCCGCCGGAACTTCTGTACGTTATGAGTTAAGTAGGTTGGCTCAAATAAACAAGCGCAAGTACAAAATGTAAAATGCTCAAAACCCTTGCGATTGCTTCGCTCCACTTCGTTTCGCTCGCAATGACATAGTTATAAATTTTCCCACCCACCTACTTAGAAGAAAATTCTTCAATTCAAAACCCAGTCGGCTTTATCAATCGGAATTAGACTGGAAATGTAAGTTTCATACTAGCCCTAATTGTGAAGCAAACGGGCAAGAACTATGTGATATGTAGGTATGAGATATGTCGCGACTTAATGATAATGAATTTTCTTGTTCAAATTGAGTTCGTGCCAACATCAATACCTGACGAGCATTGCTTAAATATATATTATTACCACCTTGTTCAAAACGCTGTAAATAAGCTTCGAGATACCTAATACGTAAGCCTAAATTATCTGTATTTACAAGAAAAGGAAGGTCAGATTCAACCATAAAGCGGATAGCTAAGAGGGGAATGGGGCTACGTAGGGGACGAAAGTTTGGGTTATGCAAACCAGGGCTGTCAGTACGATTGTGAAATTCCCCTAACATGAGTCCTTGTTCAACAAACAAAGGCTTAAGTTTTTGTTGGACACCATCAATTAGTTTATCAGTATCATCTATATGAACATCAGGAAAGACTAGTAATATTACTTTGTTTAGTCCAGCTTCTCTTGCTCGTGGTTCTAACTCCTGGAAAGTATCTAGGTAGCCCAGAACAATCTCTTCAACTTGAGAAGACTCCAAGTTTTTCGCACGAATAGCTGTTAGCCGAATGCTGTTTGACTTGAGTGCTTGAGGCACAAAAGGGCAAACAGGACCAGGTCTACCTAAATCAGGATGAGGTTTTGCCAAAAATTTTTTAACCCACTCCGCAATTTCAATTAAGCAGGGAAGGTCTTGTTGGATATGGTCTATTTCAATAGGTGTATAAAGTTTCATAGCTGTAAGTTTGTTTGTGAAGGTTTTATTAAGTAGGATCGTTATCGAGGCAAAATAAGGCTATATCATTCCAAACAAAAGCTGCATTCACTTCTGATAATGCCGATAATTTTGTCAGTACGAAAGTACATAAAAAACACTAGATAGCTGGTTTTATTAATTTAAGGTAGTCCAGTTTAGGTAAATATCAATGCGTATGTAGACTTAGACTTAAATACCAGGCTTTTTGTTGTGAGTGTAATTAGTAAAAAATTATTTATAACGCAATACTGTTTAGTTAAGGTGTTGATCCCCCCCAACCCCCCTTTTTAAGGGGGGATCGTCAATGACTGGATTCTACTAACTGAACTGTATTGATTTATAACGAGACATGATTGGATTTGTTGAGAAGATAAATATCTGTTTTTCTACTGGCTTGCTTAATCCCACATAATTAGTTCTATCAGATAAATTATGAATTTGATATTTCCAAAAATATTTAAATAATAAAGTTTTAATATTGAAATTAACCACTGTCATTTTGTCTGCGATAAAATACTTATCATCAAACAAATGTATATTATTTTCCCTAGTCAAAATATGTTTTTAATGTGTAAAGATAGCCGAAAAATGTAAAAATATAATGTTTAAAATTTGGATAAATCATGAAGTAGTATAAAGAATTAATGATGTCAACCTATTTATCGCGGAAAATAAGGATAAATAGGTTTACAGAGATTTAAGGCAAACGGTTAAACCGCTACTTTATATCAGAGCAAGAAACTACAGCGTATCTATACCAATCCTAAATGATTCGTGAACACCTCTCATCACATCTTGCACCAGTTGCAATAACGCTATTTTTGTAGGGTGGGCATCAATACGGTTCAGTTAAGGCTTGATCCCCCCAACCCCCCTTAAAAAGGGTAGCTCTATCCCCCTTTTTTAAGGGGGGTTAGGGGGGATCTCCGAGGGCTACATCTTACTAACTGAACCGTATTGGGGTGGGCATCGCCCACCATTGACCGAACAGGCCTATTTTTGCGTTGGTGGGCAGTGCCCACCCAGCCCTTTCAAGGTGAACCAAAAACTTGGAAAATCATGCCCGATTTTCGACATTTGACCTCCCTTGGTCTTCGTGTCTTCGCGGTTAAAAAATATTTTTTAACCGCGAAGACGCGAAGAACACGAAGAAAAACTTCATTTTTACGCTTCACCTTGAAAGGGCTAGCAGTGCCCACCCTACCCTTATTGAGAATAGTGCAAGATGTCACTCTCCCTTGTCCACGCCAGTCGCCGTGAGAGCGGGCTAACACTCGTGTCGGCGTTTACGCTCCCCTTGTCCATAAATCAAATAGGACTGCTATACTTTATGGGCTTAGGTTAAGCAAGCCTGCAATTTTTCTGCCACCACCCGTACATAAGGTTCTTTAAGCAGGGAAAGGTGAGATCCGGGAACGTAATGGATATCTATTCCGCCTGCGACTAGATCGCCCCAGCCGAATTGAGGATCGTACTGCATACCTACAGCGTCGTCCCGATTCTGATCTTCAGTCCGTAAGAGAGTTATGCGACCAGGGTAAGCTTGGAAGATATATTTGTCTAAAGCTTGCACGTTAGCGTCTATGATGGCTAAGTGTTTGTCAGTATCAGGTAAATGACGGGCAACATTCCATAAATCAAGGGCTACATTCAAGTGACGCTTGTATCTGTTTGTGAGAAGATACTTGCTGTAATTGCTCCAACTCACAGCCTTTCGCCAAAGGTAGGCAGGTCCTAGTTGTAAAAGATTATCTAGATGCAAGAAAATTCGCTTTCGGAATGGCGATCGCTTGGTAGAACCTGGACGACATGTATCAAGCATAACTAGAAAATCCACTTTCTCACCTTGCTTGTGGAGTTGCTGAGCCATCTCAAAGGCAACTATACCCCCAAAGGAATACCCTGCGAGAAAATAAGGACCATGGGGCTGAATGGTTTGGATTTCCTGAATGTAATGCGATGCCATGTCTTCAACCCGAGTTAGTGGCGGCTGTTTTCCATCTAGCCCTTGTGGTTGTAGCCCATAAACTGATTGTGACCCTAGATGCAGAGCCAAATTGCGATAACATAGGATCTCGCCGCCAAGAGGGTGGATACAAAATAAAGGTGGCTGAGAACCGTTGGGTTGAATTTCTACCAGGGATGACCAAGAAGTTTTTGATTTGTCCTGCCTCCAAGCCGCTTCTGATATCAAAACCTGATTACCAACTGCTAGTTCCCTTTGGCAGATTATCTGAGCAAGATCCTCCACAGTACCTGATGCGAAGAGGGTAGCTAAGGGAATTTTTGTGCCGAATTTTTTCTCTATTTGAGCGAATAAGCGCACGGCTAGCAAGGAATGCCCTCCCAAGTCAAAGAAGTTGTCCCTGACGCCAATAGGTTCGATGCCTAAAACTTGTTGCCAAATCTGTGTCATCTCTTGTTCTAACTGATTGCGGGGGGCAACAAAAGTGTTTTCCGCCTTCAGATTGACAAGTTCCGGCACTGGCAGTGCTAGTCGATCTACTTTGCCGTTTTGTGTTAAGGGTAAAGCGTCTAGCATTAAAAAGGTAGAGGGAATCATATAGTTGGGCAGCTTTTCCCAGAGGAAGCTTCGCAGTTCTTTGGTCTTCAAGACTTGCTCAAGCTTAGGAACTACGTATGCCACTAGGTACTTATCACTCCTGAGATCGGAGTGAGCAATTACCACAGTCTCTTGCACACCGGGATATTGGCGAAGTCGGGATTCAATTTCTCCAAGTTCAATCCGGAAGCCACGAATCTTAACCTGGTCGTCAATACGACCGAGAAACTCGATCTTCGCGTCTGGGAGGTAGCGTCCTAAATCCCCAGTTTTATAAAGCCGATCTTCGGCGTCCTTGGTCAAGGGATTGATAATGAATCTTTCTTGGGTAAGTTGCTCAGTGCCAATGTAACCTTGAGACAGGTAGGGGGTACGGACATAGATTTCGCCGATTTCTCCGACCCCTGCCAACTGCAGCATGTTTGTGAGAACCAGTAATTGTACATCCTCAATACCTCGACCCAAAGGTATCGCCTCTTTGAAAATGCGATCGCAGTCGTTGGGGACAATGAAATAACCCATCGCCTGAGGTGTTTCTGTAGCTCCGTAAAAATTAACACATGTGGATTGGGGAGCAAAATTCCGGATTCTGCGTAGATCCTGCTGTGTTAACACATCTCCACCAAAAAACAGATAACGCAGGGCTGTTGTGTTGCTTTCGGTGTTTGTGGTCAACAGTTGTGCCATCGCTGGTGTGAGATGAGCAATGCTAACTCGTTCACGTCGCATCCAATTAGCCAGTTGACCTGGTGTCTCCATATCCTGTTGCGAAGGGATACATAAAGTTGCACCCAGCGACAGTGGTGTGAAGATATCCCGTAACAAGGGGTCATGGGAAAGACCCGAGAGCATACTGAATTTATCTGACTCAGACAGCCCAAAGGTTTGACAATGCCATTGCAGAAAGTGAGATAGGGGTCTGTGGGTGCCTTTAATTCCCTTGGGTTTTCCTGTAGACCCGGAAGTAAAGGCAACATAGGCTAAATCATCCGGCTCAACTGTCACTGTTGGGTCTGACGTTGCATATTGCGGCAATATTGAATCAAGTTGAAGTTCAAGGCGACAACTATCAGATAAATCTACATACTCTTGGAGAACGGTTGGCAATTCTCCTGCTGCCGGAATTTGCAGCATAAAGCGAGGTGGCGCGATTTCAAGGCAATCAATCAGGCGAGAAGCAGGATAAGCCGGATCGAGAATTACAAAAGCAGCACCTGCTTTAAGAACGCCTAATATTGCCCAAACAAGCGTTGCACTACGGTGTCCGTAAATAGCCACAATGTCTTGAGACTTGAGGTTATTCGCCAGTAGATAGTTAGCAAGTTGGTTTGCACGAGAGTTTAATTCGCTATAAGTCCAAGATCCGAATGCATCCACAACCGCCACTTGTTGTGGTACTCTTTGCGCTTGCTTCTTAAAGCTGGTGAGGACGGGGAGTTCCGATTGCAGAGGAAGTTGCTTGAGGGGATTTGGTAAGAGTAATTTGGCTTTAGGGGTGACTAGAGACAGTGCAGCAATGCTGATATCTGGGTTTTCCACAACCTGAATCAGCAAATGATGGAATTGTGAGAGCATTTCCATCATTCGCTCTGGTGCAAACAGATCGATATTGTAGACTAATTCCAGTTGGATTAAGTCGGTTTGTTCTCTAACATACAGGGTTAAGTCGAACTTGGAAGCAGCTTCGGGCATGGCGATCGCTGCTCCCTCCAGCCCTGGCAGTTCCAGTTGGATGTCGTTCAAGTTGAGCATATTAAACCACACCTGAAACAGTGGGTTGCGGCTGGTGTCTCGTTCTAGTTGTAGTTCTTCCACCAGTTTCTCGAAGGGCATATCTTGATGGGCATAAGCATCTAATGCCATCTGGCGAACTCGACTTAACAGTAAACGAAAACTCGGGTGACCGGAAAAGTTAGTCCGCAAAACTACAGTGTTAATAAAAAATCCAATCAGCCCTTCAATCTCAGCTCGATTGCGACCAGCAATTGGAGAACCGATGTTCACATCTTCCTGCCCAGTATAGCGGTGCAATAGAGTCCCAAATGTCGCCAGCATTGTCATGAACAGGGTGACACCTTCCTGACGTGAGAGTGCTTTGAGCGATGCAGCGAGTGTTTGGGGTAGTATTAAGGATTGCTTCGCCCCTCGGTAGGTTTGGACTGGCGGTCGCGATCGGTCGGTGGGCAATTCCAGTACATGGTTAGCACCCGTTAGCTGGTTTTTCCAGTAGTCTAGTTGGGTTTGTAGGGGCGAGCCGTTAGCCCCTACCTGTTGTAGCCATTGGCGTTGCCAAACAGCAAAGTCAGCATACTGGATCGGCAGTTTTGGCAGGGGGGAAGGTAAGCCATTCCCAAAGGCTTCATAGACTGCTGCCAACTGCTTCCACAGGATACCTATTGACCAGCCATCAGAGGCAATGTGGTGCATGACCAAAAGCAGTATATGCTCCTGTTGGTCTATCTGTAGCAAGGTGGCTCGCAGCATCAAGTCAGATGCTAAGTCAAAGGGGCGTTGCGCCTCTTGGTTCAAAAGCCTTTGCACTTGTTCTTGCTTATCACAATGTGGCAATTGTGTCAAGTCAATCAACATCATCTCGATTGATCTTGGCTCGCCGATTACCTGTATGGGACTGCCATCATCTGATGAAATAAAATTGGTTCGCAGGGCTTCATGATCGGCAACGATCGCATCTATTGATTGCTGCAATACACTCACGTTAAGTCTGCCCGTTAAACGTAGCGCTGTCGGGAGGAGATAAGTTGGGTTATTTGGCTCTAGTTGCTCCAAAAACCACAGTCTCTGCTGGGCAAAGGATAGAGGGGCTTGTTCCCGGTTCTCGATTTGGGGAATAATCTCGTGTTCAGACGAACTTAAGGCGTAAGCGTTGCTTAACTTCGCGATCGCATCAGCTAAGAGTGCGATCGTCGGTGCATCAAACAGCATCTGTAGCGAAATTTCTACACAAAAGGCTTGCCGACACCGAGAAATCACTTGCGTCGCCAGCAGCGAATGCCCGCCTAAGGTAAAGAAGTTATCGTCAATGCCGACAAATTCCAGACCGAGAACCTGTGCCCAGATGGCGGCTAAGATCTCCTCCGTGGGAGTGCGGGGTGCGCGAGTACCAAAGCAACCACTTCTGTTGGTATCCGGTGCTGGTAGGGCGCGTCGGTCTACTTTGCCATTAGGAGTTAACGGCACCTCCTCCAAAATCGTAAAGATCGCAGGCACCATGTAGTCGGGCAATTGCTGCAAGAGAAAGCGGCGCAATTCCAGATCGTTGGGAACTTGCTCTGTTTTGGGGACGACATAAGCCACGAGGTGCTTGTCACCAGAGGATTCCCGAACTATAACCACCACCTCTCGCACTCTCGGGTGCTGTGCCAGCACAGTCTCAATTTCTCCGATCTCGATGCGGAAACCACGAATTTTTACTTGATAATCGATGCGACCTAGATACTCAATGTCTCCATTGGGCAAGTAACGTGCTAAGTCACCAGTTTTGTATAGGCGTTCCCCTAGGGAGTTGCTAAAGGGATTAGGAATGAACCGTTCCGAAGTAAGTTCTGGTCGATTTAAATAGCCTTGAGTTACACCAGCACCACCAACGTAAATTTCACCAGAGACACCGATAGGTACAGGCTGTTGATGTTGATCCAAAATGTACAATTTTAGATCGGGAATCGCAGAACCAATGACACTACCGTTGCTTTTACTCCCTTTCCGGTGTATAATTACCGATCTTCTTTCTCTTCTTTCTTCGTGTCCTTTGCGTCTTTGCGGTTTATTAAATAGGTAATCTTCAGGCGGTTCGTCCGTAAGATCGGCTATTGTTAGCGGACGATAAGTTACATGAACGGTAGTTTCTGTGATCCCGTACATATTTACTAGTTGGGGAAACTCGTCTCCGTGTCTCTCAAACCAAGGCTTTAAACTTTGTAGTTCCAGCGCTTCCCCACCAAAAATGACTAGCCGTAAGTTTAGTTCTTTTGCAGTTCCTGAAGATTCATCTACCCGGATGAGTTGGCGAAAGGCAGAAGGGGTCTGGTTGAGAACCGTCACGCCTTGGGAGATGAGTAAGTTGTACAAATCCTCAGGCGATCGGCTGACGTAGTAAGAGACTACAACCAGCCGCGAACCGTAGATCAGGGCTCCCCAAATTTCCCAGACTGAGAAGTCAAAAGCATAGGAATGGAAGAGAGTCCAGACATCTTGTTCGTTGAAATTATACCATGCCTCGGTTGCTTTAAACAGACGAACTACATTATAGTGGCTGACTAAAACGCCTTTAGGTTTGCCCGTCGAACCTGAAGTATAAATGACATAAGCGAGGTTGTCAGCTTTTGTACCGCTGATGGGATTTTCCTGGCTTTGTTGAGCAATGTGTTCCGAATCAGCGTCTAGCAGGACTAACAAATTACTATGCTGGGGGAGAGAGTCCACCAGTCGCTGTTGAGTCAGTAACACAGCAACCTGAGAATCCGCCAACATATAGGCTAGGCGTTCTTGGGGATACCCCGGATCTAGAGGTACATAAGCCCCACCCGCTTTCAGGATACCTAGCAGCCCAATCACCATCTCCAGAGAGCGCTCTACGCAGATTCCCACTAGAACATCAGGTCCTACACTCAAGGATTGCAGATAATGAGCGAGTTGATTGGCACGGGTGTTCAGTTCCTGGTAGGTGAGTTGCTGGTTTTCAAAGACGACTGCGATCGCCGTAGGTGTTTTTTCGACTTGCGCTTCAATCAGTTGCTGGAGACAGGTATCCTTCGGGTAATCTGCCTGAGTATGATTCCACTCAAACAGCAACTGCTGCCGTTCATCTGCTGTCAGCAGGGGCAATTCTCCGATTCGCTGCTCTGGATTGGCGACAATTGCCGCCAGCACGATCTGGAAATGCCCTGCCATCCTGGCAATGGTTGCAGCATCAAATAAGTCTGTGCTGTACTCAAAAAAGCCTTTTAGACCCGATGCTGTTTCTTGTAGTCGCAGGGTCAAATCAAACTGCGTTGCCCTACTTTCTACCGATTGGGGATTGAGGGTCAGTGGTAGTTCTAGTTGCTCCTGAGGGGTATTCTGGAAGACAAACATCACCTGGAACAGGGGATGATAGCTCAGGGAAGGTTCCGGATGCAGTTCTTCTACTAGGTTTTGAAACGGCAGGTCTTGGTGTTCGTAGGCATCCAAGGTTACTTCTCGGATTCGACTCAGCAATTCCAAGAAACTTGGGTTGCCTTCTAGGTCGGTGCGCAGAACCAGAGTGTTGACAAAAACTCCAATCAGATCCTCAGTCTCGGCGCAGTTACGATTAGCAATGGGTGAGCCGACAATGATGTCTGACTGACCTGAATAGCGGTAGAGCAAAATCTTGAACGCTGCCAGCAACGTCATGTATAGGGTGACATTTTGGCGCTGCGATAGTGCTTTGAGGGCTTCAGTCAGGTCTTGGGGTAGCTCTAGATATTGCCGAATTCCAGAGTAAGTCATCGCTGGCGGTCGCGGTCGGTCGGTGGGTAACTCTATCACTGGGGGACTGTTTGCTAACTGCTGCTTCCAGTATTCAAGCTGCGACTGTAGCACCTTTACCGTAGGTGATTCAAACATAAGTTCCTCCAGTCTTGAGAATTCCCCGTAGTCCCACCATCACAGCAACTGTGTCAGGCGATCGCTCTAAGAGAGCTTCAAACATCTGATGTATGCAGAGATACTTTGAGTAACCTGTTTTGCCTCGATTCGACTCCTCTAGCATTTGACTACCCAAGGCGTGGATTAAGGTTTCTAACCGAATATTTTGCTTACAGCAGTTTTCAATTGCATTGACCACATTGTAAGGGCGGGGTAACCCCGCCCCTACGGTTATATTGTGGTCTTCCCGACTGATATTCGCTGTAAGATCTGATTTTTGACTTTTTGGGTTCATGCACTTAATTTCCCTGATGTTTTAACGTCAACAATTAGGCTGAAAAGTTTTGCCTAACTATCTTTATTACTCGTTTAAACCTGTAGAATGATGCGAATCATCTAGCACGACAAAGCTATTTTCATTCTTGATACTTCTTCCTAAACTTTGTCTTGCCATATAGAAAACAAAGCTGCATCCGTTATACTTAATTCAAGGCATTTCAGTTCAGGTAAATCTTAGCGTGTAGGTCTATTTACACGTACTGACCTTGTTTCTTTTTAAGTATGAGAGTTGGGAAAACAATTAAGACTGATTCTTAATTATTTTTTAGCTAATCAAAATAAGTTTCCTTTGCTGAACTCTCTTGGTTACGAGTTTAATTTCTTATAATAATTACTATTTTTAAAGCAATTATGAAATTACGTTCAATTTTTTATTTGATTTGTAAAGTTTTCATATTTGAATCCAATGATACTCATTCATTGAGCTTATAAAAAATATTTATGGCAGAATAGACAAATTTTATGTATGCAAATAATTGCTCAATCTTTTGTTTAGATATTGCCTGGAAATGTAAGTTTATAGTGGTTATTTTATGTATATATGAAGTAGTGTAAAGAATTTTTTATTATGTCAGCTAAGAGCAAATTTGGTGGCGCTCTTTACCCCCATTGGTGTCAACTTAACTTTGAAAGCCTTGTAGAACGCTCGTTCCCATGCAGAGCATGAGAATGCAGTCGCTGGGGCTGCTGCCTCATTGCTTGCAAAGTGTCAGTAGATCGCAAACTTTTCTTCAAAGGGCGATCGCTTGGGACTGGAGTTTAGACTAACGCATGACAAAATGACCATCGAACTCCTTCTACCAGAACATAGAAAATAGCGTTGAGAATCTCCTATATATCGACTTCACGCGGACGAGCACCCGGTTTAGCCTCTGGAATCATGTCACTCAGAAATTCATCTTGCAATTGTGTCATTCTAGCCCACAGTATTTGTTGAGAGCGCTATTGGCTGTTTGTACTTTGGATGATGCATCATTCATTTGCTGAATTTGTTTATTTAGTTGCTGCATTTGTTTATCTAGTTGCTGTTGCATTGTCTGCAAATCTTCTTGTGGTTTTCTAAGTGACGAACTCGTTGATTGTTCAATCTGGCTTGACGAATCTCTATATGGAGTAAACATGGCATTAGTCGCTTGACGTTCTTGTTGGTAGGCTTGCACTAATTGAGTTTGCAAGTTTTTTAATTGTGAATCACTGAGTTCAACAGCTTGTACGCCTTCGATCCTTGCATCTAAATTCTTTAACAACCTATCATGTTCTTGTTTGGCTTTTTTATCCCATTGTTTCGCTTGTTCATCCCATTTTTTTGCTTGTTCTTGTTTGGCTTTTTCGTCTGTTTCTTTTTGAAGCTCTTGAGCAGTTTTCCCTGTAGCTTTTCTAGAATTGAAACGTTGAGGTTTCGGAAGGTTATCTTTATTGGTGTTTTCTGCGGAAATTTCAGGGGTTGGTGAAGTTTCAGGAAGTGGAGAAACATCGACAAGTGGCTTTACAGAGATATTACTTCGATTAATTACTTTGATTATTTTCTTGCACTCCTCATCTTGACTATTACCAAAATTACTTTGTGTTGAATTAGGTGGTCTAGAACAGATATCACAGCCATTCACTAGCAAAAGAACTGCTACATTGATTAAAGCAATCACTGCCTGCTGATACAGATACATATTCAATGCTCCTGTGAAATGTCAATTTAAACATAGCTGTACGCATTAGACGATTAATCACCTAATTCTGCTTTTGGAAGGTATTATCCTGACAGACTGTTAGCTCTCGCTGTTGATCGGGATGAGTGGTCAGGTAATCTCGAATCCAGTTACAGCCCAGTTGGACGAGACCATCCAGTCCTACTTTTTTAATTTCCACTGTTCCATCACTGTATGCAACCGCAAGTAATTCACCATCCGGACTAAAAGCAAGAGTGCCTGGTTGTTCGTCTTTACTATATTCTATTAGCCCTTGCCCGCTTGATGTCCAGAGCTTGACTTTTTCATATTCAAATGAAGCAATAAATTGCCCATCAGGGCTGAATTCAGCATCGTGAACACTGATATCACCAATAAAACTTTTAATCTGCGTACCATCACGCTTCCAAAGCTTGATGACCCCATCTCGACTTGATGAAAGAATGGTTTTTCCATCTGGGCTGAAGCTAACACTATTTACTTCTTTTTCATGCCCTTTGAGTGTGTTGAGAAGGGTTCCGTCTAACTTCCAAAGTTTCACTGTTTTATCGGCGCTTGCTGTAGCAATAGTCTTGCCGTCTGGACTAAAGCTAATATCAGTTATGCGATCGCTATGTCCGGTAAGTGTAGCAATAACAGTTCCGTCTTGCTGAAAAAGTGTGACTATATTAAAAGCGTATGGTTCAACATGACCGTCGGTGGCAAGTAATTTTCCATCTGGGCTGTACTTGATAATACTGCTTCCAAGCACATCTAGAGTATCTAAAAGAGTTCCATCCATCTTCCAGAATTTTACCGTATTACTTCCATTAGCTGATGCAATAGTTGTTCCGTCGGGACTGAAGTTAACATGACTATTAAAGAAATAATCTTTTGCCAGACCTCCATTAGTCTTATCATTCTCTTGTTGAAACAAAGTTTTCAAAAGAGTTCCATCCATCTTCCAGAGCCTAACTCTGCCGTCCTCACCAGCAGTGGCAATGGTTTTCCCGTCTGGACTAAAACTAAGACTGTTTATTTTTCCTTTTTTCTTCTTTTTTTCTTCGGGAGAGGGGCTGAGAAACGGACTTGTAAAAACGCTAGATTTTTCAAACTCTTTTTTTTTGTTTGCAACAAATTCCTGTAAATCGTGGTCAATTAGCTCTACAGAGGGAATCCCATTCCATTTCCAAAGCTTGACAGTTTTATCTTCACTCATAGAGAGAATTGTTTTCCCATCTTTTGCGAATATGGCTCGATAAACGGGGGCATTATGCCCTGTAAGGGTATCCTGACTTCGACCATTGAGCTGCCAAAGTTTTATGGTTTTATCGCCACTTGCTGAGATCAGGAGTTTTCCATCCGGACTGAAGCCTACACTATTCACCCCTCCACTATGTCCTGTAAATGTCTGAACAAGAGTGCCATCCAGCTTCCAAAGCTTAATCGTTTTATCCCGACTAGCGGTGGCGATCATTTTACCATCTGGGCTGAAGCTAAAGTCAGAGATAATTTCGCCCAGCCCTGGGAGCCCACGGAGGAGAATCATTGTCCCATCTCGCTTCCAAAGCCTCACAGTCCCGTCCAACCCCGCAGTGCTGATTACTTGACCATCTGGACTAAAGCTAATTCCATGTGCTGAGAAAAATTCAGTGTATATGCCTTTATCTGGGGTAAGATTCAACCCTTTACCGGAATCACGAGGACCTTTGAAGGTTTTAAGTAACGTGCCATCTCGCGTCCAAAGTTTTATGGTATTGTCATTTGCTGAGGCTATCTCCTGACCATTGGGACTAAAAGCGACAGCACGCACGCCAAAATCATGTCCAGTGAGAGTTTTGACTAAGGTTCCATCTAGTTTCCAAAGCTTCACAGTTTTATCATGACTCCCAGTAGCAATCATCTGTCCATCTGGACTAAAATCTATTGATACAATTGAACCAATATGTCCTGTAAGAGTTTTGACTAGAGTCCCATCTAGTTTACAGAGTTGTACGGTTCCACCAGAATTTGCAGTAGCTATTATTTTTCCATCTGGACTAAAAGCAGTAGCGCTAAGTCTATCCTTATTTGAATTAGCTAAGGTGGTTAGGAGTGAACCGTCTCGTCTCCAAAGCTTGAGACTTTCACCATTGGAGGTAGCGATCGTTTGTTCGTCTGGGCTAAATGCTGAAAAAACAACTCCACTGTCATGTCTCAAAGTATTTTGTTCTCTTACAGAGTAAACTGTTTTCAGCAGATTAGTGAGTACTCGCGCTTGAAGATAGCCTTCATTTAAAAGAGCTTTGTCCAGTTTTTGAAGTTTTTGAGCAGACTGTAATCCCCGCACTAGTGCTTCAAATTTTTGCCCCGAATCAAATGATGTCTCAGATGATTGCATTGAAAAGTTGACATCTGCCAATTGCTCTGCTTGTCTAGCTCGGTTCAGTATCCAACCGGATATTGCTATAGACACTGCCAGTGCAGCAAATGCACCAAAATTAATCCAAACGGCTCTTTGCCTTGCTCTAGTCAGAATTTTATTGGCCTGTTTTTGAGCTGCTAATGCCGCCTCGATTTCTCGATTCTCTAAATTTCGCCTAACCTCACGTTCTCGTAGTTCCAAACTTGCTGTGATAAATTCTTGCTCTGCTGTCAATTCTTCTGAGCGATTCTGAAACCACTCTTGTGCGTCAACTAGGGGTTTGCCGCGCAGCAACGCACCCTCATCCCTACCAGTAGCATTCCACTGCTGCATTGCAGTCCGCAGTCTTTCTTGCCAAGCACGAAAGCTGCGGTCTGTTTCCATCCATTGCCGCAGTTTATCCCAATTGCGAATCAGTGCTTCATGGACAACTTCTACCGTCTCTTGAGCAGCAGCATTGCGACTTGTAACCACTAATCGTGCTTTAGCTATTTTTGTGACTAATGCCCAGCTTGCTTCACCCAATTCCGCTTTTGTCGCCAACCTTAGCGTATCTTCTGTTTCCTCACCCGGGCGCACCAATTGGATAAAAATCCGCCGCACCTGTTCTTGTTCGGTCGCACTCAGGTTGTCATAAATTTCATCTGCATAGCGGGTTAGAGCGCCTTGCACATTACCAATCGCATCATAAACTGTATGAGTTATTTGTTTACCCGTTCGCTGTTGCCACAACAGCGTCAAGGCAAACTCCAGCATCGGTAAATTTCCCGGCTTATCCTCTACATCATCTAAGATGCGTTCCACTAGTCCCGCTTCAAAGGTTATCCCCACTTTTTCAGCAGGCTTTACAATCACCTGTGAAAGTTCGGAGTGGTTCATCGACCTGATTTTGATATCAGTATTCTGCAACACATCTCCAAAAGGAGGATAGGATAAAGCATTTCCCAAGAAATCTGCCCGCATTGTTGCAACTAGCACAGGAGGAGATTGGAAACCGGAAGAGGAAGATTGAAAGCCAGCTAATAATGTATCTAAGAAACTAGTGCGGATTTTTTCATCGTTGCACAGAGTGTAAAGTTCTTCAAATTGGTCTGCAATTAACAGCACCCGATGATTGGGATGCCGACGTTGAATATGGGAAAATATACCAGAAAGTGTCACCTTATCATCGTGAAAATATTTAGCTAAGGCTCGTGCTTGGGCTATCTGCACGGTATCATCACCAGATGTGTACAGAGGAACTAGGGACTCAGCCAAAGCATGAAAGGGGTCTGAACCAGGGCGAAAGTGAGTAAACAGCCAGCAACCTTCTTGTTGTAACTTTGGTACCAATCCCGCCAACACCACTGAAGATTTCCCGCTTCCCGATGCACCTAGTACAGGAATAAAGTTACGCTTTACAGTCGCTTGAATCAGTTCTTCGATAAAGACATCGCGTCCGAAGAAAAATTCGGCATCGTTGGGACCAAAATGAGATAAACCTCGATAAGGACATGGAAGATCATCATCAGCATTAATGTCAGCTGATGTAACAGGCGCTACCTTAATATCTTCGCGGTAATAGTAGTTTATAATAGCAATATTATGATCCCCAGTAATAAGGATACTATCGATTACATTCTGTTCAATCTCAATGTTGCGCTCAAAGCCAGTTTGCTCACTGTTATTCATGGATTCTGTCTCAAAATCAATGTCTCAGCATCAAGTTGTCAAACCAACAGTATTAAGTAGCTTGTACCAGTCCTCTCCTAGCCAAGCCGTTACTTTGGTAAGGTGGAGTTTAAGTTTTTCAACCACATAAGCAAATCCCTCTGCTTTCTTGGCATAGTCAAGGGCTCGGTCTAATGCCTTACCCACTTCGTTTTTATCTGGCTGTGGCTTGTTTACTTCTTCTTGGGCATCAGCAAAGGCGTTGTCAATTTGGTGACGGTCAGAAGTTTCCAATCTTGCCAGTATTTCATGCAGGGCATCGAATTCTGCTCGAATGTCAACACTTTCTGGTGCAGGTAAACTTACTGGTTGAAATTGCACGTTGGCAACGTTGCGATCGCCTGTTTGAATTGCGCTGCCAGTAACATTACGTCTAATAGAAACTGAACGGTTTTGTCCAACTTTGTTCTCGTTGTGCCTAGAAGAATCCCTAACAGGAGATGCCACCGATACTGCATCCTCCGTATTTGGTTTAAGTTCTGTTTGAAAACGACCCGGCCTAGCTTTGATTACTGGAGTTTCTGACTCTGGAATTCCTTGTAAGTCAATCAATGCACAGCCAAATTCAAAACAATCGGAGTAGGATCTGTTAGCACCAAGCGCATCGTAGAATCCAACAGCAAATTTAATTGCCGCTTGATCACCTATCGTCTGATTCATACCAATTACATAGTCTATATGTTGGTGAATCGCTAAAGCTTGAGCCTCGCTATAGCAGGCGTTAAGTAAGACACATTCAATTTGTCTTTGAAACAATCCAAATAATCTTGCTAGGGATTTTGTACTCACTAACTGCATCAGCCCAGAATTGTTCTCCAAAACTAAGCCATGACTTCCAGTACCATGTCCAGAAAAGTGAACAATCGTCGGTTGGTGGTCTAACAGCGCCCGGTGTAAGTCGTCAACTCTTAGTGCTAACTCAGTCACAATTTCAAACTCAGAGCGATTTTTGGCTTGTCTGAGTGCGGTCTGAATTTCCCGTACCTCTTCGTCCAAACGCAGTTTGTCTGTGTTTTTAGGGTTTGCTGATAAAATTAAAATTTTTTTCACAAAATTTGAGCAACAAATTTTTTGCAGTATCTGCTGTATAACTACATTACTCTCAAAATTTTTTCCTGTCTTCAACAACTTTTTGTGACAAAATTTAATAATTCACATAAATTATTAAATTTATTAATAATTTTTAGTTGCATTCTCCGCTTGCTCTCTTTTAATCTGATGTCTCAACTTGAGCATCAGTAGGAAAAATCAGCTTTCTTTGATTTTGCTTTTCCTCCACCATTTTTTGAGCAATAGCAGCCTTGATTAAATCCTCCGGTAAGGGTCTGTCCTGCACGGTTGGATCGCGAGAATTATCAGAATAATTTTCAACAGTCATTTTATTTAGTACAGGTGGCTTTCTGACGACCTCAGTTTCCTCAACGAACTTGTCTGTACTTTTCGCATCAGCAGATTGTTGGGATTTTAAATTCTTTTCATCGATAATTGCACTAGCTGGTAAATGGAAACGTAAAATTAGAGGAATAGCACCCAAAGAAGGATGGTTTATCCTAACAAATTTGGAGAAGCTAGGGTTAGCGAGCGCTGGCTACAAAAAAAGATTTGATATTGAAGAAATGTTTCGATATTTCAAAAGCGGTGGCTATAATTTAGAGGATACTAATGTGGCTGGTGAGCGCTTAATTTCTCTAATTTTATTGATAACGCTCGCATATAGTTCAGCCACTTTTCAAGGACGAAAAATTAAGAACCTTGGTGTGCAAAAATATGTTGGTAGAGTTAAAGAATCTGGGCGTATTCAGAGAAGACATAGTAGTTTTTATATCGGCTTATATGGTGAGTCAGCGCTGCAGTCGGGTCTCCCTCCGTAGGCGACTGCGTTAGCGCCAGCGATAGCGAAGCGATCTTCTCCCAAGGGGAGACGCTGACGCGAACGACGAAGGAGCGTCGGAACGAGCGTCACCCGAAGGGTCAAACTTGAGTTAATTTTATGGAATCTTGTTGGGGGTTGGTCACAGATTTAATGAGATTAAATTGCAATAAATTGGAGTATTATTTACAAGGTCAAAGAGCTATGAACTTTATTCTGTCTACGTTCTAGCTTTCATGTCACCCCCTCAGGGTTTTTAGACATTCTCCAGTATCCACATTCCAAAGCTTTATATAGCAGTCCTATCTGCAAAGTGAAATTCTTCGTAGGGTGGGCATTGCCCACTCCTCCTGGTAATGGTGGGCAATGCCCACCCAGCCCTTTCAACGCGAACAAATGTACTACTTAAGCGAAGGCTGAAACCCTCTCCCACACTAGAGCCAAAAATCGTAGATCTAAGTCATCCATAGAAGTAATGCGATCGCTCTTATCAAAGACGGTCAAAATATTAACCCATTGGTTGAGTATTTTATTGAAGAAAATCCCGTAAGGACGATAGCACAAAGATTAATAGAGTCGCCAAAAATATAGTACAAATGTTCGCGTTGAAAGGGCTGGCAATGCCCACCCTACAACATCATTTATTATTCACGAATGATTTAGGATTGCTATAGTCTCGTCTTTGCTACCGGAAGCTAACATTTGACCATTTGGACTAAATGCGACTGACCATACTACTTTTTGATGTCCCTCAAATGTTCTCAAATTTACCCCTGTACTGATATCTCAAAGCTTGAGTGTTTGGTCGTCGCTACAGCTAACTAATTTTTGACCATCTGGACTAAACACAACTGACCTGACTTGATTGCTGTGTCTAATCAAAGTTTGCAGGCATTCCCCTGTCGAGAAATTCCATAGCTTGATTGTGCGATCGCCGCTACCACTGACAAGTAATCTACCACAGGGGCTAAAAGCTACCCATAGTACCCAATCTTCATGCCCGTTCAAAGTTTCTAGATAAGCGCCTTCTGCAACATTCCAAAGTTTGATGGTTTGGTCATCACTGCCACTTGCTTGGATACTTCCTTGGACACCGTTTTGTCGATCTAAAGACCACACGTGAGCAGCCGATTGAAGAAATAGTTCGTCATTTTTGAACCAAAGGGGGAATTCCACCAACGCGAAGGATGACAGCCTATCGGCGCAGCAAGGGTGTAGTCTAGGTCATCACACTTGATCCATTTGCCGTCCACGCGCCAGCCTATGCGCTCTCCGAGGTGCTCAATAGCTTTAGTATCTTGAGAGATGGTAGTTTCGAGAGAACCACCGACACTTTGATAAATCTGCATCTGGACGCTGAAGCCAAAGCGACCCTTGCTATAGGTTGTCCAGAGGTTGTCAATTACGCGAAGTTCATCACAGGGAAACCCCCTCATGTCATCAGGGGTGATAGATTCCACATTTGGCTCTCCGGCGATCGCTTGAATGACCCGAATAGTTTCCCAATCCGCTTCTCGCAAGTCTCCAGCCGCCAACAAATCTCGCAGCTTTTTGTACTTGTAAACATCTGCAACCACTATAAAATTCTCCTCTGACCTAGCAACTCGCTCAGTCAGACCGGATAAAAGCTGATTAAATTGTTGAAGCTGCGCTTCCATTGCAGCTAAACGAGTGATGACTTCAGATTCATGCGCTTCATTAGACATTGGGTTTCTCATCCTCCTTACTTGTTTTTAATTCCTGATAAATTATCTAGCTATAGCAATCCTATCTGAGTTGCTTTCTTTGCCAGCCCTCAGAAACCCGGTTTCTTAAAGAACACGAATCATTTAGGACTGCTATAAGAGCGATGGCGTCTTATGCCTTTCGAGAAGTAAGCCAATAAAAATGTCGTCATCCCGGCCATACCCAAGTGCCAGTAAGTTGTGGTCAGCGTAGCAGTACCTACAACTAATAAGCAAAGTAAACTGTATTTAAGCTTGAGCGACATTTTGGACAAATTAAATGAATAGTAAGTAGGTGGGCATAAATAAACATTAGGAAGAATGGGGAAAAAGCTAATTGCTAATTGCTAATTGCTAATTGCTAATTGTTCATTCCGATTAGCCATTAGCAATTAGCCATTAGCTATTAGCTATTGATCTTTATTGCTTTGGGATCTTAGCTCTCGGACGCATTCTTGCCCAACACCCACAGCGAATCCGATACCTGCACCGATCAAGGCGTATTTTTCCTGTAAGCCTTGGTAGTACTCACCTGAGTAGATAAGTTGATCGAAGTTACGTTGACTAATCTTAGTAGCAGCTAAACCTATAACCGCGCCGACAAGAGCAGTCATAATGCCTGAGAAAATAATTAGCCTGAAGTTCATTGTTTCGCACCCTTTAGGACTAGTCGTGCAAGAAGAAAGAGTAAAGCAAATACAAAATAGTGGCAACAAACAAGATGTGGTTAATATAATCGTCGAAATTCCATTTCTTAAACATTTGTGTTACCTCCAAAAAGAATAGCCCAGGTTTTGCTCATTCGCTATGTGCTACTTACTAAACTTAACTGCTCATTCATTTTGCGGAGAAGGTTGAAATTTAGCGATCGCCTGATCGTGTTCCTCCTGAACCTGAGGTTCTTTAGACTGCGGTGGCTTACCTGAGTCACCAGGCTTGCCCGGTTTCAAGAAACGCTCTTCTAAATTCTTAATCACAACGTACAGAACTGGCACTAAAAACAGACTCAAGATCGTCGAAATCAAATAGCCGCCAAACAGTGCTGTCCCTAAAGACCAACGACTCATCGCCCCAGCGCCTTTAGCAATCACCAAGGGCCAGAAACCGACCAGACCCGCAAAGGCAGTCATCAGAATCGGTCGTAAGCGCTCCTCAGCCGCTCGAATCGCGGCTTGGGGAATGCTCATACCGATTGCTAACGACTGGTTGGCAAATTCCACAATCAGAATTGCGTTCTTACTCGCTAGACCAATCAGCATTACCAAAGCTACCTGGGCATAAATGTTATTGTTAACCACTGGCCAAACCCCACCAGATTGGAAAACATTAGCCCGAAACATCACAGCACCGAGAGCGCCTAAAATTGCTAGGGGGACCGTGATCATGATGATCGTGGGGTCAACGTAACTTTCGTACTGAGCTGCCAACACCAGAAAGACCATGACAAAGGCTAAACCAAAAATGATCGGCGCCGCACCACCACTCGATTGCTCTTGGAAGGCAGTCCCTGTCCAAGCATAGCCAAATCCTGGTTGCAATGCTGTCTTGGAAACCTCTTCCATCGCTTTGATAGCTTGTGCTGTACTGTAGCCCGGGGCTGGCGCTCCTTGGATTTTGATCGCCGGGTAGACGTTGTAGTGACTGATAATCGGCGGATAAGTAATTTTTTTTACATGCACCACACTATCCATCTGGACGAGATTGCCATTTTGAGAGCGTACATACAGGCGACCAATATCCTCAGGATTAGAGCGCGCTGTCCCTTCTGCCTGGGCATAAACTCGGTAGAGTCGCCCACCGAGAACGTATTGGTTAACATAGCTTGCGCCTAGGTAGGTCTGCAAGGTGTTAAAAATATCGTTGACTTGGATGTTCTGCGCCTTCGCTTGGTTGCGGTCGATGCTCGTCTCAAACATTGGACTATTAAAGGTGAATTGCGTAAAAACACCTGCCAATTCCGGTCGCTTTTGGGCTGCCTCGATCACATGCTGCGTATTCGCTATCAGTGTTTCTACGGGTTTTGCCTGTTTATTTTGGACATAGAACTCAAAGCCACCTGTACTTCCCAATCCATCCACAGGGGGTGCATTCACCGCAATTACCCTAGCTTCTGGTACTGTGGATCGCAACCCTTGGTTTATCTTTTGCAGAACGCCAAAGATTGACTTATCAGCACCTGGGCGCTCCTTCCAGTCTTTGAGCTTGATGAACAAGACTGCTTTGTTGCTATTATTCCCCTCAAAACCAAAGCCCGCCACACCATTAACGTGTTCGACTTCCGGAATCGGCAGCACGACTTTCTCTTCAATCCGCTTGACCAAATCGAGAGTGTAGTTCAGACTGACTCCTGATGGGGCTTCGAGAATCGCAAACAAATAGCCCTGATCCTCCTCAGGGATAAATCCTTGGGGAGTCACCTGATATATCCAGCCCGTTGCGACTAAACCTGCGATAAAAACTACGATCACGACCAGGCGAACTCGGATAAGAAATTCTACTATCTTGATGTATAGCCCTTTGAACCAGTCAAAACCGCGATTAAACTGCCGAAAAAACCAGCCCAACGGACCATGCGCTTCCTGCTGCCGACGCATGATAATGGCTGACATACTCGGGGAGAACGAGAGGGCGTTGAAGGCGGAAATAGCAATGGAGAAGGCGATGATCAGGGCGAATTGTTTATAAACGATTCCTGTGGTTCCCGGAAAGAAGGTCACGGGGATAAATACTGCCATGAGTACAACTGAGGTGGCGATAACTGCTCCTGTCAGTTCTTCCATCGCATCCAAGGCGGCTTGAAGTGGTCTCATTCCCTGAGAAAGCTTGGCAGCGATCGCCTCCACCACCACAATTCCATCATCCACCACTAGACCCGTTGCTAAGATGATGCCAAACAGGGTCAATTGATTGAGGGTAAATCCCAATGCGTAGGCACACGCCATCGCCCCAATCAGGGAAACGGGAATGGCTATTGCCGGAATGATGGTGGTGCGCCAGTCCTGCAAGAAGATGAAGATGACCAAGATCACCAGGGCGATCGCTTCCGTCAGGGTTTTGAAGGCTTCATCGAGGGAAGCGGCGACAAACAACGTGTTGTCTAAAGCGACTGTCGTTTTCAATCCGGGCGGAAAATTCGGTGCTAGCTCAGCTATTTTGGCTTTCATCAAATTAGCTGTATTCCAAGAATTAGAGCCGGGAAGTTGGTAGGCTAAAAGAATCACTGATGGTGAGTTATCAAACAGATTAGTGGCGCTGTAGTCTTGCGCCCCCACTTCTGCTCGACCCACATCTTTGACCCTGATTAGCGTCCCATCCGTACCCGCTTTCACCACAATGTCTTCAGCTTCTTCAGGAGTAGTGAACCGACCCATTGCCCGCAGGGCGATTTCATACTGCTGCTCAGGTGGGGTGGGCTGCTGACCAATTCGACCAGCACCTACCTGGATATTTTGTTCCGAGATGGCATTGATCACATCTTGAGCGGTCAAATTTCTGGCGGCGAGAGCATTGGGGTCGAGCCAGATCCGCATGGCATATTTACGTTCCCCAACAATTCTGGCGTTACCTACCCCCTCGATTCGTTTGATTTCATCGAGGACTTGCCGATCTACGTAGTTGCTAATAAATACGTTATCGTAGATAAACTTACCGCTTTTGTCCTTTTCAGAATAGAAGGCGTAAGCTAAGGTAATGGTCGGGGACTGTTTTTGGGTGATCACACCAGTTCGGGTGACTTCTACCGGCAGATCTGATTGAGCGACCGAGACATTATTTTGGACGAGAACTTGGGCAGTATTCCTGTCCATCTCCGTCGGGAAGGAGACGTTAATGGTTGTGTCACCATTATTCGTCGTCTGAGAGGACATGTACACGACCCGCTCCGTGCCGTTGATTTGCCGCTCTAGCACAGTTGTGACATTTTCTTCCGCTGTTTTGGCATCGGTGCCGAGATAGTTGGCAGTTACAGAAACCTGCTTCAGAGCCAATTCTGGTAGCTTATCCAGGGGGAGCAGCGGCGTAGCAATCCCGCCGATCAAGAGAATAAGTACGGTGCAGACAGTCGTGAAGACTGGACGCTTGATGAAAGTGTCAGCAATACTCAGCAGCATAGTCTATTCGATTTTGTTAATTGCTAATTGTTAATTGCTAATTGTTAATTGCTAATTGTTAATCGCTATTAGCCATTAGCCATTAGCCATTAGCCATTAGCTATTACTTAATTGGTAGGCTTAATGGGAGTGCCATCTTTCAGGTTAAGAATTTGCGTTACCGCAATCTCTTCTCCGGGATTAACCCCATTGAGTACCTTGTAACTTTGACCGCTGATGCCTCCGAGTTGAATAGGTCTTTGTCGCACAACTGGTGAGGGTCCTTTCTCAGCTACAAAGACAAAGTTCTGCGCACCAATGGTAGACACAGCCGTAGTTGGGATTAAAACGGACGGACTTTGGCTCCAAATAACTCTGGCTCTGACAAACTGGCGATCGCGTAAGCTGCCGTTAGGGTTAGGAAAGCGAGCCTTGGTTAAGACAGCCTGGTTGCCACTGTCTACCTGCGGGGAGATAAAATACATACTCCCTGTGGTCAGGGGCTTCTGTGTAATGGCGTCAATTAGCTCTACCTTAAGTCCAGGTCGCAGTTGCGGACTGCGGTTTATGGGCACCAAAATCCGCATGTCCATCGAGTCGTTTTGAGTAATGGTGGTCAGGGTTGTACTAGTGTTGGCGTAGTCTCCGATCTTGACCGCGAAGTCGCCCACCACTCCCGATATCGGGGCAAGCACCTGTTTGTAAGAGACATTGACATTTGCTGCAGCAGCATCTGCTTGAGCTTGCTTGAGGTCGGCAGATGCTTGATTTAATGCTGCTTTTGCAGCTCCTACCTGTTGCGAGGCAGCGCTGAGGGAGGCGATCGCTGTATTCTGGTTGTTTTGAGCAATGTCTAATTGCTGCTTAGCCTGTACCCCTTGATTGACAAGTTCCTCGGATCTCCGGTACTGTACTTTCTGAAGTTTTACTTCTGACGCATACCTGACCCGATCTGCCTGTGCAGATCTGAGCTTTGCTCTTGCAGTTTCGATCGCGGCTTTTGCGGAGTTGGCTTTGGCAATAGCACTCGCATATTGAGCTTGAGTTTGATCTGGACGGAGCTGCACAATGGGTGTTCCCTTTTTCACCCTCGCTCCATTAGATACAGGAATCTCAACAATCCGACCCTCAATCTCCGGTTTTAAATCAACTCTCCCTAAGGCTTCTAGCGATCCCACAAACTCAGAACTTTCTTCAACGGGGCTGGACTGCAGCGAGAGCAACTTGACAGGCATAGCAGGCGCTGCAGTTGCTTTAGCTGGAGTTTCACCTCCTTTGCAGCCGGTGGTCAGGACAGAGGCTAGAAAGGCTACACCTAGCAGCTTTGTTGTTAGTAAGGTATTGACTTTTAACATTCAAAATGCGCGCTCGAATATACTTCATGTTTAGTAGGACTTATGCATTAGCTAACAGTGGGTTGCAAGGTTTTCCAGAAATTTCCAGCTATACCATTGCCCTGTTATCACACTTTGCCGAAAATCCGCTTATTATGGTTTGTAGATTGTTACCGCATTATTGGACTGGTTACAGACAATCAGGCTTGCCTAGAAGTCATACTCCTTAAGGAACATACACCTGTTATCTGACGTATATCTACTGTCTGGGGTATGAGTTTTAATTAATTTTGGAAGTAACTAAAAATATAAACCAAATCGTTAGCCACTAGTTCTTTACAGAAATTTATATATATATTAGTAGGCAGGGCTATGCCGCACCTCACCCGGATATGGTGGGCAATGCCCACCCTACGTGTATTTCGAGAATCAAATAGGAATCTTATATTAGGACTTACGCAAAAATTGCCAGAAACCTTGATTTATCGAACCGCCAAGACGCTAAGACCGCCAAGAATTCGTAGAGTGTGCGTAAGTCCTATATATATTATTAGGTGCGTAATAGCATAAAACAAGATTTTACGAGATTTGTTGAAGCGGAAACAAAATGCGTATTTGGCAGGCTGATTTTTATCGTCGTCCCCTGCAGGATGCAGAGGGGCAAGTATTATGGGAGTTGTTGATTTGTGACGCAACTCTCCGCTTTGAGTATGAGGCTACCTGTCTCCAACGAGAAGCAAATTCAAGTTGGGTTGCGTCTCAACTGCAAAAAGCAGCTACCGCCCAACTACCAGATGTCATTCAGGTGTTTCGTCCTCAGTGTTTGAGTTTAATTGAACTTGCTGCAAGCAGCTTAGGCATTTCTGTAGAACCAACCCGCCGCACTTTAGCACTAAAACAGTGGTTGGAGGAAAAGCATTATGCGATCGTCTTGGATAAACTACCGCCTGCACCGTTACCAGAATTGCTTTGGGGAGAAGAGTGGCGCTTTGCGACACTTGCTGCTGGTGATGTAGTAGAGATGTTTGGCGATCGCCCCATTCCAATTTTACACATGCCAGAATTTCTCTTGCCCATAAATTTGGGTTTGGCGTCAACGTTGCCCATCCCTGGTGTAGTAATCTATGGTGGACGGCAATCGATGCGTTTGGCACGATGGTTACAACAAGCTGATCCTGTAGCGCTGAATTATGTAGTCGGTGCGCCTGATGGATTGGTGTTAGAAGCTGGTTTGGTAGATCGGTGGATTGTTGCCACGTTTGAAGATCGGGAAGTCGCCGCAGCTGGTAAGGTTTATGAACAGCGCAAACAGCAAAGTCGGGGACTGCACTTTTTATTGGTGCAACCTGATGATTCGGGAATTACTTATAGTGGTTTTTGGTTGTTGTGTGAAGAATAGGCGATGTCTAGTGACAAGAAATAAAGCATTTACGCTTCTCTAGATAAAGTTAGACCGATAATTCCTCTGTTTTTCAGCCTCATTGGAAATCTACGCTGATCGGAAACATCGTTTTATATCATGTCCGCTTAATTACTTATAATAAAGAACCTCTCCCCCAACCCCTCCCCTAATAGGGGAGGGGAGACTTTGACTTTAGTCAAAGGCGGGGAGAGGTCAGACCTAAATCATAAGTGATTAACCGGACTTGATATTAATCCTAGCTGATCTGGATTTCCCGCCATTCATTAGTGGTTCAACAAGCGCGATCGCGCCCCTTCCCTAATCGCACTTTCAAATATGTGTGTTCGTTGTTGAGCATAATACAATGTTTTCCTAATTACTTCCTGCGCCACGGCTTTTACAACATTAATACTTACCGAATTCCCTAATTGATGGTAAGCCTTATCGTCATGCGGATGAAGTATAAAGCTATCAGGAAAACCTTGCAGTCTCGCAGCTTCGCGAGGAGTTAGCCGCCGCACTCTATTTTTGTGGTAAACTCCCAACCTATTTGCATCACTAGCTACAACTGTAACAGAAATTTTACTGGGATCTACAAACTTATAAACTTCAAAAGAGAAGTTTCCAGATACAGGTTTATATTTATCATTAATAACTTTGAGATATTTCTTGGTAACTAGGGAATCTAGAAGTTCTCCAAGATTGGGATGAGCAAAAAAACTACTTATTTGCTCCTGAGTTAATAACTTTCCATCTTGTTGGTGACCAAATACTTTATTGCGTCTTTTTAAGATGAAACTGTTCATCAACTCAATTTCATCAGCACTACACTCGCCACGAAATCCTAATTCCCAGGAATGAATCGAGTTTCCTCCTCGATAATCAATTAATCGCACTCCATGCAAGCTATTTAAATCATTATTAAATATTCTGTTTAAAGCCTTGATAAATTTTGGCGAACAATCATATTTATGGTCTGGACTATCTTCTAAAATATCGGCAACAGTAACAGTTTGTTGAAAAGGGTAAAATAAAGATAGTTGCTGGGGGTTATAAGAGTGTGAATCTTTTGGTCCGACATCAGAAATCAATCCGAAGGTGGGAGAAGCATCTAAAATACCTACCAGATAAATTCTTACACGGTTTTGCGGTAACCCAAAGTTAGCACTGTTGAGCAAAAAAGCATTAAAACTATAACCTCTTTTTTGAATTTCGTGCTTAATCGTCGCTAAGGTTTTCCCTTGATCGTGGCTATAAAGCCCCCGAACGTTTTCAAAAATGAAAGCTTGTGGCTTATATGTATCCACAAGTCTCATAATTTCAAAAAATAGTGTTCCTCTGGTGTCTCCAAAGCCTTCTTTTTTCCCAGCATGAGAAAAGGATTGGCAAGGAAACCCGGCTAATAAAAATTCATGTTCTGGTAGTTTGTTTATCAGGTGAATGTCGCCTAAGGGCTGATGAGCGAAGTTTTTTTCATAAACTAATTGAGCATCTGGATTGATTTCGCTACTTAACACGCATTCAGTATCTATATCTAAAGATTGTGCAGCCTGTTCAAACGCTAGTCTAATTCCCCCTATTCCCGAAAATAAATCAACAAACCTAATTTTAGGCATCTTCTGTTTGTGTAAAAGTATTTCGTTCAATTGCAGTAATTTTTTAGGCAATGCTTTACGCATCACCCGCTACGCGTCTACGCTTTCTAAAGTAGAATCAGGGGAGTGCGTGTCTGTTTGGCTTACACACACTGCTTTATTTCTACTTCGCCTTTGTTCGTACCTGCTTCACCATTGCAATCAGCGTCTGGTGAGCATCTTCTGCATCAGCTAAAACACGATCAAACTGAATGCGAATTGGCACAACTTCCCCATTAACCTGTGCAGTTAAATCCATACCGTGAGTATCAATTGAAACTAAGGAAGCTGCTGTTGCATCGTCTAAACCTCCAAAAGCTTGAGCGTAAAGAACTACGGCATCAGCATGGTCTTCATTCATGTGATTACAGATACGCGAAATTACGGAGGCAGAAAATTGTTCAGACATAGTGAAACTCCATATTGCTGACAAATCAAACTAGTTGCTCGGATATTATTACAGCTATTTTCTGTTTATTACCCAGTAGATTGCTGTAGGGGCAAAGGCTTTGCCGTGCCCCAGATGCGGTCTATTTACCCTAATTGCTGTAAATTAGAATAAAGTTTTTGCAGTAATTTTCACCTTTATATGTATGCGAAATTTAGCCAGGTTGGACTGTAGAAGAAGTATTGGCACAATTATTAAAGCAAAAAGCCGATGAGCGCAACTTGCGGACGCCGAATCGTAATTGGGGATGTGCATGGTCATTATAAAGGTTTAATGACATTGTTGGAAGCGATCGCCCCCACATTAGACGATCAAGTCTATTTTCTCGGAGACTTAATTGATCGCGGACCTCAGAGTGCACAAGTAGTGAACTTTGTCAAAAATAGCAAATACAAATGTCTACTGGGGAATCATGAGCAGATGTTATTAAACATTCTCACCGACAGACACATTCCCACCCCAACAGTGCAAGCATGGCTATATGGTGGGGGGCAAGCAACAGTAGCTAGTTACCAACAAGCCACAATACCAACTGAGCATGTGGAATGGTTCAAGGCTCTGCCCACACATCTGGACTTAGGGGATATTTGGTTAGCTCATGCTGGTGTTGACCCCTCAATTCCAATCGCCGCACAAACCGCCGATCAGCTTTGCTGGGTACGAGACAAATTTCATAGCATTGACAAACCCTACTTTCCTGATAAGCTGATTATCGTTGGTCACACCATCACCTTTAACTTACCTGAGGTTTCTCCTGGTCAACTAGCACAAGGACATGGGTGGTTAGACATAGATACTGGCGCTTATCATCCGAGAAGTGGCTGGTTAACGGGACTCGATGTCACAAATTCGCTCTGTTATCAAGTCAATGTCCTCAAACACTGTGTTCGGACTTTGCCGCTAAAAGAAGCGGTGGCAACTGTCGATCCAGCTAAGGTCAAATTTCGCCACCACACGCGGTGAGGGTAGGGGGAGTAGGGGGAGTAGGGGGAGTGGTAAATAAAACAACTAACAACTAACAACTAACAACTAACAACTAACAACTAACAACTAACAACTAACAACTAACAACTAACAACTAATTATTGACGAAGCAATGCTTGAATATTTGCCTGATAAGCGGCATTATCTAACCCTGCACTTCCATTGCTAGATTGGTTGTTAATCGCACTTTTGAGCGCCACAATGCGATCGCCAGTTGCAGGGTGACTACTTAAAAATGCGGGAGCAGCAGAACTCTTGTTAAGTAGCTTTTGCATGAAAGCAACCATCGCCGCCTGAGAATAACCAGTGCGTGTCAAAGTTCTTAATCCTCTTTGATCGGCTTCAAATTCATTTTGGCGGCTGCGGGGAAGGTCGCGTGCCAATTGCACACCAATTTGCACGGCTTGAGATTGGTTTAACCCAGCTGCTGTTAATACCCCATTCTCGATTGCTTTTTGCCGCATCTGCTTTAGTACGTGCTTCCCGCCAATGTGACCCATTTCATGCCCGAGGACACTTGCCACTTGCGCTTCATTGTCTGCAGCTTTCAGCAAACCAGTGTTGACATAGACAAAGCCCCCCAAAGTAGCAAAAGCGTTAATACTGTCATCTTTAACTACCTGGAACTTATAAGGGATATTGGGGCGATCGCTATTAGGTATGAGACGCCGACCAATTTGTTCCACATATTGATTCACCCCTGGATTGCCGTAAAGCTGAGTTCCACTGCTGACCAGTTGGTCATTTATCTGCTTGCCTAACTCAACTTCCTGGCTAGGGGATATATTAGAAAGCTGAACTAATTGAGCTCCCTGCAAAATTAGGTCAAGCAAGGAAGCACGGGATGAGAGAGGTGTACTCAGGCAAATACTTAGGGCGACTACCACCGAAATCAAAGGATAAAACCAGCGATGCTGGAAAAAACGGGAATTTAAACTAAAGTATTTCCAATTCATAAATAATTTTGTTAGAGGATGCTTTTAGGAGAACATAAAATTAGCGGACGGATTTAGAGCTTTCTAAGTTGCATTTTAAACTTCTTGCACCTGCGCCGTACCAGCCAGAGAATAAATTCTCTGGCTGTTTAGAGACGCGAAATTTCGCGTCGAGACAAGCGGACTTTCGCTCTTTGTGATAGACTGTCGCATGATCGCAACACCCAACCACTTTTAGTTACCCCCAAGTAGGGAACAATGTAGCGTCTCTACTAGACCGTACTTTTACAAAGGAAGGGAACTCTTAACGGGGAAAAGGAAAAGAAAAAACTACATAGGTGGGTTTAGAGCCGCACTTTTAAAAAAGATGTTTTTCGTAAAGAGCGCAAGCGCACTCGTCTACGGCGTCCAAGTTTCAATCCCACAGATGGGCGTCGTGGGATGCACTGTTCCCCATTCCCTGTTCCCTGTTCCCTCTGAAAATCAATAACTCCGCTGTAATTTGGGAAAAAATTTTATGGCTATTTTAGATTCCAAAGGTCGCTTATTCGGTAAAATTAACATTCTCGATTTCGGTGCCGCACTGGTAATTTTACTAGTTATATTCGGTATCTTTTTCTTACCCGGCGGTTCTGGTTCTGTCGCTCAAGTAGGCAATAATACAAAACCTGTAGAGGTAGACTTAATTGTTCGAGGTTTAAATGTCCGCGACCCTCAAGGGTTATTCAACCAAGGATTAACAAAAGGCGGTAAAACTAATATTATTATCCGCAATCAACCCCACGGCGCGATCGCTATAAAATCGGTTCAACCGCTACCTAGAACCCTAATGGTTCCCCAACCCAATGGTTCCCTCAAAGAATTACCCGATATCAGGTCAAACAGTTTTAGTACAGATATGCTTTTGACTTTGGAAGGTAAAGCGCAAATCACTGATAATGGACCAGTTATCGGTCCCAGTAAGCTAAAAATTGGAGTGCCAATTGAATTAGACGGGTTTAATTACAACTTCAACGCTACAGTAATTGACGTGCGCATCAAAGACAAATAATAGCATTGAAGTTCGTATTTGTAATAGCACCTCAACCACATTATACATGTAGGGTGCGTTAAGCGTAGCTGTAACGCACTCCTATTGTCAATCATCGTGCCCTACTCTCGGCGATGGAGCGCGAATCAACACCGCCGTCGATACCAAAGGAGGAACATTGAGAGAACCATCCGCCGAAAAACCTAAAAAAATAATTCCCGACCCAGAACTACCGCCTGCGAAATGTCAGCATGTGAAAATTCTTGACGTTGACAAACCAGTGCAGCGTGTTTTTTATGAGTGCTACCACTGCCTACACGGGCTGATAAGTGAATGCACTGGTTTACCAGCAGTAGAAGAATTCCGGGGACGCGAACAGATACAAGAGATCAAAGTCAAGTGTCCCAACTGCGAAAAAACTGCAATCAGCCTACTGACAGGAAAAGTGATTTCAACAACAGAAATTCCATCACCTTGGGCAGTGGAATGAACGCAGGAACAACACACGCAGTCAAATCAAGGAGCAATTCCAATGCTATGACCTGGTTTTCCTTGTTTGCGATCCGGTGGGGTCGAATTACAAAATTTCTTTGTTTGTTTTGTCTATGTTTATTGTTGGTAGTCAGTTGCGGTACTCGCCAACAGACGACTACACCATCATCTAGTTCTGTAAATACCCCAACAGGAGATGGTCGCATTACTATAGGTACGACGTCGAAACCGCGTACCCTCGATCCAGCCGATGCCTATGAATTGGCGTCTCTTGGCTTAGTTTATAACATGAGCGATCGCCTCTACACCTACGAACCAGGAAGCACGGAAATTAAACCTCAACTCGCAACATCATTACCCAAAGTTAGTCAAGATGGTTTAACTTACACCATTCCCCTGCGTCAAGGAGTTGTGTTTCACGACGACACTCCTTTTAATGCCAAAGCAATGGAGTTTAGTCTCCAACGCTTTATCGGAAATGGTGGTAAACCTTCTTTCTTGCTGAAGGATGTGGTGGACTCAGTCAAAGCCACAGGTGAGTATGAGTTAACAATAAAGTTGAAAAAGCCGTTTGCGGCATTTCCCTCACTACTAGCTTTTTCTGGCGTTTGTCCAGTTTCGCCCAAGGCTTATGAACTTGGGTCTGGGAAATTTAAGCCGAATATTTTTATTGGGACTGGTCCTTACAAGTTAGCCAACTTTGGTCCTGATTCACTGCGGTTTGATGTATTTGACAAATACTGGGGAGCAAAACCAGCCAATGGCGGTATTAACGTGCAAATTCTCAGCAGTGGGGTGAATTTGTATAATGTTTTCCGCAAAAAAGCTGTGGATGTAGCTTATCTGACTATGGACCCAGATCAAATTCGCAGTTTGGAGTCAAAAGCAAAAAGCGGCGATTGGCAAGCAATTACAGCGTCCGGTAGTGTGGTGAAGTTTCTGGCGATAAACCGCAATCAGAAGCCTTTAGATAACCTAAGGGTAAGACAGGCGATCGCCGCCATGATTGACCGTCCGTTATTATCTGAACGGGTTTTGTACGGTCAATCCCAAGCACTTTACAGTTTGGTGCCAACCACTTTTAAGGTTTCCAAACCAGTATTTAAAGAGCAATACAGCGATGGTAATGCCCAAAAAGCTAAAGAACTGCTTATCCAAGCTGGTTTTTCCAAAACCAATCCGGCAAAAGTAGAACTTTGGTATCGCTCAAATCTTCCAACTGACGCTTTGACGGTATTAGTCATCAAAGCCCTTGCCAAAAAAACAATGGATGGACTTTTGCAATTTGAAATCAACTCTGTGGAATCTACCACCGCTTATAAAAACATTACCCAAGGCTTATATCCTACCTTTTTGCTCGATTGGTATCCTGACTTTTTAGACGCAGACAATTATATTCAGCCGTTCTTAGGTTGTCAGAAAGGGTCAGTAAAGAAGGGATGTGAGGATGGAGGAAGCCAATCTCAGGGTTCATTTTACTATAGCGATCGCATGAATCAGCTCATTAATAAACAGCGTCAAGAGCAAAACCCCGAAGTTCGCCAACAAATCTTTGCAGAAATTCAACAACAACTGGCAACTGATGTGCCTTACATTCCCTTGTGGCAAAGCAAAGACTACGTGTTTGCCCAAAAAGGTATTAGCGGTGTGCAACTAGACCCCACCCAAAATTTAATATACAAGTTAATTAAAAAATAGTTGATTGTTGATTGTTGATTGTTGATTGTTGATTGTTGATTGTTGATTGTTGATTGTTGATTGTTAACAACCAACAATTAGCTACTGGCAACTAACTACTAACAACTAACTACTAACAACTAACTACTAACAACTAACTACTAACAACTAACTACTAACAACTAACTACTAACAACTAACAACCAACAACTAACAACTAACAACTAACAACTAACTACTAACTATTAACAAATATTATGTCTCGTTCCAAAGCTTTAACATATTACATCACTGCCCGGTTGCTGCTAGCTCCACTTCAACTGTTGACTATTACTACCATCGTGTTTCTGTTGTTACGAGCAACACCAGGAGATCCAGTGGATGCGATTCTTGGTGGTCGTGCGCCGGAAAGTGCTAAGGTGGAATTGCGAAAGCAATTGGGTTTAAACTTGCCTTTGTGGCTACAGTACTTCAATTACATTGGAACATTGTTGCGCTTTGACTTAGGAAAGTCGATCACTTCTCGAGGACAGCAAGTTTGGGACATCATTTGGCAATACTTTCCCGCAACAGCAGAGTTAGCGATATTTAGTATTGCGATCGCTCTAATTGTCGGCATTGCAGTCGGTACTATTTCTGCTTCTCGTCCTGGCACACCCCTTGATGTCGCCGGACGGTTGTTTGGCATTATCACCTACTCACTGCCGATATTTTGGGCGGGAATGATTCTACAATTGATTTTCTCTGTCCAGCTTGATTGGTTGCCCTTAGGAACCCGCTTTCCCGCAACTATCCCTGCTCCCAATACTATCACTGGTCTGTACACAATAGATAGTCTTTTGAGTGGCAAATTTAACCAATTCTTTACTGCTTTGCAGTACCTCATACTTCCAAGTTGCACTTTGGGAATTTTGCTGAGTGGTATTTTTGAGCGGATTGTACGAGTGAATTTAAAGCAAACCCTGCGAGCAGATTATGTAGAAGCAGCTAGAGCACGAGGGATTTCTGAAAGAAAAATTTTAATTTCCCACGCTTTAAAAAATGCTTTAATTCCTGTGATTACAGTTTTAGGGTTGACCTTTGCTTCTCTGTTGGGTGGGGCTATTTTAACTGAGGTAACTTTTTCTTGGCCCGGATTGGCGAATAAGTTATATGAAGCGATTTCCCTGCGGGATTATCCGACAGTGCAGGGGGTACTGGTGTTTTTTGCGGCGATCGTTGTATTTGCTAGTATTTTGATTGATATTTTAAATGCGTATGTCGATCCAAGGATTAAGTATTGATATGATGTTTGGGGCAGCACACACCCGATCGCTAAAGTGATGTAATTGATTTCTGTCAAAATGCCTAACGACTAGAAGTCGCGGCTAGACGAACAAAGCTCCGAAGTTCCCTACGGCGGGAAACAAGCTGCAAGGACAACTCTGGTGCCTCCGCAGGCTAATAGAGTCTGTTGGGTTTGAGTGTTGGATTTGTTGTGATTCTGACTTTTCACGTTATGTGGAAAAACTAAGTGAAACCTAACCCCCTACCTACTAGGGCTGGGGGGAAATTCAAAGCCTCTCCCCTTGTAGGGGAGAGGTTTGGAGAGAGGTTTTCTTGTCAAAATGCCTAACGACTAGAAGTCGCGGCTAGACGAACAAAGCCGGCCTTCGCAGGCTAATAGAGTTTGCTGGCGTTGAGTGTTGCATTTGTTGTAATTGTAAGCATGGCAAATGTGCTTAACCTTCTACGTAACGTCAGCGCCGTTGCTGGTGAAGCAATATTTTATAGCTTACAAATCGCGTTGAGAACTTGTAGCAACTGAATTGCCCGCTCAGATTCCATTAAATGCAGTATTGGCATTAACTGATAAGTCGGGGGATTTTCCTGTAGAATGTACACAAACTGATAATCCTGTCCGTTGGTCACGAGTCCCCAAACCGATTTTTGATTTTTGAGGCTGTTATAAGCATAAGTGAGCAACTGTGGTAAACCCTCTGATACTGCAACACCACTATTTTTAGATTCAATTACCAATACCCAAAAATATGTGTTAGCTGTTGTCCGGTTAGACTTGTTAATTGCAAGAATATCCATCCTGCCTGTAATTTTTGTATCCTCGTCTTCAATAACAATATCAGCAATATCTTCTTCCAAGCTAATCTTAATAGGGTAGTGATAAAATCCAGTCAATCGCGTTAATGGAAAGATTGTTAAAGCCTTAATGAGTCCTTCTGAAACTTTTCCTTCTATTAAGTAGTTATCAAAATCATTCCGAATTTGCACCAGTTCCTGTTGTTCAAACTCGGTTAAAGGTTCCAGAGATAATAAGGGCGTGAAAGAGCTATTGTATTGCCTTTGAAATCCAAAAAGACGATGTATATCACCCAAAGATAAGTTTTTTGCTTGGAGAATTGCCATAGGTTTAGTTGTTGTGTTTGTGAGAGTTATTTACTAATTTTAGGATTTTGGTACTGGGGTAAAATGTTGATTTCAACAACCAATAAATGTTTTTGTAGGCACAGTCCAACAAACATATATATTCTATAGGATTCCTATTCAATTTTTGAAATACACGTAGGGCATTGCCCACCAAAACCCGGATATGGTGGGCAATGCCCACCCTACACTACACTACTTAATATTTTTCACGTTCTTATTTAGGATTCCCACATATATATTCTAAAGTAATAAAACTACAACAAAGGAGTTCCGCTATGAGCCAAGCATTAACTGAGGGTATGTGCTGGATAACTACGGATATAGACCTACTACCTTATAACGCAATACGGTTCAGTTAAGAGAATTTGCCAACCGTCAACCTGTGTAGAGACGCGAAATTTGAGCCAGTGCGTTGGGCGGGTTTCCCGACTTGAAGCAACTGGCGTCGCGTCTCTACAAGCCTGAAATTCCTACCATGAGCGCCCTAACTGAACCGTATTGCCTTATCACGAAGGGACGCCCTATGAAATTGTTGATGTTGCCTAATTTTAGCTGTTCTGTAGCACGGTTTTTTTGTAGATGTGGGATGTACTCGCTCTTTTAACACTGCTCCCCACGCCCAAGAGAAAAATCCTTTCCTGAACTTTAGGCGTTACTCAGTAATTAAGTGTTATATTCGTTAGTAATTTAAGTTTTATTATTGCCTATATGAGCAGTGATATTCCTGTAAAAATCCTGTTTTTGGCAGCCGACCCAAGTGATGCTTCTCGGCTACGCTTAGGACAAGAGTTACGAGATATCAAAGACAGATTGCGAATAGCCAAAGTGCCAGAAAAGTATCAGCTAGAACAGCGAGAGTCGGTTCGTGTAGGGGATATCACTCAGGCAATATTTGATGTTGAACCACATATTATACATTTCTCTGGACATGGTACAAGTAAGGGCGAGCTTTGCTTTGAGAATGAAGTGGGCACAGTTCAGCCAGTACCTCCTGATGCTTTGGCAAAAATGTTTAAGTTGTTGGAACAAGTGAATTGTGTGGTGCTGAATGCTTGCTATTCTAAGATTCAGGCAAAGGCAATTGCTAGATATATCCCGTTTGTGATTGGGATGAATAATGTAATTGGCGATCAAGCGGCGATCGCCTTTGCTGTAGGTTTTTACACAGCATTAGTAGCAAATCGTTCCATTGAAGACGCTTATGAATTTGGTCGTGTAGAGATTGCACTACAGAGTATTCCCGAACATCTCAAACCAGTTCTTTTTGTAAAAAAAAATCTCTATTTCCCACTCAAAAAGTGAGAGATGAAAAAGCAATTATTAACCCATTCATACCTCAGAATGGCAGAGTAGAAGATCCGCAACTTTTCTTTGGACGAGAGAGGGAAATCCGACGGGTATTTGAGGTGCTCGCATAGCGGTAGTAGTGTAGCAGTGATTGGAGAGGAGAAACCGGGTTTATAGCGCTGAAGAATCTCAAGCGCCATGATGTCGTTGAGGAGACTGAGGGGTGCTGGCGGATTATTGTGGAATTGTTTCGTCGTTGGGTTTTGCAGTTTTAGTCCTTTCATTTTGCACAATCAAGGAAGGGCGAGGAACCTGTAGAGACGCGAAATTTCGCGTCTCTACACAACGGATTTCTCCCTAGCATTAATTAATGCCATCCCCGACAACACTATCCCAAGCAGCAATTTCAGCCTGATAATCTGCATCTTGGGCATCCTCCTTGAGGGCGGCAATCATTTGTGCTTCAAATATACAGCGGCGGTATTCTGTCAAAAGTGCATTAATAAAAATTTTCGCTGGCGATCGCAAGTCGAAATCCTTCCTAATGGTGATGGTATTTTGAATACTGATGACATTCTTGATATCGAGGAACACCCCGAATGCCAATTTACTTCTGAGAATGAGTGGAGACGGTGGGCGATGAGAGATAGGAGTGGTAGAGAGTCAGATGGGTGAACGATAGAAACAACGTTTTCAAAACCTAAATATTCATCAAAACCACCTAAAAATTTATCAAATAAGTCAAATAATATACCTAAAGACATACTCGTAGATTACGGGTGTCTTCTTTCTTGGGGGAGATTTTTATCACAAACATGCTGGTGTAAAGTATTTTTAGTACGTAAGTACGCAATCATTCTTTACAACATTTAGAGGGTATTATGGCTAACATCAAAACTGCTGAATTGGAAACCAACCTGTTTGAAGATTTGAGCGATGCTGAAATGGAAACGGTAGCTGGCGGAACGGGAACTGTATCATCAACTACTGAAGGACTTGTATCAGGCACAGGACAAACGGTTGGTTTGACATTACAATATCTAATATATGGTGTAGGCGCTTTGAATAACTCTGAAAATGGGTTTTTAGCAAATGCTACAACACCAACACTCAATCAAGTTCCAGCCTAATAACTTGCGTAACGATTTGGATTACACATCCCTACGGCTGTATTAATGGGAATTGTTACTACTACCAAGTTTAAAGCATCTACTAAATAAAAATCTGTTCATATAGTAAAACCCTCTGAGTACTTATCCTCAGAGGGTTTTACTAAATTGTAGATGTTGAGAAATCGACTCAAGGCGCTGGCTGACTTACTTTTACGCGAGTTCAGGTAGCGGATACCCCTGTGCCTGCAAGAACAGTCCTAACATCGCTTCCATATTTTCCTGCTGGTAAGTAGAAGGCATCAATGACAGCAAGGTGTAGACGCGCATTTTGTCCCGCGCCTAAGAATTGAAACCATATTTCAAGCTTAATTCAGATATATTTCAACGCCCTTTTTCTCATATTTTGGCTACCAGCGTAAACCTTGATCGCTTCCACCTCATATCTGTTGAAGAAACAGTATACCAAGGCACATTAGACCCACTTCCACAAGCACTATTCTGCATTTTGCCAAAATAGGAATTAGGAAGGAGGAACGAGTCAGATGCTACTTCAGCCACAAACACGCGATCGCCACATTTAGTCAGGTTCCATGCGCGTGATTACCTCCTGCTTTACCAGTTCATCTAGGGCTGCTTGAATTTTTGGTTCAGTAAGATTAGTAATCTGCATTTTTATTGGTTATAGCGATCTCTACATCGGTGTCTTCCCAACTCATCTGACTACCCAAGGCATGCCAAACTCTTAAAGCCTGACTGCTGATCTGCGGCAATAGCTCTCTCAAGGGTTCCTTGTATGGTTGCGTAGCATAGTTACATTTACATATATCATAATATGATATATCGTAATATGATATTTTTAAGGTGATGAAAAAATATGAACTCAATCCGCAACCTTAATAGTTGAATGCGAGAACTTTATCCACAAATTGAACCTTACAAAGAAGGCAGCTTACAGGTTTCAGACATCCATACCATTCATTTTGAAGAGTCAGGCAACCCGCAGGGCAAGCCAATCGTTTTGCTACATGGAGGACCTGGTGGTGGATGTCCACCCTTTTATCGGCAATATTTCAACCCAGAAAAATGGCGGATTGTGATGTTTGACCAACGCGGTTGTGGTCAAAGTACACCATCAGCTGAACTGCGGGAAAACACCACTTGGGATTTGGTAAATGATATTGAAAAATTGCGCGAGCATTTAGGTATAGAAAAGTGGGTTGTATTCGGTGGCAGTTGGGGGAGTACTTTATCACTAGCCTACAGTCAAACCCATCCGAATCGATGCACGGGACTAATTTTACGTGGCATCTTTATGTTGAGACAAAAAGAATTGCGATGGTTCTACCAAGAGGGCGCTAGCTATATTTTTCCTGATGCTTGGTCAGAATATCTCAAACCAATCGCGATCGCTGAACGTGACGATCTGCTCACAGCTTATTACAAACGCTTGACAAGTTCAGATTTACAAATTAGACTAGAAGCAGCGCGTGCTTGGTCGATTTGGGAAGCGAGTACAAGTAGATTGTTACCAGATCCGGAACTCATGCAAAAGTTTGGCGAAAATGAATTTGCCGATGCGTTTGCACGAATTGAGTGCCATTACTTTATCAATAAGGGATTTTTTGAACCTGACGATCAATTACTCTTGAATGTTCACCTGATCCGCCATATTCCTGCTGTGATTGTTCAGGGACGCTACGATCTAGTGTGTCCTATGATATCAGCTTGGGAATTACATTGCGCTTGGCAGTCAGCAGAATTTATTGTTGTCCCTGACGCCGGACATTCAATGAGTGAACCAGGAATTCGCAGTGCGTTGATTGAAACAACAGATAAGTTTGTAAATTTATAATAACTTCTGCATTGCTAATAGCTAATCGCTAATCGCTAATCGTAGTCAAGCAATTAGCCACTAACTATTAGCTATTAGCAGTTATCATTAGAATACTCTGTTAGAAAACTTGTAGTACAAGAAGATAGCAATCATTGCACCCAATACCGCAACGAACAAACCCGGAAGCGAGAGAGTTGCAGACGTAAGTGTCAAATTTCCAGTTTGTAATAAATTAGCTAATGTTCCACCAATGAAAGCACCAACAATTCCCAGAACCAGGGTCGCAAGAATGCTGCCTCCTTGGTAACCAGGATAGATCGCCTTAGCAATAGCACCTGCAAGCAGACCTAACACAACCCAAGCAATAAGATTCATATTTTTACTCCATTTATTTATTCGTTCCGAAGGACTAAAGCAGCTACAGTCCAATCTCAGTCATATCTCCCCTTTAAAGTTTAACAATCTCGTTAGGGTAAGATAACTATTTGCAGCTATGTTGTAGCCCCCCTTAGGTTTTATACCTTAAGAATGATGTTAGATAAAGCAATGCTTTATACGATTTGAAGCTATATGGGTTGTGGACAAGTGATGGCGACGGCAGGAGTTCTTACTCTACCCATTGATTGGCAACATTTATCAAGAATAGCGAGAAGTGCAAAACCCAAGCTGGCTCATCTGTGTTTCCGATAGAGGATGCAGCACAACACTCTTGTTTTTAATCTAAGTCACATATCTGGTAAGATACTTTTAGTACGGCGAGACTCGTCGGAATTTAAGCCCAACACTCGAACTAACGAGGTGTAAGGAAATAACACTCCGCCTCAAAAGGCAACCGGGGTGTGCCTGGGAACCTAAGTCAATGAGGATATAAAGAGTGGAAGCTCTTTAATATCCCTATATCAAAACAGCGACGGAGTGTCAACTGAGAAACTTGCAGAATCATGTGTGTAAGATAAATCATCAGCCTTTAGGTAAGTGGAAAATGAAGTTAGATTTCCAATACACTGCTTTAGAAACGCCAATCTGTAAGAAAATTATTTAATATAACCGATAGTTTCTTGTTGTGGTACTAAATGCCTCAGATTCAAAGTAATTTTGGGCTGTATTCCTCTTGTTTAGTTGGAAAAGCCAGACGATTTAAAGTGCTGATCAGTTTTCGGTTTCAAGCAATGCGCTGGTTCGCGTTTGGGCAGAAACCTGACTTGGCACCAGATGTATTGCTGAATTCCTAAAAACTGTTAAGTAAAGGCACGAAAAATGAGTATCATCGAAGCAAAGTTTGCAGCAACAGAAACTGAATTTCATGTGGAAGGCTACGAGAAAATCGACTTTAGTCTAGCCTTCGTGAATGGACTATTCGATGTAAAGAACACAGAACTGGCTGATAGTTATCAAGGTTTTGGGCGCTGTCTTGCTGTTGTTGACCATAATGTGAATCGGATCTACGGTTCGCAGATCGAACAATATTTCAAGTACTACAACATTGACCTCACTATCTACCCAGTGATTATAGAGGAGAACGCCAAAACTATCAACACTTTTTTGTCGGTTGTTGATGCGTTCTCTGCATTTAATTTGTTGCGGAAAGAGCCAGTTCTGGTGGTTGGTGGAGGATTAGTCTTAGATGTCGTTGGCTTCGCCTGCGCGGCTTATCGACGCAGCACGAACTACATCCGCGTTCCTACGACTCTGATCGCTCTAGTTGATGCAGGTGTAGCCATCAAGGTAGCTGTCAATCATGGTAAGCTGAAAAACCGTTTGGGCGCTTACCACCCACCCAAGAAAGTTTTCCTCGACTTCTCGTTTTTGCGGACACTCCCCACGGATCAAGTTCGGAACGGAATGGCAGAACTTGTAAAGATTGCGGTGGTTTCAAACGCGGAAGTATTTGAGCTGTTGTATGAGTATGGGGAAGATTTACTCCGTACACACTTTGGCTACATTGATGCCACTCCTGAACTAAAGGATGTGGCGCATCGCTTAAATTACGAGGCGATTAAGACGATGCTGGAGTTGGAGACGCCGAATCTCCACGAATTGATGCTCGATCGCGTCATCGCCTACGGACACACTTGGAGTCCGACACTGGAACTAACTCCGAATGTGCCACTGTTGCACGGTCATGCGGTAAATATCGACATGGCATTCTCAGCCACGATCGCCGGAATGCGAGGTTATATCACCACCACCGATCGCGATCGCATCCTAGGATTGATGAGTCGGATCGGTCTTTCTCTCGACCACGATCTGCTTGATAGCGATTTGTTGTGGTACGCCACCCAGTCCATAACGCTGACACGGGACGGTTTGCAGCGTGCGGCGATGCCTAAACCAATTGGCGAATGCTTCTTCGTCAACGATTTGACTCGTGAAGAATTAGACGCGGCTTTGGTTGAACACAAGCGGATTTGCGCTACATACCCCCGTGCTGGTGCGGGAATAGATGCTTACGTCAGCAGTGTTGAGCAAGATCTAAACAGCTACCTGATCGGTAATGAGGCAAACTTGGTTGGGAGTGCCAACAATGTCTAATGTTGTCAACGTCGAAAAAGCTCGTCCCGTGACACCGCTGAGTATCTTAGTACACCATCTCGAAACCGCTGTTCGCATGGCGGAGTCCAACCCCAGTCTAGCAGCGCAGCTACAGCAATGCTTGCGTCTAGCAGCAGGTTTAGATCCTTATCTAGATGAGTGTACTACCTCGGAGTCGGCGGCGCTGGCGGCGATCGCACACAAGACCCAGCAAGAAGCGTGGAAAGAGCGATTTACCTCCGGCTCTACAGTGCGAGAATTAGAGCAGGAAATGCTTTCAGGACACGTAGAGGGACAGACGCTAAAAATGTTTGTCTACATGACACAGGCAAAAACTGTGTTAGACATCGGCATGTTCACAGGCTACTCAGCACTAGCAATGGCAGAAGCACTGCCCAGTGATGGGCGTTTAGTGGCTTGCGAAGTAGATGCTTATGTAGCGGAGTTTGCAACTTCATTGTTTGGTCAATCCCCCCACGGACAGAAAATTCATGTGGAAGTGGGATCGGCGCTGGAAACCCTTGGCAAGCTGGCTGCGATGGGAGAGTCATTCGAGTTGGTGTTCATTGATGCCGATAAAAAAGAGTACGTGCAGTATTTCCAGATGCTGCTGGACTCTAACTTGCTCTCCCCCCACGGCTTCATCTGCGTAGACAATACATTGTTACAAGGACAGCCTTATCTTCCAGATCAAGAGCGTTCGGCAAATGGGGAGGCGATCGCCAACTTCAACCGCATTGTGAAGAACGATCGGCGCGTTGAGCAGGTCATGCTGCCTTTGCGAGACGGCTTGACCATCATTAGACGAGTGTAGACTGGCAACGGATGATGAGCGCGGACGAGTGCGGATGCTTTATCTGTTAGTCCTACAGTTTAATTATCCGTTACATCCGTTGCCACATCCGTTGCTAACATTTGCGCGATATTAAAGGACAATAATTACATCACCGCTTAGATATGGTCAAGCTGCCTTGTGCAGACATGGCAACCTATATGCATTTGCCACTCAGCAAGTAGCACCCTTAAATCATGCAGGAATTCATCACTGGACTAGAGTATTGCACCCATCGCACAGTTCGGGACTGCGTGTTAAAGACCACAATATAATTGTAGGGGCGCGGTCTCCGCTTCTGGTCAATGTGGCGCGGGTTCAATTTAAAACTGCTGTAAAGTCCAGGTGACTGAATTGTGTCATACAGATGACGCTTAATTTGTAATACATAATTCAGCGACTTTCTGGCTCTCGATCGCCAGTTAGCCAATACCAACTCGACCTTCAGCCCGACCGAAAGTTATGAAGTGTTCAAACCCACTCTGGAATTTCCCCAGCTTGACAGCACTCGCCACATCTGGGTACTTAGCTAGATAAAAGCTTTCGCTATAGGTGGTGCTAGGAAGGCGACCTTCTTTTTGCCCATACTGGACAAAGTGGTCAAACCCGCTAGTGAATTTCCCAAGCTTGACACCACTCGCCACATCTGGGTATTGCGCCAAATAAAACTGTTCGTCAAACAACTGTAGCCCAAAAGCCCCCCGCCCCTCATATTGACCATACCGCACGGCTTGCTCCACCCCACTTCGCACAACAATCTTTTTGGCTACCGCCGTCGTCAGATCTGGGTTCGTGGACAGATACTGACTATTGTCAAAGTTGGCAATGGGACTGCGACCTTCAATTATCCCATAGCGGACGAACTGATCGAACCCACTGTTGAATGTCCCTTTAGTAACAGCATTAGCCACGTCTGGGTTGTTAGCTAAGTAATAAGCTTCATTAAACTCGGCACTAGGGTTGCGTCCTTTTTTTTGTCCATACTGCAGGTAATGTTCAAACCCACTACCAAATTTCCCAGCCTTCACATCTGGGTTTTGCGCTAGGTAGTAACCTTCATCAAACAGTAGCATTCTTAAGTCCCGATGCTCTTTTAACCCGTATTTGAGGAAATGCTCGAACCCACTATGTAATTGCCCTTTGGCAACAGACGCCGCCACGTCTGGATTTTCGGCTAGGTACAATTTGTTATCAAAGAGTAAGCTGGGGTCACGACCCTCGAATTCCCCATACTGTAAGAAGTGTTGTAAGCCACTACTGATTTGACCAGAAGCAACCGCAGCCGCCACGTCCGGGTTCTGCGCGAGATAGTAGTTGTTGTTAAATAACAGGCTGACCAAGTTTTGACCTTCATCCACCAAAAACTTGAGCTGGCTTTCAAAGTTGAAGGAGCTATAAGCTATAGTCTGGGCGATCGCGGCATTGCTGGTGGTGAAGTTGCTGTCGCCACTGTATATCTCACTAATGTTGTGAGTGCCTAAACTTAAGGTATTGATGAGCAAGCTGGCACTGCCGTTTTGATCGAGGGTGGCGGTGCCCAGTGTGGTACTGCCTTCCATAAATGCGATCTTGCCCGTCGGGATACCACTCCCAGGCTTCACGGCACTGACACTGCCAGTCAAGGTGACGGTTTGACCGAATAGAGCTGGATTAACTGAGGTAGTGTTTGTAATAGTGGTTGCCGCCTGAAAGGCAATTTTTGAGTTATTGCTGCCAGCAGTTTGCTTCGAGTTACCATATTGCAATGAATACCCAATAGTGCGCTCTTGCGTGCTAGCGGTTCCACTGGTATCGCTGTAAGCAACTTGGCGCAACGCCGACTGATAATTGGCAACAGAGTCATTACCACTGAAGGTCAACCCACCCGTGTTATTGTCGTAGCTCCAAGTAATCTTAGTGTTACTGATGGAACCACTTTTGCCGCTTTGTCCCAATATGCCTAAAAGATCTTCATTGGAGCTTAAGCCACTTATAATCTGAACTTTTGCACCTGTAAGAGTAGCACTGGAATCAGCATTGCCGATACTCAACGAGGGTGCGATCGCAGTCGGTGGAGCCTTCTTAGTGTAATTGATCCTGCTGGAAACATTTAATGAGGGAGCGTTACTATTAAGGATTGTCTCTGTCAAGACATTATTCTGGGGACTTAGCTGGGCATTAGTCGGTGTCCCCATTGCAATGGTCACTGTTTTATCGGATGCAAAAACTTTGTTGTCTGTGGGGATGAGGGTCACACTGCCCGTTGTTTGGTTTGGTGCAAAGGTGATAGAAGTAGGGATAATGTAATCTTGACCGTTAACTGCTGTACCCGTCAAGGTCAATGGAACAGTGACCGAACTGGAAGTTTGATGATCGAGTTGGGCATTGATGGCAAGGCTACCGTTCTCACTGACAGTCCCACTGGTACTAGTAAAGTTGACCAACGGAATGTAGGAGGCACCTCCATAGGTATCGGTCTTGAAGTTGTTGATTTCGTGGTAGTTGGTTAAGTCTCCCGTAGAAGCGGAAAACCCGAACTTAAAAGTTTTTGGTAAGGGAGCATTATTCGCTGTTACGTCAAAGTTCGCGATCAGTTTTTCGTTATCTTCAAAGATGCCATCGTTGTTCAAATCCATCTGAACCGACACCTGCCCATTCGGAGTCATGTCAATCTGAACATGGCGTTTAGAATTACTACGATTTGCATTGGCGCTAACGTTATCAATGGAAGTGCCGGCAGGAACTGTCGTTCCTGTCAAATATTTGTAACCCGTTCCCTCACTACCCCGGATAGCGACAGACTCTTTTGTTTTGCCTGGACCACCTGAGCCGAAATTACTGGAGAAATTGCCAAATTCATCAAAGCCAATACCGAAGTAGCCGCCAACGATGCCCGGTGCTAAATTCGTATTGGAGTAACCAAGCCCACCCCCAGGCGATCCAGCAGTCGTTGGGTTTTTGCTGCCATCAATCACAGAGAAGCTGATACCATCTGCACCAGTTCCTCCATAGGAGTAGAGGTCGAAGCTAATGGAAAGACCACTGGCGGCGTTGATGGGTTGGTTATAAATGACAAAGGATACTTGATTATTCCCATTACTGGTAAGTCTCAGGGCACCATTACCGGGGGTATCCCCCGTTGATTGACCGGGCAAGCCTCCAGGCGCTGCTGGTCCACTGCGGGCAGTCAGTCCAAGGTTAACAACACCCGTGCCGCTTGTACCATAGATCCACGTATGTTTGTTGACGTCACTGCCTGCAAAGTTCTCAGTCAAAATGTTGTCTAAAACGTGGTTATAAGCCTGCATCTCCCATGACTCAAATGCCAAAGGTGCATCCACCTTACCTGTGCGGTACTCCATCTGCCAATTTCCCCCGAGTGCTGCACTCCCAGTCAAGTCAGTTGAAGCCGCCACCACCGCCCCAAGATTTGTACTCAGGTCGTTGACAAAGGTGAGTCCTTGCTGACCCGCCGCCACATTGCAACCATAAACTAACAAGGAGGCATCAGGCGCTAAGGCTTTGTGCCAACTCGCCAAAGTGTCTTTGTAGTAAGCTAAATTGTTGCTATTGAGTTGGGTATTGCCTAGCTGTATGCTCCCAGAATTACCGTGGGAGACTAGGTGGATGCTATGAACCCCTTTTTCCTGCGACAGTGTATTAGTGATTTGGGCGATTTCATCCCCGTTGGGATCTAGCAGCACTACTTTGTCTCCCTTGACCACACCGTCTTTTAAGCTTTGGTAATCGGGTAGGGCTTCATCGATAAACACAATATTGTCAGCGTGGGTGCTACTACTGCCAACACCTAGGAGACTAACATCGTTGGGGCGATTAGTGGACCAAGGGTCAGAAATCCCTGGATGAATTAAATTGTCATCGAATAAGCCTGTCTTTGGCTGCACCGAAAAAGTATCGTGTTCTACCATATCTGCTTTGTTACTCTCCTCATAAATGGACACAGCGCCCTAGTCTGAGCGCTCTTGTGTTGCGGTGCCTCAACTAGCTTTTCTTTCACTCGCTTATTTAAAAGCTGGAAATCTCACAGGCTAACTATAAATTCCCAGAATTCAGCTTAATAAGGGTAAATTTACGGCTTTTTTAACATCGGTTGAGGATAGCCATCTGTATTAACACTGAGGAACGCGATCGAGTGATTTCGACAAAAAATTGCTTTTTCCCATGTCCGTCAGGCTACTTTAGGGATGCGTATTGCTGGAGAGCGTGGTTTTGGGATCTCTCTGTTGACTGTTGCTGCGATCGCACAGTCATCAGAAATAGCCTCAGATATGGAAATGATTCCGGATTGCAACATAGGTCACAATTGGGAGTATTGTTTCATTTAACATCTGCCCCTCCTAATTTTCGTGCCTGGAGGGGATTTTAAGTACCTATCCAAAAATCTTTATACATGTTCAATTATAATTGGTTAAGCTGAAACCCTTGCTATCAGATTGTTATAATCGATTTATTACAATAAAAAAATGTATATTTAATTTTGCATGAGTACTTTTCGTGGAAAAATCAAACGTTGAGGCGGTAAAAATGCCAAAATCATACATACATCAGAATTTACGCATTGACAAATGAGACAATAAATGCAGTGCTTTTAAAAACGAAAAATATGGAGGAATTTCAGGAATTACATTCAATTCATTGGGGAATTGAGTGCTATCATCGAGCTATCAAGCAAGTATGTGGAATTGAGCGATTTATGGTGAGGACATCTGAGGCAATCAGAACTCACTTTTTTAGTGCAATTCGCGCCTTCACGCAACTAGAATTAATGCGAACCGAAGAGTTAATTGAAAACTGGTATGAAGAAAGCGAGAAATTTGTCTCAACAAGAGTGCTCGTGACTTTATTCTGGAACACCTTAAACAACAGGTAGGCTTGATTACACATAGTAAAATTCCTGTCAATGCGTAAGTCCTGAATTACGAATTACGAATTACAAATAGCGATCGCACTTGTTGAGTCTCATACTTCGGACTAACCTACATTCGTCGGCGATCGCACCGAAGATATAAAGCACTATTTTTGCTGATGATTGACATAGGAACGAAGAACGGTATTTATTAAGGTTTGATAATTTTTACCTTGACTTTTAAACCAGTCTAAAATGTCATCATCTATACGAATAGAAATGGCCTTTTTAGTGATTGGTTTCACCATTTGAGCCTTTTCCCAAAAGTTATGATCTAATTCGGGAATATCAGAAGTATCTATGGCAGAATCTGGAATATTCTCTAATTCTTTAAGTCTCTTGTCTGAGATAGTCATTGTATTGTCTCCTTTCTTTTGGGGTAGCTTTTCGGGCGGAAATTAGGCGAATTTTGTTTTGTCTTTCTGTATGGGTAACAGTTGCGATGACAACGCCTCGGATCGCACCGATACTGGTTTCTCGAATTTCATCATAGTCGAATCGGTCGTCAATAGCAGTAAAAACAATCCCGTTAAATATTTCTTGGGCTTCTTCAAAGCTGATACCATGTTTTTGTTGATTTTGTCGATTTTTGTTTTCATCCCATTCAAAATTCATCTAATATACACAAAATGTATATACTAAATGATAGCATAGCTAAATCTGACTGGCACAGAAGACGAAGAAACCGATGCTGGATAAGACGTGAGTTCGTTGCCCTTAGGGAAATCGGTTATGATACATTGGTCTGTTGAGTCTTTTTGTACAGTGCCTAAGTCCTAAGAATATGGAAAACTCCTGACTCAGTAGCGAATGTCTTCTGACTCCCACTATTTCCGGTATAATAAGCTTGCTGAGAACTGTGGATACGGAGATACTAGGGTTGTGCCGACACTTGGCGTTAACATCGATCACATCGCTACCATCCGCCAAGCGCGGCGGACGGTGGAACCAGACCCTGTGGCGGCGGCGGTACTGGCAGAATTAGGCGGTGCAGATGGCATTACTGTACATTTAAGGGAAGATCGGCGGCATATTCAAGAACGGGATGTGCGCCTGTTGCGACAAACGGTGAGAACGCACCTGAATTTAGAAATGGCGGCTACTGATGAAATGGTAGCGATCGCCCTCGACATTAAACCTGATTACGTCACTTTAGTTCCCGAAAAGCGCGAAGAAGTGACCACAGAAGGTGGACTGGATATCGTCGGTCAAATTGCTAGAATCGGAGAGGTCGTTGATAAATTGCAAAGTGCTGACATTCCAGTTAGTCTGTTTATCGACGCCGATATACCACAAATTGCAGCTTCTGTCAAGGTGCAGGCGAAATTTATCGAGCTGCACACTGGCAAATATGCTGAAGCTGGAAATGAAACAAGTCGCAAGCAGGAATTAGCCGTGCTGGCGTCTGGGTGTGAGCAAGCAATTCAATTCGGATTGCGCGTCAACGCCGGTCATGGACTGACCTACTGGAACGTCCATGCTGTAGCTTGTCTGACGAACATGGAAGAACTTAACATTGGTCATTCCATCGTTAGTCGGGCGGCATTAGTTGGTATGGAAAGAGCAGTCCGCGAGATGAAACAGTTAATTGTTAATTGTTAATTGTTAATTGATGACTGAAGGTAGAGGGGAAGGGGTCTGCGAAATCTGGAAATTTGTTGACCAGAACGCAAGTTAAATCTCAGGTAAAGACTTTTATGAGCGCAACACAATCTAATAACCTTCCGCTTTGGGTACAGGACAGGGATACTGTTATTGCACAAAGCACAGATGTAGAATGGCGCTTTCAAACACCTCCGGATTATTCTCATTCAAAAGCAGGGCTTGCAAAAGAAAGTACACGCAACCACCAGGAAGATTCACTAGAAGAGATCGTCCAAAACTTAGTTAGAACCTTTGAACTGGAGGTATCCTTTAAAACCAACCCTCAGCAGTGGTTGTCAGTTGTGAAGGAAAAGTTTCGCATGAGTAGTAATGGTGGTCCAGAATACACAGCATCAGATGTGGGTGCGGCTGGTACTTACAATTTATTTATCGGCGACACAGAACATTACAAAGCGGTTGATGAAACATTTGAATCCTCAGGAAAACTGTTCCACACAGCATTTCCCAAAGGATTTTTGTGGGAAGTGCTAGAAGTTTTTTCTGCTCCACCGAATGTTACCTTTAAATGGCGGCATTGGGGAACTTTTAGTGGTCCATACAAAGACTATGCACCTACAGGAGAAACGGTGGAGATCGTCGGCATGAGTGTTGCACACGTCACTGATGACTTAAAAATTCTTTGTGTCGAACACTTCTTCGACAACAGCCTGTTTTTAAAGGCGTTGACAGCAGGCGAAAAACCAGCAACTGGTGAACAGCAAAAAAGTTTTTGGGGATTTGTGAAGCGACTATGGAGTCGTGAAAAGAAATCAGCAACTGCTGAACAGCAAGCTAGTCGTTGTCCCTTTAGTGCTTTGATCGGGTGATTTGAGTTCGGTTAATTGATCGGGGCAGAGTGAGTAGTACTATAGGAATCCTACTACATCATTCATGAAAAATTTTAAGTAGTGTAGGGTGGGCACTGCCCACCAGAACCTGGATGTGGTGGGCAGTGCCACCCTACATATATTTGAAAAATCAAATACTATTCCTACATGCCGCCATCATGTTTCTTTTCAATCTCTGATAGAGATTTATAACTTTGCTTTATTTTAGACTATAGACTAATTTACGAACAGGTCTATTAACCAAAGGATGGATATGCAAACATACTATTACGTTGTGGCAAGTCAACGCTTTTTGCTAGAAGAAGAACCCTTAGAGGAAGTTTTGAAAGAGCGTACCCGTTACTACCACGAACAAGAAAAAGAAATTGATTTTTGGTTAGTGAAGCAACCAGCCTTTTTAGAAGCGCCTCAGATGGTGAAGGTCAAGGCGAAGTGTCCCCAACCAGCAGTAGCAATTATTTCCACCAATCCCCAATTTATTACTTGGTTAAAACTGCGATTAGAATATGTTATGACAGGGGAATTTGAGGCTCCTTCTGATACAATTCCTGAAGCTTTGGCATCTTCTACCACAGTCAATAGTCAATAGTCTTGAAGAGTCATGAGTCATTGGTGATCCCGATCGCAGTTCTGATGAGTATTTCCAACGCCCTTATGGGTGACGCTCGTTCCTAGGAAAGCGACTCGTCTCCCCGAGTGAGAAGATCGCTCAAAAGCCGGCACGAGGGAAACCCTCATAGGGGCACACTCACCAGTTCCTAGTAGTGGGAACTGGGGTATTTGTTTCACTCCCAATCGGATCTGCTTTCCCGTTGGGTTTCACCGGAAGGAGTCATTGGTTACTAGTAAAAAAACACACAAATGACTATTGACTATTGACTATTAACTATTGACTAAATTATGTATCAAACTGTAGTGCAGAGATTTCCGATTTTATCAAGTGCTTTAGTGCTAGCGCTTATGGGGTTGATTAGTGGTGGAAATTCTCTCGCCGCCCAACAAGAAATTTCTGCTTGTCAACCTCCGAGTGCGGGTGAGTATCTTTTGTTGGTAATCAGTCCCACACAAGATAATCAAACCCAACTGCGTCGCGCTTTACCGCCCGAACTTAAGGTCACTACCTGCAAATATCTTAAAGATACAGTAACGCGGATCGGCGGGTTTACCAGAATGGAAGACGCCAATCGTTGGGCGAGGTATGTCAATAATGTAGCTGGGTTGAGTGGTATCATCACTACTCTACCAAAAGATGTGGGAGCGACGACTCAAACCGTAACCTCTAAACCCCAAAAACTAGGAGAGGGTTTTGCCGTATTGGTAGATTATTACAACCGTCCGGAAGTCGTAACTCAAGTGCAGCAAGTAATAGGAGGTGACGTGGGTTTTGTTTCCTATGGACAACGCCCTTACTTGTTAGCAGTTTACACAACCAACCAAAAAGAAGCGTATAACACATTACAGACGCTAAGCGATCGCGGCTTTTTTACCGTACTTGTAGATAGTCGGAAGGTGATACTACTGCGCTCAGTTGTGCATTTACAATAGATAGTTGTTGATTGTTGATTGTTGATTGTTAATTGTTCTACTAACAACAATCAACAATCAACAATGAACAATCAACAATTAATATGCTGCCCTAGCTAACCAGGAGACGGTTATACCCAATGCCGATCCAGCTATCACCTGAAAAGGTGTGTGTCCCAGCAATTCCTTGAGGCGGTCACCTTTAAACTCTGGATGTTCGTGAAATAATTCATCAACCATTTGATTGACAATACGAGCTTGCTTACCGGCAGCTTGGCGAACTCCAGCAGCATCGTACATAACTATGATGGCAAAAATCATCGCCACTGCAAATTCTGGAGTTGCCCAGCCAAGAGTTTGCCCAACACCAGCGGCTAGGGCAGTCACCAGAGATGAATGGGCACTAGGCATACCTCCAGTTGTGAATAAAACACTCAGATCGAGTTTACGATTTTTGACTAGCTCAACTAGGAGCTTCAATGCTTGAGCAATCAAACAAGCTACCAGAGCAACCAGCAGCACCCGGTTGTCTAAGATGTCGCTTATGTCCTGCATGGTATGAATGGTTATGTGAGAAAATGATGAATTCTGAGTGATGAATTCTGAAAAAGGTTATGAATTATGAATGATAAATTATGAATTTTAAAGTGGCTTAGTATTTATCATTCATCATTCATCATTCATCATTCATTATTTAGTGATTGCGACTCGTAATAAATTGAGCGATCGCTTTTAGGGGTCTTGCTCTTTCTCCAAAGGGTTCCAATTCTGCACAAGCAGCCTCAAAGAGTTGTTGAGCACGCGATCGAGATTCTTCTAACCCCCAAAGGCTAGGATAAGTCACTTTTTGAGCAAGTTGGTCTTTACCAGCGGTTTTGCCCAATTGCTCTTGGGTGGCGGTGATATCCAAAATGTCATCCACAATCTGAAAGGCAAGTCCTATATTCTGAGAATAGCGAGACAACCGTTGTAAATCTTCAGAGGTAGATCCGGATAAAATGCCACCGCAAACGACGCTAGCTTCTAAAAGGGCGGCTGTTTTGTGGTTGTGAATGAAATTTAGGGTTTCTAGGGAAATATCAGTCTTTCCTTCCGATTCTAAATCAAGCACTTGACCGCCGACTAACCCCGCAGCCCCTGTGGCACGTCCCAAAAGGGCAATGACCTGCAATACTCGCTCCATTGGTATGTTCTGGGTGTGAGTTGCTACAAACTCGAATGCGTAAGCCAACAAGCCATCCCCAGCCAAAATCGCAATATCTTCGCCATAGACCTTGTGATTGGTCGGCTTACCGCGACGGTAATCGTCATTATCCATTGCTGGCAGGTCGTCATGAATTAATGACATAGTGTGGATCATCTCCACAGCACAAGCTGTTGGCAGCGCCATAGCTATTGTGCCACCAGTCATTTCACTTGTAGCAAGGCAAAGAATGGGACGCAGACGCTTACCTCCAGCTAATAGCGAGTAGCGCATTGCTTCGTAAATTTTTTCTGGATAACGTATGGAAATCGCCCGTTCCAAAGCAGTTTCACAAAGCTTTTGTCGCTCTTTCAGATAGAGTAATAGGTCAAATTTAGATCCCTCTGGAGTCTTTTGAAGATTATCAGCTGCTACCATCCTCAATTTCCTTAATGTTCTGTTATGTTAGTAACAATTTTAAAGTAAAGAGTCATTTGTCATTCGTCATTCGTCATTAGTTATTTACAAAAAAAATGCCACTTGCGATTATGAGGGGGCAACCCCTCGAAGTTTGGATCGGAGTCAGCCTGAGATCCAACTTCTCTCCGCAAAGCAGTGGCGCCAAATGACAGTCAGACAAATGACAATTTCTAACTTTTTGAGCATTGACTGTAACTCTTGACTGTATTTTGCAATAACATGGCGACAGTCATTGGACCAACACCACCAGGAACTGGGGTGAGAAATTCTGCCACACTCTTCAAGTCATCAAAGTTGACATCTCCTATTAAGCGACTGTTCCCATTAGCATCAGTAACACGACTTATCCCCACATCTACCACAACAGCGCCTGGTTTTACCATTTCAGCGGTCACAAGTCCTGGGCGACCTACTGCTGTAATGAGAATATCAGCATTTTTGGTGATGGCTTCTAGAGAATGCGATCGCGAATGGGCAATGGTGACAGTAGCATCAGCCTCCAGTAGCATCAACGCTAGTGGCTTGCCTACCAAAATACTGCGTCCCACTACCACCGCCTGTTTAGAACCCAGAGGAATTTCATACTCTTGCAACAGCCGCATCACCCCAGATGGAGTGCAACTGCGTAAACAAGGCTCTCCGCGCACCAGTCGCCCCAAGTTAATCGGGTGCAGTCCGTCAACGTCTTTATCAGGATCAATTTGATGCAACAGCTTCACAGCATCCAAGTGGTTAGGTAGAGGTAGCTGCACTAGAATACCATCCACCCGTTCATCGTGGTTAAATGCAGCAATAACTGACTCTAGTTCTGCTTGAGTCGTTACGTTCGGAAAATGCTTGCCAAAAGAGGCAATACCCACTTTTGCGCAGGCTTTCTCTTTACCGCGCACGTAAGCAGCTGACGCCGGATCGTCACCCACCATCAGCACTGCTAAGCCCGGCGGACGTCCTATTTGGGGTTGTAATTCTGTAATAGCAGCAGAGAGTTCAAGCTGAATTTTTGCAGCAATAGCTTTACCGTCAAGAAGTTTGGCAGTTTTTGTTTCCATGTTGGTTGTTGGTTGTTAGTTGTTAGTTGTTAGTTGTTAGTTGTTAGTTGTTGGTTGTTGGTTGTTGGTTGTTAGTTGCTAATTTTTACTATTAGCGATTAACGATTAGCGATTAACTACTAACAACTAACCACTAACCACTAACCACTTTATCTTCTCAAATTGGTCGTGTCTGTTGAGAATGTGTTGCTTACACTGAATAACTTAGTATTAATGGGAACTCATTATATGAAAATTGCGACGAACCAAATACGGGTGCAAAAATTTTCTCAACAGTTAGCTCTTATGCAACACCTCTCCTTTCTGTACGGACACGGCACTGTCATGCCCCTACGCCTGGGATTGACCTTTTTTCTGTTAGCGGGACTACTCAGTTGTAGTAACTTGGGGCGTTATGGCGTGAACGCAATCGGTGCTAATATCACCCCCATTCGGGAACTTAAACCACAACAAGACGATCAAGCCACAGTCTACATACAGGGTAAGGTAGAAAGGCAAGTTCCGCTTTTACAACGGCGGGTGTATCAAATTAATGACTCTACTGGAAAAATCTGGGTAATCACCAATGAAACTGGTTTGCAAGACGGAGAGCAAGTTGTGATTAAGGGTAAAATTCGTTACAAAAGCATTCGTTTGGCTGGCAAACAGTTCGGTGAAGTTTATCTAGAGGAGCAGTAATGAATAAAGTGGGGAGTGGGGAGTGGGGAGTGGGGAGTGGGGGGAGATAGGGGAGACAAGGGAGACAAGGGAGACAAGGGAGACAAGGGAGACAAGGAAGACAAGGGAGAGAAATGCTTCTTTGTCCTCCTTGTCCTCCTTGTCCTCCCCTCCTCATCTCCCTCATCTTATGGCTCCTGACTAATTCTTCATAAACAACATCAATTATGCAACCAACCTGCGGTTACAGCGACGATCAAAAATACACCCATCGCCAAGCGGTAGAAGACAAAAATAAAGGTATTGTGTTTTTCCAGGTAGTGCAACAGACCGTAAATCGCCAAAAAGGCTGAAATACTGGCGGAGGTTAAGCCAATTAATAAAATTAACCAACCATTAGCATCAAGACCAGCTTTTAACAGGACATGCAGTTCCTTAGCCCCTGCTAACACAACGGCTGGTATGCCTAGTAAAAAGGAAAATTTAGCTGCTGTTTCTCGCTCCATTTTGAGAAATATTCCAGCTGTTAATGTGGAACCGGAGCGAGAAACCCCTGGAATCAGGGCAAATGCTTGAGCGATTCCGACTAAGATTGCATCCTGCCTGGTTAACTTGTTAAAGTCGCGCTCGTGGTTACCCTGTTTTTCTGCTAAAGCTAGCAACAGAGACATGACGATGCTCGCTGTCCCAATAACTGTTAAAGTCCGAAAAGGGGAATTGCAAGCGTTAATGCTCTTGTGGAGCGCTAGACCCGCCACGACTACGGGAAGTGTACCTAGCACCAGCCCCACTACTAGTTGAAAGGATCTGGACTGGAAGTTTCGCTCCGCGATCGCTCTTACTGTCCCTCCTGTCAATTGGCTGATGTCTTTCCAAAAATAACTAATGACGGCTCCTAGGCTGGCAAGTTGCATCGCCGCCGAAAAAGCTGAACCTGGGTCAGGCCATCCCAGCAAACCCGGTACTATTCGTAAATGAGCGGTACTACTGATTGGCAGTAATTCTGTGATCCCTTGGACAATGCCCAAAATAACTACTTTCCACCAACTTAATTGGACAAATCCCAAGTCTACATCGCTGGGACAAGTCGAAGCTGCGGTCGAAGCTGCAAAAAAAATGTAACTCATCATACGAATTCTTCCGGTTTAAATAAGCTTTTTAACTGTTTTAATCGATTTAGGTTTATGTAATTATCGATAAATTAGCTGACATTTGTGACGTTGCGGCGATCGCCCTATAGTATATGTGTAACATGTTACAAAATACTCTGACATCGCTATTTTGGCAATAGTGAATTACCTAGATGGGGAACTTGCTCTTCTCCAGAGGGGATCAGAGGCAACGGAGCAGAGGATATTGGGAACAGATCGGAAAATATTATCTCCCATACCTCATACCCTACTAACCCCATGACTGATGTCCGGAAGTCCTGTACCTACAGGTACATGTTCGTTTTTGTTGATTTAGGATTGCTACCTTTGAATTTTCCGGAAAAAACTTTATTTTATCTTAAGAATCTTTTGTAAGTATCTGGTGTAGCTTTACAAATGTCAGCAAAATTTGTCATGATTAATTACTCCGTGGTCTTTCAAAATTAAAAATTGTTAATTTGAAATTAAAGTGGCAATTTTATTCGAGAGAGGATTAATAAAATTTATGTTCAAATTTACTGGCGCTTAGCAGTTGACAAAATGCACAATACTAAGGTTTCCTTTATCAGTAATTCTATCAAAGCTTTTAAATGTTGTTGTACAGAGAACTCAGGTATACTGCGGTTAGAGTCAGAATCGATTTTATCGTAAGTTGTTGACTCTATCGATCGCGTCCCTAAAGCAGGGTTCTTTCATTTGTCGTTAAACCCGCTCTGGACATTTATTTGCGATCGAGAAATAGACCGAATTTGAAAAAGACCGCTTTAGTGTTCTGTATTTGGAGGATTAAGTTTATGGGTTGGTTACAAAGACTTTTTGGGATGGAAAAGCCTGAAGATGCTCAAGTTAATCCCGAACCAGTTGCAGCTACTGATGATATTGCTACTGAAAGCACGGGTACGGAAACCATTCCTCTCGAGCGACAGGGGTTAAACGGAGAGTACGATCAAAGTGGTCTGGCAAAGCGGGTAGCCTTAGCTTTTGATGAAGACGGTCGGTTTGATGATATTGACAGCTTGTACGTAGCCCAAACTGGCGGTACAGTTGTACTTAAAGGGGAAGTTCCGAGTCAAGATATTCTTGACGAACTCGTAGAGGTTGCTAGAGGTGTTAGCGGTGCAACAGATGTTTCGATTGACCAAGTTACTGTTGGTTAAATAAGGTATTCTCTTTGAATTAAGCGCGATTTAAACAGGCTATGAAACATCTATTGCAACATCGATGGACTCTTACCATTGCATTTTTGGCTATCTTAGCTCTCTCAGGTTGTGGTGGGCAAAAGTCTGACAATTCAGCTACTACTTCTCCTGGTGGGGAAAGTAGCCCACAGTCAACAGCTACTACTGGTTCCGTTCCTTCTGGAGGAACCTCCTCATCTAATTCTGGTAATTCGGGAACAGCTACAACTAAGGGAACTCTCACGGCTGAAGCTCAGCAGTTAGGTGTGAAGCCTCAAGGAGCAACCGCCTGTCCCACGAATGCTCCAGTTAAGGGCGTAGCGACAGCGAAGCGGGGTAACATTTATCGAACAAGCAAGTCACCAGACTATAAAAATGTTAAGCCAATCATCTGCTTTGCAGATGTGGCGACTGCCGAGAAAGCTGGCTTTAGCGCTCCCAAGTAGTTAAAAATCAGGATGTTAACAGTCGCTACTTGAGATTTCAAGCCCTTGCCATGCAAGGGCTTTATCAATATAACTACAATGTTTGAGGTTTAGATCTCGCTCAAGGTGAACATGGCTACTCAAGTGGCGATCGCTATTCTCTACCAAGAAAACAAGTTTCTGATGCAGTTGCGGGACAATATCCCCACTATTGTCTATCCTAATTACTGGGCACTATTTGGCGGACACATCGAACCTGGTGAAACCCCAGATGTGACGGTAAAGCGAGAAATCTTAGAGGAAATTGGCTATATACCACCAACATTTTCCAAGTTTGGCTGCTACCCTGATGAAAAGGCTGTTCGTCACGTCTTTTATGCACCACTGACGGTGGAATTAAATCAACTCGTTCTCAATGAGGGCTGGGATATGGGCTTACTGACACCGTCAGAAATTCGCCAGGGTAGCTGTTATTCAGCAGTAGCGGGGGAAGTGCGTCCCCTCGGACCAATGCCTCAGCGTATTTTGTTAGATTTTATGAATAAGAGAATTGTTAGTAGTTAGTGGTTAGTTGTTAGTTGTCAAAAATTACTACTAACCACTAACCACTAACCACTAACCACTACCTATTCCCCAATGATGCAATCAGCTTTCAAACTACCGCGATGGTTAAGTTTAGGATTGGCATTTCCCCTCACCATACTTAATGGTTGGGTTTTGCTGCAAGTGGTGCATTATTTTCAACCCTTAGTAAGTGTTTTTGTCGCCGCCATCTTACTGGCTTTTGTTTTAGACTATCCGATCCGGTTTTTACAGCAACAACGAGTCAGGCGCGACCTAGCTGTTTGGGGAGTTTTGCTATTGACTGTGGTGATTGTAGTCGCTTTAGCTATTACGTTGGTTCCCCAGATTCTCGTACAGCTCAACGAACTTGCTAACATTTTGCCGGCTTGGATTGATTCTGGAACTCAACAGTTGCAAGCTTTGCAAAATTGGGCGGCAACTCAACAACTACCAGCTAATATCAGCAATTTACTTACCCAAATTCTCGACAGATTATCCAGTCAAATTCAGACATTCATTGGGAAAATTCTCAGTTTTGCTGTTGACACCATTGGCACTTTAGCCAACGTACTACTAACGGTGGTGCTGACTGTCTACTTAGTATGGAATGGAGAACGTCTTTGGGATGGAATTTTTCTGTGGTTGCCGCCTCATATTGCATTAAAAGTGCGACAAAACCTCCGAGAGGATTTTCACGGTTACTTTATTGGTCAAGCAACGTTGGGTGCTTTGCTAGGATCAACCCTGATATTGGTATTTTTGGTTTTGCAAGTTCCCTTAGCTTTACTTTTTGGGCTCGCAATTGGGTTCTTTTCTCTGTTCCCCTTTGGTACTGGGATCGGTATTGCCATAGTCAGTCTTTTGGTGGCGCTACAAAACTTTTGGCTGGGAATAGAAGTCTTACTCGTTTCTGTGGCGATTGACCAAGTAAATTCTAACTTTGTTGCTCCTCGCATTCTAGGCAATTTAACTGGCTTAAATCCTGTGTGGGTAGTGATTTCCTTACTGTTGGGAGCCAAACTAGGAGGCGTAATCGGTTTGTTGATTGCTATACCTATAGCCAGTTTTATCAAAGATGTGGCAGATATCTGGCGTGCTGGGGAATTTAATCAAATGGTTTTGTCTAGTGAAGATGGGCAACACCTTTCTCCTTTTGAGGTGAGTGAATAAAAGTAAAGATCGAGACTTTCATAAAATTTAGATGATTAGCAGAATGGGAGAATCAGGTGGAAGGCAAAAGATTTATCCGCAGCCTGCGAGTAGAAAACTTCCTTTCCTATGGAAGTGAGGGTGAAGAAATTGAACTGCAACCGTTGAATGTATTAATTGGTGCCAACGCATCTGGTAAATCAAATTTAATTGAAGCCATTGGATTGCTAAAGGCAGCACCTACAGACTTGCCTGCTCCCATTCGTCAAGGGGGAGGGATTAGTGATTTTTTGTGGAAAGGTCAACAGGGTATTCCGGTAGCCAAAATACAAGTTACTGTGGATTATCCCCAACGCTCCCAGACTTTACAGTATCAGCTTAGCTTAACTGTAGCTGGTCAAAAATTAGAGTTAGTGGACGAAGCTATAGAAAATGAACAACCATTTCCAGGTGAAGATGATGTCTATTTTTACTATCGCTACCAACGTGGTCGTCCAGTTATAAATGTAAAAATAGAGAACGATCGGCAACTAATTAGACGCTCTCTTCGCCGAGAGGATCTGATTCCAGATCAGTCTGTTTTATCTCAAAGGAAAGATCCAGATCTGTATCCAGAACTTTCATATTTAGCAAATCAATTTTCTAGTATAAGTTTATATCGTGAATGGAATATCGGGCGATATTCTGACCCTAGGAATCCTCAAAAAACTGACTTACCCGAACATCCTCTTCAAGAAGATGGGAGTAACCTTGGACTCTTTTTAAACAACTTACAATACCAATTAGGAAATAGACAAATTATTAATAAGCTAAAAAAGTTTTATGATGCAGCAGAGGAACTAAGTATAAAAATCTATGGCGGTACAGTACAGATATTTATTCGTGAAGAAAGTCTAACTCAACCTATTCCCGCAACCCGTTTATCGGATGGTACACTCCGTTATCTGTTTTTAATGGCTTTATTCCTAGATCCCACGCCACCACCACTTATCTGTATTGAAGAACCGGAAATAGGTTTACATCCTGATATTCTACCCACCATTGCTGAAATGCTAATTGAAGCATCTCAAAGAACACAATTGATTGTGACAACCCATTCCGATGCTTTAGTTTCTGCTCTTACACCTGAATCAGTGTTGGTATGTGAGCGAGATGAAAAAGGAAGCCACCTACACCGTCTTGAACCTGATAGATTGAAAAACTGGCTAGAAAACTATACTCTTGGCGATCTCTGGCGGATGGGTGAAATTGGAGGCACCCGATGGTAAAGGAGATTCGTGTTTATATTGAAGGTGGTGGTGATGGTAAGAATACAAAGGCTTTGATTCGTCAAGGATTTAGCGGATTTTTACAAGATATTGTTCAGCTAGCACGTATATCTGAAATCAAATGGCAAATTATTATCTGTGGTTCACGTAATAATGCCTTTCGGGACTTTAAGAATGCTTTGAAATCCCATGCGGATGCCTTTAACTTGTTGCTTGTTGACGCGGAAGCCCCCGTTAAACAGTCTCCTTGGCAGCATTTAAAATCCAGGGATAATTGGGATTCACCAGGTGTGGATGATACTCACTGCCATTTAATGGTTCAAGCAATGGAGGCTTGGTTTATTGCTGACATTGATACTCTCAGAAAATTCTATGGTCAAGGGTTCAAAGAAAATGCAATTCTGAGAAATCAAAATGTGGAGACTATTGACAAAGATAGTTTGGAGCCAAGCCTGAAAGCTGCTACTTACAACACTTCTAAGGGCGAGTATCAAAAAATAAAACATGCCTCAAAGCTTTTAGAACTTTTGAATGTTGCTGAGGTACGCAAAGCTTCTCATTACTGCGATCGCCTCTTCACAACTCTTGAGCAAATAGTGACACGTCGATTTGAAGGTAGCTGAATACTAAGTAGGTGGGTGGGAAAATTTATAACTATGTCATTGCGAGCGAAACGAAGTGGAGCGAAGCAATCGCAAGGGTTTTGAGCATTTTACATTTCGTTACATAGTTAGGTCGATTAGGCTGCTTCAGGTTACTGCTCTCGACATTACTTGGAGGCTATTAGGTGAGGTGATTGATCCCTAACTGCTCACGTATCATCATGATTTGACTCCCATTGTGTCGTCTTCCGTGCCCAGCTGAGAAATGCTCTGATTACTGGAGAGGAATCATGCTGCCGCCAAGTAAGATAGAGTCCGGTTTTAGGTATCTGCTCTTGTAAGGGTCTGTAAATGACTCCGCTTCTGTGGAAGTTTTGCAAGGAGGCGGGAACGAAAGCGATGCCCAGTCCTGCTGCAACCAAGCCGATGATAGTTTGCATCTGAACTGCCTCCTGAGCGACTTTCGGACGAAATCCAGCTTGTTGACAAATGTTAATAATTTGCTCGTAAAAGATGGGTCCCATTTTGGCAGGAAATAGGATAAATGATTCCGAAGCCAACGTGGAGAGAGACACTTTAGTCTGGGCAGAGAGCGGATGGGTTTCTGGCAACGCCAATACCAATGATTCAAGCAAAATGCATTCCACACTCAAACCTGGCTCGATGATGGCAGAACGAACAATGCCGACATCAACCTGTTTGTGGTGCAGGGCTTGAATTTGCTCTTGCGTCGTCAGTTCATGCAATCGCACTTCTACAGCAGGGAACTGTTCTCGAAAGACACTTAAAATATCTGGCAGTACGGTATACGTTGCAGAGCCGACAAAGCCGATCGCCAACCGTCCAACCTCACCCCGCCCTATCCGTTGTGTCACTTCGATCGCCTGTTCGAGTTGCGCTAATACCAGATAGGAGCGCTCTAAAAACACTTTGCCTGCTTCAGTAAGCTGCACTTGCCGCTTCGTTCGTTCAAACAGCTTGACTCCTAGTTCATCTTCCAAACCGCGAATCTGCTGACTGAGGGGGGGTTGGGAAATGCGCAACCGCTCCGCTGCTCGACTAAAGTGTAGTTCCTCAGCCACCGCGATGAAGTAGTGCAGATGCCGTAGTTCCATCACACTTATATGTCTAACCTATTAATCTTAGTCAAATATATATTGGACAGTCGCATGGCTGTCTCCTATCGTAAGAAATATGAGGCGCGTCTCATGGATTTTGTATTGGAGAAAACAAATGAACTCGGACAAAAATCGTGTCGCTGCTAAAGTTTGGTTGATTACAGGATGTTCAACAGGGTTCGGATATGCCCTAGCAGAAGCTGTGTTGAAGAAAGGTGACCGCCCTTCGGTTCGTCAAAAGTCACTCATTCAAAAGTCAAAAGTACAAAAAAGGTACAAGCCCCTAAATTTATTTATGGAAAATGAAAAATATGTATTTCGAGAGGAGTGCAATCAAGTTATACTACGTCCTTATTACAAGCCCAGACCACCACGCATAGCGAATGGCGCTTCGCGATTTATTTATGGGGTTCTTACTTTTGACTTTTGACTTTTGACTTTTGACTCTTGAGAAGCGACTTGACTACCTGGTTGCTACTGCTCGCGAACCAGAGCAACTTGGCGCTTTGATTGACCGCTATCCAAAGATCGCAAAGGCTGTACGTCTGGATGTAACATTATCCCAAGACATACAAGCAGCCGTTGATGCAGCAATCACCACATTTGGTCGAATTGATGTACTGGTCAACAATGCTGGCTATGGACTAATTGGAGCACTCGAAGAAGTCAGTGATACCGATATTCGCCGACAGTTTGAAACCAACTTCTTTGGGGTACTCCGAATGTTGCGAGCTGTCTTGCCTTTGATGCGTCAGCAAGGCAGCGGTCACATTGTGAATATGTCATCCACGGCAGGATTAGTGGGATTTGGTGGAAGTAGCATCTACTGTGGCACTAAATTTGCCCTTGAAGGCATGTCTGAAGCCCTGGCTAAGGAGGTTGAATCCTTTGGAATTAAAGTCACTTTAATTGAACCTGGTGCATTTCGCACAGACTTTAACGGACGCTCTCTGGCAGCAGCCGAACAATCCATTAATGCCTATGCTCCGGTGAGCGGTGCCTCATTGCAGTGGTTCAAAGATATGGATGGTAAGCAACTTGGCAATCCACGATCAGCGGCGCAAGCCATCATTCAAGCTGTGGAAAGTCCTCATCCACCGATGCGACTGGCGTTAGGCACGGATGCCATGAGCCTAATTCAGGAAAAACTGGAATGGGTCAAAACGGATTTGGATACTTGGCAGCAGGTTACTGTAAGTACAGATTATACAGAGGAACAGTGAGGTAATAGTTGGGTAGCTAAGCTCTGTGAGCTAGTCATTAGAGGGTGCATAGATCCACTAAAACTCAGAATTTAAGTCAGGAGGAAGTTAAGTGATTCGAATCGACGATCAAGTAGCGATTATTACTGGAAGCGGGCGAGGTTTGGGAGCAGCCTATGCCCGCTTGCTAGCGGGTAGAGGAGCGCAAGTCATCGTACACGATGCAGGCGTTAATAAAGATGGAACTGGTTTTGATCCGAACGTGGCGGCTGATGCTGCAAGGAGAATTCACGAAGCAGGCGGGATTGCGTTCCCGATCACCGAATTTCTTGATAGTAGAGAGAACTGCAGACACCTAGTGGAAGCCGCGCTGGAGAAATTTGGCCGCCTCGACATCTTGATCCACAACGCTGGATGGGTCGCATACCAATCAGTAGAAGAGCTAACCCCTGATTTTTTACAGCGGGCCATTAAAGTTAACGTCGAAGCGCCAACGTGGTTGGCTCAAGCGGCCTTTCCAATTATGAAGCGGCAAAACTACGGACGAATCGTGCTGACGACTTCGGATAGAGCTATTTATCAGCAATATGCCCTTAGTGGTCTCGCCCCCTATGCGATGGGGAAAATGGCACAGATAGGTCTGATGAACGTGCTCGCGGTTGAAGGCAAAGAGCATGGAATTCTCGTTAATGCGATTTCGCCGGTAGCCAAGACGCGGATGTGGAACGTACAAGATGAGCCCTCGGATTTGCGACCCGATCAAGTAGCACCCGGAGTGTTATACCTCGCTTCTCCAGAATGCCGAGAGTCTGGATTTATATTAAGGGCAAGCAATGGTCAATTCACAGCCGTGCGTTGGATCGAGCGAGACAACGTGGACTATCCATTAAACCTTGCCGCTGTTGAAAGTTCTACTGCAGAGGATTTGGCTGCTCGCTGGCAGGAGATGGCTGCGGATGTTGCGTTTTAAGGACTGGGCTTGTACTTCGAGATGGTCTTTTGGGAAACAATCGAGATTATTGGTGGGAGCGTAGTTGATTGGATGTGGGTTTGAGGCGATCGCTTTTCTCCCCAACGCCTTCAGGTATCACCGTGTCAACTGATGTGTCGTGGGATGCTTACGGATTTATAGGCTAAGTAACCGAAGATGTAATCAACGTTGAACAATGTGAGAGTAAACCTAACAACAAGTTATCCTACGGGTTATCATCAAATAATAGCAGATTGCAATACGTATTCCTAAATATCGATGACCGCTTCTGACTCTGCACCCCAAACAACTCAACCCAATGTCTCGACTGCGCCTCACGCTGATACTAAACTCGTGGATCGCAGCAGACTCAGTAAAATGTATCAGCACTACGTCGAGATGAAAGATAAGTATCCTCACGCGCTGCTGCTGTATCGGGTGGGAGATTTTTTTGAAACTTTTTTTCAGGATGCGATTACTGTATCTAGGGAACTGGAACTTGTCCTGACTAGTAAGCATGCTGGAGAAGTTGGTAGGGTATGCATGACAGGTGTGCCACATCATGCATGGGAGCGCTACAGTACCTTACTGGTAGAAAAAGGTTATGCAGTTGTGATTTGCGATCAAGTGGAAGACGCCGCTGAGGCTGTTGGTTTAGTGCGTCGCGAGGTAACACGCATCCTCACTCCTGGCACTTTGTTAGAAGAAGGAATGCTAAAGGCTGGTCACAATAATTACCTGGTTGCTGTGGTAATTGCTGGGGAACATTGGGGTTTGGCTTATGCAGATATCTCTACTGGTGAAATCCTTACCACCCAAGGAAGCAATTTAGAGCATCTGACACAAGAATTAATGCGCTTGCAGCCTTCAGAGGTGCTGGTTCCTACCAACGCCCCTGACTTGGGTATTTTACTCCGTCCCGGAGAAAAATCAGAACATCTACCGGCATGTTTGCCGCCATCATTTTGTTATTGCTTGCGATCGCAAATTCCCTTCTCTGCAGGCGAAGCCAGAACGAAAGTGTTGCAGCAGTTTAAAGTGCGATCGCTTGAAGGACTCGGCTGCGACCACCTTCCTTTAGCAGTTCGTGCAGCTGGTGGTCTCCTAGAATACTTAGAAGATACGCAAAAAGAAAACTCTGTTCCCCTACAGCCGCTACGCACCTACACCCTCACCGACTTCCTCATTGTTGACTATCAAACTCGCCGTAACCTGGAAATTACGCAAACTGTCCGTGATGGAAGTTTTCATGGTTCCCTACTGTGGGCATTAGATAGAACCAGTACGGCGATGGGCGGTCGTGCTTTGCGGCGATGGATATTGCAACCGCTACTTGATATTAAAGGTATTCGCTCTCGGCAAGACACTATTCAAGAACTCATAGAAAATACTACCCTCAGGCAAGAATTGCGGCAATTGTTACGGCAAATTTATGACCTGGAACGGCTTGCAGGGCGCGCTGGTTCTGGGACTGCGAATGCTAGAAATTTAATAGCTTTGGCAGATTCGCTGTCTCGCTTGCCAGAATTAGCTTATTTGGTGGCGGAGTCTCGTTCTCTGTTCCTGAAAGCTTTACAGAAAGTGCCGCCCGTGTTGTCAGAGTTGGCGCAAAAATTACAAGACCATATTGTAGAATCACCACCTATACATTTAACCGAAGGTGGGTTAATTCGCAAAAGTGTGAATCCCCAGTTGGATGAGAGGCGTGTCACCGTAGAAGCAGATCAGCAATGGATTGCCAATTTAGAAGTTGACGAGAGGGCAAAAACGGGAATTCCCACGCTAAAGGTAGGATTTAACAAAACTTTTGGTTACTACATCAGTATTTCTCGGGCAAAAGCTGACCAAGTCCCTTCTAATTATATCCGCAAGCAAACTCTGACAAATGAGGAGCGCTACATCACTCCGGAGTTGAAGGAAAGAGAAGCGCGGATTCTCACGGCGCGGGATGATTTAAATAAGTTGGAGTATGAAATTTTTGCAGCGTTGCGGGACGAGGTGGGACTCCATGCGGAGATCATTCGCAATATTTCCCGTGCAGTGGCGGCGGCAGATGTGTTATGTGGTTTGGCAGAGTTGGCGGTTTACCAAGGTTACTGTCGTCCCGAAATGGTGTCAGGACGGGAAGTGATGATTGTGGATGGGCGTCATCCGGTGGTAGAACAGTCTCTGCCTGCAGGGTTTTTTGTGCCAAATTCGACTAATTTGGGGAGGGCAACAGATTCGGCAACGGATGTGGCAACGGATGACATAACGGATGTAACGGATAATTTAACTGTGGGACTTACAGATCAAGCATCCGCTACATCCGCGACAACATTGGCAACGGATGGCATAACGGATGTAACGGATAATTTAACTGTGGGACTTACAGATCAATCATCCGCTACATCCGCGACAACATCCGTTGCCACATCCGCTACATCCGCGACAACATCCGTTGCCACATCCGCTACATCCGCGACAACATCCGTTGCCAGTCCTGATTTAGTCATCCTCACTGGTCCAAATGCGAGTGGTAAGAGTTGTTATTTAAGGCAGGTGGGGTTGATTCAGTTGATGGCGCAAATTGGTAGTTTTGTGCCTGCTAAGTCTGCTAGGTTGTCCGTGTGCGATCGCATTTTCACTCGTGTGGGTGCGGTGGATGATTTGGCGACGGGTCAATCGACGTTTATGGTGGAGATGAATGAGACGGCAAATATTCTCAACCATGCAACGTCGAGGTCGTTGGTGCTGTTAGATGAAATTGGGCGCGGGACGGCGACGTTTGATGGTCTTTCTATTGCTTGGGCGGTGGCGGAGTATATTGCTACGGAGATTCGGGCGCGGACGATTTTTGCTACGCACTACCACGAGTTGAATGAACTCGCTAGTATTTTACCGAATGTGGCTAATTATCAGGTGACGGTGAAGGAGTTACCCGACCAAATTATCTTTTTGCACTCTGTCCAACCGGGGGGTGCTGATAAGTCTTATGGGATTGAGGCGGGACGGTTGGCGGGTTTACCAGCGGTGGTGATCACTAGAGCAAAACAAGTGATGGGGCAAATTGAAAAGCACAGTAAGATTGCGATGGGGTTGCAAAATTTGGATTAGAAATTGTACATTAACTAATTATTTGTCAAAGTTATATAGTACATTTGTACATTATAGGCAGCACTGGGCAATGATTGAGTTTAAGCAAGGCAACCTATTGGAAGAAAATGCCGAAGCCTTACTAAACACTGTTAATTGTGTCGGTGTTATGGGCAAAGGTATCGCCTTGCAATTTAAGCAAGCTTATCCTGAAAACTTCCGCCACTATGAGAAAGCTTGTAAAGCAAGTGTTGTTCATCCAGGGCGGATGTTTACTGTAGCAACAGGTAGTTTATTTAATCCCAGGTATATAATTAACTTTCCTACTAAGCGCCACTGGAAAGGTAAGTCAAAAAATTAAATATTATCTTGTAAGTAGTCATGCAAAATTAAATATACAATGTCCGAAGCGAAAAAAGTGCGAAGCGCTTGGGAAGCAATTCGCTTGCGGTTCGGGATTGCTACCCTACGGGAAGCCGCTGACGCTCCTTTGTCGCTACCGCAACGCTTACGCTTCTACACTTCGTTCGCTTCGGACATAAATATTTTTGCATACGTACTTATATATAAATTTGTGAAATCTTTCGTCAGATATATACAGTTAACCAGGTAAATAGCGAGAATATTCTATGTAACCTTTAAAACAATTAAATGTGTATGTCAGTATCTATAAAATGTATATTTATAGTTAGTTATTTATTATCAATAACATTATTGACATCTTCCTGTAGTAAGAAGATATCCGCAGAGGATCTGAAAAAAGAGCTAGAAACTGTAACTTCATGGGCAGCAACAGCGCACATGGTTGGTGAAGCATGGACACGCGGTGCTGTACCGACAGTTTACGCTCAGCAAACACTGAAAACTACTCAGGAGAAACTGCAGGAAGAAACAGATACATTGTCAAAATCATCAATAGCAATTAAAAAGCGGCAAACTGTGTTAAAACCGTTACAGCAATTGCGACAGACGATAGATCAGATGTCAACTGCATTGGAAAAGAAAGATAAGAGTGCGATCGCAACTCAGTTAAAACAACTCGCAACCGAGGAGCAAACAATCCGTAGACTTGCTAAACCAGTCGGTGAGCAATCATGAAGAAAATTCTCCAGATTTCTCTGGGAATTGTCACAAGTATTGGTGGATTTCTGGATGTCGGGGCGATCGCCACAGGGGCAGAAGCTGGATCGGAATTCGGCTTCCAACTTATCTGGGCAATTGTCTTAGGGACAATTTGTGTAATCTTTCTGGTAGAAATGTCCGGACGCTTGGCAGCAGTCAGCAAACATACTTTATCTGCTGCAATGCGTGAACGTTTCGGAATCAACTATTATATCATCCCACTTTTTGCTGAAATTGCCATTGATTTTATAGTTTTAGCATCGGAAATTGGCGGAGTTTGTATCGCCTTACAACTATTAACAGGGATCAGCTTTCAATGGTATGCTCTACCCGTAGCATTTGCTATCTGGTTGCTACTCTGGAAAGGAACATTTGGCGTCATTGAAAATGGTATTGCTGTCCTGGGATTGGTCACGCTGGTTTTTGTCGTTGCTACCTTCAAAGTGCATCCATCCCTGACACAAATTGGTTCTGGTTTATTGCCAACGCTACCAAAGCAAGACACTACACATTATTTATATATTGCAGTTAGCATTTTAGGTGCACTCATCAGCCCTTATCTGTTTTATTTCTATTCATCAGGTGCTGTAGAAGATAAGTGGGATGAAGGACACATCGGTGTAAATCGCGCTGTTGCAGGTTTAGGTATGGGATTCGGTAGCATTATATCTTTGGGTGTGCTGATTGTAGCAGCACAGGTACTCCATCCCAAAGGTATTCAAGTTGATAGCTATGAACAAGCAGCATTGATGCTAACAGAACCTTTGGGTTACTGGGGTTTGATCCTATTTGCAGTATCTCTGTTAATTACCTGCTTTGGCGCAGCACTGGAAGTCAGCCTTGACGCAGCTTATAATGTGGCGCAAGGCTTTGGTTGGAATTGGGGACAAAATCTCAAACCAAAAGATGCCGCAAGGTTTAGCTTAGTTTACACCGTGTTCGTCTTCCTCTCCTCACTGCTGATAGCGATTGGCATCGACCCATTGCAATTAACATTGTTTTCAATGGCAATTACAGCAGTGATTTTACCACCTGTCATCGTACCCTTTCTCATCTTAATGAACGATGAATCATACGTTGGCAAATATCGCAACGGCTGGATTAGTAACAGCGTCATCATTTTTACAATTGCACTGGCTTTTGTATTGGCGATCGCCGCAATTCCCTTACAAATTTTGGATAGTTAGTGGTTAGTGGTTAGTGGTTAGTGGTTAGTAGTTAGTGGTTAGTGGTTAGTAGTTAATGGTTATAAGAACAACTAACAACTACCAACTAACAACTAACAACTACCAACTAACAACTACCAACTAACAACTAACAACTACCAACTAACAACTACCAAATAATGAACATAATCAGAGATGTACTTGACAACCAACTAGTTGATCGCTTAGGGTATAAGATAGGCAGAGTCGATGGCATTGTTATGGAATTGCGTGATGGGGAACCGCCACGACTCGCATATATAGAAGTGGGAATAACAACCCTTGCCCAAAGACTACATCCACGTTTAGCACATTGGGTAGCAGCAATTCAAAGTCAGTGGGGAGCAAAGCGCAGTGAAGCGTGGCGGATTCCGTGGTCAAAGGTAAGTGACTTGAGAAAAATTGAGGTGGAAATCGATGTCTTGGCTGAAGAAACACCAGCCTTAGATTACGAACAATGGGTGCGCGAACATATTATCAAACGAATTCCCGGCTCAGAATAATGGCAACTCCTAAAATTCATCTAGAACTGCTGTTGAGTAAACAGGTGCTAGACTCAACAGGCAACGCGATCGGACGTATACAAGAAGTACGCGCTGAAAAACAAGGTGATGAATGGGTCGTTAAGGAGTATCTCGTCGGTACTGGTGCTGTATTAGAACGGCTATCAGCTTGGAAAGTTGGACTAGGAATTTTACGTCTGTTGGGAGCGCGTAAAATTGACGAGGGTTGCAGTATACCTTGGGACAAGCTTGATTTAACTGACCCAGATATACCACGTTTTCTGGGTACTTCAGATGAATTGAAGACGTTGTCATCTCAGCAAAAGCAAAAAGCAGAAGACAGTTAAAGAAACCGTTAGTGATGAACAGCTAGCCCAGCTTTTTAGGATACGGTTTGGTCTGGCTATAACTTGCAGAACGGTGATAAAATACGCAGAATTGCGGGGATCAACTCATCTCATCGGCGTAGGCTAGTTGATTAATCTAGTCTGATGGTAGTGATGCATTTCTGGTGACTTTGAAACTACACTGCCTTTAACCTGAGGTAGGGTAGACAAAGTTATTAGTAATGTAGCAACCAAGAAGCTGGCGATCGCCGGCAGAATTTCAATAGCCCTATTCATATCTTTAACCTCGAAATAACCAGTCATCTTTGTACTACAAGGCTGATGAAGCGTATTTCGCATTTCATTAGTGATCATGACAACCTCTCACAAATCAATCGATTCCATGTATTAAGACCGGACTGACTGTAAAAGGGTTCAAAATGAATGCTAAATTTCCTAATGCAATAGACATCTTCAGAAATTAACTGTGCATTACCTGAAATACTTGTAGAGACGCGACGCCCAACGGGAAAGCCAGTTGCCTACGGCGGGAAACACTCATTCAGCACGCTTTCTCACCAGTCGCCTACGGAGGGAAACACTCCCAAACGCGCACCGCGAGAATTTCGCGTCTCTACATTCTTTTTCGGAGATGTCTAATCTTTATCCGCTCTTTTGATTCGCCACGATTAGCTTCACGCCACTAACAGAGGAGGCGGAGGGGAACAACACAAAGCCCCTCTCCTTGTAGGAGAGGGGTTGGGGAGAGGTTAAACCAGATGTATTGGATCGCATGCTTGATGCTGTATTGGCATACGGCTAACCTCTAGTTTCAAGCGCTCGATTTAGGTTATATGCCGCACTGATCAACCCCAGATGCGTTAAAGCCAGGGGAAAATTCCCTAACGCCTTGCCACTGAGGTCTGTTTCCTCGCCATAAAGCCCCAGATGGTTGGCATGACCTAGCATCTCTTCAAACATCATTCGGGCTTCATCAAGTCGGGCGCTATCTACTTTTCCGGCACGGGCTAGTGCTTCAACCAACCAAAACGTGCAAATATTGAAGGTTCCCTCCTCTCCTGTCAAACCATCGGGCGCTTCTTCCACATTGTATCGGTACACCAGGCTATTGAAGACCAGCCCTCCTTGGTCCGGAGATTGATTGATGGCATCGATAGTCTTCAGCATTCGGGGATCTGTAGGGGAGAGGAAGAATACCAGAGGCATCATTAGATTAGAAGCATCCAGGGAGGCACTGCCGTAATATTGCACAAAAGCCTGACGTGAAGCATTCCATCCCTGAGCCATGATTTCCTCATAGATTTGGTCTCTCACCAGATACCACCGCTCCCGATCTGCTGGAAATGAGCGCTTGTCAGCCAGACGCAAGCCGCGATCCACTGCGACCCAGCACATGAGTTTCGAGTATACGAAGGGTTGATCTTTGCCCCGCACTTCCCATATACCTTGGTCTTGCTGCTGCCAATTGTCACAAACCCAGTTGATCAACTCACGCAGTTGCGTCCACATATCATACGAAATCGGCGCTCCATATTTGTTGTAGAGATACACTGAGTCCATCAACTCCCCACAAATGTCCAGTTGTAACTGCTCGTAAGCAGCATTGCCGATGCGGACAGGACTCGAACCTTTGTAACCCTCAAGATGGTCTAAGATTTCCTCCTTCAGGTCGTGACGTCCGTCAATCCCATACATAGTTTGCAGAGAACCATCGGGGTTTCGCTCGTGACAACGGCAATCTATCCAATTCATAAACTTAGCCGCCTCATCAGTGAAACCAAGCTTCAGCAGAGCATAAACCGTGAAAGCTGCATCTCGTATCCAGGTGTAGCGGTAGTCCCAGTTGCGTTGACCGCCAACCTTCTCGGGCAAGCTACAGGTTGGCGATGCAACGATCGCCCCAGTTGGCTCGTAGGTCAGCAGCTTCAACACTAACGCTGAGCGGTTGACTATCTCGCGCCATCGACCTTTATAAGTGCATTGCCCAAGCCAGCGACGCCAGTACTCAATAGTACGCTTGAACAAATCATCCGCTTGTGACTGCGTGAGGGGAAGTCCGCAGCCACTTTCAGGAGCGGTTTCCCGGAGCACAAACGCCGCTGTCTCTCCGGAGTGAAGGGTAAAGTTGGCTTCCACCCCGCTGTCTGATTGCTGTAGTGGGATATCTGTAGAGAGTTCAAGGCTGAGCGTTTTTGAGTGAAAGACTGCACCAAAAGAACTGATCGTTGCTTGGTGTTCATCTCGGGCGTAGTTAAAAGCGGGACGGCATTCCATCCTGAAATCCATGCAGCCACGGATCACCCTCACACGCCTGACTAACCACTGATAGCCAAGGTCTTGCGCTTTCATGCCTACAGGCATAAAATCCGTAATTTCACCGACGCCTTCTGGTGTCAGGAAGCGGGTTACCAGGACATTGGTTTCAGGCCAGTACAACTGCTTGTTAGTCACCTCGTTTGTCATGGGTGAAATCTTGAAATGTCCGCCCTTGTCAGCATCCAGTAGCGCCGCAAAGACGCTGGGCGAGTCATGACTCGGAAAACAAAACCAGTCTATCGCCCCGTTCAGCCCCACCAAAGCAGTCGTATACATGTTTCCAATGATACCATGCTTGTGGATCGACTGATATCCCATGACTTCACTCCTTGGTTACGCTTGCAGACAAAGACCTTAGAATCTCAGTCTCCCCTGCGTTATCAACTGAAAACCAGCTGCCTTGGCAGCAAAGGCAATAAAAAAGCTCCACAAGCTGGTTGGCTTTAAAATAATACCACCACTTAGCTATTCCGCCGTAAGCCTCCCACTGTATTCGGTATTCCGAATCAGTGGTGAGATATAAGGCGGGTAATGTCGATTACACCTCCGACCGATATCAACCATCAGGTTGATTAGAGAGCGTGGTGGATGAGACATTACCAATCTTTGTGGACGCACACAGTCCACTTCTCCTCTTAATAGGCTGAACTTTGTTGACGTTAACAACTTTATTTGCCACACCGGGATAATTTGCTATTTTGACGCCAGTCCCTAAATTTTGCATTCCAATAACGCGATAAACTTTACCCTCAAACTGCACATAATCATTTGGGTTGTAAGGGTAGCACTGCTTTTTAATTCGACGCTGACCCTTGGACACCTTTTGACCACGGTACACTCGCAAGTTTTCACTGTTCAAGTTTTTGTTACGGGTGCGTCTGCCAGAGTTGAGGGTAGACGCTGAAATTTTCTCACCAGTACGCAAATCAATATATTTGGCATCATAGAACTGTTCAAGTGATCGTTTATGACGGCGAATCTGTTCTAATTTCAAAGGTTCTACTCGCTTCTGGGTAGTTCCCAACGGGTTCGCCTTGCCTCCACGAGGGAAACCCTCTGAGAGCGCTGTCTCACCACCAGCAATCATGAAAGCATCATTGTGGTGACTTTTTTCTAGACCTAACTCTTGCCGCTTAAAACTTGTTTCATACCCAAACGCTTGTGCTGCCTCCAGTACCTCTACTATTCGCTTATAAATAGTAGACATAAAAGTTTCTGCCTTGAATGATTTAACCTTTGGTGACCATCCATGAAGTAATTTCCCTTTCTTATGATTGGGTGAACTATGACATTTATCGCACAACGTAATTAAATTACTTGGTCGGTTACTTCTATCTGGTGGGTTTTTCCAATAGCCAAGATGATGAACTTGAAGAACTTTCTCCGACTTCTTATTCTTGCACTCTGGGTTTTGACATTCATATCCGTCTCGGTGACGAATATAATCTGTCAAGTTTTTGTAGCCTAATTGCTCCCCTTGCTGGTATTCCTCACCCTGAATATCAGGATTTTTGATTTTCTGAATGTCAAACTTAGCCGTTTCTACAGTGATTTTGGTAATAGGCAGCCTAGACTTAATGCGTTCTACAAGCCGTAGATGCGTATCCAGTTTGTGCTGAATTGATGGTGCTAACCATCCTTCATCGCGTTTACGGTTATCAAACCTTGGGGCACGATGACGTAAGCGATTACGGCGAGTTCTGCGATACTTTTTACGTTCCGTGATGCGTTCTGAAACCCCACCAAGAATTTCCAATTCCCCCCCTATCAACTCTTCAATTTCTGTACAAGCGCTAAATCCAATGTGCTTGTAACCTGCATCAATCCCCAGTGAGATTGGCTGCTTATAGCCAGCAGATCCATAAATTAATTGGATAGTGAACGGATCTCTTCCTATGATCTTGGCTTCACCCTCCCGTAAAAGTATTCGGGCTTTTCTTGGTGTTGTGGGCATTAATGGATGCCCGTGTTTGTTGATAACTAAGACTTTCATTTTTGTTGTTTGAACTATTAAAGAGTTCGACCCTTATGGGTGGTTTCCTTCTCCCAAGGGGAGACGCTTCGCGAACGCCAATGTTTTTCCGAGGTTTCTCGCCAACAACACTTTCCCTCTACCAGTAGAAATGTTTAATCGTTGACCACAGTGTCACGGGACTAGGAAACGGGTTGCTAACCCTACATACCCGGAGTGTCTATACATTCTCGGAAAACGGAGTGAACCTTGCGTAACGGCTCACTAAGGCTAATGACGAACCTCTAATTTCTTAGAAGCCCACACCTACCGCGAAGCGGAGGTGTGTGGAGTCGTCACAAAGACTAGAACAGCACCGACACCAAGTAAAATCCAACCCAAATTGCCCGTTTCTCTGGACCTAGATTATTGAATCAAACATTGGGGTCGCGATAAGCCTTGGGTTGAGAGCGATTACCACCCAGACCTGCAATACCAAGCAGACCAAGTAAGCCTAACCAGCCCCAGCTAGAACCGTGATGACTTCTTGTAGTACTAACTCCTTGCGAAGTGGTGTCATTTGTAGTGCCACTACCTGAAGTGCTAGTACTACCTGAATTCGTACCGCTATTCGTAGTGTCAGTACTTGTAGTACCACTACCTGTTGTACCATCTGAAGTCGTGCCACTCCCGCCGCCAGTCCCTGAAGTCATTCCAGTACCTGTGGTGCCACTACCTGTTGTACCAGTCCCGACACCAGATCCAGAAGTACCTGTACCTGTTGTACCAGTGCCTGTACCAGTTCCTAATCCAGTACCTGTACCAGTGCCTGTACCAGATCCAGATGTACCAGTGCTTGTACCAGTGCCTGTACCAGATCCAGATGTACCAGTGCTTGTACCAGTCCCCACACCAGATCCAGATGTACCAGTGCTTGTACCAGTCCCCACACCAGATCCAGATGTACCAGCGCCTGTACCAGTCCCCACACCAGATCCAGATGTACCAGTGCTTGTACCAGTCCCCACACCAGATCCAGATGTACCAGCGCCTGTACCAGTCCCCACACCAGATCCAGATGTACCAGTGCTTGTACCAGTCCCCACACCAGATCCAGATGTACCAGTGCTTGTACCAGTCCCCACACCAGATCCAGATGTACCAGTACCTGTACCAGTCCCCACACCAGATCCAGATGTACCAGTACCTGTACCAGTCCCCACACCAGATCCAGATGTACCAGTACCTGTACCAGTCCCCACACCAGATCCAGATGTACCAGTACCTGTACCAGTCCCCACACCAGATCCAGATGTACCAGTACCTGTACCGCCTGCGCCTGTACCGCCTGCGCCTGTACCACCTGCGCCTGTACCACCTGCGCCTGTACCACCTGCGCCGCCGCCACCTGCCCCGCCGCTACCACCTTGAGCATAGACAGGCAGAGCCAAAGGCAAGGTAGCTAAACTAATAGCAAAGACACTAGTCCAAATAGTCTTAGATAAATCAGGAGGTTTCATATTTTTGGTTCTTTTGATGTTCTAAATTTTTGCAAGTTTTTAATTTTAAGAAACTGGATTTAGTAGATTGTTAAAACGTTAAATTAATCAAATTAACAGTAATCACGATATCTTTGAAATGATCATAATGATTTCTTAGCTTTTCTACCTAAAGACAACATAAGCATAAATGAATTTTTGCAACTTATAAGCAGAATAACTGCTACTTTTTTTCTTAACTTCTATCGTTGGAATA
>CBDFMX010000001.1:942500-2749349 GCA_965249805.1 Stigonema sp.
CCACTTAGCGATGATTTGGGGACCTTAGCTGGTGGTCTGGGCTGTTTCCCTCTTGACAATGAAGCTTATCCCCCACTGTCTCACTGGCAATGTGTTCTCTGGGTATTCTGAGTTTGTCTCGATTTGGTACCGGTTTCCCAGCCCGCACCGAAACAGTGCTTTACCCCCCAGATTTAATCATTACCGCTGCGCCTCAACACATTTCGGGGAGAACCAGCTAGCTCCGGGTTCGATTGGTATTTCACCCCTAACCACACCTCATCCGCCGATTTTTCAACATCGGTCGGTTCGGACCTCCACTTGGTGTTACCCAAGCTTCATCCTGGACATGGTTAGATCACCCGGGTTCGGGTCTGTAAACACTGATTAACGCCCTATTCAGACTCGCTTTCGCTGTGGCTATGGCATTTTCGCCTTCACCTACCAGTGCCTATAACTCGCCGGCTCATTCTTCAACAGGCACGCGGTCAGACGTTAAATCGTCCTCCCACTGCTTGTAGGCTAATGGTTTCATGTTCTATTTCACTCCCCTTCCGGGGTTCTTTTCACCTTTCCCTCGCGGTACTGGTTCACTATCGGTCACACAGTAGTATTTAGCCTTACGAGATGGTCCTCGCTGATTCACATGGGATTTCCCGTGTCCCATGCTACTCGGGATTCAGCTACTATCCTTGAGCTTTTAACTACAGGACTTTCACCTTCTCTGGTGCAGTACTTAGCTGCTTCGTCTAACCGCTGGATTCGATATTGCTGTCCCACTACCCCAAAAGGTAAACCTTTTGGTTTAGGCTCTTCCCCGTTCGCTCACCACTACTTGGGGAATCTCTTTTGATTTCTCTTCCTCCAGCTACTAAGATGTTTCAATTCGCTGGGTTCGCTCGCGCTTACCTATATATTCAGTAAGCCGTACATGGGGTTGCCCCATTCGGATATCTCCGGCTCGATGCTTGCTTCCAGCTCCCCGGAGCTTTTCGTTGGTAACCACGTCCTTCTTCGCCTCTGTGTGCCTAGGTATCCACCATTAGCCCTTATTCGCTTGACCACTATTTGGTTTGTCGATTGTTGATTGTTAATAGTTGATTGCTTTTCTTATTCACAATCAACTATTAACTATTAACAATTAACTATTTATCGCGTTTCTATGCAGTTTTCAAGGTTCTGGCTGGATTCTTACCCAGCAGTCTGACAAAAGTCATGTTGCTGAACTGAATCTTTGTTTGGGAGAATTAAAAGGTCAAAGGCAAATCACCACAAAGCGGGCGATGATTGCCTCCGGACTTTTAATTTGATTTAGGTGGGCCATCCTGGACTCGAACCAGGGACCTCACCCTTATCAGGGGTGCGCTCTAACCACCTGAGCTAATAGCCCCTATGCCTTACCTAATTTATAGTTTGAATGCCAATTTACTCTCGAATAGAATGCGACCGACCTTGGGTGACCTCATCACGTGACTTCGATAGTGTATTTCAGTCCACTGATGGGGCAGGTCTCCCTAAAAGGAGGTGATCCAGCCACACCTTCCGGTACGGCTACCTTGTTACGACTTCACCCCAGTCACCAGTCCTGCCTTAGGCATCCCCCTCCCCGAAAGGTTGGGGTAATGACTTCGGGCACTACCAGCTTCCATGGTGTGACGGGCGGTGTGTACAAGGCCCGGGAACGAATTCACTGCAGTATGCTGACCTGCAATTACTAGCGATTCCAACTTCACGCAGGCGAGTTGCAGCCTGCGATCTGAACTGAGCTACGATTTCCGGGATTAGCTTGCATTCGCATGCTTGCTGCCCTCTGTTCGTAGCATTGTAGTACGTGTGTAGCCCAGGACGTAAGGGGCATGCTGACTTGACGTCATCCCCACCTTCCTCCGGTTTGTCACCGGCAGTCTCTCTAGAGTGCCCAACTTAATGATGGCAACTAAAAACGAGGGTTGCGCTCGTTGCGGGACTTAACCCAACATCTCACGACACGAGCTGACGACAGCCATGCACCACCTGTGTTCGCGCTCCCGAAGGCACTCTCAAGTTTCCCTGAGATTCGCGACATGTCAAGCCCTGGTAAGGTTCTTCGCGTTGCATCGAATTAAACCACATACTCCACCGCTTGTGCGGGCCCCCGTCAATTCCTTTGAGTTTCACAGTTGCCTGCGTACTCCCCAGGCGGGATACTTAACGCGTTAGCTACGGTACTGCTCGGGTCGATACAAGCAACACCTAGTATCCATCGTTTACGGCTAGGACTACTGGGGTATCTAATCCCATTCGCTCCCCTAGCTTTCGTCCCTCAGTGTCAGTTACGGCCTAGCAGAGCGCTTTCGCCACCGGTGTTCTTCCTGATCTCTACGCATTTCACCGCTACACCAGGAATTCCCTCTGCCCCGAACGTACTCTAGCTTTGTAGTTTCCACTGCCTTTATCTGGTTGAGCCAGACTCTTTGACAGCAGACTTTCAATGCCACCTGCGGACGCTTTACGCCCAATCATTCCGGATAACGCTTGCATCCTCCGTATTACCGCGGCTGCTGGCACGGAGTTAGCCGATGCTGATTCCTCAGGTACCGTCATTTTTTTCTTCCCTGAGAAAAGAGGTTTACAACCCAAGAGCCTTCCTCCCTCACGCGGTATTGCTCCGTCAGGCTTTCGCCCATTGCGGAAAATTCCCCACTGCTGCCTCCCGTAGGAGTCTGGACCGTGTCTCAGTTCCAGTGTGGCTGATCGTCCTCTCAGACCAGCTACTGATCGTCGCCTTGGTAGGCTTTTACCCCACCAACTAGCTAATCAGACGCGAGCTCCTCTTCAGGCAATAAATCTTTCACTGTTAGGTATATCCGGTATTAGCCACCGTTTCCAGTGGTTGTCCCCGACCTGAAGGCAGATTCTCACGCGTTACTCACCCGTCCGCCACTAAATCCCGAAGGATTCCGTTCGACTTGCATGTGTTAAGCATACCGCCAGCGTTCATCCTGAGCCAGGATCAAACTCTCCGTTTTGATTCTGGTAGATAGACGCGACTAATCGCGTCTCTACATTTTTGGCTGATATTCAACCCATCAGCCTAGGTTAGTTTTTTTTACTGACGCAGGCTATTGATTGTTTACTGGCTTTCAAACTATAATATTTTCAAGGTTCGGCGTCCCTCAGGCGTCGTTCTTTCGAGTCTCGCTTTTTGGGCACTCATTTATAGTAGCGAGTCGGTTTCAGTCTGTCAAGCTTTTTCTCAAAGTTTTTTGAGATTGTTTTTTCATCGCCCTAAAAGGCTTATAGAGCACAGATTCTGGACTAGATTATTCCTGATAGTCAAAAAGGAAGTAATGAAGTTGTGAGCAATTTTGGTGTTTTGCCGCCAAAGCTGGTGCTAGATCCGATGTTGCGGGGTTGGCTGTTAGAGGATGTGGGCAGGGGTGATCGCACAACGCAAAGCCTACTATCCCAAGACAATATAGAAGGACAAGCCAAGTGGGTAGCGAAAGCGCCGGGAGTCATTGCCGGATTACCCTTGGCAGAAAGGGTGTTTCAGCTTTTAAATGAAAAAGTCAGCTTTGTGCCGATAGTGCCTGAGGGTGCATGGTGTCAGCAAAAAGAGGTAATAGCTGAAATTCATGGTCCACTCGATGCGCTGCTAATAGGAGAACGAGTTGCACTTAATATAGTTATGCGTCTGAGTGGAATCGCTACACTGACTCGGAAATATGTGAAGCAAATAGGAGATTTACCCACTAAATTAGTGGATACGCGCAAAACTACACCAGGACTAAGACTGCTGGAAAAGTATGCGACTCAGATAGGAGGGGCGACTAACCACCGCATGGGGCTAGATGATGCGGTGATGATTAAAGATAATCATATTGCTGCTGTAGGAGGAATTGGAGAAGCGATCGCCCGCATCCGTTCCCAGATTCCTTTTCCTATATCAATAGAAGTCGAGACAGAAACAATAGAACAATTGCAAGAGGCTCTACAGCACAAAGCTGACATTATTATGTTGGACAATATGTCCCTCGACCTCATGCCTGAAGCGGTGGAGATAATTCGCCTGCATGATAGCCGCGTTAAAATCGAGGCAAGTGGCAATATTACTTTGGAAACTATTCGTGCTGTGGCACAGACGGGTGTAGATTATATTTCTAGTAGTGCGCCGATTACTCAATCCACTTGGCTTGATCTGAGTATGAGGCTCGGAGGATAGGAGATCTGGGCTTGTGTGACTAGGCTGAGTGTATACAGTACTTTGAACCAGACAAAATTTCTCCCAATACCAATCACGAACAAGTAGAAGCCTTGCAGGATGTTGTAAACGAGGAATTGCAAGCTACTTTGAAAATACAGCCCGGACCTTCTCCTAGGGAAGTATACTTTAGCAAGCAGTTTTAAAAACTTGCTAGTTATATTGAAAATCTGTCAGCAACCCCGCTCTGAAGAGACGGGGCTTCGAGCCAAGCTCGGAGTCCTAATCCTTTAGAACTACGCTGACCCGCTGACTCAGAGACGATTCACGTATAAATCTGAGTAATCGTTACAGGCAAGTGTTTAAGTTCCTACTCCGGGATGCGAAGCCAGTTCCGTGACACTAGAACCAGATAGTTAACCAGGCTTATTGGGTTAAACCAGTGCTGTCTGGAAAGTACCGACCTGTAACTTGGCAAGGCTAACATCACCCCGCAAGGGAGTTTCAAATCAAGGCAAGTTTTGGGGGGAAGATTCCCCCCAAAAGCTGCCGCGCTGCTATGCGTACAAGATGAAAGGTTTAAGACGGTAATTGTCCCGTCGTAAATGCAATTCAAGAACACCCTAAATCAAGTAATCTCAAGGCGGTAGCAGCACCAAAATATAAATATTGACGGCGATTAAAATTGCACGAACCGCTTCCATCTCCGCTCTGAAGAGACGGAGTTTCCCGCTTCCCGATTTAGCAAGATGAAATCTACACAAGAACAACTAAGAATTCAATTTGAAAAAGCTTTAGTCGCGGCTTTTGGCGCAGACTACGCTGGAGTAGACCCAATTTTGGTTTCTGCTAGCAATCCGAAATTTGGTGATTATCAGTCAAATGTATCTTTATCTTTAAGCAAGCAGTTGGGACAGCAGCCAAGGGCGATCGCACAGCAAATTGTGGAAAAATTGGATCTGCGCGACATCTGCAAAGCACCGGAAATAGCTGGTCCTGGGTTTATCAACCTGAAACTGAAAACAGAATACCTGGAAGCACAACTGAGCAAGATTCAGACAGATCCAAGGTTAGGAGTAGCACCGACAAAAAATCAAAAGCGGGTAATTGTAGATTATCCCAGCCCAAACATTGCTAAAGAAATGCATGTAGGGCATTTGCGTTCAGCGGTGATCGGAGATTGTCTTTCCCGAATTTTAGAATTTGTGGGTCATGATGTCCTGCGGATTAGCCACGTAGGAGACTGGGGAACGCCGTTTGGGATGCTGATTGCTTTCTTGGAAGAGGCGTATCCGCAAGCTTTAACGACCACTGAGACTTTAGATTTAGGAGATTTGTCTTCGTTTTACCGTCAAGCAAAGAAACGGTTTGATGCGGACGACGAATTTAAGAAAGCTGCTCATCAGGCAGTGGTAAAGTTACAGTTCGGGGATGAAAAGACACTACTCGCTTGGAAGATAGTCTGTCAACTATCCAGTCGAGCTTATCAAGTCATTTATAACTTGATGGGAATCTCTGCCAATATTATTGAGCGCGGTGAATCTTTCTACAACGCAATGCTGCCAGAAGTCTTAGAGGATCTGGATCAACTCGGTCTATTAGTGGAAAATCAGGGGGCAAAATGCGTCTTCCTTGAAGGCTTCACTAATCGAGAGGGTGAACCTCTACCCCTAATTGTGCAAAAGTCCGATGGAGGTTACAACTACGCTACCACGGATCTAGCAGCAATTCGTTACCGAGTTCATGTGGATAAAGCTAGACGGATTATTTATCCTGTTGATGCAGGGCAGAGCAATCATTTTGCCCAAATCTTTCAAGTAGGAAGAAAAGCTGGTTGGATTACAGACGAAGTAGAGTTTGTCCACGCACCCTTTGGTCTAGTGTTGGGAGAAGATGGTCAGAAGTTGAAAAGCCGTTCGGGAGAAGCAGTGCGGTTGCAGGAATTGTTAGACGAAGCGATCGCCCACGCCCATGCTGACCTAGAAACTAGATTAAAAGAAGAAGGGCGCTCTGAAACTGAAGATTTCATCAACCATGTTGCTCAACTAGTTGGCATCAGTGCAGTTAAATATACTGACCTCAGCCAAAACCGTACTAGCAACTATATATTCAACTACGACAAAATGCTAGCTCTCCAAGGCAATACTGCACCTTATATGCTTTATGCTTACGCCCGGATTCAGGGAATTAGCCGCAAGGGTGGCATTAACTTTGATGAGTTAGGGGACAATGCTAAAGTTTTATTACAGCATGAAACAGAAGTAACGCTGGCAAAACATTTGTTACAGTTAGATGAAGCTATTAGTACTGTAGAGCAAGATTTGCTACCCAACCGCCTCTGTGAATATCTATTTCAACTCAGTCAGAAATTCAATCAGTTTTATGACCGTGAACACGGTGTGCCAGTACTGAATGCAGAAGAACCTCTCAGAACATCCCGGCTAGTGCTATGTGATTTGACCGCTAGAACTCTGAAGTTGGGACTCTCTTTACTAGGAATTGGGGTTCTGGAGAGAATGTAGTCAGAAATTTATTTCTTTGCGTCCTTGGCGTCTTGGCGGTTAAATAATTTTTAACAAACCGCCAAGACGCAAAGATCGCCAAGTCTGGAGGCGATCGCAAAGCAACGAAAAGGATTGAGTTAAACTACTGAGTACCTGAGCGATCGCCCCTGCCACTCAATACTGTTCGGATAACCTACATACCGATAACTACTATAGAGAGCGTAGGTAGTTCACACTGAGTAACCAGACGCACTACGAGCATAACCATCGAAAGCATCCAGCAAGCGATCGCGCCAGCTATAAATCGAATCGTCTTTAGAGAGCAACTGGATTGGACTGACTGCCCTCGCCCATTGAAATAGCGCAAATACGATGTAGTCGGCAAAATAAGGCTGATCGGCTCCCAGATAGGGCTGACGTTCCAGAACTTCCCTCAAAGGAGATAAAGCTGTTCGCAAAGCAGTAATGGTCGCATCATTTGGCGCCGCAAATTCTTCCAACGTTGCTCCCAAAAGCTTCTCCCGACTCTCGCGAAAGTACGCTTTGTCTTTTTCATGTAAATGCTGAAACAAATCTGGGAGAATAATCCGAAACATAACTGGATTAATAGCTTGTCCGCACCAAAACTTAATGAATAAAGCCCCTGATTCGCCAATCTTTCCGCCAAATAAACTTGGGCGATCGGCATAGGTTGTTTCCAGGTAACGAACAATTTCCCAACTATCAATCACAGTTTGGTCGCCATCAACCAAGACAGGAACCTGTCCCTGACCGGAAAAAGCGATCGCCTCTTTCTCTGTAAACCGCCAAGGAATTTCTTCCGCATGAAGTCCTTTGTGTTTTAAAGCCATCTTGACTTGCCAACAAGGGGGACTAAAGCGGCAATCGTCCTTTGCTCCGGCTAAATCGTAAAGTTTCATCGGCATATTTTCTCTTTTTGATTGGCATCAAGTGTAACGGGGCATAGCCTAATATAGCTTGACTACCAGAGTGCTTTCTTTCGATAACTTTAAGAAAGCACTCTGCAGCCAGTACTTTTGCACGGCTCAAAAATTGAAAACAAGCCAATGACTTGCAACTACGTTAAGATAATTTTTGATCGCTCAGGCGCGTCGAGGTCTAATCTCGTTGGCGCCGGGAAAGGGTGGTAGCGGCTTTAAGTCTTGATAGAGCGATGAACAGTCTGGACGTGTCCCGTCTGGAGCAACGTTGTCTGGCACTTCGTTTTTAACGGGCTTTACTCCATTTTTCAGATACGCGACGACCGACCAAATATCGAGATCGGTCATATTGCGATACACTGGCCAAGGCATCGGCGGACAGAGCGTGTTGCCATCCTTATCTTGGCCTAAGCGAAAAGCGTTAAACACCTGTTTGGGAGTCCAACTTCCAATGCCTGTTTCTTGATCTGGCGTGATGTTTGCCGGATAAATCTGAAATGGACCGACCTCAAAGGGTTGCCCTGGCGTTCCCTCAATGTACCCTGCCAACCAAGTTGGATCGTTAGGGTCTCTACCCACGCTGTGGCAGTCTACGCAACCGCCTACAGAGGTCACTATATATCGTCCGCGTTCAATCAAACTGCGATTTGTCAAATCATAAGCGTCACTGCTGGGGCTGTGCGCATTCGTCACTCCAGCCATCACAACCCCTAACAGAACGCACAGTCCGAGAATACCAGACAGAAGCTTGCGTTTGATGCCTGTCATTTTGCACCTCCAAAAGTAAGTACTGAAAGCTTGATGGTAATATTTAATTTATGCGTTGCCTTAAGATAGTAATCAAGTTAAGAGCAAATTACCATACTACGGATTGACTGGCAATACGGTTTGGTTAAGAGCAAAATCATGAGATTAACTCGTTTTATATGTAAAAAGTCTAGTGAGCAATCCGAGTGTACTAATAGCAAAACCCGCACTAGCGTAAAAAAACCCCTGGATTCCCCAAAGTCCAAACGCGACTCCTGCCAAAAGTGGACCCAATACCTGCCCCAGTAACAACACGGTGGCATTCACTGCCATAAATCCAGATCGATACTCCAAGGGGGCTAAATTGTAATAATTCTTAGCGGTTTAGGTGGTTGCTGGCTAGAAACGTGCCGAAATTTGCCTAAGTTGTTGATAGCGCCCTAATTGCTAATAGGCGCAGGTATTGCCGGAATTCTTGCTAGAATTCCTTTTTTAAGTGGTTCTGGTCTTTCTGCCCAAGGTAGCAAGCCTTGCGGATGATTATAATACTTACTGGCACATTCTAATACCTTAGCAATTTCTGATGGTGAAGATTCTGGCGATAAATCACCAAAAAGATAAGTATATTTCCCAGTGGCAGCAAAACAAATAGCACAAGCTCGGCTACAGGAACTCATGCATTCAACAGCTTGAATCGTAAATTCTTGATGCAATTCCCAATCTTGCTGTACTTGGTGCAATCGCTGAAGTAGTTTTTCACCACCACTTATACCCACTCGCTTCCCATCTTTCCACTCACTGGAGCAAGTGGTACAAACAAACAAAGTATGTTGGTCTTTCATCTATACCTCGTAGACTTAGGCAGAAGTTACTTATTCTTCGGCGGGTATTCTGACTGACAAGGAAATCCTTGATGACAGCTGCGGGACAGCGCCGGACTTGCACCGGACTTTCCCCGTTACCTCTAGTGGCTGATCTTCACTAGAACCGGATCTGACTACAGTATACAACTATCCTGGTGCCTCTGTTGCGAATTTTGCTCAGGTTTTGTGTAGCGCTGTCGTGCCACTAGATAGGTAAATCGAATTTCAAAATCAAATAGGAATCCTATAGTATCATTTACTTTATTTGGGTTTTGTAATTATCTACTGTTTTCAGCAGGGATTCCAAAGCTTTGACAGATTTTTCAGGATCAGGATTGGGGGGTATGACAAGACTGGTTTGGACGTCAGAGATCGCTGACTCTAGTGTCCTGTAGGAATCTTTTGAGTTAGCTTTGATATTATCTTCCACCTCTCCCCACGCATCAGTCGCGTTAGCCATTTCTTTCTTAGCTTGTGCTAAGTCATTTGCCTTAGCTGCTGTTAAAGAGGCTGTAACAAAACCTTTGAACTTGGTCAGTCCAGGTTGAATACTTGCGGTATTTGAAGCAGTAGTACTGCTGACACCAGAAGAGGTTGAAGCGGAGGTGAGAGGCTTGGTAAGGATCTCAATTTTTTTCACTTTGGCTGCAACCTCATCCCCAGTGAACACTGGTTTAGAAGGAGGCAAAACAGTGGGCCAGGTTTTGCGGAGGTCATCTAAACTAGCCTTTAATTGCGCTTGCGTTTTAGAGTTGTCTTTTTGAAGCTGTGGTTGGACATCTTGATACAACATATAGCTGTAAGCCACGAAGCCGCGAGAGTCTTGATAGTCTACTTCTTCAATCTTGTTGCCACTAATTGCTCCCCCATATTCGGCACTCGCTGAATCAAGAAGACCGTTAATCACTTGAGCGATAAATTTTGCCGATTTCCTTTGAGTTTCTGGTAAAGCTGTAATCGCTTGATCAACAGCAGCCATTCCAGCTTTAAACTTAGGCATCACCTGTGGGTCTTGAGGTTTATTCTTGATAAAGTCTTTTGCCTCATCCATCGTGTCTTTGAAGTCGGTTACACCCCGTTCTTTAAATTGATCGGCGACGGTGACGTAAAGTTCTTCAATCGGATGACCTACATGAGGCAGTGCTTCTGCAGGTCGCTTCATGTCCAGCAGTTCTTTTGCTACGAGCAGATGACCTTTCATCAATCCCAGTTTGACTAAATAGTCAACGTCTTTAGGTTCTCCTGTGAGGGTGTTGTCCAAAGTCAGCATCTGTTTAACTTGGTCAAATTGAGCTTGAGTGAGGACATTTTTGCTGACCAGTTCATCTAGGTTCTGGTAAGGTCGCGCCTTGTTAATTTTGTCGTAGAGTCCATCAATTTTTAATTTCGCCACAATCGGGTCAAGTTCAGGCTCTAGGGATGTGTTGATGTTGAATTTGTGTTCACCACCCATGTGGCTGTGAGCACTCTGGTCTGTAGTATTGGCGATCGTACTAGGGCTAGAAGCTGGAGATGGGTTGGTGTTCGTGTTTGTATCCGAAGGTCTGCCACAAGCAACGAAAATCATTAAGCTGATCATGGCAATAATGAAATATTTAGTCCGAATTTTGAACATGGTTTTTCCTTAAAAATCTTTCAAAAATTAGAGACTTCACCAATGTTTAACTTACCGTTCGCTGTGAATGGTTTCAGGTGTTGCTGACAACATTAAAATTACCCATACAGCCAGCCTCTGCAATCTGATCTTGATGAGGATGAAACATATACATACCGGGAGTACGATAGCTAAATTCCAGAATGTGACGTTCAGCGATTCCCATAGTGATCACGTCTGTTTCCTCGCTAGGAGTTAGGGTTCGACCAGTGCGATAAACTCGAAACATATTGGCATGGATGTGAAACGTCAAAGCTGGTTCAAGTTCAGTCATGTTGAGAAGATACAGCCGAATGAGTTGGTCTTGCTGAATTGGGATTGGATGCTTCAGGTAGTAGTCTGGTATTCCATTGAAGGCATACAGTTCATTTCGCCCGTCTTCATTCACGTCATAACCCCCCATGACCAGCACTATTTCATCAGCAGGAGGACGACCTTGCACTGGGTCAATAATGAACATCCCATATAAACCCTTGCCAATATGACGAACCACGGGAGAAATATGACAGTGGTACAAATGTACTCCAAACGGCTCGGCGTCAAATTCAAAAACCTTGGTGCTGCCATGACGAATGGGAACGACTCCATCCATGTCGGTTGGGTGAATGCCATGAAAATGCAATGAGTGGGAATGACCTGCAATATTGTGGAAGATTACCCGGATGCGATCGCCAACAGTTGCCCTAATGGTCGGTCCCGGTACGCGACCATTAATATTCCAAGAAGCGAACTCAACCGCTTTAGTGAGTTGAAGTGTTGAGGTTCTAGCCTCGAAGTTAAATTCCCGGATAGTGCGTCCATTTTCAAGTTTGACTGTACCGTAGTCAAAATCCCTCAGCATGACCAAAGGGTTAAAGCTATTAGCTACAGTTGTCTCCGTTATCGGAAGAGGTGGCACTTTGACTTTGGTTTTCTGCTTCTGCCCAAGGGTAGATAAAACCAGACCTGCACCTGTTAGCCCCACGGACGCTAACCCTAGTTTTAGGGTCTGGCGACGACTATAAAGCTCTGCTTTCTCTGACAGATTTTGATTTGGCATGAGCTAACAAACTGTTGTGTTTTCTGGCGTTTTAAGAAATTAATGTTTCTGTAGAGCATCTGCTTGGCGATCGCTTTCTACGGTACGAATTGCCTGTCTTTTTGTATAAAATACAACAAAAATAGCGGCGATGAGTAATGCCATCTGGGGCAAAGTTGTTTCCCAAGTTGGGTACAGTCCCAAACCCTCAGATGCGGGTAAAAATTTGGCAGGAGTGGCAGAGAAAATTCCAGCGACTTGCAAGGCGTGAATGCCAGAACCAATAAACTTAAAGCCAAGGTAGTAAATCAAGATGCTGGTAACCAGAAAGAAAGGCTTCAACGGCAGTCTTAACCCCAGTCCCAGTATCAGAACTGCCAGGATAATTAACAGCACTGCCCCGATTCCTAATCCAGCAAATAAATCAGTTGTGCTGATCGCAGGGGCAATGCCGATGTAAAAAAGTGTGGTTTCTGCGCCTTCTCGGAAAACTGCCAAAAAAGCTAGAAATGCCAGAGAGAAGATACTATTAGTTGCCAAAGCTGCGTTCATCTGGTTGCTGATATAGCCTTGCCAAGCTCCGAGCGAGGACTTGGTATGCAGCCAGTAGCTGACATAAAACAGCATCGCGGCTGCAATTAATCCGGTGATTCCCTCCATGAGTTCTCGGTTTGCACCAAAGCCAACTTTGGAAAACACAAGATTGATGACAATCGCCGTCAGAATTGAAGCGAGAACTCCAAGTCCCGTACCTGCCCAAAGCCAACGGCTCTTGTCTCCATTGCCGCTCTTGTTGAGAAATGCTAGTAAGGCAACCAAGACCAGAATGGCTTCCAAGCCCTCCCGTAACAAAATCACAGCAGCATCAAACCAACCGTATTTCACGGACTCTGCATAAGGATGGAGGTCTTTTTTGAGGTTGGCGATCGCAGTCTTGGCACTGGTGGTATCTGTAGGCGTGGCTTTCAAAAATCCATAAGCTAAAGCCATGTTGTTCTCAACATCGACATAGGCATCTTTGGATTTGGTCTTAACGATGCCTTCCACCTCCAACCAGTCCGTTTGAAAACCCTTAATTTCAGCAGCCGAATCAGCGAAGTCGTGTTTGTCGATGGCAGCATCAGCGCGGTTGAGCCGCTCAATCAGGCTGGCGATTGTCACCTTGCTGGTGTTTGTCTCGGCTCTCGGTTTGCCCCTATCCGCAATGAATTTTTGGTCTGTTGCTTGTAGTTTTAAGAGCGCTGCCACTACTTGAGACTGATTGGGTGGCACTTTTGAGAAAGCAAACTTGACCTCACCCATCGCGGATTCAATGTCTCGATAGGCTTGGCGCGAGGTCTTTTTTACCCCATCTTCAACATCGAACCAGTCGTTATCAAACTGCTTGTAGGCTGAAACTGCTCCTTGAAAATCTTTTGCATTAGCTTTTGTCAAAGCCTGTTCAATATAGCCATTCAGGCGCTGTAGATCTTGTTGTGGTGTGCTGGTTGAAGCCCACAGAGGCGGGATCGTAACGAATAGCATTACCGAGAGTGAGAGAGCAAATAGCCATTGCCAGCGATTAGGCTTGTATCTTCGTAAATATGCCACTTTTTAATTCCTTACCTCAACAAAACTTGATACATGAAATCCAAAGCTCAATTAACTAATGATAATATTTTGCAATTAATTTTCAAAATTGGTACACATGTTTTTCTGTGCTACACCCACTCCTAAACCAATGCGGCGATTGCATAGGGCAACAATTACAGAACCGTCAGTAGTGAGGTTTGATTTTAACTTCACATCCTGGGGCTAATCCCATCCCCATGAGGCGACGCACCGTAGCTTCTTCGCTTCTAAGTCTGACAATCCACAGACGTTCTCCCACGTTTGCCTCGTCATTGTTTGTTCGCATTAGCTTGTAACAATTGCTAATTTTTACTAATAAATCTCCTTGATATATTTACATCAATACTGGGTATTTTTCTCAAATTCATCATACATTAGCCGCAGATATCACGCTATGTTGACTTTTTCCGACTCATATGTTTTTGAACAATATATGCTTAAATTCAAATTATTCTCAACTATTCACTTGAGTTAAGTTATCATGAAAGCTAATTTATTAGCAATCCTTCTCAAAAAAATTTTGCTTGGCTTCAGAATGACTACAAAATTAAAAATTAAAAATTAAAAATTAAAAATTAAAAATTTCCTAAGGATTTGGAACTACTCAGTTGGGAACAGGTTCCCCTGTTTTTAAACATGGAAAACTTGGAGGTGCTCCGCAACATTATTTAATCGAACGCATTTATGCGTGGGGATTAATAATTTTTAATTTTTAATTTTTAATTCTTAATTTTTAATTGAACGTAGAGGTTGACCTACTTTTTCATCAGCATTAATAATTACCAAAGCCTCTGAGTTAGATCCCACCAAAGTACGTACTTGCAGGAGAAGCATCAATACAAGTTATGGGCTTGGCAAGCATCCCTGTCGAGTAGCGCAATTTGTTGCGCCTGTGGTGACTTGGAATATTGGCGATCGCACGGTTCTGAAGCTGGAGCGGGACTTACGCAACAGGCATGCGGCGATCGCGCTACGATCTTTGGGTTGATGCTAGCGATTGCTGTAGCGGCTTGTATTCTGGCTCAGGTATTGTGCTTTTCTTAACTAAAATCGCGCAACATTTTTTTAATTTCAATGTTGTGCAATTCTTCCTGACCAATCATGGTGCGAGCGAATTCTTCTAGATAAATGCTGGCATCTTCCACTGTAGAGAGCAACTCTTTATAGAGATTCAACGCTTTTTTCTCATGGTTGAGACTCTCCGCCAGAATATCCTGTACTGTGTGTTTGTAAGTTTCCTCCATTGGCGCAATCCGCAGGGTGGGATGCCCCTCTAAACCTGTGAGAATTTCTCCTACCTGTTGGGCATGAATTAGGGATTCATTCGCCTGCGCTTTGAAAAAATCCACAATTGGAATTCGGTTGGGTCCAGTCACCATTAAGGAATAGTGGGTATAACGCACTACTCCAGCGAGTTCAAATTCCATGATGGAATTCAGTAAGTTGATAGTTTTTGTCTGGTCAAAGTCTTTCATCAATTATTACTAGTTAGTGGTTCTTCGTTATTGCAGCTTATGGATATAGGGTTAGCCAAGTATCATTTACGAACTTAGGCTGGCATTGGTGTAAGAGCGTTTTAAGCAGGGACTCTAACGCTTTGATAGACTTGTCTTAATCGGGATTAGAGGTTAGACCCAATCCCGACAAAACAGGGCTTCCTTCACCCACTTGTTAAAAGTCAAGAGTTGATCTTTGAAGGGAACGCCAATTGCTTTGTCGGGGATTGTCAGGGTTTACCTTGTTGTCTGTCCGGGCAATTTGACTCTTCCCAATTTTCAAGGATAACGTAACGGTCTGATGAATTTTGTTGTCATAGTCACCTTAGTCTAAACCTGGGTAGTTCAAGATTTAACAACTGCATACGCATCCAACTGTCAACGATGGATATGAAGACTACAGCGATCGCATAGTTAAACACGACGTTCCTCCCTTTGTTCGATAGCATGATTTCGGTCGGCAGATTTTGCCTGGTAGCGATATCGCCACATGACAAAGCCAGTGATGAACAGAATCAATGGTGCAAGTCCCACGAAGACGTAGAGTATGCGGGTGGGCAAACCGCCAAAAGTACCGTTGTGTAAGGGAGAAAAGGAGTTGAGGACGCGATCGCCCAGTGGCGACTTCAGGGAATTGTCAACTCGCAAAACCTCACCTGTATACTGGTTGAGATACACACTACTCATGCCGGACTCTAAATTTTCCTGAGGTAGCTGAAAGCGAATTCTTAAAGCATCTTTTGGTAACTTAGGGAAGTAAATGCTCTTGATCGCAGCACCCGGTAAAGCAGCATCGGCAATTTTCAGTTGTTCTGTGAGTTTTAATGGTAACTTACTAAAAATGGGTTTCGATACTGGAGCCTGCGGCTTTTTGGTGAAAGTAACAGCGTAGATAATAGGTTCAGTGAAATCATAAAAGTTCCAGCAAAAGCCAGTGAAAGCTGTAAGGGCAAGGAATATCGCTGCAATAATGCCCGCTACTTTATGAAGATCAAAGTTTACACGCTTGGGATGAGCATTCCACTTGATTTTGAAACCTGCAATCAGCTTGCGCCAACCGGGCCAGAGGATGAAACCTGTAATACTGAGAATCAAAAGTATAAATGCAACTATGCCGACCAACTTAGTCCCAGTGTCTCCTACCATCAAGGCATAGTGGATTTGAAACGTGACACCAACCCACATATTGTTCCAGTAACGCTCACCCATGATTACACCTGTATAAGGATTTACAAGCAATTCCGTCCAGACATCTTTAGAGTCACTTAACTCTACTTTGTAGGGTGCAGTTGGCACTTCAGGTAAATAAAGCCGATCAAGCTTTAGGTCTGTTCTTGAGGCATACGCTGCTTTCACAGTATTTACCACAGACTCTGGGGATAGCAGCACTTGTTGGGGAGTGATATGTCCAAACTTTTGGGCAACAAAAAACTGGTCAATTTCCTTCTCAAACACCAACAGGCTGCCTGTCAAACCAACTATAATTAGCACTAGTCCCACGGCTAAGCCGAGGTAGCGGTGTAGAGTAAATGTTAGGTCGCGTATTTTTTTAGAATTCATGGTATAGGCTCCGCGATCCCATCCTTAAGTCTTAAACTGAGCAAATAGCAATGGGAGTGTTAGGGTAGTGTCAAAAGTTCCACGAAATCGTTCCTAAGACCGTAAAAAGTCCACCAGGAGCTATGCTGGTTCTACCTGTATACGCCTCAAAATATTTGATATCAAACACATTTTTGAGATTCAACGCAGCTTTGAAAATACCTCTGGTATAGTAGATAGCTGCGTCTACTCTTGTATAGCTAGGAAGTTTAAATGAGTTGTCTAGATCGCCTTCACGATTACCTACAAAAAAGGCGCCTGTGCCAAACCTGTTTGTCGGGCGTGTTTGGTAGTGTTGGTGACTGCACCAGTAACATTTGAGCGCTAGTAACAGGACGTTCACAACTACTTGGCGATCGCTTTTTTATATTAGTTGATGAGATAGTATCGCCCCCCTTTCTAAGGATGCGGGTTGGAGGGATCTCATTTGTCCAACCTGGTTGTACTGCAAAAAGAGTTACAGCTATTGCCCACAATTGCAGATTTAGCAACCGAGAAGCTAGAAATAATTTCTGTAAATGCCTCATTATTCTCAACGCCTATAAATAATTTATCTCAAATAATTGATTGCACCCACCAAGTTATTCCAGCGGTAGAGATTAAACACCTCACGGACAAGGCGTTGTTGACGCGATAGAAACAGCCAAAACCGCACACGCTACACATCAGCAAAGGTCACATAACCACGCCGCCTGCCTCAAAAAGTTTACCGCTCATGTAATCTTTCTCAACAAATTAACGACTAGATGTAGTGAGAGTACTTTTGTCCAAGTCAGTGTTGATAATATAGTTTTTCGATTAAAAATGCAATACCTGAAAATCTTTTTCAAGTTAATTCAATATTTGATGAGATAAATTATCTATTAGACTCGGAGCTAATCTGATAAAAAATGCCTTCATAGTTGAATTACAGAGTTTTCATACCGAACTCGTGGTCGGAAATACTCACTAATTTTATTGCTTGACTTTTGCTATTGAGTATTTTAGGATGACCACATTTATAAAAATTACTTGCAATAAATTATGAGCGTATTCAGTATGTAGAGCATCAAAAACAACAACCAGGGTCAGTCGCTTCTCAAGAGTCAAAAGTCAAAAGTCAAAAGTCTTTTCTCATTTACAGTCCGATTGGCTGACTAACGCTACACATCGGCGTACTGGCCAATGGTCTTAATAATTTTTTTAAGTGCGAGAGTTGCGACAGCATCGCTTGTTTATGAAGTTAAATAGTGATAATTTATCTCAATAACTTGCGATCGTGACCATGAACTGCCACTATGCGGCAATATAGATGTGGGGGAAACCTGAGGGAGAGCACCGCAGAATATACGTACAGAAACCCTCGTAAGAACTGCGAGCTTTCCTCAAATTATCTGATCCGAATCGTATTGGGAGTAGAAAACAGGAAAATTTCATCGTTCAGTGGTGTCAAACCGTGGAGAGCGGAAGTTCTCCAACCCCTGCAAAATCGTCACTTGCCACCTCATTCATTTGATTTAATGAAAAAGACTTTCATTAACTGAGATTTTAGTGTAAGCTCTTTCCTAGAGTTATTGAATAAGTTTCTCAAATAACCAAAATGGCTAATAGCGAATAGTACTTTTGCAATTAGCAGCCTTGACTCTGATCGCAACTCCAATTACTTACAAGGTAAATTATGTCTATGCCAGATGTTCTTTGGGTGAATACAAGCCCTAGTTTGCGATGCTTTGCTCAGCCACTGCTGTGTCACCTGTCGCATCAAGTGACAGTGCGGGCGTGGGAACATAGTCAAAGCCAGGATGAAGCAAGTTCGCCTGAGGAGCAATACTGTGTTCGTCTAACTACCCTGACATAAATTCATCAAATTAAATTGACAATTAGTGCAACAAGTATGGTAGTCTTTTTTAAGAGCTTATTGAATAATAATAGCAATAAGTTTGAATCTGTAGCAACTCATATTCCTATTAATGAGGTCAAATGCTGTAAAAGCATAGCTTTAAACCTCCTGATTTCCCATGATGGTCTACGCTAGTTTATCTCAAGATTGATTAATTAGCTTTCATGCTGACGATAATAAAAATCAACTAGCTTCTAGTTAACAGAGGTTTACTAGTTGCCATTCGTGTTAACTGATTTTCAGTTGCAGGAAAGATGCTCCTTACTGCATCTAACCCTTGCACAAAGAAAACTAATCTCAACAAACATCAATACTTGCAAGAACATGCTTACATTGAATCTTGGTAAAGTTGGCTTTGCTATGGCAGTCCTAAGTATTGCCGGAATAGCTACGAACAGCCCAGTCATGGCTGAGTCTAAATATGTTATTACTGACCTTGGTAACCTCAGTTCTGATAGCACCGACATTCGCGCCAATGCGATCAACAACTTTGGTCAGGTTGTCGTTCGTGAAGTGGGAACAGACAAAGCCAATCATAGCTTTGTCTGGAATAACGGAAAGATCTCACAATTACCCGAACTCAATTATGTTAATATCGTTGCCAGATGCATCAATGACAGTGGCACTATAGCAGGTACTGTAGACACTGTCGTCGGAGCAGATCTTGAGCAGGGTTTTATCTGGACAAAAAATGCTTCCAGAGGTTACAGCGGAGCGTATTACGGCGATATTACTGTCGTGGAAAAGTATTTCCGTGACATTAATAACAAAAACCAAGTGGCTGGTGAGTACATAGATGCTAGGACTGTTCCAGATGTTCCTAGTATTCCAGGTTTTCCTGTTCCTCGGCCATCCCGTGCTTTTTATTGGGCAAACGGTGTCACGAAGGAATTACCCACATTGGGAGGTATTATTGGCGCTGCTAGAGCCATTAATGACAAAAGCGAATTGGTGGGCAATGTTGCGACTGGTCCTGATGAAACGACAGTAACAGCAGCTCTTTGGCGAAAAGACCGTAATGGGCAATTCACCCTGCAAGACTTGGGGACATTTGGTGGGGAGGAAAGCTTTGCCTTGAACATCAATAATGCTAGCCAGGTGGTTGGTCAGTACCTCCCTGAAGCAAATAAATCGATCCCCTTTCTCTGGGAAAACGGTAAGGAGACTGACTTGGGGAGCCTTGGCGGTAGCGCTGGTAGCGCTAATGCGATCAACAATCTGACTCAGGTAGTTGGTTTCTCAAACACAGATAAGGATCCAATCACAGGTCAAGAACTTTCTCATGCTTTTATTTGGGAAAAAGGGCAGATTTCTGACCTCAACAGTCTAATAGTTGGAGGTTATGGCTGGGATCTGACGCAGGCGACAGGAATCAATGACCTTGGGCAAATTGTCGGTTATGGCTCATATACTAATAACCTTGGGCAAAAGCAAACACGAGCTTTTCTTTTGCAACCTGTACCTGATGCAAAATTAAGTGGCAGAAAAAACTCGAGCAGGGAGCCTCGATATATTTCACATTGAAAAGATTCTTGAAACTGAGCGTTGCCTTGAAGTTTTCAAGTCGATAGTAAATAGCTGCATCGGTGCGGACAGATCTGGAGACTTCAAAAGAGTTATCCAGACTGCCGTGGCGATCGCCTGCAAAAAACATTCCGGCTTCAAACCTTAATCCTTGTCACCACGTTGAATTGTGTAGGTTGTCCACAGGCTGGCACTATGCTTCAGCACCGCTATCCGTTGATTTTCTACTATGCGTCAATTGGTGTTGTTGCTGACAAATGCATCTGTGCAAGCATAGAACGCAATTTAATAAGTAGATGGACAAAAATATTTACAGTCATTGCGAGCGAAGCGAAGCAATCCCAGCCCTTGCGAAAGATCCCAAGCGCTTCGCTCAATTCGCGGCGGACATTGTGTAATTAATTCTGTCCGACTACTTACTAGACCTCTCCGAAAAAGAATGTAGAGACGCGACGCCCAACGGGAAAGCCAGTTCCCTACGGAGGGAGACCCTCCTTCTCCTTTAATTGCATAGGTTCAAACTGAAATACGGCTTTAACGCCATTAGATCTTACTTAGCTTGAAACCAGCAACGGTAGGCGAGGAGTGCCATGTGCTGCACCCGCTTTGGAGGTTGCCCCCTCTGCTAGTTCAAGCTTGGCAATTAAGCGTTGGTTTGATCGTGCCAGTTTCACTGCTTTTTTCGCAGCTTGTTTCAGACTCTGAGCATAAAAAGTTTTGGAACTCATGTTGAGATTTACTCTGCTATGTGTTTCTAGTTAGAACCGTGGCAACTTCTTTGACACTGTGCTTGCTTACAAAGGGTAATCTGAGCAATCGGTTGATAGTCAAGGCAATTGATCGCATCCTCGGAGAGCGCTTTCCGGGGATGCACCGTGCATTTGAGGCGGTAATCTCCGGTAAAATATGCACAGTTGCTGCAAGGAATCTGATGTAAGCGCTTGAGTTGCTTGATTCCATCTCTTGTCGCTAACCAAAGACTCCAGACGAACAAAGCCATTAAAGTCCAAATACAAAAACAGCACAAAGGAACCGCTAGCCCCTGGATGAACTGTATTAGAGAGGGCTGAAACATGATTGATTACTGTCTGAAAAAAATCAATAAAGAATTCAGAGATTAACTATTAAGAGGCAGTCCAAGAGTTCTCGTGCCCAAACATTGATAGATTCAGTGGTAATAAGCTTGTAGACTGCCAAAAGTCCAGAATTTGCTCTGCGACCTGTTGAGGGTGAAAAAAGTGAAAAAAGTGACGACCCTCTGGGCATTCCCACAGATAATCTTCTTGCTTCAGCCAAGGCAGCCATCCTGCCAAGGAGATCGGATCTACAACTGGATCGGTCTTGCAACCACAAACCATCAATGGCATTGAGACGCCGGAGGTAGGCAAATTAACCAACTTAAAGAGGGAGTGAGGGGAGGGAGATGCTTCTAGATCTCTGGCAAGTGCTCTGACTAAATCCTTAGCAGGGTAAGGAAGCTGACTACCAAACAGACTGCGAACAGTTTGAGCCAAGATTCGTTGACGACTACAAGATAACAGTTGACGTTGAACGTAATAGTGTGCCTGCCAAGTGGCAGCAGGTTGAGATGCCACCGCCAGCAAGGCTAAAGACTGAACGCGCTTTGGATAACGACGGGCATAGATTAAGCCAAGTACCCCTCCCATACCATGACCAATTAAGTGAACAGGGCGATCTCGCTCTTTTAGATAGTCATACAGTAGCGTCACTGCTTTCTCCAGAGAGCTAGCTTCATCTAGGGTCTGATAATATTCCCACCGAGCGATTTTTACCTGTCCGGCTAGATACCGCAGGAGCGGTTGATCAAAACATTTCAAACTAGGACTGACATTTAACCAAAGAACATCAAACGAATTAGACATAAAAACTCCAAAAGAAGACTCTAGTTTTTAGCAGTTAGTGGTCATTCCATCACAAACAATGACTAGCAACTGACCACCAACTACTAAGGCGCTAACTTACACTGCGCCACTCAGGTTTTGATGCGATCGTCCGTCAAGTCAGATTGGTCTTCATCAATGGCAAGTAGGAATATTAGCATCTGCGTTTTTATAAGTTGCCTACCCAGACTGATTCACTGGTGGTTAAATCGCTTTCACAACGGCTGAGCAAGAAAGCTAAACTGGTTTGAGTTTGTAGCGTATGCGGTGTGTGCGCAGGAATAAACACAAACACCCCTGGTTCCAGCATCACTACCTCGTCATGTACAGTCAGGTTACCGTTACCTTCCAAGATGGTGATCGTCACATCTGTGGAATCACAAATTTTTGGCAGTTCCACCTGCGATCGCAAACTCATCAAATTTTGTCGGCACGTTAGGTGACCATAAGAGTGCTGGACAATCTCCAAATTAGTGATTCGGGATGGTGACGCTTCTATTGGCAGTAGCTGTAGGTGAAAGGAATGATGCATGTTCGTTGCTTGAACCATGAGGATACTCCAGATAGAAAGACTGGGTTTAAGAAAGACTCTGCCGTTGAGGAGGTAAGAAGGACCGCAGACGCGGACATCAACAACTATTGCCAATGGATGATTCCTCCTTTCAACTTATTGCAAAAGATATTCAATAAGTTTTGAGATTACACCGAAGGTCATACTAATTGCAAATAATTAGCATTAAAACTTAACAAATTAGTCTGGGAGTCGGAACTTGCGCGATCTAAAACGGGCAGATTGATAGTTATGGGGCAATACGGTTCAGTTAAGGCTGATCGGTAGGAATTTTAGGTTGTGTAGAGACGCGAAATTCTCGCGGTGCGCGAATGTCGGTGGGTTCGGGGCTGTTGATACCAATGACAGCAGCGATCGCATAATCGCTGCTGTCATTGGTATCAACTTGTTCAAGGAGACTAGCAGGCTTTGTTCGTAAGATCTTTATCCAGTAATGAAATGTGTCGTTTGCTTGCGTTTTTGAGACACCAAAATGTAATCCTAAAACCTCAAATGTTGGCATTTGTCTCAAATAAAACAGGCATAAACATACCTCTGATTTTATCTCTAGTTTCGTTTTACACGTATCTTTTTAGGTTCTATTTCAGCTTGAAGTTCGTTAATCCGGCAGACCACAATATAACCGTAGGGGCGGGGTCACCCCGCCCTGACAACGCGATCAATTCAATTGAAAACTGCTGTAAACTAGGAAAACCAGTCAAGTCGCTTCTCAAGAGTCAAAAGTCAAAAGTCAAAAGTCAAAAGTAAGAACCCCATAAATAAATCGCGAAGCGCCATTCGCTATGCGTGGTGGTCTGGGCTTGTAATAAGGACGTAGTATAACTTGATTGCACTCCTCTCGAAATACATATTTTTCATTTTCCATAAATAAATTTAGGGGCTTGTACCTTTTTTGTACTTTTGACTTTTGAATGAGTGACTTTTGACGAACCGAAGGGCGGTCATTTATGCGTAAAATTCGCTTTCGAGAAGGATCTGCTAACTACAGTTGAGGGTTACACTGTCGCACTGCGTACCAAAATAACTGTACAACTACTCTTGCGAGAAATAGTCTCTGGAATATTTCCTTTAATCGTTTGTTGGAGAAGTCCTTCACGAGTAGCCCCCAAGATAATCACATCGCTGTGGTTAATTTCTGCACACTGAATCACCCCTTCACAAACCGAAGTAGCGTGGACTGGAGTAAACATCACATTACATTTGAGTTTACGCTTGAGAAAGCGAACAGCTTTTTCCAGCACTGCTGTGTCAGGAATAGATTCACTTGGTTGGAACACTTGACAAAGCTTAATTTGTGGCGACAAACTGAGGGAAGCAAGCGCCGGTAAGAGTTGAACCGCTTGGCTGGAGTTAGGACCGCCTGCCATTGGAACCAACCAACGGTCAAAGGTTCTTTTGCCATTCAATTTAGCCAAGACAACATCACAACCTGCCTGTCGAATTATCGTGTCTACAACTTGGCTAAAAACTCGACCGGGTGTAGAAGTGCTGCCTTTCCAGCCCATCAAAACTAAGTTAATGTGTCGTTCTTTGACAGTCTCCAAAATTGCCCCTGCGACATCATGGGCTACTCGTACTTGGGTGTGAACGGGAATCTGCCAGTCTTTCCCTAGCTGCACAGCCTGATGTAATAGGTGATGACTGGCAGTGGTTTGCACTGGTGTTTCCGCTGGGGTAATACTGCGGGGCACGACGATCACTTGCAGGCATTCTAGTTCGTAATGGCGCTGTTTGGCGATCGCCGCCGCCATCGTCAGCAAAGTCTGAGCCGTATTTGGATGCGAGAGTGGTACTAGCAACCGTCCTTTTCCTGTAGCCGGAGCGCGAGTTTGGTAAACTACATACGAAGGTTCTGGCTTCGGTCCCACTTGTTCGGGATCGCCACTGAGTCGCTCTGCTTCCACCCGAATAATATCAGTGCGTGTAATAATTCCCACCAGCTTTCGACCTTCTGTGACTGGTAAACAGCTAAGGTCATAACGGTTGAGTAGGTGCAGCACATGAGCTAGCGTAGCTGCTGGACCCACCGTTACTGGTTCAGGTGTCATAATATTACTAATAATTGTATCCCCCGCTAGGTGTCGTGAGGCAGTATTTGCGATATCTTTCTGAGTGATAATTCCAACAACTTTGCCATCCAAGACAACTGGAAAGTTGCGATGCAAGGATTGAGAAAACGCCTGCACTGCTTCATCCAAGCTCATGTCACTAGAAAGAGTTTCCACACGGCGCTGCATGACATCCGCTGCACTCAAAGAAGCTAAAAGTCCCTCTGTGGTTGGGTCTTTTTCCAAGTGAATGCCATTCCACTCCAAAAGGAGATCGTAAAGCGATCCCGGCATCACTTGTTCCGCCACCAAGTAAGCAACAACCGAACCAATCATCAGGGGTAGCACCAAATTAAAATCTGTCGTCATTTCAAATACAATGACGATGCTGGTAATGGGCACTCTAGCTACGGCACTTAAAAACGTACCCATACCCGCTAGGGCATAGGTTGTGGGAGAAGAAATTCCCAGCATACTATGCTCTGCGGTTCCCACCAAATAACCGAGAGCAGATCCTAAAAGCAAAGGGGGAACAAACAACCCTCCAGGCGCTCCCGAACCGTATGCGATTAATGCGAGAATAAATTGAGCGATAAAAACGACGGTTGTTACTTGAGGGCTGAGGTCGCCAGCAGTCAAGGTTTCCCGCAGTCCAGCGCTATCGCGGAAAGGCTCTGGTAAAAAAGCGATCGCTATACCGCAGACTAACCCAGCTAAGCCCACCCTTACAGGTAATCGAAAGCGTACCCTACGGCGGTTAAATTCTAAAAAAGCGATAATTCCTTGATTAAACAGTACCCCCAACAACCCCGCCACCACTCCTAACACTAAGTAGAAAGGAATTTCTTGGAGCGAAAAGTTGGTCTTCAACGCCGTCAACTCCAAGTTTAAACTATGTCCTCCCAGCCACCGAGAAACCACCGCACCAATGAAAGAAGCGAGGATTGCTGTACCCATCGTCAAACCGGATACATCTTGAAGTAGTTCTTCAACAACGAAGAGGACACCTGTAATCGGGGCATTGAAAGCAGCTGCTAAACCAGCCCCAGCACCGGCGGCGATCATTTGGCGGCGGTAATCTGGGGAAGTCGGAAAGAAGCGACTGAGATGATTGGCTAATGCCGCTCCCACCTGTAGTGTTGGACCTTCCCGACCTAAGGGTAAACCCGAACCTAGTGCTATAGTTGCGCTTAGCAGCTTGACCAGCGCCACCCGCAAATCTAGTGCTATTGGTACTTTGGCTAGTACAGCCTTGACTTGCGAAATGCCGCTACCAGAAGCCTCTGGAGCAACTTCCTCCACCAACCAACCACTGAGCAATCCCCCCACTAAGCCAATAACTGGTAGCACCAACCAAGCTGGTAAATGTTCAGTTGTATGGACTCGCCATGTGCCAAGAACATTCACACTTTGCTTTAAGAATACTGCTGCTAGCGCTGAAACTAAACCAATCACACAAGCTTGAAAAATCGCAAAGCGCTTGGGTTGCAAAAGTTCGCGGTACAGCTTGAGCCAAAAAATTTTTCCCCTGATTAACATTTTGTAGTAATCACTATTTGGATGGAATTGTTTGCTCCGGCATTGCCAAAGCGTCTTAAATCAACAATTTCACATTCTTAGTTTTGACAAAAAAAATGACAGAAAAACCCTATCCTGGCAATTAGAGTTCTTACAAAAGTATCCATTTGCTTTCAAGCCGTGAGCAATTATCAGAAATATTACCTAAGATAGATTAACAAATATTTGTGGTCTATTCATAAAAAATCATCAAAAAAAGTGAAATTTTCATGAAATATACATCCTACTTAAGGAATATATACTAATACAGAAATAAGGGAGCGTTTAGTCTCGATCGCAAAATCAAATTAGACTAATGCAGCAGACAGGGACTAAGCAACCTCGTTATTCCCCCTACTAGCTTAGTTACCTCCCGCCACAAAAACCCTGAGAGTTTGAGCTAGATTGGTGATTTCTTGCATCAAGTCTTGGGGGCTAAAGCCAAAAAACCTTAAGATAACGATGATCACAAAAATAGAGATCGCAGTACTAATGAATGTCTTCAACAAATTGACTACAGCCCCGAAGACTATCCACGCTATAATAAGTGCCGCAATTAGAATTATTAAATTAGTTGGCATGGTTTTGCCTGAATGAGTTACAATAAAAAGTTTTCTTGCCAGAAAAGAATATGTAAGAGGAGAATACATATAGGTACACTAACAATGCCTATTACCAATCACCTTACAGTATTAAACTTCTCAAAAGATAACTATGACTGAACTTGAACGCGAATTGCTGAACAATCTGCTAACCAACTTGGCTGCAACTCCTGCAGGACAAAAAGATCCTGAAGCAGAGAACCTCATTCGTCGTGCGTTAGCAGGTAGACAGTAGCGCCACCTATCTGCTGGTTCAGCGCACCCTACTACAAGATATTGCTCTCAAAAACGCTCCCTGAGCGATCGCCACTCTTAGTAAAACCCCCAGAGCTATCTCCTTTGGGGGTTGTCGTGAGAACATTTGGATGCAACAACGACAAGCGCTGCAAGTACGTTTGTAATAAAAGACCCCGGGAGTTAGCCGAGGACAAGAGGATTCTGCTTTTTGCATGCGTGTCTCTGGGTAAGACCCATTGATTCATACAATACTCTCCTCTGAATCGAAGTAGTTGCCAATTTGGCAATAAAATAGTATCAAAAAGCATAGACATTTATATATAGGAAAAATCATCGTGCGTCTGTAATAAAACACCCCGGTAATTAGCCGGGGTGTTGAAAATTCTGCTTTTTGCATGCGTGTCTTTAGGCAAGACCCATTGATTCACAACATACACTGTCCTGAATCGAAGCTGTTGCCAATCTGGCAGCAAAATACGTGAACTACCTACAGTTAGATCTTCTATAGCAATGGTGCAATTTCATCATTTACAGCTTCTTCTAGTCAGGTAGACCACAATATAACCGTAGGGACGGGGTATCCCCGCCCTGACATTGTGTTAAATTCAATTGAAAACTGTTGTTTTGTGCAGGAGGAAGTTGAGTTTGTCTTGGGTTTTTATAAAATAAAACTGACATTTTTTATGCGTAGAGTTGGTCAAAATAACCACTCTATCTTTTTGTCTCTACTGCCATACCTGCCTTCCACTATTCTGATGTAGACTCCACTATCACCCTATAAAGTACAAATGTCTATTCCCGAAATTACTCAAAAGCTTTTAGCGGCGAAAAAACAAAAGGGTCTGACCCTTGCTGATTTAGAAAAGATTCTAGGACGTGACGAGGTATGGATTGCAGCTGTAATCTACCGTCAAGCGAGTGCTTCGCAGTCAGAGGCGAAGTTACTGGTTGAGGCATTAGGGCTTGATACGAGTTATGTTCAAGAATTGACTGAATACCCTGTCAAAGGTAATGGTCCTGTTGTTCCAACCGATCCTCTCATTTATCGGTTTTACGAAATCATGCAGGTGTACGGAATGCCTTTGAAAGAAGTGATTCACGAGAACTTTGGCGATGGAATTATGAGTGCGATTGATTTTACTTTGAATGTGGAGAAGGAAGAAGACCCGAATGGAAACCGCGTAAAAATTACTATGTCTGGGAAATTTCTACCATACAAGAAGTGGTAGGGATTCAGGTTATGAATGACAGCAGTTTTCAATTGAATTGACGACAATGTCAGGGCGGGGGTACCCCGCCCCTACCGATAATGGTGCAGTAGGTGCTTTACTAGATACAAGGAACGATGATGAGCTGCAAATTTCACCTAGGCAGGTAGCATAGAGTTTTATAGCTTCATAAAAGAGGAAGGCGATCGCTATGGGCATGACCCTCACTGAAAAAATCTTGGCAAAAGCCTCCGGTCGGTCGGTAGTCGAACCGGGGGAAAACATCTGGGTTAATGTTGATGTGCTGATGACTCACGATGTTTGCGGTCCGGGAACCATCGGTATTTTCCAACGCGAGTTTGGTGAAGACGCCCTGGTTTGGGACTCGGAAAAAATCGTGTTAATTCCTGACCATTATATTTTCACCGCTGACGAACGCGCTAACCGCAATGTAGATATTTTGCGTGATTTTGCTCAAAAGCAAAGTATAAAATACTTTTACGACATCACCGACAGAGCCAACTTTAAAGCCAACCCAGACTATAAAGGCGTTTGCCACATCGCCCTCGCCCAAGAAGGTCATACTCGTCCAGGCGAGGTGTTATTTGGCACAGACTCCCACACTTGCAATGCGGGTGCTTTCGGTCAATTTGCCACTGGGATCGGCAACACCGACGCAGGTTTCATTATGGGTACTGGCAAGCTGTTAATCAAAGTTCCCGCCACCATGCGTTTTGTGTTGGATGGCGAATTGCCTCCTTACCTCTTAGCAAAAGACCTGATTTTGCAAATAATCGGAGATATTAGCGTTGCAGGGGCAACTTACCGGACAATGGAATTCGCTGGAGAAGCCATCCAACGGATGACAATGGAAGAACGGATGACCATGTGCAACATGGCGATTGAAGCTGGTGGGAAGAATGGTGTCATTGCACCTGATGAAACCACATTTGAGTATGTGCGATCGCGTACCGACAAGCCATTTGAGGCAGTTTACACAGATAATGATGCCAAATTTTATAGCGATCGCCGTTATGATGTCTCCCAACTAGAACCAGTCGTCGCCAAACCCCACTCTCCCGATAAACGCGCTTTAGCACGAGAATGCAGCGATGTCAAGATTAATCGCGTTTACATTGGTTCATGCACAGGCGGTAAAACTACTGACTTTCTGAATGCTGCTCAAATTCTTAAAGGTCGCAAAGTCAAGGTTCCCACCTACTTAGTACCTGCTACCCAAAAAGTATACGAAGACCTGTTTAAAGTCAAGTACGCAGGGCAAAGCCTCTCAGAAATTTTCTTAGCTGCAGGTTGCATAGAACCCGCAGCGCCTTCCTGCGCCGCTTGTCTGGGTGGTCCCAAAGACACCTTTGGACGCATGAATGAGCCGGAGATCTGCGTCTCCACCACTAACCGCAACTTCCCCGGACGCATGGGCAATAAAGAAGCTGGAATTTATCTTGCTTCCCCCTATACCGCCGCAGCTTCCGCACTCACTGGGTATGTGACAGATCCACGTGAGTTTATCTAATGGGGAATGGGGAATGGGGAATAGGGAGTAGGGAGATGAGGAAGTGGGGGGAGATGAGGAAGATGAGGGAGTAATTTCTCCCCCTACTCCCCCTACTCCCCCTACTCCCCCCACTCCCCACTCCCCACTCCCCACTCCCCACTCCCCTCCCCTTAACCTTTAAAGATGACTGATGATAATTATCGTGATGGGCGTCTCTGGTTCTGGCAAGTCCACCATCGGGGAAGAGTTGGCAGACAAATTAAACTGGGAGTTTAGTGATGCTGACTCTTTCCATTCACCAGAGAATATCGATAAAATGAAACACGGTATTCCTCTGACTGATGGAGATAGGTTACCTTGGTTGCAAGATTTGCAAACAGCAATCAAACAGTGGTTAGAAGACAATCACAACATGGTGCTGGCGTGTTCGGCACTTAAAGCTGCTTATCGCCAGTATCTGATCCCGGATCGGGAACGTGTCAAGCTGGTTTATCTTCAGGGTTCGTTGCAGCTGATCGAGCAACGGCTGCGATCGCGTCCCCATCATTATATGCCTCCAGAACTCCTCGAAAGTCAGTTTAAAACTTTAGAAGAGCCAACTGATGCGATTACGGTAGATATTTCCGACCCACCAGAGGTGATTGTGCAGCATATTCGAGCGAGTTTGGGGATTTAGGAGGAGAAAAGACACAACCGCGATCAATCATGAGCAAAATAATTAAAAATTAAAAATTAAAAATTAAAAATTGAAGATTAAGAAATAAAAAATTTTGAATTAATAAATTTAGGTTTCATGCACCATTATCATTTATGGAGAAGGAATTTGATTTTTTACGAGACACGTAGTGCGTTCGCGTTCGCGATCATCGAACAGAAGATACTGGAATTGAATCAAAGCAGGCTACTCTCACTGCGGGACACCCCACCATGAAAACACTGTTTTTAGCTTGGCAAGATCCACACAGTCGCTCTTGGTTTACCATCGGTCGGTTAACTTTTGATGGAACCCAATACCAGTTTGTATATACGCAGGGTGCTGTTGAAGCTCAGCATCAATGTGAGTTTCAACTAGTGTATTCCTTCCCAGACGTGAACAAGGTCTACACCTCGGTTGAACTTTTTCCCTTGTTCTCCAATCGATTAATGCGACGCTCCCGTCCGGAATACAATAATCTTGTGCAGTGGCTAAATATCCCTGAGGGCAAAGACGATCCAATTGCAATCCTTGCTCGTAGCGGTGGGCAAAAGGCAACGGATCATTTTGAGGTCTTCCCCTGCCCAGAACCAGATGAGAATGGATTATATCATATCCACTTCTTTGCACATGGACTACGACACCTTCCCCCTTGTGCAATTGAACGGATTAATTAATTGCAAACGGGCGAACTTTTGTATTTAGCTAACGAATTTCAAAATCCTTATGACCCTCATGCATTGCTCCTATGCACTCAGGATCACCACATCGTAGGTTATTGCCCTTGCTATATTATAGCTGACGTCTTTAAACTCAAGAACGAAAATCCAGAACTTGTACAAGTACACGTTGAGCGTGTTAACCCAGTACCAGCACCCCTCCAGTTGCGTTTGTTGTGCAATATGACTGCACAATGGCATGAAGAGTTTCGTCCATTTTCCAGTCAGGAGTATCAGCCGATTGTTGAGACAAAAGCTAGGGAAGAAAATCTTCCCGCTTCTTTGCCGTACTGATATCCCAGTTACTTGTAGTATTCCTGAAAGTATGACTGCGATCGCGTTCCCATCACTATATATAGTAGTGTCAAGCTAGCAACGAACAAGAAGCAGTAGACTTATTCAAACAACAGCAGCCAGATGTCGCCCTTAAGTCTCTGTTCACAAGATTCTGGAAAAGTTGCTAGTCTAATATCTTGCACCATTCGATAGTTCGTGTAGGGGAGCCACAAAGAGTGCGCGGTGAGACAGAGAAAGCAGGCGGGTTTCACTCATTCAGGATCTGCTTTCCCGTTGGGGTTCCCCGCGTTGAGAGGAGTGGTGAAGCAGCGAGCAGTTCTGAGGAGGAGCCAGCACTGAATGAGTGTTTCCCGCCGTAGGTGACTGGCGTCGGTTTCCCTCCGAAAGAAACTGCGGTGCGAATGACGGCTTTCCCGACAGAGGCGACTGCTGAACCCGAAGGGCGTTGGGCACTGCCAACCAACGCAAAAATAGGCCCGGTCGGTAAATGGTGGGCATCGCCCACCCTACAAAAATAACGTTATTGCAACTGGTGCAAGATGTGACTAGTGAAAGATCGCCGCCTCCCACAGTCCCCCCTACCCCAATTCCAAGAGCAACACTGTATAAGCACTCTTCTCACCTTCGGTGTAATCTACACTTGAAAACATATGTATTTGAGTACATAATTAATGAACTGGGTTGTTGAGTTTGATGATGAATTTGAACTGGAGTTTGACGCTCTACCAAAAGAAGTAAAAACTGAGTTACTTGCTAAGGCAGAACTGTTAGAAACCTTTGGCTTTGAGCTAAAACGTCCTCATGTTGATACACTTAACGGTTCACAGTATGCCAATATGAAGGAATTGAGATTCAATGCAGCAGATGGTGTTTGGCGCGTTGCGTTTGCGTTCAATCCACAACGGTGTGCTGTTTTGTTAGTAGCAGGTGATAAGTCTGGTAGTAGTGAAAGCCGTTTCTACAAACAACTCATCAAAAAAACAGATGCCCGGTATGCTAAACATTTAGCAGCACTAAAAGAAAAGTGAGATTGAATATGGGTATAACTTTGAGGGAAAAGATAAAACAGTTACCATTGGAGCAACAAAAAGAGATTAAAGAGCGTTCTGCCGAACTTATAGCCGAGGAAATGACGCGACAACAACTCAGACAAGCACTCAAACTTACTCAAGAGCAGATAGCAGAACTTCTTCAAATCGATCAAGGGAATGTTTCTCGACTTGAACAGCGTACTGATTTAATGCTCTCAACTTTACGAAAATACGTAGAAGCAATGGGAGGCAAGTTACGACTTGTTGTCGAGTTTCCTAATCAACGACCAGTTACCCTAGTTGGTATTTCAGAAATCGAAGAACTAGAGGAAATAACATTCACCAATCAATAACTCTAAATCATCTGCTCGAATCCAAAGCCCCGATCAGGATTGTTAGTGATAATCGGGCATGTAGAGACGCGAAATTTCGCGTCTCTACAAAGGTATAAATACCATATATGTGTAATTTAGAACATACCTCGAAACATACAAGCAGACTAGAAAGCAGGACTTGGGCAGGTTCAGTTAAAATTGGAATTAGCAAAAGCGAGGTGTAACAAAATAATTATTAATTCGTAATTCGTAATTCGTAATTAAAGAGGGTACAAAGAACACGCTCACATGACTGTTAGTGGTCTACAATCAGTGTACCGAGTAAAGCCCTTACTGATTGTAATTACGAATTACGCATTATCAATTACGAATTACTTTGACCTATGGCTTCACCATTTCCAGGAATGAACCCTTATCTAGAGCATCCCCAATTGTGGCCAGAGGTACATAATCGCTTGATTATCGCGATCGCCAATGCCATAGAGTCTAATCTTAGTCGTAAATACCGAGTTGCGATTGAAAAAAGAACCTATACTAGCCTGCCATTCGATTCAATTCTAGTAGGGATTCCTGACATATCTGTCATATCTAAAAAATCAAGCAGCATCCAGACATCATCAACAATAACTATACCTGATAGCGGCGAATATTTAACTGTGACATTACCGACGCCACAAGAAATCAGGGAAAGTTATTTAGAAATTAGAGATGTATCAACCGGGTACGTGGTAACAGCAATTGAAGTTCTCTCCCCTACCAATAAACGTCCGGGAAAAGGACGAGAGGCTTATGAAAATAAGCGAATGGAAGTTTTAAGCAGTTCTACTAATTTAGTAGAGATTGATTTACTGCGGAATGGAACACCTATGCCTATTCTTAACGAAACCCCACAGACAGATTATCGCATCTTAGTTGCTCTAGGAAATCGCCGTCCGTTAGCTCATTTATATACTTTTAGTTTACGGAATAAAATCACGTCATTTATGCTACCTTTACAGCCTGGGGATACAGAGCTTTTAGTAGATTTGCAGAGTTTGTTAATTCAAGTGTACGACCAGGCAAGATATGATTTAGCGATCGACTACACCCTTGAACCTGAACCACCTCTCAACGCAGAAGATAAAGCTTGGGAAGATGCACTCTTAAAAGAGAAAGGACTGCGGATCTAGCTTCACCGTCCGCCAAAAAATAAATTTCTTGGCTTATAGCTTAAGTCCGTTTTAACCCAATACGCTTGGTGTTAAGGCGTTGATCCCCCCAACCCACGCCAGTTAAGAGGGCGCGGGAAACAAGCTGCAAGGACTGGCTCCCCTTAAAAAGGGGGGTTAGGGGGGATTTTTAGTCCGTAAATACTACTAACTGAACTGTATTGGGTTAAAACCGACTGAATTGCGATTAATGTTTCAGTTTCCCAAATCCCTTATCGATTTTGAGAGTATTCAAAGGTATTGCATAGAACGCTTAGTCAGATATTTCCAGCAAATTTACTCAGGTAATTCTCCAAAACCTATTAGGAATACCGGCAATATTAATTATTGTGTATAATGCACTTATTTTTGTGCTTTCAATCGTCAAAAAATAATATGATTAAGATGTCATTTTATAATGACAAGTCAAGTCGCCTTGAATACTAATTATACGTTGTATACACAAGGTAACAAAAATGAAGAATAATACAAAGCTTGTTATAGCAAATTTGTTAGTAATGGAAGAACTGACAGATTTGCAGATGGAAACAATCAAAGGCGGATCAGACATCGTAGAATTCGACGCCGCTCTAAAATTATATAACTATGACACAGATGCACTCGTAGCAAGCTATGGCGGTATAGATGTGATCGTCGGAATCTATGGCTACGGAATATATGCAGCAATAGGAGGAGAACCAGGAACAGGACCAGAACCGGATCCGCGCATTCATCATCATCATGGTTATGAAATATGATGAAACACCACAAGACAAGATATTGTTAACTGACTAGTACCGCTACCCTTCGGGAACGACTTCGTCGAACGCGGAATTAAAAATTAAAAATTAAAAATTAAAAAGGCTTATATTGTAAGCTTTTCGCTGATTTTTAATGGTAGCCTTATTTCCGCCGACGTTTACTAGGAAAGCATTTCTGCTTAATCAAAAGCATGATGCGTAATTTTAGCCAGCAGCTTACTACCATAGTGAGAATTGCTGGCTACTTTTGTTAAACGGCGTTTTAGTGTCCGCAAATAGCAGGAGTAGACCCCAAACCAGTAGCATTAGATACCTGGGAAATAAGAGTGACTTCGCCTTTGCCGTTGAACACCCAACCAGTAGCGGGTACAATTGCCACAGCTTTTGGTTTTGAGGGTGGTTTAGCAGTTAGTTTCTCTGAACGTTGCTGTTGCATTGTCGTAGCTGGAAGGCGAGTATCTGACCAAATTACGTCACTGCTTAGGGGTTCGTAAGGACTGGGGGGTATACCGCCACGTCCAGTGATGGTGAAGGTACTGCCTTCCTCACCATTAAAGGCAGCACAGCGAGTGTCTATAAGCTTTGAGGAGGCATCAATTACAACTGTGGACAGTTGCACTAATCCCCTGCTAGGGTCAACATCAGGTGAATTGATTTGCACGTTGCCATTAAGATCGGGACTTCCTCCTTTGGCAGTTATGTCACTATTACCAGAGAGAATAACAGAACTTTGAGCGTTAATAATCACCTGACCTCCTCTAGCTTCAGAATTAGCACGAATGTGGCTATTTTCAACAGCGGCAAGGGCATCACTGTTAATAATGATATTGCCACCAATGTTATTGACTCCAGTAGCATTGGTGGTAATGTTACTGTCACGAAATAATACCAAATCCCTAGAGTTCAGCTGAATATTTTGAATATTTCCCTGCCCCGCCGTAGTGTCAGCACTGATGTTGGCTTGGTTTTTCAGAAGGATAGAACGAGCCGTGGCTTCTATATTGCCAGCCCCTCCCGAACCTTGGCTGTCCACAGCTACTTGAGATCCATCTTGGACAATTAACTGCCCAGTGGTAATCGTTATGCTTCCCCCCCGATCTTTGGTGTTGGCTTGAGTGTTAGCAAATATGCCGGAGGTGACGTTTGTACTAACCCCAGAGATATTAACAAAATCTGGTACATTGAGCGTAATATTTCCTGAGTTTCCCTGTCCACCACTAAAGATTGTGGAAACTAGTTCAGCACCACCAGTTAAGGAAAGAGAGCGGGCTGTGATGTTTATGTCACCACCGTTGCCCACACCTGTACGTTCCACAGAGGTGAATGCACCACTATTAACGAAACGACCTTTTTTCCCCACCCCATCAAAAGAAACTGTATCGAGAATGTTAATGAACACACTGCCTGCATCCCCAGTTCCATAAGTGCTAGCTTGCAGTGCGCCGCCATTAGTTAAGGAAAGAGAGCGGGCTTGAATGTTGATGTCACCACCTTTACCTATACCTCCTGGGTCTACATTACTAAAGATGTAAGCATCATTGGCAAGAGAAACCAAGTCCCTAACCTGCACAAACACGCTTCCAGCATTTCCCTCTCCTGCGGTACTAGTATCCAGTTGAGCGCCATTAGTTAAAGAGAGCGAACCAGCCGTGATGTTAATGTCTCCCCCCTTGCCTACGGCTTCAGTGTCCACACTGCTGGATGAACCACTGGACAAGCTATTACTATCTACCCCATCAAATAAGACAGCATCTGTTGCTTGAATCCTGACATTACCCGCATCCCCTTGTCCAACAGTGTCAGTATTTACTTGAGCGCCCTTGGTGAGTGAAAGTGACCCAGTCGTGATGTTAACGTCGCCACCTTTGCCTTTCGCTCCATCTAAGACTGAATTGTCAATAAAACTATCATCAGTAAGATTGATTGCCTCAGTCGCATTAATTTCTATATCTCCTGCTAAGCTTTCAACCGAACCCAACCCTGGTGCTATCCCCGCCCGCAGTTTACTTTCTGCTGCAAAATTCAAGTTCCGGGCGTTGATAGCAATACTACCGCCACCACCTGCGCGGACATTCACTTCAGCGCCTCCAGTAAGCGTTACATCTGCTCGTTGCACGGACTGTGGGTAACTCAAACGCAGATTGTTGCCATCAAAATTCAACCCTACGGTTCCCGTTCCTGCCAATCCTCCCAACTCGACTCGACCACCAAATGCTTTCAACCCGCCGCCAATTCCAGTTCCAGGATCGCTAACAAACCCCAAGCCATCTACGCTGACATCGCCACCTACTAAAAGCAGACTACGACCGTCAGGAACTCTTAAACCATAGGTATCTTTTCCAGTAGGATCTAATCCCGCTGGTGCTATTGACTGGGTTTTGATGGTTCCAGATGCAATTTGGTTGAATAGTAAAGCAGAAGGATTGATCGTCAGCAACGGTGAAGAAGCTTCTGGATTGGAGGCGCTGAAAAAGCCTTGGTTGTCAAATTGAATAGCATTGGCAGTACTGGCAACAAACGACCCTCCAATCTCCAATCTGGCATTGGAACCAAAAATAATCCCATTCGGATTAATCAGAAACACGTTGGCTGTACCATTAGCTTTCAGCAAACCATCAATATTAGAAATAGACTTACCTGTTACGCGAGTGATAATGTTCTGAATATCCAGGGCATTGTTGAAATAAGCCGTACTACCATTAGGTGAAAATTCTCGGAAGCTGTGGAAAAGGTTTCTTCCTGCTTGGGTTCCTCCAGTGATATTGAAGGTGTTACCTTCCCGTGTGATGCTAGAGTTATTTGGTAGAGTACCATCCGGGGTAATTTGGGCAACGGCACAATTTGCCGCTACAATGTGTACACTAGCGATCGCAATACCTACTAACCAGATCCAACGAGTACTTCCCTGAGACATTGCACCCTCCCCAAGTGTTACAACGTTTGATCTCACTTTAGTCACCTGCACCACTAATAAATAAACCACATAAGTGTGTCAGGTAGCTCTGGGTGTTGCTAAAAAGTTTTTGATGTTTCTTTCTAGGCGACTGCTTTCCCCTTGGGCTTCCCTCCGGGTATGGTAGCTTTATTTCCGCCGTCATGTACTAGTTAAAGTGGATGCGATCAAAAGAAAGCTTCCACTTCTGCTCTTGTAGGTTGAGAAGCGATCGCTCGTCGTAGATACTCTCTATCTCCGAGAACCTCACAGCCTCCTCTAGGAGTATATCAAGTGTAAGGCTTCATTATTTCCCCTTCTTTGATGCTCCATTTGAACTAATATGATGTTCGTTTGATTACTTATAAATTAGGTTCGTAATTGCGCCCTTGCGCGAAGACAGCGCAACTACGAACCTGTGCTATTCCTGAAACTGCGGCTGCGATTGCAAGAAAGCTTCCACCTCGGCTGCTGTAGGTTGAGAAGCGATCGCCCCTGGTTTGGTCGTAGTCAAAGCACCTGCAGCACTAGCATAAGTGATGATTTTTTTCACTGTTTCCGGATCGCTCAAACTCGTGATCCCATGTTGACACACTTGGTGGATAAACCCTGCCAAAAAGCTATCTCCTGCCCCAGTTGTATCAACGACAGACATGGCAAAGGCAGGTATTTTGCCTTCGTTTTCACCTAAGCAGTAGGCGCAACCATTTTCCCCATCGGTTACTAGCACACCCTCAACCGAATTCAAACGATAAGTAATTGCCCCAGGATCGGTGGTATCAAATAGCCATTCAGCTTCTTCCTTAGAGAGTTTAATAAAATCGACATGCTTAAATAATTCCCGAATTTTTTGCGGTGCAATGTCAGGATCAGTCCAAAATACAGGACGCCAGTTGACATCCATCAAAATCTTCATGTCGTATAGTTCTGCCAATTCCAGGGCGCGGTGAATAGCACGCCCACTTTCCGGATATGCCAATTCCAAAGTGCCCAAAACCAGAAAATCTGCTCCTTGAAATAGTGACTGCGGCAAAAGTTCAGCTTTGAGGTGGGTATCGGCAAATTCATTGGTATCCAGATCGCCAAATCCAGCAAAGCTGCGATCGCCTGCTTGATCGCGCACAACATAAACTAGCCGCGTTGGTGCTGTCGGATGGCGTTGCACCCCTGTTGTGTCTACACCTACAACTTGCAGGAGGTTTACCAATGTATTCCCTGGTTCATCTTCACCGACAGCGCCGATAAATCCTGCTGGTGTCCCTAACTTTACCAAAGCACACGCTACGTTAGCTGGTGCCCCCCCTGGATAGGGAGTCCAAGATTCAACTTGCTCTAACTTTAGCCCCAATTGATCGGCTAAATAATCAAACAAAACTTCACCCAGGCACAAAACACGGGGATTGCTCATCTTGTGATTTTCGATTTTGGCTTACAATTTCCCGTATAAAATCTACAATATTTTCTGCTCCTCTGTCGGCAGTCGTTCATACAATTAATCACATCCGCTGTGAATGGTCGTGTTAACCGTTATTTTTTGCTTCAGTAATAAATTCGGATTGATTAGGAAATATTGTAATAAACGATACTAACATTTTGTGACTTATATTACCACCCACTAAAGCCATAAAGAAAATATTAACAACAATTTTGCTGCTAACACTTGAAACGCCTACCTCCAAAAGAATCTTCTAGAATGAAAAAGAGCTATTAAGTACATATACCAACGGAGGAATAAATAACTCATGGCTGGTGGCAAGTCTCAGACCCCTGTTAGTCTGTCAGACAGAGAACTGCAAATTATCGATTTAGTGGCCGCTGGCTTAACTAACCAAGAAATTGCAGCTAAACTGGAAATTAGCAAGCGTACAGTTGATAACCACATCAGCAATATTCTTACTAAAACCGAGACAGACAACCGAGTAGCTCTTGTACGTTGGGCTTTGCAGTGGGGTAAAGTCTGCTTGAATGATGTAAATTGCTGTGCTCTACCTAACCAAAAGGATTAAACAGACTGGTAGTATACTGCCAAGCTAACTTTGACTATTTGCCAATGGTTCTCCTCCTCACGCATGCTGACTTTTAAGTGCAATCTCTCAAAATAAAGCAAAAGCAGAGTACTGGACTGTTGATCTTGGGTGGAGGCAGTATTTCCTCCACCTATATATATTAAAAAAATTGTTATTAGTTAGTGGTTAGTTGTTAGTGGTTCTGATTGACAACTAACCACTAACAACTAACAACTAACAAATAACAACTAACAACACTTATGACTTTAGACCCTGTTTTTGCAGCTGAACTGCGTTCCGCCGCTGACCGATTATTTGAACTATTGGAAAGATTCACCGGATCGCGGGTGCTGGTCATTGGAGATTTGACTCTGGACGAGTTTCTCACAGGTCAAGTAGAAAGAATTTCTCGGGAAGCACCAGTGTTGATTCTTCGCCATGAAACTACCAAGCAAGTACCGGGTGGTGGTGCGAATGCGGTATATAACTTTGCCCAGTTGGGGGCTAAAGTTTTGGCTGTAGGGCTTTTGGGCAAGGACGACCAGGGAAAGGCGCTACGTGGTTTGTTGTTAGATGCAGGAGTTAATACTGATGGCGTTTTTCTTGACCCAAACCGTCCGACAGTCACCAAAACCCGAATTTCCGGTCATTCCCGTCAATCAGTGACTCAGCAAATAGTCCGGATAGACCGAAAATCAGATGATTTACCGGATATGGATTTGCAATTGCAGTTGGCTAAGTATGTAAAAGAGCAAATTAGCTTAGTAGATGCTGTAGTATGTTCTGACTATGGTGATGGAACTCTGACTCAACCTGTGATTGCGGCGGCGTTGTCTTTTCCCCAAACGATTGTGGATGCTCAAAAGCATCTGAAACGGTACTGTGGGGCGACAATATTTACCCCCAATTTACCGGAAGCAGAACTTGCTGTAGGCTATGGGATTACTGATGAGGTCACTTTAACTCAAGCAGGAAGTGACCTACTGGCATTGACGCAAGCACAGCATATCTTGATTACTCGTGGTGAGCAAGGGATGACTTTGTTTGACCGCGATGGTGGGAAACACCACATCCCAGCTTTTAATCGGACTGAGGTGTTTGATGTTACAGGTGCTGGAGATACAGTGGCGGCGGCGTTGACTCTGGGTTTAACTGCTGGGGCTTCGGCTTGGGAAGCGACGGTTTTGGGTAATTTAGCGGCTAGTATTGTAGTGCGTCAGTTTGGTACGACAACGACAACGCCTGCTGAGATGAGGGTGGCGTTGCAAGCGTTGTTGGAAGAACAAGAGTAATGAACCGCAGAGAACGCAGAGGAAACACAGGAGTGGGTTTGATGAGTCGTAGGTTGTTGGTGACTGGCGGTGCGGGGTTTATTGGTGCGAATTTTGTGCTTCACTGGTGTGGGGCTTATCCTGATGACCGGGTGGTGGTTTTGGATGCGCTGACATACGCAGGGAATCGGCGTAATTTGGCGTTTGTTGAGGGGCGAGAAAATTTTCGCTTTGTGCAGGGGGATATTTGCGATCGCTCTGTTGTAGATCAGCTATTACAAACGGAAAATATTGATACAGTTGCCCACTTTGCTGCTGAATCTCATGTCGATCGGTCGATTTTAGGTCCTGGTGCTTTTGTGCAAACTAATGTGGTGGGAACTTTCACTTTGCTAGAAGCTTTTCGTCACCACTGGCAGGTAAGTTTAAAGTCGTCTGATTATCGTTTTTTGCATGTTTCTACTGATGAGGTTTACGGTAGTCTGGGATTTGATGACCCTCCTTTTAGTGAAACTACGCCCTACGCTCCCAATAGTCCTTATTCGGCGTCTAAAGCTGGTAGCGATCATTTAGTCCGTGCTTATTATCATACTTATGGGCTACCAACGATGATTACGAATTGCTCTAATAATTATGGTCCCTATCAGTTTCCCGAAAAGCTAATTCCCCTGATGTGTATTAATACGTTGACGGGTAAGCCATTGCCAGTATACGGTGATGGCAAGAATGTCCGGGATTGGCTTTATGTGGGCGATCATTGTAGTGCTTTGGATGTGGTGATTCATTTTGGTACACCAGGGGAAACTTACAATATCGGTGGTAAGAATGAGGTGGAAAATATTTCCCTTGTGCGGATGTTATGTCAGATGATGGATGAATTAGCACCGGATTTACCGGTGCGTCCGGCAGGAGATTTGATTACTTTTGTTAAGGATAGACTTGGACATGACCGGAGATATGCGATCGATGCGGCTAAGCTTAAAACTCAGCTAGGTTGGACGCCATCAGTGACGATTACAGAGGGTTTACGTCTAACTGTTGAATGGTATCTTAGTCACCGTGATTGGTGGCAACCGCTGTTATCAAAGGAATATCAGACTTATTACCAAAAAATCTATGTGTAAAGTATTTCTGTATTCGATAATATATTAATCTCCGTTGTACTTAGACCGAACAGCCAATTCAGTGAACAGGTGGTAGGAAAGCCCGAAAAGCTGCCCCTATTGATTAGCTTTCGTCTGTGGGACTTACGCACTATACACATTGAACATCATGTGTTATATCATGTCCGTATAAACAGTTACGATATCCAGCCCTCGCCCCCGTCCCCTCTCCCATGCTTGGGAGAGGGGAGCGAGCGAGGGCGGGGTGAGGGTTTATATAATAAGTCATGAACAGGACATGATATTAAACGGAATTCGGACGTTTCAGATCGTAGAATTGACCACGTGGACCAGAAGCGGTTTCCGCGCCCCTACGGTAAGGTGGTCTACCCAAATGAATATTGCGCTCCGCCGCCCAACCGTTACCACATCACACTTGAGTATTTCTGTCAATGCTTGCGTCCTAGTCTGTTACTTTTCGTTGTTTCCGCTACTGCACTTTTTGCCTACTTTGTCAATGTTCTCGTCCTAAAATCTTCGCTTTTGTCAATCCTTCAAAATACCCAACAGGGGTTGACCATGTTTTGAATTCGCTCATTCGCTCATTCAAAATTTCCGTTCAGGATTTTGAATGAAGGAAGTTGGGTACAGGTTCCCCTGTTTTTAAACATGGAAAACTTGGAGGTGCTCCGCAACATTATTCTAGCAAGCGCATTTATGTGCGGAGATTAATAATTTTTAATTTTTAATTTTTAATTGAACGTAGGGGTTGACTAAGCAATAATACTCAGTTAATATATATATTAATAAAAATTAAGAAATATAACAATATTTAAGTCCGGGCTAATTTCAGAAGACATGGATGCTGAGGAACTTGTAAGACGCTATGGCGCAGGGCAGAGGAATTTTTGTCGGGTAAATCTCAGAGGCGCAAACCTCAGTGAGGTTTGTCTCACTCAAGCAAATCTCAGGCAAGCAGATCTGACTGGTGCCGATCTCAGTTGGGCAATTCTGCATCAAGCAGACTTGAGTGAAGCAAACCTCAGAGAAGCCAATTTAAATGGAGCAAACTTGATTGCGGCGATCCTGTCGATGACAGTGTTCAATGCAGCAGATCTAAGTAGAGCAAATCTCAGCCGGGTAAGGTTATTTCAAGCTAATTTAAGGGACGCAAACCTGACTAAGGCTAATCTAACTTATGCTCACTTAGTGGAAGCAGATTTAACCAGAGCAATCCTCAACCAGACAACTTTAACTGGTGCTGATTTGACTGGATCTGACCTTACAGAAGCACTCTTGATCAGGGTCAGTCTCAGAAGAGCAACCTTAACACGAGCAATCATGCCTGACGGTACACTTTATCAATAAAAACGCTTTAGGTTCACCAACCAATCTTGTGCAGCTTTTGGGGAATGCAGGTGTACTACTTGCATTCCAAACTATATCGAGGTCTACACTTAGATATTCATGAGTTAATCGGTTGCGGAAAAATAAGGATAAAATACAAGCGATACCTACAGTAAGCACGTCGCAATCTCTGCTAATGCCACAGACAGGCGATCGCCAGCCTACCGCGTCAACCCCTACGTTCAATTCAAAATTAAAAATTAAAAATTAAGAACCACCAAAATAAATCGCGTAGCGCCATTCGCTATGCGTGGTGGTCTGGGGCTTGTGATCAGGACGCAGTATTTCTTACACTACGTGTCTCGATCGGACATTTTTTCATTTTCCATAAATGAATTTAGGGGCTTGTATCCTTAATTAAACAATTCAAAATTATTTCTTAAATTTTGAATTTTGCATTTTTAATTTTGAATTCAAAAAATGGTCAGATGCTTTAGGCGATCCGTGGAGTTGTGAAAATTATTTTTTGAACCGCGAAGACGCCAAGAACGCCAAGAAAAGAAATAGAGATAATTTCACAACTGATGCACGGACTGCTTGGGCGATCGCCCCTACGTAATATACTTATCATACAACGAACTATTGTGTTACTTTTGACTCTCCTAAAATGACATCAACACTAAATTTCTCCCCAAATTGGGCGCTAAATTCGACTTCAATCCAATTATCATTAAAATAAAACCACCGATGCGTGACAATATGAACTATGACCTACACCCCACCCAAGCTTCTCACTTTCGAGCAATTTATAGCCGAGTATGGGGATAATCCCCGTTACGAACTTATAGACGGAGAATTGCGCGATATGGAACCAACTGGTCCACATGAAGAAGTTTCAGGAAATATTGCTGGTAGAATTTATGCTGAAATTCTTCGTACCAATTTCAACTGGTTGATTCCCAAAACTTGTTTGATTAAACCACTCGCAGCAGAAGCAACAGCATTACGTCCAGATGTTATTGTTTTAGATAAAGCAAAACTCAACCAAGAACCGCTTTGGCAAAAGGAACCTATTATTTGTAATGGTAATACGATTCAGCTAGTTGCTGAAGTTGTGAGTACGAATTGGCAAGATGATTATGCAAGAAAAGTGGAAGAATATGCTTTTCTACAAATACCGGAATATTGGATTGTAGATTTTCGCAGTTTGGGTGGTTTGCAATTTATCGGTAATCCCAAACAACCTACTTTGACTGTATGTCAATAGGCAAATCTAAGTACCCATTCAGTTTCGATAATTACAGTATCGGGTATAAAAACATTCTGTGTTTGAAAAATTTCTAGACTCTTTTGATATTGTAATTGGTCATCTTGAGTCAAAAAACGCACAATTATATTAGTATCAACTGCCACCATGCCATGATTCCTCTATACCCTGACGAATAGCATCATCCATTTCTTCAAAAGTTTTTGGTATGCCTTGGTATTTTAAGCAACCAGCAACATCAGCCAATGTGGTTTCTAAAAAAGGTTTTTTTGGTTTCAGAAGAATTCCGTCACCCATATCAATTGCTATCAGTTCCTGTCCCACTTCCCAGCCATGAGACTTTCGCAATGGTTCGGGAATCATTACTTGTCCTTCATTGGATATTTTTGTGATTTCCATAATTGAGAGAATCATAATCTAACCAAACAACCGTGTCAGCTTTTCCCCAAACGATATCACGTTCCTGGCTGTTCAAATTACCATCTACCACCCAAGTATTGCCTGACACCGCTTGAGAAACTCTCTCTCGCATCACATGATTTGGCACTTCCACCCAATTAGGTTCCCAGTGCAGCTTATCCAATTCCACATAAGAAATGGCAAGACGCTGCGAAATTTCTCTCGCTAAAGTCGTCTTACCCGATCCACTTGTGCCAATTATAGAAATACGCTGCACTGATTTTCCTCTCTTGGCGTCCTTGGCGCGGCAGTCGCCTACGGAGGGAAAGCCGTCATTCGCGCTGCCTTGTCTTGGCGGTTCGTATCTTTAAGTCGTATACTCAGCGTTAATCTTCACGTAATCATAACTCAAGTCACAACCCCAAGCCTTACCCGAACCATGACCATTGCCAATACTAACAGCAACGATCGCGGGATTATCTAATCGTTGCGTTTTCACAGTGCGACGATCGCCTGACAAATCATTACTCATATTGGTAGCAATCACATCCTTTGGCAAAGAAGCACCATCTGCAGCTTGTTTCAAATAAGCACTCGCGGCTTGACGATCAAACGGTAACGGTTGACCATTTTCCATCAGCAAGAAATTCCCTAACTGGATTTTCAGGCTGTCTTGTTCAAAAGGCACACCTGCACGTCCGGCTGCGGCGGCGATCCGTCCCCAGTTAGGATCGCGTCCAAAAATAGCAGACTTGACTAACGACGATCCGGCAATAACTTTGGCAACTTGACGAGCTGATTGTTCATCAGATGCGCCAGTCACTTGCACTTCAATCAGACAAGTTGCACCTTCGCCGTCACGGGCGATCGCTTTCGCCAAATGCTGGCAAACTGTTGTTAACATTGCCTCTAATTTTTCTGCTTCTGTCCCCATTTCAGTAATTGCTGGGGTGCGGGATTGTCCATTAGCAAGAGCGATCAAGCTGTCGTTTGTGCTAGTATCTCCATCAACAGTAATGGAATTGAAGCTTCTATCAGCTGCTCGACTTAACATTTGCTGCCATAGTCCGGGTGATACCGCTGCATCACAGGTAACAAATGCCAACATGGTTGCCATATGAGGATGAATCATGCCGCTTCCTTTGGCAATGCCACCAATCCGCACCGGGCGATCGCCGATTGTTGTCTCCAGCGCAATAGATTTTTTTACCAAGTCTGTGGTCATAATCGCAACTGCTGCTGCATCTGACCCGGTTTCTGATAGTGCTGCTACTACTTTCGGAATACCTGTTTTTAGTGTTTCCATCGGGATTCTTTGCCCAATTACCCCCGTAGAAGCTAATAGCACAGATTCTGAGGGGATGCCCAGTGCTTGTCCTAACATCATCGCACTTTCTAAGGCATCGAGCCAGCCTTGAGTACCTGTCGCAGCGTTTGCTTGTCCCGCGTTGCACAGAATAGCACGAGCGCTATGCTTTGAGAGCAAGCGCTGGCGGCAATAATCCACGCAGGCTGCTTTCACTTGACTGGTTGTAAATACTCCAGCTGCGATCGCGTCTACTTCTGATAGGATCAGAGCCAAATCAGGTAATCCTGAAGGTTTTAGTCCTGCTGTAATACCTGCCGCCCGATATCCTCTAGGTGCTGTTACACCACCAGTAATTTCCTGCCAGTCTGCCATTATTTCTCTCCGACAACTATTTAGTTGCGCAAGAAGCGATTATATCAAGCTTTTGTGCGTTGTTAGTGGTTAGTTGTTAGTTGTTAATAGTTTTTTGCCTATTGACAAATGACTAAAAAAGAAAAAAGAGAGCTACTTGGGCAGCTCTCCAGATCATCAGGGTGCATCTTCATATCAAATCATACCATTATTAGGGTGAGGGGTGTGACCCATTATTTGTCTTCTTTTTATAAAGAAATTCTTAAGAGATTTCAGATCCATCCAACACCTCACCGAAAAATTCTCTGCTCCTGACGGTGAACCCGGTTTCTACATAAGCACCGTCATTAGTCATTGGTCATTTGAGAATGACTAATGACTAAAAGAAAAAAAGGAGAGCAATTTGGGCAGATCTCCAGATCATCAGGGTGCATTTACTTAGCAGAGTATATCATTTTTAGCATGAGGGGTCAAACCCATCTATTTTTTTTGCTCAAGATACTGTGAACATCAAGGAAAACCGTTAATTTGTAGAGACGTTGCATGCAACGTCTCTAGACAACCTAGCCGTTCAGCTTTTTGTCAACCAATTCGTTTGTTAGCTTGGGATCGGCACGTCCCCCAGTTTGTTTGAGCACTTGCCCAACAAAGAAGCCCTTAAGGCTAGTTTTACCACTCTTGTACTTTTCGAGTTCTTTAGGATTTGCAGCTATGACTCGATCGACGATCGGTTCAAGCACACTAGCATCGGAGATTTTTTCTTCCCCTTGAAAAATTTCGTCAGGACTCCGACCATTAAGCAAGTCTGGTAGCTTGTCTTTAGCTTGTTTATTGCTGATCGTGCCCGAGTCGATCAGAGTGATTGTCTTAGCTAGATTGGTAGGTGTGAGGGCAATTTCCGTAATGCTGAGTGGTTTGTGCTTGTTAAGATAAGCAGCGATATCTTGAGTAATCCAGTTAGCGGCTTGTTTGGGATTTGCTTGGGCTTTGATCACCGCTTCAAAATACTCCGAAAATGTGTGATCTTCTGTCAACACCCGCGCATCATAAACCGAAAGCCCCAACTCATTTTCATAACGATTTCGTTTCTGGGCTGGTAATTCTGGCAGTTCACTGCGCCACTTTGCTAATTGTTCATTACTAACTTCAATTGGTCCTAAATCTGGTTCGGGGAAGTAGCGGTAATCGCTACTCCCTTCCTTAACCCGCATACTAATTGTGCGTTGAGTGCCTTCTTCCCACAAGCGAGTTTCTTGCACAATGCGTTCCCCAGCTTCTACCGCTGCAATTTGCCGCTCAATTTCGTATTCAATCGCCCGTTGAATGGCGTTGAACGAGTTCATGTTTTTGATTTCTACTTTTGTGCCAAATTTCTCCTGTCCAATAGGGCGCACGGAGATGTTGACATCGCAGCGTAGAGACCCTTCTTGCATGTTGCCATCACTAACACCGAGATAGCGTACAATGCGGCGCAATTCTTGGGCATATTCAGCGGCTTCTTGTCCAGAACGCAGATCGGGTTCTGAGACAATTTCCACCAATGGTACACCTGCTCTGTTGTAATCTACTAAAGAATAGGTGGAACCAGAAAGGCGATCGCTACCGGCATGTACTAATTTTCCGGCATCTTCTTCCATATGCAGACGCGTGATGCCAATCTTTTTCCGCACCGGGTTCCCGTCAGCATCAACTAATTCAATTTCTAACCAACCATGTTCAGCGATCGGCAGGTCGTATTGAGAAATTTGGTAATTTTTGGGTAAGTCTGGATAAAAATACTGCTTGCGGTCAAATTTGCTATATTTGGCAATTTGGCAATTCAACGCTAAACCCGCTTTGACGGCGTATTCTAGTACCTTTTCATTCAGGACAGGTAACACCCCAGGCAAACCCATGCAAACCGGATCGATGTTAGTATTGGGGTCAGCACCAAATGCAGTAGAGCTATTAGAGAAAATCTTGGTTTTGGTACTGAGCTGACAATGGGTTTCTAGACCAATAATCGCCTCGTACTCTGTTTTTACTAAAGCTGCAGAAGTCATAAAATCGCAAGTTGTGGCTAATCCTCGTTTAGGCTACTATTGTAGTCTGGTATTGACTGGCTCTAAAGGCGGTTATTAGGGTGAGAAATGCCTACCCTCATTGAAAATAGATGGGATGAGCCGTCCGTCACATCCCGCAAGAAAAATTAATCTATTTATTGTGGGGTGGGCGTCTCGCCATTAGTGTCAACTAAATCGCCCTCAAGTTAGGCAGTACGAGTGCTTTTTAGATGTACGAGCATTGTTCTCGTTCCCAGCCAGAGGCTAGGAATGCCTAATTGGCGGGCTGCTGCCGACCTATGCAAGCAACGAGGCAGCAGCCCCAAAGACTGCATTCCCATGCAGAGCATGGGAACGAGAAATATATTTCTCTCCTGACTCCTTGCACTAGTGCAAGAAAAGAAAATCATCACATAATCGTGCAATGCGATCGCCCTGTCAAAATAATTCGTAATTCGTAATGACGCTCGTTCCTCGCTAACGCTTCGCTAACGTAATTCGTAATTATTAGCCCACAAGTCGCTTTGCTCCAAGTCAAAAATCAAAAATCAAAATTAAGAATTATTTAATTACTTTTGAATTATTACCTTAGACGAGTGACTTTCCCCGTTCGCGAATGCGGCGAGGAATTGGGAGAAGGGGACCTTCGCGAGTATCCTTAATGAATTAATTAATAAGGAATTTAGGAATTTTAAATTACGAATTACGAATTACGAATTACGAATTATTCAGTCATTTCCTCTCACCTGTGATATTTACTAAGGTGCTGAGATTGTTGGGGTCTACTTCATAGGCAGCACCAAAGCCGACGACAAAGCGACCTTTGCTAGGTGTAAGCTGAAAAATGCGGAAGTCTGGCAATTCGCGCAGGATCTGAATAATTTCTCCGAAACGCGCTTCAAAGCGATCGACAATTTGGTTCCACAACTGTGCATCGCGATCAACCAAGCTGGCTGTACAGTCAAACGTTAGGCGGCGGCGGGCAAAGATTTGCTTAGTCTGAGACTCATCTTCAATAAACAGTACACTTACCCTAGGGACAGTATAGAGATTTTGAGTGTGGCTAGAAAGACCACTGACATAAATGTAAATATTTTTACTTTCGTCTATAACGAAAGGAGCATAGCTAGCATTGGGAATGCCATCTTCGCTGACGGTGCTAAGAACAACGCTTTGGAAGAGGTCGGAGAAGCCTTGATAGGCGGCGAGGGCGGTTTCAAATTGCGACATGGAGTAACCTATTTAAAATTTTTTCAGCAACTGGTTTCAGTCAAGGCAGGTAAAATAACAGTAAATTAAAATTTATAGATAAAGCGATGCAGTTAGAAGATTATTTTGAATTTTTATCGCCTGATGACATCCGCATCAAAGGACACCGCATTGGCATTGACAATGTGCTGGATTATTATCTGGAAGGATATACACCAGAAGAAATCGCCGCTAATTTACCTACCTTAAGCTTAGAGAAAATTTACGCCACTATTACTTACTATTTGCATAATCGCCCGCAGATAGATGCCTATTTGTTACGTTTGGCAAAGTGGCGCGAACAGCACTACCAGGAATCAATAGCCAATCCTTCACCATTGGCGCAACGTCTGATAGCAGCGAAAGCACAACGAGCTAAAGAGCGAGGAAATCTTTCGTGAAGGTACGTTTTTTGCTGGACGAGAATTTGTCAACTCGGTTGAAAGTGGCTGTTCTCCGCCTCAACCCGGCGATAGACATATTGCGTGTGGGCGATCCGAATGCACCACAACTAGGAACACTCGATCCAGATATTTTGCGTTATTTGGAGTTATCGCAACGGCTCTTGGTGACAGACAACCGTACTAGTATGCCAGAGCATCTGGAGGTACACTGGACAGATGATGGACAGATTTGGGGGTTACTCTGGGTTCGTCCCAAAACATCGATAGGAGAGTTAGCAGAAGAACTTTTCGTGATTTGGGAGACAACGGAAGCTGAAGAATGAATTGATAAGCTTGACTGGATTCCGTTTAAGAGAAAAGTTTAAAGCAACCATAGAGGTTATGGAGTTGCAAAGATGTCTGAGAAAAACTGTAGAAGAGTAACAAGAGATTGATCGGCAAGTGAATTTGAAATACTATCATCAACAACTATTAGCATTCCCCAACAATTACCTGAGCGATTTGTCGGGAGAAATCCAGGCTAGCCCTTACTTTGCTATTAACAACCTCAACCGAGACTTTGTGAGTACCAAGGGATTTTCTGTGGTGTTTCAGCGAACAGGATTGGCATCCGTGGAGCAGCAGTTCCCCTTTTTTAAACCTTATCTGAATCTGGCTCTCCAGGCGACTTGTAATGCTTTTTACCTCAATCCTTTACTGCTAAAGGAAGGCTCTCGTGTCGATCCACACATCGATCGCTCTTTGCGTTCCTACGTCAAAACCATTGAACCGCCTGAGATCGTCAGTGTTCTCTATGTTCAGGTGCCATCGGATATGAAGGGGGGAGAATTGGTACTGCACACACGGAAACGCCAAGTTGGGCAGATTAAGCCGCAAATGAATACTTTGGTTTACTTTCAGGGTGATTTAACCCATTCTGTCAATCCGGTGAACACCCCAGGAAGTCGCTTGAGCCTGATTTGTGAACAGTATAATTTGAGTGAGGCTGAACTCCAAGAAATTCCGCAGTTTACCGTGGAGTCAAGAGCAACGGGATCTACAACAAAGAAGAAAAAGTAGATCCCGCCAAGTCAACATATCATCTGAAAATTGCTGTAAACCGTAGGGTGGGTTAACGAAGTGTAACGCACCTTCAACTAGCGATGTGTTACTGCACCCAGAGTTCTCTCATAGCCGTCATATCATGTCCGGTTAATGACTTATTATATGAACCCTCACCCCGCCCTCTGGGCACCCCTCTCCCAAGCATGGGAGAGGGGACGGGGGTGAGGGCTGGATATCGTAACTGTTTATACGGACATGATATCATGCGATCGCGCCAACTCCTCCTTGCACCATTTCTGGAAGTAACAATGCATATAACAATCCTATTTGAATTGTGAACTTCCGTTGCATCAGTTACCTGGTTTCTCTGCGTTTACGAATCATTAGACATCTCCATAAATTAATTATGCGGAACCTGAAATCCTTGTAGAGACGCGAAATTCTCGCTGTGCGCTGCAGGAGGGTTTCCCTCCGTAGGCGACTGGTGAGTCCAGTCCTGAAGGAGGGTTTCCCTCCGTAGGGAACTGGCGTAAGCGTTGCGTTAGCGAGGCACGAGCGTCACCCGAAGGGCGTCGCGTCTCTACATTCTTTTACGGAGATGTCTATTTAGGATTGCTATATATGCATGACAACGCAGACTTGGGTGATATTCAAATCTGTGTGCAGCGCGATCGCCTGCTTGCTACAACGATTACCGCACTATGGTTGCTTTATTTGCGTTCCAATTGCACTAGTACATGACTGCGGAAATAACGCTACCATCTCACTCAGCCAAAACCCTTGTATTTCAAGCTTTTTAATTTTAGATTGCTTCGCTTTGCTCGCAACGCTGCGCGATTTTTAATTCCGCGATAGCGGTACTAGCGTGAAAAAGTAGTTGAGGGAGATCGGTTATCAGATGAAGGGGAAATTGCTCTAAGAAGTGTTCGGTTCTACGACTTTCACTAGTACACAAATGCCTATAACCTCGTAGATAGTAGTGAAGTGCTTGCCTAAAACGCTATGAGTCGCTCTTCAATCAAGGGGTGAATATTTGTGTACAAATGGATCTTACCGAGTCTTTTGGAAATTTTAGCCCATAGTCACTCAACTGCGGCTGAATGTTCACATGCTAAAGCAGAGCGGCAATGGCATGTCAGTATAGGAGCAACAGAACACCTGTTACTAAAAAATTTAGTAACCGGTTTACCAGACGCCACACAAGGGTTGGTTTTAGCTTCACCAGTACCTGTATTCAGCGATTCTAGACTGACTCAAAGCCTGCGGACAGTTACTTTTACGGCAAAGCCATTCAACCCCTTGGCATTGATGCCATTTCAAATGCCTGTGGCGATGGATCTTACAGATGAGATTGCTCCTCATGAATCAATAATGCCTTTGCTGAGTACAGATCCATTAGCGAAGGAGCAGTTTTGCCTTGTTTTTACAGATAAATTCACATTAGTCTTGGTTTTGGCACAAGACAACAATAATGAAAAGGCGTTTTCATTTTCGTTTGATCCCGATGTAGTTCAGCAGGCATGGCAAGCGATCGCCGCACGGGTAAAATTGAGTAACCCAGATTTGTTTGCCGATTTGGAGGAATTGGTACAAAAGTATCTTTTCGTGACCCCAGATTACCGTATTGTCATGCAGTTTAGCCAGTTGTTGCTAGCACAATTGCCAGAACCAGAAGCGGATAAAGAGAAGAGATCGGGGGGAGCGGAAGTGGCTTTTTCCTCCCCGGCTTCCCCTACCTCCACTACCCCTCGTATACCCCGTCACGATTTGGAATTGCTGCAAGCTTTTGCTCACGAAGTTCGCACCCCCCTGACAACAATTCGCACCACCACCCGACTGCTGCTAAAGCAGCGCGACTTGTCCGCCAACGTTGTTAAGCGCTTGGAACTTATCGATCGTGAGTGTACCGAGCAAATTGACCGTATGGAGTTGCTGTTTAAGGCAGTAGAACTGGAAACATCTGCTTCCGTAAAAACTACAAACACTCAACTCACGCCCATGTCTTTGGATCAAGTGTTGCAGCAGAGCATTCCCCGGTGGCAACACGCAGCAAATCGGCGTAACTTGACTTTGGATGTTGTTTTACCCCAGCAACTGCCAACAGTAGTCAGCAATCCGATTATGCTGGATCAGGTACTCACTGGTTTGATGGAGAATTTCACCCGTAGCTTACCCGCAGGCAGCCATATTCAAGTGCATGTCATCCCGGCTGGTGACCAATTAAAGTTACAATTATTACCTATACTCCAATCGGAAGACAATAACATTGCTACGGCATCCCCTTGCCACCCGCCAATTCGCAAAGCTCTTGGTCAACTGCTGATGTTCCAACCAGAAACGGGTACGATCAGTCTAAATCTCGCCGCAACTAAGCATTTATTTCAAGCGATCGGTGGCAAACTTATTGTGCGCGAACGCCCACAACAGGGGGAAGTTTTGACTATTTTCCTGCCCATGCAAGAATAGAGGCAGAAAAACTCAGCCTCTGCGAGACAGATATTCAGGTTCTTAACCTGTTTTAAATGGGGTGAAAGCGTCGATTCAAAAACTCACCAACTGATTCACCCGTGGTCTGCCAAAACGTTCCCAAGCGCTACCGCCACGCAAAAATAGCTCCATCCAACGAACGGAGTTTGACTGATTGGGGACTGACCAACCAGAACTACCTGGAGAAAACGCTAGAGTTCCCTCCGGGACTTTAAAACTACCATCTGAGTACACAGCATCACTCACTACATCTCCCACACGGATAACCACTTTGGCTTCCGGTTTCAAATTCACAGTATGTGCGGCAATAGTAGTCTTAATGTTACCGTAGCCATCAATCCAGGCAACGCGATCGCCTGGTACATCCGGGATAAAGCTTGGGTCCAAAGTTTCTCCCAAAAGACTCATGTCGCCCTTGGCAATAGCCGCAGCTGCACTAGGGAACACATCACGAGAACGGAACTGCGATCCGCCTTTGGAAACATTGACTATGTGCAGCATTTGTGCATGACTTTTGATAAAGGAGAGAGTGTAACCAGCATTCACACCCACCACTTTCACACCATTATGCAGCAAAGCATAAGTTAGCCCCTCGCCTTCATTGTCCCGCCTAGCTTGTTTATCATCTTGGCGGGGCGCGCAGTTATGATAAATTAACCGCTCTTGGGGACCAGGGTTAAGACCAAGCTGAGCAATCCAAAAGCCAGTTGCTAGGGTACTGAAGGCAGGCACTGAGAGTAAGTTTATTTGAGATTCAGGCAGTGCCATTAATAAACGCTGTGTGACCTCAGCAAAAGCCGGGTCACCGTTACCATAGTCTGCGATTAAGGTGATAAACATGTTGGTTGTTGGTTGTTAGTTGTTAGTTGTTGGTTGTTAGTTGTTGGTTGTTAGTTGTTGGTTGTTGGTTGTTGGTTGTTGGTTGTTGGTTGTTAGTTGTTGGTTGTTAGTTGTTAGTTGTTGGTTGTTAGTTGTTAATTGTTGGTTGTTAGTTGTTGGGGGAATAGCAATTAGCAATCAACAATCAACAATCAACAATCAACAATCAACAATCAACAATCAACAATCAACAATCAACAATCAACAATCAACAACTAACAATCATAAGCGAGAATTTTCAAGTAGCGATCGCTAACTGCACTGTAAAGATAGAACCTTCAGACAGCTTACTTTGCACAGAAATAGAGCCTCCACAACGCCATAGGAACTGCTGCACAATCGTTAACCCCAACCCAACACCATTAGGGTCTTCAGTCGCTGGAGGACGTACACGATAAAAGCAGTCAAAGATTTTAGAAATCTCGCTTTCGGCAATACCAATGCCAGTATCCCGGAATTCCAATTGAACACGATCTCCCTGAACACGCCCTCGCACCCAAACTTCTCCACCATGTGGGGTGAATTTAATGCTGTTTGAAAGTAAATTAATTACAATCTGTTTCAGCCCACCACTTACACACCAAACAGGTGGCAGATCTGTAGGTACAGTGTAAGCTAGCATGATGCCTTTTTCTTGGGCTAAGGGCTGGTAGGTACTAACCACCCCAGGTACAACATCAGAGAGGTGTACTGATTCTAAGGCCATCCGCTCTAAATTGTGTTCAAGCCTCACTAGTTCCAACACTCCAGTCAGCAATGAATTTTGGCGATCGCACTGGGTACTTAGCATTTGTAAATAACGTTGCCGCTGAAGTATTTTTAGATTAGGCGAATTCAAAAGACTAAGAGCTGTCTTCATGTGTGTTAGAGGTGTACGCAGTTCCTGACACACAGTGTTCAAGTATTCATCCTTGAGTTGCGCTTTGTGATGCAATTTTTGATTTTGCTGCTGAACTGCAGCGATCCGCTGGCTAGTGATTTGACGATTAATTTCATCTTGTCGCTGAAGTTGCTTTGCCAACAGTTGACTCATCAGAGTTAACTTTGGTGCTGGAGGGCACATAAAATCACTAAGTACAAGAAGAGATGATTCTGGTGGCATCGACTGTTTAATGCCATCTAACACTCGTTGAATCACTCTACCCTCAACAGTGGTCATGGCAAGCAATGGCGGAGTTTTAGGACTGTTTACCTTCCCCAAAATAGTTTTGCCTCTTTTGGGCGGTCTGTAAGCAAAGATTAAACTGCAAAACTGTAGCGACAACACCATTAAAAAGTATTCTCGCCGCAGCTGGCTATTTGGCATCAGATGCACACGCAAGTGATGGGAAGTGGGGGAAGTGGGGGAAGCACTTTCTCCCCCTACTCCCCCTACTCCCCCTAATCCCCCTACTCCCCACTCCCCACTCCCCACTCCCCACTCCCCATCATCGCAAGTGAATATGACACAAGACCCACTAAATTGTTGATGATAACGTTGAATTTCTGTGTGCCAAATTTTTCCTGGTGGTAGCTTTATCAATAAAGTGGCTGCAATCTGTTGCTCAATTAGCAAGTCAATCTGTGCTCTCACCAATGACAGCACAGTAGCAGGACTAAGGGGCAATGGTTGGAGAGGCGCTTTTACACCCAAAGCCAGCTGATAAACGGACAGATCCTGAGCCAGAAAAACATTCATGAGTAAAGCACAACCAGAAAAATCGAGAAAGAGGAAGTTAAAAATAATACTGTTTAGATTTTCACCCCTAAATGTTCCTTTTTTACAAAATTGTTAATTGTTAGTGGTTAGTGGTTAGTGGTTAGTTGTCAAAAAATACCCTTCGGGTGACGCTCGTGCCTTGCTACCGCTGGCGCTAACGCCAGTTGCTTCAAGCCGGGGAACCCTAGTCGAGCACGCGCGCGCCACTAACAACTAACCACTAACAATTTATTTTCATTCTTTCCTGTAAAGCTTCTCGTGCCTGTTCTCGGTCGTCAAAGTGGATCTTTTCGGTACCTAGAATTTGGTAGTCTTCGTGACCTTTGCCAGCGAGTAACACACCATCTCCGGGTTGTGCGCGGCAGATAGCAGTACGAATGGCGGTAGCGCGATCGCATATCACCATCGGCTCCACCGTTTCTGGAATTCCCGCCAAAATATCTTGTAAAATCCGTTCTGGGTCTTCAGTGCGGGGATTATCAGATGTCACTACAGCTAGATCGGCTAATTGGGCAGCGATTTTACCCATTTTCGGACGCTTGGTGCGATCGCGGTCGCCTCCGCACCCAAACACACAAATCATCTTACCTGGGATAAACGGACGTGCTGCTTTGAGCAAATTCTCCAAACTATCCGGCGTGTGGGCATAATCCACAATAACGCTGATATCTTGCTCTAGAGAAAGGATCACCTTTTCCATGCGACCGGGGACTCCCGAAAAATCAGATACTACAGATGCTACTAACTGCAAATCTAACCCCAAGTGTAAAACTGCTCCTACAGCTGCCAGTAGATTTTCTAAATTATACTGACCAACTAGCGGTGAGCGAAATGCCACATCACCCTTTGGTGTATGTAGCATACCGCTAACACCATTAGGCTCGTAGCTTAGGTCACTCATCCAAAAATTAGCTGTGGAATCATTAACACTATAACTCCAAACCCGATCTGGATCTAAGGCTGCGATTAATCGCTCCCCGTAGGGATCGTCAGCGTTAATTATTGCCCGTCCCTTCAGATAATTAGGACTGAAAAGCAGGGCTTTAGCAGCAAAGTAATCTTCCATATCACGGTGGAAGTCTAAATGGTCTTGAGTGAGATTGCTAAACACCCCTACCTCAAACTCACAACCCATGACTCGACCCTGCGCCAAAGCATGAGAACTCACCTCCATCACCCCAAACTCATTACCAGCATCCACAGCCGCCGCTAACTGGTGTTGCAGTTCCACTGCAAACGGCGTAGTATGGATAGCGGTTTGCACAAAACCCTGCCAACGAGTGTAGAGAGTGCCCATTAAAGCCGTAGATAGATTTGCTTGATGCAGCAAATATTCAATGAGATGAGAAGTTGTCGTTTTGCCATTAGTGCCAGTCACACCCACCAGTTTGAGTTTTTGCCCTGGATAACCGTAAAAAGCCGCAGCTAATTGGGCACAGGCTTTAGTCATGTCCGCAGCAGTAATGATACAAGGAAGATCCCCCCCTACCCCCCCTTGAGAAGGGGGGGGATTTTTCTGTGCTGCTTGCGGCGATACGATCGCAGCCATAGCACCGGATGCGATCGCACTCTGCCAAAAATCTCCACCATCAACCCGCGTTCCAGGCATCCCAATAAACAAATCCCCCGCACCGCAAGCATGAGAATTCGTCTTCAAACCCTTTACTTCTACATCCATAGCTGGATGTTCAGGCAAATGTCCCACACCATCTACATCTGCTAGTAATTCCCGCAGTTTCATGTAGTAAACCTCTTGACACACTTTAAGAGCGATTATTTTGCATCATTATCTTTGATTTTACAAACACTTATAAATACTTCCGGAGCATTTGCTCCAACTGCTGTACCGTAGCACGAGGAGAAGGACGAGGCAAAGGTTGCTCTCTTTCCTTGGCGTCCTTGGCGTCTTCTCCTGGCGGAGACGCTGCGCGAAGGCGGTTCACTAAAAAAAGCATCGGCACCTCATACTGATAAGCTTGAAACCAATCTTCACGAGTCATAATATCTCGAACCTCTAACTGTAGAGACGCGAAATTGCCCGTCTCTACAATCTGTTCTAACTTCTCCTGCAAACCCTCACACAAATGACAACCGGGCTTGCTGTATAAGATTAATTGCATTTACTTCAACCAAATTCGCTTACACCAGAATATAACTGGGCGGGGGAACTGGGCGCGGAAACCGCGCCCCTACACAATGTGGTTAATTAAATTGAAAACTGCTGTAAACACCCATTATTCTAGAAGATAAATCGTCTATTAATTTTCAAACCAAGGAGCGACAGATGACTCAGCAAGAATGGTTGATTGATGAGGCTACAATCCCAGATGCTGCCGTTGTTGAGCAAATGGAACGTGAACTTAACCCCACCCTAGGAAGTCGCAGTCTGGAATCAGTCAGTCAACCACAGGCTATCAATCTTGCTGTCCGGTTGCAAGATATTATGATATGGGATATCAAAAAATGGTTTGGTGATGCCGAAATGCGGCTAGATGCGTTGGTGGTTCACGGTTACGCTACAGAAGGTGAACCAGCTAGCATTTATATGCCGCAGACGTTTCGCTTTCCCGGGATTAAAAGCCGCGATCGCCTGCCTACGGGTGAGAATGGTTTACTCATATTCTATGGCAAGGCTCTCCACTTTTTGGATATCTTTATCACAGTATCGCGCGATCGCAAGGACTCAGACGATTTGGCGACATTACTGAACCAGGAGTTGCACTCAAAAGACATTCAAGGGGCAATGGGTACGGTGCTTGGGCTGGCTACTGTTGCTGCACCGCAGGTTTCCACCGTTACTACAGCCCTGTCAGCTGCGTCAATGCTGGGTAATTTCGCTTACCAGGTACTTAGTAAAGTGACTGGCGATACCATAGGGCTTTACCGTACATCCTGGCTGCAGTACCGAGATAGCTTTGGAATTGGGCGTCATCCTCAAGACGGTGCTCACCATGTCAAGGATCTTTCCTTCTGGTACGAAATCATTCGAGAAGAAACTGAACATAACTAGAGAATCCCATGAAACTCACTGGTTCGCAATACAAACAATTAACAGAAGCTTTGATTGATGCCTTTCCCTCCCAGCAAAGACTTACTGAAGTAGTAAAATTCCGGTTGGAAAAAAACCTCAATGCAATAGCAATGGGTGATGATTTACAAGCGATCGTCTTCAGATTAATTCAAGCCGCAGAAGCTGAGGGATGGGTTGATAAACTGATTGCAGGTGTTCGTGAGTCAAATCCTGGAAACCCGGCATTGTTTGTCTTTGCCCAGGAGGTCAATCTTGCTACTCTTATGCCATTACAACTGTCAGCAAGGGGGGCTTTAGAGAAAATCATTAAGAAAACAAATAGTTTTCTTAATGTGAATGAGTGGCGAGAAAAGTTGGGTCAAATTGAGGCGCAAGTATGCTGTATAGAAATCACCAGGAATAATACTAAAGAATTTGGTACGGGTTTTCTGATTGCACCAAATGTGGTGATTACCAATTACCATGTCATTAAATCGGTGGATTTAGGAGAAGCAAATTCCAGCAATGTTATTCTGCGTTTTGACTACAAACAGTTAGCGGATGGTAAAATTATCAACAAAGGTACAGAGTATCGTTTAGTAGAAGACGACTGGCTGATTGACAAAAGTCCTTACGTCGAAAATCAGTCGCCAACACCTGACGAACTAGACTATGCATTGCTTCGGGTAGATGGAGATCCTGGAGAGAAACAAATTGGAGAAAAGCCTGACCCAAATTCTCCACAGCGAGGCTGGATCAAGTTACCAACAGAGCCATATTATGAATTTTTGCCGGATACTCCATTATTAATAGTGCAACATCCCAATGCCCAGCCATTAAAATTGGCATTTGACACGGATGCTATTATTGGCATCAACGAAAATGGCACTATCGTTAAATACAAAACCAATACTGAGCCTGGTTCCTCTGGTTCACCATGTTTCGACATTAACTGGAATTTAGTAGCACTGCATCGTAGCGGCGATCCCACATACAACGCTGGAACACCCTTTAGTGCTATCTGTTCACGTTTAGACAAGCAAGGTTTATTGGCAGATTTACGCAGTGGTCAAGCAGTATACTGAAGATTTTAGAGAATTTCAAGAAGCAATGTCAAGTGCAAGCACCTGCCCGATAACCGCCTGAGAATATATATCCCAATACCGTTCATTTAAGGTTTTGATCCCCCCTAGCCCCCCTTAAAAAGGGGGGAACAAGCCGCCCTTTTTAAGGGGAGCGAGCGCTCTCATGAGTGTTTCCCGCGCCCAGGCAACTGGCGCTCCTCGTTGCGATCTTCGCTCCTCGTTGCGATCTTCCGGTACTCCGGCGTCGGCACGAGCGTCACCCGTAAGGGCGTGGGTATGTTCAGATCTTCAGGGAGTGAACGTTACTAACTGAACCGTATTGATATATATCTTTCGTCGTCTTAATCAATTCACTACGACGCAGAAGCAGCATTTTCAAATTTGATAGTGTAAGGTAGCGCCACCCCAACTGGTACAATATTGTCGCTCCCAAAGCCTAATGAACCTGTAAGGATCGCTAGATTACTGCTGGTTCTTACCGCATTGAAGAAACTAGCGAAGTTGGGTGGCGGTGCAGTCACGCCTTGGGGTAGGTCAACGGCATGGCGTCTACTGTTGACTAAACCTTAATAATAATTCTTCACGAGATAGATTTGATAATTGTAGTAGTAAAGAACTAAACTCTTGGGGTGGTAATTCCAATAATGGCTCAATCATTACTGTTAATTGTTCATCTAGAGTGCCGAATCGGACTCTAAGTAAGTTTTCTATAATCGTGCGACGTTCAGTTTGTATGCCTTCTTGTCTACCTTCTTGAATTCCTTGTTGTGTAGCTTCTGCCAATCGTTGTTCGTACAGGGGTGATAACTGCATAATTAAATCCCTATCTTCTACATCTAAATTCTGACTCACTTCTAAGGTAGTTTTCAAAGAAGCTAACAAATCTATTGCTTTGGTACGTAAAGGATTGTTGACTTCAAGTGCCTGTACTTCCTCAATCGCCCGTTGCTGGACTCTTCCTTTACCTAAAAGCCTCACCCAGAGAGTTTCTTGTGTAACTGGTAATTGATGAATTGCTACTATAGCCCCTCGCCAGGATTTACTGAAAAAATGGATACCTGATAACCAATTATCTTCATCCAATGATGCTCCAAACTCATCTAAAAATGATTCAGAAGCTGTAGGCGAGAGAATCCATAACCTTGGTAAAGAATCTTCTTCTAGGCGTATACTATCACTTTTCGCCCTACGCTCTAATCCAGCAAAAACATCAAAAAGTTTACTCATACAACTACGAACTTCCGATCGTTTTACCGGATTACGGAAGGGTTCAAAAAGCGCTGGTGTATCAGCAAACCTTCCTAACAATCCCAGCGTTTGTTTGTCGATTTGCGGTTGGGGTGATGGTGCAAAGTAAACATCTATTTCTCGTACTTCCCCAGCAACATCTCGGCTTGTTTCTACTGCTCCTAATGGCGATAACAACTCTTGGAGATAATCCTTAGCAAATCGATCGTACGGAAATTTTGTCATTTTTATTGACAATGCATCACCCGAAATGTACTTAACACTTAACAATACACTACCACGCATTTGGTAAACAATCAACGAGAGTGGCATTATATTGACGGTAGGTAAATTATCTTAAATTAACCGTATTGGTAGGGTGCGCTCTATCCTTCTCCTGTGGTCGCCGCTGCGCGAACGGGAAGCGGCTGATGCTCAGTAGCGCTCGTCCCGACGCGCGAGTACGCGAAGATCGCAACGAGGAGCGCTACCGCAACGCTTACGTCGAAGATCGCACTCCACCGGAGTACCGACTAACGCAACGCTTACGCTAATGCGTCTGCGACAGTGTAACGCACCTTATTATAGTGGTAAGTTACAGCGCAGAGAAAGTTAAGTAAAAGGAGTAGTTTCCGGAAATAAGCAAAACAAAAGTGTAGATCGTCAAATAAAGTTAACAGCCGTGAATTTCAATTTTGCTATGGAGTAGCCATCAATGAATTCTGGTAACATCCTTAGTTTTATCCTCAATGGTTCTATTCTTAAAGAGATAGAGGTAGCTTTACTGGATGCTTTCCCCAATCCAGTAAAATTGAAAAGGATGCTGTTCTATAACGACTTCAACCTCAACGAGTTTGCTCTTGGTGATGATTACACTGAAATTGTCTTTAAGGTAGTACAACATTTTTATAGTATAAACTCGTTAGCAGAATTAATTGATAAGGCACGTGAAGAAAATGATGGCAACCCTAAGTTGCAGGAAGTAGCTAATAAAATTAATGCTTTTACAAGTTTAATTAAGATACTTATTCCTTTGGAAAAAGACTGTATTAATCAAATGAAACAGGCTTATTTTGCCTGTTATCCAGAAAATTACGATCAAGATTTGGAGCATCCTACTGAAACTCTCAAACAAATTTTAGCTAACCTGAATGATCTACCTCAAGGAAATGCTCCTGAAAGTCCTATTGTACAGTTTGTCGCTCGTTTTTCCCAAGCAGAAATTCCTGAAGATGCTGCTAATAATTTACAGAAATGGGGTAAACAGAATGCGAATAACTTTTTAGCGTTATTGACTCAGATTCAAAATGATCGGGTAAGCATAAAAGAACAGCAGAAATTACCAACATACCTGATTATCTTACTAGATACTAGTAAACAACATCGAAACCAGCGTTATTTTGTTTCAGCTTGGTTTATTCCTGATGGCAGAAAAGATAAATTTGATTTTCGTACAGGCAAAGGATACAAATTTTTAGAGATTCAAGAACAAGAAGAAGATACTTTTAAGCTAAAAGAAATTCCTAGTGTAGTAGAGGAGTTTATCAAGCAAATTAATCATAAATATATGACCGACTATTCTGATTCACCTATTATTATGTTCTTTTTACCATTTAAGTTGCTTAATGAACCTATTGATTCCTGGAGGATTGGAAAATTTCCACTGGGAAGTTTGTATGACGTAGTGATTCGTTCTTGTGGGCGGCTTAAAAATTATGGTTTTAGAGGTGTTTGGATTGACAAATGGCAAATTATACAACAAAAATCTTCCAATACTTTTATATCTCATGATTGTCAAAAGTTATTTTCTGAATTGAAAAAAATTGATACCATTGGATTTAAATCTGTGCTACCGCCTGAGCAGAAAATTATTGAATATCTTGATAACACCGCCACACCAGTGGCAATTTGGTTAAGAAATGGGCACAAAAATATTAATTCTCAAGCTGAACTCGATGCACTCCTTGAATGTGCGATCGCGAGATTACCTCAGATCGTAACACAAAAACGTGCAGAGACTTTAGATATTGTTGATCGAGAAATCCATATTGGACATCATCTTGCTCTACTATGGGAAGACCCTTATCTGTTGCCTACTCAAATTGAATATACAACACCATGACATCTTGGAAAATCTTTCAAGGAACTCCTGAAAAACCCCACAATGGAATAGAACGCCTTCCCGATCCTCCTAACTGGCGCAGATTTGACAAAGAACGACGGGGTGTAACCTATCAGGCGAGGGGAGAGGAAATAGAGTTAGTAAATGCAGCTTTATATCTACGTCGTCCTTTGTTGGTAACAGGAAAACCGGGGACAGGGAAAACCTCTTTAGCTTATGCGGTGGCTAAAGAATTACAACTGGGAGAAGTGCTGCGTTGGAACATTACGACTCGTTCTACCTTACAGCAAGGACTCTATCGTTATGATGCCATTGGTAGGTTACAAGATGCTCAAGGACGTGGCAAGGATAATTTAGCCGAGATTGGCATGTTTATTCAATTGGGTCCTTTGGGAAGCGCGTTACTTTCATCAGAGAAACCAAGGGTTTTATTAATTGATGAAATAGACAAAAGCGATATTGATTTGCCTAATGATTTATTAAATATATTTGAAGAAGGGCAATTTGAAATTCCTGAATTAGCAAGGATAGCTGATAAATTTCCGGAGATGATTGTGCAAACCTATGATAACCAGACTACAAAAATTGTAGCAGGAAAGGTGCAGTGTCAAGCGTTTCCCTTTGTAATCCTTACTAGTAATGGTGAACGAGAATTTCCAGCAGCTTTCTTGCGGCGCTGTTTAAGATTAGATTTGCGAGAACCAACTCGTCAGGAGTTAGAAGCGATTGTAAAAGCGCATTTAGGAGATATTATTGAACAAGCAGAAGAAATCATTGATAAGTTTCTAAAACGCCGAGATCAGGGAGACTTGGCGACAGATCAATTGCTCAACGCTATTTATATGTTAACCCGCACAGCGAATATGCCTGACTCTCCGATGCTTGACTCTCAAGAGGATCAGCAAAAAGAAAAGTTAATCGAACGGTTGTTGCAATATCTGAGTAGTACAGAGGGGATATGATTGGACGGGCGATCGGTATTCTACAACAAGCAGGATTTGACCTAACTGCCGACGAGTTAGCAGAAATTATTTGGTTGGCGGTTCAGATAGAATCTGAGGAACCACAGCAGCGATCGCCGCAACCAACTATATCCAAACAAGCGCCACCCAGAACAGACCAACCCCAAACCCAAACTCAAGAAATCCCATTACCATCCTTTCCGCAAATCCCAGAACCTAGTGCTGAAGTCTATCTTCCCTCCTCTGTACCAAGTCCCGCAAAGGCTACAGAAATCCCAGAATCAATTCCGATCAAAGTACCTGCGGCGGTAGCACTGAGAAATTCCTTGGCTAATGGGCGATCGCTTCGTCCTTTAATGCGGAAAGTTCCATCTCCTACAGAAAATATCCTAGATGAGGAAGCGACCGTTTGCCGGATTGCAGAAGAGAAAATTTGGATACCAGTTCTCAAACCTGCTCCTCAAAGATGGTTAGAATTAGCATTGGTAATAGAACAAAGCAGTTCGACCGCTATTTGGAAACAGACAATTACTGAACTCCAACGACTCTTAAAACATCACGGTGCATTTCGGGATGTGCGAACCTGGGAATTAAAGGTCACGGAAAAAAAAGTACAGTTATTCCCTCAAAATAGTACAGGTGCTTATAGCAGTCCCCATAATCCCAACATACTGATTGACCCCAAAGGTCAGCGTTTAATTTTACTGGTAAGCGATTGTATTTCTCCAGCTTGGCGAAAGAAGTTTATTCATCCAGTCCTAGAGTTGTGGGGACGTCATGGTTTAATTAGCATCCTTCAGTTACTCCCTGAACGGCTTTGGGAACGAACAGCCTTAGCTTCAGAAATTCCTGTCCAACTGCATTCCCTTAACCCCGGAGTTTTCAATTCTCAGTTGATTATAGAAACTTGGGACAAAGATACAACTGATGAAATTGAGAACTTTGTCCAAGAAGCTGACTTTTCACGCTATGTGGAAAAACCAAAGCAAAACCTAACCCCCCAACCCCCTTCCCTTAAAGGTTCGGGTGAGAATTCAAAGCCTCTCTCCTTGCAGGAGAGAGGTTTGGAGAGAGGTTTTCCAGATCCCGTGAAAAGTGAGGTCCAAGAAGACAGACACAAAATCCAAAATTCCATCTCTGTTCCTGTTGTTACCCTAGAACCCCACTCTCTGCTTACTTGGTCACGGGTTATAGCCGGTCATGGGAATATTGGAACAGTAGGGTTTAAATTTTCCTCTCGTGTCGATCGCATTGAACCCACTCAAACAGAACTTACGCAAAGCCTCCCTTTTGAAGGGGGATCTACAACTCAACAACTTACAGAACAAAGCGAACCCCAACTGACTCCATCAGCATTAGTCAGTCGATTCCGCGCCACTGCTTCTCCCCTTGCTCGTCGGTTAGCTGGATTAATCGCAGCTGCACCTGTTAGTTTACCAGTAGTGCAACTGATTCAGCAAAATCTCCTCGAAGAATCAGGACAGATTCATGTGGCTGAGGTATTTATGAGTGGACTATTACTGATTCCCCAAGAAGACAACCCCAACTATATTGAGTACGAGTTTATTGAAGGCATAAGGGAATTACTCCTAGATTCCGTACCAGTTAGTAAAACAACTGCGGTTCTTGAGAAAGTCTCTGAGTTTATCGCTAAACGAGTTGGTTTATCAGTACGGGAATTTGAAGCGCGTTTGCTTACATATGAGAGTAAGGATTCTTTAGAAGCAAATATTCGTCCCTTTGCACGGCTAAAAGCTCAAGTTTTACGGCGATTGGGAGGGGATTATGTTCGCATTGCTGAAGAATTAGAAGTAGCGAATAAAAAAGCAGAGGGAATCCAATCCCTAAAAGTAGACCGTCCTGAAGGTTCAACAAAAGAACCCAAAACAAAATTCTTTGAATTCGACGTGATAACGGTAAATGCCCAAGGACAAGAAATTAAACGAGAAAAACGTCAGGCTTCATACTACACTGAAGACCTTGGAAATGGTATTACCCTAGATATGGTGGCTATCCCTAGTGGCAAATTTCTGATGGGTTCGCCAGAAGGAGAAGGAGATGAAAGCGAAAAACCGCAGCATGAAGTAACCGTTCAACCCTTCTTTATGAGCAAGTATCTAGTCACTCAGGCACAATGGCGAGTAGTAGCTGCACTACTAAAAGTTAATCGTGATTTAAATCCTGACCCATCAAGATTTAAAGGTGATAACCGTCCTGTAGAATATGTCTCGTGGTCCGATGCCGTCGAATTCTGTGCTAGACTTTATAGAAAAACAGGACGAGAATATCGACTACCTAGCGAAGCGGAGTGGGAATATGCTTGTCGCGCTGGAACCACAACACCTTTTCACTTTGGTGAGACAATTACAGATAAGTTAGCAAATTATGATGCTGAAAATATCTTTGCCAACGAACCAAAAGGAGAGTACCGAGAACAAACCACACCAGTAGGAACTTTTCCCCCCAATTCCTTTGGGTTATACGATATGCATGGTAATATATGGGAATGGTGTGCGGATGCTTGGCATGAAAATTATCAGGGAGCGCCAACAGACGGAAGTGCATGGATTAGTGATAATGATAATCAAAAAAATGCTCCGGGTATAGTTTCAAGAATAAATAACCTATGGAAAAATATTAGTAGGCAACGAGAAAAATATAATGATAATGATAATCAAAATAAACTCAATCGCCTGCTGCGCGGTGGTTCGTGGTTCCTCAATCCTGTGCACTGCCGTTCTGCCTACCGCAACAGGGACTCCCCGGTCAACGACTTCGACAACTTCGGTTTTCGGGTAGTGTGCGGTCCCGCGCAGAGGAGTCAATAGCCCTTGACACTTTTGCCCTTTTACCCTTTACCCTTCTTTTATTTACCCTTTGCAAGCGGAGCGGAGCGGAGCGATTAAAATTTTTTTTGCGGTAAATGTACGTTTATAAAATCTTTGCTTTGCTTGACTCTATTATTATATCACATTAATAAGATACCACATAAAATTTTACATAGTTAGATTATTTAGAATAATTTTATCATCTTTTATCAAAAATAGGACGATCTCATTCACAGAAATAGTCTTGTGTGCTATAAGGTTGGGCGGCGGAGCGCAACATTCATTTGGGTAGACCGCATTACCGTAGGGGCGCGGTTTCCGCGCCCTTACCACTTTGTCGGCGCGTTTCCACAGCGCAGCCATAATACTTTAGGCGGTGCCCCATACAAACGACTTCTCTCCAGAAAGTCCGCATCTTGAGTCACGATGCAAAAATCTTGCATTTTAGCGAATTCCCATATTTCGGTATCGCTGTTGACGACATTGTAAGGGCGGGGGTACCCCGCCCCTACGATAATTTGGGCGAATTGCCGGAAAAATCAGCAGACCTTTACTATTTCTGTCAATGCGTAAGTCCTAGTTCAATAGACACCTCCGAAAATGATTGTAGAGACCTAGCAGTGCTACGTCTCTACAAGGGTTTCAGACAAAGAATAATTAATTTCTGGAGATGTCTAATGAGCTAAAGGGAACATTTGAAGGAAGTCCCACCCGTGAATGAAGGTCGAATAGTGAAGATACTCTCTTGGATGGTCTTGTTCTCGGTGGTCACTGTCGATTATTTGGATAAATTCAGCATGCTCATCTGGCGAAGCTCCCACTGCACACCCAGCTGACCAACCGTCGATGTCATCCCCAGGACTGCTCTCATGGTCTTGAGTGTGTTGGTTTACCCCAAAGTCATTGCCTGTATCAGGGGTTTTGTCATCTCCCCTCAAAACGGTGATTGACTCACACTGCACCAGCGCTTCTTGGTGCAAACGTCCACTACCCCCAGCATGGATGCCTCTCTTCCAAGCCTTTGCCTGCTGAGGGACTTTGATGTCTGCGCACCCTTCGTCATTTTCTGGGTGTGTCCAAAAGTAGTAGCCGGGGTCGGTAGTAGCTAACCAGTTTCCCCGGAATTTGGGAACACCGTTAATGACTTCGATGATAGTGCGACGGTCATTGTAGACAAAAGGTTGATTGCCGTTCCACTTTCCTTCGTTGTCCAATCCCCGAAAATACACAATATTGAACAGATTGGGACCACTATCTATGTGGTAACCTAGGTAATACATGCATTTGATAGTTTGAGAAGCCCAATCGTTGCTGAGTTTGAAACCAGGCACTAAATCTTGGGGAGCAACGTTAATCAAGCTAGCAGCTGTCTTTGGTCCCAACCCCTTCTCATTAATTTTGCGAATCTTTTGATAGCGGCATAGCGCTTCCCAAGACTTTGGTCCAAAAAGTCCATTGCTGGGAGGCAAAAGCAGCCCGCAAGAAGTTAGCAGCTCTTGAATTTTGGCGGCGAATTCTTTGTTAGAGGCGATCGCCTGCATAGTTGTATAAGCAGCAGCCTTGCTATTAGCCACGTCAGAAAGAAGATTCTTTGTATTTGTTAACATTTTGTAGCCCCTGATTTCTAGATTTATCAACAATTGACCGGAATAATTCGTAATTGAGATCTAAGTACTGAATTGCGTAAATCCGTATCGAATTGATTTCTTCGGGTGGGCATTGCCCACCATTTTGATAGTTGGTGGGCAATGCCCACCCTACACAAGAAAATAACGCGCTCTTATTTATGCAATCGTGTACTAAGTCCCTCGTTTTACACACAGAAAAAATAAGCGCGTTGCATACGCATCTATCGCCCCAGGCTGTACTCTGTTAGGCAATAATTACGAATTAATTTGACAATTCCCTAACTTTTCAAGCCCATAGCAACTTGACATAATAATTACTAATTCGTAATTCGTAATTCGTAATTAAAGGTACAATTATTTAGACTGCCGCGCACAGCGAACAGCCCTACGCGATTTATTAATGGAAAAAAAGAAATCTTCTTCCTTGTTTCAAGCCACCGGCGTGACTCCGTGGAGTAAATAATTACGAATTACGAACTATAAATTACGAATTATTTTGACCCAAGTTATTAAACCAACAATCCTGTCCCGATCAAAAGTTAAGCTTGTTTGCTTTCCTCTGTATTTTTAGTAGGTGTAAGCAGAATGAACTTATGCAGTTTTAAACTCATCCCATCCCTGAAGTCCGTGGGATTCCTCGCCGTCTTCTTTGAGATCGCAATAATTATGGTCACAAGTGCATTATCGTCTAATTACAGCGATCGCGATCGCCCTAGCCCTAGCCCCTCCACTCCCAATCCGGTTCGCATAAGGCGTTGATCCCCCCAACAAGAATTAAAAAAGGGGGCTTGTTCCCCTAAGTCATTAACGCTCTTTTATTACTCTCGCTCCGATTAAATTTGAAACCCTATTTTCAGATTAGTCCGCGCAGGCGGACTTTGTTTGTGTAGCCGCGACTTCCAGTCGTCGGGGTTTCATCATAATTCGTAATTATTAATTCGTAATTCGTAATTAAAAAGGGGTTTGATACCCCCACGTCTACACGTGGTCATTTTTCAGTCGGGGTTTAAATCCCCGTCTGAAAAATAATTACGAATTACGAATTACGAACTACGAATTTTTAAGTAAAAACCCCTCTGATTCCTGAGAGGGGTATGTAAAGTTATTTTACTAAAATTAACAGGCGTTGCCTTAGAACAAGCTCATGATTGTGATAATACTAGCACTGGTTATCATGACCAGAGCGCCCATAACCATAGACTGGCTCAGGGTATTTGGAGTTTTGGAGTCTTTCATCTTGTCAATCCTTTAGATCTTATATGTTCTATTGAGAGTATCAGTATTGGTATATTTATCAATACTGATCCCATAAAAATTAAAATAGCTTAAAATATCTTAGTAAATAGGACAGTATTTACTAAGGCTAGTTTGCAAAACTGCTTCAAACGCAAAGTAGGGGCGGGGTTCCCCCGCCCCTACGTGGTGGCTACCGAATAAAACTAATACAGAATCCCGAGCGGCTTATGTGTCTTTACATGATGTAAAATAAATTTATTGGAACTAGTAAACGATTTGACAGAAAAATTATGACGACAGTTGCTACACCATTTACCGCCGCTCAAACGACCGCCTGGAACTTGGAGCAATTAAATCAGAAATTTGAAACTGCCCATCCAAGAGACGTACTGGCATGGTGTGCAGAAAATATTCCTAGTAGACTGGTGCAAACGAGCGCCTTTAACGTCGATGATATACTGATCACCGATATTTTCTACCGTGAACTCAAGCATCCAGTCCCTGTCATATTTCTTGACACACTGTACCACTTCCCCCAAACCCTAGAACTAGTCGCCAAAGCCAAAGAACTTTACAACCTGGATCTAAAAGTTTACAAAATTCCAGAAGTAGACACCCGTGAAGCCTTTGCATCTCAATACGGCGAAGCCCTTTGGGACACAGATATTGCCAAATTCCATCATCTGACCAAAATTGAACCCTTGCAAAGAGGTCTAGACGAACTCAACACCATTGCTTGGATCACTGGACGCCGCCGAGACCAAGCCGTAACCCGTGCGGATATGCCCATATTTGAACTAGATGGTAAGGGACGGTTGAAAATCAATCCCCTAGCAACCTGGACACGCGAAAACAGTTGGGTTTACGTAGGCGAACACGGCATGATCTACAACCCCCTACACGATCAAGGTTATCCCAGTATTGGCGATGAACCCATTACCACCCCAGTAGCCAAAGGCGAAGACGAACGCGCCGGACGCTGGCGGGGAACCGGCAAGACAGAGTGTGGGATTCATATTTAGTCATTAGATAGTAGATAGTAGATAGTAGTTAGTAGTTAGTCGATAGTGGTTAGTAGATAGTAGTTAGTCGATAGTGGTTAGTAGATAGTAGTTAGTAGATAGTGGTTAGTAGACGCTTAACAACTAACAACTAACAACTAACAACCAACAACTAACAACTAACAACTAACAACCAACAACTAACAACTAACAAAGGACAAATATGATTAAAATCCTCCACCTCTCCGATATTCATATGGGAAGCGGCTTTTCCCACGGAAGAATAAATCCTGAAACTGGATTGAATACACGATTGGAGGATTTTGTCAATTCTCTATCTCTATGTATTGACAGAGCTTTGGCAGACCAGGTTGATCTCGTACTATTTGGTGGCGATGCCTTTCCAGATGCTACACCGGCACCTTACGTACAGGAAGCTTTTGCAAGTCAGTTCCGCCGTTTAGTAGATGCCAGTATCCCCACAGTGCTGCTAGTGGGCAACCACGACCAACATTCCCAAGGGCAAGGGGGAGCGAGTTTATGTATTTACCGCACCTTAGGAGTACCGGGGTTTGTCGTCGGCGATAAGTTAACCACCCACCGCATCCAAACTGGCAATGGAAGTGTGCAGGTTCTCACACTTCCATGGCTGACCCATTCCACGCTGATGACTCGCCAAGAAACCGAAGGCTTCTCAATGGAATCTGTCAACCAACTGTTAATAGAACGCCTGCGAGTTGTCTTAGAAGGGGAGATTCGCCGCCTTGACCCCGATGTGCCAACGGTTCTTTTGGGTCACATGATGGCAGACAATGCTAGTTTGGGAGCCGAGCGCTTTTTGGCTGTGGGTAAAGGCTTTACAATTCCCTTATCTTTGCTGACACGACCCAACTTTGACTATGTAGCGCTGGGACACGTCCATCGCCACCAGAACCTGAATAAATCTAACAACCCGCCAGTGATTTATCCAGGGAGTATTGAGCGAGTGGATTTTAGCGAAGAAAAGGAAGACAAAGGCTATGTGATGATAGAACTAGAGCGGGGTAACGCGCAATGGGAATTTTTTCCTTTGCCGGCTCGGACTTTCCGCACGATCGCAGTGGATATATCTAAGGTAGAAGAACCACAAACGGCAATCATGAAAGCGATCGCCAAGCACGATATTCAAGATACTGTCGTCAGATTAATTTACAAACTCCGATCCGAGCAGTTGGATCTCATCGATACGAACTTGCTACATGATGCCTTGAGTGCAGCGCACACCTACACCATTCAACCAGAATTGGTCAGCCAGTTGGCTCGACCCCGCATTCCGGAATTGAGCGCGAGTAATAGCATCAACCCGATGGAAGCATTAAAAACTTACTTAAACAATCGAGAAGACCTCAAGGATATAGCAGCATCAATGCTGGAAGCTGCGCACAAGTTGCTAGCAGATGATGGGGAAATTAGCATAGAACCAGCAACTGATGAACAGCAATCTCAAAATCAAGTGTTGGTAGGTAGTGTAGATACACAACTGAGTTTTCTGTAAAATTTCAGATCAATTGCTGAAGAATCTGCCAAAATTGCTATATTCCTTGCTCGGTGGTTAAATGTTTATCCAACTGAGCCGGGAGGGAAAACACTTGCTCTATGGACTTTATATGTCCTTCTACCCTCGGATAAAGCAGTTTTTACTCGGTCGCACACTACCAACCAGCGCTCACAGTGAAGAACGATTGAGCAACACCGCCGCTTTGGCGGTTCTTTCCTCGGATGCTCTCTCGTCCGTAGCTTACGCCACCGAAGAAATCCTAAAAGTTCTCGTGCTCGCAGGGGGCGCTGTTCTTGGTGGATCGATCTGGATTGCTTTGGCGATCGCACTGCTGCTACTGATCATTACCCTGTCCTATCAACAAACCATCCGCGCTTATCCCAGTGGAGGTGGCGCCTACATCGTTGCTCATGACAACTTAGGACTCTATCCTGGTTTAATCGCAGCCGCTTCGCTGATGATCGATTATGTCCTGACAGTGACTGTCAGTATCGCTTCTGGAGTAGATAACCTCACTTCCATTCCAATGTTGCAGCCCTGGCGACATTTCACAGTAGAACTCTGCTTGCTGTTTATTATCTTAATCATGCTGGCAAATCTTCGGGGTGTAAGGGAATCAGGCAGGATTTTTATGATTCCAACTTATGCCTTTATTGTGAGTGTTTTGATCATGATTGCCGTGGGTTTTTATAACCAGTTCACTGGGCAAATCCATGCGAGTCCTCCAGTCATCCAAGCAGCAGAACCACTTGGTCTATTGTTGATTTTGAGGGCATTTTCTCAGGGGTGTGCAGCGCTCACAGGGGTAGAAGCAATATCTAATGGTGTTCCAGCCTTTAAGCCACCAGAATGGAAAAATGCCCGCATCACCATGCTCTATATGGGAGCCATTCTCGGCTTAATGTTTTTGGGCATCACTTACTTCGCCAATGTTTATCATATTGTTCCCAACCCAGAAGAAACCGTAATTTCGCAGTTGAGTCACAATATCTTCGGCGATGGTCTTTTATACAACTTTTTCCAGATTGCGACGCTGTTGATTTTACTATTAGCAGCCAATACCAGCTATGCGGACTTTCCCAGACTTTCCTCTCTTTTAGCTCGCGATGGATTTGCGCCCCGACAATTAGCATTTTTGGGTGAGCGTTTAGTCTTCTCCAACGGTATTATTTTGCTCAGCTTATTTGGTGCTGTGCTGATCGTTGTCTTCAAAGGCAGTGTTGACAGGCTGATTTCTCTTTATGCTGTAGGTGTGTTCACGAGCTTTACCCTTTCCCAAGCAGGGATGGTACGCCATTGGTTTAAAGAGCGTTTAGCAGGTTGGCAAGCCAGAGCTTTTATGAATGGCTTGGGAGCGATTACGACGGCAGTTGTTTTGCTGGTGATTTTGCAGACAAAGTTTTTAGCCGGAGCTTGGGTAGTCGCCGTCGCCATTCCTCTGATCGTCAGCCTATTTTTAGCCATTCGTCGTCACTATCAACATGTAGCAGAACGTCTCAGTATTCAAGGAATGCCACCTAGAGCTTATATTCCCAGACCGAAACCAGCAGTCGTTACTCACCCGGCTGTGGTGATCGTCGGGCAACTTAACCTAGGAACGGTAGAAGCTTTGGACTATGCACGTACCATTGCCGATGAAATTGTTGCACTGCATGTCGATCTGGGTTCTACAGACCAAGAAAAACTACAAGAACAATGGCGACAACTAGAGTCTGATATTTCTTTGGAAATTATCGACTCTCCCTATCGCGCTTTGATTGAACCAATCGTTGATTTTATTAGCAATTTTGAAGCGCGTCATCAAGGTGTTTTTACAACCATTATTATTCCCACTTTTGTACCACGTAATTGGTGGGAGAGTTTTTTGCACAATCAAACGGCGTTGTTTTTAAAGACAGCTTTACGGGCTAAGAAAAGCCGAGTTGTTACCACTGTGAGGTATTACCTGTAACAACTTTTTTTTCAATTGATGAACAGCAATCTCAAAATCAAGTGTTGGTAGGGTGGTATAGATACTCAAATGAGTTTTCTGTAAAATTTAAATTCATAATTGTTGAGGAATCTGCCAAAATTGCTATATTCCTTGCTCGGTGGTTAAATGTTTATCCAACTGAGCGGGAGGAAAAACACTTTTGAGGTGGACTTTGTATGTCCCTCTATACTCGGGCAAAGCAGTTTTTACTCGGTCGCACACTACCAACCAGCGCTCACAGTGAAGAACGATTGAGCAACACCGCCGCCTTGGCGGTTCTTTCTTCGGATGCTCTCTCGTCCGTAGCTTACGCCACCGAAGAAATCCTAAAAGTTCTCGTGCTCGCAGGGGGCGCGGTTCTCGGTGGATCTATGTGGATTGCTTTGGCGATCGCACTGCTACTACTGATCATTACCCTGTCCTATCAACAAACTATCCGCGCTTATCCCAGTGGGGGTGGTGCTTACATCGTTGCTCATGACAACTTAGGACTTTATCCTGGTTTAGTAGCAGCCGCTTCGCTGATGATCGACTATGTCCTGACAGTCACTGTCAGTATCGCTTCTGGAGTAGATAACCTCACTTCCATTCCAATGTTGCAGCCCTTGCGACATTTCACAGTAGAACTTTGCTTGCTGTTTATTATCTTAATCATGCTGGCAAATCTTCGGGGTGTAAAGGAATCAGGCAGGATTTTTATGATTCCAACTTATGCCTTTATTGTCAGTGTTTTGATCATGATTGCCGTGGGTTTCTATAACCAGGCTACTGGACAGATCCATGCGAGTCCTCCCGCAATTCAAGCAGCAGAACCACTGAGTTTATTGTTGATTTTGAGGGCATTTTCTCAGGGGTGTACAGCGCTGACAGGGGTAGAAGCAATATCTAATGGTGTTCCAGCCTTTAAGCCACCAGAATGGAAAAATGCCCGCCTCACCATGCTCTACATGGGAGCCATTCTCGGAGCAATGTTTTTGGGCATCACTCACTTTGCCAATGTTTATCATATTGTTCCCAACCCAAAAGAAACCGTAATTTCGCAGTTGAGTCACAATATCTTCGGCGATGGTCTGTTCTACAACTTTTTCCAAATTGCAACGCTGTTGATTTTACTCTTAGCAGCTAATACCAGCTATGCGGACTTTCCCAGACTTTCCTCGCTTTTAGCTCGCGATGGATTTGCGCCCCGACAATTAGCACTATTGGGTGAACGTTTGGTCTTCTCCAACGGCATTATTTTGCTCAGCTTATTTGGTGCTATCCTGATCGTTGTCTTCAAAGGCAGTGTTGATAGGCTGATTTCTCTTTATGCGGTTGGTGTGTTCACGAGCTTTACCCTGTCCCAGGCGGGGATGGTGCGTCACTGGTTTAAAGAGCGTTTAGCAGGTTGGCAAGCTAGAGCTTTTATGAATGGCTTGGGAGCCATTACAACGGCAGTTGTTCTGCTTGTGATTTTGCAGACAAAGTTTTTAGCAGGAGCTTGGGTAGTCGCCGTCGCCATTCCTTTGATCGTCAGCCTATTTTTAGCTATTCATCGTTACTATCGACAAGTAACACAACGTCTCAGTATTGAGGGAATTTCGCCTAGAGCTTATACTCCCAGACCTAAACCAGCAGTCGTTACTCACCCTGCGGTGGTGATCGTCGGACCACTTAACCGAGGAACTCTAGATGCTTTGGACTATGCACGCACCATTGCTGATGAAATTGTTGCACTGCATGTAGATATTGGTTATACAGACCGAGAAAAACTGCAAGAACAATGGCGACAACTAGAGTCAGATATTTCTTTGGAAATTATTGACTCTCCCTATCGCGCTTTAATTGAACCAGTTCTCAATTTTATCAGTGATTTTGAAGCGCGTCATCCATCTGTTTTCACAACCATCGTTATTCCGGCTTTTATCCCACGTAATTGGTGGCAGAGTTTTTTACATAATCCCACAGAGGTGTTATTGAAGTCAGCTTTACGGGCTAATAAAAGTCGAGTTGTTACCACTGTTAGGTATTACCTGTAATATCACATTTTTCAAATTGTATTTGTGAAAACAAACCGGGTTTATTCTGATCTAATCAGAATAAACCCTGGTTTTTTTGAAACCTCTATTTTGCTTGTTTGTAGTTGCTGCTATAAGCGAGGGGCATAATCGTTTGTAGCTAATAGGACTTACGCACTTTACACATTGACCATCATATGTATAGTAGACTTGTTAAGTTCAAAATCTTACCCTGCCTCGTTCCCAGGCTCTGCCTGGGAATGCGATCTCTTAGAGGCTCTGCCTCCCGATTTGATGGGAGGCAGAGCCTCCCACAAGAGCATTACAAGGCTCTGCCTTGTAACGAGAGATGTACACGGTTTGTTTTTTTGTCAATGCGTAAGTCCTAGCTAAGTAGGTCTGTGGCTACATTTTACATTAACTGAATCCGTTAACTCCGGGAATCTCTAATACAAAATCTGCCCCGTAAACGGATGCGGGAGTTTGGAATCCTGGTTTAGCTTCTCCTTTGACTATGCGTTTCATAACTGCGACAGCAGCTAGTGCAGTAAAATCGTAAGCTTCGGGACCAGAGAGTTTTGCTGTGATTTTTTGACCAGTTACGTCTTCGACAACACCGATCATTCTGGTTTTACCTTTGGCTCGTTCTGACTCGCTAGGTCCGGTCGGTAAAGTTTGGATGAGACGTGCTAAAGCGCTTTGGAACCACGATGAGCTAAATAACCATCCCAAATACTGGCTCATTTGCATTGCGTAACGCACAGGATCTGGAAACACCGTGTAAACCTCGATGTTAGGGATGCCAGTACTGTAGAATGCAGTCACAATATCGGCTCGCCAAGGGTTGGTGACTGCAACCGCCACACCAGAACCAAAATTAATTTTGCAGCTTTTCCACGCTGGTCGAGCGGGGATGAGCTTACCTTGTTTTCTCACCACACCCATCACATGTAAGTTGAGCAGAACCGTATTTGCAGTTCCCTGAGATACACTCCCCTGTGTTTCATAAGTTAATATCAGTCGATTGGCTGTCGGTAACTGCTGTTTGAGGTAAGCAGCTAAACAGTCAGTTGGGACAACTCCAAACCCCACGCCAGGGAGAAGCATGACTCCGGCATTTTTAGCCTCAGTGTCTCGTGCAGCTAATGCCTCAAATTCAGGCACTTCTCCAGCTATATCTAAATAATGGGTTTTGGTTTGCAGACAAGCGTCTACAATTGGCTTGGCAGTTTTTGAGAAGGGTCCAGCGCAATTTAGCACAGCTGTGACATCCTCTATGGAGCGAGCGATCGCATTTGGATCGTCTAAGCCAAAAACGCGAAAATCCAGACTTAATTTATCCGCTTCTGTTACCAGTGAACTCTGATTTCGTCCAGCCAAAATTAACTCAAGCCCTTTACTTTTAGCTGATGTAGCAATTAGTTTTCCGGCATAGCCAGTTGCACCGTACAATAACACTCTTGATGTCATTTTTATACAATTTCCTTTGATGATGCTACATATGGAACCCCTCTCCAAACCTCTCCCCGATGCGGGGAGAGGCTTAAGAACCGGATGCGCGAATGTTAAATAAGTTAGGACTTACGCATTGACAGAAATAGTCTTGTGTGCTTTAGTTTGGGCGGCGGAGCGCAATATTCATTTGGGTAGACAACAAAACCGTAGGGGCGCGGTTTCCGCGCCCTTACCACGTGGTCAATCCTACGAGATGAAACGTCCGAATTCCGTTACACACATGATGTTCAATTTGTATAGTGCGTAAGTCCTATAAGTATAGTTTTCAGCCGTTTTTAGTATACTGATATCTTGCACCATTCTCAACAAGGTAAGAGAAACCGGGTTTATAGACGATAAATTAAGGGTTTCAGCTTTAAAAATTTGCAATAAACCCGGTTTCTGACAGTGGTGCAAGATGTAAGTATAGCTAAGTAGATGGACAAAAATATTTACAGTCATTGCAAGCGATCAAGAAGCAATCCCAGACGCAAGCGAATTGCTTCTTGATCGCTTCGCACGAGTTCGCGGCGGACATTAGACATCTGGGAAAATTAATTGTGCGTTGCTTACAACCCTTGTAGAACGCCGCGCGTTCATACATTGTTTTTCCCAGATGTCTATTGTCCAACTACTTATTATGAACAATCTGCCGCCATAAGATGACCTCAGGCGGTTCAACCAAAAATTCTGCCGCTTTTTCGTCCAAGGCTTTGATATACTCCATTTCTAGGTGCTGATCCAAAATTTCCTTGCTCACCCAGTTTTCGTGCAGCAGAAATAGAGATGGGTCATCAACGGATTGATGCAAATCATAATTAATACACCCTTGTTCAGAACGAGTGATAGCTATTACGTTTTGAAGTTCCTGCTTAAATCTGTCCTCCAGACCCTGCTTAACCTTAATGCGAGCAGTAACGGTCATTTGCTGATTTGACATTTTTTCTCCTTAGTCGTAGTGTGGGAAGTCAAGTCGCTTCGCTCCAAGTCAAAAGTCAAAAGTCAAAAGTCAAAAGTAAGAACCCCATAAATAAATTTAGGGGCTTGTAATAAGGACGTAGTATTTCTTGTTGCACTCCTCTCGAAATACATATTTTTCATTTTCCATAAATAAATTTAGGGGCTTGTACCTTTTTTGTACTTTTGACTTTTGACTTTTGACTTTTGACTTCCCGAAGGGCGGTCAGTCGCCAGGAGTCAGAATACAGCTATACTCCTAACGACTGCATTTCTGTTAAAAGGTGCAACAGATCTGCCGATTAGCTTAACTCAAAACCAACTCAAGTATTGATACTGTTAATAATTTGAGAAGGCTTGAGGTAGTTGTAGGGTATTGGACGAGATTGGTTATTGATTTCTATTTGTCGTTCCACTTCCTGCAAATTTTGTTGGAATTGCAAAAGAATTTCCTGAGCTAATGGATCGGCAAAATCTTCATCATAGAAACCCAATTTGTCGTAATGGTAGGATGTCAAAATATCCGTCCACATTACCTGATCGGCAGCTCTCTTAAAAGGTGGAAGTAGCTTCATCATGGTTTCCATGTCTATACCCTTTGAGTCTGGAATAGGGTGGTAGGCTGCATAAGGCATATTGGGTACAAAAGCCATGTATTCGTACTGAGCAAAATTCAAAACTGAGTGGAGAGGAGCGCAGGTGAATATTACTATAGTCACAATGTCAATGAGTTTCTCTATGGTATCAATTTTATCCGGCATTCCCTTGACGCGACCACCATCTTGAGCAGCCAATTCTCTAGCCCAATTTTGCAATTCATTATCCTCGCTCAAGTCTTGCGAAGTTTTGTAATAAAGTTGCAGGTATTGAGTCACAAATTTTTTGATCCCATCCCAGACTAAAATGCCGTCGTCCCGGAAAGGAAAGTGCGGCAAAATTTCTGGGTCATCCATCTGACGATTCTTCAATTCAGTTGGGAAGGCAAACTGGTCTAAACTCCATTCTTCGTAGGCTTTCGCAACGAAACCAAGAGACTCCTGCAACGTACCTGCCATAAACTCCTCAACTGGACCTCCTGGTTGTAAAAAGTGAGTACGTCCTAATTGATTATCAAATAGCATGAACCGGAAGTGGGGTTTCAGGAGTAAAGCGAGGGGATGGTTTTCTCCCAGTTGTCGAACAGTGACAATTGCAAACGGAGCCATAACTGCATGAGTATGTGCAAAATGGCTGCCCAATTCTTGATGGTTGCCATCAGCTATTTGTACGCAGGTTTTTGCCAAAAACCAATCTAAATTGGGGTCATCTGGTGTGTAAATCAGGTGATCTCCACCGGAGTCGTTATAAATCTGGATAGCAACAGGCATCAGAGAACCACGATTTTTGTTGCCGTTGCTTTGCCAGTAAAATAGAGCCTGAGGCTTAGGAAGGTACTTTTTAACGTTCTGGTAGTTACCGCCTTTGATGTCAAACAGCAAAGGGTAATCTAATGAATAGAGTTTGCCTTCTTTGAGTGCCTTTTCCAGATCCTGTTCTGCACCTACAGCCTTCTGGAAGTGGTAGTTTGTTACAGGGAAATTTTCTGGTAGATCGTCAATCCTGCGGATTGCCATCGGGTTCGCCCCAGAGAGTCTTTGCTCGGCGAAACACGAGTCTGTTTGGTAATTTTTGATGACAGAGGGCTTTGGTAGTATCGATAAAAGGTCTTCATATTCCTCCAATTCATTCAGAGGATCTAAAAAATTTCTGGCTTTGGCAGCAAGCATGTTGGGTGTGAGATTCGCCATACTGGCTAAACGCTTAGCAGTGTATTCCACCGAGAATATCTCTCGATGAGGCACCTTATCGAGTATTGGTATGGGAGCCAAATAATTATGGTCGAATTTATAATCTTCTCGGTTTTTTTCCAGCCAATTTCTCCGGGCGGCAGAATTAGGATCGTGTTGCGGTAAGTAGGGTTTCATGGTGATCTCCGAGGATGAATCGTAATTTTTTGGCGTAGAGGATGATTTCGGAACACTACTGTGGTGTGTGTACCGAAACCATAAGTTGGCTTTTTAGTCAAACTTGCGCCTGAAGCTAGGCTTTACTAAACGCAGGCGCTTCGTTCTTCATCACACTGCTGATTTCTTGAACCACTTTGTTGCTGTGCCAGTAGCTGCCGTGAGCTTCACCACCTTTGAGTAGAGGTAAAATTGTCTGTGCCGCCACAAAGTCTAACAATCCTGCTTCCTGGGTGATGAGATCTTGAATATCTAAGTATTTTGCATCACCATCTACTAGGCTGGTCATCAGTTCTTTGAGTGGGTAAGCGATCGGATCGCCTGGATGAATATAATTCCTCCAAGCTAGTTTTTTCCCATTTCGCGCTTTGTGCAGGGACTCTAGTAGCTGCTGTAGCTTGGGTGTAATGTCGTGACTACTGGGCGAATCTGCGGTATCCCTACCCTGCGCTACATCAGTTAGGCTGAAGATTGCAACAGGTGAACCCATAGTGTGAATACTAGCAACTTGGATACCCTGATGCAGACTATTGGGATCTTTCCCAGATATGCCATAGATGGCATCGCGAATCGCCATAATATCATCGTGACCAGGTACTTTTTCGTCGTCCCAGCGACTGGCAAACAACAAGTCAAACAGGATCACGGTTCCCCAACTGTGTGTCACTAAGTGCAGGCGGTCATCTGGTTGAGGATTCATTAACCCATTTTCAACCGCCTGCGTCTTCAGCCGATGAACAACCTGAGAACCTATGTAACGGCTAATGTATAGTGCAGCATCTCCAGCAAACCCGATAATTTGCTGTTCGCGAAATGTTCTGAACGACATCTGCGACCAAAGGGGTGAAGCTTGGAGTTTGTCGCGGAGATCGGTTTCTGCCTTTTCATTGACATCACCCCAGTAGAGAGCTACTTTCTCGGAGACTCGTTGGCGATCGGAGTCACTTTTTTGGAGGAGGTTGAACAGTGAATCGGCGTATTTGTATTTAGTTTCTTTCGGCAGCTCGCGGGTATTAACGCCGTGTATAAACAGAATATAGTCAGTAGCCATTGCAGCACCTTTTTAATGAGTTGACAATGAATATGTGTAAGTAAGTCGGCGTAAATAGACACAACTATCTGTTAGGGCTGTTAGTTGTTAGTAGTTAGTTGTTAGTTGGCGAACAGCCTCTTAACAGAAGTTAATATATTTATCTTTTATTGTGCCTATCTACTTAGGTTAGGAAAAAGCCAGAGAGTCAGATTTATACCGAGTTGCGTTCAGGCATAGCCCTCACCCCCTAAATGTTTCCAATGGGTGAGGGAAGTCCCAGCAATGAAAGCAAAGCGCGGATTACAAGGTTTTCAGATACTCAATCAATGCTTTTTTGTCATCCCCAGACAAATCAGTTCCATAAACATGTCCCTGATTTGAATTGGCAGTAACTGTCGTATCGTATTTAAAACCTACACGTTCAGCTTCTGTTCCTTCGGAAACAAAGCCAACTTTTTTCTGGTCATAGACATCAAATCCCCGGTAGAAAACCTGAGGACGATTCTCTGGTTTTTCTAAAAGGTCTTGTAGGGATGGCACCGAACCGTTATGCAGATATGGTGCTCTTAACCAAAGTCCATCTAGGGACACAGATACATAGCCATTTGTCTTCCGCAGGTTGTTGAATTTCCAGGGGTAGCCTTCGGCAAAGTTGTTGTAAGTATCTGCGGCTTGTTGCGTCCACATATCTAAGCGGTGGCGATCAGTTCCCACCTCTTCCACAGGAATAACTTTTCCTGTCCTTTCGCCACCAAAAGCGTGACAAGATGCACAGCTATTGGCAAAAATTTGATTTCCTTTTTCAGTCAATTTCTCATCAACAGCAAAAGGATATTTAGGAGGCGGTAGTTCTGAAATATAGTCTTCTACCCGCTGTAAATCAGCTACGGGAAGTGACTTTTTAGTCGCACCGTCACCAATTGCGCCAGTTTGAACAGTTTCCTTCAGTGAAGTTTCTAAACCATCCCAATGCAGCGCAAAGTCTTTGTGCATTTTTTGATTCCAAAGTGGCATCATATCGGAATTACCGATAGTGTCATCTTTAGGCAACTTTAAGGTGTTGAATTTGACGGGGTTAAATGGATCGATGCGACCAGGACCCCAGTTGGGACGGGAATCCATCCAAGCAAAGTCTTCTTTTTGTTGCAGCAGCGCTTTTTTGGTTTGGGGAATAACGATAAAGCGATAAAGCAAGTTTTCTAACCAGGAAAACTGATGGTTATATTTGATTTCGTCAAGAATATAATCAGGTGTAAATCTTGAGTCGCCAGCAGCGTCACTCAAAAAGCGAATATAGCCTTGCAAATCAAATTTATTGGAAGGACCAGCAGCAATAATTGTTGGTTTATCTTTGACTGTTTCTCGATAGGTGGAATTATGACAAACAGCACAAGTTACACCGACACGGGGAAAGCCAATTGTCTTTTTAGAAAAGCCAACAGGTAGTTCTTTACCCTCTTCCCACGTAATTCCCAAAGAAGTATAACCACCAGGTCTTGGCAGCTTATCGGGAAATATTCGCGGCAACACCTGCCAAATCCAATAAGGGACACCTTGCGGCTGTTCTGTGCCGATAGAACCATATTTAAAGTGTTCTTCAGCTGACTCGTAATATGTAGGAACTTCACGGAAAAGGTTGTACCATCCTACATAGCCAACCACTCCAACTAAAAGTAGAAGAATTACAACCACAGTTGTAATAACTCTACCTAATTTATCTTTGAGAATCCTCATGGCATTTTCTTGCTCCTTGAATTGATTTTATAACTGCTACAAAAGGATTGCCGAAACTTCCTAATCGTGAGCTTTTCTCAATCTAAAATCCACAATTAAAAATGGTATTTTTTAGATAAATTGCTTCTCTTGTGCTACGGCAATTGAGTTTTGAGAACGCAGAGCAAGGGTGAGGAGAATTGCCTCAACGACTCCGAAAAACAAATCAACAAAGGCAATAGAAAGGAATCCCGTATCTTGACCAAATAAAAACACCTCAGTAATGAAAAATGTTGAGCCAAAAGCTCGTGAGGGAAATATTGAAATCCAAGCTGTTTCTTTGTATCGATACGGATCAATTGCACCAGGAATGTAAAAAACACTAATGATAAACAACAGCATCGCAGCAGCGCGAACCCAGATGATTGGGAAAGGTATGTGCATTTGAAGCAGCGAGAGGAGTTGCTCAGGAAACAAGAAACATGGAATGACAAAAAACATGTTAGCGATAATGCCGAGCCAAGTAACCCGACCAAACCATTTAGCGTAAACGTTCATACTTTTTCTCCTAGTTAAAAATTTTAAAGCTTCTTCATGTACTCAACAAGTGCATCTTTTTCTTCTGGAGGAAGATCAGTTCCGTATAAGTGACCGCTATTGCTGTTTCCAGATATTGTGGTGTCGAACTTAAAGTATTTCTTGCCGTTTTCCTCAGAAACATTGGATACGAAACCAACTTTTTCCTGGTCAAAAACGTCGTCACCCCGATAAAATTCTTTGGGTCTGTCCTCTGGTTTTTCTAGTAAATCCCTGAGAGTTGAAACTGAGCCATTGTGCAGATAAGGTGCGCGTAACCAGATACCATCAAGCGGCACGTTTGCATAGCCATTTGTTTTGCGGAAATGGGAGAAACGCCACGGATAACCTGCGTAAAGCGTATTTTGGTTAGACAGCGTTTGATAGGTGTATGAGTCGAGGCGATGTGGGTCTGTGCCAATTTCTTGAATAGACACAACTTTGCCTGTTTGTGAACCACCAAAAGCGTGACAGCTAGCACAATTATTTTGAAAAAGTTGTTCTCCCGTCGCGGCTAAAGTTTCGTTAACCTTGTAGGGATAAACTGGTGGTGATAGTTTCCAAAGCCAATCGGCAACTCGCTGAACTCGGTTGAGATCAATCGTTGTTGGTGTGACGCCAGCACCTAAGGCAGCACTTTTATTCCGTTCATCAACTGATGTATTATTGCCATCCCAGTGCAACTGCAATCCCTCGCGGGGTTTTTGATTCCAAACTGAGGGAAAATCAGAGGTGCCAATCAGTTCATCCTCACGCAATTTATCCATAGGGAAATGGAACTGAATCGCTTTATAAGGATTAAAAGTATCCACTCTTCCTGGTCCCCAATCTGGTTGATTGTTAAGGAAGGAAAGTCGGCTTCCCTGATTAATCAGTGCGTCTCTGGTTTGGGGAATTGCTATGTAGCGATAAATTAATTTTTGGATAGGGTTAAGACCACCACTGATCTTTTCAATTTCTGGCAGCATCCGGTTGGCAGTAAATCGCTGATCCAAACCAACTGCTGAGATGAACTTGATGTATCCTTCTAGGTTAAGGACATTAGCAGGCATCGCTGCAATCACTTGATGTTCGCTATTCGGCGTATTTCGCAGCGTACCTGTATGGCAGACAGCACAATTCAAACCAACGCGGTCAATAAAAACCTTACGTTTGGAAAAACCTACGGGTAAATCTTTGCCTGGTTCCTGAATAAAACCGAGTGAGGTATAACTTTTACCATCAGGTAATTTATCTGAGAAGACTTCTGGTAAAACTTTCCAGATCCAGTAGGGAATACCATTTACCGATTCGCTGCCAATCGAACCATACTTAAAATGGTCTTCAATGTTGGCATAATCAACTGGAGAGTTGGATAAAACAGGCCAAAGGAAAAAAATAGCTACTGCTACAACTCCCACAATCACAACCCAAATACGCTTGAAAGTTGCTTTCAGTAACGTCGGGAGTAGCTTCGGGGTTTCTTCGGTCATGCGGATGTACCTAATGTTGTCGAAATTATTTGCCAGCGATTAGAGACGTAGCCGGCTACGTCTCTACAACGCGTCTATGCTATCCAACTGGCAGGGAAACTTTAGATGATTCTTGATGCTCAAACTCAGTTGGATGAAATACTGACATGACTTCTTTCATCATCTCTTCGTAGTCGCCATCGAAGCGCGACAGTTCGTAGCAACCTAAGGGATTTTCAGTCACATTCAGCAGGCATTTGTTGCAATAAGTGCAGGGTTTATCTGGAAGGTCTTTTCCTGCCGCAAAATCATGAACCAAGTTGTTGTTAGCAATCAAAGTACGAGCCATTGTCACGCCATCGCAGTACCCATCATTAATCGCCTGACGAATATAGGAAGCTTGCTGAAAACCACCAGTGCAGACAACCGGGATATTGACGTGCTTTTTAATTTCCCGAGCTGACAGCAGATTTCTCCCTTGGTGATCCGCCAAAAGCTTCCTCATTTCTTCATCTTTTACCTCGTTACCACTAAACGACTGCGGAGGCAAACTCTTTTTCACCCGATTCCACAAAAAATTGAAAATTGGATTCAACAATCGGTAGCGGAATAACAAGTAGTTGCGTGTGGTATAGATGCCACTCGATAGCATTGTGTCATAGCTTCTGGTAATGACATCAAAGGGAAAACCTCCAATAGGATTGAGGGGGTGAGGAAACAAGCTGCCAGCCGAAACATGCACTCCATCGGCTCCAGCCTCTTCTGCCCACTGACAAATTTTGATAGAATCTGCTAGGGTGTTACCTGGTTTTTCCCAAAAAGTTACAGCGTTGTTATAGTCGATCGCACTGATTTTGAATTGTAAGTGAAAATCGGTTCCCACTTCCTTGCGGATCGCCCTAATCACATCTAACAAAAACCGTGCTCGGTTCTCTAATGAACCACCATATTCGTCTTTGCGGTTATTAATCCCTGAACTGAGAAATTGTGTAAACAAATACCCGTTACCACTGTGTAATTCTACACCATCTAGTCCCGCTTCCCGCGCTCTTCTAGCGCCATCAGCAAAATGTTGTATGGTGTCTTGAATTTCCCCAGGGGTCATGGCTTGAGATTTAAAACCATGAAAGGGCTCAGTGTTGCTGGTCGAACTTAAAGCTTTCTTGTCGAGGTTTTCCACACCCCCAATATCTTGTTGACGTCCAGAATGGCTCAGTTGCAGGATAAATTTGCAATCGTATTCGTGGACTTTTTCGCCAACTCTCCGCCAGAAAGGAATACTCTCATCGCTGTGAATTGTGGCGTAATTAGGCATAATTCGCCCCCGAATGGCGACTGGTACAAAAGAAGTAATGATTGCTCCTACACCACCACGAGCAAACTTCTCTTCCCAGTTGATCCGCGCCTGAGTACCTGAACCATCATAGTTATCCCACCGTCCAGAAATACTTGAGCGAAAAACACGGTTTTTCACGGTGAGGTTGCGGAATTGCAGCGGTTTCAAGATGATATCGTTTTCCATTTTCCCTGCTCTCTCTTTCCATTGTTTGCAATAGAATCACGTACAACAATCTGTGCAGACACGATGAATCTCGTCCCAACAATCTTGTTTGTAACGTTTCTAAATACCGGAACTTCTCTTGTCTACAAATTCAAAATCCAGCTTTTCGGATGCCAGCATAATTCATAAGTTTTTTAAAATTGAATTTGGAGAATATTTTCCGGTTAAGATGCTGTCCATGCTATGTTTTTACCATTTTTAATGCCACATACGTAAATTTTGGATTGCTTATCAATTTGCAGTAAGTCACCATAGAGGTTTACCTTTTTTTAATGCGATAGGACTGACACTGTGACACAAGTCTGATTATCTGGGTTACGCCTTTCCTTTTTCCTGAAGGTCTGTATTCTTATATAGGTGTCAGCAAAATCAACTTATGCACTTTTGGGAGACAAATCTGAAATAATACCAGCAAATCCCCCACTTACTGAACCGTTGCGATCGCCTGATCGCGAAACCCCATTGCACTGCTGAAGACCGTTTCATTGATTCACATAGAGGAGTAAAGTACTTGCTATATAAGCAAAATCAGGGTTTTACTTTTTTTCGATGAAGCTTTGAATTCCATATTTTTCATCTGCAAAAGATTTTTTTGACAGTTTGGATTTACTGATTTGTGTTACTTTAGATACTTCCAAACTCAGTGAAAATAATTCTTCCGAAAAAAGAATTATTAAAAGAGTGAAAATTTTTGGCGAGTTATCCACAGTACTTAGGTAACTGCAACCTTAAGCAGAGTGGCGAGGTCTATCTCTCAAATTAATTTGCGGCTGCTCCTCAACCATTTGTTTTGCTCGCACTAAAATCAGAATAAAATAGTATGCTTGTTTAGCGTGGAGAAAATTTACAACTTTTAATATGAATCAATGTCAAATTTTTTTGATATTATCTGCAATAGAGGAGTAAATTATTCTACGTCAGCCAAAGCATGTAAAATTAGCAAAAATCACCGACTTCTTAGTTTTCTGGTGAGAAAGTAGCGATTTAATACAAAATCAGTGGTCGTGTAGAGAGTGCAAGATCGGATGCTGCTCAATTATCAGCTTGCCCACTCACCATTAAGTACAAAAAAGCAAAATATCTTGAGCTAGAAATCCGGAAAGTCAAGAATTAGCAATGAAGTAAAAGTGTACCTTGCAAGCAAGATGCACATGCTTGAAACTTGGGCTGTTGCAACAAGAGAGTTTTATGAATAGAACACGTCTAATTTTGAAGGGCTGTCTGATGCTCCTGACCGTGATTATGTTGTGCATAGTCAGCGGCTTTTATGGAGTATCTACAGCTTTCGCAAGCGAGTACAGTACCCCACTTGTAAAGAGCGAATACAATCAAACATCAGCATCTGATGCTGATAACTGCGACGGGATCGGATATCTGCCACCTAAGCAAAATTTGACAGAGGCAGAAAGTCGGGGTCGTTGTACCTGGTATTTATGGACTGGCGGTAACGACAAGTACTATCGTGACATAGCCAAAAGAACGAAAGGTTCTGTGGACTTACTGGACCTGGTTGACTCACGTCAGCGCGACGAACGGTTCAAGCTTTATGGCACAGTCAACGAACCTGAATGTGAAAAAGCGACAGAACCAGATAAGTATGGTTTCTGGCTGGATAAGTGCAAAGACCCTAACTCAACTGGCATTATTGGGTTGCGTAAGTTCAATAACCCGGACTTCGACCCAGCAAAATGGGACAGTGTAAAGTATGCCAAAGACTCAAAAATCGAGCCTCCCTACCGGCTCGGGCAGACCTGTGCCATCTGTCACGTAGCGTTTAATCCCCTCAATCCACCCAAAGACCCAGAACACCCAACATGGGACAATATGGTGTCAGCACTGGGTAACCAGTACATTGAGGAAGCTAGATTATTCGCTAGCAAACTCAAGCCAGATAACTTTGTTTGGCAAGTGCTGAATGCACAGAAACCGGGTACCTCCGACACTTCTCGAGTAGCCACAGATCACATCAATAACCCAAATGCGATCAACTCCATCTTTAATTTGGGCGATCGCCCCAAATACCCAGAGGTGATGAACGATGGTTCCACCAAAGATGTCAATCACATCCTCAAGGATGGCGCCGACTCTACAGGAGTAGCAAATGCCTCACTGCGCGTCTACGTCAACATCGGGATGTGCGGCGATTACTGGCTAACTCGGCATGAAGCTTTGTTAGGTAGAACTCAGCAAAAACCCTTTGACATTGAAACTGCTAGGAAGGAGTGCGAATACTGGAGAAAGACAGAAGCACGCATGCCAGATGCGGAAGCATTCCTGAAAACTATCCAGCCGATGCATCTTAAAGACGCGCCTGGAGGTGAAGCGTTCCTTACCAAGGACGAGTCAGTTCTAGAACGCGGCAAGATTGTCTTTGCTAACAGTTGCGCTACCTGTCATTCCAGCAAACAGCCTTCTGCTGAAATCGCTGTTGACCCTGAAAAGGCTAAACAGTGGTACTTGGAATCTGTACAAAGTAGTGATTTCCTAGAGCACAACTACTTGTCCGATGACAAGCGCTACCCAGTCACACTCATTGGCACTAATGCCGGTCGTGCGTTGGGGACAAATGCAACTCAAGGGCATATCTGGGAACAATTCTCGTCTAAGACGTACAAGGAACTGCCGTCACCAGGGAAACTAACGCTGGAAAATCCCTTCAAAAAAAGCGAACCAATCGACTTTGAGATACCTTCTGGCGGTGTAGGTTATTACCGCACACCAACTCTTGTCAGTATCTGGGCAACAGCACCGTTTCTCCACAACAACTCTTTAGGAGAATACAACAAAGATCCATCAGTGAAAGGGCGTATAGACGCCTACACGGATGCGATGGAAAAGCTGCTGTGGCCTGAAAAGCGTGAAGGAATTATCAGTCGGACAACTCAGGACAGTACCTTGGATCTTCCCCTAGGATTTAAGGCTCGCATTCCTAAAGGGACGCCTGTAAACTTGCTAGCAAACATAGACGCCAAAGACGCGATCGCTCAGATCGATCTGAAAAACGCTGTGCAGGACTTGAGACCTGAGGGTGGTCCCAAGGGTAAGCTTGTGCGCGTACTTTTAAGAGCAAACAAGTCTCCCGACTTCATTGAAGACAGAGGTCATACTTTTGGCTCAGAACTGTCAGATGAAGATAAGATAGGGCTGATTGAGTTTCTGAAGACTCTCTAAGACAACTTGTCTGGATGCTCTACATCCAAAAACTCGTTCCCAGAATGATTCTGGGAACGAGAATAATGGCTTTTTTCAGCTAGAGTGAATCCGCGCTCCAATAAGCGGGTTTTTTGTGTAATTAGTTATGAAGTATGAGTTATAAGTTAGCAATAGTCAATAGTAATGACTATTAACAAATAATTAACTCATCCCATTTCAGTTGTCAACGGGTTACCACAGGAAAGTTTATGAACACAACATACCAGGGTCAGCGCAAACAAACTGCTCTTATTACTGGAGCATCTGGTGGAATTGGCTACGAATTGACTAAATTATTTGCCCATGATGGTTACAATCTCGTTTTAGTAGCTAGAAGCGAACAAAAGCTAACTCAAATCGCGAATGATTTGAAACAAAAATATGGCATTGCAGTCAAAGTTATTGCTAAGGATTTATCTATACCAACAGCTTCAGAAGAAATTTTCCAACAGACGCAACAAGAATCCATCAAAGTTGATGTGTTGGTGAATAATGCCGGCTTTGCTAGTTATGGATTATTTCACGAAATTGATATGACTAGTGAACTGCAAATGATGCAGGTAAATGTGGTGTGTCTCACCCATTTAACTAAGTTATTCCTCCCCGACATGGTAAAGCAAGGCTCTGGTAAGATTTTAAACCTTGCCTCAACCGCTGCTTTTCAACCAGGTCCTCTAATGGCGGTTTATTACGCTACTAAAGCATATGTCTTATCATTTTCAGAAGCGATCGCTAATGAATTAGAGGGTACAGGTGTCACCGTAACTGCTCTTTGTCCAGGACCAACAGAATCTGGTTTTCAACAAAGAGCCGCGATGGAAGACTCAAAGCTGGTCAGTGGTCAGAAGATTATGGATGCGGAAACCGTAGCCAAGATTGGCTATCGCGGCTTATTGGATGGCAAAACTGTTGTCATTCCGGGTGTTAAAAATAAGTTACTCGCCGAATCAGTAAGATTTACACCAAGAAAAATAGTCACCAAGCTAGTCAGAAATATGCAAGAAAGCAAACAGTAGATTAAGAAAATTCGAGTTTTTCTCACTGTTAAGTATTACCTGTAACAGCATTTTTTTCTTTTTGTATTGGTTAAAAAACAGGGGTTATGATGATATCCGAAAAACCCCTGTTTTTTTACTTTGATTTTGCTTTATTGCATTTGTTATAAAGTATATTTTTCTATTTATCCAAAGATAAATACCGATGTATCAGCGGTGTTTATCTTTGGCTTTATTTTTAATATCTTGACTTTATAGATGAGTGGACATAGATTTGAATTTAAGGATTACCAATTTGGCAACACAGGTGAGTAAACATAGATTTAAATTGATAAACAATCAGTGTTGCTGAATACTTTTTAGCTGAGATTTTTGAGTTAGCTAGGAAACCGATTCAGTAATCAAAAACCTAACCCCCCCAACCCCCTTCCCTACGAGGGAAGGGGGAGTTAGATTCCCCTCCCCTCGTAGGGGAGGGGTAAGGGGAGAGGTCTTTCTAGGATTACTGAATCGACGTTCTAGAACTCAATCTAGTTCAGTTAATAGTATTTACTCCTTGAAGATCAGAACTAGCCCCCCTTTTTTAAGGGGGGAAAAAGTCCCGCTTTTGAAGAGGGGTTGGGGGGGATCAACACCTTAACTGAACTATATTGAGCTATAACTCCTAAGCTCTATGTTTACTGCAATTTCATGACTTAAATTGGATTGCTATATGAATACAACATTTCAAGATCAGCGCAAGCAAACTGCTCTAATTACTGGGGCATCTGGTGGAATAGGCTACGAATTCGCGCTTTTATTTGCGCGTAATGGTTACAATCTCGTTTTAGTAGATAAAAGGGGAGAAAAGCTTACTGAAATCGCGGATGAGTTTCAACAAAAATATGGCATTTTTGTCAAACCAATTGTTAAGGATTTATCTATCCAAAAATCCGCATCAGAAATTTTCACTATGCTGCAACAAGCATCCATCAAGGTTGATGTGCTGGTGAATAATGCTGGATTTGGTAGCTATGGATTCTTTAATGAAACGGACCTTACTACTGAACTGGAAATGCTACAGGTAAATGTGGTGTGTGTCACCCATTTAACTAAGTTATTCCTCAAGGACATGGTAAAGCAAGGTTATGGAAAAATATTAAACGTTGCCTCGTTTGCTGCTTTTCAACCAGGACCGCTGATGGCAGTTTATTTTGCTACTAAAGCCTATGTCTTATCATTTTCAGAAGCGATCGCCAATGAATTAGAGGGTACAGGTGTCACCGTGACGGTTCTTTGTCCAGGAGCAACAGGATCTGGATTTCAACAAACAGCAGCTATGTCCAAGGCAAAGGATGCCGATGCTTGGCGGATAATGGATTCAGAAACAGTGGCAAAAATTGGCTATGACGGTTTAATGGCAAACAAAACTGTTGTCATTCCGGGTGTGATAAATAAGATACTGGCTACGTCCGTAAGATTTGCAGGCAGAAAACTGGTGACAAAAATAGTCAGAGATATGCACGATGTAAAAAAGTAGTCAGGAGTTAGTTGTTAGTTGTTAGTTGTTAGTTGTTAGTTGTTAGGTGTTAGGTGTTAGTTGTTAGTTGGATGTTTTCGTAACCACTAATCAGTTTTTACTTCTGACGACTGACGTCACGACTCCCAATACGGTTCGGATAAAATAATCTACATACCGATAACTTCTGTAGAGACGCGAAATTTCGCGTCTCTACACCTATGTAATCCTCACCAACAACTCTTAACCGAACCGTATTGTCACGACTTCTTTGACAATAAGGCTATTCAAACCGTCGTTTACGGTGTTAGGCTTTATGCCAAACTGTGTAAGTGCTTATTGTATGTCTAAGTTCGGTGCAACCTTAATAGTCACGGTCCTCATTCTAGCAGCAACTCAGAAACCTAACGTGACACTCGCTGGAACATGTGCTTCCCAGTGTGGTCGAAAACAAATTCAGTTTACACCAGGTCAATACATCCGCGTTGAAGTAGTAAATAGCACATCCAGTTTAGTAAAATTAGAGAAACTGTATGGCACTGATCCAATTCCCCTGCAACCCGGACAAAAGTTACAGTTGGACCTGGGAGATGGTACTCTTGCAAATGTGTCTCTGGTGTTTTGGGATGAAATGGGATCGCCACTCAGGGCAATTGTCTCTAAACCAAACTTTGGCACGTTACGAGTAGAACTTCGTCCTAATTGGCATTCTTCAGGCGATCGCTCACTCTACCTTCGCGAGGATGGTCGCGTCAATGTGCTTTAAAGTTAGGAGTGAAGACTGGTTAGTGGTTAGTGGTTAGTGGTTAGTAGTTAGTGGTTATTAGAAAATACAACTAACAACTAACAACTAACAACTAACAACTAACAACTAACAACTAACAACTAACTCCTGATGCAAGAGCAACCAAAACCTGAATTTCCTCGTCGCCGTCAGCAATTGCCTAACCAACGGTGGCAGATTTACCCTCAGAAAATAGAATTAGCGCAAAAGTTGGCGTCAGCGATGAATTTGTCGCCTATAGTCAGCCAACTACTGATCAATCGTGGCATGCAAACGCTAGAAGAAGCGCAAACATTTTTAAATCCAGAGTCCCTAATTTTGCCTTCGCCCCTAGAAGAATTTCCCGATCTGGCAATCAGTTTAGAGTTACTGCAAAATGCGATCGCCCGAAATGAAAAAATCGTCATCTGCGGTGATTATGATGCCGACGGTATGACAAGCACTGCTTTACTGTTGCGCAGTCTCCGTTGGTTAGGCGCTCAAGTAGATTACGCCATCCCCAGTCGGATGCACGAAGGCTACGGTATTAATAAACGCATTGTCGAAGAATACCACAGCAAAGGCGTAGGACTGATTTTGACTGTAGATAATGGTATTTCAGCATTAGAGCCAATTGCCAGAGCAAGAGAACTCGGTCTAAAAGTCATTGTCACTGACCACCACGACCTCCCCCAGCAATTACCAACAGCTAACGCCATCCTCAACCCTAAACTCATCCGCGAATCCTCACCTTATCGAGGTGTTGCTGGTGTTGGCGTTGCCTACATTGTAGCGGTTTCTCTTGCAAAACAAATGGGACAGACTCAAGGCATATTAAGTCCGATGCTGGAACTGTTTACATTAGGAACTATCGCAGATTTAGCTCCCTTGATCGGCGTCAACCGTCGATGGGTGAAACGCGGTTTACAGCAGTTACCCAAATCCAAGTTACCTGGGGTACAAGCATTAATTGAGGAGTCTGGGGTACAGGTTCGGGGAGTGGGGAGTGGGGAGTGGGGAGTAGGGGGAGTAGGGGGAGTAGGGGGAGTAGGGGGAGTAGGGGGAGTAGGGGGAGATAGAATTAATTACTCTCCCCCCACTTCCCCCACTTCCCCCACTCCCTCATCCCCCTCATCCCCCTCATCCCCCCCCACTCCCCACTCCCCACTCAAAAATCCAAAATCCCTCAAGCCTGAAGATATCGGGTTTCGCCTTGGTCCGCGAATTAATGCTATTGGTCGTCTTGCTGACCCCCAAATTGTGATTGAATTGCTGACTACAGATGATATGGGGATAGCGCGGGAAAGGGCGAAGCAATGCGAAGCAATTAACCGACAGCGCCAGGAAATGTGTAAGCAAATTGAACTTGAGGCGATCGCAATTGTAGAGACGTTGCATGTAACGTCTCTACAGCAAGACCGTGTCTTGGTGATCGTACAACCTAACTGGCATCACGGCGTTATTGGTATTGTCGCCTCTCGCTTGGTGGAACGCTACGGCGTCCCGGTGTTCATCGGTACTTACGAAGCAACAAACGTGGCAACGGATGATATAGCGGATGTAACGGATGAGTTATCTGTGGGACTTATAGATCAAGTATCTGCTACATCCGTTAGATCATCTGAGGTAACGGATGTAACTGATGAGTTATCTGTGGGACTTATAGATCAGCCATCCGCTACATCCGTTAGATCATCTGAGGTAACGGATGTAACTGATGAGTTATCTGTGGGACTTATAGATCAGCCATCCGCTACATCCGTTAGATCATCTGAGGTAACGGATGTAACTGATGAGTTATCTGTGGGACTTATAGATCAGCCATCCGCTACATCCGTTAGATCATCTGAGGTAACGGATGTAACTGATGAGTTATCTGTGGGACTTATAGATCAAGTATCCGCTACATCCGTTAGATCATCTGAGGTAACGGATGTAACTGATGAGTTATCTGTGGGACTTATAGATCAAGTATCCGCTACATCCGTTAGATCATCTGAGGTAACGGATGTAACTGATGAGTTATCTGTGGGACTTATAGATCAGCCATCCGCTACATCCGTTAGATCATCTGAGGTAACGGATGTAACTGATGAGTTATCTGTGGGACTTATAGATCAAGTATCCGCTACATCCGTTAGATCATCTGAGGTAACGGATGTAACTGATGAGTTATCTGTGGGACTTATAGATCAGCCATCCGCTACATCCGTTAGATCATCTGAGGTAACGGATGTAACTGATGAGTTATCTGTGGGACTTATAGATCAGCCATCCGCTACATCCGTTAGATCATCCGTTGCCAAACATATTCGCGGGTCAGCGCGAGGAATTCCAGAGTTTCATATATTTGAAGCTTTGGAATATTGTCGGGACTTACTTGGCAAATTTGGCGGACATAAAGCAGCAGGTGGTTTTTCTGCACCAACAGAAAATTTAGCAGCGTTGCGATCGCGCCTCAGCGAGTTTGCCAACAAGCACCTTGAACTCCAGCACCTCAAACCACTTCTTAAAATTGATACCCAAATCAACCTAAATCAAATTAATAACCAGCTTTATCAACAGCTTAATGTCCTGGAACCCTGTGGGATCGATAACCCCGATCCGTTGTTCTGGACACCTAATGTCCAAGTCATTGAACAGGAAATCGTTGGTCAGGTTCACCTGAAACTGACATGCGCGCAAACTATTGATAATCAGCGTTACAAAATTAAGGCGATCGCTTGGCGTTGGCGCGACTACTTTCCCCTACCGTCACCAGTGGATATTGCTTACAAACTGCGAGAAAATCACTTTAACGGCAACACCACTATCGAGTTAGAATTAGTAGGTACGAGACTTCCAGGTCGGTCACACCTGTTTTTTGCCTCACCACTTACTCCACTCAAAACCACTTTTGATTACAATCAGCGCCACTATACTTGTGGCATCTATCAAAACGCTTCTTTACCAGAATTAAGAATTAAAAATCCTGAAGGTAAAGTTTTAGTTGTTCAACCTGGACAAACCGTGGGCTTACTGGGAACCAATCGTGAAGAGGCAAGAGTTATTGATGTTTCTCAACCCCAATATGACAGTATTATCCAGGCTGCCTTTCAGGCTTTAGAATTAGTGAGGAGTTAGTGGTTAGTTGTTAGTGGTTAGTGGTTAGTTGTTAGTGGTTAGTGGTTAGTGGTTAGTGGTTAGTTGTTAGTGGTTAGTGGTTAGTGGTTAGTGGTTAGTGGTTAGTTGTTAGTGGTTAGTGGTTAGTTGTTGGTTGTTGGTTGTTATCAGCAAATACAATCAACAATCAACAATCAACAATCAACAATCAACAAACTACTAACCACTAACAAATTACTCTGTTACATGTCGCCGTTGCGGAATGCTAACACAAAAATCACCGCTGGACCAGCTAACATAATCAGACCAACAGAGACTAGCTGGAAAATAACTTCCCAGTGGACGTTACCTAAAGCTTCAAACATTTTTCCTCCCAATTGTCTTAAAAAGTTAAATAAACGCAGCTGCAAAACTTGCAATTTATCATATCTGGCAATCGCCCATATAATTTAATTTACTTAACAAAATGATAAGAAAAGACATATAAAAGTACTTAGTAAAGGTTTAAACAATGGCAACTTGGCAATGTGTGAAGCAATGTGGAGCCTGCTGTCATCTTGACCCAACGGATCGTCCAGAATTGCATGAGTATTTATCACCAGAAGAACTGGAACTGTACCTCAGTATGGTTGGAGTTGGGGGATGGTGCGTGAATTTCGACATCCACTTACGATCTTGTCGCATTTACCCCAATCGTCCACGTTTCTGTCGTGTAGAACCAGAGGTATTTCAGGATATGTATGGCATTCACCCACAAGAGTTGAACGATTTTGCAATTGATTGCTGTCGTCAACAGATAGAGGGGGTTTATGGCGATCGCAGTCAGGAAATGCTGCGCTTCGATCAAGCTGTTGGTCTGTAATTAGGGAGTGGGGAATAATTAAAAATGCAAAATTAAAAATGAAGAATTTCTATTTTTAATTTTTAATTTTTAATTTTTAATTGCTACTCCCCAATTCCTGTTGCAATTTGTAAAAAAGGCTGAGAAAATGAGAAGAATATGATGGATAACTTAGGGACAGAACTACTACCTGTGAAACTGGACACTGCAACGGTCAACTTCGCTTGTATATCTCAGCCTGAAAGCAAGCCAGAACAAAAAAACGAGACTGACTTCAACTCAACTACGCAAGAGACAGTTTCTTTGGCTAAGAACCCAACGCCCTTACCGGTTCGCCAGATCCTGCAGGCGGGAAACAAGCTGCAAGGACTGGACTCACCAGTCACCAACGGCGGAAAACCCGCTTGTACTACTGGCTCCTCCTTAGAGCAATCCACCAAAATTGAGCTACCATCATCTGTACAATCTACAGCAGCAGTTTTCTTAACCACGTTCTTGACAATTTTTCTGGCAGAAATTGGTGATAAAACCCAGCTATCGACCTTGTTAATGAGTGCACAATCCCATTCTCCCTGGGTGGTGTTTCTAGGATCGGCAGCTGCACTGGTAACTACCAGCTTGTTGGGTGTGCTTTTAGGTAGCTGGATAGCAAGCCGACTTTCTCCAAAAATTGTAGAAAAAGCCGCCGGCGCGCTGATGCTGCTGATTTCCCTGCTGCTGTTCTACGACGTATTCATTGGTCAACGTTAGTAGTTTGTTGATTGTTAATTGTTGATTGTATTTGCTGATCGCAACCAACAACTAACAACCAACAACTAACAACCAACAACCAACAACTAACAACCAACAACCAACAACCAACAACAACAACTAACAACTAACAACTAACAACTAACAACTAACAACTAACAACTAACAACTAACAACTAACAACTAACAACTAACAACCAACAAATATGGACTGGCATCTTTTAGGATTAAGCTTTATTACAGTTTTTTTGTCGGAATTAGGCGACAAAAGTCAGTTAGCCGCGATCGCGCTTTCAGGTCGTTCTAAATCGACCCGTGCTGTGTTCTTCGGTGCAGCAAGTGCATTGCTGTTGACCAGCCTTTTAGGTGCATTAGCAGGGGGAGCAGTGGCAGAGTTGTTACCTACACGGTTGTTGAAAGCGATCGCTGCTGTGGGATTTGCTGTACTTGCCATACGCCTGCTGTTCCTGAATAATCAAGAGTCTGAAAATTCCCACTCAGCAGCTCTTCTCACTATTTGTGAAAAATCCGATCATCCTGAGGGCAAGGTGCTTTGATATTTTTGAAAATGCTTCGATAATTGAGAACATGGACAAGTTTACCCATCAGAATTTCACGTTCTCCATGCAAAGACTAGCAGCGGATTAGGTAGCGGAGGTAACGGATGCTTTGTCCATGATACTTACAGATGGAGCAATCCGTTACATCCGCTATTTATCCGTTGCCAATTATTACAAAATCGTGCCCAGCTTGGTAACGAGATCAGCGCTAACACTCCCTTAGCTATGCTTGCTGTCTCCAGCACCAGCTAAAAAGTGCCCCACCTGCAACTAGTTTTACTGCTTTCAGTGCCCAGTAACCGCAGTGCAATAGATTCATGTTTTGCGGAATTTCAGCAGTTGCCTGAAATAGGTTCAGATGAAGTCCAATAGCAGACATTTGCGGGGTTAAGAGATAGGTATTACTTAGAGACACCGCTAGCAGTAGCACGGATAAAACAATACCACCACGACGCCAGTTAGATTGGGTATTGCTTAAAGCTAACACAGCAGTTAAGACTATGCCAGCAGCCAATAATTCTAGACGATTAAAATTCCAGAATATTACATAGCCTGCTGTAGCGAAACTTGCTTGAGTCATCATGCCTGAAATATAAAGACTAGGCATAACTACCCAATCTAAAAACAGGCTAGCACTGAGCCAGAAGCCTAAAGTCAGCATGGCAACAGTTTGCCAAATCGGTCGCTTAAATTCAACGGTGGAAATAGTATTCATGATTAATAATTGCGTTGATGTTGTTTTTAGTTTCTAACTTAAACAGTTAATTTGACAACAAATATCAATTATTTTTTACAAACTCATATCGTATCAAAGCCACGGTTTGAAACAACGGTAAATCAATGGTTTTGACTCTTTGGCGTTACAAAACTTTACAACATGTCCCAATTTGCAGGTAGTGCGACTGAACCCCGACTACTGCCGCCTTAAGGCGTATCGCATAGATATTGCATCGCCATACCCCCTCATTCCTGAAGTGTGTTACCAGGGGTAAATCTAAAAAACAATTTTAAAAATTAAAAAGAGCAAGTAGATTTTTGGTAATAATATAGATATCAGAAATAATTTCTGAAATTAAAAGAGTTAAAAAATTTCTTAGCCCGCTTACAGCTAGGTGGATATAGCAATGCGGTTTGCATTTTTGTTTGGCACAGCAATTGTTTGTACAATAGCAATTAGTGGATACAATGTCAGCTTGAGTCGCGCAGTTCAGTTGCAAGATGGCACAGTATATTTTGTCCAACCGCCGCGCCTTGTGGAAGCAGTGACTACCTACAAAGATATTTATGTATGGGGCGCGACATACTATTTTACTATTGATCTACCGGGGAATGCTGGAGAACCGCTGCAACAGATAACATTTAACCAGCATGAAGGAGTAGACCGGATTCGCTTTGATCTCAAAGGTACTTCTGTCTTTGAAGGAAACCGTTCCCACACAAGACAAAAATTAGCATTGAAAGATGCGACAAGCGATCGCAAGACGCGAACAGTCACGCTAACATTTGATCCGCCAGTGTCTCCAGGTAGAACCATTACAATTGCTCTCAAACCTGAGCAAAACCCATCGGTTGCAGGTGTATATTTATTTGGAGTCACGGCATTTCCACCGGGTGAAAAAGCTCATGGTCAATTCCTTGGCTATGGAAGGCTACAATTCTACAGCTATGGTCGCGGCGGGTAGTAGCGGACCGAATAATTCGTAATTCGTAATTCGTAATTCGTAATTAATTAATTGAGGTACAGGTTGTTCTAAATCGAGAGTAGGGAGATAGCGATTTGACAGCTAATGATCTATGATGCCAAGAACAAACTATTTCAGATACACGATTTCTTTGAGAAACCGGGGTTCTAAGTAAAAATTGCATAAATTCATAAGGTTATGTTCGTAGTTGCGCATTAGCGCTAATGCGCAACTACAAGCCTTTTTTTACGATCCGAATTTATGAAATGCAGTACTAAGTCTGCTACTAAACTCTTGCCGGAGGCAAAGATAACCTTGGTGGCAGGTCTAACTCAACAGGTTTTCTTTCCTCTGATGCCAACAATTCTCGAATCAACCTAATCGCAGCTTTTTGTAACAACTGACTGGCAATTTGTTGACCCAAACGTTGCACTCCTGGATTAACCAATAACTGGGCAAATTGGGAAACAAGTTTTTCTGGCTCAAAACCACGGGTTTGTTGGAGAATTTTTAATATATTTTTGATATGCTCCAAAGTTTGTTGTTGTTCGACTGGGGCGGCTGGAGTTTCATTTACTGCTTTCAAACCCACCCTTTCTCGCAGTAGGAATGTAACGTTATGCAAAACATTTTTACCTAGAGCATCGAGTCCTTTCACAGCTTCATCTACTAGTTTGTCACGAATAAAAGCACCGCGTTCAGAAGCCAAAAAGTCTATCCCCTGCTTCAGCACTTGGTTAAAGTCGTAGTCTTGACTGTTGCCAGCATTGCGTAATAAATTTTCCAAGCGATTCCAGCGGAATCTTCCATCTTTAAATAGCAAATCTTGCAGAGATGCTCTTAATTCCGGAGATGGATCGCTTAACAAGCGTTTAGAAACGTAGGGATAAGCTTCACTCAATACTTTGAAGCTAGGGTCGATATGGATAGCAATACCTTCCAGTGTTACCAAAGAGCGAATAATCAAAGCGTAGTAGGGTGGTACGCGGAAGGGATACTCATACATTAAATCCGATAGTTCATCGGTGATGCTTTTAATGTTCATTTCCGCAACGCTAGCACCTTGAGCATTGGCAAAAACTCTGGCAAAAGCCGGAATAATCGGTGTTAAATCAGTATCCGGTGACAAAAAATCTAACTTGACATAATCTTTTGCTAAGGCGTCAAAATCACGATTGACAACGTGGACGATCGCCTCAATTAAACCATACCGCTGTGCTGGCTTAATCTCACTCATCATCCCAAAGTCGAGATAAGCCAATTGACCATCCAGCGTCGCTAATAAATTACCTGGATGGGGGTCAGCATGGAAAAATCCATCTTCTAGTAACTGGCGCAGCGAACACTGCACACCCACTTCTATGAGATAACGGGCATCTATACCGAGAGCGCCAATTTCTTCTGCTTGGGTTAATTTGAGTCCGTTAATCCACTCCATCGTCAGGACGCGACGATTAGTGTACTCCCAGTAAATTTTCGGTACATAAACGTCTTTAAGATGACCGTAAAGCTGAAAAAATCGCTCTGCATTTTCTCCCTCGTTGATATAGTCCATCTCCTCAAAGATGCGAGTTCCTAATTCATCAAGGATACCTACTAAGTCACTGCGCACACGTTTGACTTTTTTCTGAGTCCATCCTGCTAGGCGGCGCAATATATACAAGTCTATAGTAATGCGCTCTCGTAAGTCGGGACGTTGGACTTTAACGGCGACTTCCTCCCCAGTTTTCAGCTTGCCTCTGTATACTTGTCCTAAGGAAGCAGCGGCAATTGGATCGGGCGAAAGTTCGGCGTAAATCTCCTTTGGACTAGCCCCTAGTTCTTCCTGAATAAATCGGTAAGCAATTTCGTTGGGAAAAGCTGGCAACTGGTCTTGTAGTTGAGTGAGTTCCTCTAAATACACAGGCGGAACCAAATCCGGTCGAGTGGATAAAGCTTGTCCAATTTTGATGTAAGCTGGTCCCAGTTTCGTTAGTAGTTCTCGTAGCTGAATTGCTCGCCGCAGATCATTTTTGACAACTACTCCCCGTTTGGTGTCCCACCACAACCCGAAAACAAAGGCAACAGTTGGTGCCAAAACTGCAAAAATCCGTCGCAGAACTTGTAGGGGTCTTTTTTGGTAATGTACCGCAATCTCCTGCGGCTCGTAACGTATTGTCTCGATTACTGCTTTTTTGATCAGCGTTTTGGACTTTTGGTCTGATGGGATTGGCAAGCTGACTTTGCTTAGCGTCTCAGCTTCAGGCATTACAGTAACAGACAGTGCGTCGTAGGAGCGCAAACCACCTGCGCGACTGTCCTCAACAGACAGTTCGTCTTGGCTTAATTCGCCTATATTACTGTCCTTGTCAATCTGTCGAGAGGTAGAGGGAACTGTCTTAGGAGTCATGAAGTTACCACTGCATCAGAGCGAATACTTTAAAGATTTTAACAAATCGTAACATTTTCCTAAAGGGATTGTTAATGGTTGAGGAGTGCCAACCAACGACCAAATTACCAATCTCAATCTTTAGGTACACCTTTTTCATTAAGCTAGGTTTGGTAAACTATAATTGGGTGTATTTATCTAATGGTATTGGGTATGGCTAATTGCTCAGATATTATGTCTAGTATCCCTTAAATAAGGATTATTCTGCCTCTGTCCTGACGGAGAATTTGGCTTAATGTTACTCTCTCTGCGAATAGAAAACTTTGCCCTAATTGACCAATTGGAATTGGAATTTGCCACTGGACTAAATGTACTGACAGGCGAAACCGGCGCAGGAAAGTCGATTATTCTGGATGCCATTGATGCGGCATTGGGCGGTAAAGTCTCTAGTCGAGTGATTCGGACTGGGACGAGTCGGGCGTTGGTAGAAGCTACCTTCACCGCTAATTCGGGCTTTGCTGCTTGGTTAAGCGAACAAGAAATCGATTTGATCGATGATAACTCCGTAGTTATCAGCCGAGAAATTACAGCTAGTTCTAGTAATATCCGCAGTCGATCGCGGGTGAATGGAGTATTGGTAAATCGGCAGGTGATGTCCGGGCTACGCGATCGCACCTTAGAAATCACCGCCCAAGGTCAAACTGTACAAGTGGGACAGTCTGCCCAAGTTCGCAACTGGCTAGATTTTTACGGTGGCGACTCTCTCATGCAGCAGCGTCACAAGATCGCTCTGGTCTTTACAGCTTACCAAAAAGCTCACCTAAGCTTAGAAAAACGCCGAACATCAGAACGCGAACGTTTGCAACAGATGGATTTGCTAACATATCAAGTGCAGGAACTCAAAGCAGCAAACCTCAGCGATGGCAATGAATTAGAACAGCTGCTGCAAGATCGGGAACGCCTCAATCATGTAGTAGAACTCCAACAGATGAGTTACAAAGTATACCAATCTTTGTACCAAAACGATGGCGAAACGCCAGCCGCAGCAGATTTGCTGGGAAACAGCGAAGCAACATTAAATGACATGGTGGAATACGATGTCGAGTTGCACACGCTATTAGACTTAGTCAGGGATGCCCAAGCAACTGTGATCGAAGTAGCACGGCAAATTAATGCTTATGGAGAAGATTTGGAAGCAGATCCTCACAGATTGGAAGAAGTAGAAGAACGGATACAAGAATTAAAGCAAATTTGCCGTAAGTATGGTCCGTCACTTAATGAAGCGATCGCCTACTACCAGCGCATCCAGGTAGAATTATCCGAGCTTAATGATAGCGAACAATCCATCGAAAGTCTAGAGCAGCAAGAACAAGAGTGTTTGGACAAGCTGACTCAAGTAAGTTCAAAGTTAACTCAGTTGCGACGAACCACTGCTGTTCACTTAGAAGCGGAACTACTCAAGCAACTTAAACCTTTAGCAATGGAAAAGGTGCAGTTTCAAGTTGAGATTGTACCTACTTCCCCAACTGCAGTGGGAGCAGACAAAATTACATTTATGTTTAGTCCCAACCCGGGAGAACCGCTGCAACCTTTGACGGCAATTGCTTCGGGCGGTGAAATGAGTCGGTTTTTGCTGGCTTTGAAAGCTTGTTTTTCTCAAGCTGATGCTGTGGAGACACTCGTGTTTGATGAAATTGATGTTGGGGTTTCTGGACGAGTCGCGCAAGCGATCGCAGAAAAATTACACCAGCTTAGTCAAGGTCATCAGGTATTATGTGTTACCCATCAACCCTTAGTTGCCGCTATGGCAGATCGTCATTTCCGGGTAGATAAGCAAATTATCAATCAAGATAACGGTAAAAAAGAAAACAATGGGCATAACGAAGAACGTACTGTTGTGCGAGTCACGACCTTGGACAATTTAACCAAGCGTCGGGAAGAATTAGCACAGTTAGCTGGTGGAAAATCGGCTCAAGATGCGATCGCTTTTGCCGAATCTTTGTTAACGCAAGCGGCTAACCACCGTCGTTCTAATTCGTAATTCGTAATTCGTAGTTCGTAATTCAATTATGTTTTGAACAACCCCGACTTAAGAAGTCGGGGATTCTATTTTAACGAGCCTGTTCAATCGGCTCCTATTGCCTTGGCAGCAAGCTGCTGTACCTTTACGTTTTTTTGTTCTTTAGAACGTTTCCACAAGTAGATTCGATCTAAAAATTGACAACAACTTACAGTAATTTCAGATAAGCTAATTCCAATACTTACTGCAATTTTTCGGAGAATATTGCAAGCACCATTAGCATCTGATGATATGTGAAAACCCTTAAGAGTAATGTACAATCCTCTCTTAGTTCTTTTTCCTGACGCCTTCCAACTTTCGGGTCTTTCACCGAATACGTGAAGCTCATCATTATCGAAAAAGGAACTCCTGGAAGTATACGATTCTTCGGTTTCATGGAAAATAATTCCATGACTATTACACAACTGCTTAAGACGTTCTTTAAGTTTTCCTGTTGGAATAGTCGCAAAGCTTTGATTATTTTTGCGTCCCATCTCCATACGTTGAGACTGCCCTTTATTCCAGCCAAAAACGATATTGCCAATCGATTCTTTCAAACAGTAATCAATTATGTACTTAGCTGCCTTGTTAGTTGCATCGTGCATCTGTCGATTACGTTTACCAGTCAATCGGTCTAAATGGTTGTTCCAAAACCCAACAGGAGTACCCGCCTTAGCCTTGGAAACTTCTTTATGATAAAGTTGGTTGAAAGCTTTTAATTGTTTCCCATCAATAATGAATCCTTGCTTGCCAGTATTGGGAACACATGTGAGCCAATTGGTAACCCCGTGGTCGATCCCTAACGCTAATTGGTAATTGAGCGATGGCTTTACCTGATGTGAAACTTTATAGACAAAAACAGCATACAAGTCTCCGTTTTGAGGAGAGATTGTTACCTCAACTATGTCAGCCGGATTGATATTGGTTGGGTAAGGCATCCAGATGTAATCAATCTCATGCATATCCGAACCATATAGTTTTTTGATATCCCATCCCAGTGGGAAGCCAAGTATTGGATATCCAGATTCATCATATTTTTTCTTTAGCGCTTGTTCAGGGTATGTTATTTCATGCAACCCACCTTTCTTTCTATATTTTGGTAACTTAGGTTTAATAGCATTCTCACCTCGAAAAAAAGCACTTACACCCTCTTGGTAAGCATTGAAGTTCTCAGCTATTTTATGTAATACACTTTGACCCGCTTGAGAATGGAGAACAGTGTAATGCACATTTTCCTTAAGGTAGGTTTGCAACTCGTTCTTTACCATTTCTAAATGGAAATTAGAACGACCAAACCAAATCACAGATTGTCTCAGAGCATAAATAGCACAGTTAGCCAATTTATTTGCTTGTTCCAAAAGAAACAATAGCAACTCTGTTTCTAAGTCAGGCAGAGATAGTCTGACTTTCTGAGCGCCATAAATTTTTTCTATTTCCAGACTAATCATCCTCCCTTTACTTGCTAAGCTGTAATAGTATTCACTGTATCACGTTAAAATACTATGCGTAAAGGTTCTCACAGTGTTTTTAACATTCAGTTACACATTGTCTTTATCACCAAGTACCGCAACAAAGTCATCAATGAAGCGATGCTAGCCTGTATTCGCAACACCTTAGCTAGGGTGTGCGAAAAGAATAAATGCATGATTAAGGAGTTTAACGGAGAGTCGGATCATGTTCATTTGCTGCTAGATTTCCATCCAGACAACAATCTTTCTTCGTTGATTGGATCGATGAAATCCGCCTCTAGTCGTGTTGTTAGGGGAGAGTTTAAGGAGATTGTGGATAAATATTATTGGAAAGATAAATTCTGGAGTGATTCGTATTGCGCTGTTTCATGTGGAGGAGCGCCGCTAGAAATAGTTAAGCAGTATATCCAGTCTCAGGACAAGCCCAAAAGCTAAGATTGGAAAAAGTGAGACTATTCTCTTCGTTGTTTTTGCTACGCAAAAATACACTTGAGAACGTCTCACTTTTTCCCGCCTTACATCCCCGGCTTAAGAAGACCGGGGAATTACGGCGTTTTTGTTAAAAACAGGGCGGGCAATACGTCCCACCCCACAAGAAAAGTAACTATCTTGTGGGGTGGGTCCGCTTATCTTCCTAGAATACCGCAGTTAATTGCTGAACCCGAAGAACTATGGGAAGTGAGCAACTGATTAAGCCATAGTCAGAGTAGAGATAGACAGCTTTGCCGAAAGGTTCTACAATCAGACTGATTGGGGTAAATTTACTTATTGCTGAATATACTTAACCATAGTAAAGATTTTCTTGTGATTCCCGATCGCTGAGGAATCACTCTATTAGAATCAGAAAGTCTTTTAGTAGAGGATAACAAAAACATGGATGTCAAGCTGATTTTGGCGGCGTTAACTGTGATATTTACTGTTTCGTGCTTATTCTTTGGCACGAAAAATGGATTTTATGATTCCGACAACTATCATGGCAATGGCTCTGCCCATTGAGCCAAAAAAGACAAAATGCCCAGCCAGCGCTGCAGCCGGGTTGACCGCGCAGTGGCTCCTGGCGCGCGCCCCTAGTCTCTAATTTGAAGAATTCTCATTAACCACGTTTTTCATTACAATACCTTCGCTCTTATTACCCTCACTCTAGAAGAGTGGGGCTATACAAACAAAGCCCACCTCCGTGGGCTGTAAGGATTCCAGACTCGCGTTGGTGGGCTTTGTAGGTGTAGCCGAGCCAGCGCGCATGTTGTCGGTTTTCCCGACAGAGGCGACTGGCGTTCAGGCTTATAGCCTGTAAGGCTTTTCAAAAATTGGCGAAGGTATTGTCATTAAGGAGCGGGTTTTGTGGAGGGTCACTATGGGGTTGGCTCAACGGACACTTTGCTGAGCAGAAAAGCCTGACACACACAAGTGCCTTCCCCGTAATATTCAGTCCGTCTAATTGCCGATAATACTTGAACCCCTCCCCGAGGCGCGGGGAGGGTTTCTACAGAAACTCTGGGTAATAAGCGCGGACAAAATATAATTCGTGGCTGTTGAGAAATGTTCATCATCAGGAGGTAGGAGGGGAAAAGAGCATGAGCGATAGCCTATCGGCATCCTCTGGCATTGATCCAGGAGAGGCGGCTAGTGAATTAGAATGTTTACCTTATGGCGTCCACCACGATGACGAGGGGGTGTGTTTATTGGTACGTATGGGACCAAACCGCATCCTGCTTGACTGTGGCTTGGGGGATATTTCAGCATTGGTGAGGGAGTTGACACTCACGACAAATCGAGGTTTGTCTTCCCTACCAGTCGATTTGGTGCTCATTAGTCACGCCCACCCCGATCATGCTAGAGGTTTGTTAGCACTGCATCAGGCTTTTCCACTGTTACCAATCTACGCCAGTGAGGTGACAAGCAAGTTACTGCACTTAAATTGGTTAGATGAACAAGATGGTAAGGAAATAGCGCAATTTTGTCAAGCCTTGCCATTGCGATCGCCGCTACAGTTCAAAGATGGTCTGGTGGCAGAACTTATTCCGGCTGGACATCTACCTGGTGCTGTGGCGATTTTGCTTACCTACACCACTCAGCAGCACTCTTACAAACTCCTCTACACAGGAGACTTTTTCTTGTCGAACTCGCGGCTGGTAGAAGGTATGCGTCTAGATGAATTGCGGGGATTAGAGTTGGATGTGCTAATTATTGAAGGCAGTTACGGCACATCCCGTCATCCTCACCGCCGCAACCAAGAAAATCAATTAGCTGAGAGGATTAATCGGGCGATCGCCGAACATTCCTCGGTACTCATGCCCACACCCACTTTAGGGCTGGGTCAAGAACTGCTGATGCTTTTACGCAGTCATCACCACTTTACAGGACGAGATTTAAATATCTGGGTTAATGGTGCTGTCGCCACTGGATGCGATGCTTATCTAGAACTGCTACCTCACTTCCCTCCATCAGTGCAGAACTTCGCCCGCCATCAACCGCTATTTTGGGATGAAAGAATACGTCCCAAGGTACGTCGTTTGCCTTCAGAACAGCGTCCTACTGTTGGTAACTCCCCATGTATTGTGATCGCCGACTCTACATCCGATTTGAGTGCATACTATCAACCCGGCACAGGTCCTTGGCTGACACTCTTACCAGAAAAAACCAATATAAAACTTAACAAGCAATACTCAGGACTGACTACCGTAGAAACTTATTTCCTCGCCCAACATAGTGACGGTCCTGGAACTACTCAGCTCATTCATAATTTACGACCTAAACACGTCATTTTTGTCCACGGTAGCCCTACCTATTTAGCAGACCTCACGAGTTTAGAGGAGTTGCAAAACCGCTACCACATTCATTCTCCTGCCGCTGGCACATTGGTGGAACTCCCGATTGGGGAAACATTTTTGCAACCAGCTGCCCCAGAGACTAATTATGAAGGTGAACTGACGGAGCTGGGAACAGTAGTAACGATTACGCTTCCAGATGCAATTACTGCCGATCCCCGTTGGCGGCAGTTTGCTGATACAGGTTTAATCGGTGCGCGTTGGCAAGGAGAAGAACTTGTATTGCGGGGATTGTCGCAACGAGAACTGCTTAACCAAAATAGCGATCGCTACATCTGGACTAGTGCAGACTGCTGCGGTACATGCCGACACCAAAGGGGACAACGGTGTTGGAACACCGCGTCCCCTTTGTATAATTTCAAGGTCACCCTTGAAGGCTACTGTCCCGCTTTTCAACGAAACAGTGATAGTTAGTTGTTAGTTGTTAGTTGTTGATTGTTAATTGTTAATTGCACAATCAACAATCAACAATCAACAATTAACAGTTATTCGGGATTTGAGTCCGTGTAACGGTTGCGGATGCGTTCAGCTTCTGGACAATCTTCTGTCAGCAGAGGCTCAACATTTCCCCGTGGCACTGAAGCTAATTTTTGCGTCACAGCGCCAATGCTTTCAAGGCGAACCATTTCCTCCCAAGAACATGTTTCGTCTTCTTCTTCTGTCTCGTATCGTAAGGTGACTAGATCTCCCTCAATATCGATGATGCGGGCGCGTTCAATCCAGCGTTGCTGGTCCCGCAAGAACACGCATATCTCCCGTCCATCGCAACAGAGTTGATAAATCTTGCGGTGTAGCATTTACTGCTTCTGCCTTTGTAAACGTCTTTAAATCTGTAAACATCTGGGTTTTCTCCCAGCAGATGGCATTTTTTTGGCGGTGAGTCCAGCGCGCATGAGGCGGAGAGAAGTTGCAAGGGAGCCAGCGCTGCAGGCGGGTTTCCCGCGCCCCGGCGACTGGCGGGAGGGTTTCCCTCCGAGCAAACTTCGGGGTTTCCCGCGCCCCGGCGACAGGCGTTGCCGAAGGGTTCGTAAAACGTACCTTTAAAAATACCTTTCCTGACCCAAACCAAAGATTTGTTTGTCGTTATCAGGTCTATGGAAATTATTGGGTCATAGCTTTTGTGGTTACTCCACCAGTTACACTCAGTCTCTGTCTGGTTCATTCAGAAAATGTCTACTTCATAGAAGTAACACAATTCAGGAGTTTTCCTGAGCTAGTTAAGAGTAGCTGGTAAGCCCTTAGATTCATTATGTAAAAAAAGATACTCCAAAATAATGTGAGTTGCGGTTGCTTTAGTTGCCTACTTCTAGTCATTGGCATTGCTGGCAAGTATAGGACTCGGCTTTACTTTTACCCCTATGTACCTCATCTTAACTCATTCTCTGGCTTACCTTCATGGTTTTCTACAACAACATCTCAAGAGTTTTTAGTTTATGATATGGGCTTGATTTGACAAGTACTCTGCGATCTCCAGTCAGGGCGATAACATCAAGCTTTTTGGGAGTATCAGCTTTCTTTGTGATTTAGGGGAAATTTCATGACTAGATTTGGGGATGCTTCTCGTTTAATTGCTCCTGTGCGAATTGCATCATCTAGACTTGCCAGCAATGCCAAGTCATCTGAATGATAGCTCTTTGTCGCCAGCACTTGATGGAGAAGACCTTCAGATTCAACACTAAGACATCCTGTTTGAAAAGCAGATTCAACGAGTGTACGAATCATCTTCATTAGAGCGGATTTGGCAATTTCTTACCTCCAGTGTGATATATTTTAATACCCGGGTAACTGATGTAGATCAACAAGTACCAGTGATTATAATTGGATTGTTGATGTGACTAAAATCACATCAACTTTGATTTCTACCCACTAGCCGCATCTTCCCTGCCATTCCTAACCTTTTGAACAGAGACTACAAAATTTATCTAACAGTATACCGGAATATTTGGGAACTTTTATATACTACTTTTTACATATTTTTAGGCTTTTTATACTTATACAAGTAACATAAAACATCCAAAATGCTAAAAAAGTACATGTTATTTAACGACGATACTGACACCGCCTTGGGCGATCGGCTGGTACTAGATATTTGATTTCTTGTTTAAACTTTTCCAACCCTCCTCAAACTTATTTAATTTGCTACAATTGAGATGGTAAGTACGGTTGCTTGTGCTATCCCAACTCTACTAGACCAGAGAGATCAATTAGAGTCGAGACGTACAGGTTCGGTCGCTAGACTAGTTCTGGTCACAAATGGGCACAGACTAACTGTCTGTGGAGCGGGCAAGCTACGGCAAATACCATCCTCTTAGAGGATTGGGAATACCTTGTAGGTACAGAGTACCCCTTATATAAAGCTAAAAACTAGCGCTGGTGGTTCTCGTACCTATTTAGCAATCAATGGCTAAGTTTGGTAAGGTTTTTCGCAGCGCTAATAAATAGTCAATAGTTGACTCATTTTGGACTATACTGCGAACGGTTCAAAACTTCACTGAATATGGACTGAGCTCCAAACCTCTCCCCGATGCGGGGAGAGGCTTAAGAACAGGATGCGCGAATGTTAAATAAGTATAGTTTTCAGCCGTTTTTAGTTCTGCATAAATTTTAGAGACGTAGCGTGCCACGTTTCCACATAAACGCTATCCAGAAATGTGGACAACCAATTCTCTCATATGACTTTGTTGCCTATGCTCCCAGACATAGATTCCTTGCCAAGTTCCCAGCACCAATTGACCTTGATTTATCGGAATGTTTTCTGAGGTGTGGGTGAGAACTGTGCGAATGTGTGCTGGCATATCATCAGAACCTTCAGCGTCGTGAATGTACTGTGCTGATTCTGGTACGAGTTTTGCCATGAAGTTGGCTAGATCCTTGAGTACATCGGGATCGGCATTTTCTTGAATTAGTAAACTTGCTGAGGTGTGGCGTAAAAAAAGCGTACAAAGCCCGGTTTCAACTCGCGATTCTGCAACTATGGCTTCAATATGAGGGGTGATATTTTGCAAAGATTTGCCAGTGGTGGAAATTCTAAGTAGCTTTTGGTAGTGAGTCATCTGTCAATAGTTATTAGTTATTGGTCATAAGCCATTTTTATATTCAGTTTTACAGACTTTGAAAATAGTCGATGACGGCGTGTGCGATCGCTTCATTACCATCTTTAGCAATGGGTTGGGATTGCTTGGGTTGCTGGGGTGGTTGGTTGAGAAAATCCCAATTACCTTGAAAGAACTCAGATGGGGTGAGGATTTGATGCTGGTTATAATTAGCAATACCAACTAGAAGAAAAGCTGCTTCTGCAAAGTCATCACGGGTTACGGAAACAATCGGTAATCCCAGTCGTGTGGCTTCAGAAAAAGTGCCGAAACCAGGTTTAGAAACGACTCGCCCACAAATGGGCATAAAATCCACAGGGCGGTACTTGTGGTCGGTAATTTTTATAACGTTAGGTAGATCGGGGGCAGATTTATCAAAGCAAACAAATTGCCAATGGGGAAATTGCTGCAAGTTGTGGTAAGGAATTTGCTGTAAACCCAAGCCGCCAAAAGTGAGTAAAATGGTTTTTTCTACTGGGGCAGTTATCCCCCAAATACCTCGGATTTCATTGGCTGCATAACGAGGGGAACCACCGATTAAGCCCACGTCTGTAATATTTTTGAAAGCCTGCATCGGTTCGTGGAAAGGGAGGCGAAACAAGCGATCGCACGAGGAATAACAATCGCTAATCCAATCAGCAATGTCTGTAAAGACGCGATCGGTCGCGTCTCTACCCCAACCTCGGTAGATAAAGTCCCAGCCAAAATTACTACTCATCCAACAAGGAATGTCGGCTTTATGGGCAATAATGCTCGCCAGAAAGGGAATATCTGCCAAGATGAGATTGACGCGGTTTTGACGGATAAAGTTGACTTCAGAAGCGATGATGGAATTCTGGTTTTTCTTAATCTCAAGCAATTTTTCTAAAGTTGCCGCTTTATCCATTATAAAGCTATCTGCTTGCACCACACCCAAATCAAATGCACGGGGACGATGGATAAAATCGCCTTCTATATAGCACTCTAGTAACCACCGTGGTGCCGTTGTCACCATAATCAGCAGCACTTCTGGACATAATTTTTGAATTGTCGCGGCTACGGCTGCAGTGCGGGTAGTATGACCAAAGCCGTGGTTGGTAATTGCTATATATAGAATTGGACGTTGCATGTTGGATTAGTTGTTAGTTGTTAGTTGTTAGTTGTTAGTTGTTGGTGAACCAGCGCGAATGACGGCTTTCCCTCCGTAGGCGACTGGTGAACCCGAAGGGTTGTTAGTTGTTAATAGAACAATCAACAATCAACAATCAACAATCAACTAACTACATTTTGCAAAATTTTTGAATTCCGTCAACTAGCTGGTCGATTTCCGATTCTAGAGTCAAGTAGTGAACGCAGGCGCGTATGCAGTCTGGATTGACTATTGTCCGAGTCAATATCCTTTGTGACTCTAAGAACTCTACTAGTAGGCGGCTAGCTTGAGGCTGATTATTCGTAAGTTGAAACGAGACTAAACCGCTTTCTGGTGGGGAGGTACGCAAACATTTGACATCGGGAAGATCTCTTAACCGTCGCCAGAGGTATTCACTGTAGCGACAAATTTGCTGATAACGTTCCTTTGGTGTTCCCCACTGCTGATGAATAGCGATCGCCGTTCGCAACCCAGTGTAAAGTGGATAATTTGATGTCGCCACTTCATAGCGTTGCCCATCTGGATACCAATCCCCAGGCTGACCTTGACTATCTACCACAACACCACGCCAACCAATAAACGTCGGTTTGAGACTTTCTCTGACTTCTGGTCGGATATACAAACCTCCCACACCTCCAGGACCACACAACCACTTGTGACCTGTGAAGGCATAGAAATCAGCCCTCAATTCTGTTAAGTTCAAAGGTAATAAGCCGACAGACTGGGCAGCGTCTACTAGCAGTCTGACATCGCTATCTATACATAAGTCGGCAATTTTGTCAAGAGGTAAAACTTGACCTGTGTTCCAAAGCACATGACTCAAAACCACAAGCCTGGTGGTGGGGCGTAAGTGTTGGGCAATGACTTGGGTGGGGTCGCCCTCGTTGAGAGTTGCCATCAGGGGGCAGACGGTAACTTCAACAGCAAATCTCCGCCCAATTTCCCGTGCTGAAGCTATGATACCAGGGTGTTCGCAATCTGATAACAGTATGTGGTCGCCAGTTTTCCACTCAATGCCCCACATGGCAATATTGCAGCCAACGGTTACATCCTCAGTTAATGTGATTGTTTGGGCTGGTACATTTAACTCAGAGGCGATCGCAACTCTTGCTGCTTTCACCTCCTGTATAATCCAGCTATTTACCTCTGTACCAAAAGGACCTACTTGCTGGATGTGAGTTTGAGCTTGGGTAATGGCATCCAAAGCTTCTTGGGGCATTGGTCCTTGACCCCCATAGTTGAAATAAATCTTATTCTTTAAGGCTGGAAATTGCTCTCGATGGTGATGCAACATATGGGGAATGGGGAATGGGGAATGGGGAATGGGAATAGGGAGTAGGGAGTGGGGAATCGGGAGTGGGGGGAGTGGGGGGAGTAGGGGAGGATGAGGAGGATAAATTGTCTCCGTTGTCTCCCTCGTCTCCGTTGTCTCCCTCATCTCCCCCTACTCCCCACTCCCCACTCCCTACTCCCCATTCCCCATTCCCACTCTCTCTCAAAAGGGCGTGCTTTTGCAAACAGCGTCTTTAGTTGCCTAAGTCACTTCCAGAAAGCGCTAATTCTTGTTACCTTAAAGGAATGTTGATTAATGCCGAACTGCTACTGCAATACCAACGCTGTAAGCGCCGACCTTTTTTAGATACTTACGGTGACAGAAGCCAGCGAGATGCTACCAATGACTTGCTCCTTAAACTCCAACAGGACAAGCTGAATCTTCGGGCTGGCGTTTTGACCCACTTGACTTATCAGCGACCAGCTTATCGACCTAGAGACTGGCACAACGGGAATGCGGCGACTTTAGAGTTGATGCAGCAGGGGGTTGAGTGCATTTATCAAGGAGTACTTCTAGTAAATTACTCTGAAACAGACAAGTTGCTGAGCTGTCCAGATTTACTCCTCAAACAGGCAGGACAGTCCTGCTTTGGAGATTGGATGTACGTTCCAGCTAGTATTGAACTGGGTAAGCGTCCCAAACAGGAATATCAAGTTATAGCAGCGTTTCACGCCCAAGTACTGGCGATGGTACAGCAAGTCGAGTTAGAAACTGCTTGGTTAATATTGCGTGGCAAAGAGGCGAGTTATTCTGTGGATCTGAGCAAATGGCAGCCACAAATGCAGCGCATTCTGGAGGAATGTCTTCAAACTCTGGAAACAGAAGAAGCGCCAGAGGTTTTTATTTCCCGCCAGCGGTGCAGTCTTTGCTATTGGTACAGTAATTGTTACGCGATCGCCCAATCTCAGAAACACCTCTCACTGTTACCAGGAGTAACACCCGTTCGCTACACTCAACTACAAACACTAGACATAACAACAGTAGAATCTCTGGCAAAAACTAGCCCAACAGAACTAGAAAACCTGCCTGGTTTTGACAGTGAAGTTGCGCCTAAGCTGGTTATACAAGCTAAATCTGTACTGGAAAATCGCCCACTGTTCATTTACCCCTCCCCCAGTTCGTATCCAGGCGATCGGCAGACAGTTTTCTCAACAAGTCGCGACCCGGACTCAAGAGTGATTCTGCCGAACCGAACCGACAAGGCGAGTGTCCAAAAGAAGGTGCTTTTGTCACCTGCGATGAGTCGCCACCAAGAACTAAATGAAAATATCACATTCACAGCCCCCATAGAGCTTTATTTTGATATTGAGGCACAACCAGATTTAGAATTAGATTATTTGTTAGGGGTGTTGGTTGTTGACAGGCAGGCAAACACAGAAAAGTTTTATTCTTTGCTTGCAGAACGACCAGAAGACGAAAAATTAATTTGGCAGGAATTTCTGGATTTGGTTGAACAATACCCCGAAGCGCCGATTTATCATTTTTGTGTGTATGAATTTGATACAGTCAAACGACTGGCAAGACTTTATCACACTCCATATAATTCTGTACTACCTGTATTGAGTCGGTTTGTAGATGTTTATGAACAATTAACCCGAAGCGTGGCGTTACCAGTGGAAAGTTACGCTTTGAAAGCGATCGCCCGTTGGTTGGGTTTTGAGTGGCGCGATCCAGAATCTAGTGGTGCTAAGTGTATTTACTGGTATGATGAGTGGTTAAGGACAGGCGATCGTGCCTTGCTAGATATTATCCAACGCTATAACGAAGACGACTGCCGCGCTACCCACACTGTGAAAGACTGGCTTGTCAACTTTGTCAATAGTCAACGTTAGCGGTTAGTAGGTGCGAACGGTGAGACAGCCCTGAAGGAGGTTTTATAAAAATAGCTTAATCTAAATATGACATAACAAAATACAATTGCAATTACAATATTTCGGAATTTAATTAATAATCCAGGTGTTTGAAAAATATAAATGAAAGTACCAATAAATGAGCTTGAATCGTCCTCTTGTCCTGGGAAAGAAAAAGGATAAATAGTACCTATAAAAGAAATAAAAATTGAAATAAAAGCAATTAGAAAAAATGATATTTTTAAAGATTTTGAATTCTGTAAATCTGGAATTATATGCGCTAATGGTAAACACAAAAGAAACATTAAATCAGCATACCATCTAACTCCATAACATGAGCCACTATAATTGTTACTGCGAAAAATGTACATTAGTATATAGGTAAATGAAGCAAGCATAATCAGGATATATTCCTTACGGTATTGGAACTCCCGTTTTAACATAACCTTCGCAAAGCCAAAAATAGAAAATAATAAAATAGGTGTGTAAGAAAGTAAGCCTCGCTTTCCTAATAGCATATGAAATGCATACTTCCCCTGGCTGAAAATATCGGAATAATGAGACAAACCAGAAAGGGTACTTTCAGAAAAAGATGATCCAGGATAATCCCACAAAGGTTTATTCATTGCAGGTGGAGTTAGACTACCTGATGTATAAATATTTATATAAAAATAAACGCATAGCAAAAGAGTGCAAGCAAAGATAAAAGCAACTTTTGATTTCAGTGGTTTATCGATAAGAGCAATTGCGAAGAAAGGAATAAACAAGAAAGCAGATATATCAATACTGCCTGCCAATGTAACTAAAAAACCTACAAGAAATGCAACTTTTATACTTATACTTTCTTGCATCTTCATTAAATAATAGAAACCAATCAGCAATAACACTCCGGCGACAGCGTGGTTATTAATTACAGTTGAGTATGGCAGTAGAAGACTTCCAGTACTAGTAACTAGCAAAATAATATTTGCCCCTAGGTCATCTACTTTAAAAATCTTCAGGATTTTGTAAAAATAAACTAAGCCAATGCATGTTGAAACTCCAACAACTAGCAATGTCAAAAGATAGTAAGTTAAATGATAGTGATTATGAAAATTTATACCAATTAACCTCATCAACCAGTAAAAGATTGAAGCATATAAAGCTAAGATTGGAGGTTTATCAGAATAAAAATGTCCTTGATAAAAGTACTTATCGCCAGTGTAGATAAATTGAGACTTATCAATTATAAAAGAATGAGACTCCACTAATGATTGAATTGTAGCCAATCTAGAACTATCACTCCAGGAATCTGACGTGAAGTTTGTCAGTACAGCAAATAAAAATAAGAATAACAAAAATATTTGCATTTTTTTGCTCATACAGTAAAAATCCCTAACTAGAGTTATACAAGCTGTTTTCAACTCAATTTAAAATCGTGGAATTTCCAAAATGCAGGTCAAAGTGTACCTTGTCGTACAACAAGCACTACAAAGGTATCAACAATCTTAGGTTGGTCTTGATGATGGTAGTAATGCCAAGCGAGCTACTGCTCTACTCCCTCTAAAGCGCAACTACGCAAGGTTTTTTGTAACCTCGCTCTTAATTGGCTTCCCCATTTTACTATGTTCATTACACCTCTTTGCGATCAAGAGCGGTAAATTCTCTCACTTATGAAACTGCCAGAGTCTATTTATCACCCATATCTTCAGCAGCGCAAGGCATAATTCCCGGATATCTCAAGGCAAATAAGCAAAAGGACCGTATTGAGCCGTCGGGAATGCATTATAATTAACGCAAAGTGTAGGGCTACCAGTGGAAGGTGATGCGATCGCCCGTTTGTAGCGTAACTATGCTTGTTCCTGACAATTATATCATTTTAGTTAAATTCACCATTTAGCAGTAGCTCTGAATGTGGCTGCTCAGAAAACGTTTGACTTTGCCAAGAATTCTTTACTTTTGTCTCTCAATTCTAATTATCAGCCTCTTCATCATCAATTTAGCCACGAATGATGTTGAGATCGCTGGAATAGATTTTCTTGGACAAGCGACTTTGCCTAAAGGTTTTTCTTTCCAAAAAACTCCTGTGGGAGGTTTATCTGGAATTACCTACGATGCCAAAAACCAAGTATATTACGTTATCTCCGACGATCGCAGTGAAAAAGCTTCTGCTCGTTTCTACACCTTCAAAATTGACTTGAGCAAAGCTTCGCTAAAAAATCGTGACGTTGTACCTGTTGGTGTGACCACATTGAGAGATAAAAGTGGTCGCACCTTTGGTGTTGGTACTATTGATACAGAAGGTATTGCCTTAACTAGTAAGGGAAGTGTGTTGATTTCTTCTGAAGGTGATACTAAGCAATTAATTCATCCTTTTATTAAGGAGTTTTCCCTGTCTTCTGGAAGGGAACTTACAAAATTACCAATACCAAATAAGTTTTTGCCAGATCGGAATGGTAAGCAGGGTATCCGCGACAATTTAGCTTTTGAAGCTCTTACTATTACACCTAACAAAAAGTATCTCTACACTGCTACAGAAAATGCTCTCATTCAAGATGGTTCAGAGGCTAAACCAAAAACCAGTACTTCTTGCCGCATTTTGCAATACAACCTGCGCACAAAATTACCAAAGAAAGAATTTCTCTACCCGACTGAACCAGTCACGCCGATTTGGGATTTTTTTCACATGTTTGCTAGCGGGTTATCTGATTTACTCGCTCTCGATCATCAAGGACATTTCCTCAGTATAGAGCGGTCTTTTACTGGCTTAGGATTTTCCATTGCACTGTTTCAGGTTTCTTTGCAGGGGGCTGATGACATACACAATATCAATAGCCTCTTGGCAATTGACTCCAAGAAAATCAAACCAGTTCAGAAAAAATTACTATTAGATTTGAGGAATCTGGACGTGAGGTTAGACAACATCGAAGGCTTAACCCTTGGTCCCAAGCTACCTGATGGACAACGCTCATTAATCCTTATTAGTGACAATAACTTCAATTTTGTTCAACGTACCCAGATACTAGCCTTTCGACTCAGGATGGAACCATCGCTACTCAGGTTATTCCACCCCTAAAAAGGGGAGTAGGGAGTAGGGAGTGGGGAGATGGGGCAATACGGTTTGGATAAGATAATTTACCGCGTCTTGTGGGGACTTCATAAAGTCAAAAGGATTAATAACGCCTGAATAAAGTTCTTCTAGTGCAAACACCAATACAGTTCAGTTAGGGTGCCTTTTGGTAATAGGCGATCGCGTCGTCAAAGCGTCGTTGTGTCTGTGTCACTCTGCCTAGTTGATTATATTCAAAAGCAGCAGCAGAAAAAGCAGCCCAAAGTAAGGCATTCCTAGGCTGGAGTCTAGGAACGAGCAACGTAGGGTGGGCACTGCCCACCAATCATATAGGAAGGTGGGCAGTAGAGACGTTGCATGCAACGTCTCTACAATTATCAATCAGTGTATTCACAGAATTGGTTAGGTAAGTGAATTCATCATATATTTTCTTTCCGTGTAATTTCTCATTCGCATTGCTTAACAAGCATGTTAAAAATTGTTGAAAGGGTGCTTGTCATAAACTTTCCAAATGATTATTGCAAAACAAAATCGTGAAAAAGAAGAGCCTAAGTAATTTGATAATGCTAGACATGATTTAAATATATGCTAATGCAAAAAACAGAATTAGATAGTTTGTCGTTTCTGTCAATGCGTAAGTCCTAGTTATTTAAATTATTTAAGAGGTTTTTAAACTTTTTCTCGCATCCTTTAAAGTCGGTTTGAGAAATTAGCAGCAGAGGTTGTAAGAGTGAACAAAAGCGCATTATTGGCGTCTCCAGCCAGTACAACGTTACTTGCCAATCGTTATCAATTGAAGCGGTTAATTGGCAGGGGTGGCATGGGTGAGGTTTTTTTAGCAGATGATGTCTTACTAGGCGGAATACCAGTAGCTATCAAGTTCCTGTCTCAGACTGTTTCAACGCCTCTCCTTCAGGATAACTTTGCCCGTGAAGCTCGTATTTGTGCAGCTTTAAGTCAAAAAAGCCTACATATTGTGCGGGTGACAGATTACGGTGTGAGTGAGTCAGGTAAACCCTTCTATGTGATGGAATATCTATGCGGCAAGAGTTTAAAGGATTTAATTCCTATATCTTTGCCAATGTTTCTGACTCTTTGCCGTCAGATTTGTTTGGGCTTACAATGCGCCCATCAAGGTATGAACATTAACGGCAAACTTTATCCACTTGTGCATAAAGATATCAAGCCAGCCAATATATTAGTTATTCCCGATCCGATCTTAGGTCAATTAGTTAAAATTCTAGATTTTGGTATTGCTAAATTTTTAGATTATTCAGTAACAGATGACACGAATCAAGGATTTAATGGTACTTTGCCCTATTGTTCACCCGAACAACTGGAAGGTGATGAATTAGATAGTCGCTCTGATATTTATAGTTTAGGGGTGACGATGTTTGAGATGCTGACGGGTAAAAAACCCTGGCAACCAGAAACTGAATTATTCGGTGCTTGGTATAAAGCTCATAACTTTGAAACACCACGAGCAATTGCAGATGTTAATCCCAATCTCAGACTACCAAAGGAGCTAGATAATTTAATCATGGCTTGTCTTGCTAAAGCCGCAAGAGATCGCCCCCAAAATCTTGCTGAAGTCCTCCTCGTGTTGGAAAGTTTAAAAGTCGGGGGAGTGGGGGGAGAAACATCTTCCCCATCCTCCTCATCCCCCCCTACTCCCTCATCCCCCTCATCTCCCTCATCTCCCTCATCTCCCCATACTCCCTTATCTCCCCAAGTGGAACAAGCCTGTAGGAAACTTGTGTGGCCCGAAGACAAACCTATTCAGGAAATAGTTTTTCCCCAGTTGCTGAACACAGAAGTTGGAACCGTAGCGACGCTGTTGTTGATGATGTCTCAACAAGAGATAAATGGCTACGCACTTTCTATCCGTTACAACCAGTTTATCTTTGTCACATCTCCCTACCCGATGCTACTGTGGGTGACTTTACTTTACAATCGCAAATTAGGTCCTAAGTGGCTACCCTGCTATCTGGATATGCAAAATCCCCAAAACCGTAGGCTTGTCTGTTCATTGGCGAAAAATGAACACTATCCCTTGATTTTGTTTCCTCTGGAAGCACCGCATTCGCGTGTCAACTTTATCAGTAGTCGTATTGATCCCGATCAGCGGCAGATGTTGAAAACCTGGGTAGATCAAAGTAAGAGCTTACCACCCTCTTCTGGGTTCCAGTTGAGCAAAAACTTGTTAAGGCAGCAGTATCAACAAATGCAATCCCGGATGCTAGTACCGCTCTCGCGGAATTAAAAATTAAAAATTAAAAATTAAAAAGCTTGACTCACATCATGTCCGTATAAACAGTTACGATATCCAGCCCTCGCCCCCTTCCCCTCTCCCATGCTTGGGAGAGGGGTGCCCAAAGGGCGGGGTGAGGGTTCATATAACTAAGTCATTAACCGGACATGATATCACATCTTGCACCAGTTGCAATAACGCTATTTTTGTAGGGTGGGCATTGCCCACCATTGACCTATGGGCCTATTTTTACGTTGGTGGGCAATGCTCACCCTACGTATGTTTCAAAAATCAAACAGGATTCTTATACACGTAGTTACTAACTGTATGTATAAAATCAAGAAAAAATATACATATTTTAATTAAATTATTTATTAGACTTACATAGTCGCTATAAAGTATGATTTGTGGTTAATGTAAAGTCTGTGCTATGGAATAAAGAAGCAAAAAGCCTCACTAGGAGATACGGAACTACTGTGTCCCTTGTCACAAAAATTTTTTTATCCACTCGTTTTGAGAGTGGATCGCTAGACACTATTTTTTCTAGCAAGTTTTCCTTTGGAATATGGTAATCTTTTTTGATCCTATGTGCATACGTGGTTATACTGAAAAATGTAAGTAAATTCTAGAGTCGGCATATAATTTTAACATTTTGACTCAAGGGTAATATCAGCGGTGCATAATTTGACATTTCCGTCAACAAAATGAATGCAGTGATGGCTCTTTTGTGAGCAACCTGTAATTTTGTCGTCAATAAGCTTTCGCCGGATTACCTAATTTCATGTATGAATCAGCCGTCTGATAAAAAGCAAGTCGAGCAAAAATTGCATGGGCAACAAACCAACATCAGCAATTTAACAATAGATAACTCAGAACAAACAGCAAGGCTTCAAGAGTCTCCTAGTTCTTCAAAGCAGAAATGGAGCTTGAAGACTAAGGCAATAGTTTGGGCACTCGCCGTCAGCATGCTCCCCGTGTTAGCAGTTGGGACAGCCACCTACTACTTAAATAGCGAGTTAATTAGCAAACAGATTTCCCAGGCTAGACTTGTAGATGCTACAGGTAGAGCAGAAACTGAAGCACTACAGAGACAACAGTCACTTTTGTTAGTAGGAACCGGGGTGACAGCAGTATTGGTAGGTGCGATCGCGGTAATTCTAGCTAATCGCGCCATTCGTCCAGTCCTGAACGCTGCGAGAATCTCCACCACTATGGTAAATAAACTACGTGGAGTAAATGCGGGTACTGGCGCGAACATCGCTCTTCATGATGAATTGGTTGTCTTAGAGACAAACATCAGCTTAATCAAAGAAAAGCTTCCAGATTTGCTATGGAAACAAGAAGTTGAAGCCGAGTACTTCCATATGTTGATGAACATTACTCGCCGCATTCAAAAATCGCTTAATGAAGAAGATGTTCTCAAAACTACCGTAGAAGAAGTTCGTACAGCCTTAAAAACTGACCGTGCGGTCATCTTTCGCTTCAATTCCAACTGGGATGGAACCTTTGTAGAAGAATCAGTGGCATCGGGTTTGCCAAAAATGTTGTGGGCTACAATCTCAGAACCCCATTTTCAAAGAGAGGATATCGAACGATACCGTCAGGGCTGCGTCCGTACTATTGATGATATATATCAAGCTAAGCTTAGTGATAGTGATATTGGCATGCTGGAGCGATTTGGTGTCAAGTCTACTTTAATCGCGCCGATTCACGATAATAACAAGCTATTCGGCTTATTGATTGCACATCAGTGTTCTAGACCTCGCGTTTGGCAGCAGTCAGAAACTGATTTATTGCTTCAGATAGCTACGCAAGTTAGATTCGCTCTCGATTATGCCAGACTGCTAGAACGGGTAGATACGAAAGCCGATCAAGCTCAGGTATTTATCGACATCACCCGCCGCATTCGGAAATCACTCAACGAAGAGAATGTTCTCAAAACCACTGTTGAAGAAATCCGCAAAGAATTAAGCGCTGACCGAGTCATCGTGTACGGCTTTGACGCCAACTGGTACGGAACTGTAATTGCAGAATCAGTTGTTCCTGGTTTTCCGAAAGCGTTGCGAGCCAAAATTCATGACCCCTGCTTTGCAGAAGGCTATGTAGAACTGTACCAGACAGGTCGAGTTAAAGCTACTAACAACATTTATGAAGCTGGTTTGACCGATTGTTATCTAAGCCAACTTGAACCCTTTGCTGTCAAAGCAAATTTGGTGGCATCCATTCTCAAAGACGACCAACTATTTGGCTTATTAATTGCACATCAGTGTTCCGGACCCCGTGATTGGCGGCAGTCTGAAATTAATTTATTTGCTCAGATAGCTACACAAGTGGGATTTGCTCTCGACCATGCGCGGCTTCTGCAGCGAATTGATGCGGAAGGTGTGCGAACTCGGTTGCGTGTGGACATTACTCGCCGCATTCGGGAATCGCTTCACGAAGATGATGTCCTCAAAACCACTGTTGAAGAAGTCCGCAAAGCATTTAGCGCTGACCGAGCACTCGTTAATGGGTTTGACACCAACTGGGATGGAACTCTGATTGCAGAATCAGTGCTTCCAGGTTTTCCAAAGGCGTTGGGGATTGAAATTAAAGATCGCTGCTTCCCCGAAGGCTGTGTAGAAATGTACAAAGATGGTCGAGTTAAAGCTACCAACAACATTTATGAAGCTGGTTTACCCGATTGTTACCTTAGTCAACTGGAACCATTTGCTGTTAAGGCAAATTTGGTTGCGCCCATTACCAAAGACAACCAGCTATTTGGCTTATTGATTCTACATCAGTGTTCCGGACCCCGTGATTGGCAGCAGTCTGAGATTAATTTATTTGCTCAGATAGCTACACAAGTGGGATTTGCTCTCGACCATGCGCGGCTTCTAAAGCAAGTAGAGCAGGCTTATCAACTTGCTGAAACTACCTCTCACAAGCAGCGTCAACAACAACAAGAAATTCAGCGTCAAGTGTCACAACTGCTTAGAAGTAGTCAAACAGTTGTCCAAACCTTTTCAACAGAGGTTGGTTTCAAGCAGATGAAGTTGGTTACATCGACCCACAATCAAATTCAAATGTTGGCTGATGCCGCTTCGAGAATGGTTACCTGTGCTCAACAAGCAAAACTCCAGCAGCAACAGCTGAGTCAGACGCTACAGGACGAACATAAGTCCCTGAACCGAATTTTCGACAGCATCGCTGCTATCCAACAAACAGTTGCAGAAGTCTTTTTTAAGGTAGAGCGTCTAGACAAACCTTCCGAAAAGCTCTATCAGATCCTGAGCCTCATGAGTAATGTTGTCTCTCAAGTGAAGCTCCAAGCCATGCAGACGGCACTTGAAGCATCTCAATCTGGAGAAGCAGGTCAAAAATTTGCATCTATTGCTGAGAAATTAATTTCCCTAGTGCAGCAGTTGGATTTAAATATCGCACAAATCAAACCACTGGTTGCGGAAATTCAGACACAAACCAATGAAGTCATTGCTGCTATGAAGTTCGGAGCAGAAGAAACGATCAACGAAACAGAATTGGTAAAGGAAACTCAGCAGAAACTGAAGCAGATTGTCACTATCAGTGCCCAAATGAAAATACTAGTGACCCAGCTTGCCCAAAATGCTTCTATCCAAGCACAAACTTCAACCTCCGCAACCCAATCTATTCTCTTAATTGCTAGTATTGCTAGCCAAACTTCAGAACAAGCTCTGGCAGTAGCCGATTCCTTAGCTAATCTAGCAGCATTTGCACAAAAGCTCAAGCAGGCTAATGGCTAATAGTCGTTAGGCAATTATCTAGTCTTCACCAGTTACTTGTGCGATCTTACCAATTCCAGCATTTGTAAAGTCTTACTCAAACATCGGAGCACAGCTATGGTCATTAACTCGGGGATGCAGTGTCGAGTATTCCAACATTTTGATCCAGAAGCTTTAGGGCTTTTACATGTCCCATATCAGACGCTGAAGACTTCCAAGTTACTTATTTGGGGAGCGGCTTCTACTGCCTTTGTTCTGACCGCCAACAGTGTTAAGGAAATTTTAATTCCTCAAGCCGATCAGATTATCTACTCCAGAAGACAGCAGTTTTTGCACTGGCGGGAACAAATGATTCCAGCCTATCAACTGTCCGAATTGCTGAGCTACACCAATCCACTACTAGAGCTACACTCTGACCAACATGGCGTGGTGGATTCGGAGCCGGATGCTCAGTCTGAGCCAATGTTGGTAATTAGCCAAGGTCAGCAAATGCTTGCTTTAGAGTCAGAAGTTGAGTACTTGGTCACGGAACCTGAGCTAGTCATTAAACCCTTTGAATTTGAGAATCCGCTTCAAAGCTATGTCTATGGCTATACCATTTGGAAAGACCGTCTGATCCAAGTCATTGATGTTGCCTCACTGCTCAGTCAGACGATTGGCAAAAGTCAAACGCCTTCCGCCGCTGCTAAATTGTCTGATTCATTCGGTGCTGCTGTGATTGGCAAAGCTGCTACACCAGCAATGACAACGGTCAAAAAACCCAGTGTTCTGGTCGTAGATAATTCCAAAGCTGTGCGACAGATCGTCTGCCTGACTCTACAACAAGCGGGTTACCAAGTCTTGCAAGCACAGGATGGACAAGAGGCTATTGCAAAGTTGCAGCAAAATTTAAGTATTCAGCTAGCGATCAGTGGTATTGAAATGCCTAATTTAAATGGCTTTATGTTTCTTAGGCATCGGCTCAAAAACCCCTTACTTGCAAAAGTACCAGTGGTCATACTTAGTAGTTGCAGTAGCAATAGGGATCGCCAGTTAGCAATGCAATTAGGAGCTACCACTTATTTTACAAAACCCTACATTGAGCAAGAATTTTTAGCTGCAATCAAGGTCATCATTGAACAGACATGATATTACAAGGGTTTTTAAAGTTAAGTTAACACCAATGGCAGCACAGCACAACGCCAGTCGCCTGTTGATTGGGAAACACTCGTGTCGGCGCTGACGCTCCCCCACAAGATTGAATAATTTATTTTTTGTCAGTCCCTTAATTTGAACGCACCCCAACTATAAGCTTGCTTATAGTTGGGGATTCGTTACGCAGCCCGAAGACCACGCAACGTCCCCAGAGTTACAGGCGTCCTCTGTGTGCCGTGGGAACTTTTGCCCTCGAACACTCTAGAAAAAGTTTCGTCACCCATAATTACGGCGTACCAATAACGAGCAGCGATGTTGTATGAAGCGTTTAAGTCAGAGTGGTATCTTTTCCCTGAACTGAAGCGACACAAGGAATAGTTTACCTTGTCTCTCTTGACTTTACCGCTACCGTCATAAGCGTATGCGCTCGTATATTTTGGGTTAACGAAAACAACTTGTCCTCCTAGCTCTATCCATCTGTCTGATACCACCTCAACTATTTTGCGGTGACACCAAAGATGAAACTTTTGTTTTTGTAAGGATTTTCTTTTCCCACCCTTTGCCTTCCATCCTTCCAAGTTCTCAAAGACAATAACCTTTACGTTATGAGTCCTAGCAAACTCAATAATCGCTCTTGCCACTGTTTTAGAAATTTGTAAGTTAATGTTGGAAGACTTACGATGGAGTCCTTGACAAAACCCCTTAGGTAAATCTACGGCAGTCGCTCCACTTGGGGAGCCACCCCTGTGGGCGGTGAGACAGCCCCTACGGAGGGTTTCCCTCCTGCAGGATCTGCTTTCCCGTTGGGGTTCCCCGACTTGAGGGGAGTGGCGTGAAACCCCAAGACCGCGCTGCCTCGACTTTGTAATGTTTCTTGTCTGCTTAGACTTGTGAGCAATCATCATCCGACGTTTGTTGCGACGGTCTATGTCTCTAGCAGGGTTAATAAACACCCTAGCTTTTACAGTACCGTCACGACCAACTATGGAAGCTGTTGCAGCGTTGTTAATACCCATGTCAACACTGCAAACAAAGTCAGATTCTGGTAAATCAATAGTCTTTACCTCGACGGGCATAGATAGTTGACATGTATGTTTATTGACCACCAATGCAGGCGATTTTATTTTATTCCCATCAACTAGATGGCGATTTAAACCATGTTTCTTAACTGGGATGCATTTCAACCATACCCAATCAGTTCCCGACCAAACCTTAATATCAACTAACTGGTAATCGTTGCGATATTTGACTTGTTGTCCTTGGTACAACGCTGGATAAGTGTTGCACGTAGATGTAAGTGTAGGTGGTTTGGCTTGACGATGTTTCCTATCTCCAGACTGCCATTGAGCGTATCTAGTTTGGAAACTAGAAACTATACCAATAGCATCAGCAATTGCTGCACGTCTGAGATAACTAGGAAACTTCCGGAACGATGGGTGTTTATCAATTACCTTCTGGAAATATTTGTGCTTGGGTGCGGGGTTATCTGTGGTTTGATGAATCATTTTTTCTACAGCATTAACCCGCTCCTTAGCAGTTAAATCAGCGAGGTTTACCCATTGAGCATTAACGATGAGAACCAAAGGATTTAAAAACTTACGGTATTCCTCAATAGTTCCAATCATTTGAACTTTCTGTTCAGGAGTTGCTTTTAAGTCCCAAACGTCAGTACGAATAAGTTCTTGAGGCTTTTTCTTAGATTTGTTTTTGGCTCGGTTTTTACTCATGGGCTTGTCCTCGACCTTGACATACGTTTACAATATCAATGAGAACTCATTGTGTCAAGCATGAAAAAATCTAAAATAGAGTCAAGTAAAGGATGGCAACAAAGAAATCCTGAAAAAGTCAGGAGTTACAGTGCCAAGTATGCAGAAGGTAAAACAAAGGTAAGTGTGACGCTTGATAATTGGGTAGCTCTTGAGATAGCTAAAATAAAACGCCCAGAACAACGATTAGGGGGATGGATAAGGGAAAAATTGTCAGAGTGGGCTGAAGCGAGTAGGTCAGGAATCGTGAGTCATCCCGACGATCCTTTTTAATCGTTGCTGCGCTTTATATATTGGTTTCGCTTACCCCACCTAGAATGTAGGTATTTTTCAAGTATTTTTAGGTGGGGACTGCGCGAAACATTTTCGTTCAAGTTTTCCCGAAAAAACCCTTGACAAGTCGCCAAAAAATTGCAATACTAAGAAAGTTGCCAGTTGAGGGATCGTAGTTCAATTGGTTAGAGCACCGCCCTGTCACGGCGGAAGTTGCGGGTTCGAGCCCCGTCGATCCCGTTTAAGAGTTTTGGATTTTGGATTAAATCTAAGATCTAAGGCATATCATTAATATTTTAGATCAAGAAACAATTTCCTGTGACACCCTTTGACTATTGTTCAGCTAGAAATACTAACGTGGAAAAGGCTGTCATAACTTGAACTAACCAATCCAAAATCACGCCACTTCGCTCAACGGGGGAAGCCCTGTACGCGAGTGACTCCAAAATCTAAGGCTCCAAAATCGGTATGACTGTTAGAGTCCGTATTGCCCCCAGTCCGACTGGGAATTTACACATTGGTACAGCAAGGACAGCTGTATTTAACTGGTTATTTGCCCGTCATCACGGTGGTCAGTTTATCCTGCGAATTGAAGACACAGACCAAGAGCGATCGCGTCCGGAATACACGGAAAATATTTTTCAAGGACTGGGCTGGTTAGGACTAAATTGGGATGAAGGTCCATTTTTCCAAACCAAGCGCCTGGAACTTTATCAGTCAGCAGTACAAACCCTCTTAGATCGGGGATTAGCCTATCGCTGCTATACTACAGCACAAGAATTAGAAGCGCTGCGAGAATCCCAAAAAGCTAGATCCGAAGCTCCTCGTTATGACAACCGTCACCGCAACCTAACACCAGAACAAGAAGCAAATTACAAAGCTGAAGGGCGCAACTTCGTGATTCGTTTCCAAATTGATGATGACCGGGAAATTGTCTGGAATGACTTGGTACGCGGACACATGAGCTGGCAAGGTGGCGATCTCGGCGGTGATATGGTTATTGCTCGTGCAACAGCAGAAGGTATTGGTCAGCCGCTGTATAATTTTGCGGTAGTGGTTGATGACATGGATATGCAAATCACTCATGTCATCCGAGGAGAAGACCACATAGCCAACACCGCCAAGCAAATTCTACTTTATGAAGCGATGAAGGCAAAGATCCCAGAATTTGCCCACACACCACTCATATTGAATATTGATGGGCGCAAGCTTTCTAAGCGGGATGGAGTCACCTCTATTTCTGATTTTAAGCAAATGGGCTTTACCCCTGAAGCTTTGGTAAATTATATGACATTGTTAGGTTGGTCACCCCCAGATTCAACTCAAGAAATCTTTACCTTGGAAGAAGCAGCAAAGCAGTTTAGCTTTGAACGAGTGAATAAAGCAGGGGCAAAGTTTGACTGGGCAAAACTGGATTGGCTCAACAGTCAGTATCTACACGGCATGTCGGTAGATCAACTGACAGATTTACTCATACCCTATTGGGAAGAAGCTGGGTATGAAATTGCCAAAGCAAGAAATCGCGCCTGGTTAGAACAGCTAGTAGTTTTGATTCAGCCCAGTCTGACTCGTTTGGTGGATGGTGTAAGCATTAGCAAACTATTTTTTACAGAAACAGTTGAATACAGCGACGAGGCTAGTACACAACTAAAGCTGTCAGGTTCAGCCACCGCACTCAAAGCCATTATCTCGGCTTTGGACTCGGCGTCGCCACTGAGCGAAAGCATTGCCCAGGACATCATTAAACAGGTGGTTAAAGAGCAAAACGTCAAGAAAGGCTTGTTAATGCGATCGCTGCGAGCAGCCTTAACAGGAGATCTGCATGGTCCTGACCTAATCCAATCATGGTTATTGCTCAATCAGATTGATTTAGACAAGCTGCGTTTGACGAAGGCGATAGAAAGTAATTAGCTAGTAGTTAGTTGGTAGTAGTTAGTTGTCCCAACTACTACCAACTAACAACCCTTCGAAGGGTTCACCAGTCGCCTACGGACCTGGCGTCGGAAAGCCGTCATTCGCGCTGGTTCACTAACAACTAACGACTAACGACTAACAACTAACAACTAACAACCCTTCGGGTGACGCTCCTTCGTCGCTAACGCTTCGCTAACACCAGTCGCCTACGGAGGGAAAGCCGTCATTCGCGCTGGTTCACTAACAACTAACGACTAACAACTAACAACTAACAACTAACGACTAACCATTACCTATAGTCAAATACCCTGGTTTTGGGAACATGGCGTGTAAAATTAATGTCATTTATAATACTGGGAAAGTCATGTAATCAGAATGCCGATAAAATTGGTAAACCGAGGGATAAGATTATCGTTGTTGACAATTACGCTGGCGATCGCCTCCGCTCTTAATGCCCAAGCTTATGGGCAGGAAGCGCCACTGCCAATGTTTTTTGGAGACCTTCACATCGATCGCAATTTTTCCTCAGACCACTTGATAGTTCGCGGCATCAGTGGCGGTTCAATACCAGCGAAGGAGATCGCCCGTAGAACAGTAACTCCTACAGGTCACTGTACCGGATATTATGATGAACAACCAAACCACACCTTGGAGTTAGCAAGTAAACTTGACTACCTAAAGCTGCTAGTAGACAGTCCTAAGGATACCACCCTGATTGTCAGTGGTCCTGGCGGCATTTGGTGCAACAACAATTTTGACGGCAAACATCCCGGACTTGTCGGTGAATGGCTTTCGGGAACATACAACGTTTGGATCGGTTCTGACAAAAAAAACGAGTATTTCCCTTACACGTTAGAAGCTATAGAAGATCAGTAGGGGGAGTAGGGAGTGGGGAGTGGGGAGTAGGGGGAGTAGGGGGAGTGAGGGGAGTAGGGGGAGTAGGGGGATGAGGGGGATGAGGGGGATAAGGGAGCAACATTGACAACATTGACAACATCTTCCCCCACTTCCTCATCTCCCCCTACTCCCTCATCTTCCCCCACTCCCCACTCCCCACTCCCCACTCCCCCTTTTCCCGTGAAATGTATTAGAATTAAGTTAAGTTTAATTACGATTATTTCTTGCTGGCGTCATGGAGCTGCTGTAGCGCCCTAATAGGTTTATAGCGAACCATATAGGCATCAGGTTAAATAAAACGGATTTATCAAGATTAAGTGAGCCTAGATTTAACAAGCTCAATGCTGTTAAATGAGGCAATCATTGGGTTGGAGGGAAACCCTATAAGGTTAAAAACCTTATAAACTCCTACATAAAAGAGAAGGAAATCTCAAAAACATCCGTTTCACAGCTACCTAGTGACAGGGTGATCAGCACGATTCGGTTGCTAAAACTAATTAGTTGTATCGGCATTTAGAGGCAAATAAAGTCATGAAATTTTCCTGGAGAGTCCTAGTACTCTGGACATTGCCCGCTTTGGTAATTGGCTTTTTCTTCTGGCAAGGCGCATTTGCTAGCGCTCCTACGGATATGAGTAAGAATACAGCCAATACCCGTATGACCTACGGGCGCTTTCTAGAATACTTGGACGCCGATCGGGTGACCAGTGTGGATCTTTATGAAGGTGGCAGAACAGCGATTGTAGAAGCCGTCGATCCAGAACTTGATAACCGTATACAACGGGTACGGGTGGATCTGCCTGGTAACGCTCCTGAGTTAATTAGCAGGCTCAAAGAAAAAAAAGTAAGTTTTGATGCTCATCCAATGCGGAATGATGGAGCAATCTGGGGACTGTTGAGTAACCTGATTTTTCCGATTCTGTTGATTACTGGCTTGTTCTTTTTGTTCCGTCGTTCTAGCAATCTTCCCGGTGGTCCTGGTCAAGCAATGAACTTCGGCAAATCCAGAGCTCGCTTCCAAATGGAGGCAAAAACTGGAATCAAATTTGACGACGTAGCAGGTATTGAAGAAGCCAAAGAAGAACTACAAGAAGTCGTCACCTTCCTCAAACAACCAGAAAAATTTACTGCAGTCGGCGCACGCATTCCCAAAGGAGTGCTGTTAATCGGACCGCCAGGAACTGGTAAAACCCTGCTGGCAAAAGCTATTGCTGGCGAAGCAGGCGTACCTTTCTTCAGCATCTCCGGTTCAGAATTCGTGGAAATGTTCGTTGGCGTGGGCGCATCTCGCGTGCGCGACCTGTTTAAGAAAGCCAAAGACAATGCTCCGTGTATCATCTTTATTGATGAAATCGACGCGGTGGGAAGACAGCGGGGTGCTGGTATCGGTGGCGGTAACGACGAGCGGGAACAAACCCTCAACCAACTGCTGACTGAAATGGACGGCTTTGAAGGCAACACAGGCATTATTATTATTGCCGCTACCAACCGTCCTGACGTATTAGACACAGCATTATTGCGTCCTGGACGATTTGACAGGCAAATCATGGTGGATGCACCCGACATCAAAGGTCGTCTGGAAATTTTAAAAGTCCACGCTCGCAATAAGAAATTAGACCCCAGCGTTTCTTTAGATGCGATCGCCCGTCGCACACCTGGTTTTACCGGTGCTGACTTAGCCAACCTACTCAATGAAGCTGCAATTTTGACAGCGCGTCGTCGCAAAGACGCCATCACTATTGCGGAAATTGATGACGCTGTGGATCGGGTTGTTGCTGGTATGGAAGGTACTCCCCTAGTAGATAGCAAGAGCAAGCGCTTAATTGCTTACCATGAAGTGGGACATGCCTTGGTGGGTACACTACTCAAAGACCACGACCCAGTGCAAAAAGTTACCCTGATTCCCCGGGGACAGGCACAGGGGTTGACTTGGTTTATGCCGTCTGACGAACAAGGGTTAATTTCTCGTTCTCAGTTAAAAGCACGCATAACTGGTGCTTTGGGTGGTCGCGCCGCAGAAGCGATGATTTTTGGTAATGCGGAAATCACAACTGGTGCCGGTAATGACCTGCAACAGGTAACCAACATGGCACGGCAAATGGTGACCCGGTTTGGGATGTCTGATTTAGGTCCACTATCCTTGGAAAGCCAGACGCCAGAAGTGTTCTTGGGTCGTGACTGGATGACGCGTTCTGAGTATTCAGAATCGATTGCTGCCCGTATCGATGGTCAAGTCCGCATTATTGTAGAAGAGTGCTACGAAATAGCAAAACGGATGATACGTGAAAATCGCTCCGTTACCGATCGCTTAGTGGATCTGCTGATTGAAAAAGAAACCATTGACGGTAACGAGTTCCGGCAGATTGTTGCTGAGTACACCGAAGTACCTGATAAGCAGCAGTACGTGCCGACTCTGTAATCGTTATTCCGAAATCTTGATTTTAGGGTATGGTGCATCCACCATACCCTTTTTGTTTGATGCTAATTGGTAATTGTAAGATTTAAAGATAGCACTAGGACCAGTGGGAGCTTTTTTTGCAGACGATCTGGACTTGGTTGTAAGCCAAGCATTCAAGAGTGCGGCAGTGACACACACCCATCCTGAAGCGATCGCCGGAGCAATTGCTGTAGCCGTAGCTGCTGCTTGGGCTTGGAGACTGAAAGACTCTGGATCAAAGCCCAGTAGAGCGGAATTTCTGAATCTTATCCTGCCTTTTGTGCCAGAAAGCGAGGTTCTCTCCAAAATTTACCAAGCGAATGATTTGAGGGAAAAAACACCAGTACAATCAGCAGTTGCTGTGCTGGGAAATGGTACGGGAATCTCAGCCCAAGACACAGTTCCCTTTGCTTTGTGGTGTGCTGCTCAGCACCTTAATAATTACGAAGAAGCACTGTGGTTAACAGTCAGTGGATTGGGAGATATAGATACTACTTGCGCGATCGTCGGTGGCATTGTAGCTCTGTATACAGGTGTAGCAGGTATTCCGACAGCGTGGCAACAAGCGCGAGAGACTTTGCCCAACTGGTATTTATTAGACTCTGAAGCAGCAGCTAAGGAAACAATTATACTGTTCCGTCCGGTTGGATTGAAGGAACTAGCTTTGATTAGGGAAAGTGGCGATCGCTCGTTTCCTCCCCGACTGCCCGAACAGCCTATTTTCTATCCAGTACTGAACGAAGAATACGCTACAGAGATTGCACGTAACTGGAATGCTGCAAGTAGCGATACAAGATATGTTGGTTACGTGACGCGCTTTCAGGTGCGAGCAGACTTTTTAAGTCGTTATAGCGTGCAAACTGTTGGTAGTTCTCTGCATCAGCAGTATTGGATACCTGCGGAGGATTTACCTGAGTTCAATCGCAATATTGTCGGTTTGATTGAAGTGGTAGCTGAATTTCGCAAGTGAAAGGCGAGGTAGTCCCTATGAAAAAATTTCACCATCAAGCATGAAAATAGTCTGGACCCACTACGCCCTTCGGGTGACGCTCGTTCCGACGCGCGAGTACGCGAAGACAGCGATCGGCTGAGTCCAAATACTGCGGCAACTTTTCATCCAGTTCCGCAATCGCCCATTTTTTCGGAAGTTAGAAGTTACATTTGATATAATAAATACATGGTTTGACTCTTTTTAGGATTTATTTAACCTGATAGATAGAGGGAAAATTCATGCGAACAGTACCAATCCAATTACCAGAAACAGTATTTTCATCACTCCGCAAAAATCCTGAAGAATTTATCCGAGAAATGCGAATAGCCGCAGCAGCTAAATGGTACGAATTAGGTGAAATATCACAAGCGAAAGCAGCAGAAATTGCTGGGCTAAGTCGCGCTGAATTTATTAATGCCTTATCACGCTACCAAGTAGATTTTATGCAATATACTCCCCAAGAGCTAGCCGAGGAACTGGCAAATGTCAATTAATCGTGTAATGATTAACTCTTCACCCTTGATTGTTCTTTTGAAAAGTCAACAAGCGCAATTAATTCCACAATTATTCACAGAAATTTTAGTGCCATCAGGTGTTTTTGAAGAAATCACCGCAAAAGATGATGTGGCATCAACACAATTACTGAATATTTCTTGGATACAAAGAGTAGAAGTTAATACTATTGCACCTGTTGTAGCAGCTTGGGATTTGGGAAAGGGAGAATCACAAGTATTGAGTTTGGCACTCAAAAATTCAGACTGTGCCGCTATTGTTGACGATAGGGCAGCACGGCGTTGTGGTCAAGCTTTAAGTATTAATACTCTAGGAACAGGAGGTTTGCTGATATTAGCAAAAAGACGTGGACTCATCCCAAGCATCTCTCCTGGAATTCAAGCCTTGCGTGATGCTGTTTTGTGGTTATCTCATATCTTGCACCAACGTGTTAATACTGAAACTCTTTGGTTTCAATAAACATAATTTTTTTTCAATAAGACGGAAAATAAAGGTTATTAGCCTGCGTAGGCAGGCTTTGTTCGTATAGCCTCACCCTTCTAGGGTGTAGGTGCAAGATGTGAGTTATCCGATACTTTGGTCAATTTGCTGAAACAACAAGCAGGGGAATAGATAGGGCAATGAAAGTGGTCAGATCAAGATCTGGAATTTGATCGCAAATAGTCAGAAATCTTTGTCATATGTTAGTGCGATCGCTACTCTTCAACAATATTCCCGTCCTCATCCCGCTTCACCTCCACCACCTTCACATCAAAACTCTCCCATTTCTGCACGGTAAACCCAACCTCCACTTCTTCTGGAAACCTGGTTGCCATTTTCTGCCATGCTTCTTCCTCACTGTCAGTAGATCGCAAACTTTTCTCACTAGGGCGATCGCTAACAAATGAATACGTATAAGCAGGAATTACATAGGTGCAGAGACGTTGCAGTGCAACGTCTCTACAAAGGTTGACGGTAAGTAAATTATCTTAACTGAACCGTATTGTCGCCTACGGAACTATCCTTGCTCTCCCTATTTTGCCACGAATTAGATTGATATGGCAGATATAATAGTAATGTGGCATATTTATTATCTCTATGGCTGACTTTCCTACCCATGCTGAGGTTCGACTAGGTGAGCAAGGGCGATTGGTGATTCCTGCGGCTCTAAGAAAATCGCTTGGCTTTGAGCCTGGGGGTACTTTGATTGCTCGCCTTGAGGATGGGCGGCTTGTACTGGAAAAACTGGAGACTGTCCAACGGCGACTGAAGGCTCGGTTCTCCCACTTGAGAAAGGACACCAGCCTTGCGGATGAATTGATCGCACAACGACGTGAAGAAGCGAAATGGGAAGTAGGTGATTAAAAATTCGTAGTTCGTAATTCGTAATTCGTAATTATTTTTCAGACGGGGATTTAAACCCCGACTGGAAAATGACCACGTGTCTCCGTTAATGTATCATATCATGTCCGCTTAATTACTTATAATAAAGAACCTTTCCACGCCCAACGGGAAAGCCCTTCGGCTTGGTGCAGTCGCCTACGGAGGGAAAGCCGTCATTCGCGCTGCAACACCTGTTCCCTACGGAGGGAAACCCTCCTTCTCCCAATTCCTCACCGAGTAGCGCTCCTTCGTCGCTAACGCTTCGAAGATCGCGAACAGGACTGACTCACCAGTCGCCTAGTTCGGGCTAACCCGACTGCAGCGCTGGCTCCCCAACCGCTCCCCTATTAGGGGAGGGGAGACTTTGACGCAAGTCAAAGGCGGGGAGAGGTCAGACCTAAATGATAAGTGATTAACCGGACTTGATATCAGACCCGCTTTGAATTACGAATTACGAATTATCAATTACGAATTATTGTGACCCATTACCAAAGCTGTTTATCTTTCCACTTGCGCCACGTCCTTCGGAACACCAGCAGTTAGCACCTCATGTCCTGTGGATGTTACCAAGACATCATCCTCAATGCGAATACCAATGCCAACCCAACGAGGGTCGGTTTCTGGTTGGTCTTCTGCTAACTTGGTATTTGGGACAATATAAAGTCCGGGTTCTACGGTTAGCACTTGATTTGGTTGTAATATCTGCGGTTTATCTTCGCCGTGCTGGTAAACACCTACATCGTGGACATCCAAGCCTAGCCAATGACCAGTGCGGTGCATATAATATGGCTTATATTTCTCTTCCTCAATTAACTTGTCAATTTCACCTTTCAGGATGCCGAGTTCGACTAAGCCTTCAGTTAGGACGCGCACGGCTGTATCATGAATTTGCTTGTAGGGATTGCCTGGTTGAACTTGGGCGATCGCTTGTTTCTGTGCTTCTAAAACAATTTCATAAAGTATCTTTTGTTCTGGCGTAAACTTACCACCTACGGGAAATGTCCGAGTAATATCAGAGTTGTAATAATCATACGCACAACCAGCATCAATCAGCAGCAAGTCCCGATCCTGCATTTGTCGATTATTTTCGATGTAGTGCAGTACACACGCATTCGCTCCGGAAGCTACAATTGTGGGATAAGCTGGTCCCATTCCACCCCGTAGGCGAAAGATGCGTTCCATCTCCGCTTGAATTTCATACTCGTAACGCCCCGGTGCAGCAATTTCCATGGCGTAATTATGTGCCTCGACTGCAATATTAGCAGCGCGCCGCATCAACTCCAACTCTACTTGACTTTTAAAAAGCCTTATGCTATGTAATGTTGGACCAGTATCTTCAATGGCAATTGGTCCTGTACCGCGCTTGGGATAAGTCCGCATCAAGCGTTGCCAATGGTTGAGGATTTGGTCATTAAAAGCGCGATCGCGTCCTATGTGATAGTAAATGCGATCGGCTGAGTCCAAATACTGTGGTAACTTTTCATCCAGTTCCGCGATCGGGTAGGCTTCATCTGCGCCGTACTCTTGTTTCGCCGCTTCTACGCCACAGCGATAACCACTCCAGACTTCCTTCTCTTGATCTTTAGGCTGTACAAACAGCACAAACCGATGTTCTGAATGATGTGGCGCTAAAAGGGCAACTGCTTGCGGTTCGTTAAACCCAGTTAGATAGAAGAAATCGCTGTCTTGACGAAAAGCGTATTCGACATCGTTGTGCATGACTGCCATTGGCGCACTGCGAAAGATTGCAGTGCCATTACCGATCTTTGACATCAATTGCTCACGACGCTGCCGATATTGTGCTTGCATAATTCCCTACTATTGTTTTATCACCTATTTTAGGAATAAATTTCTGAGTATAACCCAAATCTGACGTGTTAAAGTAAGTATTACCCGATCGCCGAGATCGGTTGTTTGATTTAGATCTACCTAATTAATAACTTGGTAGCGATATATAGGATTCCTATTTGACTTTTGAAATAAACGTAGGGTGGGCAATGCCCACCAGATCCCAATACGGTTCAGTTAAGGCGTTGATCCCCCCAAAGATCGCCAGTCGCCTCTGTCGGTTTTCCCGACAGAGGCGACTGGCGTGGGCTAGTTCTGATCTTCAAGGACTGGATACTACTAACTGAACTGTATTACACCATATCCGGGTTTTGGTGGGCATTGCCCACCCTACTAATAACTTGGTAGCGATATATATTGCCAACTTGGCAACTTATATATGTAGAAATGAATTTAAATATTTTTTTATAACTTTAATTGCATTACTTGCAAATTACAGATTTATAAATCAATGCAACAATCAATATCATCCTCCGCTAGCAAAATAAAAATCATAACATACAATCGGTTAGATGCTCTACTTGCTCTAAGAGGATTAGCTTGTTTAATGGTAGTAGTTATTCATTGTGGTCCTCCTAGAAATTCAATTATTTATCAAGAGTATGACCTGAGTTGGTTAATCTTTAGTCATGGAGCAATAGCAGTTTGGATTTTCTTTTGTCTATCTGGTTACTTAATGGGAAAAGCTTTTTATACTGAGCGCTATACTCCTGATGTGCCAGGAGTTATAAACTTTTGGCGTAACCGCGCGATCAGAATTTTTCCACTTTACTATTTTGCCGTATTGATTTTATCTATATTTGTTTATCCCGATGTCCTTAAAATAGAAAACTGGGGGTATCTTATTCGAGTATGTACTTTTACATATCATCCTCACATTAACTTCCAACATGTACCCTTTAATGAAGTTTTCTGGTCACTTTCAACAGAAATACAATTCTATATCTTTGTTCCTTTCATCTTCAATTTTATCCGGCATCGTTTAGTCAGCCAAAAACAGGTTATTCTAGCATGTTTGTTGATTATTTTTGTAACTCTCCTTTGGAAATGCATATTTTGGTTAAGTTTCAGAAATCAAATTACTGAGCAAATGGAGTATGCATTTAAATATTGGTATACTCCCCTATTTAATAACCTTGACCTATTTTTATGTGGTTTTCTTGTTAATATATTTATTAAGTATCAAAAGCCAAGGCTGGAAGAATCAGAAATTATAACTAATTGTAAGAGTACTATCTTGCCAAAATCAACGAGAAAATATTTTGCTGTTATTCTATTAATTTTACTTTATCTATTTACCGCACATCACTTATACAATCAAGAACTTTGGGGACTACCTAGCCGTCCTGGTGGTTGGAGAACATCTACAACAATTTTCATTCTCCAGCCATTAACAGCAATAATCGTATCATTTTTTATATTCACCTTTGAGTTAGATGCTTATCATAATTTCACTAGAAATGAGAAGTTATCTTTTGCTTGTATTCTGAGAAATCCCTTAAGAATTTTAGAAGTACTTGGTAACTTATCTTACGGGGTGTACATTTGGCATATGCCGATTATTAGCAAAATTTTTCCTATATTTACCTCAAAGGTTCCTATTGAAGCTTTTTATACGAGATTAACAGCAACACTGGTTTTATCTACTACGCTTGCAGTTGTCACCTACTACTTAGTTGAACTTTCTACTGCCAAGTGGAAGATTTACACACATACGTAGAATTAATTGTATTTATTAGAGCTATTTGTCATCCGGTATATGCCGACACTGTTTTGAGTGGCGATTTTAACGGCGATCGCTAAGGTAATTCGTGAAAAATCCATGCGTGTAGAGACGTTGCAATGCACCGTCTCTACATGGGTAGGACTTACGCATTGACACAAACAACCAACTGTACCTTTCTCTCGTTACAAGGCTCTGCCTTGTAATGCTCTTGTGTCCGGTCTCGCCGACGGTCAAACCAGGAGGCAGAGCCTCCAAAATCTCATTCTGTGGCAAGACCAGTAGCTTAACAAGGATGCTATTCATATGATGGTCAATATGTAAAGTGCGTAAGTCCTAATGGGTCTAAATCCCTGCCCGAAACCGGATTTAATTAGGAATTACAAATTATAAATTACGAATTATTTTAAATCACACTACAAAATATTTGTATATTAAAAAGGGAGTAAATAGTGAATTGTTATTAAATAGCACTTTTGTTACTAATTTATTTCTAAAAAACTTGCTCATTTTCAGGAAAAAATTAGAACACTCTAAATGTTAATGCATAACATTTATAATTATTAAAAAAATATTAAATCAGTATAAATGTTCTTATCTGACACTTGAAATCTACTTGTAAAAGCAGTTAAAAGGTTTATGACAAAGAACGCAAAATAAAAATTATGTTCTCATTCGGAAATCCCTTGAACTTTTCAACAGGTTCTACAGGTTATAATGGATTCCCATCTCTTCAACTTTCAAATAGTTTTGCCAACCCACTTGATGATTTAAATAATTCTTGGAACCTTGGGAGTTCTTTCTCATCACTACTAGATAATTTAGGTACTTCTTTGAACTTTGGGAGTTCGTCATCATCACTACAAAATGAATCGTTGACGGCACAATTTCTGGCTACAGCCAACCCTAATCCCAATCCCTTTCTCAGTAGTCCCGCAATTTTTCCCGATTTCAACGGTGATGGCAAGACCGACAAAGTCTGGCATAACGTTCAAACGGGTGACAACACCATTTGGCTGATGGATGGCACAAAAGTTACCACTGCAGCAAATCTTCCGAAACTTGGTTCAGAGTGGGATTATAGGATTGCTGATTTCAACGGCGATGGCAAGACTGACTTCCTGTTGCACAATACGAAAACGGGTGAAAACAATGTTTTGCTGATGGATGGCACAAAAATTGCCTCTCAAGCCGCGCTGCCAACACTTGACACTGCCTGGACACCCAGCATTGGCAATTTCAGTGGCGGTCGCAATACCGACATCCTTTGGCGCAATACGAAAACGGGTGAGAACGCCATTTGGTCGATGAATGGTACGAAAGCGACCGGGACTGCGCTGCCAACACTTGACGCTGCCTGGACACCCAGCCTTGGCAGTTTTAAAGGCAACGGCACAACCGACATCCTTTGGCGCAATCAGAACACAGGTGAGAACGCTATTTGGTTGATGAATGGTGCGAAACCGACCGGGGCTTCGCTGCCAACACTTGGCACATCCTGGCAACCTACCATTACCGATTTTAACGGCGGTTTGACCAGCGACGTTCTCTGGCGTAATAAGGACACGGGTGAGAACAAAGTTTGGTTAATGAATGGCACGACCCCCTCTGAGTCTGCTCTACCAACTCTTAGCACAGCCTGGAAACCTGTCATTGGCGATTTCAACGGCGATGGCAAGACCGACGTCCTCTGGCGCAATAATTCAACGGGAGAGAACTCCACTTGGCTGATGAATGGTGGGAAAGTTAGCAGTGCGACTGCGCTCCCAACACTTGGTTCAAGCTGGCAGCCTAGCGTTGGCGATTACAACGGCGATGGTAAGACCGACATCACCTGGCGCAATTACGACACGGGAGAGAACTCCGTTTGGCTGATGAATGGCTCACAAGTGACCAGTGCCACTTCTCTGCCGACACTTTCCAAGGAGTGGTATACCTTCTAAAACCCAGCGTACTGCTTACTAGTTCCCTAACTGATATCTTGCACCATTCTCCTCTTTCGTGTAGGGTGGGCACTGCCCACCAAGGCAAAAATAGACCCGATCACTCAATGGTGGGCGATGCCCACCCTACAGAAATAGCGTTATTGCAAGGAGTGCAAGATGCGATCTAACCTACGCTGGTTTCAGTTTTTGGCTTTAACTGGACCGTATTGTTTTATAGCCCACGCAGGTGGGCTTTTTTTTGTGTAGCTCTAGGATGAGCGCCTATGGGTTAAAAGAGGATTTGGTATCAGCCGTTTTCATTAATTAGTATCAGTATTCACTGATTAATTGCCAAAAGTAATTAATCCAAAATTCTACTAATTATACTTGTGTGATTAGCTGAACAAATTGGATAAATAAAGGTGTATCTAAAATGAGCATTTAAAAATTAAATTCTATTTTAATAGAATATAGAATGTAAATCTCATTACATACTTTCCGGAGATAATGAGGCTGAGCTAAAAAAATAAAAACTAGCAGATGTTAATATTTAACAGAAAGATTTAAAAAAACAGTTAAAAATTTGATGAACACTAGTGATAAACAAACATCATGTTTGCATCTCAAAATCCCCTAAGCTTTTCTACGTATACTAGTGCATTACAAATTCCCCAAGTCTCAAATATTTTTGCAGACACAGTTGATAATTTAAACAATTCTTGGAGTCTGGGGCGGTCCTCACAATCACTACAAGATGAAATATCGCTGCCGTCTCTACAGGCGACAAAAAAACCGAATCAAAATTCCTTTTTCAATAGTCCCGCAACTTCTCCCGATTTCAACGGCGATGGCAAGACTGATGAATTATGGCGTAATTCTCAAACGGGTGATACTGCCGTTTGGCTGATGGATGGCGATAAGCCCAACGGGGCAACTCTTGCAAAAATGAGTTCAGACTGGGATTATAAGGTTGCCGATTTTAACCACGATGGCAAGACCGACATCCTCTGGCGCAATCACCAAACAGGTGATAACGTTATTTGGCTGATGGATGGTAACAAAGTTGCCTCTCAAGCTTCTGTGCAGTCAGTCGATCCGAACTGGACACCCAGCATTGCCGATTTCAATGGCGATGGCAAGTCCGATATCCTCTGGCGCAATACAAAAACGGGTGAGAACGCTGCTTGGCTGATTGATGGTACAAAAGTAACCACTGCAGCTTTTCTGCCTAACACTGACCTATCCTGGACTCCTACCATTGTCGATTTTAACGGTAGTAGCAAGACGGACATCCTCTGGCGCAATAATTCAACGGGTGAAAACGCTGTTTGGTTTATGGATGGTACGAACTCCAGTGGGTATTCTCTACCGAAACTTGATTCATCCTGGAATTTGAGTAATGTTGGCGATTTTAGCAATAATGGTAAGACCGACCTTCTCTGGCGGAATACGAAAACGGGTGAGAATACTGTTTGGTTAATGAATGGCACTATCGTCACTACAACTTCTGAACCGAAACTTGATTTAGCATGGAAACCTAGCGTTGGCGATTTCAACGGCGATGGCAAGACTGATATCTTCTGGCACAATGATGCGACAGGTGAGAACACTGCTTGGCTGATGGATGGCTCAAAAGTTGCCACTTCGGCTTTTCTGCCTAAAACTGACGCATCGTGGAAACCTAGCGTTGGCGATTTCAACGGCGATGGCAAGTCTGATATCTTCTGGCGCAATACTCAAACAGGCGATGACGCAATTTGGCTAATGAATGGTACTACTGCCACTGGGTATAATCTACCGAAACTTTCCCAGGAGTGGTATACGAATTAGGCTGTAGTAGAGATGGTAAACGGAAACAAATTCTATAGACATCTCCGAAAAAGAATGTAGAGACGCGATCGGTCGCTTCTCTACAAGGATTTCAGGTAATGCATAGTTAATTTCCAAAGACGTATTATGCGTAGCGGCTATTGCCTATGCGCGTATTTCTTTTTTATCCGTTGCACCTGCTGTTGCAACTGGACGCCTTTTTGAGGATTGACCATTGCTACAAAATTGGCGAAGCCACTAATTGCAGCGATGACATTGGGAGAGTTTCCCCAGTGCTTACCTTCTGGTCCGTCTTTCGATAGGCTGATATAAAGTAGCGCGGAACTGCTTTAAAGTTTTGTTGGAAACGTTGGGTTTATCGTTAACTACAACTCCCGTAACTTCCTGCAGGCGAGATTTACGCAAAATTCTGGTTTTCTCTTGGGTGAGTCACAATTGAGTCTGTGCGTTTGAGGATACTATAAATATGGCGCAGGCTGTCGCCAGAAGCAGAAAAGGTGAGGTCGTCGGCGTAGCGGGTGTAAGTAAAACCTAAGTTCTCAGCCATCGCTGTTAAACGTCGGTCTAAGCGACGACAAAGGAGATTAGTAATTGTTGGACTAGAAGTGCGAACCTTGGGGGAGGTTTCTTTCGTCCAGTGCTACATAATATGTCTTGCCATCTAGTTCTAGTTCTTCGACTGAGGTAGCAGTACACAGCAAACCAAATATCGTCGCTGCTGCTTCAGAATAACCGAAGGACTGGAAAAGTCCTTTGACACACTTGTAGGAAATGGAGGGAAAAAAGTTTTTGAGGTCGAAGTTGATAATTACCGAGAGCGCCAACATGGGGGGTGGCGTTGGTCACAATAGAGCGATCAGGTCGAAAACCATGTGCAGCGTCGTGAACTTCCAGTTGCAAAATAAGTAGGCGATCGCTTGGTGTCTGGGGAGAAGGACATTTGAGTGCTTCCGCTGCGTTCTAAAACTTCTGTGCTTCCTTTGTAAGTATAGTTAAAAAGTTAAATTCCAGATTTTTTGTGATTACTTGTTTATTAGGTATTTAAAGTTTTTTCTTACTTAGCTAACTTGATAAATTATTGGTCGATATTTAGGTTGGGGAATAGGCTTACCCTCAGTATTACCTGCTTCAATCCAAGCAGTTTTAGCAATCATTACCTCACGAAGTGCTTCTTCTGGTGTTGAACCCCAAGCAGAGCAGAATTTCAAGTCAGGGATGTCAGCAATGTAACCTTCATCCTCTTCACTGTAGAAAATGTTAATGTGATAATCTTTCATGATTCATACTCTAAAGTCAGATTTTACTGCTCTACTATCGACAAAAATTGACGGACTTGATAGGGTATTGCTTGAGCTTTCTTATTCTGAACGTTAAGAATTTCTGGTACTTCTGGATGCTTAAAAATATGGTGGCTTCCGCTGATTCGTGACAAACTAAAACCAAAGGCTTCAATCAGTGTAACCAGTTCATTAAACTGGATATTCTTTGACCCAGACAAAACTTTTTCCAGTAGCTTGCGTTTATTCATCAGCAATTCTATGGTAGCTAACTTCTGACTTCAAAAACTGTTTTGACCTGAATCGGCAAAGAAAGAAAAGTTACTATATGTGGGAGTGAAAGTAGACTGGGATATCAACTAAAACTGCTCTCTCGAATCCAGAGTGCCAACCCACCTCCACGACCGCGAGCTGCAATGAAGTCTTCTGTCACCAAAAAGAATGCAAAGAAGGGCAGTTTAGCTATGGGTTGGTTGTAGAAATCAAGCCCTTTAGCTTTACCGCCTCGAATTTGACCGTTATAGATAGCACGACCAAACACACTGACTCGCATCTGGGTAAAGTCAAACGCCAATAAGTTTTTCTTGCCTAGATATTGAGCCGGACCCATAAGCTGCAATAACAGTGGACCCAATTGAACAGAATTGCCAATTTCTCCTCTGTTTGCAGTCCCATCTAAAGCTTGTGCTGTGGTACTAAAGGATATTTGGGTCGGAGTAAGCTTAGGCACGTAAATACCCTTACCCAACACAATTCCCCCTCGCTTTCTAACTTTACGAGTTCCAGTGGCAAAGCACAGTCGCCATTGACCCAGCAAGGATTCTAAAGGATAAAGGGTTCGTTGCTGCTTAACAGTTTTTTCTGCTTGTAATAACGCATTAACCACTACATCAGCAGAGGGACGTTCGACCTTCTGTCCTCGATACGCAGCCGCAGCCTGTGCCAGTACACTCACAAAATTAAGTGCAGATGAGGATGTTAAATCAACCGTCATCGAAACCTCACGATTTGCTTTCCCATACTCAGGATAAATCATAACGTTCTATGAAGTCGTATTCAGTGCAGTTTTGAGTTTCAGCTTGAGGTCTGTTCCTTTTTTGAGGACTACTTCACCACCAGGACTAGATAAAACAAAAGCAGTCGCAGCCGCACCACCCGCTACACCACCGTGCTTAAAGTTTGCTTTATTACCTAGAAAATGACCTGCTGCTGCTCCACCTAAAATAATGCCAGCATTCTGAATAAACTTGCCTTTAGTTTTTGTTTCTACTTGCGTGTTTACTAAGGTTGCATCAATAGGATAAGCTGTACCATCTTTAAGTACAATGTCATCAACAACTAGATGCAAACTAGCTTTTTTGCCTTTAGCCGCTTTGACTACATCTTCAAGATGTCCCTGAATCTGAGCATCTTTGAGAGTTGGATTTCCCCCAACTAAAGAGTTATTGACTCGCAAAGTAAAGCGCTCGTTGTTATGATTTTTACTAGTGGACAAATCTTGTTCAAGAATGCTGTCAAAAGTAGTCCCACTCGGTATAATTAATCGCTGATTTTTAGCATCACCGGTGGTTGTACTTGTATTGCTAATCTTAGCATTTGGCTTACTACAAGCAACAGTGTTACTGAGTAAAACAGCACCCAGTAGTAATGGCATTAACTTTTTCATGTTCTCGTTGGTTTATTACTTTTTTTTACTGGCTTCGGAGTCAAAGTTTACTTGGTTCGAGAGTCTCTTAGCTAAGAGTTATGAAAGCTAAATGTGTGACGATATTATATCATTAATGACAGAACAATTCGTAATTCGTAATTCGTAATTCGTAATTGATGGTTTCAAGCACCTTTATTCATTTAGAGTATTCCAATAATCAACGATCCAATCTTGTGGGGTGGGCATCCTTGCCCGCCCAATTTGCAGGCTTTCTATGCCTGCCACCACAAGAAAAACAGGGCACTTTTTTAGCTGTAATACTCTTATGGAAAAGAAAAAATGCAATAATCCGCAACTAAAGTCCCCGCATTTATACGGAGGGTAATTATGAATTAGTTTAACTTGCCCAATCCTTAAGAAACTGTGCTTTTCTAGTTGCCATAAGAATGGTCATAATCCTTTAATTGATAAATCTCCTTAGCTACCCAAGCCAATATTTACCCAAGTTGCACGACTTTATAGGGTTGGTAATGGCTAATGGCTAATGGAAGATTGGCAATTAGCAATTAGCAATTAGCAATGCTTCATACATGTCAGTACCAACTATTCAAGACTAGCAACCGCTTTGACAGTACGGCTAAGAATCTAGAGTGGCTGGGATCATTACCACTGTTATGCTGCGTACCCAGTGGTAGCAGTATAAATACGGAAAACAGTGACAAATGACCCATTATTCTTCTATATTCGACTAAATGTGGATTAGCTGAGGATGAGGGCTGAGCCTCAATGAACTTGCAATGTTGAATGTATAAAGTTATGGGTGTTCATGATACACAGTCTCGTAGGCAATCTCCAACTTTAATTGCTTTACTGCAGTCTTTTTCTCGAAAAACCAGTATTGCAGTAGTTCTAATTGGCTGTGTTGTCATTCTGGGTTGGATCAAAGACATTACAGTCCTCAAGAGCATTTTGCCAGGATACGTGACGATGAAAGTCAACACAGCTATCTGCTTGTTCTTAGGGGGAGCGTCTCTATGGCTGTGGCATTGGCTCAAGCCAACTAAGACGCGCCGTGCAGCTCAAGCCTGCGCCGTCTTTGTCCTCCTGATTGGTCTATTAACAGTGATTGAGTATGGCTTCAACTTAAACCTTGGCATTGACCAACTCTTGTTCCAGACCAGCATCGACCCGGTTGGTGATACCGCCCCTGGTCGAATGGCAGTCCCTACCGCTGTTAACTTCGTCTTACTTGGCTTGAGCCTACTGCTGTTGAGTCTCCATCACCCCAAGTATCTCCTAGCCCAGTTGTGTGCAGCAGTAGTATTCTTAATTGCCTTCCTGGTTTTGCTGGGTTACGTCTATGGAAATGCCTACTTCTATAGACTTGGCTCCTTGACTTCAATTGCAGTCCATACAGCTGTGGCATTCCTTCTGCTTAGCTGCGGCATTCTGTTTGCCCGTCCAGACCGTGGGTTAATGGTTGTTGTCACTAGCAGTAACGCAGGTGGCATCATGGCGAGGCGTTTGTTAAGCGCTGCGATTGTGTTCCCGCCAGTCGTTTGCTGGCTAATCTTATTTGGCTTGCGATTGCACGTCTACACGGACGTATTGGGACTGTGCCTCTTGACCATTTTGAATGTCGTCATCTTTGCGGTGTTGATTTGGTGGAATGCTCGCTCCCTGAATGCAATTGATTCTCGGCGTCGGCAAGCCGAAACAGCGCTCAAACACTCAAATGAAGAGTTAGAACAGAGAGTGTCGTTGCGTGCAATCCAACTGTTGAAAGCCTTAGAGCAACTGCAGGGCGAAAGAGCCGAGCGCGAACGCATGGAAGGGGCGCTCTTTCAAGAAAAAGAACTGGCTTTACTGACCTTGCAATCGATCGAGGATGCCGTAATCACAACCGACGCGACTGGGTTGATTAAATATCTCAACCCAGTTGCACAAGAACTCACAGGCTTGAGTCTATCGGAGGCTCTGGGGTTGCCAATAGCACAAGTATTGAGGATTGTCAACGAAATGACCCGCAAGCCAGAGGAAAACCCAGTAGAAAAAGCCTTGCGTTCTGGTCAGATGATTGACAAGACCAACCATACTGTCTTGATTACCCGCAACGGCAACGAGTTAGCCATTGAGGACTCCGCTGTACCAATTCGCACTCGCGACGGCCAAATTATCGGTGCAGTCATGGTATTTCACGATGTTACCCAAACCCGCCACATTGCACGTCTATTATCTTGGCAGGTAAGTCACGATGCCTTAACTGGACTGGTTAACCGACGTGAGTTTGAAACCCGCTTAGAACAGGCTGTAAGCAGTGCCAAGACGAGTAAAGGGCAACATGCATTGTGTTATCTAGATTTAGACCAGTTCAAGATCGTCAACGATACTTGTGGTCATGTCGCTGGTGATGAACTATTGCGCCAAGTTACCACTGTGTTTCAAACCAATGTGCGCTCCTCCGACACCTTAGCACGTTTAGGCGGAGATGAATTTGGCATACTGCTCAACCATTGCCCTTTAGAGCCAGCAGTGTGGATTGCTAATACGCTACGCGAGGCGGTCCAAAAGTTTCGTTTTGTGTGGCAAGACAAAACTTTCAATATTGGCGTCAGTATCGGGTTAGTTGTGATCAACGCAGACACTCAACAGATGAATAGCGTATTAAGTGCTGCCGACGCGGCTTGCTATATCGCCAAAAACAAAGGGCGTAATCGCGTACATGTTTATCAAGCTGATGATGTCGATCTGGCACAGCAGCATGGCGAAATGCAATGGGTAGCGCGGATTACTCAAGCTTTGGAAGATAATCGTTTCTGCCTTTATTACCAGCCCATTGTCCCCGTCACCCAACCCGAGTCCTTGGCGGAACATTGCGAAGTCCTCCTGCGCCTGATCGATGAAACAGGTAATTTGGTGTCACCAATGGCATTTATGCCGGCGGCTGAACGCTACAATCTCATGCAAGCCATTGACCGCTGGGTCATCTGCACGGTCTTTGCTAGTCTTGGACAGCATGGAAACTTTAAGTCGCACTACCAATCACTCGCGCCGATCCAAGAGTGTTTGTATGCCGTCAACCTCTCTGGTGCTAGTATCAACGACGAGCAATTCATTGACTTTGTGTGTGAGCAGTTTGCATTACACCAAATCTCGCCCAAAGCGATTTGCTTTGAAATCACCGAAACCATCGCCATCACCAACTTAGGGAAAGCCGCCGATCTGATCCGCTCACTCAAAGAATTCGGCTGCCGCTTCGCCTTAGACGATTTTGGCAGTGGTATGTCCTCCTTTGCTTATCTCAAAAACCTGCCAGTGGATTATCTAAAAATCGATGGCAGCTTTGTCAAGCACATTGTGGAGGAGCCGATTGATTTGGCAATAGTAGAAGCTATTAATCAAATCGGGCATGTCATGGGAATTCAAACCATTGCCGAGTTTGTAGAAAATGACGCCATCTTAGAAAAAATCAAAGCGCTGGGAGTGGATTATGCCCAAGGCTATGGTATTGGAAAACCACAGCCTTTTTTAAGGAGTAATATCCTTGCCTAGCTCTGTGAAACGAACTTTTTTAATATTCCATTGAGCATTAGTTGTTAAGGTTTTGCGAAGACTGCCAAACAGAGCAAACTGCTCACAACTAGAAAGAGAAGTTAATTGTCGTTGGGAATGAGGAGATATTCGCAAATCGACTGTAGCGACACCATCTTTGATCCTGACTCGATACCCTGACAACCTAAAATCGGCAGTGTCCCGTTGCTCAAGGATTTTACTTACTGCAACTATCACAGGTTCTTTATCTGACACTGAGACTGGTTTCGCAATTAGTTCTTGGCATTGAGTGTCACTTGTGTATAAAGTAACGTTAACATTTTTATCAGTAGCAATGCTCTTATTTGGAGATTCTTTTAGTAAAGGCAGATCAATAACGGTATATTTTTTCGCCCTTAGCTGAGCCATGCTTGGCGTCGGCAATGATTTACCGTTAGTATGTGCAGGTGTTTTACTGTTTGCGGTTGTGCTTTTAGTCGGGCTATAATTACAACTGCTCAAGCTGGTTATTGCCATAAAAATCAATAGAATAATGTATCTTTTGCTTATATTCATAATTTTGTTGCACCTAGGTTTTTCTATTACCTTCTCTGTTGGTGCTACTAAATCAGTATAAATTTGTACATTAATCTAAAATTTGTGTCACTTTAACCAAAGAGCGAATCTTCAGCATGAATTAGGTGAGTTACTGAGTTAAGCTATAGTCAGACTAAATCATTCATGAAAAATTTTAAGTAGCGTAGGGTGGGCACTGCCCACCAGATCCGGGTTTTGGTGGGCAGTGCCCACCCTACGTATATACTAGACATCTCCGAAAAAGAATGTAGAGACGCGAAATTTCGCGTCTCTACAAGGATGGAAGGTAATGCATAGTTAATTTCTGGAGACGTCTACTAGACATCTGGTGGAAATTAATTGTGCATTGTCTACAACCCTTGTAGAGACGCGCTCATTTGAGCCAGCGCGCATGAGGCCCAGAGAAGTTGCAAGGGAGCCAGCGCTCTCATGAGTGTTTCCCGCGCCCCGGCGACTGGCGGTAGGGTTTCCCTCCCTTGCAAACTTCGGGGTTTCCCTCCGTAGGCGACTGGTGAGAAAGCGTGCTGAATGAGTGTTTCCCGCCGTAGGCAACAGGTGTTGCAGCGCGAATGACGGCTTTCCCTCCGTAGGCGACTGCACCAAGCTTTATGGCTTTCCCGTTGGGCGTCGCGTCTCTACACGGGTTGTAGACAACGCACAATTAATTTCTGGAGATGTCTAATGAATTTTCTGCCGACAATCGGAACTTTAAGAGATACGGCAAAACCTCTTAAAGAATTCCCAGCATGACGGCATGGGGAGTGTCAGAATAATTCGTAATTGATAATTCGTAATTCGTAATTATTACGAGCCAAAATGCGGTGTGGCTAAGCCGGACAGCATTATTGGCGTCCCCATGCATAAATGCAGGGGAACCTACAGCAAAGAAGATCTCGCTTTTTTTTCTTTTTCATAATTGAAATTAGGGGCTTGTTCCCTAAATGAATTAATTATTAATTAATTTAGGAATTTTTAATTACGAATTACGAATTACGAATTACGAATTACGAATTATTCGGTCAAGTAACATCTAACAGAATCATTTGGGAAAACAACAGAAAACTTAAACTCTTGTTTGCCTGCGTCGGTGTTTGTGACTGAGCATCCAGAATACGATAATCATCAACACAAGGGCTTTGACTACAGATGCCTCCGGCACCGTTGTCTGGTCGGGTGGAGTGATAACGGTGCACTCACCCGGAGAGACACACTGGAGGGTGACCTGAGGTGGAGTTGGTCCGGGAGTTGGTACAGGAGTTGGTCCAGGAGTTGGTCCAGGAGTTGGTCCAGGAGTTGGTCCAGGAGTTGGTCCAGGAGTTGGTCCAGGAGTTGGTCCGGGAGTTGGTCCGGGAGTTGGTACAGGAGTTGGTCCTGCAGAGGAATGCTCTCCACCTCCACCACCTAATAGAAGAGCAAGTAAGGCAACACCGCCTGCTCCTGCGAGTCCGAATGCCCAAATTGGGAATCCGCCGCCTCCTGGAGTAGAGACAACTTCGCCAACGGTTTCAGGGATATCGAGAAACCCAACATCTCCAACGCTTTCAGGGATATAGAAACTCCCAACGTCAGGGTTCAAGAACACTGGAGGAGCAGCCACAAATTCATCTCCTGGAAGACCTTCTCCATAGAGCAGATCAAACTGCTTGGGGATTCCAATAGCTGGACGTTGAAACTCCCCGCCAGCAGGGGAGTAGGGAGAGGAGAGTAGATTAAGAACGCTATGCTCGATTTGCCAATTATTTCCAGCGTTTAACGCCCTTAACCCTCGAGAAAGATTACTCAAATAAAAATCTTTCATCTCTGGTGGCAAATTCATAGATTGAATCTGCTGCTCAAGGTTGGGAATTTTTGCAACCTCTTCCAAGAGGGCGCGTCCGTAAGAGTATTTCAAGTCCAGCAATCCACTCCGGAGGCTGAGCGAGTTATCTGTCCCTGATAACGGTGCCCATAAAAAGTTCTTGGTGACGCTTCCCAGACCTTCTACAGGAGTCGGATTTAGCGGGCCGCCAAGAAGATACCGATATCCGTCCATGATGGAGGGGGAGTCGTTTTGCCAGAATGAGGCGTAGGGAACCTGCGACAGATTGGGATTGTTACCATAGAAGGCTGCGAAGTTACGGAAGTTTTCCGGTCCCCCAGCAGCTCGCATCAGGAGGTCTTGGTAGGTAGTTTTGTGGTTGGACTCAAGTATTTGATTGAGTACCGATCCAGTCTTATTGCAAGTCAGACCGAAACCCACAACACATCCAGGAATGCCTCGCATCTGGCTCAGATCTTGCCCGGACAGTTGGTACTGGAGATACTCTTGCTCCAGTCCAGGTGGGATACCGCCTCCAACGTTGAGTTGAGCGAAAGCAGACTGGTACACAGTCAGTACTGCCGCCACAGATGACAACGCGATGCAGAGTACACTAGGGATAGGGTTCAACCCGACGTTTGAAAACGGTCCCTTTCTAGTAGAGTTAGGTTGGGGAACCTGTGTCGGCTGTGTGTCGGTGTTCGCGATTTTGTTAACAATTGATTTCAACAAGATTAACCTCCTCAACAAAATAAATAAACCAGCCTAAAAATTTGGGGTTGAACCTAACCTCTGAGGTGAGTTGATGTTGATCGTGATTGCTGTACCCTTGAGTTTCCCTCCTGTAAGAGAGTGGTAGATAACGAAGCCAAGGTTTGGTTGATCGAACAGGTAAGCACGACGCGAGGGTTGTATCTTTCCACTGCGTACTAGGGATATAAAGGTATCTAAGTACCTCCGTATACTTTGACGGTTCTGCGGACTTGTATTCGTATGATTATTAATCAGCATGGTAAACAAGTCCAAGCTACGATTTTCTTGCCCGGAAATCAGACTTCCACTGTCGAGGAAAGAAGTCGCTACAAGCTTTCCATCAACCTGTTGAACCTTGAAAAGAGTATAGTAGCGCTCATCCTTTTGAGAATCATTTATGTAACAGACCCAAGAACCGTCCTGCTTCTGTGTAAAACCTTGGTCTTGCAGGTAGGAAAGCGGAGAATTATTTTGCTTACTTATTGTTGGAGGTAAGGAATTCTCTACTGAATCAAAAGCGCAAATTTTTGGCGTCGTTTTCTGTTGTTGCGCCGTGGGAGCAGTCTGTGCTACCGCTTCAGACATAGCACTAAACACAGACACAGGAAGAGCGATCGCACTAAGCAAACGAATAATCGTATTCATGTTCTTGACTTTCACCCTTGCTAAGTTGTTGATAATTTAACGAGGCTTGTGTGTAAATCGCGTTTGGCAAAATTTTGCTGTCTAGTCTACTGGTTCATAAATTCACCTCTTTGTATCAAATTTTAACTCGCTAGGGTAGGAAATTACTGATGATTGTCGGCGGCAATTCTCATAATTACGTAAAATTGCCAAGATAAAATCGCTCACCTAGTAAAATTTTTAGTAAAATTTCCAATAAAAATCTACTTTACAAAGAATTTACTCTCCGTAAAAATGCGGACTTACAATTGCAAAGTGACTGGTTAGCTCAGTTTATTGTTCCTTCAAAGTAAAAGTATGGGCGTCGCCAGTATCTAAAAACTGTGTCAGCTCTGTAAAGGTGTTAGGAATACCGCACCAATCAAAGTTTTAAAAGAAAGTCAATCCAATTCTCGCGAAAAACCGTAGAAGCTGAAAACTTGCATTGTGACATCTTACCCAGGAATTGATAATGCACGTAACCTTAATCACACAATACATTGGTATTAAATATATCATACTTAGCAAGTATTCAATAATGAGAAGCACTTAACATGGGAATACCCGTGAAAATTCTTGCAGGTACTGTTCAGTGAGCCGATCAAACAGAAGGCGTACTTCTTTTAATAAAAATTGGGACTGATGTTACAGCAATTAAGGTAAATAGAGCTTTTTTGTCTCACGCACTCGTAGCAAAGACGAGGCTCTCAGTGCGTCGGTTTCCGGCGCGCTGAACTACCGTCGCAAAGAAGAACACTAAAAAATGTGGTCTAAATAAGTGAAAACTGCTGTAAATTGGCAATAATCCAACTATTGTGTCATTGCAACTTTAACATCTGCCTCTAATTTGACTTTAGATTTTTGGAACTCCTGACCCAGTTCAGCCAATTGTTGCTCATTCATACATTTTCGGATAGTGGTGAAGATTTCACTTTCTTCTTCTTCTACATGGTGCTGAACCGCTTTTTTTAGTTCACTAATTTTTGTTCTAAACTCAGATTCTGTCGGTTTGAGTTCCTTAATTTCCTCTAACAGTACTTTGGCTTCTTCGTGTTCTTTTTCAGATAAAGCAATATATCCTTTAGTTGCTTCATACTCCCGCAGTGCTGGGTAGAAGATTAGCTCTTCAGCTCTAGTATGTAAGCTCAATGCTTCATAGATTTGATTGAAGCACTTATACATTTTTTTGTTATCAGCCTTTTCTGCTGCTGCAAAAAGCTGCTCAACTTGGCGATGCTCTACTTCAATTAATGAAAGAATATTTTTTGCTTTAGCGTTAACCATTTTCTTTTGTTCCCTACATAACTATTGATTTTTTAGACACATATTCACTGTATAATAAAATACATATAAGCTAGCTGTTATTCAATATAAATACTTAGAGGACTGCGTTAAAAATCCTCATGTTTATGTAATAAAAATTACAATCATCTCCTGAACACATCAGGTTAGGACTCGGGCTTGAACACTAGAAAGATTAGTCATGTTAATTATTTTCCAGTTTACACCGATTGAAACTTGAATTACAAAATTATATTACTGTTTTAACTTTAAATGTCGCAAACCGCAAATCATTCGACCTCTTTCGGGAGGTAGAGATGCCAAGAAATTTAAAATTATTGCAATTTTTTCGATTGTTTCAGCAGTATCCCCAAGAGGATGCAAAGCGTGCGTAATCGAATCACGTTTGGCTGGAAGCCCTAAGACTGGCGCATACTTGCTCTTTGCAATACCTTCTGAATCAGCAAAGTTGTGACAATTAACACCAACACTACAGCTAATATGGGTACAAAGATAGCCTGCCAGCTTCGATTGTGGAAACGATCGGATTACCAATTCCACCTGTCAGCGCTGTTGAAGACAAGCGAACTATTCTCATCAAAGTTTAGATAATAACGGAAGAACCACCGTCGGCAATTACTGCTACTGTCCACTCCACCAAAGGGTCAGTGTCTTGAACCAAGGCTTTGGTAATAAGCAGCAATTTCAATAAAAGTCGCAATGGGTAATGGCTAATGGCTAATCGTAGTCAAGCAATTAGCAATTAGCAATTAGCAATTAGCAATTACCGAGATTGAATATTGGGAAGTTGCTCTGGTTCCACCGTTAATGCCACAGTTTGCGCATTTCTCTTGACTTCCACCTGTAACTTGCCACCGACTCCCGCTTTGTCTACTAACCGCTGCACGGCGTTTACTTTACTCACGGGCTGGTCGTTGATTGTTTGAATCACATCACCTGCCCTGAGTCCGGCTTTTGCTGCGGGGGTACCTCTTCCAACTACGACAACCAAAATTCCTTGGTCTTCCTCAACCTGAATGTTACTGTTGGGAGCATTGTTGATTTGCTGCTTAACTTGAGGATTGAGGGCTAGCATCTGAACGCCAATGTAGGGATGCTGTACTTCACCCGTGGTAATTAGCTGCTGCGCGATCTGCTGGGCGGTGTTGATGGGAATGGCAAAGCCAAGCCCCTGTGCTTCCTTGATGATCGCAGTATTGATGCCGATGACTTCACCTTTGGCATTTAAAAGTGGTCCACCGGAGTTGCCTGGATTGATTGCGGCATCGGTTTGAATAAAACCAACACGCTTATCTGGTACACCAATGGCTGAACTGGATCGCTCAATTCCACTGATCACGCCAACCGTTACGGTTTCCTGTAAACCCAACGGATTACCAATGGCGATCGCCCATTGTCCCTGTCGGACTTTGTCAGAGTCGCCGAGGATCACCGTCGGCAAGTTATCTGCTTGCACCTGAATCACAGCTACATCAGTTACCGGGTCTTTCCCCAAAACTTTACCTGCTAAAATGCGACCATCTTGAAAAGACACCGTTACCGTATCTGCTTGATCTACGACATGAGCATTGGTTAAAATCAGTCCGGCTGAGTTAATCACAAAACCAGAGCCAATACCCTGTAAAATTTGTGCTGAAGGTGGCACTGCTTGCGCACCACCTAGAAAGGGTTTGAGGAAATCTGGCACATCCCCTCCCAAGGTACGGGAAACATTCACTTGGACGACGGCAGACTCTGCTTTGTCTACGGCTTGTGTGACAAAGTTGGATTCTGGATCAGCCTGCGCGAGAAAAGTACTGCCGACTTGCGCCAAACTAAAAGAAGTTGGCAGGCGCGGTTGCTGGTTTGGCAATGCCAAAGCTGTGCTAAACCAACCACTGAGTAATCCCATGCCAATGCTCATGAAGAGGATTAGCATACAAGTAGACAGCTTTTGCAACATGCGCTTGCCTGCTGTCGCTCTTTTTTGGTTTGGGTCGGAGCAACTGAAGCTAAAATTTGTCTGGTTGATCTCGCCGTACATTGCCTTGATTCCTGTATTATGCCGTTCGGCTTTGAGCATATTCGCTTTATGTATAAATAATCTTCATTCCAACGGCTGAACTCCAATTAAAAATTAAAAATTAAAAATTAAAAATTAATTAAATAATTTTCCCTTAAATTTTGAATCGGTTGGAGCAACGGTTTCAAGCCCAGATCCCTCACTTCGTTCAGGACGCAGCGCGATTTATGAATGGAGGTATAAAAAAGTGCAGCAACATTATTCAAGTCCCCGGATTGATCCTGGTCGTGCTTCAATTTTTAATTTTTAATTTTTAATTGAACGTAGGAGCTGACTTCCTTAATATTCGGTTTTTGCTAATATGTGTTACATAAGTTAACATTATGTTGGAAAAATGCGCGTATCTTGACATGACCCCTATGAAGACAGTTCTTAAGGTGGATCCCCCGGAAGTGACTCGATTATTTTCTCACCTCGAACTTGATGGAAATCAGCTCAGCCATCAACCGGGTAGTGTCTTAGGAAGTACTGCGCTGGTTGCTGGCACAACGGTTGGTGCTGGTATTCTCGCTTTACCTACGGTGACTCTGCCGTCTGGCGTTGTGCCATCCTCAGCCCTGCTCATTGCTGTTTGGCTCTACACTTTAGTTTCAGGGCTTTTAATTGCAGAGGTGACTTTGAGGACAATGAGTCTTGTAGGGCGTCCGAGTTTAGGTTTATTGGTAATAGTTGAGCGTACACTTGGTAAAGTAGGAGCTAGGATTGCTGGTGGTACGTATCTGTTTTTGCAATATGCCCTGCTTGTGGCGTACCTTTCCCAAGGTGGAGAGATTTTAGTATCTGCGGCTTCTAAAGTGTCGGGTGTGCAGAACGTGCCTACATGGATAGGGACAACGGCGTTCGCTCTCTTATTTGGTGGCATTATGTATCTTGGACGCCAAAGGTTTGTTGAGAAATTAAACAGCGCGTTCGTGGCGATTGTCATTGCTTCATTTCTAGGACTATTGTTGCTGGGCTTGACGCACGTCAAGACTGCCCAATTCTTATTTCAGGACTGGAGTGCGCTGACTCCAGCAGTCTCAGTTATGTTGGTGGCGCTGTTTTACAGTAACGTTGTTCCGGTAATCGTCGCTCAGCTTGAAGGAGATGCCCGAAAGATTCGCTCTTCCATCGTCATTGGTTCTGTGATTCCCCTGATCATGTTTCTAGCGTGGAATGCTGTGATTTTGGGAAGCGTAAGTCCTAATATGGTACAGGATACCTCTGGTGGCGGAACTGTTTTTGACCCACTGCAAGTTCTGCGATCGGGGGGCGCAGGAGAGTGGTTAGGAGTGCTATTATTAGTTTTTTCAGAGTTTGCGATCGTGACATCATTTATTGGAGTTGTATACGGGTTGCTGAATTTCTTTGAAGATATTTCCCCTGTTGTACCTCATAAACCTTCTGGTCGCTTGTCACTCTATTCATTAATTCTTTTCCCGCCGATGAGTCTTTCGGTGATCAGTCCCAGCATCTTCTTTCATGCCCTAGATTATGCTGGAACTTTCGGGATCTCAGTTTTAGGAGGGATTATTCCGGCATTGATGAGTTGGAAGCAACGTCAAGAACACTCACACTCAAATACCATGAATCAATTGGTGGTCCCAGGCGGTAAGGTGACACTCATCGTCATGATTGGAGTTGCGTTACTCGTCATAGTTAAACAGATTCTGTCAATTTAATGATCCAACCGCGCAAGACCTTTGCTCAGCATTGGCTCAAAAGTGAAAAAGCCCTCAACGAAATTGTGCGGGCTGCCGTTTTACAACCAGGCGATCGCGTCCTAGAAATTGGTCCCGGTACTGGCATTTTGACTCGTCGCCTCTTACCTTTGGTACAATCTCTAGTTGCCGTCGAAATTGACCGTGACTTGTGCAAGGTATTGATAAAAGAGTTCGGTCGCGATCGTAAATTTCTGCTTTTGCAAGGAGATTTTCTCTCGCTGGATGTACCACCTCTTCTAGAACCATTTCCAGCTTTTCAAAAGCCGCATAAAGTCGTTGCCAATATTCCCTACAACATCACTGGACCAATTATCGAAAAACTGCTAGGTACAATTGCTAACCCAAACCCGGAACCATACGACTTGTTGGTGCTGCTGGTGCAAAAAGAAGTAGCAGAAAGACTGGTTGCTCTCCCAGGGTCGAGAACATTTGGGGCGTTGTCGGTGCGGGTGCAGTATTTGGCAAACTGTGAGTTAATTTGTACAGTCCCAGCCGAAGCATTTTACCCACCACCAAAAGTAGACTCAGCAGTCATACGGCTTGTTCCACGCCCTACCGAACCACCAGCTTTGGATACACGCAAGTTCGAGACTTTGGTAAAGTTGGGCTTTGGGGCGAAGCGTAAAATGTTACGAAATAATTTGCAATCGGTTGTAGAACGCGATCTCCTGACAGAATTACTGGAAAAATTAGATATAAACCCGCAAGTCCGCGCCGAAGACCTCAGCGTAACTCAGTGGGTAGCCTTAAGTAATCAGTTACAAGCATGAGGGATGAAGAAATCCTAGCTTTCACCACTAAGTATCTAGATGAATGTGCTAATGACAAAAGCATAGTGATACTGAGAGTTAACCGTCTAAAATTTCCTTGATAACACTCTTTAAATCTTTGTCAGGAGGACGTTTTGCAAACTGCTCGTGACTATAAATATTATAATTAGACATCTGGTGAAAAAGAATGTAGAGACGCGACGCCCTTACGGGTTCAGCAGTCGCCTACGGCGGGAAACCCGCCTGCAGCGCTGCAACACCTGTCGCCTACGGAGGGAAACCCTCCTCCTGCAGCGCTGGCGCGAGAATTTCGCGTCTCTACAAGGGTTGTAGACAATGCATAATTAATTTTCACCAGATGTCTATTGAAGTCTACCAATACAGTACGAATTTACTATTAGACATCTGGTGAAAAAGAATGTAGAGACGCGACGCCCTTACGGGTTCGCCCTTCGGGTTCAGCAGTCGCCTACGGAGGGAAAGCCGTCATTCGCGCTGCAACACCTGTTCCCTACGGAGGGAAACCCTCCTTCAGGACTGGACTCACCAGTCGCCTACGGAGGGAAACCCTCCTGCAGCGCTGGCTCAAATTTCGCGTCTCTACAAGGGTTGTAGACAATGCATAATTAATTTTCACCAGATGTCTATTGAAGTCACGCTGCAATCCCATCTTCCCACCTCCAGGAGTCATCGGAGACTCTATCAACTGAAATTCAATCAGTACCTACAGGTGCGGCATTTGGTCCTGATGGAGATTTGTACGTTACGAATTCACTTTTCCTGTTGGTAAAGCACGTATCTTTCGAGTCACACCAAATGGTCTACAAGGGTTGTAGACAATGCATAATTAATTTTCACCAGATGTCTATTGAAGTCACGCTGCAATCCCATCTTCCCACCTCCAGGACCGGGGACGCTACCTCCTCAGCAGCCGATCTGAACCGTATTGAGTCACACTAATTCATCAACAGTTGTCACAAGCTTTTGGTGATAGTACTTGACTTCAATCAAAATGATGATTGATTCAATCGCTAGGTGAGTACCTACAGGTGCGGCATTTGGTCCTGATGGAGATTTGTACGTTAGCGAATTCAGCGGGTATCCTTTTCCTGTTGGTAAAGCACGTATCTTTCGAGTCGGGGACAACCAGGTCAAGTCGCTTCTCAAGAGTCAAAAGTCAAAAGTCAAAAGTCAACAGTCTACGCTGAAGCTTTACACAACTCTCTGGCTTAGCTTTCGATGATTGCACTCCTCTGTTGGTAATTTGTATACTTTACAATATGGCAATGAACCCCAGAGTCAGGGTGTTTCAGATGGATGAAAATCCTTACAGACACCAAATAGTAGAGATTCCACCGATTGAACCCATTGTTATAGAACATTGCATCTGGTCAATGTTACGTGAACCCAAGTGGTTACGGCGTCATTCATTGATGGTACTCGGACAACTCTGTTGAGTGGTCTCGCATGGACTAGAGTCGGCTACTGCCCTCACTGTTGGTCCTGATGGTGCTGTTTATGTCTCTAGTAAAGGCGATCGCCCAAAACAAGGGCAAGTCTTTCGAGTTGACCCCACAAGACTGGGGTATCCAAAGAATTGGGGACTGCGCAAGTCTTGCAACAAGAGGCGGTTCCTGAACCAAGTTCTGCACTAGGAGTAATGGCGTTGGGAGCTTTAGGAGTAAGTTTGTTACTTAAAGGCAAACTCAAACAGATAGCCTGATCTGAACCGTATTGAGTCCACACTAATTCATCAACAGTTGTCACAAGCTTTTGGTGATAGTACTTGACTTCAATCAAAATGATGATTGATATCATTGTGAGTCGCTAGGTGATTAATTTATTGATTTTTTTGATATATTTATTTTTAGCAGCAAAAAATACGTTTTTTACAGCTTTTTTGCTACTTATTAACCTGCTATAAGTAGATATTACATAAAATTGATAGAAGTTAAACCATGACCAAACTTGACCGGCAGAACGTTGCAAAGTTAAAAGAATTGTCTGAAAAACATGACAAAGAACTACCTGATTTTAAGGTGTTCTTATGGCGCGATCTGCCCGAAGCGGCAGCGCCAAGGGCAGATCGCACTGCTAACCATCCGCAAAAATGCTTATATCACAGCGGATGCCCTTTAATAAAATTTTGGCTGTCAGATGTTCGTATAGGTTCTCAGGAATAATGTTAACCTAGAGCAATCATCCACGCTCGCGCTCTTGTTTAACTGCAACTATTTCTGACTATAAGTGATGATGGTTTAAAATTCTGAGGTTTTTCTGAGAGGTTAAGCCATCCTCCTTGAGAGTTCATCAGTTCTTAGTACTTCCCCTAGCCAAAGAGGTTCACCACTGACTTGCAGGTCTACTCCATCGCCTTGATCTGCTTATTAGCTTCTGACTGCGCCTGAAGCATTGCTGGCTGTAGCGGTTGCTGTCCTAGCATAGCGCTGATAAATTGGTTGTCAAAGTTGTTCATAATCGCTGCTGGGTACTTACCCGTTTGCCAAGGCATAGCATAATCCACCCCTGCCACAAATGCAGACCGCAGTTGGTCTTGGTTGTAGCCCAACTTCTGGGTAACAGACTTACGAGTTGGCAGAGCAAACCCTGTGCTGGTCCACTTGGACATACCTGCTTTACCCGTTAGATAGGAAATGAGTTTCCAGGCTTCGGCTTTGTGGTGTGTCTGCTTGTTCATCACGTAAGCGACCGTAAAGACCATTGTGCCTTTTTTATGATTAATCCTAGGTACTTCTGCAACAGCAAATTCTAGTTGGGGAAAAGTTTCTCTCAGGTAGGGAATTGCCCAATTCCCCTCAATAACCATTGCAACCCGATCTTGACCAAACATTTCACTGCCCGAGTTGGTTCCAACATCAGATTTTTGTGCCGATGAGCGGTCTTTTTGATACTGGTCTACCACCAACTGTAATCCTTGCAACCGTGACTGAGTGGCAAACGTTGCGTAACCATTTTGGTCAACGAGTTGTCCATCAAAGGCTTTGATTTTGTAAGCTTGACGCGCTAACTCCGGGATTTCGCCAAAGCCATATTGGTCTATTCTTCCATCTTGGTTACGATCCACTGTCAGCTTCTGTGAGTAGGTGCGTAGTTCATCCCAGGTAGTTGGAGGACTGGTCAAACCTGCGGACGTAAAGGCTTTTTTGTTATAAAATAGGGCAAGGGTGGAATAGTCTTTGGGAAGACCATAAATATGGTTTTTGTACTTGAAGCTGTGAAGTAGGGTTTCCTTAAAGTCAGATAGGTCAAATTTGGGGGTGATGTAAGCATCCAGTGGTTCCAAGACATTCTGACTGATGAGGAAAGGAGCTTCCAGTGCATCTAAATAGAAGACATCGGGAGCAGCTTCCCCAATCAAGCGGGTCTTAATGACATCCATGTATTGGTCGGCTATGACCTCATACTTGACTTTGATCCCTCGATGCTGTTGTTCAAAGTCTTTGAGTACCTGTTGCAAAAGTTTTTGTTCAGCAGGACTAGATCCCCAACCACTGAGTTTGATTGTGACTGGGGTTTGTGCTGTGAAGGCAGTGGGAAAGAGTAGGTTCTGACAAGAAATTATGCAGATGGCGATCGCTCCTACCAGTCCCAAAAATTTAAATATGCGTGTTCTATTCACAATTGGATGAAATGCTTTTTCACCCAACTCACACCCTCTATAACTGAAGAGTAATATTTTCTCAAGTTAAACTTTTGTTAAGAAATGCAAGTTAGAATAATTAAGAATTCCCAGCACAGCTTGAGGATACCTAAATTCCTCAGCCACTGGACTTATACTACCACACTTCACCTTTAAAAATAAGCCATGAATTCTGTCGATCTCGGAACGGCTGCTCCTCTGGCTCCTGAAACATCCGAAACTACTGCTTCGGAAACAGTACTTCCTACTTCAAAATCTAGCCTCCGATTCTCTAAGGATGCTATTCGCACCAGCCTAAAAGCATCCACTGTTGATGCTTTCTTCACGACAGTTTTCTCGATTACTACTGTCGGGATTTTAATGAGTAATTTCCTAGTAGAGATCGGGGCAAGTCCTGCAGTTTTTGGGATACTGTCTTCTATCCCAATGCTGGTAAATCTAATTCAGCCCCTTGGTGCTGTTTTGTCAGATCGCTCGACTAGTCGGTTCTGGTATTCTTGTTGGACATACGGCATTTCTCGAATAGTGTGGGTGATTCTAGCCATTGGGATTGCAGGCGCATCGTTGGGACTGGTTAATAATCATCAGTTGCTGATATTGACGCTGATAATTCTCTTGTTAAGCAATCTATTGAACGCACTAGGATACGCATCATGGATGAGCTGGCTGGCAATCATAGTCCCTCGGCGGCTGCGAGGACGGTATTTTGGACTTCGCAACAGTATAGCTAGTTTGACAAATTTGCTTTGTATACCTTTAGCAGGTTTTGCTGTATCGACTTGGCCGGGTGGAACTCTACAAGGTTATGGAGTGATTGTGTTTGTAGGAGTCCTGTGCGGGGTTGTTAGCATGGTGTGTCAGTACTTCAAAGTGGATATAAATCCACAACTGCAAAACGCTTCTGTTGTCAATTCCTCACTTAAAGGTGATACTCAACCTGAAAGTCAACCCTTGAGAGCAATAGCTAGCACTCCAGCAGTGCCAGCTGAAGTATTACCTCTGAAAGTAGAAGAATCACAACAATTAGAGGTACAGGGATCTGCTGCCGTTGTGCCTACCTCTCCTCGAACCCAACCTGAATCCAGCAATCAATTACAGCAATCAACTGCGGATCAGCCTTTGGGTATTGGACCTCGCATCTTGAAAAACTCTAATTTTTTACTGTTTCTCTCGTATTTCGGTGTATGGATGCTTGCCATGAACCTCAGCGTTCCCTTTTTCAGCCTCTATATGTTAGATCGGCTGGATCTGGATGTCAGCTTAGTGTCACTCTACGCCAGCATTCAAGCAGGAGCGAATTTGCTCATGCTGATCGTATGGGGTAAGTTGGCAGACAGGTTCGGCAATCGTCAAATCCTAACTTTGGTTGGGGTGCTGGTGATCGCCACACCTCTACTATGGCTGAAGATTGGTAATGATGCTATTGACATCTGGCTGTGGTTGCCGCTAATACACGTGTTCATTGGTGGAACTTGGGCAGCACTTGACTTATGCAACAACAATTTGCAAATAGGGGTAGCACCAATTCAAAATCAAGCCATCTATTTCTCGCTCGTAGCTGCCAGTGGTGGTGTTAGTGGTGCTCTGGGATCAATTCTAGGTGGCTTTATAGCACAAAATCCTGCCATAGGCGGTATAGCGGGATTGTTTGTTCTCTCTAGCGTGTTCCGATTTTTAGCACTGATCCCGCTCATTTTAATCCAGGAACCAGGAAGAGAATCTTTCTTCCTGACAATACAAGCATTCTGGCAATCTCGTAAACAAGAAGAAGTTAAGAGTTAGTTGTTAGTTGTTGGTTGTTAGTTGTTAGTTGTTAGTTGTTAGTTGTTAGGTGTTAGTTGTTAGTTGTTGGTTGTTAGTTGCTAAGTTGTTAGATTGCTAATTGTTAAAAGCGAGCCTTCAATTACCCATTAGGCATTAGCAATTAGCCACTAACCACTAACCACTAACCACTAACTACTAACAATTAACAATTAACAATTAACAATTAACAATTTTATGACTCAGCAACAGTGGAGCTCAAAGTTCTTGTGTCCCACATCATCATATTATGGGGTGTGGTTGGTGCAGGCGGCTGGTGTAAAGCAATTAACTGCGTTAGGGTTTGCTTTAATTGGGTACGAGGTACAATATCATCAATAAAGCCGTGCTTCAGCAAATCTTCAGCAGTTTGAAAATCCTCTGGTAGTTTTTCCCGGAGGGTTTGCTCAATCACTCGACGACCTGCAAAACCAATGGTCGCTTTTGGTTCTGCTAAGATGATATCGCCCAACATGGCGAAACTAGCAGTAACGCCTCCTGTGGTGGGATTGGTCAAAACTGGAATGTATAATAGTCTTGCTTGGCGATGATATTGCAGAGCTGCTGATACTTTTGCCATCTGCATCAACGAGAGCATTCCCTCTTGCATCCTTGCCCCACCAGAAGTACAGAGGATCACTAGAGGATACCGTCGCTGAGTGGCTTGCTCAATCAAGCGAGTGAGTTTTTCTCCCACAACAGAACCCATGCTAGCACCGATGAACCGAAAGTCCATAACGCCAAGAGCAAAGGGTAAGTTGTTGATTTGACCCAAACCGGTTTGGACAGCCTCTACTAAACCAAGTTTTTCCTGTAGTTCCCGCAGGCGGTCTATATAGGGTTTGCGATCGCGAAATTGCAGGGGATCGCTGGGGCGCAAATGCTCATCCATCGGTTTCCAGGTATTAAGATCTGTCAATTGACGGATGCGCTCATCACTATCGACTCGATTATGATGTCCGCACTCCACACACACCATTTGATTAGCTCTCAGGTCTTTGGTATACGTCAAGACACCACACTTAGGACACTTGTTCCACAACCCATCCGCAATTTCACGTTCTTGGCGTTCTTGGGTGATTGACCCAGATTTCTGTCGATTTGCAAACCAATCTAACAGGGATTTAAAACCGCGTGATTCTTCGTTGTTCGCCATTTGTATTTTAATTTATGTGAGTAGTATGTCAAAAACAGGTCAAGCCACATTGTGGAGTCAACAGTCCATAATCAAAAGTCCATAGTGAGGAAATTGATTGACTGTTGACTAATTGTTCAAATTTGTCTTCTAAGCAATTCAGACATAACGCATGCATCATTGGTTGCCAGCTTCACGAAAATACGTAAACTAATTCAAGTTTCTTGTTCGTCTTCTAGGGGACTTAATAGCAGCAGTGTAGTCCACTGGAATGCGTGAGTCACAGATCCCAAATATGACTTTACCCCCAGATCAACGGATAAGTTTTTCCCGAACGGCGATCAAGTTTACATTTATGTGGTATCTGGGAGTGGGAAACATCGGGAGGATGAGGAAGATGAGGAGGATGAGGAGGTAAATTTGACGGACTCATCTCCCTCATCTCCCTCATCTCCCTCATCTCCCTCATCTCCCTACTCCCCCTACTCCCCACTCCCTATTATTCAAGAAACTCTAAAAAATAATTGCAAGTAAGTAGACAAAATCGATTCGCCGCTAAACAGAGTTATGACTGCTCCCAAAGCGAGGAACGGACCAAAAGGCATCTTTTGTCCCCATTTTTGAGGCCACAAGGCTCTTCGATTGAGGTGATTGCCGTGCCGTGATAGTATAATTGTACATGCACCAACTATCGCTCCCACCCCACAGGCCATAAAACTAGCCAGCAACAAATATTTCCACCCTAACCAAGCTCCCATCATAGCTGCTAACTTGGCATCACCTCCACCCATTACTGCTTTGCCAAAGGCTATTGAACCAAGTATGGCGATCGCATCAAACAGCCACAACCCCAACACCGATCCTGCTATTGCTGCGATTAGGTGCTTTGCCAATACCACTGTCGCAGCTTCTTGCACAAAACCCACAACCATTTGAAACACTATCCCCAGTACCAATCCTGACTGAGTAAGTGGACTGGGTAGAGTCATGGTATCTAAATCTATCAGTGACAGCGCCAATAACCAACTACAAAAAACCCAGTAGCCTATTGTTAATAGCGAAAACTTAAATATCCAAAAAACCAGTACAAACAAAATTGCTGTTACTGCTTCTACTACAGGGTAACGCACAGAAATCTTGCTTTTACAGTAACGACAGCGACCTTTTAACAACAGCCATCCCAGCACCGGTAAATTATCGTAGGGTTTGAGTTGGTTTAAGCAATGGGGACAGCGAGAAGGAGGCCAAAGAATTGACAACCCTGCTGGTAGCCGATAAACTACAACATTAATAAAGCTGCCAATAGATGCACCTAAGGCAAAAACAATTACACTTGCCATTTTGTTAGTTGTTGGTTGTTGGTTGTTAGTTGTTGGTTGTTAGTTGTTAGTTGTTAGTTGTTGGTTGTTGGTTGTTAGTTGTTGGTTGTTAGTTGTTGGTTGTTAGTTGTTAGTTTTCCCACTAACTACTAACCACTAACTACTACCATTTTGTTAGTTTTCCCACTAACTACTAACCACTAACTACTACCACCTTGTTATTTTTCCCGCTAACCACTAACTACTACCATTTTGTTATTTTTCCCACTAACCACTAACTACTAACCACTAACCACTAACTACTAACCATTAACTAATAAACATACGATTCAATCTGATTTAATGGCACAAAACATTCTTCCGGCAAGAGAACTGGTTGGTGAGTAAAAATTACCTTACCCCGGTGATTTTTCCGATTAATTGCTACTCCTGAAGGTTGTCCAGTTATTTCGGGATGTACCTCGCAGTAAATGTGGTAAATTTGCCCAGCGGCTTTGATCACGGCAGGGTCAATCAATGCTGGCTGGTTCCTTGGATTGGTATAGTTTGCTTGTCCTTGTTTTAAAGCGTACACCACTCACTAAGCTTTGTTTTCTAGGTTTGTCTATAGTTTATCTGAAACAAACAGCAACAGTTGCCAAAATATGTAGGGGTAAACTATAAAATTATTCTTCAGCAGATCGAATCAGGGCAACACCCATAGCGCGGCAACCCAACAGATTCATTCCTTTGGACATTATATCGCCAGTGCGATCGCCTTGCTGTAAAACTTGCAACACCCTGGATTCAATATAGTCTGCCGCATTTGGTTGGTTTAGACTGTAGCGCAGCATCATGGCGGCACTCAAAACTTGCGCCAGAGGATTGGCTTTATCCTGTCCGGCAATATCTGGGGCAGAACCGTGCACAGGTTCAAAAACTCCAGGACCAGAAGCACCCAAACTTGCAGAAGGTAACATCCCAATACTACCTGTAAGCATGGCAGCAGCATCAGAGAGAATATCACCAAACAAATTGCCTGTGACGATCGTATCGAATTGTTTGGGATCGCGTAGTAGCTGCATCGCAGCATTGTCTACATACATATGGGATAGTTCCACATCTGAATACTCTTGAGAGAGTTTAGTGATGCGATCGCGCCACAATTGCGAGACTTCTAACACGTTCGCCTTATCTACCGAACAAAGTTTACCCCCACGTTTCCGCGCTGCTTCAAACCCTACCCGCCCAATGCGCTCAATTTCCGATTCAGTGTAAGCCATCGTATTCACACCGCGCTTTTCACCAGTTTCCGTCGCAAAAATACCCCTGGGTTTGCCAAAGTAAATCCCACCAGTGAGTTCGCGCACCACCATAATATCAACGCCTTCCACAACCTCGCGCTTCAACGACGAAGCATCAATCAACTGAGGCAAAATTGTTGCTGGGCGCAAATTGGCAAATAATCCCAAACCAGCACGCAGTCCTAACAAACCAGCTTCTGGGCGTAAATGGGATGGTAGGGAATCCCACTTGTAACCACCAATCGCCGCAAGTAATACAGCATCGCTATTGCGACACATATCCAAGGTAGCAGCACTTAGAGGTTCACCCGTAGCCTCAATTGCTGCACCACCGATGAGTGCTTCTTGAAATTCAAACTGAATATCAAACTTTTTCCCTACGACTTTCAGCACGTCTACCGCCACTGCCATAATTTCGGGTCCAATGCCATCGCCGGGGAGTAAGGTAATGCTGTACTGGGTCATAGTTCGTTTCCACTGGGTAAGTGTTTAATTGTGCAGAAATTCTTGCAGATTTAATATAATACAAGCGCAAATGTACCAATGGAGTTTTTAATTTATCTTGATCTCTGTTGCCTAAACCGCCCTTTTGATGACCAAGCACAAGAACGAATTCGTTTGGAAGCTAAAGCAGTGCTGCGCATAATTGCCAACATTCAAAGAGAAAATTGGCAGATGCTAGGAAGCGACGCTTTTAACGATGAGCTTGAAAATACCCCTGAAGAAGCAAGAAAACGGCAAATGCGGATCTGGGCAGCTTTAGCAATGAGCAAAGTGAACATAACTGAACAAATTGAGTTTCGTGTCACGGAACTTGCTATATTAGGGTTTAAGGATTACAGAAACTAGGATTGCCATCCTATTGAACTACGAAATTTGAGGAGGATGCCAGCCTGCTTTCACCCAATTTCGACGGACAGTGACAGCAAGTGCATTGTTAAACTTGAGCGCTGCAACTGTAGCTTGACCATAGGCTGTCTTGCCTAGAATTTCAGTGCCATCTGAACTCCAAGCAAAATGATCCACCCACATTTGCTGACGTGGATTGAACAAAGATACAGTTTCGCCTATTTGCGGGTCAACCCCGTCCATTTGTGTCCACTTGTATTGATTGCACAACTCGCAGGCTAAACACAAATTGTCTTCTGAGTCTGAACCACCTTTGGCAATTGGTTGGATGTGGTCGATCTGCAGCTTACCCATCACATAGTTTTGATGGCTTAGACAATACTCGCAACGATTTAGTGCCCGATACCTAACCTATTTTCGGACTTCTTCTGGAATATTCGTCATCCTGGCAACGGCGATCGCAGACCCCGAAGAACTGCCTCAGCCAGTGCCTCTGATTTACGAAGTTGTCCGAGTTGATAAACTCCAGATAACGAGGTAAATTTTGTAATGGACGAGTAGAGTTTTCCGCGCCAAAAAGTAACTCCCCCACTACGACGGTAGGCAGAACTACCTCTGGTAATGCTAGCACCCGTGAAACGATCGCCGTGTCACCATTCAAAAAACGCACTGCCACAGAGGTATCTAGGGCAATCTCACCACTCATTCACATCCACCTGCCGACATTCTGTTGCGATCACCCGTTTTAATTCTTCCGCTTCGACATCACTTAAAATACCTGCAAATTTTCCGAGAGGATGAGTTTTGCGTGTTGCTTTTACCCTACGAAAAAAATCCAGTACTGACTGGACTATATCATCAGGAGCTTGTTCGAGTTCCTGGATCAATTCTTCACGATTTGTCATGCATTCAATTGTTCTTGGCTAGTTCTTTCTATTTTCAGTATATCCAAAGTCCCAAAGCGATCGCATTTGGATTGATGGGAGAAAGTGCGATGTGGAAGCCGGCACCTCGGGCGATCGCGTTTTGGTTGTTTCAGGGATAATGCAATTATTCTACTCATTAACCCGCATATTTATCTGACTCAATTCTTCCCGTACAACTCGCCGTAAAATTTCCTCTAAAGGTTCCCGACGCTGTTGTACATATTCACGCAATGCATTATTTATCAAAGTCTGATAGTTTCCACCACCAGCAAGATGGACTTGTTCGCGGAACCACATCAAAATATCATCATCTAACCGAATTGTAATCCTTGTTTTACCTTCGCCTGTAGGCTCAATTGCTCCACGTTTACCATGACTAAAATCGTACTCAGTATCCATGATTTATACCTCTTCCTCATATTGCTGACGTTGTCTCCTAGTTGCTTTACGAGCCGATATTAACCGAATACAACTGTCAGCCCGTAACGTATAAACAACAACTATAATTCTACTCAGAGCATCCATACCTATCGTCACAAACCGCTCTTCATCTGGATGCTCATCCATCACAGTAATAGCAAAATCATCTGCAAATACAGATACTGCATCCGCAAAGTCAATACCATGTTTTTGCTGATTGGATTGGGCTTTGTTAGTATCCCATTCATACTCCATAACACTATTATAGTATGCACAATTGTACACAGCATAATTTTTCTATGTTTGGATAGTCAAGGTTTTGCTTTGGTTGTACAGAAATTAGGCGATCGCTTTTATTGGGGTTGACCGGATGGAATACGATGCGGAAGCCGCCACCTCGGGCGATCGCTTTTACTGGGGTTGAGGAGATGGTATAGTGTCAATTAATTTGTGCTCTTTGGTACGCTCAACTCTGGGGTCATCTAGATCTCCAAAGTGTTGAGCAATCGTAATTTTGGGCTTGAGTTTCACTCTTCGTCTGCGCTCGATTATCTGCTATTATTTTCTGAATCGCCTTGAATCATTCTTGAGGATACGATACCACCTTGTTCAACCTTGAGTGCGATGGTGCGCAGCGCCCGCCTTCTTGGGATCACCTTTGGTGGCTCCGTGCATGAGCATCGCCTGACATGGGGTGATGTGGACAAGATGGCTGAAAAGTAGGAAAGCTGTAGATGGTAGCGATCGCCTCGACTTGAAAAATTCATGCAGCAATTCGATTCTTCCTTGATCAAAGATACAATAACAGTGGCTAATATGGTGCTTCAGTGTTAGCTGAAGAAAATATGAAAACCACGATTCATTTTGAACAAGACGTGTTGCCAAAACGTCCAGAACTGCAACGAGAGTGGTGTGAACGGGTGATAGCTAATCCGATAGCGTAGGAAGTACAGCCGGATGGTCGGATACGATTTTGGGGCATTGTGCCAGAGATGAACGGAAGAGTTCTTCGCGTCATCACTCTTGAAGATGGAGAGACAATTCACAACGCTTTCTTTGACAGAAATTTCTTGAAAAGACTACAGAAAGAGGCTGAAAACCCATGAAATTGCGATACTACCCAGACACAGATACACTCTCTATCAGATTAAAAGACGGTTCTAGTATCAACACTGAGGAAATTGCCAATGATGTAGTGGCGGACTTTGACGCTGATGGAAATGTCATCAGTATAGATATTGACCTTGCCTCAAAAAAGCTCAATTTGCAAACTCTGGAAATGGTAGATTTTCCTGGATCTGTGACTGAGACAGTCAGTAATTTAGCCGATGTCTACTCTACTGTGCCACCAAGAAGTATTCATCCACTACCTCCACCTCTGACGGAAGCCGTTGCTGATGAAAAGTAGGCAAGTTGTATATGATAGCGATCGCCTAAACTCGAAAATCGCTATCAACGCCATCCTAACTTACAATTTTTCCCAAGCTTTGATAAATAAACTCTAACCCCTGGACATATTAGGTTTAAAGCAATTTTAGCTTAATAATGATTTACACCACTTTAGCGCAGAGGATACTTTTGTTAGCAACTCCCAAGCGATCTTTGTGGGCGATCGCCATTGTAGGTGCAGCGATAGTTGTACCACCAATAATTCTGGGAATATTGGACATTCAAGCTGCTAAAAATCCTCTTCCGTGGCTGTTTTCAACTTTTCCTTGGACGAGTATTGAATACACGACGACGACAACAATTTTTATGGTGTTCCTAGGTCATTTGAGTGTCCTCGGATTGTTAACCTACCAGTTAACACGCCAAGTGAGATTAGCTGGTGAATCTGCTACGAAGGCACTCCTGAGAAATTAAAAATTAAAAATGGAGTATTTTTAATTTTTAATTTTTAATTTTTAATTACTCTTAAGTGCCTTGATCACCAATTCTGGAATTTGAGAAGGGCGTTCAGCTACGGGAACGCTGGCTTCACTAAAAGCGGCTAATTTACTTTTTGCTGTGCCAAAGTCAGGATCGCGTCCCACAACTGCTGCTAAAGTCCCAGTTTGACGCCAATGTTTGACTGGTGGTGCTTTTATACCTGCAATATAGGCAACTACTGGTTTATCGATCGCCTCTGTAATGTACCGTGCTGCGGCTTCTTCACGACCACCACCAGGTTGACCAACTAAAACGATGATCTGTGTAGTTTCATCCTCATCAAGAATTTGCAGCCATTGAATAAACGATGAACCAACAACTGCATCACTACCAATACTGACACTAATCGACTGTCCCAAACCAGCTAGAGTGAGTTCTCTAGCAACTTCATAGGTGAGAGTAGAACTGCGACTCAGGATTGCCACTGAACCTGGAGTATAAAATTCACTAGGTTGAGTACCTAAAAGAATTCTCCCAGGGACGATGATCCCAGGGCTATTTGGTCCCACCACCAAAGTTTCTGTAGCCTCGGCTTTGCGAACTAACTGCACCATATCTAAAGGCGGTACACCAGGGGAGATAATGATGATTTGGCGAATACCAGAGGCGATCGCTTCTAATGCCGCATCTAGCACTTGGTAAGGGTGTACGCAGATAATTGTCGTGTCAATCACTCCAAATTGTCCGATCACCTCTTCTACCAAATCGAATATCGGAAGACCGTACAGTAGTTCTTCTCCACCACATCCGGGATCAACCCCAGCTACCAAATTTGTGCCATAAGCTTTCATTTGAGCAAGATGAGTTGCTGTTATAAATTCACAGAAGCCTTGGATTAACACTTTGCTGTCTGGCTTTAAGTTCATAAAAAAGTACTGTAATTTAACAAACCCAGAGGCTTCAGCCTGTGGGAAAAAAGACACCTTATATAGTGTCTTATTGATGCAATTTTTAGTAATATTTTAGACCGATTGTCTAAAAGTTCATTACCGTTGCCTTTAATCTACGAGGTATGACCGAATAATTCGTAATTGAGCGAAGATGCGAATAGACGAACTCGCGGGAGCGAGGCTGCTTCGCGTTTTAATTATGAACTCGTAAAAAATGCGGAGCATCCTTATTACTTGCCTCCGCATTTATGCGTGGGGACGCCAACAATGCGCTTCGGTCTGACGGACAGAAGCGATACGGGCATCGAGCTTCGCGTCCATCACCGCCACACCGCATTTTGGCTCGTAATAATTACGGCATTTTTCGGGGGAAGTTTTGAACGTAAAGATGCCTTACGAATTACGAATTATCACGTTCCGAATTATTGTGACAGGATTATAATGGTTAGAGTTTGGGTAAAATACAATTCTGGTGATGGCAGAGTGTATTATAAATCCTAATTAGGGATTGAAGGAAAACTTTTTGTCAGCAGTTGACCTCGCCAGACGGACGGCTTCTGTCACAGCCTCATCTAAATTTTCCACCACTATCAACGCATCACCCATTTTGAGTTTTGCTAAATATTTTCTGGCTGCGCCAAACTCAGAACCGGCAAGACGGACAACCAAGCCTGGAAAGTGAGCTTCTCGACGGTTTCTGCTGCCGTTAAAGCGTAAAAGCTGTGGCTTGAGTTCGCTCTTTTGGTGTTGCATAAATTTATCAATGACTTCGACCACTTCTTCAGTTTGGGCGATACTACCTAAGAAGTTAATTAGTATTACTTGAATGCTTTTCTCAACAGCCAAATTATTCAAAGCTTCTTCTAGCCGATCCTTAAAGGTAGTTGGTGAGGTATCGATGGGACTGGAATGGCGCAGATTTATACAAACACCAGGCTTACCACCAGCATTGGCTACTAAATCTAAAGTTGCCATCACTGAACCAGCACCATTGCCCAAAATTCCGATTTTACCCTGCAGTTCTATACCGTCCGAATCGCCCAAGTTTTTGATTGTTTCACTATTAGTATAACGATTGATATTTTTTCTCGCTATTTCCGCAATATCCGGATGACGTCTGAGCGCTCGTTCGTTAATGTTAACGCTGCCATTGAGAGCCATCACTTGACCCGAGGTATTTACAGCCAAGGGATTGATTTCCAATAAGTCCAAGTCTTTTTCTACAAATAGCTGGTACATTTTCTCCATCACAGCGCTTACAGACTGCATTAGATTACCCTGCAAGCCCATTTTCAAAGCCAGTCGTCGCGCATAAAATGGAGAGAATTCCTGCTCAACAATCACATGCTGCATTTTCTCGCCTGCGGATTCCCAATCAATGTCCGCATCTAAGCAACCTAAAAGCACTGGTCGGCAGACAGCGGAATCTAAAACTACCGCGAGATAAAATTCCTGTTCCGCGTCATACTTAGCTTCTGCTAGCAATACAGATGGTAATTCGCCCATAATTGGCAAATTGAAGATATTCTGTGCGGCGGCGATCGCATCGATAGTTGTTTCTACAAACCTGACTCCACCAGCTTTTGCTCGTCCACCCCCATGTACTTGAGATTTCAGTACAATTGGATAGCTGATTTTTAAACGTTTTAAATCCGTAGGATGGTCAATTCGTTGAGAGGGCAATACGGGAATGCCTATCTTCCCAAACCATTCTTTAACTTGGTATTCCAACAAATCCATTGACATACACCTTTTTTTGCCAATTTTAAAGTTCTTCTGCGGTGCTGTCGAAATCATACTCCATGCCCCCTGATTGCAGAATAAAGCTTTAGTTAGCTGCAAAACTTTATTTTTCTTTTATTAATATTTTATCTGCTTCTGTATACGAGATAAATTATTTTCAAAAGTCACCTAATTTTGCCTGTTTAACAAAACGTAATTAATTCTACCAGGAAATTCCTTCTTCTTCCAAAATAACTAACACTTTTGTTAATAAACCTTGAAACACTACTATACAAGGCATTCCCTTATAGCAATCCTAAATCATTCGTGAAAAATAGATGATTTTGTAGGGTGGGCAATGCCCACCAAGCCTGGTAATGGTGGGCATTGCCCACCCTACTAATAATTTCACAAATGAAATAGGACTCCTATATAGATCGCCACGTTACGCTACCCCTGCGATCTTCGCAGTCGCCTGTAGCTTAAGAAACACTCATAACCTCAAAACTGCTCCGAACTACCCCTGCCCGTCAACGCAAAAAAATAATTTTCAAGAAAGGAATTTGACTTTTGGTGAAAATTCGTAATTTGTGTTAGAAAAGTTGGTCTATCAGATTTTAAGGCTGTGGTTGGTTAAACTGTGTATCTGCATTCAACAAATAGAAGTCCTTCTTCTCACCTACTCGAAGATCCTCAAAACAATCTATATCACCGAGATTGCTCTGCGAATATACCAGTCCTGCAAGACGATTTACTGTTTTTAGCGAAAGTTCTACAGGAAAACTTGCGTGCAGAAGTTCCATCTGGTGAATTCTTCCAAGTTAAGTGTGCTGTCAACAATGACCAGCTAATGATCTTAACTCAACATCCAAAAGGTGTGTGGCCCGACACCGACAAAACCTTTGTAGTGCTTGAGGAAACCCTCCAGTCGCTGGATTCCCAGCCACAGCAACGGGTGGAACTTTTCTTGAGAGTTGCTGGACAAAAACTTCCTTACGCTAAATATTCTCTAACTTTGAGAGATGAGGGAGATGAGGGAGATGAGGGAGTAGGGGGAGTAGGGGGAGATGAGTCCGTCAATTTAACCTCCTCATCCTCCTTGTCCTCCTGGTCCTCCTCATCTTCCCCCACTCCCCACTCCCCACTCCCCACTCCCCTCTTAATGGGTGTAGCCTTAGTACTCATTACAGTGTTAGGTAGTGCGGCTTATTTCTTGACTCGCCCGTGTGTGATGTTTGAGTGTAAAGAAATACAAACGGCAAAGCATTTACAAAGCTCATTTAGGCAAATGACGCGTAGTCCTCAATCCGAAGCAGAATTGGCAAAGTTGCAACAGGAATTTAATGCTGCAAGCGCATCTGTAAAAACGATTCCTCGTTGGTCGCTTCATTACGAGGAAGCTGAGCAACTTTCGGTAAGTCTGTCTGGAGAGTCAGAAAAAATTAACCAGGTGGTAAAGGCTTTTCAAATAGCATCTTTGGCGGCGCAAAGACATCATATATTAGCACATAGCCTAGAGGAATTACAAGATAGGCAACAGATGTGGCGACGGGCGATCGCGCCACTGGAAGTTATCAGTCCCAATAGTCCACTTTATGGGCTGGCGCAGCCAAAATTATTAGTCTATCGCCTCAATTTGCAAGCTGTGAAGCTGGATCTGCTTACAGAAGAACGATGGTTGAAAAAACTAGAAGCCGCAAAAGCTGCAGCTAGTGTTGCTTCTGCGCATGGAGTTGCTACCAAATCCTTGAAAGACTTACAAAAAGTCCAGTCTAGTTGGCTATTAGCAGTTAATACTTTGAGCGTAATTCCGATAGAAAGCTCAAGATACCAAGAAGCACAAAAGCTGTTAGCACAATATAAACCATTGCTAGCAGCAGCACGCGATCGCACAACTAAAGAACTATTAGCAACCAAAACCTACGAACAAGCAGTGGTCGCAGCCAAAAACGCTAAAAGTTATGAGCAACAAAATCAATTGCAAGCGGCGGTAGCACACTGGAGTGTTGCGTTGAATGCCGCTCAGCAGGTTCCGAATCAGAGCTTGTACTATAGTGAGGCTCAGACTCTTATTACCCAGTACTCGACTGCCTTCAAACAAGCAGAAGAAAAACTACAAGTTGCTAGTTCTTTCCAAAAAACCCGCACCGATCTAGATAAAACCTGTTCCGGTGCAGTGCGAGTTTGCAATTTCACTATAAATAATCACGGGATCACTGTCTGGATAACTCCTGAATATCAACAAATACTTTCTAGCAGCTTAATGAGTACCAATGACCAAAGCAACCGAGACACTGTAGCCAGTGTTACTAATCACTTGCAAACCTTACAGCAAGCTTTAGAAGTCATCAGTGAAAACGCTAGCTTGCCCCTTGTCGTCAAAAATCAAAAATTAAAAATTAAAAATTAGAAATTTTACATTTTTAATTTTTAATTTTTAATTATTAGCTGGGCGGCGTAGTTAAAAAACTGACGACACAGTCCACGAGTGACTAATAGTGTTGTTAGTAAGTTGGCGAAAGCAATCATAAACATAATGACAATTTGGTAGGATGCAGCTTCAGGGGCATTAACGCCACTTAGTAACTGTCCTGAGAAGATTGCCGGTAGTGTCACCATACCTATAACCATCATCTGATTGAGGGTAGGAATCAATCCAGCACGAATAGCGTCTTTACGATATTGAGCAACTGCTTGCTGGGGAGTTGCGCCTAAACTCAAGTGGGTTTCTATTTCTAAATGACTAGCGTTAACGATGCTGACAAGACGTTCTCCGGCGATCGCAGCTGCATTCATGGCATTACCTAACACTATCCCTGCTAAGGGAATCACATACTGCGGTTGATACCATCTGTCTGGTTTAATTATTAAAAAATTGGTATAAATTAGCGTGACTGTAGTACTGAGGAACATTGATCCCCATACCAAGAGCAATAGCTGAGGTATTTTTTGAGTGATGCGATTTCGTGCGACAATCGCTGCAATTGTCAGCATTACTGCTAAAATCCCCAAAACCGCCCAAGGATTACTGCCAAAAGCAAAGATGAAGTCCAAAACATATCCCAATACCACTAGTTGTAGGATGGTTCTCCCAGTAGCAAGGGCTAAATTTAACTCTAGTCCGATTCGTTCAAGAGCGGATAAACCAATGGCTATGCCCATCAATCCTACAGCACCTGCCAAATCAACCAAATCCAGTTTGATCAGATCCTGCACAGGTTCTTTACCTCCAAGAATTAGGGAATGGGTAATTGTTAGTTGTTAGTTGTTAGTAGTTAGTTGTTGGTTGTCCTAGTGACAACTAACTACTAACTACTAACAGTTCCCCAAAAAAGCCAACACATCAGGAACTTTAATCCCCAGTATTTGTCCTTAGTTGATATATATTACCTTTTCCCCTAATAAAGGGTAGCATTTTTGATAAATAACCTAGGTAAAAACTCTTGCTAAGGCATATTTGGGTAAACAGTCGAACAGTAGCTTATTTGTTCAAAAATTAATCAGCGAAGATGAGCGCGTTGGCATCTATCTTCAAAATACGATGAAAATTCATGACTCAAAGTGTAAATTCCATCCCTGCTTTTGATATCAAGCAGCAATATACTACCATCGAAGCAGAAGTGAGTACAGCCGTCTTGGAGGTCTTGGCTTCTGGTCGTTATATTGGTGGTCCTCTAGTTGAAGGCTTTGAGCAACAATTTGCTGCCTATACTGATGTACTACATTGTGTATCTTGTAACTCTGGTACGGATGCACTTTATTTGGCACTCAGAGCTTGTAACATTAGTGCAGGTGATGAAGTCATTACCACACCCTTCACTTTTATCGCCACTGCTGAGGTCATCAGTACTCTAGATGCCAAACCTGTATTTGTCGATATTGACCCTACTACCTTTAATTTAGATCTAAAGCGAGTAGCAGCAGCAATTACACCCAAAACCAAGGCAATTATACCAGTTCATTTGTTTGGGCAGCCTGTGGATATGACTGCACTAATAGAGGTCGCAAAGGAACACAATTTGGTAGTCATTGAAGATTGCGCCCAGTCCACAGGGGCAAGCTGGTCCGGGCAAAAGGTAGGAAGTATTGGGCACATCGGTTGCTTTAGTTTTTACCCTACCAAGAATCTCGGTGGTTGCGGCGATGGGGGAGCGATAACAACCAATGACCCAGCCATAGCTGCTAAAGTAAAGATGCTACGGGATCATGGTCAAAAATACCGCTACATCTCGGAAGAAATCGGTGTTAACAGCCGTTTAGATGCCATCCAAGCGGCTATTCTTCAAATCAAGCTGCGTTATCTAGATGTTTGGAATCACCAACGACGGCTGCTTGCAGATCGTTACCACCAGTTCCTTACTCAAGTTCCCGGTATAATTGCACCCCAACAATTAGCGGGAGGTATGGGAGTATGGAATCAATACACCATTCGCGTATTAGGTCAAAAAAGAGACTGGGTTCGTAGTCAATTGCAAGAGCGGGGTGTGAACACAATGGTTTACTATCCCCACCCTTTACATTTGCATCCAGTTTATAAAAGTCTGGGGTATAAGTTGGGACAATTAAGTGCGTGTGAGCAAGTCTCCAACGAGGTTTTATCCTTGCCCATGTTCCCAGAATTGTCAGAAGAACAGCTTGAACAGGTGATATATAGCTTGAAGGATTGCCTAAGTTAAGGGAAGAGGGGAGTGGGGAGTGGGGAATGGGGAGTGGGGAATGGGGAGTGGGGAGTGGGGAATGGGGAAGGAGATTTTTTTAATTACCTACTCCCTACTCCCTACTCCCTACTCCCTACTCCCTACTTTTATTGCAGTTGCCAATGCTTCTACTAAACCACGCACAGCTGCAATCATTGCCACTTCGCTATTAAGTTGGTTGATGGCAGAACCAACACCAACACCAGCGGCGCCTGCAGCAATAGCAAGGGGTGCTGTCACGCTAGAAATACCTGAGGCACATAGCACTGGTACTGACACTGCGCGAGAAATTTCGTAAGCTGCAGCCAAGGTAGGAGCGGCTTTTTCAATGAGTCCTAAGACTCCTGAGTGAGTTGGGTGGCTACTTGTACCACCTTCAGTTTGGATAATTTGTACACCAGCTTTCACGAGTTCCTCTGCCAGATATACTTGTTGATCTAGCTGGAGAATGTGAGGAACAGTAACAGAGAGAGTGATGTCAGGGAGGAGAGCGCGGGTTTGATGAGTCAGCGCTAAAACTTCCGCTGCCTCAAATCTACGTCCTTGGGCATAGAAAGAATCGAAGTTACCAATTTCAATCAAATCTGCCCCAGCTGCGACAACTGCCACAAACTTCTCTGGCTCAACTGCTGATACACAGATTGGTAAATTTGTCAATGTTTTTGCTAACTGGACTAAAGCTGGATCGGCGGCGATATCAACAAAAGTAGCACCACCTAAGTCCGCTGCTTTGATAGTTGCTGCTACCTTGTCGGCGTCAAAGTTATTCAAGCCGCTGATTACCTTGAGGGCGCGGCGGTTGGTAAATGCACGTTGGAGTACGGGATGCATCGTCATAGTTCGTATAAGTGAAGCGTTGAATTAGGATTATTCTACCGTTTCCCCGTTCCTCGTTCCCAGGCTCTGCCTGGGAATGTCTTGGGATCTCCGCCTCAAGAATAAATTCAAGAGGGAATGCCGGAATGAGAAAAACGAGAAAAAATCACTATGGTAGATGCCAAATCTTGATAGTCTTGTCTGCACTAGCACTCAGGAGTGTTTTGCCATCTGGACTGAAAGCAACGGCAAAAACCTCGCCTGAATGCCCCTTTAAAGTGTCTAGTTCCTCTCCCGTATGCAGGTTCCATATTTTAATAGTTTTGTCATCACTGCCAGTAGCTATCGTTTTACCATCTGGACTGAAGGCGACGGCACTCACATTGGCTGAATGACCCGTCAGGGTGCGTATTTCCCTTCCTGTGTTCGGGTTCCACACTTTGAGGGTTTTGTCATCGCTGGTACTAACCAACAACTGACCATTTGGACTGATAGCAAGGGCATTAACGTCGCCTGAATGACCCGTCAGAGTGCGTATTTCCTTTCCTGTGTTCAGGTTCCACACTTTGATTCTCCTGTCCGCACTTCCACTCACAAGCGTTTGACCATTTAAGCTGAAAGCGACGGACAAAATCGCGCTTGAATGTCCCTTGAGAGTACGAATTTCCTGTCCAGTGTTCAAGTTCCAGATTTTGATAGTTGTGTCATAACTACCACTAGCGATCTTTTGACCATCCGGGCTAATAGCAACGGAATTAACAAAGCTCTTATGCCCCTCCAAAGTACGTATTTCCTGCCCAGTATTCAAGTTCCAGATTTTGATAGTTGTGTCTTTACTGCCACTAACAACAGTCTGACCATCTGGACTGATAGCAACAGAATAAATCCAATTGGAATGCCCACCAAGGGTGCGGATCTCCTTTCTACTGTTCAAATCCCAGATTTTGATAGTCTTGTCATCACTACCACTCGCAAAGGTAGTACCTTGAGGGCTAAAAGCGAGGGAATTAACTTCGCCAAAATGCCCGGTTAGGGTTGAGGTACGCCGCAAGCTTTGCCAATAAATATATCCCCCTAATCCTAACAGCAGTAAGAAACACCCCAGTAGTAGTTGATTTTTCAACTTGATTCTTGGCTGAAGAAAAGTTCTTGGGGCAACTGATGGTTTAAGGCTAATCCTTGAGGGTGGCGGCGGCACTACAGAAACATTACCTAGCATTGGCGCTGTTTGTGGCTTTTGATGCAAGTCTTGCAGGACTTCATCCGTTGACTGGTAACGCTGCTCGATATCTTTTTGCAACAGCTTGTCTAGCAACTGCTCCAGTTTTACAGATATGGGAGACTTTAGGAATTGCTGCCAGTGCGTCACCCAGCCATAACCCTGTTCCATGTACAGCCGAGATGGGTGAATTCCTGTCATCAGATGAAAGCAAGTTACACCCAAACTAAATAAGTCACTAGCTGGATATGCACAGCCATACTTCATTTGTTCTATTGGTGCATAGCCATATGAACCAACGATCGTACCTGTTTGCTCTAGAGAGTTTGCTGTTAACTGCTTTGCGATCCCAAAATCAATCAGTACGAGATCCCCAAGGGGAGATCGACGAATAATATTTTCTGGCTTAATGTCGCGGTGAATTACCTGATGCTTGTGAACAAACTTGAGAACAGGTAATAGTTCACTTAAAAGTTCCCAAATCTTTTCTTCACTGAAACTTCTGTGCTGTTTCAACTCCTGTCGTAAGGTTTGCCCCGGGATGAACTGTTGCACCAAATATAAATAGTTATCTTGCCCAAAGTAAGCATACAAAGTCGGAATCTGCGGATGTTCTCCCAGCTGTTGCAGACGCCGCGCTTCTTCTTGAAACAGTTCAGTTGCCTTCCGCAAGGCTTTAGTTCCTTGGACTTGCGGTGCTAGCTGCTTAACGACACAATGCTCTTTCAGCTTGTCTTGATCCTCTGCCAAATAAGTTCTGCCAAATCCCCCACCTCCCAATGGCTGGATAATGCGATAACGGTTTCCCAAAACAGGCACCAATTTTGTCCCGCAACTTTGGCAGAAGTTTGTCCCGGATGAATTCAGGGGCTTTTCACAACTAGGATGGAGGCAGTAGATCATAGTTAGACTCTATTAGCCATTGTCATTTTATGATAAATACTTCCTCTTCATACCTTCAGACTTGCGATCGCTACTCAAACACCAAAGACCACAAATCGGAAACTTGAACCTCCCATCCAGGAAGTAAATCGGGAACCGTCAGAACATCCCCATCTCTTAGTATTATTGCCTCTTGTCCAGAGTAGTAAACCTCAACAATCCGATTATCTGGATTGATGAGAATTCCTACCCTAGTTCCCAAAGCCAGAAATTCCCGAATTTTTTCCCGAACATCCTCTAAGTTATCACTTGGGGATTTTACCTCAACTGTCAAATCAGGAGCCAACTGAGCAAAAGACTTCGGACTGCGACGCAAGCGTTCTGCTAAGACAAATGAGGCATCAGGTGCCCGTAAATCTGAGTTCGGCAATCTGAAACCTGCGCTAGAAGCTGTCACTCGTCCAAGTTTACGAGGTCGAACCCAGTTATGTAACTCAGCAATCATCCCCGCAGCCACCTCATCTGACTCGTATCCTGATGGACTCATAACTATAATATTCCCCTTGACCAGTTCCAGCCGATAGTCAGGATACTGTTGCTGCATTTTTTCCAAGTCTTCAACAGTCAAGGACATATAACCTCCAAGCATTTAGGCTTACCCCTATATTAGTAGGACTTACGCATTAACATAAATGGTCAAGTATAGCGTGGTTTCGGTAGGGCTGCTTCGCACAATATTCACACAAAACCGTAGGGGCGCGGTTTCCGCGCCCTTACTTACCATGTGCGTTATACACATGATGCTCAATTTGTATAGCGCATAATTCGTGTGCAAGAATTAAAAATGCAAAATTAATAATTTTTAATTTTTAATTTTTAATTGATTTATCTTCTTCCACTTACGAACGCCAATGCTGCCCATACCCTCGTATGATGAAAGTAATATGACAAAAATGTAAAGTCGCGAGATTTTCACGGCATAAAATGGGCAGTATTTGGGAAATAGATTTTTACTCCCGTCCTTTACTGGACGAAAATCAGAAAAAAGTTTGGGAAGTCTTGGTGTGCGAAAGTCCTTCAGATACGCGCACAAAAATTGATTCTTTGTTTCGCTATGCTCAGTATTGCCCTAGTACGCAGGTAAATTCGGTGTGGTTGCGTACAGCACTGGAAGAAGCAATCAGCAAAGCTACTGAAGCACCGAAAAAAATCCGCTTTTTCCGCCGTCAGATGAGCAATATGATTACCAAAGCCTGCAAAGACTTAGGTATTCCCGCCCAGCCTAGCCGTCGCACTTTGGTACTTAACCAATGGCTACAACAGCGGATGGAGGAGGTGTATCCAAAAGAACCAGGCTATGAAGCAGTGACTAATCCTTCGGTGCGCTTAGAGAACCTGTTACCGCAACGTTTACCAGATGCATTGGAAGGACAGCAGTGGGCATTTGTTACCTTGCCAGGTGCGGATTTTGCCCAAATGCACGAGTGGGAAATTGGTTTTGGCGAAGCTTTTCCTCTAGAGTTGGCGCAAGTTTCGCCCCAAGCCCGCATTCCTGGTGTTTTGATCTTTTCACCTAGAGCGTTGCCTTTAGCGGGCTGGATGTCTGGTTTAGAATTGGCTTGGTTGAAGTTCGATCAGAGTCTTGGTGCGAGATTGCTTTTAGAAACAGGTGGTACTGAAAGCTGGATTTTGGCAAATATCAACAACCCCCAAACTCTGGCAGAAGCCAAAGGCTTTGAAGAAGCAAAGCAAAAATCTAATGGGGTGCATTTTATCACAGTGCAGTCCGATCCGCAAGCGGAATCTTTTGCAGGGTTTTGGCTGTTGCAAGAGGTCAATCTGCCGTAAATTTGGGAATGGTTAGTGGTTAGTGGTTAGTGGTTAGTGGTTAGTGGTTAGTGGTTAGTAGTTAGTGGTTAGTAGTGAAAGAATATAGACCAACAACCAACAACCAACAACCAACAACTAACAACTAACAACCAACAACTAACAACTAACAATTCCATAGCCAGTAACAATCATGGTGTTTGAAAATTTCCAAAAAGATCCACTAGTAGAACAACTGCTGGAACTAGCTATAAAATCTGGGGCAGAAGCAGCGGAGGTGTATCAGTCGCGATCGCTATCTCGACCAGTGTTTTTTGAAGCCAACCGACTCAAGCAGTTAGAAACTAGTCAATCTGAAGGTACTGCACTGCGGTTGTGGCATAACGGACGTCCGGGACTGATGGTTGCTTACGGTCCTGTAGAACCGCAAGTCATGGTGGAACGTGCTTTAATTCTGAGTCAACTTAATCAACCTGAGGTAGTGGAATTAAACAGTGACTCTAAGCCTGACTACCCAAATTTGGGGTCAGATGTACCTCCAGAAAAGTTGGTATATTGGGGCAAAGAAGCGATCGCACTTATCCGCCAAGTCTACCCAGATGTGGTCTGTAACGCTGACTTGGAATGTGATGTTGAAACAACCAGACTTGTTAATAGCAAAGGTTTAGATTGTTACTACACTGACACTACCCTAAGTTGCTATATCTCTGTAGAATGGGTCAGGGGCGACGATTTTTTGAGCGTTTCCGATGGTCAAATAGAACGAAGTTACCTCCAACCGGAAAAAGTTACGCAACAAATTTTACAGCGGTTGGAATGGGCAACAGAAAATGCCCCGTCTCCGGGCGGTCGCGTTCCGGTTCTGTTTACTTCTAAAGCTGCTGATATGCTTTGGGGGACTGTCCAAGCAGCTTTGAATGGCAAGCGAGTGCAGGAGTTGGTTTCTCCGTGGGCAGAACGTCTTGGAACAACAGTAATTTCACCTACTCTCACCCTCTACCAAGACCCGCAAGCGGGACCTTACAGTTGTCCATTTGATGATGAAGGTACACCAACTCAGCGTTTAGTGTTTATCCAAGACGGGGTTTTGCAGCATTTTTACTGCGATCGCACCATTGGTCGCCAGTTGAACATCGCCTCCTCTGGTAATGGCTTTCGCCCTGGTTTAGGCAGTTATCCCACCCCTGGTTTATTTAATTTCCTGATTCAGCCTGGATCGGGAACGCTACAAAATTTGATTCAACAACTCGATAATGGCTTGGTTGTGGATCAAATATTGGGCGGAGGTGATGGCATTTCTGGCGACTTTTCCATCAACGTTGAATTAGGCTACCAGGTTAAAAATGGTCAGATTATTGGGCGTGTTAAAGATACGATGGTTGCGGGAAATGTCTACACAACTCTCAAACAATTGATTAAACTGGGTGGCGATGCTGACTGGAATGGGAGTTGTTACACTCCCTCTCTGATTGTGGAGGGACTATCAGTTACAGGAAGAAACAATTAAAAATTAAAAATTAAAAATTAAAAATTTTTTGATGATGGGGGAGACAAACTGTAAGAGTAGGCTCACATCTTGCACCTACACCCTAGAAGGGTGAGGCTATACGAACAAAGCCTGCCTACGCAGGCTAATAACCTTTATTTTCCGTCTTATTGAAAAAAAATTATGTTTATTGAAACCAAAGAGTTTCAGTATTAACACGTTGGTGCAAGATATCAGTAGGGGCGCGGAAACCGCGCCCTTACGGTTATATTATGGTTTACCGGATAATGCTGCTCTAAATGCGTTCACAAATTAAAGTAGGACTGCTGTCAATACGGTTCAGTTAAGATCATCTACCTACCGTCAACCTATGTAGAGACGCGACGCCCTTCGGCTTGGTGCAGTCGCCTACGGAGGGAAAGCCGTCATTCGCGCTGCAACACCTGTTCCCTACGGAGGGAAACCCTCCTTCAGGACTGGACTCACCAGTCGCCTACGGCGGGAAACACTCATTCAGCGCTGGCTCAACTTTCGCGTCTCTACACAACCTAAAATTCCCACCAATCAGCCCTAACTGAACCGTATTGGGACTGCTGTAGCGATCCTAAATGATTCGTAAACGCAGAGAAACCGGGTTTCTGAGGCAACGGAAGTTCACAATTCAAATAGGATTGCTACGTATATAGGAATCCTAAATCATTGATGAAAAATTTTAAGTAGTGTAGGGTGGGCACTGCCCACCAAAACCCAGTTCTGGTGGGCAGTTCCACCCTACGTATATTTCAAAAATCAAATATGATTCCTATATACGAAGGTATATTTTCCTGACAGATAAATTAAAATTAATTAATAAATTACAGTTTTAATTTTAAGCTGTGATAAATATATTATGACAATTATTGAAAAATCAATACTTATTTTAGTGTAATTTTTTCATTTTACTTCCTCTTTCGGGAATTGTTTATTGCGATGATGCAGTTAAGACTGCTTCTTTGTTCATCAGGCAGGACAGCATAATAATGAAAGCCAAATTAATTGCCAGAATGATCGCCGTTAGCGCAATGGCTACAGGTAGCATTGCTACTATGAGTCAGTCTAGCTATGCTCAAACGACTACATACTTCTGTGGTATGAGCAAGGACGGTGTACCAACCACATTTGCCCGCACTGCAACAGGACAGAAAATTGCAGTGATTCGCTGGGAAAAAAAATGGAGTAGTCAGTATTCCCCTCAAGTACGGTGTAACGAAGTCTCTGCTAGATTTCAGAATGCCTCACAAGACGGAGTATTAAATTACATTACAACCGAAACTAAAAATCGACAAACTGTTGTGTGCGCCGCACAGCGTTACGGAGATGTTTGTAGCCAAGATCTGCTGACACTTAGATCGGCAGAAAATGCCAGCAACGTTATTGAAAATCTCCGACAAATGGGCTACACAGCTAAAGGTCCGCTGGTTCAATCTGGGACTGGAGGTACTTCTCCTCAAGTCTACGTTGACATGAATAAGTTACTGCGGGAGAAATCAGCCGAGTCAAACTAATTCGTAATTCGTAATTCGTAATTCGTAATTATTACCTCATGGAGTACCGTTGGGGGCAACAAGTTTATGATGATTTGTTCGTAGTGAGGACTTTAGTCCTCAATAACACGAGGGCTGAAGCCCTCACTACGAACCCTTGAAAGTTTCTTTAGTGGATCTCATTTGAATCACATACATGTTTAAAAAATAAATGTAGAGACGCGAAATTTAAATGTAGAGACGCGAAATTTAAATGTAGAGACGCGAAATTTCGCGTCTCTACACAGCGTATTGCACACAACTCAGAAGCGCTTTATTAGGAGTCCCAACAATATGAGACAAAGGCAAATCAATTGTCGGTCGGTAGCTTTAGGCGCTTGGGTAGGCACTTTACTGATGCTACCAGTACAAAGTCTTTATCTCAGTATTTATGCTCCCAAAGTTTCTGCTCAACAGCAAACGACCCCATCTCCACAGCAACTGCAAAAGCAAGCCCAGTCTATAACTGTTAAGATTATCTCTGGAGAACAGGGCGGTTCGGGAGTTTTGATTAAGAAGGAAGGTTCGCTGTATACAGTTTTAACCAATCAGCATGTCCTAGAACCTAACAAACCCGACGTCATTCAAACATCTGACGGTCAAAATCATCCGGCGTTGGTGCAGAAAGTTAAGTTTGGTAACAAGGATTTAGCTTTGTTGCAGTTTCGTGCAAGTAGTAATTATGCAGTCGCCTCACTTGGTAATTCATCCATCTTAAAAGAAGGAGAAGAAGTATTTGCTTCCGGGTTTCCGTTTGAGGATAACTCCACCAAGTCGCGGCGATTTGTCTTCAGCAGCGGACGCATTTCACAGTTGCTAGTAGAACATCCCCTCAAGGGAGGGTATAAAATTGGGTACACCAGCGATGTGCAAAAGGGCATGAGTGGTGGACCAATTCTTAATAGTGAGGGTAAGCTGATTGGGATTAATGGTATTCATGCTCAACCCTTATGGGGCGATCCTTATATATATGAGGATGGTTCCCAACCTAATGATGAGCTTCGGCGTCAGATGAGAATCTCTAGCTGGGGAGTTCCTATCGAGACATTAGCTCAGCTAGCTCCGCAATTCGTTCCTGATAATATATTAAAGCAACCCACAGCTACTCAACCATCCTCTACCTCCACATCCCAGTTAGCAAATAAGATTAACAACATCGCCAAAGACATTACGGTGTTAATCTCTTGGGGAACGGAAAATGGTTCGGGGGTGCTTGTCGCTAAGGAAGGCAATACTTACTATGTACTTACTGCTGAGCATGTGGTAGATGGTAATAGACAGCTTCAGGTTGTTACTCCTGATGGCAAGCAGTATCCGATAGACAATAGTACAATAAAATTCTTCTCTGGAAATGTAGACTTGGCACTGTTGCAGTTCAACAGCAACCAACCGTACCAAGTCGCTACTTTGGGCAACTATGGTTTAGATCTTGAAGACCAAGTGGCTTTCACCTCTGGATGGCCTGACTCCAGACCAGCTAATATTGAATCAAGCCGACAGTTAAACGCTGGATTTTTGCTAGGTTGGTCTAATAGTCCTAATCGTGTGAGGGACGATCGCTCTTTATCTCGTGGTTATGAACTAGTTTATACGAATATAACTTCCAGAGGAATGAGCGGCGGACCAGTGTTAGATACACAGGGTCGTCTGATTGGGATTCATACAGCAGCCGAAGCTGATGAAAAAGAACGAAAAAGCCCCATTCCCGAAAAAACTACTCAAAACTCTCGGTTAGAGTTAGGTTACAGCTTGGGCATTCCGATTCGCACCTTTTTGGCAAAGATCAACCAGGAAAACATCAAGCTTAACTTAAAACAAGAAACTACCTTACCACAGCAACTAACGCCATCAGCACAAGATGAAATCGTCAAATATTCACTCGATTTAAAGCAACCGCCAAGTAACGCTGATGAAACTCAATGGCTGAATTATGGTAATAAGCTGTGGCGATTACGGCGATATGAACAAGCGCAGCAAGCTTTTGAGAAGGCGTATAAGATTAAGCCCAACTTCTATGAAGCTTGGTATGCACATGGTACAGCACTAATGCTTCAGAGGAAATATAAAGAAGCTGCTAAATCATTTGATACAGCTATTAAGTATAATCCAGATTCAGATCAAGCTTGGCGTCAGCTTGCGGATGCGTATTACTTCGCGGAAAGTTATGAAGAATCCCAAAAAGCTATTGACAAAGCGCTTGAATTGCGCAGAGATGACTTTATGTTGCATAATTGGAGAGCGACAATCCTGATAGCATCAACTCGTTACCCGGAAGCACTGGCAGCGAACGATCAAGCTATTAAACTTAATCCCAATTCTGCTGAAAGCTATACCAGGCGTAGTCAAACTCATGAGTACCTTTCTGACATTCCCGCTGCGATCGCCGATATCAACAAAGCCATAGAACTTCAGCCAGACTTAGCTTATGCCTACCTCCGCCGGGGTGATCTCTTGTCTTTGGAATCTAAATACCAGGACTATAAAGGAGCGCTAAAAGATCTCAACAAAGCCTTGGAATTACAGCCTAAATACGCCTTTGCTTACGTGGCTCGTGGAGTTCTCTATGCGAGAATGGGAAATCGGCAGGCATTTACAGAGGATTTCAAAAAAGCTTTGGAACTTAGGTCTGACAATGCTCAAATCTACTCAGAGCGTGCTGCAGCCAACTTTATCTTAGGCGACACCAAAAAAGGGATTGAGGATTACACTGAAGCCATACGCTTGAATCCTGAATCTGCCTCTGTATTATACGTTCAACGCGGAGATGCCCGCAGTAATCATCAAGACGATAAAGGAGCAATAGCTGATTACAACGAAGCTTTGCGTTTCGGACCTCGCAATATCCAAGCTTACATGAGTCGAGGCTTCGCTTACGCAAAACAGGGACAGTCACAGCAATCTCTTGCGGATTTCAACAAAGCACTACAGATCCAACCCAATAATTACTGGATATACAAACGTCGGGCAGAGGCTCGATTTTTACTGAAAGATAAGCAGGGAGCAATTGCTGATTACAACACAGCTATAAGTAATGATCCGGAATTTGCATATCTATACTACAAAGTACGAGGTGATAATCTATCTAAACAGAAAGACTATGCGGCAGCGATCGCCGATTACAATCAGGCAATTCGCCTCAAGCCTGATTATGCTAGCGCTTACAACAATCGGGGAGATGCCCGTGCTCTACAGAAAGACAAAGACTATGTAGGAGCAATTGCCGATTTTACCGAAGCCATTCGCCTGAACCCTAAGAATACGACATATTATACGGAACGGGGGTCTACTTACGCTCAACAGGGAGACTACAACAAAGCGATCGCTGATCACACTGAAGCCATTCGCCTCAAGCCTGATGATGCTAGTGTTTACGCTCAACGGGGAGTTGTTCGCGCTAAGGTGGAAGATTACAAAGGAGCGATCGCAGATCACAACGAAGCCATTCGCCTTAACCCTAAAGAAGCAGGTTACTACAAAAACCGAGCAGACACTCGCGCTAAGGCGAAAGATTACAAAGGAGCGATCGCTGATTACACCGAAGCCATTCGCCTCAAGCCTGATTATGCTGCTGCTTACAACAATCGGGGAGATGCCCGTAATCAACAGAAAGACTATGTAGGTGCAATTGCCGATTTTACCGAAGCCATTCGCCTTGAGCCTAACAATGCGACACCTTATGGGGAACGGGGGGCGACTTACGATCAACAGGGAGACTACAAAAAAGCGATCGCTGATTACACTGAAGCCATTCGCCTTAACCCTAAAGATGCCGGTTACTACAAAAACCGGGCAGACAGTCGTGCTGAGGCGAAAGATTACAAAGGAGCAATTGCAGATTACACTGAAGCCATTCGCCTCAAGCCTGATTATGCTGCTGCTTACAACAATCGGGGAGATGCTCGTCTTCTACAGAAAGACTACGCAGGAGCAATTGCCGATTTTACCGAAGCCATTCGCCTGAACCCTAAGAATGCGACATATTATGCGGAACGGGCGGCTGGTTACGCTCAACAGGGAGACTACAACAAAGCGATCGCTGATGACACTGAAGTTATTCGCCTCAAGCCTGATGATGCTAGTGCTTACAATAAACGGGGAAATGCTCGCGCTAAGGTGGAAGATTACAAAGGAGCGATCGCAGATCACACTGAAGCCATTCGCCTTAACCCTAAAAAAGCCAGTTACTACAAAAACCGAGCAGACACTCGCGCTAAGGCGAAAGATTACAAAGGAGCGATCGCTGATTACACCGAAGCCATTCGCCTCCAGCCTGATTATGCTGCTGCTTACAACAATCGGGGAAATGCCCGTAGTCAACAGAAAGACTATGTAGGAGCAATTGCCGATTACACCGAAGCCATTCGCCTCGACCCTAAGAATACGACATCTTATGGGAACCGGGCAGACAGTCGCGCTAATTTGAAAGATTACAAAGGAGCGATCGCTGATTTCACTGAAGCTATTCGCCTCAAGCCTGATGATGCTGTTGCTTACAACAATCGGGGAGATGCTCGTACTAAGCTACAAGATTACAAAGGCGCAATTGAAGATTACAACCAAGTATTGAGTTCTCTGCAATTTTCTGGTATTGGTATTCGGTCGGAAATTGATCCACAAACTAAAGTGGTTGTGGTTACCAAGGTGTATGAAAACGCTCCAGCTCAAAAGGGAGGACTGAAAGTAGGCGATCGCATCCAGGTAATTGATAATCAACCTACTACTGGTTTAAGTTTAGAAAAGACAACTGACCTTCTGCGCGGAAAGACCGGTACTCAAGTCAACCTGCGTATTGCTCGTGAAGGTAAAAATACCTGGAATATAATATTGACAAGAGCGCCGATTGTCGATCCAGAACTTGCTGAAGTGTTCTATAATCGAGGACTTGCCCAGGCTCAACTAAAAGACAAGCAAAGAGCGCGTGAAGATTTGCAAAAAGCAGCAGAACTATATCTGAAACAGAATAACACAGAAATGTACAAGACTGCACTAGGCAAACTTCAAGAACTGTAGCATAATCCCCTTCGGGTAATTAAAAATTAAAAATTAAGTCTATGTAGGGTGCGTTAGCTCACATCTTGCACCTGACGACTGTAAGTCGCGGCTATACAGGCAAAACCCCTTCGGGTTCGCCAGTCCCCTACGGAGGGAAACCCTCCTTCAGGGCTGGACTCACCGCCTTCGCGGGTTTCAAACCCTTGATTTTTCGCTAGTCCGCGTAGGCGGACTTAGTTTGTATAGCCGCGAATTCTATTCGTTAGGGGCTGGTGCAAGATGTGCGTTACGCTTCGCTAACGCACCCTACGCTGAAAATTTATTTACATATTGAATCCTGTCTACTTACTTAGCAGTCAAAACTTTGGCATAATCAGACCTTGAACACGCAAAGGAATGTAATGCAAATCATGCCAATGTCCACTGACGAGTATGACAGCCCTTGGAAAGAAACCATAGAAATCTACTTTCAGGAGTGCATGGAATTTTTCTTTCCTGTAGCGAGTGCAGAAATAGACTGGAAGCGAGGCTATACTTTTCTGGACAAAGAGTTACAGCAAGTCGTTCGGGATGCGGAACTAGGACAAAGATTTGTAGACAAACTCGTTCAAGTCTGGCGACGCAGTGGTGAACAAAGGTGGGTATTAATTCATCTGGAAATCCAAAGTTCTGAAGAAAGCAACTTTCCTAAGCGGATGTACGTCTACCACTATCGCCTGTTTGACCGTTACAATTTGTCTATAGCCAGTTTAGCTATCTTAGGTGACGATCGCCCGACATGGAAACCAGATCAGTATAGTGATGAACTTTGGGGTTGTGAAGTCAAATTTAAGTTTCCCGTGGTGAAATTGCTTGACTATAGCCAAAGATGGGCAGAATTATCAGACAATTCTAACCCCTTTGCTACAGTAGTTATGGCTCATTTAAAAGCCAAGGAAACTCGTCAAGATGACTCTAGGCGGAAACGATGGAAGCTGGATTTAACCAAACGACTTTATGAAAAAGGTTATCAGCGGGAAGACATCATCAACTTGTTTCGATTTATTGATTGGGTAATGAGATTACCTGAAGAATTAGAACGTAGTTTTTGGCAAGAAGTAACTCAATACGAGGAGGCGAAAAAAATGCCGTATATTACCAGTGGAGAGAGAATTGGTATTCAAAAAGGACTTCAGCAAGGACTGCTATCGGGTATTAAAGTGCTCTTGGAAGTGAAATTTGGTAGCGATGGGTTAACAATATTACCAGAAATTGCTCAGATAGGGGAAGTGGATGTATTAGAGACAATCCTCACCAGTATCAACACAGTCAATACTATAGAAGAACTACGACAAGTTTATCAAAAATGACCTACAACAGGCGGCTTCAGCGGAAGTAGACCCCGGAGGGAATTTTTGGGTATCCATAATCATTGTTGAGACGCGATCTGTCGCGTCTCTATACTAAAAACGGCTGAAAACTATACTTATTTAACATTCGCGCATCCGGTTCTTAAGCCTCTCCCCGCATCGGGGAGAGGTTTGGAGCTCAGTCCATATTAAGTGAAGTTTTGAACCGTTCGCAGTATACATACATAATTCATACCGTAATTCAGCAACGCCGTGGTGGAAGACTTTGGTGCCGTACTTTCGTCTAACGCACCCTACGCCCAGAACTGTATTGGAAAATATGCTTTCTCCCCACTCCCCACTCCCCACTCCCCACTCCCCATCATTCTTAAGGAGAAACTTGCCAAATCTTGATACTATTATCAGCACTGCCACTAGCAAGAGTTTTACCGTCAGGACTAAAGGCAACGGATGTTACCTCTTTAGAATGCCCTTTGAGAGTGCGGATTTCTTGCTGAGTTGCGACATTCCAAAGTTTGATAGTGTTGTCAGCACTGCCACTAGCAAGCATCTTACCATCAGGACTAAAGGTGACGGAGTTAACTGAATAAGAATGTCCGTTTAAGGTATTAATTTCCTGTTTGGTTGTCGGATTCCACAGTTTAATAGTCTTATCTGTACTACCACTGGCAAGAATCCCCCCTTTATTGGGGATGGGGCTGAAGGCGACACTCCGCACACCTTGAGAATGCCCTTTGAGGCTTTGAATGACTTGTTTAGAAGCTAAATTCCACAGTAGGATAGTGTTGTCATTACTACCACTAGCCAGAGTTTGTCCATCTGGTGCAAAGGCGACAGATTTAACTGCGGTGGAATTTCCCTTGAATGTGGCGATTTCTCTTTTCGTCGCCAAATCCCAAAGTTTGATTGTGCCGTCAAAACCGCCACCGGCAAGTATCTTACTATCCTGACTAATGGCAACTGATTCAACTGAACTGGAATGCCCCTTGAGGATGCCTATTTCCTGTCCGGTTGACAGATTCCACAATTTAATGGTATTGTTTCCATGACCACTGGCTATAGTACGACCATCTGAACTGATGGCAACGGCATGAACCGAACCGGCATTTCCTTCTAGAGTGCTAATTTCCTTACCAGTTGATAGGTTCCACCGTTTAAGGGTTGTGTCAAAACTGCCACTGACAAGAATCCCCCCCAATCCTCCGTTGCTAAGGGCGATCGCACTGATGGCAACAGAAGTAACCAAGTTAGAATGCCCCTTCAGGGTTTTCACTAGCAAAGAACTTTCTTCTGTAACCACCGGGATGGGACGGGTTACATACCATCCCACCCCAACAGTTAATAACAGAATCACACCACCTACCAAAAGTCCCTGCTTTAATTTGGGATTCTGTCTTGGCTGTGGAGGTGGTGGCGGTGGTTTCAAGTCTTGAATGACTTCATCTGCTGATTGATAACGCTGCTGAAAGTCTTTTTGCAACAGCTTGTCAAGAACCTCAGCCAAATCAGTACTAATCAGATTTCTCAAATATTGCTGCCAAAAACCAACCCAGCCATAGCCCTGTTCTGACCAAAGTTGATGAGGAGAAACCCCAGTCAGTAAATGAAAGCAGGTAGCCCCTAAACTGAACAAATCACTTGCTGGATAAGCCTCACCATTCTGCATCTGTTCTAACGGACTATACCCAAATGTGCCAATTATCGTTCCCGGTTTAGTCCGCACTGTGGCGCTGAGTTGCTTGGAGGCGCCAAAATCAATTAGTACCAAATCCCCCCCAACCGAATTTTCCCCGGTTGGTCCGGGGGATCTGCGCATAATATTCTGTAGCTTGATATCTCGGTGAATCACACCACGTTCATGAATAAACTTGAGAACAGGTAGTAAGTCTAGTAAAAGTTCCCGAATTTCTGTTTCGCTATATGTTACGCGCTGTTGCAACTCCTGCCACAAATTCTGCCCATCAATAAATTCTTGTACTAAATACAGGTAATTATCTTGCTTAAAGTAAGCCAACAAGGTAGGAATATGTGGATGTTTTCCTAGTTCTTGCAGTCGCTTTGCTTCTTCCTCAAATAACTCAACTGCTTTGTTCAGAACCGTAATTTGTTGGGTTTTCGGTGCTAATTGCTTGACGACGCAGCTTTCGTTCAGCTTGTCTGCATCTTCTGCCAGATAGGTTATGCCAAATCCACCCTCATTTGAAAGCAGCTGGATAACACGATAGTGACCTCTCAACAGCGGTATCAATTGTGTCCCGCAACTCTGACAATAGCTGATGCCATCAGGATTTTCGGGATTGGGACAATCAGGGTTAAGGCAGCAGAGCATTGTCTGGCTAACATATTTATGTTAAAATATATCATATAACATGCAAAATCTTTCTGAACAAAATTATCAAATTTATAGTCATTTTGTGAGAATTGCCAACATCAGAAACCCGGTTTCTTTGACAATACCTTCGCCAATTTTTGAAAAGCCTTACAGGCTATAAGCCTGAACGCCAGTCGCCTACGGAGGGAAACCCTCCTGCTGCGCTGGCTCGGCTACACCTACAAAGCCCACCAACGCGAGTCTGGAATCCTTACAGCCCACGGAGGTGGGCTTTGTTTGTATAGCCCCACTCTTCTAGAGTGAGGGCAATAGGAGCGAAGGTATTGTTTGAGAAACCGGGTTTCTCGGCTCTGACCAATGATTTAGGATTGCTATATCTCGGTGCAAAATTATCAAGTTTATAATTATAATTGCGGTTTTCATCTTCAAAGCGATCGCCAATGCTTGTCAAAAGTGGAATTTCTATGTTATTATGGCAAAATTTAGTCCCATCCTTCCATTCAATACGGTTCAGTTAAGATAATTTACTTACCGTTCACCTATGTAGAGACGCGAAATTTCGCGTCTCTACACAACTCCTATTAAATCTGAAACCCTATCTTCAGATTAGTCCGCGCAGGCGGACTTTGTTTTTCTAGCCGCGACTTCCAGTCGTCGGGGTTTCTTCAAGATTACAGCAGTTTTCAATTCAATTGACCACATTGTAAGGGCGCGGAAACCGCGCCCCTACGGTTATATCGAATTGCTTGACGACGCAGCTTTCCTTCAGCTTGTCTTTCCAACTAACAACTAACAACTAACAACTAACAACTACCAACCTTAGTGCGACATCTGCCAAAGTTTGAGGGTGTTACCAGCAGTGCCACCACTGGCGAGAGTCTGTGCATTTGGGCTAATAGCGACGGAATAAACATAGCCGGAATCCCCTTTTAGAATTTTAATTTCCTGTCCCGTCGCCAAATTCCACAGCTTAATAGTATTGTCGTTACTACCACTAGCAAGTATATCATCTGGGCTTTTGCCGGAGCCTGTACTTGGCATATAGGCAACAGAATTAACTTTGTCAGAATGCTGATTTAAGGTGCGGATTTCCTTTCCTGTTTCTACATTCCACAATTTGATTGTCTTGTCCCAACTACCACTAGCAAGGGTCTTACCGTCGGGACTAAAGGCAACGGAAATAACAAAATTAGAATGACCTGCGAGGGTACGGGTTTCCCCCGCGATCAGATTCCACAATTTGATTGTCTTGTCCAGACTGCCACTAGCAAGAGTAGTATCATCGGGACTAAAGGCGACGGATTGAACTCCTTGAGAATGACCCGGGAGGGTGCGGATTTCCTTTCCTGTTTCTACATTCCACAATTTGATTGTCTTGTCCACACTGCCACTGGCAAGCATCTTACCATCGTGACTGAAAGCCACGGAATTAACCCAGCTGGAATGACCCATGAGGGTACGGTTTTCCCCTGTGATCAGATTCCATAACTTAATTGTTTTGTCTTCACTGCCACTAGCAAGGATCTTGCTATCAGGAGCAAAGGCAACAGAATAAATATGATTGGAGTGTCCTTTGAGAGTGCGAATTTCCTCTCTTGTCGCCAGATTCCACAATTTGATCGTGTTGTCATCACTGCCACTAGCAAGTAGCTGTCCATTAGGAGCAAAGGCGACAGAATTAACATCGCTGGAATGACCATTTAGGGTTCTAGGTAGAACAGGATTTTCTGAGTTGCTGATTGTGGTTTGATTAGGCTTGGGGGACTCAGTAGTTGTAGAAGGGCGAGATTGTAAATACCAAGTTCCCCCTAATCCTAACAACACAATCCCAAAACCCAGCAAAAGTGGCTTTTTGAGCTTGTTATCAGTTGCTGGTATAACTTGCGACTGAGGTGTTTGTACGCCTTTCACTACAGTTGCGTGTTCAGTCTCTGGTATAATTTGCAAATAGTTTTTTGGCACGCCTTTGAGTACAGTAGGGGGTACTTGTGGCGATGTCAAGTGCTGAATGACTTCATCAGCTGATTGATAACGCTCCTGGATGTCTATTTTCAACAGCTGGTCGAGAACCTGACTTAATTGATCGCTGAGGGGACTTTTCAAATGTTGCTGCCAAGATGTAACCCAACCGTAGCCTTGTCGCATCCACAGTTGAGATGGGCGAATCTCAGTCAGCAGATGAAAGCAAGTCGTTCCCAAACCAAATAAATCACTGGCTGGGTAAGCTACTCCATCCTGCATCTGTTCTATAGCGGTATAGCCATGTGAGCCAATAGCCGTCCCCACTTGAGTATGCACTGTTTCCGTCAGTTGCTTTGAGGCACCAAAATCAATTAGTACGAGATCCCCCTCAGGGAATCGGCGCATAATATTTGGTGGTTTGATATCCCGGTGAATTACCCCATGTTGATGGATAAACTGGAGAACAGGTAGTAAATCAAGCAAAATTTCCCGAATTTCTCCTTCGCTATACTTTCCTCGCTGTTGCAATTCTTGTTGTAAATTATGTCCATTAATAAACTGCTGCACTAAATATAGATAATTATCTTGCTCAAAATATGCTAACAGCCTGGGAATTTGGTTATGCTGTCCCAACTCTTGCAGTCGCTTAGCCTCTTCTTGAAATAAATCAATCGCCTTCTTCAATGCCCAAGTTCCTTGGACATTTGGTGCTAATTGCTTGACAATGCACCGTTCATTCAGTTTGTCTATATCCTCTGCTAGATAAGTTCTGCCAAATCCACCTTGAGTTGAAAGCGGTTCAATAACACGGTAGTGTCCTCTTAGTAATGGGGTCAATGGTGTAAAGCAAGTCAGGCAAGACTGGTTACCATCAGGGTTCAAAGGCTTTGGGCAATCGGGATTCAGGCAGCAAAGCATACTGGGAATCCATTACTTTGTAGTTTTAATATAAGTCGGTCGGCGAGAATGACACCAACTATATAAAGTTTTGTCAAATAGAGTAAAAAAGCTCGTAGTTGCGCTCAAGCCCAACTACGAACCAATGATAATTTATTTGTGCCGACCTACTTATCTTAAGCGATGTTGTATAATTCTTCTATTATTATTAATGCTAAGTAATACTTTAGATGCTAAAAAAATGATTGCACTTTCAAACTAATTAGGTATTTCATATCTTAACTTTAAAATGATTTTTTTGCGAGCATAAAAAATTACACAGGTAAATCTTATTCTTGGCGTTCTTGGCGGTTCGATAAATTAAGCTCTATGGCAATTTTTGCGTAAGTCCTGTTAAGCACTGTAAATAAATTTTAACTGACCCCCCGCTTAAATAAAGCTAAATATAACATATCCCATCCAAAAATTAAATATTTTGACGGACAAATAGGAGTAAAATCATGGCAAGAGACACTAACGAAAAGTATCGGAGCAGACTAAACTTTCTTTTAGTTTATGGTATAAGTAGTAGTTTGCTAATAGGAAATTATGCTCTACCTATAAAAGCTTTGGAAAGCCTTCCGCAATCTGAACACTTTATAATTGCCAAACTAGCACCGGAGAGACTGCCAGAAGAAGTAAAAACAGGAATTGAACAGTCTCCTACTCCTGAAGTATCTCGACCTGAAAACGTTACCCAAGAACGTATAGAAGTTCCTCATTTGCCTGGTCCTGTAGCCTCTGATTCAGATTCCAACGCCAGTCGGTCTTCCCCTCGAAACACGGATGATGAGGAAGCACCGCGAACTAGAACTGCTTCCACTCAGCGGCGTTATCGAAACACGGATGATGAGCAAGCACCGCGAACTAGAACTGCTTCCACTCAGCGGCGTTATCGAAACACGGATGATGAGCAAGCACCGCGAACTAGAACTGCTTCCACTCAGCGGCGTTATCGAAACACGGATGATGAGCAAGCACCGCGAACTAGAACTGCTTCCACTCAGCGGCGTTATCGAAACACGGATGATGAGCAAGCACCGCGAACTAGAACTGCTTCCACTCAGCGTTCCAATGATGATACTTCTAGACGGGGAACCAATCAACCTATAGGTGACCTGCAACTTGCATCCAAAACACCTACTTACAGACAAATTAACTTTGTAGATTTCGCATTAGGTGTTTTGGCTGCGGGTGACTTCAAGTCTCAAGGCAGATATTTTCATTTTTACCAGTTTGAGGGTAGAGAAAACCAACGGATCCAAATTAGGCTGATTGGTAGTGCGGATCAACGCCGCTCTAACAACTTAAGTCTAAATCCGTACATGTTTTTGCTTGATCCTAATAAGAAAGTTCTTTTAACAAAAGGCAGTACGGCGACAACCAATCTAGGCTCTAAGGAACAATTCATATTTGCCCGATTACCTGTAAAAGGTACTTACACCATCGCAGTCACTAGCCGAAAACCTGCCAGTATAGGTCGCTATAATCTGGCTATCAGGAATGACAATTCTAGCTATACCTTAGACGAATCCAACGACATAAGTTCAAACAGCCAAATTCTCCGCAAAAATGGTAGCCCTTACGATGTTTCCGCGTTTAAGGGTAAAAAAAATCAGCTTGTGAGTATACGTGCAGATAGTATCTTTGAAGAGTTTTCCCCTTATGTAGTCCTGCTAAATTCTCAAGGGAAAATCATTGGTGCAGATAACAACAAACATGGTGGATACACTGGATTAATTGACCGAGTTAAGTTGCCTGAGGATGGCACTTACTATGCAGTGGTGATTTCAGCGATTCCACGGGAACGGGGTACATACCGATTGACTATCTTTTAAGAGACGCGATTAATCGCGTCTCTCTTCTGGAGACAACCGCCAAATCTTGATAGTCCGATCAAAACTGCCACTAGCGAGGGTTTTGCCATCCGGACTGATGGCGACAGACCAAACCCGGTCAGAATGGCCTGTGATGGTGCTAATTTCCTGTGCTGTTGTCAAATCCCACAGTTTTATAGTCTTGTCCCAACTACTACTGGCAAGAGTTTTTCCATCGCGGCTGATGGCGACAGACCCGACCCTGTTGGTATGCCCTGCCAGTGTATGGATGTCATCTCCTGTTACCAAATTCCACACTTTGATGGTATTGTCCCAACTCCCACTGACAAGAGTTTCACCATCTGGACTAAAAGCAAGGGAATTAACAGCTTCGGAATGACCCTTGAGAGTGCGGATTTGTTTCCCTGTGGCTAAATTCCATAAATTGATGGAACTATCAAAGTAATTGCTCGTAGCAAGCGTCTTTCTATTGGGGCTGAAAGCGACAGAATTAATCACATCGCAATTCCCTTTAATAGTCCGGATGATATTTCCATCGGCTAAATTCCACAGTTTGATAGTCTGGTCCCAACTACCACTAGCAAGGGTCATACCATCAGGACTGAAGGCGATAGACTGAACCGAGGCTAAATGTCCTTGAAGTGTACGGAGTTCTTCTCCTGTAACTAGATTCCACAGCTTAATAGTCTTGTCTGTACTGCCACTGGCAAGGGTGTTGCCATCAGGACTGAAGGCGACGGAATTAACCCAGTCGGAGTGCCCCGTCAGTGTGCGGAGTACTTTTCCTGTAGCTAAATTCCACAGTTTAATAGTCTTGTCACCACTAACACTGGCAAGGGTTTTGCCATCTGGGCTAATAGCGACAGCTAAAACGGCATTCGAGTGTCCACCTAAAGTGAATTCAAGGGAAATTCTCAAAGCGGTCTTCGGAGACTCACTCTGAGAAGAAGACATATTAATTGCTGCTGGAGAAGATTGCCAATACCAAACTCCCCCAAATCCCAAAAGTGCGATCGCGGCACCTGTGATAAATCTTCTCATTCGACTAAAATTATGACACAGTCCCATAGGACAGAGTATGGTCTACTTAGATACATTTCTAGCTCTTTCAAAAATAATTTGTAACTCATCATTCGTAAATTGTTATTTAATTAAATATTTTGAATTACGAATTACATTTACAAATTTTAACAGGGCGGTTCCGTGTTAACCCTTACGAAGAATTGAAACACAACAATATTAAACTGTATTCATGCACAATTGATATCCTGCGACTTTGACAAAATTAAAACATCCTACTTTTGTGAGAATAAACTAATCTACCAATCGCATCAAAAGTATTCCGGATTTTTTACATAACTCATCCTACTTACGAGATACTGACCAAATTTTGATCGTGTTATCTTCACTGCCACTGATCAGGATTTTTCCATCTTTGCTGAAGGCGAGGGCATTAACCGAGTCGGAATGCGCTACCAAAGTGCGGATTGGCTTTCCCGTTACTTGGTCCCACAGTTTGATGGTTCGATCAAAACTGCCACTAGCAAGGGTTCGTCCATCGGGACTGAAGGCGATGGAGATCACCTTATCAGAATGACCTATGAGTGTGCGGATTTGTTCTCCTGTTGCCAAATTCCACAGTTTAATGGTTCTATCAAAACTGACACTAGCGAGAATTTTGCCATCCGGGCTAATAGCAACGGAAATCACCTTGCCTGAAATTGGCAGTGTACGGATCAGCTTTCCTGTTGCCACATTCCACACTTTGATAGTTTTGTCAAGACTACCACTGACAAGTATCTTGCCATCGGGACTGAAGGCCACAGATCTAACCGAGGATGAATGACCTGTGAGTGTACGGATTTGCTCTGCCGTTGCTAGATTCCACAATTTGATCGTATGATCGTCACTGCCACTGGCAAGCATCCCCCCCTCACTCCCCTCACTCCCCCCAAAACGAGAACTTTTGTCGCTGGGGGTTGGGGGGATTGGGGTGAAGGCGAGGGCATGAATAGAGTTAGAATGCCCTACCAGCGACTGCATGTCCTGTCCCGTTGCCAAATTCCATAGTTTGATAGTTTTGTCTTCACTACCGCTGGCAAGGATTTGTCCATCTGGGCTGATAGCGACAACATTAACTCTGTCGCGATGACCGTTGAGGGCGCAGATTTCCTGTTTTGTAGCCAGACTCCACAGTTTAATGTTGTCATCACTGTTACTGACAATAGTCTTACCATCTGGGCTGATGGCGACGGACAATATTGGGTTAGAATGTTCATTGAAGGTGTGATCTAAGAAAAACTTTTCCAAGGGAGTCTTGATAGGCTGACTAACTAGCTCTTCTTTATTGGTTAAGCTAGGGTTCGGGTGAGTCAGAATAGCGGAAATTCTAGTTTCAAGATGGAGATATTTTTGATACCAAAATTTCCCCGAACCCAATAACACTATGGCAGTACCTGACAAGAGTAAATTTCTCAGGATTGCATATTTTCTTGGTAAGAATAGTAACTGAGTTGGTGGCGGTGTGACGGGAACTGCCCCTGTTGTTAGTAGCGGCATCTGTGGAGTCAAGTCCGCGATCGCTTCATGTACAGATTGATAACGCTGCGCAATATCTTTTTTTAACAGCTTGTCGAGAACCCGATCTAATTCACTATTAACCGGACTTCGCAAATATCGCCGCCAATCTTGTACCCAGCTATACCCATGTTCCATCCACAGTTGAAAAGGGGAAATTCCAGTCAGCAAATGAAAACAAGTAGCACCCAAACTGAATAAATCACTAGCTGGGTAAGCTGCACCATCCTTTATTTGTTCAATAGGGGAATAGCCATGTGAACCAATGGTCGTCATCGGTTTCATCTGTACTCTTGCCGTAAGTTGCTTCGAGGAACCAAAATCAATCAGGCAAAACCGCCGATCGCTTTTACGGTAAATAATATTTTGTGGCTTGATATCGCGGTGAATGACTCCACGTTCATGAATAAACTTGAGGACGGGTAGTAAATCTAGCAAAAGTTCTTGAATCTCAAGATCGCTATACGCCTTTTTTTGTTGCAACTCCTTTAACAAATTCTGCCCATCGATAAACTGTTGCACCAAATACAAGTATTTTTCTTCCTCAAAATAAGCCAATAGGGTCGGAATTTGCGGATGTTCTCCAAGTTGTAGCAGGCGCTGAGCCTCTTTTTGAAACAACTCCATCGCTTTTGTCAACGCCCAATCTCCTTGGAATTTTGGTGCTAATTGCTTGATGACACAGCGTTCATTTAATTTATCTATATCTTCTGCTAGATAGGCTCTGCCAAATCCACCTTCATCAGAAAGCACTCTGATGACACGGAAGCGATTTCGCAGCAGTAATACCAGTGGAGTTCTGCAAGCTTGGCATGACTGTTTTCCGTCAGGATTGAGGGGATTTGGGCAATCAGGATTTAGGCAGCAGATCATCATTTACAACACACCACTGCGTGATAAATTATGCAAATTTTCCCCTGACATGATTCTTAATATGATTAAATTTTCTCCTTATTATACATAATTTAAATCAAAAATAATAATCTACTGACAATAAAAACTTGACTGAGATCGCCAACCAGATACGATGTATTAAAAATCACTTATAAAACAGCGGTTTTCAATTGATTTGACGACATTGTAAGGGCGGGGCAGGTCGCTGCGCTCCAAGTCAAAAGTCAAAAGTCAAAAGTCAAAAGTAATTAAATAATTTTGAATTTTGAATTTTGACTTTTGAATTCCCCGTAGGGGTACCCCGCCCCTACGGTCATATCGTGGTCTACTCATCTTTGAATCTTCGGGTGGTTAAACAGTTAACCAAAGTAGGCAAATACGATTCCATGCCTAAAGCCCGAATCACATTATCAACTGACTGAAAGCGCGCCCTGGTAACACCTTATCCTGGGCTAAAAAAGTGACACCAAAACCACCTCTACCCAATATGCGCAAAATTTCGTAGCGATCCCGAAATAACTGCTTGGAACCACATAACTGACCAAGAGGAGTCTGCTGTAAACTTTCCTCGTGAGAATCGGATGTGTTCATACAAAAGCTATTCATCGGTTAAAGAAGAACGCTTCCAATTTAACAACAAACCTTCTTTTGCGCCAGTAATTGGTAATTGTTGATTGTTGATTGTTGATTGTTGATTGTTGATTGTTGATTGTTCTTGGCCAGTCTGACTTTACCCATTAGCAATTAGCGATTAGCAATTAGCAATTAGCAATTACCCATTAGCAATTAGCAATTAGCAATTAGCAATTCCCCAATCAACAATTAGCGATTAGCAATTAAGGTACTTCAATCGGTATCAAAGCATTTTCCGGCAGATAGTTGCAGAAACGACCTTCATCTGAGAGGATCAAAATCAGGCGTAGAGGATTATCTGGCGGAACTTGCAAATCTGCCCAAGGCACTGCTAGTTCTAAGCACTTGTTTAAAGCGACTTGGGCGCGACTGACACGTGGAAGCCATTGATCGTGCTCTCCAGCTTCTTGAAAATGAATTGATTGCGTCAGCAAATTAATCTCTAGATGGTGGTGAAATAGGTAATTAACTGGTGCGAGATCCGGCACCTGAGTCAAGGGTGCAGGGCTATTGTGCATTGTGCTGTCTGGATAGAACCACAGCAAATTCAACTCGGCTGGCAAATCCCGCCCTAGTTGAACACCAGTGATGAAGTCTAACCGTAAGTAGAAATTTAGGTGATCCACCCCATACCAAAGCCGCTGGATAACGCTACTGTTGTGCATTGTTCCCCTTGCGCCGCCTATTTCTAGACGTCCAGCTTTATCCCAGTCTTGCTCATCACCTCTGCCATCAATTACCGGGTGAATAAAGCTTTCTGGTCGGTGGTCTGCCCTTGCTTCATGAACTTCTAGAGGCTGTCGGAGATAGGGCGGTATAGGTTCATTTAACGCCTGATAAATGCCACATAGATGTGAGCGAAATAATTGGTCGAAGATAGCATCCTGATTCGATGAATGTCCTTCGCCAAACCACCAGAACCAGTCGGAACCCTCTGCCGCATACAAAGATTCCCATGCTTGGGGGTTGTTTTCTTCTGTTGCTTCTGGATGATTCGCAAGCGTTATCCTTGCTTGTGTTAGGTAGTCCCAAGCCCGATTTTTAGCCGGATCTCCAATCCAGGTCGTGAAGCTACCATCTACCCAAGAACCGCTGTGCAGTTGTTCTCCTGGGATGGTTGCTGTTGCAGGAAACTGTTCGAGAAATTCTGAGACAGTGACGAGTTTGAGGCGCGGTTCGTCCGAGAGGGTTTGATATAAAGCTTCTAAGAAGGGTTTGCCATCTTGGGGATAAAATTCCCAGCAATTCTCACCATCCAAGGCAATAGTTACTAACCAAGGTTGTTCGTTTTCTTGGTTTCTTTGCATTCTGGCGATCGCTTCCAAGTGTCCCACTAAGTCTGCTACTGCTTGTTTTGGCGGCATGGAACTGTAGGTAAAGCCAATTAAATCCGATAACCTATGGTCGCGAAACACAATAGACACGTCACCTGTTGAAGTTTCTAAGCGGTATGGTCGGTACAGCAAGTCTGGTTCTTGGACTTTCCCCGCTCCATCGCGGTGGAAAAAGTGCTTCAGTGACGACCCCAGTACTGCTTCATCTGAGCAAATCCACTTAAATCCTTGTTTAATAATATATGGTAATATCTCTGGGCTAACTGACTGTTCCGAAGGCCACAAACCACGTGGCGGCTGTCCAAATCTTTCTTGATATAACTTCCAAGCTTTCTGCAAATGTCGCGGGATGTCTTCTGCCCACTGAAACCGATACTGAGGTAGAGTCATATTTGACACTGCTACCAGACCGGAATTTGTATCGGCAAGTAAGGGCAAGATGGGGTGGGTGTAGGGCGTGGTTGTGACCTCAATCTGCCCAGCATCTTGCATTTTCCGATGTTGTGGGATGATTCTGCTAATAATTTCTTTCTGTTTGGAGTAAATTCGCTGGCGATCGCTTAAAGTAAAATTCTCACCCTGCTTTAACCACACTGCAATTTCCGGGTCATCCCAAAACAGGGGGTCAATCCATGCTAGATTGTGCCAAGCTAGTAAATCGCTATAATCTTGCAGTTGCCAATTTGCCAAACACCAAGTTTGCCCTTTCTCCTGCTGCTGTTGGTACAACTGGGCATATCGAGGATGAGGATCGATCAGGGTGTGGTGATTGGCGTCAAAAAAGTGTTGGATGATAAATTCCCGTTGTTGGAGAGTTAGTTGTTCTGTAGGTGTTAAACTAACTTCCAGATAAGGGTCAAAGGCAGTGCCAGCGATGTAATCTTCTAACTGCAATATTAACGATGGTACTAAATTCACCGTTTGGTGCAATTTAGGATAGCGTTCTAGAATTAGCACCAGATCCAAATAATCCTTAGTACCATGCAACCGTACCCAAGGCAGGCGATATTGTTGAGTGCTAAGCGAAACGTCAGAAGATTTGTACAAGGGTTGATGTTGATGCCAGATGAAGGCGACGTAAAGGGGATGGGGCATAGGTAATAGGGGGAGTGGGGAGTGGGGAGTGGGGAGGAGCCACTGCGTTGCGGGGGTTCCCCCCGTTGAAGCAAGTGGCGTTGGGGAGTGGGGGAGATGAGGGAGATGGGGGAGATGAGGGAGATGGGGGAGATGAGGGAGATGGGGGAGATGAGGGACACAAATTAACCTCCTCATCCTCCTCATCCTCCTCATCTCCCCCTACTTACTCAACCTCCTCATCCTCCCCCACTTCCCCCACTTCCCCTACTCCCTACTCCCCACTCCCCACTCCCTATTCTCTACATGATTTGCTCTACTTCCGCAATTTCTGGAATCATTTCCTTGAGGCGACGTTCGATACCCATTCTCAGGGTCATTGTGGAACTGGGGCAAGAACCGCAAGCACCTTGCAACCGCAATTTGACAATCGGACCCTCAAGTTCTACGAGTTCCACATTACCACCATCAGAAATGAGATAAGGGCGCATTTCATCTAAGACTGTTTCGACGTTGTCAGTTGTCAGTTCCATAGTTATAGACCTTGTAAGTTGTAAGTTGTTAGTTGTTAGTGGTTAGTTGTAAGTTGTTAGTATCGTTTTTTACAACTAACAAACAACAACTAACCACTAACAATTCTCAGAAAATTTTTATTTTCTAGCTTTGTTAAAACGATCCTAGATCTAATTGCAGCAGTCTGGAGTTATAAGTTGGCAGTTAGGAGTTAATTCATCACTCTTAACTCAATTTATACAGATACTGGTTCCAGTAACTTGATGTTGGAGTAGCTGAACTCAGCAGTGGTGCGTACCGCCAGGTCGGCGGAGCCATCGCCATCTTTATAATCTTGGACGACCTGCTTAGTCATGATATAATATTCGCCTACTTTTTCATAAGTATCCTCAAATTTAAGGACGTTACTGACTACATTTGTTTTCGAGTTGCGGAAAATCGCATCGTAGCGACTTGCAATGTAGCCCGAACCTGTGTTCATGCTTTCATAAGTATCAATTATAAAAGCCATGCGTCCCATCACCCGACTTACCTGGCAAATTTCCTTGTTATGCGGACGGATTTTATAATTAGAACCCATAGAGTCACCTAAGACGAGGATTTCCACCGCCCCGGTCGGGTCTTTTTGACCTAAGATAAACTGATGTTTGCCATGAGACTGTTCAAAATCAATGCGTTTGCGGTGAGTGATTATATCTCGCAACTGGGTATAGATACCTTCTTCCACCTGTTCATCTGCAACACCCGTAACTTCTACACTCAGATCCTGGTTAATGCGAATTTTCCCTGTGTAAACTTCATCCCCCTGCACCAGTTGCACATCTGCACTGTAACCAGGAAAGCTTTCGTCCCAAGTGTAACGACTTTCGTAAGCGGTTTTAAATAACTCACGGGCTGTTGTTTGAACTTTCATAGCACCACTTTAACTTAACTTTTCTCAGTTTAGTATGGGTAATGGCTAATTGCTAATGGCTAATTGCTAATGGCTAATAGGCAATTAACAATTAGCAATTCCCCAATCAACAATCAACAAGATCTAATCTTGTAAATTGCTTTCCAACGCTGATACCATAACTGGTTGTTGATACAGTGGTACTGTAAATGTGACTGTTGAGCCTAGCCCTTCACCTAAACTATAAAAATTCACTTCACCACCCATTGCTTCTACCAGCTTCTGGGATATTGCCAGTCCCAAGCCTGTACCACCGTATTGGCGAGTACGAGAGCTATCCACTTGAGAGAATAATTGAAACAGTTTATCTTGTTTGTCTAAGGAAACACCAATGCCTGTGTCTGCCACACGCACTCTCACCATGCCAGGAAATTGCTGGTCTTGAAATATTACCTTTTTGCGAACTACATCAGCGCTGACGGTTATGCCGCCTTCATGGGTAAATTTAATGGCGTTACCCACTAGATTTAACATCACTTGCTTGAGGCGTTGGTAGTCACCACAGACAATAATTTCATCGCAGGTATCAGGCATTTGCATGCGGCAACTGAGGTTTCTCCCCGAAGCTTGAGGGCGCATGAAATTTTCTACATCACTGAATAGCTCATCCAGTTTGACAGATCGCAACTCCAGTTCCATTTTACCTGCTTCGATTCTGGCAATGTCTAAGATGTCGTTGATTAGATCGAGTAGGTAAAGCGATGATTTGTGGGATTCTTCAAGAAACTGCGTTTGTTCCTCTGGATCGTCTGCCATACCCTCCAAAATCAGCTTTAAAAATCCGATAATGCCGTTTAGTGGCGTTCGCAGTTCATGAGTCACGTTAGCAAGAAACTCTCTAATGCGGCGAGTGGCTTCTTCGGCTTGTTGACGTGCTACTTCCAGTTCTTTGTATAAAGTGGCGTGGGCGATCGCGGTTCCCAGCTGATCTGCTACGTCTAGTGCTATTTCCAGTTCATCTGCTGTCACACCCTGGCATTCAGCAGAAAGAGTCACAGCAATCAATCCATTTGGTTGGTCTTGGTGACAAGTTGCAACCACCAACATTTTCTGCTGCTCGAACTGAGGATGTTGAGCTGTTTCTACTAAAATTGGTTCTAGAGTAGTTAAAGCCTGAGCAAAGGTTGGCTCAGAATCTATTTCTATTTCTAAGCCAAGGATTGATCTGACGGCTGGCTGATGGTACTCTGCTATCACCTGCACTTTTGAGCTAGAGGGTTGGTAGGGACAGATAATGCAGCGATCTATTTGCAACGCTTTCCCCAAATTGTCAACTGTTTGTTGCCAAATAATGTCTAGATCCAATGTTCGCCGGATATTTCTGGTAATTTTGGTTACCAGTTTTCGGTGTTGCTGTGAACGTAAAGCTAAATCTAGCTGTGTAGGCGTTGTTGCCAAGTTCACTTCTGTTTTGCTGACTGTAGATTGCAGCAGCCTTCCCATCACCAAAACAGTTGTCACCACACTCCCAAATGCCGGCAAAATCGGACTGATAGTCAACTCTAACTCATACAACTTTTGACCCAACCTAAACCAGCACTGACATCTTTCCGGAACCAAACTTGTCAAAATCCGCTGCAACCGTTCCAAATAAGTATCTTTGTCCACTGGGGCAAAAATTTGATCCCCATTTAGACTCTTGACTATTTGCTCAGGGTTCAACCCCAGGCTCTCACTTTTTTGCCAATAAAAGGTTAGGTAACGCCCCGTCCCATTTTGCGTATACACCAACTCGGCTCCTAAATGTGCCTCTAAGCCATTAGTGTTACTGGTAATAAGTTCCTGATTTTTTGATACTAGATTCATCTGTTGGGAATCTGCAGTAATACTCATGACTCGAGTTGAATAAACAGATGGTAACCCACAAAAATTTTGCGAATCACTGCAAAAACTCTGGCATAAATTTTTACCAATTGAGCAAAGTTAATTGACGGTTTCCAATTTTTCGGGAATAAAGCCAGACAAAATTTACACTTTTTAATCCTCCAGTTATAACTAATTTTTAGCTTAATCGTTCCATTCACCCCGAGGTGGTAAGGGTTTGCGTACAGGTGTACGCGTTAGTTCATCATCTCTTGGCGTTTCACCCCTTAACCACTGGCGGATGGCTACCTCAATCACTTTACTCGGGTCATTGGTTAAATGTCGAATTTGTTCTAGTAACTCAGAATCTAGACTAATAGCAATTTCTACCTTATGTGCTAGTCTTTGTTCCGCATCGGTAGCTTTCTCTTTCATGTTCATAAGTGATACACTCTTTTATCTATTTTTTCCAAGACCTTGTAAACTAGCTCTCTTCCTAGATCAGAGCAATTGCGGGTAGCAATTACCCTCGAATGTTTGTATTTTGCACTTCTTGATGATTATTGTACGCTCCTATGTGATGAATACCAGAAGTTAGCGATAGACCTTTATATATATTCTTGATGGGGAGTGGGGAATGGGGAGTAGGGAGTGGGGAGACTTGGGAGACTTGGGAGACTTGGGAGACGGATGCTTCCAAGTCCTCCTCATCCTCCCCTACTCCCCCACTTCCCCCACTCCCCACTCCCCATTTCCCATTCCCCATTCCCAAAAAGCAGCGAAGAAGCGAAGAAAGCATTAAAATACGTTAAGTATATTGCTGTTTTAACCTTGGTTGCTCCTAAAGCTAAAGAACTATATGACTGACGTTCCTGCGGCTCGTATTCGCAATTTTTGTATTATTGCTCACATAGACCATGGGAAATCCACTCTTGCCGATCGCTTGTTGCAAGTCACAGGCACGGTGGAGGATCGTCAAATGAAGGAACAGTTCCTTGACAACATGGATCTGGAACGAGAGCGGGGGATTACAATTAAGCTACAAGCCGCTCGGATGAACTACAAGGCAAAAGATGGTCAGCAGTACGTGCTGAACTTAATTGATACACCTGGACATGTGGATTTTTCGTATGAGGTATCCCGCAGTCTTGCCGCTTGTGAAGGCGCACTATTGGTAGTAGATGCTTCTCAGGGTGTAGAGGCACAAACCCTGGCAAACGTCTATTTAGCCTTAGAGCATAACCTAGAAATTATCCCGGTTTTGAATAAAATTGATTTACCGGGAGCAGAACCAGAACGGGTAATCAGCGAAATCGAAGAAATTATCGGTTTAGATTGTAGTGGTGCAATTCGTGCATCTGCTAAAGAGGGAATTGGTATTGATGAAATTTTAGAAGCAATTGTGGGACGTGTACCACCGCCACAAAACACGGTATCGGAACCTTTACGAGCGTTAATTTTTGATAGCTACTACGACAGCTACCGGGGAGTGATTGTGTATTTTCGGGTAATGGATGGTACCGTGAAGAAGGGCGATCGCATTTACCTGATGGTATCTGACAAGGAATACGAAATTGACGAGCTTGGGGTACTTTCTCCCACTCAAAAGCAAGTTGAGGAACTACACGCCGGGGAAGTAGGTTATCTAGCAGCGGCAATTAAAGCTGTAGCTGATGCACGAGTAGGTGATACTATTACCCTATCTAAAGCTAAAGCATCTACACCCTTGCCTGGTTACACAGAAGCTAACCCAATGGTGTTCTGTGGCATGTTCCCGATCGATGCCGACCAATTTGAAGACTTGCGGGAAGCCTTGGGTAAGCTGGAACTCAATGATGCGGCACTGCACTACGAACCAGAAACTTCCAGTGCAATGGGGTTTGGCTTCCGTTGTGGTTTCTTAGGCTTGCTGCACATGGAAATTGTGCAAGAACGCTTAGAACGAGAGTACGACCTGGATTTAATCATTACAGCCCCCTCAGTAGTTTATCAAGTGACAACCCTCAAGGGTGAAGTACTGCTCATTGATAACCCTAGTCGTTTACCCTCTCCCAACGAACGAGAAAAAATTGAAGAACCTTATGTCCAGGTAGATATGATTACGCCAGAAACTTACGTCGGCACTTTGATGGAGTTGGCGCAGAATCGGCGTGGTGTATTTAAAGACATGAAATATCTCACCAAAGGACGCACGACACTGACTTATGAGTTACCCTTGGCAGAAGTTGTCACCGACTTTTTCGACCAGATGAAGTCCCGCACAAGAGGTTACGCCAGTATGGAATATCACCTCATCGGCTACCGAGAAAATCCTCTAGTCAAGCTGGATATTATGATTAATGGTGACCCAGTGGATTCCTTGGCGATGATTGTCCATCGAGATAAAGCTTACAACGTTGGGCGGTCAATGGCGGAAAAACTTAAAGAACTAATTCCTCGCCATCAATTTAAAGTGCCAATTCAAGCTTCTATTGGTAGTAAAGTTATTGCCAGCGAACACATTCCCGCCTTGCGCAAAGATGTGTTAGCTAAGTGCTACGGTGGTGACATCAGCCGGAAGAAGAAACTCTTGCAGAAGCAAGCGAAAGGTAAAAAGCGGATGAAATCTGTCGGTACGGTGGATGTACCGCAGGAAGCTTTTATGGCTGTGCTACGTTTGGATCAGGAATAACCCCAACCCGGGTAACCGGGCAACAAACAAAATTAACGGGCAACCCAATATTGAATACCACTGGATGCCTTAGATGTGTAAGCTGCCCTTGCATGTAATTTACATTGCCTGGGCAGGCTTTCCTGTCCACCCCACAAGAGTTCTATTTAATTTATTAGTAGGGTGGGCACTGCCCACCATTATTTTACTATTTTTACTAAGTAGATAAACTGAAAAAACATCAAATGTAGGGTGTGTTCGGACGCAGCAGTACGGCACCATAATTGATCTGGTATTTGTTTTTTCGCAAATCCAACTGTTGGAAAGTTTTGCTCCCTGATGTGGTCAGATATTTTCTAAAGCCGAAACCTCTCCTTTTCTACGCAAGCGATCGCCGCGAACACAATGTCTTTTTGTGTAAGCGTTTGTCCTTTGGGACGCGGCATAGTAATATTTGCTGACAATATACCAGATAGACAAAACTAATAATATTAGTTTTGTCTATCTGGAAAACAGACGAGCCAAGAATTGATAAGATTTCAAAATGTTTGATAATGTTTGTAAATTCCTCGCCGAAAACTTCTCCACGTGGCAAGGGAAATCAATGGGATGACAGAATCTCGAACTCAGGCAAATGTAGCGGCTTCCGCTGCTGTTTTGGCTGGTTTATTATTAGAGAAGGAGATAATTAGACGAGTTTTGCGGGCAGAAATTATGCGCGAGTCAGTTATTTATCAAGATATTTTGCTTGAAGGCAAAGCCGAAGGCAAAGCTGAAGGCAAAGCTGAAGCTTTAGAAGAAGTGGCAATGAATTTGCTGAATACTGGTATGCCAATAGAACAGGTAGCAAAGGTGACTGGGTTATCAGTGGAACAATTACAGTTGTTGCAAGCATCCGGCAACCCACCGCAACAGTAAGGTCTATTGAAACACATACTTTTCTGCGACTTTCCAGTAACGGGAGAAGCGCTTGAGGTGGATATAGCCGAATACGGTTCAGTTAGAAGCAATGGCATCAAACTGTGAATTTTGAATGGAACAAACTTGCTTTATGGTATTAAAAAAGCACACTTTGACCATTGAGATCACCATTGCCTACAGTATATCCCGTATCGTTAATAGGCGCTGCTGACCCTATCCAGTTATTGTCAGTGCTTTGTGGCGTCAAAACAAATCCATGTGTTTGACCGTTGATCCGACCAGAGCCAACAATGTACCCAGTATCGTTAATATCCGTTGCATTCTCTAAAGTCCAGCCACTGTCAGCAGGAATCAGATTGTTGAGATCCGTTAACACATTATTTGACCACAAAAAGGCGTGATTGCCTTTGCCAGAAGAGGATAAACCTACAACCTGACCTTCGTCGTTGATTCTGTTGGCTATACTGTAGCTGTTGCCATCGCTGTTGGTCCCCAAAACACCAATGTCTTGTTTGACTCCAGTGCTATCTAAGAAAAAGGCGTCAGTGCCGTTGTTAACACTGAATGATCCTATGGACAACACTGCTGGGTAAGGTACATTTGAAGGATTTTCAAAGCCGACTATCTGGCTTTTATTATTAATGTCGGTAGCCCCACCTGAAATACCGAGGTCTTGTAATCCTTTGGTGCTATCCCATAAAAAGGCGCTGGCAGAGTTATTTTTAGGTGTAGAGCCGACCACCTGACCTTGGTCGTTGATGCCATAGGCGTAGGCGTTATATAATGAATTGTATTGGAAATCAGGAGAAAAATCACCCAGGTTTTGTATGCCTGTGGTGCTATCCCACAAAACGGGGCGATAGCCAGCGGGGCGAGTTGATGAAAAGGAAGAGTAGCCAACCTCTTGACCCAAGTTATTGATCGCTGTAGCTGTAGGGATAGTGTTGTAGACATTATCACCAAAAACACCAAGGTCTTGCATTCCGCTAGTACTGTTCCAAACAAAGGGACGCTGTCCAGGACTGTAACTCGGGGGTTGGTCAGTTGAGACGCCAACCACCTGACCTTGGTCGTTGATGTCAAAGGCTCTACTATTGGGGGAAACGTTAACGTTGGTTTCTAAAACACCAAGGTTTTGCAATCCCTTAGTGCTACTCCATAAAAAGGCGCGATCGCCGTTCGCAGTTGTGGAATAGCCAACCACCTGATCTTTGTTGTTAATGCCGGTGGCGTAGCTGCTGCTGTTGCCTTTGCTGTCAGTTCCCAAAACACCAATATCAGTAACTGAGTACAATGTAGTCGTGGTCGCCGGACTGCTAGTAGCCAAGCTGGGTACTGTAGCAGTGAGAGCAATGTTGTTCATAGTTAAATATAGAAATAGATAGTACAGCAAATAAAAGGCATCCGCTCAAGACAATTGCTGAATAGTCTTGAAAACTTAACTGCAGTCGTCAAAGCAGTTAAGTTCTTGGTTAGCTTGCATTGATTGTCGTCAATTTAGCCTTGCGATCGCCTGAAAATATCTCCCTATAGAATTCTCACAAACTTTTCATAATATCGCTATAATACTTTTAACAAACTATTTATATTTTAACTAAAGTTTATAGAAAAGATAAATCATAGATCCGATTAAATATAGCAATACTAAATCATTTGTGAAAATCCCAAGCATCAGTTACCCTGTTTCTTAGAGAAACAGGGTAACTGATGCTTTTACGAATCATTTAAGACTGCTATCTATTCACTATTTAACGATAATTCGACTATTTCAATTGATAAAATTTCAAAATGTTTGATCTATTTTGTAAATTCCTCGCCGAAAACTTCTCCACAGACTTTGCCACTTGGCTGTTAGGAGAACCGATTACCTTAACCGAACTCAGTCCAACGGAACTCTCACTAGAACCAATTCGCGCCGATGCATTAATTCTGCTACAGTCAGACCAAACGGTACTGCACTAGGCACGGGCAGAAGACGAGCCACAATAGTGAGGTTTATTCAAACACATACTTTTCTGCCACTTTCCAGTAGCGGGAGAAGCGCTTAAGGTCGATATAGCCGTCGTACTCAAAAAATGGCTCGACTTGCAGCACTTCCACGGGCAAAGAAGGCTCAATTTCATGGCAAATTTTGTCAAACCGAGGACTGGGACTGTCTACTGTGACGACTTTGTTAGCATCATGCTCTTTGGCAAAAGCTAAAACTTCTTGCGCCACATCGCCACGGCGGATGACGACAGGTAACTCAAGTAAACATTCATATATAAAGGTGAGGCGTTTGAGACTTAGTTGCCATTCCTCGATCAAAGCATCATCCCAAACCCAGATGGCGGGGGCGTCGGCGTATGCTTGGAGTGCGGGGTTCTGGGGACTGAGACAATCGCCGTGTACCCAGACAATTGGTTGATTCATCGGATTTTAGGTTTTAGGTTTTTGATAACGAACCGCCAATACGAGCAACGGATAGGAACAGATGTAACGGATTATGACATCGGTGCAACGACGAGATCGAGCATCCGCTACATTCGCACCTTCACCGTTGCTCAGGTTTCTTGCTACGACGTTTAAAAGTTTGGCTGTTGGGTTGTTTGGTGAATTCTCCTTTGGGAAAAAGTCGCTGTTCTAATTCTTCATAACTGCCTTCAAAGTCACAATGACCGTAGAGGGGACATTGACGACAGTAAACGCCTTCGGTATAGCGTTCTAAGTTCTCGCGGTTGAAGAAATATGGTTTTTGACTGAAGGTGCTGGCTACCCATTGCCATGACATGTTATTGCTGGCTGGATCGCCATCTTGCAGGTGTTCGAGAAACCACTTTGCTCCTGTTTGCCAACGAATATGCCGCCAATGGACAATGTAAGCTGCTAGCCACATGCGTGCGTGGTTGTGCAAATAGCCGATTGAGCGCAAGTCACGGCTGAAGCTGTCGATGCAAACTCTGCCTGTAGTACCTTGTTTGATGTCGTCTGGTAAATCAGGTGCGTAGTCTTTGGGGGTATAACCAGTTTTGTATTCCTCTTGGTCTTGCCAGATCCCATCCCCTAGTTTAACATACAGCCTCTGCCAGTAGTCGCGCCAACCTAACTCGTTAATCAGTTTAGTGGGTTCGTCTTGATTTTGTACGCAGCTTAAAACGTAATCCCGAATTTCACGCAAGCTGAGAACGCCGTAACGAATGTAGGGGGAAAGTCGCGTTACAGCACCAGTAAAAAAGTTACGTGTTTTTGCGTATCGTACCGGATCTATTTTTTGCAGTGCTGTCTCTGCGGCTTTGCGTCCACCCACGATGTCGCTGATGTGGTCGTCGCGTTTGGCGGCGTTGGGGAATTGTTCACGGAGGTAAGTCACCAACTCTTCGCGGTTGGCAAAGTCGCGTTGCATGTTGTTAGTCATGTTTGTTTGATTTGTAATGACTTTTATCCTGTTTTTCGTCATGGAGGTTCTGCCCGACGCGGTAAGCGCAGGCTGCCACCGCATTATCGGCTCTGGGTTTACTCCTGCTAAGAATTACACTTCCAAAATGTAATGTTTTAACAACTATTTACTGCTTAATAAGCTATTAACATATGGCGTTGCAGAATTTACAGCATCATTATCGGCTAGACCACAATATCACTGTAGGGGCGGGGTTACCCCGCCCCAGATGATGCGAAAACTGATGTATATCGTGTCCGCTTGAATACTTATACGATCGCCTAGATTGGTAATGGAAAACCCTTTGACCGAGACGGCATAGCAAAGATGTCAAATTCCGACAGGTGGGTGCGGGGGTTGTCCACCCATCCGGGTAGCTGGACACCGCGCAGCATGCAACGCCCACATCAAAAGTTTGTTGACCTTTATGAATCTAATGCCGCTTTCACCTTAGCATCCCATCCCATTGCCTGCATCCATCCTGGATATATAGGTTGGGGAGCAGTTAGGGAATCTAGTTTTTCAACCTCATGGGTAGATAAGTTGAGTTCATCTGCACCAAGATTGTCTTCGAGCTGCGCCATTTTGTTAGCACCAATAATCACGGAGGAAATAAAAGGTTTGACGAAATCCGCGAAATCTTCGCTGTCACCCCGATGAAGAAAAACCCTGATATTGAGAACCAGAGAGTTCTTGAAGTTTGGTTTCCCGGCGAACATGGCTGCGTCGGCGGTGGAACGGACGATCGCAAGGGGTTATCAGACGCCGCCTTGCAGTGGATGATGGATTCAATCGGTCACCTGCAATTGGGGCTTTCCATCGATCCAAAGTTAAATCGATGACTAAAGGCTTAGACGCGGATCTGTAACCAGAAAAGATGTTTTGCCGTCTGACAGATATTTTCTGTTTATTACCAAGTAGATTGCTGTAGGTGTACGGCACTGCCCCCGATGATGTGGTTATTTACCCTAATTGCTGTAAATACCTCTTTTGATGGTTAAGCGGTTTGCGATCGCACGATAGCCTCATTACAATGTGACCTATTGCTACATTGCCTCCAAAAATTGGAGGTATTTGTAACACAACCGCACAATCAAACAGAGTCATTCATCCTCATGCAAGATCACCCATCAGACAAACCGACAGCATCTCAATCGAGTAATCCTGATGAGAATCCAACACCACCGACAATTGACTACTGGCATGTCTGGACCGACCACGACGGCGTCAGCCATCAATCCCGTTGCCAAATTCAGGACTTCATCCTCAAAAGCATATCACCGCCTGCCTCTCCCCAGTGGTTGGATAAGTTAAAGCAGTCCAATGCCACAGTCGTCTTTACTGTGCAACCTGTGGGATGGATTGGAAGTTGGCATGAAAACCCGAAGCCACAGTGGATCATCCCCCTGTCGGGACGCTGGTTTGTAGAGACGATGGACGGACATCGGGTAGAGATGGGTGTCGGCGAGATCTCATTTGGAGAAGACCAAGGCACGAAAGCGGACGCGCAAGGTCATCAGGGTCACCTCTCTGGAACAGTAGGGGATGTGCCAGCTGTTCTGATGATAGTGCAACTCGAAGAAACCCCAACCATACATCAGCCCTGCCGCTTTAAGTAAGGCTGGAGGACTTGACCGAATAGTTCGTAATTCGTAATTCGCGCTGCAACACCTGTTCCCTACGGCGGGAAACAAGCTGCAAGGACTGGACTCACCAGTCGCCTACGGCGGGAAACACTCATTCAGCGCAGGCTCCCCTTGTCCATAAATCAAATAGGAATCCTATAGTTGGGATTGTTGATAAGTGGGAAAATCGATGTAGCCTTCTCGATCAAAGGAATACCAGGTACTTTGGTCTGCTGGCGGATTTAGAGACCAGCCATTAGCAAAACGCTCGACTAAATCCGGATTGCTAATTAATGGTCGCCCAAAGGCAATCAAGTCAGCATTGCCATCTTTGATTGTAGCTGCGGCGGTTTCTTGTGTATAGCCACAGTTAGCTATGAGTGGACCTGTAAACACGTCGCGAAATTCAGCTAACACCATCGGCTTTCCCAGTTCGTGAAAGCCGAATCCCAGTCCATCTAATATATGCAAGTAAGCCAGTCCGTAAGCATTCAACTGCTGTGCGACAGAAAGAAAGGTTTCCCGGAAATCCTGAGAACCCATGTCATTATAATTACCATTTGGAGACAGCCGAACTCCGACTCGGTTAGTGGGGAATACAGTCAGGATCGCCTCCACAATTTCTTTGAGGAAACGATAGCGATTTTCAAGGCTACCACCGTACTGGTCTGTCCGATGGTTGGTCTTAGATTGCAAAAACTGATCGATTAAATAGCCGTTAGCCGCATGAATTTCTACCCCATCAAAACCAGCATCTTTTGCTCGCACAGCAGCCCGACGATAATCCTCGACCACTAGCGGTATCTCGTTCGTCTCTAAGGCTCGGGGTGTTTCGTAGGGCTGTTTGCCAATGGGAGTCGGAATGTACTCTGCCTGAAGCTTAAGAGCAGAAGCGGAAACTGGCAGTTGACCATTTTCTTGAAAACTACTGTGACTTGCTCTCCCCATGTGCCAAAGCTGGAGAAAAAATGGCGTCATCCGAGCATGCACTGCATCCACAACCTGCTTCCAGGCTTGCGCTTGTTCGTCTGAATAAATACCTGGGGTATTTAGCCAACCATTAGCCTGTTTCGAGATTACGGTAGCTTCCGTAATCATCAAACCAACTGAAGCCCGTTGAGCGTAATACTCCGCCATGAGGGCGTTGGGCATGCGCTCCTTGCCTGCCCTTGCTCGAGTCATGGGAGCCATTACCACTCTGTTTTTAAGGGTCAACCCTCCCAAATCAAAAGAGCTAAACAGGGTTGTAGAAAGTGTTTGACTAGTCATTCGTTTTTTACCTCAAAAAGTGGATTTGGACAAATAGGCGGTTATCCCATGCATCACGTTACCTTGGAAAAGCACTTCGGCGATCGTCCACATATCTGCGAAAACTTCAAGAGTTCGTGCCTGTATCCCCAAGGCTCTAGACTTGCGATCTGCAGGCATCATAGCTGGTTATGTCGCGTTATGTCCTAATTTAAGGATTAAGCTGCAACTCTCTTCGCTGTTGATAAATCTCTTTAAACTGCCGTTGCTGTAGTTTGTGATCTACAATTGGTTGAGGATAACCAAGAGCATCACGCTCCAAAGGTGAAATATTACCAGTAACTAAATATTCCGGATCTAGAGAACGCAATTCCGGAAGCCATTGCCGAATGTATTCACCTTCTGGATCAAACTTTTGCGCTTGACTAGCTGGGTTGAAAATTCGCACGGGTTTGGGGTCCATACCGCTAGAAGCACTCCACTGCCAGCCGCCATTATTAGCAGATAAATCGCCATCTATCAGCTTCTGCATAAAGTATTTTTCCCCTAATTGAGGATTAATTAGCAAGTCTTTGGTGAGGAAATTGGCAACAATCATTCGACAGCGGTTGTGCATCCAACCAAGTTCATTCATCTGGCGCATCGCTGCATCAACGATGGGATAACCGGTTCTTCCCTCACACCAAGCTTGGAAATGTTCAACGTTTGTTTCCCAAGGGAAGCTTTTGAAGGTTTCGCGGAAAGCACCCTCTGCTAATTCTGGAAAGTTATACATGGCGTGTTGATAAAACTCCCGCCACGCTAGTTCCTGTTGCCATGTACGGATATTGGCTAGTGTTTCTTCACTGCGGCTGTTTTGTTGCGCATCTATGGTGGCTTGCCAAACGGTGCGAATGCCGATCGCGCCAAATTTTAAAGCAGCACTGAGTTGGGATGTACCGTTAACTGCCGGGAAATTACGCTGTTCTTGGTATTCTGTAATGGGACGCAGGACAAATTCCTCTAACCGTTCTTGCGCCTGTGCCTCTCCTGGTGCAATTACTAATTCCCCATCCCAGTGGAAACCTAAATCTTTTGCTGAGGGCAATTCTATCGCCCCTGCTTGCCTTGCAATGTCCTTTTCGGCTGCCGTCAAACCCGTCATCTGTTGTGTTGACGCGATATATTGGGTTTCTACTGGTTTAGCCTTAGGTTTACTACTCCAATTCTTCCAAAAGGGGGTGTAAACAGTGTAAGGCGCGTTGGCACCGCTACGGATCTCTTCTGGTGCGTGGAGGATTTGATCCCAGTTTTGCTCAAGAAATTGAATGCCTTTTTCTTTGAGGGCGTCGATCGCAGTGCGATCGCGCTGTTGAGAGTACGGTTCCACATCCCAATTCCAGAATACAGCTTTAGCACTTAATGCTGCTGCCAAAGCTGGAATTGCTTGAGTTGGATTGGCGCGGAGTATGAGTAACTGGCTACCAGCTTGAGCATATCGCTGTTGTAGTGATTGCAAACAGCCAATCATGTAAGTCACTCTTACTGGAGCAACATCATCCCGTTCTAGTATATTGGGATCGAGGCAAAACACGCCTACAACCTTTGCACTTTGCTGTTGTGCGGCGGCGAGTCCTGTGTTATCTGAGATCCGTAAATCGCGGCGATGCCAAAATAGAATTAAGTCAGACATTCCATCCTTATGATAGTTCGCTTGTACTAGCTTAGAGTCTACTGATTATTTTACTTGGAAATTCCTTAACCTACGATCTGAACGAGCGGTAGTTGATGCAGCTTTCACTCTAGTTTATAAGGGGGGAATAGGGAGTGGGGAATAGGGAGTGGGGAGTAGGGAGTAGGGAGTAGGGAGTAGGGAGTAGGGAGTAGGGAGTGGGAAGTCAGTTTAGTACATGATTTTTAAGCAACACTTGCCTGAACTCAATATCCAGTTCTATGAAGGCTTTCTCAGCTACTAGTTCTAGGGATGGTTTATAGCCAGGAGATCCGATAAGTTCTGCAAGGGTTCGCTTAAATGCGATCGCCATGATTTTAACAACAGCTTCTTGTTTTTCTGCTTCCAAATTATTCATTCAAATCTACCTTGCAAAACACTTGTACTAGCTCTTTAAACAACAGTTTAGCGGCTTTCACCGCGATGCGCGATCGCACCAGTCGCACCGGACGACCAGATGCTTTTTCTGAGTCCAGTTGTTGTCCCAGGGCAACACCGATTTCATTTTTCAATCGCGATCGCCTTGGTTCGATTCTGGTGAAAACCCATTGCCACAAAGCCTTGCGGCACAAGTCAGATCCACCAACAACCTTTGATTTTTTCACATCACCAGAGGATACGAGTGATGGTGCCATCCCCAATGCTTTCTGAAACCGCCGTAGCGACAAGTGGCGTTTTGTGGGCTTGCCACTGACTCGACCAATCCTTATCCGCACTTCTGGTTTACCATCTTTACTAAGGTAATTCTCCACCGGGTAAATCTGGGACAACAGGACGGCACTCAGGCGATCGCCAAAACCAAACTTACCAAACACCTCACGGTACGGTTGAAACTTAGGGTCAGCAAGGAGAATTTGCAACTCTGCCTCGATGGCTTGCTCCTCGCCCTGAAGGTTACACAGTCGCTGCGCGTGGTGAACAACAGACGAGGTAATGCCCAGCCCAATGGTGTTTTCATAAAGGTGGTCATAGCGTCTACTTTTGCGCTCACCACCGAGCCACGCCCATAGTAGCGGCATTTTTCCGCTAATTCCCCGGCGAGATCGCACCAGGGCTACTTCCGGGAATTGCCAAGCTAAATCTTGTCTCAAGCGGTTAATTATTGGACTTTGTACGCGATTTAAATGCGCAAGCCGCAATATCAATTCAGGTGACACAGGTAAAAAACAGCAGTGTTGCAGCAGCTGAGCTGATGAAAGCTAAAAAGCATGTGCGCTTGAAACAAGCTGAAAGCCTTAAGCTGCTACTAAATGCTGTACGACTGGTTTGGACCCAGACCGCGATGGGTGGGGATTGCCACCCATTTCGCCGTCGGGTCAAGTCGGCTCGTCAGGCGGGGGAGGTGAATAATTACGGCGCGATGGGTAGTATCCTTTCTTTAATAGTTGAAGTCACTACTGCATCATCAAATGTACAGTACAAATTTAGTATTTGTACTATCTTGCTTTGGTCAATAAACTCCTTATGTTTGTCTATTATTTGGGCAAAATAGTATTTCGTCTCCTCACTAAGCTTTACCAGTTCTATATCTTGGATTAAGTGAGGAGTTGTAAAGTATCTAACAGTTGCTTCAAAGTCAGTTTGAGCAACAATCATAGAGTCTATACAATGTGTTCCGATTAACTCCTGCGGGTCGTTGAATTCAATAGGACTCAAAAAGTGATCAACTTCCAGTTTCTGTTGATTGGGATAAATCAAAATCAACATACTTTCGTTCTTTGTGATATATAAATGCACGATTTTTATCCTTATTTCTCAGGCTGGGTGGTAATTGTACATTCCCATTGAAGTAGATGTCCGGGTTTAGATACACCTCCAGTACCTCTCATTGGTTTGTTTTTCTTAACTCTCCACTGTTTACCTGTTTCTCTGCTTTTTCTTTCAGCTAAGTCATAGCAAGTTGTTGAACTGTCAACAACAGAAAGCTCTTCCTCATAGTTGCCCTGATTATTCCTATGTGCTGGTAATGACACCCCCCTTGCAGGCACCCTGTGAGTCTCTCCTGTGACTGTATTCTTAATGATGTAGTACAACACACCGCCAATTACAACAGTGCTAGTCACCACACACGACGGAACATCGTGACACGCAGCTTGATCCGTTTGGGCAACTACAGTTTTCGGAATTAGCAGAAGCATAAAGGCGATCGTTGCGCCGATTGTCTTGTTCATAAGTATGATGGTTGTTGGTAGATAGAGAGCCTAGTAGTTACAGGCTGCTCTGATGGAATCGAAGATGATCGCCAAGACTCCTATCCTGGTGGTCGCTTTTTAAGTAGGTCGCCTTGTGTTGAATGGGTCGAAGACGATCTGGAACCGTGCTTGTGGCTTGTGACGACGGAAGATCCGCAAGTAGAGAGCAGCATCCGCTTGATTACGAAATCTAGCAACTTGGATACTATATTTAACAGAAAGCAGACGAAGGATAGCCCACGGCTTTTCGCTGTAAATCGTTAGATTCATAAGTGTGTCCTGAATTTGGAAAAAAACACCAGCAGAATTGACCACCAATTAAGCTGGTGTTGAGCTTGATATAAACCTTCCAAAAATGACTGTTATTTCATAGGCGTTTACTCCTGACGATACGGTTGGTGGTCACTAGCAACCAGCCAATGATCATTGGCTGATTACCAATGACCAATAGCTAGTTACTAGTTGTGGTAGTGCTAGCGTGATAATAGTGGTAGTGCTAGTTGGATACTAGTGGTGCATACTAACAGTCACTGTCCTGAATGATTTCCTCAGACTCAATCAAAAACTCTAGGTATCGGCGCAGTCCGGGATTTTGGTGGCTGCGGTTGGGGTAGTAGATGCTTTTAGAAAGCAGTTTCGGAATTTTCTTCACTACTTGTATGTCGAGTAAGAGCGCTGTCATCGCGTCTAGGTCGGCGCGATCGCCTGATATACGAATTTTTACTATTCCCAAATGTGTTTCTCCTTACGTTCGGTTAGTTTGAGGTTCGTTCCGCGCACTTTTCTAGGCGCGGGTGAGGTGCTCCGGTTTATTTGGATGTCCCCACAGGCACGAGGGCTTGGGTGAGGAGGGAGCAGAGTTTAGCTTTCGACTTCTAGAAGTCTAGAAGTCTACAAAAATAATAGCTGAACATCTAGAAGTCTTAATCAATAATAGACTTCTAGATGTGCAATAATTTAGGGGTCGGCTATGGAACTAAAAGATGGCAAGAACAGGACGTCCGAGGACAGGCAAAGCAGTAATATCGGGAACTTTGAAGCTCGATCCGGATCTCTGGGAGAATTTTCGATCTCTAGCACAGAGCATGGGCATGACGAGGTCCGAGCTAGTAGAGAAAATAGCGAGCAAGGAAATACCGTTACCTCAGCACAGCAGTCGCTCAATGGAATCGCTGGGAAAATCGCTGGCCAGCTAATCACCGAAACTGAAAAACAGCTGGCTTATCATGAACAACAAGTAGAGGTTTTAAAAGACAGACTCCAAGAGTTAAAAGATTTCACCAATATTAACGAGAGCGAATAGCCGTCCTATCACTTGTAGGACGGCTTTGCTTTTATCCCTGATCTCCCAAAAGGCATCTGTGATAGGTTAAGAAAACTGCATATAAGTCAAGGGGGGTAGAGGAAAAGGTGATAAATCGAGCTTGGGGACAGGCGTTCGGAGTGCTTTGACCACACCTAAATCCTGATTTTCGCTATTCAGCGAAGTACTTAACAGGGTCTGTGGCTTTGCCCTTGTCATAGGCGACGCTAAAATGGTACAAACCGCGATAAACCATCTCCAAAGAAATGCGATCAAAAGGTAAGTAATAATTGCAACTAAAGTATCTTCTTTTCGGACAGCTTTAATAGCTAGAGTTACTCGCTGATTTTTCTTAATTACATATAAAGTTGCGCGTTTCATAGAATGAACACGTACCACTTTTAGCTTGGCTTCTATAAATATATGGTGACTCTAATGGTGATGGTTCGCCATCATACGGAATTAAGTTAAAGGCGATCGCCAAACTTTTCGGTCTACTGACTTTAGCTTCCCAAGAAAATATCGAGAAACTACACTGTGAAGGCGATCGCACCCAACGCCGGCAAGAGCGCGATCGCCCCTAAAGCAGTAGTAAGCTAAAACACATCTAAAATGCATATCTAAATTTCATTAAACTCTTGTGGGGGAGCCAGCGCTGCAGTCGGGTTAGCCCGCTCTCACGGCGACTGGCGCCCTTGCATCCTGCCCGCCCAAGGTATTAATGAAGCAACGCAGATATGTATGTAAAACTTGTTCAACAGACATCTCCGACAATGATTGTAGAGACGCGACGCCCAACGGGAGCGCCAGTCGCCGGGGCGCGGGAAACACTCATGAGAGCGCTGCCTCCTATGCAGGGGAGGATGAAGGGGTGTGGTTATTATACGGGCGTAGGTTCGCGCTAAACTAAGGGCATCTTCGCGATGGGGGCGGAACTCTAGAGCGCGAATATGCGATTGGCTCCGGTCGTATGGATTTACGCTTAACATATAAAAATGTAACTTTAGGAATTGAAGTAAAAGCTTGGCGAGATAAAGTAAAAGACCCAGAAACACAGGGGATAGACCAGCTAGATGCTTATTTGGAACGAATAAAAGTAGATTATGGTTGGTTGTTTGTTTTTGACCGATGTAAAAATGCACCACCTTTTATCGAACGCTTGAAAACGAAAACTGCGACAACACAAAAAGGGCGTTCTGTGGTTATTATACGGGCATAGTAATGCTGTTCAAGCTAATAGCTTACTTAACAGTGGTAGTGATTTCCGTTGAGAGGAGTGCAAGATATGAATATAAGGGTAATTTGCCGTAACTAAAAGTATAATTGCTATTGTGCTACTGCTCGTAAGCTGTAGCTCCCTGATTCTCCTGCTTCAAAAGTGTTAGCCAACACATAGTAAATGCCATTCTCTGGGAGGGTCAAGTCGCTTCTCAAGAGTCAAAAGTCAAAAGTCAAAAGTCAAAAGTAAGAACCCCATAAATAAATCGCGAAGCGCCATTCGCTATGCGTGGTGGTCTGGGCTTGTAATAAGGACGTAGTATAACTTGATTGCACTCCTCTCGAAATACATATTTTTCATTTTCCATAAATAAATTTAGGGGCTTGTACCTTTTTTGTACTTTTGACTTTTGACTTTTGACTTTTGACTTCCCGAAGGGCGGTCACGGTCAATCTAGAATTAAAATCAGTTGGGGAAATGTCGTCGTTTTCCGCTACTAGCTTCTCTTTACCAGGAAGAAGCAAGTACAAGTGAGAGTCTATCTGCGAACTCTTCATCTCAATAGTCACCTGCTGACCAGCTTTTCCTTCAAAGGCATAAAGGTGAAAATAGCTGTTATTTGGTAAAACTCTATCGCCCTTTTTGAGGGTTGCTTGTACGACTTGACCATTCAGGGCTAAGTCCTGAACTTGAGTATTACTGGGTTTTTGGCGTTGAGTTACTATGTCAGGTTTACCTTGTTCTACTGCTACCAAAAAAGGCTTGACTAGGTCGGTAGGAATTGCCAAACTAATGCCAATAAATCTTTTAATTTGGGTGCCACTGATAATGGCACTGTTGATACCAATCACCTCACCATTAGAGTTAAGCAATGGTCCTCCAGAATTGCCAGGATTAACAGCAGCATTATGTTGGATTAAGCCAGATTTTTTGTCAATGCGGCTGACAACACCATTGGTGAAAGTATTCTGTAATTCTACACTTAGGGGAGTTCCAATGGCATAAACTGATTGACCAACTCGCACTGAACCAGGTGCAGCTAAGCGAAGGGTGGGCAGATTTTTCTGATTACGAATCTTCAGTGCTGCTAAATCTAAGCCTTGAGGTGCAAAACCAACCACATCAGCTAGGACTTTTTTTCCATCTGCAAGAATTACTATAACAGTGGAAGGAGCATCTTGGACAACGTGAGCATTGGTCAAAACTAGACCATCCGGACTCACAATAAAGCCACTACCATGTCCTGTACCAGTGGTGATTGCAACGACAGCGCGACTAGCTTGCTCGTACACCCGAATTCGGGTTTGTTCTTCAGAGTTTTCTGCTAAGATAATTTTTGATTGTTTTCCCTTAGTCTTCTCACTGATCAAGAAGTTCTCAGATTGTTTAGCTTTAAGAGCGAGCGCACTTAATTGACAACCAAAAAGCGCCTCAACACCAGCCACACCAATCACACTTGCTAAAATTACAGATGTTCCTATTTGTAACAGTTTACTGTTCATATCAAGACATTCCTGAATAAAAAATTTCTATGGCGCAAATCTATCAGTATCTTAAATGCTGATTTCTAGACGCACGCAAAATTTGATAAAAACTTCTTCAGTGTAAGCGATAAAGCTATGTTGGTGAAGTTTTTCTCACCATTTTACAAACCTGTGTGCAAGTTGTTAAACTAAAAGGACTTCAGTCCTAGGCGCGTTCTTCAGCAAGGACTGAAGTCCTGACTACAAACAAGTTTTATTATGGGCGGTTAACCGGACATGATATTATTCCTTCTCAACCGGGGCTGTCTGAAGAAACTTATCGATATCAATCTGGTAGTAGACTTGATGTTTTCCCGAACTATGCTGTATCGGTCCAGTACCACGCCCTCTGAGGATATCTTTGAGATCTGTGAGAATTTCTAGAGGATCGTCTTGTGGTCGTAGGGTGAGTAGTGTGATATCGCAAGCGCCATCTTGATCGCGAGTTGTGCAAATTACCGCTTGACGGTTTACTGTCCCATTGGTGATATAACCCAAGCTTTGATTGTCGTAAGCACTTTGGAATCGGGACGATACGTCTTGACACCGCTGTTGAGGACTAATTGTCTGATTGTTAAACCACGAATATTTCCAACGGATCACGGCGATTCTGCCCTGTGGAGTCCAGGCGTAAGTGGTAGGTATGTTTCCTTGACGACTCCTAGCACAGATGAACTGAACTTTTTGATTAGGGTTAGATTGACTCAGGGTAGTGGTTGCACTCATGGCGATCGCCGCTGTTGTCATCAGAATGGTTATGAGTGATTGAAGTTTCATAAAAGTGCCAATTTTTTGAATTAAAAATTAAAAATTAAAAATTAAAATTTTAGAAATAATTTTTAATTTTTTAATTACAGCAAATTTCATCGTAGGGGCGCGGAAACCGCGCCCTTAAAATGTAGCGCAGGTTCAATTTAAAACTGCTGTAAAGTTCAGGTTACCCTGTTTTTAAACATCGAAAACAAAAAAGTGAAACATCTATTTATACTTGCTCCAGACCGCCACCCTCCGCTCGCGGCGCTACGCGATTTATCCGATAAATTTTATTTTTACATTTTTAATTTTTAATTTTTAATTATTTTGACACTTTTGCTTTTAAGCTGTAAGCCCCTGATTGTTTGGTGTCTCCAAAGGAACTGGTAGCAAGCACAATATAGATACCATCCTTGGGTAGTGTCGCTACAATTCTGGAATTGAAATCACTAGGCGAAATGCCGTCATTCCGGGCAAGTTCACTGCCATCAGCATTTAATAAAATTAAAGCGGGATCAATACTTTGACTCTTCATTTCAATTGTCAAGACTTGACCTGCTTGACCCTGAAACTTGTATAACTTGTAGTACCTATTATTTGGTGGTAAAACAGAGTCATCTTTGCCTAGCGTATCATTGATCTGTTGACCATTGATCTGCAATTCTTGAAGTGACTGCTGGGGTAAAACGCTGGGGGCGCTTTTTTGGTACTCTCCTTTGTTAGCTTTTTCTACTACTGTTTTCAGTGCTTGTGCATCAGTAGGCTTGTTTATAGGTTTTTGCAGATAGAAAGCATAGAACGCATAAGTCACACCAACTACAATCAAGGTAGCAGCCCCCGCTAGCAAAAGCCTGAGTGGTTCGGTTTGAGTTGGGTTCTGAATGATGTCGTTCCCCCCTAAGTTTGTCAGAACCTTCAAAACTTCACTTGCTGACTGGTAGCGCTGACGGCAGTCAAAACTTACCATTTTATTGAGCACATTTACTAACTGTGGGTTAGTGTGCGATGCTCGGTGACTCCAGACAATTTCCCCCATGTTAGGATTATTTGGATCTCGTAGTTTTGATATATCGTTAGCAGGTAATCCTGTCAGCGCTTGGATACCGACCATGCCTAGAGCATAAATATCGCTGTTAAATTGGGGGTTGCCTTGAAGTTGTTCTAAGGGCATATAGCCAGGAGTGCCAATAGGAACTGTTGCACTTGCTTGCCCCGGAGTGTTAAGAATTTGAGAAACGACTTCTTTAACCGCACCAAAGTCGATTAAAACTATCTTGCCATCTGTCTGGCGGCGGATTAAATTTGAGGGTTTAATGTCCCGGTGGATCACTTGTTGGTCATGCACAAAGACCAAAATCTCTAACACTTGTGTTAAAAGGTTGAGTACTTGGTCAGACGGCAAGGGTTGTCCCAGCAACAAAATCTTATCTAAGGTCTGACCGGGAATAAACTCTTGGACTAAGTAAAATTCTTGATTGTCCTCAAAATAAGCAAACAGTCGCGGAATCCGATCGTGGTGACCTAACCTTTCTAAGGTTTCTGCTTCGGTTTTAAATAGGCGACGGGAAATTTGTAAAGTTGACGGGTCGTTACGGAGAGGCCACAGTTGTTTTACCACACATGGGGGGTTACCAGGACGTTTGATATCTTCTGCTATATATGTCAGCCCAAATCCACCAGGGGGTAAGGCTTGAGTGATTCGGTAACGTCCATCCAAAAGTTGACCGATGTTCAAATGCTGACCGAGCATAACATTGCACCAGATCTTATGGTAATTGCTAATTGCTAATTGCTAATGGCTAATAGCTAATGGTAACAATTAGCGATTAGCCATTAGCCATTACTTTCGTTAGTACGTTATTGGCATCCGCCAGTGCGGACAGCATCCCGTAAGGTGCGGGCTTGTGCATTGTCTGGCTGAATTTCAATCACTCGATTGAAATCGGTTAGCGCCCCCTGACAATCTTTCAACTGTTTGCGGAGATTAGCCCGCCAAAAGTAGGCATTTGCATGACTAGGCTCGAGTTTAATCGCTTGGTCTACATCCGCCAGCGATCCTTTTAGGTCTTTCACACCAAAGTGGGCAAGACTCCTACTATAGAAGGTGAAAAAGTCAGGTGCGAGTGGAATGGCTTGATTAAAATCGGCGATCGCACCCTGAAAGTCTTTCGCTTGAAGGCGCATAGTACCTCTACATTTGTAGCCGGAAGCATCTTTAGGCTGGAGTTTAATCATTTGATTGCAATCCTCTATTGCCGCTTTCAAGTCTCTCATAGTAAGATGAACACGACTCCGACTTTCGTAGTACTGAGCATGGTTAGGATCGAGTCTAATCGCTTGATTCAAATCGGCGATCGCTCCCTGAAAGTCTTTCAAATCCTCGCGGAGTTTGCCTCGGATGCTGTAGTTAGTAGCATAGTCAGGCTGGAGTTTAATTGCTTGATTCAAATCGACCATCGCGCCCTGAACGTCTTTCAACAGATAGCGGGAAAAACCCCTACCGCCGTAAGCTAAAGCATAGTCTGGCACAAGTTGAATCACTTGAGTGTAATCGGCGATCGCGCCGGGAAAGTCATTCAACTGCATCCGAAGACCACCTCGCCAGAAGTAGGCTGTATAAATCTGCTGAATCTCAATCGCCTTATTCGATGCCTCTAAAGCCTCGGAGTAGCGTTTTAATTCGTACAATATTGAACCTTTTACTACATAAAGGTTATAATCATTGTCATTGTTGTACTCAATCGCCCGATCAATCGCTGCTAGTGCCTCTGGGTATTTTTCTAATGTCCCCAACACCGCACTTTTGAAAGACCAAGCTTGATAGGAGTCTGGTTTAATTTTTGTTGCTTGCTCAAAAGCAGCTAGTGCTTCTGGATTTTTTTTCTGGAATGAATATAGCGCCACGCCTAGCGTATAGTAAGCTTGATAAAAGTTAGGTTTGATCTTAATTGCCATCTGCATTGCGGCAACGGCTTCTTGATATTTTTCTAATCGCCACAGTTGATTGCCATAATTGAGCCAATCATACTCATTGGCATTTTGTGGCGGCTTTTCCACAGCAAATAATGGATGAGTCAAGAGCAAATTAGTTTCTGCTGCTGTTAGGGCTGGTGGTGTAACCGTGACTACTTTCAACCATTCTGGTTTTAGCCCTGCGTTAGTAGCTAGACCCAAAAGGGTACTGCTAGGCACTCCTAAACCCAAACCTAGTTCAACTTTTTCTGATTGACTCTTCTCAATACCCGTGTTAATTCCAATTACTTGCCCCATTGAATCTAGCACTGGTCCGCCACTCATTCCAGGAAGCGTTAGATTCGAGTAAATTAGCTCATAGCCATAATCAATCAAAGACTTCAAATCACCAGAGTCTTCTGCACGGGCTAATACTCTCTCCCTACTCCAACGGAAACCTGCCGTGAACTTCCGCTTTCCGGCTGCGTCACCAGGAAAGCCAGACAGGAGTACCCACTGTTTTTTGTTCGGCAATAGATTATATTTAGCGATCGTAGCGACCGAGTAAGTTTTATCGCTGGTAAACTTTAACAGCGCTGCGTCTAATCCCTTCGGTTTTTGGATGTTCTCTTGTTGCAATGCATATCGCTGTCCATCTGGCGTCACAATTTCATAAGAGTCTGGATTCTTTACCACATGAAGCGCAGTGACAACATAATAGGTTTGTCCTTGTTTAGCAACGATCGCTCCTGAACCATTACCATTTTTTTTGGAGTCAATCCGCACGGTAATTTGTTGGGCAATGGTATCTACTTTATCAACTAAATTATTACCAACGGGTGGCACAGAAGCTTGTGGCTGATTTTGCCCTTTAGGGAGGATACTTGCTAAATTGGGGGCAAATTGAGCTACGGTTTGAATCGGGATAGCAAAGCTGAATTTTTTGAAGCGCTGAAGTTGTTGTTCACTGGGGCGACTCCCATCCTGATAGACATAAGTATCATTTAAAATGGCATTGTTTAGTAGCCCATTCACCCCGATTAACTTACCTTCTAGATTTAATAGTGGTCCCCCACTCATTCCTTGTTTAATCTCGTTGGTATAACCAATTTGATAACCCCCAGCTAAAGGTTGCGGAGACAACAGGGAGATTTTGCCACTACTAATGACTAATTCTTGACTATTATAAGGAAACCCAGCCGCGAAAACTTCTTGTTCTGATACATTTGCGGTGGTAGCTAAAGAAACGATGCGATAGTTTTCTTTAGCTTGAAACCGTAATAACGCTAAATCATTACCTTCTAAAGAATCACCTTGACTAATAACCACCGCTGTATGGATTTTGCCATCAGGAGTTTGGATGCGCTGGGGTTGTTTGGAGTTAATTACATGGGCATTGGTTAAGACGGTGTAGGTTTGCCCAATTTTGCTGATTAAAATCCCACTTCCGCTATGCTTAGTTGTCAAGACTTTGACGGTGACGGCTTGGGCTATTTGACGAATTTGTTCTCTTGTCTCGACGCGATCGCTCGCGTCGAGACTTACAAGTACCGGAGTAGGATGATGAGATTGATTGAATGTCCCAGCATCAGCGGTAGACAGTAAGAGCAAACCACTGAAGGTGGCGATTGCGATCAGATTGAAGCGATTCATTTTTTTATGTGATTCTGTTAATTTGAAAATAATAGCTAATAGCTAATGGCTTTTAACAATTAGCAATTAGCAATTAGCAATTAGCAGATAAAGCGAACTTCGTCACCTGCTTTGGCTTGACTAACTATAGATGTTGTGCTGATAGCAGTAAGGACGCAGCCAACTAACAGAGAAATGCTTAATTTGAGTTTCATACTTTTTTGTTCTTTAATCCTGACTAACGAGATTGGGATAATAGCCATCCAGCTTTCTCCGCAAAACCAGCAACATCAATAGATGCCATTGCGGTTGTCGCCGGACGTGTGTATTGTTAAGGTTCATCTTAAAACCTGATTCATAAACGCACTCATAATTTGATTAAAACTTCTTCAACCTAAGCAAAAAAGCTAAGTAGGTGAAGTTTTTCTCAACATTGTCAAAACAAACCTGTTAGTTTGTTGTTAAAGTCAAGATTAGCTCCCACTACATCGATTCAGTAATCAAAAACCTAACCTCCCAGCCCCCTTCCCTAGAAGAGAGGGAGCCTTATTTAGGTGTTTTTGTCTATTCCCATTCTTCTAGCAAAGGACACCCTGTTGTCAATGCAGAAAACTGCACCATTATTTTTTTTAGTTGTGGTAATTAAAGCTTGAATGTAAAATCTAGTTGATCAAAAACTTATTAGAGTATTATTGTAAGGTTAAATATGTTTTTATTGCCCAAGCAAAACCCCGGTGATTGTGCCGAGGGGAGGGCAAAAGCATTTATTGTGGCAGATATATGAATAATGGGTTTCTTGCTTACCCTTCATCGTTTCATTCACACACCATAGCCGTGTGGTTATCAAGGGCGATCGCGAGGTTGTAGAGTTGTCTTCCCCATACCATTGTCGCCTAACACTAAAAAGCGGTTGCTGACGGTGTTGAGAGTTTGATTTTTGAACGACACTTCCTGCTGTTCAAATCGCTTGAAGTTTTTTATCGAAATAGATTCTACTTTCATTCCCTAGCAATCTCCCGCGCAAGGCGTGCAGCAATTTTAAATTTTAGACTTTAATAAAAGCCGAATTTAGCAGGGGTCAAGCAGCAAAGCTGCAATTCGGTCAATCGCTTCGCTCAAATTAAAAATTAAAAATTAAAAATTAATACCCCATGTCTAAAGCCAGGGGCTTGAATCAAGGATGCTGCGCTTTTTTTGTTTTCCATGTTTAAAAACACTTGCTCTGTATCCCAACTGAGCAATTCAAAATTATTTCTTAAATTTTTAATTTTTAATTTTTAATTTTGAATTCAAAAAATGGTCAAGCGCGAGGCATTGCTGTACAGTGACAAATTATTTGTCGTCGCTAAATCTTTGATGTCATCTGTACGAGTCTACAGCAGTTTTCACCTAAATGAACCACACCGTTTGTAAGGGCGCAAGCATGAGCGCCCCTACGAATGTGGTCTATTTACCTGAAAATGGCTGTAATATTATAGAAGCTAATTTAGATCTCCAGAATTAATTGCTATTTTTAATCAAATCACAGAAGGTAGTTAAGTTATGCAAACAATTAAGTTATGTCTTCAGGTTGGCGAAGATGGTATTTTACATCTAGATATTCCTGTAGATGTGAAAAGTTCTGAGTTAGAAGTCACTGTGACGATTGAACCTGTAAAAAAACAAATTGACTCTTTTAAAGAGTCAGAATTAAAGCGATTAGAATGGCATGATTTTATTGAGAAAACTTTTGGCTGTTTAGCAGATGACCCAATCGTTAGATATCCTCAAGGTGAATATGAAGAACGAGAGACTATAGAATGAATCCGCAAACGTGGAAGCTCCCGTTGGCGGTTGGGTGGGTTTTACCAAATCCTTTTCAACAGCAATATCTATACTGGAACGGGGTGGACGAGGGGATGTTCTATTACCAAAAGCGTAGAGAGTTATAGGTAAAATGACTGGTTCGACTATATCAGACGAATTGATTGGATTATAGTCTGAATTTTCCACTGTGATAACTGTGGCAATCGATACTACTGTGTTGATATTCTCCATTAGACATCTCCAAAATAGAACCGTTTTGTGGTAAAAGAGTATAAAAGTATCTTTTTACTACAAAAACATGAGTGACATACTAAGTTACATTCAAAACAATCCCCAAGAAACGCAGCGATTAATAGGTGTAAAATATGAGCAACTAGAACAACTAATACAACAGGCGAGCCCGAACGGGCAAGCCCCCTTGGGGCATCGCCTTACACACCCAAAAACAACAAGACATAGAAACAAAGAAAGTTAGAATTATAAATAAAGGTGGTGGTCGGAAAGTAAAAACAACTACAGAAGACCAAATTATTTTAACTTTAACATATTTAAGACACCTTACAACGTTCCAATTATTAGGTATACAGTTTGTCCTCTAGTGAATCAACCGCCAATGATACATTTAATTACTGGTTTCCAATTCTACAAGAACTCTTGCCATCAAGTTTACTTGAACAGGTAAAAAAAACGCTAGTGATTGTGAAATAGTTAAAGAAATTTTAACTGAATATGAATTAATAGTGGATAGCTCGGAACAGCCACGGGAAAGACCAGGGCAGTATCAAGAACGAAGTCTGCCGGGGGAAGCTTCCCCCGGCGAGCTTCTAGCAGGATTATTACTCTGGAAAGAAGAAAACTCATACATTTAAAAATCAAATTACTGCTCTACCTAATGGTCAAGATATTGTTGATATAATTGCGGGACTCCCCGGACCAAAAAGTGATATAGCTTTATTTCGTCAAGGGCAAAAAGACTTTGAATCAAATCAAAAATTTCAAGGGGATCTTGCTTATATTGGAGAGCCATCAATTAAGACTCCTACAAAAAAGCCAAAAAAAGGAGAATTAAGCCTCTTCCAAAAAAAGAAAAATAAAGAAATGGCTTCAGACAGAATATTTGTGGAACATTTGATTCGGATCTTAAAAATATTTAGAGTTGCGTCTGAAAGATTTAGATTAAATCCTACTAAATACGAAAAAATAATTATGACGATATGTGGACTTGTAAGATTCCGAATAGGAGCGTTAGTCTTATAAATATAAAATGGCGTGATTTTTCTTCGTTAAAATTGGCGTGCATGGATACTTATTTTTACCTTATTATCAACAGTAAGTGTCTCAAAGCCTCATTTTTGCGTTGAGAGTGACTGATATTTCCGATTGGCGATCGCCCATTGAAAGCCAGTCATAGAGAGCCATTGGTATTTTTCGGAGATGTCTATTCATGCGACTTTTCTAACTTCGTAGTGATTTGCCATCAACTTTGCCGCGAATTGCATACAGGCATAAATATCTTCTCGTTCCAGAGAGGGATACTCTTCCAGGATTTCTTCGATGGAATCGCCTGCACCTAAAAATTCCATAACCGTTTGCACAGTAATTCGAGTGTTAGCGATAATAGGTCGTCCAATTGATCTATGAGCTTGATGATAAGAGTTTAACCTATGATCGAGCGGTAGTTGATGCAGCTTTCAACTTTCAACTCTCGGCGGACATTACCGCGCACACTATTTTCCCTGGCAATTACATACCTAATTCCACATAAGCTTGTAGTGTCAAGAACAAAAATTTGTATTTTACGTGTTCATCCGCCTGCGATTCAAAACTAGGTAGGACGCACGACACGAATCAGTTTGCCTTTCAAACCTTCTTCTGCTGTAATTGCATTGTGAATTCGGTTAGCCAAAGCTTCCCAATCACGGTCGTTTGTACATGCGATAATTCCAGCATGATCTGGCTGTATGCGGTGCAACCGAAAAAAATCTTTACGGTTCTCGGTAATGACGGCACGTTCGTCACTAGTTGCGTAAGTTAAAACATCCGCGTCAGGAATTCGTTGATTTGCTTTACCTGCTTCTTGAACGGTTAAAACATCGTGCCCCAAAGTTCGCAGGAATTCTACAACAGGTAATGGGTATTGTTCATCAGCATAAAGACGCGCCATGCGCTACAGAACCTCATGCATCACTTCATCATTTTCTCGGATATCTGTCTCAATTTCTTCTGGTTCGGCTGCGGCGTATACCCAAGCATTTGCAATATCAGTAGCAGAAAGCGATGGATAGCTTGTAAGTAAGTCAGCTTCGCTGTATCCAATGCGACGAGCTTCTACAAGTCCCCAAACAGTTATGCGAGTTCCAGCAATGCAGGCACTGCCACCACAAACACCAGGTGTTTTTTCAATACCGCGCCCTAGAGTAATTTTGCCTTGGGATAAGAGTTGAACGACTTGAGCTTTTTCTTCGTTAGAGAGTGCCAGCAGTTGAGGCTCTAATTCTTTCAACGTCATGTCAAGCTAAGAATTGAACTATCTACTATTATATTTTTCTCTAGCAGGCTTTGTCCATATCGTCCCAAAGTAAAGGCAGAGTGTTTGCGGCTGCTGGCTACACTACGGCTAGATCCGGCGCGGACACAGTTAATATCAGGGTTTGTGGATACGTACCTACGGTTAAATGCGACAGAGGAGCAAGTTTTTCACAATGAAATTGATAGGATGGGGTTAACCCACGAGGAACAAGTTATGGAAATTGTCACAAGTTGGATGGAAACACCGAATGCAGCGGGAGGCTGAAAAAATTGTACTGCGGCAGTTAAATCATCGGTTGGGAGCAATTGAGCCGTCCTTAGATCTGAATTCTATTTTTGCGAAGCGGGGGATGCTCCTTAAGTAGCTGGGAAACTCTAGAGCAGAAGCAACTACCCCATCATTTTTATTCTCTACCAATATATTAACCTTCAGGTTAGCAGTCTGTGGCATAGGTGTAATGTAAAAATTGCTCAAGTTACGTGCGTAATACATCAATATTAGCGGTTTTAAAAGCACGTGTATTAGCGATCGCAGATGAGAAAGGACTCATAAACTGGCAGTTTGGAGCGGTTGATGGGTCTTTTTCCCCCTGGGAAAGGTGGAGGTGAAGAAGTTGCCTATGGTGGTAAAGGAAAGGGTATCTTAATACACACGCTTACAGAGGGGAATGGAATGCCGCTTTCTAACTCTACGACCCCAGCCAACGGGAACGAGACAGAACAGGTACTACCCCTGTTAGACCTCGTAAAATTAAAAACTTTAAAGCGCGGTAGACCACGCAAACGACTCAAGGTACTAGCTGCAGATATTGGCTACGACTCTAGAGAACAACGTACCAAGTTACGTAAACGGGGCATTCGACCCCAAATACCAAAAAGAAACTGGAAAACAAAGAAAAACACTCGTCTGACCTATCAACATTTCTGCACCAAGATTCCAGCAAGAGCGTTGTTTTGCTTGATACCAACGCAAATATCGTCGTTTAGTTGTACGCTGGGAGCGACAAAAGGTATATTTTGATGCATTCATTGACCTTGCTACCATACATATCTGGATTCAAAGAATATTATTAGTGTGATATCTTGCACCATTCTCAACAAGGTGAGATAAACCGGGTTTATAAACGATAAATTGAGGGTTTCAGCTTTACATATTCGCAATAAACCTGGTTTCTGGCGGTGGTGCAAGATGTAAGTAGTGGGATAGGTTCCTTGTACAAGAATAGATTATCATATTTGGACATTAGTGGGATAGGTTCTTGTACTGAGGGATGCGAGAGGAGTTTTTGTGCGTCGGCAATTAGGCGATCGCCCCAAAGATTTTCTTTGAGATACTCTACATCAGCATACCTTTTATCCAAGCGCAAGGCGGCTAGTGCCATGCTTAAGCTTTTTTGTTGCTCTCCTTGGGCGTACAAAGCCACAGCCATTGCTAGTTGCGCTTCTGCTGCATTACCATTAATCTTAACTGCTTTCTGCCACTGTGCTATTGCTCCCAATACATCTCCTTTTTCATATTTGATAAGTCCAATGTAGGCGTAAGCCGACCAGAATTTTTCATCCTTAGCAACCGCCTGATTATAGTCTGATAGGGCGGCGGTATAGTCTTGGAGTTTGTGGTGGACAACACCCCGGTCAACGTAGTGTTGTGGATTGTTAGGCTCGAGTTTAATCACTTGATTGTAATCAGAGAGCGCTCCCTGATAATCTTTCAACTCTAAGGAGCGCAACAAACCCCTGTCAACAGCGGACATAACCCCGCAGACGATAGGCAATAGCATTAGCATCGTTAGGCTCGAGTTTAATCGCTTGATTGTAATCAAAGAGCGCTCCCTGATAATCTTTCAACTGTACGCGGACTATACCCCGGTCCACGTAGGCACCAGCATTGTTAGGCTCGAGTTTAATCACTTGATTGTAATCAAAGAGCGCTCCCTGATAATCTTCCAACTTTCTGCGGACATCACCCCGTAGACTGTAGGTAATCCCATCCGGCTCGAGTTCAATAGCTTTAGAATAATCCGCAATTGCTCTTTGATAATCTTTCAACTCTTGGCGGATCAAACCCCGAATAGAATAAGCAATTGCAAAGTCTGGCTGGAGTTTAATTATTGTATCACAATCTGCAATTGCTCCCTGATAATCTTTTAACTCTTTACGGACTACACACCTCAATCCATAAACAAGACCATAGTCAGGCTGAAGTTTCAGCACTTGATTGTAATCGAACAGCGCCCCCTGATAATCTTTTGACTGTTTGCGGATCAAACCTCGGGCGAAGTAGCTTGTAAATAGAGGCTTTATCTCAATTGCCTTATTTAACGCCGCGATAGCTTCTGGGTAGCGTTTTAAATTGGCCAGGATCAAACCTCGCCATTCATAGAAGTTAACAACATCGTTTTTGTACTTGATCGCCTCATCAATTGCTGCTAACGCTGAGGAGTATTTTTCTAAGCTGTAAAGCACGTGACTTTTGATTTTCCAAGCTTCATAGTAGTCGGGTTGAATCTTTGTGGCTTGATCCAAAGCAGCTACCGCTTCGTCGTATTTTTTCTGGTAATATAAGGCTGACGCCAGTGCATAATAAGCATGTGGGAAGTTTGGCTTAAGCTTGACTGCTTGACGCAAAGCAGAGACTGCTTCCGAATATCTTCCTAATCGCCATAGTTGATTGCCATAATTGAGCCAATCAAACTCGTTGGCATTTTGTAGCGGCTTTTCGACAGTAAACAATGGATGATTTTGGAGCAAATTAATTTCTACTTCTGTAAGTTTTTTTGGTGCAGTATTAACAACTTTCAACAATTCTGGTTTCAACCCCGATTTGGTGGCTAGACCTAAAAGCGTACTGCTTGATACTCCACGACCCAAACCTAGATTTACCTGACTATTTACTCTTTCATCCTCTGAACCTGCATTAATCCCAACCACTTGCCCCTTTGAATCTAACACTGGTCCTCCACTCATTCCTGCTAGTGTCAGATTGGAGTAAATCAGTTCGTAGCCATTATTAATCAAACAATCAAAATTACAATCGTCTTTTGCACGGGTAAATACTTTCTCTTTACCCCGAAGCGAACCAGCGGTGAACTTCCGCTTTCCTCCAGAGTTCCCAGGAAAACCAGATAGAAATACCCAATTATTGTTGCTCAAGTTGAATAGGTTATATTTAGCAATCGTGGCGACTGAGTAGGTTCTATTACTGGTAAACTGTAACAGCGCTGCGTCCAATCCTTCCGGTTTGATGATGTTCTGCTGTTGCAATGCATATCGCTGTCCATCTGGGGTAACAATTTCATAAGAGTCTGGATTCTTTACTACATGAGATGCAGTGACAACATAGTATGTTTGTCCAGTATGTGCAATGATGACTCCGGAACCATTACCGTTATTTTTGGAGTCAATCCGCACGGTAATTTGTTCAGCAATGCTATTGACTTGATCGACTATATTATTAGTAGCTGGCGGTTGTGAAGCCTGTTGCTGATTTTGTCCTTTTGGTGAGACATCTGCAATATTGGGAGCGAGAAGTGCTATTGTTTGAATTGGGACAGCAAAGCTAAGTTGTCTAAAATGTTACAGTTGTTCAGTGCTGGGGCGACTCCCATTTTGGTAGACATAAGCATCGTTTAAAATAGCGAAGTTCAGTAAACCATTCACCCCAATTAACTGACCTTCAAGATTTAATAGTGGTCCCCCACTCATTCCTTGTTGAACAGAGTTGGTGTAACCAATTTGATAACCCCCAACTAAAGGTTGGGGAGATAAGAGGGAGATTTTGCCACTGCTAATGACTAATTTTTGACTATCATCAGGGAACCCAGCAGCGAAAACTTCTTGATTTTCTGATAAGTTTGCGGTCGGGGCTAAAGGTACAACGCGATAGTTTTCTTTGGCGTTAAACTGTAGTAAGGCTAAATCATTACCTTTGAGAGAATCACCACGACTGATAACGACCGCTGAATGAGTTTTGCCATCAAGAGTTTGGATGCGATAAGCTTCTTTAGAGTTAACCACATGGGCATTGGTTAAAATGGTGTAAATTTGCCCAACTTTGTTGATGAAAATCCCACTTCCACCCTGATGAACACTCAAAACTTTTACAGTGATGGCTTGGGCTAGTTGACGAATCTCTGCTGTTGTAGAGACGCGAAATTTCGCGTCTCTACTCAAGGTCGCGTCTCTACTTACGAGTACTGGAGTCGGATGATCAGGTTGGTTGAATATTCCAGCATCGGCGGTTGGGAGGAACAAGAGACTGCTGAAGCTGGCGATCGCAATAACATTGAAGCGGTTCATTTTTTCTGTGAATACTGTTAGGTGAAAAATACAGGTTTATTACTCGTTCCCAGGCGTAAGCCCGGAGGATGCAACTCTATAGCAGTCCTTCTTCGTAGTAATGGTGGGCAATGCCCACCCTACTAATTGCTAATGGTTGAGAACAATTAACAATTAACCATACAACTTAGTTATTCCTTATCAAGCGGGGCTGTTTTTAGAAAGTTATCCATATCAATCTGGTAGTAAACTTGACTTTTTCCCGAACTATGCTGTATTGGTCCAGTACCACGCCCCCTCAATATTTCTTTCAAATCCGAGAGAATCTCTAGAGGATCGTCTTTTGGTCGTAGAGTTAGAAGTGTGATATCGCAAGCGCCATCTTTTTGACGGGCTGTGCAAATTACTCCTTGACCATTTGCTGTGCCATTGGTGATATAACTTAGGCTTTGATTGTTGTAAGCAGTCTGGAATCGGGACGATACGTCTTGACACCGCTGTTGTGGGCTAATCTGACTGTCAAACCACGAATATTTCCAACGTACAACTGCGATTTTCCCTCTTGGTGTCCAAGCATAAGTAGTGGGGAAGCGTTTATTAGCCCTTTGGTCGAAACCAGAAGCACAGATAAAGCGAACTTCGTCATCGGCTTTGGCTTGACTAACTACAGAAGTTATGCAAGTAGCAGTGAGAACGCAGCCAGTTAATAGGAAAGTGATTGATTTAAGGTTCATAGTTTTTCTCTTTTTAAGGTAGCAGTAATAAGAACAGGATGTTTTAACGAACCGCAGAGGAGCCAGCGCTGCAGGAGGGTTTCCCTCCGCAGGCGACTGGCGTCGCGCAGAGAACGCAGAGAAGATCACAGAGGAGACAATACGGTTCGGTTAACCATGTTCATGCTTGAAACATCCCCCCTAACCCCCCTTTTTTTAAGGGGGGTTGGGGGGATCAAGTCTTATCCGAACGTATTGAGAGAGGAGAAGGTGTCAGCCATATTGATGCCATTGCTGTTCTTGCCTTGAGAGTTTATTGTTAGTTTTAAATTTAAATGTTGAGCTTGAGACAGCTTATAATTTGAGGTAAACTTCTTCAAATTCAGTTAAAAAGACATTTTTGTGAAGTTTTTTTCAACATTCTTCAACCAGTGAAAATTTGAATTATCAATTGAACAGAGTGATTTTATTCTATGTATAAGCCATGCAATCAATTGCCGGACTAAGCTGTTCCACATTTAACTTGCATCCTTCGGGGCGGGCAGGATGCCCACCCCACAGGAGTTTAATGAAATTTAGATGTGCAAATTAGATGTGTTTTAGCTTAATATCCGTCCGTTTTAACGGACTCACTATCCGCTTTATAGTCCAATACGGTTCAGTTAAGGCTGATCGATGGGAAGGTTAGGTTCTGTAGAGACGCGAAATTTCGCGTCTTTACATAGGTTTTCGGTAGGTAAACGACTACTGAACCGTATTGCTTTATAGTCGGTTAAAACCGACTTAGGCTATTAGACAGGAACTTTAGTTCCTGGCTGGTTGAGTAAGAATGAAATAGTCCTGATAAATTGAATAATGTTAAAGTTTACTTTGGCGCTAATATCTTGTCAAGCATTATTAGTAACATCCTATGTATCCTGATACGCTATTAAATTTGGCTATTTAAAGATTAATTAAACTCTATTAAAATAAAATAAAACTATGAATCAAGAAACATTTGACAAAATATATCAATCCGAATTGACTCCGAAACAAAAGAAAGTATTGCCTTTATTTTTAGGTGGTCAAACAGATGAACATATAGCCACAGAAATTGGTGCTACTCATCGTTCTACTGCTAGCCATCAACTCAGAAATATATCCAAAAGATTTGGCTTTCCTCCAGAAACAGAACCTGACTACCGTTGCAATTTGGTTGAGCTATTTGCCAAATATAAGCCAGAATTAGTCAGTGTTAAAGCTTTAGAAAAATGCGGATATATTATCCATAACATCCGCTTCCCAGAAGGTCCAGAACCACTAAACTCCTCTTTTTACCAAGAGCGGAGTCCCATAGAATCTCGTTGTTATCGAGCCATTATAGAACCAGGTGCGCTCATTCGGATTAAAGCGCCAAAGCAGATGGGTAAAACTTCGCTGCTGAAGAGAATTAGGGCGGAAGCTAAAAAAAATAACTATAGCACAGTCTATTTAAATTTTAGCTTAATAGAAACAAATAAGTTTGCTAGCGAAAATGATTTTTTACGCAGTTTTTATGCTTATGTAATTAATCAAATACCCACCGCACCTCCACTGACAGAATGGGATCAAGATACTCCGAGTATGGTTAACTGTACTAAGCAATTTCAAAGTTTGTTAAAACAATTAGATAGTGTTTTAGTTTTGGCTTTAGATGAAGTAGATAAATTGTTTGAATACCCAGAAATTTATAAAAACTTTTTCCCCATGTTACGCAACTGGAATGAAAACGCCAATGAGTCAGAAACATGGGAAAAATTGCGGTTATTAGTGGCACATTCTACTGAAGATTATGGACGTTTAGATATTAATCAATCTCCTTTTAATGTCGGCTTACCGATTAAGTTAGATGAATTTACTGAAGAGCAAGTGCAGAGTTTATCTATGCGTCATGGACTAGATAGTAAAAATATTCTTCCGATCATGTCCCTAGTAGGAGGACATCCTTATCTAGTGCGTTTGGCGCTTTATTATTTGGTACGTCAGGATCTCACCATTATCCAATTACTAAAAGAAGCTAGCACGGATGCAGGAATTTATACCGATCATTTGCGCAGACATTTGGAGACTCTCCAAGAAAATCAAGAATTAGGAACAGTATTTAAACAAATAGTTACTACTAATGAACCAGTTAAATTAGAACGAAAAACTCGGCAAATATATCAGTTAGATAGCATGGGAGTCATTAAAATCACCAATAATTTAGTAATGCCCCGCTGCCGTTTGTATCAGGAATATTTTGGCGATCGCCTGTAGCACAATCCAGATTTATCACAGTGTAAGCGGCATTCAATAGCACTCATAAATAATCCGTTAAATCCTCTCTTTCTTTTCTTTGCGTTCTTGGCGTCTTGGCGGTTCGTAAAAAAATAATTCTCACAACTCCAATAGGATTGGTATAAAACAATGGAATTTGACAACTATTATAAAGTCTATGTAGGGTGCGTTAGGCTGATGCCGTAACGCACCGTGGTTGAAGACTTTGGTGCGTTACGCTTCGAGGAGCGCACCCTACGCTGTCCTCTGTGGTTATAAAAACAATATAAGGCAAAAACAATGGAATTTGACAACTATTATAAAGTTGGTGGCAGTTTAAATGCCAATCATCGCACCTATGTAGTCCGAAAAGCTGACGAACAAATCTTTGAGTTTTTAAAAGCTGGAGAATATTGTTTCGTTTTTAACTCGCGACAGATGGGCAAATCTAGTTTGCGAGTCCAAACGATGAAAAAACTGAGAGCAGAAGGAATAAAATGTGCTTCTATTGATCTGACACTCATCGGTAGTCATATCAGTCAATAAAAATGGTACAAAGGATTTGCGAATCAGTTGTTATCCAGTTTTTAAATAGATGAAATTGATTTCAATAGCTGGTGGAATAGTCATCATGGATGGACAGAGTTACAACGATTCAACCTGCTCATTGAGTCCGTATTACTGAATAAATTTGCGTCAAATATTGTCATTTTTATTGATGAAATTGATACCCTGATCAAAAGTGAGTTTAAGGATGACTTTTTTGCTTTTATTCGCGCTTGTTATAACCAACGAGCCGATCGGGAAAAATACGATCGCTTGACTTTTTGTTTACTAGGAGTTGCGACACCAGGAGATTTGATTCAAGAAAAAGAGCGTACACCGTTTAATATTGGTAGTTCAATAGAGTTAACTGGGTTTAGCTTTGCGGAAGCAAAGGATGCATTAATTCCAGGATTAGAGGGAGTAGAATATCGTGAAACTGTCTTACAAGAGGTGTTAAATTGGACTGGTGGACAACCGTTTCTTACCCAGAGGTTATGCAGTCTCATTGTACAAAGACCAGAAAGCAGCAAGCTTAATATTGATCAGTTAGTTCAAAATTGCATTATCCAAAATTGGGAATCTCAAGATGAACCAGAGCATTTACGCACGATACGCGATCGCCTGCTACGGAATGAACAAAAAGCTGGTAGGCTACTAGGATTGTATCAGCAAATTTTGAATTCTAACACCTCTTCCCCAGGCGAAGGGGTTATGATAGATGGGAGTCATGAGCAAACAGAATTAAGACTATCAGGTTTAGTAGTCAAAAAATATAATTATTTAAAAGTATATAACCCGATTTATCAAGCAGTTTTTGATCGTGATTGGCTTAAGCACGAATTAGACAAATTGCGCCCATATAGTGAAGCAATCAACAACTGGTTAAATCATCATCGCAATTCATCGGGGTTATTGCGAGGTAAAGCCTTAGATGATGCTCAATCATGGGCTGTAGGTAAAAGTTTAAGTACTTGGGATTATGAGTTTCTACAAGAAAGTCAAAAACTAGAAAACGAAGCACAAATCGCGGTAAATCACCAATTAACAGCAGCTAATCAAACATTGGCTGAAGCTAATGAGAAGGCTCAACTAAAATTGGCTTCAGCAAATCAAAAGGCAAAGTCCATAATTTGGATAGGGGGAAGTATTGCAACTATCCTGATACTTGTGAGTGCTATCTTGGGACAGAACCTACTGAGAACAGCCGAAGCCACAAGACTCACACAGGCTGGGGATAACGCCGCGCAACAGTTTAAATCTAAACAACTTGAAGCTTTACTTTCAGCCATGAAGGCTGGTGAAGATTTGAAAGACCTTGTTAAGGATAAGCGATCGCTGGGAAAATACCAAACAATTACTCCCTTGTCTGCTTTAGTGAATATTCTCGTCAATATTCGCGAACATAATCAAATCGACAGCGGTCAAACAATACTTAACAGTCTCAGTTTCAGTCCCGATGGTAAAATCATTGCTTCTGCTGGTGATGACGGCACTGTTAAACTTTGGCATCAGAATGGGACTCTGATTAAAACCCTCACCGGGCATAACAATAAGGTGACTAGCGCTACATTCAGCCCCGATAGTAAAATCATTGCCTCTGGTAGCGAAGACGGAACTGTTCAACTCTGGAAATTGGATGGGACTCTGATGACAACCCTTTCTGGGCATGAAGGTAGGGCGATCGGCGCTACATTCAATTTTGATGGGACTATTGCCTCTGGTAGCAAAGACGGAACTGTTCAACTCTGGAAATTGGATGGGACTCTCATTAAAACCTTCTCCATGCAAAGTCATTCAGTAACAAGCATAAGTTTCAGCCCTGATGGCAAAATTATTGCTTTTGGTACTGAGAAAGGAACCGTTGAACTCCGAAAATGGGATGGGAATCTCATAAAAATCCTCTCTGGGCATAAAGGTTGGGTAACAAGTGTCAGTTTCAGCCCCGATGGGGAAACTATTGCTTCTGGTGGTGATGACGCAACTATCAAACTCTGGAAACCTGATGGAAATCTGATTAGGACGTTCCAAGGGCATACAGATACGATAAACAGTTTCAGTTTTAGCCCTGATAGCAAAACTATTGCTTCTAGCAGTCGTGACCAAACTGTTAAACTTTGGAAACTGGATGGAACTCCGATTACAACCCTTACCGGGCATAATGATTCAGTGAGAAGTATTACATTCAGCCCAGATGGCAAAACTATTGCTTCTGGTAGTGAAGATGGAACTATCAAATTCTGGAAGCTGGATGTGGCGGTGATGACTGCATTGACAAGCGCTACATTCAGCCCGGATGGCAATATTGCTGCTGGTATTAAAGACGGAACTATCAAACTTTGGAAACGCGATGGAACTTTGATTAATAACATCACCGCACATAAAGATTGGGTGACAAGTGTCAGTTTCAGCCCAGATGGTAAAATCATAGCTTCTGGAAGCTATGACGGTACTGTCAAACTTTGGCAGCGGGATGGAACTCCGATTACAACCCTGAAAGTCAATTCACTTTTGGTAGTAACAAGTGTCAGTTTCAGCCCCGACGGCAAAATTATTGCTGCTGGTGGTGATGACGGAACTATCAAACTTTGGAAACGAGATGGGACTCTGATTGCCACTCTGCGGGAGCATAAAAATTGGGTGACAAGTGTCAGTTTCAGCCCGGATGGTAAAATCATTGCTTCTGGTGGTGATGATGCAACTATCAAACTTTGGCACCTGGATGGGACTCTACTCGCCACCCTGACTGGTCATAAAAAGAATATTAATGGCCTTAGTTTCAGCCGTGATAGCAAAATCATTGCTACTAGTAGTGATGACCGAACTATCAAACTCTGGAAGCGGGATGGAAGCAAGTGGGATCAAACCCCTACCACCCTCATTGGACATAGCGGTGCAGTCACAAGTGCTACATTTAGCCCCGATGGAGAAATCATAGCTTCTGCAAGCGTTGACAAAACTATCAAACTTTGGAAACCCAATGGGACTCTCATTACTACTCTCACTGGACATAGCAATGCAGTAACAAACGCTACATTCAGCCCCCATAATATCCTTGCCTCTATCAGTAAGGATGGGAGAGTGATTTTGTGGAGTTTGAATCTAGATAATTTACTAACCCAGGGATGTCAATGGCTCCAAAATTATTTTATCACTCATCCTGATGCTCTCAAGAGGTTAAAAGTATGCGGAAAGCAAGTCTAGCACTCCTAAATAATTCGTGAAATCCTCTCTTTCTTTCCTTCCTTCGCGCTCTTTGTGCCTTTGCGGTTCGTTAAAAAAGATTAATTCTGACTCCACAGATCGGACTGCTGTAGCAATCAAAATTCATGAGTCACGATAACAACATCCTCAAAAGCGGGCGATGGGACTCGAACCCACGACGTTCAGCATGGGAAGCTGACATTCTACCACTGAATTACACCCGCAAATTCTAATTAGCCAAAGTGAGACTAATACATATAATACCACTATTTATCGATTTTAGCTAGTATAGCGATTTTCGTGTCAATGAGGTACAGCCTTTCTCTTGTGGGATGGGCATCCTTGCCCGTCCATAGAAAGGACGGGCAAGGATGCCCACCCTACAAGATATGTACCTTACCAATACGGGAACCTCTATAAGTGGCAGATTCACCATTTCCCTAATTGGTTCAAAATCAGTAGCATTTATTTTATCCAATAAACCTAGACAGAGTCAGGAACTTGACAAAGCCAAAAGCGCGTGGCAAATTAGAGGTAAATTGGTTTAAACTTATTTACCTAATCTACAAGTAACTTTACAAAATGCAGAAAGAGGAAGCCGTGCGGTTTCTCACTGCTATAGGTGCCCCCGCGCGCCTGGAGCTGATCTCATTGTTGTTTCATCAAGGACGCAGTAATGTAGGCGACATTGCCCGCAAATTTCGTCTCAGTCGTCCTGCCATTTCTCATCATTTGAAAGTTCTCAAGGAGGCTGGCGTAATTGAGTACGAAAAGGTAGGTCAGGAAGGTTTTTACTGGTTGAATAGGGTGCGCTTAGTATCTGGACTGCGGGCGATCGCTGATGGAATTGAGCGTTTTCAACCGGACTCAGTTTGCGACCAACCTGACGATCGTCAGTGCCATTGAAGGCAATGCTGGCTAAGGGATCGTATTGTTAAACATACGTTATTATAAGGCAAAAAGTTGTAATTTTTTAAAAAATTTTTAACTAATAATTACTGAGAATGCGACCGAGGTGTTACTGTGACTAATGAACCTTTCACAGAAGTTGAATCTGAAGAACCAGAGGTAGTTGAGAACACCACCTGGATAGAGAAAAAAAGATTTTACCAGCAGCGTACCCGCGTGCGTTGGCTGATGCCACTATTCTTAGGCACTGGCTTGGGGATAGGAATCGCCTTTGTTGGTATGCAACTGCTACATAACCCAATTAAGGATTCTACTACCAAATCGCCACCACAAGCGTCTCTCACCCTCCCGACTGTTACCGTCGCCATGGCAGTAACAACCCGCATCGCCCGCAGCCTCAGCAGTACAGGTACTGTCGCTGCCCGCGAACATATCTTGGTTTTGCCGCAAACCAGTGGCTTGCAAATCAAGAAAATTTTAGTCAATGAGGGCAAACAGATCAAAGCCGGAGAGGTACTGGCAATTTTGGATGATTCGGTGCTGCAAACACAAATCGACCAAGCAAAGGCAAAGGTACAATCTGACAAAGGACTGTTTGAGCAAAAACTTGCAGCCCTAGCGACTGCCCGCGCTAACGTTGCCCAAGCCCGCGCTAACGTTGCCCAAGCCCGCGCCAGCGAAAAAGACGCCCTCGTGAAACTCAAAAATTACCAACACTTAGGTGATGCCGGAGCAATTAGTCGCGAGCAATTAGACGATCGCGCCACCAATGCTACGACAAAAAAAGAAGCAGCCAACGCCGCAGTCGAAGCAGTCAACGCCGCAGTAGCAACTATCGGTAGCGCCAAGGCAAATGTTAACAGCGCCCAAGCCGACGTCCAAAATAGTGCTGCTAAAGTGGCACAACTGCAAACACAGTTAGGACAAACGTTAGTTCGGGCGCCAGTTGCGGGAATAATAGCTAAAAAGAACGTCGAGGTTGGCGATGTGACTAGCACAAAACAACTATTTGAAATTATTCGCGATGGGGCGCTGGAACTACAGGCACAAGTCCCAGAAGTGCAGTTGCCGCAAGTAGCAATTGGCGCATCAGCACAGATTACCTCCGATAGCGATCGCCGCGTCCGTTTAGATGGAATTGTACGGGAAATATCGCCCCAGGTTGACGAGAAAAATCGCAAGGCGATCGTCAAAATTAATTTGCCATCAACACCCCTGCTGCGTCCGGGGATGTTTGCCCGTGCGGCAATTACTACCAATACAGTTATGTCCGTAAGCGTACCGGCTAAAGCAGTGCTGCCGCAACCAGATGGCAAAGCCATTGTTTTCACCCTATCAGGTGAAGACACACAAAAGTCCGAAGCGTTAAAAACAGTAAAGGTATACATAGTTAAAGCTACAAGAGTGCAAGTAGGAGAAATTATCAGGGGTGGCGACATCGAAATTAGCCAAGGTCTAAATCCAGGCGTTCGCGTTGTTAATGCTGGCGCTGCATATCTCAAAGATGGCGATCGCGTACAAGTTCCTTAGTCATTTGTTAGTTGTTAGTTGTTAGTTGTTAGTTGTTAGTTGTTAGTTGTCAAGAGTTAATAAGTCCCCTTGTTTCCCTTGTCCCCCTTGTTCCCCTCATCCCCCTCATCCCCCTCATCTTCCCCTACTCCCCACTCCCCACTCCCCACTCCCTATAAAAATGTCCTTCAACATCTCATCTTGGTCGATTAAAAAACCCGTTCCGACAATAGTTTTATTTTTAGTTTTGACTATAGTTGGTTGGTTTTCCTTCATGACGTTGGGGATCGATACTAACCCGAATATTGATGTTCCCACAGTTTCAGTGACGGTAACGCAGCCTGGGGCAGGTCCGGCAGAATTGGAATCGCAAGTGACAAAAAAGGTTGAGGATTCCGTTGCGGCATTAGGCAATATCGACAACATGATCTCAACGGTCAACGATGGGATTTCTTCCACCGTCATCAACTTTCTTTTGGGAACAAATACCGATCGCGCCACCAACGATGTTCGCAACGCCGTTGCTCAAATTCGGCAAAATCTCCCCCAAGACATTAATGAACCAATTGTCAAACGGTTGGATTTTGCTGGAGGTCCGATTATGACCTATGCGGTCACCTCCGACAAGCAATCAGTAGAAGAACTTAGTAACTTGGTTGACCAAACGATTAGCCGTGCCTTATTAGCTGTGCCGGGAGTGGCACAAATTAAGCGCGTGGGAGGTGTTGATCGAGAAATTCGCATCAACCTCGATCCCGGACGTTTGCAAGGCTTAGGGATCACCGCGACTCAGGTTAACGATCAAATCCGCAGTCTCAATATTAACTTACCTGGTGGTCGTACTGAATTAGGCGGGAGCGAACAAAGTATCCGCACCTTGGGTAGTGCCCCAAATGTTAATGTCTTGAAAACCTATGAAATTATCCTGCCAAACGGTGGTTCCGTACCGTTGACGAGTTTGGGAACGGTAGAAGACAGTTATGCCGAAATCCGTCAAACTGCTCGCTTGAATAAAAAACCCGTCGTAGCCTTTCAGGTGTTGCGGAGTACTGGCAGCGTTACGGTAACAGTGGAACAAGGCGTGAAAGATGCAGTTGCAAGACTGCAAAAAACCCTGCCGACAGATGTCAAGCTGGAAATAATTTTCACTAAAGCCGCTTATGTGCGTGAAACTTATCATAGCACCCTTGATGACTTGTTAATCGCGTCTGTGCTGGCAGTGATGACGATTCAAGTATTTTTACGTAATTGGCGAGCCACATTAATTACTGGTGTGGCGCTACCACTGTCAATGATTCCTACCTTTGCCGTCATCCAGGCACTAGGTTACACCTTAAACAGTATGACCTTGCTAGCATTGGCGCTGGCGGTAGGTAACTTAGTGGATGATGCCGTCGTAGAAATTGAAAACATGGAACGGCATATGGAAATGGGCAAAGACCCATTTCAGGCAGCAATCGATTCTGCCGAAGAAGTGGGTTTGGCAGTGATCGCTTGCTCAGCAACAATTGTCGCTGTGTTTTTGCCTGTTGCTTTTATGGGTGGCATTCCCGGTCAATTTTTCCAACCCTTTGGCGTTACCGTTTCTGTTGCCACGATTTTCTCAACTTTCGTCGCCCGGATGGTCACCCCAATGATGGGGGCGTATTTACTGGAGAATACCTACTTGAAGCACGCGAGCAAACAGACAAATTCTCACATGCCTCCCTCCTCTTCTCGGCGGCGCTTTCAACCTTATAAATCTCTGTTAACTTGGGCATTACGCCACAGATTCACCACAATTATCTTTGCCTTTGCATTTTTTGTTGGCAGTCTCATGCTTGTTCCTTTGATTCCCAAAGGTTTTATTGATAATGGAGATATAGGTATTTCTACTGTGAGTATAGAACTACCTCCTGGTTCTACATTGGCAGACACCAACAAAGTTGTAGAACAGGCAACAAACATGCTCCGGCAAAACCCCAAGGTGGGCAGTGCGGTGGAAAGTGTGCTAGCTACAGAAGAGTTAGATTCTGCTACCCTCACTGTTAAATTTAAGCCGAAAGAAGAACGCCACGGAATTTCGCAACTGAAGTTTGAACAGTTCGTGCGTAGCGACTTCCAAAAAATTCCTGGTGCAAGAGTGAGTTTTCAGGCACAAGGTGGGGCTGGTAGTCGGAAAGATTTAACGATTCTGCTCAAAAGTGAAAATGCTGAAGCATTGAATGAAGGTGCTGATGCTTTGGAAAGGCAGATGCGGACAGTACCAGGTTTGGTGGAAGTAACTTCTACTGCGAGTTTGGTACAACCAGAAATTTTGGTAGTTCCTAATCCGCAACAGGCAGCAGATTTGGGGGTGACAGTGCAATCAATCGCCCGGACTGCGTCACTAGCGACCATTGGTGATAACGATTCGAGTTTGGCAAAATTTAATTTAAGCGATCGCCAAATTCCGATTCGCGTCCAAATCGATCCGAAAGCTAAAGAAGACATCAATACCCTCAGAAATCTCCAAGTTCCGAGTCAAAATGGCAGCTTAGTTCCTTTAGTAGCGGTAGCAGATATCCGCCTTGGCAGTGGACCTGCGCAAATTAATCGTTACGATCGCTACCGTCAAGTTTCTATAGAAGCCAACTTGCAGCAAGGTACTTCCTTAGGCGATGCAGTGCAAGCAGTTAACAAGCTACCTGCCCTGCAAAACTTACCGCTTGGAGTCGTGCAGCAACCAGCTGGCGATGCCAAGATTATGGGGGAAATTTTTGGTCGCTTTGGAACTGCTTTGGGGCTGGCGTTAATGTCTATCTATGCCATTCTTGTCTTGCTGTATAACAGCTTCCTCCATCCCCTGACAATTATGATGGCATTGCCGTTTTGTTTAGGTGGCGCCCTGCTGGGGTTGATGCTTGCTCAAAAAGCTTTGGGATTGTACGCCTTGATTGGTATGGTGCTATTGATGGGGATTGTGACCAAAAACTCGATTCTGCTGGTAGATTATACTATGATCAATTTGGCAGAAGGAAAGACTCAACGTCAGGCGCTGCTAGATGCTGGGGTGTCGCGCCTGCGACCAATTTTGATGACTTCGATCGCAACTATTGCAGGTATCTTACCCTTGGCATTGGGATTTGGTGCAGGTGCTGAAGTCCGCCAACCAATGGGAATTGCGATTATGGGTGGTTTCACAACTTCCACGCTGCTAACAGTGGTAGTGATTCCCGTCTTTTTCTCTTATGTCGATGACTTCCAGCACTGGATTGTCAACTTTGTAAAATATGGTGGTAAGAAACGCAAGCTTCATGTTGTCAGCGAGGATGTGCTAATCCCACCAGAACGTGAAGATTCCCCTGCTAAACACCCAATTAGTAAATAGGTATATAATAGGCAACACGCTCTGCAACGCTTTTTCCATTTTTTAATTCCGATGGGAGTAGCGGTGCTGCGCTGAATCTATTAGCTATTCGTAATGCGATTAGTTGTGAGTTGTTGACTGACTTATTACTTGATTGATCAAGAATAGTTTAACAGTAAATCTACTTCCCACACCCTCTTCGCTCTGTACAGCAATTTCTCCGCCGTGTAAGTCCAAACACTTTTTCACCAGCGTCAGTCCTAAACCAGTTCCAGGAATTTTGCCAACATTTTCAGCCCGATGAAATGGCTTAAATAGATGTTCTTGATCGGCTGTGGGAATGCCAATACCTGTATCTTTAATCTGAAAAACTACCTCTCCATCTGGACAAAATAGTTCTAAATAGACATGACCACCTTCAGGTGAATACTTGATCGCATTTGAAAGCAAATTGCTAAGAATATGCCACAGCAGTTTTTTATCCAAGCAAGCAGTGGTACATTGATCCTGGTTTGTGAAAATGATCGGATGGGTTTGACCAGCGCTAAATTGTATCTCTGCCACTAAATCCTGGCAAAATTTTTCCAAATCTAGAGGTGCTGGAGCAAAATCTAGTTCGCCTCCTTCTACTTTCCCGACTGCCAAAACATCATTCAATAGATGTTCCATAGCTCTGACTGATTCTTGAATCATATATAAATATTGCCGTCTTTTCACCTCAGATAATTGCTGGCTGTGATGTTCGAGTAATTGAGCAGAAGATAAAATTGTTGTCATTGGTCTACGAAATTCGTGGGCAAACATGAACCAAAAGCGAGATTTGAGTTCACTCAGTTCTTTTTCTTTGGTCAAAGCCACGCATACCGCCTCTTCCGCCATCCGGCGACGTAGCGCAATTTCAATTGCAGCGTATAATTCTCTTTCATCGAATGGTTTGACTATATAACCAAAAGGATCTGTAATTTTTGCCCGTCGTAAAGTTTTTTCATCAGCATAAGCAGTTAAATAAATAACAGGAATATCAAAGTTAGCCCGAATTTTTTCAGCAGCTTCTATCCCATCAATTTTGCCTTTCAATTTGATATCCATTAACACTAAATCTGGGCGGTTTTCTGCAGCTTTTTTAATTGCTTCTTCTCCAGAAGAAACGGCAGCCAGTACAACATATCCTAAAGTGGTTAATCGCTTGGCTATATCTTTAGCGACTATCCTTTCATCTTCAACAATTAAGAGCTTTGCCTGAGCCATTTTCCTGCTTCCCTGTTGTCTACCCTAATTCAGAAAATTCAATTATAAACGTTGTGCCTTTACTATTATCAAGGTTTATGGTTCCCTCTAGTTGTTCTGTGAACGTACATACCAGTTGCAGCCCCAAAGACTCTGTGTTTCGGAAGTCCAACTCTTGGGGTAAACCCACACCGTTATCACCAATAATCAGTGTAAATTCATTAACATGACTTGAGTGAATTTCAATAAAAATTTCCGGCTGCTCCTTGGTTGGTGTAAAGGCATGTTTGAGGGAATTTAAAAAAAGTTCATTGATAATTAACCCACAGGGAATTGCCGTATCAATTTTTAGCCAAATATCTTGAGCATTTATTCTCAAGGTAATTGGCTGTGAACTAGCAGAATATGAACGAAGTAAATTAGCTGCTAGTTCACGGATATATTCGGCAAAATCTATCCTGAATAGGTCTTTGGATTGATACAGTTTTTCGTGGATGAGGGCCATTGAACGGATACGACTCTGGCTCTCGTTAAATAATGCTAATGTTTTTTCATCCTTTATATAGTCACACTGCAGTCTCAGCAAGCTGGAAATAGTTTGGAGATTATTTTTGACTCGGTGATGAACTTCCTTGAGGAGGATGTCTTTTTCTTTAAGTGATGCTATTAGCTGCTCCTCTGCCCGTTTACGCTCAGCCAGTTCGGATTGAACTTGCTGATACAGTTCAGACTGCTGGATGGCAATGGCGACGTGCGTTGCCAACTGTTGGAGCAAATCTACTTCAAACTGGCGCCAGTACCTAGGCTCAGAACAGTGGTAAGCACACAACAAACCCCATAAATCTTCTCTTTCGAGGATGGGAACTACCAGGCTAGCTCGGATGCTAAACAAAGCCATGATATCGATGTGACACTGAGTAAAACCAGCTGTGTAAATATCCTCTGTGACGAGAGTGCGCCCTTTTTTGTAAGATTGAGCATAGTTTTTCCCAAAGCAAGTGTCTTGGATGGTGCTGTTCAAAGCTGGCTGCCAACCAGAAGCAACGGATTCGACCACAACCGTTCCACTTAAGTCTAGGTTGAAACGGTAAATAATCACTCGCTCGGTCTGAAGAAACTGCCGCACTTCGGCGACTGTGGTGTTAAGTATTTCATCTAAGTTGAGTGACTCCCGAATGCGTAGTGCCATTGCAGTTAAGAGGCGATTAGACTGAAGCTGTTCTAGGAGTACTGCTGGGGTTTCTTGTATTTGAAGTTCTAGGTCAGTGTTACTTGCTTGTAACAGTTCGGTTTTTTTGGTTTCAAATTGTGCAATGGAGATCTGCAGTTGCTCTACGGTGTGCCGCATTACCGTGACATCAAGTGTTTGCAGAAAGCTAGTTGGCGTGACAATGCCCAAAATTTCTCCTAAGCTTTCAGACACTATAAATTGCTGCACGCGTTGTTGTTGTATTTTCCAGTAGCCAATCAGTGCTGATTCTGTTGGACTACAATGCAGTAACGGCGTATGCATTACGGTCTGAGCCTGCGTCTGCGATAAATCTAGTCCTAGAGCCTGAAGCTGGACGATATCCCGCTTCATCACGATCCCCACTGGCTGCATGCCAGCCTCATCATCCGCTGCTATCAGCACCACATTATCAACTTGATTTTCTACCATCAACTGAGCTAAACTCAGTGCCGAGGTCGTCACTGATGCCTGAATCACTGGAGTGGAAATCACCTCTGCCAACTGCCGTGATTTCAGTAATTCGTCTAGTTGCAGCGCTTGGCGAATACTTTCGAGGGTGACCATGCCCACCAGTTCTCCCTGAGCATCGACAATTGGTAGATGGCGCATCTTGTGTTGGCGTAGCAGCGACAGGGCAGTAAAAATATCCTGTGCGTCATCTTGAGGCATGGTGAACACTGGCTGCGTCATCACTTCAGCAACTTTCACGGATGCTAAATTCTTGCCGCTGGCAATTACCTGTACTGCATCTGTTTCAGTAAATAAGCCAAGTAACTGCTTCCCTTCCACTATTAGTATGCCACTAGCTCTGGCTTCCAGCACAAATGTCGTGTCCAGTAGTAGGTTCAAACTCGGTAGAACACAACTGCTCCGTGCTTTGCCCATAATTGTAATTGTCTCTGTAAGTGACATATCAGGAGTCACCTTCAGAAAGCGACGGTCAATTGCAGGTTCTAAGCTAAACAAAGATGTTGATGGTTGCTGTTGCATATTTATAGCAGTTTTTATCCCTTGTTAAATCTCAATCGCCCGATCGCTGATGTGGTATTCTATATATAGTGGCTCAACCTAACTGTCTGAATCTTGATCGGGGATAGGCTTAATTCTTAGTTTACTGCTACACCAGACCTCGATAAAATACAAAGCAGTATCATCAGTCGCCCGGACTGCTTCACTGGCGATGATCGGCGATCGCAATTCGAGGTTGGCAAAATTTAATTTACAGCAGTTTTCAATTGTACCTACCACAATTATCAAACCTAACCCCCAGCCCCTTCCCTACAAGGTCCGGGGAGAAAATCAAAGCCTCTCTGCTTGTAGGAGAGAGGAATGGAAGCGAGGTCTACGTGTGGTCTATTCATTTGAAAATCGCTCTCTAGCGATCGCCAAATTCCCATTCGCCTCCAAATCGACCCGAAAGCCAAGGAACACATCTATACCGTGAGAAATCTCCAAGTTCCCAGTCAAAATGGCAGCTTAGTTCCTCTAGTAGCAGTAGCAGATATCCGCCTTGGTGGTAGACCAGCGCAAATTAATCGTTACGAGCGCTACCGCTTGCATTCTTCTGGGATCAAAGAAACCCGGTAACTTGTGCGAAACCGGGTTTCTGGGCTGATGCCGTTCAGCAACCGTCTTTAGTTGGGTTTCTAACTTTCCCCGAGGTTTCTATGCTTTGGCAGCCGTTTTCTTCCGTCTCAATCCAATACCCAGACCTCCTGCTACTAGCGTACCGACGATGATCGTCGGTACGCTAGTAGCAGGTGTAACCTGAACTCTAGAACTGGAATCGATTCAGTGGACAAATGTGGATTTAAATGACATAGGAATACCCATCATTGCGGTGAATAGCTTTACAGTATTTATGGCGTACAGGGCTAACCTTGCCGTTTGGTGTTATAAGTTCAAAGACACCACTAGCTCGGACGGTTAGTCTACCGACATGAACACCAGTAAACTTTCCAGCTTTAAGCACTGCACGTACCATATCACCAGTTTGAAACCCAAAAAAGGTTTTACAGCGTGTACGATGAGACTTTGGAAAACCTTGCTTGTTGGTAGTACACATCTGTCTGCTGCCCCATCCCTTAGCCACAATTAACAATGGTTGGCTTGTTAGTATTTGGAGTTTATCAACCACTCCTACACAAGCTGCGTCTAGCCAATGGGTCTTGGGTAACTCCAGCCGCATGCGGTTGTATTTGGTTCTACCACCAGTTCCCGTCTTAACTGGTAACCCAGTTTCTTTAAGGCGATTCAGCAAAGCCCATCGGGTAGAGTTGACTGCGGCTGCGTCCCTCAATGGAAGCTTTGCTTGTTTGAGGATGCGAGACAGTACATCTGGCTTACCCGCCAAGAAATCTTTGATATCCTGATTGCCTTTAGTCTGGTTGCAGTCGTGGCAAGCCAGTGCAAGGTTGGAGATGCGATTGCTACCTCCGTTTGAGCGTGGGTGGATATGTTCAACTTCTAGGCGTGTAGCCGCCTCACCACAATAAGCGCATTTTCTATCCCATTTCTCAAGCAGGTATTCTCGAATCTCGTAGCCAGCTAATTCACCCTGTTGATATTCCACACCTGATACCTTTGGGTTTTGGAGCAATTGAGTATCGAACTTCACCAATTCTTGAGATATACCTGTAACTGGCACATATTTTTGTATGCGATTAACCCAAGTCATCGTATTCTCTACCCTAGATTGCAAGCTAGGCGCAAGCCATCCTTCTGGGCGCTTGCGGTTCAGAAAACGTGGTTGGCGGTAACGGGTCTTGCGGTTGCGACGACTACGACGAACAGACCGACGAGACTCTAAGTCTTTCTTGATTTTCTGCCCTCTATGGGTAATTTCTGCCGACCAAATCACATCCCCTTCGTTTTGAACAATTGCTATACCAGTTGTTTTAGAGCCTGGGTCAATTTTAATTTGGTGCGGTTGGGTATTCGGTGATAGTACTGCGTGTTTCAGGATAATTGTGAATGGATAACGGCGAAACACTGCTGCTTTGCCTTGTTTCAGTAACCGCCTTGCCTGTCCTGGATGCAGTGGGTTAAGTGGTTGTTTATTGGTGTCAATTACAAAGACGAAATTAGACATTTTTGTCCTTCCTTTCGGAGTTATGCGATCCTCGTTCAGGTTATCTAGGCTTTTTAGGCTGGGAACACGGGCTTAGCTAAATATGCCTTGTTAATCCCCAACGACAGAGCAGTAGGCTGGAAAGCACCAAACAGGTGTCATGACCTAAATAACGTAGTTCACAAAGAACTTGAACTCGCTATCTCTACAACGAACCGTACTGGTTGTCCACTATGTCCATTGTTTAGCGGATAGCAATACAGCATCTAGCAACCCTGGAAACAGCGCCTCTAAATCCTCTCGCCGCAATGTATTAATGTGCAGTGTCCCTTCTTTACGAGTCAGCAGTACGCCTGACTCCCGCAAAATCTTGAAATGATTTGACATTGTAGACTTGGCGATCGCAAAATCGAAGTTAGCACAGCATTGCTCCCCAATAGTTGCCAGCAGACGTACAATCTCTAGCCGCACGGGGTCGCCTAACGCATACAGCACTCCTGCCAAAGATATGTGTTTTCGATCTGGGTGATAGAGGAATCTCATACTTGCATTATCTCATTAAATCGACTATATTTTAATTATTCGATTTTATCGAATCAACGAACATATATGGGAGAACGAGTATGTCATCCATTACAAATGTAACAGATGCCACGTTCAAGCTTGAAGTCCTTGAAAGTGAAGTTCCCGTGTTAGTAGACTTTTGGGCACCTTGGTGTGGTCCTTGTCGCATGGTGGCTCCTGTAGTAGATGAGGTGGCTACAGAATACACCGGACAGGTGAAAGTGGTAAAATTGAACACAGATCAAAATCCTACTGTTGCCAGTCATTATGGAATTCGTAGCATTCCCACACTGATGGTGTTTAAGGGTGGTCGGCAAGTCGATACGGTTGTGGGTGCAGTACCAAAAACGACCTTGATTAAAACATTAGCACAGTATATGTAATTTGCTAATTGCTAATTGCTAATTGCTAATTGTCAATTGTTATCAATCTGACATTAGCCATTAGCCCTTACACCCCAACTTTTGTCATTTAAATGAAGCGATCGGTGTTGAAGAGTTTATCCAACAAATGGCAAAGGAACGCAATGTGGATGGAGCACAAGCGGAAACAGAATTTTTCCAGTCGGTGCGCCCAACCTCATTGCAAAGAGCGTTTTGCTACCCCTGAGGAAGTAGCAGCAATGGTAGTTTACGCGTGCAGTCCCCTCTCCGCAGCCACCAATGGTGCGGCGTTGCGTGTAGATGGAGGAGTTGTGAAGTCAATAACTTAGAAAGAAACCCGGGTTCTTAAAGAAACCGGGTTTCTAGAGCTGAATAATTCGATTATGTTCAAGAATGATGATGCCATCTATCATGTCTATTTCTGGTAAGTCTGAAATAGACAATAACGTAAACATAACTTTTACAAGGGTGAGGGCGGGCAGGATGCCCACCCCACAAGAAATTTATTCCTCTTGTGGGGTGGGCGTCTCGCCTGCCCGATATTAAAGTTAATTATGTCTACTTACTTACTATTTAATTTTATTAATGGCTTGTGGGGTGGGACATATTGCCCACCCAGTTTCTGAATTAAGCGCTTTGACGGGAGGAACGTCTCCGATACCGCTTAGACTTAGCAACGTCTTTAGCTTTACGCTTGTGTTTTTCCAAAGGAGTTTCAAAGTGACGATGCTTCTTCATATCTGGAAAAATCCCCGCCTTAGAAACTTCTCGTTTAAATCGACGTAGGGCTGACTCAATTCCTTCATTTTCGCCCGTAATTATTTGGGTCATTCTCTCTCCTACTTAGTTAACTTAATTGATAGCTAGGTGGCGGGATCTAAACAATCCAGTCAAATGCGAGTAAAAAAGGGCAAGACTCTCTGTCTGCCCAAAATACCCGATAGTTAAATTCTTTGCTTGGGATGAAACGATTGGATAAAAAGCAAAGACTTAGCGAAGAAGCTTAGTAGCGGCGAGAGTATCCTCCTCCCCCTCCTCCACTATTGTTTCCTCGTCTATCACCACCACCACCAAATGAACCTCTGTCTTCGCGCGGCTTAGCCTTATTAACCTTGAGGTTACGACCCATCCACTCAGCAGTGTCAAGGGCTTCAATCGCTGCAGTTTCTTCTGCATCTGTGCCCATTTCTACAAAAGCGAAACCACGCAAACGACCAGTTTCCCGGTCTTTTGGCACTTGAATGCTCTTAACAGTCCCATATTCTGAGAAGACTTGCTTTAGGTCATCTTCTACAACTTCATAGGAAAGATTACCGACATAAATTGACATAAAAAACATCTCCAGAATCAGACGGTGTAGAGATTTGGATTCGGAGAGAGGCTTGTAATACAAATAAGCACAAACTGCATAACCGAATATAATCTTCAATGAGTATAACATAAAATTTATCAGCTGTGCTGACTGCACTACCACTGCCACAATTTTAGAGATGCAATTTTAGATAAACCCCACGCGGCAAGCCATAATCAGCGACCTCTCCACGCCAGTCGCCTCTGTCGGGAAACCCTCCTGCAGCGCTGGCTCCCCAACCCCTCCCCTATTAGGGGAGGGGAGACTTTGACACTAGTAGACGGCGGGGAGAGGTCAAACCTAAATGATGAGTCATTTACCAAACAGCGACCTCTCCCCCAACCCCTCCCCTATTAGGGGAGGGGAGACTTTGACACTAGTCAAAGGCGGGGAGAGGTCAAACCTAAATGATAAGTCATTTACCAAACAGCGACCTCTCCCCCAACCCCTCCCCTATTAGGGGAGGGGAGACTTTGACACTAGTAGACGGCGGGGAGAGGTCAAACCTAAATGATAAGTCATTTACCGAACATGATATAATAAACCAAAGTTTTGGGTTTGATGGTATGGAATTAGACATAAAATTGTGACTTATTTACCCAGAATCTTTAATAATGCCTGTCGGTAAATATTTATACCTTCATCATTTAAATGAGCGCCATCTTCTGAACTTAAACTATCTTTCAAAGCACTATTCTCATTTAATGATTGAACTTGTTGTAGTTCAAATGGTATATTGTTTTTGACTGCAACTTGATTCATGACAACATTAATCTGCTCTACTCTAGAATTTGTTGCTGAAATGCTTGGATCTTTACTAGCTGCCACTGTTGAGTAAAAAGCTGGAATCAAAAAGATTTGGTTACTGCCAAGGCTTCGCACTAAGGAAATTGATTCTTGGAGTTTGTTCGCAAACAATTGATCGCTCAATCCGTACCAAGCATCATTTCCACCAATGGCGATCGCCGCTGAGTCGCATCTAACTTTGGTAGGAATCAGAAGTTTCAGTTGTTCAACAAGTGAAATACCACTTAAACCATTTAACGCAAAATTAAAAGTCCCATTACCAAGGGTATTACCAAGTTCAGCCGTAACAGAATCCCCAAACAAGCAAGCAGAGAATTGCTTTCCTTCAGTAGCAAATTTCTGATATTGAACTTCAAGTTGCCATAAAGGTGTAGAACTTAAGTTATCTGACGGTGGGATCTCAGTTGGATATAGATTTAACTGACTGACAATATTTAACGCTGCTGGAGTGTTAATAACTAGTCTTTCACTGGGATAAGCTTCAAGAAGGCTGATGATTCCTAAACCATCTTGAGAATTAGCCCCTAGGATAATAGCAGCGTTTAGTGCTTGTACCCCGGCTTTGTCACGACGGGCGATCGCTTGGGAAACATTAGATAAAATGCTGGTCGCAAGTTCTGTATTTAATAGCTTATTCAAAGCCACAAGCGAAAGAGACATTTTTACTTGTAGCGCCTGATGAAACTCACGAACTTCTTCGCGATTGAAAAATTTCAGAAAAAATCCCAAATCAGAAGAAACTTGTTGCGCATCTGCATACTTACGTAAATCGGCAATCGGTAGTGATTGTTCAAACAATCCGTACCGAAAGACAATTTTCTCGGCGGCAAAAGAAGGAGTTGCAGCCGTCGTCAGTAATAGTACGCAAATAAATACACTTAGCACAACATAGCGCAAATATCTCATAAATCTTAACATAATGTTTATGCAATTAATTATTTTGACATTTAATGTCGGTTTTAAATCATACTCTTAAAGGAGGAACATGAGAAAATGCCAACAGCTTTGATTGTCGGAGCAGGTAGTGGACTAAGCGCATCTTTAGCTCGCCTGTTTGCACTAGAAGGATTTAGTGTAGCTTTAGCAGCTCGCCAGATTGAGAAACTCAGTCAGCTTAGTAGTGAGATTGGGGCTAGTAGTTTCGCCTGCGATTCCTCAAAACCAGAGGAAGTGCAGCAGTTATTTATCGATGTTGAAACTCGTGTCGGTTCCCCAAATGTCGTCGTTTACAACCCGAGTTTCCGGGTGAATGGACCCTTTGTTGAACTAAACCCGGCTGACGTGGCGAAAACTCTAGATGTAACTGCTTATGGAGGCTTTCTGGTTGCACAAGCCGCAGCCAAACGAATGTTAAATCAGGGAGGTGGTGCTATCTTCTTTACTGGAGCCTCAGCAAGTGTCAAGGGTTATCCTCGGTCTGCTCCCTTTGCAATGGGTAAATTTGCGTTGCGCGGTTTGGCTCAAAGTATTGCTCGGGAACTTGCTCCGCAGAATATCCATGTGGCACATTTCGTCATCGACGGTGCGATCCGCTCAGCACAACGCCAAGAGTCAGCAGATAATCCAGATAGTATGCTCGACCCTGATGCGATCGCCCAAACCTATCTCAACATTCTCCGCCAGCCTCGCAGTGCCTGGACATGGGAAGTTGAACTTCGACCTTGGGTCGAGCGCTTTTAAATTAAAAAGAGAAATACCATGATTGAGCTTTACTATTGGACAACACCAAACGGTCACAAAATCACGATGTTCCTTGAGGAAGTCGGATTGCCCTACACAATCGTTCCTGTCAACATTGGCGCTGGCGAACAGTTCAAACCGGAATTTCTCAAAATTTCCCCCAACAATCGCATCCCTGCAATTGTTGACCATGAACCTGCAACTGGTGGCGAACCAATTTCAGTGTTTGAATCTGGTGCAATTCTGCTGTACTTGGCAGAAAAAACCGGGAAGTTGATCGGCGTTGATTTGCGCGATCGCCTTGAAGTCCTTCAGTGGCTATTTTGGCAAATGGCGGGTTTGGGACCAATGGCTGGGCAGAACCACCACTTTAGCCAATATGCTCCCGAAAAAATTCCCTATGCCGTTAACCGCTATGTAAATGAAACAGCGAGACTATATGCCGTGCTGGATAAACGACTTGCAGATAGACAGTTTGTGGCTTTTGATTATTCAATTGCCGATATTGCTGCCTATCCTTGGATTGTAGCACATGAGATCCAAAGCCAAAAGCTAGAGGATTTTCCCAACCTCAAGCGCTGGTTCGAGACGATTCACGCGCGTCCGGCAACGGTTCGTGCCTACGAAAAGGCAGAAGCGTTCAAAAATCAGAAGCTTGATATTGAGAAGTCGCGGGAGTTGTTATTTAACCAGTCAGCCAATACAATTCAGCGTCCTAATTCATAATTTGGTAATGGGTAATGGGTAATAGACATCTCCGTAAAACACGTAGAGACGCGAGGAACATCGCATCTCTACCAAGGGTTTTAGGTAACGCATAATTAATTTTCGTGCACTGTCTAATGGGTAGAAAGAACTCCCGAACCACTACAAGATTACCTATCTTCTTCAAGGCATCTTCAAAGCATTTTCTTGGCGTCCTTGGCGCGGCAGTTGCTTCAAGGAGGCATTGCCGCCCAACGCGCTGCCTCGTCTTGGCGGTTCGTTAAATAGGTAGCGGTTCGGGAGTAGTTGCTAACGATATTTTACACTGAGAGAAAAATGTATTATTTAATATAAATTATCTGCGTATTTTAACATTAAATTTACAGCTACTTTACTCTAATTTTATATTTTTTGAGCATAACTTGGGAGAAGCTACTATTGTATTGGAGTAGCTTTTATAACATCCATGAAAAATTTAACATTACCTGTAAGCGAAATCAAACGATTTTCAGTAAGGACCGCAGTTGCTCTTGGCTTAAGCTTACTCAGTATGGGCGAGGCGAGTGCTTATACCTTCACTAAAGTCGCTGACACTACTAGCAGTTATAGTTCCTTCGTAAATATCCCTCCTGCTATCAATAATCAAGGAACCGTAGTCTTTTTTGCTAACTTAGATGCGGGACGTCAAGGTGTTTTCACTGGTAACGGCACCACAACAACTACGATTGCTGATACCAGTAGTCTTTTTCGCTCATTTTCTTCTTATCCTTCCATAAATGATCGCGGAACTGTGGCATTTGCTGCATCATTAAATGATGGCAATAATGGAGAAATTCCGTCGAGTATGGGGATTTTCACTGGTGACGGAACAACAGTTAACACGATTACCACCGTTCGTCCCAAAAGTTTTAATTCTAAGTACGATTATATTACCCTTGACTTTCCGTCTATCAATAACGCAGGCGCCTTAGCTTTCAGACAAAAAACCAACTATACCAACAGTATTCTCACAAAGAATGGAACAACTCTCGACGAAGTAGTGCTCGGTCAAGAACTCATACAGCCTCTCATCAACAATGTAGGAAAAGTAACTTACATAAATGACAACACTGTAGGAAACGCGGAGAGCACAATTATCGCGAACGATGGAACAAACAAGATTGTCATTGCCGACACTACTGGTATCCCCCGGCTGTCCAATTTTATTAGGATAGGATCTAGCGAGGGAGGTTTCTCGCTTAATAATAAAGGTGTTGTAGCTTTTTATACTGTTACTTACGATGCAACGGGAGCTGGAGTAGGTAACGCGATTTTGAAGAGCAATGGAACCACAAGAACTACTATTGCTGACATCAGCGGTCCCTTTAGCAGTCTGTCTACCCCCTCAATAAATGATCTAGGAACTGTGGTCTTTTTGGCTAGCCTGAATCAGGGGGGTCAAGGTATCTTCACTGGACCCGATTCAGTACGTGATAAGGTGATCGCCACTGGTGATTCCCTGTCTGGTTCGACGGTGACAAGCCTTAGTTTTGGTCGTGGTTCAAAGGGACTGAATAATTCCGGTCAAGTTGCATTCCTTGCTCAACTTGCTAATGGCACCAGCGGCATCTTCCGTGCCGATCCGGATAGTCCTACTCCTAAAAAGCTGTATCACAACTTGCATCACCACGAGACAAAGCCTGCAACAAGTAGCAGATAACTGTTCTAAGAAACTTCCAATTAAAAAAATCTCCACTCTCGTCGTCAGAACGCTCCCGTTGGAATGGATAATTTATTTTTTGCTATTCCCTAATTCGGAATTCGTAAATTATTACCATAATGACGAATTACGAATTATACTGTGTAGCAAGCAACAGGAGAATGTGGATAAGTTGAAGCCGGATGGAGTTGGTAAGACACGAGTCTCATTAGGAGTGTTGGGTGCAGCTGCCTTTATGGTAATTGCTGATGCGCGGGTGATTGACCCGCTGCTTCACATCATTGCTGACGAGTTTAAAACCGGAGTTGGAAGTGCGGCGGTGATTGTCTCGGCATACACAATTCCCTACGGGCTGTTCCAATTAGTTTATGGTCCACTAGGCGATCGCATTGGAAAACTCAAAGTGATGACGGTTGCAATGGGAGCATTTGCAGTGGGGACAGCAGTTTGTGCGATCGCGCCAAATATCGCCTTACTTACCTTATTGCGGTTTCTGACAGGTATGGTTGCAGCTGCTATCATCCCGCTCTCACTAGCTTACATCGGCGACAACTTTCCTTACGAAGAACGTCAAGCGGCGATCGGACGTTATCTGGGCGCACTCGTATTGGGTCAGATCCTTGGCGGCAGTTTAGGTGGTATTTTTGGAGAATATATTAGCTGGCGTGATATATTTCTGCTATTTGGGATCGTGTCTCTTGGCATTGCGGTGATGATGTGGCGTGCCATCCGCAACGTACCTGATAGACATGATTCTCAAGGTCCGGTGGGTTTGGTAACGTTTCAGCCTTACTATGAACTCATGACTCAACCCGCTGCCCGTACGATCGTTGTGGCGGTGTTTATTGAAGGCTTTTGCCTATTTGGGGGATTCTCTTACATCGGTGCATTTCTTCGAGACCGATATCACCTATCCTACATTGCGATTGGGTTTATGCTCAGTGGTTTTGGGGTTGGTGGGCTGATTTACAGTCGTTGTGTGAAGTGGCTAGTCAGCAAACTTGGTGAGAACGGTCTGATTGGGGTCGGAGGATGGTTAATGTGCGCTGGGTACTTGTCGATCGCAGTGTTTCAGAACTGGATACTGTTTATCCCTTTGAGTATTATGATGGGGTTGGGCTTCTATATGATGCATAGTACGCTTCAGACGCGAGCGACGGAACTATCACCTGAGGCACGCGGTACAGCAGTTGCGCTGTTCGTGTTCAACCTGTTTATTGGACAGGGACTCGGTACAGCAGTATTTGGTAGAGTTGTGGATAGTTCCGGCTACATTCCTTGTTTTGTTGTGGCTGGTGTGGCGATCGCCCTGCTTTCTGTCTGGCTGGTGAACCAGAACTCCCGTGTTGGATTGAGTTAAAAACTCTGGAAAAATCTTGGTGGTCACAAAAACTATCTTCTTAAGCAGCTTTTTACTGTTTTTGATGCAAGGGAATTTCAATGACAAACTCTGCACCCTTACCAAAAGAGGAAATACATTGCAATTTTCCTCCGTGTTTTTCTGTAATAATTTTGTAACTAATAGATAATCCTAATCCTGTACCTTTCCCGACGGGTTTTGTGGTAAAGAATGGGTCAAACAATTGCTGTTGTATACTTTCTGGAATACCAGGACCGTTATCAGCAATGCGAATTATTATCTGCTTATTGCTAGTTAATTCAGTACAAATACGAATTTGGGGAGTCGGGGATTGATTCTTCCCCACTCCCTCTTGTAGCGCATCAATCGCATTTGCTAGGATATTCATAAAAACTTGATTAAGTTGTCCGGCGTAGCATTCTACTAGTGGCAGGTTGCCGTACTCTTTGATTACCTCGATTTTTGTCAGATCAGATTTTGCCTGAAGCCGATGTTTCAGAATCATCAACGTACTATCGATACCTTCATGTATATTTACTGCTTTCTTCTCTGCCTCATCCAAGCGGGAGAAGTTTCGCAGAGATAGCACAATCTCTATAATTCTGTCAGCACCCACTTGCATCGAATTCAGGATCTTCGGTAGGTCTTCGATTAAGAAATTTAATTCTATAGCTTTTATCTCTTGTTGAATTTCTGCGACTGGTTGCGGATAATGTTGTTGGTAAAGTTGCAGGAGCGTGAGTAAATTTTGGGTGTGTTCTTGAGCGTAGGTGAGGTTGCCGTAGATAAAGCTGACTGGGTTATTGATTTCGTGTGCCACCCCAGCTACTAACTGACCCAAACTGGACATTTTCTCGCTTTGCACCAGTTGAACTGCTAGCTGCTGTGACTTGAGTCGCAACTGTGCTTCTGACTGTCGTAATATCTCCTCTGCCTGTTTCCTTTTAGTTATATCATGGAGAATAACGACGTATTCCTGAAAGTCCTGATGAGGGATATCTGAGACAGAAACCTCAAGAGTTTTAACTTGCTTTTTATGTAAGAGCGTTTGTTCGCTGCGCTTCGTCCACTCTTGGGGATAGTGCGTTAACTCAGGTAGCCATTTACTCAAAGGATGTCCCAGCATCTGTAATGGCTTGACACCAAACAAAGACTGAGTTGCTGGGTTTGCCTGTCGAATAAAGCCTACTTTATTCACCACGACAATAGCATCTTGAGCAACCATAAACAAGTGTTCGGCAGCTTCCTGTGCTTCGGCTATGGCAACAACTTGGGGTAAACTTGTCCAGCAGGCGATCGCTACCCCCACAAATGCCATCGTCATCAGCAGCACAACCGCCAAATTTTCACCTCCAGCTACATGAGGCTGATTTAACTGAACACCAAATAACCAGCCAACCAAAACTGCACCACACAGCAGAAAAATCAGAATGCTCACTTGAAGCATCACCGAGTCTTTGATTTTTATTTGCTTCCGTGACTGATACCGCCGCATCCACCAACCAGGACGGAACGGAGCAAAAGGGATACGTCGTACTAATGTATCAATCCCCACAATAGCAACGGGAGACACTAATCCAATCAGAAAATTTTGCCAACCCCAAGCACCGCCTCCCACTAGTTGCACTACAATCTCAAAAATAAAGATGCCCAGAGACAGTCGGGGAAAGAGAACTTCTGGCTGATCTCGTCGTAGCCACAGTCCCAAATGCAGTATCATAATCGACACAAACCAGCCAAGATTTGACACCACAATGATCTGAGTTACATCTCCCCAAATCAGGTATAAAAGGCACAGCACGAGAATAAGAATGAGAGAGGGTCGGAACACTCCCCGGCGGGAAACTACGGAAAATACTGGCGAGAGGTGTTTATCAACAGCAAGTTGATACAAAATGCGGGGGCAATTGGAAAGCGTCGCTGCCAAATTCAGCAAACAGGAACTCGCCAGCAAAAAAGTGACTGTTAGGGGGGCAAATTTTCCCCAGAAGTATCCAGATGCTGCGACAAGATTCAGAAAAGCATCGTCCTTGAGATCGGAACCTGTTGCTAAACGCATAATTACCCAAGAACCACCGACAAACACAGGTGGCATCAACCAGGCAGCAATATCTAGAAAGCGCAGGGTATAAGTGGGACGACGACTATCAGCGACAAAGGATGAGGCAGTTTCACAGCTGTAGGTTTGATAAGTAACGAAGTAAAACCACTTTGCCCAATTAACAAAACTGAAAGACGACCAGTTCGTGGGAAATAAACCAGGACTTTCAGGGGAAAATGCTAAAAAGCTAAGTCCTTGGAAACAAAAGGTAAGTAACACAACCAATGCTGGAATTGCAAAAAACAAATGCAGGATACTCAGGGCACGGGTACCACTAAAGGCGACCGCAAAGGGTAAGAACGTAAAGCCAATTTTGAGAATTAGTTCAGGACAGGTGATACCTAATGCCTCCAAGTTCACCTTAATTAAGTCTGAGAGAAGAACGGAATTGACTGGTATATTTGAAACCCAGCTAAGGAGGTATCCAATGGCAGCATAGCGGGCAATACCTGGGTAGCGCTGCCACAACTTGGTTGTGTAGTTAGGGGTGCCACCAGCTACATCTCCCCAATGCATACCCAGATGTTTCACCTGATAATTTAGCAGCATCCCCAAAATCACTGCGGGTATCCAGACAAAGATAGCTTGCGGTCCCAAAGCAGCATGAATTGCCGGAACCAGTGTCACCCAGCCAACATGAGATGTTAAACCAAAAGCCCAAGTTTCTGAAGCACTGAGGCTTCTAGGCAAGCGCCGGGATGAAGACAGAGTGACACTATCGGAATGGGACATAAGTGGTAATGCTAGGATACTTTACCTATAGTTCCCACGTCGTCAGTATTATGAACATGCAATTCTAGAAGCAAAATCCTGATAGCCCTGAGAAAATGTGTTCTTATAGTTGGTAGCAGCAAAATCAAAAAGGATGAATGGCAAGTTAATTGTATTTGAAGGGGTGGAAGGTTGCGGCAAAACAAGCCTGATACAGCTTTGTTGTGAATGGCTGCGTAGAGACTTTGCATCTGAGGTTCCTACATCTGTAGTCGTGACTCGTGAACCTGGGGGAACAGACTTAGGTTTGCATCTGCGGCGCTTGTTACTAGAATTCGGGGAACACCCAATTGCTGACAGGACGGAATTACTTTTATATGCTGCTGACCGATCGCAACACGTAGAACAAGAACTTAAGCCTAATTTGGCAAAGGGGGCAATTATTTTATGCGATCGCTACACCGACTCTACCATCGCTTACCAAGGTTATGGTCGCGGATTAGACATCAATTTGATTAATCAGCTCAACGTCATCGCCACGTCCGGTTTAGAAAGCGATCTGACTTTGTGGTTAGATGTTGATGTTGAGGTGGGACTTGCTCGTAAAAGGGAAGCTTCAGTCATTGCTGACCGCATAGAAAAAGAGCAGATCGCTTTTCATCGCCGGGTACAGCAAGGATATATAGAGTTAGCTGTATCCCATCCTCATCGAATTGTACGCATAGATGCTAGCTTGGAGAAAGAAGCGGTCCTTGCACAAATTCAGGCAATTTTGAGCGATCGGCTTGAAGCTTGGGGGAAAAGGTAATTGGTAATTGTTAATTGTTAATTGTTAATTGCTAATTGCTAATTGTGAGTCCAGTCCTGTTCGCGCAGCGGCGAGGAATTGGGAGAAGGCGGGTTTCCCGCCGTAGGGAACAGGTGTTGCAGCGCGAATGACGGCTTTCCCTCCGTAGGCGACTGCACCAAGCTTTATGGCGAACCCGAAGGGCTAATTGTCAATTGTTACCATTAGCCATTACCAACCTAGGCGATAGTATAAGTATTTAAGCGTACACGACGATATGACTAATCATTTCGCACCACTTATAGGACAACAGCAAGCAGTAGATTTACTGACGCAAGCTGTCAGACGAAACCGGGTTGCTCCAGCATATCTGTTTGCTGGACCAGATGGTGTGGGACGGAGTTTAGCAGCACGATGCTTTGTAGCAATGCTATTTGCTACACATCAAAGCGACGTCGTAGGGGCGGGGTTCCCCCGCCCATCCGGGATTATTGACAATCGTGTGCGTCAAGGTAACCACCCCGATTTATTATGGGTACAGCCAACCTACCTGCACCAAGGACAACGACTGACCGCAACGGAAGCAGCCGAGAAAGGACTCAAGCGCAAAGCACTGCCTGCAATTCGCCTAGAACAGATTCGGGAAATTACCGAGTTTCTGGGTCGTCTGCCGTTGGCAGCCCCAAGGAATGTGGTAGTGCTAGAGCAAGCAGAAACAATGGCGGAAGCCGCAGCCAACGCCTTACTTAAGACCTTGGAAGAACCGGGACAGGCAACGCTGATTTTAATTGCGCCTTCGCCTGAATTTTTGTTGCCAACTTTGGTGTCACGCTGTCAACGAATTCCTTTTTACCGTTTAGATGCAGCCGCGATGACTCAGATACTGACGCAAACTGGCAATGAGGAAATTTTGCAGCATCCGTTCGTGTTAAGCATTGCAGCTGGCAGTCCGGGCGAGGCGATCGCATCTTACAAGCAAATGCATGCCATTCCTCCTGAACTACTACAAGTCCTGACAAAACTACCTTCATCCTACCGCAACGCCCTAGAATTAGCCAAGCAAATAGATCAGGCTATAGATACAGAAGCCCAGTTGTGGTTAGTCGATTATCTTCAGCAATTGTACTGGCAGCAGTGGCATCAACCAAGTATAATCAATCAGCTAGAACAAGCCCGCAAATCCCTACTTTGCTACGCCCAGCCACGCCTGGTTTGGGAATGCACATTTTTGTCATTTTGTCAACCATCTAACTAGCGGCTGTAGGGTAGAGCATTTCATTGAGGCATAACAAAGTTCCCATTGGTATGAAATAGCCTACTTTTCTGATATTGTTTTCTTAACGTTAAGCAATAAATGCGGATATTAGAAAATAATGGCATACAATTTATTATTCCCAACTCTACCTTTTGAAGGATATAGGCTGATGAACCTTTAAGGCACTAGCAAAAATGTATCATTTGTAACTTTTTATCTTGAACAAATGAGTGTGGTGTTGGCATTTTCCCTGTCAACGGTATCCGAATGCTCGTAGTGATGAAGCTAGTTTCCCTAAAATCAAAAATGTATAAAATTTTACATTATTCGGCTAGACTTAATTTTATGGAGGAAGCCGTTAAATGAACATGAACGGCAAAAGCAAAATTCCAGAACTGTTAAAAAATTCCAAATCGGAACTTTTAGCAAACTGGCTTCAGGCGCAACAGGCTGCTGGAATCCGCAGCGATTTAATCAAAGAAAAACAACTACAGGAGGAGTGCAACGAATTTCTGAATCTGCTGAGTCAGGCGGTACAGCAGGGTAACTTGACTGACATTCAAACGTCTGAGTGGCGAGAAGTGCGAGAAATGCTAGCCATGATTTCCCGTGTCCGAAGTCAAAAAGGCTTTACCCCCACTGAAACGGCAACCTTTGTATTCTCGTTTAAGCAACCGTTATTCGCCCTTTTGCGTCAGGAATTTGCTGAAGATAGTGCTAGCCTAGTGGAAGAAACTTGGTTAGCAACAACCCTGTTGGATCGGCTGGGGCTGTTGACCATTGAGAGCTATCAAAAAGCGAGGGAAGAGGTGATCTTTCGGCAGCAAGAGGAGTTGATGGAACTCTCAACCCCTGTTGTCAAGCTATGGGAAGGCATTTTAGCCCTGCCGATCATCGGCACTTTGGATAGTGCCCGCACGCAAGTCGTGATGGAGTCGCTGTTGCAGCGGATTGTCGAAACGGGGGCAGAAGTTGCTATCATTGATATAACTGGAGTGCCGACGGTAGATACCCTCACGGCTCAACATTTACTAAAAACCATTACAGCGGCGCGTTTAATGGGGGCAGATTGCATCATTAGCGGCATTCGCCCTCAAATTGCTCAAACCATAGTCTATCTAGGTGTTGATCTGGCAGATGTGCAGACGAAGTCTTCCCTGGCAGATGCCTTTTTGCTGGCATTGAAGCGTACTGGGTTTGCAATCAGCCGACCGCAGACGCGATTATAGGGAGGCGCGCAGGTGTTATGGAACGGATTCCAATCCTCCAAATCGGCGAGTTACTACTCGTGACGATTCAGGTCGATATGCACGATCGCTTGGCGATGACCTTACAAGATGACCTGACCAACCGGATTGTTGCAACCAGTGCCCACGGAGTCCTGATTGACATTTCATCTCTAGAAATTGTTGATTCTTTTATCGGACGGGTTTTGGGCAACATTGCTAAAATGTCGCAGGTGCTAGATGCCCAAACTGTGGTAGTCGGGATGCAGCCAGCAGTTGCTATAACTTTGGTAGAACTAGGTTTATCCTTGAATGGCGTTCGCACGGCATTAAATGTTGAAAAAGGTATGGCTTTGCTGCACTCAGCGTTAGGTAAAGACGCACAGTCTGGCATCTGGGAACCAGAAGGGAATGCAGATCGGTATGCCGGGTCATAAAACCATGAGCATTACGAAATCGGCAGATATTGTTCTGGTGCGACAGGCGGTGCGGCAGTTAGCTGTAGATCTGAAATTTAGTCTGGTAGACCAAACTAAGATTGTCACGGCGGCGAGTGAGCTTGCCCGTAACACGCTAGATTATGGAGGTGGGGGAACGGTAACACTATTCGCCTTGGAGTCAGGTATTCGTTTGGGGCTGCAGCTGATCTTTGAAGACCAAGGACCGGGAATTCCAGATATTGAGTTGGCGCTGAAAGACGGCTTCACTACAGGGGGTGGATTAGGCATGGGGCTAGGCGGCGCTAAACGGTTGATGAACCAATTTGAGATTGTTTCCCATGTTGGAGTTGGCACCCGCATTACGGTTGTTAAGTGGAAGTGAGGGTGGCTTTGCTGCAATTAAAAATTAAAAATTAAAAATTAAAAATTAATTATTTTTTTTGCGAATGGGATGAGTGATGAATAATGCTGTTGTTGTGTCCATATCAGAGTCTAGTCAGGCGGGTGAAGCGCGACGCATAGCACTGGCGCTGGCTACTCAGCTTGGCTTCAACGAAACTGAACGGGGGAAAGTCGGGATTGTAGTGACTGAAGTTGCCAAAAATCTGGTACAACACGCTCTTAACGGTCTGCTGGTACTTCAGACGCTAGAAAAAAACAACCGGGTGGGGATTGAAATTATCGCTTTGGATAATGGACCGGGGATGGAAAACGTCAGCATTTGCTTGCGCGACGGGTACTCTACAGCCAAAACTCCAGGCAATGGATTAGGAGCAATCAGCCGCCTATCGGGACTGTTCGATGTTCATTCGATTGTCGGATTGGGCACTGCTGTCTTGGCGCAACTGTGGGCAAACCCCTCATTTAAGCCAGGCAGGGATAAACTGGAGCATGGTGGGATCTGTCTGCCGATCGCGAACGAAGCAGTATCTGGCGATGCTTGGGCAATTTCCCAATCTGCCGATCGCAGTTTGCTGTTAGTGGCGGATGGGTTGGGGCATGGTCCGATGGCGGCTGACGCAGCAACAGCCGCCGTGAGAGTATTCCAAGAGCATGTCCACCGCAGCCCAAAAGAAATTGTTGCGGCGGTTCATCAGGCATTGCGGAATACGCGCGGTGCGGCGATGGCAATCGCAGACATCGACTTTGAACAACAATCTGTACAGTTTGTGGGGATTGGCAACATTTCTGCCACAGTACTTTCACCCACAGGTATCTCCCGAATGGTTTCCCATAATGGCACGGTTGGGCATGAGGTTCGCAAGATTCAGGCGTTTACCTACCCGTGGCATCCAGAGGGAATTTTGATCATGCACTCCGATGGGTTAGGCAGCCACTGGCAGTTGGATCGCTACTTGGGTTTAGCCGCCAAGCATCCTAGTATAATTGCAGGTGTGTTATACCGGGATTTTAACCGTGGTCGAGATGATGTGACGGTAGTAGTCGCTCGAGAGGATACTCAATCATGATAAAGATCCTTAGCCTGGAAATTCGCTTTGAGCAAGATGTGGTGATGACGCGGCAACGCACTCGCCAAATTGCGGAAATATTGGGATTTGACGCTCAGGATCAAACTCGCATTGCTACAGCCGTCTCAGAAATTTCCCGAAATGCTTTTCAGTATACTGGCGGCGGCAAAGTAGAATTTAGTATAGAAGATGACCAGTCAGGGTGCTTTATGATTAGCGTTCGCGATCGAGGATTGGGGATTGCCAACCTGAAAACGATTCTAGATGGGCAGTACATTTCAGCCACGGGAATGGGATTAGGCATCATCGGCACCCAGCGGCTGATGGATCGATTTCACATTGAGTCCATTGCTGGACAGGGTACGACAGTACTGATGGGAAAAAACTTGCCGAAGCGATCGCCCCAAGTGACTCCAGAACGCCTCGGGCAGATTACAGATGAGTTAGTCAGGAAGTCGCCCCAAAACCCGTTTGCCGAAATTCAGCGGCAGAATCAGGAATTACTTCACGCCCTAGAAGCACTACGCCAGAGGGAAGAAGAACTGCTGGAATTGAATCGAGAGCTAGAAGACACCAATCGCGGCGTTGTCTCTCTTTATGCCGAATTAGATGAAAAAGCTGATTCGCTGCAAAAGGCAAACGAACTCAAAACCCGCTTTCTCTCTAACATGAGCCATGAGTTTCGCACACCGCTGAACTCAATTGTCTCTCTCTCCCGCATGTTGCTAGACCGCATGGATGGCGAACTCACACTAGAGCAAGAAAAACAAGTCACCTTCATTCGCAAAGCCGCTGAAAGTCTTTCCGATCTTGTCAATGACCTTTTAGATTTGGCAAAGGTCGAAGCCGGAAAGACAGTTGTTTATCCTCATACATTTGAAGTCAGCGATCTCTTCGCTACGTTAAGAGGGATGCTGCGACCTCTGCTAGGATGCAATTCCTCAATTGCTCTGATTTTCGACATCCCAACCGACATACCTACATTGTATACTGATGAAGGTAAGGTAGCGCAGATTCTGAGAAACTTCATCTCCAACTCCCTAAAGTACACAGAGCAGGGATTCGTGCGGGTTTCAGCCGCGATGAGGGGAGATTTGATTACCTTCTCAGTAACCGATACTGGTATTGGGATTGCTCCGGAATATCATGAGCGAATTTTTGAAGAATATGTCCAAATCGACTCGCCCTTACAAAAACGGACGAAAGGAACCGGGTTGGGATTGCCCCTGTCACGACAGTTAGCCCAATTGCTGGGAGGTAGCGTTTCGGTCACCAGTGCTTTAGGAGTAGGTTCCACCTTCTGTGCGACGATCCCAATCACCTATGCCGATCTAACCCTAGATTCCGCCGATCTCGATCTCAGCCAGTTAGACCCAACTCGGTTACCCGTGTTAATTGTAGAAGATCAAGCTGAAACTCTTTTCACTTACCAGAAGTATTTCGAGGGTTCCATTTATCAAATTATCTCAGCCCAGACATTAGCTCATGCAAAACAAGCGCTGGCTGCGTTCAAACCGGTGGCGATTGTCTTAGACATTTTACTACAACAGCAGCATACCTGGACATTTCTTTCGGAGATGAAAGATAATATAGCTACTCAGGATATTCCGATTCTGGTTACTACCGTCGTGAATAACCAAACCAAAGCGATCGCCTTAGGAGCTAATGCTTTTTTAATCAAGCCTGTAGAAAGGTTATTGTTATTAAACACCCTCAATCGCTTGGTCAGAGGCAACCAACCGCAAACGCTGCTGCTGGTGGACGATGACCCGATTGCACGATACTTCTTTAAAGACCTCCTGAACCACAACCACTTCAAATTTATCGAAGCCACCGATGTCCAGGAGGGCATCCGCTTAGCAACAGACCGACAACCTACTTGCATTATACTAGATTATACAATGCTCAAAGTGACTGGGGTGGAAGTGCTAGACCAGCTAAAAAGCAACCCCAAGACTGCCCCCATTCCCGCGATCGTCCACACATCTCAAGTATTAGAAAAGGCAGAACAAGCAAATTTGGCGAAACGCACCGTTGCTATTCTTTCCAAAGAACACCCCTTGCAGTCAGAAGCAGCTGCCTTACTACACTCAGCCTTAATTAAAGCAGGACTATCCTTTGAGAGCGGAATAAACCATGCCTGAATCGCAGCCAGTGAGAATTTTGCACGTAGACGACAACGACGCTAATCGCTACATCGTCACCCGAATGCTGCAAAATGCTGGATACAAGGTGACGGAAGCTGCAACGGGGAAAAATGGGCTGGAATTAACACTAGCCCAAAGACCAGACTTGATTATTTTGGATGTACAACTGCCTGACCTAAGTGGCTTTGAAGTTTGTCAACGGATCAAAGCCAACCCGGAAACAGCCTTGATTCCTGTGCTTCATCTGTCTGCCACATTGACCAAGAGTCAAGATAAGGCGCAGGGGTTGGATGGAGGTGCAGATGGTTATCTAGCTCAACCAGTTGAGGCGATTGAGTTAATCGCCACTGTGAAAGCATTGCTGCGCATCCGGCAAGCAGAGACAAACCGCCGAAAGGCAGAAGCAAACCTGCGATTTCTCAGTGAGGCGAGTGCTGTCCTAGCGGCAACACTTGACTACAAAACCACTCTCAACAATCTAGCACGGCTAGTGGTGCCAATGCTAGCTAAATTCTGTGTTTTCGATCTGGTCAGCGACAATGGTACAATGGAGCGGGTAGCGTGGCAACATGCAGACCCCAGCCAGCAGGAATGGCTCGCGCAGGTGCAAAACTACGTCCCGTCCCAAAGTCTTAAGCACCATCCTGCCGCCAGTGTGCTCGCAAGCGGCAAATCTATTTTGGTTTCCCAAGTTACCGATACCTGGATGCAAGCGGCTGCAAGCACTCTGGAGCATCTTCAGTTCATGCAAGACCTCCAGTTTTGTTCGTTAATCGCCGTACCGCTGATTGCCCACAACCGCAAGCTAGGGGTGTTAACCTGCTGCCTAGGGGTAGAATCGGGTCGTAACTATACCGACGACGATCTGAGGTTAGTTGAAGACCTAGCGGATCGGGCGGCGATCGCCCTAGATAACGCCCGACTCTACCGTGAAGCCCAAGACAGTAACCGGATGAAGGATGAGTTTTTGGCAACCCTTTCTCACGAGCTGCGATCGCCCCTCAATGCTATACTGGGTTGGGCCTCATTGCTGAAAACTCGAAAATTTGACGAAGCAATCAAGGCTAAGGCTATTGACGTGATTGAGCGCAATGCTAGGGCACAGGCACAACTGGTTGAGGATCTGCTAGATGTCTCCCGGATTATTCAGGGCAAGTACCGTCTGGATATTGGCGCCGTCGATCTAGTCAGTGTGATTGAGGCGGTAATCGAGACGCTGCGTCCAGCGGCGGATGCCAAGGAGATTCGACTTGAGACAGTGCTTTCACCAGCAGCTCCGGTTGCTGGTGACTCAAACCGTTTGCAGCAAGTGATTTGGAATTTGCTCTCCAATGCAATCAAGTTCACGCCAAAGTTTGGTAGTGTTTATGTGCGGCTGGAACGGATTAACTCTCACGTTGAGATTATTATCACCGATACAGGACAAGGGATCAGCCCTGAATTTCTCCCTTATGTATTCGATCGCTTCCGTCAGGCTGATAACTCCATTACCCGTTCCGTCACTGGCTTGGGGTTGGGATTGGCGATCGTGCGTCATCTGGTAGAACTCCACGGTGGCACAGTTGACGCCGACAGTCAGGGCAAAGAACAGGGCGCAACCTTTACCGTCAAGCTACCCCTGTTTGGGAGTGAGGATGGGGGAGTGGGGGAGGTGGGGGGAGATGAGGGAGATGAGGGAGATGAGGGAGTGGGGGAAGTGGGGGGAGCTATTTCTTCCCCAACCTCCCCAACCTCCCCAACCTCCCCTACTCCCCCAACCTCCCCAACCTCCCTCCAAGGTATACGAGTGCTGGTGGTGGACGATGAAACGGATGCACGGGAGTTTGTTGTCACGGTTCTGGAACAATATGGTGCAGCGGTGGTTGCGGTGGCATCCGTAGCCGAGGCACTTGCAGCCGTCTCAATTGACGCCGATGTTTTAGTAAGTGATATCGGTATGCCAGGGGAAGACGGCTACAGCTTAATACGTAAATTTCGGGATCTGGCGCCAGGTGGAGAAATTCCAGCGATCGCCCTAACCGCTTATGCTAGAGCAGAAGACAGAACGCGAGCGATCGCTGCAGGCTTTCAAATGCACTTGTCTAAGCCCGTAGACCCAGTCGAGTTAGCAATTGGTGTTGCAAGTTTGGCTAAGGTAATTGCTAATTGCTAATTGCTAATTGCTAATTGCTAATTGCCAATCTTCCACTCCCCACTCCCCACTCCCCACTCCCCATTACCTATTATTCAAACTGCGGGGGTCGAGAGCATCCCGCAGCCCATCACCTAGTAAGTTGAAAGCTAATACTGTGAGGATAATCAGCATTGCTGCGGGCCAGATTAACCAAGGTTGCAGCACCAAAATTGAAGCATTGGTTGCCAAGGATAGCATGTTGCCCCAAGAGGGGTCTGGTTGTTTAATGCCTAAACCGATTAGACTCAATACTGCTTCTGCTTCTATAAAACTGGGAATGGTAAGGGTGGCAGAGATAATAATATAGGTAGCCATTTGCGGCAAAACGTGGCGGATGATGATGTAAAATGGCTTAGCGCCCATTGCTCGTGCTGCTTGGATAAATTCTCGTTCTTTAATTGATAGCACCTGTCCACGAATCACCCTTGCTAATCCAGCCCATCTGACAAACGAAGTAATCAAAATAATCAGTAAAAAGCGCTGGGCGCTTGATAAGGTTGGCGGTAATACTGCTCCCAAAGTAACCAACAGATAAATGCTGGGAAAGGTCATCAACACTTCGACTAGGCGCATGATGATGCTATCAGTCCAACCACCAAAATAGCCTGAAATTCCCCCAATTAGCATCCCCAACGGAAAGGAGAGAGCAACTCCCACAATACCGATAAACAAGCTGATCCGACCGCCATGCACCAAGCGACTAAATTGATCGCGACCTTGATCGTCTGTACCCACAATGTTAAATTTTGCTTGACCTCCAGCGCCAAACAAATGCCAATTCAGGGGTATGCCTGGAATGATTTCCACTTCTTCCCACTTTGGTGGTAGGGGTAAACTCAGCTTAAACAGACGGTATTCCGGACCATTGACAAATAGTCGTAGGGGAGAGGGCTTCTTAAAGTCCACGATGATTTGGCGATCGCCTGTGTTTATATCTGTTTTTCCCTGAGTCGTTGGATAAATATGAGGACCGATAAACTGCCCTGATTGAGAAAACCAATAGATCCGAGTTGGTGGTAGCAGCGAACCGTTCGGTTGTGAGGCGTAGGGGTCATAAGGGGCAACAAAATCTGCTGCAATTACTGTCACATAAAATACTATCAGCAAAATTGCCCCAAATTGTGCTAAAGGATTTTTCTTTAATCTTTGCCACCAATTCATAGTTAGTTGTTAGTTGTTAGTTGTTGGTTGTTAGTTGTTGGTTGTTGGTTGTTAGTTGTTAGTTGTTAGTTGTTAGTTGTTAGTTGTTGGTTGTTAGTTGTTGGTTGTTGTTGGTTGTTGGTTGTTGGTTGTTAGTTGTTGGTTGTTGGTTGTTAGTTGTTGGTTGTTGTTAGTTGTTGGTTGTTAGTTGTTAGTTGTTAGTTGTTGGTTGTTAGTTGTTAGTTGTTAGTTGTTAGTTGTTAGTTGTTGGTTGTTAGTTGTTGGTTGTTGGTTGTTGGTTGTTAGTTGTTAGTTGTTGGTTGTTAGTTGTTGGTTGTTGGTTGTTAGTTGTTGGTTGTTAGTTGTTGGTTGTTAGTTGTTAGTTGTTAGTTGTTAGTTGTTGGTTGTTAGTTGTTGGTTGTTAGTTCTTGGTTGTTAGTTGTTAGTTGTTGGTTGTTAGTTGTTGGTTGTTGGTTGTTAGTTGTTAGTTGTTAGTTGTTGGTTGTTAGTTGTTAGTTGTTAGTTGTTGGTTGTTAGTTGTTGGTTGTTAGTTGTTGGTTGTTAGTTGTTAGTTGTTGGTTGTTAGTGCTCTTTTATTACTCTCGCTTCTATTAAATTTGAAACCCTATTTTTACGTTAGTCCGCGCAGGCGGACTTTGTTTTTGTAGCCGCGACTTCCAGTCGTCGAGGTTTAATGAGATTTTTCTTTGTCCAGAGTCATATAAGAGCGTTGTTGGGTGTTAGCTAGCTAACTGCTAACTGCTGACTGCTTTTTAATGACTCTTACTAAGGTTTTTCGTGTTCTACTACAAAGACATTTGAATAGAGATTGGCAATAATTTGCTTTCCCTGTTGTGTCAGGGACAGGTAACGTAGTCCATCTTTGATATACGGATAAACCCCGTTCCAGTAAAACTTAGCATAGTTATTACGTAAATCTGCAGGAGTTTTATAACCTAGGACTTTATTCATACCAGTTTCTTCAAATTCGTAGAACAAAGAAGTAATTTTCTTCAAGTAACGCGGATCGCTTAGTTGTCCGATCAAATCAGCAGCACGCACTAAGCCGGCAAAACTATTTGTATCTTGATGATCTTCTGCCGCAGGCACTGGAAATCGAGTTAATTCAATATTGCTCTTGATCACCTGAGTATCTAGCAACTTATGACCACCAAAACGCTCATCAATGAAAAGTTTAGCTCTATCTACATGATAGGGTGTAAGACTAGCATCAGATGCTCCGGGCGGCAGAGAAATCATACCTCCATCTTTACCAGTAGCATAAAAGCTTTCTGACTCGCGGTCTTGGCGGCAAACTCCCTTGACATAGCCAATATCATGACCCAAAAAGGAAATGATACAATGTAACCAGTCTTCGCTAGAAACACCACCATCGCGGATGTGTTTGCCGCGTAAAATTTCTTGTCCAACGAGGGTGACTAAAATAGAATGTTCAACATTGTGATAAAGGGCATCACTATTGGCAATGTTTTCTAAAGCCATATTGCCAGCCCAAGCGATGATGTCCTGGTAATCAGTCTTTAAACAGCCGTAGCTGCGACGGTAGCCTTCCCGAATTTGATTTACAAAAGCATCAATTAAAATTTCAGTGGAATTGAACATAATAGTTACTGGTATTTATTGACTCTTCCCGGCTCTAGTGTAACCGACCACTTTCACTACTTGGTTGAGGGTATTCACTGTAGCATTTATGGTAAAATTTATGTAACTAATTAATTAATTTTAAAATAAGTATAGTTAATTGCTATACCATTTTTTGCAGTTCAGTTCTTCGTGCGCTTGCTGCACAAGAATACCCTCTCAAAAGTATCTTTGGAGCAATGTCAATTATGTGCAAATTTATTTCATTTTTTGCTTTATCCACTCTTTTTGTTCTCAATCTGAGCGCTTGTTCAGCGCCACAAGTGACGGAGCAACGGCAAACAACCCAAGTTGAACAATACAGCAACGACAACGGCAGTCAACAGCAGCAGTGCCAGCACTCTGTTGTGATCCAAAACAATGGTAAGACCGAGATTCACCAATCGTCAAAGTGCTGAAGCTCATAGCCTGGTTCACTCTACTTAGGTTTACTTAGTGTTATTTTATAAAAGATGCGATCGCGGGTTTGACTTGAACGCTAGGGGCGCGTCCAAACGCGACCATTCTTGACTACAGTTCGTTAAAATTAAGCGCAACTTGCTGATAGATGTCCCCCTGTGCAGTGCCTACCTACTTAACGCTGCTTCAATGCTGAACCTACACTTAAAGCACCAACAGACAACACACCCAACATCGTCAGAGATTCAGGGGTGGAAGTTGGGTTTAGGGTGGCAATGTAGATATCTCGGGAACCATCGGTAAATTCTGCATAAAAGGCGATTTGATTGCCGCGAAGACCTTCAAGTCCAAGAGTTGCTGAACTAAAATTAGAAGAACTCAGTGTCTTACCGTCTAAAGAATCGTCGTTATCAATGACTTTTGTAAGTGTTCCGCCAAGGGTTGTGTAAATACCTTGTGAGTCTCCGTAACCGATAAATGCTACATTTCCGTTATCTATAGCAGGAGTACCAATACCGAAACTCCTAAAGTTGCCGACACCACCAGGAATAGGTGTGTTGAGATCGGCAACTACGGAGAGAGAACCATTTAAGTTAGTGTAAATACCTTCAAGTTGCGGTGTTTTTCCTTGCTCAGGATGCCCAAAACCTTTGAATACTACACTTCCATTTTTTAGGGCAGGTGCATCGAAACCTGTGAAGTTGCCTGTAGCACCAGGAATAGGTGTGTTGTAATCAGCAATTACGTTTAATGAATCGCTAACTTTTATGTAAATACCTTGTTCAAAAAACTTCTGAAAACCTCTAGAACCTAAAAACGCTATACTTTCATCGTCTATAACAGGTCCCTCAAAACACTCGAAGTTTCCTGTGCCGCCCGGTATCGGCGTATTGCGATCGGCAACTGCTGAAAGTACACCGCCTAGATTTGTATAAATCCCTTGTCCTTGAGATCCAGAGCCTATAAACGCTACACTTCCATTGTTAAGTGTTGGCTGCTCGAAAAAGACGAAGTTTCCTGTGCCGCCTGGTATCGGCGTATTGCGATCGGCAATTGATGAGAGCGTCCCGTCTCGGTTGGTGTAGATACCTTCTTGAGTATATATAATTCCACCCTCTGGAGAAACTGTAACTCCAAAGCCTTTAAACGCTACACTGTTATTGTTGAATGTTGGCTCATTAAGAGTGTAAAAGTTTCCTGTGTAATTAGGAATAGGTGTATTGCGATTGGCAATTACGTTTAATGAATCACCAGTTTTTACGTAAATACCTTGTTGCAAATCTGAGGCTCCATAGCTTGAAAACGCCACACTTTGATCGTTTACTGTGGGAACAGGGAAAACAGGCAAGTGCTTGGAGTTTTGGCTAAAATCTCTCGTGCCATCTGCTATAGGGGTATTGGTATCAATATCAATAACTTTTGTAAAACTAAAGCTAGCAGCTTCAACCTCTTGCGATCCGAATGCTATTCCTATAGCGATAGATGCCGTCATAGCGATAAATGCCGTGAAAATTATTGTTGCTATGGAAAACTTTTTCAACCCTGTCATAAAATTTACTCCTTCACTCATTTAGTTATATTCCTTAATATCGTGATGGAAAATGGTGAAGGTAGGGTAAAATTTTAGTTAAATGAAGCCAAATTTGATTTTTTTATATATTTTTTTCAGATAATAAACAGGCGATCGCCCATACCACCTCCACAGATTTAGTCTGAGACCGACAAGACGGAAGTGATAGTTTACAATTATAAGGACTGGTAAGCCATTGCTTTTGCTTTATAGGACTTAGTTATTCTCAAATGTCACAGAAACAATTTATTTATTGGTGGCAAAAATGGTTGCGTCCCATCGTGGTAAGTGTTGCTGTTAAAGTAGTGGTAATGATTTGTCTAACGGCAGGAGTATTGGGCATATGGGCAAGCAATACTCCTGTGAGTAATGCTGAAGCTGGAGTCCCAACTTCTGTTGCAGTCAATACTCCACTGGCAAGTATCACTAAGCGCATTCAGGATAAACAGATAGCATTAAAACCAACAGCGCCACATGCCAGTGTGTATCGCAGTCCCGACTGTAGTTGTTGTGGCGGATGGATGGACCATTTAAAGGCACAAGGTTTTGAAATCAAAGACTTTCCCACACCTGATATCGAGGTAGTCAAACAAAAGTACAACGTACCGGATAACTTGCAATCTTGCCACACAGCAATTATTAACGGATACGTCATCGAAGGACATGTACCAGCAGATGACATCAAACGTTTACTTCAAGACTCGCCAAATTTGCTCGGCTTATCAGTTCCCCAAATGCCTGTAGGCACTCCCGGTATGGAGATAGGGAATCAAAAAGACCCCTTTACTGTGTTTTCCTTTGATCGCAAAGGCAAAGTTGCGGTATTCAATAGGTATCTATTTTATTGATCTATATCCGTAAAAACCCTGGTTTGTGAGAAAACTCGCACTTCGTGGGGGACTTGTTGAGGTATTGTCAAACAAACCATCCGGCGATCGGATCGCATTGAGGTGTTTGGGCTAGTACCGCAAGGCGCGAATTCGTAATTCGTAATTCGTAATTCGTAATTCGTAATTCCTACACCGCAAGCGTTTTATTGATTTGGAATGGGTGGTTTATTTCCGCCGTCATGTACTAGCAACTCCTGCGCGTTGAAAGACTACAGAAAGATTATTTGCTGGCATTTGGTAAGTGTCAAGCAAATTCAGGTGTTGTGTACTAGCTGCTGTCACAACATCGTCGAGGTCACGTATACCCCACTGTGGGTTTTGTGCGCGTAGGGCTTCGTCAAAAGCCTCATTACTTGGTGCGGTGTGTTTTCCGCCCTTTTTAAATGGACCGTACAAATAGAGAATACCACCTGGTGGGAGAATGCGACTAGCGCCTGCCATTAATCCAAGGCTTGCTGACCAGGGAGAAATGTGAATCATGTTTATGTTAACTATGGCTGTGATTGGCGACCGTTTCAAATCATCACCATCTCGCCACCCTAAGGAAGCAGGTACTGCAGCTGCCGCCGATCTAAACTGCTGTGGAACACCCTCCTCCACTGACCAGATTGGCGTACAAACATCAAGGTCAATAGGTGGATAAAGATTTTCACATGGATTATATGCAGACCATGCAGCAATGCTAGCACGCGATTGCGGATTGGGGTCCGAGGGTAGCCATTTTCGAGGACTCAGACGTGGGGCAAAAAAGATGGCATGTTCGCCAGTACCACTTGCTACTTCCAAAACAGTGCCTGTTGGGGGCAGGACTCGTAACAGCACCTCAAGGATAGGCTCACGGTTGCGCAGTGTTGCTGGTGCATACTGTCGTTCGTTGGGGATGTTCATTAATAAGATTGGGGGCGTTGATGAGTATCTTAATCTTACCCGAGGGGTATTGGCTCCATCTATAGCCGTTTTTACGAATCTAAGGTACTGCAATGTTTCAGTTGTTAGGTCAAAACCTATACTATTAACTACTAGTACTTTTATTACTGAAGATTAAATATTAACTAGCAATAAAGAGTACCATTTATTATCAGTGATATCCACAATAACCAATTATAGGCATTATCTCTTTTTTGGCGATATTATTACGATTCAAGCGATTCAAGCGATTTAAAAACCAACGCCACACTTTTAGACTACGTCTACTTTTTGCACATCTACCATTAATGTAATTGTTACAAAGACATTTATTCGTATTTCGTATAAAAATAGTTACGTAAACATAATAAAGGCAACTATTTTGAAGCCATTTACGCAAAAATGGCGGAGTGAAAGCAAAGATTCCCTAGACTTGGATGCCTGGGTGAGAGTGAAGATCTTGCACCATTACTTGATAAATAGCGTTACAGAGTACTGACTGGAAAAGTGAAGTGCGATCGTGCGTAATCTAGGAACAGATTTATTTCTGCAAATACACTGATAGACTAATTTCCAGTTCTGAAATATTTCCGCAAATACACTGATACGTAAATTTTTGGTTCTGATACAATCTGCACATATTCAGTTTATTAGGGTGCATTTATGACACTTGTCCGAGTCAATGTGGAGATGAGAAAAGAGGTAGCTGTCAAGTGGAAGCAAGCCTCTAGCATTGAACTAAGTGCATATTGTTTGCAGATTTTGAGGGAGATAAGATGCTCCAGCAAAAAACTGCTCAACAACAACTTACAGCAATTACGGTAAATAGACCTCATCATCTGGGGCACAAGATTGTTGTGCCCCAGATGATGAGGTTTAAATAGATGAAATTGGCTGTAATTTCATCGTTGGCGTTGCATCTTGTGTTTTTAAGGAGCTGCTAAATGCTGAAAGTATTTATTGAAGATGAAGATATCTCATACGTCCCGAGACAGGAAGAAAAGAATGGCTTGCCTGCAACAGATGCGGATTTGATAGCTTTAGCCGAAAAATTTTCTGACTTTGAAATTCCCTTTGGAGTTTTCTTGCAAGCTATAGCTATAGCTGCTTACGACACTGCATCTGCTTATCGTTACGCCGATAACTACCTGTCTTACGTCAAGAATGCGCATAAGAAAAAAAATCGTCGCCATCGGAAGCCGCGAGAACCATATTTCAAGACATAGGGAGGTTGCACATATCTAGAACTTACGCACGTAAATCCCCCGGTTTCTACCAAAAAAAGCAACCAGATCCCTAGGTCGAAACCGGGTCGCACATGCTGCGTAAGTCCTGATATCAAATCCGCTTGATCTGAATGTCGTCATAACCCTGTTATATTACTTATAAATAAAATATAGGCTCTCCGTTGCGATGCGCGCTCAAGACTGTTTTGAACACGCGGATCGCAACGGAGAACTTTATTATAAGTGTTCAACCTGATATCTTGCACCATTCGATAGTTCGTGTTGGGCACTGCCCAGCAACGCAAAAATAGGCCCCGGTCAATGGTGGGCAATGCCCACCCTACAAAAATAGCGTTATTGCAACTGGTGCAAGATGCGATCGACCGAACTTGATATTATCCGGCACGCGACCCAAGGAACTAGCCAAGAACTTTAAGCAGTTGGCTATTGAATTAGACCTAGGGGCAATCCAGGAATGGTGCGACCTAGCAGTACAAAAGATGAAATAATTTTAGTCAAAGTAGAAATTCTCTGCGCTTACCATCTAAAAGGATAAGTTCTATGGATTTAACTCCAGACTTTAGTACAAACGCTCCATTATCTACATCCCTAACACCTGTATTCGGCGATAATGTGCAAGACTTACTCAATGCTGGTGCATTACAGGTAAATCCTAGTGCCATCATTACGGTGAACAGTACCAACGATGCAGTGGATGACTTTGACTCAGGTGTGACCACGCTGCGCGATGCTATCAACCAGGCAAATGCTGACGATGGAAAGGACTTAATTGTATTTGACCGTTCAGTGTTTTCCAGTCCGCAGACCATTGGCTTGAACTTGGGAGAACTAGACATCACTCATAACTTAGATATTATTGCCCCAAGGGATTCGTTGACGGGTTCCGACTTGGTGACGGTGAGTGGTAACAATGCAACGCGTGTGTTTGAGATTAGGACGAATGCAACTGTAAATCTTTCTGGATTGATTGTTGCCGATGGCAAGGTAACAAATGATGACGGTGGAGGAATTAAGAACAGTGGTAACCTCACCCTAGATAGCAGCATTGTAAACAATGACTCTGCCAGAAACGGTGGCGGTATCTATAACGATAATGGTGCAAACTTGACGTTGAGCAACAGTACCATCAGTAACAACTCGGCATCCTCAAACACGAACGGCGTAGGTGGCGGTATCTATAATAACAATGGTGCAAGTCTGACGGTGAGCAACAGTACCATCAGCAACAACTCAGCACCCTCAAACGCCAACGGCGCAGGTGGCGGTATCTATAACATTGGTAGCACTGTGACGGTAAACAACAGCACCTTGGACGGTAACTCGGCAGGCGTTTTCGGTGGCGGTATCTACGGTAGCGTTGTGCTAAGCAACAGCACCCTAAACGGTAACTCGGCAGGCGTTTTCGGTGGCGGCATCTACGGTAGCGGTGCGGTCAGCAATAGCACTATCAGCAACAATAGGACAAGGAGTTACGGCGGCGGCATCTATCATGACCGTGATGACACTTTTGCGATCGGCAACAGCACAATTACTGGCAATTCGTCGGGATTTCAAGGCGGCGGCATTTATAACGCCACTGGCACAGTAGCGCTGGTGTTCAGTACCATCACCCAAAACCTAGCGCCCAATGGCTCAGGCGTGTACAATGGCACTGTGTTTGAAGCTAGATACAATGGTTCAAGCGCTACCAGTGTGCGGAACACGATTATCGCCGCCAACCTCTTGAATGAGAACGGTGTCAACCCTGATGTGTTTGGCACGTTCAACAGCAATGGCTACAACTTAATTGGTGACAGCACAGGCAGTACCGGATTTGGCAGCCCAGGAGACATCGTAGGCACAAACGACAATCCCATTGACCCAAGACTTGCTCCTTTGGACTTCAATGGTGGTTCTACTCAGACAATCGCTCTACTCCCAGATAGCCCAGCAATTGATGCAGGCGACCCAACCGTGCTTGATACTGACCCCACAACTGACCAGCGCGGTTTAGATCGTGTCAGCAATGGTAGAGCCGATATTGGCTCGTTTGAATTTTCCGTTAGCATATAGCAGAACTGAGACAGCCCTGAATGAGTGTTTCATATCAAATCCGGTTGATCGTAATTCGTAATTACTAATTCGTAATTCGTAATTAAAAAGGGGTTTGATACCCCCACGTCTATACGTGGTCATTTTTCAGTCGGGGTTTAAATCCCCGTCTGAAAAATAATTACGAATTACGAATTACGAACTACGAATTTTTAATGCACATGGTATTTGTAGGGGCACAGCAGTCCTGTGCCCCTACTGATTGTGTGTTCATTTAACTGAAGATCCAATTTCTGTGGAGACTTATATAGAAAAAAATAAGACGGCTATGCAGTGAGCGAAAAATCTGGGATCGCTGTAGTAAGGTAAGGAGTTGGTAGCAGTTTACATCTTACATGATGTCCGGCAAATCACCCTTAATATGTCATTGCGAGTGAAACGAAGTGAAACGATGCAATCGCAAGGTTTTTGGGATTGCTTCCCTTCGGTCGCAATGACGGTTATTTGAACGGACATGATATTACATCAATAAATGCTAAATCAAGTCAATGACAACATAAATTTTAAATCAACAGATCTGCTTAAGTAATTACACTTAAAAAAAGCCCAGTTTATCGAAACTTTAATCTAACTAAAATTTTATTTTCTGTATTCTTTCGGAAGATATTTATCAGCAAAACTAAGATGATTGAATTGGCTTAAAAGGAATTATTTGACACAAGCTGTACGAGTTTTTCAGGTTAACCCCTTAGGACTTCAACAAAAAATGAATAATTTTCCGAGATGTTCCACCGTACTTCTGCGACATATATTCAGGACGAAGTTTTAGGAGCTAAGACTTCTGTACTTTACAACACTGCGCCAAGTAATGCTGTTGCCTGTTCGTCAAAGAGGAGAGCATAAGTTGATTTTGCTTACACCTAATTAAATCTAGAAGGAAAGCGCAAGCATGCTCAACTTCTTTAATTCACATCACCAAACTTCTGTTAATACGTAAGTCTAGGAGTATATTCACAAATGGCAAAAATTAATGAAGAGCAATTCCTGCATTCCTTTGATCCCATGTGGACCAAACTATCTGAAAGTGAAGAACTATCCAAACCTAAAACGGAGAAACTCAGGAATCATCATGCCCTGAGTTTTGCTGAACACGAGTTAGATCTAAGATACTCCTCAAAGAAAGAATCAGGAACACAGGCTGCAAGCGAAAACGAAAAATCAATATTAAGAACGTTACCTCGAACTCAGGTTCCTGAACTTAGCACAACAGTATCCGAACAGAGGAGATCTGGGTTTAGACGATGCGGCGGACTGAGTGAGTACTAAGCTGCCCTTGTTTATGACTGACACCAGAGACGTTGCATGCAACGTCTCTAGACTAAATCTGGCGCTCAGCAACGAAATCTAACTGCTGATTGGCTTGACTTCAATCGGCGCCATCATACCCTTGTCTTCGTGTTCAAGGATATGGCAGTGGTAGACAAAAGTACCTGCGATACTCTTACCCTTGCCCCGGAAATCCATTCGGAGTGTAACACTGGGGTACGGGGTATTTCGATCGCCGTTCCAGGTAGGAAGGTTGATCGTGTCGCGCAACGTATTTATTTCACTCCGATCTGGGCTATCCTTCACTAAAAAGTGGATCTGGTGGATATGGAAGGCATGGGCTTCCTGAGAACGGTTTTCGACGATCCAATCCTCAGTCGTTCCCTCCTGAACAGTGATATCGGGAGTCTTGAAGTTTGGATCGTAGACTTTAGGCTTATTCGGCTCCACAGTTATGTAGAAATTGTTTGCATCTTCAGAGAAGTAGAGTGTGCGGTTGTTTGCAGAGTTCTCCTGACTTAATCCAGAGAAGCGATCGCCCGATACTTGGGTTAAGTCAGCGCTTAACTCAGGAACCGAGGCTGAATCAGATAATTCCCTGGCAGTAAGTTGTGTTTGCGTATCAATTCTAGCTATTGTTCGTTGTGGGTCACGATCACCTTGTTTACCTGTGTCATAATTCAGCGTCAGAAACTTAGCATCCTTGACCGACGCTTTAGGACCTTTGATAATGAACTCTGCCCTTCCGGCTGGAGGTAGCAAAATGTGCTTGGGCAAAGTCTGGTCTTTCGGCAAGTCAGATGAGATTGTAACGCCATCTCTGGCGACCAACTCCAGCTGCTGAGGAGTGCCATCGTAAGTGAGTTGTAAGTCAAGGTAGGTATCTGCCGCTGTATTGGCTACACGCCAAAACTGTTCTTCATTCGGTTTCATTTTAATGACGGCTGGCGGATCGTACTTACCCCCACCAAGATATCTAACCGGAACTGAGTTGATGGAAATATCCTTCGCCGGTTGAGCCTTGTCGCTTGTAGGAAAAACCTTTGATAGTTCCAGATCGCGTAGGACAAACACCCGTTCCGGAAGTTGAGCAGCTCGCTGGTTAAACTTTCCGATGCCTTCAATAACGATCGCACCTGTTAATCCGTTCAATACTTGATCTTGACTTTGCATGTGGACGTGCGGGTGATACCAGTACAGTCCGGGGGGCTCGTTCTGTGGAATTTGAATCTTATACTCGAAATTCTCGTTCGGCTCAATCACCGTCCTCACAACTTCGTCCTGATGGCACTTTGGGGACACGTTTAAGCCATGGAAGTGGAGGTTGGTTGAATTTTTGGGTGCCATTCCTCCAGAATATTCGCGCTCACAGTCTTGGTCTTGCTTTTCTGGTGCTGGACCTGGGAGTTTGTTCGTTAAATTGAGTACGAAGTCTGCCTTACCTGGAGTCACCCTCAGCGTTGGGGAAAGCACGTTACCGTTGGCAAGATAGCAGTTTTGCTCAACCGTGAATTTCGCCGGATTGGATGGATTGGGATTTCGGATTTCTGGTGGGTTATTGACAACGCTTCCGGCACTCGGTTGGGAGCAAACAGAAGTTGAGGATAGGGTTTGCGCCTCACCTTGCACCGCAAATATCACAGAAAATCCAGCAATCAGAACACTGCAAGCAATAAAATAGAGTTGCCGCAGTTTTCTGATCCTAAATACTTTTGCGATCGCGGCAAGCACGAGTGCAAGTCGTCTAAAAATGCTTTTCATATTAATATTCTCATGAATTGGCAGAGGGTCTTGTCAAGCTGACTTGCCCCTAGTTAAGATTCAACCAATTCAGAGTTAATTCCAGATTTCCCCGAACTTTTTTCTGAGTTCTGATTGAAGTTCATCAGTCACTTGATATATATGGATTCTGTAAAGCTCGTGCTGTCAAGAATATCTTAAACCCATATTGAGCGAAAAAATAAGGTATTGGAATACTCTAAATACATCTTGAGCGTTAAACGTGTTAGAGGATATATAGCAATCCTATTTGATTTGTGATAAAATACTCAGATGAACAAACCCGGTATCTCCAAGATACCGGGTTTGTTGAACTAACGAATGATTTAGGAATGGTATAACCGTAAAAACAAGCGAAGAATTGCCGCGCGGATTGTTAAATCACTTGATAAACAAAACTTAGACTTGCCCAATTATTCACATCTAAGATATAGGAGTCAGTAGCTGTGCTGCTGACCTCGGCGTTAACTGCACTGGCATTGTGCAAGTCTTGCAAAACAGCTTGTACCACTTCTAAAGGATTGATCATTGGTTGAATGCGATGTTGTTCTGCTGTGGGATGTTTAGCAGCGATCATCGTGGTGAGGGTTTGGGTAAAGGGAGCAGTGCTAACGATGAGTTGGGTTTCACTCAAAGAAGCTGGTGCTTGCACTACCCATTCAAAACCACTAGTAGTTTGGGGTATGGTACGGGTTTCCCCTGGGGCAACGATCACATCTTTCAGCAGTAGTTTGGTTTCCGAACTATCAGGTTCAGTAGTCTTTTGCCAAGGGTAGAGTGCGAGCGCAGTTCTACTGCTATTTAATCCCAGCAACATTAAATATACTGGGCGAACGCTCATGTTTTCTACTCGGTATTGTATCCGACTACCTATATGTACCGTGGGAATTTCTTCAGTGGGACTGTATTCTAGTATTTTCGACTCCCCCTGTTTAACTCGTACTGTTTCTCGTTGCATGAGTATCTGAGATGGTAGGCTATCAATTATTTCTAGGCTTGCCCTAACCCCTAAGCCCGAAGAACCTTCATTCTCTGTGAGTCGCCATAACTTTGCCGCCAACAGTGTTTGCAGTTTCGGCGCTAACCGCTGCACTGCCACTTTCACTGCTTCCCCTGCTTCTCCAGTAGCGTTGGGAATGAGTTCGCTTCCTAAAGAAAATAAACCATAGCGACTGGGAGACACTACCTTTGCTTCTGGGAGTTTGCCAAACACATAATCAGCTGCTTGTTCTCCCGCCACTACTGATGAAACATGGGCTACTGTGGCAAACCCACTTGTGGCATCTACTCGCTCAATTCTTTCGAGTCCTGGGTCGAGGGCAATTATTAAATTAATATTCCGGGCGAAGACTCGCACTGCTTCGGTGACAAGTTGCCCAACTTGTAGGGAAGTTGTACCATTAGGATTATAAATTTGGGCGAGTGCTGTTAACCCAGTACGCGATCGCAACACCAGTTGTGCAGTTGACCCCTCTTGTGTTAATATATTAAATCTAGAGTTAACTCCGTAGTATTCTAATAGTTGTAAAGGTAGTCCACCCAACCACAACTGGGCTACTTTACCGTCTTCTTGAGTTGCTGTCACCACTCCCTCTGCGCCAAAGGTACGATTGGGGAGAAAAATATCGGTAAGTAGTGCTGGCGAACGTTGATTTTTCTCTCCAATCAGTAAAGCAGGTTGCTGTTTACTACTACCCAACTGCTGTAAAGAACTTGCCACACGAGAGAGGCTGACTTGAATTGTGTTTGCGGAGGTGGCTTCCCAAAGGTACTGCGTTAAGGCATAGGTAAATAGCCCAGCACTGAAACCAGACAACTGCACTTCCCTTGCCAATTGCTTAGGGTCAGAAGTAGCTGTTAAAATGCCGAGTGAGTAGGGGCGGGGTCCCCCCGCCCGTACACTGATTTGTTGTTGAAAGTCGAGTTCCGCTGGTGTCAGAATAGCTTGTTCCGGAAGAAGGCGGGCACGACTTCGCAATCCTGTTGGTACTCCATTCGATGCTGCGTAATAGCTGGTATCCAATACTGCTGCTATATGGTCACAATCGAGCGATCGCAACATCAGCCGCAGCGTTTCTGACAACAAGTAATTGACTATTTTATTTTCTTGTGCATTAGCATTCCCATCGAATGGAACCAAAGCATTTTGCATTGTTTCCGGCAAAGTTCCCAGTTTGACACGACTGCCATAGCCGCTAAAGTGGAAAAAAACCACATCATCTGGTCTGGCGACCTTAACGAGATGCTCTAAAAAAGCACTCTCAATAAATTCCCTGGTAGCTTGCCCGTCTAGTAAACAGAGAATATCTGATGGTTGGAAACCAAAGCGGTGAATCAAAAGTTCTTTTTGTAGTTCCACATCTGTCAGACAACCACTAAGGGCTGGATGTGGATACTGATTGATGCCTACTAATAACGCCAACTTACGTATGTTGGGTTGTGCCAAAGCTTGGTAATAGTGATTTCCAAACGTGAACCACTCAGCCTCAGTCACACCCAATGCCATAAGTATAAAGCCAAACCGTTGCAAAAACGTCCGTCGCTTCATAATTAGCTATCAGCCCTCAGTCAAAATAATTCGTAATTGATAATTCGTAATTCGTAATTGCAATCAGTGGTATCTCTCTGACTCGCCAAGGCATGTTATGTTCGTCAGTTTGCCTCCAAAAATGCCGCACTAATTGTAAACCACTAAATCAAAGATTTAGTGGAGGCTTTTACCCTCTTTAATTACGAATTACGAATTACGAATTACGAATTAGTAATTATTTGGTCAATCAGTTCTCAGCTTAAAGGGCTGAGGTCTGTGGTGTAAAACAAAAATTTATACTTTTTCTACTGAATCTATCTTAAGCATCTAATGGCACTTGCATTGCCCGTGCCAACTCTGCCGCTACCTCTGGACGGGAAAATTCAGGTGGGGGTAACTCACCTTGACGTAGCATTTCCCGCACTTTTGTTCCCGACAAGTGAATGCGTTCTTCTGGATTGCTGGGACTGGTTTTACTCGTTGCCATTTGCTTGGTACGCATGCAGTAGAAGGCGTGTTCAAACATCATCGGCACAATGCCCAACTCGGACGGCTCAAACTCATTAAATATGTACTGAGCATCGTAAGTGCCATAATAGTTACCCACTCCAGCATGGTCGCGTCCAATGATAAAGTGCGTACAACCGTAATTCTTGCGGATGAGGGCATGGAAGATCGCTTCACGCGGACCAGCATAACGCATTGCTGAAGGATTAATTGCTAAAGTTACCCTGTCATGAGGATAGTATGTTTCTAGCAAAATTTCATAGCAGCGCATCCGGACATCGGCAGGAATATCATCTTCTTTCGTCGCCCCTACTAATGGATGTAGAAATAAACCGTCCACAATTTCCAACGCGCACTTTTGAATATATTCATGGGCGCGGTGGATCGGGTTGCGAGTTTGGAAACCGACGATAGTGTTCCAACCTTTTGCCTGAAACATCTGCCGGGACTCGACGGGATCAATTTGGTAATTAGGGAACTGAGGATGGGGGTCGCGTTGCAACAACCACACATCACCTGCGAGATTTACTGACCCTTGGCTATAGACAACCTGCACCCCAGGATGCTTGGGATCATTTGTGCGGTAAACATTAACTGCTTCGTGGGTCTTGTCATAGCAATACTTTTGAGTGAGTTCTAAAACCCCAATGTACTGACCTGCTGGGTTATCCAGTCGGAGGCAACTGCCTTCTTTTAGGGGGGCTGCTACTTCCTCTGCTACTGAAAGTGTAATTGGAATTGACCAAACAAGACCGTTAGCTAGGCGCATTTCTGTAACAACGCGATTGTAGTCTTCAAGGTTCATAAAACCAGTGAGTGGACTAAAACCACCGTTCGCGATCATTTCCAAATCAGAAACCGCCCGTTCATCAAGTTGCACACGCGGTAGAAAGTCGGCTTTCGAGAGAAATACTTGTCTTTGCTCTGGTGTAGCGATGCGATTCACCAACTGCCCACCGTGAGGGATGATGCCATCTTTATCGTAACTCAAGATAGTTCCTTGTTAGCGTTAACTACATTTTTTTTAATCTATCTATTTAACTTACCAAACCGCAGGGACACAGAGATAAAGATAATGGGGAATGGGGAGTGGGGAGTGGGGAGTGGGGAGAGATGAGGGAGTAGGGGGAGTAAGGGGAGTGGGGGGAGTGGGGAGTAGGGGGAGTAAGGGGAGTGGGGGGAGATGAGGGAGTAGGGGGAGTAAGGGGAGTAGAGGGAGATAAGGGAAGGGAGATGAGGGAGACAAATTAACCTCCTCATCCTCCTCATCCTCCTCATCCCCCTCATCTCCCCCTACTCACCCCCACTCCCCACTCCCCACTCCCCACTCCCTACTCGTACTCTTTAATGCGTGGTCGCAGCCCCAATAGCGTTAAGAGCGAGATGATAACAGCTACAATAGGGGTAGTAATCTCAAAACCGTCTACTTCTTTGAAGCCTTGTTCAACAGCCTTGTCGAAGGCTTGTTGGTTGATAGTGACGCTTTTGTCATTAGCTTTTCTAAATTCGTCGAACGCCCAGTTTGACTGACCTGGTTTGTAACCCGTACATAAAGCGATCGCCTCAAGATGTTTACCGCTTTGTTCTAGCTGGCGAATCTGTTTCTCAATATTGAAATAGTTGCCGAAAGTCGAGAGGTTTGCTAACGCCGCTTCTCGCTCACCAGGAAAAGTGATATTGTTCAGTTCATCAGCTAATAAGCCTGTCAACCCATTTACCTGCTGACCCTGCGTCAATGCCGCTACAGTTGTTTCAAAGGTCTGACCATTAGGGATTTTGGCAATTTTAGCTGCATTGTTGAAAAAATCGGACTGGTGTTTGGCGGCAAATACTGTATCCAGCAGAGAGCGACTTTCATCAGCATTGGCAATGTAAGCTAAGGAACGGGCTTGTCGTAGCGCACGCAGTGACGTAAACGAATCCTCTTTTGCTACCTTTAAGTGGTACGCTGCCGAAAGGAATGACCGAGTTGTGGAGCCGAGAAAAAGGATAGCGATCGCCGTCGCTCCTAACAACATGGGATTAAGAATGCGGCGCATCCGGTAGTTGAGGAACAGTTGAATTGCTACCAGTACAGCAAGCAGCAGCAAACCAGACATAACGACGACAAACAAAGCTCCTCCAGAGGCAAACTCCTGCTCGTCATAAGTACGATCCAGTTCTTTCAAGTTGGCTTGAGCCAGTGCATCCGCTGCAGGCAAAAGTGTGCTATCCATAATTTGGGCTGCTTGTCGGTAAGCACTCAACACTCCATTAACATCACCGCGTTCGTTGAAATCCCGCGCCTGCTGGAGCTTGACAATGTAATCTTCTTGTGCTATTTGTAAGGTCTGAATCGGTTTAAGCTCTGCATCACCGTAGGTAATGTTCTGGGCAGCAGTAATTATTCTTTCGGAGAATGTCTTGCGTCGCTCCTCGTAATCCTGGATAGCTCGTGGGTTTTCTCCTGGCTTGACAAGCAGTTCATTAACAGCGTTGGCATCCATGCCCGCCAAGCTATCCTTGAGCCGCTGGGCGAGCATAATGCTTGGTACTGAGTCCTTGCCAACTGTCTGTATAGCGTGGCGCTGCCTTTGTATACCAGAAATAGTAGTAAGCACTAGCAGCAGACTAGCCCCCCAAGTAACGTACAAGCCTGCCTTTAGGAGTTGCGGGGTAGTAAGTCCTCGTTTTACTAAAGGTAATGTTAAGCGTTGAGCTTTTCTAGAAATGGCTGTTATTTTACTCATATTAAATTCTGATATTTATTCAGGCGATCAAACAACATTCATAATCACCAACTAAATTACGAATTACGAATTACGAATTACGAATTACCAATTAGTCTGACCTTAATCCGAGTCCAATGTCCGAGGGTGACCTCATCACCATCTTTAATTGGTACGTCAACCATTGGCGTTAGTTCGACGCCGTTTAAGTAAGTACCGTTAGTAGAACCGATGTCGCGCAAAACGAAAGTCCCGTCTGACAGGCGGTTCAACAGTGCATGACGGTGGGAAACAGCGCTATCGAAATCAAGGGCAACTTCTGGGTAAACGCCCCTTGGTTGACTGCGGCGACCGATCAGGTGACTTTCCTTGTCCAGTTTGAAGGTAATAGGTAGTTGATTAGGTGGTTCTGGGCTTTCTGGACTTTGCAGTGACGGGTCAATGGTGGCGATCATCTCGGCAACGGATTTTGTCGCGGATGTAGCGGATGGCTGATCTGTGAGTCCCACAGTTAAATTATCCGTTACATCCGTTGCCACATCCGTTGCCACATTTGTTGCCACTGGTGGCACTTCGCCGTGTGCCCCACTGAGGAAGTTGTAACCGCAAATTTCGCAGAAGTCGCCGCTATTGGCGTCATGTGGTGCTGTGCAATCAGGGCAGGTGATAGTAGGTTGTAGAGACGCGATTGATCGCGTCTCTACAGTTTGCGATCGCCTATTCACGGCTGATGCTATTTCTGGAACACCCAGAATTTTGACACCACATTCCGAACAATAATCTGGTTCGGTTGAGGCGTGACCTTTTGGACATTGATAGATGGACATAGTTAGTTTGGAGACTTGGGAATACGAGTAAGTAGGGTGGGCACTGCCCAGCACATTCAGACTTAAGAAGACTTGGGAATGCGAGTAGTCTTCGTTGATCGCGTCTCCAGCGCCATCGCGTCTTCTTTTGCGACTTCTCGCTTCAGCCGTACCGTACCAGTCGCCGCATCTTCGATATCGACAACTTTCTTCAGTAGTTTGGCGGTTGCTTCGTTACCAGATTCATGAGCAAGTTGAACTGCTTTTCCCAGCTTGGTAGTCGCAACTTCAATATTGCCGCGATCGCGTGCCTCTAACCCTTCCTGAATTGACTGAGCAAGTTCTGCTTGTCCGGTATAATGAGCAACTCGTCTGTTGATTTTAGTCGATTTAGCATCGTCGTCAGTCCAAATCCCCAGGATGCGAGCTTCAGCAACTTTTGTTTCTACACTGTTTACTGTATAAATCAAACTGGCTCTACCTGCCAACATCTCGTCGCCGACATTACCTGGCTGCACCTGAATACAGAAATGGTAGTCGCGGGACTCGTTTTGACCCCACGCACCAGTCGGATAGTCGCAAACTTGGGTTTTTACAACTTTGGCGCGGTTGGTGAGGTCTACAATATCGGGGCTAACCTGCTTGCAAAACAGCACCTTGGCAACCTGCGGAGTCCACAGGCGCAGGGCAACATCGGTGACATTTTTGCTCATGGCTTTTTCTAAAATCGCTCGGAAGTCAGCTTCAATCATTTCCGCATTCGGGATAATATCGGTAGTACCGAGTAATTTACCGGAAATTTGTTGTAACTGTTTTACCCGCCAATCGGTTCCCACACCCCGACAGTCACATTGGAAAACTCCTTCACACGCTTGTAAAACCTGATTCAGTTGCTTTTCGTCGGAGTCATCATTTTGTCCGTCGGTTAGCAGCAATCCCTGACGCAAGGCATGAGGCATTTTCTCGAACTGTTTTAGGGCTTCAAACAGCCACTTAGAAATCACTGTGCCACCGCTGGCATGTATTGTTTTGATGGCAGCGATCGCCTGTTCTTTGTTTTCACGAGTAGCTTTTGACACTGGGAAAACGAGTTGAGCCTTACCTGTTCCAGTGACAATGAAGAAAGAGGCATCCTCAGGCAGCAAATTCACGATTTTGTCCATTGCTCTTTTTGCTGCGTGAATCTTCTCACCCCCCATCGAGCCGGAAGTATCGCAGATCACTCCAAACAGTCTGTCACCTGAGGTAGTGGCAGCCACTCCCTCGCCTTCAAGAACGGTAACGGTCATAATTGCATGAACTTCGTTTGCACCCTGCGGTAAATACTGGTTTTGGAAGACTTCGGCTGTAAATTGGGTAGTCATAAGATTTTCTCAAAGGTATTTCGTACTACAACGTTTTTTTAAGATATTAAAAGGCTAAAACTTTTATAGTATGGTTTGCCTTCTTAGATACTCGTTTATATAACACAAATAACTTGCACACCCAATTAGTTGTTGCATTTTTCGTAACCCTCCAAGGTATTGCTCAATATACTGATAACTTCAAGCTAAGCTTCAACAATTTCGTAATTTACTGGAGAAGGAAAATGCGTTTGTCAATAGACACGAATACCCTAGTAGTCCACCAAGGAAACTTTGAAGAGTTTGTAGTGAGGGCTTCAGCCCTCAAGAACATGAGGACTAAAGTCCTCACTACGAACACAACGATCGCAGACCCAAGCTTTCTTGCTGTGGTGGACTACTAGTAGCGCTATCACTGAATCTCCCTTGTGCTAGGCATAGCGTTAGCTTCTATAACGGGTCCAAAACAGAACCAAACGGACAACACTTTGCTGAGATCTACTTACTGCTTTCCGACCTAGTAAGTGGAGACACTACTGGCGTTAGACTTCTTCAATAAAGCAGCGTTCAAGCGTGAGATGTTAACTGCTATCTAGTAACAAAGTATATGTTCGCGAGTAATTTCCTCATAAGGATAGTACAGCAACGCTGATATTGTCGTGACCGCCAGAACGGAGAGCAAATTCCACTAACCTCCGCGCCACTGTAACCGCATCGGCGTCTGAGTTGACAAGAGCATCAATGTGTGATATATCTTGTGCATAATTCCATAGTCCATCGGTACACAGCAGCAGATGCCCAGAACCGGGGATATCAAAATTCACTACAGACGCTTCCAGGTCCATCGCATCCGCCCCCAGCCAGCGAGTAATCGCATGAGCATGAGGCGATTTTCTGGCTTCGGCTTCGCTCATTTCACCTGACAAAACAACATCGCTGATCCACGAATCATCCCTGGTTAGTTGCCGCGATCCGTTGGGAGAAATCCAGTAAGCGCGGCTGTCACCTAGCCAACCAATGGTAGCAGTGCGGTCAACAACCACGGCGGCAACAATTGTAGTTGACGGCGGTTCGGCGTCCATATTTTTAGTATATGGGATGCTACATACCGATGCCATTGCCTCGGCAATTGCCAATTTCATCGCCTCTTGTAGAGACGCGAAATTTCGCGTCTCTACAGCAGCAGTTAACGCCATACACGTACTTTCTGCTGCGGTTTTAGCTGCTACATCAGGTGAGGAAGAACTGGATACACCATCGCAAACAACGAGAACATAAGCATTTCTGCGATCGATTTGGGTACAAGCAAGGTAGTCTTCGTTACAATGGTGTCTTAGCCCTCGGTCAGTGATACCCGCCAAATTAGGCGAAGTCACTACCTCAAACCTGTCATCCTGCCGATTTTCCCGACGAAAGCCGCAGTTAGAACAGAAGCCATCAGCATCGATTACCTCTGGACCAGCACCGCATTTTTCACATCCACCCGTTGATTTCGAGATGTCAATCAGAGGCGTACCGCATTCTTCACAGAAGCGATCGCCAACCTGTACCGTAGTGCCACATTTTGAACATTGCATAGTGATTGGGATGTAGGGGCGGGGTTCCCCCGCCCTTACAGGGAGTGGGGAGTGGTGTAAAACGAGAATAATTAATTAAACGAGTGCGTGAAGTTATTTGGTAGTCATTCACAGCTATGTGACATCTAGGCTTGGCTTGTTGCTGATCTATCTACAAGTTTAGCGATCGCGTTAGATATATGTCACCTTAGAATACTGCTATGCTTAGACGTAATCCACTCCAGGAATGGCAAATAGACTTAAGAAATACTGCAAAATAAAGAGTCTACACACTCAGTTAGTTTTGGAGTTCGTATGATTAATCGCACCCCACTTAGTTAATCCAAGAGGGGTTGGAGCGATCGCGCTGACTCATGGTATAAATAAGGATGTGTATGATACAGAACTTCGCCAACAAATCGCTAGCATTGCTATTGTGGGTAAACTCTCAAGCCCAACTAACTCTTGATAACCGCTCTCTGATGATTTTACTCAAAGCACGAGCCTATTCTACAATTCGCGCTCATTACTTCTAGTTTAATAAAGAATTATATTGTTTATTGTATTTAATTGGAGGAGCATGACTGACTGTGTCGATGCATTTGAGCCTTTTGAGAAACTTATATGTCGTGCTGTTGCTCCTTGTTTTGCGTAGAGAATTGCTGCTTCTCGATCATCTTTAATTGCTCCTTGCTTGTCTCTTAACTCGCAGTAAACAACAATGTTATTGCATGTTTAATTGCTTATACATATCAAGCTCAAAAAAACTTCATTAAATCTAACAACAGAAGATTTAGATTCACTACAGTAAACTCATTTCTTCCCTGATGAAACTTTGATGCTCGCGCTTCTTCTAACCCACACCCATAAAACTCTGTTTCTCCCTGTTTAAGAGACTTTTTATTACGTCTAACTCAGGTTTATACTGCGAACGGTTCAAAACTTCACTTAATATGGACTGAGATCCAAACCTCTCCCCGATGCGGGGAGAGGCTTAAGCACCGGATGCGCGAATGTTAAATAAGTATAACTTCCAGCCGTTTTTAGTATAAGTTATGTCGAAACAAAAAATCCTTACAGATTTGTATTCTGAGCAAGAAGTTTTAATACCTGCATATTGTGAAAAATGGCGTTTAACAGAGAATTCAATGCAACCAATTGATCGCGACAAGGCACTGTCAATGTAACAATTTTATCAAAACCAAATACCAATACCGATTACCGACCCAGAGGAATAGGATTAAAAATTCGTAGTGACGCTCCTTCGTCGCTAACGCTGACGCTAACGTAATTCGTAATTCGTAATTATTTTTCTGACGGGGATTTAAACCCCGACTGAAAAATGACCACGTGTAGACGTGGGGGTATCAAACCCCTTTTTAATTACGAATTACGAATTAATAATTACGAATTATGATCAAAAATTCCCCACTCCCCCTACTCCCCCTACTCCCCCCACTCCCCCCACTCCCCACTCCCCTCTAAAACAAACTTCTCGGACGCACGTGGTTAGCTTCATCAACTAGGCGGATATTCTCCTCGCCACTTGATAGGTGCGCCAGATCCCGCAAAGCTTTTTCCAGCCCTTTTCTAAGATCCAATTCCTCAAGCGGCTGTCCCAAAATTGAGATCGAGGAAGTAGGCGAGATTGCCTGGGACGTGATCAGATGTAAGGCTGTTTCCAAAACCTGTTTCGTTAGCTGATAGCGATCCATACCGTTGAGAGTAAGTGCCTCAATTGCCGTCGAAGCTTCCTTGAGTTCTTTTTCCCCCGGTGCGAAACCGGAACGATCAATCAATGTTCGGGCAATTTCCACACGCGATCGCATATACAAATTAGAAGTTTGCGGAATGCGTCCCAACGCAGCCACTGCACCGTTTCTGTCTCCCGTCGCCCAGAGACAACGTGCCAGACCGAAGGCAGCCGAGGTATAACTGGGGTCTGTACGGGACACCAGATCGTACATTTGAATTGCCAATTGGAAATTATCCGCATCCTCAGCAGCCAAACCGAGTGCTAGTTTTGGTGCCAGTTCCCCAGGCAGGTCAAAGTAAACTTGGTCGAAAGCTGCTTGCGCCTCCTTGGCTTTGCCCTGTGCCATCAGACTTCGTCCTCTGTACCACAGCACTCGCCAGTCCCAAGGGTCTTTTTGTTCAACTTGCGCCAAAACTTCTTTTACCTCGTCATGAACACCAGTGTCAATGAGGCTGTTTGCCAAACGTAGCAGCGCTTCCCTAGAATTAGGAAACTGCTGAACAACTTGTGACAAACTAGTAACTCGCTGACTGGGATCGGCAATGGCACTCGCGTTGAGTACCTCGTTGAACCCTGGTTCTGTAGCATCCAGCATCGGCATCGGCAACTGGTGATAGTCGGCTTTGATTGCCTCGAGGTCGCCCTTGTTTGTTAATGCCAGCATATCCCCACTAAAAACGTTGCTGGAAGCTGGGCGTGGAGTTTTTGTTTGAGTGGCAACTATTTCCCGCAGCACACCGAGTAACTGATCCGCCATTTCATCAGCCGACTGAAAGCGCTCATCGGGATTTTCCGCTGTTGCCTTAAGTAAAAATCGATACAGCGACTCTTGCTGGGCAAACAAGGATTCTTCCTGGGGGCTGGGCAACGTGTACAAATGTTCTTTGGTAAAGCCTGTGATGTTAGTCAGCAGAACAGCCAAAGTCCTGCCAACGGTGAATAAATCTGAAACCACAGTCGGTCCCTCACCCGCTTCGGGGGCACTGTAGCCGATGGTGCCGTAAATGTCGCCTTCCGGGTCATCAATGCGTCGCACACCGCCCAAGTCGATTAACTTCACGTCGTTGTCTTCAAGCATCACGTTATCCGGCTTGAAGTCGCAGTACACCAAACCCAAAGAATGCAAGTAAGCAAAAGCACTTAAGATCCGGTGGATGTAGGCGATCGCCTCCGCGACGGGCAGTGGTCCCCGCTGTTTGCGAATTTCCTTCAATGTGTTGCCGCCGACATACTCCATAACGATGAAGCCTTCGCTACCAAAGTTGACGAAGTTGTAAATGCCAACGATATTGGCGTGTTTTACCGCTGCCAAAAACTGGCGTTCTGCTACCGCCACTGCCGCACTCGCCGCGTCTTCTGTATTCAGCAGACCTTTGAGTACCACGTAACGAGACAGCATTTTGTCAAAGCCTAAATAGATCCAACCCAATCCACCAAAGGCGATCGCACCCTTGACTTCATATTGTCCAGCCACCAAGTCTCCGGGTTTGAGTCCGGGGATGAAGGAAAACTTTTGTCCGCACTTGGGGCAAAAGCCTTTCTCTCTGCGCAGAGGGTTGTTGCAAATAGCACAGAAGCGTTTGTTGTCAGGAACCTTCGCTTCCACCATAATTGCCTTTTCTGGTTCCGTCGAAGGCAGTTCTGGCACAGATACAAGTCCGGCACCAAGTTGCTTGCGGCTGCTTCTCCCAGAGGTTTGGCTTGTACGGCGCGAACCTTTAGAGCGGTTGGTAAGCGGCGATGAACCCGTCCCTGTAGTAATAGTTGCGCTTGGTCTTGTTGCTTGCGTTTGTCGGGCAATGGTGTCATTTAGAGACTTTGCATGCAACGTCTCTACAGTCTTGATTTCAGCAATTCCGCACACACTGCAGTAGCCATCTTCTATGATACCAGTACACCCATTCTGTTTGCAGCGATCGCCTTCCATGAGACTTTCCTTTATGTAAGTTAGGAGTTAGGAGTGAGGAGTTGTAAATAATGTGTAAATTATGCATTATGAAACTGTTCTAGCATTTATAACTCCTAACAACTAACAACTAACAACTAACAACTAACCACTAACCACTAACCACTAACCACTAACCACTAACTCCTCAACCGTTTCTCGTACTGAGACACTAACTGAGCTGCTTTGTCCAAAGGAGTGGGTTGGCTGTACAGCAGCTGCTGAGCAAGAATTGCTAGTTCAGTTAAAGTAGTATCTTCTGCCAGTCCCCGTGCTAGCGCCTTAGCTTTGAGTGCTTCCAGGCGTCCGCGCAACTCTGCTCTTGTTTCCAAGGGTGCTTTGTTTGCTGCGTATGCTTTTTCAACAGCCGTAATATATTCCTTCACCTTGGCGGTCCAATTTTCCAGACCAACTTGCACAGGATTTACAAGACCTTCGGCAAACTTAGTTTCTAGTCGGCTTAACCATGACGAAAGTGCTTCGATTTGCTCATTTGCTAAAGGAGTTTGCAGCATCGAACGGTCAACTACCTTTAAAGTGCTTTCGGTAAAAGCGGCGTCGCAGAGGCGATGAAGTTCTACTAATTGGGATTGTAGTTGGTGAGCACGAGCAAAACTGAGTCGCAATAGCTGCTGCTGTTTAGCCACCTGTTCCAGAGAAATTCTCACCCGCGCTATCTGCGGCTGAATCTCTGTAGTAAAATCTGCGCTAACGCCCAGCGGATTGCTCTCAATACTATCACGCAAGGAAGTGATCTTTTGACTGACCTCGGAAAGTTCTTTTAAGGAATCTACGCCAATTGAGTCTGCGAATTTTTGCAGCTGTTGGATCTCCGCTTGTGCTTCCACAAGCAGAGGTTGCAAGCGCGACCAAGCTTCGTCAACAGCTAAAACTACTTCTTTGGCGACATTGAACGCGTTTGTCATCAGCATCAGCAACTCTTGGGGAGCGATCGCACTACTAGTCTCAGATGCGGTCAAAAGTCCTCTTTCTGCCAACGGAGTTTGAATAACAGTTAACTGAATCGATGGTTTAGTGAGAAGTTGTTCAATTTCTTGCAGTTTCTGTGGCGATCGCAAAAACCGTGGTATAATCGATGCACGTAGTTGAGTTGCCTGATCGACCGTTTTCACAAGCAGGTCGAAGTACCCAAACAAATCGTTCATCGCCTCTAAGGCTGGACGCATACGCGCTTGGGTAACTCCCGTCATTTGTGCCGCCAAATAATCAGAAACACCAGTAAGCCGCTGGTAAGTTGGAAGTCCATGTAAGTCTATCAGGTTCTGACCTACAAGGTCGATTTTCTTTTTCCAGTCGGCTAACAATTTGTCAATTTCTTCAAGAGTCATTGGTCAGTTGTTAGTGGTTAGTTGTTGGTAGTTAGTGGTTAGTTGTCAAAAAGTACCACTATTCATATCTTGCACCACCGTCTTGTTGCTCTGATTTTCGCAACAAGACGGTGGTGCTGATCGTAGGGTGGGCACTGCCCACCTTACCCTCCCTATCGAAGGTGCAAGATCTCAGACTAACTACTAACGACTAACTACTAACCACTTCCTATTTGTCAATCTAGCTTAAGTAGGTAGGCGTCATTAAACTATCGTATGTAAACTAGAACAGTGGCAGCACGAAAATAATTAAATCTTGACTTTAGTCCAGGGTTAGCATCAATGAATCTTGACATCTGTTCACTCTAGCCAGCAACGATAACTACTAGCCGATCTCTGTGATCCTCCATTCGTTTATGGTTATACTCTTATGCGATCGCTAATTTTCAGTTTCATTAAGATGTGCTTGTAACCAATTTAGCAAGTCACCCATTGCGGTAAAATCTAATAAGGCTTCACCAAGTGCTTCTAACTCTTCCAGTGAAAGAGCCTGTATTTGCTTTTTAACCTCTTGAGGTAACTCTCCTACCCGTTTTTGTAGTAGCCGCACAATTATAGTCTGTCCCTGTTCTTGTTTTCCACGCTCGTAGCCAATGCGCTCGCCTGTAGTAATATAGCTCATTGCACGCTCCTGCTCAAACTCCTTAAAATCTTGCCAAAACTCTGCTTCTAATGCTTTTGGTAAAATCATAACCCAATCCACGAAGCGGTAAAGGTTACGAATATCTTTTTCTGCTAAACCTAATTCGTACAATCGGCGAATTAAGCTAAATTTCCAAATTTTGCGTTCTCCTGGCTTTTTACTGGTCTGCTGTGTTTTCAAATGTGCCATCACAACCGTCGTGCCTATCCAACCTGCGAAGTAATGATTTCCCCTCATCGCGGTCTACAACAATCACATCATTGGCATCAAATTCGTTGAGCAGTTCCACTGACTGGGTTGAAACAATCACTTGTTTTTTAGCAGTACGCATCAACGATGCTAGGACAGCGATCGCATACGGATGGAGACCAAGTTCTGGCTCATCAACCAGAATTGTCTCCGGCTGAAGGTCTTCAGGTTGTAGGAAAACGGTTGCCAGACACATGAAACGCAGCGTGCCATCCGAAAGCAGATGTGCCTTGAACGGAACATCCTGCCCCTGCTCGAACCATTCCAACTCAATAACCTCCTTGTTTTGTGTAGAGGGGCGCAAGTAAAAATCCCTAAAGAAAGGAGTAACAAGCCGGATAGTTTTGACGATTTTCTGATATGATCCCGGGTAGCGATCGCGCAACAGATACAGGAAGGATGCAAGATTACGTGCATCAGTCCGCAGGTAAGCGTTGTCATTGATACCGTGCGGCTGTTTTATATAGGCACTGTCGCTGGTGTCATGAAAATGATAAACTCGCCATTGTTGAATAGTGGGTACGACGTAACTGTCAATTCGTGTCTCAGTACCACTTAAAGCCAGTGTCTCAAAATGCCCTTTACCTATTTCATGCTCACCACTCATGTTCGACCAGAAGGACTCAAGAGCGAACATCAGGCGATTATCTTGGGTTGGTTCTAGAACTGCGAAGTATCCGTTATTGCCGAAGTATAACTGAAACTCCAGTTGTTGGGTTGTTTTGCGCCCAAAATGCAATAATGCATCGGGACCACCCTGGCGGCTGACAAAAACTTGCAGGTTCTGCTCAAGCAACTGCTGAACCATGCGGAAGAAGCTGATAAAATTAGATTTTCCTGCGCCGTTAGCTCCAATCAAAACGTTGAGTCTGGAGAGTTCAAGGTCACACCAGACGATAGATTTGAAGCCTTTCAAATCTATTCTTGACAGTTGTTTGTCACTATTGGTCCCCGTCATGGAAAAATCTCCCGATATCCAGGCTTTTTATCTGCTGGTTTCATTAGACATCTCCAGAAATTAATTATGCATTATCTACAACCCTTGTCTTGACGCGACAGATCGCGTCTCTACATTGTTTTTCGGAAATGTCTATTAACAGGACTTACGCACACTCTACGAATTCTTGTCACTCTTGGCAAGGCTGATATCTTGCACCATTCGATAGTTCGTGTAGGTAGGGCTAAAGCCCACTAACGCAAAAATAGCCATTTCTGTCAATGGTAAGCTCTAGCCCTACCTACAAAAATAGCGTTATTGCAACTGGTGCAAGATGTGATACGGGCAGTCGCAACAAGATCGGCTCGCCTTTCGGCAGTCGCTCAAGTTGGCTCGCTCAAAACTTTCCGGGAAAAGCTTAACTGTCCTCAAAATGATTTTATGCTATGCTTAAAATCATTTTGAGGACGTTTCGCTTTTCCCAGCCTTATATCCCCGCCTTAAGAAAACAGGGAATTACAGCACTTTGGGTAAATATTTTTTTTACTACGGTTCATAGATTAGATCTCCATTGATGTTAGCGATATGTTCGTCAAGGTTTATGTAGGCTTCATGAGGATATTGTTGCCGATCTAAACAGAAAGTCCTTATATAAAGACCAGTGCTGCCTTCTGTTTCAACATCTGAATCGTAACAGGACTCTTGAAAGTCGCCCCTAGGTTGCCATTGCAACCTACCATTGTTATTCGTGATATAGTCATTCAAATTTATAGACGTCCGATAATGGATGCTCCCGTCCCTCCTTCTACAATCTGCGGTTAGTTTTGCGGTTTTTGAGTAGTTCGGAGCGTATAATTGAATGTTGTAGCATGTCAAACTAAACTGACCAGTCGCCAAAGCTTTCCCCGTTGACATCATGAGAAGACCGGCACTCATGGCTAGTGTTGTTGTTAAGCCAAAAGCCTGAAAAAGCTTAAATTTCATGTTTTTCGCCTCCAATAAATAACTTGTCTTTTTTGAGGACACCCTTTACCTACTTCTTTGTGTCAAGCACTCTTGGTTTATACAGAATCTGCCCTGACTTTAAAAAACTTCATCCTTGGGCTTGTAATAACCCTAGTTGCGTAGACCGAAGTGCAAGCTTGTAGCATCTCCCTATCTCCGCATACGCATCGTTTCGCAGATTTTCCTGAAGTTTAGTCCAAAATTCTTAGGGCTTCTACCGTACTAGTTATACTAAAATGCCTGTTTCAAGCGTTGAAACCCAACAATGACGCGAATTTAAGATGAACACAAGCCTCGGAGTGCTCGGAATAATACTTAAGTTCGCGGCCAAAAATGGTTTTGAACACAGTAAGAAGTAAATTAGCAAGCGGGTATGGTAATGCCAGTTTTATTTGGCTAGTTAATACTTTTCTCGGCATCACAGAGATGTTTTTCATCTCTTCATAAAATCATCTTCTCATATCTAGTTATTTAAAATCACTTAAAATCATCAAAAAGAGACATATGATACAAATAATCCATCTTTAGATAGGTAAAACATTTTGCAATTTTTATTAAGACAAATTAATTATATAGGTGTACTTCAAAGCAACTTATGCAGTTTTGAGGAAACCCACTCCCCGATGGGTGAGAAGTTAAGGATTTTTGTTGTTGTTTAGTGTGTAGATGGAGAAAATACACCCCTATTTAATGGTAGTTATCGGAACTTTTTAACAGGTAGTTCGCGATCGCTATCCAGTGTGGTATACAGGTAAATAATGCGATCGCACGCCCCCGTCAGTCGCTTCTCAAGAGTCAAAAGTCAAAAGTCAAAAGTCAAAAGTAAGAACCACCAAAATAAATCGCGCCTCTGGTTGCGGTAGCGACGGAGGAGCGTCAGCGGTGAGGAATTGGGAGAAGAGCACACCCTACCGAATGGATAATTTATTTTTTGGTATTCCCTTATGTAAAGGTTTTCCATCTGAGGCTTTGCTCAAAATCATTTCTGGTTTATGCAATTATGTGCCAAAAAAGGCTAATAGTTTTACAGCAATTCTACTGAAAAAACTTTGTGAAGCAAATCGTGAGATTACAGCAATTTTCACCTAAATGAACTACAGCGTTTGTAAGGGCGAACGGCCCTTCGGGTTCGCAGATCCTGCATGAGGGAAACCCTCCTTCAGGGCTGTCTCACCGTTCGCCCCTACGACTGTGGTCTGATTACCTAAAAATTGCTGTAAGGAGTTTGTCGCATAAAATAGTCAACCGCCTTTAAAGTGTGTTCTTCAAAGGCGGTTTTTGCTTTGCTATGAAGTTCTATCAATAGCGACTTTGAGGTAGGGTCGAGGTGTGCATTACTGCATCACCCCTCCCATTCGGAACCGTGCTTGTACCTTTCAGCACACACGGCTACTCAGCGTGTTGTCCTTTTGTCAAGTCGGACTCCCTGACAGCACGACCAATGAAATTAGGGATATCGTTCACCCATTCCCAATCAAACTTTTCCCAGAATTGAAAAAGTTTTTCTAGAAATTTTGAGTGGTTTTTCCTCTTGATTTCTTTGAGGTCGAGTGCGGTCTTTTCGTCGTGACAATGCCGATGTAATAGTTGCAGATTTTGGTATTCATCCTTGCCGCGTAGCGCTCTGGGGATGATGTGGTCTGCTTCTAAAACATCCCAATCGTGGAAGCTTAATCCACACCAAGGACATTTACCCAATTGTAGCTTGAGCAACTTAGCCTTACGATTAGGCATTTCAGGATGTGTCCCTAGTCTTGAACTCCAGTAAACTGTGTCGCCATCGTATGGGCTTTTATCGCCTCTGACTTTAACATAGTCAGTGCTACTGCAGCTGATGTCCCTATGTTTCAGTAACCGGAAGGGGTTCGCATTTCCCTCCCTGGTTGCGAATACCCAGTTATTGTCACCAATGGAAATCCAATATTTGGAATGACCATCATTGATATTTCCACAGCGACGTTTTGCCCATCTCCGAAGTTTGAGGTATGTGAGGTTATCTTGTTTACTCAGTTCTCCATTTGTTTGAGCATCGGAGTGTGAGTAATAAGAAGTCCATCCCCTTATTACAGGGTTGAGGTCTTTTATGAGAGTTGCTTGGTGCGAAGACCTATGTTTTGTGATGATTCTTCCGACGAACTCAGTGTGAACCTTACTTGCTTTCGCAGAAGGGGTGATGAGGGTGTTAAAACCTAATATTGCACCTTGAGTGTTTACGTTACTCCGGTATTTTCCGGCGGGGTATTGTTGGATATGATGACCAAGAAAATCGAATCCAGCTTTACCGTCCTCACTTAATTCAGGTTTGAATGTGTGGGTTAACCGGGTTTTCTCAGGTTTTAATTCAAGTCCTATGCCAGCTAACCATTCCGAGATGATATCTCGGCATCTTTGGATAACGGCTTGATCCTCATGAAAAATTACAAAGTCGTCCGCATAGCGGATGAAATCAGGTACGAAGGAATTTATTTGAGAGCCATTTTCCCTTTCCCCAACCTTCCTTCGAGGGAAGCTTTGCTTTATCCGATTCTCTAAGCCGTGGAGGGCTATATTCGCAAGTAGCGGTGAGATGACACCGCCTTGTGGTGTACCCTCGGATGTGGCAGTGAATACTCCTTGGTCTATAACTCCGGACTTAAGCCATGCTTTTATTTGTTGCCTGACCTTGCCCTTAATGTTAAGCTTTTGGAGCAATACTTCCTGGTTGATGCAATCAAAAGAGCGGGCTATATCCGCGTCTAACACGTATTTTGCCTTGTTCTGAATACAGGTTTTAATCTGTTTTATAGCATCGTGGCAAGACCTTCCTGGTCTAAAACCATATGAATTGGGTTCAAAAACAGCTTCCCATTCTGGTTCAAGCGCAGCTTTTACTACGGCTTGTAGTGCGCGGTCGTACATCGTGGGGATTCCTAGGGGGCGCTTTTCTTCTCTTCCTGGCTTAGGAATCCAGACTCTACGAGTAGGTTTGGATTTCCCAGTTAGCTTAAGTTCCCCAACCAATTCCAAACGTGCTTCTGGGGATAGTGCTTTTACACCGTCCACACCTGCCGTCTTCTTGCCTCGGTTTTCGACTGTAACCCGTCGTACCGCTAGTACCTTATTAGACCAAGACCTCATCAGGGTCTTTTGGAGTTTGCGGACTCGCTTGACATCACCACGGCGGGAAGCAGCATAGATGCGTTTTTGCAACTTAAAAACATATCGTTCGGCTTTCGCCCAGTCGATAGTTTTCCATCCCTCGGTCTTTATTTCTAAATCCGAATTAGGCTTTTTCATGGCTACTGTTACCTCTAGCCTTCCCACACTGCGGTTCATGTCTGCTTATCCCGGTAATTACACCATCCCTTTTTCGGCGTTACCCGTTGATTCGGGTTAGGCGTTAGCTTTTTGAACCATCCCATCCCATCGTTGCTTGTGGCTTGACGCCTACCTGTTACCAATTTCAGGGGCATACGATGGGGTTACTTCGTTCCCACTGTCCATTGATTGAGTCTTTAGGGCATGTCTTTCCACCGGGGTTCTAGGAGGTGCGCTATCTCGATGAGCGAATTCTGATAGTCCTTACCCTTGTCGGATATTTCCGACCCAAGGGATAGACAGGTGTCTATAGCTTATGTCCCTTGGCAGGCATTAACGATGGTTAAACGACATTTTGCCTGTTCTGCCCATGAACTCTTGCTTGCAGCTTGCGTTTTCAGCTATTATCGCCTCAACTGCTTTCACTCCCGCTTCCACATCTGGGTTGTCAGTCCAGATATAGGGGAAACTCCTCACCCACCTCACGGTAGGGGGCGCTGTGTGCTTTAAACCTCGCACCGAGGCTGTAGGACTTGGTGTATTTTGGATTGGGTTATAATTTCTGTTGGTAAGACCTAAATATTTCCCCGTTCCTCTAGCTTTCTTAGCTTATTGCTTGGCTAGATGGCTCACCTACATGGATAGTGAGTTGTCTTTGGTTGAGGATAAAAGTGCGAACTCTACCCACAAATTGGGTTACTCAACCAATGCCAGCCGTCCCCCCTTTCGGGTTTGGGCTTGAACGAATCGCACCACTCCCACGCCTAGAAGGCATGGGATTCTAAGAAGATTTCGCGTGTCTTAATCCCTTAGGGGTTCCCAGGCACACCCTGTTCATCCCGAAGGATAGAGTGTTGTTTCCTAAAAGTCTCGTTAATTCTCCTTCCTGGGCGTCAACTTTCCCCCAGTCCGGGGGTAGGATTTTAATGTCTTTACTGACTAAAAAATTCTACCATACTTTGCGCTTACTGCACTATAGCGGTGCGTCGGTTTCATAAGCCAGCGTTGCAGGGAGCAGTTCTGAGGAGGGTTTCCCTCCGAAAGAAACTGCGGTAGGGTCTCCGACGCCAGATGCCTGCGATCGCGTTACCCGTCTTCTCCCAATTCCTCACCGCTGACGCTACGAGCGTCGCTAACGCGAACAGCACTGGCTCCTCCGTAGACGACTGGCGTCCCACGCCTGAAGGATGCTGTAATTGTTCATTGGTCATTGACTTTGGACAAATGACTAATGACTATGACTCAATTATCCCGCCACCCAACACTTTTTCCCCGTCATACCAGACACCGGCTTGACCTGGGGTAATGCTGAACTGAGGATCGTCAAACACCACGCGGACACGAGAATTTTCCAGGGGAATTACCGTCACTGGTACGGGGGTAGAACGATAGCGAATTTGGACTTCGGCACGAATGGGGGTTGAAGGTTCGGCTATCGAAACCCAGTTGACCCGATTCACGGTGCATTCTGGTTGAGTTACAAGTTTGCGATCGCCTACAATGACCCGGTTGTTTACGGCATCCAAGCCAATGACATACAGTGGTTCGGCAGCAGCAATCCCTAACCCTTTCCGCTGCCCAATCGTGTAATGATGAACACCATCATGCTTTCCCAGTACTTTCCCTGTGGAGTCAACAATATCCCCTTTTTTAGGAGCCAGATACTTGTCAAGAAATGCCCGCATAGAGCCATTACTTTCTACTAAGCATAAGTCCTGACTTTCCGGCTTATCAGCGGTTTTGAGTCCGTATTCTGTTGCCAGACGACGAGTGTCTGTTTTGTCAATGTCCCCTAGGGGAAACACGGTTGCCGCTAATAAATCTTGGGACAGATCGTAGAGAAAATAGGACTGGTCCTTGTTGCGGTCAAATGCCCGAAGCAACTGGTAACGTCCAGTTGCTTCATCGTAAACAATGCGGGCATAGTGACCTGTAGCAATGCGATCGCATCCCAGATTTTCTCGGGCATATTGCACCATCGGACCAAATTTCACAGTTTTATTACACTGGGAACACGGTAAAGGTGTGATCCCAGCACTGTAACCAGCTACCAAGAAATCGACGATATTAGTCTGAAAGACTTCTCGAATATCAACAACGTGATGCGGAATGCCCAACTGCTCACAGATATCAGCCGCATCGATCATACCTTCAGAGCAGCACTGACCCTTCCCTTTCATCAGCCAAAGGGTTAGACCAATTACATTATAGCCCTGATGGTACAAAATGGCAGCTGCTGTGGAACTATCAACGCCACCAGAAAGACCTACTACGACTTTGTTCATATCCCGTGAATTGCTAGGCTACTAATTCTAAACTAACACTATGAAGTTGCTACAACCACAATCAGGAGTAGAGACGCGATTAATCGCGTCTGTACAGTCGTCAGCAGTCGCACACCTACAAGGTATGGTATTTAAATATCGATAATTATTTCTTTTTCTAATTCTACCTATAAAAGGCGGAGCTTTTACTAACCAGTGATTCACTAATTGCACATCAGGTAACCATTCTGGCTCCTAGATCCGGTACAGACGTTCCACCGGAACGTCTCTTCCTGACTCCTTGTTTGTAAATTATTTACAAATTTTGCTCCTACTACTATGTCGAATATATTACTTAGTCAATTTATAACATTTCCAACATCGTTGTTGCTGGGAGTATGGTTAGCGCTCATCTCCCACTCTAACCCAGCACAAGCAAAAACCATCTTTAGCAATATCTTAATAGCTCAAGCAGTGGTGGAACCTTTACCGCCACCACCTCAAACCCGATATGTTCCCAATAGTCAGCAGTCATTACCGCAGCTGCAACCTGAGACACCGCAATCTGTAATAGAATTCAAACAATCCCGACCGTACCGAGAAGCCCCAATTCCTCGATCTCACCGAAACGATCGCCGAAACTATAGACGGAACTATAGACGGAACTACAGCCAGGAATTTGGGCACTACTTAGTTTACGTTAATGGGAATACTGCCGAACTGTTGCAACAAGTACGTCTGATTGAACCCACAGCTTACATACGGCAATTTCAGGGACGTTCCGTAATTCAAGCAGGAGCTTTTAGAAAAAAGTATAACGCTCAACAGCGCGTCGGTCAACTGCGCGCCTACGGTATTCGCACACAGATCGTCAGCTTTTCTAATCGAGAGGGAGGTTTGTATTCTTCTTATGGAGAGGGAGGTTCCTATTCTTCTAACGCAGAGGGAGGTCTTTATCCTTCTTATGGAGAGGGAGGTTCCTATTCTTCTAACGCAGAGGGAGGTCTTCATCCTTCTTATGGAGAGGGAGGTTCCTATTCTTCTAACGCAGAGGATTATGGGACAAATCAGTCTAAGTCGTCTTATTATGTAGCTATTCCCGCTAAGTCTGAAGACTTACCCGCAATTGAATCCCGAATTAGGGAGAGTGTAGGACGAAATGCAAGCGTGATTGTCAGAAACCATCCTCGAGGGTCACACTTAGCAGTTGGACCTTTTGCTCAACGATTAGAGGCGGAGCAATGGAATAACTATTTGCGACATCTAGGATTCGGTAATGCTAGGGTTTACTACGGAAGATAAAAAAGTGCTGAGTGCTGAGTTAAAAGTAAAGTTAGGAGTTAAGAGTGAGGAGTTAAAAATAAAAACTCCTAACTCCTCACTCCTAATAGCGTTTTTATATGAAGCTGCATATAATTAGCCTGCGTAGGCAGGCTTTGTTTGTGTAGCCCTAGGCTTCTAGCCTGAGGGCGTTAATGTGTAGCCTCACACAGAATTGGTATAACTCCTAACTCCTAACTCCTAACTCCTAACTTATAAATGATGTTGGACAGGCTTGAACAAATTTCACAAGTGGTAGTCACCGCAGGGCAGATGCACGATATCGAAGCGCGTGTCTTTGCAGCAGGAATGCCTGTAGCGGCTTTGATGGAAAAGGTGGCGGGGCTGATTGTCCGTCACATTCAAGCCATCCCCCTTTTTTGGAAAGTAGGGGGAGTAGGGGGAGAAATTACTTCCTCATCTCCCTCATCTCCCCCCACTCCCCCACTCCCCAAAGTAGGGATTCTGGTAGGTCCGGGTCACAACGGCGGTGATGCTTTAGTAGTTGCTCGTGAATTACACTTTCAAGGGGCAGAAGTCTGGATCTATTGTCCTTTCTCCAAGCTTAAGGAATTAACTTCGCAGCACTTGCAGTACGCGCAGGGTTTAGGTATCCCATGTTATCAATCGGTTGAACAACTGCCAGATTGTGATTTTTTGGTTGATGGCTTGTTTGGATATGGCTTAGAAAGAGCGCTTACCGATCCGGTCGCAACTGCAATTAATCAGTTCAATGAATGGAATAAACCGATTGTTAGTATCGATTTGCCTTCAGGGTTACATACGGATACGGGCGAGGTATTAGGAACTGCCATTCGTGCTACGCACACATTTTGCTTGGGTTTGTGGAAGCTTGGTTTATTGCAAGACCAAGCTTTAGAGTACATTGGCAAAGCTGAGTTAATTGATTTTGATATTCCCTTAGCTGATGTGCAAGCTGTACTAAGAGATTCACCCAGTATTAAACGCATCACTAAAACAACTGCGCTCTCAACTTTACCTCTACCCCGTCCACAAGTTACCCACAAGTACAAGGAAGGTCATTTACTGCTGATTTGCGGTTCGCACCGCTATATGGGAGGGGCACTTTTATCTGGTTTGGGAGCGCGAGCAAGTGGTGTGGGGATGCTTTCAGTTGCTGTGCCAGAGTCCCTAAAGCTCATAATGGTATCACATTTGCCAGAAGCACTGATTATCGGTTGTCCGGAAACACCATCGGGAGCCATTGACCAACTCCAATTACCAGAAAACACTGATCTCAGTTCATTTAATGCGATCGCCTGCGGTCCTGGTTTAACAAAAGATGCCAGCGCGATTGTACAATTCGTTTTAGAAAGCGATCGCCCTCTGGTTCTCGATGCCGATGGTTTGAATATCTTAGCTTCCATGGGAACTATCCCCACGTTACAAAAGAGACACGCGCCAACAGTACTTACCCCCCATGCTGGTGAATTCGAGCGGTTGTTTCCCGATCTTCCTGACGCTAAGACAGAGAGGGTCTTGGCGGTACGGGAAGCTGCAACGCAAAGTGGAGCAGTGGTGTTGTTAAAGGGGGCGAGGACGGCGATCGCCAACCCTCAAGGTGCAGTTTGGATTAATCCCGAAAGTACCCCAGCTTTAGCCCGTGGTGGTAGTGGGGATGTGTTAACTGGGCTACTCGGTGGGTTGTTAGCCGAAGCTGCTTCTAAGCATATTCCTCTAGAAGACATTGTCGCAACTGCTGCTTGGTGGCATTCCCAAGCCGGGATTTTAGCGGCACAAAAGCGGACTGAGTTGGGAGTGGATGCGCACACACTGACACAATTTTTAATATCTGTTTTGGCATCAGAGTTAAAACCACTGCAATAATTTGTATTGCTTGGGCGGGCTTTCCAGCCCAAACCGTTCCTATGCCTCCGACTTCAATTGATGATCCTCTGGTCGCTTACAGCTTCTTTCAGTCGGGTAGACCACAATATAACAGTAGGGGCGCGGAAACCGCGCCCGTACAATATGGTCAACTCAATTGAAAAGTACTGTAAAGTAAGAAACATGAAATTTAAGTAAAATTAGCATATTATAGCAGACTTTAAACAAAGAGGCGTGAAGTTTTTGGCTCCGCGCAGAGCACCCGATCGCCTGCTAAGAATTGGTGAATAGGGTAGCGGTCGATTATTGGGGCGATTACTCTTTAAAGTAGAAGTTAAGTAGTTACAAAGTAGAATGACCGATGAAAGCTGAAGAGTATCCATTTGTTCAAGAGTTAATCACAAATAAAAACGGTCAAGTTCTCAAGGTGGTGTTAGAATTCGGGGATTATCAGCGCTTGATAGAAGCAATTGAAGATGAGGGACTTTACCGAGCTATGCAAGCAGTCAAAGGTGAAATGCCTTTGAGACTGAAGGAAGCTCTTGAAGTACTTGAGCAGCTATGAAAGTTGAGTATATGCCTACTTTTTTAAAAGACATGAAAGCGCTCAAAAGTACTCCAGTGTTTGAGTCTGTTAAATCTCTTGTCTTTGAAGAGATTCCAAGCTATTCCAGTCTGGACGAGATTAGCGGTTTTAAAAAACTCATGGATGCTAATAATGCTTATCGTATTCGGGTTGGAGACTACCGGATTGGCTTCACATTTGAAGAAAAGACAATTGTCTTTGTTCGTATTCTCCATCGAAAAGATATTTACCGCTACTTTCCATAGTTGAGTTCCTTTTTCTTCATCGACAAATCACCGTAACTTTCCACACAACCAACTCAGTCCCCCTATACTCCAATACGCTTGCTGAAGTTGTTTGCATTCTTCGATAACCTTTGTCTTGACGTTGCGCGGCTCATTACACGCACTGAGAAAAACTTTGTCAAAACAACAACAAAGATGCGGGAACTTCCCGTGGTCGAACGCCGGAAAGTCCCCGCATCTTGGATTGAGTTACCTCACTAACTCAATCTCTCTTCATTATGCTTCTACATCAACTGTTGCATATTCTTTTAGAGCTAGGTGTCTTGCTCACCCTACTAAGCGCCTTAATCCGACAAATCCAGTATGCGCAATATCTGTGGAAAGAGATTTTCAAGCCACGGGAACCTTTAGGGTTCCAAGCACAGCCAAGATACAAACCACGCAGCAAGGTTTCTCACTCCTATCAGACAGATCCCACAAACAGACGGCTGCAAGGCGACCTGCTTACTTTACTACGCGGCGACACTGCCACAGCCAAGCGCCTACTCAAGCAGCAGCGACAGCAGCACCCAGGGAAGTCGGATAATTGGTATCTGGAAAAGGTGATTTATGACCTCGAGCGCGATCGCCGCTGCTAACTACCAATGACGTGTTCCTGGCTGCCCAACAAATGGGTCATAGTATTCAGGTGCATACCAACTGTTATCACCACTGGATGAGCGATCGCCACCATCAGAAAGCTTTTGAATCGCTGATGATGAGGCCAGACCGTCCGCGACCACCCCAAGAATGAATTACCAAAACTTGCGGGAAACTTGCGGGAATTTGATATTCAATTGGCTGTAAAAGAGTGGGTGACTCAGGATTTGAACCTAAAACCAATGGATTAAGAGTCCTGGGTAAAAGTCTTGAGAAAGCCAATATACGGACGTTGCAAAAGTTTTATTTAACTTCTTGCCTTTATTTTGCAGTTTTCAAGAGGTAATTGAGGATTCGTCTACTGCTTTTTCCCAACGTAAGTAATGCGACATTCTGTTTGAAAGGTTAAAACAGAAAAATTACTGATTCATTAGTAAAAGTATGACCGCCCTTAATCTTACTGATATCCCTTCAAATATTGATACCTTAGAAAAATTAGGTATGTGGGTTGGGTTTGCTCTTTCCGAAATTAATTTAGCTAAATCTGCAACCGAAGCCCCTGGATATACTCAGCGTGTTGCTCAAGCTGGAATTTTTTATGTGGAAACAGACAATAAGCACCGGGCACTTATTCGCTTGTCTATTCCTGTAGACAAACTTCATTTGTCAGGTAGAAACAATCCTTGGACTTACGCACAGACTTTATCTGAAGATCCAATCCCAACCGAATTTAAAACCGCCGCTTGATGTTTGAGCCACAACCATCACCGTTTCAACAACCAGGGCAAGCCCCTGGTTTTGATTTTGGCTTCCGAGAGCCTGACAATAGATTTAAATCAATATACGAAAATTTCAATGTAGACCCAGCGGGGCAAATGACCGCACCACCAAAAAGTACGGTTCCGCCTAATGCTGCTCAGTCCATAGAATTCGATAATACTGTTCGCGAATATATATTAAAAAATCAACAACTAAATGACGCTTATGCAACTCAGAAGAAGATAGACGAGCTTTACAAAAAAGTTGTTGATGATGCTCTTCCGCGTGAAGTTGAAGTGTTGCCACCAGATGGTTTTGATCTTCTGGCTAAACAGCCGCGAAATATAACTCCGCCAGAAGATTTACAAGAAATTATCAAAATTAGGCAGCAGCAACTACAAAAAACCCAACCGCCTACTAAAAGACCGCCACCAAATCCAAATGTAGTTGACATAGCACCGCCACCAGCTTCTCCTGGTGCAAACTACAAAACAATTCCAACTTCTACTAATGGATTGGTAGGAGATATTCCACAGTTTCGCCCAAATACAGCGACACCTAAATCTAATCCAATACCACCTCCTGTTAAACCCCCATTCCCATCCGCGACAAGTCCAAAAGGTTATTTTCCCCCGCCTCCTGAACCTGTTGTTAATCCAATACCGCGCCCTGCAAAAATTCCTACGCCTGCAATCTCTGCACCTGCCATCGCTGTTGTAATTGATTTTGGTCTTAGAGTTGCTAGTGGACAGCCTCCTGGACAAGCTGCTTTTGGCGCAGGTGGTACTGCAGTTGGTAGTGCCGTTGGTGGTTTGGTTGGAGAGATTATAGGCGGTCCGCTTGGTGGTTTTGTAGGAACTTTTGCAGGAAGCATAATCGGTGGAGCCATAGGGGATTTAATTTTTAATAATTTTTTCCCCTCTAATGATCCATCACCGGTTGATTCAAATACTGGTTTGCCTCCAATTTCTCGTTCTTTTGAATGCAAAGGTTATTCCGTAGTCGTCACTGCCGATGTAATTTTTCAAGGTCGAACCTATACGAATTTTCAACTTGCGACAGAACAAGTCAGACCACCAATCATTGGATTTGCTTACTTTGCCGATGGTATTTACTGTCTAGCTCGTAGTAATGATGATTATACCTGTAGTGGACCGATTGATTATCGGAAAATAACAAACACACCTGGTGCAACCATAACTTCCTGGAAAGCAAGGATTGAACCTCCTTACAATCCAGGACTTTCAGAACCAGACTCACCACCAACACCAGCACCAAGCCCAGCACCAACACCAACACCAGCACCAAGCCCAACACCAACACCAACACCAGCACCAACACCAACACCAGCACCAAGCCCAGCACCAACACCAACACCAACACCAGCACCAACACCAACACCAGCACCAGCACCAAGCCCAGCACCAAGCCCAACACCAACACCAGCACCAACACCAGCACCAACACCAGCACCAACACCAACACCAGCACCAACACCAGCACCAACACCAGCACCAACACCAACACCAGTACCAACACCAGCACCAACACCAACACCAGCACCAACACCAGCACCAACACCAACACCAGCACCAACACCAGCACCAACACCAGCACCGACACCAACACCAGCACCAACACCAACACCAACACCAACACCAGCACCAACACCAACACCAACACCAGCACCAACACCAACACCAGCACCAACACCAGCACCAACACCAGCACCAACACCAGCACCAACACCAGCACCAACACCAGCACCAACACCAGCACCAACACCAGCACCAACACCAGCACCAACACCAGCACCAACACCAGCACCAACACCAGCACCAACCCCAACACCAACACCCTCACCTACACCTACACCAAGTCCAGAACCAGATCCATTACCAAACCCAATACCAGATCCATTCCCAGTGCCAATACCAGCGCCATTGCCAAGCCCAACCCCAGCACCAACACCAACACCAACACCATTACCAGTACCATTGCCGAATCCATTATCTAATCCATGTGAATGCGAAGATATGTCTTGGCTAGAAATAGAAGTCCCTACAGTTGTTTGTAAAACTGATAACGATGGAAATCGTACTGCAACTCGAGAATCAAAAAAGATTCAAGTTTTAGCTACTTTGACAGGATCTGAAACTTTAAAAATTCAAGCTGAATTTGAAGAACTAGCTAAAATTAATGAACAATTATGTACTCAACAATCTTGTGTTGCTTCATTACCAGAGCGCTATCAGCTTTCTTTTGAAGGACAAATTCCACAACTTGTTTGCTTATTTCGGGAATTAAAAGCAGATGGTTCTTTGGGAAAAAATTGGTATCCCATCACTATTCCTCATCCTTTAAACACAAACAAAAAAAATCAAACTACTCTGCCAAATTACAAAAAAGGTTCGTGGGAATTAATATTGACTTTAAAAGATAATAGTAAAGTGTTTGTTAATGCTTTCTCTCAAGAAGAAGCAGAAAAAATTTTAAAATCAATTAAAACCCAAATTAATAGTGATTATTTGACAAAATCATTTGAAAAAATTGGGCAAAGAAAGGGTCAAAAGTTAAAAGAGATTGTCGTAAAAATGGTCCGTGCTGATTATTACCCCACTGGCGCTGAAAAATCTACACCAGAATGGAGTAAGAGTTTCACTTAAGCACCTGTGTTTGACAAGCGTTTTGACTGAGGCTTAAGGGGTATCTTCGTTGCACTGTCGTTTGAGCCAGTATATTGGGATGAAAGAATTAGGCTTTATTGTTTAAAGACATGGCAGTAACTTACAAAAATTATCTTTTTGTTAGTAATGGAATTAATTTCTCGCTAAAGCTTTCTAGCGATTACGACAATATCAAAGACGCTGTAGGCATAAAAGATATGCCATCGCCATCGCCTGATTCATTAGCAGATGAAAGTGTACCTAAACTTCTTAGAGCAGGCAATGCTATTAAAGTAACCGTGGGATTAGACAATAAAAAGCGGCGTAAGATATTTATGGCTGCCAATAAATCATTTCATGCGTTAATTGGCAAGACTTTCGCAGGCAGTACCATAAAATCTGCAAGTATAGCTACTCACGTCAGCTATTACTAGTTTTTTTGAACTAATTACAAATTAGGTTAGGACTTTTTTTATGGCAGGATTATTCTCTACTTTGTTAGTCTACGGTAAACAACCAGATCCAACAGATAATACTAAAACTATAGATGTTCCCTTTTACTTTTTAGGTGCGAAGGAATTGTATGCTAATACTGAAATGGCAACCGCTACGGGTATCAAAGATTTGACTGCAACTCATAGATCTCAGGTTATTCTGACCGAAGTCGGCGACTTGTTGTTGCACGGAGTATTACGTACAGCAGAGGTTGAAATTAATAATGGAACTAAATTGGTCATCCGAAAAATAAGATATGCTGGCTCTGTAAGCACAACAATTGAAACTAATTTACTAAAAAAAGCTTGGAGTGGAGCTGGAGTTCTTAAAGGTAAGCCAATTCAAGCAATCGTTGAATCTCGAAGAAAAGTAGTTGATTAAAATAAAAAGAGTTTAAGCTAAAGCTAGTCATGAAGATTTCTGATTCGATATCTTTAATTACTTTATGCTTGGGAGCTAGCTCGTTTGTTGGCGGATTAATTATGTGGTGGACTAGTACAATCCGCAAGCGCTATGCAATAGAGCGCGATTTTGCACATATCCGTCGTAACCAAGAGCAAGGTAATCAATTATTGGTAAGCATAGATAAAGATTTAGGCGACAAGACCGATCACATCATACAAAGTCTTAGTTTAAAATTAGATATTAATCAGCAACATCTAACTGAAATAAAAGCACTTTTGCTAACACGTTTAGGCGAAAGAATGTATAGCTCCAAGAGAGATCAGGATATTTAAAATATTTTAATCTTGACGTATGTTTTGTCTTTCCGATGTATACGAAATAACTTTTGTACTTCATGATGCTAGAAATCATAAAGAAAATAAACGTTCGTTCTACTATAATAATTATCTTAGTGAGCGGGGCACTCGTTTTGGCAATAATAGATAAAGATTATCGAGCTAAATTTGCAGATTTAACAAGTGTCGGTATAGGTGGTTATTTTGGGCAATTGACGCCAAAATCTAGTAAATTTTTTGAAGAACAGAAAGGGGAATAACATGAGTTTTGACATAGCAAGAGAGAATGTTTTTAGGGAAGCTCTTGATTTGTGCCTTAAGTATGAAGGCGGCTATACAAATGATCCTACTGATAGTGGAGGCGAAACTAACTATGGAATAATTCATGAAGAGTACGATGAATATCGTACTAATAAAGGCTTGAGCAAGCAATCAGTACGATTTATTTCTATGGAAGAAGTAAAAGATATTTACTTTAATAAGTATTGGCTTGGATCTGGCTGTGACAAAATGTCACGTAGAATAGCAATCTCTACTTTTGATTGGCAAGTAAATAGCGGTAGAGGTGTTACAACTTTGCAAAAATGTTTGGGTGAGACTGAAGATGGTATCGTTGGACCTAAGACAATAAATGAGTTAAAATACTGGCTCTCTCGTCCCACAGGAGAGGAAAGACTTTTACATAATTATTTTGAATTTAGAGAGTGTTGCTACCGTCGCTGGGGACGTGGTGATCAGGAGTGCTTTTTAGAAGGATGGTTAAACCGATCCGAGGATTTAAAAAGACATCTTCAAGTTTCTTAGTAGTCTTCCCTCCAGGGAAATACAAGAGGGATTAGTATAAATCTAAACTTTTGAATAATTTAGTACACCCAACTTAATAAAGAGAAATTATATGCCGATCGATAATCCAGCCAATTCTTTCGCCTTTGCTTCTAAGAATATTTCTTTTGATAAATGTACAAATAATAAGATTCAGCTTAGCGCTAATACAGCTAATACTTTTTTGGGAGCGAATAAAAACAGAATTTATGCAGTGATGATTAATGTCTCAATCTCTGAGAAAGTTACTTTGGTGCTTGGGGAAACGAGCAGTATCGCGACTGGAAAAGGAATTGTTCTGTATCCTGGAGGAAGTTTTGAAATTAATCTAGACAATTTATTTGTTGGTAAAATAACAGCTTTAGCTGAAGTCGCTTGCGAACTGTCTTATGTCGAATGCTCAGTCAACTAAGAATTAATAAAGAATGGGACTTTATAATCCAGCAATTCTTAATCCAGTTATTATAGAGAGGCAGGGAACCTCTAATGCTTCTCGTGTCGCTTATACTAGTAGTCATCCATCAAATACAGAGGCAACACATTTACTAGAGATTAATGTAAATCGTAAAGCAGCTGTTATTTTCAATGCATCTACGGCAAGCCTATTTATTCAATTTGGTTCTATGACAGAAAATGTAGTCGATAACTGCGCTGTGAAAATCGCTCCACAAGGATATTACGAAATTCCTATTAATTACATTGGAGAAATTGATGGTATCTGGGATGCAGTTGATGGTTCAGCAAAAATAGTTGAATTTGTTTAAAACTTTACCAGTGATCAAGTCGTCATGGCTGGTGAGAATCATCAAAGCGAACATAATATTTCATATAGAAATCATCATCTTCAAGTGGCACTGATTCCACCAAAGACAAGTAGTAATATAATCGCCCGACTTCGTCGGGGCAACGCTCGAATTCCTTCCAGGCTTGGATAATCTCAACGCGTAACATGCTGTCAGCTATCCACTCAAAGTTTTTTGGGGTCATCGGTTCCCTCTGCTACGGATGAATCCCTGTACGTGTGTTCGTAGTCTGGTAGCTTGCACCTCACTTAGGCTCTGTACCTCCGCTTCTAACCTTTGCTCTATAGCAGCGATTAAGTCTTTCCTGTCCTGTTCCATTGAAACAACATGATCTCCTGATTAAGTACCAATGCTATACGTAAATATAGGTAAACTCCCCTTCAACCCAATTTAAAACTTTTCCCCTGCTCTACCCATTCTGCGAGTGATTCTGCTACTAGCTCATGTACGAGAGGAATCCACTTATCCTTGGTCATTTTCTTACCGTCAAAGCTTTGCTTACCCAGCCAGTCGGAGTTAATCACCTCAGGTAAGTCGTCTTTACCCATCAGCCATTCATACATTCGTTGCGCTTGCTCAGACCATTCCCGCTTTTTTGTAGCGTCTTGTGGCTGATGAGGGGCAAGGTCAAACTCCAATGCTTTATAGTTTTGTGATTGTTCCAGCTTGTACTGTTGAGTTTGAAGGTGCAGTTCTATCTCATCAATATTAATCTCTTGGCGAAATGTTTCTCTGAAGCGATCCACCGTGTCTGCCATTTCGTAACTTTTCATCGCCTCATATCCATCAGCACTTATTCTATTGTCTATAACCCGTTGTTGTACTTCTTCGTGAACTGCTGCAAGCTTATTAACTGATTCTATCGTTTCCTCAAATTCCTTATTCTCAGCCATCTCACGAGATGCATATCCCGCAACGGGGAAGGCTATTACTGCCAATCCAATTCCAAATAATTTAGTTATCGGTTCCCCTATATATCGCTTAGGTTTTAATTTTACAGGTTGCGTTTCCTGGAATGAATAAGCTTGGTGAACACAGGTTTCAATCGTGTAGTCTTTTTCACAAATAAAGTACTCGTTCCAATCCAGTAAAAAACCCGGAATGGCAACGGACAATCCAAATAATCCTACGCCGAAACTACTTACTGCTATTTCTCTTAGTAATGGTCGCAACATACAAGAATCCACCTATCACGAATAAAACGACAAGAATAATTACTACTGCTGTAATATCATCTCGATACAAATAAGCTAAATTCCAAAATCCAATCAATGAACTAAATACCGCCACAATCCGCAAGATATTCGCTTGTTTATTTGTGGTAAAACTAACACCAAAATATCCAACTGCGAATAGAAAACATAGCGGATACAATACGAACATTTTTGGTATTAATTGGCAGATGAATGATATTGCAATCCCGCCTGAAAACCAAGTAAAGAATTCAGTCCAGTTCGACAAATGAAGGTAAAACTTTGTAGCTTTTCCACTGGGCTTAGGTGTAAATTCTGTCTGCTTCATATGTTGAAGGGGCATTGCAGCCCCAGCATTTATTTCTTAGTAGTTAGGTGTCCGGTTCGGATATACTCTCTATCCTTTTGTCGTTTAGTTGCGGCAGATGACAGCAGTTCTTGCCGTTTCTGTTGTACATCTTGGGTTACTTCTTGGCGCTTCTCTCCCGCTTGTTTCTGGGATTCAATTAGCTTTAAACTAGTGGCAAGCTTGCCCTCACCCAGTTGTCCGACCAACTCGTACTTGGCGTCTAACGCCTTAATCTTGCGATCAACCTTTTGAGATAAAGACTGGGTGTGCCGATGATAATCAGCTAGCGCCAAAAAAGAATTGGCCGTTGCCCTATCAATTCGCTTCTTGCCTTCTACAACTATTTCAGTACTGGCAGCATAAAACTCTGCTAGCTTAACTTGACCTGCCATTAACGTTGCCGTATGCTTTAGCATTTGTTCAAGAGCGGTCATGTTGACTTTTGCAATTTCTGCTACTTTACCAATCGCTACAGCTTTGTCTTTCAGCTTCGCGTCACCCATGTTGATCTCTGGGAATTGCATGCCATATGCAGCAAACAATCCTTGTAGCATTGATTGATTTTCTGGTAGTAAAGCTTGACTTCCCATTTGGGTTGGATTGGTTTTGAAATTCCCTACCCTTTCCCCACCAACAACTGATAGGGACTGAGCGGAATTATTGCCTAACTTGTCGAATTCCATGCTAGTATTTCCTGAATGTATCTATTTAATTCGGCTACCAGTAAGTTGCGAAAGCAGCCTACTAGTTGCCTTTACCGCATCTTCCCGCAACAGTAAGGAAACTATAGTCGCGGGAAGATGCGGGAAGAAAATGCGGTAGTCTTTGCGGGGACTTCAGTAAAGTAAAATACGTCACTTAATGTGTGACTTGATATCAACATTTAGCTGTAGGTGAAACTCTGGTATACCTTTCCAAACCAGACAAACTAAAATTGCCAAACCTAAAGATATAAATGTGGTGGCGATCGCACTTTCGGCATCGTGATTCATTAGGAACGCTCAAACTGTCGTTATTCAAAAGTAAAATTTTCAGGTTCCGTACTCATTTCCAGTAAACGGTGGGTGTATTCTTCCTCATCCGCTACCAACGGGTCATAAATTGTCTTGTGTTCCGTCAAGAAAATTAAGTCATTCTCAATTATCCGATTCCACACTTCGGGGTTCTCGGCTCGAAATTGTTGCATTCGTAGCGCGAAATCAGTTAAGGGGCTTTTGCCCCAATCGTTAGGGTTGTTGTAATTAAGTGCCATAGTGTAAACTGTTTTAGGTTGTATCTGCGTTTTCGGTAGATCCAATAGAGCTAAAAAAGTGAGGGGTGATCGCTAATCTTTGACCGGGGCAGTGATCGCTCTAACAATTTCTGGTTCAAGCTCCGAAAGCTCCTTTTGACAGAGCTTTTGAGAAATTATCTTCCAATTGCCTTTGTCAGTTTTGAATGTAAATGTGGTTGAGATTTCACCGCCTGAGTGACAGTAGGTTAAACCTTGGGTACGAAATCGGTAGCGCTTGCCTCTTCTCAACAAAGTCGTGTCAAACATCTCTATTTCTCCTGCATAGATTGCTGCAATGTTGCATGTTGCGAATTGTGTTGCGTTACAGTCACGTGATACGAAAGAACTGTTGCGATTAGCAACGCCCAAAGCCAATTAAATGCAATGATTATTTTGACTGTGGTAATGCTAGATACTTTTTTTCAGTTCCTGGCAACAGATGTAATTGCTGTTGTATCGCATGTTGTAGGATTTCTTGCTCCTGGTGTGTGGGATTATGATGCAGCATTCTATTAATGTGGTGCAACACTCTACCAGGAAGTTTTTCTGCGATCGCTCCTGCAATCTCTAGTGACAGTTTGTCGGTGAAGCCTTCAACTAGAGCGTCGTTAAATGTTGCAGATGCACTGCTTGCGTCTTTATTTGCAACATGTTGCGTTGCGCGTTCCGATGCAGGTGTAACGTCAATTGCAGCAGTTTCTGTTGCATTTTGTGTTGTGACCGCATCGTTGTCTGCAGCGAATGGTGCTGCATTTTCTGTTGCACGTTGGCGGAGCATGTCGAGTCCAGTCTCTGTCCAGAGTTTTTTTCCATCCTGAATAACGATATGGATGCCTTCGTGAAAGACTCCCGGGAATCGGCTTAACCAAGCCCGTATTGTGGATGCTGGGATACCCAGTAGTTCGGATGCTTGGGCTGTAGTGTGGAGTTGCTGCATATTTAGTGGGTGTTTTAGTCCAGGGCGATTCAAGTGTTTTGTTCAAGCAGTTGAGCTATTTCGGCGTTGTCGTTGGCGTGATCCTCAAGAATGGCTGCTTGATAATCAGCAACTTGAGCGTATTTATTTGCTACGTGCTCTAGGGCGTTAATTGCGTCGTGAATATATCCCTCCAGTTCTGGATCTACGCCCGGACCGTCAAGTGTTTTCTTGCATTCAGAGGACTGTACTATTTGCCTTGCCACATCTGCAAAGTGAGTCAGTACTGAGGAGATTAAGTATCTGTCTGTTGACGATGTTGGTGTCATAAGCGTCATAATTGGTAATCAAACAACTTCAAACCCTAATCACTTCCGAATAAAGGTGACAAACTAGTACCTTTGTTCTTTACTTTTTAAGATCAGTTTCAATACCTCCAGTAGGATGGCTAGTTTAAAATTTCCGCGCTAGGACGATACGCGGCGGCTTGATTTGGTTTGTATGGATGCCCTGATAGGTTTAGGCAGTACGAAGCTTTCGCACAGAAAGTTTCTTTTTACCCCCTATTTTTGACATTACCCATGTAAACTAGAGTAAGTCTAACATTGCATGGGTAAAATTAGCAATGTATTCCATGGGTAAAATGGGAATAGTTTACATGGGCAATATTGATGGCAAACAGGAAGACCAAGACAGCGGTTCATGGTCAGAAGAAGAAAGACTATACCGTGTCTTTAACTCCAGAGAGCGCGGAAATGTTAGAGATGAGAGCGAAAGCATTAGGAATCAGCCGAAGCGAGCTTATAGAGAGAATAGCCAGGAATCAGCTTTCGTTCAATCCAGATCAGCAGTTGCTGGGGGAATGCTTGGCCAGCTGATACAGATGATAGACGACTATCGTAATCAGGTGGCTACAAGAAAAGAAGATATCAAGCGTTTTGAAAACGAGGTTACACACCTAGAGTCTAAAATCGAACAATTCCGATTACTCGTAGAAGATCTAAAAAACCGAACCGAGGAAGTATAAAGCCGCCTGTTCTCAAGGCGGCTTTTCATGTCTTATCTATTTCCAGAGTAAAAACTTAGCGTGATGAGAGGAGCCTAACGGTGATCCCTCTTTTTCTTCACTAACAGCCGATGACCGTCACTTTGCCCTTGCCAAAAACTAAAACCCAACAACTAACAACCAATGAAACTCACAACCAATGACCAATAACCTTAACCCAGGAGTCTACGTTGTCCTCTCCGGAGGAGAGACAGAGCATTGGGTTCCGGATCAAATGAACGACGCTGCCAAACAGTTAGGGTATTCATTAGCTCAGCTTGTCGCATTTTTCCAATCTCAATGGTCTTTTTTAAGTCAAGAAGAAGCAACCGTACTTGCCGCAGCAGTGGTTTATTCTTTCCCCGTACACCTTCAAGACAACCCTGAGTTACTACTAGGGTTGAGCCAACTGGCTGCTGATATCAAGGCAAGTAGGCATGAAGCTTAGCTGCGTTAATAACTACTTGTTAACCATTCATCAACTTTCAACTAATCGAAGCTAGGAGGGACAAATTACTAAGCTAAGTGTTTACCACTGCACACCTTGTGCCAAATACAACGATTCAGTAAAACACAAGAAAAGACCGAACTTCAAGAAAAGTCCAGCCCAAACAAAAAAAGGATAAATATGATTTCAACTTCTATAAGTAGTACACCGCTTAATACCTCTAATCTTACCATAAATTCTAATGGTATCGATAAAAAACATTTGGAGGAATGGCTCAATAGTGGGGTAGATGAAAAGATAATCTCTAAAAACGTCAGGTCAATTCATGACGCGAGAGAGGTAGATAAAGTCCTTGACCGAAACACAAAAAAAAGGTGGAAGCATTCTCACGATTTAGTCCCTTGCTGGCAAGTATCAGGTTTAGATCCGTTTACTAGTGAACGAACATTGCTGGGAACTCAAGTAAAACCAGATACCTTGATTTTTACTAAGGATGGAAAACCTCAAAAGTATCTTGGTGCAAGTGGTTACGGAACTTACCCGTTATTTTTAGACAATGGTATAGAAGGCTACTGGCAATCAATTGTTGACGATAAATCCCAACCAGTGATTATTACTGAAGGCGCGAAAAAAGCTGGAGCAGGGTTGTCGCTGGGATACGCAACGATATCTATACCAGGAGTCTCTACCTGCAAGAAAAAAGGACGGCTTCATTCTTGGCTAAATACACTAGCAGGCTTTGGTAGAACTTTTTACTTTTGCTTTGACAATGACATTGTTCATAAGCGCCCGGTGCAAGATGGAATGTTGTCTATGGCTCGTGAACTATGTGCTACTGGTGCGAAAGTCATGGTAATTGAATTACCATCGGGTTCACTAAAAGGGATGGATGATTTTATTTCAAATAATGACCCAGAGCAGTTTAAGGATTTGATTGACAACGCCAAAACTATTGAAGAGTGGCGATCAGTCCTAGAAGAGCTATGGCAGCAGAACAGAAGTGAAGAGCGAGAGTCAAAAATGTCCAAATATATTGACATAGTAAAGGCTGGATGGGGCGATTCATTACGCATGAACCTCCTGAAAAGAAGTATTGAGCTACATGGGCAACCGCTAGATATCAATAAAGTTCGTCTAAGAATAGCCTTAGAGTTTGATGTGGACGTTCCGATCGGTGATTCACAAATGATTGTTGAAATGATTGCCGAAGAAAACTCCTACCACCCAGTAAACGAGTATTTTGACAACTTGGCAGAGCAATATCCCGATGTTGGTACAGACATACTAGATAATTTGGCTACGCGGTATTTTGGCACTGAAGATCCACTGCACAACATATATATGAAGAAAACGCTGGTTGCAGCGGTTGCTAGAGCTAAGCGCCCAGGTTGTAAGCACGACACAGCTACTATCCTTGTTGGAAAGCAAGGAGCTTATAAAAGCACGTTCTGGAAGGAATTGTACGGCGAAGACTGGTTTTGTGATGAGTTGGGCGACGCCAGCGAACGTGACGAACTCATGAAACTACACCGATTTTGGTGCTTGGAGTGGTCGGAGTTTGAGAGCGTCTACAAACGTAAAGATGTGTCGGCGCTCAAAAAGTTCATGAGTTCTCGGGTAGATGCTTTTCGCTCCCCCTATGATCGCAACGTCAAGGAGCATCCACGCCGATCAGTCCTGGTTGGCACTACCAACGACCAAGAAATTCTGTCCGACCCAACAGGGAGCCGACGTTTTTGGATCATTCCAGTTCAGGGAATAATCCCTATAAAATTGGTTGCTCAAGAACGTGACCTGCTGTGGGCAGCAGCAAATGCGTTGTACGAGTCTGGATATCAATGGTGGTTGACGCCCGACGAGTCCAGCCAACAGAAAGAATTGAACCAAAACTTTGAAACTGTTGACCCTTGGACAGAGGCAATAGAAAAGTATGTAACAAACCGCGAGTTTGTCACTGTTGTCGAAATCTTTAATATGTTGAGCATTGAACCAGCAAGGCAAGACATGCAATCAACGAAGAGAATTACCGCTATTTTGCGTCGATTGAATTGGCAGGCAGGGCGCAGACAGATTACAGGTGTACTACAAAGAGGGTGGATTTTTGACCAAAGTGAAAAAAATAAACTTTGGGTTTTACCTGGATCACCTGGATCACCTGGATCACCGGGTAATAATTTTGAAGCTGTATCAGTGGACACTGCGACAAATACTGCAATATTTACTGAAAATATAAATGTAATAGAAAAACAGGGCGATTTCCGGGTTGAGCAAGAATGTCTTTCACAGCAAGCATTATCGGCTAAAAAATCTTGGGGTGATCCAGGTGATCCAGGTGATCCACTAGAAAACCAAAGTTTATTTTTTGAAGAAGTGCAACTTTTGCAACACGATGAGTTGCAACAATGTGACAGCGAGCTAGTGCAATCTGATGTAGTACGGAAGTGCGGCAACTCTCCGGAACATCCAACCAAAAATCCAGATGATGTAGGTTTTGAAATCGGGGCTGTTTATTGGTCTGAATCAGTACAAAAAAGAGTCAAGATTGTCAAGCTTTTTAAAACGCTTCCAGAAGCGGACGTCTGTGTCTCTGGAGAAATTGAGATAGTCAGAGTCAAGCTCTCTGACCTGACTTTAGTTTTAAGTCCCCCTTCCCCATCTCCCCAAGCTAATGCGCTAGCCGTTGGAGATAGAGTTACGCCCCTAGAGGGCAAGCACAAAAAAGATGTGCTCACGGTGACGGTTATTGACAATGCGGGTATTTGGGCAAAGAAAACGAGTCGAGGTTTCACGCCGCCCATTGGTCCTTTTCAGCCGCACCAACTAAAAAAACATATTGGAGGTGGGTGATGGGAGCAGATGCGGTTATTATTTTTGGCAGACCCGACGATGTAAACGCAGCGATGTTCCTATCACCTTTGACTCTAAATGGATGAGGCGGCAGATGCAAATTGAATTTGAGGAGACGGAGGTGGCTGGTGAAGGAAACGTGTAGTGAATGTGGATCGGGCGATGTCCACCATGTAGAAACTTATGGGTATTACGAATGCCGCAAATGTGGCGAAGTTTGGGCTTATGCAGAGGATGACCCCGACTATGACGAGCTTGAAGAAGTTGACTATGGTCCTTGCTGTGCCTGTAATGCCACGGGGGCAACAGTGCGCAACTTCCTCCTGATCGAAATAAAAGCACCTATTCCAGGTACTGGGTGGGGATGTGTGATTTGTTCTTTGCCCGCCGACGGTGCGATCGCCATAGTTTGTGATCCTTGCCTGGAAGCGCAGCGCACACCGATATCTATTGTCTACGGGTATCCAAAAGAAAAAAAACGCTGTTTCATCACTTCAGCAGAAGATTTTAAGCATAAGGACATTCCTCACGAAGAGGATGAATGCCTCGTCAAAATGCCCGATTATTACGACCCTTCCTTTGGCACTCCTTTCTATTGGCGGCAGGAACCAACTGGAAAGCTAGAAGCAGCAATCTTAGCTTATCTTGCTCATGCAACAGGCGATCGCACTGCGCCAACGTCACAGCAGTTACTGCTAATAGTTGATTACCTCAAATACTGGATAGGTGCTCCCTGTTGGCAACAGCCAGAAAGGGAGTACTGGTTAGACAGATTGCGCGCACGCAGCTACAGCCTTAATACCATTGCCGAAATTTCTAACTGGCTTGACGACTGTTTAAGAGTAGGCTTAGACCCACTTTAACTATGACTAATATTGATAAGCTGATCACCCAGGCTAATGGACGGTTGAAGGCAGGGCGGATTGGCGTGACCATAGACCTACTTGGAAACCACTTATATCTCCGTGCTACTTTCCCGCCCAAACCAAATTCTCTGCAAGCCAAACCTTATAGCCAGCGAATAGCTACTCATCTTTACGCTAATATCGACGGCGTAAAACAAGCAGAATTTGAAGCGCGGAGAGTAGGGGCAATGTTGGCATGCCGAGAGTTTTCTTGGGAACCTTACCTGAAGCATTCTGCTGGTTGCCCGTTGCAAGTAAAAGACTGGATCACAAAGTTTGAACAGGACTACTTCCAGAGAAGAAGTCGCAATCACAAATCAGAAACTACTTGGAAGGGCGACTACTTGGAGGTTTTCAAGCGCTTGCCCCAAAACCAGGAATTAACACCAGAGGTGATGAGGCAACAGATCGCTAAAACGCAACCTGACACCAAAACCAGAAAACGAACTTGTATGGCTCTGGGTGCTTTGGCTAAATTTGCCGGAATAGCCTTCGACCCTAAGCCTTTTGCAGGGAGATACAGTCCTGGTCGAGTCCAACCCCGAACGCTCCCAAGCGATGAACTTATCGTGGAGTGGTTCTCAAGAATCAAAGATCCTTGTTGGCGTTGGGTTTATGGAATAATGGCGGCTTATGGACTAAGGAACCATGAAGTATTTCGCCTTGACTTAGAACAGTTGCGCAGCGGGTCGATGGTTCTCAGCGTGTTAGAAGGTAAAACCGATGCCCGTCGGGTGTGGCCATGTTACCCAGAATGGTTCGATCAATTTTCGTTGCAAGAGGTTCTTCTGCCGCCAATTAAATTGGATCGTTCCAATTCCGCTGTTGGCAATGCTGCGACTCACTATTTCGCAAAAATTAAACTGCCTTTCCCCTTGTACAGCATGCGGCATTGCTGGGCGGTAAGAACGATAGAGTTTGGTCTTGATGTGTCGTTGGCAGCCCAGCAAATGGGTCATAGCGTCCAGGTCCATACGGACTGCTATCACCACTGGATAAGCGATCGCCATCACCAGCGAGCCTTTGAATTATTAATGATGCGACCAAACCGTCCTCAGCCACCAAAAGTTGAAATGGCACAAGATTGAATTTTTTCGTTGCCGAAATCTTGCAGGAAATTAAGAACTCATTTGCTGACTTTAGCGCTGCGATTGGCTGTAAAAGAGTGGGTGACTCAGGATTTGAACCTAAAACCAATGGATTAAGAGTCCACTGCTCTACTTTTGAGCTAATCACCCAATAACTTATGATACTAGATTTATTACGCAACCGCAACTATTTTTTTTCGGTCTTCCTCATTCCCAGCCAGAGGCAGTCCATAGCTTAGTAGAGGTTATGCACTTTTGCAGTTTCTGGCATCGCCTCGATCTCACTGGCTTTGAACAGATAAGCTTTGAACAGATAAAGTGTATGATTCTGGTCTGTCATGAGATGGAGGATACAAATCTAAAGTCATATCTAGTGGGATAAGTGTAAGTCTTTTTAATAACCCTGCATCAAGAACAAATCCGCCTTGACCACTTTCTGATGAAAAACCGCAGAAGATCTGAATATGACAATTTGGTATCAGTTGTTTAAATAAATCTACCTTATTTTCAATTAGTGATATTAAGGAGGAAATATGTGTGTTAATCGGTTCTGAACTATCTAAGCCGCTTTCTTTGATCCAAAGTGATTCCTGCCTAATTGCACTTTTGGGATTACGGCGGCTTAAAGGTGTTCCTTTTTCATATGATTCAGTTGGTTTTACTCCCATAATATCTGTAATTTCCCCAGGGTAAGCGCGTCTCAAACCCTATTGACAAGCAGATTCAGAAGCTTCATGATGTTGAGATAAACAAGCAGCAAGAATAGTAAGCATATAGTTATTATCCATTGCGGCTCGATTCGATTTTTGGCGATTACTGCGTTTCAAAGATTGCTCTAGATTCAAAGCATTAAGGGCAATTCGCCGCAGCAGAGCAAGATTTTGTGGTGCGTGTCCAGTACGGACACGGCAAGCATCTTCGTTGAAGGTCACATCTAAAGTCCAATGTAGAGAATTTTCAACACCCCAATGGAGACGGATAGCACGTCCCAGAATCAACGCATCACTGTCTAAACTAGTTAAATAAAATTGAACCTCACGGGTAATTTTGTTCCATAGGTGTCGCACACGCACCACCATCACAACGGTTTTCAGACCTAACCAATCAGCTTGTTGATACAGTGGAGGTAATTGAGAAACTGGTACAGTCCAAACTTGTCGTTTTTCAGTACGATGATGTCCCTTTTCTACCCGCTCATCGTAACTGAAGGTTATACCTTCAAAATTGAGAGCTTGCGTTTGTTCAAACCAAGCCTTAACTTGCCCATGAAGTGTTGGGTGGTTAGCTTTGAGCGCTAAGACATAATCTGCTGAAGCGTTATATATTTGAGCCGCGATCGCAGTTTGTGTACCCATTGCATCAATTGTAATAATACACCCAGCTAAGTCGAGTAATTCCAGTAGCGCGGGAATTGCCGTGATTTCGTTCGATTTATCTGTCACCTTAACTTGTCCCAGAACAAGACGATGTTCACTTGCCCACGCGCTGACTAAGTGTAAGGCTGATTTTTTCTGTTCTCTGTCGTAAGAACCTCTGAGGGTTTTACCATCAATGGGAATCACTTGTGCCCCAACCGTTTCAACTATCGACTGTACCCACCTCTGAAAGCAACGCTCAAATACTTTCGGGTTAATTCTCTCAAATACTCGTCGAAAAGTGTCAGGACTTGGAATATCATTTGGTAGAGCTAAAAATTCCGCTAACCAATCAAGCTTGCTTAACCCATAGTTTTCCATATCTTCCCATCCTTTACCTCCTGCAATCACTGATAAAATGCCGATGATTAAAATATCTGTTAATAAGTGGGCACGGGTGCGTTGCGAGCGCGGGTCTTCTATCTCGCTAAAAACTAATTCCATCTTTTCTGTAAGGGCAGTCGCGTTGGCTATACTCAAAGTTTTTGACTTTTTTGTCTGTACGTGAGGAGATTTGAAAGCCGATGCCATAAGACTGCCCCTGATGTCAAATAGATGCTTTGTTCATCAGCGTACCACTCAACATATCCAACAACAACCAATAGTTGGAGCGGATGAAACAAGCTTTAATCAAGGAAATATCGACGCTTAACGATCGCCCAATATGAGGTGACTTATATTGCTAATTTTCGATACCTCACTTGAGAGCGTTGCTCCCACTAAAGCCTCTATTGCCTCCACCAGTCATTCAGCAACTGGGGAAGATTGGGCGGCGAAGCGGAGTGCGCTTGTGCGGGCTGCGACAATCTCAATCGCTCATACTAGGTCTTGGTAGCCCGTACCTAGCACCGCCCAATCTAGCATAGCGTTCCCCAGTTGCGTCGCTGCTACAACCCCCCTGAACCAATACTATCTTTGTAATTTAATCTGTATTCTTTAGCACAAAATTAGATGCGCTTACCCTGGTAAATTGAAGCAATTTATAGCACAAAATTATGCATTAGTAAGTAACGGATGGGAAGATATTCAAGCTTCTTTCAGTCCAGAAAAAGAGCAAATGCAATTAGATTACAGTTTAAGAAATATTACTGAAGTCAGTAATAGTAGTCTTCATTGGCAAGGTAAATTTATTTACCTAAAGAAGGAATTCAAAGAAATAACGGTATTGCTGAAAATTGCTTTTATAAAAGAAGCAGATGGCAGGGTTGGAGTAAAAGTTCAAATACATCCAGGGTCAGAAGAAACATACTTACCTGCAAATCTTAAGCTGGCTTTGCTGTTTGACTCAAAAGTACTAGAAAGCATAACTTCTGGAAAATCGTCTCTTTATATTGAACTCCCCTACTTTAAATGTAAGTTGGGAACTCAATTCTGTATTGAAATTAGGCTGGAAATCTCTAGGCACGTAGAATAATTTTGTATTTCTTTGGAGAGCAATCATGATTAATCGAATTGAAATTTATTTAATAAGAGATAATGAGAATGGATTTTACGGAACCATTAAACTACAGACACCATCAATTCAATTAAACCTAACTGGTTTTTACCTACCATTTAATGAAACTCTTTTCAACGGTTATGAAGATTGGAGAAAATCGCACAAAGAATTTTATCTACCTTATCAATCAACTAATTATTGTGATAGTAACATACCAATTGAAGTGTTGAAAAATGATGAGAATCATGAGATTGAGCGACGTCAGAATGTAAATTTTAAATATAGTAACTTAAAAAAAACCATAAATGATTGGCTAAGTACTAGAGATTTTAGCGATAGAGAAAAGCAGCTCCGCACAGAATTAGGTAAAGAAGACAAAATTATGGTGATAATTTCAACAAAAGATGACTTCGCATGGAAGTTCCCATGGCATTTATGGAATTTCTTTGATAGCTACAGAAATGCATGGGTAGTCTTGAGTCATTCTGAATCTAGAAACGATAATTCAAACAAGAATGATTTTTTAGGTCAAAAAGTCCTTGCAATTTTTGATAAGAAAGATAAGAGTGAGTGGAATGATTGGTTAGAAACGTCAAAAATAAATAACATTGATTTAAATCCTTTTATAGGGGAGGACATTGAACAAGATGAGGAGGTGTTAGTAAAACTTTCAGAAAAACTGAAGCAAAAACATTGGAATATTATTTTCTTTGCTGGTCATAGTTCTAGCGACACAAACAATGGTGAACCAAAATTTTATATAAAATATCCTAAAGTATTCCTGACCATTAAAAATTTAGAAAATGTTTTGAGTAATGCTATCAATCAGGGGCTACAATTAGCGATTTTTAACTCTTGTGATGGGTTAGGATTAGCACGAGAGTTACTTAAATTAAATCTGCCGAACGTAATTGTTATGCGTGAGGATGTACCTAATAAAGTGGCAGAGGCATTTCTCAAATATTTTTTGAAAGAGTTTATGGTGAACAAAGGTATACCCGCCTTTTTGGCAGTACGAAATGCAATAAAAAGTTTGCAACAAGAGGAACTTAAATTTCCTAGTGCAAGTTTTTTACCAGTGATGTGTTTTAATCCAGCTACAGAGCCATTAGTTATTCCTCCTGACCCAGAGTTGAAACCCAAGCCAAGGCAACATTCCCTTCTCTGTTTGCTTCTCAAGTGGATCTTCCCAGGCTTGGTATCAGATGAAGAGCGGTACTAAACCTTTGCAAATTTTTTAGCAACCACCCCAATTAATAAGTAGAGATGTGGAGAAACCACTTATGAATGAAGAACACAACACATTTGAAGACGAAGACAAGGACAAAGACTTGTCAGAAAAGTTGCCAAAGCAACCGCCAAAATTACTACAGCAGATTCAGTCTCATCTATCCCAGATGCCAGAATCAGTCAAAAACCTGACAAATACGATCTGGGAAGAACTAACATCTACACAAGAGGTTGACCTTCAACAAAAACAGCAGGTTTATCACAATATTACTCAGTTTTTGCAAGAAAGGCTTCAAGTAGAGTTTCAAAAAGTAGAATTTCAAACATACTTGCAAACAACTTACATATTATGTAACGAATCCGATCCACAACTGGTAGGGGAACAGCCACCAAGCGAGCTAGCTCAAAAACTGGCAACCGAAGTAAAAGATTTCATCCTCACTATCCAAGTGCATTACTTGAAACCCCAAGAAGTTCCAACTTCTGACACAGGCGTAAACAGTAAGCACTTGCGTCAAACCGAAATTTTTTACATAGATCGCAATAACCCAAAACCCAACATTTTTCGAGTTGATGAACAACTGGAATGGGACAACTTACCGGGTGATGTACGAGAAAGCTTCATCAAGGAAGATTTAGCTCGGATCAGCTTTAAACTTTATCCCCAAGGAGACTAACATTATGGACGTTTTTGTACAAGTTCTAGTGACTGTCCTGTTTGTAGGAGCCGCAGTCGCACTCATCTTCTGGAACCAAATCCTTTCCTGGGCACATACAACTTTGTTTCCCTGGATTCGGGGCAACTTACCTGGGTTAGAAAAGCCTGCTAGATATGCTTTCGCGGAACTTGACAAAGTTGTCATACCAATACGCAACAAAATCAAAGCTTTCGAAAATCTCACCGACATCAAAAAAGCTTGGGAAAAGCTCCGCCAACATTTACTGAAAGTATTAGTCCAGTTTGAGCTGAACACACGAAATGAGTGGGTTAGACGGATTACTTCCTGGGTAACTCGTTATCTTGAGTTCAAGCAGATGGCACCAGGGGTTACAGAGATAGTTGACGTTGATTCGCCAATTCGTACCTCTCAGTCTAACAAGCCAGAAGTGGTGCGGGTGGTTAAAGAGGAGATACTTGACGTTGATTCATTGCCACCTGATGTGCGCGAAAAATGGCTGAAACGGGGTAATACCACTCAGGATGTAGATGTGACTCAGCTGCGCGATCGCGAACTCGAACTCGCTATGCTTAATTAACATCATTATTCAATAGTAATGTATTAGACATAGCAGTGAAAAACAATGTAGAGACGCGAAATTTCGCTTCTCTACAAGGGTTGTAGACAACGCACAATTAATTTCCGGAGATGTTTATTGGAAAATAATTGCAGATTTGGCAATTCTATCAGCAGCTGGGTATTTTGCGTGGCAGTATCGAAACCAAATTCGGGAAAGCGTTGCTGCATGGTTGCGTGAGCAAGGCTTACAAGATAGCTCCTTAATGAAAGCCTGGATTGTTTTTGACAAGTTGATTTCTGGAGTTCGCCGTTACCTAATGGTGGAAACCAGACAAACTGGTTCTCAAAAGATATTTTAGACAACCCATTCGTTAGAAGAAATTCGCAAAAATGACCCTGATGTTTATGACCAACTACAAAGGTTGGGCTACGCCGAAAAAGACATTATGCCTTTATTGCAATAGCAGGAAACAAATATGCCAGCAAATTGGACCAGAATCGATAAACCTAACCAATCTCATCAATCTCAGGCTAACGTAACCGTTTCGTCGGATACTAGCTCTGAAACTTCTGAAATCCAGCGGATGGAAATGTTTGTCCCAGAAACACCCAACCGCAGCCTAAATGACCTGATTGTATCAGCTAAGGTTAAAACCCAGATTGAAACAGCCTTAAACAGCATTCGTTTCCATGATGTACTGTACCACGAGTGGAATTTAAAAAAGATTGACCCTCACGGACATCGAGTAGCAATTAATCTGTTTGGTCCACCAGGAACGGGAAAGACGTTTTGCGCTGAGGCGATCGCGCATTATTTGGGTAAACTAATCATCCGTGTAAACTATGCAGAAATTGAATCTAAGTACGTAGGAGAAACTCCAAAAAATATTAAAGCAGCTTTCAACAAAGCCCGCGAAACCGGAGCAGTATTATTCTTCGACGAAGCCGATTCAATTCTTGGCAAGCGACTCACCAATGTTACCCAAAGTGCCGATCACGGAGTCAATGTTAGCCGTTCCGTTATGTTGTTGGAGTTAGATAACTTCAATGGAATCGTGATTTTTGCTACTAATTTACCAGGAAACTACGACGGGGCTTTTGTAAGACGAATTCAAGCACATATTGAGTTTGAACTTCCAAACGAAGATTGCCGAATGCAATTGTGGAATTTACTACTACCTACAGAAGTTCCCCGTGCAGACGATATTACCGTTGAATGGTTAGCCCAAGAGTCTATAGGTTTAGCTGGTGGAGATATTCTCAATGTAGTAAAGTTAGCTGCAAGCCAAGCTGTTGTCAGGACTGGAGAAGAGCGAAGGATTTTACAATCGGATATTCAAAACGCCGTCACCCAAGTCAAACTAGGCAAAGAAAAAGTTGGTACTGGGTTCTCTTATCACAACCAATCTACTACAACAGTAGTCAAAGAAGAGATAGTTTCACCTGAAGAATTACCTTCTGACGTTCGTGAGAAATACGAGCAAGTCTTGGAACAGGATAATGTTTCACATGCTATTGCTGTTGGAAATTAATCAGGAATGACTCTATGTTGAGGTGGTGTTACAAATGTGTTGAAGATGATGTTTATATTTATCTTATGGTAAGTAATTAAACAACTGAATCGACACTTTAAACATACCACCAACCGAACCTTTAAGTACTTTTTTGTTAATTAATTCGTGATTGTAAATAATTGCATGAACTGGATACAAAACCACATAACCAACAACTTTCAGTTACTCGCTGGAATGCTAAGTTCAGCAGAAGCGCTTGTAGAATTAGTAACTGATAAATATGGCGTCGTTTTGGATAAGCATTCAAGACCAGTAGCACTAGTTACAGTTGATGATTTAAGACAAGCAGCTAACCAAGGTACTAGCTCTCTACTCGATATTAAGGTAGGGTTCCTTCCTACTATCATTGTTGGTTGTCAAGTAGATATGCAAAACATCGTGAAGTGGGAAGGTCTTATCGAGCGGTATAAGACAATTAGAGGAGTAATAGTCATCGATGATAATGGAGTTTTTGGGATATTAGCTGTTACAACTGTTCGCAACTATTTAAAAAATCGTCGTGATAATGAGTTGCGCGGTAATCAGATAGGCGCTCTTGGTGACAGTGGATTACCAGGAAGACATCAGTCATCAAAGGCGGAGATTCAGTGTATTGAGTGCGGTTTTGTTAATAAGCGGGATTATATAGATTTGAACAACCTGCCTAATTGTCAAAATCCTAATCAGCCCCACCACAAATTAAAACTCCCTTAAGTTGGAGACAGCTATGTTAAATGATGTTCTTAAGGAAGTTCCTGGACTTCTTGGTCGCCGTTTCCTAATGAATGCCTTTTTTCCCAGTTTTCTTTTTTGGGGATTGGTTATTGTAGTCGCGATCGCGGGACAGGCAGATTTCGTTAACGTTTTGAAAGAATGGAATCAACTGGATATCACATTAAAAGCTTTGCAAATTATTGGCTTTTTTAGTTGGGTCATAGTCTTCTCTGTTATCTTATCTAACCATTTCAATACCATCTTGCGCTTTTATGAAGGCTACTGGAATTTTCCGTTTGGTCGGTTATTAGAAAATAACCGGAAGATGTGGTATCAATATCGTTTGAAAAAAGTAGATTTTGATAATCAGAAGAAGGAGTTAGACGAAGAAATAGAGCAAGTTAACCAAGAGCTTCAAAAACCAACATCTCAAAAACAAGAAAAACTACAGAAACAACTAGAAAAACTACAAAAACGACTAGAAAAATTACAGCATCAGGATGATAGTGGAAAACTTTATGAAACTATTTACCTGTATTACCCCCTGCCAACACAACCAAAACAGGTCAAGTCGCTTCTCAAAAGTCAAAAGTCAAAAGTCAAAAGTCAAAAGTAAGAACCCCATAAATAAATCGCGAAGCGCCATTCGCTATGCGTGGTGGTCTGGGCTTGTAATAAGGACGTAGTATTTCTTGTTGCACTCCTCTCGAAATACATATTTTTCATTTTCCATAAATAAATTTAGGGGCTTGTACCTTTTTTGTACTTTTGACTTTTGACTTTTGACTTTTGACTTCCCGAAGGGCGGTCATGCCAACTCGCTTAGGCAATATTCTCCGAAACGCTGAACTATACTCTTTTGACCGCTATCAGATAGATGCTGTTCTCATCTGGCCACGTTTATACAATTTGTTCCCAGAGCGTTTTCTTGAGACTATTGCTGAAGCAAAAGGATCTCTAGATTTTATGCTTGTGGTTTCTGCCTTAAGCAGTATTTTTGCCCTATTCAGTGGTGTTTATTTAGTAATTGTTAAGGCATCTGGATTGCTTTTTCTGGCGTGTTTTTGGGGAGGATTATTCTTGGCTTGGTTAACTTATCGGAGTGCTTTAGGAAGTGCTTTACTCTACGCCCAACAGATTAAAACAGGTTTTGACCTTTATCGTCATGAATTATTAAAACAAATGCGCTTAGAACTGCCTAAGGAACCATCAAAAGAGCCTGAACTATGGAATAAAATTAGTCAGCTTCTTTATAACAACAACAGAAACGTAGAATTGCAATACAAAGATCCTGATGCAGCTAAGACTCAAAACTCGCCATAATATCTAAAAAAATGGATTTCTTTAGGCCGTTGCTGTTCAAACCATCCCTCAGCCAATGGATAACTATGCTGGCTTTGTTTGTTGGAATTATCGGGGCTACCTACCTCGAAACTCAAACTAAAATTGAGATTCAAGTTCCCAAACGTGATTTACCCGCTTATTATCAGATAAAACCAGGCGATCTCAGTTCAAAAACTTACGCTAAAAAAGACATTCCTTCACAGATTTTAAAAAACTCCCAAGAACTTGTAGGTCGTTACACCTTGACCAAAATTCCTAAGCAAAAGCTTTTAACTGAAAAGCTTCTTAGCTCTAAAATCGACCCAAATCGCCTTGTTGATACTGTTGCCGTTGGTATTCCTGCAACACCTGCTATGATATTAGGTGGTAACTTGCAAGCAGGCGATACTGTAGAAATGACACTTGTACCCACTACAACTAAGGCAGAATCTTTACCATCTCCTGTAGTATTTTCTAACATCTTAGTGTTGGATGTCAAGTCAGTGTCTCAAGCCAGTGCTTCATCGACATCTGTGGTCGTAGTTGCCTTGCCCTTAAAGCGTCAGCAAGAATTTGCTAGCAAAAGTCTTGGCGCAACCTTCTTGCTTACCCGCAAGCTTTAAATATTTTAATTAAGTCGGCGTAAATAACACAACTATCTGTTGGGGCTGTTAGTTTTTAGTTGTAAGTTGACTTTAAGCCTCTTAACAAAAATTAACATAGTTATGTTTTCTTGTGCCCACCTACTTAGTTAGTCGAATTCAAGTTAAGAAAATAGAAATCTGCAGCGCCAATTCTGAATCATTCATCCCAATTAATAAATAGAGACTTAAATAACGCAGCTATTAGAAAACATAGGAAGTAAGGTGTAGTTCCCAAATTTCACATCACTAATCAGCCTTTTACAATTTTGGGTTGGTCGAGTACTAGTACAGCGCGGCGGAAATAAAGCTACCATTCAAAATCAGTGAAAAGCCTACAAAATAAGCTTTTTGACTTTTGACTTCCGCGCAGCGGTACTAGGGGGATGCGATCGGCAGAAAACACCCTTGTGGAATAAACAATGTTGGGAGTAACAAGATCTAGCAGCAGTCAATAGGTCGTGTTCATCAGAAGAAGAGACAACCTCTGGAAGCAAACAAAGAGCAGGTAAACCTGCACGAGCAGCACTTGCAATCCGTAAAATAGACAGGTGTCTGGCAGACAAGCGCCGAGTGTCTGGTCTACAATCTAATGTGTCTGCTCACTTGTCTGGCAGACAAGCGCCGAGTGTCTGGTCTACAATCTAATGTGTCTGCTCACTTGTCTGCTGGATAGTCGGCGCAAGTCTGGTCTACAATCTAATGTGTCTGCTCACTTGTCTGCCAGACACTCGGCGCAAGTCTTGTCTACAATCTACTGTGTCTGCTCCATTGTCTGCCAGAAGACGCCATACACCAGAGAGTTCATGAGTCAGACAGCATTTTGTTGGCGATCCGCATAAACGCGCCTCCGCCCCAACCAAATGGTACGAAAAATGGTGCAGTTAATTAAGAAAAATATTCAACAGTACCACGGCAATGGTACGGTGTACCGAGCTGGGTTCAACACCTTACCATTTATCTAGTCCACTGTACCAAAATGAACGCTCTTCGTCTGAGCCGAGAAAAATTTTTTGAAACTTGCGATACTCTGATGCTGAAAAAATTCTCCGTCAATTGGTACACTTCGTACCAAAAAGTGACTCTGATGGGAGAAAATGCATTGCGGAATGGAAAGCGTCACAGTTAAAATCAGCTTGTAGATTGTCAACAAGCACTAATTTTATCAACAATTATGATAATTAGTGGCAATAAGACTTCACCCTGTACCAAATTTCGTACCAAATTTTGGTACAGTATCTGAAAGCAGCGTGACTCATATCTTGCACCATCGCCTTGTTGCGAAAATCAGAGCAACAAAAAGCTGATGCCGATCGTAGGGTGGGCACTGCCCACCAGCCCTCCCTATCGAAGGTGCAAGATGTCAGGGAAGCGAAGATGGCAGCCAATCGGGCAGGTTTAAGACCGCCTCGCACCGTTTTGGATTGCACCGTTTTGGTGAGTCAGCGCGCCGACACGAGTGTTTCCCTCCGTAGGCGACTGCTTTCCCGTTGGGACAGGGGACGCTATGGCACGTTTATCGTTGGTTGATACTGTCTTTTATTTCTGAGGCGCGAGTTAAACTAGCAGAAAGACGAATCCCCCGGATAGAATCAAGGACGAATCGGGCATATGTATGGTAGGGGGAGGCTTTACCCGGATTTCTCACTTGTGAGAAATCCGGGTAAAGCATTCTCAGCCTCTGGGTGGGAACGAGATGAAGTGGAATAGTCAGGACTTACGCAAAAATTGCCAACTCCGCTTAATTTATCGAACCGCGAAGGCGCTCCTGTTCGCCAAGAATTCGTAGAGTGTGCGTAAGTCCTAATAGTGTTAAAATCTTTCTATTCCTTCCAAGTGTTTGGCAGTCTCACCCATAGCTTTTGCTGCTTCACCGCAAGTGCGCGGTGTGGGGAAAATCTTTCCGGGATTTGCTAAACCTTTGGGATTGAAAGCTTGTCTTACCGATTGCATAGTTTCTAAATCAGTTGGAGTGAACATCTCCGGCATGTAGCATTTCTTATCTGCACCAACGCCATGTTCACCAGAAATACTCCCGCCCACTTTCACGCAAAGCTTGAGAATTTCTCCCCCGACTTCTTCGACTTTCTCTAATGCTCCTGGTACAGAATTATCGTAGAGAATCAGTGGGTGAAGATTGCCATCGCCAGCGTGAAACACATTGGCAATGCGATAACCGGATTTCTGACTTAAGGCTTCAATTTCACTTAGTACGTAAGACAACTGAGTACGCGGAATGACGCCATCTTGTACATAATAATCTGGACTTACGTGTCCGGCTGCCGCAAAAGCTGCTTTGCGTCCTTTCCACAATTTCAAGCGCTGTTCGGGGTCACTTGCAATAGTAATATTACGCGCACCATTATTTTTACAAATTTCAGCAACGCGCTGTTTATTTGCCGCAACTTCTACAGCCATACCATCTATTTCTATTAACAGAATAGCAGCAGCATCACGGGGGTAACAATTTGTGCAAACTACATCTTCAACAGCATTGATGCTGAGGTTATCCATGATTTCCATACCACCCGGAATAATTCCGGCGCTGATGATATCGGAAACACTTGCCCCAGCTGCTTCAATGTTGGTAAAATCTGCCAAAAGTACGCAAATTGATTCAGCACTTTTGAGAATTCGCAGAGTAATTTCCGTAGCAATTCCCAGAGTCCCTTCGGAACCAACAAATATACCTGTTAAATCATAACCAGGCATTTCCGGAATTTGTCCCCCCACATCGGCAATCGAACCATCGGGAAGGACGAGTTTTAATCCCAAAACGTGGTTAGTCGTGACACCGTACTTCAAGCAATGCACGCCTCCAGAGTTTTCGGCTACATTGCCACCAATAGAGCAGATGATTTGGCTGGAGGGGTCAGGAGCGTAGTAAAATCCAGCACCACTCACAGTTTGTGTTACCCAGTTGTTAATGACTCCTGGTTGCACAACAACGCGCTGATTTTCTAAGTCAACGCTAAGTATTTGCCGCATTAATGAAGTGACAATTAAAACGCAATTTTCTATTGGCAAAGCCCCACCTGATAAACCAGTACCAGATCCGCGTGCGATAAAGGGGATGGAGTTGCGATCGCATATCTTCACCAACTCTGCGACTTGTTCTGTTGTTCTTGGTAGCGCCACCACAGCCGGACGTTGGCGATAGCTAGTGAGTCCATCACACTCATAAGTGATCAGTTCCTCACGGCGTTGCACTACGCCATTTTTGCCAACGACAGCTTCAAATTGTTTGATGATGGGTTTCCAGTTGCGTTGTTGTTTGTCTTGGGTAAGCATAGGTATTTACAGTTAAAGGTAGATGTTTATACTTAATTAACTCAGATCTTGCACCAATCCCTAACGAATAGAATTCGCACGCCAGTCGCCTACGGAGGGAAACCCTCCTTCAGCGCTGGCTTGGCTATACAAACTAAGTCCCTTCGGGTGACGCTCCTTCGTCGCTACCGCTTCGCTAACGCCAGTCCCCTACGGAGGGAAACCCTCCTTCAGGGCTGGACTCACCGCCTACGCGGACTCACAGAAAATCAAGGGTTTGAAACCCGCGTTCGGCTTTGCCGTTGCCGAAGGCTAGGCGGGTTTTGTCTGTGTAGCCGCGACTTACAGTCGTCAGGTGCAAGATGTGAGTTAAGATACTCTGACCAATCAAAACTCATCTGGGTATTCGAGAAGGGTAAAAAGCTTGCTTCGCACCTCGTATGTAGTATTCTTCAGCCACCATTCCATATCTAACTGATTCTGCCTTGCAACCGCATCATATGGGTCAAGTTTCATTAAAATAGATAGTATTAACTTTACCCAGTCGATGCTTTCCGGATCGATGAAGACTTCCAGAAATAGCTGCGAGTCGGGAAAGTAATGGCGAATCTTCTCTGGTGCTTCTAGCAGCACTGGAACCAAAAACGGATACTTATCCAGAAATTCCAAAACTTCGGTTTGCCCTTTGAAGGTGTACAACTGCTCAAGGGCTTGAATATCGGCTTGCGGGATGCTAACTGCTGCGTCTGTCATGGCTTTGTGCAGGCTGCGGTTGACGGCTGTGATTACTATTGTTGCAAGAATTATGGTTAAGCGCTAGCAGGGAAACTTGCCTTTAAAGCCTCATGGACTAATCATAGCTTGGAAATTTGGTTGTGATTTTGCCCGGTTTCTCTCAAGAAACATGGGGAGTGGGGAGTCGGGAGTAGGGAGTAGGGAATGGGGGGAAGAGGGGGAGTGGTGGTGTTTGTTCCATTCATCGCGGGTGGCGCGCCGCCCGTGGGGTACTCCTGCGAAACCGAGTTTTCAGGCGGATACGCTTTATGAAACGTCTCTACTTTGTAATTCGTGGTCAATCGCTTCGCTCAAATTAAAAATTAAAAATTAAGAACTCCATAAATAAATCGCGTAGCACCACAAGCGAAGCGTGGTGCGGCATTTTTCGGGGGAAGTTTCCCCCGAAAAGATGCCTTGGTCTGGGGCTTGAAAAAAGGACGCCTTTTTTCAAGCCCAATTCCTCGCCGCTGCGCGAACGCACTACGTGTCTCGTAAAAAATCAAATTCCTTCTCCATAAATGAATATATTTGCATAAAACCTAAATTTATTAATTCAAAATTGTTTAATTTTTAATTTTTAATTTTTAATTTTTAATTTTTAATTATTTTTGTCAACCACGTATTGTTTAATAACTTCCTTCCAAATTAAGTATCCTTGACCATTTAAATGAAGTCCATCAAACGTGTATTGAGCATCTAATTGATTTTGAGAGTCTAATAAATCAGAAAATACATCTATATATTGATATGTAAACTCTTTTGCCAAGTCTCTTAAGTATGAATTCAGTTTCAATACATTATTATTGTTTTGCCAATGGCGAGTCACTTTGTTATTGACAGGTAAAACGCTTTGAACAAATACTTCTGTATTTGGTATTTTATTGCGTAAATCAGTTAAAATATTTTTGTACAATTCCAAGATTTGTTCTACAGAGATTCCATCATTTATCAAGTCATTAATACCGACCATTAAGAAAATCTTTTTCGGGTTTGAATCTACTATTTCCTTTAAGCGATTTAATATCCTATTTGTTGTATCGCCGCTAATTCCACGTTTTTTTATATTGGGATTTTCCAGCAATTCTGCCCATTCGCCTTCATCCGTTAAACTATCTCCCAATAAAATAATTCCTGGTGCTAATTTTGGTAGTTTTTCAAACTGGCTTTTTTTATGGAGATATGTGGGATTGTAATCATTACTACTAGAAAATTTGTCAGAATTGAAACTCTTAAATATTTTTGTTAATAAATATGGTAGACCACCTTTGCCCTGAATAAATATAGCTGCTATCACCAAAAATAAAATATTGATTATGAGCGAAATAAATAATAGGATTGTAGTTGTGTTGTTCATTTTCCCGATCTGCTAATTAAATTAGATCAATCAAGCTAACATGGCGTAACCAGTTGCTCCTCAACGTTTATCGCTTTGTTGAATGGGTAAACGAATCCGAAAGCAGGTTTTACCTGCTTGAGAATCAACGCTAATGTCTCCATGATGTTGTTGCACCACAATCCGACGAACAATATCTAATCCTAATCCGGTTCCAGATCCGACACCTTTGGTGGTGAAGAATGGCTCAAAAATTCGCGATCGCACCTCTAACGGAATTCCCGATCCGGTATCAGCAATCTCCACAAAGACCTCATCATTGTTCTGCCCAGTGCGGATGGTCAATTCTCCCTTGCCTTGCATCGCATCAATTGCATTATCAATTATATTTGTCCAGACCTGATTCAGTTCTCGTCCATACGCCCAAATTCGCGGCAAGGTTCCATATTCCCGTTTGATTGTGATTCCGTATTTCAGTTTGTGTTTCAGAATTGTTAACGTACTTTCAATGCCTGCGTGAATATCAACTTCTTTGAGAGATCCTTGATCCATATACGAGTAATCTTTCATTGCTTGGATCAACTCGGAAATGCGGGTTGAACTGAGGTCGATTGCCTCTAACAAATTGATTCCAGAAATCGTGGATTCAAGCCAAGTGAGAACACTGCCTAGACACTCTGGGGTAACCCTAGAGGCAATTTCATCCAAGCGATCGACGGTTAAGGAAGCCGCAACAAGCGTCGGCGCCAGTGTCCAGCCCCGATCGATGTTGCGATCGCTAAGCCAGTCTGAAACGGTATCTTCTAGTTCACTTTGCGTAAGCGGATCGAGGTGAGTATTGTGTTTTGCCGTTGTCGCTGCTTGTTGATATAAGTCGCACAGAAAGGTTAATTGGGTTTCATCAATCGGTTGACGATGCAGTTGTAGCGCTAGAGTAGGTAATGAGCGCAAAATGGTTGCCAAATTTTGCACATCCCGTCGCACGGCAGCCGCCGGATTATTCAACTCGTGGGCTAACCCTGCCGATAAAGTCCCTAACGAAATGAGTTTGGCTAGCTGTTGCGTAACGGTTTCGTGAATTTGCGATCGCTGAATCGCAATTTTCAGCATCTGCCGCATCACACCAGGACATAGTTCCAGCATTTTCCAGAATTCATCTGGTGTCAGTTTATACAATTTAACAGCAGTTACCGCACGTCCACTCGTAGGATACGGTTCATCTAGAAGCAGAATTAGTTCGGCAAATATATCACCGGCTTTTAGAATCACAACCGGGACAATTTCGCCTTCCACATTGCGCGTCCATTCGGTTTGCCCTTCAAGAATGATGTAAAATCCATCAGGTGGATCTCCCTGCTGAGCAATTTGGGTGCCGGCATCGAGCCAAATTTCCTTGCCTTGATTGGCTAAACACTGCAACTGCAAGTCATCTAAATGAGCAAACAGAGGAACTTGACGTAATTGCTCGATTTGCATCACTACACCTTTGCCACCCTAGAGTCGGTACGCACCTCGAGATTCTTTGTTGCTTTGATTTGATCAATTAAGTACTGAGACATATTCTTGGTCAGCGCCGCTCGAATCAACACTACCACACGACAGGCATATTTGGAGAAGTATATCGCATCTGGCGATCGCCTAATTCGCCCTCCCTAACAATATAGACCTCTTCACCACTACTCGCACTCATAACTAATCAATCTCCTTCTAAATACTGTTCAATGTAGAAATTATCTCTTCAGCTAAACTTATAGATGCTGTGGTGAAATTGGATAAACCGGGGAAGAAAGCAACGTAATCAGCTTGGTTGCGAAACAAGCGCAACCGCTTCAATTTACGTCCTACTGATTTATGCACTGAATCAGGATTAAGCAGAAATTGATCGCTAACATATGTGTGAGCGTTACTTGTTGTCGGAATAGAATGTCCCTCTCTATCCTGCAAATGTTTTTTTGCCAAGTTGAAAGCGGCATGCGGAAGCTAGATGGATAGTAACACGCAACTGAGCTTCCTGATAAGCAGAAGTAGTAACAACACTTGCGAGTTTCTTGGCTAGATTAAGATACTCTAACCAGTCAAACGTCATCCTGAAACTCCGGAGTAGTAATCAAATGCTTTTGAACTTCGTATGGGAGAGGTCGCAACCAATCTTCATCGAACTGATTGAGCCTGTCAAGTGCATCATGAGGGTCACGTTCTGTCAAAATCGAGAGTACCAGATGCACATAGTCGATGATTTCTGGGTCGTGGTCAATCCGAAGAAATAGCTGTTCATCGGGAAAATAAGAGCGAACTTTTTGCGCTGCTGACTGTAAGGGAGCAATAAGAAAGGGATATTTATCAAGAAACTGGATAATTTCTGTTTTTTGCCTGAAAGTGTACAAATCCTCAAGGAATTTGATGTCAGCTTGAGAGATGCTAAGTGCTGTGTCTGTCATGGCTTCGTGTTGGTTGCGGTTATCGGCTGTAATTACTATTGTTGCAAAAATTCTGGTCAAGCGGTCGCAGGGAGATTTGCTCCTCTTGCCTTACCTCAGATCTTGCACCACTGTCTTGTTGCGAAAATCAAAGCCTAAAAAGCTTATGTTTACGTAGGGTGGACACTGCCCACCAGCCCTCCCTATCGAAGGTGCGTTCCGGTCAGTTACCAACCATTTAGTTTGCCTACCTTTAATTGTTAAGATGCTACACAAAGTTATAACGTCTTTTTTAGCACAAACAAATAAGAGAGTAATTCGTATATACACTGTCAAAGCTGAAGAAAGCACCCGTTCCTCCCCCAATCAACTAACCTATAAATAAATAGCGCTTTCAAGTGGTGGGTAAACTCATGGTTGAGCAACTTTTAATCAATGATGATGATTACTACGTGCCAGATGCCAATCTGCTAGTTACTGAAGATGACACGCCTGTGGATAACTTTGCTTCTGAAAAACAACAACGCCTTTTAGTCGGTTCTCTTTACAGTTCTTTACAAGAGCAGGCTTTTTTAGCAGCAGCTAATATCGGGATTTACTACACGGATCTCCAACCTCCTATTGTACCCGATGTCTTCCTCAGCTTTGATGTCCAAGTTCCGCAAAATTGGTGGTCAAAGCAAAACCGTTGTTACATGGTTTGGAAGTTTGGCAAACCTCCTGAAGTTGTGATTGAAATTGTCTCCAATAAAGAAGGTGATGAACTGGGGAAAAAACTGAAAATTTATGAGCATATGCGGGTTAGTTACTATATTGTATATGACCCTAGTCAGCAATTAGGAGAGCAAGTGCTGCGTATCTATGAATATAGGGGAAGACGCTACTTTGAAACGAAAGAAACTTGGTTAGAGCAAGTTGGGTTAGGTCTTACCTTATGGGAAGGTGAATTTGAAGGAAGGCAGGATGTTTGGTTGCGCTGGTGTTATCAGGATGATAATGTTCTACCTACTGGCGATGAACGGGCTGAACAAGCTGAACAACGTGCCCAACAGGCTGAAGGACGCGCTCAATTATTAGCAGCAAGACTGCGAGATATGGGAATTGATCCTGACACCCTGTTTTAACGCGAAATTTCACGTCAAGACAAAATGTTGATAAACTCTTGTACACGATGCCAAACTTTCTCTATTAAATCAGGGTGTTTGGCATCAAACCATTCAATTTGAGGGTATGCTTTAAACCAGGTGCGTTGTCGCTTGGCAAATTGCCGAGTGTGTAAAACCGTTAATTCTTTAGCTTTATCCAAAGAGATATCCCCAGCCAAATATTGCTTTATTTCTTGATATCCTAAGGTATTTAGTAAAGGCAAGTCAGCACCGTATTTCTGGCAAAGATACTCCACTTCAGCTACTAAGCCATCTGCGATCATCTTATCTGTACGCTGGGCGATGCGGCTGGTGAGGTGAGCAGAATCACAATCTAAACCTATTTGCAGAATTGGATAATTCGGTGGATTCTCTCCTTGCTGCTCGGAAATCGGGCGACCAGTGATATAAAATACCTCCAATGCTCTTAAAGTTCGCACTGGATCGTGAGGATGAATCTTTTTTGCCGCCACAGCGTCAACTTGTTGCAGCATAGCATACAGTTGTTTTTGTCCCAAAGATTTCAGTTGCGATCGCAATTCATCAAGCGGTGCAACTCTGGGAATCTTCATTCCCTGTGTTACGGAGCGTATGTATAAACCAGTACCACCAACTAGGAAGAGTGGGGGAGTGGGGGGAGATGAGGGGGATGAGGAGGATGAGGAGGATGAGGAGGATGAGGAGGACGTTGTCAATGTTGTTCCCTTATCTCCCCTATCTCCCCTATCTCCCTCATCTCCCTCATCTCCCTCATCTCCCTCATCTCCCTCATCTCCCCCTACTCCCCCTACTCCCCCTACTCCCATAGTGGGGTGAGAAGAAATTAAGGCTTGCGCTTGTTCCTGGTATTCTGCCACTGTCATGATGTCTGTGGGGTTGCAGACATCAATTAAATAGTGTGGGATCAACTTTTGTTCAGCTGCTGTTGGCTTAGCCGTACCAATATCAAACTCGCGGTAGACTTGACGGGAATCTGCACTCAGAATTACAGAACCACTACGCATAGCCAACACAGATGCCAAGCCCGACTTGCCCGTCGCCGTTGCCCCACAAATCACAATTAATTTAGTCATTGCTAATTGTTCATTGTTCATTGTTCATTGTTCATTGTTATTTGTTGGTCGATTAACCATTAACAATCAACAATTAACAATTAACAATCTTATAACAGGTATATCCCATAGAAAAATTTCTCTTCAAATTGCCCTAGGATCGCCATTAAGGCTTTTGTGTTAGAATTTTGGAGTATTTTGAACTTTGTTCGTCTTTTTGGCGACTTCACCCCCATTAAACAGGAGAATTTTCATGACGAGTAGTTACAGTGCCGCTCAGATTCAAGTTCTGGAAGGTCTGGAACCCGTCCGCAAAAGACCGGGGATGTACATTGGTACTACCGGTCCGCGAGGACTCCACCATTTAGTTTACGAGGTGGTGGACAACTCCATTGATGAGGCTTTGGCGGGTTACTGCACTCATGTGGAGGTTGATATCAACGCCGATGGTTCTGTGACTGTAACAGATGATGGTCGGGGTATTCCCACCGATATTCACCCCCAAACAGGGAAATCGGCATTGGAAACAGTGTTAACTGTACTACATGCTGGTGGTAAATTTGGCAGTGGCGGTTACAAAGTTTCTGGCGGATTGCATGGGGTTGGTATTTCTGTCGTTAATGCCCTCTCAGAGAAGATAGAAGTTACAGTGTGGCGAGATAAAAAGGTTCATGTTCAACGATATGAACGGGGTATCCCGGTCACAGAACTGGAAGCATCGCCTTACAAAGAAGAGCGTACAGGAACTTCTGTTACTTTCAAACCAGACCCGGAAATTTTCACGACCGACACACAATTTGACTATACTACTATAGCAAGTCGCTTGCGGGAACTAGCGTATTTAAATGCTGGCGTCAAAATTACGTTTACCGACAACCGCTTGGAACTACTTAAAAGTGGTACACCTAGGGTAGAAACCTACGAGTACAAAGGCGGGATTCGGGAATACATTGCCTACATGAACAGCGACAAGCAGCCACTGCATGAAGAAATTGTCTTTGTCGCTGGAGAACGCAACAACGTACAAGTGGAAGTTGCCTTGCAGTGGTGTACTGATGCCTACACAGACAATATATTAGGCTTTGCCAATAATATTCGCACGGTTGATGGTGGTACGCACTTAGAAGGTTTAAAGGCGGTTTTGACTCGCACCTTGAATGCGATCGCTCGCAAGCGCAACAAAATTAAAGAAAATGAACCTAACCTCAGCGGCGAACATGTCCGCGAAGGTCTAACTGGTGTTATTTCCGTCAAGGTACCAGATCCAGAATTTGAAGGGCAAACTAAAACCAAACTTGGTAACACTGAAGTGCGGGGAATTGTGGATTCTCTCGTGGGAGAAGCTTTAACCGAGTATCTAGAATTTCGCCCTCCTGTCGCCGACTCCATTTTAGATAAAGCCATCCAAGCCTTTAAAGCCGCAGAAGCAGCCCGTCATGCACGGGAGTTAGTGCGTCGCAAATCAGTGCTGGAATCTTCGCCACTACCCGGAAAATTGGCAGATTGCAGTACTAGAGATCCTCGGGAATCAGAAATATACCTTGTGGAAGGCGATTCAGCCGGTGGGTGCTTTCATGGAGATACACTTGTAGCACTGGCTGATGGGCGATCGCTCAGTTTCAAAGAAATTGTCGCTGAGCAAGAAATAGGCATAGAGCATTTTTGCTATACCATCCGTAATGACGGCACTATCGGCATAGAATGCATTATCAATCCCCGGATGACTAAGGCAAATGCTGAAGTAATCAAGGTGACTTTAGATAACGGGGAAACTCTTGTCTGCACACCCGATCACCGCTTTATGTTACGCGATGGCACTTATAAGCCAGCCGCAATGTTAACACCTGATGATTCGCTTATGCCGCTGTATCGCAAGCTATCTGATACAAGCGAATCAGGGATTACTATTGATTACGAGATGATTTGGAATCCACGTTCTGATTCCTGGCTGTTTACTCACCTGGTAGCGGATGACGAGGCTTTGTTGGAGTGGCGAAGGGAAAAGACTCAGGAACAATGGACACCAGAGTTTGGCGCCAAGCGTAAGGCGGCGTTGCAGCAAACGTACTACCGCAAAACTATTGCTGCTCTTAAACAAATAGAAGTTGATCAAGGCATGCTTGATTTGGATGCTTATCAAGCTTACCGTCTGCAAACACGAGACAACTCTCTATTGCGGTTTGACAACTTCTGTGAACGCTACTTTCAGGGAAATCAAGCTCTTGCTTGTGAAGCAGTTGTCAACTATAATCACCGCGTTGTTTCCATCGAACGTTTAGAACAATCGGTAGATGTTTACGACATCGAAGTTCCCCATACCCATAACTTTGCTTTGGCAAGTGGCGTATTTGTCCATAACAGTGCCAAACAAGGACGCGATCGCCGATTCCAAGCCATTCTTCCCCTACGCGGTAAAATTCTCAACATTGAGAAAACCGACGACGCCAAAATCTACAAGAATAACGAGATCCAATCACTGATCACGGCACTTGGTTTGGGCGTTAAGGGTGAGGAATTCGACGCTTCCCAGCTACGTTATCACCGCATCATCATTATGACTGACGCTGACGTAGATGGAGCGCACATCAGTACACTGTTGTTAACTTTCTTCTATCGCTACCAACGCGCACTCATTGAACAGGGTTATATCTATATTGCCTGTCCGCCATTATTTAAAGTAGAGCGAGGACGCAATCATTACTATTGCTATAGTGAACGCGAACTGCAAAACCTCATCCGAAATGAGTTTCCCGACAATGCCAACTACACCATCCAACGGTTCAAAGGTTTGGGTGAAATGATGCCCCAACAACTTTGGGAGACTACCATGAACCCAGAAACCCGGAGCCTGAAAAAGGTGGAAATTGAGGATTCGGCAGAAGCCGATCGCATTTTCACGATTTTGATGGGCGATCGTGTTGCACCTCGACGCGAATTTATCGAAACCTATGGTTCTAAACTTAACCTTATGGATTTAGATATCTAAGTAGTTTAGTATAAATAAACGTAAGTATTGGGGCATGGCATGGGGCATGGGGCATGGAAACAGTTCCTTAGCATTATGTCAATTGCTCATTTTTCTCGCTGATGATGGGGCATTGCTCCTTGGGCTGGTGGTATTAGGAATTGAGCGAAAAATTCAAACGCCCCATCCCCCATGCCCCATGACGCCAGATGCTTCAACGCGGGGAACCCGCGCAACGCACTGGCTCCCCCATGCCCCATGACGCCAGATGCTTCAACGCGGGGAACCCGCGCAACGCACTGGCTCCCCCATGCCCCATGACGCCAGATGCTTCAACGCGGGGAACCCGCGCAACGCACTGGCTCCCCCATGCCCCATGACGCCAGATGCTTCAACGCGGGGAACCCGCGCAACGCACTGGCTCCCCCATGCCCCATGCCCTATGCCCCATGCCCAATGTTAAAAATGTTTCTCTATCCCTGATGCAGTCGTCAAAAATTTTGCATTAATTACTATGCAATTTTGTACTCATTAGGCTAATATCTATAATCTTGAGTGTCAAATCCTTTTTAAATTGATTAAGATATCGTTGTATACAATAAGAACAGTTTGTCAAGTTTCATAAGGCTGAAATTTCAGTAGTGCGTTAACGTAGGATTAAGACCAAATTGGTTAAATCTTAATTGATTGACCAGAAGGCTGATTGGGTCAGGCTTAAGCGCCTTCTTAGAAGTACCACTCTTTAGTTTAAATTAAGAGTGCCTGTACATGTCCACTCTGAGACAGCATCAAGCCACCACGTAAAACGCGTCTAATAAAGGAGCTTCTCTCTCCTTCCACTTAATATCCCCACTTCCTCTACTTATGAAGAAAACGTAAAAATGAGTACACTAAACTTTCTCCGTTGATGTAACATAAGATCCACTGTTTCTAGGTAATTGTGATTCAGCATAATACCGACAATCAGATCCAGACAGGTGTACTTAACTTTGAATTTGATCGGAAACAAGAGTGCAATTCCAAAAAGTTTTGGAGAAGATTTAGGGAATGACTACCGTTTTTAATGTCTTAAGGAGTCAGGAGGAGCCTGCGAGCAGTTCTTAATGAGTGTTTCCCACGCTGCAAATCGCCTATCAGGGAACCCCGTCTTCATTAGTAGCAAAGAGCAGTCAGAAGATCGCGAACAGTGCTGGATCATCCGTAGGTGACTGGCGCTTCATTAGACAGGACCAAAGACAATTGCACTCAAAAGGAGATACAGTTTGAATATTGAACAGAGTTTCTGCTTTTTCGTCCACCAGTCGCACACAATTGCTTCTGACTTATGACTCCTAATTTAAAGAATTGATGGTCACTACACGAAAAGAGTGCAATTTCAGTGAAACAGGCTACAATCGGAACAGTATTTACAAAAAAAATCCCCCAACGGTTATATTCGTTTGTATGAAGTGTTAAATTATTCGAGATTTTCGGAGTCTTTTTAAGACACGTAAGTCAAACATTGTGTTGCTATGCAACATCTTCGGCGTTTACTAAGGTAAGGAATTTAGGATGTTGGCAGCTGATCGTAGCTGCAAGAAGTTCTAAACTGACACTTAGTTGGGGTAGACAGAAGTTAGAGCGGTGGTTCAACTGAAGCACGTAAACTCCTCCCATAGGAAGGCTTCTAAACTTTGAAAAACCTCTGATAACAGTGTTTTCCTTAGAAGGCGCAAAACGAATGACAATAGTTGTGGCAAATCAGCCTAAAACCCTCTTAACGGTCAAATAAATAGATCAACACAAGAGCGGTTTGATAATACTGAGTAATTGATTCTGCAAGGAGCATGAGGAACGCGGCATGAACCAGGCTAACAACGTACTCGAAAACATTGGTTATCAGCCTGACCTAGAAATGATAAATCAGCCTGAGATCGAGTTGGAAGAACTCTTAATAATCGATGACCAAGAGGACTTACTGATAGACGATGATGGCGAAATTGATGAGTTTTTAGAGCCTCAGTCTGATGAGGACGACGCAAAGTCTGGAAAAGCCGCTAAATCGCGTCGTCGGACACAAAGTAAGAAAAAGCATTACACCGAAGATTCGATTCGCCTTTACCTGCAAGAAATCGGTCGCATTCGGCTTCTTCGGGCGGACGAAGAGATTGAACTGGCACGGAAAATTGCCGATTTGCTGGAATTAGAGCGAGTCCGGGAAAAACTTTTAGAACAGTTGGATCGCGACCCTAGAGATAGTGAATGGGCGGAAGCAGTACAATTACCGCTGCCACAGTTTCGTTATCGCCTACATGTTGGTCGCAGGGCAAAAGACAAGATGGTGCAATCTAACCTGCGCCTAGTAGTTTCAATTGCCAAGAAATACATGAATCGGGGTCTGTCATTCCAAGACTTAATTCAAGAAGGCAGTCTCGGTTTGATTCGCGCCGCAGAAAAGTTTGACCACGAAAAGGGTTATAAGTTTTCTACATATGCTACATGGTGGATTCGGCAGGCAATCACCCGTGCGATCGCTGACCAATCCCGTACTATCCGCCTTCCGGTTCACCTTTACGAAACTATCTCTCGGATCAAGAAAACTACCAAGCTGCTTTCCCAAGAGATGGGTCGCAAACCTACCGAAGAAGAAATTGCTACTCGTATGGAAATGACCATTGAGAAGCTGCGGTTTATTGCTAAATCCGCCCAGCTGCCGATTTCACTAGAAACGCCCATTGGGAAAGAAGAAGACTCCCGACTGGGCGATTTTATTGAGTCGGATAGTGAGACACCAGAAGACCAAGTTTCCAAGAACCTCCTGCGGGAAGACCTGGAAAAAGTCCTTGATAGTCTCAGTCCCCGCGAACGGGACGTTCTGAGGCTGCGCTATGGATTAGATGACGGTCGCATGAAGACTCTTGAGGAAATTGGACAAATCTTCAATGTCACTCGCGAACGGATTCGGCAAATTGAGGCAAAAGCACTCCGCAAGTTACGCCACCCAAATCGTAACAGTGTTCTCAAAGAGTATATTCGGTAGTTGGTAGTTGTTAGTTGGTAGTTGTTAGTTGTTAATAGAGCCACCAACAACCAACAATCAACAATCAACAATCAACAATCAACAACAGAAGTCTGGAAGTGAATCAACACTCCCAGGTCTCTTAGGCAGGGAATACGTCAAAGGGGGCTGCTGCCTCCTTTAACTTATTAGACAACAAGGGATTTGATATGTCTACTACTGCTACTATTCAAAGTGTTAATCAGGAGCAACTTTTTTACTGCTCCTTTTGTGGTAAGAGCAACAAGGAACTGCAACACCTAATTGCTGGACCCAATAATGTATACATTTGTGAAAAGTGTGTTGAGACAGCAGTCAAAATCATTGACGAAGAGCGGCGAACAGCAACGACCGATAGATAATCTTAGTAGATTTGAATCAAAAATCTGGGAGTGAATCAGCACTCCCAGGTTTTTTTATTTATGGTAAATCTATGACCTTAAAACCCAATACAGTTCAGATAAGCATCAACCCAGAAACCCGGTTTCTCAAACAATACCTTGTCCTAAGGGACAGGCTTCGCCAACGCCAAAATACCCTCACTCTAGAAGAGTGGGGCTATCCGAACAAAGGCTGCCTTCGCAGCCTGCAAGGATTGCAGCCCACGGAGGTAAGCTCTCGTTTGTGTAGCCGAGCCAGCGCGAATGACGGCTTTCCCTCCGTAGGCGACTGGCGTCCAGGCTTATAGCCTGTGGGGCTTTTCAGAAATTGGCGAAGGTATTGTCAAAGAAACCGGGTTTCTCCACCTCACGCTACCCTTAACTGAACCGTATTACCTTAAAACCTACAAAATACCCCAGTAGTGTAGAAAGCCTTGACCAGAAAACAGTTCAATCAAAGCTGCAGCTAAAAAGCCGATCATGGCTAAGCGACCATTCCAAATTTCTGCTTGAGGGGTAAAGCCCCAGCGCCAAGCGTTGCGATCTTCAATTACCACGGGACTAGTAACTTTTGTTGCGTTTGTCATGATCGGCACTCCAAGCAGGGGTTTCGTCGGTTTCTTACTCTTTGTAAATTAATATAACACTATTGTAAAAAAATGTCATACTGCTTTGCTTTATCTTTGTATTAATTTACCTTATATGGTATTTACTAATGATAAAAAAACAATATAGTATTCCTATTTGATTTTTGAAATACACGTAGGCAGGGCGCAAGCGCACAAAACCCATATATGGTGCAATACGGTTCAGTTAAGGATAGGTGGGAGCAAAGAAACCCGGTTTCTAGGACAATACCTTCGCCAATTTTTGAAAAGCCTTACAGGCTATAAGCCTGAACGCCAGTCGCCTACGGAGGGAAAGCCGTCATTCGCGCTGGCTCGGCTACACCTACAAAGCCCACCAACGCGAGTCTGGAATCTTTACAGCCCACGGAGGTGGGCTTTGTTTGTATAGCCCCACTCTTCTAGAGTGAGGGTATTTTGGCGTTGGCGAAGCCTGTCCCTTAGGACAAGGTATTGTAGGAGAAACCGGGTTTCTGATCTGGTGCTTAACTGAACTGTATTAATATATGGTGCGCTTTAGCCCTGCCTACTGATAGAGTACTAATTCCATCTCTTTTGCCGTCAAGACAAAACCGACTTTTTCGTAAAGGTGCTTTGCGTCCTTGGTAGTGTGCAGCCAAATACGTCTTGCTTCTGTTTTGCCGATAAAATAAATAATTTCTTGTAATAGCGCTGTGGCAATGCCCTTGCCTCGCCACTCCGGAATTGTATACATATTCATCAGGTAAGCTTCCAAGCCTGATAAATTATCGTTGTATGGCGGTCTTTCAAAGAATACCAAACCACTAATACCAACTATTTGGTTATTCACTTCAGCGACCCAAGCCAAAAACTCACCTTTCGGCATCTTTTGTGTGAGATATTGCCTGGTAGCCGCTGCCAAGTCAGTGGTATCGGTGTTGCTTTTAAGGTCAAAAGCTTCGTGCAGGAGTGCAAGGCGCAGTTGTACAAGTGCCTCTAAATCTTGCAGATTGGCTTGTCTTAAGTTGAACATTGTTTTATAGTCAGACTAAATCATTCATGAAAAATTTTAAGTAGTGTAGGGTGGGCACTGCCCAGCAAAGCCCAGATGTGGTGGGCAGTGCCCACCCTACAGAACCTGTAATTTTTCGGTAATCAAATCGGATTCCTATATAAACTCGTGCAATTTATGTACTAAATTGCAGCTTAACTAATGCAGTTCGGTGACGGTGATGATTTTTTCATCACGGTTAAGTTGGAGGACGCTTTCACCCGTACTATCTCTGCCCAAGGTCGGCACCGTTTCTATGGGTAGGCGCACTACCCGCTGATGATTAGTTACTAGCACCACCTCAGATCCTGTTGTAGCTCGTACCACACCGACTAAAGTATCAGTTTTGTGGGAAAATTTGAAGCTTTGAGTGCCGATATCACCCCGGCTAGCTAGTCGCAAACCACTCACCGGTATGCGTTTAGCGTATCCAAGTTGACTCACCAGTAATAGATTTTCCTCTGTGCTTAAGGTAACACAACCAACCATCACCTCCTGCAGGCGCAGGCGTAAAGCTTGCAGACCCATAGTAGTGCGACCCATGACCGGGAGTTGTTCGTCATTTACCTTAAATTTCAACAGTCGCCCTCCAGAACTGGCTAAAATCGCTTGTTCGTTTTTATTGGTGAACTGAGTAAACAACAATTCGTCGTCGTCTTTGAGTTTCAAGATGGTAATTCCGCGACGAGTCAGGTTAGTTAATTCTGCAACTTCCAAGCGCTTAATTCGTCCCTGCTTGGTCAGCAGAATCATCTCGGCACTTTCTGGGTTTTCTGGCAGTAAAAACCGATTGACAATAGCTTCTTGAGTGCCCTGAGCAGTATTGGTAAGCAAAGTTATCAGTGGTGTTCCCCGTGCAGAACGCCCATTAGTAGGAGGAATATCTCCTACCTTAACCGGGTAGACTTTACCACCACTGGTGAGTACCAGCAAATCTTTTTCTGTATCGGTCACAGCGGTTTGGATCGCAAAGTCATTATCCGGCATACCGTTGTCAGATTTTGCCTTCCGTGCTGATGACCCACGGCGCACATACCCTCGCTGGGTAAACTCTAAAACCACTTCTTCTGACGCCACTTCGGATTTTGGATTTTGGATTGTGGATTTGGGATTTTCCTTCTCCACTGCTGGACGGTGAGGCGGCTCTCCGATTATCTTGGTACGACGGGCATCGCTGTACTTGCGCTTGAGACTTCGCAAATCTTTTTTCAGTGACTTCAGTAATTCCCGTCTATCACTCAGTAACTTCCGCCACAACTGAATCTGCTCATCTAGCTGCTCACACTCCTTTTGTAAGTTCTGTTGTTCTAAACTTGTGAGGCGTCGCAGTGGCATAGCTAGAATGGCATCGGCTTGTACTTCACTTAAATTGAGTTGGTTTTGCAAGCTAATTTTTGCCGTACTGCCATCAGCAGCGTGCCGTAAAATTTCAACTACCTCGTCTAGGTGAGAAAGCGCCACCAGTAAACCTTCTACCAAATGCTGTCTACTTTCTGCTTTTTCCAACTCATGAGTGTAGCGGCGCGAGAGTGTGTGTTCTCGAAAACTCAAGAACTCTTGCAACAGCTGGCGCAAAGTTAACTGTCGTGGTTGTCCATCTACCAAGGCTAGGAGAATTGCCCCAAAGTTAGTTTGCAACGCGGTTTGGTGATACAAATTCTGGAGAACTTCTTGAGGATTGGTATCGCGTTTTAATTCAATCACCACCCGCATACCGGAGCGATCGCTCTCATCCCGAAGATCGGCAATTCCTTGAAGGCGACCTTGATTCACCAGTTCCGCGACTTTCTCAATCCAACCTGCCTTATTCACTTGATAAGGCAATTCCGTCACTACAATTGCTGTCCGCCGCTTCCCAACCCGTCCGCCAGCAACCTCCTCCGTCTGGGCGACTCCCCGCAGCACAATACCACCTTTACCTGTAGTGTATGCCTCACGAATCCCAGCATTACCAATAATTTCGCCGCCTGTGGGAAAATCTGGTGCGGGAATTAGCTCAAATAACTTTTCATCGGGTAAATCGGGGTTCTCAATTAAAGCAATCAACCCATCCACTAATTCCGCCAAGTTGTGCGGCGGAATATTGGTCGCCATACCCACGGCGATACCAGCGCAGCCATTCAACAACAGAAACGGCAACTGTGCTGGCAGTACAGTTGGCTCTTGCTGAGAATTATCGAAGTTACCAATAAATTCTACCGTTTCATCGGCGATTTCCGCCAGCATTCCCTCGTGACTAATGGGTGAGAGGCGTGTTTCCGTGTAACGCATCGCCGCCGGTGGGTCATTATCCACACTGCCGAAGTTGCCATGTCCACCTAGTAAAGGATAGCGGCTAGAAAACTCCTGCACGAGCCGCACCAAAGCGTCGTAAACTGATTGATCGCCGTGGGGATGGTATTTACCCAGCACGTCTCCCACTACACGCGCGCACTTGCGATATGGTCGGTCTGGGGTAAGACCGAGTTCGTGCATGGCATATAAAATGCGTCGATGAACAGGCTTTAAGCCATCGCGTACGTCCGGCAACGCTCGCCCGACTATCACACTCATGGCATATTCTAGGTATGACCGTTGCATCTCGGTATGCAAGGCTGTGGTAATTACCTGTCCCGTTGGGAGAAGGTTCAACTGTTTTGCCATGAGTTTTTTACCTGAATTTTTACTACAAAAAAGTTGCCGTAAATGAAGACTGTAGCAACCACAGCATAACGAATGAAATGCGCTGCATCACAAAATCTTGATAGTCATAGGATAAAAAGCAGTAATATTATCCTTGATGACGGCGATGTAAATTGATGATTATTTCAAAAAATCTATACAAGTATTGCCTTTGGGTAGTGATCCCCCTCACATCCGTGTGCGCCTTAATAGTTAACATGGGCTATCAAAAGTTAAAATACTTATGAAAACCGTTTTGATTGTCGAAGACGATCTCATTAATGCCCGCGTTTTTTCCAAGATTTTGACCAAGCGAGGCGGCTTGGCAGTAAAGCACACTGAAAATGTGGAAGAGGTGATGAAAATTGCCCAAGCTGGGGAAGTTGACATTATTTTGATGGATGTTTCTCTGTCACGAAGTGTTTACCAAGGAAGGTCTGTTGATGGGATCAAGATTACGCAAATGTTGAAATCCGATCCCCAAACAGCAAAATTACCGATTATTTTGGTGACAGCCCACGCTATGGAGGGCGACCGCGAGAACTTTCTCAAGCAAAGCGGCGCTGATGGCTATATCTCCAAGCCGGTTGTTGACCATCAACAATTTGTTGACCAGATCCTGGCACAGTTACCTAAAGATGACCATTGAATAGCCACCTTTGGTTGTTAGTTGTTAGTTGTTAGTTGTTAGTGGTTAGTTGTTAGTGGTTAGTTGTTAGTGGTCAAAAAATACCACTAAACACCAACCACTAACAGCTTTGACTAATATATATGTACTACTAGATGACGCATTTTAGCAAGTGGGAGTTGTTAGTTGTCAAAAATACTACTAACCACTAACCACTAACCACTAACAACTAACCACTAACAATTTCATTGCGTCGGCTGCTGCTTCGGAGATGAAGGGTTTTCCCGTGGCTGGCGGGCGGCTTGAATACGGGGTAATTCTAGGAATTTCTTAGTATCAGCAAGCAGGCGTTGACCCCAGAGATTTTGCTTGAGAAAATCCAAATCACCGTAGCGATCGTCAATGCGCAGTGCAGCTTCTCCCATTGCCAGACCTTGCGTGCGATCGCCTTTGGTATATAGCGCTACTGCCATTGCCAATAAAGGTTCTGCAGCTTGCTTCTCAATACCGACAGCAGTTTGCCATTGCTTAATCGCTCCTGGGATATTGCCCTGCTCGTATAATATCAAACCTACATTGTTAATTGCCGGCCAAAATTTTTTCTCAGTGGAGAGAGCTTTGTTGTACTGCACGATCGCATCTGGTAATTTACCCTGCACGTAGTAAGCATTGCCCAAATCAAACAACCCTTCTGGGTCATTAGGTTTTAACTTCAAACCAGATTGGAAATACGCTACAGCATCTTGGTACTTTTGCTGCTGAAAGTAAGCCGATCCCAAGGCGAACTGAACGTCGCCATTTTTAGGATTAAGAGACTGCGCTTTTTTCAAAGCCGCGATCCCACCATCTACATTTTTAGATTGCAAATACAAACCGCCTAGGAGAAACCATACTTTATCACTCTTGGGAGCTAGTTGAGATGCTAGCCGCGCCCGTGGCAAAGCTAATTCAAACTGTTGGAACTGTGCTAGTTGAGCCGCTTCCTGTGCCAGACTCAACCCCTGCTGTTCCAACTTTGCTGCATCAAGTTGCAGTGTATGGGGTATCAGTGCTTGTGCATAAGCAGCTTTTGGCATGCTCCACAAACTACAGACAACCAGAAGAGAAATTAAACTGCTCCGTTTTGGCACACTACCGCCTCTGGTTTACAAATCAAATAATCTTTCAGATAGCTTAAACGATCTGAGCTCTTGACGAAAGGAAAATCTTTCAACAATTTTAGTTATTTGTCAATAGTCAACCATGAGTTGCGCCATCAAAACTTTTGACTATGGACTATGGACTAATAAGTAAAGTCACCCATTTAGGTGAAGTTGTTCCAGAGTAGGGAAGGCTACTATGAAAAAAAGTTAAGCAAGTATAAACCCGAGCAAGATTTAATAAAAGCGGAACTGAGGGTAGTTTACAACGCAATATCGCTCGTACGCAAGCAATATTGCTGTAGAACGTCAATGCTTGCAAAAACTTTTATCCATCCTCACACTTCCATTCCATCGTACCCAACAAAGGCAATCTTTAAAGAACGCTGCTCTTATGACTACGTATCTACAAATTCCCGGAATTGGCAAAGTTAAGCATGCATCACGCTGGCTAATTGGACTTTTGGCAGCTAGTGTCTTAGTTGTGGGCACAACTACAACCTATACACTGATCAATCGAGGAACTAGCGAAGAAGATATCGCCCAACTAACAGTCCCTGTGGCAGCAAAGAACATCACCTTGCGGATTACCGCCAGTGGAACGGTGCAGCCAATTCAGAACGTAAATATTAGCCCGAAAAACCCGGGAATTTTGTCACAATTGTACGTTGAGCAGGGGGATCGGGTAAAACAGGGGCAAATTATTGCCAGAATGGATAGTGCAGATATTCAGGCGGAGGTAGACCAATTTGGTGCTGACTTGAAGCAGGCACAAGCAAAGCTAGCTGAAGCGGTTGCTGGTAACCGTCCGCAGGAGATTGCAAAAGCACTAGCACAAGTGGACTCAGCTAGAGCGAAGGTGGTTTATACCAGCGAGCAGGTAAAGCGCTACCAATATCTATACAAACAAGGAGCGGAGAGAAAACAATTACTAGATCAAGCGATCAGTGATGACAATGCTGCTTCGTCAGGATTGCGAGAAGTCCAAAAACAGCTATCGCTGATGCAAATTGGCACTCGCCCAGAGCAGATCGCCCAGTATCAAGCAGCTGTTAAAAGTGCTGAAGCTAAGTTAAGATCTGCCTTCGTGAAACTGCAAGATACCATCATCCGCGCTCCCTTTTCGGGAATTGTTACACAGAAGTATGCCAACATTGGCGCATTTGTCACACCAACGACTTCTGCTTCTACCAGCGCCTCGGCTACTTCCAGTTCAATCGTTGCCTTAGCAAGCGGATTAGAAGTACTGGCAAAAATTCCCGAAGCCGATATTGGCAGAATTAAACAGGGACAGCAGGTGGAAATTGTCGCCGATGCCTATCCAGATCAAGTCTTTAAAGGTCACGTGCGTTTGGTTGCGCCAGAAGCAGTGAAGGAAGAAGGTGTAACATTGTTCCAAGTGCGGGTTGCTATTGATACAGGTCTTGACAAATTACGTTCTGGGTTGAATGTGGATCTGACGTTTTTAGGCGACCAGGTCAACAATGCAATGCTTGTGCCGACAGTGGCGATTGTTACCGAAAAGGGCAGCACAGGTGTACTAGTGCCGGATGCCAAAAACAAACCCCTGTTTCACTCCGTGACGATTGGGTCGCAAATCAAAGACCAAACTCAGATTTTAGAGGGAGCGAAAGTGGGCGATCGCGTGTTTGTCAACCCCCCAGCAGACTATAAACGCGAGCAGCAGGCGAAGCAACGAAAATGAATTTCCTAGAAAATATCAAAATGGCAGGTAAAACCCTGCTGTCGAATAAGTTACGTAGCGCCCTCACGATGCTGGGTATTGTGATCGGTAATGCCTCGGTAATTGCCATGATTGGCGTTGGTGAAGGGGGACAAAAGTACGTTAATAAGCAGTTGGAATCCCTAGGACCAAACGTGCTATTTATCCTCCCTGGTAATCGCGAAACTCAGCGGGTCTCTTTTGCGGTTCCGAAAACCTTGGTACTTGCAGATGCGCAGGCAATTGTCTCTCAGGTACCAACAGTAGCGGGAGTCTCTCCGGAGTTGAACAGAAGACTAGTGGTCAATTATCGTAGTCGCAACACTAATGTCAACATTATTGGCACAACTCCCAGTTTCCTCAAGGTACGCGACTTTGAAACGGCGAAAGGGCGGTTTTTTAGCGACCTCGACATGAAGCGCGACAATCAAGTTGTTGTACTCGGTGCTGACTTGGCAGAACAACTGTTTGGCAGTAATAACCCCATAGGTCAGCAGTTACGAATCAGCAATTCCAGCTTTCAAGTGATTGGCGTGCTAGAAGCCAAAGGCTCAAGCGTAGGAGCTGATTATGATAATGCCGCATTAGTGCCAATTATGACATCAGCCAATCGACTTGTCGGGCGGAATTCTCCCTATGGCATTGCGTTAGATTATATCGTTGCTTCTGCTCGTGATAACAAGAGCGTTGATGCAGCAGAATTTCAAATTACTAATTTGCTGCGTCAGCGACACAAAATTATCAGTGAGGATGACTTCACGATGCGCAGTCAGAAAGATGCACTCCAAACTGTCGGTCAAATCACGGGTGCTTTGACAATTATGCTGGCGGCGATCGCAGGCATTTCTCTATTTGTCGGCGGCATAGGCATCATGAATATTATGCTCGTCTCTGTGACCGAACGCACTCAAGAAATCGGTTTACGTAAAGCAATTGGCGCCACTCAGCAAGATATTTTGCTACAGTTTGTAATTGAGGCAGTGATTGTTTCAGCAGCAGGTGGCTTAGTCGGTACTGCTATTGGTGTAGGCGGTGTGATGCTGGTAGGAGCATTGACTCCATTAAACGCGGGAGTTTCACCTGTGGCAATTACTCTAGCAGTTGGCGTTTCTGGTGGTATTGGTTTATTCTTTGGTGTTGTTCCCGCACGTCGCGCTGCTCAACTCGATCCGATAGTAGCTTTAAGAAGTGCTTAATCTAGTGGAAAATGGTTAATTGTTAATTGTTGATGGTTCATTGTTAGTGGCAATCAACAATCAACAATCAACAATCAACAATCAACAACTAACAAAATTTTTATGGGAAACACTCTTACTATTACCGACTCACATATTCCCAGTCCTGTACCTAAGCCTGCAATTATTCGCTTAGAACAGATTTCTAAGATTTATGGTAGTGGCGAAACTGAAGTGCGGGCACTTAACGATATCAACTTGATTGTGGAACAAGGCGAGTATTGTTCAATTATGGGACCTTCTGGTTCTGGTAAATCTACAGCTATGAATATTATTGGCTGTCTGGATCGCCCCAGTTCCGGACATTATTACCTAGATAACGTTGATGTGGCGCAAATGGACGATGCTCAATTGGCACATATTCGCAACAAAAAATTGGGGTTTGTTTTCCAACAATTCCACCTCCTACAACAACTGACAGCGCTGGAAAATGTGATGCTACCGATGGTGTATGCTAGTGTAAAATCGGCAGAAAGACACGAGCGTGCAGTTGAAGCGCTCAAACGAGTAGGACTGTCTAATCGTCTTAACAATAAACCAAATCAACTTTCTGGTGGACAGCAACAACGGGTGGCGATCGCTCGTGCTATTGTCAATCATCCAGTTTTACTCTTAGCTGATGAACCCACAGGCGCACTTGATTCGCGCACAACTCAAGAAGTATTAAATATTTTTGGCGAATTAAATGCCAGTGGAATAACTGTTATCATGGTAACCCATGAGCCAGATGTTGCTCGTCAAACTCAGCGCATTGTTTGGTTTCGTGATGGTGAAGTGGTACATTCCCACCTAAGTCCAGCAGATATTAATCAAATTGCTGTTTCCTAATAGTTCTATCTTTTTTGCTCAGTATAGGCTGCAAGAGAAAGATGCGAGCGCCTTAATGCGCCGCCCACATGAAGCCATCCAGTTTCCATAAAGAAAGAATAGGTTCTACGTTGCGATGCGCGCGCTCTTAACAGTATAAGAGCGCGCGCATCGCAAATACGTGCCTGATTATAAGTGTTCAACCGGACATGATATTACTTAATAGTACGGTAGATGCCTAAAGTCACAAAGGAAACGTTTAAGCAACTAAGCCCCAGCACAAACTGGGGCATTTCTTGTTGAAAGTGGTTATTGTACTATTAAGTTATCGTTTTTGTAAAGCTTGTCTTGCATCTGTTGCAATACTCGCTTCCCACTCTTAAATTACTGCTTGGGTTGTAGGCTGGGTTGAGGTATGTCACCCAGCATCTTCACATATAAATTATGTAGAGACGCGATATATCGCGTCTCTACACGGTCTTTTTTGGAGCGGGGTTTTTGTGAAACAGTATTACGGGTGTAATATCATGTTCGGTAAATGACTTATCATTTAAGTCTGACCTCTCCCCGCCTTTGACTTGCGTCAAAGTCTCCCCTCCCCTATTAGGGGAGGGGTTGGGGGAGAGGTTCTTTGTTACAAGTATTCAGGCGAACATCATATAAATCCTCACGTATTGACCAACAACATTTATTTTCCGGGATCGCTAAAGAGAAAAATCAGCTACTGATTACAGGCTGGGAGTTTTGCCGGTTTGTGCTTGTGTCTCTATGGGTTTGACGTCACTGTATCCCATGTTACCGACAATTGTCCGTAACACCGACATTTGCTCTTCAAATTCCAGTCCTTCTATTTGGGAAAGCAAATTGTTAGTTGCTTCAGTTGCTTTGTAGTTATCTGGCATTCCAACTACTTGATTGCCCATAGCTACCGCCCAAGCATACCAAACCAATAGCTGGTTGTTTTCTTTTATGGCACCATAGGCACGGGAATGTTCTGTAGCCTCGCCGTTGACAATTTCCCGCATAATTGCCAGTTGCTGCTCATCCGACAATCCATAATAGCCTTCAAGTAGCAAGGGTGCTAGTTCTGGTTCTGCAGCCGCAGGAGCTGCGGGAGTAATCGAGTCACCCATTTTCTTGTAAACAAAATAAAGACTCGCTAGTTTCGCATCAGTATCCAAGGCGTTAAACGCTTCCACCACTTTTAGAGTTTCATCGCTTAGGGCTTGAGAAAAAGTTTTATCACTCATAATTCATCTCCAAGGCTATTTAAAAGTTCAAACTAAGGCGTACCAGAGTTTCTGAACCAACATCCACCTCCAAGAGAGAGAGTTTTCTGATCTGTCTTTCAACAGAGGTGAAAAATCTACCTACAGATATCAAGGTCATGGGGGCATACTTTGATAGAATTGCCCCATTGATAAAAAAATTTTCGGAGGGGATATTTATGCCACAAGAAGAAGTGAAACCAAATGTCAGCGAAGCTCCTACCCAAGACGCACAATTAGCTGCTGAAAACATAGCTAGTGGTGAAGAAAAAGCGCCAACAGTTGATTTTGAAGGAGATTACAAAGCTGCACAGCAATTCAGCGTTAGTGATGTCGATCGCACTGGTGAAGGTACAAAAGCAGCTGAAGCCGCAACTGCACCTGAGCAAAACATATCAAAACCACAAGAAACAAAAGTTGAAGCCAAGCCGACTGGGAATCCCACTGATTTCGCAGATATGGCAAAGGACGTTGGTGGATATGGAAATGAAGCTGTAGGTAACGTTACCGACGATCTAGTAAAAAAAGCTTTGGAAAATAACCCGAAAAATTAGTCATTAGTCATTAGTCATTAGTCAAGAGTTATTAATTTGATTTTTGGACCTTCAAAAGTTAAGAAACTATTTATTCTTGACTTTGGACTTTCAACAGTTAAGAAACTATGGACTATTGACTATTGACTATGTCTAGCAGTTCGCTAGGTTTGTGAATTAAAAAATCTGGATTTTGCCTAGCTAGTATTTCTGGTGAATTAAATCCCCAAGTTACTGCAATAACTTTGATATGAGCTTTCTTCGAGGCTTCTATATCTCTGGTTTCATCTCCGACATAAATCACTGCTTCTGGTTTTATTTGCTGCTGCTTTAAGACATTATTGATAATTGTGGTTTTTCCAAAAATTGTTGTTCCTGAGTAAATAAACTCAAATAGGTTATCTAATTCATTTATCCGGAGAAATTCTGTCACATTTTCTTGAGAGTTAGAGGTGATAATTCCTAGCCTGTTTCCCTCAGTTTTAAGAACTATTAAGACTTCTTTGATTCCTGGTATTGGTTTTAACTCTGGTATTTTGTTCTTCAATTCAGCTTTAACTTTTTTCACCAGAAAAGGTATCTTAAAAATAGAGATGCCTGAGTATTTAATAATTTCCCTAGAACTTAAGTTCTTGAGCATGGCAAGTTCGTCAGCAGCGATGGGTATATAACCAAACTCTTGAGCTAAACGATTAGCAATACCAACAAGAGCATCTACTGTATCAGCAATTGTCCCATCGAAATCAAATATGATTGCTTTTTGAGTCATTCTTTCGCCATGTTACTAAAACGAAAAATAAAGTAATAAAGCGGATTATTTCGGGATAAATCAGACATTATATCTATACCAGTCTTTGGCGTTAACTTTTCTGAAGAGACAATAGCTACCCTAGAGTGAGTCAATATTAGCACGGGCATTCCTTCGTAACATTTCTGGTTTAATCCGCCGTAACGCCGATGCCGGAAATCGTCTATCCCACTCCTCCGTTGATATTTCCGCTAATTCTACCAGTAATGGTGCAATATTCCCAGGGTAAGGCTGAAACTCTGCAACATCAGTTTCTTTGGCAAAACGCTGATTCCAGGGACAAACATCTTGGCAAATATCACAACCAGCAACCCAGCCTTGCATGTGTTCGGTGATACTATTAGGCAATTTTTCATCCCGATTTTCAATTGTATGATATGCAATGCAGCGAGTAGCGTCTACGACAAAAGGACTGACGATCGCACCCGTGGGACAAGCCTCAATACAGCGAGTGCAAGTACCGCAGTGTTCTGTTGATGGGCGATCCGGATCCAAGTCTAAATTTGTCAACACTTCCCCTAAAAATACCCAGGAACCATACTCGCGTGCGATCAGATTACTATTTTTGGCAATCCAACCAATTCCAGCTCGTTGTGCCCAGACTTTGTCCTGCACTGGACCAGTGTCTGAATAATAACGTGCTTCAATCCCTTGATCAAGTTTTTGCAACCAGATAGTTAGCGCCTTGAGTTTTTTGTGCATTACCTTGTGATAATCTCGCCCCCAAGCATAACGAGAGATTTTACCGTATTCCTCACCTTGAGGACGCTCGTTGGAGTTGTAATAGTTGAGTGCAACACAAATTACCGATCGCCCTTCTGGCATACAAGCGCGAATATCCTGACGTTTAGGGTTCTCCATCCACTCCAGATCAGCGTGATACGACTGCTTCAACCACTCTTGCAATCTCATCGCCGACGTTGCTTCCGTTCCATCTACCGCAGCAATCCCAACCTTATGAAACCCCAACTCTAAAGCTTTCTGTTTTACCTCACTGCTACTGACTGCGGGTAATTGATTCATTTATCTTTTTGAAAGAAACCATATTAAATTCATTATTATACACCAATACTGTTAAAGTAGGGTTACGAGAGATTTCACACTTGTCTTGACGTTGCCTGCAACTTCAAGACAAAGGTTATCGTTCTGGCAAATATCTGAAATTAAATGTAATTTAATATACACAATATCCTAAAAAAATTAATAATAATTAGCAATATTTCATAATTTGACGGGATGATTTGTAGGGTGGGCACTGCCCACCATATCCTGGTTCTGGTGGGCAGTGCCCACCCTACGATTATGAAATCTTCCCGCAATTATGCAACACCAAAAATACATCTCTAGCAACAGGTTTCAAAGAAGCTCTACGATTTAAATTTATATAAAAATAACCTGACGTTTGCCTTATGCTTCCAACCCAGCCGTCACCTACTGACACAAAAAAGAAAGAATTCACGATTGAGGGAATTACAGAACCAACCGTACTGCGCTATTTTGAAACTTTGAACGCAGGACAATTTGAGGAGACTGCTGCCTTGTTTGCCGCAGATGGTGTGATGCATCCGCCATTTGAATCTGGTATTGTCGGACCAGAGGCGATCGCTAATTATCTACAACTTGAAGCCAAAGACATTAAGGCTTATCCCCGTGAGGGTATTGTTGATACTTTAGCCGCAGACCAAATTCAAGTTCAGGTAACAGGCTGTTCTCAAACTTCTTGGTGTGGTGTCAATGTGATTTGGACGTTTATCCTTAACTTACAAAAGCAAATTATTTACATAAAAATTAAACTCATAGCTTCTGCCCAAGAGTTACTTTCACTGCGGCGTTGTTAGTTGTTAGTTGTTAGTTGTTAGTTGTTAGTTGTTAGTTGTTAGTTGTTAGTTGTTAGTTGTGGGTTGTTAATTTTTTCTACTAACCACTAACTACTATCTACTATCTACTAACCACTAACAATCCTTTGGCAAAGTAGCTTCTAACTTGAGACAGTTACCACCATCAAGTTGCAATTGGTACTCTACCTTATCCATCAGACGATTAATAATCAACCAACCATAGCCACCTTCTTGTTTTTCCAAGGGGTTGGGAGCCAAATATTCAGACAAATCATAGCCTTCGCCACAGTCCCAAACTTCTAGAGCGATATCTTGTTCTTTCATCTCCAAACGAATTAAAACTGGCAAATAAGGCTGATCCTTGTGGGCATGACGTACTACGTTTGAGTAAGCTTCCACTAAAGCCAACCGTAAACGACTTGATTGCCGCGACCAATCAACGGATTCTTTTAACTCCGTTTCCAAGCATCCCATTAACCAGTTTTCCACAATGTTTAAAAACTTTAAATCGCTGGGTACATTAATCTCACTTTTCATGACTTACAAAACCTCCAGCGAGAGTATAGTTTGGTCATCTTCTTGAATGTGGTTTTCTGCCTGAATGCGAGCTAGTAAATTTTTCAGAGAAAGTGGTTGTGGTTCCATTTGTAAAAGTTGCCAAAGACCTTCTAAGTTCAGCATAGAATGGCTATTTACAATCTGGTTACCTACAGAAGCGGCATCTACGTTTTGTGGAGAAACCATTGCTTCAGTAATACCATCACTGGCTAGTAGTAAGGTATCTCCAGAACTTAAAATCAACTCACCAAGCTGCGCCTCCCATATAGTTCGTATTCCCAAAGGAATACCGCGTACCTTCAGGCAATTAAGCTTTTCTGTGATAGTTGCTTGGCGTGACAAAACAAGGGGATAAATGTGACCTGCATTAGCGTAGACTAATTCCCTGGTAGTAGGGGTATAACAGGCTAAGAAGAGGGTAATAAAGCGATTATTGCCGATCAAGTCATCGCATAAAGCGTAGTTAAGATTTTGCATGACTATATTCGGCTTTTCTGGCGTTTCTTGAGACAATTCGCGGCGCAACACCGAAATAGCACTAGCCATGAACAAAGCAGCAGGAACGCCCTTGCCAGAAACGTCACCTACTGCTAACCACAAGTCACCTTTGGGATGGACGAATACTTCAAAAAAATCTCCGCCCACTTCGCCCTGAGGGTAGCAGCAGGCTTGGACTTTCGCACCCTTGATATCTGGCAAGCTTTGACGCAGCAGGTTGTTTTGAATTTGACGGGCGACTTCCAACTCGGCACGAATCTGCTCTTGCTTTTCTTGAAGATGCTGGTAGAGTTTTGCCTGGGAAAGGGCTAATGCTGCTTGTTCGGCAACACCTGCAATCAACTGAATATCTTCATCTTGCCAGAAACGATCGGGTTTATGTTGGTAGAGAGCCAGAACCGCAAGCAAGTGTTGCTGGTACGTAAGTGGCACAGCTATTTGGTGACAAGACTTGCCGTCAGGGGTATATTCGTCAAGTTGATATTGACCGGTTGCGAGAACGAGTTTGATTAAAGGGTTGGGGTCGAATAAGCAACTCGGGTGTTTGGGGTCTTGGTAAGAGAACTCATCTAGTGTCAGGCGATCGCTCTCTACTGGTCTAAGTATGCAACAACTAGCTTCAAAGGTCTGTCCAATTGTTGCCACAATCCTTTGTAGCATGCTGTGGTAGTCTAAAGACTCCCGAATTGCTGTTGTCACCTCATTAAACAAAGATTCTCGCCGCAGGGCGCGACTTAACTCTTGGGTACGTTTTTTAAGTACTCGATACGTATCAGTAGCTTGCTGGACTATTACTTTGAGTTGGTCTGGTTTCCAAGGTTTAGTGATGTACTTAAACACTTGACCTGAGTTAATCGCTTGCACCAAATCTTCTACGTCGGTGAAGCCAGTCAGTAAAATGCGAATCGTATCGGGAAAACGCTCTACAGTGAGACTGAGAAATTCAGTGCCATTCATCTCTGGCATTCTTTGGTCAGAGATAATCACAGCCATCTCGCCTTCAGTGTCCAAAACTTTCAGGGCACTGAGGGCATCGCTTGCTTTGTATACTTGAAAATCTCGTCTAAAAGTGCGGTGGAGTAAATCTAAATTATCAGGCTCGTCGTCAACCACCATGAGCTTGAGTTTTTCTGCTTCTGTATCAGTCATATTTGACTTTACTTTCCAGATATTTTAATAAATGGCAACATGCTGTGTTGATTCCAGCAAATAATTAACAAACAATCAGAAAAACAATAGTAAAGAGAATTTATCGAATTTGAACACATAATTTCTCGCTCGTTGTAAATTTTTTATAGTTTCTTCAAACCAAATTACATTCCAAAATCAACTTAGCCCACTAACCCGGAACGCAGTGCGCGGACTGCTGCTTGGGTACGGTCATCAGCGCATAGCTTGTTCAAAATATTGCGGACGTGAGTTTTTACAGTCCCGACTGTAATGTAAAGTCTTTCCGCAATCACTGCATTGCTACAACCTTCTACAATCAGCTGTAGAACTTCTAATTCCCTGTCTGTGAGAGTGTAGGGGTCAAGTGCCTCCAGATTCTCAACGGACTCTGGGGTATTAACAACAGTTTTGGTGTCGAATGACTTTACCTCCGGCTTATGTGGATTTTTTTGCTGTGCCTGTTGTAACACAATCCGAGCGATCGCCGGATCGATCCAAGCGTTGCCATTGTAAGTTACTCGCACGGCTTCCAGCAAATTATCGAATCTGATGTCCTTCATACAGTAGGAGTCTGCGCCTGCGGCAAAAGCTGCTAGCACCGCTTCTTTGTTGTCCCGCAGCGTTAAAATCAACACTCTGGTTCTTAACTCTTCTCCAATCTCAGTAGATTTCACCTCCCGTGTGAGCTCAATGCCATCCTTATCTGGTAAACCAATATCTATAATTGCTATATCTGGTTGTAGCAATTTTAACATCTTCATTCCCTCCACAGCATTGGCAGCTTCCCCGACAACTTCAATTTCATCCTTTTGCATGAGTGCTGTCCGAATACCAACACGAGTTAAGTCATGATCTTCAATCAGAGCAACACGAATTTTAGTCATGGTAAATTTCCGCTCTTTACACTCTTAACTGTAAAATTGAGTTTACACGATCGGGCGAGAAGCCTCCTAATATAGTCGGAACGACTTTGCAGTGATTTGTTACAAGGAAGGCTAGCTGAAAGCTCCCGAAGATGTGTTTCTTCGCCACGCGAAGAAACACATCTGTACTTCAGGCGGGAGATGAAAGCGCAGCAGTTGCACTTTAGGGCTTTTTGCTATTAGCTATTGCGGTTATAACAAGTCTTTTGACCCATGCAGCGCGAGACTCATCTGGGTCTTTTATTTTGTCTATAGCTTCAGCATCCTCCTGCCCTATTGTGATTAAGATCCGGGCTTTATCTAACAGATATTGTTGAAAATATTGCTTCTGCTTTTTAGGGTGAGCATGTTGCCATAATTTTTGGGATTCAGACTTAGGCATTTTTCCGGAATTAGTTGCAATGACTTTGTATCTAGTACTAGAATAACAAACAAAGGGGGTGATAAGCGATGTTTCTCAGCTACGTGTACAAATTACGTCCTGACGACGAACAGTCAAATAGAATGGATACTTGGCTCGATTGTCTGAGGGCATCGTACAATTACAATCTACGAGACAGAATCGATACTTACATCTCAAGATTCGTACAAGGAGATTATTGCGACCTATACACAAAAGCGGAAATATGTCCGTTGACCTGTTTTCTTGGTGACGCTACAGGCTACCCTTGGAAGATATCTGGGGAAGCTAAAGTTAAAAAGCAACAAGAGGATAAAATTTTTGGTGATTATTGTCAGCTAGACGACCAAAAGGTAATTAAAGTCGCTCAAGTTAAGCCGGCAAAACGAAATGCAGGTGAAATACAGATGGCGGAATTACCTGTGTTAAAAAAGGTTAGACCTTGGTACGCTGATGTTGATTCCACTGTCCTACAAGAAAATATCAAGCGCTTAGACCGAGCTTACCAAAATTTCTTTGATGGTCGCGGTTTTCCACAGTTCAAGAACCGCAGTAATTTTAGAAGTTTCACCTATGCGCTGGGCGGAAAATTTGACGGGAATAAGGTTTATTTGCCCAAAATAGGGTGGATGCGTTTTCAGTGCGATTCGTTCAGCTTAAACCCGAAAGGGGAGGACGGCTGGCAATGGTTGAGTAACCCAATCCTGGGTAGAGTTCGCACTTTCATCCTCAACCAATGACAACTCACTATCCATGTAGGTGAGCCATCTAGCCTAGCCATCAGCTAAGAAAGCTAGAGGAACGGGGAAAAGTCTAAAGTCTCAACAACTTAAAATTATAACCCAATCCAAAATATACCAAGTCCTACAGCCTCGGTGCGAGGTTTAAAGCACACAGCGCCCTCTACTGTGAGGTAGATGAGGAGTTTCCCCTATATCTGGATTGACAACCCAGATGTAGAAGCGGGAGTGAAAGCAGGAATAGGCGGCAATAGCTGAAAGCGCCTACTGCAAGCAAAAGTCTATGGGCAGATAAAACGAAGTGTCGTTTAACCATCGTTAGCATCCGCCAAGGGATATAAGCTTGTAGATTTCGGTCTACCTCTTGGGTCAGAAATATCCGACAAAGGTAAGGACTATCAGAATTTGAAAATCTAGATAGCGCACCTCCTAGAACCTCGGTGGAAAGACACGCCCTAACGACTTAACCAATGGACAGTGGGAACGAAGTAACCCTCTCGTACTGCTCCCGATCAAGGTAACGGGTAGGCGTCAAGCCATAAGCAACGAAAGGAAAGGATGGTTCAAGAAGCCAATGCCTAACCCGAATTAACGGGTAATGCCTAAAAAGGGATGGCGTAACTGCCAGGATAAGCAGACGTGAGCCGCAGTGTGGGAAAGCTAGAGGAGCTAGTAGCAATGCAAAATACTAATTCGGGTTCAATCATGAACACTGAGGGATGGGGACAAATCAATTGGCGAAAAGCCGAAAGATATGTATTCCGGTTGCAAAAACGCATCTACGCTGCTTCCCGCCGTGGTGATGTCAAGCGATGCCGCAGACTCCAGAAGACCCTGATGAGGTCCTGGTCTAATAAGGTACTAGCGGTACGACGGGTCACAACTGAAAACCAAGGCAAGAAAACGGCAGGTGTGGACGGTGTAAAAGCACTATCCCCAAAAGCGCGTATGGAATTGGTTGGGGAACTTAAGCTAACTGGCAAATCAAAACCTACTCGTAGAGTCTGGATTCCTAAGCCAGGAAGAGAAGAAAAACGCCCCCTTGGTATACCCACTATGTACGACCGCGCACTACAAGCTGTAGTAAAAGCTGCACTTGAGCCAGAATGGGAAGCAGTCTTTGAACCAAACTCCTACGGTTTTAGACCTGGAAGGTCATGCCACGATGCAATCAAGCAAATTAAACAGTGTATACTGTTAAAGGCAAAATACGTATTAGATGCGGATATTGCTCGTTGCTTTGATTGTATCAACCATGAAGTACTGCTCCAAAAGTTAAACGTCAGAGGTAAGGTCAGGCAACAAATAAAAGCTTGGCTCAAATCCGGAGTAATTGACCAAGGAACATTCACTGCTACATCTGAGGGTACGCCACAAGGCGGGGTAATTTCCCCGTTATTGGCTAACATTGCCCTCCACGGCTTAGAAGAACGGATAAAACAGGAATTCCCATACATGTCTCCTAGCACTAGGGAAACCTGGTTTCACAAAAAGGGATTAAATTTTAATCCCCCAAACGTCATTCGCTACGCGGATGATTTTGTGATACTCCATGAAGATAAAGCCGTTGTCCAAAGATGTCGAGAAATCATCTCGAAATGGTTAAACGGCATTGGACTTGAATTAAAACCTGAAAAAACCCGGTTATCTCACACATTCAAATCCGAATTAAGTGAGGATGGAGTTGCAGGATTTGATTTTCTAGGACATCACATCCAACAATACCCTGCCGGAAAATACCGGAGCAACATAGATTCATTCGGTAAAAAATTAGGTTTTAATACCTTCATCACCCCATCCGCGAAGGCGAGTAAGGTTCACCAAGAGGAAGTCGGAAGAATCATCAGAAAACATAGGTCTTCGCCCCAAGTGGTGTTAATCAAAGACTTAAACCCTGTCATAAGGGGGTGGACTTCTTTCTACTCAAACTCCGACGCTCAAACGGTCGGAGAATTGTCAAAACAAGACAACCTCACATACCTGAAACTTCGGAGATGGGCAAAACGCCGATGCGGAAACCTTAACTATGGACATAACAAATACTGGGTTTCCATAGACGGCGACAATTGGGTATTCGCAACCAGAGAAGGAACAGCGAACCCCTTCCGGTTACTAAATCATAGCAGTATCAGTTGCAGTAGTACTAGCTATGTAAAAGTTAAAGGCGATAAAAGCCCCTACGATGGCGACCTAGTTTATTGGAGTTCAAGACTAGGGACACATCCTGAAATGCCCCATCGTAAGGCTAAGTTGTTAAAACAACAAAAGGGTAAATGTCCCTGGTGTGGATTAAGCTTCCACGATTGGGATGTCTTAGAAGTAGACCATATCATCCCCAGAACCATTGGAGGCAAGGATGAATACAAAAATCTGCAACTATTACATCGACATTGCCATGACGAAAAGACCTCACTTGACCTAAAAGAAATGAAAAGGAAAAATCACTCAAAATTCCTTGAAAAACTTTCTCAATTTTGGGAAAAGTTTGACTGGGAGTGGATTAACGATATCCCTAATTTCATAGGTCAAAAGGTCAGGGAGTCCGTATTGACAAATGGACAACACATTGAGTAGCCGTGTGCGGTGAAAATCGCAAGCACGGTTCCGAATGGGAGGGGTGATGCAGTAATGCACACCTCGACCCTACCTAATTCTCGTCCCATTCCCAACGGGTTCAAGATTAAATCTTGTACCTTGCGCAAAAAAGCGGATGGCTGGTACATATCTGTGAGATTGGAAGATCCGACAGTTCCCGCATTCGCGATCGTGAACCCGGAAGACGCTATCACCGCCGTGGGCGGTGATATGGGGATACGCAAACTCATCGCATGGTCTGACGGTTCACAGGTAAAAAACCCGAAACTGGCTACTAACAAGAAGACCAGACGGATTCTCAAAATTAGGCAGCGCAGGCTTGCCCGTAAGAACAAAGGCAGCAAGAATCAACGTAAAGCTGCACAGAGGGTCGCCAGACTACACCAGCAAATAACCAACAAACGTACCGCTCTTCAGTGGAAGATAGCTATAGAAATCTGTAAGAGATTTGATGCTATCTTCCTGGAGGACGTGAAGGTTAGCAATATGAAAAAGCGTTGCAAACCTAAGAAGGACGAGACTGGACGGTACGTAAATAATGGTCAATCAAAGAAAGTAGGTTTGAACAGAGCCATATCTGATGCCAGTTGGTTTGAACTTCGATTAAAGATTGAGTACACGGCTGCCAAGTCGGGAAAGATTTTCGGAGTAGTCCCACCACACCACACTAGCCAGACATGCCCGAACTGCCACCACGTTGATGCTGCTAGCCGAGACGGAGAGAGATTCGTTTGTTCTGAATGCGGATACTTCTCCGATGCAGATTGGGTCGGCAGCGTCTCGGTCAAACACCGTGGCGTGCAACAAACGGGAATAGCTCTCAAATGTAGGGTGAAACCTGCAAAAATGGTACGGCAGGACTTGCCGAAACTTGGACAGCCCAAGCAATTGGAACTGTTCGTAACGCCCACTCCTGAATTAACAGGAGTTAAAAGGAGTTATGCTGGTTCTCGCAAGAGAAAACGCCAGCAGCCTGGGAACCCGCCAACCTCAGTTCAACTGAGTCTCTGGGATATTGAGGGCTTGGCTTAGCCTTCAAGAATCCCCTGCCTTCTAGGCAGGGGAGTGTCAAACCCCTTCTTAGATGATCTTAGTCGCAGTAATTCTCGGAACATTTTTTTTGTGTTCAGGGTCTAAAATGTGTTGAGCGGTAATCTAAAGAGCGGAAAATTCAAGTTACAATCTTTGGCAAGCCGCAGGCAAAATATCCAATAGTTTGGTGTGAGGCTGATTAGTAATAGGCTATGTGTATACCGAAAGATGCATTTTCGGTTCTGGGGCTACCAGTTCATGTCATGACTAACTATTCGGACTGGTTGCTAGAACGCGTACAAAAAAACTTAGCAACTCATGTGGTAACGCTGAATGCAGAAATGACAATGCAGGCACAGCGCAATACAACACTTACCAAGGTGATTCAAGATGCTGAGCTAGTCGTTCCCGATGGAGCTGGGGTAGTTCTGTATTTGCGGTGGCTACTGTGGCAAAAAGTGCAACGAATTCCAGGGATTGAACTAGCAGAAACACTGTTGGGAGAACTTGGGCAACCCTTAACTGAGGCAAAGGTATTTTTCTATGGAGGAGTGCCTGGGGTAGCTGCAAAGGCAGCAGATTTTTGGCGTCATCAAAACCCTAGTTTGACCATAGTCGGTACCCATTCCGGCTACCATTCAAAAGAAGAAGAACAACAATTGCGGCAAACTCTCGCCCAACTACAGCCACAAGTGATTTTTGTTGGCTTGGGAGTACCACGTCAAGAGTTGTGGATTGCCCAAAATCGCCATTTGTGTCCCCAAACAATTTGGATCGGTGTTGGTGGCAGTTTTGATATTTGGTCGGGGACGAAAACTCGCGCTCCCGCTTGGTTGGGAAATAACAATTTGGAATGGCTGTATCGGCTTTATCAAGAACCTTGGCGCTGGCGGCGGATGTTGGCTTTGCCCGAGTTTGCACTGAAAGCCTTGGCTTATCGCATCAAAGGGACTGGGAACTGGGGATTGGGAACTGGGGAATAGGCGAAAAGAAATTTTGGTTGAGGGATTTGAGATTCTCACGTTATGTGTGGGAATACTTAGTTTTGTATTGAATCTCAAACCCCAACTTCACACAACTCAGCAATGCCAGTATTAACCACGAACAAAACGACTGAACAATATGTCCATCTTCAGGACGGCGATCAACAGCACAGTGACAATGCTACAGTTATAGTGCAATTGCGCTCGGTCACGAAAACCTATACCAACGGAGCATCCGTCCTGTCGAATGTGAACTTGGAGGTCAAACAGGGAAAGTTTCTGTTTATCACCGGATCTAGTGGTTCTGGTAAATCTACGCTCTTGAAACTACTGTATGGTGAGGAATTACCAACACAGGGAGAAGTCATTGTTCATGGGTCTAATGTGGCGGCTTTGCGGGGCGATCGCTTGTCATTATTGCGCCGACGCATTGGCATCGTGTTTCAAGATTATAAACTGATTCCTCAGCGGACGGTAGCGGAAAATGTGATTGTCTTGCTGCAAGCTCAAGGTTATACCCGCAAGGAAATTCAACGGCGTTTAGAACCTACTTTGAAGCTAGTAGGTTTGCTACCGCTAGCTGACTGCTTTCCCAATCAACTTTCCGGAGGAGAGCAACAACGAGTGAGCATTGCACGAGCGATTGTGGGAACGCCACCACTGATTTTGGCTGATGAACCAACTGGAAACCTCGATCCAGATAACTCCTGGCAAGTCATGCAGATTCTTCAGAAGTTAAACTCTTTTGGCGTAACCGTCATTGTCACCACCCACGATCAACAGTTGATGCGGCGGTGCAATCGAACAGTGGTGCAAGTACGGAATGGTAGGCTGTATCAAATTACTAATGGGTAATTGGTAATTGGTCGAAGGAAAAGAATACAAAACAGACAACAGCGATCGCGTCTAATATGTCTGTGGGAGTTGGTGCGGAGATACAGAGAATGGCAAACTGGGAAATGAGAAACTAGGGAGTGGTTAGTCGTTAGTATACTCTTTGACAACCAACAACCAACAACTAACAACTAACAACTAACAACTAACAACTAACAACCAACAAATACGATGTTTCAACCACTGGGATTTGAGCAACGCTCCGTAATTACCTCACTAGGTAGAATGGTATATTATACCGCTGGTGGAGCGCCTTGGCAGGACAATACGACCACTAGTACAGAGAAAGAAACTTTGGTATTCCTGCATGGCTTTGGTGGTGGGTCGTCTGCTTATGAGTGGTCAAAAGTATATCCGGCATTTGCCACTGAGTATCGGATTATTGCACCGGACTTGATTGGTTGGGGAAGATCGGAGCATCCCGCACGGGATTACAGGATTGAGGATTATTTAACGACAATCCGGGAGTTTTTGCAACAGACTTGCAACGGTCCAGTAAAGGTCATTGCTTCTTCCTTGACAGCGGCGTTTATAATTCGAGTCGCGATCGCCAATCCCGAATTGTTCCAGTCCCTGATTCTCACCACACCCGCAGGGCTTTCCGACTTTGGCGAAGATTACTCCAAAAGTTTATTTGCTCAAGTCGTAAAAGTTCCTTTTGTTGACCGATTGCTTTACACTACTGGAGTTGCCACCAGTGGTGGTATTCGCAGCTTTCTAGAACAACGGCAATTTGCCCAACCGAGTCGAGTGTACGAGGAAATTGTCGAGGCTTACCTAGAATCGGCACAGCAACCAAATGCTGAATACGCGGCGCTGTCTTTTGTACGAGGCGACTTGTGTTTTGATTTGTCCCTTTACATTCAACAACTAATAACTCCCACTGTTATTATCTGGGGGCAAAGGACCGAATTTACTGCTCCAGAAATTGGTCGCCGTCTTGCCCAACTGAATCCGCAAGCAATCCGGGTTTTTCAACAGCTAGATGATACGGGATTGACGCCGCAGTTGGAATTGCCAGCAGTGACAATTGGTTTAATCCGAAAATTTTTGGCGCTGCTAAATGAATCACCCGTAGCAGCGACTTATTAGAGTAGTCATTATTGAGCGGCTAGGTTGTTATTGGGAGTGCAGGCAGAGGAGGAAATCTGAAAGTCATACGCCATCACTGACTCCTTGAACGTAGCGATCGAAACACCTGTTCGCCAGGAATCAACGTGACTTGACCTTGTTCAATGGCTTGAACTCTTTTATCTGCCTCCTCTGCCCAAAGAGCATCTATTTCTGCCTGTTTTATGGAGTCCAGACTTTTGAGCAAAGGGCAACGGATGACATAACGGATGTAACGGATGATTGAACTGTCGGACGACAAGATCGAGCATCCGCTACACAATAGACATGGAGTGGAAATTAATTATGCGCTACCCAGAACCCTTGTAGAGACGTAGCATTGCTACGTCTCTACATCTTTGCCACCAGATGTCTAATGTAAAAACAGCGATCTTCTGGCAACGGATAACATCACGGATGTAACGGAAGTGGCAACGGATGACAAACACGGATGTAACGGATGATTTAACTGTGGGTTTTACAGATCAATCATCCGCTACATCCGCTACAAAATCCGCTGCAGCATCCGCTACAAAATCCGTTGCCCTTTTAGTGAACGGTAGGTGTACTTAACTGAATGGCGTAAAGGTTTGCGTAGACTCCTTGTTGTGCGACTAATTCAGAGTGGGTACCTTGCTCGACGATTTGACCTTGCTGAACAACTAATACTTGATCTGCCTTGGTGACTGTACTCAGGCGGTGGGCAATGACGAAGCTGGTGCGACCTTCTAGCAATCGGGCGATCGCTTGTTGCACCAGTGCTTCAGTGCGGGTGTCGATACTGCTAGTCGCTTCATCCAGAATCAGAATCCGAGGCTGTACCAAAACTGCACGGGCGATGCTAATTAACTGTCGCTGACCTTGGCTGAGGGTTGTCCCCCGTTCACCTAAGCGAGTAGCGTAGCCCTGCTCCATGGTGGTGATAAATTCATGGACATTAGCAACCTGAGCAGCAGCTTCGATTTCGGCTGGCGTCGCTTGCGGGTAACCAAAGGCGATATTTTCCGCAACTGTGCCGCTAAACAGGATATTATCTTGGAGGACGATGCCAATTTGACGACGCAAACTCGCTTGAGTCACGCTACGGACATCAATACCATCTACTTTAACTGCACCAGCAAACACATCATAAAAGCGTAGAATCAGGTTAACAATCGTACTCTTGCCTGCCCCAGTCGGACCGACCAAAGCAATCATCTGCCCTGGCTTAGCATGAAGATTCACTTCTTTAAGAATCAGCTGATTAGGATTATAACCAAAAGTAACATTCTCAAAACTTACCTCGCCCTTGATCGGAGGCATTTCTACAGCATCGGGTGCGTCTTGAAGTTGTGAAGGCTCATCCAACAGTTGGAAGATGCGCTCTAATCCAGCTAATGCCGACTGTGCTTGCGTGTAAAACTGGCTAATAAGTTGGATGGGTCGGAAAAACTGCTGGACATAGAGTAAAAAGGCGGTAACTGTTCCCACGGTCGCTGCCCCCATGACGGCTAGATAGCCACCGTAAGCTAATACTCCTGCCGTCGCCAGTGTATTGAGAAAATCAATAGAAGGTAAAAACGCTGCGGTAACTGCCACTGCTTGGACATTGGCATTACGGTTGGCGGCATTTAAGTTGTTGAACTCTTTAATGTTGACATGTACGCGATTGAATGCTTGTGCTTCACGAACACTTCCAATGTCCTCTTCCAACTTGGTAGAAAGCTCACCAATAGTCTGACGAGTGACACGAAATTTAGTTCTTGCCCAACGTGCAAATAAGTTAGTGGTCAAAATCATCAGTGGCACAAAAAAATTGCTCACCAAGCCTAGATGAAGGTTGATCGAGAGCATCGCTACGATAATCGCAAGCAAACTGAACAGGTTGCCCAGCATTTGTGCGAGTGTCTGTCCAAATGCCTGATTTACCGTATTCACATCATTAAGCAGGCGGCTCATTAAGTCCCCAGCTTCGCTACGGTCAAAGAAGCTGAGGGGAAGGCTTTGTATTTTTATGAAAATATCTTGACGTAGTTGGGCAAGTACATGCTGCACAATCCAGCCTACGCGGACAATCTGACCACGGATTGCTTGGATACCCACTATGTAGATAATCGCCAACAGACCCAACAACATCATCAGTCCCGGCAGATTATTCTGAACAATCAGATGATCAATTGACCAGCCGATCATAAAAGGACCAAGTGTCTGAGTCACTGCGCCGACGATCACTAAACTTAATGCAATCGGAACTTTTTTGCGATAGGGTCGCAGATACTGCAAAAAGCGTTGTATTGTCGGGAGTTGTTTGCTTGCCTTTTGGTCGGGCGCAACAATGTAGCTTGTACCTCTCATTGATTCTCCATATTGACTTACGCATTGACCGAATAATTCGGAATTGGTAATTGACGGTTTCAAGCACCTTGATAGAAAAGAAAAAATGCATTCTATCCGCAACTAAGGTTACTGAATTTATGCGTGGGGTAATTACAAATTACGAATTACGAATTACGAATTATCAATTACGAACTACGCTGACTTGTGACTCTAGAATTGAGCCGTAAAGAGGGCTATTTCGCATCAGATCCTCATGAGTACCTTGTGCGACTAGCTGTCCTTTATCCATGAGTAAGATGCGGTCAGCATTCTGTACTGTACTGAGGCGTTGAGCAATGACAAAGGCAGTGCAAGTTTTACAGCGCATCAGCCGATCGAGGGATTCTTGGATTTGGGCTGCGGTTTTAGCATCAACGGCGGAGGTGCTGTCGTCTAAGATCAGGATGTGGTAATCAGTGAGTAGGGTGCGTGCGATCGCAATCCGTTGCTTTTGTCCTCCTGACAACCCTACGCCTCGTTCCCCAACAATCGTCTCGTAGCCATCAGGTAAGCTGGTAATGAAGTCGTGGATCTGAGCCGTTTTTGCTACCGAAATCACCTTTTCAAGAGGGGCATTAGGCACAGCATAAGCGATGTTATCGCGGATTGTTCCAGAGAAGAGCGTTGTCTGTTGAAAGACAATACCGATGTGCTCGCGCAAACTTTCTAAAGTGAAATCCCGCACATCTCGCCCGTCAATGCGAACCGCTCCATCTGTGACATCATAAAAACGCGGGATCAAGTTGATAATTGTACTTTTACCTGAGCCGGTCATTCCCAAAATGGCGATCAGTTCTTTTGGCTTTGTTTCAAAAGAAATGCCTTTAAGTGCCTCGGTTGCCGCTCCTGGATAGCGGAAATGGACGTTCTCGAAGGTAATCCTGCCGTTGCACGAAGTAAAGGGGACAGCACCAGGGCGATCGCTAATTTCAATTTCTGCATCAACGATCTCGTAGACTCTTGCTGCTGAAGCCGCCGCTTGGGCAATCATTGGAGCTGCAAAACCAATCAGTAAAATCGGCTGGATAATCAACAGCTGATACGAGTTGAACGCCACCAACTCACCAATTGAAAATTTACCCCCAATAACTTCTGCACCGCCGTAACCAATTACAGCCAGCGTAATGAAATTACTGAGCATAAAGATCAACGGGAAGGTACTACGAATCGCACGAATCGTTTGCATGTTACTTGCCACCAACTGATCGTTCAGCATGGTGTAGCGAGACATTTCTGTTGATTCGCGGACGAAAGCTTTCACAACCCGAATCCCAAGTAAGTTTTCTTGCAAAACAGCATTGAGATCGCCGAGTTGCTCTTGTACTCGACCGAAAAGCTGTGTATTTTTTGTAAAAAACTGTGCTAGTAAAAATCCGGCAATCGGTATTGAGGTTAGGGTAATCAGCGCTAGTTGCCAGTTCATCACCAGCAGAATCACGGAGATACTAACTAAAGTTACCACTGCACCAAATATCTGGATGAGGGTCGTGCCGATAAAGGTACGTATTTGTTCAATATCACTGGTAATGCGGGTAAGGAGCTGCGAAGTCTGATTTCGGTCGTGGTAGCTGAAACTGAGGTTCTCAATTTTACTAAAAATTTGATTGCGTAGCTCGTAGGCAACACCTTGAGAAGCCGCTTCTGCCCAGAATGTCTGCCCAAAGTTGAATAAACCCCGTCCGATAGAGATTAAAACCATCAAGCTAGCGCTTTGAAAAACAGTTTGTAAGTCTTTTTTGGTGATGCCTTGGTCAATAGCCCAACGAAAAAGTTGTGGAGTGAAAGCATTAGTAGCTGTTAGCAGCAATAAGCTGACAAAGGCTCCCAAGGAGATAAAGCGGTAAGATTTTAAACTCCCTACAGCCTGCTTGAGAGACTGCATAGGTGAATATTGTTGTGTTCCTTTTTTCCTAGCCAAAGTTGTCACACCTGGTTTTTCGATTAGGGGTAAATGCAGTATAATAATTATCCTTTGAAAAAGGGCTTGAGATCTCAAATGGTAAAATTTGCTAATGGTGAGTAAGCGGGCTGAAGATAACTGAAAAGTTTTTATTTCATTAAAAATACAAATATTAACTAAATTTGTTTTAAATTCATAATTACCAGGAAATAGGCTTGTTAAGTTTTTCGAGTAGCTCAAGCGGTTTATTTTATGGGGAGTAGGGAGTAGGGAGTAGGGAGTAGGGAGTAGGGAGTAGGGAGTAGGGAGTAGGGGAAGATGAGGGAGATGAGGGAGATAAGGGAGATAAGGGAGCAATATCCTCCTCATCCTCCTCATCCCCCTCATTCTCCTCATCCCCCTCATTCTCCTCATCCCCCATTCCCCATTCCCCATTCCCCACTCCCCACTCCCCATTACCCGAACTGTGAACAACAGATTAAAAGTCTAATAGCGAGACTAAGAGCGTGAAGTACTTCTTTCTATCTGAGGATTGGACAGTTGGCAGAGTGTGGGCATCTGATGGACTGTGGCAGATAACCGCATGGCGACGCCAGCCAGAAATTCAGCAAATGAATGTTTGTCTCGTAAAGCAAGGCGAATTGCTATGGCTTTATCGAGTTGAAGATGCCGTTTTAACTGTGGAAGTGAAGCCAAAAACACAAGTACAAGTAGGGACATCTAGTCAAGCTATCGGTCAAGTAGTACTCAGACGTTTAATGAGTGCCGAACAGGTAATCGAGCGCTTAGGCAGTGCTGAGGCGAGGTGTCAGCTGCAAAACATCCAATCAGTAGTGCAGTAGCGCTAATTGCTAATTGCTAATTGCTAATTGCTAATTGGTTACCCATTCCCTATTCCCCATTCCCCACAAAAGTAAGCTTTACGTAGCCTGATCTTGGGTAGGTTACGTAAAAGCAACTATTTCCACGCTTGCAAACAGCGCCATCAATAGTTACACTTTTTAAAACATTCTCATTTTTGCGCTTGGCGATCGCTACCCTAAAAGGTGTAGGTATTACCAAGCTACCCAGCCTGTCTCATTTATTCAGACAAAGCTGGGGAAAAGCTCATGGCAATAACAAAAACATTCATGAGGTACTGGTGCGGCTTCTGCTGACACTAGAGCTTCGGTAAGAAAATTGCTTTGTAAACATAATTCATCTAGGAGGATCGTAGTCAATGGGACTACCCTGGTACCGAGTACATACAGTCGTTCTGAATGATCCGGGTCGATTGATTTCTGTACACTTGATGCACACAGCCTTAGTAGCAGGCTGGGCTGGTTCAATGGCTTTGTACGAACTAGCTATTTTTGATCCTAGCGATCCAGTACTCAACCCGATGTGGCGTCAAGGAATGTACGTGATCCCCTTCATGTCACGCTTGGGCGTTACTCAATCTTGGGGTGGTTGGAACGTTACAGGTGGACCTGCAAGCGATCCCGGTTTCTGGTCATTTGAAGGCGTCGCCGCAGCTCACATCGTTCTTTCAGGATTGCTGTTCTTAGCTGCCGTTTGGCACTGGGTTTACTGGGATTTGGAAATTTTCCAAGACCCCCGCACTGGTGAACCGGCTCTCGACTTGCCAAAGATGTTTGGCATTCACCTGTTCTTATCTGGTCTGCTGTGCTTCGGTTTTGGTGCTTTCCACCTCACCGGACTATTTGGACCAGGGATGTGGGTTTCTGACGCTTACGGCTTAACAGGTCACGTTGCACAAGTTGCACCAGAGTGGGGACCTGCAGGCTTTAACCCGTTTAACCCAGGCGGTGTAGTTGCTCACCACATTGCTGCTGGTATCGTCGGCATTATCGCTGGTTTATTCCACCTGACAGTACGACCACCGGAACGGCTGTTTAAAGCCCTGCGGATGGGGAATATTGAAACCGTACTTTCGTCGAGTATTGCTGCTGTATTCTTCGCAGCCTTCGTAGTTGCCGGTACAATGTGGTACGGTAGCGCCACTACCCCAATCGAACTTTATGGTCCTACCCGCTATCAGTGGGATCAGAGTTACTTCGCGCAGGAAATTGAGAACCGCGTACAAGCAAGTGTTGCTGAAGGTGCAACCCTGAGTCAAGCTTGGGCGGAAATTCCGGAAAAACTCGCCTTCTACGATTACGTGGGCAATAGCCCCGCTAAAGGTGGTTTGTTCCGGGTGGGTCCAATGAACAAGACCAATGGCATTGCTTTATCTTGGCTGGGTCACCCAGTATTTAAAGATGCTGAGGGTCGGGAGTTGAATGTACGTCGTCTCCCTAACTTCTTTGAAACCTTCCCAGTGGTTATGACCGACAAAGACGGTATTGTCCGTGCTGACATTCCCTTCCGTCGGGCAGAATCTAAGTACAGCTTTGAGCAAGCTGGTGTGAGTGTTGACTTCTATGGTGGCGATCTGAATGGTCAGACATTTACAGATCCAGCTGCGGTGAAGAAGTATGCTCGTCAGGCACAGCTAGGTGAACCCTTCTTATTTGATGGGGATCAAAGTACAAGGTTTGGCAATTTAGCAATTGCGAAGCCAGATGGTGTGTTCCGCACCAGTCCCAGAGGTTGGTTTACCTTTGCCCACGCCGTATTTGCTCTGTTGTTCTTCTTTGGTCACATCTGGCACGGATCTCGGACAATTTTCCGAGATGTGTTTGCTGGTGTTGACGCTGACCTGGAGGAGCAAGTCGAATTCGGTGTCTTCCAGAAAGTGGGTGACTTGAGTACTAGGAAGAAAGAAGCTGTATAATGGAGTTTGTTAGTGGTTAGTTGTTAGTTGTTAGTTGTTAGTTGTTAGTGAGTCAGCGGCGAATGTAAGGGTTTCGGTGCAACTCACGGCGACTGGTAAGATAGGCCAACTGGAGCGCAGATCCTGTTGGGCGAACTCAAAGGGTTGTTAGTTGTCAAAAATTACTACTAACCACTAACCACTAACTACTAACCAATAACCACTAACAATTCCTGTGACTATCATTACAGGCGGGATAGGTAGGAAGGTTTGATATGGAAAGCATTGCTTACATCTTGATTTTCACTCTGGCGATAGGAACTATTTTCTTTGCGATCGCATTTCGCGAACCTCCTCGCATTCAGCAGAAAAAAGACGAATAGTCGGTTACCCCTTTGGTTACCACTGGTAAGCTTTTGATGGCTAATATTTAAATTTTTTAACCGCTGTTACGATCCTGAGTAACAGTGGTTATTTATCTTTACTAATGAATAAAACTCTGATATAATTGGCAATCTGGAAGTCAATGCATGACCAGATATGTTTTTGTGCGCTAGGATCAGAAAGGATGTAGGTGTAAATTGCTTTAAAGGCGCTTACATGTACATCGCTAGGAGGCAAAAACTTTACGGAGAATAAAACCAGGAAACAATCAGCATGGTCAATCAGAAATTAACCGCTACTGAAATTGGATTTACTCACGACGATTTCGCTGCTCTACTTGACAAGTACGATTATCACTTTAGCCCAGGCGATATTGTACCAGGGACAGTTTTCAGTATAGAGCCACGCGGCGCACTGATTGACATAGGTGCTAAGACGGCAGCATATATACCTATACAAGAAATGTCTATCAACCGGGTAGATAGCCCGGATGAAGTTTTACAATCAAATGAAACGCGGGAATTTTTCATCCTTACAGATGAAAACGAAGATGGTCAACTAACACTTTCCATTCGCCGTATTGAGTACATGCGGGCTTGGGAAAGAGTCAGGCAGTTGCAAGCAGAAGATGCTACAGTTCGTTCTGGCGTCTTTGCTACCAACCGTGGTGGTGCTTTGGTGCGAATTGAAGGATTGCGGGGCTTTATTCCCGGTTCCCACATCAGCACCCGCAAACCTAAAGAAGAATTGGTAGGTGAAGATCTGCCTTTGAAATTCTTAGAAGTAGACGAAGAACGCAATCGCCTTGTATTATCTCATCGTCGAGCGCTGGTAGAGCGTAAGATGAACCGCTTAGAGGTCGGCGAAGTAGTGATTGGTACAGTACGCGGTATTAAACCATACGGTGCATTTATTGACATTGGTGGTGTTAGCGGTCTACTTCACATCTCCGAGATTTCTCACGAACATATTGATACACCTCATAGCGTGTTCAATGTCAATGATGAAGTAAAAGTTATGATCATTGACTTAGATGCAGAACGGGGTCGTATTTCTCTGTCTACCAAACAGTTGGAACCTGAACCGGGTGACATGATTAAGAACCGCCAACTGGTATATGATAAAGCAGATGAAATGGCTGTTAGGTATCGGGAACAGCTGCTTGCTAAACAGCAAGGTATCACTGTTGCGCCTGCTGAAGAAGTTTTAGCTGAAGGTGAGGAAATACCACCAGCGATGGAAGAAGAAGTTCCACCAGCGATGGAAGAAGAAGTTCCACCAGCGATGGAAGAAGAAGTTCCAACAGCGATGGAAGAAGAAGTTCCAACAGCGATGGAAGAAGAAATACCGCCAGCAGTGGAAGAGGAAATTCCAACAGCGATGGAAGAGGAAATACCGCCAGCTATTGAAGAACAAATTCCAGCAGCTATTGAAGAACAAATTCCAGCAGCTATTGAAGAACAAATTCCAGTAGCTGTTGAAGAACAAATTCCAGTAGCTGTTGAAGAGTGACACTTTTGCTGTTGTAGTTGTGTGTAACGTATTAGAGCAATAAAATTCTTACAAAGAGGGAAAATCCCTCTTTTTTTATGGATTTATATGAGAAAACTCACTAACATTTACGAAAACCGCTACAACTTTGGTGGGAGTGTTTTACAGCTATGTTCTGTTTATTGAACCACAAATTGTCGTCGGGGCACGGCACTGCCCATTGGTGTCAAATTAAGCTGTAATCCTTGAAAATATAGGCTTCTAGTTACTAGGCTCTGCCTAGTAATTCTGTTCTTGTGGGCTGCTGCCTCCTCTTAAAGTTGGAGGCAGCAGCCCACTGTAATGCATTCCCACGCAGAGCGTGGTCACGAGAAAACGAGAAAACAGACTCTGTTTAACTCCAAAACACTTCTTATTTTTGTGATCTAGTAGTACGACAATGCTTTACCTTCAGCGACCGAACATATTGCAAAAAATATTACAAAAACTCAAATCTCGCACAGTCAGATTTTTTACTGTTTTATTAGGCATTATCCTACTTACCATCCCACAAGCTCAAGCTCTATCGCCACAACCGATAGTCCTGAATTTGTTGATGACAGCCCCTGATGCCCAACCTTGGAAACAGGGTATAATCAAAGATTTTGAAGCTAAAAATCCCGGCATTCGCATCAACATTATTGAAGGACCAAATGCCACAAATTTGCTCGAAGACCTTTATACCTCCGCTTTTATCTTGGGTGATTCTCCCTATGACCTGATCAATATGGATGTCATTTGGACGCCTAAATTTGCATCTGCTGGGTGGTTGCTAGACTTAAGCGATCGCATCAGCAAAGAAGAGTCAGCAGCATTTTCGCCCAAAGATTTAGAGGGGGGACGTATTGAAGGCAAACTCTATCGAATTCCTATGCGTAGCGATGTCGGAGTACTTTACTACCGGGAAGACTTGCTCAAGCAAGCAGGATTCTCACCACCAGAAACCTTTGCGGATTTGCTCAAAATTTCCTCGTCTTTGCAAAAGCAAGGAAAAATTAAGTGGGGGTACGTTTGGCAGGGTCGCCAATACGAAGGATTAGCCGCCATGTTTGTGGAAGTTTTGCAAGGTTTTGGGGGAGAGTGGGTAAATCCCAACACTTTGGAAGTTGGTCTAGATAAACCAGAAACATTACGTGCGATCGCCTTTCTTCAAGAAACGATCCAAAAAGGAATTTCTCCGAACGGAGTGACAACCTACCAGGAAGAAGATACAAGGCGCTTTTTCCAAAGCGGTCAAACAGCATTTTTACGTAGTTGGCCTTATGTTTGGCCGTTAGCGAATGCACTCAATTCACCAATCAAAGGCAAAATAGGGATTAAACCGATGGTTAGCATCACCCCTAACACTGGTTCCGCTTGTTTAGGCGGCTGGGGTTTAGGAATTGCCAAATCCTCCAAACATCCTGAAGAAGCCTGGAAAGCAATTCAATACTTTACAAGTGAAGAAGCACAACGCCGATTTATTTTGAATGCGGGCTTTGTACCTAGCCGACGCTCATTATTTACAGATCCAGAAATCATCGCCAAATATCCCCACTATCCCAAGTTACTAGAGATAGTCGATAGAGCAGTTTTACGTCCGCCCATCGCCCAATACGCCCAAGCATCAGATATTTTGCAACGTTACCTAAGTGCCGCACTCACAAATCGCATCACTCCTGAAAAAGCAATGAAAGCTGCTGCTGTTGAAACTAGACGATTGTTGGGGAGTAGTTAATTGTTAGTTGTTAGTTGTTAGTGAGCCAGTCCTGAAGGCGGGTTTCCCGCCGTAGGGAACTGGCGAACCCGAAGGGTTGTTAGTTGTTAGTAGAACATTCAACAATCAACAATTAGCAATTAGCAATTAGCAATTAGCAATCAACAATCAACAATCAACAATCAACAAATGACTGAATATAATGACAATTCGGAATCGAGAACAACAAACGGCGTGGATTTTCTTGCTACCCGCCTTGCTGCTACTATTGTTTGTGTTCGCCTACCCAATCGCTCGTGCCTTGTGGTTAAGTTTGTTCACGCAAAATTTAGGAACAAAACTGCAACCCGTCTTTTCCGGTTTAGATAATTATATACGGATGGCGGGCGATGGTCGTTTCTGGCAAAGTTTCTGGACAACAACAGTATTTACAGTCGTAACCGTGTTGTTAGAGCTACTGCTGGGATTAAGTATTGCCTTATTGTTGAACCAAAGGTTTTTTGGACGGGGTGTGGTGCGTACAATCGCCATCTTACCTTGGGCTTTGCCTACCGCTCTCATCGGTCTTGCTTGGGCGTGGATTTTTAACGACCAGTTTGGAGTTGTCAATGACATTCTGCTACGGCTGGGTTTGATTCGGACTGGAATTAACTGGTTGGGAGAACCAACACTGGCAATAATAGCCGTAATATTTGCTGATGTTTGGAAAACTACACCGTTTATTAGTATCCTGCTGCTAGCTGGTTTGCAGTCGATATCACCAGACTTGTACGAAGCTCATGCTATTGATGGCGCAACACCTTGGCAAAGCTTCTACCAAATTACCTTGCCCCTGCTCATAGCGCAAATCCTCATTGCCATGCTGTTTCGGTTTGCTCAAGCTTTCGGAGTTTTCGATTTGATTGCGGTAATGACTGGGGGTGGTCCTGGCGGTGCAACAGAAGTGGTATCGCTGTACATCTACTCTACCGTGATGCGCTACCTAGATTTTGGCTATGGGGCAGCGCTGGTTGTCGTGACATTTCTTTTGTTGATTGCTGCGGTGGCGATCGCTAGTTTCTTACTAAGCAAATTTCGTACATTTAGTTGATTGTTGATTGTTGATTGTTGATTTTTGATTGTATTTACTGATAAGAACCAACTAACAACCAACAACTAACAACTAATAACTAACAACCAACAACTAACAACTAATAACTAACAACCAACAACTAACAAATAACAACTAACAACTAACAACTAACAACTAACAACTAACAACCAATGAAAAATATTTTGCTAGGGTGTGCGATCGCCTTAATGGTAGTTTTCTGCCTAGCACCAGTCATGTGGCAACTACTGACCTCATTCAAGTTTAATCAAGATATTGCTGCCGTTCCCACTGTTTATTTTCCTACTCGGCTCACCCTCAATCACTACATTGAGTTATTCAATCGTCGTCCGTTTTGGCGCTATATCTTAAATAGCGCTTTCGTATCGATTGTTTCCACAACTTTATCTTTAGCGTTGGGAGCACCCGCCGCTTACGCTTTAGCAAGATTGCGCCCTTGGGGTGGTAGAGCTATCCTTGCAGGTATTCTGCTCGTGACATTATTTCCGGGAATTTTAGTGTTTTTGGGACTGTTAGAAATTATCCAACGGCTGCACTTGGGCAACAACTATCTAGCCTTAATTATTCCCTACACGGCGATAAATTTACCGTTAACAATTCTCGTGTTACGTAGCTTTTTTGAGCAATTACCAAAAGACTTAGAAGATGCGGCAAGGGTAGATGGCTACAACACTTTGCAAATGCTACTACAAATCCTATTACCCATGACGATTCCGGCTTTGGTGACGACTGGAATTCTCACGTTTATTTTTGCCTGGAATGAGTTTATCTTCGCTCTCACTTTTATAACTCGTGAAGATATGAAAACAATTCCCGTTGCGGCTGCTCAACTAGGCGGTGCTTCAGTATTTGAAATTCCCTACGGTCCCATTGCTGCTGCAACTATTATTGGGACATTACCTTTAGTTTTACTTGTTTTGTTCTTCCAGCGCAAGATTATCCAAGGTCTGACTGCTGGTGCGGTCAAAGGGTAATGGGGGAGTGGGGAGTGGGGAGTGGAGAGTGGGGAGTGGGGAGTGGGGAATGGGGAGTGGGGAATGGGGGACAAGGAAGCATTTCTCTCCCTTGTCTCCCTTGTCTCCCTTATCTCCCTCATCTCCCTTATCTCCCCCTACTCCCCCTACTCCCCCTACTCCCCCCACTCCCCCCACTCCCCCCACTCCCCCTACTCCCCCCACTCCCCCCACTCCCCACTCCCCATTCCCCATTAAAAATCATGGCTAAACTAGAACTGAAAAACTTAAATAAGACCTATACTCCCAAAGTTATTCCAGTTAAAGACGTTAGCTTAACTGTAGATGACAATGAATTTCTGACTTTACTTGGTCCTAGTGGCTGTGGTAAGTCCACGACGCTGCGGATGATTGCGGGGTTAGAAGAACCGACTCACGGTCGGATCTTACTTGGGAGCGAGGATATTACGTTGAAGCGACCAGGCGATCGCAATATGGCGATGGTGTTTCAAAGCTATGCGCTTTATCCCCACATGAGCGTATATGAAAACTTGGCATCTGGACTCAAGCTCAAAAAAACGCCTCGCGCCGAAATTCAACAACGAGTCACAGAAGTAGCACAACTTTTAGGATTAGAAGATTTATTGCACCGTAAACCCGGTAAATTATCAGGGGGACAACGACAGCGGGTTGCGGTGGGTCGAGCGCTGGTGCGTCGCGCCCAAGCGTATTTGTTGGATGAACCGCTTAGTAACCTGGATGCACTCCTGCGCGAACGAGTCCGCGCTGATATCAAGCAAATATTCGCCGCCCAAAAAGCCCCGGTAGTCTATGTCACCCACGACCAAACAGAAGCGATGACGCTTTCTACCAAGGTGGCGGTGCTGAACAACGGTTATGTCCAGCAACTCGATCCGCCAGGGCGGATCTACAACCATCCAGCTAATTTATTTGTAGCAGGATTTGTTGGCAGTCCTCAAATGAATTTGCTCACCCTACCTTGTCAAGGACGTGACGCGATTTTAGGTGATTCAAGAGTGCTTCTACCGGATATACCAACAGTACCACCAGAAATTGTATTGGGTATCCGTCCCGAACACGTCCGCATTGCCCGACCAGATGATCCACAAACCATTCAAGGTCGAGTGTATCTGGTGGAAAATTTGGGTATGTACAATTTGGTGAGTGTGCGTGTTGCTAGTTCTGACCTAGAATCTGTAAGCGTGCGTGCTTTGTTACCTACAGACCAAAATTGGAATGACATAGAAATTACATTAGCTTTGCCGCCCCAAAATGTCCACTGGTTTGATGTTCAGTCGGGTGATGCACTTTGCTAATTGCTAATTGCTAATTGCTAATTGCTAATTTGCAACTAGTCTACTCCACATAGGTCAGAGTTGAGAGCAGAGGCGATCGCCAGCCAGTCTGAAGGGCGAGAGTTTTTCGGGGGCAGTAGTTGCAGTTAGTACACTGTTGCTCATGTTTACTCCTTAAGGTTAAGATATCCCACACTCATAACTTTCTGCCAATTCATCCTTAAAAATAGTTAAGTCCAAAGGCTCACACAACTGAATTTGGACTGTGATTCCTTGGGCTTTCTCCTGTACTAAATCCTCGATGTAGCCAGATTGGGTTTGCTCAGCTTCCTTTGCACTTACAAAAGGACCGAAGTAATAGGTACAGCAGGGCTGCTTAGTGAAAATTTCTACCCACCAGGCAAATTCCAACGGCTCTTTCATTATTTCTGCTAACTTCATCAGGTTTATCCTCGATTCTTTAAGCTGGACTATTTGAAAGTCAAGTGACTTATAAGTTAAGTTGGCGACATTAATCCCAATTGTGTAAAGTTTTGTAAAATGAGTGATTGGTTCGTAGTTGAGCTTCAGCGCTGAAGCTCAACTACAAGCCTTTTGATCATTTATTTACGCCGACCTACTTAGCTGTGAAGGATAGCGATCGCAACTGGCTAAAAAATAACGTTAAGTTTGAAAGTCAAGTGCAGTCAGGAATTGATTTTTACGAGCAGAATTACTTACATATAACAAGTACTAAAAAATGCTTGTTTGCTGAAGTATCTTAAGATTTTTGCTACTGATAATAGTTCTGCTCAGTAGTTTCTAAAAGCAAACTGATCTGACTTCCCCCACCTTAGTTTTTGGTCACTCCGGGGCAGCGGTGAGGTACTCGTCGCGATCCTCTGCCCCGGATTGATGATCATGATCAATAAAATTTCGATTAACGGTGAGCGATCGGAACATCAGGTCTACATAATTGTAGGTAAAAAAAATTACGCTATAATTGGAATTGAAACGTCCCAGGAAAGAAAAAGTGGTCAGCCATGTTGAACTGACCACAAATTGGTCAATGCTGATAAAAGGAAAAAAGTATCAGATTGACCATGACATTTGATAAGCTTAAACAATTCCGCACATCAGTGTACACGATCCTGGGGAATGCCAAAGATGCCTTGTTTGACCTGATGGATGCAGTGTTAGTTACACGCAGTGTTTACTCGTTCGTGGAACTTTCGGTATCACCAGTATTCCGACGGCAGTGGTCTAGTATTTACGAAGCTCTAGAAGATGGCAATCCACCGCGAGCAGAATTGATGCGGTTATATATCGAACAACTTCCCCAGACAGAACAAATTATATTAGCAGGAGATCATACTGCTTGGCCAAGACTTGACGCTCCGACACTAAGAGAGCGTACTTATGAGCATCAAGCGATAACCTTTGTCAGGGGCAAAGCCCGTCACAGTGGGACAGGGTTACAGTACCATAGCTATTGTTCCAGAAACATCTGGGAGTTGGGCATTACCCCTATTACATGAGCGGATCACCAGTTTTTCTAATCCCCTTGAAAAGGCTGCATCCCAACTCAGACTTGTCATCTTGATTTCTGCTCTTACGATAGAAGAACTAGCAGAAAAATGACAGTAGGAGATTCACCCAATGCAGTAGAAGATTCACCTAATAAATAGGAGTTACCGCCATTGATTTTGTTAAGTTTTATGTAAGGGCTATTGTTAGGGTCGAGGAGAGCATGACCAAATAATTCGTAATTCGTAATTCGTAATTCGTAATTAAAAATTTCTAAATTAATTAATAATTAATTCATTAAGGGTACATGCCCCCAACTTTGGATTATGAAAAAGAAAAAAAAGCGAGATCTTCTTTACTGCAGGTTCCCCTGCATTTATGCATGGGGACGCCAATAATGCGGGAGGCATAGCCACACCGCATTTTGGCTCGTAATAATTACGGCATTTGTCGGGCGGCATCTTATGTTCGTCAACTGATGAACATAAATGCCTTGGGTTTCTGACCCCGAAAAGATGCCTTACGAATTACGAATTATCAATTACGAATTATTGTGACTGTAGTCGGGTAATAGTTACTACCCCCTATTTTTTATCTACATCTAACTCATATCTGCGGTGTGCGCAGTGGGGGAAGTACCGCAGCTACTATTTGAAAGATTTGGTCGGGGCTGTAACTCCTGTTTGCGAAGGTGACAGTTCTGGGGGAATATGTGGGGGTGCGATCGCACAAACTGGATAAAAATTACTTATCGATAACAGACGCGGCGAGTTACTACTCTAGAGGGTATGTAGCGTCCTCTGTAATAACGTCTAGGAACACGAACTTGTCTGAGAACGCATCTTCGTCTCCGATACGATCCTCTTGGGACTTGTGCAATTAGTGAAGATTGTAATTGAGTGGGAGTTTGGGCATTTAAAGGAATAAGAGCGTCCGGTACTACTATCAGAGAAACTCCAACTAGAAAAGCAGCTATTTTTTTCATTACCTTTTATATTTGCTCGCCTCAACATAACTCCTATTCATACCATAATTGTTGATTCTACGCCCGATCTCGTCTTCGTCAATCATGATATCGAGTGCGAGGAATTATTTTCTACTCATACTCTCTAGAAGGTTGATAATTTACTAAAGGTCTACTCATTCGATAGTGGTGAAGGAAAATGGCTCTGAGCAAATTAGTTCACTCTTCATTTATCACGTATATTTTTGATCCTATATCTAAAGCAAAGTTCAGTGGAATTGGTGAATCGGCTGACTGCTTGCTCCGATTGATTTGAAAAGAGAGGGCTCGCGATCGCTCAAGATGCAATTGGTAGCCATCAACATGTCTTCCACGAATCATTGGTCTAAAGTTACTTAAAGGAAGCTTCACCTTTGTCCAGTCTGTACCAACAACAAACTCTTGGTCAAATGTGAGGATACCAGTATCCTGAGAAGCTTGCTCGTCTTTGAGTGCTAGGGTATAGACGATGCTTGGGTCTTTGGACCTAGCGTAAAACTGAATGTACTTATATGCGCTTAAATCTTGGTCCAAAGGTGCTTCTACAAGCGCAAAACCCACAAGTCCCCCATTACCCTCAAGAGCAGCAAGTTCGCCTTGAAACTGTAGTTCATTTTCGGTTTTAAGCACTGTCGCTTCGCTACTACCAACCTGTGGTCTTTCAGTTTTATCAGTCTTGATTGACCAATCCGCTTCAACAGTTAACAGCGCTGGTGTGGGGTCTTCAAAACTGCTGACTTCTGCGCTTGCAAAATTTGAGTTCATTAAAGAAAGAATAATTCCGGCTACAACTAACTTTTTTATCATACTAAGGATTTAAAACTTACACACTGTATAAATATAGGACTTACGCACTATACAAAACAAATTGACCATCATGTGTGTGACGGCATTCGGTCGTTTCATCTCGTAGAATTGACCAAGTGGACCAGAAGCGGAAACCACGCCCCTACGGTAAGATGGTCTACCCAAATGAATATTGCGCTCCTCCGCCCAACCGTTACCACACCATACAAGACTATTTCTGTCAATGCGTAAGTCCTAAAGAATAGCCCTTTCAAGGTGGTGAAATTCGGAACGAAGATTGGTTATTTCAACCTTCAAAAAGCCCAAAATTTGAGCGGAGGATTCAAGATGGTAGCACTGAAATAACGTATCTTCGTTGGTCACCTTGAAAGGGCTGGTCCTAAAGAATTGAAACGAAAGCAAAGTACTTAGTTCTAAAGTAATCCTAGGAATGCGATCGCGTGAAAAATTACTCTGGGAACTTGAAAATATTTTAGCCGCTGACCTCCCTCAGCATCTCTAAATGCTTCTTTACAGGTGCGAGTGTATTCGCAACAATCATCCCACTTGCGGCGACTGCTGGTAAACCAATACCGGGAAATGTCGAATCTCCACAGCACAACAGTCCCGACAGGGGTGTGCCTGGACCTGGAAACAGACCAACTCCAGCCCGAATCGCCGGACCATAGGAACCGCGATGACGGCGTAGATAGCGTTCGTGGGTTAGCGGCGTACCAACCAAAGTCACCTCACAACGCGAACGAATGTCTGGAATGATTCGCTCTAAAGCTTGCCACATAACCTCTGCACGCATCTGCTTTTGTTGCCCATACTCCTGACTTCTCCTGTCCATCCCCTGCCAGAGGTCATACGGCTCATTCCCAGGTGTATAAACGTGAATCACGTGCTTTCCTGCTGGTGCCAACGATGAATCTAAAACTGATGGAATCGATACTACCACAACGTTTTGAGGAGCCGTAACACCCAAGTCCCAGTCTTTGACTACAATGTAGTGACACGCCAAATCTGACCTTAATCCTTGTGCGTCAATACCCAAGTGGAGATGCATAAAGCTATCACACTCTGGTGTCGCCTGTCGTGCCCGAAACCGATTTGGCACAGCCTGTTCTGGAAGCAGCTTCAGCGTATCCCATACCGACGCATTCGATACAACTGCCCGACTTGCCCTTACCTCTTTGCCACCACGCAAACGCACACCAACCGCCCGATCTCCTTCTACAAGAACTTGCTCAACATGCGCACCAAGCATCAGCCGACCGCCGTGTCCCTCCAGCCCCCGTACTAGCGCATCAACTAAAGCACCACTGCCGCCAACAGGATAATCTAGCACCGCGCTTGGTCGATACCAGTCTGCAAACATAAATGCCATCTCCGCTGCACTGGTTCCATCAGCAGGCAGTCCGGAAAGCAGGAAACTAAGCAAGTCCAGCCAGTTGCGCGTAAAAGGGTCATTGACAACGCCGTCCATAATCCTTGAGAAAGGTCCCGTCATCTTGACGATATCTGCAACATGCTGTATGATAAACGGGGCAAATTTGCTAACAGTTATAGCTGCACCCATATCAAAACGTAAAGCAGCGGGCGGTATTGCAGTTGCTGCATTAACTAGTGGTTCCATAACACGCTGAAGCTTTTGCCATTCGTCGCAGGCGGCATTACCACGGAACTTTGTCAGAACCTCACAAAATTGATTAGCACCAACCGAGGTGTCAAAATCACCTTCAGGTACGCAGCAACCCCATGTATCATATGTTGCCCACTCTATATCTTCGCCAATTGCGTCTAGTAGTTGTCGGAGGGGATTGGAAGAAGGTCTGTACGACAGTCCAGAATAAAGCGAAGGTCCTGAGTCAAACTTGAATCCGTCGCGTTCAAAACCGTGTGCTGCACCGCCAGGGATTGAGTGACTCTCACAGACTGTGACATTGAAGCCATACCGCGCTAAAAGCGATGCACAGCTTAAACCGCCAATCCCGCTACCAATGACAACTACATCTGTATATTGAGCGTTCGCAGTCGATGCTGCTTCCAAAAATGTTTGCTTAATCATGGATGACATTTTTTGTCAATGCGTAAGTCCTAACAATGTTGCACAGGTACGGCAGTGGCGGCGGTGCGATCGCCCTAGTACCGCTGCGCAGAAGTCAAAAGTCAAAAGGCTTATAATGCAAGCTTTTATAATTTTTAATTTTTAATTTTTAATTCCCCGAAGTGGATATGTTGTTATGGCACAGACTTACCTTTGGAGTTTAGCTTATCATGGGCAGAGACAGCTGTTACAGTCAATAAGAGATAACTTTAATGCTTGATCCAGCTTTGTGCGATCGCCCTGTTACTCAGTGGCTTATCTGGAAGGCAATGCTTTCTAACTGGCTGATGACACCGATCTTGGTAGTATTGCCACTCTTGGCTTTGGTCTTCATACCATGGATAATTCCAAGACTACGATGGAAGCGGTTTTGGAGTGGATTGGGAACAGTGTTATTAGTGATGTACTGGACTTCCACTTTTCCGTTAACCATTGCTGTAGAAAAAAAAGGATTAACGGCATTTATTCCCCCCGATCCTGGTACAACTACAGATGCAATAGTTGTGTTAGGTCGTGGAGAAGAATTTAGAAAGTCGCGGGTTAAAGTTGCGGCTGAACTTTGGCGAGATCGTCGCGCACCTCTAATATTTGCTAGTGGTGTAGGAGATGGGTTGGAAATTGTTCAGCAACTCAAAGCAGAAGGCGTTCCCGATCAAGCATTAGACGAAGAACACTGTTCTCGAACTACTAAAGAAAATGCACTGTTTACCGCATCCGTAATCCAATCACGAGGAGTCAAGAAAATTCTATTAGTGACCGATCCTCCTCACATGTTGCGATCGGTGCTGACTTTTCGCGGTTCAGGGTTTGAAGTTATTCCACATACAAGTCCCATACCATCTAGGCTAACTCCTACGGAAACAGCAATGCTGATGCTTTACGAGTATATGGGTTTAGTTAGCTACGGTTTGCACGGGGAATTTATTCCTCAACATTTGGCTGAACAGAAAAATCCTCCACTGGCAAAAGCAAATTAGGCAACGGATGATGTAACGGATGTAACGGATGCAATGTTGGCAACGGATAGGTAACGGATGTAACGGATGCAATGTTGGCAACGGATGATGTAACGGATGCAATGTTGGCAATGTTGGCAACGGATGATGTAACGGATGCAATGTTGGCAATGTTGGCAACGGATGATGTAACGGATGCAATGTTGGCAACGGATAGGTAACGGATGTAACGGATGCAATGTTGGCAACGGATAGGTAACGGATGTAACGGATGCAATGTTGGCAACGGATGATGTAACGGATGTAACGGATGCAAATTAGGCAACGGATAGGTAACGGATGTAACGGATGCAATTTTGGCAACGGATGATGTAACGGATGTAACGGATGCAATGTTGGCAACGGATGATGTAACGGATGTAACGGATGCAATGTTGGCAACGGATGATGTAACGGATGTAACGGATGCAATGTTGGCAACGGATGATGTAACGGATGTAACGGATGCAATGTTTGTATCCCGAACGATAACTTATCCGTTATATCCGTTAGCTATCCGTTGCTGAACCTTAATCAAGACGGGTTGGCGATCGCTTCTTTTGCACCTACAACCCGATCCTTTGGTTGTGAACTTAGTTGATCCAAAATGTCCAAAACCTCCTGTTCAAAAGCTACCTGAGCACGATTGGTTTTGCCACCTACATACAAGTGACCATCAAGTTGCAACGCCCAAATTTGCGAGTGAGAGAAGTAACTCATACTCACACCCAGCATCAGCAAGGCAAACCCAGTGTAAACAAAGGGTATTCCCGGATCGGCTTTAATTTGCAAACCGGTACTGCCAACGACATCAAGAATTTTCAGCGTGACGCCATTAACTTGAGTAGACATTCCAGTACGAACTGTACCAACCAGCTGACCGGTGGCATCGTAAATTAACAACATTCCCTGCAAGTCTTTTGCTAGCAGAGAGACACCCGCACTCAAATCTGGTTTGGTTGGAATCCAAGTTCCCCAAATACGTCCTTTGCCGTTAGTCGCAAGTTTCGCCATTGGTAGTTGGAAAATTGGGCTGTTATTGACTCGGACGCGAACTGCAGAAATTCCCCAATCAGTCTGGTAAAAAGTCACACCTTGATGACGCAAAGGTTGGTTGACAAAAATCGTTTTGCGGTCAACCTCTTTTTCATGATTGTCCAAGATTGACATATCCGAGTAAAACTGATCGATGCCGCCTGAAGGGGTGTAGTCAATCCAAAAACGATTGACTCGTGCAGACCAATCTTTGGGAATTTGAGCTGCTGCCCAAGGTCCTGCTTCTATAATATTTTTTACCTGAAATGTGCTGCCACTTTGAACCATTTCCTGGGCAACAAACCCAGTCATCATCCCCCAAATTGACCCCAGCAGAATAATTACAATACCCACATGCACTATAATCGGTCCGATGCGTCCGACTATTCCCTTACGGGCGTAAAGGATATGCTCTTTTTCTTGAAAAACTTTGTATCGACGCTTCTGTAATAGTTGGGTAAGGGTTTGGAAAGACGCGAAATTTTGAGTCTCTACATCAAATTCAGCGCTGAGGGCTAACTTTTGAAATTGGCGGGGTTGGTCGTAAAATTTCCACTTCCGCGCAGTTTTTAAGGCTGGTAGCTGGCGGGTAAAGCTACAGGCGGTAATCGCAGTCCCAAATAGAATGAGTAATGCTAAAAACCACCAAGTACGATAAACATGGTCTAAGCCCACGGTTAAGATAACTTTCCAGGTGAGAAAACCAAACAAAGCTGGATGTTCTGGATAGTTTGCCTGGTAAAATTCTAGAGCTTGACCTTGCTCAATGACAGTACCTGTGATGCTAAAAAGTGCGATCAAAAGCAGTAGCACTATCGCCAAACGTAAATTTGTCAACACGGGCAAGAAATCTTGCTGTAAAAAGCGCCCACTTGCTGACCATACTGATTGTTTGTCAACTGAATTTTCTATAGTCATTTGATTTATTTGTAATATTGGTATATGATATTGCGGAATTGGGGGTCTAAATCCATATTAAAAATTAAAACCATTCCCCGGAATGCGAGAAATTAGGGAAAATACACCAAATCCTACTAACAGTAAACCGCTAACAGGGTTAATCCAACCTGACCAGCGGCGTAACTCTAGCAATTTCTTGATCGAAGCAGTAAACGTACCCGCCAAAATTAATGGTGCTACATAGCCTGCTGTGTAGGAAAGCAGCAAAGCCGCTCCTAAAAGTAAGTCTTGCGTATGAGCTACCCAACCAAGCAAACTAGCTAAAACAGGTGTACTGCAAGGAGAGGCGACTACACCAAAACTTAGACCCATCAAATATGCTCGTAATCCTTTTGGTAATTCTTGAGAAATCCACTCAATGCCTCCAAAAGCGGGGAATTGCAAAGGCAAGGCTTCCAGTAAGTTTAGCCCCATGAGAATTGCGATGATACTAACAATAATCGGTAAACCAATTCCTACCTGACCGTAGACGAGTCCGACAAAAGCTGCTATTATACCAAGAGATGCTAGTGTTGTTGCTAACCCCAAAGCAAACCAAGTAGACTGAACTGCTGCTTGGAGACGGCTTTCAGCTTCATAACCGCCGATATAGCCGATGGTAATTGGCAGCATAGAAAGCATACAGGGAGTGAGGCTGGTAAGCAACCCAGCAACAAAAATTATGCCAACGCTGAGCCAACTGAGATGGGTCAATTGGTTGGAGACAAGGGCGTTGGCAAATTGTTCTAATTCGTAAAGTCTGGTTTGCAGGGTTTCAAGCATGAGTTAGATTGAGCAGGAAATGCTTACTATGCTCGAATTTTAGCTTAAGTATGAGTAACTTGTTGGTTGTTGGTTGTTAATTGTTAGTTGTTGATTGTTGATAGAGTAGTCAACTTTATTTTTTTTGCAAAACTCGTCGTTCACGCTTATTGCTACGCTGTGCTCGCAAGGGCACTACATCAGCTTCACTACTTTCGCGTGCAACCCGAATCAGCAGACCAGCTGACATCAAACTAGCAATCATCGAATTACCGCCATAACTAAACATGGGCAAGGGTAAACCTGTAGTTGGTAAAGCCCCAGTGGTAACACCAATATGGAGCAATGATTGCCCTACCATCAAAATTGTCACACCAATCGCCACCAGTCTCGGCACTACTTGCTTAGCCTTGAGCGCGACAATTAATCCTAGGGTTGCGTATAAAGCCAACAGTAGCAGCAGCGTTATACTGCCAACAAAGCCAAATTCTTCGGCGAACACCGCAAAAATAAAATCGGTGTCTTGGATTGGTAAATAAAATAGCTTTTGTTGGGAAAGCCCGAACCCAGATCCCCAATGTCTACCAGAACCCACCGCCAGCAAACTTTGCACCAACTGGTAGCCATTCCCTTGCGCGTCAGCCCACGGATTAAGGAACGACATCACCCGTTTGCGCTGATACTCTTTTATACTAATACTGAGGGTTGCCAACAGCACTCCGCCGACAGCGGTTCCTCCCAGATACTTGTAAGGCAACCCAGATGCTAGGGCAATTAGCCAGATCGTCATGCCGCAAAGTGCAGTTGTACTCAGGTTAGGCTGCGCTAAAATCCCCAGAATGATCAGACCGAAAATAGCCAGCCAAGTAAAACGAATTCCCCAACTTATTCGTTCCCACTGACCAAAAAGCCGCGCACTTTGCAGCACCAAAAAGGGTTTAATCAATTCAGAGGGTTGAATCGGAACTGGACCTAGGGGTATCCAGCGGGTTGCACCATTAGTGTTGGTTCCCACTCCCGGAATCAGGGTGACGAATATTAACCCAAACAGCAGGATGACAAACCAGTGGGATAGCCCCAGAATCTTGCGTATGGGTACACTAACAATAATATTGAATATTATTAATGACACTAAAACCCAAATTAGTTGACGTTTAAAGTAGTACAATCCATCATGATAACGAGCATCAGCAACAGGATAGGATGCTGAAAACAGCATTACTAACCCCATAAATAACCAAGTTAATGTCAACCAGCGCAATAACCGTGCCTCTAATGCCCAGTCGGACACGGAATCATCAAACAATGGAATCAGGCGGCGTAGATTCACGATCAGTACAAGTAAGGTGAAATAATTCTAGATTTTAGATTGGTTCGTGAGGAATGGCTTTGATCAAAGCCAGGGGCGATCGCATTCTCAAAATACCTTACCTTAATCCGTTAAAGATCATTTACTTGACTCATTGCCATCTCTCAACTAAGTAGGTCGGTGTCATTCAACTGATATATGTAAAGATTTGTAAAGCAATTTGGTTCAGTTAAGGCTCAAAGTCAGGAGAACTTCGCGCCCGCCAACGCCAAGATGCAGCGCTGGCGAATGATTGGAAAGATTTGTTGGAGTCTGTGGTTTTTTAAGTATTTATACTGAAGCGATTAACTATTATTGTACTCTTTAATATAAGTATAGAACATTGTTAGGCTGCGAAAACTTTTTCTACTTTTTTAGAGGGATGCAATGTTGAGCAAAAATATGCATGGTTGCTTCAAAGGGCTAGGAATTGCGCTCGCGCAAGCCCTAACAAGTCAGTTCGCAGGTGCAATAATACTCACGAATAATTGCGCTATTGCCCAAATTACGCCGGATCGCACTCTCCCGAATAATTCTAATGTAAAATTAGAGGGCAACACCAGAATTATTGAGGGTGGAACGCACGCTGGTAGCAATTTATTCCACAGTTTTTCCGAATTTTCTGTTCCCAATGGCAGTACTGCTTTCTTCAATAATGCACCCGATATTCAAAACATCCTGACACGAGTAACGGGTAAGTCAATTTCTAATATTGATGGCGCACTTCGCGCTAACGGCACAGCAAACTTATTCCTGCTAAATCCCAATGGTATTGTTTTTGGACCAAATGCCCGGTTAGATATTGGTGGCTCGTTTTCTGCAACTACGGCAAGCAGTTTCAAGTTTCTTAATGGCAGTACCTTCAGTGCTACTAATCCCCAAGCACCGCCATTACTGACGATAAATGTTACACCTGGGTTGCAGTATGGAACAACCGGTAGAGGGGCGACTATTACCAACACCGGAAATTTAGCACCCCAGCAAGACCTGACGCTAGTAGCTGACAAGCTTGATTTGCAGGGACAGTTAAAAGCAGGCAGAGATTTAACACTGCGAGCTACTGATACAGTGAAGGTGCGGGACAGTGTGACGACTCCATTTTTAGCTCAAGCAGGTGGTAATCTCACAATAGGTTCCAATCAAGGAATTGATATTTTAGCACTGAATCATCCAACGCAGACAGCATTTGTGAGTGGGGGCAATTTAAGCTTAATCAGTGATGGGATTATTTCTGGGGATGCTCACTTTAGTAGTGGTGGTAGTTTTTCAATCCATAATTTATCGGGGGGATTAGCAAACTTTGTTAGCAAATATGACCCAATTATCAGTAGCAATGGCGACGTGGATGTTGCAGCTAACTATACAGGATCATCGTTGTTAGTCGAAAGCAAGGGTAATATTCGCTTTCAGGGTGATATAAATATCACTACACCGGATACTAGTGCTTTGCCAGCAGGACAAGATACTGCAACTTTAAGCAAGAGTACGGCATTAATTATGCGTTCTGGGCAGAATACTCTGACTTATGGTGGTGTTAATTATGGCTCAGTACCTACGTTGAAGAGTGGAACTGTGCCGACGGGAATTACTATGTCGGGAAATGTTACTTTACAGCCGTTTAATGATGCAGGGGGAATAGTTAGCTTAACGACAGTATCCGGGGATGTGAGTACTAAAGGAATTACAACTAATGGGGGCGGGATTGATATTAACAGTGCTGGAGCAATTACTACCGAAATCCTGAATACTTTGAATGGTGCAAAAAATGGGGGTGATATTACCCTTAAAGCTACCAATGGCAACATTACCACTGGTGATTTGTTATCTTACTCGTACTCTACATCTGGCAGTACAGGAAATGGGGGTGATATTACCCTTAAAGCTGCCAACGGTAGCATTACCACTGGTAAGTTGGACTCTTCTTCGTACTCTACATCTGACAGTACAGGAAATGGGGGTGATATTACCCTTAAAGCTGCCAACGGTAGCATTACCACTGGTAATTTGGACTCTTCTTCGTACTCTACATCTGGTAATGGGGGAAATGGGGGCGCGATCGCCTTCACTGCCTTGGGCAACATTACCACTGGCAATTTTGACTCTTACTCGTACTCTACGTCTGGCAGTACAGGAAATGGGGGTGATATTACCCTTAAAACTACCAACGGTAGCATTACCACTGGTAATTTGGACTCTTCTTCGTACTCTACATCTGGCAGTACAGGAAATGGGGGTGATATTACCCTTAAAGCTGCCAACGGCAGCATTACCACTGGCAATTTAAACTCTTTTTCGGATTCTGATTCTGGTAATGGGGGAAATGGGGGCGCGATCGCCTTCACTGCCTTGGGCAACATTACCACTGACAATTTAAACTCTTACTCGAACTCTATAACTGGCAGTACAGGAAATGGAGGCGCCATTAACCTAAAAACTGACAACGGTAACGTTACCACCCAGATTTTGAACTCTTCGTCGCAATCTTTTTCTTCTAGTAGTGCGGGAGATGGAGGTGCTATTAACTTGAAAGCCAATGGCAGTATAAACACTGGCAGTTTGTTTTCTGCTTCATTCTCAGATTCTGGCAATGCGGGAAATGGGGGTGCCATTAGCTTGCAAGCCTCCGATAGCATTAACATTACTGACACTTGGAATTCTCAACCTGGGGCTTTTATCAGTGGCGCTTGGAACTCTGCCTCATTTTCTCCTAATAATACTGGAAAAGGGAAAAAAGGGGGTGACGTTAACATTATCGCTACCAACAACATCAATATAATTGGTGATTCCTTCTCTTACTCGCTTTCTTTTAACAGTACCGCAGGAGATGGTGGTGCAATTAGTCTTGAAGCTAAAAATGGTAGTATTCTCACTGGCAGTTTAAGTGTTGACTCGCGTTCTGACAATAGCACGCCAGGAAATGGTGGTACAATTCGACTTAAAGCCTCCAACACCATTACCACAGGTAGTTTATCATCAGACTCGAATTCAAATGATGATATTAGACGACAAATGGGAGGCGAGATTAGCTTAGAAGCCAATAATACAATCAAAGTTGATGGTATCGACTCCACAGGAGCGCAAGGATCGGGAAAAATCACTATCAATAGCCTAGCGCCTTTCGTTTTAAACAATGGCAGCATTTCTAGCAAGACCTTTGGGGATGGCAAGGGAGGAGATATTAGAATTAACGCTCCTTCTATCGAACTGACCAATGGCGGTCAATTAGTTACTTCCACGAATGGCAGTGGTAATTCAGGTAATATCACAGTCAATGCAAATGTTTTAAAAACGACAGATCGCGGTCAGTTAGTTACTTCTACGAATGGCGGTGGTAATGCAGGTAATATCACAGTCAACGCCAACGAAGTACAAATATCTGGTTCTAATAGCGGTTTATTTGCTCAAACAAGCAGTACAGGTAATGCTGGTAAACTTATTTTGCAACCTCTTGGTAACGAACAAAATCTCAAGGTAAATCTCCAAAATGGAGCGCAGATATCAGCATCTACAAGTAGTAGCGGTCAAGGTGGAACCTTAAGAATAACTGCCCCTGAATCTATTACCCTCAGTGGCGATGGCTCAATTATATCCGCTGAAACTACAGGCGCTGGCAATGGCGGAGACTTAACTTTGAGTACAGGAAAGTTAATAGCACGGCATGGGGCACAAGTTACAGTCAACAGCGCAAATTCCGGAAAAGCTGGTAACCTAACTGTAGATGCTAATTCTATTTTGCTGGACAACGGCTCCAAAATTAACGCCGATACTCAAGGAGGTGGGGGAAATATCTTTCTCAATTCACCTTTGTTATTACTGCGTCGTGGTAGTAGTATCACGACTAACGCTAATGGAAACAATATCCCTGGCGGCGATATTACCATTGATGCTAAAAATGGTTTCATCATCGCTGTCGAAAATGAAAATAGCGATATTCGCGCAGATTCCGCTAACTTTCGGGGTGGGAATGTTACTATCAAGAATGCCGCTGGTATTTACGGTATCCAGTCTAGGAAAGAGCCTTCCCCACAAACAAGTGATATTACTGCCAAAGGGGCAACTCCTGACTTAAGTAGCACAGTGCAAATCAACACCCCCAATGTTGACCCCAGCCGAGGATTACTGCAACTCCCCACACAGGTCGTTGATGCCTCGCAGCGGCTTATTGCCTCTGGCTGTCCCGCAGGCGATGGAATAAGGGGCAATAGCTTCACCGTTACCGGGCGGGGCGGCTTACCTCCTAGCCCCAACGAACCCCTGACCAATGACGTAGTTTGGACAGATACTCGACGATTACCAGCTACCACAACGCACCAATATAGCTCAAAGAAACCCTCTGCAAAATCACCCTCCAAATCAAAAGCTAAACCTGTGGTAATTGTGGCTGCTACTGGTTGGGTATTCAACAGCAAAGGAGAAGTCACTCTCATCTCAAGAGATCCCAATGCCACTGGTTTGAGTTTTACTCCTGTTAGTTGCCCAAGACCCTAGACCTACTTATTTTGTCTGGAAACGGTGCTTTTGTCGAAGGTTTAGAACCTGCGATCGCATTCTCAAAATACCTTACCTTAATCCGTTAAAGAGCGAAATTTAGAAGTATCTAACGTACTACAAAGAATTTCTGCCGTATAAACGGCATTAGCACAGATTTTTCACAGAATTGAGCAATAAAATCATTGTTATGAAGTGGGCATGCATGTCAACACCACCCCTTTAGAGTTCCGTCTGAAGGGGCTTTTCTCTTTCTGCTTCCACCGCCCCAGAAGAAAGCCGCACTTGTCCCTGAATTATCATTCAGACCGATCAAAACACTTTTTCCGATCAGGACCATATGGGTGGAACCCGCAGATAAACACGGTTCCGTTATAAACAACGCCATGATAATTTAGGCATCCCTTACATGGCAAAGGAACATGCCTCGTTGAATCTTTCCCGATTTTTTCCCCAACAAAAATGGAGGCTTGCATCAATAATAATCCGAAACCAAAACCAGTCGCCCCAGTAGCAATAGAGAAAACTCCTATTTTTTCTGATATGGGAGGTTGATAGTTTAGCACCTGTTCTATTTCAATAATTGATACTCCTATTATTCCAAGGGAAAATACGGTGGACCCAAGTAATAATGAAATCACAGAGCTAAGTGTAAGGAAATCTTCCAGAATAAATTTATTTATTTTCATGACATTCTGCGATTGGCAACACAGCTGACTACACTGGTTATTATTCCCACAGAGACGATGAAAGCGATGTCTGACGACAAGCCGAGTCGCGCGTCTAGGCGCCTGTAGAAGCTATTTCCTTGTTGCAGTGGCTTTTACAGCAGTTTTCAATTGAATTAACCACAATTATAAAACCTAACCCCCAGCCCCTTCCCTACAAGGGAAGGGGAGAAAATCAAAACCTCTCTCCAGGGAAAATCAAAGCCTCTCTCCTTGTAGGAGAGAGGTTTGGAGAGAGGTCTAACTGTGGTTTATTCATTTGAAAATCGCTCTCCAGTTGACACCAATGGCCCAAACCGCGCCCCTACGGTTATATTGTGGTTTACGCTCAGGAAATTTGCTGTATTGTATTTTGCCTTATTGCCCAAATAACGAAAAAAGAGGTCTGTTTGACCTCTTCGCAACTCCCTACTTATAATGTTTTCTCTATAGAAATTACAGCAAACCTGTATTAGTTCCTTGTCTACCAGTTGCCAGTTCTACTTTAAGGATTTTGCCACCCTGTTTCATAATGCGTTGCTGTTCGCGGAACCAGTTTTCATAAGGAACTAGCTTAGTAAAGTAGGTATTTTGCAGTTCGCGTTGGGTGCGAATCCTGGTTTGACTGGGAACACAAGCAGTAATTTTAAACATCCGCATGGCGTGAAATCTCCTGTAGTGATTATGGAAACTTTATTTATTTCAAAATCCTGAGTGCAAATATTTATTTAATCACTCCAAGCCTGGAAATCAAACATCAATACTAGACAGTTAGCACTCATCATTCAGCAATGGGCATTCATATAAGCGACAAAACTTTCTAGCACTCACGCTTGATTTCCAGACCTTAATCAAATCGCACCTAAAATTTTAAGTGCAAAACCGCTCTTAGCTTAAGCCAGAGGAAATATAGTCGAAGTAAACGCCCATTTCCTTACCAGCATCAGGACCTACCAAGCTAGAGGTTACTTCCTTCATTGCTTGGATAGCTTGTACAGTAGCACCGATGGGTACACCCAAGGAGTTATAGGTTTCCTTCAAGCCATTGAGCACGCGCTCATCTAGGATGGAAGGATCGCCAGCCAACATAGCATAGGTAGCATAGCGGAGGTAGTAGTCCAAATCGCGAATGCAAGCAGCATAGCGACGAGTGGTGTACATATTGCCACCTGGACGGGTGATGTCAGAGTACAGCAAGGACTTAGCTACTGCTTCTTTGACAATAGCGGCGGCGTTAGCGCTGATAGTGGTAGCAGCACGTACACGCAGTTCGCCAGTCTGGAAGTAGCCTTTGAGCTTCTGGAGTGCATTACTGTCCAAGTACTTACCTTGAACGTCTGAAGAGTTAATAACAGCGGTAATTGCGTCTTGCATGTTGTTATTTCCTTTTTTTTTAACCGTATTGCAATACTTCTGTTTGGTGCTGGGGAAACAGGGATGCCCTACTGCATCGCACCAGCTAGGTAGTCGAAGTAAGCGCCAGCTTCAGCAGCGTCTTCACCAGACAACAGTGAGGCGGCAGCATTCTTCATGGCGTTGACACCAGCAGCAACAGCATCCACGGGAGTACCGAGGGATCTGTACATCTCGCGGACGCCGACAACGCCAATTTCTTCAATGGGGGCAACATCACCAGCAACAACACCGTAGGTGATGAGGCGGAGGTAGTAATCGAGGTCACGCAGACAAGTAGCGGTCATTTCTTGACCGTAAGCGTTACCACCAGGAGAAACAACATCAGGGCGCTTTTGGAACAACTGGTCACCAGCTTGCTTAACAATCCGCTCCCGGTTGTCTGTCAAAACTTGCGCAATGCGAAGACGGCGCTCACCACTAGTAACAAAGCCCTTGATCCGATCCAGTTCGCCGGGGCTAAGATAGCGGGCTTCTGCATCAGCATTCACGATTGACTTCGTGACGATACTCATTAATGGATTCCTCCAATACGAATGAAATCAGAAATTTGATTAGACGAGTGCGAAATTGGGTAATTGAGCTTATTTTCTCGTTTTTTTAGACACAACAGCTAAATAACTGCTGGATCTAGTGCCCGATCAAGTCCACTTGGGTAAATACAAGTACACAAGCCTCTAAAACTCAATTACCTTCCGGAATTATTTTCGGGCATTATGCTGAGCAAATATGACTGCTCTTAATACTTTGTAATATTGCTTTTCAGATTTGCTGTCACACCTAGTGATCAAAAAGCAATTTTACGACCTTTCGGGGAGGAGGGGGAGTGGGGAGTGGGGAGTAGGGAGTGGGGAGTAGGGGGAGTAGGGGGAGTAGGGGGAGTAGGGGGAGTAGGGGGAGTAGAGGGAGACAAATTAACCTCCTCATCCCCCTCATCCTCCCCTACTCCCCACTCCCCACTCCCCACTCCCCATCCCTTTCTTAGGGCTGCTTCACCAAGTCAGCTTGTGCTTTCACACTGCCGAGGTAGTTACCTGCTGGCAGGGATGGTACACGCTGGTAAGGCACTACGTCCTCACCAAAGTATTGGGCATACTCTGGGCTATCTAAGAGCGCCAACACAGCAGATGTTAAACCGCTATCAGTCAGCAGCTTGTTGTAGGAGCGAATCTCCGCCTGAGTTTCTGGAGCACGTCCCAACAGGTGACGGAAGAGGAACTCAATCACCTTGGTGGTGGGATAAGAGGTGTAAAAGCGCTCTTTGTAAATTTCCGAACTAGCAAGTTCACGGACAAACACGCGTACAGAGATTTCTCTATTCTGCAGTTTGCGCTCTAAGTCAACATGGCGGAAATTGTCAGGAATCTGACCGCTTAACACATCCATCACCTGACAGTAAATGGCGTTGATCGCTAGCTGTATTTCTGTTTGGTTTGCGTTCTCAGTCATGCGATAGATCCGTGCAGGTTTGCTATGGGTTGTACCCACACCCACCTCAACGGACTGCCCATTACCATGGTTGACGGAACGACCCAACCCACTATATGCCAGCTGGTTCTGCTCGACTTGCTCTGTTGCTATGTCTGCAAACTCCACTTCCACGCGCGATTCCACCGCATCAAAGCTGGGAACTACCAAGTCCTTATTCTGCTTGGTAAGCTGGTTGTACAGCCTCTCAGTATTCGGGAAGTTCGCTGCTGGCAAAGTTGGGAAGCGACGGTAAGGAACCGTATCTTCACCAAACACCTGGAGATACTCCACACTGGCGGTCATCGCACTGATAAAGGCACGTATACCTTGAGTAGCAAGGATTTGGTTGTACTTGCGAATTTCCGCTTGGTCAACGGGTGCGCGTCCCAAGAAGTGTTTGGTTCCCAGTTCAATCACTTTGGTATTGGGGTAGGGGGTGTAAAACTCTTTGCGGTAAAGCTTAGAGTTACCCAAACCTTCAATAAATTCCTTCAGGCTGATTTCACCATTACCGAGCCTACTTTCTAAGGTAGTGAATTCGTTTTGGATGATGTAGGGTTCAACATCGCGCTCGAAAATCTGACGATAGGCAGCGCGGATGATAGTTTTCAACGCTACTTTATCGTTTAGACCCGCAACCAGTTTGAATGTTTTGGTTTGCTCACGCTGCTTGGAAACACCTTGGTTAATACGGAACTGAATATCTGGTTCATTCCGCTGTTCTGTGACTGCTCCCTTAGACACAAAACTTGGCGTTTCTTCCCTGACGACTTTCGTGCCAACATCCTCACGAATACTGCCTGCTCGCAGATTGCGACCCGCCACACCAGATGAAGTTAGATACCGCTCATAAGGAACCGTATCTTCTCCAAACGCTTCACTATACTCTAGGCTATCAATGATGGCATCAACTACCGCATAAAAGCCCTTCTTAGAAGCGATATCAAAGTACTTATTGGTTTCTTGACGTCCGTAGGTAGGACGACCCAACAAGCGACGGTGGATGTACTCGATCGCCTTCATCACGTACAGCGAAGTCCAGTACATATTGCGGAACACATCCGACTTAGCTAAAGCGCGGATAAACTCCCGCACGGAAATGTCCCCATTTTCCAGTTTAATTTCCGCAACCTTTTGCCGCTGTGCCTCGTATAATTCCCGACCAAAAACTTGTATGTAAGCCCCCCTGATCAGCGCTTGAGTAGAGCCTTCGGAGAATTTAATACTTGTTCCTGCTTGAGACTTTCTACCTCTTGTGCCGGGAAGTTGATCTAACCGGAACACTTTTGGTCCGAGAGTACCCGGAAATTCACCCCGCGCACTGGGATTGCTGTTTTGGTTATTAATTCCTGGTCCTTGGTGAATCAACAGGCGCTTGGTATCCTTACCAAAGAAAGCCGGACGGGTGTTGGGATTGCGGGTTTCTTTCGGGAAAATCGCCCCAAATTGAATTTCCAGTGGGTCGTTACCAGCACCGTAGGGATGTTGATCTGGTAACGGTTGGGTATAGGCAGCAAAAGTCGTGATAAACTGTGGAACTTTGCGGAAAGGTGCACTGTAGTTTAACAGGTCTTGCTGTTGTCCCCAGTTACGGCATTCTTGTGCTTCTTGCCCCAGGCCCCGGATGTATGGTACTGTTTCTTCGCCAAAGTAGTCGGCGTATTCCGCAGAATCTACCAGAGCATCAATTAAAGCAGAAAGACCGCCGATGGAAACAATGGAGAAGTATTTTTGTACTTCCTCACGGCTACTTGGTCCCCGTCCCAAAAAGTGACGGAAAGCAAGTTCTAAGGCGCGGCTGTTGATATAAGGTTGATAAAACTGTTTTTGGTAAAGCGGAGATTTGCCAAGGCGGCGGACAAATTCTTTCATGGAGATGTCGCCATTCTTCACCTGGGATTCCAGGGTAGATATCGACTGACCATAAGCGCGGGTGATGTCGCGCTCAAAAATTTGCCGATAAGCCGCTTTGATCACCTCAATTTTCTCGCCTGCTGACAACCCAGTTTTCATCACAAACTTGGGACGCCGTTCTGCCGCATTAAAGTAAATCTGGGGTAGTTCTAACCCTTGCTGGTCACTAGAGGGACGTTGGCGTAATTTATTTGAGGGAGTGGCTGCTTTGAATTCTGTAATCAAAACATCCATGTACTGAGACACAATTTCTGTCGCCTCAGCGTCCTTGCGGAAATAGGAAAGCGATGCTGCTTTGATTTCCTGCAAAGCAACAATTGTTGCTTCACCGGAGCAGGCTCTTTCAATGATTTCTCGCAGACCACGCGTGTTAACAATGATGATGTTAGGGTCACCAGCCACGATCGCATAAGTAGCGTAGCGCACAAACCACGATAAGTCCCGCAAGCTCTTAGCCATATTGCTAGGACCGTAACGGGCAACGTTGATTGGTCTAAAGCCTGGAGGCGTCGGACCACTGGGCGCGGAGTTAAAGATGGAGCGCAAATTTTCTAGGAACCCACCACGAGTTTCTACATAGGTGACAGTTCCCAGCTGCATTTGCTCTTTGATCTCTTTGTCTTTTTTGGGAGCAGCCATTGCCAGTTCTGGTTCCCTCGGCTTTTCTAAGAAAGCCATTGGCGAACCACCGACAAAAATTCGGTTAGCAGCGCGAGAGACAATAACTCCTGAATTGTCTGTGAGCGTTTGGGCAATTTCTAGACGCTTTGCACCAGATGCAAAATAGCTTGCCAGTTCATTGAGTTCGCCAGATCCCAGAAAGCGGTCTTGCTGCTCTGCTTGGGAAATTGTTGATACAGCTAGGGTTTGATATAGTTGCGGACGCGCAACTGAGCTTCCACCACTTGCCTTAACACTCATTTGGTTTTTTAAACTCCTATCATATTCTTTCTTGTGTTAAGTCTGGGTCGCTTTCCGGCTTGACATATCGGTATAGTCATGCCTTGAGAGTGCCGCCTTCAAGACTGCCAAAAAAAAATAACCCAGTCAGCTTTTAGATTAGAACGTTTTGGGATTTTGCTGTGGCTTTATTAACAATTGTGTATAAACTCTAGTCTTAATGTCTCAAATCTTGAAGCACACGCGGAAACTTCTCTGAGAACAACCCTAAGTTTTGTATCTAAAATTTACAATGTAGGGGCGGGGTATCCCCGCCCTTAGAAGAGTAAGGGAAAAATATTTTCTTGCTTGGTAGTAGCCCCAAAAACCACAAGATATAATTTGATGCACCTCGTAGGGGCGGGGTTCCCCCGCCCTTACAGGAGTGAGGGCGTATTTAATGAACCGCCAAGAAGCCAAGGACGCCAAGAAAGATCATAAGTAATCTTGTAGCGGTAAAGGAGTAAACTCAAGAATACTGCCATCGTCCTCACCATGTCCGATTCCCAAAACGTTAGCATTGCTGTTGCCAAACTTTACGATACCTACCCTTTTCCCCCAGACCCTCTGCTGGATGAACCACCTCCGGGTTATAACTGGCGCTGGAATTGGAACAGCGCTTATAACTTTTGCACAGGACAAAAACCGCAAAAGCAAGACATCCGCATTTTAGATGCTGGCTGTGGTACTGGTGTGGGAACAGAATACCTAGTCCACCTTAATCCTATGGCTGAAGTTGTGGGAATTGACCTCAGTGCTGGGGCGCTGCATGTTGCCAAAGAACGTTGTCAGCGTTCTGGGGCAAACCGCGTTCAGTTTCATCACCTGAGCTTGTACGATGTAGAACAGTTGCCTGGTGAGTTTGATTTGATTAACTGTGTGGGGGTACTGCATCACTTAGGTGAGCCAATTCGCGGTATTAAAGCTTTGGCGAAGAAGTTAGCTCCAGGCGGCTTAATGCACATTTTCGTCTATGGCGAGTTGGGACGGTGGGAAATTCAACTCATGCAAAAGGCGATCGCACTCCTCCAAGGCGACAAGCGGGGCGATTATCGTGATGGTGTGCAAGTAGGACGAAGAATATTTACTTCTTTACCAGAAAATAACCGTCTTGTCAAGCGAGAAAAGGAACGCTGGTCTTTAGAGAATCAGCGGGATGAATGCTTTGCCGATATGTATGTTCATCCTCAGGAAATTGATTACAATATTGAAACGCTGTTTGAACTGATCAACGCTTCGGGATTAGATTTTGTTGGCTTTTCCAATCCGAGTTTCTGGCAATTAGAGCGACTTTTAGATCGCGCACCCGAATTGATGGAACGCGCCCTGAGTTTGAGTGACGTAGAGCGTTACCGCCTAATAGAATTGTTAGACCCAGAAGTATCTCATTACGAGTTTTTCCTAAGTCGCCCACCGTTACCTCAAGCTGACTGGTCAGCAGATGATAAACTGCTAGTAGCAATACCAGAGCGGAATCCTTGCCTGGATGGATTTCCAAGTAATTGTGTATTTAACTACGATTACCAGATTGTCAACTTGTCAGCAATCGAGTTGGAATTTTTGCAAAGGTGCGATAGTTCGTCATCAGTGGCGGAGATTTTGGCGGTTGTGCCGTTGGAGTTAGAGTCCGTGCGATCGCTCCAGTTGCAGCAGCTGATTATCTTAAAACTGGGAGTGGGGAGTGGGGAGTAGGGAGTGGGGAGTAGGGAATGGGGAGTAGGGAGTAGGGAATGGGGAGTAGGGAGTAGGGAAAGAATGAAGCGTCAAGACTAATAAAGATTATTCTTTCTCCTAACCATTCCCCATTCCCCATTCCCCATTCCCCACTCCCCATTCCCCATTCCCCACTCCCCATTCCCCATTCCCCACTCCCCACTCCCCACTCCCCACTCCCCATTCAACTATAAGTTAATTGTTATTTCCTAAAGTAATGTTACCCGAACATGATATGATTCAGCTGGCTGAATGAGCAGTCAACATAATTAGCTGTACTGGTTTCGAGTCTTGTGAGCTTGTCAGACGAATCGATTAAACCCACGCCGACGACACAACAAGATGCTCAATCTGGTTTTGAGGATACAGAACCAGCGAGTTCTATGCAAGAGTTTTATCAACTCTATCAGGAGTTGTCACTGATCACTCTTGTATTGACGGGGATTATTTTTATCTCTGTGTTGTACTTTTATTCCCTAAACATTGCCCTAAATTATCTGATTGGAGCATGTACGGGTGTAATTTACTGGAGGATGTTGGCAAAAGATGTTGAGCGTTTGGGCAGAGAAAAACAGGAGTTGAGTAAAACTCGGCTAGCTTTATTAGTAGTCTTAATTCTACTGGCATCACGGTGGAATCAACTACATATATTACCCATATTTTTGGGATTTCTCACCTACAAAGCAGCGCTGATTATCTATGTAATTAGGGTGGCATTTGTCTCTGACTCGTCAAAGCACAATTAACCATAAAAGGCTCAACAGTAGTTTTGCAGGAGGAATATCCATAATGCAAAAAAAGCTCCTCTTCTCCAGTTAAGATTGGAGAAACAATTGATATGGAAAGAAAATGCTGAATTTTCTGAACTTCTTCAATTCTATTCCCCTTGCCGAATTGGAAGTGGGAAAACATCTATACTGGCAAATAGGTAACTTGAAACTGCATGGGCAAGTATTTCTCACCTCCTGGTTTGTCATTGGAGTGCTTGTACTAGCTTCCATCGCCGCAAGCAGTAACATCAAACGAATTCCCGGTGGGCTGCAGAACCTGATGGAGTACGCCCTGGAATTTATCCGGGATTTAGCAAAAAACCAGATTGGCGAGAAAGAGTACCGCCCTTGGGTGCCTTTTGTTGGTACTTTGTTTTTGTTCATTTTTGTGTCAAATTGGTCAGGGGCACTTGTTCCTTTTCGGCTGATTAAACTGCCAGAAGGCGAATTAGCAGCTCCTACTAGTGACATCAATACAACTATTGCCTTAGCATTGTTGACATCACTAGCGTATTTTTACGCTGGATTCAGCAAAAAGGGTTTAGGGTACTTTGGTAACTACGTCCAGCCAGTGGCGTTCATGTTGCCCTTCAAAATTATTGAAGATTTCACCAAACCCCTTTCCCTAAGTTTCCGTTTATTCGGTAATATCTTAGCAGATGAACTAGTAGTGGCAGTGCTAGTACTACTAGTGCCTTTATTTGTGCCACTGCCAGTGATGGCTTTGGGACTATTTACCAGCGCCATTCAAGCACTAATTTTTGCCACCTTGGCTGCGGCTTACATCGGAGAAGCTATGGAAGACCATCACGGTGGCGAAGAACATTAGTGGATAGTGGTTAGTAGATAGTGGTTAGTAGTTAGTAGAACAACTAACAACTAACAACTAACAACTAACAACTATCCACTAACAATTGACAACCTACAGTAAATTAAGGAAAAAATATCATGGATCCATTAGTTTCTGCTGCTTCAGTTTTAGCTGCTGCTCTTGCTGTGGGTTTGGCTGCGATCGGTCCTGGCATTGGTCAAGGAAATGCGGCAGGTCAAGCTGTAGAAGGTATTGCTCGTCAGCCTGAAGCAGAAGGTAAAATTCGCGGTACATTGCTGTTAAGCTTGGCATTCATGGAAGCGCTAACCATCTACGGTCTAGTTGTTGCCCTAGTACTGCTATTTGCTAACCCCTTCGCGTAAGTGAGTGAAAAGTTAGGAGTTAAGAGTTAAGAGTTAATTAAAAACTGATAACTCTTAACTCCTAACTGAATAGTAGATAGGAATAAGCAACCATGACACACTGGATCACCTTATTAGCTGTAGAAAAGGTTGCCAAAGAGGGAGGGCTGTTTGATATAGATGCTACCCTACCTTTGATGGCAATCCAATTTCTACTTTTAGCCATAGTTTTGAACGCGCTTTTTTACAAGCCGGTGGGCAACGCAATTGATGAGCGGAATGAATACATCCGGAACAATCAATTAGAAGCACAAGAACGCTTGTCAAAATCAGAAAAGTTAGCGCAGCAATATGAGCAAGAATTAGCAGGAGCAAGACGGCAAGCACAAACAGTAATTGCTGACGCTCAAGCTCAAGCCCAGAAAATCGCTGCGGAAAAGATAGCTGGAGCACAAAAAGAAGCTCAGGCACAAAGAGAAGAAACAGCTCGTGAAATTGAGCAGCAAAAACAGCAAGCTTTTGCTTCTCTAGAGCAAGAAGTAGATGCCCTAAGTCGCCAAATACTGGAAAAGCTTTTAGGAGCAGAGCTAGTAAGGGGCTAATAGCTAATAGCTAATGGCTAATGGCTAATAGCAATTAGCAATGAACAATTAGCAATGAACAATTAGCAATTAGCAATTAACAATTTCGCTTCTCGCAGTCGTGGATGGAAAAAAATGGGGACTTTTTTACTGTTGATGGCCCAAGCCAGCGCCGTCGGAGGTGAATTAGCAGAGGCAGCAGGCGAAGGCGGTTTTGGTCTAAATACCAATATCTTGCAAACTAACCTGATTAACCTTGCTATTATTATTAGTGTACTGGTGATTTTCGGACGAAAGGTTTTGGGTAGTACGCTCAAAGAACGCCGCATCCGAATTGAAACAGCAATTAAAAGTGCAGAGCAACGCCTGAAAGAAGCACAAGGAGCACTTGCAGATCAGCAGCGAAAACTGGCGCAAGCTCAGGCAGAAGCGGAAAAAATCAAGCAAGTAGCAGCAGAAAATGCCAATAAAGCAAGAGAAGCAATACTGGCTCAAGCAGGTACTGATATTGAACGCATGAAGGAAACAGCAGTAGCTGATTTGAACTCAGAGCGGGAAAAAGCGATCGCCCAACTGCGCCAGCGAGTCATCGCTATGGCATTGCAAAAAGTCGAGTCAGAACTGCAAACTGGAATTGCCGACGATGCTCAACATACATTACTTGACCGTGGCATTGCGCTACTAGGAGGCAAGGGATGAAAAATAATATAGCTACAGATGAAATAGCCCAGCCTTACGCTCAAGCATTGATGTCAGTAGCACAATCAAAAAACCAGACAGAACAGTTCGGCGAAGATGTACGTTCCTTGCGAAGTCTGCTTTCTGAGAGCGCTCAGCTACAGAACTTTCTTGAGAACCCCTTTATTCAACCAGAGAATAAAAAGGCAGTCATCAACCAAATACTTGGCGAAGGCGCTAACACATACTTACGTAATTTTTTGATGCTGCTGGTAGATAGAAGGCGCATTTCACTGCTGTCAGCGATTTGCCGACAGTATCTGGCGCTTTTGCGGCAACTAAATCAAACTGTGTTAGCGGAAGTCATTTCTGCCGTTCCCTTAACGGAAGCGCAGCAGCAAGCAGTAACAGAAAAGGTCATAGCAATGACCAATGCTCGCTCTGTAGAAGTAGACGCCAAGATTGACCGCGAAATAATTGGTGGTGTGATCGTTAAAGTTGGCTCTCAGGTAATTGACGCCAGTTTACGGGGTCAACTGCGCCGCTTATCCCTGCGCTTAAGTAGCACCTAAATAACTGGTAATTGTTAGTGGTTAGTGGTTAGTAGTTAGTGGTTAGTAGTTAGTGGTTAGTGGTTAGTGGTTAGTAGTTCTTTTTGACAACTAACAACCAACAACCAACAACTAACAACCAACAACCAACAACTAACAACTAACAACTAACAATTCCCCATTACCAAATTTTTAGTAAAGTTTCGAGTTTTAAGAGTAAGTCACATGGCAATTAGCATCAGACCTGACGAAATCAGCAACATTATTCAGCAGCAAATTGAGCAATACGACGATCAAGTCAAAGTTGCTAACGTTGGTACCGTCCTGCAAGTGGGTGACGGTATTGCCCGGATCTATGGCCTAGATAAGGTCATGGCAAGCGAACTATTAGAATTTGAAGACGGCACAATTGGCATCGCCTCGAACTTGGAAGAAGATAATGTCGGTGCGGTGCTAATGGGTGAAGGTCTTGAAATTCAAGAAGGTAGTACCGTGACCGCTACTGGCAGAATCGCTCAGGTGCCAGTGGGAGAAGCCATGGTTGGACGAGTTGTAGATGCTCTAGGTCGTCCAATTGATGGTAAAGGAGATATAAAGACCTCAGAAACCCGTTTGCTAGAATCTCCAGCACCAGGTATTGTGGCACGTCGATCTGTACACGAACCAATGCAAACCGGCATCACAGCCATCGACGCGATGATTCCCATTGGTCGGGGTCAGCGAGAGTTGATTATTGGTGACCGCCAAACTGGGAAAACGGCGATCGCCATTGACACGATCATCAACCAAAAAGCCGAAGATGTGATCTGTGTCTACGTTGCCATTGGACAAAAAGCTTCCACTGTGGCAAGTGTGGTGCAGACATTGCAGGACAAAGGCGCAATGGAGTACACAGTTGTCGTCGCCGCCAGTGCCAGTGAACCTGCTACCTTACAATACTTGGCTCCTTACACTGGGGCAACAATTGCTGAGTACTTTATGTACAAAGGCAAAGCTACCCTGGTAATCTATGATGACCTCTCCAAGCAGGCTCAGGCTTATCGGCAAATGTCCCTGCTGCTGCGTCGTCCCCCCGGACGGGAAGCTTATCCAGGAGATGTGTTCTATATCCACTCCCGCTTGTTGGAACGAGCAGCGAAGCTGAGTGATGAACTGGGTAAAGGTAGCATGACAGCTCTACCGATTATCGAAACTCAAGCAGGTGACGTGTCTGCTTACATCCCCACCAACGTGATTTCGATCACTGACGGTCAGATATTCCTGTCTTCTGATTTGTTCAACTCTGGTGTCCGTCCGGCTGTGAACCCCGGTATTTCCGTGTCCCGAGTGGGTTCTGCTGCTCAAACCAAGGCAATGAAAAAAGTTGCTGGTAAGTTAAAGCTAGAACTGGCACAGTTTGACGACTTGCAAGCCTTCGCACAATTTGCCTCTGACCTGGATAAAGCTACTCAAGACCAGTTGGCAAGGGGTCAGCGCTTGCGGGAACTTCTCAAGCAACCTCAAAACTCACCGCTATCGGTGTACGAGCAGGTAGCTATTCTCTATGCTGGTCTTAATGGTTACTTAGATGACATTCCAGCAGATAAAGTAACTACTTTCGCTCAAGGACTGCGAGAGTACTTGAAAACCAGCAAACCTCAGTACACTGAATCAGTACAATCGAAAAAAGCACTGGGTGACGAAGAAGAAGCTGCCTTGAAGGAAGGAATTAACGAATACAAGAAGACTTTTAAGGCAACAGTGTAATGAGCTAATTGTTGATTGGGGAATTGTTGATTGGGGAATTGCAATTAACAATTAACAATCAACAATTAACAATTAACAAGGAAAAAATTATGGCTAATCTCAAATTCATACGCGATCGCATTCAGTCAGTCAAAAATACTAAAAAAATCACGGAAGCTATGCGGTTGGTGGCGGCGGCTAGAGTACGTCGCGCCCAAGAACAGGTGCTATCCACCCGCCCCTTTGCCGATCGCTTAGCACAAGTGCTATACGGTTTGCAAACTCGTCTGCGGTTTGAAGATGTAGACCTGCCCCTGCTGAAAAAACGGGAAGTCCGAACAGTGGGGTTGTTGGTAATTTCAGGCGATCGCGGTTTGTGTGGCGGTTACAACAATTACGTTATTAAGCGTGCCGAGAATCGCGCCAAGGAACTCCAGGCAGAAGGTGTAGATTACAAATTCGTGCTGGTGGGACGTAAAGCCATTCAGTACTTTCAACGCCGCAATCAGCCTATTGATGGTACATACACTGGCTTAGAGCAAATTCCCACCGCAGCGGAAGCCACTAAGATTGCCGACCAACTCCTTTCTTTGTTTCTGTCGGAAAGCGTTGACCGCATTGAGTTGGTCTACACCAGATTCGTCTCCTTGGTCAGTTCCCGCCCCGTGGTCCAAACCCTGCTTCCTCTAGACCCCCAAGGTCTAGAAACACCAGATGATGAAATTTTCCGCCTCACAACTCGTGGCGGTCAGCTGCAAGTGGAACGGGAGAAAGTTACTACCCAAGTCCGCGCTTTACCCCGCGACATGATTTTTGAGCAAGACCCAGTGCAGATTCTTGATTCCCTACTACCTTTGTATCTGAGTAACCAGCTATTGCGGGCACTACAAGAATCTGCTGCTAGTGAACTAGCGGCGCGGATGACAGCCATGAGTAACGCCAGCGACAACGCCGCTGAAATGATTAGCAACCTGACCCTGTCTTACAATAAAGCGCGCCAAGCTGCAATTACCCAAGAAATCTTAGAGGTTGTGGGTGGTGCTGAGGCGCTAACTTAATTAGTTGTTGGTTGTTAGTTGTTAGTTGTTAGTTGTAGAACAATCAACAATCAACAATTAACAATCAACAATTCAAAGTTGCACATTTCCAAATCGCGCACTATAATTAGATATATGAAGCACATGGGTCTGTAATGGTTTCGACAGGTTGGCGAAAGCTATTCTGTGATTCAGGTCGAGAGTGAGTCTCCTCTCGAAAATCAAAGGCTCAAACAACAGTAAATGCGAACAACATCGTATCCTTCAAGCGCGTGGCAGTAGCTGCCTAACAACCTCTAGTAGGTCCGCTTGTCTATAGTTTGACTCCGTTAAGGACTATAGACCAACCCCAACGGATGCTCTAGCAAGTGTTCTCTGGGTGGCTTGCTAGCTAAGACTTAACCAGAGCATCCTACCGTTCGGGATAAAGAACGTTTCCCGCCTTGAGGATTAGATAGGCTAAACCTGTGAATGAGCGGGGAGTCAATACCCAATTTGGACGGCAGTTCAATTCTGCCCAGATCCACTTCTAATTACTTACAAGTCCACCTTACACTTATATATGTAGGTGGATTTTGTTTTATGGGTAATTCGCAAGTATTTGTTATTTGTCAAAATCCTGCGTGTTGTCAGGAATTTAGTAAGCGACTAGCTGAGTTTAATAGAAGCGAAAAGTTAGGAAGACCGCATTTTTGTTCCTTGAAATGCCACGCACAATATAGAGGACTTAATAATTTTAAAGGTAGGGTAAACAGAGATACTTCTCACTTAAGAGACATAATTAGAAGAGATATTTTCTCACCTTTTCGGTATCATTCTTCGGCAAGAGAGATTTTCCCGAAGAAAAACTTTTAGAATTTTGCCAAGCAGTTGTTGATTATCGAGTAAAACTCAACAAAGTCACTTGATTTCGGGCTTTTGTTAGGCTGTGACTTTTGTTACAATAAAGATAGTAGACGATCACAGAAAAAGAGAAAAATGTAGAAGTTGGTGCCGTGTAGGTTGTCTGACTAGCCATTTTACGCGACTCAATCTGTTTATTCTAATTTTATCTGTAGTATTTTACGACTAGCTGCGATAAGTGTGGAAAAGTTTGAGGCTTTGTCATTACGTTCGCGTTGGAACGAATCCACCTCACAATATTTAGATGTCAGTGCAATACCGTTCGGTTAAGGTAATTCGTGAAAAATCTATGCGTGTAGAGACGTTGCAGTGCAACGTCTCTACATAGGTTTTAAATGAGAAAATCATCTTATCCGAACCGTATTGGATGTCAGTGGATTTTATTTTTTATAAGCAACTCATGGTTGAGAAACAAGTGGGATCGCTCTTTTCAGTCGCTAGGAGGATGCCAACCGCTGATTGCCCAACGCGACCGTGCCGAAACGATGACTGGGTGATTCATTCGTAAAGCAACAATCGTAGCTCGACCAATAGGTGTTAGACCTTCAACGCTTGTGCTGTCAAGACTCCATGCGAAGTAGTCAGACCATTTCTGTGTTCGTGGATTGAACAAGGGTACAGTTTCCCCAATTAAAGGGTCTATTGCCTCGGTTAAGTCAGCCTTGAATTCATTACATGAACGACAAGCTAAACAAACATTCTCAAAGGTAGTTTCTCCACCTTTTGAGCGTGGTTGAATATGATCGTGGGTCATGGGAATCCCGCTATTCGCTTCACTTGTCAAGCAATAACAACAACGCTGACGGTCAGCATTAGCAATTCGATTTCGTAAACTTTCAGGAATATAGGCAGACACGGATTAAGGAGTTGGTAAAATATGTCCCCGCCAACGGAGTAACACTGCTGCTTGAGCTTTACATAACATCAAACGATCAGCCTCATGGCGCAGTGTCATTAATTCTAATCTTTCAGCCTCAGTTAATATATTGTTAGAATTTCCCTCAAGCAGAATGTTGTATCTCTCCATGTCGGCTGCTGTTTTTCGGCTACGGACAATTTGCCAGAGGGTATTGTCATCGAGTTTGTCTAAAGCAGCAAGGTCAGCCTGAAACTCCTCAGGCACATTATCCCACGCTGGGGGGCTACCTATCTGTAAAGCATGGAGCATCACTTCTTCTAAGGGGCGCTGCGTCGCACGAGCAGTATTAACCAAGCGCTGATAGATTATTTCTGGGATTTGAAGTGTAACAGTTTCAACAGCCATATCCAGTCCCTACCTTTGGCTGGTATTTTAGCGATATTTTTATAGGTTTCGCCATCAAGTAATGAATATGGTTGGAAAAAGAGAAAAAAACAACCGTGTTGAAAGCTTCAGAAGCTTAAAATTTATTTACATACTTAATGTTATGTTATTTGCGCTCTTTCTATTTAGGAGTAAGGAAAGCTAGATAAAATACTAGACATAATTTATGCTTTTTGCTACAAATTAAGTGGCAGAAACATTATTTTGATGAAAACTTTAATTAAGTTTTTTGGTAAAAAATAAAAAAATGATAATTGTTTATCTTTAAAAATATCTTTTTAAATTCCAAAAAAACTTGATAAATAGAAATATTTGATACAAAGTGAATTTCCGAAAATATAAAATATTTGACAACTTTACAAAAGTAATTATGAGCAAAATAAGGACAGAAAAGAAGACTAATAATATGTGCAAGGCTGACGACTAATGGTAGCTCTTACAGAGAACGCCCAAAAACGGCTAACGATACAAACTGTCGAAATTGCTCCTAACACAACAGCAATTCGCTCTCTAGACTGGGACCGCGATCGCTTCGACATCGAATTCGGACTGCAAAACGGTACCACCTATAACTCATATCTCATCAAAGGTGACCGGATAGCTTTAGTTGATACCTCTCACCGAAAGTTTTGCGACCTGTATTTAGACACCCTCAAAAGCCTTGTAAACCCGAAGGCGATTGATTACGTCATTGTCAGCCACACAGAGCCAGACCACAGCGGCTTAGTTGAAGACGTTCTCCAATTAGCTCCTAGAGCCACCGTCTTAGCCTCAAAAGTTGCACTCCAGTTTTTGGAAAATCTGGTACAAGCCACGTTTATAGTGTAAAGTAAGTCTTGTAATCGTTACATGGCTTATGTTCTATGGATTCTACCGATTTTGAGTCTTGGGGCTATGCGAGAGTATCGACCGACGAGCAAGCGCAGGACAAAGACGCGCTTCTCAACCAAATGCAGCGTTTGCGGAATGCTGGTGCTAATAAAATCTTCTTTGATATCGACAAACGCACCAAGCATGACCGCAAGGGTCTGCTGAACTTAATTAAAGCAGTCCAAGAACTCCCGGTTAACCACAATATCAAATTCTTAAAATTTACGCGATTAGATAGAGTTGCGGCATCACAAGTCATCTTTTACAAACTTATCAGTGAACTTCAAAAGAAAAAGATTAAACCTGTTGCTATCGATGACCCGTTCGACTTGGATTCAGTTGGGGGAGAATTGACGGTTGATATTCGCTTAGACGTAGCCAAGCATGAGGTTAAAATGCTGGGCTTGCGAATTCGTAAGGAGCGTGAACTCCGGCGCAAAGAAAAAAAAAGTAATTTTTATGCACCGTTTGGTTACAAAATTGAAGATGACAAATACGTTTTTAATAATGACAAATGTATTTGTCTAATTGATAACAAACAAGAGTTATCGGTAGTTGAAGTTGCACAACTTATATTAAAAATATTTTATCAGGTTGGTAGCTGCACACAAACAGCTAAAAGATTAAATGAGTTCTTTGGTATAACTTCAAAATGCTCGGAAAAATATGTCAGAAAATCAGGTAATTACGCAATTGATGAAGAGGATACGCTCACCCAAAAAACATTAAAGAAAAAAATAGATGAAAAATCTAATGCTGGGCTACGTTACCCCTACTCAGGACTTAGATGGAGTATAACTGGCATTCGGGATTGGTTAACTAATCCAGTGTTGGCTGGTGGTACTCCTTATGACACGGTTAAGGAAAATGGTAACAAAAAGTCTTTTGACGAGATCAACGTTTTTTGGAACACACACGACGAGCAAACATTAATTACATTTCAACAGCACCAGGAAATTAAAGCCATTATCCGTGGTAACCGCAAGAATGCCTGGGCATCACATGGCGATCGCGATCCACAAAAACTTAATATCTTCCAAGGTTTGATATTCTGTGCGAAGTGCAACGCTAAATTTGTTAAAGTTGCAACGTATCAAAGCAAAGACGGCAAGCTCAAATCATATTACCAATGCACCTACTACCTAAAAAGTGGTATGTGCCAGCATAAAAATGCCATTACCAACTTTGACTTGTCAGACCAAATTGTTGAATTTCTCGTCCAGGAGGCAGAGCGCCTTTCTTTACTAGGGGAACAAACCAGTACGCCAGCCATAGAAAGTAAAGAGTTACTGGAATTGCGATCGCAGCTTCAGGCTCTTGAATCCATTCCTGGCAACAACCCCGCGATCGAGACTGCCAAAGAGGGACTGCAGGTGCAAATTACTGAGTTGCTTGACAGTGGGGAAAGAAGCAACCAAGCCCTGCTCATCAGCCGAGAAAGGATTATAGCTGCATTCAGCAACAGGGATTTTTGGAAAGGTATACAGAACCCCTTGGATAAAAAACGCCTGCTGCGTGAGTGCATCCTCAGCGCGGTTGTGGATAAAGGGAAAGTGGTAGAGGTAAGGCTGCGGATTTAGTAGACTTGTGGACCTTTTTTCCTTCGGCTGCTTGTCGCGCTTCATAGTCGCATACTAAGCGTGCAATCATTTCAGCAACAGACTCAACTCCTTCACAAGGATTATGCATAGTACTCCACCATTGATGGCAATTTAACGATAAACATCTGCCAAAAGATGTGCAGTAGCGTAAGGCGCGATCGGACTGTATGAAAAAGTTCTGTACGAGCCAAAAGCCGTTTCTTGACGCGCGCGGCTCATCTGCTGGCTAGAAATTGGTTTGAAGAGGAAATCGCCTGAATCTCCGGCTTCCGCGCCGCAAGCTTCCTCTTCCTTGTAAGGGGGCTTTTTGCGAGGATGCCGATCGCGGTTGCTCGTTCCAGATTGCCTTACGTTTACCGTTGCTGACGAACTCATCGCGATATTGTTGCCGTTGTCTTGATACCACTGTTCTCGTAGGCTCCTAACAACTTCGTAGTAGCATTGACGACAACTTGCGCTGCGCCTGTTAAGAAGGATCGGTCAATCGTCCCTGGTACATCACTAGGTTGGTGGTAGTGAGGAGTACGTAGATTTGCGGTATCTGTTACCAAGACTGCACCGACTCCTTGATACCAGAACGGGGCATGATCGCTACGTAACACGTCGGGTGTTAGCAGACCTTTGAGGGGTATTGGTAACGTTAGCACAGGTGGTAGCTTTGCGCTCTCTTGGCTATTTTGAAAAGTACTCAGAAGTGGTAAGTGTTCTGCATCGCCAACAACTGCCAAAAAGTCGCCCTTGTCGCTAGGTGGGGTGAGGGGCAAACCGACTGGGTATTTCTGACACCCAGCAGTGTGACAAGTAAAACCGACCATATCCATCACAATTACGCCGTGCAGATTTTGCAAATGTGCTTTATTTGTCACAAAAGCCTTACTACCTAAAAGTCCCGCTTCCTCCCTGTCAAAAAATACTAACTGTAACGTTCTAGGAGTGGGATGCGAACCGAAAAGTCGGGCAATTTCCAGAAGTACAGCAACACCACTGGCGTTGTCATCGGCACCTGGTGAAATAAAAACTGTATCGTAATGAGCTGCGACAAGAATTGCTCCTGCTTCTTTATTATCACCCTGTCTCTCGGCAAGGATATTAACACCGTCGGTGAACTTTTCTAGCTTGGGTTTCCAGCCTAATTTTTTTAGTTCAGTTGTAATGTAACTGCGGGTGCGCGATCGCTCTGCTGGGGTGTAGCGCGTAAAATACAATCTTTGAATATGGGCAAACAGCTTAGTAGCGGAAACTTGCTCGGTGCTGACGATTTGCTTCGACTCCGCCTGTGGTTGGGGTTTTGCCACTCGAATTGTTTTAACAATGAGTGGTTCTTCTGGCTGCCTAACATACCCACTACAACTCACTACTGTAATAGTCAGTACAAACAGCACAAGCCAAATCCATTTTTTCATCGGTAGGATAGCGCGATCGCCAAGTTTGACGCTGTGTCTTTTGACAGAAGTAAAAACTTCATCTATAGTTCCCGATGAAATATAGCAATCCTATGTTAGTTGTGAATATGACTGGAACTTGCCCGCAGGCTACCGCCAAGACAAGGCAGTGCGGTTCGCCAACATCGGACTGCCATACACAAAATAAGCATTTTTCAACAATTGCATTTTTAATTTTTAATTTTTAATTTTTAATTTTTAATTGCTAATGCTAGACCTATTACTCATCATGACCCTAGGATTTCTAGGAAGTTTTGGTCACTGCATGGGGATGTGTGGTCCCTTAACGGTGGCATTTTCCTTGTCTCACAAGCAAGAAAATACCAATTGGCGACAGCAATTACAGTTTCACATCCTGCTTAACTTAGGGCGGATGTTGAGCTATACCTTAGTTGGTGCTGGTATTGGGTTGCTGGGTTCGGTGTTGCTAGCCTCCGGACAAATGGCAGGAATTGGCAGTGAATTACGCCGTTGGATGGCAATTATCACTGGCGTCATGTTGATTTGGTTTGGGTTAGGACAAATAAAACCCAACTTTCTGCCTCGGATTCCGGTGTTACATCCCCTATTGCAGGGTAGCTTACACGATCGCCTCAGTGCAGGAATGGTCAAGCTATCCTTCCAAACCAGATGGTGGACGCCCGCCCTTTTGGGGATGACTTGGGGTTTCATGCCTTGTGGTTTTCTGTATGCTGCCCAAATTAAAGCTGCTGAAACTGGTAATTTGTGGAGGGGTGCAGCTACAATGCTAGCTTTTGGTTTGGGAACGCTACCCACTATGCTAGGTGTAGGCGTCTCCACCTCCCTTGTCAGTAAAGACAGGCGCAGTCAATTGTTTCGGTTGGGTGGTTGGGTAACTCTCACCATTGGTGTGGTAACTCTGCTGCGGACGGGCGACACAATGGTAGATTATACCGGACACGCCGCGTTGATATGTTTGATCGTGGCGCTCATTGCTCGTCCCATAAGCAGGTTTTGGGCGACACCTATGCATTACCGTCGGGCGTTGGGAGTAGGTGCTTTTGTATTATCTTTAGCTCACAGTGCTCACATGATGCAACACTCTCTAGAGTGGAATTTGGCGGCATTTTCTTTTTTACCGCCAGAGTATCAGCTGGGTATGGCTGCGGGTGCTGTAGCAATAGCGTTGATAACACCTGCAGCCCTCACCAGTTTTGACTCAATGCAGAAGTCTATGGGTAATTGGCGAAAAATTCATTTATTAAGCGTACCAGCTTTACTCTTCGCTGCCATTCATACCGCGATCGTTGGCTCTCATTACCTGGGTTCTTTGCAATTTACCTGGGAGAATAAATTAGCAACATTGCTATTGGGAGTTGTAACACTCTTAGTGTTGCTGTTGCGTTGGCTGTTAAAAAAGTAGGGAATGGGAGTGGGGAGTGGGGGGGATGAGGGGGATGAGGGGGATGAGGAGGTGGGGGGAGAAATGGAAGCTTCCCCTACTCCCCCTACTCCCCCTACTCCCCCCACTCCCCCCACTCCCCCCACTCCCCACTCCCCACTCCCCACTCCCCATCATTTACTTATGTCGCTGTTGATGCCACTGCCAGGCGTGAGCGATAATTTCTTTGAGTGATGAGTATTGGGGTTGCCAGCCTAAGATGTTTCTGGCTTTGTCGCTACTACCAATGAGAACTGCTGGATCGCCAGGACGGCGATCGCACTCCAATACTTTAATATCCTTACCTGTAACTAGCTGAGTGGTTTCGATCACTTCTCTGACGGAGAAGCCGTTGCCATTTCCTAAATTAAAAACTTCACTGTCGCTGCCTTTTAAGAGATATTCCAAGCCCAGAATATGGGCGTCTGCCAAATCGCTAACGTGAATATAATCTCGAATACAAGTACCATCAGGGGTGGGGTAGTCAGTGCCGAAAATTGAGATAAACTCGCGCTGACCTAAAGCTGTAAGCAGCACCAAGGGAATCAAATGGGTTTCTGGGTTATGATCTTCGCCAAGCTTGCCATTTGGATCGGCACCTGCAGCGTTAAAGTAACGGAAGCGCACTGATTTTAAACCGTAGGCAACATCAAAGTCAGAGAGAATCCGCTCTACCATTAGCTTAGTAGCACCATAGGGATTGATTGGATTTTGGGGATGGTCTTCTGTTATGGGTACAAATTCCGGTACTCCATAGGTGGCGCAAGTGGAGGAAAATACAAATTTTTTGATAGACGCAGCCAGCATTGCTTCTAACAGAGTCAGGGTGCCTAACACATTGTTACGATAGTATTTAGCCGGGTCGGTAACTGATTCTCCCACGTATGCAAAAGCAGCAAAGTGCATGACTGCTGCAATGTTGTGAGTATTAAATAGGTTATCTAACAGGGTGCGATCGCCTGTGTCTCCGACTACAAGCTCTACCTGTAAAACTTTTTCTACCAAATCGCGATGCCCGTACACTAGATTATCTAGTATGACTACGTCATAACCCACCCGTTTGAGAGCAAGCACCGCATGAGAGCCAATGTATCCAGCTCCTCCGGTCACCAAAATGGAAGGCTTTTCAGACGACATAGTTTTTCCTTGTGATTTGAGAACTACCCAATTAATTTACCTAACACAAATTACCGATCTGGAAAATTACAAATAATTGACGCAGTTGAAAGAATTTGCTTTAAAATCACTACGACGGTGGTCTTTATGTGTAGGGAAGTCACTCCCGCGTTCTGGTTTCCACCAGTTGAAGGGAGTGGCGTTGTGAGGTATTGAAGTCTAGTAACAGTGCGATTACAATTTGACAGTACAATTACCTCACAGCCCAAAACTTGCAGGCTATCGGCACAAGAAGATTTTGAGAGTTAATCTATGACATTTGTACTGCTAAGCCGGGTACTACTGTGGCTGCTTCTTGGCGCTATCATAGTCTCCTTGTTCCAAAGATTTCCCTCAGGAAGTTTTCTAGGGCGATTGCTCTTAATAGTTCTGATAATCATCATAGTGCTGACATTTCTCAACCCTACTGAACCTGTTGTCAGCTCGTTGTGGAGGGTGCTGTCGTTTCCCCTCAGACCTCTGGGAGCGTCGATTTTGATGTTGATTTTTGCTGCCCAAAAGATCAAGGCTGGAGCTATAGACAAACCTGGGGGATACTTGCTCGGTTGGGCGCTGACGATTTTACTGGTGGCAAGTACACCAGCTTTCGGCTACTTACTAACTCGGACACCTGTAGCAGCAGCACCTCCATCTCAGGTGCTTGTGGCATGGACGCAAGATACTACTACACCTAATGTATCAGATGTGGTGGGTGATAGTATATTGTCCTCTAGAGATCTGGGTCAAGCAACCATAGCATTTAACCCTCTGGACGCCAAAGTCATGCCTTATCTGTTGCAATCTCCTAATCCTAGGGACATTCCTCGAAGAGGGTTGCGACTAGAAGACTTTGTGCCCAATGCACAAACGCTGGCACTAACAACGCAAGTGTGGGACAGTTATCTCAATCGGATTTACCTTTTCTTGCGTAGTGGTCGGTAACGGTTCCACTTAAGACTCAGCACAACTGGCTGGACACTTTGCTACAGGTGGGAACCGATCTTGCAAGTGTCCTCCACTTTTTACAAATGCAGTCAACTGCAAAATTTTTGTTTATAAAAGCTCTTTTTATAGTTTCAATCAATACGTTTTGTTAAGTATATTATAGAATTGTACTCAGCAACCCCGCTTTAAAAAGACGGGACGCCTAGCCACTGGCAGGGCGTCTCTATTTTTAGAACTATGTTGACCAGACTAAGTACTCTGACTGGGTAGGTTTCTACATTAAATGCGTAGCAAGTTTAAACCTCTGTCGTTCTACATTAAATATCTGTAGAGGGTTAAGTTAAATTTTATCAAAAAGTGGCTCAATTGCTGCAATGACAAAATCACGACGGCTGACTAAACTCGTTGCTTACTTACGCCCCCATTGGCGAGAAGCCACATTAGGCATTATCGCTTTGTTTATTGTCAATGAGGTGGGTGCTCGCATACCCTTGTTGATTGGCGCTTGCGTTAACAAACTCTCAGCAAACTTCACTTTAAACCAAGTCATACATTATGTATTCATCATCTTCTCACTAAGTTCAGCGATGTGGCTCATCCGGATGGCGAGTCGGATCTGGCTGTTCGGTATGGGGCGTCAGGTAGAATTTGATCTCAAACAACGGATTTTTGAACACTTACTCAAGCTGGAGCCATCCTATTTTGCTATCAATCCTACAGGCGATTTAATTAGTCGGGCTACCAGTGATTTGGAAAATATTCGCAGGTTGTTGGGTTTTGCAATCCTAAGTATGGCAAATACTGTGTTTGCCTATGCCCTAACCGTGCCTCGGATGCTAGCAATTAGTGTGGATCTCACATTAACAGCACTGGCATTATATCCCTTGATGTTCTTTTTGGTACAACTGCTAGGCGATCGCCTGCGCACCCAACAGTTAGCAGTGCAGGAGAATCTCTCCGACATGAGCAAACTGATCCAAGAGGATGTCAGTGGTATAGCCTTGATTAAAATGTACGCCCAAGAAGACAACGAGCGCCGCGCCTTTGCTCAGAGAAATCAACAGCTATTGCAGTCTAACTTGCAACTAGCAAAAAGCCGAAATATGCTGTTTTCAATGATTGGCGGACTAGCAAGTGTCAGTTCGTTATTAATACTTTGGATGGGGGCGACACGTATTCTTGCCGGAAGCCTTGCTGTTGGTGACTTTGTAGCACTGCTGACTTATGTTGAGCGTCTAGTTTTTCCTACCGCTTTACTAGGGTTTACAATTACCACTTACCAACGGGGTGAAGTTAGTATTGATCGCGTTGAGGCAATTCTCACTGTCTCACCCAAAATTCAAGACGCAGCAGATGTCATTCATCTGCCAGGAGAGCAAGTTTTTGGGGAATTAACAGCTAAAAACTTCAGCTACACATATCCTAGTTCCACCCAAGAGGCGCTAAAAAACGTTAACTTTACGATCGCGCCAGGGGAAATTGTGGCAATTGTCGGACCTATTGGTTCGGGGAAATCTACTTTGGCGAATGCTTTGCCAAGGTTATTGGATGTTGATCCTGGACAGTTGTTTTTGGATGGGCTGGACATTACTAAAATAGCGTTGGCGGATTTGCGAAGTGCCATCGCCTACGTTCCTCAAGATAGCTTTCTATTCAGCACCACAATCAAAAATAACATTCGCTACGAAGACCCGATGAGCGAACAAAAAGATGTAGAACTTGCCGCCCAGTCGGCACAGGTTCACCCTGAGATTATTAATTTTCCCCAGCAGTATGAAACAATTGTCGGTGAACGCGGCATTACTCTTTCTGGCGGTCAGCGACAACGTACAGCTTTAGCTAGGGCATTGCTAGTCGATGCCAGAGTTTTAATTTTAGATGATGCTCTTTCCAGCGTTGACAATCAAACAGCCACAGCAATCTTAAAAAATCTTTCTCGCAGTTCCGATTTGCACTACGACATCGGGAGTTCTAGTGATACGGAACGCAAAACTGTGATTTTCATTACACACCAACTCTCTGCAGCAGCGGCTGCTGACCGAATTTTTGTTATGGACAAGGGTAAAATCATCCAAACAGGTACACAAATAGAACTTTTACAACAACCAGGGCTTTACAGAACTTTATGGAGCCAGCATCAAGTAGAAGATTTACTGCATTAGTTGTTGGTTGTTAGTTGTTAGTTGTTAGTTGTTAGTTGTTAGTTGTTAGTTGTTAGTTGTTGGTTGTTGGTTGTTAGTTGTTAGTTGTTAGTTGTTAGTTGTTAGTTGTTGGTTAGACAGCCCTGTAGGCAGGTTTTCTGCCCTAGGACTCTGCTAGCTTCACCCGTTCGTGCAGCGTCTCCGACTGGAGTTGGGTTGTTAGACAATCAACAATCAACAATCAACAATCAACAATTTAGAAAGCTCCAACTCGACGAACAATAATGAGAAATGTTTTTAAAATTAATAACACATCATACATTGGATACCATTTCTTTTGATATTGCAAGTCTAAATCGACTACAGCTTCAAAATCGCTCACTTTAGAACGACCGTTAACTTGCCATTCACCAGTTAGTCCTGGTTTAACATTTAAACGTTGCCAGTGACGCTGATTGTAGTGCTTCACTTCATCATTAGTTGGTGGACGTGTTCCCACCAGACTCATTTCGCCTACCAGAACGTTCCAAAACTGTGGTAGTTCATCTAAGCTGGTGCTGCGCAAAAAGCGCCCGATCTTTGTGACTCGGAAGTCATTTTTATTTTTAAATATGAATCCGTTAGCCTCGTTACTTACTAAAGATTTTAATTTTTCGGCATCAGAAACCATGGATCGGAATTTACGGAGACGAAATGTGCGGCCTTGGACACCATAGCGTTCTTGTGTGAAAAAAATTGGACCTGGGCTATCAATTTTTATAGCGATCGCTATTGGCACAAACACTATCGCTAGTATTGACAGCCCTATTAAGCTACCTATAATATCCAGAAAACGTTTAAAACTACTATTTACCGAAGGATGAGTGGTAAATTGTAATTTCCAGGAGTTAGAAGTTGAACCTTCAACAACGGTTATGAATGGAATTTGGTACATTGTCAAGCCAAGTGTTGATTTAAAAACGTATAATTACTTAACTTTAATTAGACTATATACTTAGCCTTCTTCATGGCAATCGATCTTAACCGTAGTTTCACTGAATCTTCATCAAGATTCTCGGGATCGTGACTTTTTGTAAATTTGAGATAAAGCGAGTTGAGTATATCTACATAAAGATGAAGAATTGCTTAAAGTATGGGTTTTTACAGCAATTGTGTGAGGATTTGCTACCAATTGAGTGCATATCCGACAAAGTTAAACTAATATCTCAGGCATGCAAATAGCAAGCAAAACACATTCTCAAAAAGTTGTTTTGATTAGCAAATAAATGGGTAGGATAAAATTTTTTGCAGAATGCTCTTAGCAAATGTGAGTGACGGTAAGAGCGCTCTTTACAACTAGGGAGCAATGATGGCTTTATTATTCGGTGAAAGCACTAAACCGGTTCGGACAGTGTCGATATCTGAGGCTATGTACACTTATTGCGCTACTCTTGGATTAAAGGGGTAGCGTTTTCGGTTGCTGCGCCTTACTAAACATTAGTTTAGGGTGCTAATGGCTGATGGTGAAACCAGGAAAGTGCAGCTTGTTTCCCGCGCCCTCTTAACTGGTGTTGCAGCGAGCAGTACGTCCGAGTGTCTCCGGACGTAAGAAACTGCGGTGCTTCTGTTGTCGGTTTTCCCGACAGAGGCGACTGCACTAAGCCGAAGGGCTAATTGTAATCAGGCAATTAGCTCAAGGGGAGCGCGAGAACGCCGACACGAGGGTTTCCCTCATAGGCGCAGGCTCACTCACAATTAGCAGTAGTTACCAGTAGTAACACCGAAGAGTGCTACTACTGGTAACTACTTATTCAAGAATGAACCGCAAACTTACTGTAATGCTATATCAAAATTGAGGTAATAAAGAAATGATTGTAGCAGCAGGATTCGAGGTTAAAATCAATCGCTTGGAATCGATTGTTGAGCAAATTGGGGAAGCAGTACTTGCTACCACGGAGACAATTGAACGTCTCGCAGAAAGAGTGGATGCTCTTAGCACTCAAATCGAACAACAGGGAAAGCAAGTGCAGCAGCAGGGCTATCAAATATTAGCATTATGTGATGCAGTACAAACTCTTGCTGAAACTCAAGATAACTCGCTGCAAAAACTTACCCAACTTACACATACCTTAGATCGTCTAACCAGATTAATTGAAGAGCCAGACTAAGCTGCCCTTGTCTATTACTTGCACGAACGCTGGATCTGGTAATGAGATAAACCTTTACAGAGTATGAATTTCATCTTTTTCCGATTCCCCAATGAGTAGGGAGTGGGGAGTGGGGAGTAGGGAATTAAAAATTATTAATTTCTATTTTTAATTTTTAATTTTTAATTTTTAATTATTACCCATGCCCAACTATACTGTTAACTGCGTTACAGCAATTTTACCTGAAAAACATACGTCAACATCGCTGCCAATGGTGCGATCGCGCAAGGCATACTCTCCCACATAATAAAATTCATTGCCCTCAATCCGGTAGTTAACCGGTAATGGTTTTGTACAGGGCTGACAAAACACAACTTCTGGATCGGGTTCTCCTGGTAGCAGATGGGGCAAATTCACATTCCAAAAGGTTCCTGGTTGTAGTTCCCTATTGAGTAAATCAGCTAAAACTTTAGCAGTCCACTGTGCCGCCACATCCCAATCAACATTCAGCTTACCTTTGCGATAATGGGAAACTGCAATTCCGGGAATGCCGTGGATTGCGGCTTCCCGCACAGCGGCGACAGTGCCGGAAATATAAGCATCCACTCCCATGTTGCCTCCAGCGTTGATACCAGATATGACATATTTGACATTTTGACAAATATGTGTTATCGAAATGCGGACGCAATCGGCGGGAGTGCCTGCAATAGCATACTCACAATCAGAGCGACGCTGGACGTGAATTGGTTGAGTTGTGGTAACTTGATGTCCACAGCCAGATAAATGGTCTTTGGGAGCAGCGATGATGAAATCTTTACCGTTTACAGCTTTCTTGAGCGCCTGAATCCCCGGAGCGTCTATTCCATCATCGTTGGTTAAAATCAGAGTCATAAATTATCTTGATTGGCTGGTATGGACATAAGCAAAAACCGTAACTATATTAAAACCTATATTTTTTTGTCAAGCTGATTTATAATTAAAGAACTATTCACTAACAGGGAATAAAATACGCGTTTTGGGAGAGCGTTGTGCGATCAAAATGGTGTAGTAGTGCCTGCCTAGAAGCTAGTCGAAACTAGTGCATGCGACTGAAGTAAAAGCTGAAATGGTTGTTATTTATGGCTTTCAGCTATAGATATCGGGTAGGGTCACTCTAGTTTTTTCCCAATATAAAGTAAGTTTTTTTTATGCTTAATAGTCCTTTGCGTGAAGAACCTCGTTGGAAGCGAGCTGCGGTGATTCGTTCAAATAATGAGTTTTTTCTCTTAGAATGGCTGAGGTCAACTGGTCGCCTCATAGAGCGCGAACCTCAAGAAACTGAGCATCTAAATGAAGTAGAAGAGATATCAGAGATGATAGAGGTCGATGATATTCCTTACGATCTTGAAGATGACGACGTTGAAATGGAGATAGAATAAGCAAATATGAAACTTGAAGGCTCATGCGAATGAACAAATGGGCAGCCTGACGACAAAAGTTGTGCCCTGACCAACAGCACTCTCAACGTTAATTTTACCCTCATGCAACTCGACACATTGCTTAACGATCGCCAGTCCCAAGCCTGTGCCCGGAATTTTACCGACGTTGCTTGCTCGTAGGAAAGGTTCAAACAGCTTTGGTTGGGCTTCGGTGGGAATTCCAATTCCCTGGTCTTGTACCCGAAAACAAATCGTATCTTTCTCCCAATACAGGGTAAGCGATACTACACCACCTTTCGGTGAGTACTTGATTGCATTGGAAATCAAATTGTTCAGTAAATGCCACAGGAGTTTTTCATCGAGACAAGCAGCACGATGTTCGCCTTCTGTGGAAAACGTCAAGGTGTGTTGCTCTGGCGCAGCAAACTGCAAGGCGGCAAGTAGTTCTTGACAAAAGCTGACTACATCCATTTGGACTCTATTGCATTGGAGTTTGACCGACTCAACCTGCCCTAATGTTAGTATTTCTTCTAACAGTTGGGTTAAGGTGTTCATGGCAGATTCGATGCGCTTGATTTGACTTTGTTTTTTCTGTTCGGGCATCTGATCGCCGTAATATTTGAGGATTTCCGTCCCCAGCTTGATTGCTGCCAAGGGATTACTAAACTCATGAGCTGCCATGCACAAGTACTGTGATTTTAATTGGGTTTGGGATTCAGCGGCTTGCTTCTGGACTTGGGCAGCAACTAAAGCCTTTTGAGCCTGGACCTCTGCTTGGTGGCGGGAGACGGCAATATCTATCGTGGTGGCAAGTATCCTTTCATCAAACGGCTTCAAGATGTAGCCAAAGGGGTGCGTGGCTTTCACTCGTTCCAAAGTGGCGTGGTCAGCATTAGCAGTCAGGTAAACTACAGGCACTTGAAAGCGAGACTGGATCGCCACAGAAGCTTCTATCCCGTCCATTTCACCTGCTAGTCGGATATCCATTAACACTAGGTCGGGCTGCACCGATTCAACCTTGTTTATAGCATCTTCTCCCGATGCTACTAGGGCTACAACACTATATCCCAGATATTCTAGGGTTTCTCTGAGGTCATCAGCAACTAGCTGTTCGTCTTCAACAATTAAGATTTTCATATGGATAGTTGATAGTTGATAGTTGATAGTTGATGGTTGATAGTTGATAGTTGATGGTTGATAGTTGATGGTTGATAGTTGATGGTTGATAGTTGATAGTTGATGGTTGATGGTTGATAGTTGAGTTGATAGTTGATAGTTGATGGTTGATGGTTGATAGTTGATGGTTGATAGTTGATGGTTGATGGTTGATAGTTGATGGTTGATAGTTGATGGTTGATAGTTGATAGTTGGGGAATTGGTGAATTGGGGAATTGTTGGTTGTTAGTTGGGAAATTGGGTAATTGCTATTAACAATCAACAATCAACAATCAACAACCATCAACTAACAACTAACAACCATCAACTATCAACTATCAACTAACAACAAAGATAATGTGAAAGGTAGTACCGTGAGCGCGATCGAGGTAGATATTCCCCTTCAATTGTTTGGTCAGGTTACTTACAATCCTCAAGCCGAGGGAGTTGCCATTTTGCCAGTCTAGAGTTTCTGGTATGCCGATACCATTGTCGCTAACTGTTAGCGTCACTGTATTGTCTGTGGCTAACTGGAGACTAATGGTAATCTCGCCCTTTTCTCCGTTAGGAAAGGCGTACTTGAGGGAGTTGGAGACGAGTTCGTTGATCATCAGTCCGCAGGGAATAGCAGTATCAAGGGTCAGCTTGAGTCCATTCGTTTCAACGTTGAGAGCAATGCTCTGCTTAACTCCATAGCAGCTGAACAGCTTATCGGTCAGACTGCGGATGTATTCGCCAAAATCGATTTGCGAAAGATCCGGCGACTGGTAAAGCTGTTCGTGAATCAGTGCCATTGATTGCACCCGATTTTGGGATTCTTGGAACAGGATCAAAGTCGCTTTGTCTAGAGGTCGTCGGGACTGCATTCGTAGCAGGCTGGAGATAATTTGCAAGTTGTTTTTGACTCGATGGTGAATTTCTTTGAGCAGGATCTCTTTTTCTTCTAGCGATCGCCGGATGTTTTCTGCCAGTAGGCGAAACTTTGCTTCGCTTTGCCGCAGTTCATCTTCTATTTGCTGACGTTTAGCAATTTCGTTTGTGCGCTCTTGAACTTTAGCTTCCAGCTGTACATTAAGGGTTTGCAAATTTTGGTAGAGTTCCGCCTGTTGAATGGCGATCGCCAGTTGCACAGACAGTTGATCGAGTAGATCTATTTCTGATTGCTGCCATTGGCGCGGGGCAGAACACTGGTGAACGATAAGTAAACCCCAAAGGTCCGAGTTATTAACGTTTAACCAAGAGCGAAAAGCTTCTGGATGCCCAGTTGATGAACATGAAACAATCGGGACAATCAAATGCGCTAGATGCTGAAATTGTTCCAGCCATTGGATATGAAACTCAGAGAATCCAGCTTCATAAATATTGGGGATGACACACTGTTCGCCTTGGGGATACTCTGGAGTAGGATGTTCACAAAAGAAGGTATCTTGAAGTCGGGTATTCAGGAAAGTTTTGCATTCTGGTAGGACAGATTCCGCCACCATTGTGCCGCTCATGTCTGGGTGAAACTGGTAGACAAGCACTCTGTCAGCCTTGAGAAAGTTACGGACTTCATCCACTGCCGTATTGAGAACGGTTTCCAAGCTTAAAGATTGACGAATGCGAAGGGCGATCGCCCCAATCAACCGTTGCTGTTCCTGCTGCTGTTCTAGCTGATGCATCAGGCGTACTCGCTCTATGACAGTATAAGAAGCACGATTGAGAGCTTCACTAGTGAGCCTACCCTTGACCAGATAATCTTGTGCACCACTTTTCATCGCCTGAACTGCAGTAGTTTCATCCCCCTGCCCAGACAGCACTACCACAGGAATCAGGTTTCTGCCAGTTTGCAGTTTTAGTTTTTCTAGAAACTCTAGCCCGCTGACCTCTGGCAAGAAAAAATCCAACAGAATGAGATCGGGCATCGTCTGTTGACAACACTTGATCGCTTCTAGCCCCGATTCAAATTCCACAATTTTATATATGTACTGGCTATTACTCTCCAGGAAGCGACGATAAACCATTCGGTCTTCTAGTGAGTCATCAATGATAAAAATTGTGCGTTGATTATCTTTCATAATTGGCGTCAGGCATTGACGGGAATAATTTGTAATTGAGTTTCTTTGCCCCTAGCTTTAGCTCTATAAAAAAAAAATCACTTATCATCCGCATCTCTTACCTCCCGGCTGTATACATGTGGGTAATTACGAATTAGTTTGACAAGTCATTTATGTTTAAGCTGGCAATGTAAAATAATTGAACTAAATATTAATATCGTTTGTCTGTGAAGGCGAGTTTCACCCGACTGTCGCCGTCCCCCCCGCTTGCGGAGAGACTACAGGGGAGTGAGATAAGTGTGCAATGTCATAGAGAATCAGTATAATTTATCAAAATACTTTGAGACTTACTTCTAATTTAAATAAATTTAACCCACTGCGAAAAGAGGGTTTTCACTTAAATTACTCTTTTGACGAGCAAACAGTAAATATACTGAGGCTTACAGCAGTAATTGCTAATTGCTAATTGCTAATTGCTAATCTTCCATTAGCCATTAGCCATTAGCCATTAGCCATTCCCACTTATTGTTGGAACTTTAAACTACGTGGTTTACCATCGTCTTGGAAGCGCTGTTCACCAACACCGACAAGTTCGACAATCACTTCACGCGGCGCTGGTATCCATTCACCCTCTCGGGCTTCAATTTCAACAACTGTTTGTTTATTCTCAGCAAATACACGTATTTTAGTAGTAGTAAAATATTTTTGCTGATACTCGAATGTATGTCCGTCGTCTTCATAAAAAGTATATTCACCAGTACCAGGGAAAATACGTAACTTCAACTGGTCGATTGGACGTTCATCAACATATTGCATGACAGGTTGCATGGGGATAATTGCACCAGCAGGGACATAAAGCGGCATTCGTTCTAGTGGTGCATCAGCGAGAATATGGTAAGGACCTGAGTAAACAGAGCCAGTCCACCAGTCGTACCAAGTACCTGCGGGTAAGTACACGGCGCGATGCTCAATTCCAGGGCGGTAAATTGGTGCCGCCATGAGGGAGGAACCAAGCAAAACTTGGTCGTAGAGCGTGTAAGTTTTGGGATCGTTGGGGAAATGGTAAAGTAATGGTCTTAATATTGGCGCTCCTGTATTCGCTGCTTCCCAAAAGAGGGTGTAAATGTATGGCAGCAACTGGTAACGCAAATTAATGTATTCAAGACAGATTTTCTCCACGCGATCGCCAAAAACCCAAGGCTCATGACGCGCTGTACTCATTGCTGAGTGACCACGCATCAGCGGGTACAGCATTCCTACCTGCATCCACCGGGCAAATAATTCCGCCGTCGCATTACCAGCAAATCCACCAATATCGCAACCCACAAACGCTACACCAGAAAGTCCCATGTTGCACAGCATCGGCAATGACATTTCCAGATGATCCCACAAGGACTGATTATCACCCATCCATACCGACGACCACCGCTGCACTCCGGCAAAACCAGAGCGAGTCAGCACGAAAGAACGCTCATGTGGGCGCAGTCGCTGCAAACCTTCAGCAGAAGATCGCGCCATTGTCAAGCCATACAGGTTATGTACTTCTGTATGAGTCGTGCGTTCACTAGGGGGAGATGAGGGAGTGGGGGGAGAGGAGGAAGTGGGGGGAGATGAGGAAGTAGGGGGAGATGAGGAAGGAATTAATTCGTCTCCCCCCACTCCCCCCTGCGCTGCATCAAGAGGAAACCAAATTTTGTTACCACCATCGCCGAAGGGGCGATCGTCTATAGCGGGTTCATTCATATCATTCCAGATTCCCGCCACACCAATATCTGTGAGGCTTTTGTGTAAGTCGCCCCACCACTGACGCACCGTTCCACTCAAAAAGTCGGGAAAAACAGCTTTGTCAGGCCATACATAGCCATGAAATAATCGACCATCAGCTTTCCGGATAAAATAGTCGTTTTTTATGCCTTCGTCAAAAACGTGATAATTTGCTTCTGGTTCGTACTTAACACCCGGATCAATGATTGTCACTGTCTTAAAGCCATTTTGTGCCAAGTCACCAATCAGTTTTGCCGGGTTGGGAAAGCGGTTAGGACTCCAGGTAAACACGCGGTAACCTCGCATATAGTCAATATCGAGGTGGATGACATCGCAGGGTATGTGGCGGGAGCGAAATTCCTGTGCCAGTTCGCGCACGACAGTTTCCGATTCATAACTCCAGCGACATTGGTGGTAGCCCAGCGCCCATTTTGGCGGTAGCGGCATTCTACCAGTTAGCTGAGTATAAGTGCGCAGAATTTCAGCAGGTTCGGAACCATATATAATATAGTAGTCCAACTCGCCGCCACGAGTTTCCATCTTCAAAACTCCCGGTTTTTCTGCCCCAATGTCGAATTGACTCCAGAAAGTTGTGTTAAAGAAGATACCGTAATTTACTTCAGGACGCAAAGCGATAAAAAACGGGATTGCCTGGTACATTTCGTCGGTAAGGGAACTGTAATCTAAAGCATCGACCGTCCAGTTAGTTTTCACCTCGCTGAGTTTGTCGAGAAAGCCTGTGCGTTCACCAAAGCCGTAGAAATGCTCGTCCGCTTCTATTTGTTTCCACGCCGCTACTGCACCCATGCGCCAACCGATATTCATGTCTGCATCTTGGGCAAAGGGACGACCAACTTTGTCAAAGCAGGTCATCCGGCAGTTTTGCCGCTGGATGGATACACGTAGAAGTTCTGTTTCAATTTCTACTGTGGCGTCAGTTTCCTGTAGGCGAAAGGGAACTGCTTGCCATTCTGCATCATCTAGTGTGACTGCCCAAGAACGGCGGGGCATAAATTCGCCCTCAGGAGACAACCGGATGCGGATTAAATTTGGTGCTAGTATACTGATGCTAAACCGTGAGTCACCACATTTAAAGTTGATAGTGCTGGTGCTTCTCTCTACAGCTTGCACTGAACCCATAGTTGTCCAAGGCTGGTCAGTTGTGGGTAGTTTTCCGAAGTATTGCGGCATATATTCTCCAAGGTAGACGGTATTTCAGGCAAGTGTAGTATAGTCAACAACGTTCCATAAACAAAGGCGATGGATGAATTACAGCCGATTTCATTTGGGTAGACCACAATATAACTGTAGGGGCGGGGTTTCCCCGCCCTAACAATGTGGCACGGGTTCAATTGAAAACTGCTGTAAGAGAACTGCCATAAACCTCGCCTAGCTAGCTAAATTTCTACCTACATCCTCCTAATGTGATATTTAATATAGTTCAGTTAAAATAATCTACTTACCGTCAACTTATGTAGAGACTTTGCATCGAACGTCTCTACAGGTGTAAAATATTCACCAACAATGCTTAAATAAAATATATTGTGATAGAATAATAGTATGGTTTCTATTCTAAACTAATGGTCAGCAAAAAAGTAGCGCCAATGGAGATATCACTTACTTTGGTAAGTGAGCCGGTAAACCCAATTAAGTCGAATTAGTTCGACAGGGATGTAAGATACTAACAATTAAGGTGTCTTAAGAATCTAGAGCCATAAGGAAGTTTGGTCTTAGAAGTTCAAATAAGTGCTCTTATGATGATATCCTCCGAAATCTCTGTGACAACACCTGACTTTAAAACTCTGTTTGAGTCCGCACCTGGCTGGGCTATAGTGTTGACACCGGATTTGATCGTTGTAGCGGTGAGTGATGCTTACTTGTGTGGCATCATGACGAAACGAGAGGAGATGATTAATCGTAGGCTGTTTGATGTGTTTCCTGACAATGCGACAGATTCGGGGGTACGCAATCTGCAAGCCTCACTAGACAGTGTACTCCAGAATCGGGAGCAGCATCGTATGCCAGTGCAGAAGTATCATGTTCGCAAACCAGAATCTCAAGGAGGCGGCTTTGAACAGAGGTATTGGAGTCTGGTTAATTCACCAGTTTTTGGGGTAGATAATGAGGTTGCCTATATCATCCATCGTGTCGAGGACGTAACGGAATTTGTCCAACTTAAGCAACAGGGAGTAGAAGCAGAGCGTGCCTTCTTGGAGCTTGAACGCCAAGTGCAAGAGCGTACAGCGCAGCTGCAACAGGCTCTTGAGTTTGAAGCGATGCTGAAGCGCATCACTGACAAAGTCCGTGATAGTCTCGATGAAAGCCAAATTTTACAAACTGCCTTGGAGGAATTAGCCTTTGTACTAGGTGTGAACTGTTGTAATACGGCGTTATACAACCTGGAGGAAGGCACTTCTACTATCTACTATGAGTACGCTACCTTAAACCCTGGAGCGCAAGCTCGCGTCATGCAGATAGCCAACTTCCCGGAAGTTTACCAGCAGATCCTTGGCGGTCAGTATTGTCAATTTTGTTCAATCATGCCTAACCCGATTCGGGGTCGGGTGGCACTACTCGCCTGTCCGATTTTGGATGACCAAGGAGTACTGGGTGACCTTTGGTTAACTAATCAGCACGACTATGCCTTTAATGACTTAGAGATCCGATTAGTGCAGCAAGTGGCAAATCAGTGTGCGATCGCTCTGCGTCAAGCGCGGCTTTACCAAGCAGCAAAAGCGCAAGTAGAGGAACTGCAGAAACTCAGTCGTCTCAAAGATGATTTCTTAAGTACGGTTTCCCACGAACTGCGGACTCCTATGTCCAATATCAAGATGGCGATCCAAATGCTCAAAATTTCTCATTCTGCTGAACGAAGTCAGCACTATCTGGAGATATTGCAAAATGAGTGCGCCCGTGAAATTCAGTTGATTAATGACCTGTTAGACTTGCAGCGACTGGAAACTGCTTCTTATTCTAGCTTGCTTGTCGAGGCTATAAACCTACAAGATTTGTTACCTATTATAATACAGCCGTTTCTCGACCGTACTCAGCAATGCCAGCAAACTTTACAGATTAATCTTCCCCCTGACCTGCCGACACTAATCTCAGACCGCCCCAGCTTGGAGCGAATCCTAGCGGAACTCCTTAACAATGCCTGCAAATACACTCCTTTCGGTGGTGAGATTGTCCTCAGCATTTGTGACAAATCTGTTACGTCCGCAACTATCTTTACTATCAGTAATTCAGTAGAGATTGCAGAAGTAGAGTTACCACGTATCTTTGATAAATTCTATCGCGTCTCCCAATCCGATCGCTGGAAACAAGGTGGTACTGGGTTAGGACTAGCTTTGGTGCAAAAGTTAGTCGAGCAACTGCAGGGAACAATCCTTGTTGAAAGCTCAAGGGGATGGACTACCTTTACCATCGAGTTACCTAACGATCTTCAGTCGCTCTAGGCAACAGTAAGGGGCAGTTTAATAAACTATTGCGCCCTGTATCCTCCATGCTACTCAGCTAAAGCCAAACGGTTATTACATGCCTTATGATGAAACTTTTGTAAAGTTAGGGCGGGTTTGGCATAAAACTGCTGCGCCAGAACCGAGAACTAAATGGATGTCGGCTTTGGTTCCAATCACAATCACTCCCCGCACTGCCAAATTATCAGGCGGGGGAATTTTTTAACGAACACTAATTGTGGTTTACTCAATATTGAGGCGTCTACAAGCATAACTGGGGGGTCGTGCTATGTCCTTTGGAGTGCGTACTGGAGTTCGGTGGTTTGTGGGGATGGCGATGGGTGGTGCGATCGCTTTGGGGACAAACTGTGCGTTCTGCACTTTGTGCAGTAGCGAAGCTATCGCTCAAATTACCCCCGATCGGACTTTACCCAACAACTCCACCGTCACAAGAGACGCGCAGACCTTCAATATCAATGGAGGAACCCAAGCAGGACGCAATTTGTTTCATAGCTTTCAAGAGTTCTCTGTCCCCACTGGTTTCACGGCTTCTTTCAATAACGCTGCGGATATTCAGAATATCTTCAGCAGGGTAACGGGTGGGTCAGTATCTAACATTGATGGGTTAATTAAAGCTAATCCTACAGCTAACTTGTTTTTGATTAATCCGAATGGGATTATTTTTGGGAAAAATGCGAGGCTGAATATCGGCGGCTCTTTTCTAGCAAGTACGGCGAGTAGTCTGAAATTTGCTGATGGTACAGAGTTTAGTGCAAAGTCTCCCCAGTCTGCACCTCTATTGACTATCAGTGTTCCCATTGGTTTGCAATTTGAACCTGCGGCGGGAGAGATCCACGTGCAGGGATCGGGTGCTTCACGGGAAGTAATGCCTGATGTGAATCGGCTTTTGAATCGAGAGGCGGGTCTTCAGGTTAAACCAGATCAAACTTTAGCGCTAATAGGCGGTAATGTAGCACTCGAAGGTGGCATTTTGACGACAGATGGAGGACGCATAGAATTGGGCAGTGTCACTGGAGTTGGACTAGTCAGCCTTACACCCATTTTCAAAGGGTTTTCCTTGAGCTATGGTGGAGTACAAAATTTTGGAAACATTCAACTACTCAAACAGGCGGCAGTTGATGCTAGTGGCGAAGGCGGTGGCGATATACAACTAACAGGGAAGGTTATTACCCTTACCGATGGTTCCCAGATCCACACAACTACTTTCGGCTCAAAACCAGGAGGCACTTTAGTTGTAAATGCTCAGGAGTTAGTGAAAGTTACTGGGATTTCCTTGGATGGTATGTTTCCCAGTAGGTTAGGTACAGAAACTGACACCAACGCTACAGGAACGGCGGGAAACCTGACGATTAACACCCATCAGTTACTCGTTGAAAATGGGGCATTCTTCAGTGCTGGCACTTTTGGTAAGGGTCAGGCTGGGCATTTGACTATCAATGCTGAATCTGTGCAAGTTAGTGGTAAATCTGCTAATGGCAGATATGCCAGTGGCTTGTCTAGTCAAGCTTTCCCAGACTCTTCAGGGAATGCGGGAAACTTAATGATTAACACTCACCAGTTACTCATTCAAGGTGGGGCATTTGTCAGTGCTGGTACTTTTGGTAAGGGAAATGGGGGCAGTTTGAATGTTAAAGCTGATTCTGTGCGAGTTATTGGTAAATCTGCTAATGACTCTGCCAGTGGCTTGTCTACTCAAGCTGAGTCTAAGTCATCAGGCAATGCGGGAAACCTAACAATTAACACCCGTGAGTTACTCATTCAAGATGGGGGATATGTCAGTGCTAGTACTAAGAATGTGGGAACCGGGGGGAATTTAACTGTCAATGCCGCTGAATCTGTGCAAGTTACTGGTAATGACAGCAGTTTGTCTAGTCAAGCTTTCCCAGACTCTTCAGGGAATGCGGGAAACTTAATGATTAACACTCACCACTTACTCATTCAAGGTAAGGCATTTGTCAGTGCTGGAACTTATGGTACGGGAAATGGGGGGAGTTTGAATGTTAAAGCTGATTCTGTGCAAGTTATTGGTAAATCTGCTGATGGTCTATCTGGCGGTGGCTTGTCTACTAAAGCTGAGTCAAGCTCATCAGGCAATGCGGGAAACCTAACAATTAACACCCGTGAATTACTCATTCAAGATGGGGGATATGTCAGTGCTAGTACTAAGAATGTGGGAAACGCGGGGAATTTAACTGTCAATGCCGCTGAATCTGTAAAAGTTATTGGTAAATCTGCTGATAACAGCGACGCCAGTAGCTTGTCTAGTCAAGCTGAGTCTAGCTCATTAGGGAATGCGGGAAACTTAATGATTAACACTCACCAGTTACTCATTCAAGGTGGGGCATTTGTTGGTACTGGTACTTTTGGTACGACGGGAAATGGGGGGAGTTTGACCGTCAATGCTGGCTCTATAAAGGTTATTGGTACATCGGCTGATGGTCGATCTGCCAGTGGCTTGTCTACGCAACCTCAGTCTGGCTCAATAGGGGTGGGTGGAAACCTAACAATTAACACCCGTGAGCTACTCCTTCAATATGGGGGATTTGTCAGTAGTGGCACTTATAGTGCGGGAAAGGGAGGGGATTTGACTGTCAATGCTACTGACTCGGTGCGAGTGATTGGTACATCTGCTGATAGAATGAAGCAAAGCAGCTTGTTGGCTGAAGCTAAACCAGACTCATCAGGAACGGCGGGAAACCTGACGATTCACACTGGTGAATTGCTCGTTAGCGATGGGGCTGGAGTATTTGTCAGAAGTCTCGGAAAAGGGAATGCAGGTAATTTAACTGTCAATGCTCGCTCTATCCGTTTAGACAACAACGCCACCCTCAACGCTGAAACCCAAAGTATCAATACTGACACGAATAAACAGCAGGCTACTATCACCCTAGTGGGCGTTAAAGATTTAATATTGCGCCGTGGCAGCAATATCATTGCCAATGCTCAAGGAGAAAATGTCATCGGCGGCAATATCAACATTGACACTGACATTTTAGCCGCAGTAGAAAATAGCTACATCAGAGCCAATTCTACTGACTTCCGTGGGGGTAAAGTCCTAATCAATGCCAAAGGTATTTTTCTCTCTCCTAATAGTACCATCACCGCCTTTGGGGCAAATCCTCAATTAAACGGCATTGTAAAAACCAACACCCCCGGTATTGACCCCACCCGAGGATTAGTGCAACTCCCCACAAATCTAGTTGACGCCTCAAGCCAAATTGACACAAGCTGCAATCCTGGCAGCAAGCAACGAGCCAGTTCCTTTACCATCACCGGACGTGGCGGCTTACCTCCCAACCCCAGGGCTGAACCCCTCACCAGTGATGCCGTGCAGGTAGATTGGGTAACTCTCAAACCCAGCACCAGAAACCACAATAGTCTAACTGTTACCAAAAAGCCCACTCCTACCCCAGAACCCATCGTACAAGCAACTGGGTGGACAAGAAATGCTAAAGGGGAAGTAGTCCTGACAGTGGATGCGTCCACAGTCACGCCTCATAGTCCTGGGTTCAATCCTGCATCTTGTCATGCCTCACGGAACCATTAGCTTTATTCAAGCAGTAAGTGCTGTGTGGATGTCTAACGACAAGCCCCTGACGCTACGAGCGTCGCTACCGCAACGCTTACGTGTCTACGCACAGTCCAAGGAGAGCGATCGCCTCGTTCACGCACTTGCAGATTCATCGAGAAATTATTGTAGATAGTCAATGGACGTTGGTGCGGGATGAAGCCGAACAACCAAAATTTATCTAAGGATAAAGTTCTGCAATATCATTTTCCTTATTCATGTGAGCCATTGTGCAAATTCTGTAGCAAAGCGATCGCTCAATATTGCCTCTCGGATCTTTTGAGTAAAGCTAATGAGTTCGGTAATGTTGTGAATGCTTAACAAAGTGTAAGCCAAAATTTCTTGCGCTCGTACTAAATGAGACAAATAAGCACAGGTGAAGTTTTGACAAGTGTAGCAAGCACAAGTTTCATCCAAAGGTGTAAAATCTTCACGAAACTTAGCATTTTTTAAGTTCCAGCGATCGCCTTGGACGATCGCCGTACCATGTCTTGCCCAACGAGTGGGAATCACGCAGTCAAATAAATCGATGCCAGATGCGATCGCAATTGCCATCTCCCGATAAGTACCTACGCCCATCAAGTAACGCGGCTTTTCGGGTGGTAGCAGTGGCGCTGTAGCTTGCACAATTTGAGCCATCAATTCTGGAGGTTCTCCTACACTCACACCACCAATGGCATATCCGGGCAAATCAAACTTCGATAAAGCAACAGCAGCATGAGAGCGCAAATCTAAATACACACCCCCCTGTACAATGCCAAACAATGCCTGATCGCTACGTTGATGTGCCGCAATACATCTTTCTAGCCACCGATAAGTGCGTTCTGTTGCTGCTTCCACCTCTTGGCGACTAGCTGGGTAGGGCGGACACTCATCAAACGCCATGATCACATCCGCCCCCAAAGTATTCTGAATCTCGATAGAACGCTCTGGTGTTAAATTAATGATTTGACCATCATGAGGAGAGCGAAATATTACACCTTCTTCACTAAGGGATCGCATTTCGCTCAAGCTGAAGACCTGAAACCCACCTGAATCCGTAAGCATCGGACCGTTCCAGCCCATAAACTTGTGCAGCCCTCCACCTCCAGCCACAATCGCCTCACCCGGTTGGAGATGCAGATGATAGGTATTAGATAATACCATCTGCGCTCCAGTGTCCTTAAGTTGGGCTGGAGTGATGGTTTTCACATTTGCTAGCGTCCCCACTGGCATAAATCGTGGAGTTTCAACCGGACCGTGAGGAGTTAAAAAAACCCCCACCCGTGCTTTCGTCTGGCTACAGCAAGCAAGACATTGAAAAGAAAATTTAGTCATTAGTCATATCATGTCCGTTTGAACACTTATAATATCTGTGAGGGTCGGTAATCGGTAATCGGTAATCGGTAATGGGAAAAAATAGTTACCCATTACTAACAAGACCAACCATATCGTAAGTAATTAGCCGAACTTGATATCAATAGTCAATAGTCATTGGTCATAAAACATTCATACAACTAACAACTAACAACTAACAACTAACAACTAACAACTAACAACTAACAACTAACATTAAAACAAATCAGAATTATCGTCGTCAATTTCTGCATCTAATTGGGCTGAGAGTACCTGCTCCATCATCGCTTCTATAGCTCTGACATTCAAGGAACGCTCTTGTCGCTCTTGCCTTGGGGTAGAGAGGGGAATGAGCCGCAGACAAGTCTCGAGTTGCATCAGATCAAAGTAGGTTTGTTGTTGTGGGGACTGTTTGAGTTCCAAGTAATCAAAACTATAAACATTAAGATAAAGCGCATGGTTAGCTACTAGAGTAGACCGTTGCGGATTGGCAAAAACTTCCAGCACATCTCCTTCACCCTCACTCTGCAATTTACCATCTTGGGTGTAGATATAGTGTACACGACCTAAATCCTTTAGCAATCGCCGCATATCGAGCTTATTCACAATTACGCCTGTGTTGATAATACACGGGGCTGGTATTCTAGTATCGGGTAGATGGTGACTCATAATTAAATAGCAAATGAATGTGGAGATACATCGATCGCTAAACAGTCAATTTAGCAGCTTTGTTGATCCCCTAAACTTTAATAATTATCAACTTTGTTGAGCTATCTCTTAAAAAGCTGCATTCTTGTTATTTAGTTGAAAAACGCCGCCACCAAATTACCACCCATAACATCGCAACTTTTTCCCTAAATAAAAAAGTAGTATCCTATACATTATATCTAATCGTTATCACTTGGCTAAGCATAACAAAATTTTTCGGGTAAATAGATCATAAGCGTTAATCTTTTTTAAAGCTTTAAAAAAATATATATATTACTTTCCATGACGAAATTAGAGAGCGTTATTTGTCAAATACGAATTACCAATTACCAATGACTAATCAACAACCGTGGGGAAAACAACTGATGTTAGATATAGCAGCATCTGTGGTATTCTATACTAGCATTGCTATACCATATGTGGACACATTAGATTTTCGAGAAGTGGCACGCCTTGCCCCGCAGGTAGGACTAATGATTGGGGGAATTTTGGCGCTATTTGATGCTTTAATGAATTATCTAGGTATGCCGATGCTCACTCGTAGTGCTTTAGTAGTGGCTGTTTGGATTGCTATTACTGGAGGACTGCACTTAGATGGCGTTATGGATACTGCTGATGGATTAGCAGTGGGCGACAAAGACCGACGACTGGAGGTGATGGCGGATAGTGCCACAGGTGCATTTGGCGCAATGGCAGCGATCGCCTTACTGCTGATTAAAACAACTGCTTTAACAGATATAGAGTCAAACCGTTGGTTGGTGTTGATGGCTGCTTGTGGGTGGGGACGTTGGGGTCAACAACTGGCGATCGCCCGATATGCTTACCTAAAACCAACTGGTAAAGGGGCTTTTCACAAAGCAGCTTTTCGTTCTTATCAAGATTTGTTACCAGGACTGCTGTTGCTGGTGGGCTTGAGTGGGTTAAAAATACTGCTAGACAAAAAGCGCCTATTTTTCGCGATCGGTTTGACACTTGCTGGAAGTGCGATCGCTTTTCTCACAGGTGCCTGGTTTACTCGCAAACTAGGCGGACATACAGGAGATACCTACGGCGCAGTCGTTGAGTGGACTGAAGCCTTACTTTTGTGTGTGTTGACTACTTTGGAGAATGGTTAGTAGTTAGTGGTTAGTGGTTAGTGGTTAGTAGGACTTTTTGACAACTAACAACTAACAACTAACAACTAACAACTAACAACTAAATTATTTAACCTGTAGCAGTCGTGTCACCTTAAGTTTAAAAGATCCGCTTCCAGTTTCGCCAAAAGAGTGGATACGGATGACATATGTCCCTGTTTGGGTGATGCGGGTAAAAAGCAGGGAATTACTGGTGCCATCGGGACCGTCATCATTTTCTGCCACTGTTGATCCATCTGGTGCCAGCAGTGTGACAATAGTGTCAAAGCTATCGGAGCTTAAATCAATTGCCAAATTATCGCCCTTTTTCAACTTCACCATGTAATCGCGGGCGAATCCACCCTGACCTGTGGGAATGTCTTTATCCGACAGTGTATCGGAAACTTCATTGCTGGCAGGTAAAGGTATTGGACTATATAACTTATTAACTTGAGCAATTGCTGTTGTACTTATGCTCATCGTTAGCAACGTTGCAGGAATAATTGCGACTTGTCTTAAAACCACGGCAAAAGCCTTACTTATCATCCAAAACAGTCTTACCACAAAAACAAATGAGCTGATTAATTATAGTTCAATAGGATTCAGTTATATCAAATCCGGTTAAATGAACACACAAACGGTAGGGGCACAGCACTGCTGTGCCCCTACAGATACCACGTGCAATCAACCGGATTTGATATTAAGGCAATATTCGTTCGGTTAGACCACCATACCGTAGGGGCGAAGTTACCCCGCCCTTACCACGTGGTCAATTCTACGAGATGAAACGACCGAATTCCATTATACACATGATGCTCAATTTATGAGCGTGCGTAACTCCTAGGAGTTAAAAAGTTTAAATGGAAGGCAAAGCAGACATTATTTCTCAGGAAGAGACAGTGCTGATGTTTATCCTCAGAAAAGCAAGGCTGATGACAGATGTATAATTGGAAAATTCAGAGTTTATCTGTTTTTTACGGTAATAGCAGTGGCTGCTAACCCTAAGACTGCAATTCCCGCTTGGGTAAGTGTTTGCACTGCACACTTGGCAGTAGCACCCGTAGTGTATATGTCGTCTACCAACAGCGTAGCGGCATCTGGGAGGCGGCGAAAATCTTTTCCTAATCTGAAGGCTTCAGCTAAGTTTTTTTCTCGGAGAGAGGCGGATAAACGAAACTGCTCCTTAGTCTCTCGTATCCGTTCCAAACCATTTAGTTTCAATTTTAGCCCAGTTGTTTCACAGAAACTTTGTGCTATCAGTGCAGCTTGGTTGTATCCTCGTTTTTTTTGCTTGCTAATATGGAGTGGGATAGGAACAACCACAAGCTGCTTTGGACACCTTGGGGAATTTAATCGCCATGCTTCTCCTAAGCATTGACCTAAAGAGCGAGCAATTTGGGGTTGATTTTCGTATTTCATTGCGGCTACTGCTCTTTTGAGGATACCGCTATACGTCCCCCAGGCAAACACTGGCAGGGGGTTTTGCCAAAGAAAACTGGGATCTGGTAAGTGACATTTTTGCAACTGTCTCCAACATTCAAGACATAATTCTTCAGAAGTTGGACGCTGGCACAGGGGGCAATTTGATTTGAGAAAAAGGTTGAGTAAGCCTTGAAGAAATTCCAAACCCTTAATATTGCTGGACATTTTGTTTAATGTTCCAATACTGTAATTAAACTTGTAACTAATTTTAGTTGTAATGACCAAGCCCGCAACGGCAGCGGGAACTTCGTTAAACTGCTTCTTGGATACTTGTCAATACTTCTCGGTTAACAAGAGCGAACATCCCCTCTCCTGCAAGGGTCGGTATGAATTTTTCCCCCATTCCCTTGTAGGGAAGGGGGGTTAGGGGGGTAAGGGAGTGCCTTATCCGAGAAGTATTGGGATACTTGTTTGCTGACCTCAGTTTGCCAGCTTTTCGACTTCCTCTGTGCCTCATCGGGTTTTTATGGTGAATTGTAGGGCGATCTCGCATTCGTCAGTTGTCAAGATGCGTGAACTGCTGAAACGATAGTTTACGCAAGCTGTCACGTCCCTAACAACACGTAAAAGAGCCAGAAACGCTGCCAAAAAATCAGTATTGCTACTCAGGATATTGTATTTTTAAAGACTATAAAATAGTGGACATCACCAGCGTTGGCTGTTATGGCGATCAAATACCAAACAAAAATTCATGAATGTCGAAGTACTTGAACCCTCAGGGATTTTAAACAGCGTTAGAGGTCATCAACTGCGTCATGAAGTTAATGAAATTCTGACAACAGGAGTCGATATTGTGTTGATTGACCTTAAAGATGTAAAGTTTATTGATAGCTCAGGTCTAGGTGCTTTAGTAGCGGCAATGAAAATGGTGCAAACCGCCGGAGGCAAGATTTTTTTCTGCTCTATCAACGACCAAGTTAGGATATTGTTTGAATTGACTCAATTGTCACGAATTTTCAAGAAATTTGCGGATCGCGATGAGTTCAATCGCCAGGTACTTGGAACTTTATGAGATACTGGAGGTGTGTCACGAATCAAAAAATATCGATAATAATTATTAGTCATTGTTAATGGTTAATTGTTAATTGTTAATTGCAATTTCCCAATCAACAATTAACAATGAACTATCAACTAACTAGCTATGAATGCGCGCTTGGGGATGCAAAGTCGCCAGCAACTCACTTTCGACAACCGCCAATTCATCGAGCTGCGGCATAAAAATTTCCCGGTCAAAGTAGGTATCAGCCAAAACCCAGTAAACTCCATAGTGTCTTGCTTCAGACGCCATCAAGCCGCGATAAAATTTCGCTAATTCCGGCTCACCACAGTGAGTAGCAAGTAATCCCAGACGTTCGTGACTGCGAGCTTCAAAGTTTTTACAACACAGCACCATTATCGGGTAGACCACAATATAACCCTTCGGGTGACGCTCGTTCCGACGCCGGAGTACCGGAAGATCGCAACGCTTACGAAGATCGCAACGCTTACGCCAGATCCTGAATGAGTGAAACAAGCTGCAAGGGCTGGACTCACCGTAGGGGCGCGGTTTGGGCGCCCTTACAATGTGGGCGATCGCGCTTACAAAGTGACTTTTTCGTTTTCACCAGGGTTGGCTTTCTCGCCTGTAGTAATTGCTTTCACTAAAGCAATGGTATGTGCGACAAAGCTTGATGGCGCATCCCAATATTCAGCTTTTTCCACCTCAACTTTCAGCAAAGCAATATCCGGTTCATCTACTCCTTGAGGAAACCAGGCTTTGAGTTCTGGTTTCCATAACTCTTGGATTTTGTTGCGATCGCGCACCAGAGTAGCCTGACCTGAGATTGAAACATATCGCTGTTTGTGAGGATCGCAGAAGCTGACGTTGACATGCTGATCGTGTTCAACTTCAGTTACTTTATGAGAACTGGCGTTGGCGAAGAACCAGAGGTCACCATCAAATTCAACCTGAGAGTTGGTTGACATTGGGCGGCTGTGCAGACTTCCATCCTCATCAATTGTGGTGAGCATACCAATGTCAATATCTTTGATCAGTTCGCGTAGCTTCTTAATTTTTTCCTTCTGGTCTGGAGAATCGCTCATTTTCTTTCCTCTTGTCTTTATTTCCTAGGGTCGAATATTAGCGCTTATCCGGTTCGGCTGCTTGCGCCTAGAGATGGAGTTTATTCAGTGATGTGAGATAGGATGTTCTCGATATCGGATAGCTGCACAGCACCAGAGTAAGTTTCACTGTTAATTATAAAGAAGGGTGTACCAGAAAGCCCCAATTTTTCAGCTAATTCCATATCTTTGTAAATGGCAGGATCGGCAATACGCCTATCTTGTTCAAACTTTGGCAAGTCCAAATTGAGGTTTTTGGCAGTATCTACATATAACGTCTCGCCTAGCTCGTTTTGATGGGTAAATAGCGCATCATGATATTCCCAGAATTTACCCTGCTGGAATGCAGCCCAAGCTGCTTGAGCTGCGGGCATAGCTTCAGAATGAACTTGTGCTATGGGAAAATGCTTGTAAACTAATGAAACCTGATCTTGATGGGTTGCTATGAGCTTTTTCAAAGTTTCACTAGCCTTGGCACAGTAGGGACATTGAAAATCTGAGAATTCTACTAAGACAATTTTTGCTTTGGGCGATCCAGTGATGGGAGATTCACCAACTGCTTTGACAGGATCGGTTTTTAAATCTTGTAAAAATGCTTGTCGTACTTGCTGTAGTTGCTGTTGCTGTTGCTGCTGGTAGGCTTGTAGAGACTCCAGAACGACTTCTGGGTGTTGGCGGATGATTTGTAAGACTTGCCGTTCCAGTTGTGGATTGGTGGGGGCGGCGTGTGCAGGTAATGACCACCCTAACACTATACACAGCAAACTCATGACCGCCAAGCTACGTAGCCACGAAAGTACTTGTCCGAACCAATAGGAAAATGTACGCATAGCAAAACTTATTGCAAATTTGAACACTCTCCTAGTATTCCCTGATATGGGCAAAGGCGATCGCTCAAAATTACCCTGAGCAACAAGTTATACTGCGAACGGTTCAAAACTTCACTTAATATAGAACCCCTCTCCAAACCTCTCCCCGATGCGGGGAGAGGCTATTGAACCGGATGCGCGAATGTTAAATAAGTATAGTTTTCAGCCGTTTTTAGTATAATCAAAATTCCAGGTGTTAAAGAAATTTATTGTTTTTCTTGTTGATCGCTGGGAGTATTAGCGTAATTGTCTCACTTTGGGCTGTTTCCCACGCACCCACAGCCGAACGATGACCAAATTTTATCCAAATTTCTACCAAACCTGACTTGACAAAGCGCAAGCACTACGTCTAGCAATGCTCAAATTGAAGGACAAAGAACCCAAAAATTGGACTGCATTTACCCTAATTGGTGAGGCAGAGTATTAATATTATTAGGACTTACGCATTGACAGAAATAGTAAAGGTAGTAGTCCAGATTTTCCAGCAATTCGTAGAACCGTAGGGGCGCGGAAACCGCGCCCTCTCACGCCACCGCTATTCTGAGTCTGCCCAATGGAAATCACCACAGCAGGATGACCACTCAGATTAAATGGGATGGTATAAGCTTCGTTTGCGACGTACACTCCGCGATCGCACGGCTGACATCTTCTCCCAAAGCGTCAACTACCCCAACTTGCCCTAAGCCTAGCGGCACGCTGCGCGAACGGTACTGAAGTCGGGGCTTGCAAGAGTCAGATGAGTGAAAGTTTATTTACCTACACTTACTTAGTTGGTTAGAAAATTATTTATTTCTCTAAAAGCAATGGGTATTATTGATACTCCGGCGTTTGCCCTGGCATTCATCATCATCTATCGTTAGCGATGTTTCTTCTCTGAAGTGCAGTTTTTCTACTGAGAGAAGAATTTAACCTATCATTATCGTTCCTTTAATCGTTGAGTAGCAAAATATTATTGGAGCTTTCTGAGGCAACGGTTATGAAAAGGTTAATGCTCGCTTGCAAGCATAAGGGACATCTGCTAACCCTGCTACTGGCAACAAGCTTGGGTGTGATGCCATCGGTTAGTGCTCGGACGCCCAATCCTGTCGGTAACTTCGATGGTGGCTCATTACTACCCACAGGTCAGACAATCACGCCTGCTGCGGCACCAGGCTCGACTTTTGATCGCCTTGCCACTGGCGCAACTCAAGATGGTGATGCTAACGCTGCCGAAGCAGTAACAACTGCTCTTAGCCCAGACGGTAAAACCCTGCTAGTCCTGACCAGCGGCTACAACCAGAATTTCAAAAACGAGACAACCGGAGCAGACATCACCTACCCAGTGCTCGATCCAGTAACTGGGAAACCAGCCACTGACCCAGCAACTGGAACACCACTGACAACCACAAAAGCAGAGTGGGTGTTTGTCTTCGATGTGAGCAGCGGTAGCTTAGTTAAGCAACAGCAGATCAACATTCCTAATACTTACAATGGCTTAACTTGGTCACCAGACGGCGATCGCTTCTATGTGTCTGGTGGGATAGACGACCGTGTCTATGTCTACACCCTCAACGGGAACAAGTACGTTGCAGAAGCTCCTTTCATCCTGCTAGGGCACAATTCGGATCAGACAGCCCCCTTTCCTAAATACGATGGAGGTCTGTTAAAAAATACTCCAGCAGGCGTTGCGGCACCTGTTGGAGTCACAGGTGCAGTTGTGGCAGGACTTGCCATAAGTAAAGACGGCAAGACATTGGTGGCTGCCAACTTCGAGAATGACTCGATATCAATCGTTGATGCTTCCACCCGTAAGGTGCTCCAAGAAATCAACTTCTTTGTGCCAGGTAGTAAGGTTGCCACAGGGGAATACTCTTTTGATGTTGCTGTGAAGAGCAACAAAGACAGCGGAGCAGCTGTCACAGCCTTTGTCAGCAGTCAGCGTGATGATGAAGTCCTTGCGGTTGACATTGCGAGTAAGGCCGTTACCCGCATCCCTATAGGTGTGCAGCCTAACAAGATGCTGCTTTCGCCTGACCAGAGCCTTTTGTACGTAGCCAACGGCAATGGTGACTCGATTTCTGTTATCGATACAAACACCAATAAGGTCGTACAGACCATTTCCTTGTCTCGACCCGGCGACAAGTACAAAGGGGCTAATCCCAACTCTCTTGCTCTCAGCCCAAGTGGAGAGACTCTCTACGTCACTCTGGGGGGCGAGAACGCTGTAGCTTTAGTAGATCTGAAGAAAGGTGAGGTCATTGGACGCATTCCCACAGGCTGGTATCCCAACTCTGTGAGTGTAAGTCAAGACGGTCAAAGACTTTACGTCGTCAATGCCAAAAGCAACTCTGGTCCCAACCCTGCAAATAGCCGGACTACTGAAGCGGGAACAGCGACCAACACCACGTTTAGAAACGAGTACACTTGGGCTCTAGAAAAAGCTGGCATTTCGGTGATTCCGGTTCCCGACAGCGGAACGCTGAATGCTCTCTCCGAGCAGGTTGACAAAAATAACCATTTCGCCAAAGATTTTGCCAACCGACGTCCAGATCCGTTGCTGAAATATCTCAGCACCAAGATCAAGCACGTCATTTATATAGTCAAAGAAAATCGCACTTACGACCAGGTGCTTGGTGACTTGCCCGTCGGCAATGGAGACCCCTCACTAACCTTGTTCCCACGAGCCATCTCGCCAAACCATCATCAGCTAGCCCTCGACTTTGTGACTTTTGATAACTTCTACGATAGTGGAGAGTCGAGCGGTGTAGGCTGGGGCTGGTCCACCTACGGTCGAACCACGGACTACACTGAGAAGAGCCAGTCAGTTCTCTACGGCAATGCCAATTTTAACGGCCTGACCTACGACTATGAAGGGACTAACCGGAATATCAATCCTGGTCTACCGGAAACTTCGCCTGACCCCTCACAACTAAATGAGCGGTCAACAGGGCTTTTAGATCCTTCCGGTAGCTCGGCAATTCTACCTGGAAGCAAAGATGTTAATGCCCCTGCAGGTGATGGCGACCTAGATCCGAATGCTGTTGGTGGTTACCTTTGGGATACCGTGCTGCGTGCAGGCAAGACTGTGCGTAATTATGGCTTCTTTATCGATCAGGGCTATTACAACACTGATCAGCCCGATCCAACACAGCCTGACCCAACTAACCCACTCTACATCCCCATCTCCCCAACCCCCTTTGCCTCAAATATTCCTCAGGCTCCAGTTACAAAACCAGTGCTAAGGGATAAAAGTGACCCTTACTTCCGGAGTTTCGACCAGAAAAATGCAGACTTCTACCTGTACAACGAGTGGGCACGCGATGTAGAGCAGAACGGTCTGCCTGACTTAATGTTGGTACGTCTTGCTCACGACCACTTTGGTAGCTTCACCAACCCTGTGGCTGGGCTTAATACTCCCGAGCTGCAAATGGCCGATAATGACTATGCGGTTGGCTTGTTGATACAAGCAATCTCTAAATCCCCGGAATGGAAGGAGACGGCCATCTTTATTATTGAAGATGACTCTCAGAACGGGCCTGACCACGTCGATTCCCACCGCTCCATCGGCTATATCATCTCGCCGTACACCAAGCGGGGTGTTGTAATCAAAAATAACTACAACACCGTCAGCATGATACGTACAATGGAAGACATATTGGGAGTTGACTATCTCGGTATAACTGATGCCAACGCTGAGCCGATGTCGGATGCATTCACCCGAAAGCCCGACTTTACCCCCTACACTGCGATTTTGCCGGGTAATTTGTGCGCTGCGCCTGTGAACCCCGATTTCATTCCGGCTTGTAAAGATCCAAGTCTAGTCACTACGCCAGCGATTCCCTCCTTACATGACGGTAATTACTGGGTGGAGAAAACCAAGGGCTTTGACTATTCACGAGAAGATCTGGTTGAGGCTGATGTATTTAACCCCATTCTCTGGACAGGGATTAAGGGTGATGGCGTTCCCTACCCGAGAAAACGTAGCGGCGAAGATCTTAGTCAAAACCGCGATCAACTGCTAAATAATGGTGGAAAGTAGGAAAGTCGCCCTACTTTCAAGAAACATGGGGAGTGGGGAGTGGGGAGTGGGGAGTGGGGGAAGAGGGGGAGTAGTGATGTTTCTTTCATTCGTAGCGGGTGGTGCGCCGCCCGTGGGGTGCTCCTAAGAAACACAGGGAACACGGAACAGGGAACGGGGAACATTAAAATATGTTTCTTCCATATATCACTTGCGGCGTAGTCCGCTAGTTGGAGGCTCATATCTTGCACCATCGCTTTGTTGCGAAAATCAGAGCTACAGAAAGCTTATGCCGATCGTAGGGTGGGCACTGCCCACCAGCCCTCCCTATCGAAGGTGCAAGATATCAGCCCCAATTCTCCACTCCCTACTCCTCGTGTTTCTTGAAAGATAACTTACTCCCCTTCACCAAAGCGCAAAGAGGGTGTTGGGGGGGTGAAGTTATTCCGGCAAACCCTTAACTTGCTTCAATTCTAGCCCTCGTTCAAATATTTCATCAATCGGCAACATCTGACCATCTGTAGTCATAAACTTATGGTCTTTCGTTGCCCGAATAATCGAACCATCTTCTAGGCAATACTCAAAAACTTCTTGTTGACCACGATTGTGCCACTGTGCAACAGGTTGCGTATAAATATTCCCATTACTATCAACGCTGTACACAGTACATTCAATACCTTTTTCCACAATCTCCCCAATTGGTATAAAACCATATTCTACCGTCAAAACTTCAGTGTCATAGCTTAAGCAATATTCAGCAAAATTCAACATTTGCTCGAATAAATCGTCAGCTATTTGCTTCTTCACTCCATTTCTTGCCGCACCATCAACGAATTTTTCTCGCTGCTTTTGCATCTCCGCAACTTTCTTCTTACCCATTGCACGGCGTAGCAAATCAGCTTGTCCTAAAGAATAACCAGCCAGATCCTGGGCAATTTTCATGATCTGTTCTTGATAAACCATAATTCCATAGGTTTCATCTAGAACAGGTTCCAGAATAGGGTGCTGATAGTCTATCTTCTCGCGACCGTGCTTACGGTTAATAAACTTAGGAATGAGTCCTGCATCTAATGGTCCTGGTCGATAAAGTGCCAAAATTGAAGAAATATCTTCTATATTAGAAGGTTTCAAATCGCGCACTATCTGACGCATTCCAGAAGATTCTAATTGAAAGATACCTTCTAATTCACCTGCCTCTAAAAGCTCATAAGTCTTCTTCACGTCTTTAGGCAAAGTGTTAAACTCGCCTTTAGCTAATATCCTCTGAGCTTTTCTTTCTTGATTAGTTATCTCATAGGGGTCAATTTTAAATCCTTTGCTCTCTTCAATCAAATCAATAGTTTTCTGAATCATCGTCAGGTTTCTTAAACCCAGAAAATCCATCTTCAATAGACCCATGGCTTCTAGGTCTTCCATGAAATACTGGGTAATCACTGAACCGTCATTATTTTTTTGTAACGGTACAATTTCATCTAATGGTTCAGAAGAAATCACCACACCCGCTGCGTGAACACCAAAGGTTTTGTTAGTTCCCTCGATCCGAATCGCCATATCAAGCCAATGACGAACTATGGGGTCATTGTCGTATTTCTCTTTAAACTGCGGTTCTGGCGTTTGGGCAGAAATCATCACCGATAATTTAGCAGGTTTACCCCGCGAGACTGGAATTAACTTCGCCATTTTGTCTGATTCACCGTAGGGAATATTTAACACTCTGGCGACATCTTTTAAAACAGCTTTTGAAGTCAAGCGGTTAAAGGTAATGATTTGGGCAACTCTTTCTTTACCGTATTTCTCAGTAACGTAATCAATGACTTTATCCCGTTGTTCAATGCAGAAATCCGTATCAATATCAGGCATAGATTTCCGTTCCGGGTTGAGAAATCTTTCAAATAGCAACCCATGATGCACGGGATCAATGTTGGTAATTTTCATAGCATATGCTACTAAAGACCCTGCTGCCGAGTTATGGATAGCTATGGAGTTTCCGACATAAGAAGTATCTCCGGGAACAGTGATGTCATACACATTGCCTGTGTAGTTTAATGTTTTAGTTTGCCTTATTTTAAGATAGATGTAATTCTCATCAACGTAAAAGCTATCATTTCTGTAAAACTTTTGTGTCTTGACTCCAATTGGAAAGTCAATAAAGTCACTGTTCCAGTCTAAAAGTTGCTTCCCTGAAAGCTTAACCGAGTATTCTACAGCCCAGTTTACATGACGTTTCTTACTTTTAATAATCGATGCCCAATATCCAAAACGTGCTAACAGTAATCTTAACTGTGATGCCAAAACTGGAGAGGTAGTTGTGTATTTGATACATATGGTTTTATCTTTTGTGCCAGGATGACCATCTCCCCTAAAAAGATATGCAACTAAAATTCTGGTATATTCAGATTTACCTTTGGTTACAACTTCAGCAGGTATATGCTTGTGGTTAGACCCTTTTCCACATAAAGCAGCTAAGAATTCTCCAACAATTCTTGAGTAACAAAGAACTTGCATAGAGTTTTTTGTTGGATGGGGAACGATTTGACTCTCCAAGCCAAAAACTCTGTTCATCAGGTGGCTAATTTCCTGAGCATAATCCATCTCATCACTGCAAAGTCCGAAACCCACGGTACACTCTCGTTCTCCTAGTCTTGACCAACCCTCAGCGATGTAGTATCCCAGAATTTTAGCAAGGTCTTGATTAAATGGTATGTGTCTCTTAATTTTCTTTCTGATTAAATGATTACTTCCAACCTCATACCAAATAAAATCCTCATCGCAACACAAATGAGATTTAGCTTCTACAAAATTCGCTAGGTCGAAAACCATTTCTTCTTCTGTAGATTTAACTCTGGGAAAGACAACAAAATCATTTTCCCTGAGTTTACCTGCTTCTATCCACTGTAATTGGTATTGCTGATAGGGTTTTACAGAGCAGTATCGAGTGCAAATAGGTTTACAAGCATTTGCTTGTTTGACACCCATGACAACACATTCATCAGTTTTTACTGCCCAGATCTTATGGTCTTTGGTTAAATATAATTCCTCATTAGCGACTTTGATTTTAACAATTTCTTCATCGCACTCGTATTCATGCTTATGGGTTATAGGCAATGTGCTACCTAAGTGGGTTATCACCTGTTGTCCAATTTGAATATCCTTGATGAAAATTTCTTCTCCACTGGCAAGCATTACTTTGGTATCGCCAAGGACACAACCCCTTCCAGGTCCCACAGGAATATTATTATCTCTAGCAAATTTGATATAATCCCACACAACTAAAAAGTATGTGGAAAATCCCATTTGCTGAAGCATTGTTAGCTCATATTGCAGCCTGTCTTTGTAGACTTGGTCAACTTCATTTCTCGATTTGCGATTCAAACGTACTAAAAGTCCTTGCCAAGCCACTTCTTCTACATAAGTGTCAGGAGTGTGACCAGATGGAATGGGGTAATTAGGAATGCGAGGCTCACCCATAATGTTGTTGTAAGGCTCGACTTTATCTGCAACTTCTAGGGTAGTTGCAATGGCTTCTTCAATAACATCATCTGGCAAATGGTCGCGAAATAGCTGCTTCATTTCTTCAGCGGATTTCAGATACTCTGTACCGCTGTAACGCATGCGATTATCTTCACTAATTAATTTGCCAGTCTGAATACAAAGTAAAGCGTCGTGTGCTTCAACGTCGAAACAAGAAATAAAGTGGGAATCGTTGGTGGCGATAATTTTAATATCTAGCTCCCGCGCAATTTTCACAATTTCCACATTGACAATGCGGTCTTCTTGGGAGCCATGGTCTTGAATTTCTAAATAATAATCATCACCAAAAACTTCTTTATACCATCGGGCAACTTTACGGGCAGCCTCTGGTTTATTACTGAGAATTGCTTGGGGGATTTCCCCACCTAAACAAGCACTGGTGACAATCAAGCCTTCATGGTATTCTTTGAGAAAATCTTTATTGATGCAAGGACGGGAAAAAATTCCTTTACCCTGCACACCTTTGAGGTGGGAATCTGTAGTTAATTTGACTAAATTTTTGTAACCTTTTGTATTTTTAGCTAAAACAACTTGATGATAGCGGGGACGGCGTTCTTGTTTTGTGATATCGCCGTTAATGATATACATTTCGTTGCCGATGATTGGTTTAATATTCTTACTACGGCAGATTTTGATGAGTTCAATCGCACCGTACATGACACCGTGATCGGTCAAGGCGATCGCTTTCATCCCCAATGCGATCGCTCGATCAACCAACTCAGGCAGTTGACTTGCCCCATCAAGCAGACTGTAGTCACTGTGAATGTGCAAAGGTACGAAGGACATATACGTTTCAACCAGGAGCCAAAAATAGAAACGTTTTCCACATTAACGCAGTTTTTACTCAACCGCGATCGCCCAATCCGAAATCTTCAATTACCGAAGTGATATTAAATATTAACATCGTCAATGGCTGCACTTAGCAATGAACGAAACCAAAACAGAGAACACCAATCGTCCCCTGTGGCGACGTATCCCACTCACGGTACAAATCTTCATCGCCCTGATTCTTGCAGTCGCTTTAGGAATTGCACTGGGTGCAGGAAACCCCAGCCCAGCCAATAAAGCCTTCATCGAAAACTTGGCAATTCCTGCCGAATTGGTGCTTAAGGCACTCCGCGCCTTAGCTACACCGCTGATTTTTGTAGCAGTGCTGCATACCTTGATGACAACCAATATCCCAGGTACGGCGGGACGGCGTTTGGCAGTGCTGCTATTCACCAACACCACAGTAGCCATCCTGATTGGACTTTTAGTTGCTAATATCCTGCGTCCCGGTACTTGGGGGCGTTTTGCAGCACCAGCCGCTGCGGCGACGAAAAGTCAAAGTTTCGATCCTTGGGGACTACTCAAAGATGCTATACCGGAAGCCATCCTCAAGCCACTGGTTGATAATAATGTCATCCAACTGATTATTGTTGCCTTGAGCTTCGGCATCGTCCTGCGTGCCATAAAATCAGAGCAAATCGCCCAAGGCAACAGGGCATACCAGCCGATTGAGGATGTCATTAGCACTTTGTTTGAGGCTGTAATCCGCGTCCTCAGTTGGGTGATAGCCTTGGTGCCACTGGCAGTCTTTGGAATTGTATCTAGAACCATTGCCGAAAGGGGCTTTGCGCCGTTTAAATCTTTGGGTGCTTTCATTGTAGCAGTGCTACTTGGACTGACCTTGCAAGCTTGCTACTATCTGATCAGAGTGAAATTAGGTTCTTGGGTGAAACCGCTAAACTTTCTGCGTGGCGGTGCCGATGCATTTTTGACAGCTTTCTCAACTGATTCCTCGACAGCAGCCATGCCTGTGACGTTTCGGGTTTTGCAAGAAAAAATCGGCTTGCGAGAATCTTCTGCTTCTTTGGGAGCATTAGTTGGTACAAATTTTAACAACGATGGCACTGCTCTTTACGAGGCGATGTCTGCGTTGTTTATCTCCCAAGTGCTGGGGCTACATCTGAATTTAGGACAGCAGTTAGTTGTCATCATCACCTCGATTTTTGCCTCAGTCGGTGCAGCAGGTATCCCGGAGGCAGGCTTGGTGACGATGACACTCGTGTTCACTTCCGTAGGTTTACCTACACAGTACATTGCTTTATTGATCACTGTAGACTGGTTTCTAGATCGCTGCCGCACTGTTATTAATGTCATGGGGGATATGACTGTTAGTTGTTTACTTGACGGCAAAAAGCCTCAGAATAGCTAATTGTTAGTGGTTAGTGGTTAGTGGTTAGTGGTTAACAACTATCAACTATCAACCAACAACCAACAACTAACAACTAACAACCAACAACTAACAACTATCAACTATCAACTATCAACTATCAACTATCAACAACCCCTTTTCAATTCTGTTGCTGTCCCTTAGCATCACATTCTTTGGTCCAGCACCGTGTTAGAAGGTCAACCCTGTAAATATAGGCGAAGCGACGAGGATTGAATACCAGTTGAGTGTGGTGACTAAGCACGGGCTGGTTCAGATATTGCCAGAGAGGAAATCTAATCTTTTTATGTTTTGGAGTCATACAAGAAGGAATATTATTATATAACATTTGCCACAGTACTTGGCATCTTGTATAAAATATGCCAGCAACTGATTCCTTAGTTAAACTTTACACAGTAGCTATGCAATCGTCCTGGTTATAATTGCGGAAATTTTGGCGAAATTATACACTTATCGTTTGAGGATTGCTACCTTTTCACCCTTTAGAACCTTTCCTTATTTAAATTTAAGTCATGTAGACCACAATATAACCGTAGGGGCGCGGTTTCCGCGCCCTGACAATCCGGTCAATTCAGTTGAAAACTGCTGTAACATGGTGCAAGATTTGCGTTGATCCCATATGGAATCTAAAATCTTAAAGATGTATAAACTAATCTAAAAATATAGTAATTTTACGTAACCACTGACATTGACAGCTGTTGTAACGGCGATCGCCATTATAATGGGAATAAACAATCACTGACCAAAATAATTAAAAATTAAAAATTAAAAATTAAAAATTGAAGATTACTCCCTTCCCGCCATAAGATTACCGATCTTTTTATCTTCTTTCTTCTCCTGACGGAGACGCTGCGCGAACGCGTACTTCGCGCCTAGCCTTCGGCTTCTGCTTCGCAGTACGCGGTTCATTTAAATAGGTATTCTTCGAGCGGCAAGGGAGTAAGAAATAAACATTCACTGAAAATACCAAATTGTAGGGTGGGCACTGCCCACCTTCCTAAGTAATTGGTGGGCAGTGCCCACCCAACTTAAAAACCCTTGGCTTGCGGGTTTTATTTGTGTAGCCCCATTCTAATCTGTGGCTTAATAATGATTGCCAGATTTGCGATGGTTGATCGCAGTAACGCTATCAGATTTGAGTAATTTACCGTTGTCAACGGTTGCATACACAACCCAGTGATCGCCACATTCCATGCGCTTGTTGACCGAACATTCAAGATAAGCTAGGGCGTCACCGAGGATAGTACAGCCATTATCCGCCACGTCTGTGACAAAATTTGCAAAGCGATCTTCTCCTGGCAGAAAAGATTTACGAAAATGCTTCATGTAGTCTACTACATGATTGTCTTCAGCCATGATATTGAGGGCAAACTTACCGCCTGGATGCATGAGAGATTCAATCGCCCGGTCTTTAGCAATAGCAACCGTCAGACCTGGTGGGTTGAAGGTTGCTTGAGAAACCCATGCTCCCATCATCCCAGTAGAAACTTCTCCAAGTTTAGCTGTGACCACGCAAACGGAACCAACAATCCGACCTACAGCTTGTTCAACAGGAGTAGCAGCTGTTTGTGGCAAACGCACTTTTTTAGCTTTTTTCAGGGCTTGAGCAAAGTCTGTACCAGTTTCTTCACAAAGCTTAAGAGTGACATCGTCGGGTTTAAACTTGACCCGCAAAGTCTCAAATCCAAAGCGATGACCAGCATCCCGGAGTTTACCTTCTACGAAGTCAATTGCTTCACCACTCCAACCATAGGAACCAAACACCCCAGCAAGTTTGCTGTTGTCACTGATGGATAGCACAGTACCCAAAGCAGTATGAATCGGAGTCGGTGCATTACCACCTATGGTAGGAGTGCCGATGATAAAGCCATCTGAGTTTTCTACCGCAGTGCGAATTTCATCAGATTGAGCAAATTCGCAGTTGATTGATTTTACGCCGACCCCACCTTTGGTCAGTCCCAAGGCGATCGCTTGTGCTAAAGTTGCTGTATTTCCATAAGCTGAGGCATAAAGTAAAGCGACGGTGATGTCGCGATCAGTTTGAGCACGACTCCATGCCTCATAAGCTTTGGTAAGTTCTATTAAGCCGTAGCGGATCAACGGTCCGTGACCAGTAGCATACATTCTTACCGACAGTTCTGAGAGTTTCTCCAGCGCTGCTTGCACATGATTAGCTTGGGGAGCCATCAGACAGTCGTAGTAGTACCGCTGGTCATCCTTTAAAACATCCCAGTCTCCATCATACGCTTCATCGCCACAGACATTAGCGCCGAATAGCTTATCTGTGTAGAGAATTTGGGTTTGCTGGTCGTAGGTACAAAGTCCTGATGGCCAACGCGGACTGGGCATGGGAACAAATTTCAATTGATGACCCTTGCCTAAATCCAGGGTTTCTTTTCCCCGCATGGTCATGATTTTTAGATTGCTGTCAGGGAAAGCAGCACGCAAATTTGCCGCGCCCGGAAGAGAACAGACAAAAGTTATCTGCGGGGCAAGTTCTAAAAGCACTTTCAGAGTTGCCAGTCGGCTGGGACTAAAATGACCTAGAATCACATAATCCAACCGTTTTAAGTCCAGGCACTTCTGCAATGCCTCTGGATAAATTGCCGTGAAAGTTTCCGGGGGTGGGTCGATAATTGCGGTTTTATCGCCTTCAATTAAATAGGAATTGATGGTAGTACCCCTAGCAAGCGCATATTCAATTTCAAATCGCAAGCGTGTCCAACTGCGTGCTCTGAGTACTGTAGTGTTTGTGGCAATTTGTAAAACTTGTATGTCGCGAGGATTGGAATTGCTCATGGTTGTTGAGTGAAGGGCGTTAATAATTACTAATTCGTAATTCGTAATTGAGTTAGTAATTACGAATTACGAATTATCAATTACGAATTAGTAGTAGTTGCCTACCTTACGATGGCGAACAGCTGTGAGCGCATTTGGTTTGGAGACTTTACCGTCTTCCACGGTGCAGTATAAAAGCCAGTGATCGCTGCATTCCATGCTGCTAACTACTTCGCATTCCATGTAGGCGAGAGCGTCTGTTAGAATTGGGCAACTGTTTTTAGCTGTTTGAGTCTTAACGCCGGCAAATCTGTCAGCACCAGGATGCAAGCGTTTGAGGAAGTGCTTCTTGAGTTCCTGATAATTTCCTTCTTCTAAAACGTTGAGGACAAAGCGATCGCCTACTTGCATCAAGGAGTCAATTGCACGGTCTTTGGCAACGGCTACTGTAAATCCTAGGGGATGTAAACTAGCTTGCGACACCCAGGAAGCGAGCATTGCACCGTTAACATCACCCTTTTTGCTGGTGATAATGTATAGTCCGCTGCTGATCCTTCCCAACGCTTTTTCCATGTTGACGTCGAGGGATTTGATCTGCTTGATGTTGCGTTCGCGGACAAGCATTTGTCCCAAGTCCGTACCAGCTTCTTCAAAAAGCTGGTATGTGGCGTTGCTGGGAGTCTCTTTAATCCGAATCGCTGAGAAGGCTTCCTTGATGCCAAGGTCGATAAATCTTCTGCGCAGCGGATCGATAGGTTCATCATCCCCGCCGTAACACTCAAATAGTCCGACTGATTGCTTGTCCTTAACGATACCTAGTAAGGAACTGATCGCCGATTGGGCTGCGAGGTTAGCACTTGGAGGCATACCGATAATAATGCCTGCAGCTCTTGCTGCTAGTTCTTGGATTTCTTGGCTATCTGCTGTCGTCAAATCCATTATTTCGACGCCAACCCCAGTTTTCATGACTCCGTGAGCAATTGCTTGGCTGAGGCGATCGCTATACCCATAATCGGCGCTACAAAATAAGCCAACAACAGTTTCTGCCTTCGCTTGTTTTTGGCTCCAGTTGTGGTAACACTCCCGAAGAACGTCAAGATTATGGTATAGTAATGGTCCGTGACCGTTGGCGATGACTTTAATGTTCCCAAGATCGCCCATCTTTTTCATGGCATTCAACAGGGAACGGGCGTTGGGACCCATGAGGCAATCGTAGTAAAATCGAAAGTCGGCTTCAATTGCCTCTAAATCTTCGTCGAATGTACTATCGCTACAATAGTGCATTCCAAACGCATCACAGGTGTAGAGAGTTTGGGTTTTGTGATCGAAGCTGAAGATTGTGTCGGGCCAGTGCAAATTAGGCGCACTTACGAATTCTATTTCGTGTCCTTGACCTAAATCAATGCGATCGCCACTTTTCACAATCCGCTTGGAAAACGGATCGTGAGTCAGATTGACAGTATCAAGCAAACTTTTCCGTGGTTAGTAGGTATAATATCAAATCCGCTTGATCTGAATGATAAAAAAACCGCCCCAGACGCCGAGGGCGCAGAGAAAGAGGTTCATAGGAATAATTCCGATACAAACGGATTTGATATAACAGGATGGAAGCGGCATGAAGGAAAGACAGGGTGACAAAAAATGTTGTAAAATATGTCGTCCCCTTCACACACATTCAGTGTAGAGCGCCAATTTGAGGATAGTGGAGGGTAAAAACGGCATCTTTATTGTCAGTTTTGCTTACGATATGGTCTCCTGGATCAATAAAACTGGGGTAAACTTTCCACCCATCTGTCACATAGAAATAACATTGCCAATAGAAAACAATGTCCCAAAGGGGTTTAAATGTTTTCGCACCACGATCAGCCAGTACCCAAGCCAAAATACCTTCACGAAAGTGATCTACTGCTGTCCACAACCATATTTTGTTTTTTTTGAACCGACAAAGGTTTCTAGTTCATCTAACTCTCCAATTTCTGGTATTTCGTTGATTGGCGGTGCATCTGGAAGTTTTTCGCCAATTTGTTTGAGCCAATAAATGACGGTTGTATGATGAACTCCCTTGGAACGCTCAATCGCTCGAAATCCCATGCCATTAACGTATGACCTTGTATAGCGATCGCACTCCGCAGAAAAAGGAAAGGGACTAGATCCAGTTTATGCTTAAACCGCCAAGGCGGTTGCTATACAACCATCAAAATATGGGATGTAAATAATCAAACTTGCTTGCAGACACTGGTAGGACATCAAGATAGGCTTGACTGCGTAGTTTTCAGCCCCGTTAGCCCAGCGTCCCCACAGGGGATTGCAAACATAGTTGCCAGTGCTAGTTGCGACAAAACAATCAAACTATGGGATGTGAATACCGGGCAATGTCTGCACACATTACAAGCACATACCCACCGCATCCGCATAATAGCATTTAGTTTTGATTTCAAACAAACCCAAACATTATCGCATCCGGCGGTTGGCGTCATGCACAGTGCTATTGGCTAAGTTGTGTGGGAAAATCTGCTCCAATCACAATAGTGACATCCGACCAGATGTCACCTGCTGCCGTTACCTGCATGTGCCCCAGACCCAGCAATCTTTGCACGAGACTAGCATCTTCTGGATTACCGTGTTGAGCAATAATTTGAGTTTTACTGGCAGATTCAGCACTCAAATCAATCTCATGGTCAGTCATATGAGCATTACTGAACCCCTGTTTCCGAAGAATTGCAATTGCACGCTTCCCCAACTCTGGTTTACCTGTGGCATTGGCAACGGCAACTCTCAGTTGACTTGGTGAAACTTTCTTTGCCACATTCTCTTTCCCAGAGTTATTCTTGACATCAAAGTAACGAGCTAGGATCGGTGCTGCTGCTTGAGGATTTGCAATCCAGTAGCTTTTGGGATATTCATTCCGGCGGCTGTATCGACCGGGCAGCATGAGAAAGTTGTTCCGCTCCCGGTCATTGGTTAAAGTCGCATGGGCTATTGCCAACATTTCGTCTAACGACAAGTCAGTATCAATGTTTGACTGCGCAATCCGTAAAATATCGGGCAACTTAGAGATCGTTTCAGGTTGTAGCAGGGTGCGCTGGATTGCCTTGAGGACTTCTTGCTGCCGCTGCACTCGCCCAATATCTCCTAACTTGTCATGGCGAAAGCGGACATACTCTTCCATGTGCTTACCATTCAGCTTTTGCCGACCTGGCATAAAGTGAATATTTAAGTGTTGGGCGTTGTCCACATAGTCCATCTGCTTGGGAACGGTCACTTCTATACCACCTAATGCATCTACCAGATGAATAAATCCATTTCTGCTAAGTCTGATATAGCGGTCAATGGGAACGTTTTCCAGCTGACGGCTGACAGTTTGAGCCGCAAATGCTACTCCACCCCGCCAGTTGGCACTATCGATTTTAGCGACACCTACTCCTGGTAACCGCACTAGAGTATCTCGGGGAATCGAGAGGACATTGATTTGATGGTTATCCGGCTTGAACCTTACCAGCAGCATGGTGTTAGTATTACTTGATAGGGCTTCAGTCGAAGTAGCGTTGGTACTTAAGTGCGGATGATCGAAGTTGTCGTCGTTGTCAATGCCCAAAATCAAAAGATTTACAGGGTGAGTCAGGGTAGCCGGGAGAATATCAGTAAGGTTTTGGGGGCTATTAGGCAAGTGAGTTCCGGCTGAACCTTCTTGTAGGGGTCTACTAGAAAGAGATAGTGCCAAGAGTGTACCAAACGTTGCAAACAAAGCCGCCGCCCCACCCAATGCCAACCCAAGCATTACCCAAGGTCTGTGTAATGGTGATATTTTCTTTGTTGTCTCAAGCCGAACAGTATTTGACTGAAATGGGTGTTGTTCATCAGATTTTCTCTCTAACATTGACTTCCTCACACACGTTAATCAGGCTTGCGATCGTTAAGGTTAATTCAGAAACCACGCACAGGATTTGCCATGACTGAATTTGCTCGCTGACCTCTTGAGACTTTCACAAAAAAACTTCTCTTAAAACAGACGTACCTATCCAGGTTTTTGTTCACTTGAGAATTTTCCACTTATACGGCATGCTCCAGAAAGAACAATACTTGTTCGAGGAAACATTTTTATAATATTTTTATAATTAAAAGAGTGCAAGGTTTTCAACAAGAAAGTAAACACAGTAACTCATCATCTTCACAAAGCGTGTCTCTGCTCTGAATATTGAGTTGTAAAGGTATTAGGGTATACTCACGAACCGGAACACTGATGGCTGTGGAATCTACTACTATAGGATTACTATTTGATTTTTGAAATACACGTAGTGGGCACTGCCCACCATATCTGGGCTTTGGTGGGCAGTGCCCACCCTACAAATACTGAGATTTTTTGAATAATCAAACCGGATTCCTATAGTCTGTCAAAATTGTTTTAATAGGTCCTTACCAAGACTATGCCAAACTCCGATTCTCGTCAGCCACAAACTCTTCATCCTGGGCAGCAATGCTTGATTGAACAAAGCCATAATGTCAGTCAAGCAGGACTTCCTCCAGACGTCGCTCTCCACAGGGTTGAATTGCTGTTTTTCCTCTACCTTCTGATTACGCTCTTAATGGGAATGTACCTTACCTATCGTCAGGCAGTCCGACGGCGGCGCATTCAAGCTTTGGAAAAGTTGTTTCGACTCAATGCTTCGCTGAGGGCTGTTGATTTCGAGGGGAAACTAAATAAAGCGATCGCCAAAAGCCGAGTCTACGATCCCATTCCTTTGCCAATTAGCAAGCCAATTGTGGATACGCTTTCATCTGTGGATATTCCTCTGGGACAGGGGGGATTTGCCCGCGACTATATAGTGAGTTTGAGCGCCGGTGACGAAGTGGTGATTGAATTGAAATCTGAGAGGTTTGATACCTTTGTCTCGCTCTTAGCTTCTGATGGCAGCACTGTGGGCGAAAACGATGATGGACCTGATGGCACTACCAACTCGCTGCTGATTGTCTGCATTCCCAAGTCGGACACCTATACTGTGAGGGTGCAAGCTTCTGGTGAAGCCAAAAAAGCCGTTGGTCCTTTTACCCTCTTTGTCAGACTCAGAAGTCCGAAATCATACATATATTGAACAATTTTAAGCAGCAGATTCAGTAACCGACATTCCGCAGGTATTAGTAGCCGCGATCGAGATCGCGATTGAGTCCAATTAATTACACTAATTAATACATTAATTAAAACCAAATCGGGTGAAGCATGTCTAATATCCAGGAACAGCAGCGTCAGGCGGCACTTTCTCGCCGAGTCGTCAACAAGGTCAAAGAGTTTTTCAAAATTCTCGGTCCTGGTTTCGTCACTGGAGCTGCAGACGATGACCCTTCAGGAATTGCTAATTTTTCCCAAGCAGGAGCCCAATATGGGCTGCAACTTTTGTGGCTAGCTCCATTTATCTTTCCCTTAATGGTCTGCATTCAGGAAATGAGTGCTCGCATTGGTTTGGTGACTCGCCGAGGGATTATCACCATCCTCAAGGAAAAGTATCCGCCTTACGCGCTGTGGCTGGTGGGTCTGTTCACTATTCCTGCCATCACGATCAACGTCGGGTCTGACCTATTGGCGATGGGAGATGTCTGTCATATGCTGCTCCCCCAGGTTTCAACCCAGGTGTTCAGCACACTCGCAGGCATCTTGGTTCTGGCATCGCTGTTCGTGTTCAATTACAACAAGGTAGCGTCGCTACTGAAATGGGCGGCTTGCGTTCTGTGCGTGTATTTTGTTGTCCCTTTCTTCGTCCAACAGGATTGGGGGTACGTGCTGCACTCTTCAGTCACGCCGCACCTGCAGTTTGACACAGCATTCTTAGGGACTGTCGGAGCAGTTATGGGCACCAACATCTCCGCCTATCTATTTTTCTGGCAATCCTCCATGGTGGTGGACGATCAGGAACACAAGTACGGTCACTTGTTCAATGACCCGGAGGCGGTTCTGCCCGATCTGAGGCGGGAAGTCAAGACCATGCAAAAGGACAATGCATTTGGGATGGCGATCGCCACAACCATTATGTTTTTCGTCGTTTGGGCTTGTGGTAGTACTCTGTTTGCCAAAGGGATCAAGGATATCAATACTGTAGAGCAGGCGGCGGAGGCTCTCAAACCCATTGCAGGGGATGCTGCCTACTTACTCTTTGCCGTCGGGATTCTGGCTTCGGGTTTAATCGCGGTTCCTGTGCTGGCTGGCACTTGCGGTTATATTGCGGCTGAAGCCTTCGGCTTTCCTCGGGGAATGGATAAGAAATTGCACGAGGCTCAGGTGTTTTATGGGGTGATTTTCCTCACCGTAGTCCTGAGTTTGGCGATTAATTTCACTGGGATTGGGGCGGTGCAGGCGCTAATCTTTTCAGCTGTAGTGTCTGGGATAACTGTTCCACCCAGCATCTTCTACATCATAAAAATCTGCAATAATCCACGGATTATGGGGCGATTCACCAACAACATCTGGTCTAACATTGTGGGCTATTTTACACTTGGTCTGATGAGTGTGGTAGCCGTCATGTTGATTTGGACCACATTCTTTGTACCCAAACCGCCCAACTCGGGACTGACTAATACGAACTCAACACCAATGACCTCTACCGTTGCTCCCACAGATCGAACGCCGACATATACTGCGATTCCCAATAAACCTTAGTTTTAAGCACCCATTTACTTTTACACACAGCCGATCCCTGATTGTGGGATTTATGGTGTGTAGAGTACAAATTAGAGAAGTTAATATTGTGTGTGGGGCGCAAAAGCAAATGTGGGTCGCTGTAACTAATGGTACGGGTAAAGCACGAGCAACAACCAAAACTGTCGCATTGCTAAGAAAGCAGGGTTTTAAAAAAATCTACACTACACATCGTGAAATAGCTTCAGTGACGACTTTTCCCTTGGATCAAACTCAGATTATCGCCCAACAAGGTAATCCCGATGCGGCAAATGCTGTAAAAAGTGCGCTAGGAATAGGACAAGTGCAAGTAGCAGCGACTGGAGATATCGGGTCTGAGGTGACAGTTGTGGTGGGAAACGATTTGGCTGTTTTGGCGAAATAAAAATGGTATTGCTCTCAACAGAGAAATCACGAGCGATCAACTATCAACACCAGCGTTGTTTTGAGGATAGGTTAGCGTCCAGTTCTGTTTGTCATTAAGTTGGTCGTACAAACCTAGGAGAATAAGTCGGAGAGCAAGGCGAGTTCTAATGTGATCTTTAATTAGATGGGTTCCTGGTGCAGCAGAGATGCCATCAATGTTTTGGTAACTGCCAAATGGCTTTTCACAAGAGTTGCCAACACCTTTGACTGTTAGTATAAAAAATGGCGACCGCTCGTATTTGTTTGGCACCATAAAAATTGCATATATCTGATGTTCACCATGCCACGGTTGAACAACAACCTTGGTAGCATGTACTTCGTATTTTTGAGTTTTTGATGCCATAAAAGGTTCTGAATCGCAATCAGAATCATTCAAAGGCCACCAAAGTATAACAATAATTAAAGATAGAAGCAAAATTAAAATATAAGTAAGATTACGAGGCATATAGTTAAAAAAAAGTGTTGCCGCAGTTGCTATCTACGGTAGCCGCTTTTTGATGCATATGAAGTGAAATATTCATAAAATCTCCCGTATTTTAGGTGGGAAATTGTCAAATCAGTGATATAATTATTAATGCGTTCGGCTATCGGGGGGTATTTGCCATTAGTACTGCGTTCGCTGTGTTTAGCGTGGTAATTCTTGCCAAAGCCTTTGATTTCACGAGAAACACTAAGAACGCAGCCCTTGTGAAAATAGGAGTAAGCTATTTGAGAGCGGTTATTAATAGCAATTCCTATGACAGACGATTTTTGTCCAGAACCTCATGAATTACACCATCAGGTAGAGTTAGTTTCATGATTTTTGGAGCTTACTCTCAACCTAATCTATCAACCCATCCAAATAGTCAATCGACCAAAAACCAGCCATCTGTTCACTCATATTTACTCCCGAACGGCTAAAGAATACCTAATTTAATCAACCGCCAACACGAGGGCAGCGCGCATGAGGAGTAGCGCTACTCGTCTCCCTTCCTCAGAACTGTAAGCTTTCCTCACTAACAACCAACAACCAACAACCAACAACCATCAACCATCAACTAACAACTAACAACTAACAACCAACAACCAACAACTAACAATAGTGTCAATTTACTCCAGCCCAAAAATGAAACTTGTTTTATTTTTACACGTAAAAGCGCTTGAGAGTTTTGCTCACCCAAGCGCTTTCATGTATAACTTTATACCAACACACTTCTCGAATGCAACAGTTTAAATTCGCTCTTACTCTATAAAACAGAGGGATTACAAAGATCACCTGTGGCAAACATGTGGTGAAGTGGTATCACTCCTTGCACAATTAAGGATATCGCTTCTGCAATTAAACGGGTAATCTGGTGAGTGACAGTTTGTCAACTGACACTAGTAGTATGCAGCATAAATTATTCACAGTAGTGAGTAAACACCTCTTTTAACTGTATGGTCAAGAGGCGACCATGCATAGCTGGTGTCCATATTAACCTATGTACTTAAGAATGGTAAGATTTCCGTGTAAAATTACTGGAAATGGGGATCATATCAAATCCGGTTAAATGAACACACCAACGCTAGGGGCACAGCACTGCTGTGCCCCTACAAATACATGTGTAATCAACCGGATTTGAGATAACTTATTTATCCTCTACCTTCTACCTTGTTCGATGATTTATGTATAACCATAAAGTTAAAAAATCGGTGATTCCAGCAGCAGGCTTCGGTACTCGTTTGTTTCCAGCTACCAAAGTTGTCAAAAAAGAACTTTTCCCGATTATTGATCAAAAAGGTAGGGCGAAACCAGTGATTATGGCGATTGTTGAGGAAGCAATTAGTGCTGGCATCGAAGAAGTGGGAATTGTGGTGCAACCAAGCGACAAAGAGATTTTTGCAGATTTATTTAAAAATCCACCGCGAAAAGAACTTTTCAACAAACTTTCACCCCAAAATCAGGAATATAGCAAATATCTTCAAGATTTAGGTAGTAGGGTAGAAATTATAACGCAAAACGAACAAAAAGGCTACGGTCATGCCGTATTCTGTGCGCAGGAATGGGTGCAAGATGAACCATTTTTGCTGATGCTAGGCGACCATGTTTACTCATCAGACATTGAACAATCTTGTGCGCGTCAAGTTGTAGATATATATGAAAAAGTCAATCAAAGCGTTGTCGGATTAACGAGAATGCCAGCAGAAGTTCTTGATCAAGCCGGCTGTGTCACAGGAGTTTGGCAATCTAATTCCCTGCTGAGGCTGACCGAACTCTCCGAAAAACCCGATCTGGAGTATGCACGCAAGCATCTGCGTGTAGAAGGCATGGCAGAAGATGAGTTTCTCTGTATGTTCGGCTTGTATATACTCACGCCGAAAATATTTGACTTTCTGGGAGAACACATCCAGAAAAACTTTCGCGAACGGGGTGAGTTTCAGTTAACATCCTGTCTTGATAAATTGCGCCAAGAAGAGGGCATGACAGGATATATTGTGAAAGGCAAGTGTTTTGATACGGGTTTGCCAGATACCTATTGGCAGACGATGATTGATTTTAGAAATTCAGTTTAAAGGATAAACTAGAACTTTCGCAATCCAAAATCTCAAATCTAAAATTCTATAAGAGGTGATTGTGGCACGTAAACGCTTGATTATTGAGATGGGAATGGGGATAGACCAGCACGGACAAGACCCAACTGTCGCAGCAGCGAGGGCGGTGAGGAATGCGATCGCCCACAATTCTTTGCCTGGTGTATGGGAAATCGCTGGTTTAAACGATCCCGATGAAATGATTGTAGAGGTAAAGGTAGCAGTACCTTACCCAGAGCAAGTCAGGGAAGAGGAGGTATTAGCTGTACTACCCTTTGGTCGCAAAACCCTCACCGTCGAGTCTGGGGGGATGGTAGTTCAGGGTAAAGCAATACCTTCTCTCAACGATAAAAATGACGAAATGTTGATAGCTGTTGCTGCGGTCACAGTTCTAATCGAAAACGAGTAGCCTGTTACACTGGATTCTCGCAGTTCAGCCGCCTGACTCTCAGCGTCATCATCTTGCGCTATGCCTAGCAGTATTTACGCGGCGCGATCGCGTTACTGCTATCGAGGGAACCAATACTATCCCAATTGGAAGCTGTCCTTGGGTATTGAGGGCGTCGGGTGTGGTTAGTCAAGATGAAATTGCCGGGGGTTTTTCAAAATAAATATATCGTTTTCTTTGACTAAATCACCCGTACATACCACTGGTAAGCGTTCGGTATATGCTTTTATAGCAAGAATATATTCATGGTTAACTAGTATGGTGTTGACTGGACGTAATTTATCCACAACTACGCCAAATAATGTAATCTCACCGCTGATCGTGTCACCATTGGGAGACGTAATTTGTGTTACTAATCCTTGAATAGTGATGTTAGGATAATTGGTGATCAGTTCACCAATAATTTCCAATTGTGAGTAGTTCTCAACAGTGGCAAGGATTTCTATTGCTTCACATACACGGGAAACATAATCACCCGAATCTTGACTATTGGGTAATAAAATTTCAAATTCGCCTCGTTGCGGTTCCTGTTTTAACCAAATTGTGGCATGTTCTAGAAATGGGCTGTCAAGATGCCAGGAGTGGGATTCCAGGTAATCTCTTAATTGATGTAATTCGATATTTTTAAAAATTTCTGCATCCCGGACTATAACTTTCATGGCTGTACTCCTTGACTAATAGCGAGCATTATTGATTGAAGGGCGACAACTGTAAATTGGTTGGTTCTAAATATCGTTACAGTAACATTTGCCTGGTTTGTTGTTGGTGGCATTCCCCGTAGAGATATCCAATACCCACACTGTCTTAAACATAACTCTTCAAGAGATTGTTTTAACCAGTCAGTCGGGTTTTCCGGAATTATAACCACAACCAATATTCTTGGTGTAGCATAGCCATCTAAAATCAAGTCATTGTAGTTTTTTAGTTTGAGCGGGTAACGAATGGTGTTGCGATCGAGAACATCTCTTGATGTTGATTTTAACTGCAATTCCAGTCTTGGTGCCCGAACTACTCCCTCTCTTCCTTTGGCAGCAATTCCCCAGTCCACGCTATCGTTATCTACAAATGGTTTGTATAGTGAATATCCGGCAGCGCTGGTTAATGCTTGTAGGTAGGCATTACTAAATTGTTCTTTTTGTTGGTTGATGTCCACGTTTCGCTTTTTCGTGTTGCAGGTTGTTGCTATCTTTTACGAGTAGTCCTTTTTCTTGGCAAAATCCAGACCCCAGTTAGTAGCATCTGGGATCAGGTGTCCCACGGTTAGTCCTGCTATGGTGACTAGCTGCCAATTTCCGTACTTGAATTGGGCTGCTCCCCAATACTTCTCGGATAAGGCACTCCCTTACCCCCCTAACCCCCCTTCCCTACAAGGGAATGGGGGAAAAATTCATACCGACCCTTGCAGGAGAGGGGATGTTCGCTCTTGTTAACCGAGAAGTATTGGGCTGCTCCCAAACGGTAAATCGGTTCCAGCAGAAAGTAAACCCAAGCTAATAAACTGGGCTGAACCAGCAAAAACAAAGGCAGACATTGCCACTGTACGGATCGCAAGCCTCGACTCCAACGACTCCAAATCTACCCATACTGCAACTCTCATTTGCCGACAATACACTACCGTCACCCACTAGTACCTTCAAAAGTGGATACTTGACAGACCCTCTCAATATGACTCGTAGTGTAGTAAGCGCATCCATTACCCAACCACAAAGAGTTCCCGAACCTGACACAGTAGTCGGCACACTAGTTCTCGGTGGCATAAGTTGGCTGATGAAGCGTCAGTTGAAAGCATCGGTCAGAGCTTAATCAGTCCCAATGCCAGTGCGGACTTTCAGATTTTTGCAGCTTCCCTATGTGCTACACGCTAAACTAGAAGCATTAAGGTGGAAATCTCTTGCGGTAAGTCCAATAGACAACTAATCCTTACCACAAAGAGCGACTATGTCTCAAGAAAATGACAAATCACTCCAGATTCAGGATCTCAACAAACTTAAGCCGATACACTTTGCCGACTTAATTAGAGCTGCACAATTGATTTTCGATCCAGGTGGCGGAGTGTCTGGAAGAACAAAAAAAGTTGACTGGCTTGAAGAGTTTGGCATTCCCGATGGTGTGGTGGAAAATCTGAAAGTACTTGGTCAAGAGTATCGATATGCATCTCCCCACGTTCCGGTAGAAAATGTCTGGAGTAAATTGACTCCAGAAACTCGCGTTTGGTTCATGGAAAATAAAGAAGAATTGTGGAAGATTGAGGAAGCTTTCCCTGCTCTAGACGAAGACTAAAAAGTATATCATGTCCGGCAAATCAACCACAATAAAAAACTGTCAACTGATGTAGAGACGTTGCATTGCAACTTCTCTACATTATAGGTAATCAACCGGACATGATATTATGACAACTCTTGCTAATAGTAGGCTGGGTGAGAGTCCTTAACTCAGTCTAGCAACGAGAGCGAGTCGTCTCAGTCGTGCTGGTTTATGATCTTAACATGCCGAGAGGGATAAATCATGCAACCAGCTTTACACATCACAACCCAAGTTTTACCAGGTAACAAGATAGAAATTCAAGTCCCAGAAGCGGCGATCGGCGATACCGTCGATGTATTTGTCATCTTGTCAGAAAAGCCTGAATCTAAACGGCGTTCTGTAATAGACATCCTCAATGAATTACCAGGAAGACGACTGTTTAAAACTCCTGAAGAAGTAGACCAGTATCTTCAAGAGGAACGGGAATCATGGGAACGCTAAACATTCCAGCATCGAGTCGGCTTTACGTAGATACACCAATTGTTATCTACAGCGTAGAAAAATTTACCGAATATTTACCACTACTCGAACCTATGTGGTTGAGTCTCCAAGCAGGTGAAATTGAAATTATCAGCAGTGAACTAATATTTATAGAAACTTTAGTCATTCCTTTGCGAAACACTGACACCTTTTTGATCAATGCTTACGAACAACTGCTCTTTTCATCAGAAATGCAACTAATCCCTATTAGCAAATCTGTGTTAAGGCAAGCTGCTACTCTCCGAGCCAATACTAACCTAAAAACACCCGATGCGATTCATGCTGCTACAGCCATATCTGTGAATGGTACCCAATTTATAACCAACGATAAAGGCTTTCGCAATGTTTCCGGTTTACCCGTTGTTGTCCTTAACGAAGTTTTGGCGTCTTAAACAGTAAGGTTAGTTAGGCGTACTGCAATTTCCGCAATTTTTTGCGCTTCTAGCACTACCTAAAAATGGTGCGTTACACTTCGTTAACGCACCCTACAACATCAAATTCTGCATTTGCAGCAAAAAGCGCTTGGGAGTGTTGCCGTGTTTCCACCCCAAGCGCTCTTTACATTTGCTCCTCACACACAATTAAAGAATACCACTGACTCTATTAAAAGACAACTATGGTAGGTGACACTTTCACAACTGAACCCTAAGAATTTTAGAGTCATAGATTTTGAAAAGGTTGCTTACACTCTAGTTCATAAATCTTAGTACACGATTGCATAAATTCGTTACGTTATTTTCTTGTGTAGGGTGGGCATTGCCCACCAACTATCAGAATGGTGGGCAATGCCTACCCTACGAAATCAATTCGATACGGATTTACGCAATTCAGTACTTAGTGAGTTTTTTCTGCTTACACAGCAAAAAGCGCCTAGGAGTGTTGCCGTGTTTCCACCCCAGACGCTTTTTGTTCTTAACTTACTCCTCACCCACAACTAAAAGATATCACGACTTTTATTTAAGGGTAAATATAGTTCGTGACAGTTTGGAAACTGCACTATCTTCCTAGACAAGTTAGTGTAAAAAGTGACGGACACCAGTGAACACCATCACCAAACCAATTTCATTTGCGGCTTTGATGGAATCAAGATCGCGCAAACTTCCTCCCGGTTGCACAATAGTAGTGATTCCGGCGGCGGCGGCTGTTTTTACCGAATCATCGAAGGGGAAGAATCCATCACTAGCTAGAGTCGCACCGAGTGCTTTTTCCCCAGCTTGTTCTAGAGCTATTTTAACAGAGCCGACGCGGTTCATTTGACCAGCGCCTACACCCAAGGTAGTGCGATCGCCACTCACAACAATTGCATTCGATTTCACGTGTTTGCAAACTTTCCAAGCAAACAGCAATTCTGACATCTCCTCATCGGTAGGTTTTCTGTCAGTAACAACTTGCCAATTACTAGTGTCTGCTACCACGTCATCGGCAGCTTGGACAAGGAAACCACCTGCGATCGCTTTCACGGTTTCCTTTGGTCCACTGTTCAAGTCGGGTAAAATCAACACTCGCACTTTTGATTTAGCAGCCAGAATTTCTTGTGCTTCCGCCTCACAATCTGGTGCTACCACGCATTCTAAAAATGTCTTTGTTAACTCAGTAGCAGTCTCCGCATCAATCGGACGGTTCAATGCGACAATTCCACCAAATACAGAAACCGGGTCAGCGTTGAAAGCCTTTTCATAAGCTTCTTTCAAACTACCTCCCAAAGCGACGCCACAGGGATTAGTATGTTTGAGAATCGCTGCTGCTGGAAGGTCTGTGAATTCGGAAATAATGCGTCGTGCTGCTTCTAAATCAACTAAGTTATTGTAACTAAGTTCTTTGCCTTGAAGTTTGGTAGCAGCAGCCCATCCAGTGGTCGTAGTGCCAGTTTGATACCAAGCTGCGCTTTGATGGGGATTTTCGCCGTAGCGGAGAGATTGCAGTTGTTGACCGGAAAGGGTGTATTGTTGGGGTAATGATGATGACTGCTGCATGAGGTACGAGGCGATCGCCCGATCGTAATCAGAAGTATGCAAAAATCCACAAAGTGCGCACTTTTGGCGAAACTCCAACGATGTTTCGCCGCCATTTTGGCGTAATTCTTGTAAATATTCCTGATACTGAGATGGATCGCACAAAACTGTAGTTGAAGAGAAGTTTTTTGCTGCAGCCCTAAGCATTGCCGGACCGCCAATATCAATTTGTTCAACTGCTTCAGTAATCGTAACGCCAATCGCAACGGTTTCCGCAAAAGGGTAGAGGTTCACCACCACCAAATCTATTGGGCGAATTTGGTTGTTTGCTAAATCTGTTAAATCTTGGGGAATATCCCGTCGCGCTAAAATGCCGCCATGAATCCGAGGATGCAGCGTTTTGACACGACCACCTAATATTTCTGGCGATCCTGTATAATCAGATACTTTTGTTACGGACAGTCCGGCATCGAGGATAGCTTTGGCTGTTCCCCCACTACTGATTAAATCAAAGCTAAATTCTTTTATTAAGCTACGGGCCAGGTCGATTAAACCTGTTTTGTTAGATACACTCAGTAGTGCAAGACGCGTCATATTTCCCAAGTTTCCTTTGGTTTAGAGAAGAGGGGTAGATGATTATTGTATAAACCGCCAAGAGGCGAAGTGCGCCAAAAAGAATTTAAAAATGTGAAATTTCTCGTCTTGCCGTTGCATACTTTGCATTAGGACTGTCCAAAGTCCAATGTGAATGCCCAATGCCCGATTACCAATTAGCAATTAGCAATTAGCTTTTTACCAATGACCAATTCTCTAGAATTTATCACTGTACCCCCAAAAACGGGTCAAGCACGCGGTTTAATTGTAATTTTGCACGGGTGGGGTGCAAATGCCCAAGATGTGGCATCTTTGTCACCATTTTTGAATTTACCAGATTATCAGTTCTTGTTTCCCAATGCACCTTTTCCTTATCCCGATTCTGCTATGGGCAGGGCATGGTACGACCTCAGGATGGAGAATATGTATCAGGGTTTAGCAGAAAGTCGCTCTTTGCTAACGGATTGGTTAGAATCTTTGTCAGGTAGCACTGGTGTGCCTTTATCACGAACAATTTTGAGTGGGTTTTCTCAAGGTGGGGCAATGACAATGGAAGTAGGATTAAAGTTGCCTCTAGCAGGTTTAGTAGTTATGAGTGGGTATTTGCATCCAGGTGCAGCCAATGTAGAAACCGAAGATGCAACGTTACCCCCAGTTTTAATCATGCATGGCAGACAAGATACTGTTGTGCCGGTGCAAGCTGCAGTTTTAGCACAGAAAACTTTAGAGTCTCTGGGAGTTGCGGTACAGTACCAGGAATTTGACATGGGTCATGAAATCAGACCAGAGATGCTAGATTTGCTGAAGAATTTCCTAGTTAATGTCATTCCTTAGTAAAGATTACAAAATTTTTACAAATTCTGGTAGAAATACTAGCAATTTTTATAAAATCCATGCCGTTAAATGAGTAATATATATTGGGTGGTGGGTAAGAGCGCAAATCTATTACACAAATCTACCCATGCTGAATGCGACTGCGGCTTAAGGGAGGGGCTAGTACAATGAAAACTCTAAGCATTTCTAAGAAAGAAATTGTTTCCATGACTTCACAAGAGGTGGAACAGTTAGCTACACGTCTGGAGCATGATAATTACAGTAATGCTTTTGAGGGTTTGAATGATTGGCATCTACTGCGGGCGATCGCTTTTCAGCGTCCGGAGTTAGTTGAACCATATATCCACCTCTTAGACTTGGAACCTTACGATGAAGCGTAAGGTTAGTTGTTAGTTGTTAGTTGTTAGTTGTTAATTGTTAGTGGTACTTTTAACAACCAACAACTAACTGTACGGGCGAACAGCCCTTCGGCTTGGTGCAGTCGCCTAGGTCGGGAAAGCCGTCATTAGCGCTGCTTCACCGTTCGCCCGTACCAGCAACTAACAATATTTCCATGTCTAATCCAAAATCGAAAATCCAAAATCCAAAATCGGCAAGGCGGGTTCTAATTGGTGTAAGTGGCGGGATCGCCGCTTATAAAGTTTGTGAGGTTGTTTCCACACTGTTTAAAACAGGGGTGGAAGTTAGGGTGATTCTTACCCGTTCGGCACAAGAATTTATCACTCCTCTGACTTTAGCGACACTGTCTCGCCATCCGGCTTACACAGATGAAAATTTCTGGCAACCTACTCACTCACGTCCGTTACACATTGATCTGGGTGAATGGGCTTCGGTGTTTGTGATTGCACCTCTCTCAGCGAATACATTAGCAAAGTTAGCTCATGGTATGGCTGATAATTTGCTGACAAATACTGTGTTAGCTTCTCAAAGTCCCGTATTGTTGGTACCAGCTATGAATACCGATATGTGGGAACAGGTGGCGGTGCAGCGAAATTGGCAACATCTATTGACAGATAGGCGATTTCATGCAATGGAGACGGCATCGGGGTTATTGGCATGCGATCGCCTTGGTGCAGGAAGAATGGCAGAACCGCCGGAGATTGTTGCTTACATCCAATCTCTCCTACACACCGCAGGTAAACGAGATTTAGCAGGAAAGCGAGTTTTGATTAGTGCTGGGGGAACGCGAGAGTATTTAGACCCAGTACGGTTTATTGGTAATCCTTCTACAGGGAAAATGGGGTTAGCTTTGGCACATGCTGCACTCCACCGAGGGGCAAGTGTGACACTGGTACATGGTCCGGTAAGTTGGGCTGTACCTTTGGGTATACAAGCAATTCCTGTTGTCAGTGCTGAGGAAATGCGAGTCAGTATGCTGGAATATTTACCGAATGCGGATGTGATTGTGATGTCGGCGGCGGTAGCAGATGTGAAACCACGAGAGTATAGTCAACAGAAGTTGGCAAAGCGATCGCTTCCAGAAACTTTACAAATAGAACCTGTACCAGATATTGTTACGGAATTGGCACACCGCAAGCGATCGCATCAGCAGTTAATTGGTTTTGCAGCACAGACAGGCGATATTGTCAAGCCTGCTTTGGAGAAATTGCATAGCAAGAACTTGGATGCGATTGTTGCAAATCCTATAGATGAGCCTGATAGTGGTTTTGGCAGTGATAATAATAAAGCGATATTTTTAGATAAGCAAGGACAACGGGTAGAAATTCCGCCTTGTTCTAAATTACAAATGGCGCATCATATATTTGATTTTGTTGTTCCAAATTAGAAATGGTGCCTCATGTCTTTAATTTTCTCGTTGATGCCTTGATGTTTTCAAAAGAACATAACCTGACAACAAAATTCGGATGGTCTTTGCAAGAGCGAGATCCAAGAGTTATCCAATCTCTGATGCCACTGTGGGGTTGGCTGTATCATCACTATTTTCGAGTTCAAACCAGTGGCTGGGAAAATATCCCATCTGACAAAAAAGTCTTATTTGTCGGTTCCCACAATGGCGGATTCGCTGCTCCCGATATGTTCACGATCGTGTATGACTGGTTCCGACGATTTGGTGTCTCGCGACCAGTTTACGGTCTGATGCATCCCAAGGTATGGCAGCTGTCTCCCCCATTAGGACAACTGGCTGCTTTTTGCGGAGCAATTGAGGCTCATCCTAAAATGGCGATCGCTGCGTTGAGTTCCGGAGCCAGTGTACTCGTTTATCCCGGTGGATTGCAAGATGTCTTCCGACCGTATAACTTGCGTCACAAAATCTACTTTGCTGGGCGTCAGGGGTTTATCAAGCTAGCGTTACGAGAAAATGTACCGATTGTACCTGTAATTTCTTGCGGTGCTCACGATACGCTGATTGTGCTAGCTGACTGCTACAAAATTATGCAGCAACTCCACTCCTGGGGGATGCCTTGGTTGTTCGGGATTGATCCGGAAGTTTTCCCTATCTATCTAGGGCTACCGTGGGGACTGGCTTTTGGTCCATTGCCCAATATTCCATTGCCTGTGCCTATCCACACGCGGGTTTGTCCTCCCATTGTGTTTGAACGTTACGGTCGGGAAGCAGCGAGCGATCGCGAATTCGTTAATGCCTGCTACGAGATTGTCCAAAGTCAGATGCAGCAAGAGTTGGACTGTTTAGTAAGGACAATTTCAACGAATAAATATTCAGTCTGATATTCATTGAGCCTTCATGCATTTGTGGTAGGTAATTAGCTGTAATCAGCTAGCGACATCACTACACTTTGCGTTACAACCTAGTAAAATCAGCTAAACTGAGAGAAGAAATTGACTGTTACGGCAGCAACGCCACAAGACTGTATCGGTAAAAGCTATGTCTACTGACGCTACAACTGAGCGAGAAACACGGTGGGCAGAGATCGTGCCAATAGAGGTGCCTTTGCCACCAACCAATCTCGTGTTTGATGATGGAGAACCATTGGAAAGTAACCGCCATAGAATTGCGATGAATGTCTTGATTGATTCGGCGCAAGCAGTTCTGTCTTTCCGCGAGGATTTCTTTGTCGGTGGCAATATGTTCGTCTACTACAGCAGTGTGCAGGCAATGAACCGCGATTTCCGGGGACCGGATTTTTTTGTAGTGCTGGATATAGATGCTAGCCGAGAGCGCAAAGGCTGGGTAGTATGGGAGGAAGAGGGGCGCTATCCAGATATGATTATTGAGCTAGCTTCACCAAGTACAGCACGAGTAGACCGCGAAGAAAAGAAACGCTTATACGAGCGCACATTCCACACAGCAGAGTATTTCATCTTCGACCCCTTTGACCCCCAATCCCTAAAAGGTTGGCATTTAGACAACAAACAGCGATATCAACCGCTAGAAGCTAACGAGTCGGGTTGGCTGTGGTGCGAAACCTTACAAATATGGTTAGGTACATGGTCGGGGAGGATTCGCCGCGAACCACCGCAAGGAACGTGTCATTGGCTGCGGTTTTATGACTCACAAGGAAATTTAATCTTGCTACAGGAAGAAATAGCTGCACGAGAGCAGCAACGAGCAGAACAGGAGCAGCAACGAGCAGAACAGGAACGGCAACGAGCCGAGCGATTAGCAGCGCGATTGCGGGAGTTAGGAGAAGATCCAGATGCAATATAGAACTCTTTTCCCAGATACCCCGAATCCGGGCGATACCCTCAGCACTGATGCAGTACAGGTAGATTTGGTTACTCTCAACCTAGAAGTTGAACAACGATATACTACAATATTACTACAAAAAATAGCAATAACCCTATGACCGAATAATTCGTAATTCGTAATTCGTAATTAATAAATTAAGGGTACAGAGCAAATTAATTCATTAATGAAAAAAACATTCTTTTTCATTATTCAAGCCCCTGCATTTATGCATGGGGACGCCAATAATGCGCGAAGCTCGCCGGGGTCAGAAACCCCCGGCAGACTTCGCTGTCCGGCTTAACCACACCGCATTTTGGCTCGTAATAATTACGGATTACGAATTATCAATTACGAGCAGGGAGAAAGCGACTTGACAATTCCTAACAATATCCAAGAATTTGTCCGGCAACAAGCTAATTACATGTGCGAATACTGCCATCCTGAATTTCTCAGCACATCTCCTCTGACAATTGACCACATAAAGCCACAGTCTTTGGGTGGTGAGCATGACGCAACTAACGGGCGGGATGCACTGCTAATTCTAATTCAAAACGTTCTCCGGGCTTTGGATCAACCACTCGAGTTGTTAAATGATGTTGTGCTAATAAGGTGCGAAACTCGTCAACACTACCCAGCGCACGAAGAATCGACATCAGTAGACCCTCAAATACTACATCACCCCCTGCTGCCGTAGAAAGAATCACTTGGGGTTGTAACCATTCAACCACTTGGAGCGCACTTTTTCTACCTTTAATAATCGGTCCTAGTAAGGGAATTTCTAAATCGATGATGGGAGTAATAACTACATCTATAGGAGCAGCCTCTTTCAATGAAGGGGAGTGGTGTCCGTGAGGTTCGTAGTAGAGGGTAGTGCCATTAGCCAAGTCTGTCAACAAATAACCATTTTCTACTAGCATCGGACCAACTGGTGAACCTGGGGTTGCCTGGATTTTCACCCGTTCAATAAAGGTAAAAGTGTCTCCATGCGCTAGTATCGTCACGTTGCTATAACCCAACCCCTGGACGACCTTTGCAGCATTAGGCGACGCCACAACTGGAATACTGCGGTCAAGTTTTTGGAGAGTTGGTGGGTGAGTGTGATCTTCTAAACCTTGAGACAGCAGTATCAAGTCGATATTCTCTGGAATTGAACGAGGAGTCGAGCGATCGCCTTTAAAAAGCCAAGTCAGGTTACCGAAAACTAGTGGTCCACTCAACCAGGGGTCAAGCAGAATCCGTTGACCTCCCATTTCAATCAACCAAGAGTTGCTATCTAGCCAGGTGAGATGCATCGTGCCAACAGTAAAAGCTCTTCTACTTTATTGTAACGACTCGTTGCAATTTTTAATTCGTTATTGTGGTTCAATAAACAGAAAATAGCTGTAATTACACTCTTTGTGCAAACCTCTATAGCATTCCTAAATCATTCGTGAGCCTCAGAAACCCGGTATCTCCAAGATACCGGGTTTCTGAGGCTCAGTATTTTCTCACAAATCAAATATAATTGCTATAGATTATATCATGTTCGGTAAATGACTTATGATTTAGGTTTGACCTCTCCCCGCCTTTGACTTGCGTCAAAGTCTCCCCTCCCCTATTAGGGGAGGGGTTGGGGAGACCACAAGAATGACGGCTCTCCCTCCGTAGGGAACAGGTGTTGCAGCGCGAATGACGGCTTTCCCTCCGTAGGCGACTGCACCAAGCCGAAGGGCTTTCCCGTTGGGCGTGGAGAGGTCGCTTATTATAAGTATTAAGCGCGAACATGATATTACGCGCTACTACTAAACAATTTAGCAATAGTTGTCATCGGTAAATACAAGCGCTGCGACTGCTCTTGAAACGGAATAAACTGATGGTGTTTGTAGAAAGCATGCGCTTTGTCATCTAGAGCATCAACTACAACCGCCATTGAAGCAATCTCACTATTGAAACTGCGCCGCAATGCATCTATCAAAAGAAACGAGCCGACTCCTTGCCCCTGATAGCGTTGGTTAACAGCTAGCCGCCCTAGAAGAGTAGCAGGAACGAGGGGGTATTTTGGCAATTTCTTAATTATCTCCGGCGGTAATTCTGCCAAATGAATTGCCGTTGCAGCCAAGGTATAGTAGCCTGCTATCCTATCGATATCTTGGTCAACCAGCACAAAAGGCGCAGCTATTCTCCGCCGCATATCTTGGCTTGCTTGCTGCTTTAGGTATCGGTCAAGCGCTTCAACTCCACACTCAAAATCAGAACGGTTATGTTGAACATCTAACGGCTCAACAACATAAGCAAACGGAGGAAACGTCACTCACTTGTGCCCCATACTTTGCTTGTACCGTAAAGATGCTGCCAATAATGCTCCTTCTGGTTCAGGGGGATTGAGTAAAGCTTCGACAAAGGCTTCACTGTCCCGCTTGGTTAGAGTGATCAGCGTGTGTTCCTGAATGGTACGAAGTGCTGCTGCTTGGGCGCTGCTGACAACAAAATCCGTCAGCGTCCTACCTTCTAGTTCGGCGGCTTGAAGGAGCAATTCTTTCTGTTCCCGAGTTAGTCTGGCTTCCAAGCGTTCAAGCTTACTCTGCTTCGCTTCCTCTTTTACTCCATTTTTAGCATTCGGTGTGGTCATCTGACTCTCTATGTTAGCTTCTCCTCTTAATGATACGGCAATACGCCGTACAAGTATCCTGTACAGGATATGATTGCCCAATTGGCGAGCGATCTTATGTCAACGCCTGCTAAGAGATTGTCCAAAGGTTGCAATACTGCTCGGTAATCGCTGACTTACAGCAGTTTTCAGGTAATTAGACCACACACAGACCTAACCCCCCTACCCCCCTTCCCTACAAGGGAAGGGGGGAAAATCAAAGCCTCTCTCCTTTTAGGAGAGAGGTTTGGAGAGAGGTCAAAAATGTGGTTCATTTACCTGAAAATTGCTGTATTTACCGATAAACCCTGTAGAGACGCGAAATTTCGCGTCTCTACACACCTGAAATCCTCACCAACAACCTTAACCGAGCAGTATTGGCAGGAGTTGGACTGTTTAGTAAGGACAAATTCAACTTCTAATTGCTCAATTTGTGGCTTTAGCCATTCAGAAAACAAGTCAGAGAGAATTTTTGAGCGCAACATCCCGTCTAATTGTGGCTGAATGATTTCCTCAACAAAAATCAAATGTACACCCAAAGAAGTAACAATTGGTTTGAGAATCTGGGGCGGAGTTACAGCAAATACACCTGCAGAAATTTCTGGTTTTAAATTTGTGCGACTTAGTATTCCTCGATATCCTCCACAGCGGCGAACTTCCGTATCCTGAATGTATTCGTGGGCAACAGAGGGAAAACTTATTTCACCTTCTTGAACAGCATAAAAGAGTTCCATTGCTAAGTCTTCGTCATCCAAAACCACTTCATACATGACAACAGAGGCATAATCAAGTTGATGTTCGACAAAAAAAGCTTCAACTTTGTCGGCGAATAAATATTCTGTCAACTTTGAGGAAATGACAGTATAATAAACCAACTCTTCAAAATCATCTAAAGAGAGACTATGTTTTTGTAACCATGCCAAAGTAGTGTCAGCACTGCGAAGATTGCTCATTAACCGCAAGTTGTCTGCTGCTTGCTGAAGTTCTTCCGGCTGTGCTTGAATGCCAGCTTCTTCTGCTGCATGCACAATAATCTTGCGAGTTAGAATACTCTCTACAACAGCGGGAGTTAGGCAAGAAAGTTTGATTTGATGAAGGATTTCGTCTGCGTAAATAGTGGATTGTGACATATTATAACTCCTTGGTAGTAAAGACTTTAAAATGAACCGCACCAGAAGCAGAGAACACAGAGGAAGAGAGAAGAGAGAGTTTTTTGTGTAAGTCCTAAGTTGATTTTTGAGAGTGGAGTTCTTTAAGCGGATGAGCGATCGCAAATAATCTCCCGAAATTAGGCTCGGCGTTCGATGGTAAATTACCAATCGTAATACCGGAATTCTGTAGGTTTGAGGAATATTTCTCAGTTGTGTTGTCTTTTGGTCGAGTGGAAAGTCCCATTTCCTTAAGCAAGCGGTTAATGTGGCAACTGCTAAGTTTAATTCCCAATTCTTTCTCCAAATGCTTGCTTAACCATTGCGCTGTCCAACGTTGAAATGGATAGCCATATTCACGCGGACTATGGTTCGCCAGTTGTTTCAAACGAGCGAGATATTGCTCATTCACAGTCTTGGGACGTCCCATCGGGCGATCGTTCCAGTGGTGAGCTTGACCTGTTTGTGCCATAGCAATCCAGTATCGTGCGGTTTCCTGAGAACACCCTAGAGCTTCACAGATTTGTGCCTGAGATTGACCTGCATCCGCTAGCAGCATGATTTCAATACGACGGCGATATTCAGGACGTAAATCAGCTTCTAGATTCTTCAGCAAAAGCTTGCGCTGAAAAGATGTTAAGTAAAGACCGTAATTTTCCACAGCGATTCCTCTTGGTAGAACTTGCGGGGTTGGAACTTGATCCGGATGCTCCGGAGCGAACCGACGCTTATTTATCGGAATCAAAAGTCCTGGAATTCCACAACTCGTTACAAATGTTTACATTTATCTGGAAAACGGTCATAAGTTTGGCTTTTCAAGCGTTGGTGCTGTGACAGGATACCAAGCACCATATGCGACCAGAGAAATAGCCTCAGTTTCAAATCGCATGATTCGCAGTAGTGAGAGCGCATTACTGTACTTTAATTTGGAAGACGAAAGTACCTTGTGTTTGGAACAGAAAAGATTTTAAAAATGAAAACATAACTCATTGACTTATGCATAAATAAGAAGTTTCAACCCTTTGCAATACTAGATTTAATTTCACAATATTGAAGAGGAATGAGGCAATTTACAGCTAATCGCATTTAAGACAACTTTATTTAAGTTGAAACGATCAAGTTACTCTCAATTTTGCCACGCTTACAAGCGTGTTGGCTAGGGTAGGCGCGATGCTTATGAAGCAGGCTAAGAAGAAATTCAAGACAGGAGTTAAATGGTTAGTCTGGTCAGGAGTGTTAGCTATGGTTAGCGCTGGAGGCTGGCTGACCTATCTCCAGACTCAGAATCGACCAGCAGAGTCAGCGGCGCTGCCTGTAGTTACCGTAGAACGCGGCACCATTGAAACCACAATCAATGAGAGCGGCAGCCTGGAACTGCGTGGTCAACAGATCCTCAAGTCTCCAGCTGAAGGCGCGGTTGACCAGGTGCTAGTACGGCTTGGGGACCAAGTCAAGTCCGGTCAGCCGCTGATTATGCTGCGTAACCCCGAGCGCCAAACTATCCTCGCCAACCAGCAGTTGCAAATTCAAAAACAGGAACTCACTCTAGCACGTAACCGCCAGAAAGTTGTCGAAGCTGAGGAAAAGCTAAAACTAGCTAAACAGGAAAACCAGACTAACAAACAGTTGCAAATTCAAAAACAGGAACTCACCTTAGCACGTAACCGCCAGAAAGTTGTCGAAGCTGAGGAAGAACTAAAAGGCGAGGAAAAGAAACTCCAAGAGCTTGAGGCTTTGGATCAAAGAGGTTTTATTCCCAAAAATGAACTTCGGACGCAGGAAGAACAGGTTCGCCGTGCGAAAACTGCTTTGTGGGAGGCGAAGTTAACTGTCAGCAGCGATACCATCGAACTCCAGAACCTTCAGCTTGAGCGCCAAAATACGCAACAGCAAACGCGGGACAAAGTTATGCAGGCTGAATCTGCTCTGGGGGATGCTCAATTAGCGGTCAACAACGATACCCGTGAACTTCAGCGCCTTCGGCTTGAACTGCAAAAAATCCAGCAGCAACTCCAAAACAATGTCGTGACTGCACCAATTAATAGTAAGGTTCTCGACATCAAAGTCAAGGATGGGGAAGGGGTTCAAGTGCGTACTGACCTGCTCACCCTAGGCGACCCCACCCAAGAGCTGGTGTCGCTCCGGCTTTCCACCCTCAATGCGGCTAAAGTCCGAGTGAACCAATTAGCTCGTATTAGTGTCATCGGTCCTAATGCTCAATCATTCGAGGGACGGGTGCAGAGCTTGTCTCCCATAGCAACCACTTCTACTGAGAACGAAAGCCAAAGCAGCAGTCAACAACCGGGGCAAGCAACGGTATCTGCAAAAGTGCGACTTCATATCCCTTCCCGCAAGCTGATTCCTGGCAGCCAGGTAAATGTCGAGATTGTTTTGCAGCAGCGGCAGAACGTGGTGGTTTTGGACACGGAAGCGATTCAGCGCTCAGGAGAAAAGCCCTTTGTGTTGGTGCGAGATAAACAAGGTAAGGCTCAGAAAAAAAACATCACTCTAGGGCTAGAGGGGTTGACTAATGTGGAAGTAACCTCTGGTCTGCGCCCTGGAGAGCAAGTGGTGCTGCCCTCAACTGATTCCAAATCGGAACCAGGAACGCCGAGCGTTCCCCAAGCCAATTCGACTGAAACTAAAAGCGAATAGTATGAGTATCACACCTTTCGACCTACTAGCTCTGACTTCCCGCTCTTTAAGCGGCAATCCCTTGCGTTCCACCCTAACCACCCTGGGTATTTTCATGGGTGTAGGTGCGGTAACAGCAACGCTTCAGGTCGGCAGCATAAGCCGGGCACTAATTGCCCGTCAAATGGCAAAGCGAGATGCCCCTCAGGTCGTAGTACACTCAGAGTCGCGACTTCTTCAGCTAGAAGACATAAAATTCTTGCAAAAACGGCTCTTGGGTTTACAAGCGATCAGTGCCTCCAGTTCTCCAGCTTCTTCTCAAACCGTATTTCAAGATCGGGAGGCGAAGAATTCTTCGATGTTGGGAGTTTCCCAAAACTTTTTGCTTACATCAGGTAAGCAATTAGTGAAGGGACGATTCTTCACAAGAGCAGATTCTGCCAGTTATCGACCTGTGGTGGTCATTGATCAATTTCTGGCGGAAAAACTTTTCAAAGGTCAAAAGCCTACAGGGCAGCGCATTTATGCCGAGCGCCGTCCCTATATGGTTGTGGGGATAGTAAAGACTAATCCCGGTAACAACAAGGCTTTTGAAGGTGAGCTACTGATACCGATTTCGGTTTTCAACGCTTTAATGGGTAGTCAGGATATTGGAACTATTTGGATGCGCCCCCGCAAACTCGAAGACCTGAAGAACTTGGAAGACCAGACAAAGAAACTGTTGGAGCAGCGCTTCCCTAGTCAAAAATTTTATGTTTCCAACAATGTGGAAGACATCCTGGAGCAACAGAAAACCCTTGAATCCGTTTCACTGGCACTGGCAGCAGTGGGAGTCATCTCTCTAGTTGTAGGTGGTGTCGGTATTGCCAATATTACCATCGCCACTGTAGCGGAGCGTACTGCTGAAATTGGTCTAAAGCTGGCAATCGGAGCAACCAAGCAGGACATCATGTTACAGTTCATTCTCGAAGCGGCGGTTTTGAGCTTGTTAGGGGGAACTGTGGCGATCGCCTCGGTGCATGGGTTGACGTTGGTGGTTGTCGATACTTTTGATTTGCCCTACCAATTTGAAAGCAGGACAGCAGGCTTATCTTTAGGGTCGGCGCTACTGGTGGGGGTAGGCGCTGGTTTTCTCCCGGCTTTACGAGCTAGCCAGCTAAATCCTGTTACAGCCTTGCGTAGCAAGTAGTGTTTAACACTAGAATCCCAGTTAAAGCGACGGCGTTTGAGTAGCGCCACACCTCCAAACAGCCCAATTGCTACCAGTGCCGAGATGTTATCAGGCTCTGGTACGGGTTGCGCTCTTAGAGCTAAGAGCGCTTTATCTGCTTGGATCAAGCCATACCCACTACGGTTGTCGAAGCCGATTTGTCCTTCCAACGGCTGTGCCGTGTCGCGCAGTACTTTGTACAGTTCCGTAGGGCTGGTATTTGGCGCAGCTTCCAGCAACAAAGCTGCCACGGCAGCTGCGAAAGGAGCTGCCTGCGAGCTGCCAAAGAAGGGGTACAAGCCAGTGTCAGAATTGATGGGGAAAGCTTGAGCGTGGTTGAAGGAAATGTCTAGCCCATCGGGAGCGACAAAGTCAGGCTTTACCAAGCCTGGTTGTCCGGCGGAAGAAAAGCTCTCCAATTCTCCCTGTCGCGTTACCCCATCAATTGGAGAAAACTCCTGGTTCCCGTAGTAAACTGCACCAACAGTAGCTGCTTTTGAATTATTGGCATGCCCGAATGTTGATAAAAAGGGATAATCATTACCATTGGCAGAAAAGTAAGCAACGCCCTGATTAAAGACTTCTGTAATGGCTTGGTTAATTGATCCCTCTGGAGGCTCCGGCTCGTTGAAGAAAAAGATATCATCTACAATAATGTCTGCCCCAGCTGCCGCTAGTGCTCTCACGCCCTTACCAAATCCAGCTAAATCTTCCGGGCTAGCATTGGGAAGTCGCGCATTGGGGGTAGCATAGAATGCTAAGTTTGCCTTAGGGGCGATTGCGTGAATTGTTTGCAGAAGGGCACGACCCTCATCAGTGGGATCGTATTCAGCATTGACTCCAGGATTCGGATCGGGAAAATCCTGCAAAACGTTGATGCCTACTGGCAAGTAGCCCTTGATAATGTTAGTTGCATAGTTGTCTACATTACCAGCGCTATCAAAGCTGATTTCCGAAGTGTTGAAGCTATCTGAGATCACGCCGATGGTGATGCCACTACCGTCTACTCCAAATAAATCTCGCGTCGCAGTTACTCCAGTGGCATCAGCTGCTCGTTTAATCGGTAGAGTGTAATCCGCTGCTTTGACCTTAAGGACAAAGATGGTTAGGGTTGTTACTGTTACTACTGCTACAGAAGTAATAGTTTGATAAATCAATTTCATAACAATGCTTGCAGATTTCAGATCGGTTGATTGTCTAATCCGAGAGATTTAACAATATGTCCATGAAACCATAAAAATGCTTCCTCAAAAACCTGAGCCTATTTTATAAGCGAAGATTTTCTACAAGCTTAAAACTTTAAGCCTTATTCATCCCGTTTCAGTAATGGTTCAAGCTTAATAAATTGGCAAAAATATTGCTGAATAAAAATAGTTTCCAGCAAAACTATTTGTAAATAATTTGTGGACACGTTAAAAGTTATACTGGAAACCTGTATATTGGACTGGTTTCTCACAGCGTTATTTCTGCTGGAGGTTCGCTACTGGAGGATTTCCAGAATCAGGATGTATTTGAGTAGCCCAGACCGAGTAAAGGTGACTAACTCCGCCCATGCTTTACATAGATAAAGGATGCGTGGCGGAATTAGTGTTCAATTAGTTTCTGTAGCAAGTGGGGACGTTGTTGTGTTGCCGACCGAGCTACGGGACATACAGGTATGCGTTAATCACGTTACCGGAGGTTGTCCACGTGAAGGGCGTCACCTTGTCCTTGGGGCAAGCCTTGGCGAGTGGATTCACAGTCTTACCGCCGCCTTCCACCTTCACGTAGGCGCACTTGCCGTCAGCCTTGGTGTCTTTCACCCATCCGGTGATGGTGATCTTGTTGCCGGAGCAAGACAGCGACCAGGACGCCTCACCGCCGTCGACCGTTACGCCGTTAAACGGTGCTCTGGCCACACGTCCCCCTGGTCGCTGCAGATACGGAATCCACCGGATTCACAAACGTCATGCCTGCGACTGCCAATACGGCACTGGCACCTCCTACCACATGCTTGAACAAGCCTGATTTGTTCCATGTATACATAATTGTTTTCCTCTTCAATTAATGAAAATTTGTTGTTGTCAAGGCCACCGTACTTTTCCAGGAATTTTGTCTGATTCGCTGGCTTATAGATTGCCTATTTCCTCTTCAATACTCTGATATTTAATTTATAAATTCAAGGTTTTGAAACTCATTGGTTACGCATAATGCAAGTATTTATGTTTTTATTTATGAAAATTTTGATGTGAAGAAATGGTAAAAAAATGCATTTATGCGCTCTCACTACTCCGAATTTGGCAATTTGAAACTGAGCTATGTCTCTGAGCGCAGATGGAGTCTGGCACAATGTCACAGCACCATTGTCTAAAAAGCCACTCTTGCGAGCGTTCACCAAATTAATGTGAAAATTTTTGATCCACATATAATTATTTAGACTTTGGACCCAAAAATAAATAGAAATTCGTAAGTTTCATTTTGGCAATAGAACCCAAGTTCTCAATTCCGTCTTAACCTTTAAGCTGACATGTCATTCTAAACGGCACAAGGGTTCAGCCTGTCCAGTTGGTTGAGTAAGTCCCGTACACATTAACCCAGTAATTTATAATTTTTTCGCTCAAAACTAAAGCACTTTTGTTTCAGAACCTTATATCAATGGTAAATAGTGCAGTCTAAAGTAAAATCAGGACACAAATTCTGTCAGCATCAATGGTTTTTACTCATCTCAACTACTACCCGATGCAATCCCCAAGTTTGGCATCACCAACCTAACAGTGGCGGTGGCGAAGACTTGACCATTCAATTTAAACTGTTCAATTTAAAGCGAATAGCTTTGTCCAAGCAGTGTTGAAAATTGATTTCACTCCTAAAGACTCAGGCGAAGCAGTGCAATTTACTCATAAATTCAACTCATTATGGAGAAGCGACCTAACCAAGACTCTCAACGTCAAAACCAACACGAGCATCAATTTCTCCGACCCATTAGCTTCTTGTTACTTAAGGTGGTCGTTGTTGTAACTGTAACTTTGGGTACGGCTTGTATTCTCGCCCTAATTTTTAAGTCCCAAAAGATACTCAAACCTGCTGCTAGCGTTGAGACAGCAGTTAAACCGCCAATCGTTCAACCAACGGCTGGTGAAAACATCAAACAAGTTCAAAGCAAAGGCAATCAGCAACTCAGCAAGGGTGAGGCGATTGTCTTACCCTTGAAAAATCCTTTGGAAACTCCTACAGGCAGGAAACGCCTACAGCAAACTCAGAGCGAAAAACCGATACACTACGCTTCAACAATGCCAACGGCAAACGCGAACACACCTATAGCTCATTCCCAACCTCACAGCCAAAACAACCAACTGCTTCTTAACAGCTGGAATCTAGATGACGCTACGCGATCGCCCTTTAAAACGCTGCAGTCCGTGGAATCGCAAGTCGCCTTTACATCACCCTCAACCTCTCGTTCACAGAAAGAACCAGGAAATGACAGACGAGAGGCTTTGGCGATACCTAAGCCACAAAACCTCCCTTCAAAACAGGAGACTCAGCCGATTTTGTCCCGCAAGCAGAGTAACTTTCGGGTGGGTGCGTCTTTTCTTGCGTCACCGAATCTTTCCCTTTCCATGTCATCGAAGCCGCTTCACCATGTCTTCTCTGAAACGCGTCAAGCACCACGACAGAATGTAACTTCGGATCAAAATCAAATTTCAAAAGTAGAACAAGCAGATAGAGTGACTGAAACTAGTCTGAAACAGAGTCAACAGAAACCATTACCAAAAGTACGTCCTGTTGCACTAAAGCTCTCTGATGTTGTCGTTTTGGCTTTGCAAAACAATAGATCTATAAAAAACGCATATCTCGAAAGAATAGCTCAAAAACAAGACCTAGCAGTGGAAGAAAATAAATTTGCTCCTAATTTTACACCCTCAGTGTCAATGTTGTTGGCTCAATCCGGATCGGATGCAACCACAACAACTACTAATGAAGTCGGTCTTGAGGCAAAAATGAAGATTCCTACCGGGGGGGAAGTGAGTGTTGGGTGGACAGCTAACGCTCTAACGCCAAAGATAAGTTTTAATCAACCTCTACTAAGAGGATCTGGAATCGATGTAAACAGAGCTTCGATTAAGACGGCTCGACTCACTGAAAAGAGTAACGTCTTGGGTTTAAAATCGACATTGTCCAACACAATTACGGATACTATAATAGCTTACCGAAATTTACTCCGCGCTCAGGAACGGGTAAAAATTGAGCAGCTTTCCCTCAAAAGCACTCAAGAACTTCTGGAAATAAACCAAGCTCTGATTGAGGCGGGTAGGTTAGCACCAGTTGATATTATTCAAAGTCAGACAGCGAGCGCTAATCGACAAGTCAGCTTGGTGGCTGCTCAGAATAATCTTGAGTCAACAAAGTTAGCTTTACTTCAGATTCTCAACATCGATCAAAATACCAATATTCTGGCAGCAGAAGTCCCAAAGGCGTCACCCGTTACTCTAGACGCGAACAAACTTCGGCAATTAGCGTTTGAAAATCAGCCGGAGTATTTGCAGGCACAGCTTAACTTGGGCAAAGCTAAACTTGACCTGTTGCAGGCAAAAAATAACAGACGCTTGGACTTGGGTTTGAATGTCAGCTATGACAATACAGGAGACAACGCAACACCAGACGTGAGAGCAGGACTAACTTTTGGCAAAACATTCGGCGATTTGACACCGGAACAGATGTTTCAGCGCAGCCGAGTTAACCAATTGCAAGCGGAAAACAATTTGAAGGATCGGCGTGAAAGTTTAGAAATTCAGGTAACAGACAAAACTAGAGATGTGAATTTGAGTTTCAAGCAGGTGCAACTTGCACGCCTTGCCAGGGAGTCTTCTGAAAGACAACTAGAGATTGAAAGAGAAAAACAGAGATTGGGAAGGGGATCTGGAGTCTTCGAGATTGTGAGTCTGGAAAATAGTTTAGTAGAGGCAAGAAACGCAGAGCTTAATGCAACAATTGAATATCTCAATGCTTTGACAAACCTGGATCGAACTGTCGGAACTACATTGGACACTTGGCAGGTAATAATTGATTTCATTTGATTTGTTTGTAGTTGCGCAAAAAGCTCGTACCCCTTCGGGGATGCCGTTCGCGCAGCGGCGACCACTGGAGTTGGCGCAAGGGCGCAACTACAAACCAAGCCTACCCGTTCAATGGTAAATTACTAATCGTAATGCTGAAATCCTTTTTGCTTGTGGAATAGTTCTCAATACTTGTCGGTTAACGATAGTTGAGGTGCCAGAAACCCGGTTTCTCGAACAATACCTTCGCCAATTTCTGAAAAGCCCTACAGGCTATAAGCCTGGGCGCCAGTCGCCTACGGAGGGAAAGCCGTCATTCGCGCTGGCTCGGCTACACGTACAAAGCCCACCAACGCGAGTCTAGAATCCTTACAGGCTGCGGAGGCAGCCTTTGTTTGTCTAGCGACACCCTTCTAGGGTGTCGGGTTTTGGCGAAGGTATTGTCGAAGAAACCGGGTTTCTTATTTTCGCTCTTTCCGAGCAGTATTGGAATAGTTCTCAGTTGTATTGTCTTTTGGTTGAGTGGAAAGTCCCATTTCTTTGAGCAACCGGTTAATGTGGCAACTGCTAAGTTTAATTCCCAATTCTTTCTCCAAATGCTTGCTTAACCATTGCGCTGTCCAACGTTGAAATGGATAGCCATATTCACGCGGACTATGGTTTGCCAGTTGTTTCAAACGAGCGAGATATTGCTCATTCACAGTCTTGGGGCGTCCCATCAGGCGATCGTTCCAGTGGTGAGCTAACCCGGCCTGTGCGATCGCAATCCAGTATCGTGCAGTCTCTTGAGAACACAAGAGCGCTTCACAAATTTGTGCCTGAGATTGACCTGCATCCGCTAGCAGCATGATTTCAATACGACGGCGATATTCTGGACGTAAATCAGCTTCTAGATTCTTCAGCAAAAGCTTGCGCTGAAAAGATGTTAAGTAAAGACCGTGATTTTCCACAGCGATGCCTCCAGGTAGAACTTGTGGGACTAGAAGTTCGTCCGGATGCTCCGACGCGAACCTCTGCTGACTTATCGGAATCAAAAGTCCTGGAATTCCACAACTTGTTACAAATGTTTACATTTATCTGGAAAACGGTCAGAAGTCTGGCTTTTCGGGCGTTGCTGCTGTGACAGGGCATCAAGCACCATCTCCAACCAGATATATAGCCTCAGTGTCAAATTGCATGATTCGGAGTAGTGAGAGTGCATCACTGCACTTTAATTTGAAAGGCTTAAGTAACATTATTTTGAGATATGAAAGATTGGAAAAATGAAAACATAACTCATGGAGTTATGCATATAAAAGAAGTTTTAAACACTTGAAATACTAGATTAAATATCTGAAAATGAAATTGTAATCAGCAAATAGAAAGCTGATTACAACTCCTAGCTAATAGTTTGTTCAAGTGACAAGAATCTGTTACTTGCAAATAATTTGGCAATCTACAACAGAATAATTCACATTTAATTAGGAGAAAAAAGATGAAAGTAAATCAGCATGAACAACTGTTCACGGAACTAACTGCCATCCAGGAACTTGACAATGAAACCGCTGCTGCTATTGGGGGCGGTTATAACATACAGTTCTACGATAATAATAATTATACTGAGTTGCTAGGCTCTTGGAACGATGGCGGTAAACCAACCCTGATCAATAACGACAAGATTAGCTCGATTATAGTCAACGATGGTTCCTGGAGATTGTACGCAGATGCTAACTATAAGGGTGCTGCTCACACCTATGGACCTGGAAAGTATGTACTTCCTTCTGATCTTAATAACAAAGTTTCATCCTTCATACGAGTAGGATAACCTGAGCTAAGCATGTACTTTGACTGAGCTATATCCTCTGCTGTGAGGTGGTAGGGGCGAAATATGCCTCGCCCCTATTTGTTAAATATTTTAGTTGACTTTTGCCGATGGCTTATTTGATTCGCGATCAAGTTTATCCGCATTAGGACAAAAGAAATGAAAGACAATCAGTATGAACAACTGTTCACCGAATTAACTGCCGAATTTGAAGCTCCTGCCTTCACAGAACTTGACAATGAGGTTGCTGCTGCTATTGGGGGCGGTGCTGGCGATTGTAAGCTGGAACTGTACGATAATAATAATTTTACTAAGTTGATAGGCTGTGACTCTGGCTACTTGAAAGATATCAAAAAAACTAGCTCGATTATAGTCAACGATGGTTACTGGAGATTATACGCGGATGCTAACTATAAGGGTGCTGCTCACACCTATGGACCTGGAAGGTCTGTACTTGGTCCTGACCTTAATAACAAGGTCTCATCCATCGTGCGAGTAGGATAACTCGCTCGTTAAACACGTACTTTGACTGAGCTATATCCTCTGCTCTAAGCCGATAGGGGCGAAACATGCCTCGCCCCTATTTTTTGTTAGCTTGCAATGAAACAATTCACAATCTGTCCGAATCGCAAACTATATTATTGGTGCAGGTATTGAATGCGATACCACAGCGTACTACAACACAGCGAAGAAGACTGCGGTGCTCCCTGCATTGCCACTGTTGCCAAACACTACGGACGAACTTTTGCCATCAGCCGCGTGTTTGAAAAGAGCTTGACATCGTTGGAATAAAACTTCCTCCAAATCCTCAAGTGTCTCGAAAGTACGATTTGCTATAGGTTCGTCAATTAATGGCCATAAACGTTCTGCCGGCTGCAATTCGGGTGAAACAGCTTGTAAATATTCTAAGTGTAAACCCTCTGGGATGTTCAAATCTTTACTTGTATGCCATCCGGCTCTGTCAACAGTTAAAATAATGTGCTTATCTTGACCTGACTTAAATTCTCGTGCGAAGTCCGCTAAAACTTCATTAAAAAGTTCTACATTAACTTTAGGTAGAATCCAATAATAAGTCTCTCCAGATTTTGGGTGTACAAAACCATACAACCATAGCCATTGATAGTGCCCCAAGAACCCCACTTCTGGAGTCGCTCAATTATTGACAACTTCCACTTCAGCTATCCCCACATTACTTTTGAACAAATTGTGAGGGCTTGTCAGATTGCTGGTGCAGATGAGTTTATTAGTAAATTGCCTGACAAGTATCAAACAGTTTTAGGAGAATTTGGTGCAAATCTCTCTGGTGGACAACGGCAGAGATTAGCGATCGCCAGAGCTATAGTTACCGATCCACCCGTACTTATTTTAGATGAATCCACTGGATCTCTCGATCCAGTAAGTGAGAGCCTTGTGCTAGATAAACTACTGTACTACAGACAGGGCAAAACCACAATTATGATTAGCCATCGCCCCAAAGTTATTCAGCGAGCCGATTGGATTGTGCTGCTTGAGTCAGGGCGATTGAAAATTCAAGGTACTCCCCAAGAACTACGCCTTCTTCCCGGTGAACACTTAGAATTCCTCGACGAAGTTGCCCCATCACTAAATGGTTTGGTTGTGAAATCCTCCAAATCTGATTCTAATGGCTTTTCAAGAGCAATCATACAATCATGACGCTTAGCTACTCTCAGTAAACCAAAAAGTTTTCTCCCTTGGGCGATCGTTAAGATATTTTGTATTGTGTGATACTTTTAATTCAGTAAATCTTGAATCAGGAAAAAAAATTGATTATAATTACTTATAATAATAAGCTGGTTCTTTATTTGTTAACATTACCCTGATGGAAGATAAATGCCTTCAACTACTTGATATTTGCGTTCAACAGCCTGACGTAAAAATGTATTATATAGCACTTAATTGTACGTATTGAATGATTAGCGATCGCCCAAGGGAGAAAACTTTTTGGTTTACTGAGTTTAGTTAACACTGGTGCAAAGTGACTGTTCAACAACTACTGCTTTATGTGGAGGTGTATCGTGGCAACAATTAACGGCACTTCTGGAAATGACACTCTAATAGGTGGGTCGGGTAATGATAGAATATATGGCGGAGCAGGCAATGACACTCTAATAGGTGGATCTGCAGTTCAAGTAGATTTGGTTACTCTTAAACCGGAAGTGGCTCAACCTTCTACTAGGGCAGTTTCCACAAGTCGCACTAGCTCTGCACCACCTCCAATTGTAGAAGCTACTGGTTGGGTGATTGATAAAGATGGCTATGTGGTTCTCACAGCAAATGCACCTACCACGCCCCATAGTTCTTGGCAAACTCCAACTAAGTGCAGTGCGCCCAAATCTTCATCTTGAATTACAGGCAATGACGTCATTAAATACTAGACATCTCTAAAAAATGCCAGTACCGCTCTACGATTGAATTTGAACAGGCGATCGCACTCGTGTCATTGAAGCAATAAAATCCCCTTGCCTAGGAAAAATAGGAGGGGATGATGCTAAACGAAATAATTGCGTGTTGTAAGCGGCTCATTGTGATGTGTTTGAACTTGATAACCCGCAACTTGGATTATTAGCTAGAGCGTTTCTGCTAAGAGTGCGAGCCACCGCAGAAGTTTGGGTGACGGAAGCGGTGCTGGTGGAAGGGCGAAAAATTTATAGTAAAATTATACCGTATGCAAAGTAGGGGAATTGTAACACCCTTCATTCTTATCGGCAATGGGTTATAAAAAACAGCTTAATGCGGGGCGTCCCTGAGGGCGATCTCTCCAATGGTGAGCATTACCTGCAAGTGCGATCGCACTCCAGTATCGTGCAGTCTCTTGAGAACACAAGAGCGCTTCACAGATTTGTGCCTGAGATTGACCTGCATCTGCCAACAGCATGATTTCAATACGACGGCGATATTCCGGACGTAAATCGGTTTCTAGACTCTTGAGCAGACGCTTGCGCTGAAAAGATGTTAAGTAAAGACCGTGATTTTCCACAGCAATGCCTCCAGGTAGAACTTGCGGGACTAGAAGTTCGTCCGGATGCTCCTCCGCAAACCTCTGCTGACTTATCGGAATCAAAAGTCCTGGAATTCCACAACTCGTTACAAATGTTTACATTTATCTGGAAAACGGTCAGAAGTCTCGCTTTTCAGGCGTTGGTGCTGTGACAGGATACCAAGCACTATCTACCGCCACCAGACATAGGCTCAGTTTAAAATTGCATGATTCGGAGTAGTGAGAGTGCATCACTGCACTTTAATTTGAAAGGCTTAAGTAACATTATTTTGGGATATGAAAGATTGGAAAAATGAAAACATAACTCATGGAGTTATGCATATAAAAGAAGTTTTAAACACTTGAAATACTAGATTAAATATCTGAAAATGAAATTGTAATCAGCAAATAAAAAGCTGATTACAACTCCAAGCTAATAGTTTGTTCAAGTGACAACAATCTGTTACTTGCAAATAATTTGGCAATCTACAACAGAATAATTCACATTTAATTAGGAGAAAAAAGATGAAAGTAAATCAGCATGAACAACTGTTCACGGAACTAACTGCCATCCAGGAACTTGACAATGAAACCGCTGCTGCTATTGGGGGCGGTTATAACATCCAGTTCTACGATAATAATAATTATACTGAGTTGCTAGGCTCTTGGAACGATGGCGGTAAACCAACCCTGATCAATAACGACAAGATTAGCTCGATTATAGTCAACGATGGTTCCTGGAGATTGTACGCAGATGCTAACTATAAGGGTGCTGCTCACACCTATGGACCTGGAAAGTATGTACTTCCTTCTGATCTTAATAACAAAGTTTCATCCTTCATACGAGTAGGATAACCGGAGCTAAGCACGTACTTTGGCAGAGCTATACGCTCTTGCTCTAAGCCGATAGGGGCGAAACATGCCTCGCCTCTATTTTTTATTAGCTTGCAATAGAACGATTCACACTCTGCCCGAATAGCGAACCCTTCATTGGTGCATCTGTTGAAGATGCGAACCCAAATTGTTCTACAACACAGTGAAGAAGACTGCGGTGCTGCCTGCCTTGCCACAGTTGCCAAACACTACGGACGCATCATTGCCATTAGTTTTGTGAAGAAATGTTACAAGAACTAATGCCTTGTGTAAAACACAGACATAACTTTCCGAGTAATAGGTAGCAACTCAAAACAACAAGTTTTGCAGCAAGTTTCCAAAATTACAGTTCCTCAAGGAACGACACAGAACAATTCACACTTAATTAGGAGAAAAAACATGAAAGACAATCAGCATGAACAACTATTCACCGAATTAACTCCCGCAGAAGGGGCTGTTGTTGAAGGAGGTGGGAATTTCAGGGAATATTTATCATTTGATGATAAATTTACCACAGACCCGTTCCAAGTGTCACCCGGTGCAACAATCATACTCGATTCCAACACCGACAACTTGAGTGATATTAGCAACCCAACCTTCTCTGCAAATATCAGAAATGTAAATACTGGTAGAACGACGCCTCTAAAGTCAGTTAGAGTTGGTTCTGGTATCACAACAACATGGACTAATGTACGGGGAGGCACGTACGTAATCGACTTGAAAGATAGTAAGGATAAGAATTATGTCCGTGGCTACATAGACGTTGCCTACTCCTGATGCAGCACATGAAGCTAAACGCTTAGGAGTCCGATCAAACAAACTGATTAGACCAGTAGAACATTTACGGCGATCGAGACTTTCCCCTTGATCGCCTTCTCTCCAATAAAGGGAGATGTAACACATTTGTTGTTGATTGTTTTGAAAGATGCTTCAAGCGTACCATTCCAAAAATCAACAACAGAGCTAGAACCAACAAAGCTAGATGGTTTGAGTTTTGACGATGAAATATCAAAGTGTCCTGCAACATAGCGAAGAAGACTGTGGCGCGGCAAGTCTTGCGACGATCGCTCTTCACTACGGACGTACTTTTGCTATAGGTCGGGTGCGGGAAGCCGTCGGTACGGGGTCGCGGGGAACTTCCTTACTGGGTTTGAGCCGAGGTGCAGAAACCCTAGGATTTAATGCCCGCCAGGTCAAAGCTTCCCCTCAAATACTCGACTCTTTGCACAAAATTTCCCTACCCGCCATCATACATTGGAAAGGCTACCACTGGGTAGTTTTGTACGGGCAAAAAAGGAAAAAATATGTAATTGCCGATCCTGGTATCGGTATTCTTTATCTTACCCGCGAGGAGTTAACCAAGGGTTGGGGCAATGGCGTCATGCTGCTGCTAACGCCAGATGACAGCCGCTTTCAAGAGCAACCATCAGATAAAGTTGGCGGCTTTGGACGCTTCATTGCGCGTGTTTTGCCTTATCGCTTTATTCTTGCCCAAGCGATCGCCATCAACATCGCCATTGGGCTGCTCTCCCTTGTCTCTCCCTTGATGATGCAACTGCTCACTGATGACGTGCTGGTGCGGGGAGATACCCAACTGCTGACGACAGTAGCAATTGGGGTCATCGCCATGAACTTATTTAGAAGTGCCATAGGTTTGGTACAGTCTCACCTGATTGGTCACTTTGGTCAGCGGCTGCAATTAGGGCTGATCTTGGAATACGGTCGAAAACTCCTGCACTTGCCCCTAGAGTATTTTGAAGGACGGCGCAGTGGAGAAGTCGTTAGCCGTATTGCCGATGTTCATGCCATCAATGCCTTAGTTTCCCAAATTGTCCTCGGTTTACCCAGCCAATTTTTTATCGCTTTGGTTTCCTTGGGCTTTATGCTGTTCTACAGTTGGGGACTCACTCTGGCTTCCTTCGCCGCCTTTGTCATAGTCATGGGAGTCAACCTGCTTTTCCTCCCCTCCTTGCGCCAGAAAACCCGCAACATGATTGTCCAAGGTACAGAGAACCAAGGCTTTCTCGTCGAAACCTTTCGCGGTGTCCAAGTTCTCAAAACTACCCAAGCTACTCCCCAAGCTTGGCAAGAGTATCAGACCAATTTTGGTCGTCTCGCTAACTTGGGCTGGAGTACGATGAAGTTGGAGCTTTACAGCAGCACAATCACCGGTATTCTTTCCAATTTTACTAGTATTGCATTACTGTGGTTAGGCAGCTACTTAGTAATTAATCGCACCTTAAGCATTGGTCAGCTGCTAGCTTTTAACGGCATGAGTGGCAACTTTCTCGGCTTTTTAAGTTCAGTAATTGGGTTAGCCGATCAGTTTATCACTGCCCAGATAGTCATCCAACGATTGACGGAAGTCATTGATGCCACCCCAGAAGACGAAAATGATTTTAAAAAGCCTTGGGCAGAAATTCCTGGTGACGCCGATCTTACCTGCACCAACCTCAACTTTCACCATGCTGGTAGAGTTGACCTCCTCCAAGATTTTTCCCTAACTATTACTGGCGGTCAAGTCATTGCCCTGATTGGTAAATCTGGCTGCGGCAAAAGTACCCTCGCCAAACTGATTGCTGGTTTATATTCGGTTGAGTCTGGTAATATCCGCTATGGCATCTACAACCAGCAAGACATCTCGCTCGAATGTCTGCGACAGCAGGTGGTGCTAGTGCCCCAAGAACCCCACTTCTGGAGTCGCTCAATCATTGACAACTTCCACTTCAGCTATCCCCAAATTACTTTTGAACAAATTGTTAGGGCTTGCCAGATTGCTGGTGCAGACGAGTTTATCAGTAAACTGCCCGATAAATATCAAACAGTTTTAGGAGAATTTGGCGCGAATCTCTCTGGTGGACAACGGCAGAGATTAGCGATCGCCAGAGCTATAGTTACCGATCCACCCGTACTTATTTTAGATGAATCCACTGGATCTCTCGATCCAGTGAGTGAGAGCCTTGTGCTAGATAAACTGCTGTACTACAGACAGGGCAGAACCACAATTATGATTAGCCATCGCCCCAAAGTTATTCAGCGAGCCGATTGGATTGTGCTGCTTGAGTCAGGGCGATTGAAAATTCAAGGTACTCCCCAAGAACTACGCCTTCTTCCCGGTGAACACTTAGAATTCCTCGACGAAGTTGCCCCATCACTAAATGGTTTGGTTGTGAAATCCTCCAAATCTGATTCTAACGGCTTTTCCAGAGCAATCATACAATCATGACGCTTAGCTACTCCAACTCAGACTCTCTACCCCCAGTTCAAGAAAACGAATTTCTGCCACCACTTGGTCGTTGGACTACTGTTGGCGGAATGGTTATGCTCTGTTTTTTGGGAATAGCGATCGCCACTGCATCTGTTACCAAGTATAAGGTAACAGTCAAAGCACAGGCGAACCTCCGTCCTGCTGGTGAGTTGCGGATTGTTCAGGCTGCAACAGAAGGTTCAGTTATGCGCGTTTCTGTCAAAGATAATCAAGTTGTCAAAAAAGGAGATGTCATTGCCACTATTGACGACTCTCGCCTTCAAACCAAAAAAAGTCAATTGCAAAGCAATATTCAGCAGAGTCAGTTACAATTCGTTCAAATCAACGCCCAGATCGGTGCGCTTAATAGTCAGATCGCAGCCGAAACCGATCGCATTAACCGTGTGATTGCTGGTGCTAGTGCTGAGCTAGAGCATAGCAGTCGAGACTATCGAGACAAGCAAATTATCACCACATCTGATGTCGAAGAAGCACAGGCGAATGTTAAGATAGCTGATAAGGAATTGCTTAAAGCAAGAGCCGAGTTAAAGTCAGCCGAAGCGGACTTAAAGTCAAGGGTTGCCAGCTTATCAGCAGCGCAGTTGAAGCGGAACCGATATCAGAAAGTAGCAAAAGTTGGAGCGCTTTCTCAAGATCAATTTGAGGAAGCACAACTAGCTGTTAGCCAACAAGAACAAGCAGTGGAGGCACAACTTGCAGTAATTGAGGCGCAGAAACAAACAATAGAACGGCTACTTCAAGCAATCTCGGCAGCTAGTGCCAGAGGGCGGCGCGCAGTAGCTACACTTAATCCAAGTCATGCAGAAGTAGCAAAAGCCACTGAGCGCATTGGCCAAGAAAAAGCCTCTCTTAAAGCCAACCAAGCTACATTAGACAAAGAACGCAAAGCCCTCATCCAGCAACGAATTGGAATTCAGCAAACTATAGAGCGCGATCGCCATGAACTCCAACAAGTAGAAATTGACCTCAGTCAGACTGTCATCACTGCCACAGCAGATGGTATAATATCGAAACTCAATTTGAGAAATTCTGGTCAAACTGTGCGCCAAGGAGAGGAAATCGCTCAAATTGTTCCTAGTGATGCCCCCTTGGTAGTTAAGGCAGCGGTGGCATCTGAGGAAAAAAGCAAGTTAAAAGAAGGACAAAAAGTTTTAGTGCGGGTTTCTGCTTGTCCTTATCCAGATTACGGCACTCTTAAAGGTAAAGTCAAGGCTATTTCCCCAGATGCATTCGTCCCGCAAGCAAATGGTGCTGCTGGAGTTGCCCCGACAACGGCTACAAGCCAAAATACTGCTCTAGTTGGTGCCTTTTATGAAGTAACAATTGAGCCAGAAAGCCTTGTCCTATATAGCGGTAAAAAACAGTGTTCCATTCAATTAGGAATGGAGGGCAAAGCCGATATTATTTCTAGAGAAGAGAGTGTACTGCAATTCTTTCTGAGGAAAGCAAGGTTGATTGCAGACTTCTAAGGCTTTTAGATCATCAGCACCATTTTTAGTGGAGTATTTGAAAATTGTCTTCACACATGTTATACCAATTTAATTTTAAAAAAGAATGCGACACATGGCGTAGGGGCACGGCAGTGCCGTGCCCCTACCAAGGGATTCATTTGTAGCAATCATTTTTAGAATTGGTATTACAGAAAATGTAGGATTTGAGGAGCAAACTGGTTTTCCGATCGCACAGTAATTGGTCAAGCTACTAATGAATTATAGTATGTGAAAATACAGTGAATAGTTGTAATTTTTGATGGCAGCAACCCGTTCGCTCTGGGAAAGGTGAGTAAATGGATATGCGATCGCATCGCATGCTTGTTTAGGACACCTTTGTTGCAAATTATCATCTAGGGTTCTTTATGAGTTTTTGTAAAGAATTGAGGAGTTATGCGGAAAACTTTCCTCCTAAAACTGAGAATTAGCAGGGGGTTTTTCGATCACCAGTAACTGCAAAGCTTGGGGGTACTATGTCTGGGATGATTACTCGTTGGTTCTTAGGGATGGTGATTGGTAGTACGGTAAGTAGTGCGATCGCTTTGGGGGCAAACTGTGCGCTCGCTCAAATTACCCCTGATAGGACTTTACCCAACAACTCCACCGTCACAAGAGACGCGCAGACCTTCAATATCAATGGAGGAACCCAAGCAGGACGCAACTTATTTCACAGCTTTCAAGAGTTCTCTGTCCCCACTGGTTTCACGGCTTCTTTCAATAATGCTGCGGATATTCAGAACATCTTCGGTCGGGTGACGGGTGGGTCAGTATCTAACATTGATGGGTTAATTAAAGCTAATCCTACAGCTAACCTGTTTCTGATTAATCCCAATGGGATTATTTTTGGGAAAAATGCCTCACTAAACATTGGTGGCTCGTTTGTGGCAAGTACGGCGAGTAGTCTGAAGTTTGCTGATGGGACTCAGTTTAGTGCGACTGCTCCCCAAACCGCACCCTTGCTGACTGTTAGTGTTCCAATAGGTTTGCAATACGGAGGGAATGCGGCGGGCATCCAAAATCAATCCCGGGCGACCAATAGTAGTAGTGAACTTGTGGGTCTACAGGTAAAGCCAGGTAGAACCTTGGCTCTTGTGGGCGGCGAAGTGGGTTTAGATGGCGGTATTTTGAATGCTCAAGGTGGTCGAGTGGAGATAGCAGGTGTGGCCGGACCAGGAGCGGTAGGGCTTTTTGTTGATGGTAATGGTCTGCGTTTGAGTTTTCCGGATGTGGTGGCACGAGCTAATGTGTACCTCGACAATCGTGCTGAAGTGAATGTACGCGCCTCTGGTGGCGGTAGTATTGCTATCAATGCTCTGAACTTGAATCTGACGCAAGGAAGTAAACTGGAAGCTGGGATAGCGTCGGGGTTAGGTTTAGGTGACACTAAGGCAGGCAATATTGAGATTAATAGCACTGGTAATGTCTCCTTGAATGGAGAAGGTAGTGGTGCATACAATCAGGTAGAATCAAACGCCATTGGCAACGCAGGCAACATTAACGTTACGGCGGGTTCACTGTTTGTCACCAATGGAGGTGAATTGAATACGAGTACATTGGGACAAGGAAATGCGGGCAATGTGAACGTTTACGCCCGTGATACAGTCTCCTTTGTTGGGGAGAGTCCCAATAATCGTTCCAGCCGTGTTTACAGCCGGGTAGAAAAAACAGGCGTGGGGCAAGGAGGTGATATCTATATTAAGACAGGGTCGCTCTCAGTAAGTGATGGCGCTTTCCTAAGTGCTATTACCTTAGGAATAGGAGACGCAGGCAACGTGACTATTGATGCCCGCGATACAGTTCGATTTGATGGGGCGGGTCCTCCTACTGACAATTTTTTTCCCAGTGGTGCTTACACTCAAATAATCGGGGATGCCAAGGGTCACGGAGGTAATGTCAATATTACGACAGGTTCGCTCTTCGTTACCAATGGTGCTCAGTTGATCACGAGTACTAGAGGACAAGGAAATGCGGGCAATGTGAACGTTTACGCCCGTGATACAGTCTCCTTTGTTGGGGAGAGTCCCAATAATATTTCCAGCCGTGCTTACACCCGGGTAGAAAAAACAGGCGTGGGGCAAGGAGGTGATATCTATATTAAGACAGGGTCACTCTTAGTGAGTGATGGCGCTTTCCTAAGTACTGATACCATTGGGCAGGGAAATGCTGGCAACGTGACTATTGATGCCCGCGATACAGTCTCCTTTGTTGGGGCGGGTCCTCCTGCTAACGATTTTTTTCCTAGTGGTGCTTACACTCAGAGCTACAATAATGCCAGGGGTCAGGCGGGTGATATTTACATTTCGACAGGGTCGCTCTGGGTAACAGGTGGTGCTTTCCTAAGTGCCAGGACCCTTGGAATAGGGGATGCAGGCAACGTAACCATTAACGCCCGCGATCAAGTCTCTTTTGATGGAGTGGGTAGAAGTGGAATCTACCCCTACCTAGGCAGCGGTGCCTACAGCCAGGTGGAAGTCACAGGTGTGGGGCAAGCGGGTGATATTTACATCTCGACAGGGTCGCTTAAGGTAACAGGTGGTGCTTACCTAAGTGCCGGTATTCTTGGAATAGGGGACGCAGGCAACGTAACCATTAACGCCCGCGATCAAGTCTCTTTTGATGGAGTGGGTACAAACGGAATATCCAGTGGTGCTTACGGCCAGCCGCGATTTCTTAATATTGAAGGGCAGGGAGGTAGTGTCAATATCACGACGGGGTCGCTCTCGGTCACCAATGGTGCTAGCCTAAGTTCTAGCACCTTCGGTCAGGGAAATGCAGGTAGTGTAAACATTAATGCCCGCGATCAAGTCTCTTTTGATGGAGTGGGTACAAACGGAATACATAGTGGTGCTCACAGCCGGGTAGAAAAGGATGCTGGAGGTAATGGGGGTAGTGTCAATATCACGACGGGGTCGCTTTCTGTAACCAATGGCGCTGACTTGATCGTTAGCAGCTTAGGACAGGGAGGCGCGGGCGATTTGATTATTAACGCCCGCAATACGATTCGGCTGGACAACCAAAGCCGCATCGGAGCTACAACTATAGTGGGCAATAAGGGCAATATCTCTTTGCGCTCTCAAAACCTAGTGTTGCGTCGCGGAAGCAATATCACCACCAACGCCACTGGCACAGCTACGGGAGGCAATATCACCATTGATACCGATATCCTCCTCGCCCTGGAAAATAGCGATATCACCGCCAATGCTAATGTCGCCAAAGGAGGTCAGGTCAGAATCGATGCTCAAGGTATCTTTGGTACAGAATTCCGGAAACACGAAACCCCCCAAAGTGACATCACTGCCAGTTCTAACCTTGGTCCAGAATTTAGCGGCATCGTGGAAATCAACACACCCGATGTTAACCCCGCTCAAGGCTTAGTCAACTTGCCAGTCATACCAGTTGATACTAAGCTGGCTCAGACCTGTCAATCGGGTGTTCGTCAAGCACAAAGCGAATTTATTATCACAGGTCGCGGAGGCTTGCCCCCTAACCCAGGCGAACCCCTCAGCACTGATGCAGTTTCAGTAAATTTAGTCACACTTCCAAACAAAGAAGCACGACACGAGGAGCGCAACAGCGCTACTCAGTCGCAGAGTCACACACGAGAGCATTCACACAAAATTAATTCTGCCAATCCCCCTACCCAGATTGTGGAAGCCCAGGGCTGGATAGTTAATAAAAATGGTGATGTGGAACTGGTCGCGTTTGCACCAACTGCTACTCCCCACAATCCGAGGTTCAATCCTGCATCTTGCCAGCAAGAGCGCAAATAGGTGTTTTCGTAGCAATAATACTGATATAAAATGAAAGTGATAGTACGCTCCAGGCGATAATATGGAACCCCTCTCCAAACCTCTCCCCGATGCGGGGAGAGGCTTAAGAACCGGATGCGCGAATGTTAAATAAGTATAGTTTTCAGCCGTTTTTAGTACAATACGGTTCAGTTAGGGCTGATCGGTAGGAATTTCGCGTCTCTACATAGGTTAAATTCCCACCAATAACTCTTATAGGAAATCACAATTTTTGTGATTTTAAGGTTTGATATGGGGCTGAATGCAATCTTTCCGGAAAAAAGATAAATTTGCGCTTGACTTTACACTCAGCCTATGAAAACAAGCTAAAAAGGTTATACCCAAGCGATCGCATCGCAATTATTCGTAACTATCTTAAGTAATCATATCGTTGGCTTTGGGTTTATCCTGTTTTGTGACTGGTTGAAATTGAATCAACTACTGCTTCAAATGAGTGTGCAATGTCGGAAATGAGTGTATGTTGGCAGCGTAGAGGCGGGAAATTAGGGCTAGCGAGTTGGTTGGTGGTGGGGGGAGCGATCGCTCTGGAGACAAATTGCGCCGTTGCCCAAATTACGCCGGATACCACTCTACCAAATAATTCTCGTGTCACTCCTGACGGTAATACCAGCATTATTGAAGGAGGAACGCAAGCTGGTGGAAATTTGTTCCACAGCTTTGCCCAGTTTTCTGTACCCACTGGTAGCTCGGCACACTTCAATAATGCTGCGGATGTTCAAAACATTATTAGCCGGGTAACGGGCGGATCTGTTTCTAATATTGATGGGTTAATCAGCGCTAATGGCACAGCTAACTTGTTTTTGATTAATCCGTCGGGGATTGTTTTTGGGCCTAATGCCTCATTAAACATTGGCGGCTCGTTTGTTGCAAGTACGGCGAGTAGTTTAAAATTTGCAGATGGCAGTCAGTTTAGTGCAACTCCTGCACAATCTGCACCCTTGCTAACTATCAGTGTTCCCATTGGTTTGCAATATGGGGCGAATCCAGGTTCGATTCAGGTGCAGGGCAATGGACAGGGGTTAAGGTTAACAACTGAACTGATTGATACTACATCTGGGCTCAAGGTGCAACCGAATCAGACCTTAGCTTTGGTAGGTGGTGATGTCAGTTTAGAAGGGGCAACACTCAAAACTCCTGGAGGACGGATAGAATTGGGCAGTGTGACTGGAGTTGGTTTAGTCAGTCTCACTCCTACAAGTAAAGGCTTTTCCTTGGGCTACGATCAAGTGCAAAACTTTGGGAATATTCAACTATCCCAACAGGCGGCACTTGATTCTAGTGGGCAAGGTGGTGGTGATATACAGGTTTGGGGCAAGAGTGTCACTCTCACTAATGGTTCACAGATAGAAGCAAGTACTCTGGGAGTAGAACAAGGAGGCAATCTAGTTGTCAATGCTCAGGATTCGGTGCAACTGATTGGTATCTCTGCCGATAAGAAGTTTCCCAGCGGCTTGTTTGCTAATGCTTACCCAAGCGTAACAGGAGCGGCGGGAAACCTGACAATTAACACTCGTGAGTTGCTAGTTCGGGATGGGGGACAAGTTAGCGCTAGCACTTATGGTGCGGGAAATGCAGGGAATGTTACAGTACGAGCCGACTCTGTGCAACTGATTGGCGCATCTTCTATTGATCCTCAGTCTCGCAGCACCTTATTAAGTGAAACTTACTCAACAGGAGCGGCGGGAAACCTGACGATTAACACTCGTGAGTTGCTCGTCCAGAATGGAGCGTATGTCGGTGCTAGAACTTATAGTGCGGGAAATGCAGGGAATTTGACTGTCAATGCAAATTCTGTGCAACTTACTGGTAATTCTCCTCGTGGTGCTGCTAGCGCCTTGATTGTTACATCTGAAAAACCTGCAACCGGGGCAGGGGGAAATCTGACGATTAACACTAGTAAGTTGAGCCTTGAGGATGGGGCACAAGTCAGTACTGGAACCTCGAGTCCTTTAAAGGGGGGGGACCTGACAGTAAGAGCAGATTCTGTGCAAGTGATTGGTACCTCTACCGATAATGTTCACAGCAGCTTGAATACTAACGCTTTCTCAACTGCAACCGGGGCGGCGGGAAACCTGACAATTAATACTCGTGAGTTGCTAGTTCGGGATGGGGGACAAGTTAGTGCTAGCAGTGAGGGTGCGGGAAATGCAGGGAATATTACAGTACGAGCCGACTCTGTGCAACTGATTGGCGCATCTTCTATGAATTCTTCTTCTGCCAATGGTAATAGTGGTGATATCAATATTTTCACTGGATCGCTTGATGTGAAGAATGGCGCTCAACTGAATGCCGCTACCTATGGAAAAGGAGATGCGGGCAATGTGAATATAAACGCCCGCGATATGATTTCCTTTGATCGAGGTTATGTATACAGCACTGTAGAAGAGGGAGCGATAGGCAAGGGTGGGGACATTCGCATTACCACAGGTGATCTTTCACTCACCAATGGCGCTCAACTGAATGCCGCTACCTATGGAAAAGGAGATGCGGGCAATGTGAATATAAACGCCCGCGATATGATTTCCTTTGATCGAGGTTATGTATACAGCACTGTAGAAGAGGGAGCGATAGGCAAGGGTGGGGACATTCGCATTACCACAGGTGATCTTTCACTCACCAATGGCGCTCAACTGAATGCCACTACCTATGGAAAAGGGGATGGAGGCAGTGTGATTATTGATGCCCGCAAAAGCGTCTCTCTTGATGGCGTTTTTGATGGCACGTTACCCAGTGCTGTCTTCGGCGGTGTGGGAGAGGGAGGAGAAGGAAAGGGCGGGGGTATCCACATTACCACAGATGAGTTATCAGTCACCAATGGCGCTCAACTTCAAGCCAGTACTGGTGGGATAGGGGATGCAGGTAATATGATTATAGATGCCCGTAAAAGTGTCTCTTTCGATGGTGTTATTGTTGGCAAATTTTACACTTTCAACAGTTATGCCGCCAGTCGCGTGTATGATAATGCACAAGGAAAAGGAGGAAATATCCACATTACCACTGGTGAAATCTCGCTTACCAATGGCGCTCAAGTTTTTTCTGATACCAGTGGAAAAGGGGATGCAGGAAACATTCAAATCAACGCAAAAAATTCTGTCAGTGTTTCTGGAACTAGTCTAATCAGCGGCTCCTCTAGTGCTTTATTTACATTTACCAATTCTACCGACAAAGGTGGCAATATCATCGTGGATACGAGTGCCTTTCGCACATTAGATGGTGGGGTGTTAAATGCACAAACCTTTAATGATGGCGATGGTGGCAGTATTACAGTGAGAGCGAAACTGGTTGAGGTTCTTAATGGAGGACAATTGCTCGCCACTTCCTCTGGTAATGGAAGAGCAGGTAAGATTACCGTCAATGCTGCTGAGATGATTGTTAATGGCAGTGATGCTACTTATCTTGACCGGGTAGAAAAATTTGGCATAAAAGTTGCAAATGCTTTTGGTACAAAAGGTGTAAATAATGTTAATGCTGATAGCGGCTTGTTTGTTCGCTCTGAAAGTTTAGGAAGTGCCGGAGACATTGAAGTTACCTCACCCCAAATTCGGTTGGAGAATCAGGGAAGGTTCATCGCGGAATCTGCATCAGGTAATGGTGGCAATATCACACTCGGAGTAGGGGATTTATTACTGTTACGCCGTGGAAGTCTCATCTCTGCCACTGCGGGTACTGACAAGCTTGGTGGCAACGGTGGCAACATCACCATCAATGTCCCTAATGGCTTTATTGTCGCCGCTCCCAAAGAAAATAGCGACATCACCGCTAATGCGTTTAGTGGTAGTGGAGGGAGAGTCACAATTGACGCTACTGGTATTTTTGGTATGACGCCGCGTAGTCGAGAAGACTTGGTGAGACTATTGGGAGCCAACCCAGATCCTCAACGGCTACCAACGAACGACATCACGGCAATTTCCCAGACAAATCCTAATTTAAGCGGTACTGTAACTGTCAACACGCTAGGTATTGACCCAACTCAAGGCTTAGTCAGCTTGCCAGTCATACCAGTTGACACGAAGGTGGCACAGGGTTGTACTGCGTCCGGAACTCAAGCGCAAAGCGAATTTATCATCACAGGTCGCGGAGGCTTGCCCCCTAACCCAGGCGAACCCCTCAGCACTGATGCAGTTTCTGTAGATTTAGTCACACTTCCAAACAAAGAAGCACAACACGAGGAGCGCAACAGCGCTACTCAGTCGCAGAGTCACACACGAGAGCATTCACACAAAATTAATTTTGCCAATCCCCCGACTCAAATTGTGGAAGCCCAGGGCTGGATAGTTAATAAAAATGGTGATGTGGAACTGGTCGCGTTTGCACCAACTGCTACTCCCCACAATCGGAGGTTCAATCCTGCATCTTGCCAGCAAGAGCGCAAATAGGTGTTTTCGTAGCAATCATAAGGTGCTGTGTGGATGTCTAACGACAAGCCCCGAAGTGTCTACGCACAGTTCAAGGAGAGCGATCGCTTGCATTGAGATTGCGGGAGTTAGGAGAAGATCCAGATGCGATCTAGAACTCTTTTCCCAGATACGCTGAATGCGGGCGATGCAAGACGCACTGATGCAGTACAGGTAGATTTGGTTACTCTCAACCTAGAAGTTGAACAACGATATACTACAATATTACTACAATAAATAGCAATAACCCGATGACGACCGTAGTAATTAAACATGATTTTTAGCTACATAAATGCTACTATTGCATCTGGGTCGTGACAGTTCAGAAATGAGCGTGGCTGTTCAATGATAGCTGATAGCTTAGGCAAGAACCAAAATGGCTAGCAACTCGACTATTGAACTAAACCAATTGGTTCTTTTACCAGGACAAAGTGTTTTGCTACAAAACATTAGCTGGTCAAAATTTGAAGAAATTATTTCACAATTAGGGGAACATCGCGCCGCCAAACTTGCATATGACCAAGGGATGCTAGAAATCATGGTGCCGTTACCGGAGCATGAGTATTTTAAGGATGCGATCGGGGATTTGGTCAAAGACCTTGCTCAAGAGTTGGCTATTGAATACGAATGTTTCGGTTCTACCACTTGGCGGCGACAAGAGCGCATGGGAGGTGCAGAACCTGACAACTGCTTTTACATCCAAAACCTATCGGCGATTCGTGGAAGATTGGACATTGACTTAGCCTCTGACCCTCCCCCAGATTTGGTATTGGAGATAGATATTACGAGCAAGTCATTGGATCGCCTGCCGATTTATGCTCGATTGGGTGTTCCAGAAGTTTGGCGTTATGACCAGAAGCAACTACGTCTTTATCAATTGGTCAACGGAATGTATGTTGAGACACAAACCAGTGTCGCTTTCGGTGAGTTTCCGGTAAAGTCCATACCTGATTTTATCAGGCAGCAGTTAGCAGCAGGAAGAAACGCATTACGACAGTCTTTCCGGCTGTGGGTAAGACAACAGATCCAGACGCACTGACGGATTTAACTTCTTTGTTTGATGCCGCCAAAAGTGGAAAAGCGAACCACCGCAACAAACGTGTCACTGGCTGCGGTTTTATGACCAAAAAGGAAATTTAATCTTGCTACAGTCAGAAATAGCAGCGCGATCGCAGCCACCAATGTTTAGTGAGGCATTTTTCCCAAAAATAATCCCATTGGGATTAATCAGAAACACGTTATATGATGTCCGGTTAATGACTTATTATATGAACCCTCACTATACCCTCGCTCGCTCCCCTCTCCCATGCTTGGGAGAGGGGACGGGGGTGAGGGCTGGATATCGTAACTGTTTATACGGACATGATATTAGCTGTAGGATTAGCTTTAATTAACCCATCAATGTTAGATACTGACCCACCCGTCACCCGACCGAAGATGTTCTGAATATCCGCAGCATTATTGAACGAAGCCGTGAAACCAGTGGGGACAGAGAACTCTTGAAAGCTGTGAAATAAGTTGCGTCCTGCTTGGGTTCCTCCATTAGACATCTCCAAAAATTAATTATTCGTTGTCTGAAACCCTTGTAGAGACGCGAAATTTCGCGTCTCTACATTGTTTATCGGAGATGTCCATTGATATTGAAGGTTTTCCCGTCTCTTGTGACGGTGGAGTTGTTGGTTAAAGTCCGATCGGGGGTAATTTGAGCGATAGCTTTGCTACTGCACAAAGTGCAGAACGCACAGTTTGTCCCCAAAGCGATCGCACTACCCATCGCCATCCCCACAAACCACCGACCCCCAGTACGCACTCTTCCGGACATTGCACTATTCCCCAGTTATGCTTGCAGACGCCTCAACATTGAGTAAACCACAATTAGCGTTCGTCAACCCTTGGTAATGCCGCCCTTCAGAGGAGAAGGTGCAAGATGTCAGTATAGCCAAGCGATCGCATCGCAACTATTCGTAACTATCCGGAATAATCAATAGCGTTTGCTTCCCGTTTAAACTGAACAGTAACAGATTGTAGTGTACTCAAATACTACAAATAGAGGGATGCAATGTCCACAATGACTCTATGCAGACGGCGTTGGGGCTGGAAATTAGGGATCTTCAGTTGGTTCGTAATTGGTGGAGCGATGTCTGGCGTGCGCGAGTGAGGGCTAAAATATGTCAAGGAAAAAATTTAGATTACGCAGAATTAAACGCCTCTTAAGTGTACTGCTGCTTTTGGCGATGTTCTTAGGCGCGGGTTTGTTGCACCCCACTTTTGCTCATATGACTGCGGCAAACTCCATTGTTCAAAGCTTGCCTGATGCTCAAAACTTGCTTGAACAGGGGAGAAAATTCTATGAAGTCGAACGGTTTGCTGAGGCAGTTGCGATCTGGCAACAGGCGGTGAGTGCGTTCAAAGCCAATGGGGATGAACTGAGACAAGCTATGACACTCAGCAATCTTTCATTAGCCGATCAGCAACTGGGACGATGGAGTGAGGCTTCTGGTGCGATCGCCCAAAGTCTCAATCTATTACAAACCGCTCAACATATAAACACAAAAGAGCGCTCCCAAATCCTTGCCCAAGCTCTAGATATCAAAGGTCGCCTGCAATTAGCTCTGGCAAAACCTGAAGATGCCCTAAATACTTGGCGACAGGCAGTTGACATTTATGCCAAAAGAAGCGATAATTACCCGATTATTCGTAACCGCATCAATCAAGCGCAGGCTTTGCAAGCGTTGGGGCTTTATCGTCAAGCCCAAAAAACTTTGTGTGAAAGTACTGAGCTTTTGCAAAACCAACCAAACTCCCAGCTTAAGGTTACAGCACTGCGTAGTCTGGGCAACGTCCTGCGTGTCATCGGTAACTTAGAAGCATCCAGGCAGGTTAATTTAGAACCATCCCAACAGTGTAATTTAACAACATCCCAGCAGATATTGCAACAAAGTTTACAAGTAGCTTCATCGTTACAAGATCCGCAAGCGATCGCCGATGTTCTACTTAGTCTAGGCAATACAGCCCGCGCCCAACAGGATACACAAAAAGCTATAGAATTCTACCGACAAGCTGCCAACACTGCCACCTCACCAACTACCCGCATCGATGCTCAAATTAATCAACTGAAGCTACTACAGGAAACCAAGCAAGTCAGTGCAGTTGAGGCGTTGTTGCCCCAAATCCAAACTCAGCTTGCCGACTTGCCCCTCAGTCGCACGGCAATCTATGCCCGAATCAACTTTGCCGAAAGTCTGATGAAATGGGGGAGTAGGGAGTGGGGAGTAGGGAGTGGGGAAGCAGAAGATGAGGGAGATGAGGGAGATAATTTAAAATCCTCATCCCCCTCATCCTCCTCATCCCCCTCATCCCCTGAACACCTGCGCACATCAGCTCAGCTATTGGCTACCGCTGTCCAGCAGGCTAAAAGCTTGCAAGACCAACGCACAGAATCCTATGCTCTCGGTATATTGGGTGGTCTGTACGAACACAACCAGCAGTGGGCTGATGCACAAAACCTCACCGAGAAAGCCCTGTTCCTGTCTCAAGCTATTGATGCTAAGGACATTGCTTATCGATGGCAATGGCAACTGGGACGTTTGCTTAAGGTTAGGGGAGATATGAAAGCAGCGATCGCAGCTTACGAACAAGCCGTCAACACCCTTCAGTCCCTCCGCTACGATTTAGTTTCCATCAATCCAGAGGTACAGTTTTCCTTTCGAGAACAAGTGGAACCAGTTTATAGGGAGCTTGTCGAGTTGCTTTTGCAATCCCCCCAAGGGAGGAGTACTCAAGAAAATATCCAGAAAGCCCGTGACACAATTGAAGCGCTGCAATTAGCAGAACTGGACAACTTCTTTCGCCAAGCCTGTTTAGCTGCTAAAAGCAACATTGACCAAATTATCGACCAAAAAGACCAAACAGCGGCAGCCATTTATCCAATTATTTTGCCAGACCGACTAGAGGTAATCCTCAAATTGCCTGGAAAGCCTTTGCTGCACTACGCTACTGCTGTCACTCCTCGCCAAGTTGAAACCACCCTAAAACAACTCCGGCAAAATTTCACAGAACCCGATACGCTTGTTGAAGCTAAGTCCTTATCCGAACAGGTGTATAACTGGTTACTCAAACCCGCTGCAACTGACTTAGCCCAAAGCCACGTTAAGACCTTGGTGTTTGTGCTGGATGGTTTGTTGCGAAATATCCCCATGGCAGCTCTTTATGACGGCAAACAGTATCTGATTGAGAAGTATGGCATAGCACTTACCCCAGGTTTGCAACTAGTTAACCCCAAACCTTTACAGTCAAAACAATTAAAGGCAATCGCTGCTGGATTGACTGAATCACGTCCCGGATTTTCTGCATTACCCAACGTCAAACGTGAATTAGAGGGAATTCACTCGCAGATACCAGGAAGTTTACTTCTTAATAACGAATTTACCAGCAAGGCTCTGCAAAACCAAGTTAATTCTCTGCCTTTCTCTGTAGTTCATCTTGCAACTCATGGTCAGTTCAGTTCCAAAGCTGAAGAGACATTTATTGTCGCTTGGGATAAGCGCATATATGTCAAGGAGTTAAATAACTTAGTGCGAGCTAGAGAGCAAAACAGACCCGAGGCGATTGAATTGCTTGTGCTGAGCGCTTGTGAAACAGCTACAGGTGACAACCGAGCCGCTTTGGGAATTGCTGGTGTGGCGATCCGGGCGGGAGCGCGTAGTACGATCGCTTCTCTGTGGAACTTGGACGATCAGTCCACCGCCCAGTTGATGAGTAAGTTTTACCAAGAGTTAGCTGACAAAACGCTCACTAAAGCCGAAGCACTCCGCCGCGCCCAACTGGCTCTTTTGCAGAATCCTAAATACCAACGTCCAATGTTCTGGGCACCCTACATTTTATTAGGGAATTGGCTCTAAATCTTAGCTTGAATTTCTAAATTAGATCGTCATAACCCACATTCCGCACTTCAAAATGTAGTATGCAAAAACAAAGAAAGCGATCGCTAATCAACCTCAATAAGTCAAGTAAAAATACTTATTTAAACTCATCCCACTCCTTTTAGGGGTGGGATTTCGTGGGCATGGGGCATGGGTGCGTTCCCTATGCCCTATGCCCTATGCCCTATGCCCTATGCCCGAAACGGCGAGGCGTCGATTCCTTCCACCCCTACAATTTGTGTGATTCCTCGCCGTTTTCTTTGACTTGGAGTTGGCGACAAGTAGAGGCTGACTGCTTCTCGATTTAGAGATTTTCCTTACTTTCCTGAATCAAAAGTCCTGCAATTTTACAACTTTGACAAAACTTAGCATTAATCTAGCCAACAGTTATAAATGCGGCTTTTTCAAGTCGTTGTGCTGTGTTCAGGCATCAATTTCTATATATAATCAACAAGCATAACTTCAGTTTGAAATTGCATCGTTTGGACTATCGAGAGACACTACAGTACTTTAATTCGTAAGAGCAAACCTCTTGTTTCTCGAATGTTTAAGGTTCGGATACTCAAAACATAAGTCATGTAGTTATGCATTTTAAATCTGTTTGAAAACCGTGAAATACTAAAGTTAATTTCATATATTCATAATATCGAAGTGGGATTAGACAATTTACAAGGCTTACCCAACGATTCGATCACATCTGTTGAGCGTATAGCGTAATCCCGTAGAGAACCTGAGGTCATAGTTAAGAAGGAAGATTATGAAGACACCTAAACTTTTTAAAGCTCTTGGTTTAGCAACAGCGGTTACAATTTCATCATTTGGTATGTGGCTGGTGAACCAGGGCTCGGCATCTGCTGTGGATATTACCCCCAATGGATGGTGTGTACATGCTGGATCGTACATAGTATATGGGGATTTTGACAATGATAACAGAATAGATGCTCTTTGTGCCGATCACGGTCAAGGTAAGTGGATTAATTACGGCGATGGTCGTCGATGGTATACAAAATCATCTTGGTGTACTCATGCAGGAGCACACATCCGTGTTGTAGATCTTGATAGAGACGGTTATGACGACCTTGAGTGCACAGATACTCACGGTGGTATTTGGCATAAGTACGCAGATGATTCAGGAGAATTTGACTTTTAACGTCATACAGGAGTTTAGACTGTGAAGAAAAAGTGGTCAGTTATTTTGAACAGACCACTTTTTGGTCAATGCTGAGAAAAGAAAGATTTTTCAGCTTGACCATGACCGAATAATTCGTAATTCGTAATTCGTAATTCGTAATTAAAAATTACTAAATTAATTAATAATTAATTCATTAAGGGTACAAGCCCCCGCCCCCTTCGGGGAAAGTCAAAAGTTAAAAGTCACTCATTCAAAAATAATTAAATAATTCTTACTTTTGAATGAGTGACTTTTGACTTGTGAAAGCGATCGCTCTCTTTGTTTTTGCATACTACATGTTGAAGTGCGGAATGTGGGTTAGTAAGGAGCATTTACTATTGGTTCGTTTACCAAATCATTCAAACCAACAGCTTGCAACAGCGCTGCCCAAGTAGTATCTTTGGGATCGCGACGATGCAGTTCGCCTGCAGTACTCAACGCTTCAAACCAAATACCATTGGCGGCATAAAGGGTAACGCGATCGCTTGGTGTGGCTTTCTCTAACTGACTCTTAAGGACGGGGTTGAGTGCGGTTCTTTGAATCCAACCATCAGCAAAAGCAGGTAGTTCTTGCGCCTTACAGTGAATTTTGATATACCAATGATACTGCTTGCCAATTAAGAGCGGTGGTACCGTAGATGGAAGCGAGAAGCTGACAACTCCTGGAGTTTTAGGTAGTGTGACATCGGTCTGGTAGACCAACTTACCGTCTTTGTCCCGCAGCACAAACTTTCCCGGAAATGGCAGTTGATCCGGAACATAAAACCAGAAAGTGGGATGCGCCGCGATCGTTGTTCCCAAAACCAATTTTGAATCTGAATAGACAGGTACTAAAGCTGTTAGCTGCTTTTGGGAAACAGCAGCCAGCGGCTTGTTCAGGTTCTCACAACCACGGCTTCCTGCTTCTGAACGCTGACCTGGTTCTCCAATGTCTGGTGGTGGGGGTGGTACAGCGAAAATCAATGATTCGTTTCCCCGCCGGTTTAAAGTCGGGCTTTGCCCAAGCAGTAGAAAATTGACAGGCTGTGCCTGCACTTGTGTGCAGCTAAGGACTGCACAACTGATAGCAAGGGTTCCCACTGCTGAACTAAAAATTGGACAAAGCTGTCCAAAACTACTCATTTTTCCACCTAACCAGTAATTTAGGTAGTGCTTCTGTCAATCGTTTCTGCCAATCAGGGTAAATTTAATTTTTTAGCGTTGCTGAATATTGGCATGAAAACCTCACGCAAAGAAGATAAGAAAAACTTTGCGCCTTTGCGTGAGGCTCAAAAACACAGTTCATACTCCAATTCAGTAACGCCAATGTTTTGACAATCAATTTAATCTCAATCATACCTCAAATTGCGATAAATTATATCATGTTCGGTAAATGACTTATCATTTAGGTTTGACCTCTCCCCGCCTTTGACTTGCGTCAAAGTCTCCCCTCCCCTATTAGGGGAGGGGTTGGGGGAGAGGTTCTTTATTACAAGTATTCAAGCGTCAAAGTCTCCCCTCCCCTATTAGGGGAGGGGTTGGGGGAGAGGTTCTTTATTACAAGTATTCAAGCGTCAAAGTCTCCCCTCCCCTATTAGGGGAGGGGTTGGGGGAGAGGTTCTTTATTACAAGTATTCAAGCGTCAAAGTCTCCCCTCCCCTATTAGGGGAGGGGTTGGGGGAGAGGTTCTTTATTACAAGTATTCAAGCGAACATGATATTAGCTGTCGCTGACTTTTTGAAGCAAGGTAAATCGCTACACTGCCGCCAGTAACTACTAAAACCAAGGCACTTGGGACGAGGGGAACCCAAATGCCTTGGCACAATAGGACTAAGCAAAGAACGTATAAAACACTTAATGCGCCGCCACCAGCCAGTATGAGATATAGTCCTGACCGATAGGCAAGGGCGATCGCACCTCCAATCACAGACCAACCCCAAACCCACAACATATCGCCCCAAGCAGGCAAAACTGATAACAAAGGTCGCCCATCTTTAACCGCACTCACAATTTGACTTACCATTTGCGCTTGCACAATCACTCCCGGCATTTCCTGGTAAAACCCCTCTTGGGTGTGGTAGGGGATGAGAATATAATCATGAACACTTTGCGCAGTCACACCAATGAGGACAATTCGGTCCTTGACGAACTCAGGCTTAACCTTACCCCTGAGAACATCTGCAAGCGTGACTGTTGGGGCAATTTCTAAAGGGGAATGGCGGTAAGAACGGTAATTTAGCAATATTTGATAGCCATCTGTATCTACTTGTTGATAACCACCCATGTGCGATCGCCAGCGCTTGAAGACGACGTTTCCTAACTGCAATTCCCCAGCAATGTACTTGGCAGAAATACCCTCTTTTTCCAAGTAGTGAAATGCTAGCTGGGCGCTGAGGGCGTAGGGAGTAGTACAAGGGGATGTGGGGGCTGGTTTCATCGCTAATAAATGGCGGCGCATAACGTGGTCTGCGTCTGGGACAATATCACTAAAGCCAAGGCGTGTTAGCGGAACTTCAGGAGGAGGTAAAATTCCGGGATAGTTTTTTGTGCTATCTCTAACTTTGCAAATTTCAAAGAAGTTGTCAGCAGTTTTCAAACGAGTGGCTAAAGAAGACTGGTTCTGTGTTGCAGGAAAATCACGATAAATATCCAAGCCAATAGTTCGCGGTTGCAACTGTGTGAGTTTCGCCAACAGTCGCGCCAGTGCTAGATCTGATAGCGACCCAATTCTATGCTGTTGCTCTGGCAGGTGAAGATCGTCTTCTGTTACAGTAACTATTAACAGTCGCGGATCTTGCTCTGAGTCTGGACGCGATCGCATTAATTGGTCGAAAGCCTGCAACTCCCATGTTTGCCATCCTCCCAGATGCCTTATTCCTAGCACACTGGCGGTTACTAGCAAGCTTAAAAGTAGCAAGGTTCCGAGGCGGCGATTGTTGAGAATTCGGGGCTTGGGCCAAGTCAACGGCGCTACTGCAGGATGTTCGCAAATCACTGGTAACCAACTCGCACCCGGATATTCGCTTTCTAGTCCTTGCAGCTTTTCTCTGGCAAAGCGAACCGCAGCATACAAAGACTGTCCAGAGGAAAAAGCCTCCAGAAAATGCTTTAAAAATTCTTTCGCCACCAAGTCCGGCACCGGTTCCCGCATCACAATTATTTGCGGAATGTGCAAATCGAATTGTAGCGATCGTGCTAATCCCAACCCATCACAGGAGTTGAAAATCGCCAACTGTAACCCGTTAGCAACGGCATTTCTCAAGGCATACTTGAGGTTGTCAATTGTTAAGTATTCTGTTTGATTAATATAGATGCGACCAGTGCCATCTTCGGTCTTGCTATGACCGGCAAAAAATAGGATTTTCCAGGGTTTGTTCCACAGCTGGTCGTTGATGTCTTGACGTTTAGGCTGGTTCAAAAAGGTTATGGCGGCGCCAGGTAATTTTTCTAGCAGTTGCCGGTCTGGCTGCACATCAATACCCTCACTATCACCTAAAATCGCCAAGATTCTCACTTTGTTGCTTTTGGTGGATGTCTGTAGTACAGGTACTTGTTCTGACTCGAGAACACTCAAAGTGACTTCAGCTTGTTGGTAATCTCGATCGATCAAATCCCACAAATGCCAGGGAAGTTTCTCTAGTTGCGGACAAGGAGTGCGAATCACCATCCGTACCTCGTCTGATGGCATTAAGTGTTTGAGCAATTTCTCCTGGATCGGGCGAAACGGTTCTGACTGTAGCCAGTGGTTCAAGTGCTTACGCAATTCATTGGCTAAGTTATGACAGTCCTCGCGGCGTGTGGAAATGGAACCATCGTAAACAATTTTTTTGGCTTTGATCCGAGGCAACGTCCCCAGACTGCGATAAGTTGACTGCCATTGCTCAATTGCTGTCAGCATATCTGGATTTGGGGGCAGGTTGCCAGTAATTTCTGTACTGGGGCGATCGCCCTCAATCCCAATCTCCAGCGTTACCCGCACCCCCAGATCCAAATTACCATCTAGTTTCAGCACAACTAACTTTCTCATCACCAGCACTCCTGCTGTTGTTCTCAACAGATGACAAAATCTTCTATAACGCTGACATCCCCTAGCGCCACCTTAACGCTAAAACGTTCTCCCATCTCGCAACTAAATTGTAATTGAATATTCTTATTGCTGTTTCTAGTTTGGGCTTCCATGACAGATGCTCCCTCAAAGTCCAGCACCATCAAATGGAGATTTGGTGGCAGGTAATTTTGTCCGCTTGTCGGATGTACTTCTACGATAATGTCCATTTCCTGCTCGTTGTCTGCAGGGAGGGTAACGACTAAAACTACTCCTCGATCGCTTATTTCTTTTCCTAAATCAATCAGCTTACCCCTGCTAAGAAAAGCGCCATTAGCACTTCTCATACTCCAAACAGGATTTGCTCCTTGAGTGCCTAAAAGAGTCTCAATTTCTTGCCAACCTGCATCAAAAATATTCTCCAACCATTGCTTCAATTTCACCAAATTATTATTTTCTGTGAGCGATTGCTCAGCTAATTCAGCTTGCTTTGCTTGAGTGATTTCTTCTAAATACTCCAGAAAATTTTCCAAATGTTGCAATTGACTTATTGGTAAGAAATCGGCTTGTAACTGCGTGACAAATCCCAACAGCTTTGCTTCTCGAAATGATTTACTAATCTGCACAGCTACATAGCCAATTCGGTTTGACTGTGCTTCTGGCGGCACGTAGACAAACTGTTCCCCTTCCAACACCGGACGACACTCTAATTTACCGAGATTTTTTATCTCCAAATCAGCTACGTCCATTAGTAGCTGCTGCACTGGGTTCCAGCTATCACTCGCTTCCCAGTCTGTCTCAAACCCCATGCATTGTAGATACGAATTCACAAAAGATACAGATAAAGTATTGAGACGAAGTTGTTCGCCTTTCTCTGGCGTAGCTTGTTGTCTACACAATTGTTCAGCTAGCCGCCTTGCACTTGGAGATATCGGTCCTGTAAATGTTAAAAAAACTGTCTTGTTGCTCATAATTTTTTGACTGTTTGGTTAGATAATATGAAATTTACAAGTATTCTCGCAATTTAGGGGCAAATCTTTTCACAGAGCGTTGGTAAAAATAATGTAACGATCTAATTCCTATGCCCCATTCTGCCGAGATGTCTTTCCAGGAAACTCCGGAATACCTTCTTCTGGCTATTGCTTGAAAATTGGCTTCGGGATGACTTTTTATATGTTCATTGATAAAAATTCCTTCGGGATCATCTTCTATATATTGGATGACTTGTTCATAGGAAGATATCGGTTCTGGTGATGGGAGATTTTCTAAATGAGACTTTTCTAAAGTTATTTCATTTCCTTTGCCGATAATTTTTGGTATAGCCTCGGGAAAAAAGCGTTTAGTTAGTAGGAAATTCACCCAGGTGATCACTTCAGCGCGTTCTGGATCGTATTTCCTAATATTATCATCTCGACAAAGATAAAAGAATAGGTTTTGTACCGCTTCTTCATAAATATCTTCGTAAAGTAGTTGAAATTGACCAGTATAGGGACGGTAAAGTTTACCTGATAGCCAAATGCTATCAATTAACTGTGTTAAAGCCATTCTTCGCTCTTTGCTTGCTTGTGGGTGTTTTTGGGCAAGGAGTGTTATTTCTTTAAGTTGTGCATTTAGAAAGTCGTCAGTCATAAGACCTCGAATGTTATGGCACCTCGTCGCGGATCTCTATTTCTCTCACTTAGGGAACGCAACTTTTACACAAACCACGACAAATTGTTACAAAAGTTTACTTTTGGCACTTGCAAGGCGTTCCCAGGTTCAACGCAGCAAAATGAGAAAATTCCCGCCCTTTGCGTTAAACTGCGCACCTTACTTAAGTACACTTCACTTAATATGGACTGAGCTCCAAACCTCTCCCCGCATCGGGGAGAGGCTTCAGAACCGGATGCGCGAATGTTAAATAAGTATAGTTTTCAGCCGTTTTTAGTATAAATTGTAGGGGCGGGGTACCCCCGCCCTTACCCATGATCCGATTGATCGATCTCTGGTTGGGATATTTTATTTTCTGGAAGTCCCTAAATGTTGAACATCAGTTGGAGGCGTTGCTGAATTGGTGCTACCAGTGGATCGGTCTATCTCGACGAATCTGGTTGCCATCGAAAAATTTAAGTTTTTTGCTTGACTTTTGCTTAGTTGACAGGATAATATATAAATAATGGAAAAGGTCTGCTCAGATATATCCAGAGTTAATTACCTTCTAGTTGCTGTCTCACGCACTCAAAGCAAAAAATTGTGCTATTTAACGATTAGCAATTAGCAATTAGCAATCTCTTTGGGAAATATAAGAAAGTGGTGCATTCTTAAACCGCTTTCTATGAGACAATCTCAGAATCTGAATTATTGGTCATTTATCGGCACACTGCTTTTGTATTTATATGCAGATGTGAAGCCACGAGAGCATAGAATACATCCGTGAGGAGTCAGTCACAGACGTAAGGAGCGGAACGTCTGTACAGGAGTTCAGCCCAATTCAACGATCGCGCGATCGCCATTCCGCCCTTGAAAATTGACACCTATTTGGGCAACCTTTTGGGTAGAGTGAAAGCTGAAGAGTGGATCTACGCATAGTTCGATTGTAGCAGTAGTGATTTAGTACGATCGCGGTGCGAATTGCGAGAGAATTGAATGGTAATTAAAAAAATCTGAAGTTGAAGCACAGTACTTGTCAGACGTAAAGCATGCTGAAAGAAATTGACAACGATATTTGGGTTGGTGAACAACCGTTAAAGTACTGGGGACTTGAGGTTGGTACGCGGATGACAGTTATTCGCCTTACAACCAACGAGCTAATCGTTATATCTCCAATTCACGCTGACAATACCACTATTCATCAACTTAATGAAATTGGTAATGTAGCTTATATCATTGCCCCAAATCTCTACCATCATCTTTTTGTATCCGGTTTTAAAGTCATTTACCCGGAAGCACAGCTTTGGATCTCACCAGGCTTAGATTCTAAAAGACCACTACTCTCTGCTGATAGAGTGATAACCAATGATGAAGGTAGCATTATCGAGCAAGTTGACTATGTGTTGTTTAATGGATTTAAAGTTCTTGATCTAACTGGACCTTCAATACTTAATGAATTTGTCTTCTTCCATAGAAGAAGCCGTACTCTGATATTAACAGATACAGCCTTTCATTTTGATGACAATTTTCCTTTAAAAACACGGTTAGCAGCTAAGTTCCTTGGAGTATACGGTGAATTAGGTCCCTCACTATTAGAAAAATTCGCTACAAAAGAAAAAGAAAAAGTGAAAAATTCAGTTCAAAAGATTTTATGCTGGGACTTTAATAGGGTCATCATGGCTCACGGTAGCATTATTAAAGAAGATGGAAAAAAGTTGCTGAAGGAAGGATATGAAAGGTTTTTAGGTACATCCCTTTGAAAGTTAAGCATTTAAATATAATAGGAGATGCAAAGACTGACATCGCTACGCTTGCTGCTGCCATATTGGTAGTCATATCATGTCCGGTAAATCACTCTTCATTCTGATCGGCAATGGGTTATAAAAAACAGCTTAATGCTTGTTCTTAGAGCTTTTAAAACCATATCTAAAGATTTGGTCAGGGTAATAGCGGGAGTTCCATTCAACAATTGGTTTTCCAACCAGGATTTCCCACTTTCGTAAAGCTTCTTCTAGCAAGGGTTGATTTTTGGCGGCACAGGAGTGATTATCTTGCCAATGTAAACCTAGTTGATCTAATGTCCTCTCGACCCAAACGTCTGTAGAAGTTTCAAAGCTAACGCTACTATCTGACGGTATCAACGCTTCATCATCTTCTTTAGGTTCCATCACAAAGCCAAAATAAAATCTAGCTACTCTTGGTATCCAAACTTGGTTTGATGTGTCTTCATTTAATGTATCTTCTGGATCTGTGACAAACACATATAAGTCACAGTCAATAAAGATTGTAGTAAAGAAAGATTTTTCAGGGTTTTTTAGGGATAGTTTTAGCTCTTGCAAAAGTTGAGTATGACTTTTTTCTTCAACAAGTCTAACTTGTCCTTCTTTTACTTGTTCGACTTTTCCATTTGCATCAACAGTCATACTATCATAGTAAATTTCTACAGGTCTGCACAATTTATGAAAGGCTAACAAAAAGATTTTAACTAGATCGATAACATGACTATTTAAAGAAGCTACAGATTGGTCATCTGCTACACCGATATCCATTTGCCAATGACCAGTTTCTTCTTTAAATCCAAATGTTGTTGTTTTTAAGGAAATCTCTCTAAATTGACTTCTCATTTTAGTTCCTCAGTCAAAGGACCCTTAACATTTCCATCTGCAACCCCCTCAGGCTAGAAGCCTGGGGCTACACAAACAAAGCCTGCCTACGCAGGCTAATTATATGCAGCTTCATATAAAAACGGTATTACAGGATGTTCAATTCTAGGACGTCCTGTCATTGGTTCTGGTGGTACTGTGTGTCCATTTTAGGTAAATTTAATTTTTTAGCGTTGCTGAATATCGGTATGAAACCCTCACGCAGGTGAAGAAAGCTGTTGACCTAGAAGGTGGTAAACGTCTTGTATTTAAACCAGGGAACGACCCCATCCCCACGAGATTGAGTCTGATTGACAACAAAAAATTGTCCCAAATCGTAGGGGCGCGGTTTCCGCGCCCTTACCCATGACACGATTGATAGATCTCTGGTTGGGATATTTCATTTTCTGGAAGTCCCTAAATGTTGAACATCAGTTGGAGGCGTTGCTGAATTGGTGCTACCAGTGGTTCAGTCTATCTCGACGAATCTGGTTGCCATCGAAAAATTTGAGTTTTTTGGTTGACTTTTGCTTAGTTGACAGGATATTATATAGATAATGGAAAAGGTCTGCTCAGATATATCCAGAGTTAATTACCTTCTAGTTGCTGTCTAACGCACTCGTAGCTGAAAATTGTGCAATTAACGATTAGCAATTAGCAATTAGCAATTAGAACGTAATGTTAAAAGAACTTCACCTCAAGCAAGTTGGTCCAGCAACGCATTTTGATGTTGAATTTGGTGATAGACTCAATATTTTTACGGGCGATAATGGTCTTGGTAAAAGTTTTTTACTCGATGTTGCTTGGTGGGTTCTCACTGCAAATTGGGCTGACAAACCCGCCTATCCGCAACGAGTTATAGAAGCTCACCCAGAAATTAGCTGCCTAGTTAGCAGCGAAAAAAATATCAAAGAGTACCGGAGTTACTTTGATTTTTCCGAACAACAATGGCGTAATTTACAAATGCCTCCCTTATTAAAAGAGGTAGTTATTTACGTTCGTGTTGATGGCGGTTTCTCCGTTTTTGACCCGGCTCGCAAACGTGATATTGCTTATAATTTTACCTCAGATACGCTTTGGAATGGTCTAAAGTCAGATGGTAAAGTTCTTTGTAATGGTCTAATTCAAGATTGGGTGACATGGCAAAATCAACCCACAAAATCTCCATTTCAACTATTTTCTCATGTGATTAAAAAACTTGCTTCCCATCCTGATGAGTGGATAAAAATGGGGGAACCAACGCGAGTGTCTGTAGAAGATGTACGTGATATTCCTACAGTTAATCTTCCTTACGGTAATGTTCCTGTAATTCACGCCTCAGCTGGAATGAAGCGTATTTTGGGACTTGCTTATTTACTGGTATGGACTTGGTACGAACATAAAAAAGCTTCTGACCTGCGACAACAGAAGCCAATAAATCAAATAGTTTTACTAATTGATGAAATTGAATCTCACCTGCATCCCCGTTGGCAAAGATTAATTCTACCAGCAATTTTATCAGTAGTAACAGAATTACAAAAGTCCATGAAAATACAAGCTTTAGTTACTACTCATTCTCCACTTATTCTTGCTTCCTTAGAACCTAATTTTGATGAAGAACAAGATAAATTATTTTTATTGGAATTGCAAGGTCAAGAAGTTAATTTTGATGAAGTAGCTTGGTCTAAACAGGGAGATATTGTCGGATGGTTAACCTCAGAAATTTTTGGACTTAAACAAGCTCGTTCTCAGGAAGCAGAAATTGCTATCGTTGCTGCTGAAGCATGGATGCGTAAAGACAATATGAGCGATTTTCCAGAATACTTAAGAACTCACACACAAATCCAGACCGAACTTCAAAGACTTTTACCCGGACATGACCCATTTTGGCCCCGTTGGATCGTCACATCGGAAAGAAGAAATCCGGGTTCCTAAGGGGTATAATGCAGATGATACCGTTTAACCCTCCACCAGAACCACCGGATTTTGATGAAAAAGTGCGACAAATAGGAAATGCGTGGCTTGCAAAAAATCCCGACCCAAAAAAAGGAACCAGAGATTATTGGTTTCCCTTCAAAAGTAATTTAGCTGATGGGTTTAATAATCTTTGTGGCTATAGTGCCATGTACGAACCAGTGGGTACAGTAGACCATTACCTCAGCCGCGAAAATTATCGCAATTTGGCTTATGAATGGAGCAATCTCCGCTTTGCTTCTGGTTGGATTAATAGTAGCAAAGGTACTCTTGATGACCAAGTGCTTGACCCCTTTGAAGTGGGAGAAGATTGGTTTGAAATTCTGCTTCCTTCTTTACAGTTAGTGTTAACTGATAGAGTCTCTCCAGAAAAACGTCAAAAAGCAGAATTTACGTTAGAACGGCTGCGGTTGCGCGACGATGAACGAGTCCTCCGCCAACGCCAACAATGGTATCAGCTTTATATTGATGGTGATATTACCCTCCAAGGATTAGAAAAAAAAGCTCCCCTTATTGCCCGTGCAATTAGAAAACAGCAGCAGGCATTTCAAGAGCAATAATGTTGGCGATCGCGCAGGTGAAGAAAGCTGTTGACCTAGAAGGTGGTAAACGTCTTTTATTTAAACCAGGTAACGACCCCATCCCCACGAGATTGAGTCTGATTGACAACAAAAAATTGTCCCAAATCGTAGGGGCGGGGTATCCCCGCCCTTACCCATGACACGATTGATAGATCCCTGGTTGGGATATTTCATTTTCTGGAAGTCCCTAAATGTTGAACATCAGTTGGAGGCGTTGCTGAATTGGTGCTACCAGTTTTTCAGTCTATCTCGACGAATCTGGTTGCCATCGAAAAATTTGAGTTTTTTGGTTGACTTTTGCTTAGTTGACAGGATAATATATAGATAATGGAAAAGGCTTGCTCAGATATATCCAGAGTTAATTTCCTTCTAGTTGCTGTCTCACGCGCTCGTAGCTGAAAATTGTGGGAGAGCGATCGCATCTCAGCCAATACGGTTCGGTTAAGAGTTGTTGGTGAGGATTACATAGGTGTAGAGACGCGAAATTTCGCGTCTCTACAGGATTCATCGGTATGTAGATTATCTGATCCGAACCAATATGTTGAGTCGAAGTAGTTGTGTGGGTTGCACTCCTGCATGGGAGAGCGATCGCATTCAGGATTAATGTCCGGTAGTTGTTATGATATACAGCAGTTTTCAATTGAACCGATGCCACATTGTAAGGGCGCGGTTTCCGCGCCCTTACGGTTTAATGGTGCTGTAATGCCTCACCTCACTATATCAGACACCCGTTACACAAACCAACCACCCCTTCGGGGAAGTCAAAAGTCAAAAGTCAAAAGTCAAAAGTCAGTATTTTGAGACTCAAAATATGCTAAAATTATAGCATTAAAACTTCTGATTATAATGAGTAATTACATTCCAATTTCTGATAGAACATTTGAGTTTGCTGTTAGAATAACCAAACTTTGTTCTCATCTAGATAAACAACCTGGAACGTCTAGATTGTTAGCAAATCAGTTATTCAGAGCCGGAACTTCTATAGGGGCAAATATTGAAGAATCTCGTTCTGCTGAAAGTAATAAAGATTTTATCAGTAAGCAATCGATAGCTTTAAAAGAGGCAAAAGAAACAAGATATTGGCTAAAACTATTAATTAAATCAGAAATAATATCTGAGTCACTAATAGACAATCTTTTAGATGAATGCGAACAGTTGATTAAAATTATTGCTAAATCAATAGTAACTACTAAAGAGAAGTTAAACAAATAAACTTTTGACTTTTGACTTTTGACTTTTGACTTTTGACTTCCCCGCAGGGGCTGCCAGGTATTGGATTTGTGGAATGCTGATTCTGTCGTGGAAAGGGGCGCAGCAATAAATCTTTATAAAATTCCGAAACGCTTATAGGTTACACTTTACAAGTCGCAATGCGAGAGAAGATGTACCCACCACGTATGATCCAAAATTTTTTCGGTAGGCTCCCCCTAAATCCCAAAGGGTTATTTCTTATACCTTCCATCAGTTCTTTGTAACTCACATACGAGCCGATCGTTTCATTGTCTCTTACCTTGTCATCATACCACCCAACTGCCTTAGCGAAGCGTAAATAGTTTGCCTGTTCTGGTTTTATACCCGGTCGATTTCCAGTGTTAATCCATATTTCCTTTTGCACACTAAAGCCAAAACGTTTATTTGAATTGTCAACCCAAAGCTTGTCTATTTTTCGCAGGTCTGGACAAGAAAAACTATTAATGTTGTCATAATCTAAATATCCTTTTTTTTCTCTTTTAGAAATATTTAGCATCAGTCGGGATGTTTGGCTATCTGCTGCTGACCAATTTTCAGACTTCAAAGAATTTTCAAGCTGAGCATATAAATGTTCGGTAAGAGATTTTTCAACCGGTTCTCTCAATTCAGATTCTGGATTATTTTTGGAGAGTAGCTCAATTAAACCTCGATAAACAGATGTGATATTTCCACCAGTAACGAACTGATTATCTTTGGTAAAATCAGTTTCTTTTGGATGCTTCTTTAAAATGTTAAATGCTGTCGTATAAGATTCTATAGCTGCTTTCTGGGTTTCTTTGTTTTGAGCTAATAAACTGCCTTGAGTTTTCTGGAATAATACTTGAATCTGTAAGCCCTGACTGGAGTCTAAAGCTTTTTTATCTGCTGCCGATAAATTTTCCTGGCTTTTCTTAATTTCCTGTTCTGCTTCTTTCCGTTTTTCTAGCTGTTGATCTGCTTGCGACTGAGCAGCAAATACTAATGCTTGTTTCAATGAGTGATTATCAATGTTAAAAGATAAAGCCGATAGTCTTAAAGCTTCGTTGTAATCAAAGGTAACTTCTTCTGAATTAGAGGATGTTTTATTTTCTAATTCTCCAGCCAGTTTATTTAATTGCTTAACAGCTTCAACTTCTTCGTTAGTTTGATAGAGTTGCTTTCTAGATAATATCCCTAAAGTTGCTGATCCTAGCACTGTTAAAACCAAAACAACAACTCCAACCCTAATTCGTCTTTGAGCTTTCTTATTAGCTTTACTTAGTAATTGATTTCTTTGCTCTGCTGCTTCCTTATCTTTTCTCTCTCGCTCCAAAGCAGCTTCTTGTTCCTTCGCAACAATTTCCTCCTGAATTTCCTTCTCCTTACTAGCGGCTAAAAACTGCCTATCCTGATAACTTAAACTTTTATCCTTTGCCCATGCTTCAGCTGCTTGTAATGCCTTCCCCCGCAACAATCTTGACTCATCAGTTCCTCCTGAAGCCACCCAGAATCTAAAACTTTCAGAATAAGGACGCAGATTCTTTAATTGGTTTTCAATCCAGTAGGAGTCAAAAATTTCTTGATAAATAGAATTATAAACTCTTAACTTATTTTGCTGCCTAACAACCAATCCCGAAAGCTGTAACTCGCTTTGCTCTAAAGTATCATCTGCTGTGATCTCAGATTGTTCTTCAGCCAGCCGAACTTGTTGATACAGTTCCAGCAAATACCCAGCCCGTTGTTCATCCCGCAAAATTCTAGCTCGAATAGTTCGTAAATGCTCTGGTTCATCTTGAGATTCCCAATTCTCAATGATGCGCGATCGCACTACCTGTTCAACAGAACGAGGATTGTCTTGAGCAGATTCCTCCACCATAAACTGACACAGCTTTTGCGTCAGAAACGGTTGTCCTCCTGTCCAATGTAATATTTCCTTCATCACCCCATGAGAGTCAGCATATCTCCCATGCAACCCCTTTTCTAAAGGCTCAATTTCATGCAATTGAAACCCAGTCAGAGAGATAGCTTTACCAATATTAAACGGGGTGCGTTGTTTATCTTCTATTAAATTGCTGGGTGATGCGACTCCCAACAAACAGAAAGTGAGACGATTATATTCAGGATTATCAACACGCTTGTTGTAACAGGCGCGAATCAATGCAAAAAAGTCATCTGTGGGAAAATTTAGACTAAGTACACTATCGATTTCATCAATAAAAATAACAATATTTTCTTTAACTTCAGCAAGTAGTATCTCTTCCAGAAACTTACGAAATCGTGTTACTATTGAATTTAACTGATTAGCTGACCACCAGTCGGCAAACTCTACATCTAATCCAAAACTCTCAATCAGTGTATCGATTAAATCTGCATACCATTGTTCTGGTGGCACATTCTGAATCCCGCCAGCAGAAAGGTCAATCGCTGCACACTCCACACCTTCTTCTCTCAATCGGCGCATCGTCTGTACACGCAAGCTGGACTTTCCGCTTTGTCGGGAATTCAATACATAACAAAACTTTCCCGCCTTCAGCCCTTCATGCAAATCACTATCAGCTTTCCGTGTCACATAGGTGCTGGCTTCTTCAGGTAGACTTCCAGAGAAAATATACTGGTTAACCATAACTTACCCTATAGGACTCATATTTGATTTGTGAAATACACGTAGGGTGTGTTAGGACGAAGTCCGTAACGCACCATCCTAAGCTTTTGGTGCGTTACGCTGCGCTAACACACCCTACAAGACTACAAGACTGGTTAACCATAACTTACCCTAGACGCACTGAGAAGTACTGACGATATAATTCACAACTGGGAACACAGTCATTACCAGAGTGTTTTACTAAACCCAAGCTATGTAACTTGAATGCGACTTCAGTATCCAACTGTACAGGTGCATTCGCCATGACTACTTGTTTATAGCCTAACTCAAGCGGGGAATTATGTTGCAAATTCCATAATTGTTCTCGTAAATGGTTGCTAAAAATTCCTTGTTCTGTCGGTGCAATCTTCAAAAGTTCTTCTAGGGTTGTTTGTTGACTTTTGAGGTAAGCGATCGCCTGCTGTACCAAATAAGGGTGTCCTCCGATTAACCCCATCAATTCACATGCGCCTTGTTCTCCTAATTTTCCATTTAACTCATACTGCTTGGCAAGTGCTTTTACTTGTTGCAAGTTAAACTCAGGCAATTCAATGAGTTCCCCAACATTAAATGGTGAGTGATTGGTATCTAAGTCAGGATAAGCTTCTGTGGAATGGACCACTACTAACCGCAGTTTCTTCCAGATCTTCCCAATTTTGTCTCCTTGTTTAGCAGTTTCATACCACCCACGCAAAAGTAAGCAAAATTGAGGGAAAATCTCTGGATATTCAAACAGTCGTTCAAAATTATCTATAGCAAATACCACAGGACTTTCGCTCGATAATATATACTTAGAAAAATAACGAGTACAGTTTTTATTTAAACCATAAATATCTTGCCAGTATTTATCCAGTTGAGGTTCTAATTCTAGACTATCAGAAACCTCGATACATAACCACTGCAAGAATGTTTTGAGGTCAGAAAGGATATTAATATCGGCAAGCTGTAAATCCAATTTTGCTGTTTGATAACCCTCTTGTATAGCATATTTCAGCACCTTTTCCAACAGCAATGTTTTTCCCATCTTCTGGGGAGCTTTAATCCGAACCAGCGCCCCAGATTGCATAATTGCTTGATAACATTTATCCTCAATTGGAGGTCTTTCTATATATATTGTTGCTGGCTCGTCTGTTGAGTTCAATAGTGCTGTTTCTGTTTTCGTCATCAGTTGAGGTGTCAGATTTTCTGCTATCCCTGCCATCCGGATAGAATTACAACCTAACTTATAAGCAAACTCATAACCTTTATCTGCGCCAAGTGCATCATAAAAACCCACAGCAAATTCAATGGCTGCGCGATCGCCAATTTCCTGACTCATGCCTACAACATAATCAATATGTCGCGCTATTTCAACAGCTTGGTATTTTGAGTAGCAAGCGTTGAGAACAACACACTCCACTTGGTCAGCGAATAGTTGAAATAGTCCGGCTAAAGCTTCTGCATCAACTAACTTTATTTGACCCGATTCGTCTTCAAATAATAAGCCGTCTTCTCCTGACCCATGTCCAGAAAAGTGAACGATGTGTGGTTCGTAGTCTAAAATAGCTCTGTGTATATCTCTGTTGCGTACTGCTTCTGCTGTGTCTATTGAATACTGGTCACGCTTGTCAGCCCGTCTTAACCCCTCTTTAATTTCACGCATCTCCTGATCTAAGCGCAATTGGCTTGTACCTCTGGGATTTGCTGACAGAAGTAAGATTTTTCGAGTTTGATTATTTCTATTCATGTAAATAGTGCAGACAGGTTCAATGCCGCAGATCAGGATTATGCTGTTCAACGTACTTATCCACAAGAGTTCGTAGCATGCGCTGATCGGGTACATTTGCTTTTTGGGCTTCCTGTTTCAGGAATTCTATACTGCTGCGAGTAAATTCTGAAGTGACCCTGACGGTTTCCTCCTTGCGTACCAATTGGGAAGGAGGCGGCAAAAAATCCTCAATAATCGTTACCTTCCCTTTCGGGGCATCCTCAAATCCGGTGGACTTTTTCATAAAACTTTCTCCATTTTCTCCAATTACCTGCACCAATAATCCGAATGCTTTGCTGCCGCACCGTCAGAATTCCGTTAGGGGTTTTACCTATACAAAAAAAACCGCTCTTCGTCTTTTGAGTGTAGCTCGTCGTGAATGATGATACGGTCTATATCATAAAACGCTTCCTGAGCGTCCACAAAAGCAACCCCATGTTGCTTCTGGTTCATTTCATCCTTCGCTTTATCCCACTCAAACGTATATGGTAGCATATTTTTATGCGCAAATAAATATGCTATTTATCCCACATTTAATAAGCAGACAACAAAATTTCTTACCTGAAGTGCATCGAAACGTTCATACAACACCCTTCAAACCGGGAGCATCCCATATTTGCGAATAGCCCTCAGACTAGAAGTCTGGACGGCAGTCGCCTACGGAGGGAGAGCCGTCATTCGCGCTGCCTCGGCTACACAAACAAAGCCTGCCTCCGCAGGCTCTATATAAGTCCGCGTAGGCGGACTTTGTTCGGGTAGCCGCGACTTTAGTCGTCGGGTATTTTTTCCGGCATTGGGATGCACCCCTTCAAACCCAATGCTGCGATTAAATTTTGTATGATAGCAATTTCACATGTCTGCTTGTTGTCCATCAGTTATGATTGAATCATTTTTCTTCGGAGAATTCCTTTTCAAGCATTGCGAATCATCCAAATCAAAAAAGAAACAATCAAATCTACTGGGGGAACCGGATATTCAGACAAATCAAAAGTCACTGTATTTTCTTCTAGCTTCATAAATCGCCATTGAGTACCAGACGTTACAGTCCCATAGATGGTGTTAACAGATTTATTTTTCGCTTTATTGAATCGCTGTGCAGCAACCATTTCTGCTACACACTGTCCAATTCCAGTCCTTAAATCTGCTTTTTTTGCCTCCACAATTACAACTGCGGGAGCATCAATTTCTATAAGTTTAGGTGAGCGGCTGAGCAAGAAATCACATCTTCCGTTTAGTCCCACAGAGCTATCAACATCGAAATCTTCTCCAGAAAAAATCCCGATTTGTTTTTCCAATATTCTCCACACTTCTAGCAGTATCGGAGTAATAATTAATTCAGAACGTGCTTTTTCGCTACCAGTGGCGATCGCCAGCGGTAAAACTTCTGACAAATACCCCACAAGTTGAGCCGAAGGTTTTATTAGTTCAATCTCTGGAACAAACTGCCTTCCTTCAACAGTAGTTAAACCAAAAGCTTCTGACGCTTTTGTGATTGTTGTGAATTCGCTGTATGGCATATGTTTTTAGATAGCACTGCGACAAGAAACTATGCTTCTAATCTTCCTATACCAAGATGTTGAAAAGTGACCCGAACATCCTCAAGGCTTAAACCACAGTAGTAATATTTTTTGTCTCGGAGGTTGGCAATGTAGTAGCCTGCTCTCCCTCCATTGACCCGAAAAAGGCTAACCAACAACTGATCGCTAGTAGTGTTGTAAACTTCAGCACCTGACAAGCCAATTGGTACATGGTTTGGGCTACAAAGTTTCGCACCTTTAATGTACCATCTTCCACCTTCGCATCTAACAACTCGGTAGTAGCTAGGATAAATAACTGTTGTACTACTCATAATTTGATATAAACTAAAGGAATGGAGTCCCCTAGGTGCTAGCTGGGGAAGCTCTACGCTAGTTAGTTACGTTTGGGATTTGGTGAATCATCTTCATTTTCATCCGTGCTATCCGGTTGAATTTCTTCCGGAAGCTGTTGGCTGAAAAAGATTTCACTTTCACCAGTTTCCTCGTCAGTCTTTGACCATAGACCTGGATCTAGGTTTTCATAAACTTCCGAGGGCTGGCTGTCTTTAGCATCCCCATTACCACCATTACTAGAGTTGTTAGGCGAGTTAGTCACTTTCATCACCTCCTTTTCTCACCTCTTGTTTATTATCCCATGTTTTCAAGGCAAAGCAAAGGAAAAGCCTAGTTTTCGTGGGAGAATAACGAGGGTGAAAATCAGGATTTTTCTAGATAGGCGATCGCTGCTTCAAGCAGCCATTCAGAGAGAGTCTTTCCTGAAGCAAGGACATCTGCGTCAATTTGCTTCTCTAAAGAAACTGGAGGGCGAAAGCCCATCATTCGTCCCTTCGGTTCTTTTCCAGTTTCAATAGTGAAACTTGCTTCATTCTTCTTTTTGGGGTTTTTAATTCCTGGATTCCCTGTTCTTCCAACACTTCCTGCCATCTCATATCATGTCCGGTTAATGACTTATTATATGAACCCTCACTATACCCTCGCTCGCTCCCCTCTCCCATGCTTGGGAGAGGGGACGGGGGCGAGGGCTGGATATCGTAACTGTTTATACGGACATGATATCACCCTGTATCTCAAGCGAATGTTGCCGCGTTTTCATGGCATTATCGTAGCAGATTATCTGTGAGTCCGGCGTATTACATCGTCAAGATGCTTGCCCCACAAAAATCATCCCATAGAGTAGGCAATGCCTAAACAGTTAACTGTATCTGCGTTACCCCTTGGCGCAACTCGCGCTGTCGCGCCAGCCAAGACTGGCGAACAAGCTGACGCAGCACTTTAGGGAGATTGCTTGCTACCCATCGCAATAGGGCGCTTTTACCCAGTCGTTGAGCTAGAGATGCTTCCTGACTTTGAAGTTGCTGCGATCGCACAATTTCCGGCTCCCGTTCAGCTTGAATCTGCGGTAACGTCGCATCAATATCCGCGTGTTCCGATCCCTGACGCAACAGGGGAACGAGATGGTTTGCGGCGACAATAACATCCCGCAAAGCCATATTGATGCCTTGGGCGCGGATCGGTGACATCGGATGAGCAGCATCGCCTAGAAGCAGTAATCCTGGTACATACCAGCGCGGACAGCGCCCGACCACAACGGACAATAAAACAGGTCGCTCAATGGTTTCCGCTTTTTCCCGAAAATGGTCTGCTAACCAAGGAGGTGATACAGACGCAAGCTGGACAGACCAATCGATTTGCTTCCAGTCCAGACGATCGCCCTCATGAACCGCCCAGCCAACTTGGAGATTTCCGGACGTTCCGCGAAACAATCCAAAGGCATGACGACCGTTAAGAATAGAATAAAAGACATTCTCCGACTCAAAACGCGGATTATCTGCCAGTTTGAACCAAAGAATGTCAAAATTTTGGGACTGTTGCTCAATTTGTAAGTTTGCTCGCTGGCGAACAATGGAATTACGACCATCTGCCCCAATAACTAAATCGGCTCTAATGAAGCGTTCATCGCTCAGCTTCACGCCAGAAACTCGTTGATCGCTCCACAGCAAATCCTGTACAGGGGTACTCTGTATAAACTCAAAATTCGCATAAGTATTTGCCTGCTCAATTAGCGCTTCCAGGAGATCTGGCTGTGAAACTAGGGTGCAGGGTTTACCACCTGGTTCCATCGGTTCATCAACTCGAAATAGCGATCGGTTATTGATGAAGAATTCCCAGGCGTCCAGGGGGCGATGGGGGATGCTTTCTAACACGGGCGATAATCCCATCTGCTCAAGAGCATCCAGTCCACTGGGCATCAACCCCTCACCGCGAAAAACTCGCCGGAAGTTGCGGGATGCCTCAATCAGTTTGACTGCGATGCCGCGTTTCACGAGGAGGAGTGCAAGCGTTGCACCAGTGGGTCCAGCCCCAACAATTACAACCTGAGTCATCACTTTCCTACCAGTGTTGAATGATCTCACAATACCAACAATTGCGTTTGAACGTTACGCCGTTAACCCACCCTACTTTTGAGTTAAAAACAATTTCAACTTTCTCCTTTGACTACTTGACTACCTGCTTACCTTGGGGTATGCTTTTAATATAATGGAAATCCGTGCGCACATATATTGTAATCCTAAATCATTCGTAAATAATAGATGATGTTGTAGGGTAGGCATTGCCCACCATTATCAGGTTTGGTGGGCAATGCCCACCCTACTAACAACTAACAACTAACCACTAACCACTAACAATCTTGGCGTGAAATTTAAAAGTTTCCAAGTTGAAAAAATTCAGATAGATTTTGGGATTGCACCAAGAACAGGGGAAAATAGAAAATACTCATATGATTTTTCCCTCACAGTGTAAGGATTACAGATAATGCAAGTTCTAAAAAGAGCCATCAAACCAGAAAACTATATATCGTTCCTCCACATCTACCCAACGACTTGGGGGACTGCTGGTGATATCTGCTTAATCCGAGAATCTGTAGCTAATTCAAGTGTATCGAAGTTTGTAGGTCACAAACTCCAACTAGCAATCCCACCCGGAATGGAACTCCATCGCGTGGCGGAGTTGCCGATAATCAAAGTTGCAGGTAATGTGGGCGACGGACATCCTAAAGATCACCCATCCGAATGGGAGGCTTATGAAGGTGTAGATCAAGAAATAGCGATCTTGGCTCTGAAACCTTGGGGCTTCAAGTTAATTGAGTCTGATCCACCGCCACCCCACATAACCAATGACGTTGTGATCTTCTTCTCCACCACCTGTCGCCCACCCCACATAACCAATAGAAGCGATTCCCCGTACTGCCCTCAATGTCTAGTTTTGGACAGTACGCTCTGGTTTATCTTTCTGCCTTTACTCATTCCCATAGGGCGATCGCATTGACAGAAATAATCAATTATACAATGTAATTTTGACCGTAGGGGCGGGGATACCCCGCCCTGACAACGTGGCACGGGTTCAATTGAAAACTGCTGTAGCTGTATTTTTCTATAAAGCGGCAGAGCCACTCATAATGCATTCCCAGGTAGAACCTGGGAACGAGTCGGAACGAACCTGGGAACGATTCTGAAAAACTTTGCGGCTTTGCAAGGCAGTGCGTTGCCTTTGCGTGAGACTAAATTTTTGTAATTAATTGCTTATATATATGAACGCACAGATTCCCATTATAAAATATATAATACCTGAAAGGCGTCGAGCTTGTCAACTGCCAGACGCAACTGCCACAAGCAACGTTATAAATTAGTAATATCCGTAACACTTGACTTATTCAGGCTTGGTTGTTAAAGCAAAGGTTTAAAGATGTTTACTTCATCATCAGAAACTCCTATTATTGCCACGATTGTGCTGGTCGCTTCCGGAATCTTGGGCTGGGGCTTTTATCGCGCCAGACCATTTGGCAAACTGGGAATCCTCGCCTGGTTACAGTCAGTGGTATTGATGACTCCCTGGCTGCTGTTTTTTGGCTTGTTTGCAGCAGGCATTTACATCAACTTAGTGGGTATACTCTTTTTGTTAGTCGTTTCGACTGGGTTTTACATATTGCTGGGAAGACAGTTGCGCAAGCTAGGGCAAGATGCCATACTCAAGCAACGAGCAACCGAAAGGCTTGCTGCTGAAACCGCACAACAAGCAAATCCCACAAAAAATTCTCAGGGTTCAGAAGCACCCACAGAGGTAAAACTTGAGGCACTACCGATTCCGGAAGAGGACTTGGTCGCGATCAAAGGTATTTTCGGGATCGATACGTTTTTTGCTACAGAAACGATCGCCTACCAGGAAGGAGCCATTTTCAGAGGCAATCTGCGGGGAGATGCCGAGACAGTTCACAATCGTCTCACTGCGAAGTTACAAGAACGATTAGGTCAAAAATACAACCTCTTCTTAGTACAAAACACGGATGAAAGACCTGTAATTATTGTCTTGCCAAGTCGTAATGACTTGCGTCCAATGACATTACCCCAAAAAGTCTTTGCGGGTATCCTGCTGGTGGCGACCATTGCTACCAGTTTGGAAACTGCAGGGGTACTGCTGAATTTTGATTTCTTTACAAATCCAGAACGGTTCCAAGAAGCTTTACCCATCAGTGCTGGTGTCTTCGCAGTTTTGGTCACTCACGAAATCGGTCATTGGTTGTTCGCTCGTCGTCATCAAGTCCGCCTCAGTTTGCCTTTCTTTCTCCCCGCCGTGCAAATCGCCTCTTTTGGTGCAATTACCCGCTTCGAGTCTGCTTTACCTAACCGTAAGGTATTATTTGATATCGCTTTGGCAGGACCTGCCGCTGGGGGGATTGTTTCTTTGTTAATGCTGGTGACTGGGTTGCTACTTTCCCAAAATGGCTTAGCTTGGGGTTTTAACCACTCGGTATTTCAATTGTCAAGTGAGTTTTTCCAAGGTTCGATTTTGGTGGGAACTTTAGCACGGGTTGTTCTCGGTTCGGCTTTACACTCTTCCATGGTCAGCGTACATCCTCTAGTAGTGATTGGTTGGCTAGGGTTGGTGATCACCGCCTTAAACTTAATGCCAGCCGGACAACTAGATGGAGGTCGCATTGTTCAAGCAATTTATGGACGTAAAACTGCCGGACGGACAACGTTAGCAACTTTAATTGTGCTAGGTTTAGTATCTCTCGCTAATCCTTTAGCTATGTACTGGGCGATCGTCATTCTATTTTTACAACGAGATCTAGAACGCCCCAGCTTAAATGAAATCAGCGAACCCGATGATGCACGCGCCGCTTTGGGTCTTTTAGCTTTGTTCTTAATGATTGCTACTCTCCTACCACTCACTCCCGGTTTGGCTGGGCGTTTGGGGATTGGGAATTAGTTGTTGGTTGTTGGTTGTTGGTTGTTGGTTGTTGGTTGTTAGTTGTTAGTTGTTAGTTGTTAGTTGTTAGTTGTTGGTTGTTAGTTGTTAGTTGTTGGTTGTTAGTTGTTAGTTGTTAGTTGTTAGTTGTTAGTTGTTGGTTGTTGTATTCACCACCAACAACTAACCACTCCCTACTTCCCCCACTCCCCACTCCCCACTCCCCACTCCCCTACTTATTTGGAAAGAGGCTATGGAAGCCAGAGAAACGTTGCTGTGGGGTTTCCTTGGTCATCTTCCAAAGTGTTTCGTAGAAAAAGAAGGAGACGCCGGCAAAGTGGCGATCGCGTACTTTTTGCACTTGTGTCTGAATTTGTTGCATGGGGACAAATTTATCTTTAAACCCAGTCATAATGCCGATACTGACTGGAATATGACTCTTTGCTGCTTTCACTTCTGGGTACTCTAATTCAGTGATAAAGGTGTTCAAATCATCGCGATACACTTGCAAAACCAGTTCTTCAACCAGTCCCATCCGTTCCCACTTCTCCCAGTCCGCTAAAGAAAAGGGGTAGGAGAAGCGCTGGGGATTAGGAGCAATGGAAACTAGGCAATCTTTGTTACTGGCTTTGATGGCTTTAAACACTAGCTTCATGAAGCTGGTGATTTTGTCTGCTCTCCACTTTACCCATTCGGGGTCTTGAGGATTCTGCGGAGGTGCTTGATTAAAATGTTCTTGTTTATACAAATTAACTGTGTAAGCATCGTACCCTAATTCAGCAGGTAAACCGAAATGGTCGTCAAATTGAATGCCGTCGATATTATAGTTTCTGACTATTTCAACGATTAAATCTTGGATGAATTGTTGTACATCTGGGCGAAAGGGGTTCAGCCAAACCCGATTATGTCTACCTTCTTTGACGATGGGTTTCCCATCGCGGTGAACAGTTAACCATTGCGGATGACGTTTGGCAAGTTCTGAGTCAGCAGGTGCCATGAAGCCAAATTCAAACCAAGGAATGATTTTTAAGCCTTTTTGATGTCCGAAACTGACAATTTCTTTGAGCAAATCTCGCCCTTGGAGTCCTGGGGTTGGATCAAGCGATCGCCCGATGACTTTTTGTGCAACTTCGCTGGGATAGAGTGTATAGCCCCAGTTCCACATTGTCGGATATACAGTGTTAAAGTTCAAATCTTTGAGGCGTCGCAAAGCACTTTTGAGGCGATCGCTCTCAAACAAAACATCACTATCAATATTGGTTAACCACACCCCCCGCAACTCAGAAGTTTGCGGATGGGGGAGAAAACGAGTATTTTGAGCAGATAAGGGAAACGATAGCATCACCGTAGCTACCATGCTCAAAGCAACCAAAAGGGCAAAAAATCCCCTGTTTCGATTAGTGCGCGGATTATGCATTTTAAATTCCCTATCCCTAAATGTGGGGTGTTGCCCCACACCCCCAATAAAAACACTACGAATAAAATTATGGTACGCTTTCCCAAAAAACTGCGCTCTCACAGTTATCCAATTATCACTTTTAGCTGACAAATCACTAGGTATGTTTGCTCAAATAATCTAAATATAATTAAAATAAAACTAAGGATTCATAATGATAAGTATATTAAATAATCCTCACAGCACGGTAAACGTGACAGCGCCCACTAAAAGGTTAGCAAGGGCGATTATGGTTTCCCAGGGACAGTTTTCACTGCTGTTGGTATGTTGTAACTCTACTCCAAAGCAGCAGCAAATACTGAGTCTGTTAAAAGAATTTTCGCCTGTAGAAATCAAAGAAATCCTGCTTGCACCCTCTTCTGAAACGCTTTATACAACTATTAAAACTATTCTTGGCGAGACTCAACCTGAAGCTTTGGTAGTCAAGGGTTTGGAATCTGTGACGGCAATTAATCAACTGATCATCTCTACAAATCTGATGCGAGATGAGTTGAAGAAACAGTTTCACTTTCCCCTCGTGTTATGCGTAAATGATGAAATCCTGCGCAAGCTGATCTGGCTAGCACCTGACTTGAAAAACTGGGCTGCTTCCACGATTAGATTCGATCAGTCCAACGACCAGTTTATTCAAAGGCAACCACTTAGTGCCTAAGTCAGTATAATGACTGACATTCATTTATTGGGACAAGGTGTTCTCGCCCCATACACATTTACTGAAATAACCTCTCCCCCAACCCCTCTCCTACAAGGAGAGGGGAGTATTATTCCCCCTTCCCTTGTAGGGTTGGGGGTTAGGGGGTTAGGTTTTTACGCCAACGGAATCTTTTCAGGGTGCGGCTACACTGATCTAGAGACGTAAGGGTATAGTTGAAAAACTGACATACTCTTGTGTCTGGAGTTGCTAGTTATTAGTTATTCTTCCTTTAACTAATGACTAAAAACCAATATTGCTATGAAAATTCATCTGACCACCAAAAAAGCGCAGATTTTCACTGTCTTGTTATTAACTGGCATTTTGTCTGTTGGTAATGGGTTAACACTACTAAAAAGCGTTAGTTTCTGGTTGGCGAGTTGTGGTAACTGATGGTAGACAAAAATGGATTTATCACAGCGATCGCAACGGACGCGCTTTACGCTTAGTAAATTCTGATACTCCTACGAGCAAATCATTAAAAAAAGGTAGTTGTCCGCGCTTGGAATCGGATCGGCATTCATGTAGGGGCGGGGTTCCCCCGCCCATAAGTCTCCTCTCTGCTAGCAGCAAAATTGAGTTATATTATCTACTGTAAACCTACCAATTTACTGTAAGTTGATACTTGTTTTTGATTATATCTAGTCAAACTGCTAGTACTTTAGAGGAATAAAAGTAATGGCTTCATCCATAACTGTTAATCCCACATTGGGTTACATCCGCATTCGGGTTCCTCAGCATTACACTCGCCAACCGATTGTCTCGCGATTAATTTCTCGCTACAACTTAACAATTAACATTGCCGCAGCTCTTTTAGAAGCTCATACTAGAGACGACGGTTGGTTTAATCTGGAAATTCAAGGTAGTTGTCAACAAGTCGAAGCAGGTCTTGCATATCTCATGGAACTGGATGTAGAGATAGTGCAGTTAAATATCACAAGTCTTGTCAACGAAAGTATGGAAAAGCTACAGATCTTAGGTGCAAGTAGCGTAGACGCGGATCTGGAAAATTCCAGTCATCAGATGCAAAACAAGGAAAAAGAACTTGAGTTAACTGTAGTAGAAGGACAAACAAATCGCGCCCGGTTTCAAGTTTGCATTCCGAAAAACTACCATTCTTATCCGGTAATTGCAGGGCTGGTTTCCTATTATGGATTAACTGTGAACATTACCGCAGCTTCATTAGATACCGAAGCTAAAGATGATGGTTGGTTTGACTTAGAACTTTGGGGTCAGCGTCAACAAATTGCCTCTGGTTTAAAGTATTTAAAACAATTAGGCTTACAAATATGGTTATGATTTCCAACAGCTTATGAAAGGTGTAAAACTATGACTCATGCTTGCTGTGGTCCTGGCTACGCAACTCCTGAAGCTGCGATGAAAGCGGAACGAGAAAAAGTGCTTTATACAGTTGCACTCTACACGGGTACGGGTATTGAGGAGCCAGATTATCTTGCAACCGTAGACGTTGACCCCAACTCCCCGACCTACTCCCAAGTGATTCATCGTCTAAAAATGCCCTACATCGGCGATGAACTGCACCATTTTGGCTGGAATGCTTGCAGTTCTTGTCATGGCGATGCGAGTAAATCGCGACGGTTTATGGTAATTCCCGGTCAACGTTCTAGCCGCATTTATATTGTTGACACAGCCTCTGTGCGTGCTACCAAACTTCATAAAGTCATTGAACCACAAGAAATCAAACAAAAGACCAACTTAACCGCCCCACACACAGTACATTGCCTAGCTGATAGTCACGTAATGATTTCCATGCTAGGCGACAGCGAGGGGAATGGTCCTGGTGGCTTTTTGTTGTTGGATGAGAATTTTGACATTGCTGGACGCTGGGAACACAAAGCCGACGCCATGCGCTTCAACTATGACTTCTGGTATCAGCCACGTCATAATATCATGGTAAGTAGCGAGTGGGGCGCACCCAAAACCTACTTTCCTGGTTTCGACTTGAAGGACGTAGCGGCGGGAAATTATGGTCATCAACTACATTTTTGGGATTGGTCGAAACACGAAATCATCCAAAGTTTTGACATGGGTGAAGAAGGGTTAATACCTTTAGAAGTGCGCTTTCACCATAATCCAGATAGCACACACGGGTTTGTTGGTGCCGCACTCAGCAGCAATATCTGGCATTGGCACAAGTCTAACGGTCATTGGTTGGTAGAGAAAGTGATTGATGTGCCAACGCAAGACGTGGAAGGCTGGCCCATCCCTGTGCCATCATTGATTACCGATATCCTGCTTTCCATGGACGATCGCTATGTCTATTTCTCCAACTGGTTGCATGGAGATATCCGCTGCTATGACATCAGCAACCCTGCAAACCCCAAATTGACAGGTCAGGTTTGGTGCGGTGGCTTGCTTGGCAAAAGTGGTACAGTTGGTGGTCATAAGTTAGCTGGTGGACCGCAGATGCTGCAACTGAGTCTCGACGGTAAGCGGCTTTATGTAACTAACTCTCTGTTTAGTACTTGGGATAATCAGTTTTACCCTGACTTGTCGAAGACTGGCTCATATTTATTACAAATTGACTGCGATGCGGAAAACGGCGGCATGAAAATCAACGAAAATTTCTACGTTGATTTTGGTCAAGAACCATCTGGACCTTCTCGGGCTCATGAGATCCGCTATCCTGGTGGTGATTGCACTTCTGATATTTGGATTTGAGAACCTCATTCTCATAGGAACTCTCGCACGTTGCTTCAACAGACAACTACCACAGGTGAGAGTCCTAGCGCCCCGTACAGCTTGACTAAAATTAGCAGTCCGATCTACGGAACCTCTGATATCATGTCCTGTCAATCGCCCATAATAAAACTTGTTTGTAGTAAGGACTTCAGTCCTTGCTTTTTAGCACGGCGAGGACTGAAGTCCTCACTACAAACTTATTAAGGTTATTTAAGCGGACGTGATATGAATTCTAACAAAAATAAACTTTTTTAATTCTTATTAGGAAAATAGTGAAGTTATGTTCGGGAACTTTCAGGAATTTATTTTCTACTTTTGTAGTCACCAATATTGACTAATTAAATAGAAAACTATGAAACGCTTTACTCCGATCATTTTAGCAGCCCTTCTCGGTACTGGGTCTGTTCTAGCTTTTTCTCAAAATGCTGATGCTTCACCAGATGATAGGGATAGATATCATTATAATCACGATCAAGATCGGGATCGCGATCGCGATCGTGAACGTGAGCACTGGGGCGATCGCGATCGTGAACGTGAGCACTGGCGTAGGCGTCGCGATCGTATTGAGCGTGAACGGCGTCGTGAATGGTACGAACATCATCGTCGTGAATTTTATTGGCGTTAGATATCTCACCTAGGATTTATTCCGTTTTCACTTGAATTATGAGGGAAGACTGCGATTCGTACAATCGTATGTCTTTCCCACCACGCTTGTTTAGCTCACAACCGATTTTTTATAAAAATTATTACAATAATGGTTTTTTTTCATTTTTATATAATTAAAAATCCTCTATAGCAATCCTAAATCATTCGTAAATAATAGATGATGTTGTAGTGGGCATTGCCCACCAAACCTGGTAATGGTGGGCAATGCCCACCCTACGAATAATTTCACAAATCTGATCGGACTGCTATATAATTAACGTAGTCTAAATTACATCTAGACAAAATTTATAAGAATTGCGCTCTTATTTCTCTGTAACAATCCCAACCTTGAATCATAAGGAGCTTATTGTGGAATATCTGGCTTACTCTAACATGGTAATTGCCAATGAAGGAGAGAACATAGATATCAAATACAGTCTCCCCAAACTGCAATTTACTTGGAAAAAACAATTGAAGTCAGCTTGGTTGGCTTTTGCTAGCATCGGAGTCTTGTTCGCGATTCTAGCCCATGCCCAAGCAACTTTAGCCGGTTACCGTGGTCCGGGTAGGTACTATGTCAGGACGAACGGCGGTTGTCTTCATGTCCGCACGGGTCCAAGTACCAGTTATCCATCTGTTGCATGTTACCGTAATCGTTCAAGACTTCCACGGGTCATAGGATCTAGAAACGGTTTCGCTCACACAGATACAGATTATTACACGAATAGCAATTGGATTGCCTTAAGTTCCCGTAACGACTATTCTTACGACACAAATACGGATGATTACGGTTCTAGCAATCGGATTGACTCAAGTTCCCGTTACGATTATCCTGACTACACAAATACAAATTATTACGGTTCTAGCAATCGGATTGACTCAAGTTCCCGTTACGATTATCCTGATAATTCTAACGTTGGTAATTCCGATAATTGGGATAATAATGACTCTGGTATTTTGACTGGCTCCGATACTTCTTCTAGTTTTAATTCTGGCGTAAGATACCCGCGTCTCAAATTACGCTCGCGAGGTGAGGCTGTTAGACAAGTTCAAAGCACTTTGGGTGTTCGACCGACTGGATATTATGATTATGCAACTTACAATGCAGTCAGAAATTTCCAAATAAGCAATGGTATACGTGCGGACGGAGTCGTAGGGTTGCAAACCGCAAGAGCTTTGGGATTGAACTATTACTAGAAATTTGAATCGGCAGTAATGAAAGTGCGCTGTGTGGTCACGCAGCGCCCTGTAAACTTATTTTTGTTGGTTACGGTTCTAAGCCTTGGCGACGTTTCTCCTCGATGATTTGCTTCAATTCATCAATCGAGTTAAGTTTTGTGCCATGCTGTTGGATACGCAGCACAGCTTCGTGTACGGCATCCTCATCATCACGGTGGGTGAGGATGTATTGCCTCAATTCTTGCTGAGACATCGCTTTGTAATCTAGTTGCGTCACAGTATTGTCACCTCACCTTTTGAATCAATCAGGATTTCCATCTCTTCACCAGCTAAGATGTACAGGTTTAAGCTTCTGCCATCCATTGTGACTAAGTTGATAGGCAAATACATTGATGTGAGGTTTTGACACATTTTGTACAGTTCCATCGCTTGTTCTGGCGTCGGTTTCATTTCATCCAGCTTCCTCATTAATAAAATGATATAGCTGTAAATATAGGTTTATTCTATGCACCCTGTAGCTAAATGACTAACTGGTGAGTGAACCTCTCCCAGAAGCACTTCGAGACAAGCCCCAGTAGCAGTTGGTAAGTTACCAGGAACGCCCAACTGTCGCCAGTAAGCTAGAACTGCGAAGGCGATCGCTTCTTTAAAATCGGCACTCAAACCGACTTCATCTGTCGTTAAGACTGGTACTGAAGCTACTCGCATCTGTAACCGATGCTTCAAATAAAGATTGCGACTACCACCGCCACACAATAGTATCTGCTGTGGCATTTGCGGTACAAAGGTGCGGTAACTATGAACAATCGAAGCCGCCGTTAGTTCTGTGAGAGTTGCAAGCAGATCGGCTGAATTAAGTTGGTACGCTTCAGCATCTTTTAAACACTGATCAAGGTAAGTAACGCCGAACAACTCTCGACCTGTAGACTTGGGCGGTGGTAGATGAAAGTAGTCAAGGCTTAGCCATTGTTCTACCAAAGCATCACAGGGAGTACCACTAGCCGCCCAACAACCGTCTTCATCGTAGGTTTTAGCACCAGCAGTTAAATGCTGTACCGCCAGATCCAACAGGCTATTTCCAGGTCCGGTATCCCAAGCGCGAATTTCTGCCAACCAGTTCTGACACCGAGGTGGGATATAAGTAACATTACCAATACCACCGATATTTTGAATACAACGGGCTTCTTGGGGATGACTGAGTAAAGCAGCATCTACACGCGGCACGAGGGGCGCACCTTGACCACCAGCAGCGATATCCGCTACACGAAAGTTACTTACAGTTGTTATCCCAGTTAGATGGGCAATTACAGCACCACGACCAAGTTGGAGACTGTAGCCAAGGGAGTGGGGAGTGGACACAGGTGGTCTATGGTAAACTGTTTGACCATGGGAGCCAATCAAAGTAGCAGAGTCGTGACCAATTTGAATATTTTGTGCAGCTTGGGCGAAGGCAAGGGCGATCGCATCATCTAATTCTGCCAATTCTGCCATTGACATGGCAGAATTGGCACAAACTGCTAATATGCGTTCTCTAAGGTCATGTGGGTAGGGATAGGTTGCGCTAGCTACCAACTCTGTTTTGATCTCCAAATCTTTACCAGAAATGTCTACCAAAGCAGTGTCTATACCATCTACGGATGTGCCACTTATTAAACCGATTACACGAGTCATATCACGTCCGCTTAATTACTTATAATAAAGAACCTCTCCCCTAACCCCTCCCCTATTAGGGGAGGGGAGACTTTGACGCAAGTCAAAGGCGGGGAGAGGTCAGACCTAAATGATAAGTGATTAACCGGACTTGATATCATTCGATTTTAAACCACTGATGTACGCAGACGCACCCAGTGTGACGCTTTTGTTGCACCTGGTGTGCAGATAGTTATTTAAACATAATCCGCGTACATCGGCGTCGAGGGTGCGGTTCAAAATTCAAAATTTGTTTATTCCTCCATTGGCAGACGACCATTTGCATTTTTTTTCTCAGCGGAAATGATATGCAAATCAATGTTTTTCAGCAATCGCAGCAACTTATGAGTTAAAGACCCTCTGAGAAGCATTTGCCAACGCGATCGCTGACTTGTACCAATAACAATCTGGGTAATGCGATATTTTTCCGCTAATTCCGCGATCGCTTGGGCTACGTCGCCGCCAGCGCCACGAATGAATGTACCGTCAAACTCTTTACACAGCTTCTCACAAGTTTCGACGTATAGACTTTCCTCCTTGGTGAGGAAGCGGTCTGGATCGGCGACAAACATACAATAAAAAGGAGCATTCATGTAGCCAGCAATCCTCGCTCCCCGGCGTAATAGTTGCACTGAGTTGGGATGGGTGGATATGCACACCAAAACTCGCTCGTGAATACTACAAACTTGACCTTGGGGAGTGGAGGCGATCGCATTTTCCTCAACGTTGTCCGCTACCTCCCGCAGTGCCAACTCCCGCAAAGCAATCAGGTTACGACGTTGGAAAAAGTTATCCAGGGATTGTTGAATTTTTTGCGGTGCGTAGATTTTGCCTTCTAGCAAGCGTTCTTGCAACGTTTCTGGGGTAACATCTATTACCACCACCTCATCTGCTTCCTCCAAAATGCGGTCGGGGACACGTTCTCGCACTACCACGCTAGTGATCCTTGCTACCAAATCATTGAGACTTTCCAGATGCTGAATATTCATGGTAGAGTAGACATCTATGCCTGCTGCCAGAACTACTTCGACATCTTGGTAGCGCTTTTCTCGTTCCGAACCTGGGGCATTGGTATGTGCTAATTCATCGATTAACACTAACTGGGGCGATCGCGTTAAAATACCTTCCGTATCCATTTCTGTCAGCGTCAACCCACCCCGAGAAATTTGCTTACGGGGTACTATCTCTAATCCTTCCGCCTTTTGCCCCGTCTCCTTACGTCCGTGGGTTTCCAAAAGCCCAATGACCACATCAACGCCTTCTTTTTTGAGTCCATGACCTTCTTCCAACATCCGGTAGGTTTTGCCTACTCCTGGTGCCATACCAATAAAGATTTTGTGTTTGCCCCGCCGTGAAGAACTGCGATCGTAAGCGACAGAAGTTACGGGCTGAGTATTATCAAGAAGATTACCCTTATTAATCATAATTAAGTTGATAGTTGATAGTTGATAGTTGATAGTTGATAGTTGATAGTTGATAGTTGATAGTTGATAGTTGATAGTTGATAGTTGATAGTTGATAGTTGATAGTTGATAGTTGATAGTTGATAGTTGATAGTTGTTAGTTGATATAGTTGATAGTTGATAGTTGATAGTTGATAGTTGTTAGTGTTTCGACAGTGCGTTGGTGAGGCAGGGCGCTGACACGAGTGTTTCCCGCTATTAGGCGACTGCCGCTGATGGTTCCCCGGCTTGGAGCAACTGGTGAACCCGAAGGGTACTTCTTGACAACTAACTACTAACAACTAACCACTAACAACTAACAGTTTATTTATTTTGCTTACGATTAAACTCATCAAGATCTAGAGCATAATTCAATTTTAGAGCATTGACTCCAGGCTCTCCAAAAATCCCTATAAATCTCCCCTCTGCATACTTATTAACAAAAGGAAGTAACTCATCTGGTCTTACACCACGGGCACCGGCAACACGGGACAACTGCTCTCGTGCTGCTTTTAATGAAATATGGGGGTCTAAGCCAGACCCTGAGGTGTAAATAAGATCGGCGATGGGTTGTATATTTTCGTCTCTGAGTTTGTTTGCCGTTTCTTCAACTCGCTTAAGCAAGTCTGGATTACTAGGAGCGAGATTGCTTGCTCCAGATAAACCAGTTGGCTTGGCATCTTTCCCTTGGCTGTATTTTATTGTACTGGGACGACCGTGGAAATATCGCTCGGATCTGAACTGTTGACCAATCAAAGCCGAACCAATTGGTTGTCCCTGAATATTTTGTACTATACTGCCGTTAGCCTTTTCTTTGAGGATGGGAACTTGACCCACTAGAAGTATCAATAGAGGATAGATAATTGCGGTCAGCACCCAGAGAACCACAGTTATGCGAATTGCTTTAGCAGCTTCTCTAACAATAGACATAAAAACGTTTCAACACACTTTGCAGGCTTTAGTATAATATTTTACAAAATATGTTGGTTGTTAGTTGTTGGTTGTTAGTTGTTGGTTGTTAGTTGTTAGTTGTTAGTTGTATTAAATTATACTAATCACTCCCCTCACTCCCCTCACTCCCTCATCTCCCTCATCTCCCTCATCTCCCCTCATCTCCCTCATCTCCCCTCACTCCCTCATCTCCCCCCACTCCCCCCACTCCCCACTCCCCACTCCCCACTCCCCACTCCCCATTTCCCTATTCCCAAATCACGCCAACCCTACCACTGTAATCACCATATCAATCAACTTAATGGCAATAAATGGTGCAATCACACCACCTAAACCATAAATCAAAATATTTCGTTGCAACAACTGATTAGCTGATAGGGGTCTAAACTTCACACCTGTTAGCGCCAAGGGAATTAAAGCTGGAATAATCACAGCGTTATAAATCAACGCCGAGAGTACGGCAGAATTGGTGCTGGTTAACTTCATAATATTGAGACTTTGCAGGTTAGCTGAGGTAAATAACACGGGAATAATTGCAAAGTACTTAGCAATATCATTGGCAACGGAAAATGTAGTCAGCGCACCTCGAGTAATCAGTAATTGTTTCCCAATCGCAACAATATCAATCAGCTTTGTGGGGTCAGAGTCTAAATCCACCATATTAGCTGCTTCTTTTGCTGCTTGAGTACCAGTATTCATTGCTACACCGACATTTGCCTGGGCTAGCGCTGGTGCATCGTTAGTGCCATCCCCTGTCATTGCCACCAGTTTGCCTTCTGCCTGTTCCCGTTTAATCACGCTAATTTTGTCTTCTGGAGTTGCTTCGGCAATGAAGTTATCCACACCAGCTTCTTGGGCTATGACAGAAGCGGTAATTCTGTTGTCCCCAGTCAACATGATCGTTTGCACTCCCATCCGCCGCAACTGCTCAAAGCGATCCCGAATACCAGGTTTAACAATGTCTTTGAGATAGATAACGCCGTAAATTTCACCCTCAAGGGCTACTGCTAGGGGTGTACCTCCCAGTTGCGAAACTCGTTCGTATGCGGCATCAAGTTCTGGGGTATCATGTCCCTCGTAGGAACGGACAAATCCCTTAATCGCTGATACTGCGCCCTTGCGTACTTGGCGTCCGTTAGGCAAGTTTGTGCCACTCATGCGAGTTTTGGCAGAAAAGTCAACTCCTTCGGCTCTGTCACGCTCAAAATCGACCAAGGCATTTAATCTTTCTGCCAGTCGCACAATTGATTTCCCTTCTGGGGTATCATCAAACACGCTGGCTGCCAAAGCCACATTGGCAATTTCTTCCATGGAGTGCCCATCGATGGGAATGAACTCCTCTGCCAAGCGATTACCAAGGGTAATTGTACCTGTTTTGTCAAGCACTAAGGTATTGACATCACCACATGCCTCTACCGCTCTTCCTGAGGTGGCAATGACGTTAAACTGAGCGACTCGGTCCATACCAGCGATCCCAATAGCACTGAGCAACCCGCCAATTGTGGTGGGAATCAACGCTACTAACAGGGCAATCAATATTGCTACGCTGACTGAACTTTTGACATAATTGGCGAGGGCAGGCAAAGTCACGATGACAAACAGAAATATTAAGGTAAGTACCGCCAGTAACACCGTTAGTGCAATTTCGTTTGGGGTTTTTGTCCGTTCTGCCCCTTCCACCAAGGCAATCATCCGGTCAATAAACCCTTTGCCTGGGTCTGCTGTGACGCGAATAATGAGTTCATCAGAGATAATGCGCGTACCGCCAGTCACGGAACTAGCTACGTCTGAACCTGTTTCCTTAAGTACTGGTGCTGATTCGCCGGTAATCGCCGATTCATCCACCGAAGCGACACCCATCACCACTTCTCCATCGACAGGGATGGTATCACCTGCAACCACGTACACAGTATCACCTTGACGCAGGCTGGTGGAAGATACTTCCGTAACTGAGCCTTCGGGCGAGAGTTTTTTGGCGATTGTCTCAGATTTAGTTGAGCGTAAGGCATCGGCTTGCGCTTTACCCCGCCCTTCAGCCACTGCTTCAGCAAAGTTGGCAAATAAAACGGTGAAGAACAAAATCCCCGTAATTAATCCGTTGAAAAGTCTCAAGTTCTTGCCTGGAACTGGACCAAACAGGTAGGGATCAATAGTAACTAGTAAGGTGATGAGAGTGCCGACCCAAACTAAAAACATTACCGGGTTTTTAATCGCATGCCTGGGATTGAGCTTGACGAAGGCATCTTTGATCGCTCTTTGGTAAAGTCCTTTTGTGCTTACTAGCGACTTGCGTGAGTTACGGCGATCGCTCTTGAAAGGACGAGGGGATCTAGATTTTGTGGAGTCCGTCATTTTCGATTGTTAGTTGTTAGTTGTTAGTTGTTAGTTGTTAGTTGTTAGTTGTTGATTGTGATCTTAACTACTAAGCAGTTACTTATCAATTACAATTATTTGTGATATAGGAATCCGTGCGCCTATAGCGTGAAAAATATATACGTAGTTTAGGGTGGGCAATGCCCACCCTACGTGTATTTCAAAAACAAAATAATAATCCTATAGTACAATACGGTTCAGTTAGGACTGAACGGTAGTAATTTCAGACTTGTAGAGACGCGAAATTTCGCGTCTCTACACAGGTTGACAGTTGGCAATTTTTATTAACTGAACCGTATTGTCCTATAGTATATACTTGTTTAAGTAAAATTAAATTATAGTCATTGCCCTTTAGTTACACAATATATCCTTAAATATATTTAAGGATTTACCACATATCACAGCATGAAAAGATTTAGTAATTACCATTAAATAACCCATAAAACAAAATATTACCAGTGTTTATTTTTGGGTTAAGTAAGAGATTATTATACATCTTGAGCGTTGGGTTTCGTAGTAGATAAACTATTGATAAAATACCAATCATGTGGTCTTCATTATTGACAATTAAAGAAAGTGTTTTGACCAGAAATGAACGAGGGCTGATTTACTGGCTGCTAACTGGTGGGTTTGCCATAGTGATAGTGCTGGAATACTTGACGCCGCCTGAGTATGTGTTCGGCTACCTTTACACCGGGACTATTTTGTTAGCAAATAGATTGAACGGCACAGCAGTGTTTGGAGTGACCCTAGCAGCTTGTGGATTAACGCTGTTGAATTTGTTTGTCCCTGGAGAAGAACTAATTGCTCCCGCAACGGTGGCGAATCGCTTGATTGCAGTGATTGCTCTGGTGGTGACAGGTTACTTAAGCAATCGCAACCGCCGTAATGAGGAAGCGATCGCCTATGCGCAAGCACAATTACTTTCCCAAGAACAACTGGCACGGATACGGTTCGATTTTGTTTCTACCCTGACTCATGACCTGAAAACGCCCCTACTAGGAGCAATTCAAACCCTAAAATCCTTTATGAAAGGGCAATTCGGTGTCATTACCCCAATGCAAGAAAAAGTCATAGAAACAATGAATCGCTCTCACCGCACTACGTTGCAACTGGTAGAAACCTTATTAGATATATATCGCAACGATGCCGAGGGATTGAAACTTCAGCTTTCACCTGTTGACTTAGTGACAGTGGCAGAAGAGGTCATTGCTACCCTAATTGAGGTAGCGAGAGCACGTCAGGTATATATGTCTCTTAACTATGGAGAATCGGAGTTCCGTCGCGTATTATGGGTAAATGGCGATACTTTGCAACTGGGGCGAGTCTTCTCAAATCTCCTGATCAACGGTATTAACCATACTCCCCGTGGCGGTAAAGTGGAAGTAGTCATGGAAAGTTTTTCAAGTTATCAAATCGTGAAGATTCTTGATAATGGTTCTGGGATTACAGAAGAAGAGCTACCTTATTTGTTTGAGCGCTTTTATCAAGGACACAGCGATCGTAATGCTAAGGGTTCTGGACTAGGGTTATATTTAACTCGGCAGATTATTGACGCTCATGGAGGTATAATTTGGGCAGAGAACCGCTCACCACGGGGCGCACTATTTGGATTTAGACTACCTGCCTGTCAGGTTATTACTGAGATTTAGAATGGCAAGTTGCTAATTGCTAATTGCTAATTGTTAATTGTTAATTGTTAATTGTTAATTGCTAATTGTTAATTGCTAATTGCTAATTGCTAATTGTATTTTATACTAACAACTAACAACCAACAACTAACAACCAACAACTAACAACCAACAACTAACAACTAACAACTAACAACTAACAACTAACAACTAACAACCAACTAAAAATGAAACCGGATGCTATACTAAAGATCTTACTTGTTGAAGACGATGAACTATTTCGCCTTGGTCTGCGAACACGTTTACAACAGGAAACGGGTTTAGAAATCGTAGCAGAGGCAGAAGATGGGGAACAAGCCGTAGAATTGGCAAATCTCTATCCACTAGATTTAGTTTTACTTGATGTCGGTTTACCAGGAATCGGCGGAATTGAAGCTTGTCGCCAAATCAAGCAGCAGCATTCAAATCTACCCATTTTAGTTTTAACATCTCGTTCGGAAAAACCCCTGATTGCTCGGTTAATTGAAGCAGGGGCACAGGGTTACTGCCTTAAAGGTATCCCCTCTGAGTCTCTCATTTTGGCACTGAGGTCAGTCGCGGCGGGTGCTTCTTGGTGGGATCAGACGGCAATGACAGAAATACGGGCAGTTTTTGAAGGAAACCACAAAACAGTATTGCCAACAAAAGATGCGTCATCAGAAAACCCATTAACGAAGCGAGAGCAAGAAATTCTGGCACTGGTAGCAGCTGGCAAAAGCAATCAAGAAATTGCCGGAATTCTCTATATTACGAACGGTACAGTCAGGGTTCATGTTCATGCAATTTTACAAAAGCTAGAGGTTCGCGATCGCACTCAAGCAGCAGTTTTAGCCCTTCAAAAAGGATTGGTAGCACCAGAACTGCTGTCAAGAACTTGACATGGTTATTTGATGGTTGTTAGTTGTTAGTTGTTAGTTGTTAGTTGTTAGTTGTTAGTTGTTAGTTGTTAGTTGTTGGTTGTTAGTATAAAATACAATTAGCAATTAGCAATTAGCAATTAGCAATTAGCAACCAACAATTTTTCATCTCCCCCTCTGTTCTAAGTAAAGACGAACCCCCTTACCCACTTGTTGGAGGTTGGGTTCAATCTTTTTGCTTAAGAAATCCTCAACGGTTCGCGCGACTGGACCAACAAGTAGCTGTGGTACATTATTGAGCTGCTTAGTGTCGATCGTCAGTTCGCCTCGGCTTTCAATCAGGGTACCGCCGTCTTTCTCGATAAAGCGGTTCTTCCCTGCGCAGTAAACGGCTTCGGTAAATGCGTGTGTCTTGATGCGCCACATAGTGGTAAACTCAGATTCGTTCCAAGTGGCAAAATCGGTCCAGGAGAGCATCGCCTCGCTGATGATAGCACGCGCTACGACCGGAATCTCGCCACCGCCGTGCCACTCGTTGACAAAGTGAATGAGTCCGTTCTCTTCAACGCGTGACTTGACCTCGATAGATTGTACATCGGGCAAGTAGGAAACAAGTTCTCGAAGCCGATCGCGGTAGGTAGCGTAGACAAGTGGACGTGGAAAGGGGATGTGGGTATCAGCGGAAATGATCATCAGTAGATTCCGATTCGTTTATGCTGCTGTTGGGCAAGTAGTCAGAGCAATTGAGTGCTTGTTTGGTTAACACGACAGTTGGATGTACCGCACAATTAAGATAATGGTTGTCCTGAAAAAACTGGCAGTTTTTACAGGGAACTTGCTTGAAGCGGTTGCTAGTTACTTTATCATTTTGGGGAAACTTTCGCACATCTGATGGAACAACAAAAGCGGCAATTGCCCAAACAATCATGAAGAAAATGGGAGCAAACAACAGTGGTACATAAGGCACAAAATCGATTTGCGGTTTAGTAGTATTATTATCTGTTGACCGAACCACTTTTGCTTCCAAGCTTGTGCGATTGAAACTGTTTTCTGTTAATATATAACGTCGGAAAAAATATGAATTATACATATGAAAAACCTCCAGTTATCAGAGTCTCCATTACTCCATTTCCTCATCATTGAATGCGCCATTACTAAGTTATCAAATTCAACACTGTTTACCGTCTAGTTGCTAGTTGAAATGCTTCTGCTATCGGTCCTAATGCCAGAACCGGAAAAAACGTCAGTACTCCCAAAATCAACATGACTCCAGCTATCACACCTGTGAACAGACGAGTGTCTGTTTCCAATGTTGAATTGCTTGCTGGCACAGATTGTTTGTGGGACATGCTTTCGGCTAAAAGCAGCAGGGCAACGATTGGGAGATATCGTCCCAACAAGAGGGTGAGTGCGGTAGTCAAATTCCACCATAAGGCAGTGGGTGCAGGCTGACTATTTCCTAAGCCAGCCATCCCAGAACCATTGCCAGCAGCAGCCGAGGTATACTCGTAGACCACTTGGGTTAAACCGTGGAAGCCTGGATTGCTAATGCCTGACAAAGTATTGGGACTGGTAAGGGTGATCGCAGCAGGAATCAAAATTAATAGGGGGTGGATGAGTAGGATTATGCTAGCCAGGGTGATTTCCCTCTTCTCAATCTTACGTCCCAAAAATTCTGGGGTACGCCCGACCATCAAGCCAGTGAGGAACACCGTCAGAATCACGTAGATCAATAAATGAGCAGTTCCGGTTCCTTCAGCGCCAAAGATCGCCTGAATAAACATGTTCATGAAGGCGGAAAAATCACTCCCAGGCATGAGGGAATCGAACGCTGCGTTAGACGAGCCAGTCATGGTGCCAGTGGTAGCCATTGCAAATAGTGCCGTTTGCGCCCATCCTAGTCTGATTTCTTTTCCTTCTAAATTCGGCTGCTGGAGTCCTAAGAGGGAATTGACAAGCGGATTACCTTGGTATTCACTCACCGCAGTTACCCCAAGCAGAACAACAAAGATGGCAAATACCATCCAGTAAAGCAACCAAGTTTGCTTTTTGTTACCTATGAACACGCCGTAGGTGTAGATAAAAGCAGCGGGAATGCAAAGTTGACCTACTACTTCTAACAGATTAGAAGCACCATTAGGATTTTCATAAGGGTGGGCAGAACTAGCGGCAAAAAAACCGCCACCATTCCCCCCTAGCATCTTGATCATCTCAAAATGCGCTACTGGTCCTCTGGCAATTGTTTGTGTTGCTCCCTCCAAGGTTGTCACCACTGCCGGCCCTGCTATGGTTTCTGGTACGCCTAGGATCAGCAACAACACCGCACCCACAATGGATATTGGTAGCAAAACCCGCGTAATAAAACGAGTTAAATCAACATAAAAATTTCCTAATGGTCTGCCGGTCAAACCTCGAATGAAGGCAATTCCCACTGCAGCACCAGTTGCAGGAGCAACAAAAAATAAAAAGCCCAAAGCCACTACCTGGCTGAAGTAAGACATAGTTGTCTCGCCAGCATAGTGTTGTAAATCGGCAGCCACCAAAAATGATATGGTTGTGTGCAAAACTGTATCCCAAGTCGGCATCCCTAGATGTGTTGGATTCAGGGGCAACATTGCTTGGAAAATCAGCAGCAGAAAGACCAAAATCGCCATAGCTAAATTGCTAGCTATCACAGATCGCGCATACTGCCAACCCGTCATGTCCTGTTGTGGGTCAATGCCGCCAAGCTTGTAGATGACTTGCTCTACAGGCGCGATCGCCAGATCGAGCAATGTTTTTTTTGGCATGAAAACCCTCGCCAAATAGCTTCCTAATAAAGGCGTCAGCGCTACTACAATGAGTAGAGTGAGGGCAATTTGAAAAAATCCTTGTAACATGAATAAAAACTTCTCAATATATTTTTTTATTTTTCAAGTCAAGCCGCTTGTCTAGCACTTAAGCGCTATAAAACGGAAAAGTTTAAAGGAGCAAATATTCATTTTAGCATCTACTAACAGACATATTTAGTTAAGTTTGAATAATTATTCTTAATGAATTAGTAGCCAACAGAATTATAAAATTGCTTTCTGAAGAACCAAAAATGTTTGACGAAATAAATATTTAATTGAGTTTAGTAATACCTAATAAATATTATATTAATCTTTCTAAAGTATCATACTTACAATTACAGATAATATATATCAAATAGTTGAAATTAATCTAAACGCCTAATAAACGCTTGTTGTTCATTAACAAAAAAGTCGATTAGAACCGTTTGGCTTTCGCCGGATAGGGTATTACCTTTACCATTTTACAGATAGTAGTCGGCGTACTGCTGATTTTCATGGCTCCGATCGGCTCAGTGCTGAAGCGCCGCCGTAGGTGACTGGGGTTGGTCAGCCCGACCTAGGTGACTGGTGGAACTGCCATTTAAAACTACGTCTGGAGTCCCATTAGCAATCAGAATAAGTAGGGTGCGATCTTCCGAGAGTACGGCACTAAAGTCTTCATTATGGTAAGTTACTCAGGCTACATCATTAACCCGAAGTTTAGGTATTTGATTGTAAACTTCTGCATTCTCTTCAAGAGCTTGGCGTAAATCGTATTGCGTTTGTAAATTCAACCAAAACTGAGCGCTGTTACCAAAATAGCGAGATAAACGCAAAGCTGTATCTGCTGTAACACTGCGTTTTCCAGATAAAATTTCGCTAATCCGTGTCTGAGCTACACCTATATCCTTACTTAATCGATAAGGTCTAAAAATTCTAATTGTAGGATTTCACCAGGATGGATATTTGACAGACGGTTGTTCATAATTATTTCCATGCATCAGTGGTAATCGACTATTTCAACTTCTGAAGCATTGTTCTGATCCGTCCAAACAAAGCAGATTCGCCATTGATCGTTAATACGAATACTGTACTGCCCTTTTTGATCGCCAACTAGCTTTTCTAAACGATTACCAGGTGGAATTTAAAACTAACAATCACAATACTATCGCTTTGCGTTACTATCGTCAAACATTAGTATAAGTAAGTCGGCAGGAAAAAACCAAACTATGTATAGTCGGCGTCATCCGACTTCAGCTATTAGCAAACGTCCAAAATTCCTAGGGTGACAATGGGCGGGTGCAGAATGTGGGTTACATTATATTTAATGGATCTACATCAATCGTTAAACTCACAGACTGAGGACAAAGTGCTCTAACGGACTCCCAATCTGGCAATTGTGGTAATGCATCAGGAGCAAACTTCAATAGTATTTGCCAGCGATAACGGTTAGACACCCGCAAAACACTCGCTGGTGCTGGTCCCAATAACTCTAACCCATCATGGGCAGCCAAAGCTGTTGCGATTTTCTGGGCAACATTCTCCACTTGAGTTGGGTCAAGGCTGCTTAACCGCAATAAAATCAACCGTCCGTAGGGCGGATAATTCAGCGCTTGCCGTTGTTCTAATTCAGCTACAATAAAAGACTGATAATCGTGCTGTTGCACCGCCTCGATGACTGGATGCTCTGGAGTGTATGTTTGGATAATCACTCTTCCTGGATCTTCGCCTCTGCCAGCACGTCCAGCAACCTGAGTCAGGGTTTGAAACGCCCGTTCACTGGCGCGATAGTCTGATAGATGCAGCAGTCCATCAGCTGCAACAACGCCCACAAGTGTTACCTGAGGCAGATCCAATCCTTTGGTTAGCATTTGCGTACCGATCAACAAATCTGCTTCACCCTGAACAAACTTAGTTAGCAGTGTGCGGTGTGCTCCCTTGGTACGGGTGGTATCGCTATCAAAACGAATGTAGCGCAATTCGGGAAACTGCCTTGCTAATTCCTGCGCTACTCTTTGGGTACCACTGCCGAAAAATTTTAGGTAAGGAGAACTGCATTCAGGGCAGTTTTGCGGATGCGATCGCCCAAAGTTACAGTAATGACATCGCAACAGTTGCGGCGCACCTGACTCAGTCTGGTGATATGCCAGCGACACGTCACAGTGTGGACATTCTATCACATATCCACAACTACGACAAGACACAAAAGTACTGTGTCCCCGTCGATGGATAAATAAAATTCCTTGTTGATGCCTTTGTTGCATCTGCTGTAAAGCATTTTGAAGCGAGCGGCTAAAAATCGACTTATTTGCCTGCTGCAATTCCAGCCGCATATCTACCACTTCCACAGGTGGTAAAGGACGTGAGTTGATGCGTTCGGGGAGGGAGAGGTAATAGGTGGCAGCGGATGTTGTAACGGATGTAGCGGATGCAGCAAATAAATTATCCGTTACATCCGTTATTTCATCCGTAGCGGATGCAGCAAATAAATTATCCGTTACATCTGTTATTTCATCCGTAGCGGATGCAGCATCCGTTATTTCATCCGTACCGGATACAGCAAATAAATTATCCGTTACATCCGTTACAACATCCGTTGCCACGCTTACCCAACTTTCCAGTGAGGGTGTTGCTGAACCCAACACCAGAGGACAATTTTCTAACTCTGCTCGCCGTTGGGCGACGGTACGGGCGTGGTAGGTGGGTATGGGGGAATCTTGCTTAAAGCTGCTGTCGTGTTCTTCATCTAATATGATTAAACCCAAGTTTGGTAAAGGGGCGAAAACCGCACTTCGCGTACCGATAACGACTTGGGGTTCTCCCGTAAGCATTTGTCGCCAAGTGTCATAGCGTTCACCATCCGAGAGCGCACTGTGATATACACTAACTTTGGTGCCAAAACGAGCGTGGAAACGGTCGGTTAACTGAGGTGTAAGTCCAATTTCTGGTACTAACACGAGGGCGGACTTACCTTGCGCTAGTAGCGGTGCGATCGCCTGCAAATACACCTCTGTCTTTCCAGAACCTGTCACCCCATGCAACAGTACAGTAGCATACCTATCCAACTGAGTAATTGTTGCTAATGCCTGTGACTGAGCAAGTGTGAGAGATTTTGCTTGCTCAGTCACAGGCATCCCCCCCGCTAATGGGGGGGAAATAGAAGTAGTTCGCAATACTTCCTGTTCCTGGATAACTATGTAGCCCTTTTGTTCTAGCGTCTTGAGGACGGAGGAACTGATATTACAAAGAAGCAACAATTCACTGTGCCATAACTCGCCCCCGCGCCGTCGTAGCACTTCCAAAACTTCTCTTTGGCGAGTGGTTAAGTCACGATCGTTGGTACTACCTGTCAGGATCGCTGCTTTTTGCAGCTTCGGGCGAGTTAGTCGCGGCGGTTCTAAGTAACTTTCTACCAAACCACGTTGCTGCAACTCCCGTACTCCTCGGTACGCAGCTTTGACTTGCCGTTGTAAGTAGACAAAGCTATAATCACCATCTGCTTGTCCACCTAAAATTTCCAAAATTTGCCGTGCAACTGGAGACAGGAAAGGGAAAGATGAGGGAGTGGGGAATGGGGAGTGGGGAGTGGGGGGAGATGAGGGAGTTGAGGAAGGAATTAATTTGTCTCCCCCTACTCCCCCTACTCCCCCTACTCCCCCTACTCCCCACTCCCCATTCCCCACTCCCCTAACAAGACGAATGCGACGCTGAGAGCGCCCTAGTAAACCTGGTGGCAAAGCTACACGTATTACTTGAATTAAGGGTGTGTAATAGTATGCGGCACAGTAATGCAAAAGTTCCCAATAAGTGGTTGGAAAAAAACCACTGCTGACTACATCTTCCACATCCCGAATTTTTTCTAGTGGTACGTCTGTTGGAGGATGTGTTAGAAAACGAATGGCTATCCCTCCTAACTGTTGCGAACCAAATGGCACACTTAAAATATCGCCTGGTTTGACTTCTAACTGTGATGGCAATCGATAGGTAAATAGTCCTGAGCTTCCAGGACAGTCCACAAGTACTTCAATCCACCGATTTCCAGTTGGCAGCGACTTGTTATAAGAGCCTTGAGGTTCAGCAACTACCATTGGGGACAAACTTAAGCCATTCATATACATAGTTTCGTAAGTTTTAGAGAGATAATTTCCTCACACAGTTTTTTAAAATTAAGCGGCCTAGCTAAAATCTAGCTGTTTCGATACCTTTACAAAAAATGTATTTTGCCATACTGTCTAAAGACATAATACTTGATAAGTTTCCTCTTATGTAATCCACCTGACAAATTAATCTTAACTTTGGGCAGTAACGACTTAATTCTGCCAATTTGGCAGAATTAAACAATCTCCGCTTTTTTGGTAATTATTCTGTGTTTCCTAGCTAACGAGTACCGCTTTTCCCCCTATTGATAGATATTATCCCCTTTCCGTATATGGGATTCTTTATCATGAGAGGGCTTAGCTAAACTTTTAAGAGCCGATTTCATGCGATCAGGGGGAAGCTATAGGCGATGCACTACCCCAGTCTCAAGATTTTGCTCAGATCTAAATCCTACCAATCGAGAATCAAGTAGAAAAATACATGAATATTTAATCATTGTCAGCCGGAAAGGAAATTTTTATATTTGTTTATTCAGACCAAATGATTTTTATTGAGGAATAAAAAAGATGTGTGTTAGTAGCCTGATGAGAAAATTTTAAGATGTAAATTCTAGTATTAGTTACGAATTCTATCTAGTTGCAAACAAGAAATGAAGCCATAGATACATTATTGCCTTTTTTGACTAGTTGACTACCGCTGATGACAGACAGATCCTGATGACTCTGAATGATACATTATAGACAGGGACTTATATTGTACAAGAAAAATCAAGCATTCGTTCCTGAAAAAAACTACCAGTTATCTTAGAGCAGCTGTCACTTAATTATGTACCAAACAAAGCAAAAATCCCTAGAGGAAGCTATGAACATTGCTGAATTGGGAACAATGGAAATGATAGAAAACGCTGCTGACATTGAAGAACAATCTTTCAATAGATTAGATGCAGTAGCGGATGAAGACCCCCCCACGATCGAAATGGAGACAGAGGAACGCGATGGGGATGCGATGGCGGCAGCGCGACCTTCAGGTTACAATAAAACCGAGCATGATGATGCTGTAGGCGCGTTTTTTAAAGAGATGGCTCGTTATCCGTTGCTAAAACCGGATGAAGAGGTGGAGTTAGCGCGGCGAGTGCGGTTTTTAGAGGAAGTAAGGGAACTGCACGCTTCCTTGGAAATAAACCTAGGAGAACAATTTAGCAAGGGAAATGTAGCGCAGCACCTAGGAATGACGGAAAAGCAACTAGAAAATCGCTTGTATCAAGGTCGGGTAGCGAAACGCAAAATGATTCGATCAAACCTGCGGTTGGTAGTGTCAATCGCCAAGCGATATCTGAATCGCGGAGTACCTTTCCTGGATTTAATTCAGGAAGGGGCGATGGGTTTAAATCGCGCTACGGAAAAGTTCGATCCAGATAAAGGATATAAGTTTTCTACCTACGCCTATTGGTGGATAAGACAAGCAATTACGCGGGCGATCGCCAATGATGCGCGTACTATCCGCTTGCCTATCCATATTGTGGAAAAGCTGAATAAACTAAAAAAAGCGCAACGAGAACTCAAACAACAACTAGGTCGCAATCCTACGGAAGTTGAAATGGCGTCCGCTTTAGAAATTCCGCCGCAACAGCTGCGCCAGCTACAACAACTCCGACGTCAAGCACTTTCCCTCAACCACCGCGTTGGGAAAGAAGAAGACACGGAATTGATGGATTTGCTAGAAGATGAAGATAACCAATCTCCAGAAGCAAAAATGAATGAAAACATGATGCGTCAGGAGATTTGGGAAGTATTGGGCGATGTGCTAACTCCACGGGAGAAAGATGTGATTTCTCTACGGTATGGTCTAGTCACTTCGGAACCTTGTACCCTCGAAGAAGTTGGCAATATGTTCAATCTTTCCCGTGAGAGAGTGCGACAAATTCAAAGCAAAGCTATGCGGAAGTTACGGCGTCCTCATATAGCCAAACGCTTAAAAGGTTGGTTGATATAATTTGTCATTTGTCATTTGTCATTTGTCATTAGACTAAAGACTAACGACAAAGGACAAAGGACTAATGACTAACAATAATGATTTAATTTTGCGTTTTGCTGAACCGGCTGATTGCAGCGTGTTGTTTAATTTAATTAAGGGTCTGGCAGAATACGAAAAATTATCTGAAGCCGTTACTGGTAATGCTTTGGCACTCAAGGAGCATCTATTTGGCTCGACAAAATTTATTGAGGCAATTATAGCAGAATATGCAGGGCAATCTGTGGGCTTTGCTTTATTTTTTTATAATTATTCAACATTCCTGACAAAGCCAGGAATTTATCTAGAAGATATCTTTGTTTTACCAGAATATCGACGTTTGGGTATTGGTAAAGCTCTCTTCACTAAATTAGCCCAGATAGCAGTAGAGCGCGATTGTGGGCGGTTAGAGTGGAGTGTTTTGGATTGGAACGAGCCAGCACAAGCATTCTACCGCCGCATGGGAGCATCTATTTTAGATGATTGGCGAATTTGTCGCCTCACTGGAGAAGCGCTGATTAAGTTGGGGAGTGGGGAGTAGGGAGTAGGGAGTAGGGGGAGACAAGGGAGTGGGGGGAGACAAGGGAGTGGGGGGAGACAAGGGAGTGGGGGGAGACAAGGGAGAGGAATGCTTCTTTGTCCTCCTCATCCCCCTCATCCCCCTCATCTCCCCCCACTCCCCACTCCCCACTCCCCACTCCCCACTCCCCACTCCCCACTCCCCACTCCCCACTCCCCACTCCCTATTCCCCACTCCCCACTCCCCACAACGAAGTTTGACAGCCTGTCGTTTGACGACAAAACCTCTGAAGCTCAGAATTATGGAGGAGATTCTAATGAATACGCCTTTTTTGGAGAGGGAACATAGAATGAAAAAGATTCTTGCAGTATTGTTGCTTGGCATAGCAATTTTCACGTTTGCCTTCAGTAGTCCAGCATTAGCCGGAGATGCGGCTAGTGGAGCCAAAATATTTACAGCTAATTGTGCTTCTTGTCACGCTGGTGGTAAGAACTTGGTTCAAGCCAACAAAAACTTGAAAAAAGATGCCTTGGAAAAGTACGGTATAAATACACCCGAAGCCGTTATCAACCAAGTTACGAAAGGCAAAAATGCTATGCCTGCCTTCAAAGGTCGCTTGAAACCAGAGCAAATTGAAGATGTAGCAGCATACGTGTTGGATCAAGCCTACGAGAAAAACTGGCAATAAGCTTCACAGGGTATGGGGAGCTTATTGTTGATTGGGGAATAGTTAATTGCTAATTGCTAATTGCTAATTGCTAATGGCTAATTGCTACCATTAGCCATTAGCCAGTCTTCCATTAGCCAGTCTTTCATTAGCCATTCCCCATACCCATCCTCCGCGCAATGTAATGAGTGAGGAATTATAATTTCAAGGCTTGTAGTTGCCATGAGCGTGCGTTAAAGCGCAACTACGAGCTTTATTTATTTATGCCTACCAACTTAAAAAGTTTCATAACTGATATGTTGCACCATTCTCAATAAGGGTAGGGTGGGCACTGCCCAACAACGTAAAAATAGGCCCATAGGTCAATGGTGGGCATTGCCCACCCTACAAAAATAGCGTTATTGCAAGGAGTGCAAGATGTGAGATAATTCATCATTCATAATTAGTGCTATGAGAGCCAGAATTGAAAACAGTGTGCTTTTCCTCCACCAAAAAGATGTACCAGAGTTTAAAAAAGGTGGTCCTGTGGTAAGGAATAGTTATTTTTGGGCATTACGTTCAATTGCTGGTCAAGCTGGGCGTTATCGTGATTGGGAGTATGAAACAGAGGTTTGGCTAGCGCTAGCACGGATGCTACTGTCGTTTAGTGAGTCTGGCTATTTGGGTTTGAGAGAAACTGTGCTGGAGTTTCCCCTATCTCAAGGAGAAATTCCAGATGTGCTGCGACCTGTTTCAACTTGGGAATGAAATTGAGAAGGGAAATTGGTTGATTGCCAGACTTGGTGGTAGGTCGGGTTACCAGTCTCAAAGTACGAACGGAATGCCCTCGGAATTGCTTAGCGCAAAGTCTAACAAGACAACCTAATACCACGTAGCGGAATTAAAAATTAAAAATCGCGTTCGCGTAAGCGTCTCCGTTAATATAAGCGTTGCAAGCGTTGCGAAGCAATCTAAAAGCTTGCGTTGCAGGCTTTATAGTAATTCAGAATGGTAGCTTTATTTCCGCCGTCGTGTACTAGGCGTGAATTAAATTGTCGCAATTTTGACAGTTTGTGGTAGGCGTAGTGTTGTAACTTGGATTGAATTGAGTTGGCTTGCAGTTGTGAAATGGCGATCGCGCTTATTGAAAATCAAGCTGGAAAGATGCAGCTGCTTATATTATCACGACTAAGGCAAGTCTTAAAACTGTCTTAAATAATTAGAATCAAAGGAAAATTATGACAATAAATAATTTCCAAAAGCTAGTTGCACTTGCAGAAGAACACGGGATCATGTGCCAGATTGCTCAGGAAGAATGCTTGATAGCTTCTTTGCCTGGAGATGACGATTTCTTGCTGGCATTTACTTGGTCGGGCGCAGTTGAGGGCGAGTCGCCGGATCATGAATTAGTCGCGGTAACTGTCAGTGATTTGTTGGCTGAAGTTACAGTTGCTGCTTGGCAGATTCCTACCTATTTATTCGGCTTAGTTCTACGGCAAGCTCAGATGTTGGTCAATGCCCACAAAGATTTTATCAGTTAAGGTCGGTAATTGGGACTCGGGTAATTGGCAAAAAGGCGTATTTTTCCGATTACCCACTACTGAATAATTCGTAATTCGTAATTCGTAATTCGTAATTAATAAATTAAGGGTAAATAGGTCGGCGAGAATAATACTTCAATTTTAGGGTTGACTTTTGACAAGTTGACAAGATACTATATATATAATGGAAAAGGTGTGGTCAGATAACTTCCTGTCTTCAATAACTGTAGTTCTTAATAATCATGTTCACGTAAGCCCTGCAAGAGTCGCTATAGCAGAAGCGTGAATTAAAAGAGTGTAAAGCAGCCGCTAGGGTAACGCACCATTATTTGCATGCAGGAGAAGTAAAAGCGATCGCCTCGGGTCGCACTCTACCACTTTGAGTTTGCACTACTGTCTTTAGAATATAAATTCTTCTACTCAGATCTTGCATCTACCAGACAAATCGCCCTGAACTAAAGTACTGGCTCATAGCTCAAGTCAGTTAAAACTGACAGAAGAAGCTGATTTATTTAAGGGTTTTAACCTGTTTTAACAGGTTTTAGCTTGAGCGCCCGAACTTTAGTTCAGGGCTTGGTGCAAGATGTGAGTCTAGCAATTCTACGAGCTTCCTCGCTGCTGGAAGGCATATATCATAATCTTGATCATCTTGAACTAACTGCTTGAGTAGCTGCTTGCGAAGGGTTGGATGCATGGTGGTTGGAGTAGATACTTTTTGCCTTAATCATTCCCACTAGGTCAATCAGAAACGTAATGTTGTAGATTGGTAGCAGCAGCACGGACAATCCGGTTACCATCCTGGGCAAGTCGTTGGCGAATTGCAGCAGGGGTGTTAGGATTTTGGGCGATCGCATACCGTTCCAACCAAGAAGACGAGCGAAAGTTCTTGGCTAAAAATGAACTGGGAGCAAGTGGGTGCAAGAACACAAGCAAGCGGGTGAAAGAAGGTTGAAACGACTTGATATATTCTGACAAAAACGGAACTACTCTATCTGGATACTGACTGAACAAGTTTTTCAACGCTGCTTGCTTGATTTGATTATTTTGCTTTCCCTGTTGAGCAAATTGTTCCAGGATGCTAATGGGGGTGTTGGGGTTTTGGGCAACAGCGATCGCCACCTCTTGATCCTTCTCTTGTGCTAGCTGCTCCAACAAATTCCCTGGTGTATGGAAATTTTGTGCTACGCTGGAGCGAACAGCGCTACTTTTATCTTTTGCGAGTTGCTCTAAAACGGTCTTTGAGGCGTTAGGGTGAAGGGCAACACATTCGCGGATGATGAGCCATTCACTTGTTGTCAGTTGTGCGATCGTCTCTTGAGGCGTTTGTGGATTTTTTGCGATCGCAAACTGCTCTAGGATGCTTTCAGGCATATTGATGTTAGCTAGCGCAGCTTCCCGAACATTTTTATTTTTATCTTGCAGGAGGTTTTTGAGAACACTTACGGCAGTGTTGGGGTTTTTAGCTACAACTGTGCGAACTTTCCAATCTTGATGCTTTGCTAGTTGTTCTAAGACGTTTTCAGGGGTGTTAGGGTGACGGGCTAAGGATAAGCCAAGCCGCCAATCTTTTATTATTGTCAATTTTTGTAGGATGTCACCAGGAGTTTCAGATTTGTGGGCAACATTTTTGCAAAGGTTGTTGATTGCTGCTTGGCGAATTGAACTATCTTTATCCCGCGCCATTTGTAGCAAAATATTTATAGGAGTGCTAGGATTCCAGGCAACATATTCACGTTCTTTACCATTTGCCAGTTGCTCCAGTACGCTTACTGGCGTACTGCAATGTATGGCGACTTGGTTACGAACATGATCGTGATTAGTTTCTGCCAACTTCTGTAAAATCTTGCTCAAAACATCAGAGTTTTTAGGAATTCGCTTCAGCATATTAAGCACTTCTCCTTGAACTCCTGAATCTGAATTACTTGCTAGTTTATACAGAACGCTTGGGGAAGTATTAGGGTTTGCTGCTACCGCACGGAGAGTAACCAAATGCTCATCCTCTGATAGCTGTGCCAAAGTCTTTGTAGGGGTGTTAGGGTTCTCAGCTATAGCTGTGCGAATATTATTATCGCAATTAATCGCTAGTTGCTCTAAGGCGCTTGCAGGTGTATTGCGATTCTTGGCTATAGCCAAATGAACAAACTGATTCGGATCTCCCGCTAATTTCTCTAGAACGCCTCTTGGTGTGTTGGGGTTCTGAGCCACAGCCAAGCGAACATTCCAGTCTTTATCGTCTGCCAATTGTTCTAGGGCGCTTGCATATGTATTGGGGTTCTTAGCTATAGCTCTCCGAACAATCGAGTTTTCATCGCCTGCCCTTTCTTGCAAAACTGCCTCTGAAGTATTGCGACGAGGAATCTCTACATCATCATATTCATTTAAATCTTCATCTAATAAATCTAGATCATTTTCATCATCTACACCAAATAAATCCACAGTAATCTCTACATCATCATCATATTTGTCATCTGCATCTGCTTCCAATGATATCTGCCGGCGAATGCTACTTGGAACGTTGAGATTTTGATAAACTACTGCGCGAACCTTTAGCTTGCGATCTTCTGCCAGTTGCAGTTGAACGCGATCAAGGGTGTGGGGATTTGCTGCAACGCTAGCCCGAACACTGGCATCTAAATCTTCTGCTAAATACTCCAGCACATCGTTAGGAGTGTTGGCATGACTTGCAGTAGCTTTACGAATTTCTGCCCATTGACTTTTAGCAAGTTCTCTAAGCCTTTCTGGTGGAGTTTCTGGGGTTTTCGTTGCTTTCTGTTGGCAGTGAAACTGTTGCAGAATGCTTAAGGAGATCTTCGGGTGATAGGCAACAGCTTCGTGAATTGGGTAGTATTGATCACCCACCAATTGTTTTAGCAGAACTGTAGTAATATTGGGATTTTGAGCCAGAGCAACGCGAATTTTGCTATGGCGATCGCTATCTCCTGCTAGCATTTCCAAAATATGTGCGGGTGTGTTGGGATTTTGGGCTATGCTCAACCGCACCTCTCGATCCAAAGCAGGTACTAAAAACTCAGGTATCGCACCAATTGCCCATAAGTAAGTTTCTGTTTGGCGATCGCGCGGCAGTCTGGTAATCTGCATCGCAGAAGAAGCCGCTTCCTCCCATCCTTGACTCATCTCTCCTGCCCAATTTACATGAAGCTTCGCCGCCTCCGCCACATCAGCATTCTGATTCTGAATCAGCTTGGACAAAGCAGTTTTAGGCGTGTTGGAATTCATCGCCACTGCCAACAACACCCCTTCATCGGTACTATCCGCCGCCCATTCTAAAAACGACTCTGGCACCGCATCCCGTTTGAGCAGACTTCGCAGGGTTGCCAGGGGCATATCTGCCAGCAGATTGGGATTTTCCAACAGCAGTAGGGGAAACACTGGATTCTCTAGCAATTGCCCTGGAAACTGCGCTCCCAACTTGAGCAAAACGTCAGTTGACGTGTTGGGATTGCTAGCGACGCCTTTACGTGTTGTGTCATCAGAACTAGAACCCAACTCCTGCAACAACTCAGGAGCAGCACTATAATTTTTTGCTACAATTCTTGCCAGTTCCGTACTGGTTCTAGCTAATTCCTCCAACCGCACTTGTGAAGTGTTTTCGCTTGCTGCCTCTTGCTTGGGTGTAGGCGGTTTCGGGGATTTGAAACGATTAGCCATAGGGAAAAATGGGCAAATGACACTGAGAATGATTTAGTTATTAACTTGTCATATAGTTAGCGAATTGACCTTCGCATTTACACTTAAATTGCCAGTTCCAGCATTTTGTCCTCGTTCCCAGGTGGAACCTGAAAAAACATTGTATTTGTATTAGACATCTCCGATCGCTACAGATATTGACACGCCTGCTGATGTTCTAAAGCAGTTAAGCGAAGATTTCAATCCCGAAATTCGCGCTTTGGTAGCAAGTCATCCAAACACTCCCCGTGATGTTCTACTGAAGTTAGGTGAAGAGTTTCCAGAGGCGATTACTGCCAACCCAATCTTCAACATTCTACTTCTACAAAATCCTGATAGTAAATTTGTCCGGCTTTCACTGGCTGATTCAGTAATCCTGGAAGAACCTCTCCACGCCCTTCGGGTTCGCCAGTTCCCTACGGCGGGAAACCCGCCTTCAGGACTGGACTCACCAGTCGCCTACGGAGGGAAACCCTCCTGCAGCGCCCCCAACCCCTCCCCTACGAGGGGAGGGGAGTTTTTCTCCCCCTTCCCTTGTAGGGAAGGGGGCTGGGGGGTTAGGTTTTTGATTACTGAATCGATGCTCTAGATGTGCCTAAACAGACAACAGCCGAACTGCTTCCCCAAACGGGAACTCCTCCAAACCCAATCCTCCTGGAGTCACCACCCACAACACGGGCAAAGGCGGCTTCTCAGGGAAAGTACCATAACCATCTGTTAAATAAACACATACTGCCTGAGTGTGCCCATCCCAACTAGCCGCAACTTTCTCAAAAAAAGGCATAAATAACGTACCACCGCCACCTTGAGGTTTTGGCAGGGTGCTGTCAGGGTTGAGTTCATAGGGACCGTAAGCCTCAGCATCAACGTAGTAAAGCTCACACTTGAGATGGGGGTAAGCGTTTAAAATCCCTTGCACTTCGCTCAAAAACATTCGCAGTTGCTGATGATCTATGGAACCGCTGGTGTCAACAGCTACATAGACCTGGACAGATTCTCCTTGCAGCATTTCCAAATATAACCTGCGCCCAATAAAGCGGCGGTCAAAGCCAGAGAAATCAGTAGGTGTCTGTACCAGATAACGCCATAAGTAGGCACGCCAATCGATTTGAGCAGCGGTTAATGCGCCTAATTCCCGTTCCATCCCGGCTGGGAGTTTGCCTTGATTAACTGTGCGAGCAATGACCGCAGCTTGTTGCAAAGCATTCTGCCAATGAGCTTCTAGGGCAGCTTTTTTGGCTGACGACAGACTATCCCCGTCTCCAGCGATTTTGGATTGAGAGCTTGATTGTGAGGAGTTGCTGTCTGCTTCACCATCCGAATCTTCTGGTGGGCTTTCAAGTAAATCAGGATTCGGTAAATTCGGACATTGGCTGGTATCTTTTAACAGCAGTTCGTAAATCTCTTCGACGCTGAGATGTTCCAGATTGGGATCTCGCAAGCCTCCAGGAGGCAGTGTAAATACACCTTGTTGAGAGATTATGCCATTCACTACAATATCAGCGGCAATGTTCCATAAAGTGCGATCGCGCACACCTCGACGCGGTACATGAAGCAATGCTGCGTGTAAGACTTCGTGCAGCAACAGTCCATCTTGTTGATTTGTGGGCAAAGAAAGCAAGTACTCTAGATTAAAAAAGATATCTTTGCCATCAGTGGCGGCGGTTGGCAGCTGCTGGTAAGGGATAAAGCGAGCAAACAATGCTAGGGTTGCGAAAAAAGGTGATTTCATCCGCAAGCGTAACAGTGAGGCGCTAATAAGTTTTTGGTTAGTAGTCATTGGTCAATTGCTAATTGTTAATTGCTAATTGCTAATTGCTAATTGTTAATTGCTAATTGGTCATTAGCTTCCCTACTCCCCCTACTCCCCCTACTCCCCCCACTCCCCACTCCCCACTCCCCATTCCCTACTCCCTACTTTCACAGTCCGACTAACTGCTGAAAATCTTTCATAAACTTCTGCAAGTTGGGGTCTTTTTGTACTAACTTTGCCAACACTCCTAGATGTCCTTTGCTGCGCATGACTCGAAACAAGTCAACAGCAAAAAGCTGCACCCACTCTGCTGTAGCAACTTTGCTCAGCCAGGTGAAGGCGTTGTAAGCTTGGTTGGCATCAGTGGCACGCACGGTTAAGCCGATCGCCGTCGCATACCTGGCACTTGGTTCTGTGGGAAAGGGAATGCGATCGCCATTACCTTCGAGAATTGGTGTGAGGTGAGGAAGCGTTTTGTAAAGAGTGATAAATGCGGCAAACTCAGCCGTTGTCCCAATTCCTACAGCCGGAGCAATGTCTAATCCAGCATAATGTAGTAAACTTGCCATTACCCAAGAACGGGGGGAGGGCCAAGCAGGTTGCTGGGGGTCGATTTTGTGCAGCAATGTTGAACGAAAGGAAAGAAAGGCAATGATCTGCTCGTGTACCCCTGTTTCTAAGGCGTAAACTTTGAAGCTGTCAAAATCAGGTTGGACTTCCAGATGCAGAAACCTGTTTGCTAGGGGTGTAGGCATATCAAATACAGCAGCACGGTCTTCTTTGCGGTTTCCCGCAGCCCAAATAAACCAACCATCGGGAACACAATAACTCCCAACTTTTCGATCTAAAATCAACTGCTGAGCAACTCCTTGCATCGCTGGAGGAGCCATATTCAGTTCATCTAAGAACAATATCCCTTTCCCACCACGAGGAAGAAATTCCGGTGGATACCACTTGGAAATGCCATCTTCAGCCACAGGTAAACCACGTAAATCTGTAGGTGCCAGTTGCGACAAACGCACGTCTACAAAGTCGATACCATGTTCTTGGGTAAGCTGTCCCACGATGCTGGATTTTCCAATCCCAGGAGGACCCCAAATCATTGTACTGAGAAATAAGTTTTTCCGAATCAGGTTGTCTAAATAAGCTTTTAAGTTACTGGGAGTCATGGAATTTTAGATTTTGAACCCAATTATTCATCCAATTTACTAGTACACGTCGGCGGAAATAAGGCTACCATTAAAAAGAGCGCGAAAAGCTTACAATATAAGCCTTTAGATTGCTTCGCACAGCGAACAACGCTTGTCAGCTAAACAGCACATCAGTAGGTGTGTTGGGATTAGATACAACTCCTTTACGGGTGGCGTTACTAGCTTTGTTCCCTAATTCCCGCAGTAGTTCTGGGTCAGCGCTAGCATTTTTTGCTACTAATTCTGCGAGTTCTGAATTTTGTTCCGCAAGTTGACGTAGCTTTTCGGGTGGAGTGGTTTCATCTAGTGTTTGTTCTTCTGGTAACAGATGCATGGTTGTTGTTCGAGACTATTGTCTATCATTCCCACCAAGTCAACTAAAAACTACACCCAAAACCCAGTTTGACTTCTTCTGAAGTTGGTAGCTGGGCTAAAAAGTCTATAGGAACTAGGGCACAGGACATCAGAAATCACCTTCGTCGGTGTTGCGATTTTGCAAGATATCGAGAATGCGGCGATTTTTCAGTTTGCAAACCCCTCACCACGGAATTGCATTTACTGCATATCTGCTCGCATTTCTCGCATAGCTACTCGAATGTCTCTAATTTCAGTCATAATGTCGGTAAATCTGTGATTATTAGATTCAAAATTGCGCTGATGTTGGGTGACAGTTTCTCGGAGGGCGCTAACAGCTAAACGCAGATCAATTAGCTGATCTTCCATTCTGTTGATGCGATCGCCGCTTTCAGTCATCGATTTAGCTTCAGGTGGAATGGGTATTTTTTAATTTTAGGGTTGACTTTTGATCAGTTGACGAGATACTATATAGATAATGGAAAAGTTGTGCGCAGGTAAACTAATTTTTTCAATAATTGCAGTTTTTAACAGCGATTTGGACATCAGCCCTGTAAGATTCACCACAGGACCAACGTGAGAGCGATCGCACTATGCAGGCGATCGCTTTGTTTGAACCATTCCCACTGCGTTGTTGTAAGTTGTCATACTTAGTAGCAGTTCGTCTGGGATAGATGGGTGCAAGGAAAGCCGTGCGCGATTTACTTAATCTGGGTCACCCATCTCAAAATTATCCAGTCTAATTTCTCGCAAAATGTCTGATACTCTCCAACCACTAGAATCAGTGCTACCAAACCTCATTGAAGGTGGTTCGGCGATATCTATTGGCTCTGACTCTGGTTCAAGTGATTCTTCGCTAATCGAGATTTCTTCAGTTTGGGTCAAATTTGATTCGATCTCAGATTCACTTGGCTGTATTTGAACTTTTGGAATTGGTTTCGAGATTTTGATGATACTTTCCTTCACTAGAATGTTTCTCCTGTTTTTTTGCTTAAAAAAAGTCTGTATTAGTTATATATGATTCTCTTGAAAAATGATTAATTATGAAGCAGATTTCTTATTATAGGCTGTTTTGGCTTGTTGGGTCTTTTTTTTTACCCTCACCTAACTTTTCTCATTTTGATTGGCGATCGCACTTGACCTCAACACCGATAGATCGGCTGACGATTGCTTCCCCACCGATAACCAGGGCGGCATAACTGTCAACATCATCAGCAGATATCGCTTCGCTCAAATTAAAAATTAAAAATTAAAAATTAATACCCCATGTCTAAAGCTTCGGTCTTGAATCAAGGATGCTGTGCTTTTTTTGTTTTCCATGTTTAAAAACACTTGCTCTGTATCCCAACTGAGCAATAAGCTTTTTCGCAGGAATCAGATTTGGTTTGCTGAAAAGAATCGATATGGTGCAACAGATTTGTACTCTCTAGCAGAATACAAAGTACGTAACGATGCCTCATTTGAGAGTGATTATATTAAAGGTAGATATGGCGCAATTCCATATATCGGAAATTTGAATCATCTAATAGACTCTCATGTCTAGAAGAAAGGTAAATTATCGTGGATATTCACCTAAAAAAGTTAATACGAGGGAAGTCAGGCAGAGATTCTTAATTGTATGTGAAGGAGAAAAAACATAACCTAACTGTATTTTTGTAATCAGCAGTCAAGGAACGAGTATTGGCTTCAATGCACAATCAGGCGATGAATGCGATCGCCGAAGCGAGAGACAAGGGCGCATTCCGTCCCAACAGCCAAAAGCCCAAGAAGTCGTCAAAGCATAGCCTGATATACCCTTACTACTGGACACCATTCATCTTAATTAGTACCGGGCTGTAATACCGATGTTGCTCCGACTGACTATAATATAAGTTCAAGCTAGCAGAAGTACCGTAGAGTTATGCATACAGTTTATCGTTTAAATGCTAATGAATTAGACCAACGCTTTATTAATGCACTGAAAGCAACTTTCCCGGACAAAGAAATTGAGATTGTTGTGTATGAAGTTGATGAAACTGCTTATTTGATGGCTTCGGAAGCTAATCGAAAAAAATTAATACGTGCGATAGAGAATGTAAAGAGTGGGTCTAAATTGATTGAGGTTGACGTGAAAAATATTGAATGAATAGAAGAGTAGTATTTGAACCGAGTGCCTTTGAAGATTTTAACGATTGGTCTAAGTTAGATAAGAAGCTCTATAAAAAGATTGTTGAGCTAATTAAAGATGTTGAGCGTTCCCCCTTTAGTGGTCTAGGTAAGCCGGAACCTCTTAAATATGAATTAAGCGATTTCTGGTCTAGAAGAATTAATGACGAGCATCGGTTAGTGTATACTGTAACTGATACAGAAATTATCATTGCTGCATGTAAGTATCACTACGAAGAGTAAATCAATTGATTCTGTACTCTCGGCTATGGCGCAGCATATAAAATTGGCGATCGCACTAACGGCAAAGGTCATATCATCTACGGTTAATGACCCCGATGTGATGACGTTGCATTGCAACGTCTCTACATTATAGGTTGACGGGTTTTTATTGTGGTTGATTTGCCGGACATCATATCAGTGGTAGCAGATAACGTGAGCGTTCACCACAAACTATCTCTAACCGCATTGTTAGGCTTTGGATTCACCAACATATATCAACTCACATCCTGCGCCAAGGGTTTAACAAGCAGTTGCAGAAGACGGAGTACAGTACCGTGTAAGTGTAAATAACTTGGGATCTCAAACAAGGGTGAAATCTTGAAAGAGGGATAATAGCTTGATACTGGAGTAGCTGTCATTGCGATCCTGCTCCTGGATGTGCTGTTTTAAGCAAAGGTACAAAGTAGAAAAGCTTTTGGCTAGGTATCTATTCTCGCTTTCGCATCTAGAAATCAACGTGGAGAGCTTGACTAATGCTTTTTTTTCGGGTATTATTTTTATAATGGAAAAATATGCGCACATATAGCCTGGCAAAACAGCTATAATTATTCTTCGATTTGCGCGATCGCTTCCTCTAGCAACACATTTCCATAGATGACGGGTATCGAGGACACTCATTCCTTAGGTAATTTTTCTGCCGGAATATAACGCGCTATGCTTTACAGCAGTTTTCAGGTAAATATGCCATATTGTAAAGACACGGCACTGCCGTGTCCCTACGAAAATTTGTGGTTCAATAATAGGTAATCTTCTGGCGGAAAGGGAGTAATTACGAATTACGAATTACGAATTACGAATTAGTAATTATTCGGTTAGTTCAGCTTTACCGTCTGACTAAATTCATCATCGCCTCTGGATAACGTGTGCCAGCAGCAACGCCGTGAGGTGATACTTCGTTAATTTGCTGGAGGTCTTCCGGTGTTAAAACGATGTCCACCGCTGCGGAATTTTCTTGTAAGTACTGCCGTCGCTTAGTACCGGGAATCGGGACAATATCCTCGCCTTGCGCCAGCACCCAAGCCAAAGCTAGTTGTGATGGTTTATACCCCTTTTTGGCAGCAATTTCCCCAATTTGCCGCACGAGTTCCAAATTTTTCTGAAAGTTTTCGCCTTGAAAGCGCGGTGAATGACGGCGATAGTCATCCTCTGGTAAATCCTCAAACTGTTTAATTTGTCCGGTTAAAAACCCTCGACCTAACGGGCTGTAAGCAACAAAGCCAATGCCCAGTTCTCGGCAGATAGCAAGAATTTCATCTTCTGGGTCACGACTCCACAGGGAATACTCGCTTTGCAATGCGGTAATTGGATGTACGGCGTAAGCACGGCGTAAGGTTTCCGGTCCGGCTTCCGAAAGTCCAATGTATCGTACCTTACCTTCCTTCACCAGTTGCGCCATCGCTGCAACAGTGTCTTCAATTGGGGTATTAGGGTCAACACGGTGCTGATAGTATAAATCTATTGTGTCTATACCCAAACGCTTAAGGCTGGCTTCGCAGGCAGAACGGACGTATTCTGGTTTGCCGTTGATACCGCGATCGCTTGGGTTTGATGTGCGAACGATACCGAATTTGGTAGCGAGAACCACTTGCTCGCGGCGATCGCCTATCGCACGTCCCACCAATTCTTCGTTAGTATAGGGTCCGTACATATCAGCAGTGTCAAGGAAATTGATTCCTAAATCCAAGGCTTGATGAATGGTTGCAATTGCTTCATTGTCGTCACGAGTGCCATAAAAATCTGACATACCCATGCAGCCTAAGCCCATCGCGGAAACGGTAAGTCCACTTTTCCCTAATTTCCGAGTTTTCATTCTTGTTACTCCTTTAGGTGATAGTCAAAACAATCTTGCCAAAATTGCTGTTGTTCTCCATGTAGAAATGAGCCTCAACAACTTCCTTCAATTTAAAGCTGCAGTCAATTAATGGTTTCAGCCTACCATCTGCAAACAATGGTAATATTTGCTTGGCAAATTTTTGCGTCAATATCATTTTCTGCTCAATGGAACGGCTACGTAAAGTTGTGCCCTGCAACCGTAGCCGCTTGCTTAGGACTTTTTGCATTAGACATCTCCGAAAAATACCAATGCATTACCTGAAATCCTTGTAGAGACGCGAAATTTCGCGTCTCTACATTCTTTTTCGGAGATGTCTATTTGTCCATAACGAAAAATTTAGAAATCAGGCTGCTAATTGCTAATCGTAGTTAGGCAATTAGCCATTAGCGATTAGCAATTAGCAATTAGCATGATTTGGAGTTATCATTCAACAGTCACTCCCGCTTCTAACTCCAAAGCTTTGATCAGGGCGGACGCATTTTCTTCCCCCCATCCTTGATTGACTGCTGCTTTGATGGTTTCTCGCACCAACGCGGCAGCAGGCATTGGAGAATTCAAATCTTGGGCAAATCGAGCGATCAAATTGGCATCTTTAAGCATGTGTTTTAAGGCAAAACTCGGCGTAAAATCCCGATTCACCAGCGTCTTGCCCATGCCATCAAAAATCGGAGAGCGAAAATCCACTACATGCAGCACATCGAGAACGTCTTTCGGATTGAGTCCGGCTTTGGTCGCCAGAACCATTGCTTCCCCTAAAGCTTCGATCTGGGTTGCCACAATCGAGTTACCGATGAGTTTCATCGCCGCCCCTTTGCCTGTGTCGCCCAGGTAGTGTATCGTTTCGCTTAACGGCTCCAAAATCGGTTTTACTCGCTCAAATACATCCTGCTTGCCACCGACGACAATCCACAATCCCCCGGATGCAGATTCGTTTTTACTACCGAAAACGGGAGCATCGAGAAATTCCACGTCCTTTTGAGCATAAGCTGCGGCTTCTCGACGGGATGTGTCGGGGTGAACCGTACTCATGTCAATCGCGATTTGGTGCGATCGCACGTTCGATAAAATGCCATCTTGCCCAAAGACAACTTCTTCCACCGCGTCGTCATTCGCAAGACAGTAGGCGATTGCTTCAGCATTTTCCACGGCTTGTGCTGGTGTTTGAGCTTGTGTTGCACCTTGTTCAACCAGAGGCTTACAGGATTCTGGGTTGCGATTCCAAACCGTGACATGATACCCTGCTTTGAGCAAGTTGGTTGCCATGCCACTGCCCATGATGCCGAGTCCTAAATATGCAATGCGTTCCATGATAGTATTCTAAATTGTGTCTTATTTGAAGGAATTTTCCAGCAATGCTTTTGGCACACACGAAACGTACTCAAGGCATCGCCTGTTAATACCCTTCCCTCACATCATCAAGGCTTTGAGGATAAATTCATCTGACCATCGATAGACTTAGCAGCATTCAAGACCAGGATATCAGTTTGGTCTGGCATGCAGGTCAGCAGATAAATCCCATTGCACCTACGGCAACTCAGCAAAACGGTTTGTGAACATTAGGACGAGAAAAATTAAAACTATTCGCATGTACCTTCAATTACGAATTACGAATTACGAATTACGAATTAGTAATTATATCAATAGGGGTGTGCTTCGATGTGTCCCTACTAGGTTCCAGGCAACAGTTCCACCTTGACCCAACCTGCCTGCCGCTTGTCGAAAGATTTATGAATTAGGTGTATAGTGCAGCTTGTGCATCCGTTTATCTGAGAGCGATCGGCTGACCATTAATCCGAGTTCGGAATAGGCTATAAGGTTTCTGGCGCAAGTCCTTACCTTCGTGATAGCGGGCTTGGCGGTGCAGTTGATTAGCGGTAAAGTAAAGATATCCGTCTGATGCAACTGAAAGCGTATCGGGCCACAGAATCCGAGGATCGGAAACTAGGGTTTCAATCATCCCACTTGACAGGCGACGGTAAATGGCGTTTTGCTCGTAGTTCGACAGATAAACCTGATTCTGAGCATCCGATTCCAAACCATCAGAACCCCCACCCTTATCGCCGAGATCCTCGACTGTTTCGACAACCTGCGCGTCGTCCATCTGTTCATTTACCAGTGCATCAACGCTAACGCTGTAGAGTCTGCGACTGGCAAGGGGACAATAAAACAGGCGCTGACCATCGGCACTTATGGCAATGCCGTCCGCACCCATCTTGATGTAACTTGGTGGTTGGTCAGGCGGTCGGGTCATCAATGGTTGACCTTCAACGCTAGGCAGAAAATTAGGTTCTGCTTTGGTGGACGGATGGTCGTTCAGTCGTCGCCAACTTTTACCGCTATCTAAATCGACGACAATAATGCCATTAGGACCTTGATCGGAGGAGTCAGTAATGAATGCCATACCTGCTTTACCCCGCCGCAAGTCAAACCGCACATCATTCAAATAGGTGGTTGGTAGGGCAACTTCCTGCGGAAACAGAATGGTCTTGAAGATGCGATTTTGCTTGAGGTCAACGCCAATAAGTTTGGGTCCACCATAGGAAGTCGGCCCAAATTCGATGCTTCCTGTGTCCAGAATCCAAAGGCGATCCTGCGGATCTACGACAACACTCTGAACAGAAACCAGTGATTTTGACTGGTCACTGCTATTGGGTCGATTGATTTCTGCATCTGGGTAAGCTACAGCACGACCATTCTTTAATTCAGCAACCGTGAAGTCTACTTGATCGCCCCAATGGGGAAAGTTGACAAAGATGCGACCACCCCTAGATACGGTAATTCCTGTCGGCATGGGTCCGGTAAAAGCAGCAACCTGCTCAATATTGCCGGTCACTCTTGCCTGTGGTATTCGTGATGTAATGAACTGTGCTGCTTGCAATGGCATGTGATAAGTTAGTGCGATCGCACAGGCAACTAAAAAGCCTAAAAGTACCTTGGGTGTTCTCAACTCTTTTCTCCCGATACAATGTAGTCATCTTAAAGAGCCAGTAGCTTTTGTCTCTTCTACCAAATGGCGTATTAGAGTATTGCTTGACTCTCTCCAATTACTGAACCAGCGTTAAGTTGAGAAGTACGCTTGAACACAAAACAGACATTTTTGAGTGTTCCCCATCAGTAATTACCAAAAGGTTACTGCAACTTTCACAAAGTTTGTCGAGTACGGAATTTTGGGGTAGAAGCCGAAACTTCCCTCAATCCAAATTAAACATATTTATTTTGTATCCTTAAACACTTGCAAACTTAACCTAAAACTCACCTCTTGATAGAAGAGATGGATTAAAAAACTGACGTAAATTTCTAAGGACAACATTAAATACCCAGTCTCTAGTTTTCTCGTAGGCTAGAGGCTTTTCTGTTTTAGAAGATTATTTTACTACAAAGTTCCCTTGCGCTATCAGCACAGAATTGCCCCCAGATGTGCTCATTTTATACCGAATCAATTGTCTTCACTTTATCATCCTCCACTTGCGAGGGAACATTTATACCCAGCGCTTTTTTAGCTTAACAAAGTATTATTGCTTACATATATACTTAACATTTAATCAATTCTTTTGACAGAAGCGAGTGGAAACAGAATCAGTTAATTGCACAGTCGTCAACTATTTTAGCGAAGCGTGTACGGGCGCAATCAGTGGGTTTTGACTTGCACATTCTCCAGCAGATTGCTCCTGAAATGTTCGACAAAAAGTCGGATAAGTGTCCAACCTTAGATAGACGTAATCATGAAAGAAAAATTACTACTCTTCTTCTAGTACGGTAATCTCCTATTTAAAAGTGACACTGGAACAAGCGACTAAGCTAGCCGAGTCCTTGGTTCGAGGCGAACCTAACCGGGAAAACATTGCCCTGACAATCCTGTCGGATAAGGTACGCCAACTGATCTAAATATCGTCCTAACCGTTAGGATCTGAGAACGCTAGACTCTTCGACAAAGAACCAGAACAGCATATAGGATAGGACTTATGCTGCTTCAAAACGATCGCGGAAGCTAGCGAAATGACGACAACAGAAGGTCAACCAAAAGGTGGATAAAAACGTTAGTCGTTACTGGTCAATAGAACAATTAACAACTAACAACTAACAACTAACAACTAACAACTAACAACATTTTCAAGCACAAGCAGGACAACTGTATCAAAGTTGTACTCAAGCCCTAAAATGTTACCGACAAGGCGCAGAGAAATTCAGATGGGCACTGCTTCAAAGCACAGGTGGCAGGCGCTACATCGCATGAATCCAGAAATTCAGCAGGCATTATTTGTAAAATTCACCAGAATAAAAAGTAAAAACTCATGAACAGTTCGTTAACCAAACCCCTAGCTGTCGTGACTGGTGCCTCCAACGGCATCGGCTACGAACTTGCCAAACAGTTCGCTCAAAACGGCTTTGACCTCCTAGTCACGGCCACCGGTCCAAGCATCAACGAAGCTGCTCAAGCCTTCGAGGATCTGGGTGCTAAGGTTGAGCCGGTGCAGTCCGATCTCGCCACATATGACGGTGTCGAGACGCTCTACAACAAGATTAAAGCGACTGGTCGAGCGGTGGATGCGATCGCTATTAACGCGGGCGTAGGAGTCGGCGGCGATTTCGCCCGTGAAACCGACTTGAAGGACGAACTCAATCTCATCAACTTGAACGTCGTGTCGTCCGTACATCTCGCTAAACGGGTGGTGAAGGACATGGTTGAGCGCGGTAAGGGACGGATTCTCTTCACTTCGTCCATCGCTGCCCTGATGCCCGGACCGTTCGAGGCGGTCTACGCAGCCTCCAAAGCGTTTGTACACTCCTTCTCAGAGGCGCTACGCAACGAGTTGAAGGACACGGGCGTCACCGTCACTGCGCTCATGCCAGGACCGACCGATACCAACTTCTTCCATCGTGCGGATATGGACGACACCAAGGTGGGCGCGAGCCAGAAGGACGACCCTGCCGAGGTCGCCAAACAGGGTTTTGACGCTCTGATGGCAGGCAAGGATGACGTCATCGCAGGTTCGCTCCAGACGAAGCTTCAGGGCGCTGTGAGCAAGGTCTTGCCTGATACCGTTAATGCCGAACTGCATCGCCAGCTTTCTGAGCCGGGGTCAGCCGACAAGTAATCAGCCGCGCTCTCGCTTTATAGGCACTTGACCTCTAATATCAAGTCCGGTTGCTTACATCTTGCACCACAGCTCTTATACCGGGAATATGAGCGAATCAGTAAAGCTGAAACAGCGATCGCTCTATTTGTGATGGTTGGGGGTGCGTCAGGGCGATCGCCCTCCTACACCTCTACACGGTGTAGGAGGGTGTAAAAACCGTTCGCAGAAATAGAATCCAGTGACTTTATTTAGATTGACCAGATGGATCGGCAGCATGAATGAGGTCAGGCGTCTCCTGCTCTGCCGGACGCTGAATAATTTGGTCGGCGCCGGGACGTTGGGAGCGATCAAAATTGGGGAGTTTGATCGGTTGCCCTGTTTGAGCCGACTGGTAAATCGCCAGGATAGTGCGAACATCAATCAATCCTTCCTTTCCAGAAGGCTCCGGGTCTTTACCCGTCAACACACAATCCGAAAAGTAGGCGATTTCAGCCGCGAACTGGTCGCCTGCCGGGAAGGACTGCTCATGCTTCTGTTCGTTGATGGTAATCTGCTGCTTTAATTCTCCCTGGTAGCTATATGCCGAATCCATCCGCAAGTCGCCTTTATTGCCTACAATCTGAAACGTGGAAACGGGTGCAGCACCAAAGCTGGAGGTAAAGGTTGCCAGTCGAGCGCCTGGAAAACGCAGGATCGCACTGGTCATTTCGTCGATCTGGCCAAAACGCGGCTCTCCATTATTGGCACTGAACGCAATCACCTCAATCGGATCGTCCTGAAACAGATAACGGGCGGCATTGATGCAATACACACCCATATCGTAAACTGTACCACCGCCTTTTGTGGCGATCGGCTCCAAACGGATATTGCCCTCGACGACCTGTTGGGTGAATACAGAATTGAAAATGCGGACATCACCAATCTGACCTGATTTGGCGATTCTCACCGCTTCCATATTTGCTTTGTCAAAGTGCAGGCGATAGGCAATCATCAGCTTGACGTCATGCTCTCGGGTAGCACTAATCATCTGCTCACATTCAGCTTCCGTGACTGCCATTGGCTTTTCACACAATACGTGAATACCTACTTTCGCTGCTTGCACGGTGTATTCACAGTGCATAAAGTTCGGTAGGGCAATGTAAACTGCATCAATTTCGCTGCTCGTTAAGCACTTTTCGTACTCATCATAGGAGTAGCTGTGCTTTACACCGTATTTCTGAGTTAAGGCTTCAACTTTGGTAGGATCGTCGGATACAAACGCCACCAGTTCTGAATTGCCTGTACGACTAAAAGCAGGGAGAACATCTTCTTGAGCAATCCAGCCTAGTCCAACGACTGCATACCGGACTTTGCGCTTGTCGTTGGTTGATTGGTTTTGATCGGGAGCAATAGGCATAGTTTGAACTCCAATAATACTTGAACAAATGTTTACTGAGCCATGACTCACTGTGTCAATGACGTGAATGACACCATTGTCCGCTTCAACATCTGGGGTTAAGACTGTAGCGTCATTTACTTTGACACGGTTGGCAGGATCAATTTTGACAGTTGACCCTTCCACTGTGGTTGCTGAGTTAAGTTTGACCACCTCATCTGCCATAACTTTGGCTAGACATTGAGGATAAATTCATCTGACCATCGGTAGATTCAGCACCAATCAAGTTTGGTGACTGGAACTTTTGTTACGAAATAGCGTGTGAGTAGCAACACATTTCTTGGCTTGTTCTACTCAGCACTGCTGAGTCCTTTAGTCAGAGCTTCTAGTACCAAATAAAAAAAGAAGGTGCGCATCATATTTAGGATACGTTTACAGGATGCTGCATTGCGTCGCATGAAACCACGCGATCGCGGGACGATGACTGCAAAAAATGAAGGTACCAAACCGAAAATTGGGTTCACTGATATCTTGCACCATTCGATAGTTCGTGTAGGTAGGGCTAGAGCTTACCAACGCAAAAATCGGCTCTCTCGGTCAATGGTGGGCGATGCCCACATGACAAAAATAGCGTTATTGCAAGGAGTGCAAGATCTGAGTTCATCGGCATGGGGCAGATGGGGAGTGACATGGCTCTCCGATGAGTCGCGATGCAATAGACATCTCCAAAAATTAATTATTCGTTGTCTGAAACCCTTGTAGAGACGCGACGCCAGTCGCCTACGGAGGGAGACCCTCCTGCAGCGCTGGCTCAAATTTCGCGTCTCTACAAGGGTTATCGGAGATGTCTAATGTAGTTTTGGTAACAGACAGTTTTAATATTTATTAGACATCTGGTGAAAATTAATTATGCGTTACCTGAAACCCTTCGTAGAGACGCGATTAATCGCGTCTCTACGTGTTTTGCGGAGATGTCTATTGGTAACAGACAGTCTTAATCTTAATATTTATTGGTAACAGACAGTCTTAATATTTTATTAATTCTTTTGACAGAAGTTCACACGTGCTAAAAAACATGCGGATTTAAGCGATCGCCCCACAAGGGCAACCGTCCAAGTATGACCGTCCTCTCCAACCCAATGGGTTCTTTGCCCAATGGGAGAGTCAGTGACTCATGGGCGAAAAGCCAAAGACAGCGAGAATACCTTTCAACTTCTGTCTGGCGACGAAGTCGCTCAGTAAAGATATCTTGCAGCAGTAAAAGTGAGTTTCTTGTTTAGACCGTGAACAATGACCACATCGAAGGTGGAAGTGTCAGAAGTCAGTTCACTTCTGGAAATTTCCGAAAAATCTAATTTTCCTAGTTTTATTGGTAACAGTGGAGGTTGGTAATGGTGACTAGAAGTTATTCATCCTGTAAATGGGCAGTTGGAATCGTTACATTGGCATTGAGCCTTTTGATGCCAACGATTGTTAGTGGTGCTGATGTTAGTGGTGCTGATGAAAGTCAGTGGAGCTGGGAGGATCGGTGGAGCTGGGGGGATCAGTGGAGAGAGGGTGGTCAGAACTTAAACAATACCCGCTATCAAGCGAATGAGACATACCTCAGACCGGACAACGTGGCGGACTTGTCCCCTAAATGGGTTTTCAAAACAGGTGGCGATATCTCAGCGACGCCAGCAGTCTTAGATAGAGCTTTATATGTGCCTGACTGGGGCGGTAACTTGTTTAAGATCGACGCCCAGACGGGTACACAAATTTGGTCAAATAGTATTGCAAACTACATCAACGACCCAAATATCCCAACAGCAGTTTCGCGCACCAGTCCAGCGGTTGAGGGGAACAAAGTGATTATCGGCAGCCAGGAAGGCGCCTTCCTGATGGCAATTAACAAAGATACAGGGAAGCTAATCTGGAAAACAAAACTTGACTCTCATCCAAACGCTGTCATCACTCAGTCGCCGGCTATTTATGGCAACCGTGTATACGTTGGGGTTGCCTCAGTGGAGGAGGGAATCCCTACCACCAATCCAAATTACCCGTGCTGCACCTTCCGTGGCAGCATGACGGCGGTCGATTTGACCACCGGAAAGATATTGTGGAAGACCTACACCGTACCGGACAACGGTGGCCAGCCGGGTGGCTACTCAGGCGGATCAGTCTGGGGCAGCACACCAGCAATCGATCCCAAGCGCAAATTGGTATATATTGGCACAGGTAATAACTACAATGTGCCCCAGACGGTAAAAGATTGCATCTCGAAACTCACGAAGCAATCCCAAACGCCCAGTGATGAGCTGCAATGCCTCGACTCCAATGATTATATTGACGCGATCGTGGCACTTGATCTCGATACCGGCGCAATCAAATGGTCGAAGAAGCTGGAAGGGTACGATACGTGGACTGTTGCCTGCCTCACAGGCAGTGTGCAAAATTGCCCAGATCCAAAGGGACCGGATTATGATTTCGCTCAGGCGCCAATGCTCTTTTCTGTTAAGAATGCTGGAAAACAGCGCGACTTAGTCGGCGCTGGACAGAAGAGCGGTGTCTTTTGGGCGCTTGACCCGGATACCGGAAACGTCGTCTGGAGCCAAATCGTTGGTCCTGGTGGTACTGCGGGTGGAATTCAGTGGGGATCGGCTACGGATGGGCGGCAAATTTATGTCGCGATCTCAAATTCGGGATTCCAAGAGTACAAGCTAGAGCCTTCGGGTGAGACTACCAGTGGTGGGTCATGGAGTGCGCTCGACCCAGCGACTGGCAAGATTATCTGGCAGACGGCAGACCCAGCAGGTGCGAGCGATATGGCTCCACTGACGGTAGCAAATGGAGTAGTTTATGCAGGCTCGATGGCATCAGGGAGCGACAAGAATAACATGTATGCATTGTCCGCAAAGACTGGTAAAATTCTGTGGCGTTTTAACAGTGGGGGGTCAGTGCTTGCAGGTCCAGCAGTAGTTGATGGTACGGTGTATTGGGGCTCCGGCTACAGCCACTACAACTTAGGGGTGTCGAATAATCAGTTCTACTCATTCACACTCTTCAAATAGAAGGACGGTAGTCGTTATGCGATTGATGCAGGAGTTGGCTCAGCCGTCAACATAAACTGTGCATAATGAAGCGATCGTTGACAACAAGTAAAACAAAAGCTTGTTCTGCGATCGCTACCTTTGCCCCTGACTTGAGAAGTTACGGGATCGCCGCCCCATCTAAAACTTCTGCCCCGTGTAAATTGATCGCACTTCTCCATTACGACGGATGACGGCTTCGCCATTGGCGACTTCTACGAGAGTCCAACCGCTTGAGCCGATGCTTTCACCTATATTGACACGGCGAGTTACACCCTCGATTTTAAATAAAGCGGCAGATTTGTTTCCCAACTCTAGCAACCCCTCCAAAATATGAGTTGAAAGCGGAACGGCAGGAGCATATGCCACAGGCACCATTTCCTGTGTAGTCGATGATGGAGAGTGATCTGCTGTCGGTTTGCTTGGTTTTGCAGGCACAACACGGGATGGGAGAACAGATAATACAGGTGGCTTGGGTGGTTTGACAGTGATAGGTGTAGTTCGTACAGCCACTGGCTTGAGTTCTGGTCGCACAGCAGCCAGCGCATTTCCCGCCACTGGCAAAGCTGGTTTTGGCACAGTTTTCAGAGCCGTTTTTACAAGATTAGGTTGAGCATTCGGCGCAATCTTCTTAGGTGCAAATGCCAATTTTGGTAAAGGATTGAGAGCTTTAAGAAGAGGCGGTGGCACATAGCGCATTGGCGACGGCGCTTGATAAACGGGGATGTAGATTCGCTCTACAAGGGTTGTAGAGTGGCTTTGGGCTGGTGGAGTTTTGTTAGCAGCCAGAGGTGAGGGTAGATTACCACTGCGTCGATCGCTAACATAAGCAAAGGCTGTTTGGTTAGATGGGGGAACAGCAGTGAGCATTCTGGCAGATTTTTGATTGTTTGCCTCATGTCTGTCAATGGCTGCAAGCGATCCCAAAATGTAGTCAACTAAGTCTGTCTCAACTTTTGCACTTGGAGGCAGCTGCGGCTGTGGTTTCTGCACAGCCTGCTGGAACGATTTGGTAATGAGACGATTTAGCACTCCAGAGTGCAACGCCCAGATAATGGCAGCGATCGCTAAGCCTAAGGGTACTCCCACAGAAAGCAGTTTACCCAAAGTGCGCCACCATTTCTGACGTGGTTTGCTGATATCAATAGCAGAAGTGTCAACCAGAACCGTACTCAATTGCTTGTTCCTCAGAGGAACTGCTTGTACAGGTTGGATAAATTTCTCTGGCAAGACAATTTGCGGCACCGTAACTGTTTGCAGAACGTATTCTTGAGGCGGTGCCGTGGGCAGATCCTCCATGTCGGTCCACCTCAAGTCGGGAAATGACCGACGCGGTTCTTGAGACTTGAGGCGGACAGTGCCGTCTTGCAAATGGTTCGTCAGGTTTCCACTACTATCCAGAATCTGCTCGATATCGGCAAAGAGTTCATCCATCAAGCCCTCAGCATAGCTTTCTATCGACCAAGGTTCGCTGGCAATCAAATCCTCTGAGGGTTCTAAAACAATAAGATGGGTGCTGGCTTGTTGTAACATAGCGATTTTAAGTTGTGGCTTCTGGCGCAGTAAACTCCGCCCTTATTGCAAGCAAGTAAGGATTTTAGATGCAATATCCAATAAAGGAGTCTAGTTTAGACGAGGTAATTGTTAGGTGGTATTAAATTAAACTGTTACACGGAGACTGTTGAAGATGCCAATTTATGTAATCATGTCATTTATCATACCAATCCCTGAATGCTTCACCTTACCACTATACTCGCCCTTTATGAAGTTTGGGTTAAGCCAACGCTGGAAACACTGGCAGTGTTTTGGTTTTACGTAATTCTAGATAGATCAGCAACGCATTTACATCAGCTGGGTTAACTCCACCGATACGAGCGGCTTGACCGATAGTCAGTGGTTTTACCTTACTTAACTTCTCCCGTGCTTCTTTGGAAAGGGTCTCAATCGTTGCATAATCCAAATCCGCAGGTAATTGGCGGTGTGCCTGACGAGCAATTTGGTCAATCTGATTTTGCTGTCGCTGGAGATAGCCAGAATACTTGATATCAATCTCTGCGCCTTCAAACTCAGATTGCTCGAGACTGGGATTTCCGAGTCCGTATCTATCAAGGTCAACGTAATGAACTCCTGGACGCCGCAGCAGATCGGCTAGAGTGATTGAGCCTTTGATGAGTTGCTGTTTATCAGCAGCGATCGCGCGCCCAATATCATCATGCTCTTTCACCCTAGTCGCATACAACCGTTCTTTTTCGGCAGCAATATTTTCTTGTTTACGAGTAAACAACTCCCAACGACGGTCATCGATTAAACCAATTTCCCGTCCCAACGGTGTTAGGCGCCCGTCAGCATTATCAGAACGCAAGATTAACCGATACTCTGATCTGCTGGTGAGCATGCGGTAAGGTTCCCGTAAGTCTTTGGTACACAAGTCGTCCATCAGCGTACCGATGTAACTTTGCTCACGAGTGAAAACAATCATTTCCTGACCGAGAACAAAGCGAGCAGCGTTAATTCCTGCAACTATTCCTTGCGCCGCTGCTTCTTCATAGCCGGTTGTGCCGTTAATTTGTCCAGCACAGAACAACCCAGCAATTCTCTTGGTCATCAGTGTGGGATAACACTGAGTTGCAGGTAAATAATCATACTCTACTGCATAAGCAGGGCGGAGCATCAGGCACTTTTCCAAACCAGGGAGACTCCGCAACATTTGCACTTGCAAGTTTTCGGGAAACCCTGTAGAAAACCCTTGGATATACAGTTCCGGAATCTCCCGTCCTTCCGGTTCAATAAAGATTTGGTGGCTTTCCTTATCGGCGAAGCGCACAATTTTGTCTTCAATACTAGGACAATAACGTGGTCCTTTGGCTTCTACCCAACCGCCATAAACAGGAGATAGGTGGAGATTTTCCTGAATTAAGCGATGAGTTTCGGCTGTGGTACGGGTAATATAACAAGGCATCTGTTCCCGTTCCACCCACACTTGGGGATCAAAGCTAAACCAGCGTACCTCTTCATCTCCTGGCTGGAGTGCCATTTTGCTATAGTCTACTGACCGCTTGTCTACCCGTGCTGGGGTTCCCGTCTTTAGTCGTCCTGTTTCAAATCCCAGACGGTTCAAGGTTTCCGTCAGCCCCACAGCGGCAAATTCTCCTGCACGTCCCGCCTCCATCGACTTGTTACCAACCCAAATCCGTCCTCCCAAAAACGTACCCGTTGTCAAGATGACCGCTTTGCACTGAAACGCCACACCAAAGTATGTCTGGACGCCGATGATTTCATCGTTAGCGCCTAGTACCAAGTCTGTGACCATCCCTTCCCGGAGTGTCAGGTTTTCCTGGTTATCGACAATCGCCTTCATGACCGCTGCATATTCCCGCTTGTCTGTCTGAGCACGTAATGCCCAAACCGCCGGTCCCCGTGAAGAGTTGAGAATGCGCTTCTGCAGGTAGGTGCGGTCTGCAATCTTACCGATTTCCCCGCCGAGTGCATCCACTTCATGAGTTAACTGGGATTTAGCAGGACCACCCACTGCTGGGTTACAAGGTTGCCAACCAATTTTATCTAAGTTAAGTGTCAACAGCAGGGTACGACAACCCAGGCGTGCAGTAGCAAGGGCTGCTTCACAACCAGAGTGACCTGCACCAACTACGATCGCATCAAAAGCGTCTTGGAATTCAATGGAAGTGTGCGTGGTCATATCTTGAAGATCGGCAAGCTTACAGTGATTCTTAATTATAACCCAATACGGTTCAGTTAAGGATATAAGGATAGGTGGGAGCAAATAAACCCGGTTTCTTTGACAATACCTTCGCCAATTTCTGAAAAGCCTTACAGGCTATAAGCCTGAACGCCAGTCGCCTCTGTCGGGAAAGCCGTCATTCGCGCTGGCGAGGCTACACGTACAAAGCCCACCAACGCGAGTCTGGAATCCTTACAGACTCGCGTTGGTGGGCTTTGTTTGTATAGCCCCACTCTTCTAGAGTGAGGGTAATAAGAGCGAAGGTATTGTTTGAGAAACCGGGTTTCTGATCTGGTGCTTAACTGAACTGTATTAGACATCTCCGACAATGATTGTAGAGACGCGAAATTTGAGCCAGCGCTGCAGGAGGGTCTCCCTCCGTAGGCGACAGGTGTTGCAGCGCTGCAGGCGGGTTTCCCGCCGTAGGCGACTGCTGAACCCGTAAGGGCGTCGCGTCTCTACAACGGTTTCAGACAACGAATAATTAATTTCTGGAGATGTCTATTGAATTCTAACCGATGCAGTAGTTTGCTGATGGTCGTTTAAGAGGGACAAGGGGGAGGTGTTCACTATCGTGTACACGCATTGCTCTAAAATATTTGTTTTTAAGATAGGGCGGGCGTCTCGCCTACCCCACAAGAAAGTTACTTTTATTGTGGGGTGGGCATCCTGCCCGCCCTCTTTTCAATGATTAAAAGGTCATCTACCAATGAAAAAAATTATAAAAAAGACTATTTTTATAACTATTGTTGTGTTTATGGTTTTTGCCATAGTTGCTAGTAATGAAATTACTCACAGACAACTGAAGACAGAGATGTCCCAGGTTGAAGATTGCTTGAGTGTGGGTTCATTAAGCAATAACCAAGAGTTAACCGAATCCTGCCAGGAGATTTCTCAAGATGCAACATTACCCTCTCTCGGCTCTCCACCTACTCCTAATCTAAACTTGACTGATAAAGAGCGTTTTTTGACAACAATTACAGATAAGTTACCGATAATTCCCGCTCCTGGTACTTTTGAATATATTTTACTACGCGAATATGGTGCTGCATTTGTAAATAAAGATCCGGAGATTAAACTGCCACAAAAAGTTATCTTTGCTAACGTTCAAGAAACAAAAGAATTTCAAGCTACTCTGACAATGGGTACAGTTAATCATACCCGTGACTGTTATTTACAGGAATCTGCAGCATCAGCTTTAAATAGGACGCGATCGCAAGTACAAATTCCCCTAAAATCTGGTTATGGTGCTAGTGATTGTACTCGTAGTTTTGACACAAACTTGAGATTTTGGCACAAATATGCTAGTAACTCAACCTTGGAAAAAGTGCGTCAAGGTAAGGAAACTGCAATTCTCGGTATAGTTGCCCCACCCGGAGCATCACAACATCTCTGGGGATTAGCAGTTGATTTACGCGTATCAAATCACTTGCAGAAACAGGCTTTAAATCAAAATGGCTGGTTTCAGACCGTAGAAAACGATCTACCCCATTGGACTTATATAGGTCATCCTCAAGAAAAATTGGCTGAGCTTGGTTTCCAAAATAAAGTCATCCGGGGAATTACCTACTGGCTAACACCACTTTAATTTAAAACTTACGCACAAATTTCTAAAAAATTTATTGATCGAACCCCATCACCGTAGGGGCGCGGTTTCCGCGCCCTGACACGCGCCCTGACAATGCCGGTGTAAGTCCTATAAATGTTAGATTCAATGCAAAATTGGGAACAATATACTCAGAGTTGCATTGTGAGACATAAAGCCATGCCCAACGAAGTTGCCAACCAGGAGCAAACCTTGCTGCTGGATTTGTTAAAAGCAACGAGTCAAAACCAGGAAATCTACCCAATCCTGCAAGAGAACTTAGACAAGCTTAATGATGATTTTGCTTTGCTTTTGCGACAATGGGTAAGCGCTCAGTTTGGCAGAGAACCAGCCAAAGCTATTAACATAGCTAGAGTCATTGTTAAATTTAGTACACTAATTCAACGGTTTGAACAAGGAAAACCTGCGAGTAATCTGGAAATTGCGATCGCTGGTTATGAAGCAGTTCTACAGGTTGTTACCCGCGAGGCTTTTCCACAAGATTGGAGCAGTATCCAGCAAGCTTTGGTTGCTGCTTATCAGCAACGGCAACAAATTCTATCCAGAACCATTGCCGAATTTAGACAGAATAGTGTCCAAAACCAAACTCAGATTGACACCTTAACCGAGCAGTTCCAGCAGGAATTGCAACAGGCAAAGCAGCAAGTCGATGAGTTGACAACAACAATTACGCGGTTAAAACAGGAACCAGATAACCCTGAGCCTACCCAGGATTTAGCATCTTTAATGGCTGAGTTTAGAGAGCTAAAGCAGCGGCAGAGTCTTTTAGATCACTTAGCTACCAACGTTTCACATACAACATCCAACCAGTTTAACACAGCTATTTTTTATGATATTGAAAACCTCACAATGGGTAGAGAAAACCCTAATTGGCAAAACTTTTGTTTAAGAAAAATTAAACAAAATATTGAGCAAAATTCCCAAGTTAATAAAATTGCTATCCAATGTGCATATGCAGATTGGAGTGACGATCAACTAAAACCTCTCAGGCAGGAACTTCAAGAACTTGGTATTGAAACAGTTCAAATTTTTGCTCATGGTTCTAAAAAGAATGCAGCAGACATTCAACTGGCGATTGATGTTATAGAATTAGCTCACAGCCGTCCTTTGTTGGAAGTCTTTGTTATTGTATCAGGCGATGGTGCATTTGCTTCTTTAGCGAAAAAGCTACATGAGCATGCAAAAACTGTCATAGGATGTGGGTACAAAAACCAAACAAATAGTGTGCTGGCTGCGGTTTGCGATCACTTTATTTGGATACCCAATCCAGAGGTAGAAAGCAGAGACGATACTAGCCGCGAAAGTTCTCTTGAATATGAAGCTAGAATATCTTAAACTGGATATCTTAGAAGAAGAAGCGAGAAAGCTGCCTTCTTCTCATCGAATTGCATTTGCCGCTTCTATTTGCGAGAGGCTGCTTCCTAACTATAATATTTTCTCTAGAGAAGAGGAGCGGGGAAATTCTTCATTGCTGAGAACTGCTTTAGACGAAATATGGCTTTTTACTGAAGGCAAACCCTTCGATGCCGTTGGGTTGCGTCATTTGATAGTTGATTGTGAAAATGCAATTCCCCACGACCATGATAATCATTACTCTTGTTATGTTTCCGAAGCCCAGAATGCAGCGATATCCATTTGTAATGCTTTATAACTTTGTTTGGAATCGAATCAAAAGCTTGTTAGGAGAGTAGCTTGATGCGCGCATAATACGCTTTGGGAGTATCTCGATTGGCAACTAAATGAATCATCTAATGATTGGGAAGAAAAACCTTTTGAAGAGCGAGAAACAATAATCGCCAACCATTGTTTTGCAGTTAGAGAAATGGAAAAAGAAAATGAAGACTTACAGCGACTAAAAGTATGACTTACGCATTGACAGAAATAGTCTTGTATGCAGTGGTTTCGGTAGGGCTGCGAAGCACAATATTCATTTGGGTAGACCACCTTACCGTAGGGGCGCGGTTTCCGCGCCCTTACCACTTTCTGAAACGACCGAATTTTGTTATACACATGATGCTCAATTTGTATAGTGCGTAAGTCCTAAAAAGTTACAGCGCCAATCAGAGATACAGGCAGTCTCTGTGCTAATAGTAAAGAAGCGAACTATCTATAATACTTGATCAAAAGCGATTGGAGCTATGCAGATCAAACCAACAAACTCAATTCAGGAGCAACTGCTGCAAATGCTTGCAGAATTACCGCAAACTCGACAGGAAGAGGTACTCAAATTTACCCTGTCGCTACGCCAACAAGAACTGACACAAAAATGGAATGCTATCTCTAATGAAGAAGCTGCTGCACTGAAAGCAGAGTTTGCAGATGAAGACTTAGGATTGGCAGAGGCTGTCCTAACTAATTATCTCCCCATGCTTCAGCGAGAGGATGAAGCTTGAGCAGGGGAGACGTTTATTTAGCTGATTTAAATCCCAGCCGGGGTTCAGAACAAGCAGGTATTCGACCTGTGATAATCGTACAACGCGATGACCTAGAGCGTTTTACCCGCACAGTTGTAGTTGTTCCTCTTACAACGAATCTGCGACGCGCTCAAATATCTGGAACAGTTTTAATACCAGCAGATGAAGGTGGTTTGACTCAAGATTCAGTGGCACTATGTTATCAGATTGTAGTCTTGGATCAAGAGCGTCTGCTGCGCCAGTTAGGAACGCTTTCTCCCAATTATCTCTTAGATCTAGAGCAAGCGCTGAAATATACTTTAGAACTCTCTTAACTATCGATCAATGATGTTTTCTACACTAAGTCTGCCGCATACGCGCTTTGCTGCTTCTACTCGCCATGTTTGTTAATTCATATTCCTGCATAACTTCTTGTTTGCTCATTCCTCCAGCAAGGGAACCAACAACAATAGACATCAGAGGGTGTGATGCGTTTTTTGGAAAAAGCCAGGAACAGTTAGAAGCTCTTGAGTATGATGCCGAACAGCTTAACGTAACCGTGATTTTATACAGTTAGGCAGCAGGATTGTTTTCTGCTGCAACTTTTACCCGAATCTGTCCGCGACGGCTTTTAAGTTTCTGCAACTGGATTTTGTCTTCGTTCTCGTAGAGATAATCCGCTAGTTCCTCGATTGGAACCTCGATTTTCTCTCCGGTTTTGAGATAGACGGTAGGCATTGTTTTGCTCTCCGGGTGAGAATGTGTAACCTATTATTATTATATATTTTCCCCCAACTTCCGTGCGCTGCGAATACCGGAGGTACGAGTGCGATCGCCTGATATTACACAAAGTGCGATTCCCCCTAAATAATCACTGAGATTTGTAAGGTGATTCTACAAAACTCAGGAATTGGAGTTGATTATTTTCCCACTTGTAGTAATAGCGTCCAATACCCTTGTTTCCATCACTACCCCCAGATCTACCAATAATTATTAATAACTTGCTATTAGCGCGGTAGTGTAATCCGCCGTCAGGTCTTGGGGGAGTGTATCCAGCACCGCGCTGATCGTGATAGCCATGAAGTTGTGTGGGCAAATAAACCTGACCAGTCTTGAGATCGACGATCGCCGCAGCGTCTCGACCACCCATAGCACGGTTTAGGTGATCGACGACAGCGTAGTGACCTGCAAAATTTGTGCCTTTGTTAACACTGTCTCTCAGTTCAGATTCGTAGTCCTTTGCTTCTGGGTTGTTGGCGACGAGGGTAGCTGGCTTACCTTGGAACACTGGATTTGCTGGATAATTCCCAAAACCCAGTTGCGAAACACGAGCCGTTTGTTGCTGTGTTGCTCCCAAAACCGATAAAGTGGGACTGGCTACACCTAAGCACACGATAGTGAAAGCAGCAATAGTCAATTTCTGTAACATTTTAGGCATACTCTATAAATAATTCAGTTTTGAATATCTAGCGCTTCTCAATTGCATCAAATACAAACCTAACGGTGGCAGCCCCGGACCTACTAGGGAAGGAGGGTAAGCCTCTCAAAAGCAGGAGAGTGGTTTGGAAGAGAACCACTATAAACTACAAACTCAAGTTTCTAGATTCCCAAAAAAATTGAAAAATAGTACTCTTTCGGCATAATTGGTCAAAAATCCACCATGGCAACGATTGGCTTGTCAGAAAGGTCAGTGAGTTGCTTATATGCCATGCTTTTTACCTACTTTTCTGACTAATATCAACTCCAGCACTGACGATCGCATTACCTGATTCAAAGAAGAAAACATCTAGCAGTTATCATGTTAGCTACTTGACAATAAGTGAGGCTTACTTCTGTAAATACGTTTTTTTATGGTGAAAATATAATTATTTTATACATGATATTTGTCGCGCTGCTAACTTTTTTGTAATTTATAGCACTTAACAACTCAGGATTCTCAGTTGAAAATCTAAAAAAGTCACAAATCGATTTTTTTAATTTTATGGTAAATTTATCATAAGACAGTAAAACCTAATTTACTGCTTCAGGCATCTCTAATGGCTCTACTGTTGGGGATTACCATTATTTTTTGAGCAATGCATATTTGCAATTGTCACTAAATGTTTCACTCATAAATATAAACATATGCACCATGTTATTAATGAGATTGACGGAATAATTACTAATTCGTCATTAAGGAATTTTGGCTCAAGTTACCCTTAATTCATTAATGGAAAAAACACTATTTTTCATGATTCGAGCAAGTAAATTTACGCAGGGTGTAATAATTAAAAATTACTAATTATCAATTATTCCTCTGGGAGATAGCGACTTGACAGTGCGAAGGTGAATAGTTCTGCAGCGTAGTTTTAGCATATTCAAATCAACTAGCATCTACCACTAAAAATTATCAAATTTTACTAATTAACTTACATAACCATTGAGGATTGCTGGATGGTTAATAAAAATAATAGCAGAAAAAATGCCAGAAATGCTGATTTACCGGATGGTACATTCAAAAAATCGTCCGAGACGGAGACTGAGATCAAGCGTAGTAGCAACAATAGTGTCAATTCACTCTTAAGGGGGAGCAGCTTACGCACCAAAGCGATCGCCTTCGCCATTGCTATGGGCATTTTGCCAGTATTGGGAGTTGGGACGCTCACTTATTACTTGGTGAACCAGTCCACCACAAAGGAAATCATCCAAACTCAACAACAGAAAGCCAGTTTTTTGGCAGACAATATAAACCGTTTCTTGGTGAGACGGTATGGAGATATTCAGACACTTTCTAAGCTGACATTTCTGCAAAATCGCAACTTAAAGGAAGTTCTCAGTCGCGAACAAATTCAAACAAACCTAAATAACTATTTAGACATACAAGATAACTATGAAAGCATTGCCGTGTTTGATCTTGATGGTAATGTGATTAGCGAATCAAAAGGACAATCTACTCCTAACCAAAAAGATCAGGAGTATTTTCAAGCAGTACTTAAAACCAACAAACCTTACATTAGCCAGCCTTTAACGACAAAAACCGTAGAGACGGCTGAAATTTACTTGGCTGCTCCCGTCAAAGATAGTGGAACAGATAAAATCATCTATATTATCCGGACAGCCATGCCCGTGAAATCTATAGCAAAGGCAGTCAATCTACCCCAAATAAGTCAGGATGATTACGATTTGATAGATGCATCCGGAAATTTTTTCCAGTGGAAAAAAGGGGATAACTTGGATAGAAATGCTCTAGAATCTTCTGTTGAGTGGAAGCAACTGCAAGCAGAAGATCAGGTAACGACTCGCATATTATTTAACAAAAAGGACAATGCTGAGGAATTAGTAACTTACTTGCCTTTGCCAAAAGTAGAAGGTTTGCCTTATTTAAAATGGAAATTAGTTCTGAGTACGCCGACAGCAACTGCCTTCCTCAACCAGAAACAATTATTGCTCTTCTTGCAGATTGGGACGCTAAGTACAGCATTGCTCTTTTGTGGCATCGCGGTAATTATTGCTAAGCGTTTCTTGCAGCGAATTTCCATGACTGCTAATATGGCGCCGCCAAAATTGGAACAAGGCAATCTTGATACCCGGAACGCTATAAAAGGCAAAAGCAAACTCGCTGTCTCGCGTTCTGAGATCAACGACACAGCAGACCGACTGCAAGACCAGCACCAAAAACCAACAGATGAAGCTGAGCAATTAAAGTTTTTGACAAACGTCTTGCTGTTGATTCGCGCCTCTCTCAATTCCAACGATTTGTTCAACATTACAGTTACACAAGCAAGATTGGCACTCAAAGCAGATCGAGTCGTCATTTATCAATTGAATGCGTTGGGCGGTGGGCAAATCATAGCCGAATCCGTTGCTTCAGGTTTGCCTGTTGCTCTTGGAAAGACAATTGAGTCAGCCTCTGTCGATCAGGAAATCATGGAAGCTTACAGAAAGGGTCGTGTCCAAGCCACCAATAACGTCTCGGAAGCGGGCTTTGCTCCTGAATATCTGAGATTGATGGAACAACTACAAATCAATGCCGAATTGGTAACGCCAATTGTCAAAGATAACCAAGTCTTCGGCTTTTTGATTGCTCATCACTGCTTTTCACCTCATGTTTGGCAGCCATATGAAATTAATTTCTTGCAGCAGTTGACAATTCAAATCGGACTGACCTTAGAACGGGTAAGTTTACTAGAGGCAACACAGGCGCTCTCAGATTTTACCATCCACTTATGTAGAACTCTCAATTCGCAAGATGTCTACAATTTGGCGGTTCAGAATATCCGACAAGCTTTAAAAGCGGATCGAGCAGTCATTTATAAATTCGACGAGAATTGGCGTGGCAGCGTCATTGCTGAATCAGTAATTGCTGGTTGGCCTTGCACTATCGGGGCAGAAATCCATGACCCCTGTTTCCTAAATTATGTGGAAAAGTATCGCCAAGGTCGTGTTGTAGCAATCAACAACATTTACCAAGCTGGTCTTTCGCCCTGTTACATTCAACAACTGGAACCATATGCAGTCAAAGCCAATTTGGTAGCACCAGTTCTCTTGGGCGATCAACTGCTTGGCTTATTAATTGTCCATCAGTGTTCCCAACCCCGTGTATGGCAGTATTCGGAAATATATTTATGTGAGCAATTAGCCAGAATTGTCGGACTGGCTTTAGAGCGAACCCATCTTTTAGAGCAAACCAATAAAGATCGCAGTGCTGTAGAAATAGTTTCTCAAGAGCAACGTCAACAAGAAGAACGGCTGCAACTGCAGCTGCTACGATTGCTTGATGATCTTGAAGGAGTATCCAGAGGTGACCTGACAGTGCGTGCTAAAGTTACATCTGGAGAAATTGGTACTGTTGGCGTCTTTTTCAACTCTATTATGGAAAGTTTGCGGGAGATGATCGCTTCTGTAAAACTTGCCGCTGTGGAGGTGGATGCGGCGATCGCACAAAACTCAGGAGCGATCGCTCAACTGGCAATTAAAGCACTCCAACAAGCAGATCAAATTAACCACAGCCTAGATTCCGTTGACCAAATGGAGCTTTCGATTAAAGAAGTAGCAACTCGTGCAAGGCAAGCTGTAGTAGTTGTCCGCACTGCTTCTCGCGCCGCCAAAACAGGAGGTGTGGCAATGGATCTGACAGGAGAAAATATCCTGAGTTTGGAAGCAACAATTGGGGAAACTTATAAAAAAGTCAAGGCTCTTGAGAAGTATTGTCAAGGAATTTCGCGTGTGGAGATGTTGATTCAGCAGATTGCTATGCAATCAAACTTGTTAGCCATCAACACAGGCATAGAAGCGGTGCGTGCTGGTGAACAGGGTCAAAATTTTGCAGTCATTGCCGAAGAAGTCGCCCTACTAGCATATCGGTGTACCGAAGTAAGTTCGGAAGTTGAAGGAATTGCGACGAACATCCAACTCGAAACTAGCGTTGCGATCGAGGCTATAGAATTGGACACCGCAAAGGTGGTTGAAGGAACTCGTCTTGTGCAAAATACCAAGCAGAGTTTGAGTCAAATGCTCTCCGTCTTTCCCCAAATTGATGAATTGGTGCAGTCCATTTCTGCCGTGACATTGTCGAATATGCAAACCTCTCAACAAGTTACCAATGTGATGAAACAAATCGCCCAAGTATCTGAAGAGACTGGCGATGCATCTTACCAAGTTAGCACATCTGTCCAAAAAACAGTGGATATTTCCCAGAAATTGCTTGCAAGTGTCAGTAACTTGAAAATCGATTAAGAGGGAGAGACGTTCCACCTGAACGTCTGTACCGTAGGGGCGCTCTTTCCCCCGCCCTTAAAAGGAATTTTGGTTTCAGATAAAATCTCCTTTCCGCCCATGAGAATAATTACTACAATAAAGTCAAACACCTGACCTCTGGAGTTCTAACAGTGGGCTTATTTGATGATTTGAATCGGTTTCTGGAAAACCGTTTAGAAGAATTCTTGCGCAATAATCCGCATCTGGAGTTAGAAGCGCTGTTAGAGCAGCTGCGGGAGCAAGAGGAGGACACTTTAAGGTTGATTGCAGATTTACAATTACAGGAGAAGCGATCGCAAGCGGAAATTCTTTCCACCGCGCAAGAGATCCAAAAATGGCACATCCGCGTTGAAAAGGCAAAAGTCGCTAATAGACAGGATTTGGTGGCTGCAGCCCAAGAACGAGAAGCGACGCTGTTGCGCGAAGGAAATCAGCGCTGGGGACAAATGCAAGGGATAAAGGAACGCATTACTCAATCGAAGGAACTACTGCGGAAAATTCAACAACGGCGACAGGAAGTACAAGCTAAAGCAACTGAAGTGCAAACAGCGCGTACTAAAGCGGCGGCGGCTCAGCAGCGCTCAGAAACTGCTGGCTGGGGGAATCAAACTAGCAGTTCTTCTAGAGGGTTTGACGATTTAGAAGCTAAATTTCGCCGTTGGGAAACTGAGGACGAGTTGGAACAGATGAAGCGTAAGATGGGGAAATAGTCCAAGGTCTAGAGTCAAATATTTTGACTCTATATTAAGGGTTTCAGCTTTAAATATTTGCAATAAACCCGGTTTCTGGCAGTGGTGCAAGATGTAAGCCTCCAACTAGCGGACTACGCCGCAAGTGATATATGGAAGAAACATATTTTAATGTTCCCTGTTAAGAGTTCCCTGTGTTTCTTAGGAGCACCCCACGGGCGGCGCGCCACCCGCTATGAATGGAACAAACACCACCACTCCCCCTCTTTCCCCCACTACGCCAGTCGCCTCTGTCGGGGAACACTCGTGTCGGCGCGCAGGCTCCCCCATTCCCTACTCCCCACTCCCCATGTTTCTTGAAAGATGACTTATTTAAATATTCTTTAATTTTATATTTAGGTTTTCCTTTTCTGGTAGAGTTTATGCAACCAGTTTGTAATACCTTATTAGGACTGAATGCGATTGAAATTTCTTGTCTAAATTTCTCTTGTGTATTACGCTACATCGTGAAGGAAAATGTTCCAACTTAAATCCAAGCATGCATGGAACATACTATTTTTGTAGACATTTTAACTAGCCTGCAACGGTTGTTTGTCGGGTACATACCAGCCGCTATTTTGGGTATTTTGATTGGGCTGATAATTGGGATCAATGGTGTAATTTATCAGACATTCAAGCGGATATTACAGATGGCAATGAGTATTCCTCCCCTTGCCTTTCTACCCATTGCTCTGTTAGTGTTTAAACAGACTGAACCCGCAATCTTTATCGTAGTTTTTATTAGTGCTCTATGGACGATTATCATAGACACAGCGAAAGGTATGCGACACTTTCGCAGGCAAAACAATAACTTTCGAGTAGCTATCCATTATATATTTAGAGCTTTGAGGCTAGGGTTTTGGTTCGCGTGGTTTACAGTAATTGCCACAGAAATGTTGATCGGTGGACAAGGGCTTGGCTATGTTATTTGGGGTGGTTATAATAACACAAGTGACAAGAATCTCATAATTGAGGCATTACTCTACATCGGCATCATTGGCTTTACACTCGATCAGCTGCTAGAGATCACAGGATACTTCCTCGCACAAATTGTCTTAGAGGGGCAACAGAGTGACTTGTGACGGAATAATTACTAATTCGTAATTCGTAATTCGTAATTCGTAATTAAAGGTACTTGCGAATAGACGAACTCGCACAGCGAACAGCGCTGCGCGATTTATTAATGGAAAAAAACAAATTTTTTCCTTGTTTCTTGCGAACGGCGTGACTCCGCTATATAAATAATTACGAATTACGAATTATCAATTACGAATTATTTTGACGGGGAACAGTAGGGCTGAAGTTAAGCCTATGTGGGGGTGCGAATCTTTGAAAGTCTCACTAATGTTTAGGATATAGGGCAAAGATCTGGATAAGATTTTGCAACTTAACTTGGGATAACTAATGTTAGACTTCAACACCTTGGCTGAGTTCTCACGCGCTTACTGCATTGGCATTTGTGCCTTTCTGATTCCCGCCAACCTAATTGCTACCTCGCTAACAATAATTTTCACCGTATTGGGTCGCCCAGCGGTTCGGGTTTGGCAAGCCGCAGGAATTGCCAGTATCTTTGCTTTAGTGATGATACTGCACGTATTTACTTGGTTCCAGGTTGGGGTGGTCATGGCTCCCACGTACATTTTATTGTGCTTGGGAAGCATCTGTCTGTTCACAAATTTAGCGGCAATTCTCCTCCGCAGACGCTTCCCACAAGGTGTCGCTATGCTGTTGGTGTGGAGTTAAAGCGATCGCCCAAACTCCTAATTATTGCATAAGAATCGTCTTGGAAAAGCACTCTTAATACGTGTCCGTAGATTCAAGTTTTCGGTTTATATTTTCTGTGTGTTCGGATGGTGCAACGCGGGTTGCATCACTGACGTTGGAGCCAAAAAGCTTGTCATAATTGGAAGCAACGGCTAAAAACGCTCCACCCAAAATATAGATGGGTAAGGGCAGGCTAAATTTTTGCACCCAGTCAAATAGTTCTGCCAGGGCAAACAGCACCAAAAAGCACGCAAGCCAAACCTTCATGTTTCCATCTCCAAAATCACTCTACTATATAGTAGACAAGTTGCAAGAGAATTGGACGCAAACCCGACCGTGGACCCGTAGGGGCGGGGTACCCCCGCCCTCACAATCTGGCGATCTATCATCAGTATTCAAAAGTATCTAATATCACTCAATAATTGATTGTGGTGGCGAACATAGTATTTATCAATGCGATTTTATAGTTCTTCTTCGGCTATGGTGTTGTGTTTGGTATTCCCTGTGGCTTTGATTTTGATGGTTTTCCAGTCCCAACAGATTGCACCTTGTTATTATACTCACTGATGATTGCATTTACACGGGTTTGCTGGTCTGGACTCAATTTCAGATCTTCAAGCGCTGTACTTAGTCTGCGACGTTTACGTAGTGCTTCATAAAACTTGTTTTTTTGTTTTTCGTCCAATACTTCAATGATCTGTGTGTTCCTGTCTCTAAGCAGAGCTTGTCTAATCGCTGAGCGCTGTTCTGGAGAAAGTTCGTTTGCCTGTGCTGGAGTGGGACCAGTCGGAGTTGTTGAGGTCGGAGCAGAAATCGTACTATCCGTAGAACCTTGTATGGGTGATTGTGCTATGGCAATTCCTGGTAAGACAGCAAGGGTTAGTGTAGTAGAAAACACCGACAAAAGCTTTGCAGAATTAATACCCATTTTCGTCAACTCCTAAATCTGGTTGATAATTTGGCTTTGTGGATTTTCAAGGATATTGAGGATTGAGTTGAGGAGCAAATAATCAGAGGATACCATTTACTGAACCAAGTTGCGATCGCCCGCTTCGGTTTTAGAGCAATTAAACTAGTACTATGCCGAAAATACCACAGAGCGATCGCCTGCTCGCTCATGTGGTATTATATGTATTGTGGCGGGGGTTTAACTGTATGAGTCCCTGGGGATTTTAATATTATATGCTGCAAATTTCTAACACAGTCATCATCCCCGACAGCGATATCGAAATTAGTGCGATTCGTTCCCAAGGAGCAGGAGGTCAAAACGTCAACAAGGTTTCCACCGCCATCCACCTGCGCTTCGACATTGGGGCTTCATCATTACCTAATTATTATAAAGAACAGCTTTTGAAGCTGCACGATCAACGCATCACCAAGGACGGAGTTGTCGTTATTAAGGCTCAAGAACACCGAAGCCAGGAGCAGAACCGCGAGGAAGCGTTGAGACGACTTCAGGAAATCATTAAAAGCATAGTTGTACTGAAGCGAAAACGCAAACCCACCAAACCAACTCGCAGCTCTCAGAGAAAACGTCTTGACAGCAAAAGCAAGCGAGCACAGATTAAGTCCATGAGAGGGCAAATCACTGATTAGAATAGTGATGGTAAGAACATACTGGAGGCAAGACAACGGTTTACGCACGCCCTTTAGCACGTTTAATTGAGCAACTGCAACGCTTACCGGGAGTAGGTCCAAAAACTGCCCAAAGACTGGCTTTGCATATATTGAAGCGCCCAGAAACAGAAGTAGAGGCTTTGGCGCAAGCGTTAATCGAAGCAAAAAAACAGATAGGCTTGTGTTCTGTTTGCTTTCACCTATCTTCTGAACCAGTTTGTGAAATCTGCCGCAACTCTAACCGCGACAACACCACTATTTGTGTAGTGGCGGATTCCCGCGATCTAATTGCATTGGAAAAAACCCGCGAGTATAAAGGTAAGTATCATGTTTTGGGTGGTGTGATTTCGCCGATAGATGGTATAGGTCCAGAACAGTTGACTATCCACGCTTTGTTACGGCGGGTGAGTCAGCACACTCCTCAAGAGGTGATCCTGGCAATTAGTCCCAGTGTGGAAGGTGAGACAACGACATTATATGTCGGTCATTTACTCAAACCATTTACTAAGGTGACGCGGATTGCTTTTGGTTTACCTGTGGGTGGGGATTTGGAGTACGCTGATGAGGTGACGCTGGCAAGAGCGATGGAAGGACGCCGGGAATTGGATTAATGAAAAAGCTGACCTCGAATTGGGGCTAACAATTCATCAACCCACTGTTGATCGGCGCCACTCAATGCAGGAGGTGGAATGGGCTGACGATAGTCAATGCGTTGATTATACCCAGCCCGATCGCATACGCCATCGACAATCGTCTGCAAATCAACGGTCAATTCTTCATCTTCTGCCTTCAGCGGTAAGGGAAAACTCGGCATTGGTTCGGGTAAATTGAAGCCATATAAATCAGCTTTGGGGCGTTGTGAACTTTGACTAACGACAATACGGTAGTCTGTTGAGTGTACCTTACCGATGATGGTCATTGGTAAGTTACCACGCAGTAAGTCAATTTCAATCAGATGGGAAAGACTACCTAAAATAAGCGCCCGTTTCTTTTCGTAGGTTGTTCTACCCTTGCCTTTTTGCTTATTTTTAGGTGATAATACTTCAATTACAGTAATTACAGCATCAGTACCGATTTCTCGGACTTCCAAATACCGCTCTTTCACGGTTACAGGCATAGGTAACGCGATTGATTGCGGACGCTTCTGGGTTAGAGTAGACCCTGTATCTGGCTGAAGTTTTTCACTTTTGGGATTAGATAAATTGGCGCTTAAAACTGTAGCATCAGGAATACCGACTAAAACCTCGTCCTCATCTTGATCTTGGTAGATCCGAGTTTCGACTTCGATGTAATAATTTGGGAGCAACTGAGGTGCAAGCGTATCGGCGATCGCCACCAAAAGCCGAGTATGGAATGACGACCAGAAAGCTGGTTGTTCGAGATAGGGATTCATCCCGGGAAATGGAGAGGGCATCCTTTCAACTGCGATCGCAAAGCGCGTTTTTTCCAATATAACAAACAGGCACTACTATATAGTCGCGTCTGGCAAACAAAAAGCCCGATTTGCAGCAAAAAGAAAAACAGATGATTTAGCATGGGAACTACTAGGCTCAATTGTCCGAAGCGGTATCTGGCATATAGCAATCCTATTTGAGATCCGAACACCTAAAGCATCAGTTACCCGGTTTCTTAAACAATACCTTCGCCAATTTTTGAAAAGCCTTACAGGCTATAAGCCTGAACGCCAGTCGCCTCTGTCGGGAAAACCGACAACATGCGCGCTGGCGAGGCTACACCTACAAAGCCCACCAACGCGAGTCTGGAATCCTTACAGCCCACGGAGGTGGGCTTTGTTTGTATAGCCCCACTCTTCTAGAGTGAGGGTAATAAGAGCGAAGGTATTGTTAAAGAAACCGGGTTTCTCTGCGTTCACGAATCATTTAGGATTGCTATATTAGGGCGTAGTGCTTTGGCACTTCAGTCAAACAAACAAAGTGAGAAGCAGGAAGTAAAAAATATGACTTCACTCTTATTAGATGCAATAACTCCAAATCGCTGCCGAAAGTCAAGCAGTTGGTTCCTCGTATTTGACTCTTCGTTGTTTATGACGGTACTCAGCAACGATAGGATAAACAATGCTGCGTAACCGATTTATCGCCCCGACAGGTCGATGGACTGCCAAACCGTTCCAAACAGAAAAGCGAAGATTTTCCCCAAAGTCATCTTCTTGAGGAGAGTGAACATTCTGATGCTTAACTGTCAGACGACCAACTGTCAAGAAGGGTGATTCCTCTTCCTTCCAAACAATGGTCGCATCATCGATGGGCATTTCTGGGCTAGTTTGAAATTGGATTTGAAAGTCCCAACAGTATTCAGCATCAGGCTTTGCTAGAGATTGAATTATATCCTCTCGGTAGTAGTTGTCTTCTGTTCCTGAGGCTTTGGCACGCTTAAGTTGGCTTTCAGATCTGGATTGGGAAGGAAGCTGTTGATGAGGTGGTTGACTAGAAACCGGAGTAAATGCCAACTTGATCGCCGCCGGATATTCCACAGGAACTACACCCGGTTTGGTTGGGTCAAAATCAGATTTGAGTCCCAAAGAAAACGCTGAACCAGCCCAATAGCTTTCTGTAAGCAAACTCTTGGGAATCCGTTTGAAACCGTTTTTTAGAAGTGAGAATTGTTTGGGATGAAGCAGTAGCCATAACAGTGGGGATAGCTTAAGAAATGAAGAAAGCCCCGATCTATAAATCGCCAAAAAAAAGCTGTAGTAGTATTTGATGGTTATGACAAAAAAGTTGTTGGCATTGTGTACAATAATATCCTGGGTTTTTAACTCGTGACTTTGGGCTAGTCGTTCTCCTTCTACCCCGATCGCTTTTATGGACATAGAGCGTGTATCTGGTTCATAATCATTCTTAACTGAAAAAGCACCATTAGCAAATCTTAGCCACACCGGATATTGTTTCGGTTTTGCAAATAAACCTTGTTTTATAGAAATGGTAGAAAGTTGAGCTTCAGTTAATGAGGTACGTTGGCTCAATTCCTGCTTCATTGCTGCTTCATCAAAGTCAAAGATTTCTAGAGTTCCTTTAACAGCAGCGTGGGTTTTAGCGTGAGTATCTCTCTTTGCTGGTTGTGCCGAATCACCAGAGTAAAGATTTTCCATCCGCTTTCTGATTAGATCCCGAAAGAGATCGTAATATATGAGTTCGTCTTTTTCGGGATATTCTGTAAATAGTTTCATTTTTTTTAAGGTAGGATTAATTAATCAGTAGAGACGCGATTAATCGCGTCTGTACAGGTCAGGAGTCAGAATCCTTACGATGTATTCAGGATTTATCCGGGTTTGGTATCTGTCTTCATTATTCGTAACACACCCAAATTCATTATAGAAGTCAAACTGGTTTCCAATCTTCGCGATAAAAAGAAACTCGATACTTTTTCCCTTCAGGAATATTGCGATGCACCACTTGGTCGAGGGTTTTTGTATTCTGAATCTCCGACCAACCTATCGGTGAAAAAGTTTCTGGATTGAAGACATTTTCTGCTAACAGAGGATTGGTAAAAGCTTGTGAAAAGGCATCAATTCCGATCAGTCGTCCCACTAAAGGCGGTAAGGCGGAATTTGGTCGCAGATCTTCTGCGTACAATCCAACATAGAACTCAATATTGTCTACATGACCATACAATCGTTTCAATTCTTTTTGAACGTTTTCATTACCACTAATCTGATTGAAATCCGTCACCCGTGGATATTTACACATCTCACGATAATCGTTATAGCTTCTTAATTTTGCACCGCGACCTAAACGAATACTTGCCAACTCGGTAGGAAGTAGAAAATCAGGCGTATTGAATAAACCCAGTTGCGCTGCAGGCTGGGAACAACTTTCCTCAAATATCGCTCCCAAACCCTTTTTGATAATCATTTCATTGTTCCACATCGAGTCGGGCATAGACATTTCCTTCCCGTCATGAATGAGAGTATCGGGTAGCATACTATGCCAGCGATAAACTAAGGTAAATTCTACCCCCATCCAATTCTGGCGATACCATTTTTCATTAGTAAATGCCAGGGGGTCGGTGAAGAATTGAAAGTGATAGGGAGTAATGTGGTTGATATAATCCTCAAGCACAATCTTCAGCATAATGACCATGACAATATTTCGTGCCGTTTGGAAAAGGCGTTCATCATCCCAAGTCGGATAATTTTTTGCCAATATTTCGCACAAGCGATTGTGTTCTCTTAAGCAAAGAACGTTCAGCATTACATAGCCTATTTGCACATTTACCCGTTCTAATTCTGCCCCCATAGCAAATAACTTTTGCTTTTTATCTTGGGGGAAATACTCGGATTTGGCAACGAATTCATTGGTTATTACATGAGGCATTCCTTTGAATTCTTCTTTGGGTTGTCCATTTTCATCATAGTAAAAAGGAGGATATTCTTCCCCATTGATAATTTGGCTTTTTAGCTTGCCCCCTTGATGATCTCTCAGCAGGTGAGTAATTGTTGGGTTTAAGCCATAGACGTTACACAAATCAATCTGGTGGTTGGAAGTATTCTTGAGGTGATTTTGGCGTTCGGTTCGCAGAAAACTGTCGGTAAACCATTGGACAAAATATGGGAACAGCAGAGAGGATTTTGGCGAGTATTGAGTCTGTCCAGGTTTCTTATATAACACCACCAGATCCTCAACGGGAGGAAGATTTTTTTCAAACTTTTCAGTCGGAGCTAAATTAAATCCTAGATAATTTTTATCGGTTAAAGGTTTCCAATCAACAGGTGGTAAATGCAGTCCTGAATAGTTTCGCTCTGTTAATGACTCCCAAGAGGTGTAGGGAGACATGGTACTAAACGCATAAGGACGAGTTGGAATTTTTAAGATGGCGTTATTAATCAGAGTTTTGTTGACTTTTTTTTTGAGTCCATCGTTGCTTTGAATGAAGTTCCAGATCGGCTTCAAGCCAGTTAAAGCAAAAGTCTCCAGTTTGTTTTTGAACCCGTCTCTGGATGTGTCTCTTAAAGTTGCCATAATTGTTTGGTGATTCTTCGAGTTTGTAGATTTGATTGCTTCTGTGCAATCCACAAGAGGAGGATATCGTCTAGTGAGTCTGTTTCACTTTAAATTAAGTTTTTCAGCCAGCCTTTCTAGATTCTTGGGGCGGTAGTCATTTAGGCTTTGCCAACGCAAGATCGTGCTTTCGTGAAGATCGTCAATGCGATCGCTTACCTCGCGCAGCTTGATTCCTGCCAACTTGAACAACCCAGGATCGTTCTTAAAATGGCAGCTATAATCAGGCTTGATACCCCCCGGAATGACACTTGGATCGATGGAAAGCCCCAATTGCAGGTGACCGATTGAATCCATCATCCACTGCAAGGCGGCGTCTGATAACCCCTTGTGATCTTCCGTTCCACCGCCGACGCAGCCATGTTCGCCGGGAAACCAAACTTCAAGAACTCTCTGGTTCTCAGCATCAGGGTTTTTCTTCATCGGGGTGACAGCGAAGATTTCGCGGATTTCGTCGATCGCAACAGCATGCAATGCATTCTGTATACACTTGTTTAAAGTGGTGTCGTGGAATTTGTACCTCTTATTGAGCTGTTCGTGAATCTGTTTGAAGGCGGGTATACCGGGAATACCAAGGGCGCCAACGGTGTCGAAACAAGCGAGCAAGGTGATCGGAACGCGATCGCCGTATCGATCGCGGTAATCGGCTGCTATCCGATCCTTTGGTTTAATGTCTCGGTTACGGTAAAGTTCGTAAGCTTCAGGTGCTTTGGTAATATGAGAGCGATCTTGCAGACCGGAGCAATAGATCATCCCTGCTAGACTTCTGACTGTGTAAGCACCTCGACTGAAACCGAACAGATAGATTTCGTCGCCTGGAACATAGTTGAGACTCAGAAAACGGTAGCCATCTTGTATATTTCTATCGATCCCTAGTCCGGTGACACCCCCCATAAGCTTAGTAGCCTGACTATCCGTTCCAATTCCCTCGTCATAAAACACGATCTGTGGAGTCCCATCACTGGCGATCGGTTTCACTGTCTGAGCAAGCTTAATTATATTGCTTGGGCTTGGACTCGCTAGCTGTTGCCAAGTTCCATCACAACATACAACAAGACGTTTCATGATTCTGTTTTAAAGCCTTTGAGTAATTAGATCAACTTCTTATCAACTTCCAGGCGTTCAAATTCAGCACCCCAAAAAATTAAGGCAAGCGCTGCAAACTGGGCTTGAGCAAGCGTTGTTTGCGCTGCCTGAACGAAATCGGGCATACCCCCATCGCGAGTTAATCCCGATACTCTTATTTCACTTAGGACTGATTGCATCAGAGTCAATGCGATCGCTTAATGAAAGAATGAACATTACAGCCCGCCTGCAGGGCTGTCTCACCAGTAGAATCTGTTAGATTGAGTGAGTGTAAACAATACCAAAGCTTACGCAGGCATTGTTGTCAAATCTTGACTTGGTGTGCAAAGAAGTATTTACGAGTGTTTGGTTTGACACAAAATCTGCAAAGTGTTTCTCGCAGGTCTTGAACTGTACCAAAGTATAAATTAATCAGATTAGTCAAGTCAACGCCATAGACGTAAACAAATATTAAGCTTTGTCCTCTCAGGAGCGAAAATTTTATTTACAAGCTGATTAAAGTGCCGTGTACCATCCCCAAAAAGGGGAAAATTGGACAGGGTTGGTTGATTTCTCCTTTGAGCTTTAGCCAGAGGAGAAATCAAAATAACTACAATATACAAAACTGTAGAGGAGGCGGAGCCTTGAGAAGGCATTCCCATGCAGAGCATGGGAACGAGGGGGGGGTGGGGATGAGGAGGAAAAAGTTGTTAGTGGCAAGACAAACCTGAACAATGAGAGTTAAAGATAGAACAAAAAGTTTTATAACATAACCGACAAAACCCGACATCTTGTGTAAACTAAGGAAATAGAGTTTTACATGAGATGCCAGTCAATTATGTACCTCCAAGGATCGCTGCTACCCGATTGGGAGTCAGCACCAGAACGCTCGAAAGATGGCTCGAATCCGGTAAAATCCAAGGGATCTTCACGCAAGGCGGGCAAAGAAGATACAACCTCGATTCAGTTATCCCTGTTCGACCTGGTAACCCAAAAGACGAACGTGGCGTCATCCTTTATGCCAGAGTTTCAAGCCGCGCTCAAAAGCCTGACCTTGACCAACAAGCTGAGTTTCTTAAGTCTCATTACCCCGACGCCGAAATCATCACAGATATCGGCAGCGGACTCAATTTCAAGCGAAAAGGTCTTCAAACCTTATTGGACAGAGTTCTCACAAACACTTGCCGACTTGTTGTTGTTGCCCACAAAGATCGGCTTTGTCGCTTTGGGTTCGATCTTATCTCATGGCTCTGTAGTAGGCAGCAAACTGAAGTATTGGTTCTCAACAAAACGAACCAGAGCGCAGAGGTCGAAATGGTGCAAGATATTCTCGCAATCATCCATGTCTTCAGTTATAGACTCTATGGATTGCGAAAATACAAAAGAAAAATTGCTGAAGACAGTGACCTACCGAGTGTATCCAAGTAAAGACTTATCGCTTATTTGGAAGCAATGGGTAGCGGCTGTACGTAAGGTTTACAATATTTCCATTGCCTACCTAAACGAACATCAAGGCTATGATAAAATAGGGAATGCCGGAGGTAAGCGCGGGTTTAGAATGATGCTTAAAGCCTCTGGGTTAATCCCAGAATGGTGTTTAAAATTAAATGTTTCCAAAATCCTTGACAATGCCTCAATGTCGGCTTATACAGCATGGGTGGAAACGGCTATAAGTCCTAATTTTATTGGCAAGGGCAAGAACAAAAAAGCTAACCCATCGGCAGGTAAAAAGATAGCTAGATTCCGTTCTATTCGCGATCAACGATTAACAATTCAGTTTGATCCTACTGCTTATAAAAATGGTAGGTGGATGGTTTCGACAACTAAGCATCTACCCAAACCTGAGTTTAAGGGTCAAAACTTCTGCGTTCTCACCGACGGGGCTACCGAACTTACATTCAATAAAGGTAGATGGTTTGCCAACTTCCCTGTTGAAGTCGAGCAACCAATGCTACGCCCAATTTGCCAAAAAGTTATCGCTCTAGATCCTGGTGTTAGAACATTCCTAACAGGTTTTGATGGCAATGATTTTCTAGAATTTGGTAATGGTGATTTTGGCAAAATAGCCAAACTGTGTTCTCACTTAGACAAGTTAAAATCAAGGCATGACAAATCCAAGGGTTCCCGGTTTAAACGGCTTAGATATAAAATAAAACAAGCAATGCAACAACTCAGAACGAGAATTAAAAACCTTCGTTCTGAGTGTCATAAACAGATAGCCTCTTACCTTGCAAGAAATTATGAAGTAATCGTCTTGCCTACGTTTGAAACTTCAGAGATGGTAGCTAAAAAACGTCGAAAGTTGCATAGTAAAACGGCAAGAGCAATGATGACGTGGGCATTTTACCAATTCGCTCAAACCCTAGAGCATTTGTGTAACCGTTACGGTTCCAAGTTGGTAAGAATAACAGAGGAATACACCTCTAAAACATGCACTAAATGTGGGCACGTTCATAGAAAACTTGGTAGTTCTAAGAATTTTAAATGCCCTAGCTGTGGTTATGAAATACCACGGGATTGTAATGGAGCCGTCGGGATCTTCCTGAAGGCGATGTGGGATACCACCTTCCTTTGCACTGTTTCTGCTGGGGATGTTGTACTCGAATTACACGATGTCTCAGATGTCGGGTAATGTCGCGGTTAAAAGTATCAGAAGAACTAATAACTAACATCTACTTATGAGCTTCCGTGACGAGTTTAAACTACTGCTACGCGCTCGCTACCCCTTAATGTATATTCCCACATATGAAGAGGAGCGGGTGGAAGCGGCTATCCGGGAAGAAGCGACAAATCAGGGTAATCGCCCAGTTTATACTTGGGATTTTGTGGATGGTTACCAGGGTAATCATAATGATGCGGGATTTGGTCGGCGTAACCCCCTGCAAGCTTTGGAATTTGTGGAAAAAATCCCAGCATCTGCACCAGGGGTGTTTATTCTGCGGGACTATCATCGGTTTTTAGAAGATGTGGCGATCGCCCGCAAACTCCGCAACCTCGCCCGACTGCTGAAGTCCCAACCAAAAAATATTGTCTTACTGTCGCCGCGCATTACTATCCCTGACGACTTAACCGAAGTTTTGACAGTTTTGGAGTTCCCCTTACCTGCAGCACCAGAAATTAAAGTCGAGGTCGAACGCTTGTTAGCAGGGACGGGAAACTCACTTTCTGAGAAAATTTTGGATGATTTAGTGCGTTCTTGTCAAGGGCTTTCTATGGAGCGTATTCGTCGGGTTTTGGCACGAGCGATCGCGACAAGAGGTGAAATACAACCAGAAGATGTAGATTTAGTTCTGGAAGAAAAGCGCCAAATCATTCGCCAAACCCAAATTCTCGACTTTTACCCCGCCACTGAACAAATTTCTGATATTGGTGGACTGGATAACCTCAAAGACTGGCTCCTGATCAGGGGTGGTGCGTTTAGCGAACGAGCGCGACAGTATGGTTTACCGCACCCTCGTGGTTTACTATTGGTGGGCATTCAGGGGACTGGTAAATCCTTAACCGCTAAGGCGATCGCCCATCACTGGCATTTACCTTTACTACGCTTAGATGTGGGACGGTTATTTGGGGGTTTGGTGGGTGAATCAGAATCCCGCACTCGTCAAATGATCCAAGTAGCAGAAGCCCTTGCGCCCTGTATTTTGTGGATAGATGAGATCGATAAAGCCTTTTCGGGACTGGGAAGCAAAGGTGATGCGGGAACCACTAGCCGGGTATTTGGTACATTTATTAATTGGTTAGCCGAAAAAACCTCACCTGTGTTTGTTGTCGCTACTGCTAACGACATCCAAAGTCTACCACCAGAAATGCTTCGCAAAGGGCGATTTGATGAAATTTTCTTCGTTGGTTTGCCTAGCCAAGAAGAGAGACTCGCAATTTTCAACGTTCATTTATCCCGACTGCGCCCTCATAATTTGAAAAATTACGATCTCGACAGGTTAGCTTATGAAACACCTGATTTTTCTGGAGCAGAAATTGAGCAAACTTTGATTGAAGCAATGCATATCGGATTTAGTCAAAACCGAGACTTCGCCACTGACGACATTTTAGAAGCCGCCAGTCAGATTATACCTCTAGCGCGTACCGCTGTTGAGCAAATCCAGAAACTGCAGGAATGGGCTGCTGCTGGCAGAGCACGTATGGCATCGAAACAAAGTCCTTTGAGCGATCGGGTGAGATCTGCACAAGTTAATCCTAGGGAATATTAAGTAATACTAGGAGAACCGAGATTTTCCCCAAGGTTAAGCGAGCCGTGTTATACTTAAGGAGGTAAGTACTGAGGCTTGTGCCATCCCTACTCTGAAAAACCAGAGGATTGATTAGAGTCGAGACGTGTAGGCGAGGTCGCCAAAACTTGTTTTGGTCACAAATAGGCACAGACTAACTGTCTGTTACAGGGCAAGCTATGGCAAACAAACCATCTCTAAGGGGGTGAGGACACCTTGTAGGTACAGAGTACCCCTAATATCTATAAAAAACTCTGCGCTATCGGTTCTCCTGTCCTTAAGGGCTTAAATCCTTAAGTTTGTCTAGGTTTAAATCAGCGCATTCAACGCCAGCTGCAATAATGAGTGATGAGTTAGGAGTTAAGAGTGAGGAGTTATAATTCATCACTCCTAACTCCTCACTTTATTAGGTTATGACTATGTTTTATAACATCTTGAAGTTTACACTTGGATTTTTATTAGCGATCGCTATTTTAGCTACTGGCAGTTTTGTAGCGGCTTTGTATGTGATGAATCGTGCCTCTATACCCCCAGCCAAACCTATTTTTGCCAATGATACACCTTTAGTAAAAGGGCAAGCTCCAACAAAATCTGCTGTAGCACAAGGTACCACCTCTAAGCGTGAGGCTAAGACTAAAACTAAACCAACCCTCACCTCTGCTGCATCACCAAAACCATTGCCTGTAGGGGCTTATCGAGCGCGTGTTAGTTGGTCTCAAGGCTTGGTTCTGCGTTCTGAACCAAGCCTTGAGGCTGAACGTGTTGGTGGCGCTGGTTTTAATCAAAAGATTTTTGTTTTGGAAGAAAGTCCGGATAAAACCTGGCAAAAGATTCGCCTAGAAGGTAGCGGTAAAGAAGGTTGGGTGAAAGCAGGTAATACTAAGCAAGCTAACAATCAAAACAATTCTCAGCAGCCTGAGGGAGCAGAGCAAATACAAAAAGAACAGTAGATAGATATATCTAGCAATTTATGGACAAGGGGGAGGTGTTCACTATGGTGTACGCGGATTGCTATATTTACCAAAACCCTATTTTATATAAGTAGGTGGGTGGGAAAATTTATAACTATGTCATTGCGAGCGAAACGAAGTGGAGCGAAGCAATCGCAAGGGTTTTGAGCATTTTACATTTTGTACTTGCGCTTGTTTTTTTGAGCCAACCTACTTAGATGTACGATCGACCGCCAAAAGATGTATAGCGTAGTATAATTTGTATTATGTAAATTTATGATTACTTAGTAAGCTAGATGATTACTGACAGGATGGAGTAAAAATCTCTAGTAGTCTTTATGTATTGTATTAGACATCACTAGAAATTGATTGTGCTTTGTTTACAACCCCTGTAGAGACGCGTCACCCGAAGGGCGTCGCTCATTTCTCGTTCCCATGCTCTGCATGGGAATGCAGTCGGTGAGGCGAGGCCTCATTACTTGCAAAATATGGAGGCAGCAGCCCGCTAATTAGGCATTCCCAGCACTCTTGCTGGGAACGAGAACATCCAAAAAGCACCCCGTACTGCCTAAATGAACGCGATTTAGTTGACACCAATGGCTTCTAGCCCGCCCAGTTGATAGGACGGGCGCTTAGATCTGATCCTACAAGAAATAGTTGGATATTTTTTACTTGGAAATCCCTTACAAAAGTTTACATAGTTAGGATTAATCTCGCCGACTTACATACCGCAGCAAAAAAATTTGCACAGATCTGCGAAAAGCATCCAAATAGATGTGATATTAATTAATACAAAGCTTGTTGTGGAATAATTACCTGATACAGAAATGTGTCAACAGGTGATAAAGCAACCTTAAAAGGGAATTCATCTAGACTAGAACTTGGAAAAATTATGGAAACAATTGGTTATCTTCATACTGCTTCAGTAACCGAGGCATCTGAAAATATTGAGGTTGTTCCTGTCCTATTTAATTTCTATTTTTTTATAAACTTAAATTGGAAAAAGCTTTCTCGCAGTGCGGCGATGCTAAGCGTATCTGTGACAATGACCCTGGCGGCTTTAAGTGTGGCTGGGCAGGCGTTAGCATTCCAGAAAGAAGGAAATCAGGGATCTCAAGTTTCAAACATTCAGAGGTGTTTGCAAAGGTTAGGCTACTTTAATGGTCCGGTGACAGGCAAGTTTGGTTCGTTGACCCAAAATGGTGTGATTCGGTTCCAAAACGCCAATGGAGTAACTGCTGATGGGGTTGTGGGTTCTAGAACTAAACAACTACTGCAATCTCAGTGTCAAAGTAGATCGACAAGTGGTGGTAATGTCAGTGGTGAACTGCAACTAGGTAGCAGAGGTACAGCCGTTAAAGCGCTACAGCAGGATTTGCGGCAGTTAGGTTTCTTTAATCGTCCGATCACAAGCTATTTTGGCTCCGAAACTCAGCAAGCGGTGATCCGATTTCAGCAATCTCACGGAATAAGTGCTATTGGTGTTGTTGGTCCCAGAACAACAGAAGCAATAAGTGTCAGTCTCAACCAAATTCAACGCCCTGTCAGTGACTACCCAATTCAACCCCCTGAAGGTATTGGTGGTGATAACCTGCCCAATGCTCTCAATCCTGGTGCTGCAGGTGCTGAGGTGACAGAACTGCAACAGAGTTTACGGCGGTTGGGCTACTTCAACTCCAATCCGACTGGCTATTTTGGTCCAAGTACCAAGGATGCTGTGGTACGATTTCAGCAAGCTAATGGAATAATACCCAATGGCATCGCCGACTCACAAACCTTGGCAGCAATAAGTGCTGTCTTGGGCGGTCAAAATAATCCTCAAAATAATGTTCAAAATAATGTTCAAAATAATCCTCAAAATAATGTTCAAAATAATCCTCAAAATTCAAATTGTTCAACAGACACTGATATATGTTTAGGTGAGAGAAGTCAGCGAGTCGCCACCGTACAAAAGCGTTTGCAGCAGTTGGGATTGTTTAAAGGTGACGTGAGTGGCTATTATGGTACGGAAACTAGAGATGCTGTCGTTCAATTTCAGCGATATCGTGGTATAGATCCGACTGGATTTGTAAATTATCAAACTTGGCAGGCATTAGGAATAAGTAATTCAGAAAATCCGAAAGCAGATAATCCCACTCCTAAAAATACTTATGTCGTGGTTGTGCCAATTCACAATAATGATACTCTATATAAAGTGCAACAGTATATACCGGAAGCTTTTGCGGCGAAATCTAGGTTGGGCGCTTATGTGAATGCTGGACAATTTAAGGATCGCTCAGATGCAGAAAAGCTTTCTAAAACATTGCGATCGCGTGGTTTAGATGCACGGGTAGAATACTTTTAAAAGTGAGGAGTTAGGAGTTATGAGTGATGAGTTATAAATTTTTATTCCTAACTCCTAACTCCTCACTAAATTTAACTCCTAACTAAATTTAAGGAAAATGGCTGAAGCTCGTATTGGGATTATTGGTGGCAGTGGTTTATACAAAATGGATGCACTCAAAGATGTAGAAGAGGTGCAAGTCCAGACGCCATTTGGTTCACCGTCTGATGCTTTGATTTTGGGAAAATTGGATGGTACACGGGTAGCTTTTTTGGCACGTCATGGTCGCAATCACACGCTGTTACCTTCTGAGTTGCCGTTTCGCGCTAATATCTATGCGATGAAGCACCTGGGTGTGGAGTATTTAATCTCAGCTTCAGCAGTAGGTTCTTTGAAGGAAGAAGTTAAACCATTAGATATGGTGGTGCCAAATCAGTTTATTGACAGGACGAAAAATCGGATTTCGACATTTTTTGGGGAAGGAATAGTCGCTCACATTGCTTTTGGCGAACCGATTTGTCAGAACTTAGCGAGCTTTTTGACGGATGCGATCGCATCTTTGAACTTACAAAATGTCACTTGCCATGCAGGTGGTACATATGTATGCATGGAGGGACCGGCATTTTCGACTAAAGCGGAATCGAATCTTTACCGCAGCTGGGGTGCGACGGTGATCGGGATGACGAATTTACCAGAAGCCAAGTTAGCACGGGAAGCAGAAATTGCCTATGCAACGTTGGCACTCGTGACAGATTACGATTGTTGGCATTCAGATCACGATAGCGTGACGGTGGAGATGGTGATTAGTAATTTGCAGCGAAATGCAGTCAATGCTCAGAAGGTCATTCAAGAAACAGTGCGACGTTTGAGCGAGAATCCGCCGCTGAGTGATGCACATTCGGCGTTGAAGTATGCGATTTTAACTCGGTTGGATAGTGTTCCAACGGCGGCAAAGGAGAAGTTGGGTTTGTTGTTGAAGAAGTATATTTAGTTCGGTAAATCACATCTTGCACCAGTTGCAATAACGCTGTTTTTGTAGGTAGGGCTAAAGCCCACCATTGACCGAAATGCTTATTTTTGCGTTGGTGGGCACTGCCTACACGAACTATCGAATGGTGCAAGATATCATGTAAGTTATTTATTAATTTCTTGGTTTCTCTCCTTCTTCGCTGCGCGACGCTGTTTTACAGATTCAATAGAGAACTGATGAAATTTTCTTTCCTCTGTACATCGCCAGCAGAAAACTATTTCTCTACTGGTTTCGTTGATTGTTGTTGTCAGGTCTGTTGACCCAAGTTGGTCACGACATCCGTAGCATCTTCTCATTTGAAAACTCCAAAGTATCTGAAGATTTATCTGGAAAAAATCCGACAAATACGCAACACACAACTTGAGTTCAAAAAAATAATCTCGAGTCCCCTCTCATTGCCGATCATCAGAACCCCACCCCGATTGGCCCCTCCCTGCTTGCGGTTCGGGGACGTAAAGCTAGGCTTTACTGGGGTGGGGTGACGCAATAACGGACACACTCTTACAAGCAGAATTTTTATAGATTAATGGCTAATAGGCGATCGCACACTCTATGCAACCTCGCTTGGTTAACTCCAAATGAATATTGCGCTCTGCCGCCCAACCGTTACCACCCCATACTTGACTATTTATATGAATGCGTAAGTCCGATTAAATTCTCAACAGGTTAATTTTTGTGTAAACACCATTAGGTAGATGCAAAAAATAAATTAATTACATGTATAAAAAATAGTAAGCATTTAATTTACTCGTTTTAGCTAAGGGAAGAGGTGATGATGCTTTTCCCCAAAATCGAAAATAAGTAAATTAATGCACGTCAACTTAAATTAATAAAAAAAATTACATTTAGATAATTGTTAAACATAGGCAACTAGGATAAAGGAATTTATATTAAAATTTCAATCTAATAAAAGTTTAGTAACATTTCATACTGAATATGAGCATCAAAAATTGCTCAAATCGATTTACAACGGACAAAATTGTTGGTGCCGAGGGACAAAAAGAAGTGTTGAAGAAATTTGTGATGATGGGGGCAGCTGCCCTACTGCTTCTGATCGGACCGCTGACGGGCATTGCCTTCGCAGCACCCCCTGATGTCAACACAGCGATTAGTAGTGCTCAAACTGCTGCGGATACAGCATTTATGCTGATTTCAGCAGCCCTTGTTTTGCTGATGACACCAGGACTTGCCTTTTTCTATGGTGGATTTGTGCGATCGCGCAACGTCCTCAATACCCTGATGATGAGCTTCGTGCTGATGGCGATCGTGGGAGTTATTTGGATTATGTGGGGGTATAGCTTTGCCTTTGCACCGAATGTTTCCGTTATTGGTAAGGTGTTCGGTAGCTTTGATTGGGCATTTGTTGACCCGACGCAGGTCAAAATGGACACATCTGCCTATTTACCTCATTTTCCTTATGAAGATGCTCTGAAGGCGGCCGATCCTAAATATACCGACATGACGTCTTATGCCCCGACCATTCCTCACCAGACGTTCATGATCTATCAAGCCATGTTTGCCATCATCACCCCAGCGCTAATTTCCGGGGCGATCGCTGAGCGGATGAGCTTCACGGCTTACTCTTTATTTGTACTGCTGTGGTCAACGTTTATTTATTCTCCCCTTGCACACATGGTATGGGCTAAAGGTGGGTTTTTGGGCATAAACGGTGGCTTGGGTGCTCTCGACTTTGCTGGTGGTACTGTCGTACACATTAGTTCTGGCGTTTCAGCTTTGGTCGCAGCGATCGTTCTAGGATCTCGGAAAACCTATCCTGACCGCCTCAGCCCTCCGCACAACGTTCCCTTCATTCTACTGGGAGCAGGCTTGCTGTGGTTTGGCTGGTTCGGCTTCAACGCTGGTAGTGCTTTGGCTTCTGGTGGTTTGGCAACATCCGCTTTTGTTGCTACCAATACAGCAGCGGCTGCAGCAGCTTTAATGTGGTTGATTCTGGAAAAAGTGTTGCGCGGTAAACCAACAGCAGTCGGTGCAGCCACAGGAGCAGTTGCAGGCTTGGTTGGGATCACTCCAGCAGCAGGATTTGTCACACCTCTAGGATCAATTTTAATTGGTGCGATTACCGCCGTTGTTTGCTTTTATGCCATAAGCTTGAAGCACAAACTGCACTTGGATGATGCCTTAGATACATTTCCCGTGCATGGTGTAGGTGGTACAGTTGGTGCAATTCTTACAGGCATCTTTGCTACCAAAGCGGTCAACCCATCAGGTGCAGATGGTTTGTTGTTTGGCAATCCAAACCAAGTGCTGATCCAAATAGAAGCAATTGTCGCTACCTACATTTTCGCTGCAGTTGGGACCTGGATCATACTAAAAATCCTAGACGCCACAGTCGGTCTGCGAGTCAAGGAAGAAGCCGAACTGCAAGGCATGGATATCAACGAACACGGGGAAGAAGGTTACAACGAAGAATACGGAGAGCGCGTTAGTAGCTTTAGTAGCAAGTAAATAGCTAACGGCTAATAGCTAATTGTTAATCGTAGTCAGGCAATTAGCTATTAGCAATTGCTCAGTATCATTTGTGAGCGCTGATGTTTTAAAATCTGATTCAAAGATTTGATTAATTTAGTCAGCGTGTCCACTCCAGCAAAAACCTTTCCTACTTGGGCGTTTTTCTCATTAGCTACCAATGGCATACTGATTTTGGCGGTCATCCTGCTAATTTGGCGACAGCAGGGATGGACCGCTTTTTTAGGGACAATATTCCCAAGCCTTGTCAACTCGAACAATCAACCCCAAGCGATCGCACCTCAACTAAGTCCGCGTCACCAACTTAATTATCAGCAGTGGGTAGACATCCTCAAGCAAGAAGCCAAGGTCGCTGCCGAGAAACATCCTCAGCATTTAACTATACTGGCTGGAGATTCTCTCAGTCTGTGGTTTCCCACTGAGTTACTACCAAAAGACAGAAATTGGTTGAATCAGGGAATTTCTGGGGAAACAAGTGCTGGACTATTGAAAAGATTGGATCTAATCGACCGGACCAATCCGGAAACGATTTTTGTAATGATTGGCATTAATGACCTAACCCGAGGCGTCAGCGATGAGATAATTTTAAAAAATCAGCAGCAGATTATACAGTACCTGCGAAGGATGCATCCAAAAACCCAAATTGTCGTCCAGTCGATTTTGCCGCATGGAGGAGAAGCAACTTGGGAAAAGCGAGAAAAACTACTAGCTATTTCCAATAGTCGCATTCGTCAGTTAAATCAGCAACTGCAAAGCATCGCCGCAAAAGAAGGCGTCAAATATTTAAACTTGCATCCCCTATTTGCCAATCAGCAAGGTCAACTCCGCCGCGAACTTACCACCGATGGCTTACACTTGAGTCCTGAAGGCTATCTCGTTTGGAGTTCTGCCTTGGAGATTTATAGCCAGATCGAACTCTAATACTTCTCGGTTAACCTCTCCACGCCCTTCGGGTTCGCCATAAAGCTTGGTGCAGTCGCCTACGGAGGGAAAGCCGTCATTCGCGCTGCAACACCTGTTCCCTACGGCGGGAAACAAGCTGCAAGGACTGGACTCACCAGTCGCCTACGGAGGGAAAGCCGTCATTCTTGTGGTCTCCCCAACCCCTCTCCTGCAAGGGTCGGTATGAATTTTTCCCCCATTCCCTTGTAGGGAAGGGGGGTTAGGGGGGTAAGGGAGTGCCTTATCCGAGAAGTATTGGATCGAACTCTAACTACAGGTAAAATAATTTCACGCAAAGTTGGCAACGGATGATGTAGCGGATGTAGCGGATGTAACAAATTACTCTATGGTGTGTGACTTCACGGACAATTTATGAGTTACATCTGTTATGTTATCCGTTGCAAGAGAAAATGAAAGTTGGCAACGGATGATCGGCGCGGATGTAACGGATTACTCTAAGTGTGTGACTTCACAGACAATTTATCCGTGACATCTGTTATGTTATCCGTTGCAAGAGAAAATGATAATTAGCAATTTTTGACAAAAAAAACAATGGATACGAAAGCTTTTAAACGATCGCTCCAACATTCGGAAAACTACCATCGTAAGGGATTTGGTCACCAAGCAGAAGTCGCTACCCAGTTGCAGTCCGAGTATCAAAGCAACTTGATTCAGCAAATTCGTAACAATAACTACTCTCTGAATCGTGGTGATGTCACTATCCAGTTAGCGCAAGCCTTTGGCTTTTGTTGGGGTGTTGAACGTGCTGTAGCAATGGCGTATGAAACCCGCAAACACTTCCCAAATGAGCGAATCTGGATTACTAATGAGATTATTCACAATCCTTCAGTCAATCAGCGCATGCGTGAGATGGAGGTAGCGTTTATCCCTATTGAAACAGGCGAAAAAGACTTTTCTGTAGTTGAAACTGGTGATGTAGTTATTCTTCCTGCTTTTGGCGCAAGCGTCCAAGAAATGCAATTGCTGAATGATAAAAATTGCAAAATTGTTGATACAACTTGCCCTTGGGTTTCTAAGGTTTGGAATACCGTTGAAAAACACAAAAAAGGCGATTGCACTTCAATTATTCACGGCAAATATAACCACGAAGAAACTGTTGCTACCAGTTCTTTTGCGGGTAAATATCTGATTGTGCGGAATTTGGAGCAAGCCGAGTATGTTGCTAACTACATTCTCAATGGGGGAAATCGTGATGAATTTATGACGAAATTCAGTAAAGCTTGCTCTGCTGGATTTGACCCTGATAGAGATTTAGAGCGAGTTGGCATTGCCAACCAAACAACGATGCTCAAAGGCGAAACTGAGCAGATTGGTAAGCTATTTGAGCATACAATGATGAAAAAGTATGGTCCACCGTCGTTGAATCAGCATTTTCAAAACTTCAATACCATCTGTGACGCTACCCAAGAACGGCAAGATGCAATGCTCAATTTAGTGGAACAGAAGCTCGATTTGATGGTAGTGATTGGTGGGTTTAATTCATCAAATACTACACACTTACAAGAAATTGCAGTTGAGCGAGCAATTACTTCTTATCACATTGATTGTGTAGAGCGAATTCACTCAAGAAATAGTATTGAACATCGGCAATTAAATGGAGAGTTAGAAATTACCGAAAACTGGTTGCCGACAGGGAAAATAGTTGTAGGAATTACCTCTGGTGCTTCTACACCAGATAAGGTGGTAGAAGATGTGATTGAGAAGATTTTTGAGTTGAAGACGATGGCGACGGTGTAAGAAACCTCACCCCTAACCCCTCTCCGCGCTTTGGCGAGGGGAGTTGACGAATTTGAACAAGGTATCAATTAAAACTGTCGGCGGCAGTCTAGTTGCTCTTTCCCTCAATTAATTATACTGCGAACGGTTCAAAAGTTCACTTAATATGGACTGAGCTCCAAACCTCTCCCCGATGCGGGGAGAGGCTTAAGAACCGGATGCGCGAATGTTAAATAAGTATATTTTTCAGCCGTTTTTAGTATAATTACGAATTACGAATTACGAATTACGAATTACGAATTACGAATTACGAATTATTCGTTCACCAAGAACCCAAAAAATTCCACTCTTGTTTCTCTTCCGATGTCTCTAAGTTTGTCTGTTGAATTAAATCCTCATATTCTCCTGAGTCAACCCATTTCAATAACTCGGCAGCCCGCATGACTGCCCAAGAGAAACTATATTGCGTAAAACTCAGCATTTTGGTGAACTTATCGAGATTATCAAAGCTATCGGGTGCAAACTCGCGGGCTTGAGCAAGGAAATCTTCGCGAACAGCAGGAGTTAAGTATTCGTTTGGCAACCCAGCTAATTTTATCAGTGCAGTAGTTGCCACGGTAGGATCTTGACAAGCCAACAATCCAGCACGATCGGCAGTAAACTTTGCCATCATTAACCAATTCGAGAAAGCCAGTTCCACTCCACTAGCTGCCAAACCGCCTAACCCCAGTGTGGTCATACTTATTAAGTTTTTTAAAGTTGGCAGAACAATCGCTATTTGGTGATAGAGTAAGTGCCGACTCTTAATATGAGCAACTTCGTGTCCCAAGACGAAAAGTAACTCATCTGGCGAAAGCCATTGCATCCCTTCTAGATTGATGCTGACAAAGGGTTTTTCTACCCCAATAGTGTAGGTTTGAATGTAACCCGCACCTCGAAACAGATACAGTTCCGGAATCGGGGCAACATCAATAATTTGGCAAGTTTCCTCTAATGCCTGATGTAGTTTGGGAAAATTGCGAGGCGTGACTCTGAGTTCATTGCCAAGGCATTGCAGCCTGAGTAAGCGATCGATGCCGTACTCGTTAACTTTTCGGAACAGCAAGGAGGCACCAGGCATCTTCTCCAAAGAAGCCAAGGCTTTGCGATCGAAGGGGTGTTCGTAGACAGATGAACTCAGTCCAGTTAATACTTTTCTTGTCATGGGTTTTGAGCTTTTAATTCTCCACCTTTACGAAACCGTCGGGTCGTCACCAGTTTTTATCTGCCGTAACATCTGTTCGATTTGTCGGACTTTGTCAGATCTCTGTTGCGTTTTAAAAATATTTAAAGCTTTTTGTAAAGATGCGATCGCTTCATCCCGTTTGCCTTGTTGCCAAAGTGTCAGAGCCAGATTGGTTAACGCATCACCATAATCAGGATTAATAGCTAGTGCTTTGCGATACTCCGCAATAGCTGGTTCCCATTGCTGTTGACTTGCATAAACCAGCCCGATAGCATTGTGTGCAAGGGCATATTTAGAATCTAAGCGAATCGCTTTTTGATATTCTATAATTGCATCTTCTTTTTTACCCTGGTGAAACAGGACATTTCCGAGCTGGAAATGCCCAAAACTATCTTCTGGGAACTTCTTAATTAAGACTCGTAAATTTTTTTCGGCACCAGTCAAATCGCCGCCTTGCAATAAGGCGTTTGCCCTTTGAACGAGTTGATCGTATGCCTTCGGTTCGCTATCCTGCGGTTGGTCCTGAGAGAACTGCGCCAGTACTTGTGCTTGTGCGTGTTGTCCGGTAACGGCATTGCGTACCTCTGCCTGAACGAATTTTGGCATATTCATTACAGTCAACATACCCACCATCAAGTGACTAGCAGTTTGAAAAAAAGCTGCCTTGAGAGGATTCTTTGGCTTCATGACTTAATAATTTTCTGTTACTCAAAGTTTGATAAGTAGGTCCGTTTCAAAAAATATGTTAACAATTTTACTATATGATGATTTAACATTTTCATGAGCCAAAATGTCAGGTGTTTGCCAAAAAGACTGGGCGATCGCCCCTTAACGGTAGTTTTGGGGATGACATGGGAAGCGATCGCCCCATATTGGGTAAAAGTTATGAGCGTTCTCAATAGACATCTCCGAAAAAGAATGTAGAGACGCGACGCCCAACGGGAAAGCCATAAAGCTTGGTGCAGTCGCCGGGGCGCGGGAAACACTCATGAGAGCGCTGCAACACCTGTCGCCTGCGGAGGGAAACACAAACATACGCGCACCGCGAGAATGAGCGCGTCGAGACAAGGGTTTCAGATAACGAATAATTAATTTCTGGAGATGTCTAATAATAACGTTTGATTTTTCCACGAATGAGAGTCTTCCCGTTGCCGAACGAAATTTGCCAAGGAGAGCCTGTAAATACATTTACAGGCTTAAACTCATGTTTTCAACTTAAGATATTCCATGCAACTACAATTAGAATCGACAGATATCTTCGCTGACATCGACCCTCGGCTGCAAACACTACTGGAACGCAAAAGCCGGGGAATAACTACCGTCGCAACCGCGTCAACTGAGGAGGGAGAGGTTGCAGTTATTGCTAAGGTAAATAATCTTAAGGAATGGCTGTCGATGAGCGAAGTGTACCGAGGTGCAGATCTAGGCAGTACACCCATCGGTGAGCGAATTGTCACAGCCAGAGTGCCAGTTTCCCGATTAACGCAAATCAAGCAGTCCCCCTGCGTTGTCAGCTTAAAGGCAGTGCAACCACTGAAACCAACACTCAACATTAGCCTAGAGGAAATTGCTGCAAGGAAAGATCTATTGCCCCAAAATGCCACTGGAGAACAGGGACGTGGTGTCGTGATTGGCATTATTGACAGCGGTTGCGACTTTGCCCACAAAAATTTTCGTCATCCCGATGGTTCCACAAGGCTGCTAGCTTTCTGGAATCAGGATGGCAACTCCAGCCATAACAGTCCCTACGGTTATGGTCAAGAATACAAGCAGGATGATATTAATCAAGCTCTTTGGGCAAGCGATCCCTATGCTGCCTTGGGATATAAACCTGAAGATCGCGCCCACGGAACCCACGTTATGGATATTGCCGTTGGCAACGGACAAGGTAGCGGCATTCCAGGCGTAGCCCCCACAGCCGATATCGTGTTTGTCCACCCCTCTGAGCGTGAAGTAGACTCAATTGTAGGGAACGGTGAAAGATCTGTACATGAGTGTTATGGCGACACAGTGGTACTGCTGGAAGCAATGGCGTACATCTTCAACATTGCTGGCGATCGCCCCTGTGTAATTAATATTAGCCTTGGGTTAAATGGTGGTCCTCATGACGGTACAACTCTAGTTGAACAGGGCATTGATGCTTTAGTAACTGCAAAGCCGAACCGAGCTATAGTCATCGCCGCTGGCAACTTTTATGATGCAGGTATTCATGCCTCTGGAATCGTCCCACAGGATGGTTACTTTGACTTACAGTGGAAAATCCCCAAGAATAATCCGAGGCAGAAAGAGATCGAGGTATGGTACGCTGGGCAAGATCAATTCCAACTAGAAATTCTTGATCCAGATGGTATTAGTCTTGGTCATATCTCTTTGGGAGAAATGGGAAAAAAAGTGGTATACAGTGAGGAGAACACTGTAATGTTCTTTGCCCACCGCAAGTCAGATCCCAATAATGGAGACAATGTAATTTGCGTCTTTATGGAACCTCATTTACCAGAAGGTATCTGGAAACTGCGCCTCCACGGAGTTCAAGTAACGAATGGAAAATTTCACGCTTGGATCGAACGTGAGGATGGGAGTCAAACTTGTTTCGTTCCCCCTCACGACAAGACTCACACGCTCAACACTATTGGCTGCGGATATCAGAGCATTGTAGTTGGTTCCTACGATGCCACCAAAAGTAACAAGCCTTTGTCATATTTTTCTAGTTCTGGTCCAACGCGAGACGGGCGGCAAAAACCAGACTTTATCGCTCCCGGTCACTACGTTTGGGCAGCAAACTCGCGCACGTTTACTCAAACCATACGTAAGTCGGGTACTAGTATGGCTGCCCCTACGGTAACTGGAGTCATAGCACTCATGCTTGCCGAAGCTCATGACCGCAACCTAAAACTTACTATTGACCAGATTCGTAACATCTTGGCAGCTAGTACCAAGAAGAACTTTCCCCAGCCCAGTGAGGTAGAACGTTACGGTTGTGGAGCGATTGATGCCAGCATAGCAGTGTCAGCAGTTCAATCAATTCTGATAGAATAAAAGTGAGCTTAAATTGATCACTTTTTGAAGTATATTATACGCTGATATTTTATTGGCGGAATTTATGAAACGAGAAGCCTTACACTTGGAGAAAAATTCAGGCAACAGACTCAGCAAAATTGAGTCAAACCCGGCAGACTTGGCGCGGCTGAAAGAATGCGGCGAATATTCCTTGGCAGTCACTATGAAAGTTGCTGAACCTGGTTATGTACCAAGTTTTGTTAATGTTCGCGCCCAGATTTCATCCAATCTGTTTACAGCAACAGTCACAGAAAAAGATTTGCACCAACTCGAAGCAGACCCACGGATTGTATCTTTAGGTACGCCAAAGCGTTTGCACCCAGTAACCTGATTTCAAATTTGCGAGAGCAGCGTGAAAGATAGCCTGCAAGTTTTTGGGTCCAAAGCCATTAGCTCACCCGATCATCAAAAAGGACGATCAATAGTATCTGCATACTACCGTAGAACTACCAGAAGTCCCTTATCAATCACAGATAAAAAATGGTGTTCTAGGAGTTGATTTAAATCCAACCTCTGCTGACTGGACTGTGTGTGATTCCGAAGGTAATTTAAAAGCAAATGGAACTCTTGTGTTAAACATTCAAGATAAGTCAACTAATGCAACCAAGGATGCAATTGGTAAGTTATGCGCTCTCATTGGTACGGTTGGCTGAGTCTTTTGGTGTTCCTATTTGTATTGAGAAACTAGACTTTGCTAAAAAGAAAGCATCTTTGGGCGAGAAATCTTCAAGATATGCAAGGATGCTTTCTAATTTCGCATACTCTACATTTGCGAAGATGTTGTTAGCTAGGTGTCAAAAGTTTGGGATCGAACTCATTAAAGTTGAGTCTGCCTTCTCTTCGGTGCAAGGTTTGACCAAGTTTATGGCGATCGCGCATTACGGAAATCTGAGCGCTTACCACGCGCTCTCCATGTCGCCCTAAAACGACCGGTGGATCAATTTAGGCACGTATGGAGAGCATGGAGCGAGGTGAGCAAGGTGCTGAACACTAAGGGACGAAAGAACCGACACATGTTCTTTACCAGCAGAGAGGAGGGGGCAAACAGCCTCATGCAGGTCACGCTTGTTAGTATTGCTCTGAACCGCAAGGGAAAGGGTAGTGGTAAGAGGCAAGGTACACCACCACTTGCAAGCTAGTAGCAAGTCTACTAGCGCTTCAGGGTGAGACTCCCTGACTCAAGTATCTCCGGTGCGCTTGGAGATGCGGCGTGCGATCAATTTGAGCAGCAATGCCTAAAGAAGCCGAAGTTTTTGATAGCGCTTATCTTCAGTAGACCTCTCCAGAAATTAATTCTGCGTTGCCCAAAATCCTTTGTAGAGACGCGAAATTTGAGCCAGCGCTGCAGGAGGGTTTCCCTCCGTAGGCGACTGGCGTCGCGTCTCTACATCTTTTCCGGAGATGTCTAGTAGATTTGGGGATACATAGTTCGCGATCGCCACAGATTTAGAGATTACCTAGGATGAATGTGGTATCGAGGTGACATCCCTGGATTGACAATGGCAGCTAACTCTGCATCAGACAATTTGCTCAGTTCAGTTTCCAGTTCTTCAAGCGTGAAGTCATAGCCACGTTCTTTAGCAATCTGAATGAAAGCTTCTGGTTTAGATGCTGCTTTAAGTCTTTCCTTTAATGCTTGATCAAGTTTTACGGCGTTGAAAAGTTGAGCGGCATTTTTCTGTGCCATGATAGTCGTTCTCCTACTTTAAATCTCAGATTTCAATGCAATAATTTAACTCCTGTGATTTCACCAAATCCAGCTTTAGGAGCTACTAACTGAGGTCATATACTTCGATCTTGAATCAAGGAAGAGAATCTATGATTTATTGTGACAAAACTTCACGCTATCGGAATCCGTGCGCCTATAGCGTGAAAAATATATACGTAGTCTAGGGATTGCCTACCAAAACCCCGATATGGTGGGCTTTAGCCCTGCCTACGTGTATTTCAAAAATCAAATAGGAATCCTATAGTAACCCAAGTTGGACGAGTTTATAGTTAGGGTTGGTAATGGCTAATGGCTAATAGCTAATGGCTAATGGAAGATTGGGAATTAGCCCAACGGGTGACGCTCGTTCCTCGTTCGCCCTTGGCGTCTCCCCTTGGGAGAAGATCGCAACGCTTACGCCAGTTCCCTACGGCGGGAAACCCGCCTACAGGACTGGACTCACAATTAGCAATTAGCAATTAGCAATTAGCTTTTTACCAATTACCTCGCCTGAGATTTACTCTTAACAAACAGCAAAAATCCTTAACTTGTCACCTGTGAGTCTTTTACAAGAAATGGAAGTTGGCTGAACTGAGTTGGTCAGCATGAATCCCTTGAAATAGCATGTATTCTCCGGGATTCAAGGTTAATAAAGCTCCCTTGTCGGTATCAACCAGTTGATGCCCAGAAACTATCCCCTTAAACCAAGTTGAGGCATCAATGTTGCCCCAACCCTGAAGTTCTACCTCATCCTTACCGACCTCAAAATTGCTTAAATCATACTTTCCAGGTCGTAAGTCATCTTTTTTGATCGCAAAGGTGTTATGGTTGGCTCTACCGACCATGACACTGTTACCACCCTCACCAGTCAAGGCGTCTTTATTATCCTGATTGCGGGTTAAAGTATCTCCCAATAATTTGACGGAACTTTCATTAATCTCCACTACAGTTATGTTTGTAGCGCGTTCAAATTTCTGCTTATAAGTCCCTCTAACGTCTTCTCTAAGGGATACCCTGTCGTTGCTAGGATCAGTATTAAGTTGTTTATTTTTGTAATCAAGCCTAACGTGGAGACTAGCGCTGATTTTTATATCCTGGATTCCATCAGGGGAACTTAGATCCCCAAAGATGCCAAAATAATCTAAGACCTTAGGTTTATTCACATCCGAGGTGTCTAAAATCAGGAAAGTGGTTTTAGACTTAGCCTCATTATATGCAGTTTTAGAATCTTCAATCTCTTTATCTGTTAATGCTACATTTCCTAAAAAATTGAAAGAGAAGGTTTGATGAGCTGCGACCGAAAAACTAGCAGCCACTTTAGCCTCACTGCTGCTTGTAACCTTAAAATTACCGTCTGAACCAATTCCAGTACTGTTAGTGAAGAGGGTAGAAAAGGCTGCATCATTTTTAAAAATAGCTGCCGCGTCACCGATCGCAGTCGCCACACCACTTTCAACCAACGTATTGACTTGTGCTTGAGTCAAAATGTTGTCAGCACTCAGATTATAGTTGGAAAATACGCTGTCTCCTGTAGCTTGAGCAAAGGCGATTTGCTTAGAAGAGCTAGGCGTTAAAAGTAAACTTTCTGATGAAATTTGCGAAGCCATAAAAATCCTCTATTTTATTATTTATTCAACAACAAAAAAAGGCAGGCTTTGTTTCTTTTTTGATAAAACTTATCTCTTTCTTCAATAAACTTTATTTTTGTCAGCAATTACGCTTACCTCTGCTAATTTATATAGTTCACCGAATAGCGCCAGTAAGTCAAGTACTTAAAACTTTTTTTTCCGACATAATTAAAGCAATTATGTCCCGATTTTCGCGCATCTTTCTAATTCAAGGAAGTATAGCTATTCTACATACTGAGTAAGGTAAGAATGTTTCTGTATCTACTAGGACTTACGCACACTCTACGAATTCTTGGCGTTCTTGGCGCCTTGGTGGTTCGATAAATTAAGCTTTTTGGCAATTTTTGCGTAAGTCCTGTCTACTTTTGAGGTTATTTAAGAGTCTGTTTTTCATAAATAACCACTACTTGAATACTAAAAATCTGCAAAAAGTAGGGTGGGCACTGCCCACCAACGCAAAAATAGGCCCGATCGGTCAATGGTGGGCATTGCCCACCCTACAAAAATAGCGTTATTGCAACTGGTGCAAGATGTGAGGGGAGACAAGGGAGACAAGGGAGACAAGGGAGACAATTTATCCTCCTCACCCTCCCTCTTACCCACGCTACTAATCGCCCCCACATCCGTGGTGGGGAACTGGCAGAAGGAAATTGCCAAGTTTGCGCCGCATCTGAAAGCTATGGTGCATCATGGTAGCGATCGCTATTCAAAAGCTTTCATCCAAAGCCAGCAAGGCAAAGGCATTCTAACGAGGTAATATTTTAATTTATCAGGTGGGCAATCTTGCCTGCCCTATTTGTTAAAAAAGGTACGCGCAGGAGTATTTGATGAGCATTTACATTATTCGACCAAAAACGACATCAGTAGTGCGATCGCTAAAACTGGCATCCCGAAAATTATCGCCGGAAAGCCGTCCAGCGCAAGTTGCAGAAGTAGTTCATTTTTGGCAAGAAGATCCAGTACACACAGACATCGACAGCTGGCTGGAGGATGCAGAAAGCAAGTAATAGCACCCTGGTGAAGGAAGGGATTACTGGTGTAACTATTGTAGAAATGCCAGATGAAGAGGCTGTACGAATGCGGCGCGAGTTGCCCAACGCCTTGATTTTACGGGATCAGCCGATTGAGTTGATCCAGCCTGAACGGAATGTCGCAGGTACTAAAAATGAAGTTACCGCAGCTGATTTGTGGCATTTGGAAGCGATCGCTCTCAATACAGCACGACAACAGGGATTTACAGGCACAGGAAAAAACATCACTGTTGCCATTCTCGACACGGGTATCAACGACCGCCACCCGGAATTGCAAAGTACATTAATACACTAAAGTTGCAAGCTTTACTACGTTGGGCAGATCGTGCAACAGCTGGATCGGCAGGTAAATTTAAACTGGTGGGTAAACGTGCTGCTGCGATCGCCTATACCAACGCCAACGGCATCGCCATCGCCATCGCCAACGCCTACACCATCGCCATTGCCAACGCCAACGCCATTGCCAACGCCATCGCCAACGGCAACGTTATCGCCAACGCCAACGCCTACACCATCGCTAACGCCATTGCCTACGGCAACGCCAACGCCAACGGCATCGATAGCGCTCGTGAACTGGAAAAATTAGAAATTTTCAATAATGTCAACTTTAATGTGCTGATTGCGCAACTGGAAGCACTCAAAGCTGAAGTTCCCGATCGTAAACAATCGCTCAAAGTGCGTCGGAAATTTGTTGAACGACTCCAACAAACCTGGTTAAATGCTTTCAATCTCAGCCCAGAAATGGTCAATTTATCTGAGGAAGAAGCGAAAGCACTAGAAAATTATCTCTATGCCAATTACCTCATAATCCAGTGCAAAGAAGCAGCAGTGCAGGTGTCGTCGAAAACTTGGAAAGCGATTGAGGAGCGAATGTTGTTGGTTCCGGGTGATTGATGGTTATGTATCAAATCCGATAGATAACCAGGGAATAAATTAAGAGGCTATGTAGAGACGCGAAATTTCGCGTCTCTACAATAAAATAGACTGAAATATTACTTTCGCTCGTTCCCAGTATATATGACATATATGACTCAAGCTTTACCTAAACTAGTAACCTTTGAAGAATTTGCACTCTTGAAACTTTGAAGAATTTGCACTCTTGAAACCAGGCAACGGTCGGTATGAACTACACAATGGGGAAATTGTTGAGATGTCACAACCATTAGGCGATCATGAAGATATTGTTGGTTTTTTGGTTGAAAAATTAGTTACAGAATATACCCGTTTAAACTTGCCTTATCGAATACCCAAAACAGTGTTAGTCAAACCACCTGAAAGTGAATCAGCTTACTCGCCAGATGTGCTTTTGTTAAACCGTCCTAATTTAGCAATAGAACCAAGATGGAAAAATCAATCAACAGTTAGTTACGGTGACTCAATTCCATTAGTAGTAGAAGTTGTGAGTACTAATTGGCGCGATGATTATCTTGATAAAGCTGGCGATTATGAAGAAATGGGTATTCCCGAATATTGGATTGTCGATTATCTTGGCTTGGGTGGAAGGCGGTTTATCGGCAACCCCAAACAACCAACTATTTCGATTTATCAACTAGTGGAAAGCGAATACCAAGTTAGCCAGTTTAGGAAAGGGGAACGTATTATATCACCAACATTTCCTGAATTGAATTTAACCGTACAAGAGATTTTTGACGCTGGCTTACAAAGTTAGTTTTTCCCATCGATAGTATGGCTAATGAATACTTTTGTAGGGGCACGGCACTGCCGTGCCCCTACAAGATGTGTCGCATTATTTAATGAAATTGGTATAACAATAGGTAAGTATATTCCAACTAAAAAAGTGTTCTGTTTTTCTTGTGGTGGCAGGCATCCCTGCCTGCCAATTGGGCGGGCAAGGATGCCCACCCCACAAGATTGGATCATTTATTTATTGGAATACTCTAAATGAAATATAGAAAGATCAGCACTAGCGTGACAGGAGGCGATCGCAAGTCTTACACGCCCAAGATCCCGGTAAAGAAAATCTACAGGCACACCACCCACACACAACCAACCGCCGCCATTAATCCACTTACCCCAACCGCCAAAAGGTGTGACAAGGTTTTGACGATCGCTGTTGTCAAGTTCAGTTGCGAGGCGACTAAGTGCAGAGATATCAAGGGCATTCTCTGTCTCATAGTAGATGCCAATATCGACATCAGACTTCTCAGTATGTGTTCCTCGTGCGCGAGAGCCACCAAGCGCGATCGCTGTGATACCTTTGATATGTTGTAGGCGGGAAACTATGTGCGTTAGGACTTGGGTCTGCATGAAAATGGTGGGATTAAATATTACAGTAATTTGAAATTGAATTGACCGCATCATCTGGGGCGGGGAGACCGGGCGGGGAGACCGGGCGGGGAGACCGGGCGGGGAGACCCCGCCCCTACGGTTGTATTGTGGTCCTTTATGACTTAGGTGGAAGAGGAATCGTAAAGAAATTGCAATAATATTAGGAGCAACTACAAGAGTTGCATTTTATCTATTAGCATCAGTTTTATATGCATACAATAACAAAAAAGTCAACAAAAAAATATTGGGCAGGTGCTCTAGCCCAACCCGCGACAGAATTTCCCCTCACTCAACTGCAAATCCTCTCCGGGCAAATCCCCGAAGGCTTGCGGGGCACACTTTACCGTAATGGACCCGCACGGCTAGAGCGAGGCGACATCCACGTGGGACACTGGTTTGATGGAGATGGAGCAATTCTCGCCGTCAATTTTAGTGATGCCGGTGCAACGTCCGTATACCGCTACGTCCAAACCGAGGGATACAAAGAAGAAGCAGCAGCTAATCAACTGCTTTATGGTAACTATGGTATGACTGCACCTGGACCAATTTGGAATCAATGGCGCAAACCAATAAAAAACGCTGCTAATACCTCAGTGCTAGCGTTACCAGATAAATTACTGGCATTATGGGAAGGCGACAACCCCCACGCCCTTGACTTGCAAACGCTTAACACTTTGGGGAAAGATGATTTAGGAGCGTTGAATAATGGCTTGCCTTATTCTGCCCATCCCAAAATTGACCCCAAAACAGGCGAGATTTTTAACTTTGGCATTTCTCCGGGATTGAATGGGATACTGAATATTTACAAAAGCGATTCCACAGGCAAAATACTGCAAAAAACATCATTTGAACTTGATGGCGTCCCTTTGGTGCATGATTTTGTCTTAGCTGGGCAATACTTAGTATTTTTTCTTCCTCCTGTACGGCTAAATCCTCTACCAGTGATAACTGGATTTAGCTGTTACAGTGATTCGCTGGAATGGAAACCGCAACTAGGTACTCAGTTTCTTGTGTTTGACCGCGAAAGTTTATCCCTGACAAGTCGGGGTGAAACTGAACCTTGGTATCAGTGGCATTTCAGTAACGGCTATGTTGATGCTAGCGGTTCCGTGATTGTGGATATCGCCCGTTATGAAGACTTTCAGACAAACCAGTATCTCAAGGAAGTGGCTACAGGTGAAACTCACACCTCAGGAAGGAGTACATTCTGGCAAGTCCATCTTAATCCCCAAACTGGCAAAGTTACGAAAATTCAGCAATTGTTAGATCGATATTGTGAGTTTCCCACTGTACCACCGCAAAATGTCGGAAAAGCCTCTCCCCATACATATCTTTCGGTATTTCGGCAAGGGACAGATACGAGCAAAGAAATATTAAACGCGATCGCCCGTTTCGACCACCGCACCGACACCCTCACCGAAGCAAACTTAGGCGAAAATCGCTATCCTTCAGAACCTATTTATGCCCCAAATGCCCCTCAACCTGACCAAGGTTGGGTGATAACGGTGGTGTATGACGGCAATTCTGATAGTAGTGAGGTTTGGGTATTTGATAGCGATCGCTTAGATGAGGAACCTGTGTGTAAACTAGGATTACCCAGCGTTATTCCCCACAGCTTCCACGGCACTTGGAAACCAGCTTAGTCATTGCTAATTGCTAATTGCTAATGGCTAATATAGCAATCCTAAATCATTTGTGAACAAAATAGATGATTTTGTAGGGTGGGCAATGCCCACCAAACTTAGTAATGGTGGGCAATGCCCACCCTACTCGAATTTCACAAACTCGAATTTCACAAATCAGATAGGACTGATATAGTGCAATTAGCAATTAGCAATTAGCAATTAGCTATTCAAAATTTTGTTAGAGGTATGTCTTATGCAAGCCCAAGAATACTATTCACCTGCAGAATACCTGGATCTAGAAGTTGTTTCAGAAAATCGTCATGAATATATAGATGGTCAAATCATACCAATGACAGGCGGAACACCGAATCACAATCAAATTGCTCTCAATCTCAGTGCAGCACTCAATTTTGCTTTGAAGCGTCAACCTTACCGAGTATTCGTCACCGACCAACGTTTGTGGATTCCGAAAAAGCGCATTCATACATATCCGGATGTCATGGTTGTTGCGGGTTCGTTAGAACTTGCCGAAAATCGCAAAGATACAATTACTAATCCCTTCATGATTGCTGAAGTCTTATCAAAATCTACGAGAAGCTATGACGTTGATGAAAAATTTGCAGCTTATCGCACCATCCCTAGCTTTCAAGAATATTTTCTGATCGATCAATATAAAATGCATGTAGAACAATATTTCAAAACTGATGAGAAAAGATGGATATTCTCTGAGTATGAAGATGAGAACACTCTCTTAGCCCTAGCCTCTGTTCAGTTTCAAATTTCTCTATTAGATCTCTACGATAAAGTTGATTTTGATGCGCTATAAAAAACCTATTCATTCTTCAGTATTGTTGCCCAAAATTTAGCGAGGTTTTTAGGTGAATACTAGCAGGAAACCCGACCCAGAAAATTCACTCCCAGAATCAAGTGAAGCACGCCACCGGACTATTCTGCCCACTGCTCCACTACCCGAACATATTAGTCAAAATATCGAGAGTATCATAGCGTTGCATGCACGTAACGAACAAAACGTGTCCGGACACCAACGAGTTGTGGAAGGCGTGACCGCTTTTTTCGGTCGTCCAACATTTTTGTACAGCATCCTGATCGTGATTGTCTTCTGGGTGACACCCAATCTTCTACCACGGCGTTTCGGCGCACCGCAATTTGACCCTCCTCCGTTTTCCTGGCTACAATTTTCGCTCAGCATCGGCTCATTTCTGGTGACAACAGGGGTGCTGGTTAAGCAAAATCGGCAAGAAAAACTCGCAGAGCAACGGGCGCAGCTAACCCTACAACTGAACCTAATATCCGAGCAAAAAATTGCCAAAATCATCGCTTTGCTAGAGGAACTGCGCCGCGATCTTCCCAATGTGAAAAATCGCTACGACCCTGAAGCTGAGATGATGAAGGAAGCTGCTGATCCTCATGCGGTAATTGTTGCACTGGAAGAGACATTAACACAAGAACTAGAAGCTCTTCAGGAGCAAGAAACATTCAACTAATGGAAAACAACAAGCTAATGGGCTAATGGCTAATGGCTAATGGTAAGCAATTCCCCAATCAACAATTAGCCCTGACGCTCGTTCTTCGGCTCCTTGTACCGTTTGATCGCAACGCTTACGAAGATCGAAGATCGCCATAAAGCTTGGTGCAGTCGCCTCTGTCGGGAAACCAACGCCCAACGGGAGCGCAGATCCTGCAGGAGGGAAACCCTCCTTCAGGGCTGTCTCACCAGTCACCAGGGCGCGGGAAACCCGCCGGAGAGTGCTGGCTCCTCCTGCAGCGCTGCAACACCTGTTCCCAGGGCGCGGGAAACAAGCTGCACTTTCCTGGACTCACAATTAGCAATCAGCAATCAGCAATTAGCAATCAGCAATTACCGAAACTCTCAAGCGCACTCTACAATTAAAACTAGCATAGACTTTGCACGCTATTAAATACTCCCATGACCACTTCACGCCGCCGCTATCACATTACCACCTTCGGTTGTCAGATGAATAAAGCCGACTCAGAGCGCATGGGCGGTATCTTAGAAGACATGGGCTTTGAGTGGTCAGAAGACCCAGATCATGCAGATGTGATTCTCTGCAACAGCTGCACTATTCGGGATAATGCTGAACACAAAGTATATTCATATCTAGGTAGACAAGCCAAGCGCAAGCACGAACAGCCCAATCTCACCTTAATTGTTGCAGGTTGCGTTGCTCAGCAGGAAGGAGAAGTGCTGTTGCGGCGTGTGCCAGAATTAGACTTGGTGATGGGTCCACAACACGCTAACCGCCTAAAAGATTTATTGGAACAAGTGTTTGACGGCAACCAAGTTGTGGCAACTGAGCAAGTTGATATTATGGAAGATATTACCAAGCCGCGACGGGATAGCACCGTTACTGCTTGGGTAAATGTGATTTACGGGTGTAACGAGCGTTGCACTTATTGCGTAGTTCCTAATGTGCGCGGTGTCGAGCAATCCCGCACGCCAGAAGCAATACGGGCAGAAATGGTAGAACTGGGTAGGCAGGGTTACAAAGAAGTCACCTTACTAGGTCAAAATATTGACGCCTACGGTCGAGATTTGCCGGGAGTCACACCGTTCGGTCGTAATCTACACACCTTGACAGATTTACTTTATTATGTACATGATGTGCCAGGAATTGAGCGGATTCGGTTTGCTACTAGTCATCCGCGTTATTTCACCGAACGGCTGATCAAGGCTTGCGCAGAGTTGCCCAAGGTATGCGAACACTTCCACATACCGTTCCAATCTGGGGATAACGAGGTGCTAAAACGTATGGCGCGGGGTTACACTCACGAGAAATATCGTCGGATCGTAGACACAATTCGGCGATATATGCCAGATGCGTCGATTAGCGCCGATGCGATAGTGGGTTTCCCAACAGAGACAGAAGCACAGTTTGAAAATACGCTCAAACTGGTGGCAGATATTGGCTTTGATTTGTTGAATACAGCAGCATATTCCCCACGTCCGGGAACACCCGCCGCAGTTTGGGATGAGCAATTGAGTGAAGAAACTAAAAGCGATCGCCTGCAAAGGTTAAATCACCTAGTTAACATCAAAGCATCTGAGCGATCGCAGCGTTACATGGGACGCATCGAATTCGTGCTAGTAGAAGACCAAAACCCCAAAGACAAAACCCAGGTGATGGGACGCATACGCGGAAATCGCCTCACCTTCTTCACTGGTGACATCAATGAACTCAAAGGTAAGTTGGTACTCGTCAAAATTACCGAAGTTCGCCCTTTTAGCTTGACGGGTGAAGCAGTATTCGTGCGGGAACTACTACCTGTGTAAAAGGAAGAACGATGAATAGCAAATCCAGACCAGCACTGATTGGGATTACAACAGATGGCTAATTGCTAATGGCTAATGGCTAATGGTAACAATTGACCCAACCGGAGCGCAGATCCGATTGGGAGTGAAACCCTTCATAGGCGCACACAAAACGAGCAATTAGCAATTGACAATTAGCAATTAGCAATTAGCAATTTATGATAGGCTATCTGCCAATGAGGAGTGATAGAGGTATTTCAGATGACGAAGCTGCGAGTAGGGTTGTTGTTTGGCGGTCGTTCGGGAGAGCATGAAGTTTCGATACATTCTGCACAGGCTCTAGCTCTGGCTTTGAGTGCAGAGGAAAATGCTAGTAAATACGAAATACTGCCTTTCTACATTCAAAAAGATGGATGTTGGTTAGCAGGGGAAGTACCCCAACAGGTTCTAAGATCTGGGATTCCAGTTGGGGAATCCCAACGCCAAACTCTTAGTCCTTGGCAATCTCCCTCTGAAGTTACTCAAGTGGATGTTTGGTTCCCAATACTGCACGGACCAAATGGTGAAGACGGTACAATTCAAGGTTTACTTACCTTGATGCAAGTCCCTTTTGTTGGTTCGTCCGTTTTAGGTTCGGCAATGGGTATGGATAAGGTTGCCATGAAAATGGCGTTTGCCCAAGTCGGACTGCCGCAAGTAAAATACATGGCACTTAACCGTTCCCAAATTTGGTCGAATCCTTGTGTTTTTCCGAAACTGTGTGATGAAATTGAGGCATTGGGTTATCCAAGTTTTGTCAAGCCTGCTAATTTAGGTTCATCGGTGGGCATTGCCAAAGTGCGATCGCGGCATGAATTAGAAACTGCTTTGGATAATGCCGCCAGTTATGACCGCAGGATAATTGTTGAAGCTGGAGTCGTAGCACGGGAATTGGAGTGTGCTGTTTTAGGCAATGACGTTCCCAAAGCTTCCATTATCGGTGAAATTACTTACAGTAGTGATTTTTACGACTACGAAACTAAATATACTCAAGGTAAAGCAGATTTACTGATTCCAGCACCAGTACCAGATAGTGTCACACGTAAAATTCAGGAAATGGCTTTGCAAGCCTTTGCAGCCGTTGATGCTGCTGGGTTGGCAAGGGTGGACTTTTTCTATGTAGAAGCTACAGGAGAAATATTAATTAACGAAATCAACACCATGCCAGGGTTCACGGCGACGAGTATGTATCCTGTACTCTGGAACCATAGTGGTATCTCCTTTCCAGAACTAGTCGATCAGTTGATTCAACTTGCACTACAAAGACATAACGCATCCCAAAAGTAGCGTCATAAAGTATTAAGTAATACTAGTATTACAGTAGAGCGGCGGATTAGAAAGCTGTATTTTTGTTGTGCATACTACTTAAGTAAAATTATGCTTACGGATACGTAATGGTGCGTCCTAGAGTACAATCAAAGATCTTGGGGTGTACAAATCTGAAAATAATTATGGAAAATACTCAGAGTGTGCAGGAGCAGCCATCCAAACCAAAAGCGCCCACGTCGGCGCCGGAAAACAGCAAATCGCAACAAACAGATAGCAGGAATTTGATACATGTGCTTATGCATCACCCCTGGCTATTGGTAATTGGGTTGTTAGCGATTTTTTTAGGTGGTGGTGTCCTTTCCCTTTACAGCCTAGGTTATGTTGGGTTTGTACAACAGGCAAAACCAGAAGAAGAAGCACTACAAGCTGAAGTTGTACAACCAACAAATACACAGTCTGAAACTACCAATCCCATATCTTTATGGATGGTGGCGGCGATCGCTCTCAGTTGTGCTAGTGGATGCTTGATAATTTTCCGATGGCTAAACCGACCAGCGCAACATCAAAAAGTCCGGAAACCGAAAAACCGCTACCAAGAACGCTTGGCAAAACGCCGCACTCCAATAGCGAAATCACTTCCACCAAAGAAACCGCCAGTTTTTTTGCCACTCCAACCACAGACATCCGCGATCCCAACCTCGGCTGAAACAAAACCAGTGGTGACGGTACTACCACCAGATCAAAGCTTCACTGGTGGTAAAAGTAAAGAATCTCTGGCAAGCATGCTAGATATTCGTAAACAAACTTCTTTGTCGGCAATTTTACGAAAGGATTAATGGACCAGTGAGGCATAGAAAGTATCTGCCGCAGCTTCGGAGAAGCCAGAGTTGTTACGGGTTGTTCCCAAAGCCGCACTCCATCCAGTCAGCAGTACTAAGGGTCTACCCAAATCAGTTTGAAGTTCCGCTAAAGTCGGTTTCGCTGCGGTGGTAATCACTTGGTTTGGTAGCAGTATCTGCCTCCAGATTACGATCAAGAATGGGATAATTTTGATGAGCGTTTCAACGCTTACTACAAACTTGCGTGGCTAAATCGAGTCTTATCCGAACCGCACTGGGTTGGGTTGGATTGAGGCAAGGATAATGTTAATCAATTTGTGAGGGGTATAATATCATGTCCGGTTAATGACTTATTATATGAACCCTCACCCCGCCCTCTGGGCACCCCTCTCCCATGCTTGGGAGAGGGGACGGGGGCGAGGGCTGGATATCGTAAGCGATTATGCGGACATGATATAACCTTCCATGTTATTAATTACTAAATACATTTAAAATTCAAAGCTAAAACCTTTGAGCGGAAATAAAATGAAGATATTTCCTGTTTAAAATGAGTGATTATTTTTTGCATTTTGCTGTAGAACAACAGTTTTTTAACAAATTTAAAAACTTGCCAAAATGGCAACCATGCTCTAAATTAGTCAGCTAAGTTATAGAAGGTAAACGACTTCAAGGGTTTTGTTATCAGGGGTTATCACAATACTAAATGACTTTTGCGATCAACTTTCAGACAACTTATTTTCAGGTAAATAGTAAAGTAAATATACAAACTATTTGTCTGAATGAATATAAATAATACAGTTTGCGTTTGCTGCGTCAGGAATATAAAGTGCTTACAGGCGTTGTCGTTGACCTACACGTTAGCCCCCTAAATAACGGGCATCGTCTGTACACATTCCCGATCTCTTCAGCGGCAAATGTCAGAGTGGGAGCGGTAAAAGCGACTGGTATGCTTGCTCCCACTCTTTCTTTTTTGCAGTTCTTTTCAAACAATTCAAAAACATGCCAAAATGGCAACCATCCTCTGATTAACTCAGCTAAATTATATATGTAAGCGAATTCAAGGGTGTTGGTTATCAGGGTTATACCAAATTACATAAGATTCTCTCTCTCAAGTGATTTGGTAAGTCTAAAAACCGGGTTTCTTTTATTTTGGTCTAACCAGATACAAAAACCCGGTTTCTCAACCTTTAAGTTCTCATACTAATTGTCAATTGCTAATTGCTAATTGTTGATTTCAATGAGCCATTAGCCATTACCAGTTCTAAATATAAAAGGAGTGCAACTTACCTTATTATTAATAAAGTTTGTCATTTGCCTCTCTAGGAATATGAAGTGTGTCCTGACGTTGTCGATTACCTACACGTTAGCCCCCTAAATAACGGACAGCGTCTGGATATATTCCTGATCTCTTCAACGGCAAATGTCAGAGTGGGAGCGGTAAAAGCGACTGGTATGCTTGCTCCCACTCTTTATTTTTCATATTTTTAGCTATTAATTATAGCACAATATGATATAGCAATCCTATTTGAATTGTGAAAATTATTTTTTTAACCGAACCGCCAAGGCGCCAAGAACGCCAAGAACAGAAACAGAGTATTTTAGGACTTACGCATTGACAGAAATAGTAAAGGTCTGCGGGAGGATTTTTCAGGCAATTCGCGCAAATTACTCTTTTCCCGCTACAAGATTACCTATGATCTTTCTTGGCATCCTTGGCGCGGCAGTTGCTCCACTTGGGGAAACCCCAAGACCGCACTGCCTTGTCTTGGCGGTTCATTAAATAGGTATTCTACCCTTCGGGAATGCCTAACGGCGAACGGGCGGTTCGGGAGTAATTACAGTCGGGTAGACACAATATCGTAGGGGCGGGGTTACCCCGCCCTTACAATGTCATCAATTCTGTTTCTTGGACGATGCCCCAAATGGGCTGCTGCACCTCCGTGTTCGCTATTATCTTTAATTTACAAAAAATCTGTATCCCGCAAAAACTCAACTATCGCTGCATTTACCGCATCACAAGCACCAGATGAAGCATCATGACAGCAATCGGGTAGAATCTGTAACTGAGCGTTAGGAATGAGTTGGCCCAATTTTTCTCCATCGCTAGCAGGAAACCAACTATCTTGTTCGCCCCATAAAATTAGTGTGGGACATTTGATAGCATGAAGATTATTTTGAATTTTACTGAGTATATTCGGTTTATTTACTTGCAAATGCTCAATTTCCTGCGCTGCTAGTCGTAACTCTTCGGCGACTTTCGTGAGAGTACCAGGAAACTCAATAAATGGGTAAGTCATCCAATAAACATCTTCCTGGGTCAGTATTGATGGATCAAACAGTACCCCACGCCTTTCTACTGCCATAATTTCTCTTACCAGTGGTGCTAGTAGATGTGCTAGGCGCAAAGAGTCAATTGTTTGCACGATTTCCAGTGGGATTTGGGAAAGCAACCACATTCCCCAATGGGGCAGACGTTGAGGGAAAATAGGTACATTGAGTACTACTAACCGCGCTATCATCTGAGGATTTTCTTGAGCAAGAGCAAGGGCAGTTAATGCTCCTAAAGATTCTGCCACGACCACAGCGGGTTCATCACATAATGCTCGAATAATTCGCTCTGACTCAATTATTTGATGACCGCTTTGTTCTCGACGCGATAACGGTTTTTCCGAAGATCCGTAACCTTTGGCATCAAAACAAATGACTCGAAAATGTTTAGATAGTGGCTGGATGCTGTGACGCCAATTGTAGCTCCAGCTACCAACACCATGAAATAAAAACAAGGGTTTACCTGTACCTTTCTCACCATAAGCAATTTGTACAGGATAGCCATTAGCATCAGTAATTATTAAACTTTGCTGTCCTTGAGGAAAATTAGCTTGCCACCAATGTTTCATCATTTTTGTCAGTAACTATTTAACTGCCAGTTAAGGCTCCTACTAGCAGTCTAATTACTATTACACCAAGTGCCACCAATCCAATGGCAAAAAGCAACAATCCACCCAAAAGCGTTAATATAAACCACTTATCTGCGCTCTTCCTCTGGCTGGGAAACCTTAGGTGATCTTCTAGTAGTCTAATATTATACTCGTTAGCTGTCCAAGCAAAATCAAATGCGTCTCCCAATAGTGGTATTGATCCCACTAAGCCATCCACAATGACATTAAAAACCATTCTGCCTAAAGTAGGTGCTGGTGTACCCAGCCGTGCAGCTTCTAGGACAATGTATGCAGAAAGCAGAACACCCAAAAAATCACCAGCAACAGGTATGAGTCCCAAAATTGGATCTAAACCAATATGAAACCGTACAACTGGAATAGTAATGGCTTTATCCAGCAGTCGGCTAAGCTGACGCAGCCGCCTTAAAGTAGGTGCTTTGGCGTCGGGGGTAATGGTAGAAAACTGAAGACGAGGCTGAGACATTAGGGCGATCGCGTTTTTATTTATTGAATCGCTAAATATTCTACTCCTATGCTAAGATTTTTTAAATGTTTTATTGTGCAGATGTAACAATATTTACTAATTTATTATTTCGGCAAATTTGTAGGATAAAAAATAATATCGGTATCTATGAGTCAAGAATTAACACAACAGTGGTTAGGGGAAATTAAGGCACTCAAACAGCAGGTAGCTGAACTACAAGCAGAACGGGATGCAGGGTGGAATAGTGCTGAAAAATGGCAGAAACTCTACAATACCGAAGCAGAACAACGCCGTACAGATGCGAAGATGTCTAAAGATGCGATCGCGTCTTTGAAGGTAGAAATACAAAAACTCAGCTTTATTGAGTCAGCACAACTTAATGACACCACACCAACGGTTATTCACCCAGAAATCGAACTCCTAAAATCTGTAGAGGAATTAAAAGCTAAACTAATTGTCGTCATCAAAGAACGCGATCTCCTGCGATCGCTGTTGAAAACTGAGCAAGACAACCACGCCCAAACTCGCAAAAGTCTCACCAGCGCTTTGGGTGATGCTATTGATAGATTGGCGCGGGAAAGAGTAGGGAGTGGGGAGTAGGGAGTGGGGAGTAGGGAGTAGGGAGTAGGGAGTAGGGAGTAGGGAGTAGGGAGTAGGGGGAGTAGAGAAGAAGTAATTGATAATCTTTTCCCCCATTCCCCACTCCCCATTCGCCATTCCCCACTCCCCATTCTTAAAGTCCCATCACTTCGGCTACTGCTAAAAGTTCTGGGTCGATACCTTGTTTTATTTGACTTTCACTGTATTTAATGGCTGTATCTGGATCTTTGAGACCATTGCCAGTGAGGACACAAACCACCGTCGCACCTGTGGGAATTTGGTCTTTTACCTGTAACATCCCTGCTACGGAAGCAGCGCTGGCTGGTTCACAGAAAATGCCTTCTTCTGATGCTAAAAGTCGATAAGCATCGAGAATTTCGGCATCGGTGACGGCACGGAAGCTTCCCATACTTGCTGATTGAACAGCGAGCGCTTTTTGCCAACCTGCAGGGTTGCCAATGCGAATTGCTGTGGCTACTGTTTCTGGATGTGCTACTGGCTGACCTGTTACTAAGGGGGCTGCACCTGCTGCTTGGAATCCCATCATTTTGGGTAGGCGATCGCACTTTCCGGCTTGATGATATTGACAAAATCCCATCCAATATGCTGAGATATTCCCGGCGTTGCCTACTGGAATACACAGCCAGTCAGGAGCATTACCCAGAACATCGACAAGTTCAAACGCTGCTGTTTTCTGTCCTTCCAAACGGTAGGGATTGACCGAATTTACCAAGGTTACCGGATAGCTTAGAGCCATTTCGCGCACAATTTCCAACGCTCTGTCAAAATTACCTTTAATTGCCAGTACTTCTGCTCCATACAACAAGCCTTGCGCTAACTTGCCCAGCGCTACATAGCCTTCGGGAATCAGGACAAAGGCACGCATTCCTCCGCGCTTAGCATAAGCTGCTGCTGATGCTGAGGTATTACCTGTGCTGGCACAAATGACTGCCTTTGCCCCTGCTTCCTTTGCCTTGGAAATTGCCATTGTCATTCCTCGGTCTTTGAAGCTACCGGTGGGGTTAAGACCGTCGTATTTAACAAAAACACGCACTTGTCTGCCAATCCGCTCTGTAATCGAGGGAACTGGGATCAGGGGTGTGTTACCCTCAAGTAGAGTGACGACTGGTGTTTTTTCGGTAACAGGCAAGTATTCGCGGTAGGCTTCTATGAGTCCCGGCCAAGGTTGGCAATAAGATTTAGCTACAGACAGGCTTAAAGTCACGGTATTTAAAAGCTCTGATTTTATTTCGTGTAGTATGATACTAATGTTTTCTTGGGAACACAACCTTCACGCTTGCAGTGGTGTACTACAAATCTTGTTTAAATTACAGCCACTAATGAAAAATATACAATATTTTAATCAATCTTAAATTAAGATTATTATAAGATTTCAAGTTGTGTGAGTTGAGTTCTGGATAGCGATGTCTACATCTACTCTTTCTAACCACGATTCCCAAAGTCCTTGGACGAGCCAGTTAACTAAATCTTGTTATCAGGTGGCGCAGCAAGTCAAGTTCATGAACCTGCAAGCAGAGGTGGAATGTCTGTTGCAGCAGTTACAAAACTTGAAAAGACAACGGCTAGCTGCCACTGTAAAGGAAGATTAAGCGGTAATCAATTTGGAATTATCGCCGTGAACGAAAGCCCGACGACTGGAAGTCGCGGCTAGACAAACAAAGTCCGCCTGCGCGGACTAATCTGAAAATAGGGCGTTGCTGAATTGAAGTATGAAATGAAAAAATGAGGTATTTTAAAACTCTTTCTCTTTGCGCCTTTGCACGGCAGTCGCCGGGGCGCGGGAAACACTCATGAGAGCGCTGCCTCGACTTTGCTCCCGGTAAATTCATACCGTGATTCAGCAACGCCGAAAATAGGGTTTCAAATTTAATAGGAGTGAGAGTAATAAAAGAGCGTTAGCGGGAAATTTATTTCACGGCTTTTAGGTAAGCTACTGTCCCGGGGAAATTCCGTCTTCTAAATGATTGGGATTAAGTTGATCTAACAGGCTTTGAATATGGGCAAGGGTGTCTTTTGTCGTTTGCTGACCATTCAACCAGGAATTTGCACGTTCTTGCCCTTGCTGAACAGCTAAAATTAAGGCTCCCCAAGCTTGTACTTCCGGTCGATTTGGGTTTACCCGCGATGCGGCTTTGACGCGACTCCACAACCGTCCTTTATCCGCTTTCAGTAGGGTGACAATTTCTTGAACATTCTGCGGAGATGCTTCAAACACCTGTAAAGCTTTTTGCCAACGACCATCAATCAAATCAGCCAGTACTTGTTGACTAGGACTTGCCCAATTTGTATCGGCTTGGATTTTAGTAAGTTGGGAGTGCAAGCGAATCACATCAATTTGCGCTTGCGCCGTTGCTGGAAAAGGCTGTTTTCGCTGTTTTTTAATAGATTGTAACCACTCAAACGCTGGTGTCCACAGTCCACTGCGGGCAATTAACAGGGCATCTTGGTAAGCTGAATCTTGAATCGCAGCTGGTGTCAGAGAAATCTCCTCTAACTGGATCGGGTTGAGGATAAAGTTGACTCTTTTAATTTGATAAACACGTAGCTGGGGTTCTAACCCTAATGTCTGATCGACAACTAACTCTTTTGCACCACTAGCGATCTGTTGCCATTGAGGTAGTTGCCCACTAGGACTTGTCCAAGGCAACATGATTTGTAGGTAAGTGTTTTCGGGATTGTAATGAACGATGTGACCGTAGGCTAGAGCCTGAGTTCCTGAAGATCGCTGACCCCGCAAATAAAACCAAACACCTGGTGATGATGTAGCGTCTGTAAAACGTCCCACTTCCCGAATCGGCAAGGTAATGCTAGAACCTTGATTATCATCTGTAGCCTTAACCAAGGGAGCGACTACAAAGGATTCTTCTGGTCCAGTTACAGGTAGTTGAGTCGCCAGATGGTAGGATTTTTCCGGCACAGATTCCAACTTCGAGTCCTCGGAACTCTGATACACTCTGAGTTCAACAATGGATTTACAATCTAACTGACAGTTAGCACGCTGCTGAAAAACTGGCAATAAAAAAGATTTTGCCGTATCCTCATCCAAAGGCAGGATTTCTCCAGCTATCTGTCCTTGATTACTCAAAGAAGTTTGAATTTGTTTGAGGGTTTGCTCACTTTCTGTGTTCTTAAGAGAGATTTTCGCCCATTCTGGTAAAAATTTATTCAGCCACCCTACTTTCTCTGGATTAAATATGAATAGGATACTGATCCAGGCAAAAGTCATAGTTAAACCAGCGCTGCTGAATAAAACTGCGATCGCAACCATTGACAAGAGTCCACTTCTTTGTTTGTTTGCGTGACTTTTTTGTGGGACACTCGAATACATCAGCCGCTTTTTCTGGGGTTTTTTAGAGACACGCTTGTTCTTGCCTGAATCCGATTGATTTTGTCTAGATGATTTTGGCGCTGGGTTTGACGAGCGGTTTGCCATGGTGCTTCTTAGTACATCTAATAGATAATTTGCCCAGAGTATTTTCTTTTATACTCGCGTTCCTTAGATGTTGCCTAGAAGCTTTCAAGCGATAAATCAACTATGCGAAGTAAGCGTGCGTGTTTCAAACTTGTTATATCTTATATAAGATCGCCTAAGAATATAAATCATGCCAATAATTCGTATCCTTCATGTAGCAGGGTCTCCATCCAGTGATTTTTACTGTGAATTATCACGCAATTACGCCCTAAGCACCCTGATAGCTGCCGCAGATCCATCGCGCTATGAATTTTTGGTTGCATACATAACGCCTGATCGCCAGTGGCGATTTCCTGACACTCTCAGTCCTGAAGATATTGCTGTCGCCAAACCGATGCCTCTGTTAGACGCTATACAGTTTATAACAGCGCAAAACATTGACCTGATGTTGCCACAAATGTTTTGTATCCCTGGAATGACTCAGTACCGCGCACTATTTGACCTGCTTGAGATCCCTTACATAGGTAATACTCCGGATCTCATGGCAATCACGGCCCACAAAGGCAAAACCAAAGCAATCGTCGCAGCAGCAGGGGTCAAAGTTCCTTCTGGAGAACTGCTCCGCAAAGGAGACGTTCCGACAATTACACCTCCAGCAGTCATCAAACCCGCAAATGCCGACAACTCTTTAGGGGTGTCTTTAGTTAAAGAAGTTGCTGACTATGATGCTGCCCTGAAGAAAGCATTTGAATTTTCAGATGAGGTGATCGTGGAAACATTCATTGAAGCCGGTCGAGAAGTCAGATGCGGTGCCATTGTCAAAGATGGGGAACTCATCGGGTTACCCATGGAAGAGTATCAGATAGACCCCCACGACAGACCCATCCGCAGCTATACTGACAAATTCAAAATACCCATCGAGGGCGACGTGAATTTAACTTCTAAAAATTATGTCCCGGGTTGGGTTGTAGATATTAATGACCCGATTACCCAAAAGGTTCACCAAGTGGTGAAGAAGTGTCATTTGGCTTTAGGCTGTCGTCATTATAGTTTATTTGACTTTCGGATCGACCCACAGGGACAACCTTGGTTCTTAGAAGCCGGGTTGTATTGTACTTTTGACAAGAACGCGGTGATTTCCTATACGGCGAACGCAGCGGGAATTCCTTTAGATGAGCTATTTATGATGGTCGTCAATCAAGCGTTGGGCAAGTCATAACAGAGTTACGCCCTGATACCAAGATCTGAGCCTTCATGCTTGAGTTTTGTCAGTCTACTAGGGGCTAATGGCTGTATAAAGCGTTGCTATATAATTTTAAGGCTGCATATGGTGCAAGAACAATCTATACAAGCGCGTATTTACGCAGTGTTTCAAAATTTGGGGACGCTGGCATTACTGGCGATCGCATTTCCCTTTAATTTCACTGTCGTACTCGCATCGCTACTGTGGAATTTTTTCAGGCGACCGGAGAGCAAGCAAGTGGTTTTGAACGAGAATCCTAAAAATATCTTGATCGGTGGTGGTAGAATGACTAAAACCCTTCAGCTGGCGCGATCGTTTCACGCGGCAGGGCATCGAGTTATTTTATTTGATCTCGAACAATACTGGTTCAGTGGTTATCGATTTTCCAACTCTGTGGCTGGCTTTTACACAGTTCCTGATTCGCACGAAGACATATCAGCCTATACTCAAGCCGTGCGTGCAATCGCTAAAAAAGAAAACATAGACTTTTTTGTCCCGGTAGGCATTTTTGCTGCCAGCTACTTTGACTCCGAGCGCAAGCCAGTGTTATCAGGCTATTGTGAGAATTTTCACTTCGATGCTGATACAATGAAGATGCTGGATAACAAGTTTACCTTTGCACAAATTGCACGCTCCCTCTCGCTATCTGTCCCGAAAACCTTTCAAATTACAGATTCCGAACAAGTTCTTAATTTCGACTTTGCTAACGAAAAGCGCAAATACATTCTCAAAAGTATTGTGTATGACTCTGTTTTACGCTTAGATCTGACTAAGCTACCAATGGAGTCTCCCGAAAAAATGGCGCTTCATGTTAAAAGTAAGCCAATTACTCAAGATACCCCTTGGATATTGCAAGAGTTTATTCCCGGAACAGAATACTGTACTCACAGTACAGTGAGAAATGGTGAATTAACGGTACACTGCTGCTGCGAATCATCTGCTTTTCAAGTCAATTACGAAAACGTTGAACACCCAGAAATTCAGGAGTGGGTGAGTCATTTTGTCAAAGAACTACAACTGACTGGACAAATTTCTTTTGATTTTATTCAGGCGGAAGATGGGACGATTTATGCGATCGAGTGCAACGCTCGCGCTCACTCGGCGATTACAATGTATTACAACCATCCAGGTTTAGCAGATGCCTATCTCAATCAAGAGCCTCTGGCTGAACCTCTGCAACCCCTGAGTGATAGTAAGCCTACTTATTGGCTTTATCACGAACTTTGGAGACTTAATGAAATTAGATCGTTAAAGCAGTTGCAAAAGTGGTTTAAAAATATTTGGCGAGGAAAAGATGGAATATTTGAAGTTAACGACCCACTACCGTTCTTAATGGTACATCACTGGCACATTCCTTTACTATTACTCGATAATTTGCGCTCCTTAAGAACTTGGGTGAGGATTGATTTTTGCATCGGTAAACTCATACAGTTTGGAGAAGACGTAAAATATGGCAACTCTACCTCTGCAACCCCTAAGTGATACTAAGTAGGTAAGCGGGAAAATTTACAACTATGTAGCGAAAACTTAACTATAGGCGTTAGAGTTAAATTTTACACGTTGCGTACTATAGTTTCCTTTTTCTCCCCTAGCTGTAATGTGACTTATTCCAATTGAATTGATCGCATTGTAAGTAAGGGCGCGGAGACCGCGCCCCTACGGTTATATGGTCTACCCGAATGAAATTCGGGCGAATTGCGTACCCTACTTACAGAAGTTCCGTTGTCAGGATTAGGGGAATTCACTAATGCCCACTCACCACTTTACTCATGATTCAGTAAATTCACTAGTGCGATAAATACGTTGTGGTGAATACACTCTCTACTTAAGTGTGTGAGCAGAGTGTAAAAAGTTGAAAGATAGATTCATTCGCAGCAGTAATGGTATCTGGACGCTTGTATGGTTATTAGTTTTGGCAGTTAACGGATTACTCGACAAAGCGATCGCCCTTCCGAGAGGGGGAGTAGGGAATGGGGAGTGGGGAGTAGGGGAAGTAGGGGGAGTAGGGGGAGAAATTACTCCCTCATCCCCCTCATCCCCCTCATCTCCCTCATCCCCCCCCACTCCCCACTCCCCACTCCCCACTCCCCACTCCCCAATCAAACGAGGATCCGATGGCGCAAGTCACATCGGTTTCCCAACTGAAGGACGTACAACCTACAGATTGGGCATTCCCAGCATTGCAGGCTTTGGTGGAACGCTATGGCTGTATTGCAGGTTATCCAAATGGGACGTTTCGTGGTAATCGCGCTTTGAGTAGGTTTGAATTTGCGGCGGGTTTGAATGCTTGTTTAGAGAGTGTTTCACAAATGACTCAGATTGCGAAAAGCGATCGCTTGAGGCGCGAAGATTTAGCAACTTTGCAAAAATTACAGTCAGAATTTGCCGCCGAGTTAGCAACTTTGGGTGGTCGAGTTGATAATCTTGAAACCCGTACTGCTGAAATTCAAGCTAGTCGATTCTCGACAACTACTAAACTGAGTGGACTAGCAATAGTTGGCGTTCAAGGGCGTAGCCAAAATCGTGCTGACGTTAATCCCAGAGATGGGAAAAAAGACACACAAGATTCTGGTACAAACGCTAATGTCATTTCTATGACGCAGCTTTATTTAAACACCCAATTCAACCCGCGCAGTTACCTAACAACGGGTGTGTTAGCAGGTAATGGTTCCAGTACACCCAGATTTAGTAATGACGTTGTTTTGGGCTACGAATTTCCCACAGATAATTTAGTACTCAGCGATCTTTATTATCACTGGCTAGTTATTGACAACTTAGCGGTGATGGCGGGAACAGCAAACGTGAATATGACTACTACTTTCCGAGGTCCAAACCGAGTTGAAAGTGCTGCAACAGGACCTCTGTCTTATTTTGCACAAAGAAACCCAATTTTAAACATTGGCTTCGGTCAAGCTGGTATAGCTGTTGATTGGCAATTTGCCAAACGCGCCAGTTTACAGGCAATGTATTCTAGCTATAATCCGCAAAATCCCGGAAAAGGCAACGGTTTATTTGATGGAAACACCACTACAGGTGTGCAATTGCTGCTAACACCTACTAATACTTTTGATGTCAGTTTATATTACGTTAATAATTACTCTACTGATGGTTGCTTACTCACTTTCGTTGGCGATGAATGCTTAACTGCGGTTAATCCCAACACTGGCAAATCCGAACCGCTACAAACTAATGCTGTTGGTGCTAGTATAGATTGGCAAATTTCGCCCCGCATCACCTTAGGTGCTTGGGGTGGTTACACTAATTCTTATAGTCCTGGAAAATCGGGAAATGTCGAGACAACAAATTACATGGTATATCTCAATTTCCCCGATTTATTTCGCAAGGGAAATTTGGGTGGGATTTATATCGGACAACCCCCAAAAATCACGAGTAGCAACTTGCCTACGGGAAATAATGTTCCTGACTTTATCAATACAGGTTTAGGACGTGCAGGCGGACAACCGGGTACTACTACTCAAATCGAAGCATTTTATCGCTACCAGCTAACAGATAACATCAGCATCACACCAGGGGTAATCTATATCTTAGAACCTGGTCATACACCAGCTAGCGATCCAATTACCATCGGTATAGTGCGGAGTACTTTTATTTTTTAGTCATTAGACATCTGGTGGAAATTAATTATGCGTTACCTGAAATCCTTGTAGAGACGCGCTCATTCTCGCGGTGCGCGTATGTTTGTGTTTCCCGCGCCCCGGCGACTGGTGAGTCCAGTCCTGTTCGCGTAAGCGTTGCGATCTTCTCCCAATTCCTCACCGCTTCGCGAACGACGCTCGTAGCGCTACTCGGCGAGGAATTGGGAGAAGGAGGGTTAGCCCGACCTAGGGAACAGGTGTTGCAGCGCTGCAGGAGGAGCCAGCACTCTCCGGCGGGTTTCCCGCGCCCTGGTGACTGGTGAGACAGCCCTGAAGGAGGGTTTCCCTCCTGCAGGATCTGCGCTCCCGTTGGGCGTTGGTCAGCCCGCTCTCGCGGCGACTGCACCAAGCTTTATGGCTTTCCCGTTGGGCGTCGCGTCTCTACATTCTTTTTCGGAGATGTCTATTGGTAATTGGGAATTGGTTAACCTCTCTCCCAACCCCTCTATTGCAAGGGTCGGTATGAATTTTTCCCCCATTCCCTTGTAGGGAAGGGGGGCTAGGGGGGTTAGGTTTGGCAAATCCCTTGAAGTATTGAAGTGTCTGTTGCGTTAGCTTGACTGTGCGTTACACTCCGTTAACGCACCCTACAGATTTCAGATTTACTTTATGAATAAGCGATAAAGAGTTCATGTAATTTTCTCTTACATTAGCTAAACCTACGAATAAATAACTTTTTTCGATAAGCATTAAAATAACTACTATATTTCCGTAATATTTCTGTTGGAGAAACAATATATCTGCAACTAAGTTGTAAATAGTTGCGCAGTATTCTTCTCAATCAAAACTCAGATTGTTGCTCTACGTGCATTTATTAACAGTGCCTGTAGCGGCTGAAGAAACAAAAATCCTATTTAAGTAGATCGGCGCAATAAATTTATTACTGGTTCGTAATTGCGCGCGACTCGCGCTAAAAAAGCGAAGACAGCACAACTACAAGCCTATGTCATTTTATCAACCAAATTTTAGTAATCCCAATGCATCCATTTATTCGTAATCTAATATCTATTATATTAGCCTTGAGTTCTGCTGGTATTGTTAGTCGGTCTTTAGCTCAAACTTCGGTAAACTCAAACACAAATAATAACAGAATAATCTTATCTTCACAATCAACTGCTACCACAGAGAAGCCTCCAACGTCTAACTTCAGTGATTCTGGCAGTTCTACTAATAGCAAACCAGTTGTTGTCTCTGATGCAGCTAGTAACGCCTCCCCTGACAAACCTCAGGCCGGTGCAACTAACCCTAATCCACGAATTTTAATACCCAGTAGAATTTTTGCTGCACCTTCGATGCAACAGTAATGGGAAGTAGTTAGTGGTTAGTTGTTAGTAGTTAGTAGTTAGTGGTTAGTAGTTAGTAGTTAGTAGTTAGTGGTTAGTGGTTAGTGGTTAGTGGTTAGTGGTTAGTGGTTAGTGGTTAGTGGTTTAGTTAGTTAGTGGTTAGTAGTTAGTGGTTAGTAGTTAGTGGTTGATGGTTAGTAGTTAGTAGAACAACAACCAACAATCAACAATTAACAATCAACAATTAACAACTAACAACCAACAACTAACCACTAACAATTCCTCTTCCCAAAACACACTTCCTCGTAACGCTTACCAGCACTTTCCCAGGTAAATTCTGTTTCTACCAGTTGTCTGCCGTTATGAGACAATTGAGAGCGCAACTGCGGGTTTTCAAATAGTTGACTAATGGCAGAGACATAGTCTGCTGGTTGATTTGCTCGTAACGCTCTTAGTGGTATATTTGCTTGATCCACGGCTAGTCCTTCTAAACCGCGATCGCTTGCCACTATTGGTACACCTGCTGCCATTGCCTCTAAGGTTTTATTTTTAATGCCAAACCCTGTCCGCATCGGCACGACACAGACAGTTGCTTGATGTAGATATTCTACCATTGAAGGCACACGCCCAGTCACAGTAATTCCGGGTTGGTCTTGCAGTGCCAAGACTTCAGGCGCAGGACGAGAACCAACAATATCGAAAGTTGTATCAGGGTAAAGTTTTTGAATGAGTCGCAAGACTTCGTTGCTAAAAAAGCAAACAGCATCAATATTTGCTAAATTATCCATCGCACCAATAAAAATTAAGCGGTGTCCTTCGGGATCGGTGGTGCGGTTGGGAAATGAAACCAAATCTACGCCATTGGGGATAACTGTAATTTCACTGTTGGGGTTAAATTCTTGTAGTTGGACTTTATCTTCTTGTGTTGTAACCACAAGCGCCGAGAATTTAGAGCAGTAGCGTTGCTCGTAACGCCGTAAAAGTGGTAAATTGATTGTTTCTCTGAATTTATTTTCCGAAATGCCAGTTTCTAGCTGGTTGCGACAGGCACCGTAGACAGAACTATGAATATTGACTACGGTTTTTAGCTGTTTTTGGAAGTGCGATCGCACATAAATTTCATTGACGCTATGTTCGCAGGTAATGACATCGCACTTTCTCGCCTCCACAAAGGCATCAACCCAGTTTTGCATCTCAGCAGAGTAACGGTTTAACACACTCGGCGGTGTGCCCTGTTGTATAAATGTCATGAACCGTTGAAGTTTACCAAGTATTTTTCCTGAGTTACCATCAGGAGGGCGATTGAAAAGAACCAGGTTATCAACACTATCCTGTAATTTTCCGATTTCAGTATCCGTAACATCAACTTCCCGTTGAGTTACCAAAGTGATAGCATGGTGTTGACTGAGATACTTGAGTAAATTACACGTCCTTACCTGAGTTCCCCCCCGCGTTGGCGGATAGGGAAATGTAGAAGATAACATTAAGATGTTCATGCCACTGATTATATGAGAGTCATATCAAAAACTGTTACGTTGGCAGATATAGGAATCCGATTTTAATTTTGAAATAAACGTAGGGTGGGCACTGCCCACCAGATCCTGGATATGGTGGGCAGTGCCCACCCTACATTACGTATATATTTTTCACGTTGTGATTTAGCAATCCTATATAGAGGGAACTATATAACTGTAACAAGACTATATTTGTCAGTCAAAGAGGATTAGGAGTATGGAATCTTTCGGTATTTATACGCTTGCCAATGATGCTGTTTACGATCAATTAGTGGCATTGCTCAACAGTATTGAGGTGAATATTAGTCCAGATATTCCTGTTTGTATTATTCCCTATGATGAAAGATTATATAAGGTTAAGCAAGAAGTAAGTTCTAGACCGAACGTTGCTCTGTTTGAGGATATTGCATCAATACAACGCTGGGAAGATTTTGCGTATCAAGTCTGGAACGCTCATCCTAGGTCAAGTCAGAACAAACAACCTTCTATCCAGTGGAATAAAAAAAATAACTTAATTCGGAAAATGTGTGCCTTTGATGGTAAATTTGAAAGATTTGTATTTTATGATGCTGATAGTTTAGCAATGAGTAATCTGCATAAGGTTTTAGATAAACTAGAGCACTACGACTTTGTGTTTGATGACTGGGAACACGCAAAACCAACTCCCGTGGCAGCTTTCTACTTGCCAGTGGTAGAGCAAAAAATGTCTTTGCTTGAATCGGAAATCAGAGGTAAAATACACTGCTCTAGTTTTTTTGGTTCAAAAAAAGGTATTTTTGGTGTTGAAGAGTTAGAGAAGCTAAAAAAACGATTGATTGACGACAAGGAAGTCGAATGGATTAACGATATTGCTTGGTGGTGTGATGCAGATTTATTTACTTACATAACTTTCAGGAGCGATCGCCCACTATTTAACTTTACACTCAGCCCTAATGGTCAAGACAGAACTGGCAACTGTGCGAATGCAGATCCATTCGTAAACATTGATAATGTTCTTTACAACCAACAGGGATTAAAACCAATTCATCGTCTTCACTATATGGGCTATCCTTCTATTGAGTTTACGCGGTTGTCTCAAGGTGAAGAAGTTAATATCCGTCACCAAGATGAGTTTTTACATTATCGCTTTTTGAAGCATCCAGATAAAAAACCAAAGCAACTAAAACCGCCCAGCATTGCTGCAAAAACAAATCGATTCATCCAAAAAGCTGTGAAGAAATTAAAGTAACTGGTGAAAACTGCTAATTGCTAATGGCTAATGGCTAATTGCCTGACTACGATTAGCAATTAGCAAATTTTCCTTGTTTTCCGCGCATTGAGGACTGCGATCTCCCTTGGAACAAGCGTCACCAGAAGGGCTAATTCCCTGACTACAATTAGCAATTAGCAATCAGCAATTAGCAATTAGCAATTAGCAATTAGCAAATTTTCCCAATGCCAAAAGTTAGTATTTGCATTCCTACTTTTAATCGTGTCAACCTGCTGCCTTTTGCCATTGAAAGTGTACTACAGCAGACTTATCAAGACTTTGAATTAATTGTTTGTGATGATGGTTCAAAAGACAGTACATCTGAACTGATGTCACAGTACACAGACAACCGCATAAAATACATCCGTCATCCGCAGAATATTGGTAAAAGTAATAATATGCGCTCTGGCTTTGAGGCTGCGAAGGGAGAGTATTTTATTAAATTTGATGATGATGACAGATTAACTCCAGATTTTCTGGCACGTACTGTAGCAATTTTAGCTCAAGATAGCATTGATTTTGTCGGTACTGACCATTGGGTAATCGATATTAATAATGTCCGGGATGAGCAAAAGACTCAGGATAACTCGCATCGTTGGGGTAGAACAAATTTACCAGCAGGTGTTGTAGATAATTTATTGGAAGTTGTATTTGTTACCCAAAGCTTTCAAATTGGCGCAACGTTATTTCGCCGCCAAACTTTACAACAATTGGGGTTTATTCAGCCTGATTGGCAAAATTGTGAAGATAATGATTTATTTGTGCGGTTGGCTTTAGCAGGTAAAAAGGGTTATTATTTACCAGAGTTGTTGATGGAATATCGCTTTCACGCGGAACAGCGAGATTTTCATCGAGCAATTCGTTATTTACAAGATAAATTGAATTATTTGGCAAGTTATAAATTTGAGTCGGAGAAGCTGGAGAGCATCAGGCTACAGCGGTGTCAGGAAACGCAACTGTTGTTAGGATTGCGTTTGATTGAAACGGGTGAAACGCAAAAAGGAAGAGAGCTAGTTTTGGCAGGTCAGTCTTTTTCTCCTGCTAAGGCTTGGACTGGGTTAGGGTTGTCGCTGTTACCAGTTAGGGTGCGGGGTAAGGCGTTTGGTATACTGCGAAGAGTAAGGGGGTAGACAAAACAGAGCGATCGAGATGCAAGCGCACTAAATTCTCGCGCTTGTTGAAAAAAGTGTGTAAACAATAGCCATTCAAGCTAGAGTAGTGCAGATTCATATACAGGTAAGATGAAGGAGCATGGATACTAAAGAGCTAAAGTTCGTCCTAAAGTTATTGGGATGTGAGAATTATCGGTCAAGCCTTACTGCTAGCGCCTTTAAGGATTTTAAAGGGAAAGAAAAAATTTGTCGAGATTTGAGAGATCGCCAACTGATTGACTTTTCCCGCGAGATTGCTACAGTTAAGATTTTATCGCCAGGTCAAGACTTATTGAACGATCGAGCCCAATCGCCACCGATTACAGATAAAGAACTTAAGGTGCTGGAGAAGATAAGTAAAGCCGAAAACAAAATTACTCCCAGTGAAATTAAATCATCATCACTGAAATCGCCTGAAAAAGAGGCGATCTTAACAACCCTGAGTGAGCGGGGATTGATTGAAGTTGAAACCAAAATCAAAAAGGCTAAAGCTGAGGTATGGATCACCGAACGAGGAATTGAGTATTTGCGGGATGATTACAATCCCAAGGGAAATGCAAATATCAACTTTGATCTACTGGGTGATTACCTGCGCTTTTTGCGGAAATATCTGCCCCCTAAGCCAGAGCAAGAATCTCATTCAGCAGCTACCAATGGCGACACCCCTAATGGAACGATTCTCAACCTCACTGACGAAGACATTTTACAAACTATCCAGAAATTGGATCGGGAACTCGGTACTGAAAATCATTTGCCCATCTTCCATGTGCGCCAAAAGCTACAACCTCCGTTGTCACGAGATGAATTAGATCACGCGCTCTATCGTTTGGAAGAAGCTGAACGAATAGAATTGAGTACGTTGTCAGAGCCAGGTGGTTATACTTCTGAACAAATTGACGCTGCAATTCCCGAAGATGGTGAGGGTTCGCTGTTCTTTATTACAGTGGGCTAGCAATTTATCTGGTAGTTTGAGTCTTTTTTTGCTTAGGCGTGGACTGGGTTAGGGTGCGGGGCTGGTGGGTAGTACCTCACGCAAAGACGCAAAGGCGCTAAGAAAGCGCTTTTGTGGACTATTGTGTGGGGTGCGTTACATTGCGTTAACGCACACTATTAATTACTAACTTCTTGACCACTCATCAATAATAGTCAACATTGTTTTGTCACCCAATCCTTTAACAGATTTCACGACATCACGATAATCGTCAAACTCCTGCTTCGGCTTCTTACTATGTCTAGCATCAACTATAGCTTTGGAAATTTTTTCAAAGCCAGGAATTCTAGAGCGTTGTAACTTTAAAGATAACTCGTCTTTGTCCAAAGTGTTAAGTAAGTTGAGCGGATTGCTGTGTTGGGGAATTAGGTAGGCAAATTCCTTAAACTTATCGTCTACTCTCTGTCTTTCTTGTGCCAGTTCTGACTTTAACTCATTGAGTTGCCTCTCAAGGCGTAATTCCAGATTTGCTAGACGTGGTTCTAATTTTGTTGTGTTAGGAAGTGGAGATTCCGCCTCTCTGAATGATGCGGCTTGCTTTGCTACGATATCCTCGATTTTGGGTGAAATTACAAACGCATTGACCATTTCACCTTTACGAGGATTTTTTTCTTTTGCCCTGACAGCTGTATAGTATTCTAAATGTCCATCAACTACGGCGTAAGTCTCTGCCCCTGTCGGTTTCACAACTAACGGTCTGATAATTCCGCCACTTTCTAGAATTATGTCAGCAAGGCTATCTAAATCAGCCTCTGCAAAATTCGACCGAAGTACATCAGAATTAATGCTTTTAACGTCTACTAACGAAAAATTAATCATTAATTAACTCCCATTTTTCGTAAAACTTCACTTGCTAAAACATCAAATTCCATCGCAGATTTTTGAGCATCAGGTTTAACTTCCTCTGCATACTTAATAACGGATTTTGGATCGGGATATTCTAAGTCTCCTACTGTTATCGTCTGATTCATGCATTCTGATAGTACGGTTCTATCATAAATAACTGCTTCCATCAAAGGCAAGTTATAACGAGATGAAATTACACTTCTTTGTTGAGGAAACTTGTACTGTAAAAATTTCGCATTAGTTGAAATTTTAGAAGCAAGAACACCTATGATGTTGATGGGTTGCTTGCCCAGAACTTCTCTAGATTCATTAATTTCGTTAATAAAATTCTTGACAGTTGGTAAACCTTGATTAGCAAATGGTTTTAAATCTGAAGGAATTATTAGGTAATCAGCAGCAATCAGTGCAACTTGAGCATACAAATCTCTAGAGGGAGGAGTATCAAGAATTACAATATCGTAATCCTTCTCTACCCGTTTTAGTTTGGCTACTAGCCTATTCCTGCTAGCTAGTATTTTATTAAGTGTATCCTGATATTGAATTAAGGTAATGTGGGAAGGAATAACATCAATCTCTGGATTGTTAAAATACTGAGACTGGCGAACAATATCGGGAATAAAGTTAAAATCTCCTGACTCTAATAAATGATAAACGTTCTGTTCTCTTAAGTCATCGTCTTCTTCAAACTCAAATTTTATTAAACCCGTGGCAAAAGTAGTATTTGCCTGGGAATCTATATCAATTAAAAGTACCTTTTTACCTTTTTTACTTAAGGCTGCTGCAAGGTTGACGGAAACAGTTGTTTTACCAACGCCACCTTTATTATGATAAACCGCAATTGTTTTCATTGAATGTTGCCTCTCGAACGGGTCAGGTATTGGAGTAACTGGTTTATTTTTGGTCTGTCTTTGTTTGAGACTGTCTCTGCCAATTAAATTTTTAATTTTATTTATCTTAGTATCAACTTCCTTCCCAGGACACTGAAATACTAGCTGAATATCGTTTTGAGCTTTTTGATAAATTCTGATCTCTTTTCCATTGGTTATTAGTCCATATTCCGCATTCAAGCTTGTTAAATAATGCCTGAGTCGGGGAACGTGATTATTTAAGTTTTGCTTTGGGTGCTTTCCCTCCATGACGACACTCAGCGGTGAGTTAGCATCTAATACAAGGGGGATGACTTGTACAGCAAATGCTAAGAAGTCTAAGCGGATACTGCCTACCGCGACTTCTTGATGCCAAGTGTCTGGAGTGTAACCTAACTGTGGTAACAAATATTGGACTATGAGTTTGCTTTCAACTTCGCTTTCATTGCGGCAAAGCTCAGGATTAAAAGACAATCTTTTCCTACCTTTAAAAAACTACAATCATTCTTCTAGAACCTAATACCTATTCGATTATGGCATGGCTGATTTTTTTTGAGTATGAAATATCACTGAGCATATAATATAAAAATATACATATTACTAGGACTTACCCACTATACAAATTGACCATCATATGAATAGCCAGCTTGTTAAAATAAAAGCCTTGCACTGCCTCGTTCCTGGGCTGCTGCCTGGGAATGTCATCAAGTGGGCTGCTGACGGACCGAATGAAGGGAGGCAGAGCCTCCTGAAAGAGCATTACAAGGCAGAGCCTTGTAACGAGTGATAATACACAATTGTTTTTTTCTGTCAATGCGTAAGTCCTAATTACTTGGATTGGCACGGTAAATCTAGCTATTGCTTAAAGCTAGTCATGTTCAGGGTGGGAGCATCCCTATGCCCGCAAAAGCCTGGAAGACTGGAAGTCTGGACGCCAGTTGCCTCTGTCGGTTTTCCAGACATAGAGCGCTGGCGAGGCTACACGAAGCAAGTCCGCCTACACGGACTTATTTATAGCCTGCGAAGGCAGGCTTTGTTTGTGTAGCCGCGAATTCTATTCGTCAGGTATTTTTTATCTTCAGGGTGAACTGGCGATTGCACATTCCTTGCCCTTCTGTCTAAAGGATAGTTTATAGTTAAGTTTTTAAGTGATAAAAAATACAACAAAGACAGACGGGATAGAAGCAAGTCGTGCTAAAACAAGCGACACTACCCTAATAAGAAATATCCAGCCCACCTAGAAATATGGGCTGGATCGGATTCTGCGTATACTTACTCTCAATACTAAAAATTCCCCATCATAATTACATGGGAAAAAAGTCATGTTAATTCCCTGACAAAAGTACTGATTTAACGTGAATTTTGTAGCGCACATCCATTGGAAACCCATACACCACTTACCGCGACCCCCCAACCCCCAATACTGCTATAATCTGACTGCTTCAACCAGGGGAGTATTGCCAATCACTCTTATAAGTGACCGAAAATCTTAAATAACCAGACGTGTACGCTACGTAGATGAAAATGCGTCCTTCAGAGGATTAACCAATGGGATATGTAATTGCAACTGCAAATATGAAAGGCGGTGTTGGTAAAACCACCCTCACCGTCAACATAGCTACCTGTTTGGCAAAAGAGCATGGCAAGCGGGTGCTTGTCCTAGACTTAGATAGCCAAATTAGTGCCACACTCAGTCTCATGTCGCCTTTAGATTTTGCCAAGCGCCGAAAACAAAGAAAGACATTGAGGTATCTGATCGACGAAATTATTAACCCTAATCAAAAGCAAAAATTGACGACTCAGGATATAATTCAGCCCCAAGTCTGTAATCAGCAAGGACTGGATTTATTACCAGGAGATATCGACCTTTACGATGAATTTGTCGTCTCAGAAATGCTGCATCAACAAGCAGTGGCTTTGGGAGCACAAGACTTTGAAACAATTTGGAATCGTTTTGAAAGAGTCTTGTTGGCTAAAATCCTCGAACCAGTTAGGCAAGAATATGATTTCATCATGCTGGATTGCGCCCCTGGGTATAATCTTTTAACTCGTAGCGCTTTAACAACCAGTAATTTCTACATACTTCCTGCTAAACCAGAACCTTTATCTGTGATCGGTATTCAGTTGTTGGAAAGACGCATCGCCCAGTTAAAAGACAATCACGAACAAGAAGCAAAGATGGATATACAAATGCTGGGAATTATATTCACAATGTCCAACAGCAACCTTCTAACTGGGAGATATTACAAGCAGGTGATGCAGCGCGTTCAGCAAGATTATGGCGCCGCAAAAATTTGTCAGACACAAATACCAATTGATGTGAATGTTGCTAAGGCAGTTGACAGTTTTATGCCAGTTGTTTTAAACACTCCCCAATCAGCAGGGTCAAAAGCATTCGTTCAGTTAACCAAAGAGTTATTGCAAAAGCTTTGACGCTCCCCGACCTGCCTGACCGAAGAAGGGTGTAGGGGATTCTTGGCTCAACGAGTAGAGACGCGAAATTCGAGCCAGATGTAGGGGCACAGCAATGCTGTGCCCCTACTGCGTGGTGTGTGCAACTGAATATATCACCGTTTTTGTCACCAGAAGTGCATAAGTTGTTTTTACTTTCCACTATGAAGAAGTAGCAAGGTAATCAAATAAGCAATTACCTTCTATAAAAAAAACTCAAATTTTGAGATTAGCCTTAGTTAAAGGTTAAATATTCATGATTAAAAATCTGACCAAGACAGTAGGATTAGTTGTTGTTATAGCAGCTTTAGCAAGTGGCTGTCGCTCTAACACTGAGTACAAAAAACTCACTGAAGCTGGAAACAAATATACTCTTGCCGTTAACCAGCTATTAACAACTGCAGGTGATATTAGAATCGACGCAACTTCTGAGCAGCTATTGAAAGATGACAGAATATCAAATCGAAGTGTTGATAACTATACCAAGCTTTCCCAAGTAGATCGGGATCGACTTAAAGTTCTCAACGATATTCGTATTCATAACCAACTTTTGCAAGCTTATTTTTCTAAGCTACAAGAGCTAGCACATTCTGATGCGCCTGAGCAAACTAAAAAAGAGATTGATGGTATTGCGAACAACCTCAACAGTATTGGTAAGAAACTTCAGGGAACTAATTTAATTGCTAACAAAGCTGTGTTTCAAGGTGTAGCAAATATCATTGTTGATTCTCAAATCCGTGGCGCCATGAGAGAAGAACTGGAGAAACGCAATCAGACAATTCTTCAGGAGCTAACAATACAACAGGAGATACTAAATGCACTCGGCGACTCAATGCAGCAAGATGTTGCGTTGATTAAATCTGCTCAGGAGCAACGCCTTGTTATCCGACCACTTATTCAACCTGAGCCAATAGTTCACCAGGATAAATGGATTCAAACCCGAAAGAAAATTCTCACAATGGATAGGAAAATAGCAGAACTCAGACAGGCAAGTACTGCCTTAGGAGAATTTAAAGATATTTACCAAGCATCTGTGCAGGGAAAATTGAGCATTGCACGTATCAATGGTGTTTTGCAAGATATGGATTCGTTTTTAGCACTCATCGAAAACAACAAATAGTCATGACTCAGATAAGTGGGCAAAATCTATCTCTCAATGAAGTTAGAGAAGAATTACTCGATGAAATTAGAAATCAGGAACTAAGGCTCAATTCCCCGGAAATTCAGTTTGCATTTGAAAATGAAAGCGATCCAGCTAAAAAAACTTCTTTTATCAACGAGCGAGATGAATTAACAACTGTCCGTGTAAAGCTAGAGGACGCAATCTTAACCAAGATTGCGGCAAGACTAAAGTTACTTGAACCAGACCTCAAAGATGGTCTAAAAAATTTAGATGTTGCACTTCAAAACGTTAACAATACAGTTGAAATCCTGAGTGCAATTAAGGCAGTTACTGGTCTTGTGGCTCGAATTGTCATGATTGTTTAAGCGAGGTGACCAAATAATTACTAAGTGGATAGTTGTTAGTGGATAGTTGTTAGTGGATAGTTGTTAGTGGATAGTTGTTAGTGGATAGTTGTTAGTGGGTAGTTGTTAGTGGGTAGTTGTTAGTGGATAGTTGTTAGTAGTCAAAAAACCAACAACCAACAACTAACAACCAACAACTAACAACTAACAACTAACAACTAACAACTAACAACCAACAACTAACAACTCCCCATCTGTTAAAATTCCCCAGCCAAAGCTGCAACACATCGTTCGCAAATCAGAGGATGTTCCGCTGATTCGCCTACATGAGTTGAGTAGTTCCAGCAGCGATCGCACTTTTGCCCTTCTGCATTCACCACACCAATTCCCCATGTATCCGACTGCAAGCTGTACTGTAACCCTTGCAGGGCTGCTGGAGAATCTAACAGGTCTGCTTGAGAAGTGATACACAGGTAGCGTAGTTCGTCCACATCGTTGCTTTTATTCAGTGATTTCACTGAAGATCGTAACTGCTCATCTGCTATATACAGCAACACCTTAGCTTCTAGGGAAGAACCAACCATTTTTTCTACCCTGGCTTGTTCTAGGACCTTGTTTACCTCAGTGCGGATTTGGCGCAGTTGTTGCCAGAATTCTGCTAATTCTGGATTATGCCACCTCTGGTCTAACTGTACCCAACCAGATTCAAACACCGATTTGTAAGGTGTTTTGTAGGGGAGATATTGCCAGATATCTTCTGCCGTGTGGCACAGCACAGGGGCGATCGCTCGTGCTAAATTTTCCAAAGCTATCTTCAGCACCGTCTGACAACTGCGACGCCGCAAGGCATTAGGTGTACTGATGTACAGCCTATCCTTAGCAATATCCAGATAAAAGTTGGATAAATCTACCACGCAGAAATTCTGTATTGTTTGGAAAAAGCGGAAGAATTGGAAACTTTCAAATGCTTTTGTAACGTCGTTGAATACCTCACTTATGCGGTGCAGCATATAGCGATCCAGTTCTGGCAATTCCTCAAACGGTACTGCATCCCGATCCGGGTCAAAATCTGACAAATTCATCAACAAGAACCGCGCCGTGTTACGAATTTTATTCCGCACATCCGCCAGTTGCTTGAGAATGTTTTTACCCAAGGGCACGTCTGAGGTGTAATCTACCGACGACACCCACAATCGCAGTACATCTGCACCATAAGGCGGTTCTTCTTTTTGATTTTTCCCACCATCAATAACGACTTTCGGGTCAACCACATTCCCCAGTGACTTACTCTGCTTGCGCCCTTGTTCGTCCAAAGCAAAGCCGTGAGTCAACACAGTTTTGTAAGGCGCACAGTCGTTAACCGCTACACTGGTGAGCAAACTTGACTGGAACCAACCGCGATGCTGATCTGAACCTTCCAAGTACATATCAGCAGGGTAGCGCAATTCTTTCCGCTGTTGCAGCACCGCCGCCCAAGATGAGCCAGAATCGAACCACACATCCATTGTGTCAGTACCTTTACGGTAGGAGCGATTATTGTTGCGGTATGTTTCTGGCAACAACTCCTCTACCGAGAGTTCCCACCAAACATCAGAACCCTTTTGGGCAATAATTGCCTGGACGTGAGCAATGGTTTCCTCATTCAGCAGCGGTTCCCCGGTTTCTTCGTCGTAGAAAACGGGAATTGGCACACCCCAATTGCGCTGACGAGAGATACACCAATCAGAGCGATCGGCAACCATTGGCGTGATCCGATTTTCACCTTGGGCTGGAATCCAACTTACAGAGGCGATCGCTTTTAGTGCCTCATCCCGAAATCCTTCAACGGAAGCAAACCACTGTTCCGTTGCCCGGAAAATTGTTGGTTTCTTTGTCCGCCAATCGTAGGGATACTTGTGAACATAGGCTTCTTCCTTCAGTAAAGAACCCGCCGTCAACAGCGCATCAATCACTGCCTGATTGCCATCACCCAACACATTCAACCCAGCAAATTGACCCGCCTCTTCGGTAAAGTTACCATTATCATCCACCGGCGCAAGAATTGGCAAACCGTAGCGCTGACCGACCATGTAGTCTTCTTGACCATGACCAGGGGCAGTGTGTACCAATCCAGTACCAGACTCAGTAGTAACGTAATCACCGCCAATCACAATCGGACTTTCGCGATCAAATAGGGGATGACGGTAGGTAGAATGTTCTAAATCTTTCCCTTTGACTGTGGCTTTTACGGTTAGCTGTGTTCCCAATTTAGCAGATAGATTTTCCACCAAATCAGCAGCCACTATCAGATATTTGGCAGCGGATGTTGTAGCGGATGTTGCGGATGTTGTAGCGGATGTTGTAGCGGATGTTGTAGCGGATGCGGCAGCGGATGTTGTAGCGGATGTAGCGGATGTAGCGGATGCAGCAGCGGATGTTGTAGCGGATGTAGCGGATGATTGATCTGTAAAACCCACAGTTAAATCATCCGTTACATCCGTTAGGTCATCCGTTGCCACATCCGTTACATCCGTTAGGTCATCCGTTGCCACATCCGTTACATCCGTTAGGTCATCCGTTGCCACATCCGTTACATCCGTTAGGTCATCCGTTGCCACATCCGTTACATCCGTTAGGTCATCCGTTGCCACATCCGTTACATCCGTTAGGTCATCCGTTGCCACTTCCGTTGCCACTTCCACCACTGCGTATGTAAGTTCTGGGTTTACCGCGACTCCTAAGTTCGCGGGAATTGTCCACGGTGTCGTCGTCCAGATAGCTACACCCAAAGAAGGCAAAAACTCGCCCAGTTCTGGTTTCACCGCATCTGATAAACTTGTCATTGGGAAAGCGGCGTAGATACTTCGGGAAGTGTGACCTTCGGGATATTCCAACTCAGCTTCTGCCAAAGCCGTTCTAGAACTGGGACTCCAGTGTACTGGCTTCAGACCACGATAGATGTAGCCTTTTAGCATCATCTCACCGAAAACGCCAATTTGAGCCGCTTCATATTCCGGACTTAAAGTCTGATACGGGTGTTCCCAATCACCCCAAACACCGTATCGTTTGAAACTTTCGCGTTGTTCTTCTACGGTTCTCTGGGCAAATTCTTTTGCTTTCTGCCGCAGTTGCAAAGGCGTCAAGTTTTGCCGTTCTGCGGGTTTCATGTTCTGCAAAACTTTCAGTTCAATCGGCAAGCCGTGACAATCCCAACCAGGCACATAGCGAACCTTACGCCCTTGCAATAGTTGGTAGCGGTTAATAAAGTCTTTGAGAATTTTATTTAAAGCATGACCAATATGTAAAGAGCCGTTGGCGTAGGGAGGCCCATCGTGCAGTATAAATAAGTCGCCGGGATTGTTTTGGGACAGGCGATCGTAAATTTTATTCTCTGACCAAAATTTTTGGATCTCGGGTTCGCGCTTGACAGCGTTCGCCCGCATATCAAAGTTAGTCTTTGAGAGGTTTACAGTATCTTTGTAGCTTCCAGTTTCTGTCACAGTCTCATGCCAAGGAATAGTAAGGTCTTCTCACCATTATCCGTGAGAACACCAAAGTCTTCAACTTAGATGCAAAGCATCCTTTGGGGATGTAGGGAAAGATAGTCAATAGTCCATAGTCCAGAGTCAATAGTCCAAGGGTTTTTGACTATTGACTATTTCAACTAGGTGGGATTCGGTGGCATTTGTTCAGATGGTGGTTCCGTAGGAAGAGGGAGTTGAGCAACGTCTGCTTTTTCTGTAACAGGAGGTGGGGTTTTTTCCTCACTTCCCCTCTCTGATTGGGTAGAGGGTGGTAGGCTTCGTTCAATCTCAGCATCTGAAGACGCAGCTTCTACCAATTCTGTAGACGGGAGATTTGGTGGAATGAGATCCGGTACACTCTCGGTTTTTGATTCGGTTGGCTGCTGTGGTATTGAAGTGCGCTTATCGATAATTTCAACAGGAGATTTGTCTGTGTGTTTGGGAGTTGCAGATGTTTTTCTACTTACCGTCTGCTGCACCCGATATTTTACGGCAGTGAAGGTGTTACCAATACCCTTTTGCAACTGGGCAAGCCTTTCCGGAAGCGACAACTTAGTAACTTGCTTTTGAATGGTAGTTTTCACCGTTTCAGCGCTAGGGATCGGGGTTTGTTGTGCCTTTGGTGTCAGTTGCTGACGTAATGAAAGTGCTTCCCAGCCAAACCAATATAAAAGAGTGACACTAGCGACATGACCCAGCAAAAGACCTCCGGTAATGCGTTGTGCAAACACCCATAAAACCAAGGCGTAGAATAGCCCTACACCACTCAAAATAAAGTCATTCTTGCGGTGGATTTCTGGGAAAAAGAAAGCTGCTAGATAAATGGCCATACTACCAAGACCGACAGCCAACGCTAGGACATATGCCAGCATTTTATGGTTACTCCTTACTGTGTCATTTAACTAGATATTTCCATTTTGCAAATTTTGGCAGATAATGGTTGATTTGGATACAAATTAAAATTAATTTCCTGTGTAAAGTCTGTATTTTTACTGTATATATTAACTCTTAATGTCTTCTTTAGGGGAGAAGCAAAAATATCGGACTACCCTAAAGATAAAAGGAACTGCAAGAGTTAGCCAAGAAAATTTATGACAGAACAAAGCTTTGGTGTGATTGGTTTAGCCGTTATGGGTGAAAACCTGGCTCTAAATGTCGAGCGCAATGGCTTCCCAATCGCAGTTTACAACCGCTCTCGCGATAAAACAGATGCTTTCATGACAGAGCGTGCCCAGGGAAGAAACGTCAAAGCCGCTTATACCCTGGAAGAATTTGTCGCCTCCCTGGAACGTCCCCGCAAAATCTTGATTATGGTCAAAGCAGGCGGTCCAGTGGATGTGGTGATTAACCAGCTCACACCCATGCTGAATGAGGGCGACATCATTATCGACGGTGGCAACTCTTGGTTTGAAGATACGGATCGACGTACCCGCGAATTAGAACCACAGGGTTTTCGCTTTATTGGTATGGGCGTTAGTGGCGGTGAAGAAGGAGCACTGAATGGTCCATCACTGATGCCTGGAGGCACAAAAAGCTCTTACGAGTATTTGTCGCCAATTTTCACGAAAATTGCTGCCCAAGTTGATGATGGTCCTTGCGTGACCTATATTGGTCCCGGTGGTGCAGGTCACTACGTCAAAATGGTACACAACGGTATTGAGTACGGTGATATGCAGCTGATTGCAGAAGCATATGACTTGCTGAAAAGCGCCGTCGGACTTGACCATAATCAGCTACATGAGGTTTTTGCTGAATGGAACACCACCGACGAACTCAATTCGTTTTTGATTGAGATTACAGCCAAGATTTTTCCCTACATTGACCCAGATACACATCTACCCTTGGTCGATTTGATTGTTGACGCGGCAGGACAAAAGGGAACAGGACGCTGGACGGTACAGACTGCGTTGGAGTTGGGAGTTTCTATTCCGACAATCATCGCGGCGGTGAATGCCCGGATTATCTCTTCCTTCAAAAAAGAACGGGTAGCTGCATCGAAGATACTCACAGGTCCAACTGGCAAGTATGAGGGAGATAAGAAAGCTTTTATCAACAAGGTGCGGGATGCCCTTTATTGCTCGAAAATCTGTTCTTACGCTCAGGGCATGGCGCTGTTAGCTACGGCGTCGCATACGTATAATTTTGGACTGGAACTGGGTGAAATGGCGCGGATCTGGAAGGGTGGCTGTATTATTCGTGCTGGATTTTTGAATAAGATTAAGAAGGCTTTTAGTGAAAATCCAGCGCTGCCTAACCTTCTCTTGGCTCCTGAATTTAAGCAGACGATTCTCGACAGGCAAACAGCTTGGCGGGAGGTGTTGGCAACAGCAGCAACACTGGGAATTCCAGTGCCAGCATTTAGTGCGTCTTTGGATTATTTTGATAGCTATCGACGCGATCGCTTGCCTCAAAACCTGACTCAAGCCCAACGCGACTACTTCGGTGCGCATACTTATGAGCGCCTGGATAAGCCTGGAGTCTTCCACACTGAATGGACACCAATTGCTGAGGCGTCCACGCAAACCTCGACCCCGGAACGGCTGCAAGCTCAACTACCAACTACACCTCAAAGTAAGTAATTTTTAGAGGGTTTTAGTTGTAAATTTTCAGGGTGACTCTGAGTTTCAGAGTCACTTTTTTATGAATTATGAATTATGAATTATGAATTATGAATCCCACATTCCTTGGAGTGCGATCCCGAACAGGCGATCGCTTTCTTTGGGGCATCGCAAAACATTGTATTTTTGAAGCATGACAGCTTCACCATTAAATATCAATACGGTTCAGCTAAGGCTGTGTAGAGACGCGAAATTTCGCGTCTCTACATATGTAGACGGTAAATAAATTATCTTAACTGAACCGTATTGTATTAAATATCGCCGATCCTCCTCCAGAACTCTCTGATAAACTAATGCCATAGGAACCGTGCCAAATTGATATCGCATGCACACGCGCTTGTTCTTGGTTGTTCTTTATTTAATTAGCTTTACGTGCAGTTTGTGGTTGGGTTTACAAATTTCTCCAGGCGAATTAACCTGGCAGATGGGAACACCCTTGGCAGTAAACGCCCAATCTCCTCAAGCCAGTCAGTTAGTACAGCAAGGTATTGAGCGCTACCAAGCGGTCGATTTAAGAGGAGCAATTGAACGCTGGCAGAAAGCTTTAGATATCTATCAACAAAATAATAATCGTGCCAATGCAGTCATTGTTGGAGAAAATTTGGCGAGGGCATATCAACAACTTGGACAACCAGAACAGGCGATCGGTTACTGGAATCAAGTTATTGCCGATTATCGCCAATTCGGGAATTTGCAGTTGTTGGGACGATCGCTTACCGAACAGGCGCAGGCATACAGCAGCTTAGGGCAACCCAAACAGGCGATCGCACTGTTATGTAGTCCCGACAAGGATGGCAATTGTAGCAATGGAAGTGCTTTGCAAATTGCCCGTGCTACTTCTGACATTACGGGTGAAGTCGCTGCAAGAGGAAGTTTGGGTGATGCCACAAGACTGATGGGAGATTACGAGTCAGCTATCAAAAATCTTGAAACAAGTCTTGAACTGGCAAGGAAACTTAAAAACCCTGCGATGCTTCTCTCAGTCTTAAATAGTTTGGGCAATGCTGAGATTAGTCAAGTTCTAGTTAAGTATCGCCAAGCAAATTCCGCTGTCCAAAGAGGGGATAGTCTTGAAGCTGAAAAACGAAGATCCCAAGCTCAACAAGAGGATGCTTTAGCACTTTCCTACCTGCGAGAAAGTCGAGAAATTGCCCGCAGCCGGAAGGATGTGCAAAGTGAAATGCGTTCGCCGAAGGCGTTGGCTTTGCCATCGCTTCTCGTCATGATTCCCCTGTATCACCGCAACAATGCAACTGGCGAAGCGGCAAATAGCTTACAACAAGCAACTCACCTGCTAGAAAACAGACACTCGTCCTTTAAATCGGCAAGATGTGCGGGTACTTGCACTGGGTGTAAGTCAAGCTGCTACTGTTGACGGTAAAAAATTTCCGCCCCTACCTAATGTTGTCATGGAAATTACTGAAGTAACTCAAAAAATTCGCGGCAAAAAGTTACTTGATAATGACTTTACAACTTCCCGTTTAAAAACAGAACTCTCTGAAGCAGTTTACCCAATCATCCACGTTGCAACTCATGGCGAGTTTGGCAGCGAACCACAAGATACTTTTACAGGCAACAATGAGAAACTTACCTTCAAAGAACTGGATCGGCAAATTCGTAGCGTTACCCGCAATCAACAGCTATTGGAACTATTAACTTTAACTCCTTGCAAAACAGCAGTCGGGGACGATCTCTCTACACTAGGATTAGCTGGTGTTGCGGTACAAGCAGGAGCAAGAAGTGTCTTAGCCTCTCTTTGGGCAATTAACGATGCTTCAACCGTGCAAATTGTCAGTGACTTTTATACTAAATTGTTTGATGGTTCAAAACAGGCGCAGGGCGATCGCAACGTGACTAAAGCACAAGCATTGCAAGCTGCACAAACAGCACTTATTGAAGGTAAGCAGTATACTCACCCCTACTATTGGTCTGGCTTTATTTTAATTGGGAATTGGCTCTGAGAATTTTGGAGCCATAGATTATTGAGAGCGAATATCAGTCGGATAGACGACAATATAACCCAACGGGAAAGCCAGTCCCCTACGGCGGGAAACAAGCTGCAAGGGCTGGACTCACCGTAGGGGCGCGGTTTCCGCGCCTTTACAATGTGGCGCCGATTCAATTGAAAACTGCTGTAATGAACCGCTGAGGACGCAGAGTACACAGAGTAGTGTAGAGACGCGATCAGTCGCGTCTCTACATGGGTTGAGGGTAGGTAAACAACTACTGAACCGCACCTCCCGATCTCCGTTGCCGTTCAATAGCGATAATTTGCTGGATTTGCAAAGCATATTGCTGCAAATCTTTAGTGGTGGTTTGCTCTGCTTCTAGGTTGCTCAATTGATCCAACAACTTTAAACTGAAAGCTTTATTTTTGGGGTCTTTGAGTGCTAACGATAGCGCATCATACCAGAATCCGGCTTCAGCATAGAGGTCTGCTTGTTTCACAATTTCTTTTGTTTGCGAAAGTTCATTTGTCAAACGAAGTGGTATTGCAACAACTTCAATAACTGCCTCTGCCACCAAATCCTCTGAGGGGTGATTTGGGTTGCATAAGAGGGCAATTTGCCAGAGATACTTCTGCCCAACAGACAAGCTGAATTTTTCTTGAACGAGGGAGAGTTTCATAATTCCTGATGAACTCTGCAATTGAATCCTTTTAATCAGCTTGCCTTTACTACTGGTGTTATACTCATATAAACTAAATTCCATGACATGGGGTTCAGTATCTGGCACAAACCAAGCAAATGTGGGTTGAGAAGAAACCGTTTGCCCAAAATGACTCAGTGGAGCAAGCGCTGTTAAGGTTGTCTGTGCTGTACCAATGCATCCGTTAGTTCTGGTACTGTTTGAGCCTATAGGACCTTTAGGTCTAGAAGGGTTTGCAGGTGGTTTGTAAGCTGCAAAGGTCGTGGTTGTAAATGCTAAGGATAGGGTTAAAATACAGCTAAGTAGCAGTCGTTGCCTACAGGATTTTGTATTCATAATTACTGGTTTGCAATGACAGACTGTAATTATGCTACAGGTCTAAAAGCTCCAATTACAAAGAAAGGCAGAAGTACGTTCGCGTAGCGTCTCCGCAGGAGAAGGCATTCGTCAGAAGAAAGTCAATTCCCATATGCAAAACACTCATGGGATATAAATTTTCAGTCTTGGATATTTGGAGTATTTGAAAGGCGATCGTACATACTAATGCCAGCAAAAATAGAACAAGCAACCTAGCCTTTTTCTGGAATACCATTAATTGATAGATACCGACTACTATTCTTTGCTAAATGCGGAATGTGGGTTGTAATATCAACACCTCACCAGACACCTGAAGCTTAAGATGATTAACTGAACTTTATTGTGTAAGGGTCTTCAGGTCCGTGAACCGCATTGGAGTATAGCAACTGAATAGGAACAGTTCCTTGACCATTAACAAGAGGTTCGTACCAAAAAGCCGTATGGATTGAGCTTGACAGATCTGTCTCTGTAACTGGATAGTCGCCCACTTCTGATGCTCCTTCTTTGTTTAAAAACCAACCTAGCCATTTAGAGTCACCAGTTCGGATGTATTCTTCCCCATCCGGATCGGTTCTGGCTTCGTTCAACTCGTGGTAAGCTGTATCCACAACATTCTGCCAAGGCTGATTAAAAACGGGGATGCCGTTGATACCGTCAGAGTAAACCTCTACCGTATAGTAGACTGTATTCGTTTTGCCGTCTGATCCCTGATAGTTTACTGACCCGTGGTAACCGCCGAAATAATTCTTTTCAGAGTCAAACCCGCCCAATGTGATCTTTGTGCCCTTAGGCAACATAAAATTAAAGACTGTTGAACTGAAGTTATAGCCCTTTAAATATCCTGGAATGTTGGTTTTGAGGTAGTTCTCAATGTAATCTTGAGTGACGTTAGTATTGGGGAGAAACTCTGGCACTGTCGTAGACCCTAAGAAATTACTAGTAACTTGCTGCCCTGGAAAATATTGGGATATAACACTGTTCAAACGCGGATCGGACATGGCATCTGATAGGTTCTGATTGATATTCTGAATGTCAGAATTGTTCCAACTCTGGGAACCACCGAGGTAGTAATTGTAAAAGTTGAGGTTGGAAATGGTTTTGCCGCCATCATAGGTCAAATCGGTAGATGAATCGGGGCTGAAACTGGACTGAATATTTCCACTGTTAACTTTATATCCTACATGTGAGTCTCGTCCCTCTTTAATACCATACAATTCAAAGTGATCCAGCAGTTGGGTATCATTCAGTTTGGCAGCGGACAAATCGGGATTGTGAGATTTATAGTAATCAGCATTAAATATTCGAGAAAACTCGCGTCCTTCCGCCACCCCATAAGTTTCCAGATGATTAAATAGCTGTTCGTTGTTCAAGCTTGCAAGGTCACTGTTGTTAGCACGATAGTAGTCAAGGTCAAAGAGTGGAGAAAAGATACGTCCCTCAGCTACCCCATAATTTTCTAGATGATTTAATAGTTGGCTGTCTGTGAAGTCTGCTAGGTCAGAATAGCTAGCCCGGTAGAAACTCAAATCCGCAAGTGGTGAGAACTGACGATGTTCGGTTAGACCATAAGCCTGTAAGTGTGATAAGGCTTGAGCATCGTTTAAACCAGCTAAGTCGGAATTGGCAGCACGATAGAAATTAGCATCAAACACGTTTGAGAGGGATAAAGACATTATCAAACTCCTTAATTAATATGTTTGTATTCTTGGGGTGTTCATTTTCAAAACTTAAATTTTGAACAACCATTATCGTTAAAATGTTTCGTAGCTGACATCTTGCACCTTCGGGTGGAATATCTGGTGGGCAGTGCCCACCCTACTAATTAAATGTAAGATGATAGGACTTACGCACTTTACACATCAACCATCATATGCATGGTAGCTCTGTTAAGCTGAACGTCTTGCCGGGGCTCGTTCCGGGGCTGCTGCCTGGGAATGCACTCAAGGAGGCTCTGCCTCCCTGTTTGATGGGAGGCAGAGCCGGACACTAGAGCATTACAAGGCAGCAGCCCCGGAACGAGAAGTGACACACAGTCTGCGTTATCTGTCAATGCGTAAGTCCTAGATGAGTTTCAATACTGCTCGGTTAAGCAAATAAGATCCCCCCAACCCCCCTTTTTAAGGGGGGCTAAATTCTCCCAAACCCCCTTTTTAAGGGGGTCGCCGCAGGCGGAGAGAAGTTGCAAGGAGGGTTTCCCTCCGAGCAAACTTCGGGGGGGATTGGTGATTAACGTGAAACTCGTCTTAACCGAGCAGTATTGAGATGAGTTTGATTCTATTTTAAAGTGTTGTCTGGACAATTATTTAACACTGAAAAAAAGTTAAACTCTCCAACCTTGTATGCTTGCCATGTAAGGCGGGTACGGCTATCACTATCAACATAACGTTGCCATCCTAACGAGGCAACTGTTGGGTATTGCCCTACATAATCTCCTGGTAAAGTACCGATTTGGTCGCTGAGATTCCATCCAACCTGTTTGCTGAATTTTTTGATTTCACGTTCACAAGTTTTGCACTTATCACCTCCTACTTGCTGCCATAAGTAGGTAGGCACAAATAAACCTAACTATGTAACGAAATGTAAAACGCTCAAAACCCTTGTGATTGCTTCACTTCGCTCCGTTCGCTGCGGACATAGTTATAAATTTTCCCGCCCACCTACTTATCTGAAATTGTGGAGTGAAACCAAATTTTTTATTGCGATTCTTCATCCAAAGCTCATTAATAGCACTTATATTTGGGCAAGAAAGATTTTGATAATTGTTACGAATTAGAGAAATAGTTTCTTGATTGGCTTCGTCCCATTTCTGGGATTGCAATAAAGATTGAAGTTTGTCAAAGTTACTGGATGCTTGTTGTGATAATGCTGGTAATGTGGGGAGTGCTAAAATTGAAATGCTAACTAGTAGTGCTGATAAATGGTGGTTAAGTTTCATGATAATGGCTTTTGTTCAGGATAAATTACTTATTGTTATTCAACAATTTATATTTGATAATTTGGTGCTAATAGTAGCAATCACAGCCGCTAAACTCAAAAATTGCTTTCACTAAGTGGCGCTGTTTGGGCATTTCCAAACGGCACGGAATGTAGGGTAATTGTATAGTTATGAAACCACACTTTATATGAGGCAAACGTTGAGCCAAATGTTCCACTTTCACTAAAATCTAACGGCTCTAAAAATTGAGAAAAAGAAGGATTCTGTAAAAATTTTTGCGTTTTTTTATCCCAATCTTTTCCTAGAGTAAACCGAATACTACAACTACAGGGGCGAATCTTTTTAAGGAGTACTTCATGATTTGCCTGAACATACACGAATCTCCGTGTTTTTTTAGAGCTATTATCAATCAGCTTAACTGCTGCATCTTTAGTCGTGCCATTGATGATTTTTAGTGTACCACGCCCTTGTGAATCTTCAAGTGGAATAAACTCAAAGCCATTTGGTACAGAATGATGTGGCTGAGTTGGTGCTTTCGCAAGAGAACTACTTGGCACGCTTGACGCGATCGCTCTTTGTAATTTGATAGATTGCTGTGCGATCGCACTCAGCACACCCAAAACAGCCACTGTTGCGAATAATCTGTTCTTCACCATCATAATTAAGTTCCTCTCATGTCAGCCCCTACGTTCAATTAAAAATTAAAAATTAAAAATTAAAAATTATTAATCCCTACGCATAAATGCGCTTGCTCTAAATCCTGAGCGAAACGTGACAATTACCACATCCAGGGAAAACTATGCGATCGCTTTTAGGATGCGAAAATACCAAATGTATATCGCCAAAAAACTTGTCAAACAGGCTTTTGGTGCTAATAGTGTAATTGAATTAGACATAACAAAGACTCCATATTTATGATTTACGAACTTTTTAAATTAGTTCCTATTAACCTTGAACGCGCTTACCTACTTAGTTAAGCATAATAAAACATAACTATATTAACTTCTGTTAAGAGGCTATCAGCCAACTAACAACTAACAACTAACAGCCCTAACAGATAGTTGTGTTTATTTACGTCAACTTACTTAATTGCGCTCTATCAACACAATAAAAAATTGATTAGAGAATTTGTTAAACCTTTGTGCTAATTGAATTGTACTTTTGTGCCTAATCGATTGTACAAAAGTGCAATCCGGTTTAACTTACGTTAAGAAAAGAAAATTAAGGGGCTAATTTTGTTTTATTCTTGTCTAAAGTTATGGTTTTACTAGACACTGTAAATATGTAATGGGTACAGCTAATGACACAAAGACACTGGTTGGTTTGGTGTTTGCAGTTGGGACGGGTGGGACTATTGGGGTGGATAGGTGCGATCGCATTTGCTAGTAGTACGTTAGCCCAAAGCAGAATCGTGCCAGATAACACACTCGGTGCTGATTCTTCTATTGTTACACCCAATGTTCAAGGGTCAAGAGAAGAAATTACTGGTGGGGCAGTAACTTTCAGTAATGGATGTAAGTTAATACTGCTACCAAATAGTGAAGACGATGTTGACTTACCTTATTGGGAAATATTTACCCCGGATCAGATGGTTCTCAAGGTAGGTCCTGGTGCAATATGGTCTTATACCAGTTCAAATAGCAGAGCAAATGAGAACAATTCAACCTCTGACATTTCCTAAGTAGTCATGCAAAATTAAATATACAATGTCCGCCGCGAATGCAGCGAAGCGCTTGGGAAGCAATTCGCTTGCGGTTTGGGATTGCTTCACTTCGTACCCAACTCCAGTCGGAGACGCTGCGCGAACGGGAAGGCGTTCCGCCTACGCTTCGGACATAAATATTTTTGCATACTTACTTACTTAACTGGAGTTTAGACTAAGCAATGCAAAACGACCCAGCAGTGCTGAGTTAATAAAAGACCTGTTAAAAGAATGAAGGATCTTTGATACTGGAGTTTAGACTAACGGCGGGCGATCGCTAGCGCGGACTCACTTGGCTTACTGATATAAAAGTTAACATACATTAGTTAAGAGCGAATTGCACAGACACTATGTGAAGTTAGAGCTAGGACTTACGCACTATACAAATTGATCATCATGTGTATAATGGAATTCGGTCGTTTCATCTCGTAGAATTGACCACATGGTAAGGGCGGGGATACCCCGCCCCTACGGTCATATTATGGTCTACCCAAATAAATATTGCGCTCCGCCGCCCAAGCGTTACCACCCCATACTTGACTAATTCTGTCAATGAGTAAGTCCTAAGAGCAACGGCAGTGAAGAAAAAGCGGTCAGTTGTGTTGAACTGACCACAAATTGGTCAATGCTGAGAAAAGAAAGATTTTTCAGTTTTTTTAACGATCGCCTACTTAGTCTAAAGTCCAGCCGAGAATCAGTAACCCGTAACAAATTCCAACCAAGCAGATACTTGCAATAACAACAAAAAGCAGCATTTTTAACGGGTAACGAATGGTACGTCCCAGAGTTATGCCCAAAATACCCCAAGCCACAATCCACAGATATTCCCATTGATTCGCCCACACATCAATCTGCGATCGCCCATCTAGTACCGCACTAATAATTTGACTAACCACATGCGCTTGCACCTCCACCCCGTAAATCTGGGCAGAATTTTCACCCTTGATTGCCGCTACATTCACATAATCTTTAACGCTGGGGCTAGTCATGCCAATTAATACAATTTTGCCCCGAATTAAATTCGGGTTAACCTTTCCCGTTTCCATATCTAAAAGCGAAACAGTGTGAAAAGGTTTAAGTCGATTGCGAAAATTAATTAATATTTGCGTGCCCCCCGCATCTTCTTGTCCATAGCTACCACTATCAGGCTTAATCCGGGTTATTTCTGTCGAATTAAACCTCATCCCGTAGAGATCCCCATCCACATTTTCCAAGGAAATTCCTTGAGAAGCCAAGTAGGTTTCTGCCAACCTTAACGATAAAGAAAGCCGCCATTGATTTTGAAGATTCGATGTTCCCAATAAACTTCGCCTTTGCTTTCCATCAGCATCAATGACAGCATCAGCAAAACCTACTTGTTGTTGTGGTAAGTTAGGCGGTGGGTTGACGGTAAAATTACTGCGATCGCCTAATACTTTTTCGACTGCAATTAAGTTTTTAGTTTCTTTTAAACTTTTAGCAAATTCTGAATATCCAGGTTCAACAGGTAAATCTCTAAAAATATCCAGTCCGATGACAGCAGATTGATAAGACTGCAATTTCCTCAATAATGCTGCCAGATTTCGGTCAGGTATTGGGTACTTATGAATATAATTAATATCTTTTTCATTAATGCCTACAATCAGAATCCTTTCATCAATTGCTTCCTCAGGACGCCATCGCATCAATGTATCAAAAGCTGCCCATTCTAAAAATCGTAGCGAACCAAATATACGCAGTACAATTAAAAATGCAATTGCGGCAATTCCCGGTAGCATCCCAATACGCCAAGTCGCAATTTATTCTTGAATTCTCCGGATTATTGGCAGCATCAGCTTTTCAATGTTAAGTACTAATAACCCAAGTTGCTACCACCAGCATTGATAGTTGATAGTTGGTAGTTGGTAGTTGATAGTGGGAGCATCTCAATGAGCGTAAAAACAGTATTGAATTATAAATTATAAAAATTTTCATAATTCATAATTCATAATTCATAATTTTTATATGTGGCTCTTACTTCCTCTAATTCTTCATCTACTTTGCTTGTGCTGTTAGGCTGGGGTTTTTGTGGTGGTTCAGTATTAATGTTGCTTTTGGGTTTGCCACCGTTAAGAAATATTGTTTTCATTTCCTCTAGTTCTTGATCAATTTGACTGATAGCTTTGGTTACAGCGGGTGTAGGTGTTGCCTTCAAGTCGAGGAGGATTTCATCTGCTGTTTGATAGCGTTGAATGACAGCACTTTCTAACATTTTGTCGAGGATGCGACTCAACTGATTACTCACAGGAGTCTTCAAGTATTGTTGCCAAATCCAAGCATCGTGATGAATGTCGTATAAGTCAAAGGGAGATCGCTGAGTTAATAGATGAATACAAGTAGCAACTAAGCTGTAAATGTCGCTGGCAAAAACAGCTTTTCCTCTGAGTTGTTCAGGTGCAACATATTCCGGGCTACCAATACTAGTGCCAATGCTGTTTAAAGCAGTGTAGGTGGCAATTTTAGCAGCGCCAAAATCTACTAGAACAAGATCCCCCCTTTTTAAAGGAGGACTAAGGGGGGATCGACGAATAATATTTTCTGGTTTAATGTCTCGGTGAATGACTTGTCTTTTATGACAAAATTGTAGCACTGGCAATAAATCATTTAGTAATTGCCAAATTTGACTTTCGTTGAAACGACCCGCGCCTGCTAATTCCTGCGCTAAGTTTTGCCCATCGATAAATTCTTGTACAAGATACTGTCTATTTTCTTGGGTAAAATATGCCAGCAGTTCGGGAATTTGTGGATGAAAGCCCAACTCATCTAAGCGCATCGCTTCTTGAGTAAATAACTCTTCTGCTTTCTGTACTGTACTAGTACCTTGAGCTTGGGGATAAAATTGCTTGATTACGCAGCGCGGTTTGGACGGTTTATCTTCATCCACTGCTAAGAAGGTTCTGCCAAAACCACCTTGTCCTATAGGTTTGATAGCGCGGTAGCGTTCTTTGAGGAGTAACTTAGAACCACAAGTCAAGCAGAAGTTTCCATCATAAGTATGATGGGGTTTCGGGCAGCTAGGGTTGAGGCAGTAGCTCATGTTGAAATTTTCATCCCTGATAGGGATTCATCATAATTCGTAATTACTAATTCGTAATTCGTAATTTAAAAGGGGTTTTGAACTTTCGCACAAGACACGTGGTCATTTTTCAGTCTGGGTTTAAATCCTCGTCTGAAAAATAATTACGAATTACGAATTACGTTAGCGTCAGCTTTAGCGACGAAGGAGCGTCACTACGAATTTTTAAACAGATATACCCCCACCACTATAGATAGAATAACATATGAGGCTGAGGGCTATGGATATTCGCACTCTTGTTTAACAAGGAAACGTGTCGTGTCAATGAAAACTTCACCGCCGCAACTGCAACGTGAATTAGGGGTTGTGGGTGCAACTGTGATGGGACTGGGTTCGATTATCGGTACGGGCGTGTTTGTCAGTATCGGTATTGCTGCTGGGATTGCAGGTACAGCAGTGGTTCTGGCTGTAATCATTGGGGCGTTAGTAGCTACCTGCAATGGACTCAACAGCGCTCAACTAGCTGCCAATCATCCTGTCAGTGGTGGTTCTTACGAGTATGGTTACAAATACCTAAATTCTTGGCTTGGGTTCACAGCCGGATGGATGTTTTTGTTGGCTAAAACTGCCTCTGCTGCTACCGCTGCTTTGGGTTTTGCTGGCTACTTTCTCAATGCTACAGGTATGAGCAGGTCTTTGCTCATACCCTTGGCGTTAGCATCTGTGGTTGTCCTGACTGCAATTGTTTTGAGTGGGATTCGTCGCTCGAATGTTGCCAATATTGCCATTGTATCCATCTCGCTGCTGTCTTTGGTTTTTTTTATTGCGGCAGGAACACCCTCAACTGTGAGATCTGGTGCTGAACATTTCACACCTTTTTTTACAGGCTCTATCGGAACAGTACTTCATGCCAGTGCTTTGATGTTTGTGGCGTACACTGGTTATGGTCGCATTGCTACCTTGGGCGAAGAAGCGATCGCCCCGCGCCGAACTATTCCGAGAGCAATAATTGTTACAATGGTACTGACAATGTTACTTTACGTAGCGGTTGCAGTGGTTGCGGTGGGGTCAGTAGGGGCGTTCGTTCTGGGCAAGTCGGGATCGCCAGGACAGGCTGCACCCTTAGAGGTAGTAGTCCGCAGCTTCGGCATTCCGGGTGGATCGCAGATATTAGCAATTGGTGCGATCGCCGCCATGCTGGGAGTATTGCTCAACCTAATTTTGGGCTTATCCCGCGTCTTGCTAGCGATGGGACGACGACGGGATATGCCCAAGATTTTTGCGAGTTTGAATCAGTCAGGAACGACTCCAGTGGCGGCTACTATTGCTGTCGGCATTGCGATCGCTCTTTTAGTTTTGATTGGTAACGTCAAAACTACCTGGTCCTTCAGTGCCTTTACTGTTTTGATTTATTACGCAATTACTAACTTGGCTGCACTTTATCTACCATCTCATGAACGGCTTTATCCTAAATGGCTAGCGATTGTTGGTTTGGCAGCTTGTATGTTTCTTGCCTTTTGGGTAGAACAGCTCATTTGGCAAGTGGGTCTAGCATTAATTATTGCTGGACTGATTTGGCACACAGCAGTACAAAGAGTTAAGAGTTGTAATTAATTGTTGGTTGTTAGTTGTTAGTTGTTGGTTGTTAGTTGTTAGTTGTTAGTTGTTAATTGTTAGTTGTTAGTTGTTAATTGTTAGTTGTCAAAAAGTCCTACTAACCACTAACCACTAACCACTAACTACTAACCACTAACTACTAACCACTAACCACTAACCACTAACCACTAACCACTAACCACTTTCTATCTTCCAACACCTACATATTGGAAGCCAGCCCGTAGCATTTTTTCAGGTTCCAGGAAGTTGCGACCATCAATGATCACTGGGTGGATCATCAATTGTGCCATCTTGACATAGTCCAAATTGTTGAACTGTTCCCATTCGGTCACGAGTACCAAAGCATCGCACCCGTCAGCCAGTCGTTCAGCATCAGTTTCTACTAATACACCGGAAAGTCCGTGACGCATACCCGTTTGGGAAACAATTGGATCGTATGCTTTAACTTTGGCTCCTAGTCGGTTAAGCTGTTCAATCAGATTGAGCGCTGGTGCGTCGCGCATATCATCGGTATCAGGCTTGAAGGTTAAACCAAGCAATCCGACAGTTTTGCCTTTGAGGATTTTTAGGACTTGCTGGAGTTTTTCAACGGCAATCAGGCGTTGGCGTTCGTTAACACTCACAGCAGATTTGAGCAGCTGGGCTTCGTAACCGTAGTCATCAGCAGTGTGAATGAGTGCAGAAACATCTTTGGGAAAGCACGAACCGCCCCAACCGATGCCAGCATTTAAGAATTTGTTACCAATCCGCGAATCTAAACCGATACCTTTTGCGACTTGAGTCACGTCGGCACCAACGCGATCGCAAATATTGGCAACTTCGTTAATAAAACTAATCTTAGTCGCCAAAAAGGCATTAGCGGCGTATTTAATCATCTCCGCTGAACTCAGGTCTGTTGCTAGTATCGGCACTGGCAGTAAAGATGGGTCAGCAGCGTACTTGCGCTCGACGATTGGGGCATACAATTCTTTCATCATCGCGATCGCTTTCGGACTATTGCCTCCTAGGACAATGCGATCTGGGTTGAAGGTATCGTACACTGCCGAACCCTCCCGTAAAAACTCTGGATTGCTAACGACATCAAACTTAGCTGCAATCTCAGGCAATTTTTCATCAATTGGCACTCCACCTGCAGGCACTAATGTTTTCTGGCGTTCAGCAATGCCATCAAGGACAATCATCCGCACCCAGTCCCCTGAACCTATTGGAACAGTAGATTTGTTGACGATCACCTTATATCCACCATCTAAATGGGCACCAATGCTCCGGGCTACGGCTTCGACATAACGAGTATCACTCTCACCAGTAGGCAAAGGCGGCGTTCCCACAGCAATGAACAAAATTTCCCCGTGGGCTACTCCCCCACCGATATCAGTGGTGAACTGGATCTTCCCAGTATTAATAGCAGACTGCATAATATCTGAGAGTCCCGGCTCGAAAATGGGTGACTGCCCAGACTTCATGATCTTGACTTTTTCTTCGTTATTGTCTACACAAATCACATCATGCCCAATATGAGCCAAGCAAGCGCCTGTCACCAAACCAACGTAGCCAGTACCAATGACACAAACACGCATTTTGTTTAATTCCTCGTTTTTTCGGGGTTGGTCTTTAACTTTTGTTAGTTGTTAGTTGTTAGTTGTTGGTTGTTAGTTGTTGGTTGTTGGTGAACCAGCGAGCAGTTCTGAGGAGGAGCCAGCACTGAATGAGTGTTTCCCGCCGTAGGTGACTGGCGTCGGTTTCCCTCCGAAAGAAACTGCGGTGCGAATGACGGCTTTCCCGCTATTAGGCGACTGGTGCTCCCGTTGGGTTGTTAGTTGTTGGTGACCCAGCGCTCTATGTCGGGTTTCCCGCTATTAGGCGACTGGTGCTCCCGTTGGGTTGTTGGTTGTCCTACTAACCACTAACCACTAACCACTAACCACTAACCACTAACCACTAACCACTAACCACTAACCACTAACCACTAACCACTAACTATTCAGCACTCTTTAAGCGAGTGCGGAAATCTTCTACAGTCAGTTTTAACCCCTGTTGCAACGGAACGGTAGGTTCCCAATTTAACCAGGTTTTTGCTTTTGTGATATCGGGACGACGGCGACGCGGATCGTCAGAAGGCAATGGCTCAAATTTGATCTGTGCATCGGGATTCACCAGATTTTGCACATTTTGCGCCAACTCCAAAATCGTGTATTCATCAGGATTTCCCAAATTCACTGGACCAATATAGTCACCATTCATCAGTCGCATCAATCCATCTACTAAGTCTGAGACGTAGCAAAAACTACGTGTCTGGGAACCATCTCCGTACACGGTTAAGGGAATACCCCGCAGTGCTTGAACTACAAGGTTGCTCACTACCCGACCATCGTTTTCAAACATTCGTGGTCCGTAGGTGTTAAAAATTCGCGCCACCCGAATATCGACTTTATTTTGCCTGTAATAGTCAAATGACAGCGTCTCTGCGATTCGTTTACCTTCGTCGTAGCATGACCTAATGCCAATAGGGTTGACATTACCCCAGTATTCTTCGCTTTGGGGATGAACTTCTGGATCGCCATACACTTCACTAGTTGAAGCCAACAAAAAACGCGCTTTTACCCGCTTAGCCAATCCCAGCATATTCAGTGTCCCCATGACGCTAGTTTTGACGGTTTTGACTGGGTTGTACTGATAATGCACTGGGGAAGCAGGACAAGCCAGATGGTAAATCTGATCGACCTCTAATCGAATGGGTTCGGTGATGTCGTGGCGGATCATTTCAAAATAAGGATGTTCCATCCACTTGAGGATGTTGCGTTTGTGTCCTGTGTAAAAATTATCTAAACAAATAACTTCATGTTTTTCAGCTATCAGTCTCTCGATTAGATGTGAACCAATAAACCCAGCTCCGCCTGTCACCAATATTCTCATAATTTCCCAGTTAGTTAACAGCTAATTGCATTCATCTATTGCGCTTGTCTTTAGATTACCCAGTTCTTGCATACAAATACAGCACCAGCAAAGGTTTTTTATGTTTTTTCTCCAAACAGAGGCAAATACATTCATATGTATGCAACCCTAATCAATTTATATTTATTAGCTTTACATAATTCATTTAGCAAAGTAACAAATATCGCCGTTCCACTGTAACAGGTCAACCGATAATTCACCAAATCTTCAAGAATGTAAAGTTTTATAATTTAATCGGGCATAGGGCATAGGGCATAGGGCATAGGGCATAGGGCATAGGGAATAAGTAGTAAAAGGTGACACCATTACAACCAATTAAATACTTGGAGATAGTACGTAGGAATTTGTCTTAGATCGTCTTTATCCCCATGCCCCATGCCCCATGACGCCAGTCGCCTACGGAGGGAAACCCGACACAGAGCGCTGGCTCCCCCATGCCCCATGCCCCATGCCCCAAGATCAGATAATTCCTTCTGACATAGCGGCTGTAGTCGCCACCCCAATTAGCACTCCTGCTGTCTGAGTGCGTTGGGGTTCTCCGAGCATGATGATAGAGCAGGTGAGTTGCTTTGCTAACTGAGTTGTGACGTCACTAATGGCTAACCCGCCGGGACTAGTACGACTACGTATAAAAGGTAACACAACCAAGTCATATAATCGTGCAGCCTGCAAAATCGCTTGCGCCACACTTTCATGGGCTATAATTTGAATTTCCGGTGGATTTGCTAAAGCCAATTTAGACACCAGTAGTCCAAGTTGGGCTCGCCTCCAAGCGATTTTACTTGAACTGGTGCGGCGTTCGCACACATTCAACACAGTAACTTGTGCTTGATTTGCCTCTGCTAGAATCTGGGCAAATTCCACAGGCTGCAATGACGGTGTCATTAAGTTTTCCACAGGCACCAAAATGCGCTGAATTTTGTTCGGTGATTCCATCAGACGGGTCACCGCTACTGGACAATGAGATGCCCAGAGAACGTTATCAATTACATTACCAAATAAACGCGCTTTCAACCCAGTGCGTTTACCCCAGCCCATGACAATTAAACTAGCCTTTTGTTCTCGAGAAGCTCTGCTAATTCCTTGTGCGAAGGCGTCATCAATTCGCAGCAATGGTTCTGCTTCTACACCCAATACACTACTCTGTGCCCTGGCTTTTGCCAGTAACCGCTCACTTCGTTGCACAGAGGCGGACAACTGGGGTGCATCCATATGAGCAAAAGCAGTAGCGATCGCTAAAGGTACAATCCTGCCATTTGCCTGCCGCGCCAATAACGCCGCCATTTCAATTAAATATTGTTGTGTCTGCGGATTGTAGACAGGCACGACTATCGTAAAAGGGCTATTTCTTTTTTCTTGGTTCTGGTGAGGCGGGATTGTTGACTTTTGTGCCAATTCTTTTGGAGAAATCAAACCTACAGCTACTTTGCTGGTCATCAACGGTCCCAAAATCGAGGTGACGAGCATTAAGAAAATGGCACTATTTAATACAGATAAATTCAGCAACCCAGCCCGATATCCGATTAACGTTGCTGCTAACGTTACACCTACTTGGGGTATTGACAGAGACCACATGGTGAGCATTTCCTGCCAGTTGTAGCGATAAACCAATTTTGTTAGTACAGCCGCTATCAATTTGCTCGTGATTAAACCAACTACAATGAACAGCGTTAACTCAAGTGGAAGAATGCTTTTGCAGAAGGCAGGCAGATCAATCAGCAAGCCTAAGTTAATAAAGAAGACAGGAATAAACAGCACACTGCCAACAAACACTACCTTTTGTTTGACCGATCCTTCTCCCACAGCTTCATTGACTGCTAAACCCGCTAAAAAGGCTCCGACAATTTTTTCTACCCCGATAAATTGAGCGCCTACAGCTGCAAGAAATACTGCCAGCAGGACAAACAAAAACTGGTTTCCTTCGTCGTCTCCAGACCGCCGGAAAAATTCTTTACCCGCCCAATCAAAGCCCACTAAAACAACCAGCGAGTAAATAATTAACGAATTCAACAAGGTGATGACTTGCCAAAAGTTAAGATTATGTGTATGAATTGCTACACAAATAGCTAATACTAGCAGTAAGCTAACATCAGTAAAAATGGTGGCTCCAATTGTAACGGTGACAGCGAGGTTGTTCACCACTCCCAAGCGACTAATAATGGGATATGCCAAAAGAGTATAAGAAGCGAACAAAGAGCCAAAAAGGATCGCAGCATTCCAGTCAAAGCCAAAAAACCGCCCTACAGCAGTCCCTATACCGAGGGAAACTAAGAAGGTGAAGCTACCAAACCCTAAAGAGCGATTTTTCGTGCGGCGAAACTGCTCTATGTCAACTTCTAGCCCTGCTACAAACATCAAGTAAACTAACCCAATGTCTGATAACAGGTTCATCAGCGGCGACTCTGTCTGCAACAAATTCCAGCCATGAGGACCAAGCACTACCCCCGATGCAATCAAACCCACTAACCCCGGTAATCGTAGGCGATCGAAGAGGATGGGTACAACTAGTATGACAACCAGTACAATAGCGAAGGGAACAATTGGTTCCTTGCCAAGAACTTGGTTAGTGTGTTCCAGAGCAAGAAATTGTAACATGAGTTCCATAGGTAGGACTTGGAGAAGCTATGGTGATTCTGTGATTACTCTAAGCAATCACTCTTGTCAATACAACTACAAACGCCACCCCGATCAAAGACTAAAAAATTTTACAATACTATTAAGAATTATCCCCGAGAGATTAACTACCTATGGGTGGATTTGACTCAAAATGAACCGTAAGCGATCGTAGTCGTCTTTAAGCAACATACTTAGGGTACGTCCCGCTTGGATTAACCATGGTCGGTCAGCTTTGCGTAACTTGTACACTTGTCTAATAGCTGCTGCGGTTAAAGACTCAACTGGGACTCCTTTTACAGAAAGTAGTGTCCACAAAAAATCTAACTGTTCCGTAAATCTAATTATTGCCTCTGGTTCGCAGCTGTAAACTGCTTGATGAATTTGCGGGGGACGGGGAGGCAGATATTGATACACTCCGTTATTAGATATTATAGCATCTGCCGTCGTTGTCGTCGGCTGCTCAAATCCCACAATCGCCGCACGGAATTCTGTTTTAAGCATGGCGAAGATTTGGGGTTGTTCCTCTCGCAAGTCCTGTAAAGATAACCCCAAAGCGACTGCCCTGTGTACAGAATCTATGGGCATTGTAGTTGCATAATACACCACAGCATAAACTTGATTGCCCGATTCTTCATCTATAGAACAGACCCAGCTACCAAAAGGAGGCATGGGGGGAAAGCTCAAGTCTTCTGGTTCTAAACATTGGGCTAAAAATTCGCAAGTAGTGGTTTCAATGACCTCCGCAATGTGGTTGGGGTGGCGATCGCGACTAGAGAATTGTGGTAATGGAAGACGCATAGTAGTCATGAGTTAGTGGTTAGTGGTTAGTGGTTAGTGGTTATTAGGACAACTAACAACTAACAACTAACCACTAACAACTAACCAATTTATTTTCCTTTTTTCCGTCCGGCAGTGATTTCTACGAGTTCCAATTCTGACAGGCGAAAGGTAACTAATTTATCCCAGTTACCACCTTCAAACAATACGGCTACCTTGCCATCACTTAGCCGTTGCACGAGTCCTTCATAGCGATAATAGGTATCTGCTGGATTCTTAACACGAACAGTTGCTCCAGGTAGGATCATTGTTTTTAACTTTTAAGGTTCCTGTTACTAGCTTAATGCTTGTTAGTGGTTAGTTGTTAGTGGTTAGTGGTTAGTGGTTAGTGGTTAGTCGTTAGTTGTTAGTGAGCGTAAGCGTCGGCACGAGTGTTGAGCGCAGCTCGCGGCGACTGGTGAGACAGCCCGATCGGGAGGGTTTCACTCCCAATCGGATCTGCGCTCCCCTTGGGCTGTTGGTTGTCCTACTAACCACTGACCACTAACCGCTAACAACCAACAACTAACCACTAACCACTAACCACTAACAACCAACAACTAACTAATACTTTTGCCGGTGTCGAAAATTTGCTACAGATTCTACTAGTCCTAGGGAAATGAAGTTTGTCAGCATGGCGGAACGACCGTAACTTAACCAAGGTAGGGGAATGCCTGCTACGGGTGCTAAACCTACGGTCATACCAATGTTAACAATCATCTGAAACACGATCGTGGACATAACGCCAATAGCTAACAACGATCCAAAGTTGTCTTTGGCAGTTTGCGCGATCTGCAACAGACGCTGACAAATCATCCAAAAAACAAACAGTACTACCAAACAACCAACAAAACCGAATTCTTCGCCCACAGCAGAGAAAATGAAATCTGTATGCTGTTCTGGAACGAAATTCAGTTGTGTCATCGGACCCTTGTTCAGACCCCATCCCAACCATTCACCTGCACCAATGGCGATGCGAGATTGAATTTGGTGATAGGCGACACCAAGGGGGTCAGCATGGGGGTTGATAAATGAAGTGAATCGGTCTTTTTGATATTCTTTCAATACATGATTCCAGGCAAACAACCCTAATTCGCCACCCAACATATTGAGACTCAATGCACCCAAACCGTTTAGGGCAAATCGATGCCAAGGCAGGGTGCGCAAGCCGACCAGACCCATAGCCACTGCCCAAACTAACCCTAAAAATCCAAAAGTTAGGTCTTTTGAAAAAGCTATGGTGAAGGGCCAAGATATACTAAATAGGATTGCTGCCACAATTGGAGAAATCATCAATATCAACCAAGCAGGGTTGGCATTTGCCCAATACAACATCCCTAAAACGATCGCACCAAATACCAGTGATGTTGCTAAATCTGGCTGCAAAAATACTAATGCCCAAGGAATAGCAGTGATTGCCAAAGCCCTGAAAACGCTATCAATACTAGAAGCGGTGCGCTTGTGTAATAAAGCTGCTAAGGTAATAATCAACCCGACTTTAGCGAATTCCGATGGTTGTACTTGGATGCCAGCGATACTGATCCATCGCTGTGCGCCTTTAGCACTGTGACCAGTTATCATCACTGAGAGTAGGCTAATATTGGTAATTGCGTATGTTACCCAGTGCCACTTAATCAGATTTTGATAACGAATACGGGCTATCACCACTGCTATAGCCAAGCCAATACCACCAGTCAGCCAGTGCCACCACCAGTCTGTTAATCCTAGGTTCAATTCTGTACTGCGGATCATAATGCCGCCAAATATGGTTAAAGCAACTGGCAAACCAAGTAGCAACCAGTCTACCTGCTGCCAAGGTTTCACCCAATAAGACCAGCGAATTTTTGGGATGGAACGTTTTAACAACATTGTGTAATTTTAGACTTTATATTTTAGATTTTTAATTTAGTTGCACCTGAAAATCTGTATTCCTGAAGCTAAGCTGCAGGAACCAGAGAAAAATTAAAGTTTCTATGTTAAGGCAGCGACTGATACTTTGCCTGCGATCGCGAAGGCGATCGCTGTTAAGGCTTTTGCACTAGCTGAATCTGGTTCGCCAACGACTATTGGCACACCGTTGTCACCGCCCATTCTCGTAGAAATCTCTAATGGCACACACCCCAGCAACGGTACTCCCAACTCAGCCGCAGTTTTTTCACCACCTCCAGAACCAAAAATGTCATACTGCTTATCCGGCATATCTGGTGGAATAAAATAGCTCATATTTTCCACTATCCCCAAAATCGGCACGTTCATCTGCTGGAACATCCGCAAGCCCTTGCGAGAATCTAACAATGCGACGGTTTGCGGTGTAGTCACAATCACTGCACCCGCCATCGGCACTGCTTGTGTCAAAGTTAATTGAGCATCTCCCGTTCCTGGGGGCATATCTACAATTAAATAGTCTAGATCCCCCCATTGCACTTGATAGAGGAACTGGCGGATCGCTCCATTCAGCATTGGTCCTCGCCAAATCACTGGCTGATCTCGGTCAATTAAAAAGCCCATTGAAACTAACTTGACGCCGTGATTAAAGGCAGGTTCCAGGACTTCGCCTTTCTCTGTAGAGCGCACTATCATCTGAGCATCACCAAGTCCTAGCATGGTGGGGTCATTGGGACCATAAATATCGGCATCCAGTAAACCCACCTTCGCTCCTGTTTGTGCTAGAGCAACTGCTACATTCACAGCGACTGTACTTTTACCGACACCACCTTTGCCGCTTGAAACCGCGATAATATTCTTGATGCCAGGAACGCCAGTGCGTTGGCTAAGCCCGCCGGAGGCATCGGTTACGCCTTTTTGCTGGGGTGTTTCCGCTGTCACCTCTATGGATACATCTCTAACCCCAGGTAGCTTTTTAACAGCTTTTTGGCAGTCTTCGACAATAAATTCACGTAATGGACAGGCAGGTGTTGTCAACACTAAAGTAAAGCTAACCTTGCCATCGTCAATTTTGACGTTGCGAATCATGTTCAGTTCTACCAAACTTTTGCGGAGTTCTGGGTCTTCCACTGGTCGCAACACTTCTAAAACTGAGCGGGAATCTAGGGTATCGTACATAGTTTTTTCTCCGGGCATAACGTAATAATTATTAACAAAAGTTAAATCTTATCTAATTGCATTTTATTGTTAATTGTTGATTGTTGATTGTTGATTGTTGATTGTCCTACTAACAATTAACAATTAACAATCAACAATTCCCCAATTGACTAAAAATCAAAACAACTATCCTTAAGAGATTTTCTCTTGGACGGTACTGCAGGCAATGCCGTCCCCTCTGCTGCTTCGACTAAGGCTCGCGCCACGCGATCTGCATAACGACGGGAAAACGACCAAATTAGGGGTGATAACCAACCGCGTAGAGTGACAGAATAAGACACACAAGTGCCACAAACAGTGGACTCAACATGGTAAGTCACCCGTTCCTCTACGCCAGGAATTGCCAGTACTCGTACACTCAGCAACTCCCTGGGATTAACGCGCTCCACAAAAATGCGAATGGGAATCGGCGACAAGCGTGTCACCGCCTGGTAAATCAATCCGGGTTTGGGTACTAATCCGTAGGGGACGTTGGTACTTTTTAATAGTGGATGCCAGGAAACATCTGCTAAGTCCACCACTTTTTGCCACAGTTCATCTACAGAAGCAGAACTGATCTCTCGATACGTCCGCACGAGAGAAACGCAAAACCGACGACGTTTGCGGTGGATTAATTTGGACAACCAAGCTCGCATTTCCCTCATCCTCCAGGTTATAAGCTTTTTGGTAATGGCATCGTGGGCAACTGTAGTCCGCGACTGTATCAAACTCTCTCAAAATTACCCTCAGTATGACAAGTTACTACTTAAATTAAAGACGCCAACATTCCTCGCTCTCGGTTTTTATGAAGTTTTCCTAAAGGAGTTGAAGCCGTGGTCTTTTAGGACATTACAATTATCAGCTTGAGATGCCTCGCCGGATCTCATCCTAAATCTGGAAGCTTCTAGATTTTCCGACGAATCGCAATTTTTGATAAAAAAGTTGAAAAAACGATTAACAGTATACGAGCCTATACGCATTTGAGGGAAAATAACTTTAGTTGTGCCCATGCCGCCATGTAAATGCTTGAGCTTTGGAAAGGGTGTAAGGACGTAGGAGCATGGGGGGTAATTGTTAAAAGCCAGTCTTTCATTGCCCTACACCCTTATACCCCACACCTCAAGAAAATTGAAAAATTTTGTTGTTTTCACAAAAATTGTAATTTAGGTTCTTGAGTTTATGTTGACCGACTCCCAAACCAGAACTACGCCAGCATCTGCCGAATTTTTGCCACCGACTGACGCTAAAACAAGGGTCCGTCAGTTTCTGCAGAAGTTGCAAGACCAAATTAGTCAAACGTTGGCAGATTTGGATGGTGTAGGGAATTTTCAAGAAGATACGTGGGAGCGCCCAGAAGGCGGTGGAGGGCGATCGCGCATCCTACGTGAAGGTGCAATATTTGAACAAGCTGGTGTCGGTTTTTCGGAAGTTTGGGGTGACAATTTGCCGCCGTCAATTTTAGCGCAACGCCCAGAGGCAGCAGGACACAAGTTTTTAGCCACAGGCACATCAATGGTGTTACATCCTCGCAATCCTTACGTGCCAACAGTTCACCTCAATTATCGCTACTTTGAGGCAGGACCAGTGTGGTGGTTTGGTGGTGGTGCTGATTTAACCCCCTACTACCCGTTTGCCGAAGATGCGGTACATTTCCATAAAACCCTGAAGCAGGCTTGTGATGCTCATCATTCAGAGTATTACCCAGTGTTCAAGCGCTGGTGTGATGAATATTTCTACCTGAAACATCGTGGAGAAACGCGGGGTGTTGGCGGTCTGTTTTTTGATTACCAAGATGGTATAAGTCAGTTGTATCGCGGTCCCCATGCAGATGATGCAGCGGCTATTTACAGCAACCAACTTGGTACTCCGCCTCCACGCACTTGGGAAGAGTTGTTTGCCTTTGTGCAAGACTGTGGTTTCGCCTTTTTACCTAGCTACGTACCAATTGTAGAACGGCGACATGGAATTGAATATGGCGATCGCCAAAGGAATTTTCAACTGTATCGTCGGGGAAGGTACGTAGAATTCAACTTGGTTTATGACCGAGGCACAATTTTTGGTTTGCAAACCAACGGACGCACTGAATCAATTTTGATGTCACTACCGCCCTTGGTACGCTGGGAATACGGCTACCAACCCGAACCTAATTCCCCTGAAGCCGAGTTGTACAGCACCTTCCTTAAGCCTCAAGATTGGGTAAACTGGACACCAACAACTAGTCAGCCGTCCTAAATCAAAGGAGTCAGGAAGAGACGGGACAGCGGAACGTCTGTACCGGAGGCGCGGAGTCAGAAGAAATCCCATGTAAGACACTAATCGCCATTCTTACGGAGGGTTTCTCTCCTTAGAACTGCTGAGGAGCTACGAGGTGCTCCTCTTGGCTCCTCAGCACATGGAACTTTACTTAGTAAAGACTAAGACAAGTAAGTACTTAGCAATAAAAAAGACAATTGTAGCTCTATCAATAAATTCTGTTGTTGGCGATCTAACTAAATAACTAAATCAGGAGGTTATTATAGTTACAGTTCCTGCCACAAAGCCCATTCTCTTCTCAAAGTGAGATGGATGGCGGCGGGAGAGTTAGATATTATTGGTTAGTAGTTAGTGGTTCGTAGTTAGTGGTTAGTATATTTTTTAACAACTATCACCTATCAACTATCAACCAGTAGATTTTGAGAGTGCCAAGGGGAAGCTTAGTGATCAATATAGAGCAAAAAACTTATACAACCCAAGACGGAAATACTGTTATCATTTTGACACCAGCAGGTCGGCTGGACATTACCACAGCTTGGCAATTTCGCTTAAAGTTGCAAGAGTGTATTTCCAAGCTCAGCCGCCATGTAGTTGTGAATCTCGGTCAGGTGAATTTTATTGACAGTTCTGGTCTCACATCTTTGGTAGCTGGAATGCGTGATGCTGACAAAGTTAAGGGCAGTTTCCGTATCTGTAATGTGCATCCAGAAGCAAAACTGGTGTTTGAAGTCACCATGATGGATACAGTCTTTGAAATCTTTGAAACTGAGGAGGAAGCTTTAGAAGGTGTACCTCGCAGTATCGCCAGCTAAGAATTAAAAATTAAAAATTAAAAATTAAAAATTAGGTATTCTTAACTTTTAATTTTTAATCAGTGCATTTTTAATTCTTCTGACGCTTGGTGTAGCGAAATGGTCCTACAATCGCTCCCCAAGTCGCTTTTCCTGTGGCTGGGTCAATTCCTTTGTCGTAGCTAATAAATTCATCTTGAGTTGCTTCAAACGAAAGTGCAACTTGCACGGTATTACCAAGATAAGTAAAGCAGCAACGAGTTTCTGGAGGTGGGGTAGCAGCGAACTTATAACGGTGTTCGGGTAGTTTCTGCTCTTTAACGTTGAGAATGCAGCCTGGGAGTAGATCTATTTGGTCGGTTGTCAACCTATCTAGTAAAGCGGGGTTGCAACCGCCACCACTAAAGGCGGTTGGGTCTTTAAACATGTAGTACTGTACTTGCAGGGGTGCATCAGCGTTGCTGACGAACATCAGCCGCATAATCCGCTGACGGTAAGGTCGATCTAGGTTAACGATATTCGCTTGTTCGGCAAACAGAGTAATGCTGTCTTCTGGAAACAAAGGTACAGGTCTTTGCCACAAACGTAGATGAACGTACCAAACAGGCTCTGCAAGAGCTTGTTCCCGATTATCAAATTCACCAGTTAAGTAGTCAGCTAAGGCAAGTAACTGTGGCGATTCGCTCATACTGCTTAGATAAAATTATAATTTTTTTTTGGCATGTTTAAGTATTTGCGGGTGTTCAAGTCCCTATGGCAAGGCTTGGATGATGGTTTTAGCCAACTTCCTCCTGTTTTTTGCCCCCTTTGGTCATTCGCAAGAAACATCTGCTTAGCTTGCATTGTAAATTAATAAGTATCCAGCGCCAACCTAAACTTGGCAAACTCGCCCAGAAGCGAGAAAATAAACATACGTTGCCCTGTAAATTTTATTTGTGAATAACGTCCGTACGGTCTCTGATACAAAGCGAACTTTCTATACTCTTCATACGCGTCCGATAAATACAATTTATCGTCGGATTGTGGAAGAGTTGATGGTGGAAATGCACCTGCTGTCGGTAAATGTCGATTTTAGCTACAACTCAATTTATGCCTTGGGCGTCGTCACCACCTTTGAACGTTTCATGCAAGGCTACGAACCAGAACGGGACAAGGAGTCAATTTTTAGCGCCCTCCTTCAAGCTGTACAGGAAGATCCACAACACTATAAACAGGATGCTCAAAGGTTAGTTGGTTTAGCTAAAAGTTTACCACCAAGAGAATTAATTGCGTGGTTAAGCCAAACAACTCTGAGCGAGCAAGATGCCGAGTTGCAATTTTCACTTGCAGCGATCGCGAAGAATCCTAACTTCAAATACAATCGCTTGTTTGCTATTGGTTTATTTTCTTTGTTGGAATTTTCAGATCCAGAATTAGTCAAAGACGAAAAGCAACGCACTGAGGCGTTGAAAACTATTGCCAATGGCTTACACTTATCTGACGATAAACTCAATAAAGATTTGGAGCTATACCGTTCTAACTTAGACAAGATGGCACAAGCTGTGGTGGTTATGGCAGATATGCTCTCAGCAGATCGGAAAAAACGCGAACAGCGTACTCAAAAATCAACTACCATTGCTCCACCAACTACTAATGAATAATGAGGAGTGAGGAGTGAGGAGTGAGGAGTGAGGACGAATAAATGATGAATGATAATGAGTGTACAATTCCTAACTCCTAACTCCTCACACCCGTACAGACGTTCCGCCGGAACGTCTCTTCCTTACTCCTAACGTCTAACTCCTAACAATCCGTAAATTAGGCTGCTGATAATAGATAGGGTAAACGCCCCTATAACAGCGCTCCCAATACCGAAGCGCAAGCGAAATCCCTCTACTAACCTGGCTGCAAGTCCAAAACACACAACAGTGATCATAAATGTCAACAAGTCGGACAACAAGTCAACCGTGACAACATTTAGTGGTGCAAATGCTACGAGTAAAATAGGTTTGATTACTGCTGTTACAATACCGAGAACAGCTGCGGAAATAAAGGGATTAAGAGGAGGATCAATTTCAACTCCTAGAGTGGGTAATTTGCTAATAATGTACAAGCTAATAGATGTTACCACCCAAACAATAAAAATCGTCCGAAGATCCATTGCCACAATCCCTGAAACTTAAACGGAAAAAGAGCGGAAAACTGCTCAAGAGATACTTGTAAACATTTGTAAATTACCAGAAATCGTGCCGTTTTGCAGTATTTATTTTGGATGTTTTTAGGTTTGGGGCGTGGGGGGCGTGGGGGATGAGGGGGATGAGGAGGATGAGGGGGATGAGGGGGACAAGGAGGATGAGGGGGATGAGGAGGAATAATAATTAATCCGCTTGCTCCCCCTACTCCCCCTACTCCCTCACCTCCCTCATCTCCCTCATCTCCCCCTACTCCCCCTACTTGCAGGATAAGTGCCAGGATTGACTGAGTTGACGCCTCCAAGCCCAGTTTGAGGTTGACTGAGTCCTGGAGGTTCGGGAACTTGATTAGGAATTTGGGGAAGGACGGGTGCAGTGTTTGGTAGAGTCCCATCTGGCGCACCGGGATTGATTGGGTAGTAGGGAGGAGCGGATGTCGGCTCCTTGGTGGCTTTTTGTGAGGGACCAGGTATAATTCCCAAAGAAACGCGATCGCCTCCTACTTGCCGCAGCAAGTCCAACATATCTATTACATCATTGTAAGTTGCTGACCGAGAGGCATTGAGCACCAAGATACCTTTGGGATTTTTTTTGACATAATCCTCTAAAACTGCTTTTAACTGCTCCTTCCTGATCGGCTGTTTTTCTACATAAGTTTGACCAATAGCATCGATACTTACAGGTAATAGCTGTTGTCCTTTCGGCGACGATACACGACTACTAGATGTTGTTGTACCCGTGGTGGCTTTAGGCAAATCAATATTAATCGCCTGCTGGCGAGTATATTGCAACGAAGCCAATATAAAAAACGACAGGATACAAAAAATGACATCAATTAAGGGAATAATTTGAACTTGGGCTTCTTCAATTGGAGTATGTAGATTAATTTTCATCGTCTCACTCTCACGCCTAAATCAGGGGTTAAATTCTTGACTATCTTTCGGTTCTGATGAATCAGATTCCAATGGAGGTTCTGAGGTTGGGGAGAACTTGTTTTTGCCTTTCTTACGGGGCGGATTGATGTTTGGCGGCGATTCCCGCACACTTACCTGTGACGGCGAACCAGAAGCTGCACTATTGCTGAAGTCAGGAGGTGATTGTAGGTAGAGTATTTCTAGATCGTTTCCCGCCCTGCGAAAAACTTTGACTTGGTTGACGACAAGAGCTTGAAATAGCCGATAAAATATCAGACTAAAGATAGCAATCACTAGCCCTGTTGCTGTACAATAAAGAGCTTCTCCAATACCAGTAGTCACCCCAGCGGTCGATTCGGTTCCCAAATCGCCGATGCGAATTGATTCCAAAGACCTGATTAATCCCCAAACTGTACCAAACAATCCCAGTAGCGGCGCAACAGCAATCACGAGTTCCAAAACTTTTTCTCCCCGCCGCATCTGAGCCAATTCGTATTCTGCTGTTGACTCCAGTGCTAGCCTGAAGAGTTCTGGATCGCTTTTTGGCAGGCTTAAAGGAGCGTAGAGAAATCGTCCGATAGGTTGATCCGTTGCCCGTCTAGCTATTTCCGTAGCTGTTGCCCAGTTATCACGGGCTGCATCCAAAACGCGATCGACTATTTCCTTTTCCTGGTTCAAAATTCGTAACCAGAACCATAAGCGCTCTAAAATCACACTTAAACATAGAACTGAAAAGAAAAGCAACGGCCATATGACTGGTCCGACCTTGCGAAAGACAGCTAAGATATCCACTGTTTTAAGTTTCCTCCGTCAATCAGGCGTGCAAATATTCCAAAGCATTTTAATAAAATTAATACTAGAGATTAATGTACAACTTCCATACTTGTTGAAATTCTTAGTGAGGTATAAATTTAGCAACAAATTACGAGTAGCATCTTCCAGACAAACTAGGGCGGTTATTCCCACAGGAAGTTTAGGACATATTTCGCCAAAATAAAAGGTAACTAGAGGATAAAATCATGAACTTTTCAATTCAAGCAGTTTACAATTGGTATCGCAACTTGCTTCGTAACCCTAAGTACCGCTGGTGGGTAATTTTAGGAACTCTACTTTATTTTGTCAGCCCGATTGATATTGCCCCAGACTTCCTACCCATTGTAGGAGAACTTGACGATGTGTTTTTGTTGACACTGCTGGTTTCCGAAGTGTCTCAGCAAGTAATTGAAGGCTTCAAAGCGCGTAAGGATAATGTGGACTCCAACGCCACCAACACAGCCGAGGTTTCTACCTCCACCACCGACACTATCGATGTTGATGCCGTCTCTGTCAAGTAGTGTCAAGTGTCACACGTATCATAAAACTTAATAACCTCCTCCTTTTACCGTCTACGCACCGCTGCGCTTCTTGGGAGGGGGTAATTTTTTGGGAATTTAGTCATTGGTAATTGGTCAAAATCCTTTAGACTGGTATATCGGGCAGGTGCAAGATGTAAATTTAATTTAACTGCTATAAGCTGTTCTGTTTTTCCTACATAGTCAAAAGTACTTACTTAGTAAGCAAAGAGTATTTTTAATTTTTTTTTAATTTTTAATTTTCTATGACCCGCCAAATCATTGGGCTGCTACCTGCTGGTGGACAAGCAACACGGATTTCTCCCTTACCACTTAGTAAAGAGTTATATCCGGTTGGCTTTCATTATATTAGTAATAAACTTAACTTGCGTCCGAAAGTTGTTTGTCATTATCTGCTAGAAAAAATGCAGCTAGCAGGCATTGCTCGGGCATATTTTATACTACGTTCTGGTAAGTGGGATATTCCGGCATATTTTGGAGATGGCACAATGCTTTCCATGAACTTGGGCTATCTGATCGTGGGTTTGCCTTATGGTGTACCTTTCACTCTAGATCAGGCTTATCCCTTTGTCCAAGATGCAGTGGTAGCCTTGGGTTTTCCTGATATTTTGTTTCAGCCTCAAGATGGCTTTGTGAAGATACTCGCACGTCTTGAGACAAGCAACGCCGATGTTGTCTTAGGATTATTCCCCACCGATCAACCACATAAGGCAGGTATGGTTGATTTCGACGCCTCAGGTAAAGTCCACCTGATAATTGAAAAACCCCAGGAGTCAGATTTGCGTTATATGTGGGCTATTGCAGTTTGGACACCTGCCTTTACGCAGTTTTTGCACGAGTATCTTCTGACTCTTAAGGCTAATAGCGATTTGTCACAATTACCAGAATTACCCATTGGCAATGTCATTCAGGCGGCTATTAATCAAGGTTTGCACGTAGAAGCAGAAGCATTTCCCAATGGAACTTATTTGGATATTGGCACACCAAATGATTTGGTGCGTGCAGTCCAGGAATTTGCAGCTTTGGCAGGTGGAGATCGTCAATTGATCGGGTCTAGTGATGGTGTGGATGCTCCTCCCAGTTAAAAATTGCCTGGTCTGGTCGCCTACAGTTACTAATGATAAGTACGCACCGTTCACGAATTATCAGATGCCCAACCATTGCTATGAAGGAGCAGATCTAAGGTTGAAGCGACTGTTGGAATTCTTGCCAAGTGGTGCTTATGGTTGATAGGCGTACCAGCACTGGCGCGTCGAAACTCTTGACGCTTCAAGCCTGGGATAGTACCCCAGATATAAACATCTAGCCAATTGTAACATTTTTTACAAAAAAATGCATGATAACACTGAAAAATGCTCGCTTACTCTTCACTATCTGCGATGGTAAATTCGTCATCTTTACTGTCGTGGTTTTCGGCTTTAGTCGGCGAACCTAGAAATAACTAGTGCATCGGGTAAAAATAATGGAAAGGCTGATTAAAAGCGTTGCTGCCAGTTTGGTTATATCGGCAAGCATTCTTGCTCCTCTCAAGACGTTTGCATCTCCTAGGACTGTTGTTATACAACAACCAAGACAAAGTCCATCAACTCAGGCAAGCAATAATTCTGTCCGTGGCTCTAGTTCTATAACGACACGTGATGATTCCCGCGTCTACTGTGTGAAGCAGTGTACTTACTCCAGCACAGCTCGTCGCTAAGGTACGGCTTCACATTCCGAAACAAAAACACCACCTATCGATTGATCTAGGAGGCGGGCGTTTTTGATTATCTTACATCATTACCAAAAGTTGAAACCGTTTATTTGGAAGTCATTGCTGTACCCAGAGCGAAAATTTTTGCAATTGGTGTTTAAGCTACGTGAAATACATTATATCGCTCGCTAGGAATAAGATTGCCTCAACCACGTCTTGCGGCTGCCCATTCCGCCCTAATGGGTGAAAAGCGTTAAAGGTTGGCAAAACCTGACTGACTTGTTCGGGAGACAAGAAGGTTCCATAGACTGGAGTTTCGACTACAGCCTTCGCTACCGTACTTGACATATGTTACTGTCGCTGTCCTTGTTGCAAAATTTGCTGATATCAGGGAGATTCGTTTAATACTGCCATATCTCACCTGATAAGAATGCTGGTTTCAAGAGAAGTTTTTAGACTTCAGATGATTTGCCGTAATTGCTCTAGAGTATTCACCCTCTTAATTCCTTCCCGAATTGCTTTCAATCGCTCCAAATCAGTAATTTGAGAGATTTCTGGCATCAATTTTAATCCCTCAGTACCGAATTTTAACTCCAAACCCATTTCAATGCTCGACAGCCTCTCTTCTCGCCGTCCTCGTTCCTCACCTCGTTCCTCACCTCGTGCTTCACCCTCAAGCAAAATTTGCTGATACCAAGGAGATTCGCTTAACACTGCCATATCCCACCTCATAATTTGTTGAACTAAAGCACTGTCTAATACAAAACTAGCAAAAAAACCGAGAACAGTTTCTAACTGACTCAATTGTTCCGAGGCGCGGAGGATTTGCAACGCTTGTTGTATTGTGGATTCTTCTGCACCACCCTTGAGGATTGGTACAAAGGGAAGCAAAGATGGAACCGGCTGAGTAAAAGCTATTTCCACATCCACTTCCCAAAGATTGATGACGCGGTAGTCTTGACGCGCTTGTAAGCCTGCAAAATTAGACTCATAGCGTGTGGGAATTTCGGCATCACTCTCTTTGAGGATATTAACGAGTACTGGATAGGTAGGCAGCTGATATTTTTATTCTGCCAGTGCGGCATAAGCCCGCATCCACTTAGGCATTTGAGACTTGTAGCGCAATTGTAGAGACGCGAAATTTCGCGTCTCTACACGAGAAACTTGCCATACTGAGGACTTTCCGCACGGATTAACACATCGCTCTCGCGGCTGATCCATTGGAATTCTGAGTTGAGAATCTCCCCAGCTATAATGTCGGGAATTTGTGTTACCCATTTTACCCAGTTATCTGGTGCAAGGCTGATTAATCTTTTTGTACTTATGTCAGCGGATTTACTCATGAGAGAGTAGATAGACAGTTATAATTATGTCCTATTTTAATAATTTATGGGTAAAAAGGCGTAGATGTGCAGCAAAGCCTGTTCTTTAGATATGGTGTTGGTGAAGGGATGCGATCGCATTAGACAGTTCGCGAAAATTAATTATGCGTTACCTGAAACCCTTGGTAGAGAAGCGAGGAACATCGCGTCTCTACGTGTTTTCCGGATATGTCTATTGGGGATGGGATGCGATCGCCCTTTCAAGAAGGTGCGTTACACTTCGTTAACGCACCCTACGCCTGTACTAATTCAACTACGCTACCTTGCTCAAATTCTGTCAAGAAGCGGAACGCCTTCAAAATATAGCTAGCGCACTCTCTGGGAGAGGTGTTGTAAAACGATCGCCACGCACTTGCTTTATCTTCATCATAGCGATCGCCGCGATCCGGATTATTTTCCAACCACGCTAATCGCACAGCGTGACCGATTAACACATCCAAAACTATATATGCTTCGATTTGCAACTTGGGGTTATTTGATGCGATCGCCGCCAATTCCATCAACGTCTCAATACAAACTCGTCGGTACTCTGGAGCCTCAATTTTATTCAACAGATGCTCGACTCGCAAGGCAAAATTCTTTTCCCCCGGTGTCATCTCCGACAGGATCAACTCACTATCCAAACGATTGCGACGTTCTAGTTTATCACCAATCACTACACCTTTGCAATGTTTCAGAATCTGCCAAACTTGCTGAAAAAAGTCTTTTGGCACGCGTCCGGTTGTTCCCTCGGCTTCGCGAAACCGCCGCCAACCACCGAGTGGTACTTCTATTTCCTCAACAACTGCTGGTACCATCACCCACTCAATATCACTTTCTTTTTGCTTGATCTGCAGTGATTCCTGCTGGCGTAACAGGTTACTCATACCAGCGTATTCAACTAATACCTGATGTAACCGCATTTTCACCTCAAAAGGCGAAAGTTGCATCAAGTGTTCATAAGCTTCATCTTGAGTGACATTCAACTCCCGCGCCAATTTGCTAGTAATCAACAGGATGAAATACCCAACCCTCAGCGTCAGTAGTCCTTGAAACAATTCCGCTTCTGACCTAATTAAACTACTCAAATAAATGAGGATTTCTTGAGTCAGGACGCGATCGCGTCTATCTTCACGACAAAAATTATTGATTTTCTCGACAATTTCATTGTGCGACATCGGCACAGTTATCAGCGATGCTTCACTGTAAGCTTTGCCAACTGCAATTTGCTTACCCCGTACCAAAATCATCGTTACCACGTCTGATAAGCCGATGTCAACCATTTCCCGCAACCCAGCAGCACGACGCACAACTGCCCAGATACCCATTTCCCCAGCTTTGGTGTAAAGTTCATCTAGCAAATCCGCCACCTTTGCTGGACACCCCGGTCCGCCAAAGCCTGTATCAAACTCAAGTCCTTGCAAACGAGTCAAAGTCTGCAACAACTCTATTTGCTCGTAGAGATTTTCCGATGAACGTAAATAAGAAAGCAACAACCCTAAGTTGGTTTCGCACTCCATCTGAAATTCTTGGGTATGCTCTAACTGCCAGTTTTTCTCTGGATGATAAACTAGGTAAGAGCAACGAGGTGCAGCGTCTTTCACTGACGACTGGGAAAATTCAAAATCCTGGAGAAAATCGATCCGTTGTGTCGCAGCTGTCAGCATCAACTGATTGATCCGCCCCAATTTCACCTGCACACCATGACAAACACCATCCTTCAGTTCCTGCATGAGAGCAAGCAACGCCTCACTACCCGTTTCTAACATGGTGTGAGTTAACATGAAAGTTAGGGTTGGACGGCCCAAATCACTCCAATATTTTTGAATGTAAGCGAGTTCACTTCTGAGTTGATCCACCAGAAAATGGTAATCAAGAGTTAAATAGAACTGCTGGGAATCTGAAAACGAAGGCAAAAAGACAATACTTTCGCCGCGAATGCGAAAGATTCTAGATGTTGTCAAACTGCGCAAACGCCTGACTGGACGCCCAGTTAAACCAAGTTTATCGTTGCGCCCAATTTGGGTATACACAGATGAAAGTTCCCCAGCTTGACGTACTTGGATTGGTGCTACTTGTTTGGGTGTTTGAGTTTCAATGCCGTGAACTTCCAGTTTTGCTTGTAAATCTTCATCTTGCGCCAATAAGGCGATTTGTACCAAAACCTCCCGGTGTTTTCCTATGCATAAGTGTCTTCCTAAAGGGTCAATATCTCCAACTGCAAGTAACCCTTCGCTGAGCATTTCACTGAGAAAATACAAACTTTGCGCCCACACTAGAGGGACATTTTCGTTCGGTAAACGTGGTTGACTTTGGGGGTTTAATTTCTCGGCAACTACATTCTCACTTGGGACATAATAAAGTTCTGGCAGCAGACGTAAACCATTTTGTTCAACAATTAAGGACTCTAAACACTCTTGATAATGTTTAACTTGCTCTTTTTCACCGCGAAACAACCCATCGAGAACTAAATAGGTGAAAAATAAAGGCCATTCGCTCTCAATATGTTCAAATTGTTTGAGTTCTCGCGGTTCGTAGTGCAAGCGGTGAGTGTCTTCTAAAACTGTTTGGTGTCCATCCCGCAGGAAGCGTTTGCAGCCGTATTTGCCTTCGAGTTTGTTGATGATGTCGTTGCAGGTGCGATCGCGCAATTGTATATCTTCCACAGCAAACGCTGGAAAACTAATTACGCTCAATAGTGCTGCATCAACTTCTTTTGATGCCGATTCTCTTGGTAGTAAAGACTCTAATGTAATCCTAGCACGGGCAATTTCATCTGGCAGCACATAAATCACTGATGCTTGACTACCACGCACGCCAAATAAATCTAAGCCATTGATAGCTTCCAACGCAGCTTTTGCCATGCCTACGGAACTGGCGTTTAGTTCTGCGTTGCCATGATTAATTTTGTTGCCCCGTTCCCAAATACCATAATCTGGTGTGCGGTAAGCTCGTCCAATGTAGTAGACCAAATTTTGGACGAAATTCACTTCATCTAGAGTATAGACTATATCCAATCCGGAAGCAGTCATTTGCGCTAGCATCAGCAAAAATATGGACGTAGCATCAAGTTGCAAATGTCCCCATTCGTCATCGCCAACAACGATGTCGCCAGTAGTGGTGTTATACTTGGCGTGCAAAGCATCGAGCGGCGATTGAGTATGCTTGAATCGCTCTACTTTATACGCCTGTCGCATCATAGCAAATAGCAACCCCCGCATCAGCTTGACCACGCTGTGTTCTAGCTCATAGGCGTGTCCCTTGTCTTCATCAACTTTGCGGTATGCTAATGCCAGCCCCCAAACCGCCAAAATGCTGTAAACGTTATCACGTACCCAAGCATCTGTATAATCACCATGAGCAGTTATCGCCGTACTTGCAGGTAGTAAACCAGTAATCGGGTTCTGACGGGAAAGGATAATTATCTTGATTTGCTGGTAGTAATGCTCAAGACGAGTTTGGAGTTGGGTGGCGGTTTTCATTATCAGATTCAAAGGTTTGCGGAATTGTACCCTGTGGCTATGAATTAAAGTATGTCAGCACCGTAATGAGTTCTGTAATCCCTGATAGCATTAAAGTTTTGGGTGGTGTAAATTTTTGATGTTCTCCCGTTAATAGGCTTGTGGTTTTTGACTTATTAGTAGAATATAATCGAAATTATATATTTTTTCAAATATTTAGAGAAAATTGCTGGATTTTATATTTATCTTTAAATTGTTTATGTTTATATTAAAAAATAAGGAGTCAATATCTATAACCACAAGCAAAAACAAATTGATTAAATTGTAGCTAACAAAAGCTTCTTACAAAAATAACAAAATTATTATAAAAGTAGGTTAATTATGTCTCTGCATTACAACCAGAATAATTCTCCATTAGACATCTCCATAAATTAATTATTCGTTGTCTGAAACCCTTGTATAGACGTAGCACTGCTACGTCTATACATTGTTTTTCGGAGATGTCTATTGGTGAAAGTTGTTTACTCTCGAATTAAAGTCAATGGCAAAATTGAGTTATTACCATTAGAGTTATATGCTGATGGTTCTCTCAAGCAACTTGCTGAGTGAAAAAGTTAGGAGTGGTTCGTAGGGGCTGACCGTGCCTTTATAGTAGTTACAGCAATTACGGTAAATAGACCACATTGTAGGGGCACAACAATGTTGTGCCCCTACTAAACGTCTGTGGTTCAAATATATGAAATTGGCTAGAAAATACATAACAACCAACAACCAAACCAGAAACCGATATCGCTCTCAGTGAAAGGCGATCGCACTTGCTAATATATTACCTTCAGAGGGAACTCTTAACAGGCATTCTTGGAACAGTGCAGGTTATAGCCGTAGATCTTACCCACTGCAAAACGAACCGCCTTCTTAGGCGGGGGTCAGAGACTCCCAAAGACTACCCTTGAATCTTAACTAAGAACGGGGAACACGAGGTTCCTCACTGTTAAGAGTTCCCCGTTCCCTCTTCCCTTTTTAAGGATTGAAAAGGGTTGTTTCTCAGCAATCACTACACAACTAGTACATGGGGCGCGGAAATAACGCTACCATCTCAAACAGCCAAAACCCTTGTATTTCAAGCTTTTTAATTTTTAGATTGCTTCGCTTTGCTCGCAACGCTTCTCAGTAGCACCAGACGCTTCGCGAACGCGATTTTTAATTTTTAATTTTTAATTCCGCTTCGCGGTACTAGTCCGATACGCTACCATCAATTGAGCTAAACTTAACACCAAAGCAGTCATTGGGGTGCGAATGACTAATTTGTTGGAAATGGTAAATTGTCTGACTTTTCGTGACATTTCGTCCTTTGTCCCCATACTAGATATTTGTCAGCAATTAAGGGTGGCAGGTATCTATTTTGATAGAGGACAGGTGGTATCATTTCCTCTGCATGTGTAAATTAAAAAACTGTAGAGACGGGATAAATCTGGTTTTTACATAGAAATTTGATAAGTATAATTATGCCTACTGATACTTGGAATCGTCACCACATTCTTTCCCTCGCTGACTTCACCGCCTTTGAATACAATACTGTTTTGCAAACTGCAGCCAGTTTTCAAGAGGTGTTATCGCGGCGGACAAAGAAAGTGCCTACCTTGCAAGGACAGGTGGTGGCGAATTTATTCTTTGAACCATCGACCCGCACTCGCAGCAGTTTTGAACTGGCGGCTAAGCGCCTCTCAGCAGATACGCTGACCTTTGCCTCAACAACTTCTTCGATGACAAAAGGAGAAACTATTCTCGACACGGCGAAGACGTATTTGGCTATGGGAACTGATATCATGGTGATTCGCCATCGAGAGGCGGGAGTACCCAGTGCGATCGCCCAGGAAATGGATCGTCTAGGTGTAAGAGTCAGCGTCCTCAATGCTGGTGATGGTCAGCATGAGCATCCTTCCCAAGCGCTACTAGACTTATTTACTATTTGTACTCTTCTTGACCCAAATAATCCCCGGATCGAACTTTTAAAGGATAAAAAAATTGCCATTGTTGGGGATATTCTGCACTCGCGAGTGGCACGCTCAAATATCTGGAGTTTAACGGCTAGTGGTGCTCAAGTACATCTAGCAGCACCACCGACCCTTTTACCTAAGTTATTTGCACAGTATGTTAGCGATGAGGGGGAGATGGGAAGATGGGATCTCAGTCCCCACGAAGTAGGGATTAAGGAGGACACCCACGACTTGAGGCACTTTTCGCCTGGTGATCCTGCAAAGCATTCGTCCGAGGGTTTCCCTCTAGGCGATTTCTCTTCTGCAAAAGAAACTGCGGTACAAATGACAGCTTTCCCTCGTACCGATAAGAGTGAAAGGATTCCCAGACTTGAGGCGTCTGGCGTCGGACTACCCGTAGGTAATGGGGAGATCGGCAGAGGAAAACTCCCACTCCCCACTCCCCACTCCCCACTCCCCACTCCCAAGCTATTTCTCCATTGGGAATTAGAACCAGCTTTGCAAGATGCTGATTTTGTCATGACCTTGCGCTTGCAAAAGGAACGCATGACGGCGCATTTATTACCTTCCTTGCGAGAATATCATCAGATGTTTGGCATTACACACTCTAAGTTACAACTCTGCAAGCCGAACGTAAAGCTTTTACATCCTGGTCCTGTTAACCGTGGTGTCGAAATTAGCTCTGAATTAATGGATGACCCAGAACTTAGCCTGATTCAGGCGCAAATTACCAGTGGCGTCGCCGTTCGGATGGCGCTGTTGTACTTGATAGGCAGTGGCAAGGTTTAGTAGAGGGAGTAGGGAGTAGGGAGTGGGGAGTGGGGAGTGGGGAGTGGGGGGAGTGGGGAGTGGGGAGTGGGGAGTGGGGAGTGGGGAGTGGGGAGTGAGGGGAGTAGGGGAAGTAGGGGGAGACACCTAACAACTAACAACTAACAACTAACAACTAACACCTAACAACTAACACCTAACAACTAACACCTAACAACTAACAACTAACAACTAACAACTAACACCTAACAACTAACAACTAACAACTAACAACTAACAACTAACAACTAACAACTAACAACTAACAACTAACAACTAACAACTAACAACAACCGTTCTTTTACTCGTTTGCGGAGGTCAGAGACAATTTTACCGTTCACCTTACGAGTTTGTGACCAATCTAGAATCGGCTGTGGGTAAGAACTATTACCAATGTACTTGCCTTGAATAATTTCAGGTACACTATATCCCAGTAACTCTCGTACCCAGTGGTAAATGAATCTTAAATCCGAGTCTTTTTCCTCAATATTTTTAGTGGGATTATAAATACGAAAAGTATCAGATAACGGATTAGTAACACCCGCCTGCATCTGCCACTGCCAGTTGTTAATTGCTAAATCACCGTCTACTAGATAATTCATATAATGTTGAGCGCCGTGATGCCAAGAGATACCACAGTTAATAGTCAAAAACGTGGCACACATCGCTCGCATTCTAAAATTCATCCAACCCATAGTCTTGAGTTGGCGCATACTGGCATCAACCATTGGGAAACCAGTTAAACCTTCTGTCCAAGCGCGAAATAACTCTTGTTGCTGTGGAGTTAGTTCATCAGATCGGTAGTACTGATCGAACTCAGGGTAAGGGTTAGTATATGCTATTTCTGGATGAAAGTATAACCGCTGTGTAAAACTATCGTGCCAACGCAGGCGATCGCGGAATGCTTTGAGAGAAAATTCAGCTTTGGGTTGGTCAACTAGTTCTGCCGCCCGTGCCTTAGTACGCGCATACACATTTCTCACAGAGATAGTGCCAAAAGCAAGATGAGGCGAAAGATGAGACGTTGCCTTTTGTTGTGCTAACCACGGTCGTGAGAGTTTCCAATGATACCCATGAAATCTTTTAGCTAGGAATGAGTTTAAAGTTGCTTGCGCTGCGATTTCTCCCCCCTTGAAGTAAACTCGCCCCGTTTCATAAAAAGCAGAATAATTTTGCTTAAGTTCAGCAAAAGTAAGTTGAGGTAGGTTGAAGGATAGCTGTGGTGTGTTGATCTGAGTAGGAGTTGGGTGAGGCGATTGTCTAACGTAAGTATAATACTCGTTAAACCATTGGTCGCGGTCGTCATCTTCGGTTTGCAAGAAGTTGTTTAGACCAATGTAGTAGTCAAGGTTAAGTTGTTGGTAAAAGTTGATGATAGCTTGGTCACGCTCAATGCCATACTCTACCTGTACATCACGGTTAAAATAAAGCTTGGGTTTGTGTCCTTGTTGCATTAGCTGTCGAGTCAGTTCCTGCAGAATGCTTAAAGAATTACCTTCAAACAAGTACAATCGACTATCCAACAAGCGTAAGTTGCGATCCAGGTTTTCTAAAGACTCAAACAAAAACCTTACCCGTGCTTTCCCTACATCAGCCCATTGATAAAACCAAGGGTCAATGATAAAGCAGGGTAATACAGGAGCATTGTCGGCAGTTGCCTTTGCGATGCTTTCATTGTCAGCTACACGTAAATCTCGTCGGAACCATAGAATTTTCATAGTTCAATTGTACTATAAATTCCTCCTCACCACCAATTCATACCGTTTCACAAAAACCTTGATACAAATACAGACCTGTAAAGACGCGATATATCGCGTCTCTACAAAATTCATCTGTATCGCCATTAACGTCAAATGGTATTAGTAATCCTAAAAAGACCTCTTCTCATATCTTGCACCAGTTGCAATAAGGCTATTTTTGTAGGGTGGGCATTGCCCACCATTAACCAAAATGCCTATTTTTACGTTGGTGGGCAGTGCCCAACGCCACTCCTCTCAACGCGGGGAACCCCAACCGGAGCGCCCTTGGGGTTCAGCAGTCGCCTACGGCGGGAAACCCGCCTCATGCGCGCTGCTTCAGCAGTCGCCTACGGCGGGAAACCCTCCTCATGCGCGCTGCTTCACCAGTTGCCTACGGAGGGAAACCCTCCTTCTCCCAATTCCTCGCCGAGTAGCGCTCCTTCGTCGCTAACGCTTCGAAGATCGCGAACAGCACTGGTCTCACCGCGCACTCTTTGTGGCTCCCCTACCCTTATTGAGAATGGTGCAAGATATCAGTCTCCCCTTGTAAGGTAGGAAAATTTGGCTCCCCCTTCCCTACAAGGGAAGGGGGCTGGGGGGTTAGGTTAAAAGCTTTGATTTTTTCAGTAATAAAAAAATCTATCTTTAGATAGTTACTTCTATAATTTTCCTTCAAATTTCATCACCCCAAACAGTTTTTGTATCTACCTAGTGTCATATTTCCCAACTCTAAATTGGAGAGAAATACTTAATTAATATTCTACTTTTCTTACCCCCATAGCAAGAGGAAAACTTCTGGAATTTAAGACATTATAGTTGTAGAAGCTAAGTAATTGGATAAACAATTGCCAGTTACAAGTTATCAGTTAAGGATATGCATAGCAGCCAATAACTGATGATTAACTATCTAATAAATTCATTTAATAGATAGCTTCTAATCGTATGAGAGGCAAATAATTATGAAACTGAACCTTTTGACTACCGTAGCTTTACTAGGCACAATATCTTTAGCGGCTCCCGTGCCTGTGAAAGCTGCGAATCCTGCTCAAGTCCAACGTGTGCGAGAAGGTAAAGCATGTGTCGCTTGTGATTTATCAGGAGCTAACTTCAAAGGTGTTCACCTCATTGGTGCTGATCTAAGGAAAGCTAATTTAAAGGGTGCTAACTTAGAATCTGCAAATTTAGAAGGTGCTGATTTAAGTGGCGCCAATTTGAAGTCTGCTAATTTAAAAGAAGCTTTTGTCAACAGTGCTAGCTTAAAGAACGCTAACCTGACTAATGCTGATTTGCGTAATGCTAATTTGGATAGCACTGAACTACAAGGTGCTGTATTAGCTGGTGTTAAATCAAACGCCTCAGACTTGGCGAATTCTAAAACTAATGTAGGCAGTGGAAAATAGAGACGAGTGACGAGTTAAACGTCAAACTCATCCCATCACTCATCGCGCCCTAACTTTCTCCAGTAATCGACAATTCATTCACCCAAATTCTGGGACATACTCCTGCGGGAGTCAACTCCACTTCTTTCTCTACCAAAATAATTGACTTGAGAAGTTCTAGAAAATCTCCTGCAACAGTCGCTGACTCAATGCTCGTCTTGACACCGTTCTTTACTACCCAACCATCGAACGGTAGAGAGAATGAACCTTGTAAAGATTTTACCCCCGCATGAAGAGCTTGTAAATCATCGATAAAAATCACATTGTCAGCACTTTCCAGGCTCAATTCCTGTTCACCAGGTGCGCTGGCAGAAACGTGATAAAAGTTGGGGCTGACACTCACTTTTGCTCCAATATTGGCATTTCCCGTAGGCTTAGCATTCATCCTTTTGGCAGTACCTGCACTATGGAGAAAACCTGTCAAAGTACCACTTTCAATGAGTGAAACTCGGCGAGTGGGAGTTCCTTCACCATCGAAAGTTGCTGCACCTACGTTAGCAGGATGTAGTGCATCGTCAAAAACAGAAAGCAGAGGAGAAGCAATTTGCTTTCCTAAGTCATCAGCAGTTGATAAACTTTGCTTGTCCAGAATACTTTGAGCGTTGAACAAGTTAGAAAAAGCACCTAGCAAACTCAAGAAAGCGTCTGGTGAGAAAACTACGCGATATTTCCCAGACTTGACTTTTTCATAACTTAAGTGGCTGATAGTTTTCTCTGCGGTTTCTTTGATGCAACCATTGATGTCTAAGTTATCTAGACTCTTGCTGATTCTAAAAGCACCACCACTTCGAGGTTTTTTCCCTTCTTCCTCAGTTTTGCTGTAAAGATAAATTGATGCCAAAGAGTGGGATTCTGTTCTCATAGCACCCTCACTGTTGAGATAAAACTTGTCAATATCTCTTTGCGCCAAACTGTTATAAGGCACTCCTTTAATAGCCGGATGTGCTGCAAGTACTTCTTTTTCGGCAACCAGCAAGCTTTCTATCAGTTGAGTAACAGGTGCTTGGGTAGCTTTTACATCAGGTTCATTGTTTATGGGAACAGTAGCCTCTGGACTAAAATCAGGAACATTTTCTTTGACACCAAAGAAACTTGCTTCATAAGCTGTTTTCAAAGCTAATTCAAGTCCTTTGGGGTTTACATCTGTCGTGCTAGTGACACCCATTGTATTATCTGGATTCCAGACACGCACAATGACACCAGAAAGATTCGAGGCTTTTACTTGTTTAGGCTCACCTTGATCCACTTGTACACTGGTTTGATCTACTGTTGAGCCAAAGATGTCGAATTTCCTAATGCCAAGCTGTTCAGCGCTTTCCTTGGCATGGGTTGCAATCTCATTGATGTTCGGCATAGTAAATTTTTGATTTTTGATTTTTGAATTTGCTAAGTAGGTAATCAGACCACAGTCGTAGGGGCGAAGGGCCGTTCGCCCCTACAAACGGTGTGGTTCATTTAGGTTAAAATTGCTGTAATTACACAATGTCATGGCGAGCGAAGCGCTTGGGAAGCAATCGCAAGGGCTGGGATTGCTTCGCTTGGCTCGCAATGACTGTAAATATTTTTGTTGATCTACTTAATAGCTAATTGCTAATTGTTTAATACTCTTAACAATCAACAATTAACAATCAACAATCAACAATTAACTCTTAACGTCCACCTACGGTAATTGAATCAACTTTAATGTGGGGTTGTCCTACAGTGGTGTAGATACTGCCACTGATAGAGCCACAGAAACCAGCTGCTAGTGACAAATCTTGAGAACACATGGAAATTTTGTTCATGATTTCCTTGGCTTCACCAATCAGGATGGCTCCCTTGAGTGGCTTAGTGATTTTGCCATTTTCAATAAAATAAGCTTCATCTACACCAAAGTTAAATTGACCTGTGGCACCAACACTACCGCCGCCCATCTTTTTACAGTAAATACCTTTATCAATGGAGGCAAATAAATCTTCAATACTGTATTCGCCAGTATCAATGTAGGTATTACGCATGCGGCTAGCAGCGGCAAAGGTATAATTTTGCCGACGTCCACTGCCAGTTCTAGGGTTTCCTGTGCGCAAAGAACCTGCTCTATCTGCTAAGAAATTTTTCAAAACGCCTTTTTCAATTAATAGCGTTCTTTGGGCTGGCATACCCTCGTCGTCCATGTCGATAGTACCGAAGGCATTTTCTGAACGTCCTTCATCCCAAGCTGTCAAGCTTTCGTGGGCAATTTTTTCGCCTTTCTTATCAGCAAAGGGAGAGGTGTTGCGTTCAATTTGGGTGGTTTCCAGTAAGTGTCCGCAGGCTTCGTGGAAAATTACTCCCCCAAAGTGATTTGCCATGATGATGGGGTAAGTACCTGATTCCACATAGTCTGCGTAAAGCATTTTTCCAGCGGAGTCGGCAATGTGTTCTGCGGCTTCTTGGTAATCCCAAGTTTTCAGGAAGTTGGGATCGCTGGTGTTCCCGGCGCGTTCTGCTATGGAGGCGCGATTTGCCCCGTCAGCACACAGAATGTTAAATCCTACCGACTGGGTGAGCCGAATGTCACGAGCAAAGGTGCCATCACTGGCGGCGATTAACACTTCTTGCCAGTCACGGAAATAGGTAGCGCGGCGCGATTGCACATGTTTGGCTTTTTGCTCGAGTTTGGTAGTACCATCAAGGAGGACTTCTCCCATTTCCCGCATAGAGCTACACAAAGGTAACCACTTGTCTTTACCTCTTTTTGTGGCGTAGTCTCTAAGCAGTTCTAGGTTAATTTCCGGAATGAAAGCGTTGGGAGCGGGAAGTTGCAATCCCAGGATAGAAAGACCTTTTTCCAAGGCTGCTTTCAACCCTGAAAATGAAAGATCGTTGGTGCTGACGTAGCAGTCGCCATGCCCTTTAAATACTCTCACCCCCGCACCTGTGGAAAGTCGCGGTGTAATGCTAGTGATGGCATCGTCTTCTGCAAGGCAACTGATGTAGTTGACATGCTCTAAAAAGAATTCGATGAAGTCTGCACCTGCGGCGCGTCCTAATCCTAGGAGAGTTGCTAGGGGCGCTTCCCAGGTTTCATCGAATCGCTCTGATGTGGAGGAGTATTGGAGGGTAGGGAGTTGTTTAGAAAGAAGTAGAGTATTTGTAAGCATGAGTTGTCTTGTCTGCTGGGGTTATTGAGAGGGTTATAGCAATTTTGATTTGAGTCGAATAAATATTGCGTTACCGAATATATTATTGTATCTATATATATAGAATCTATGGCTGTGGGGACGGTGCTGTACGAATCCTGCTTAGGGATTGAAATGCTTCAAGTGACGCACCTCAATTACTGTATGCACATTACCTCGAGGTGAGAAATCTCCTTTGACGGTAACTTCTAAGGGATCGCAAGCAGCAACAAAATCATCCAAAATTTGATTAACCGATTCTTCGTGGGAAATATAGCGATCGCGGTAACTATTAATATAAAGCTTGATTGCCTTCAATTCCACCACCCGCTCATCAGGTACGTAGGTAATGTGAATTGTGGCAAAGTCAGGATATCCGGAGAATGGGCATTTACATGTAAACTCCGGTAAGGTAATGTTTATGTCATATCGTCTTCCGACACGCGGGTTAGGAAATGTAATAAGTTGTCCTTCCGCAATGTTACGTTCGCCATACTTCATTTCTTGGCTTGGCTCAAATGCCGTTTCATTTGTCATTTTTGTTAATTGTTGATTGTTAATTGTTGATTGTTAATTGTTGATTGTTAATTGTTGATTAAAATTCTTGTTGTTCCCAGTCTGGACACTTTTGATCCTCCCAGCCGTAGGGATGCATACCGCAGATTAATAAGTTACCGCTATATACTTGACCGTGGTAGTGACGGCAACCAATACATGCGGGATTTTTTTCTGGTGTGGGATCAACTGAATAAGGAAAAGTCGGCTCTATATCATCGCCCACAATTTCTTCCAGTTCCCAGTAAATTTCCAAAATTGGTTCAGCCAGATCCTGCAAATACTGGTCAACTTCAGTAGCAATTGTATTTTGTAATTGCTCGGTAACTTCTTCTGATAGATCAATAAAGGTATCTACCATTTCAGTCATCCCCAGGAAGAAGCGCTCTACTTCATCAGCGACTGTATTTATCATATCCCAAAAATCTTTTTGCCACTTTTCCATAAATTTCTCGTCCTTACAAGCTATCAACGGAAGGACACTATATAAATTATTGTTAGTTGTTGATTGTTAGTTGTTTGTTGTGAACTACTAACTACTAACTACTAACTCCTAACTTTGATCGCGCTGCAGCCGTTTTAACTCTTCTTGCAGTTCTAACACTTGTGTGCGTAGATTGTCAGCATTTTCTGTTGGTGTCTCTTTTGCTGCTTTTGGCTTGTCTTCTTCCTCTATTTCCTCTAAAATTTCAATGCGACGAGGCTCAGAGGCAGGTGTTTTGTCAGCCGTTGCACCAGAATTAGGTGACTGTTGGGCTTGCTTCATCATATCTTCAACAAAGCGACGAGCTTCTTCTGTCGTCATTTCGCCCCGCGCCACCATTTCATCTGCTAACTTTTGGACTTGCGATCGCACTTCGGATAATCTTCCGCCTGCTTTCTCGCCTGCGAAAGAAGCTAACCCAACACCAAGGTAAAAAGCTTTTTTAACAACATCTCCAAAACCAGGCATTGCCGCTCTTGCGCTCCTAAAATAGGGCGACCCGGAGACTACGCCTACCACAAGCATCCCGTATTGCTGCTACCTTCCGGTCCTGACAAGATTTGGGCGTTGAAGTCGCATAGATCCAGGTCTAAAAACAGCATAGCACTAAATTTAGAATTTAGGAGTTATAAGTTATGTTATTCCACCACAATTCGCCATTCGTAAAGCTGATATTTGACGCAACCGTTTTGTACCAATGGATCGCCAGCTACAAGGGCTTGCGCCTCATCCATTGATGCCGCCTCAAATATCATCATGCCGCCTCCCCGTTGCGCCCAGTAGCCTGTTTTCACTTTATGCCCCAGGGCAATCAACTCTTGCACATAGGCTTTATGGGCAGGTACATATTGGTCAAAAGTGGATTTATCGACTTTGCCTTCTTCTATCTTGACAAACCACGGCATCCTTTCATCTCCTCTAAAATCTTTATGTTGTAATATTTTCCAGGTACGCGCCAGATTTGTAAGTAACATTAGATTCAATGTCAGTAGCACAGCAAACGACGCTTCCACAAAACTGTCATCATCAAAAATTGCCACCGCACCCTCGACGCTGATTCAGGCTGATATAATAGAAAATTATCTGCGTCGAGGGTGCCGTTCAAAATTTAAGTCGGTAGGCACAATAAAACATAACTACATTAAGTTCTGTTAAGAGGCTGTAAGCCAACTAACAACTATCAACTATCAACTATCAACTATCAACTAACAACTATCAACTATCAACTAACAGCCTTAACAGATAGTTGTGTTTATTTACACAGACTTACTTAAAATGGCATGAGTCGTTTTTTTATCGCCCTCTTACCACCGCCGGAAATTCAAGACTACGCCAACCAGATCAAGCAGCACAATGCCTATCGCTATGCTAGTCGCGGCGCTCAAAACTCTCCACCCCACATTACCCTACAACCGCCTTTTGAATGGGTGGATGCAAAACTACCCCAGCTAGAAGAATGTCTCAGGGACTTTGCTAGTGGTCGAGAGTCAGTATCCGTAACCATCAGCGGCTATGGAGCATTTGCCAAGCGCGTTATCTATATTAATGTAGTCAAAAGCCCAGAACTGCTAGCAATGCAAGCCGATTTAATGGCAGATCTGGAAAACAAGCTCTTAATTGTTGACAAGGTTTCTAAAACCCGCCCTTTTGCTCCCCACATGACGGTTGCATTTAAGGACTTAACACAGCAGAACTTTAAAGCTGCTTGGTCAGAATTTGAAAAGCGGGAGTTACAGTTTGAATTCACTGCTTCTCACTTGACACTACTGCTGCATGATGGCAAGCAGTGGAACGTCAAATCGGAGTTTGCCTTCTTAAGTTCTTTTTAAATTCGTTCATTACGGTAGTCAAAACCCTACTGGCACAGGTAATATAAATTCAGTTTCCTAAGTTGGCGATTAACACGCAAGTAGAAACTTATCCATGAACCAATACGGTTCATTTAAGAGAATTTGCCAACCGTCAACCTGTGTAGAGACGCGAAATTTCGCGTCTCTACAAGTCGGAAATTCCTACCGTTCAGATCTAACTAAACCGTATTGATCCATGAACAAGTTTTCTTTGGTGTGAAGCGGCAATTAATATAGCAGTCCGTGGAGGAGAGCGTGAAATTATTGTAAAGAATGCTAATAGCTAATAGCTAATGGCTAATGGCAAGCAATCAACAATTAGCTATTAGCAATCAACAATTAGCAATTAGCAATTAGCGACATTAAAAACTAATTCAAAGTTTAAATAATGTTTTATTTTGGCATTGAACATGAAGTGGCTTTCCTAAACATTGAAGGTAAATTTGCTGATTTTTCCCGAACAGAATTTGCTGATTTCGCTCAAATTATCGCTCAGCTACCCCTATACCCCAACGACTATTCTCAACTGCGTGTCGGGGACGCTGGCATCAAGGAGAAGAGATGGTATATTGAGGGATTTGAACGATTTGCGGATGACGAAAAGGTGATTGAATGTCTTCCTAAAGGCATTGAGATCAGAACAACCATACACTCTGACATCGAAAGTACTATTACTGAATTATCAGAAAGTTTTCACTTGCTGTGTGAAGTGGCTAGTACCTTTGGCTTTTCACCAGTCTTGATCAGTTTTAATCCATACGAGACTGTTTTTGAGCCTCAACCACCATTAAATGATTATGAACTAAAGCTGCGACAGGTTTCTCCTGAAGATCAAACAGCCGGCATCGCCATGCTTACCTATGGTCCAGATTTAAATATTTCCTTGGCTGGCTTGTCTTCTGAACAGGTGATTGATATTGGTTCTAAGCTGACTTATTACAGTCCCTACATTGTTCCTTTTAGTTATAGTTCTCCGTTTTATCAAGGTGCTTTATGGCAAGGGCTGTCAGTAAGGACGTTCATCAGAACAGGAAAAAGACCAGCAGCAAGAGTTTTTGTTCAGCAACCGGAACAACTGATTAATAGCGTACCTTCGCTGACAAAAACAGCACGCATACCAGCGGAAGTAGGTCGCATTGAATTTAAAGCTTTTGATAGTTGTGATGATTTTTATATCTATGCTAGCTTGCTTGCTTTGTTGAAAGGTCTTGTTTTAGACGAATCCTTGCTTGGTAGAGCAATTATACCCGACGCAGCTTGTCACCAAATTTCTGCACAATTTGGTTTTGACAACGAAGATATTTTTAATAACGCGACCAAGGTTTTGCAAGCTGCTAAAGTGGCACTTGGCGCCGACCAAGATGCTAATTTGTTAACGCCACTTTTCGTGCTTCTAGAGAAGCGAGAAACACCAGCCCATAAACTGACCCAATTGTTCAAGCGCTGCGGTTCAATAGAAGAGGTACTGAGGCATAGTTACTTAGGTAATTGCTAATTGTTAATTGCTAATTGTTAATTGTTAATTGCTAATTGTTAATGGCTAATTGCCTAACTACCATTAGCAATTAGAAATTACCAGCTTCAGCGGGGGTACAAGCATTAGTAACAAGTAATAGAAAGGAGCAGTTTATTTATTTAACTCATATCTTGCACCACCGTTTTGTTACGAAAATCAGAGCTACAAAAAACTTGTGCCGATCGTAGGGTGGGCACTGCCCACCTTACCCTCCCTATCGAAGGTGCAATATCTGAGTTAAGCTATTGTTTGGGAAATGAAAAATTGAGAGAAATAGAGAAATCAATATTGGCATTGAAACAGTCACAAGGGGAAGAACCCATTTGTGCTTATATTTACGATCTATCTTATTTGAAAGAGCATGTAACCCAAGTGGTATCGACTCTGACTCCACAATGCAAAATGTATTATGCTGTAAAAGCTAACTCGGCGAGAGCGATTTTAGAAACATTAGCTCCGATTGTCGATGGTTTTGAAGTGGCTTCTGCTGGTGAGATTGAAAAAGTGAAAGCAGTATCCGATCAGCCATTTCTGTTTGGAGGACCGGGAAAAACAAATGCGGAGTTGAAAGAAGCTCTTCGTCAGGGAGTACAGTTCATTAATGTTGAAAGTTTACATGAAATCATGAGATTGGAGCGGATCGCTCAGCAATTGGGTAAAGTTGTATCCATTCTGCTCAGAGTCAATTTACGCGAACCTCTTCCTAGTGGAAAAATGCAAATGGCAGGGGTAGCTACTCAATTTGGCATTGATGAAGTTGAAGTAGGTGAGGTTATTGAAAGAACAAGAACATCTTTGTTTCTAGCATTACAAGGTTTTCATTTTCATTCTATGTCCAATAACCTTGATTCTGATGCACATATTGAATTTATTCGTTTATGTATTAAAAAATCTTTAAACTGGGCAAGACAATATCGGTTGCCACTTGCTTGTATCAACGTTGGAGGAGGAATAGGAATAAATTATCTGGAAATTGATCGACAGTTTGCATGGAATTCTTTTACAGATAGGTTGGGGCAAGTGTTGTCAAATTACGAAAATTTACCCCCAATCTATTTTGAATGCGGAAGATATCTAGTTGCTGGATGTGGATATTATGCTGTGGAAGTACTAGATATTAAAAAAAATCATGGAAAATGGTTTGTCATCGTTCGCGGGGGAACACATCATTTTCGTCTGCCAGCGGCTTGGAAACACAGTCATCCTTTTAGTGTTTTACATCTGGAAGCAGAATCGGTATTTACACCGCGTGCAGAATTACGAGAAACTCTTGTGACCGTGGCGGGAGAATTATGTACGCCTAACGACGTATTAGCCAGAGACGTTTTGGTAGACTCTGTCCGAATTGGAGATGTACTCATATTTAAATATGTAGGAGCATATGGCTGGGATATTTCCCATCATGATTTTCTCAGTCATCCCCATCCACGACAAATATTGTTGTAACCGCGCTTGTTGGGCTAATCCATGAATCTGACGCATCCGTTCCAGTATGACTTTCTCCCTCGCTTTTACCGACTGGCGATCATCAATATTCTCTCCAATATTGTAGTGCCGCTAGCTGGTTTGCTGAGTGTAGCTTTTTTGGGTCATTTAACAGAAATCCGTCATTTAGCTGGAGTTGCTCTAGCTAGCATTTTGTTTGACTACATCTACAATGGTTTGGGCTTTTTACGGTTGGCAACTACTGCTATGACGGCAATAGCTGTCGGAGGAGATGACCGAGAAGCGTTGCTGTTGGTGGGACTGCGGAATGGCTTAATCGCTTTAGGACTAGGTATCCTAATCTTGAGCTTGCATTACCCTTTACAAGAACTAGGATTTGCTCTCTTGAGTGCCGCCCCAGAGGTCAAAGCTTCTGGGATTGCTTATTTCAACGTCCGCATTTGGGGAGTACCTGCCGTTTTACTCAATTTCGTCCTGATTGGTTGGTTTCTGGGACAGGAGATGAGTGGCTTTGTGTTGCTGTTAACAGTGGTTGGCACCGTCGTTAATATTACACTGGACTACCTGTTGATTATCCACTGGGACTGGGCGAGCACGGGGGCTGGACTTTCTATGGCTGTTAGCCGATATCTGATGTTGTTAGTGGGTCTGATTTTGGTCAGCCTGCAAATTTCTGGGAAAGAAGTACGGACAGTAGCCAGAAAGCTTTGGGACTTACCAGCTTTTCAAACCACTTTTACTTTGAATGGAAACCTATTTGTCAGGGCTTTAGCCACTGCATCCACGTGGGCAATCTTCACTAACCTCAGTGCCGCAATGGGGACAACTGTCCTGACGGAAAACGCCTTACTCGTAGAGATAGTAATGCTGAGCACATCCATTTTTCAAGGCGTAGGATTTGCCACGGCGTCTTTGGGCGGCAACTTTAAAGGTCAAGAAGCGAACGATCAGTTGTTGCCTTTATTGCAGACTGCGGTAGGAAGTAGTCTGCTGCTGGGACTTACTTTAGCCGGAATTTTTTCGGTGTTTCCTGGGACTGTATTTGGGCTATTCACTAACCACGCCGAAGTCATAGAGGCAATTAAAATTTATGTTCCTTGGTTGTTCCTCGTCTTGGGATGTGCTGCAATTACTTTTAGTCTAGAGGGGTACTTTGCGGGCTTAGCACAAGGGCATATCATCCGCAATGCTGCTTTAATCGGCACTTTCTTGGGATTTGCGCCCCTGGCTGTATCCGCATGGCATTTTCACAGTAATCATATCTTGTGGTTGGCTGTGTCAGCGTTCATGGCAACTAGAGCGGTGATGCTTGGGGTAGAGTTGCCTAGGACGTTCAAGAATAATTCTTCGGCTGTCGAACATGAATTAGCTTCGTAGGTTAATACGCATGAGGCGGGTTTCCCGCCGTAGGCGACAGGCGTTCCCGAAGGGCGTTGGGCACTGCCCACCACATCTAGTGTAGGGTGGGCAGTGCCCACCCTACACTAGAATCTGAGAGAATGTTGGAATGATAATAGGGTTAGTATCTTTGAGCGATGCTCCCAGACTAGCTTACGAGTTGATCGATGCGTAAGCGCGCCAGTATCAGTTGGGAAATAATTACGAATTTCGATTTGGGCGTTGGATAATCGTTTCTACAATCCGCCGCTTCGCTTTTGGATCAATTCCTACTAAGCGTACATAATCACCGCTATGATCGGTTAAACAGGATTCCACAGCTGAGATTGCATCTGACTCTCCATCAATGAGGTTAGTAAGACAACTTTGCCAAGAACCCGTGCGGAAGCGCCGCTCATCTACATACTCGATCCCAATTTTATAACCCTGTGACAGAATTTGACGCATTTGTTCTTGTGTTTCCAAGGTCAAATGAGTACTTGCTCCCTGCTGTTTTTGTAAACTATTAGCTGTTGTAGGTAGGCTTGAGCCATTATTGGTTAATTGACTGGGTATTTCTGTAACAGTAGGGGAAGCTGGAGCTGGTTGAAAAGTTTTTCTATTCAATCGATTGTACTGATCGACCAATTGAGAATTTTCCACCCGTTTTTGTTCACCAACCATCAAGTTACCCGTCTCGATTAAGTTAGACAAGCTAAAATTAGGCTTTTTAAATTCTGGTGGTCCTTCAACGCTGTTCACCACACGTAATGATACATGCTCGACTCCCACTTGATGGACGAAGTTGCGGATTTGTTCGTCATAAATGCGCGATCGCAAAGCACTAAAGAAGTCAACTGACTGATTTGCAAAAGTATCAACTAGTTGTTCAACTTGCTGGCGTGAAAGTACATCTTCTGCATAAATTCCGCCAACAATCCCCACCTTGTCGTCTCGGTCAGGTTCCCAATAAAATTTATCCATGCGACCATCCCGAATCAACGGCGCGTAGAGAGTGGAAAAATCGTTTCCTGTAACAATAATTGGTACACGATGTAAAGGTGTTGAGTCGTAACTACCTGGAAGTTGCACATCAGTGGGATTATCAGCAATATTCATCAATGTGGCATTTACCATCTGAGTATTTACAGTGTACTGAGTGCCTTCATCAAAGCGTCCTGCACCCGCATCTAAATCGTTAATCATCAGTACGCACATTCTGCCCCGTACACGAATCAGTTCTGCCGTTTCTCGGTAGCGCAGCCGAATTAGACGTGCTGGATCTCCTGCATCTGGACTTTCCAGTTCTCCGCCAGATATATGAGTCACTTCAATACCCATTTTCTCGAAGACTAACTCACATTGAAAAGACTTGCCCTCGCCTTTACGCCCATGAACACCCAAAATCAATGGGACTCGCACACCGGGAATATCTAGGAAGTTTTTAGTGATGTGAACAGCAACTTTATCTAGAAAGCGGGGAGATATGTAGTAATTCATAAGTTTGTCTGCTCAAGCTAAGTTCTTAAAGTAATATTAAGTTTTTTTGGTGACGGCTGTTCACCTAATCACAAATAAATATTTAGTTCCGAAGTCTGGTTCCTGCATATAGCAATCCTAAATGATTTGTGAAAAATTTTAAGTTGTGTAGGGTGAGCAGTGCTCACCAGAACCTGGTTCTGGTGGGCACTGCCCACCCTACGACAACTGAAATAGGATTACTATAGTACTCTTTTGGAAAAACGGTTTGCTATCTAAACCAATCTAACCAGCCTTGCCAGTTTTGCACGATTTCGGCAAATTCTGCATAACCTCCTACTCTTGGATGCGCACCATCATTAGCTTTTGCTTCATCTATCCATTTATCTGATTTTTCTAATATGGGAAAAACATCTAAATAAGGCACATTTAATTTATTACAAACCAAAGCAAACTGTTTTGATAACTCGGTAGTTCTCTGCTTTCTCTGATTATCTTCCTGACCTGCATATGGCGCTGGACCCACCATTAGAACCGGATATAGTTGTTTAGCTGCACTCAAAATACTGTGGGCATTTTCGATTGATTTTGTGAATTCAACACGAGTTAAACCGTTTTCAACTGTTGTATCATTCAGTCCAAAAGAAAATACAACCCTACCGTCGTGTTCTTTGGGTAGTCGAAGTGATACTTCCTGTAACCAACGATTTGCTATATCAGTACTTGTGTCCCGCCTAATTCCTAAATTATAGTATGTAATATCATAACCTTTTTTATTAGCATTAATGCATATTCTTCCTGCCCAACCAAGACATTCTGGGTCGCCAGTACCGTTGATAAAAGAGTCACCGACGAAACAAATTCTTACTTGTGGTATTGTTGAATTCACTTTATTACGTATAGAAACACTCATAATAACTGTGAGCAGGATAACGACACGACTGCCTCGCCTTTGCGATTTGCCAAAAATTATTTATGCAAGAGGTCTATTTAGTTGACCACATTGTAGGGGCGGGGGAACCCCATTGTCAGGGGGGGGGAACCCCATTGTCAGGGCGGGGGGACCCCATTGTCAGGGCGGGGGGACCCCGCCCCTACGGATTAAATATTTAAAATACATTATTGTACGTACTAGTACATGACGGCGGAAATAGCGCTACCATGTCAAACAGCCAAAACCCTTGTATTTCAAGCTTTTAGATTGCTTCGCACAGCGAACAACGCTTCTCAGTAGCACCAGACGCTGACGCTCCTTCGTCGCTAACGCAACGAAGATCGCGAACGCGATTTTTAATTTTTAATTCCGTTCAGCGGTACTAGGTTAATCTATAAATAAACATTAACATTTAAAATAAGATGTTAAGACTTATTACAGACTTTGACGGTCCCATTATTGATGTTTCCGAACGGTACTACCGCGTTTATCAATTCTGTTTAGAAAAAACCCGACGCTTAAACCAAGAGGTAAAACAACTTACCCTCGCCGAATTTTGGCATTTGAAGCGATTGCAAGTTCCCGAAAAACAAATCGGTATGGCTTCCGGTTTGGATGAAGCGCAGGTAGAAAAATTCGCCCAGTTACGTCGGCAAACCGTACATACAGAACTATACTTCCAGTATGATACCCTCGCGCCTGGTGCTGTGGATGCACTGTTAAAAATTCAACAAGCTGGAGTAGATTTAGCAGTAATGACCATGCGCCGAGTTTGGGAACTGGATTACGCCTTCAAAAAATTCGATTTAGGTAGATTTTTTCCGGAAAATCGCTGTTACTGCCTTAGCAACGACTACGTCAAAACCCGCGATATTGATGATAAACCTTTACTAATGGCACGGGCAATAGAGGAATTACCTCCCGTTGCTGATACCTGGATGGTGGGGGATACAGAGGCCGATATTGCTGCTGCTAAAAAACACGGTATTCCGGTGATAGCTGTAGAGTGTGGAATCCGCGATCGCACTCGACTAGAACAGCACCAGCCCAACTTAATTGTTAAGAATTTAAGTTCAGCTGTAGATTTACTTCTACGTCGATAGTTGTTGGTTGATAGTTGATAGTTGTTGGTTGATAGTTGATAGTTGTTAGTTGTTAGTTGTTAGTTGTTAGTTGTTAGTTGTTGGTCGTTGTCAAAACTATCACTAACTACTAACCACTAACCACTAACCACTAACTACTAACCACTATCGAAGGAAGCTATTAATAAGCCACAACAATACAAACGTCACGACTGTAGAAAATTGATTCACACTCAGATGAGTAAATTGCTGTATTGGTACTATGAGCGAGTTAGCAACTAGTCCTCCAGCGATTAAGCCCGTTATTAATCCGACCAGTGTCAACAGAACTGCTCGACCGAACTTACCTTCCTTGCGCTTGAGAAAGTAAATACTAATACCCACTCCCAGCACCAATGCCAACTGCAAAGCTTGATCGCCGACCGTTGGATAAAACACACTGATGGCACTCAAGCCCAAATACCAAGCTCCGGGTAATAGTACATCCGTAGGAGTTGGCTTATCCAGCATTCGTTGCAGCCATACAGGGGACTGCTCGCGAGGGGTTTGACTTTCTTTTGGCGGCACTTGCAATCGAGCTTCTGGAAAACGTATGCGTTCAGGCACTTTGATTTTGCCTTCTTGGCGCATCCGCAGGCGCTCCATTAAAATCGCATCATAAGATGCTTCAATCATTTCTAGACGCTTAGTATCGCCTCTGTATTGCTCTACTAGGCGGTTACGAACATCTTGAATTTCATCGAAGCTAGCATCCTCTGACACCCCAAGTTTTTCGTAGGGATTTTGATCGCTCATGAGAGTTGATTACTGAGAGGCTTAATCAGCGGCAGTCTTTTGTTGAAGAAAAAACAACTTTAGGTCTTAAGTCGCACGAAACCAATGTCTCGTTCGACTTTTATGTCCTACCTGGATAGTAGCACGGGTAAGTTTAATCGATCTTGTAATTTTAACTATAGTTACTTTAACATATCGCCATAACTCCGTGTATCCCCTCATGTCGTTCATTTAGTTGGGGCTTTACTCTAGAATTTGAGCTAGGAACACCTAAAAGGCATTTTTTTTATGACAAAATTATCTTTTATCTTTCAAATTTGGCAATTGACAGTACCTTGAGCAAGTTTTTGATAATTAACCTCAGAATGCCTTGTGTCATCAACCGCATATCGATTTAAAATTAAGGCGTTTTAAACGATCGAGCAACTGGGTTAGTAAAGTGTCTTTTTTTACCCAAGTTCTGCGGTTAAAATCAGAGCATCTGCGTAAGCATTCACAAGGTTGACAATTACAAGCCTGAAACTTAAGTGCTGGGGTGGGATTACCATAATCTTGGCGATTAAAACGCCAATAATCCTGATTAGACTAGTTTTTGAATAATCCGGGATTTCTTACCTTAGCCTTGTAGTTTATTGTTGCCTTCTTTTCGCGAATACCGCGTTTTTTGACGCGTTGTGCCAGTTAATCCTATAAATTTTTGTGCAAAGTAATGGTCATGGCTCCTGCCAAGATTCTTGTAGTTGATGACGACCCTGCGGTTCGGAATTTAATCCAACGCTTTTTAATTAAGCAGAATTATCAGGTGGAATCTGCCGAAGATGGCAAGACCGCCTTAGCAACTTTTGAGCAATTTAACCCAGATTTGGTGATTTTAGATGTGAATTTACCAGATGTAATTGGGTTTAACCTCTGCCAAGAGATGCAAAGCCGTAATGGTGTTTTTGTTTTAATGCTGACTAGCCGTGCAGACGAAGCTGATAAGATTCGCGGCTTTTCTAAAGGTGCTGACGATTATCTCACCAAGCCATTTGGTTTGGGAGAACTAGAAGTCAGAGTAGCAGCTATATTGAGGCGTCAGCGCGTTGTAACTACGGCAGAACAAAAGCGCCTAATATTTGAAAAACTGATGATTGATCCTGTGCGACGGGAGGTAGCACTTAACAACCAACCAGTACCCTTAACTGCTCTGGAATTTGACTTGTTGCATTTTTTAGCCAGCCATCCAGGTCGAGTTTGGCGACGAGCTGAACTAATCCAGGAGGTGTGGGACTATGAATATGTGGGTGACCAGCGCGTTGTAGACGTACATATAGGTCAAATTCGTAAGAAGATTGAAGCTGATGCTAGCCAGCCTGCATTGATTCAAACCGTGCGTGGCGTTGGGTATAAATTTGAATGTCCTACTCAAACCCACCAACAGTTAGAAAAAGCTCAGTAGTCAATAGTTAAAAGTTGATGGTGATGACTTTGGACTAATAACTAAGCTGCAAAAATAGTTAATTTCATTAACTTTAAACAGGGCTAGTTTTATACAGTTATCCAAGACACACCATTAATATAATTACTGCCATACTACAATAGCTACAAAATATGAAATTTCTTTAAGAGATTTATTAGCAAACGGCGCTAGTTCGGGCTTGTTGTTTTCAAGAACCAAAAGCGCCGAAAAAACAAATCTTGATGCACCAATTCACGCCCCTAACTTCCCCCACGCTCGTTAGCAACTGTAGCTTTAAAGTAGGTGGGGGACTAAGAGGCACTATCAGCAAGAGCGATCGTTTTGGTAGATATAACAAAGCAAATCATCAGCCAATCCAAGTCTTGCTTTAATCCCACATGAGAGCGCCAGTAATTGTTTGTTTCGGCATCCTGACAAAACTATTGAGATATTCCCATAAGAGCAGACTACCTTTCTGGTTGTGATTTTTCCTCCAACCCAACGGTTGCTTAGAGTCACTAAAATCTGGTTATGAGGAACGCTACATTCGACCGTGGGGACCGTGTGGAACTCGCTTAGGTGCTTGGTACATTTGCTGTATCAGAGTGAATTATCACGTATTTATACTTAGCAGTGGTGAAACAAAGTCTCTAAGTAAACACGAGCAGCACGGCGATCGCTATCTCCATTCTGAAGTAAAAATAGCGACAATGCTGCCGTCAGTACTCGTGTTTCGTCCCAATCCGGATGTTTCTCTAAGTAGTTTTTGAGAGATTCATGTAGTGTTTCGGGTATTTCTGTAAAAATGCTAACTGTTGCGTTCATAAAATTTTTCGCCTTTGAAGTTCATCAATGGGGAAACTTGCTTGTAGTAGAGCCTAAGGGCGTCATGCCCACGGTTCTTAGCCTTGTCCGACAATTTGCGCCCCCCCAGATCTGGCAATTTAACACACTTGCAAGGGCAGACTACAAAACCAAGTCGCATCATTTTGCAGCAAAAGGGGGTGGTGTTGTCAATGCGGCGAAATGTTAAGAAGCTATTGAGCAAAAATAAACATCTACGAAATAATCAGGCTTTAAGGTCATTTTTTGTAACACTTCTTAATATTAACTCAGTTTATCAGCTTTCTTGTCACTGCCATGAAACAATCCCCAGTAAAACCGCAACAGCTGATGACATCGTGTACTCTCTGTGGAAAACTTCCAAAGCACCTGTGGAAACTCTGTGGAATCAGTGAGGAAAAATCCAGTAAATGATAAGAATTACAAAAACCAAAATTTTTATGGCGTAGGGGCGGGGTCAGTCGCTTCTCAAGAGTCAAAAGTCAAAAGTCAAAAGTCAAAAGTAAGAACCCCATAAATAAATCGCGCCTCTGGTTGCGGTAGCGACGCTCGCGTAGCGTCAGCGCGGGAGTCTAGGGGCTTGAGTCGTGCTACCGTAGCATTTCGAGCGGAAAGTGCGCAAGAAATACATTTTTTTTATTTTCCATAAATGAATTTAGGGGAACCTGTACTTTTTTGTTAGCATGATTTTAGCAAAGCATTGCTACGCTATTTATTAGTAAAAAAAAATCAATAATTGCGTTTGCATTACTTTTCAATCACCTGCATTTATACTGGTGGTAATAATTACGAATTACGAATTACGAATTATAAATTATTGTGACTAGGAAGTGAAATTCTTGAATAAGCACAAATTGCGCTTTTTGCCAGAATTAAATATCCAAGTCTTAATTTTGGCAGTGGGCAGATTGCTCTCAGAACTTGGCACTGGCTTTACACTGTTTTACGCCCCGATCTTTTTTGTTAATAAAGTCGGTTTATCTGCAACTGCTGTCGGCTTTGCTTTGGGTAGTGCTTCAATTTCTGGCATTGTGGGACGGATTTTGGGTGGTACTTTTTCTGATTCCCCCAACATTGGACGCCGGCGCACTTTGTTGCTTTCTGCAGCGATTTCAGCAATTGGTTCTCTAGTCTTAGCTGTCAGCTATAACTTTGTGACCCTTGTCATTGGTAACTTAATTAGTGGCTTAGGAATAGGGTTATATTGGCCTGCAACTGAAGCAGTTGTTGCCGACTTGACGCCTACTGAAAATCGTCGTGAAGCTTTTGCCCTTACCCGATTGGCAGACAATCTTGGTTTGGGAATGGGAATCGTCCTAGCAGGCGTTTTAGTAGCAATGACAGGTAATTACCGATCGCTATTTATCATTGATGCCATCTCTTTTATCGTATTTTTTGTAGTTGTCTTTGTGGCGATTCATGAAACCCATCAACCGCAAATGACATCCTCTAACCAGAAGCGACATATCGCTTCTTGGCTGGCAGCATTAAGCGATCGCCCATTCCAAGTCTACATCCTCGTCAATATCATCTTCACCATCTACGTTTCCCAACTACACAGCACTCTCCCCATCTACTTCAAAAACTTTGTGCCAGTTGAAAACTCCAGAAAAGGATTTTCTGAAACCACTATCAGTGCATTATTTGCTTGGCATCTTGCCGTAGCTATCCTCTCCCAGCTACCTGTTGCCCGTTTTTTAAAGCGCTTGAGTCATCCCCAAGCACTCACTGTTTCTGCTGTACTATGGGCAGCAGGTTTCAGCCTGATCTGGGCTACAGGCATTGCACCATCCAATCATCTGCTGTGGGCAGCTTCGGCATTAGGAGTATTTGCCCTTGCTATTACCTCTTACACCCCCTCAGCCTCATCTTTAGTGACCGATCTAGCTAACGTATCTCAAAGAGGCGTATATTTCTCCTTGAATTCCCTCTGCTGGGCAATTGGCTATTTTATTGGTCCTCCCTTAGGCGGTTGGGCATTAGATCAACCACCAATCATTGCACATAACTTCTGGCTAGGCTTCTCCCTAAGCGTCATTCTCACCATCACCACTTTGCAGTACCTCAACCGATTACTGCCAAAAAACTCGAATCATAGAACAACCTAACCAAAAACTTCTCTTCTCTTCTCTTTTCTTCTCTTCCTCTGCGTCCTTGGCGTCTCGGCGGTTCGTATTACTTCCTTCTCTCCTGCAGCTTGCGGTAAACCGCCTTCAAATCAACATTATGATGAGCCAAAGCCACAAGCGTATGGTAAAATAAATCAGCTACCTCCGAGGCGATCGCATCTGGCTGATCATCTTTACAAGCCATCACCACCTCAGCGGTTTCCTCTCCCAGCTTTTTCAAAATCTTATTGTCACCACCGGCAAATAACTTACAAGTATAGGAAGTCTCATTTGGGTGGTCACGGCGATCGCTTATAACAGCAAAAACTTGTGACAAAGTATCAGGTGGAGGCGAAACTTTTTTCCCATCTACCTGATGAAAACAACTGCGCTCACCAGTGTGACAGGCAATATCTCCTACCTGTTCTACCCCAACTAGTAGCGCATCACTATCACAGTCATAACGAAGGCTGCGCACCTTTTGAATATGCCCTGAAGTCGCACCCTTATGCCACAACTCCGCGCGCGAACGACTCCAGAACCAAGTTTCTCCTGTGTCCAAAGTCTTTTGTAAAGACTCCCGATTCATCCACGCCATCATCAAAACTGTGCCATCCAAATCATCTTGGACAATTGCCGGCACAAGACCCCTTTCATCGTAACGAATTTTTTCAACAGGAATAGAGTCACTTAGTGGATGGAGATCGTTCGCAAACATAACCTGTTGTTTTGAGCTACTATCAATGGTTAATTCATTCACGATACCATTCTACATACAGTAACTAATATGTTTTTTTTCTAAGTCATTTTTTATTTTCTCGAATTAAAGAAGAGCACTTCCATGCATTGCTGACTGCATTTTAACCGCACTTTGAGCAACTCTGTGAGCTTTTGGTGATTCACCGTACCAATGGATTGCCGAGTTATAAGCTGCCCGGTAAATATCTTGGTAAGCCTCAGATAAACGAGTGCGGATTTCTAAAGGCAAGTCTTGATTTGACTTATATAACATTTTCTTATTCTTTTGCTTCAGTCAATTTACTAATTAATATATATGTTCTAGGTATCCTTTCCCCCTATCCTAGGATAGAGCTTTTTACATTCAATTACAGGAGAGAACCTTGGTAAATACCACGATTAAAACTACAAAGTCACAAGAAATCTTCGCTGCTGCCCAAAACTTAATGCCAGGAGGGGTAAGCTCCCCAGTCCGAGCCTTCAAATCTGTGGGTGGACAACCCATCGTTTTCGACCACGTTAAAGGCGCTTACATTTGGGATGTGGATGGTAACCAATACATCGACTACGTAGGTACTTGGGGACCAGCAATTTGCGGTCATACCCATCCGGAAGTGATTGCAGCACTGCACCTCGCCTTGGAAAAAGGTACTAGCTTTGGTGCGCCAAGTGTGTTGGAAAATGTACTGGCAGAAATGGTCATTGATGCTGTTAAGAGCATTGAAATGGTAAGATTTGTAAACTCCGGTACAGAAGCTTGTATGGCAGTGCTGCGGCTGATGCGGGCTTTTACTGGACGAGACAAAATCATCAAGTTTGAGGGCTGCTACCACGGTCACGCCGATATGTTTTTGGTGAAGGCGGGTTCTGGTGTCGCCACACTCGGCTTACCTGACTCCCCAGGCGTCCCCAAAGCAGTCACTAGTAACACTCTGACTGCGCCTTTCAATGACTTGGAAGCAGTTCTCGCCTTATTTGAGGAAAATCGCGACGAGATTGCTGGTGTGATTCTAGAGCCAGTTGTCGGTAATGCTGGTTTTATTGCTCCCGATGCTGGTTTCCTAGAAGGGTTACGGGAACTTACCCATGAGCATGGGGCGTTATTGGTATTTGACGAGGTGATGACAGGCTTCCGGATCGCTTATGGTGGCGCTCAGGAAAAATTTGGCATCACCCCTGATTTAACAACCTTAGGCAAGATTATCGGTGGTGGTTTGCCTGTGGGAGCTTATGGCGGTCGTCGGGATATCATGTCAATGGTAGCTCCCGCAGGTCCGATGTATCAAGCTGGAACGCTTTCTGGTAATCCCTTAGCGATGACTGCTGGAATTAAGACGCTGGAATTACTGCACAAGGCAGGTACTTATGAGTACCTAGACAGGGTGACTAAGAAGCTAGCAGATGGCTTACTGCAAATTGCTCGCGAAACAGGTCATGCGGCTTGTTCTGGTCAAATCAGCGGCATGTTTGGTTTGTTCTTCACCGCAGGACCAGTCCATAACTACGAGGATGCCAAAAAGTCGGATACATCCAAGTTCGGCAGGTTTCATCGCGGTATGTTAGATCGCGGCGTTTACTTAGCACCGTCTCAGTTTGAGGCTGGGTTTACCTCTTTGGCTCACACTGAGTCAGATATTGAGCGGACGCTACAAGCTGCACAAGATGTAATGTCTAATCTGTAATTTAAGAGTTAGTGGTTAGTGGTTAGTTGGTAGTTGGTAGTTGGTAGTTGTTAGTTGTTAGTTGTTAGTTGGGGCGCTTCTGTAGGAGATCCCGTACAGTTGTTAGTTTTATTTTCTAAGTAACCACTAACCACTAACAACTAACCACTAACAACTAACCACTAACAACTAACCACTAACCACTAACAACTAACAACTAACCACTAACCACTAACCACTAACCACTAACCACTCCTCACTGGTTTACGATCTCTTTACGTAACCCAAGTCCAACTTTAGCAACTCTTCAAGGGATTTCCCGCAAAAACTACCTGGCATTCGTAGAATTTGCTCTTAATAATGGGATGGAGAGTGTAACGCTCCCGGTTATTATTCGTGTAGCGAGTTGAGGGTGCATGAGCTACTGCTTAAATCCCACGTGTCCTAATCCCGAAAATATAGCATTTAGTGAAAGGTGTCAGTCTTGTGGGTCGCGGCTTCTGTTGCGCGATCGCTATCGAGTGGTAAACGCTTTAGGTCAGGGTGGCTTCGGAGCTACCTTTTTAGCTAATGACGAAGCCTTACCAGGGGAACCGAGTTGCGTGATCAAGCAACTACGTCCTTCAGGAAGCACACCACACGTTTTGCAAATGGCAAGGGAACTGTTTGAAAGAGAAGCCTTAACCTTAGGTAGGATTGGCAATCATCCCCAAGTGCCAAGACTATTGGACTATTTTGAAGAACGCGAACAATTTTACTTGGTTCAGGAATATATCAATGGTGCAACTTTACAACAGGAGGTTAAACGTGGCGGAGTCTTGAGCGAAGTAGCACTTAAGCAATTCTTAAGTGATATCTTGCCATTGCTGCAATACATCCATCAGCAAAAGGTCATTCACCGTGATATCAAGCCAGCCAACTTGATTCGCCGCGCTCAAGATGGTAGATTGGTCCTCATCGACTTTGGTGCTGTTAAAAACCAAGTGGAGCAAGTAGCAGCGAGCTTATCGGAGCAGACCGCATTCACTGTATATGCGATCGGTACTCCTGGTTTTGCACCTCCAGAACAAATGGCAATGCGTCCAGTCTACGCTAGTGATATTTATGCGTTGGGGGTGACATGCATTTATCTGCTAACTGGCAAATCTCCTAAAGATTTGGAATACAATCCCACAACAGGTGAAATGATGTGGGAGAAAAAAGTACAAGTCAGCGATCACTTGAGCCTCGTGCTGCGGAAAATGCTGGAAGTTTCAGTACGCAATCGATACCAAACAGCTGCTGAAGTACTGAAAGCGCTAGAGATCGAGCCATACTTAGATACTTTAGCACAGGGCTTACTAGCAAAATCATCTACTGGTAGCAAAGAGCGATCGCACAATCGCCTAGAAGAATCTGATGGTTTTTACAGCAACCCTTCTGCTAGCATCTCTAGTGTACGAGTGGCGCAAGAAGCAGCAGCAATTCGGGCAAGACGAGCTAAGGCAGTAGAAAGCTCTGGTGTAGCGCCCTTAACACGACAACGAGTTATGACGGCAAAACCAACAACTTTGTCCAGCAGCAACAGTAGCTCCTCAGAAGTTCAAAACTCTCAAGTTCTGCGCCAGTTAGATAGTCAGGGTTTACTTGCAGCTTATTTGAAGGGAAGACGAGATTTTGCTGTACACAATTTGAGTCTGCTTAACCTACAGGGGGCTGACTTATCAGGGACAAATTTCCATTCCTCCCAGTTGCAGAAAACCAATTTCCAAGGAGCTAACCTCCATAATAGCGATTTTGGACGAGCTAATCTCAACCAAGCTAATCTCAGAGACGCTAATTTAACTAAGGCTTACCTCAACAATGCGGATCTAGAAGGGGCAGACCTGCGAGGCGCTGACCTCAACTATGCGGATCTCAACAAAGCTAATCTCCGGGGCGTTAATCTATGTGGGGCGAATCTTACGGGTGCCAAAATTTCTGAGGAGCAGTTAGCACTAGCTAAAACCAATTGGATGACTGTGCGCCCTAATGGTAAACGCGGCTTACTGTAATTTTAGATTTGAGATGTGCTTATCGCGATGAGCTAGCTTGGAAGGAGTGTATAATCCACAACTTAGATTGTTGTGTATAAAAATAGTTATACTAGTTATTAGTATATAAAAATATACATAAAATTATCTCAGAATCAGCTTTTTACGAAAACTTTTCATGATATTAAGTGGTAATGCGGTTACTGCAAACAACCCATAAACTTTAATCTGAAAGTTGGAACGCTTAATACTGTTTGTAGCTCAATTATCAAGATTGTCGCGGACAGTAAAAAAGTAATTGTCCCTAATTGTAGGCTGAAATTAAAATATTCATGACCAACATTAGCAAGTCAAATTTGTTGGCAGTCAAAGGCTCATCTATGACAGAGTTTGGAGGAAAGGAACTAGAACGGCAATTAACTCTATATCAAGTCTTCATGAAGTTGTATGAACACCATAGCAGCCTTCTAGATGAAATTCTTCAGCTAGAAAATTCATCTCAGCCATCGCTGACGGGGGTGAAGCTTCGTTATGTACAAGGTATTATGGATGCTTCTGCTGTTTATGTGATGACTAATTTGTGCGAAGGCAAGACATTAAGTCTACAACAGCCTCAGCAAATCTGGACAATAGGTCGCGATCGCTCATGTGGTATCCATGTTTCTGAACGATATGTGTCTCGTCGCCATGCGGCGATTCAATATATTGACAATCAAGGCTTCTACTTAATAGACTTCAATAGCACCAATGGTTCCTATGTGAATGGTGAACCCGTGTATCAGCCCACAAAGCTTAAAGATGGCGATCGCATCCGGCTTGGCAGTATAACTTTTTCTTTTTTCGTCAATCTCAGCACCCGCATTCTACCAACCGTAGCAGTAGAGTTATTGATGCAGCTTGTACCTCAAATCGGTAGTGAAGTTGAAACATCAAGTTACCTCTATGCCCAACAAGAATCTCTACCTGAAAATTCAGATAGTACTTTACAGATTTTCAGTAAGCCAAGCGTAATTAATCAAGAACCGTCTGAGACGTTGGCCGATCAGAAACTGCTAATTGCCGAGCAAAAGTCAAAAATTTTAGACAGATTTTTCAGTAGACAAGCACCCAATCATCCGATTTAACTGGATGCTTCAAAATACCTCTTCTTTAAGACCGCTAATTGCTAATTGCTATTAACAATTAACAATTAGCAATTAGCTATTAACAATTAGCAACCTTCTACTTATTCTTCTTCTAATTCTTCAACTTCGTCTGACTCATCTTCATCGGTTTTACTTACAGAGGTTGCAGAAACAACAGCGCCCAGTTCGAGCTTTTCAAGCACCAGCTTCTTAATTGGTTCAATCAATTCCGGCTTTTCTTCTAAGTACTTAATAGCGTTGTCTCGACCTTGGGAAATGTTCTCACCGTTGTAGCTGTACCAAGCTCCTTTGCGGACAAGAACGCTAGTTTCTTCTGCCAAATCAACAAGACAACCCAAAGTTGAAATACCTTTACCAAAAATAATGTCAAACTCCGCTATTCTAAAAGGCGGTGCTACTTTATTTTTGGCGACTTTAACTTTGACACGGTTACCAAATTCTTCGGTGCCTTTTTTCAAGGTTTGAATCCGGCGAATATCCAAGCGCACCGAAGCGTAATACTTTAAAGCATTACCGCCAGTTGTTGTTTCTGGGTTACCGTAGCTGACACCAATTTTTTGCCGTAACTGGTTAATAAAAATTACTGTACATCCAGATTTACCGATGTTTCCAGTAATTTTACGTAGAGCCTGACTCATTAACCTTGCCTGAAGACCAACGTGGGCATCACCCATATCGCCTTCAATTTCAGCGCGGGGAACCAATGCTGCTACCGAGTCAATAACTACAATGTCAACAGCAGCAGAGCGAACTAACTGATCGACAATTTCTAATGCAGTTTCCCCAGTGTCAGGTTGGGAAATCAGCAAATTTGCCGTATCAACACCCAATGCTGCAGCGTATGCAGGGTCAAGGGCGTGTTCAGCATCAACATAAGCAGCTATACCGCCAGTTTTTTGCACTTCGGCGAGCGCATGCAGCGCTACTGTGGTTTTCCCAGAACTTTCCGGACCATAAATTTCAATCACCCGCCCCTTGGGTAAACCGCCACCCAATGCCAAATCTAGGGTAAGTGCTCCACTAGAAATGGTTTCTACCTTCATCCGGGTAGCATCGCCCAAGCGCATGATTGTCCCTTTGCCAAAGGTACGCTCAATTTGACCGAGTACCATGTTGAGCGCTTTTTGCTTGCCAGCATTATCAGTGGTGTTAACAGCCATTACTACCTCTATATATATTGGGTTTAGGGAGTGTTAGTTTGTCAGTCTGAATAGAACAGATATACTACTACTATTTTTACATTTTTAGCTAGACATACGCTACATAGTTTAGCGAGGGATTCCCGGCTTTCGCAACTGAGGATTCCCGCTTCTTCCGTCTTTAGGAGGATGCATCCTTCATCCTTCGTTCACACACGTCCATTTAGGCAGCGCTTCTGAGTTCTACCGCTGCAAGACATTTTTGTGCCATTTCTCAAGCAGTGGCAATACTTGCCTTTGTTTAATATTGCAATTGTGCCTTTCGCTAGGCATCTGGATAAATTATGTAGGTGTAGATCAAACTTAGCGTCACATTATTATAACATAGATTTTGGTTTTATTGGACTTGCTTTGAGTGTGAGCGGATTTTGATTGAACGTCATAGTAAGCTTGCTGTTGCAATTATTATTGGAGTTTAGACTAAGCAGGCGATCGTAAAAAAGGCTTACTCATTAGAGAAGACGCTCTTGATTCTGCGCAGGGTAACTAATTTTGTGCTCTTGATTCTGGACCTTTGCGCCGTGCCGTAGAAGAGAATGATCGCTTGACGACGCTAGATGCAATTGTTGCTAGTCGCAAAGATGAGTGAGCGTTATACTCTTAATAGTTCTGTTGGTAATTAATTTGGGAGAACGCCCTAATATCCATTAGGTTTTAGTCGGAAGATGAACTCTTGCTTTACCCCACTTTTGGATAGTTCGCTTTACCGAATCTATTTCTTCAAAATCCACCAGCACAATCGCATTTTCAAATTCTACGCCCAAAGCAGTGCTGACTTCGAGGATTTCTACAAAACTGGCGCATTGATAATCAGTATCCTCATAGTCCTTAACCCGATGTTCATCAATTTCTAATCTATCAGCCAGTTCTTTTTGACTAATTTTTGCTGCTATACGAGCTTTAATTAAAGCATCTGGTAGCTTATTTAAACTCCCAACTTTAATTTTCAAAGGCTCCTTAGTGTCACAATTAATAAGTCTTTCATATTCAGTGATTTGTTCCTTTAACTCATCAACTTGACTTTGGTATGAGTCTCTATGAATCTTCCAACGCTTTGGTTCTGCTTTCAATTTCTCATTGCTATCCAATTCAGATATAGACTGTTCAAATCTCTGCAACCAATCTAAGGAGTGTTGATACTGCTGCTCATTTTTTATCATCATGGTTTCCACCTTTGTAAATCTATAGCAATAATTCCTTTTTGGGTATTTGTTCTTGTATCAAATTGAAAAAAATCTATGTATGCTGTACCAGAATCATTAGCTGGGTAATTAGAGGGAAAAATTTCCCCTCTGTATTTCGTTTTTTGTTCGGTACGCCGCAGCGCAAAATTATATAAAGTAGGAGCAATAGATTCCAAGTAATTTATATCAACCCCATTGTCTTCCCAACAGGCATCAAAATCTCCAGGTTTTTGTTTGCTGGTGACAAAACTACCATCTATGAAAATTGTCGGACAACCAGCTGATTTTAATTGTGTCATTGCCAATTCCAAACCATCTATCATCCGCCGCCTAGTTAAATTAGTACCAAATCTTTCCTTAAATTCCTCCCATTCGCCAAAATGCACCCCTGGTGGCAAATTGCCATTTTCATCAAAATCCGGAATCATTAACTCACACCATAACGAATATTTTAATTATCCGGTTGTAGAGGTAAATACTCATAAAAAAGAAAAGTTGTTGTTAAGCCGCTAATTAGCAAGATACCAGCGCAAAAACTCTGTTAAAGCAATTTCACCCTAAAATGCCTATCTCACCCACTTACAGAAACGCAGATGAATCCCATGCTATGCCGTTCTTTATACAGTCGGGTGCAGCGATTTGTTAGACCTCTTCTTAGGAGGTAGAGTTACTGAACACTTACCACTAAGAGCTTGTCTGGTACGCCAGTCTGCAAACATAGCTGCCACATTGTAATTGAATGATTCAGCGTGGGCTTCCCGAAATTGATAAATTTCTTCCAGAATTTCGTTTGTCAGCATTCTTTACCCTCCCATCAGTATACTTTTCTGAATTGCCAGCTTGTATATAGTAGTGTAGTATAGATATGTAAATTGTACAATTTATAAATTTTGTACATTAAATACAAAATTTGCTTGCTGACGCGCTTGGTGTATAAATCCAAGCTGTACACCTTATAATTTTGGTGAAGCAATATGAGTGTGATTAGTGCTACTGAAGCTCGTGCCAATTTTCAGGATTTGATTAATCGTGCTGAATATGGTCGTGAGCGGATTTTGATTGAACGTCATGGTAAGCCTGCTGTTGCGATGATTAGTATTGAGGACTTAAAGCGTCTTGAGGCAATGGAAGACGCTATTGATTCTGCGGCTTTGCGCCATGCGGTTGAAGAGAATGATGGCTTTACGACGCTAGATGCAATTGTTGCTAGTCGCAAAGATGAGTGAGCGTTATACTTTGCGCGTTGCTAAAACTACCGAAAAAGACTTGAATGACTTGCCACCTAAGCAATTTAAGCAAGTTGCTTCTAAAATATTTTCGCTTCAAGGCAATCCTCAACCCAATGACTGTGCGGCTTTGAAAGGCTATGAAGGTGGCTACCGTGTTGACCAAGGGGAATATAGAATTCTCTACACAATTGATCAATCAACGAAGCTTGTTGACGTGTTTAGAGTTGGCAAGCGTAATGATGGTGAAGTGTATAAGAATTTGTAGGCTTTAGTTTTTAACGTGTGTAAATGACTTCTGATTTTCCTGTCTCTCTCATTCCCGATACAGCACTTTCCGTCGCTGGATTAACTGACTACATCCGATTTCTCTTAGAGCAAGATGAGCAACTGCGGCAAGTTTGGGTGACGGGCGAAGTTTCTAGCGCTCACAATCATCGCAGTGGATTATTTTTTACACTACAAGACCCAGATGGGGTAGCAGGAATTAAGTGTGTGGCGTGGAGTAGCCAATTAGCAAAGTTAGTGCAAACTCCAACTATCGGCACGCAGTTAATCATCTTGGGCAGTATTCGGGTTTATCCTCAAAGGGGAGAATATCAGTTGTCAGTTTGGCAGGCTTTGCCAGGTGGTGCCGGTTTGCAGGCGCTGCGTTACCAACAACTGCGAAACCGTCTGCAAGCAGAGGGGTTGTTTGATGTACAAAGAAAGCGATCGCTCCCCACCCATCCCCAAACTATTGCCGTTGTCACTTCATCCACCGCTGCGGCTTGGGGTGATATTCAAAAGACACTCAAACAAAGGTATCCTGGTATACACGTTTTATTCTCTCCCGCCACAGTACAGGGTGACCAAGCGCCAGAGTCTATTGTCAAGGCTATTGAGCGGGTGGAACGAGATGGACGTGCGGAAGTACTAATTTTATCACGAGGAGGAGGTGCAGTTGAGGAATTGGCTTGCTTTAATCATGAACGGGTAGTGCGAGCAGTGGCTAATTGTTCTATTCCTGTGATCGCTGGTATTGGTCATCAAAGGGATGAGTCTTTGGTAGATTTGGTTGCAGATGCTTCGGTGCATACTCCCACTGCTGCTGCTGAACTGGTTGTGCCGGCGATCGCACAATTGTATACTGAGCATCGGCAGCGTGTTGCTGCTTTGCATGATGCAGTGTATGACGAGTGGAAAACAGCACAAAACCAGCTGCAACAAATGCAAAACCGTTTGCGGCGTTTGCGGTTGGAAAGGCTTGTGCAGCAAGAGATGCAAGCGCTCAATTGGAAGCGTGAGAGGGTAGTGCAAGCAACAACGAGGCAATTGCAGCAAGCAACGCAGCATGTAGAGGTATTACGGCAAAAGTTGGCAACTGTTGATCCTAAAGCTGTGTTGCAGCGAGGTTATGCGGTGGTTAGACAGGAAAATGGTGCGATCGCTCGTTCGGTTGAGGAGTTAGCAGTGGGGCAGGAGTTGTGGGTACAGTTGAGTGAGGGAGAGGTTAAAGTGGAAGTTATTAATAAACCGCCAAGACGCCAAGAATTTTTATGATTAAACGGATGAGTGCTTCTGGTTCTAATTCAGGTGATGTGACGCTTGATTCGGGATGGAATTATGAGGCGAAGGTTGCTGAGGTAGAAGAAATCATCGCTCAAATTGAAGCGGGTAAGTTGGAGTTGTCAGAGGTTTTTGACCAATTTGCTACTGCTGTTGAGTATTTGCGGGAGTGCGAAAGTTTTTTGCAACACCGACAGCAGCAGGTAGATTTGTTGATTGAGACTTTGAAGGAGGGGTAGAAGTTAGAAGTTAGGAATTAGCCTCCGGGTTCGGCACTTCGACGGAACGGAAACTGACATTGCCGACTGCCTCACAATCTGCGAGCAGTTCATCCAAACTATCTGGAAACGTCCCTCGCGCTACCATTTTAGTAAATACTTCATAACAATCATACTTTGCACCTTCAATACGGGGAAACCCCAACCACAAAATTACAATAGCTTTCAACTGTGGGGTATCAAACGCCCGAAAAAACAGCCGATACCTTTGAGGTAAACCCATCTTTTTCACTCGTCCGTACCGTTTTAATACCCCCCAGAGGTATCTTTAAAATCAGTAGGCGTCTGGATTTGTAATATACCATCTGCCTTAATATGCGCTCGCAATTTCATCGTTTCCATGTCCGCCCCCAGTAACTTATCCTATTCTGACGCAGGATAATATCTTTGTCGCCATATTGCTACAGGATCACCTCAAAAGTGCCTACCCTAGAGGCGATCGCTGTACAAATATCACGTTACTCTGGGCTACTCACTCCATTTTTCTCTGGGGTTTTTTCTCGTACAAATCTATGATTGAGTGGCAGTATTACGGTAAAAGTTGTACCTATATCTACTTCGCTTTCTACGCTTATTTGACCTCCATGCAATTCAACTGCATTTTTAACAATAGTTAACCCTAGTCCGGTTCCAGGAAGTTTGCCTATATTACTACATCTAAAAAATGAGGTAAATAGCTCTGCTTGTTCTTCTTTTGGAATGCCAATGCCCTGATCTTGAATTCGGAAAATAACGCTGTCATCGTCACAAATTAGGTTAAATTGAATATTGCCGCCTTGAGGCGAATACTTAATGGCGTTTGAAAGTAAATTTGTGAGGATGTGCCGCAGTAATTTTTCATCCATTAGGGGCAGATTTTTTGTCGTTACATTGTAGGAACATTGACTCACAAAGTTGAGATTATACCGATCGCCAGCGCTAAACTGTAGCTGATCGACCACATCGAAGCAGAAGTTTACCAAAGGGAGGGGGGCAGGGTTGAACTGTAGTTTTCCTGCTTGGACTCTACCCACGATCAGAACATCCTCTAACACCTGATTGAGATGTTTAACGCTAGATTTAATTTGCTGGAAATGTCGTTGTTTGGTTTCCTCAGATAATTTGTGGTGATGAGTGCTTAAAAATTCACAACACAAGAGAATGCCCGTCAATGGTGTACGAAATTCGTGGGAGGCAATGGCAATAAATCGAGATTTGAGTTCACTAATTTCTCTTTCTTTTTCCAAAGCTAAACGTGTTTCTTCTACCTGCTTGCACTTAGTAATATCTTGGGCAATGAGTTGACGAAACGTCTCTTGGCTTTGGTGTAGCATTTCCTGTGCCACTAGCCTGTTCGTTAGTTCTAACTGCAACTGGGCGTTACTGGCTTTGAGGTCATTTTCCTGCTGAGTTAGCGTAGAGACTAGCTGACTGAGGGACTTGGATAAGCTGGCAATTTCATCTTTGCCTCGCAGTACGGGAATTTTAGCTTGTTTATTGCCTTGGCAAATGCAGTCGGCAGCTACTGCGATCGCTACTATCGGATTAGTCATACACGCAGCCACAAGCCAACCTAAAACAGCAAACAATACCCCCAAAATGATGTTCCAAGTAAATATCTGCTGCTGCAAGTGCCGGATGTAATTACTTTGCAGCTTTTCCAACAGAGCAAGCTGCTGTAATCCAGAATAATTAGGATTGCGCATGGCATCAAGTGTGCTGATAATTTGAAGATCGCCATAACGCTCAAACAGTCTCCAGTCTAGCTTGTCAGTCATTTGATCCGCCAATTGTGCACAAGCGTAATGACCAACATAATATTTAACGTACACGCTGGCTGTCTGACTGAAAATCAGACTTGCTAATATTGACAACACAAAAGCAATACTGCCAATCGTCAATCCCCAACGGGTTCTGAAGCTATAGTGAGGATTGAGTTTGGCGAGATAGCGACGTAAAAACCTAAGAATGGAAGCCACTCCAAAACTCTCCTGTTTTGCACAGACTTGGTTGAACCTTAAGGGAGTCGCGCTTTTTTAATTTTTTTTCGTTAGATTAAAATCAGCGCATAGACATTTTTTAAGTTTACTCACACTTTTGTAGTACAAATGTTCAATTTGCCGAAGTAGATAAGATTAGTGCCATTTCGGCATAAACTTTTTGGTGTGAAGCTGATACTCCTAGGTTGCTATGACTAAATTTTTCTTCGTAACTGATTTAGATAACACCCTTGTGGGCGATGACAATGCGCTAACAGAATTGTATGCTCACCTGCAGAGACACCGCCAAGAATATGGCACTAAGATTGTTTATGCCACAGGGCGTTCGCCGATTCTGTATCAAGAGCTGAAAGAACAAAAAAATCTTTTAGAACCAGACGCCCTGATCTTATCTGTGGGAACGGAAATCTACATTAATGGTAGTACTACTCCCGACTCAGCTTGGTCCGAAAAACTTTCACCCGGGTGGAATCGTGAAATGGTAGAGACAATAGCTACTCATTTTTCTGACTTGGTTCTGCAACCAGACTCAGAACAGCGTCCCTTCAAGGTGAGTTTTTTCCTCCCACAAACAGCCGCAGCCAAAGTTTTACCCGAACTTGAGTCAGATTTGCAAAAATCTGATTTAAATGTAAAGTTAATCTACAGTAGCGGTATAGACCTTGACATTGTACCCCGTAGCAGCGATAAAGGTCAGGCAGTACAGTTTCTTCGCCAAAAGTGGAAATTTGTAGCAGAGAACACGGTTGTTTGTGGCGATTCTGGCAATGATATTGCTTTATTTGCCGTTGGGGTAGAACGGGGAGTTATTGTCGGCAATGCTCGTCCAGAGTTACTGCAATGGCACAATGAAAATCCCACTGACTACCATTACCTGGCAAGAGATTTTTGTGCAGGTGGAATACTTGAAGGTCTGAAATATTTTGGTTTCATAGAATGATTAGTTATCTTAAAGGCATCGTCGCTGGCATCCAAAACAATAGCGGTAATCGCTATATTCTCACTATCGAGGTGAATGGGTTGGGGTACGATTTACAAATTCCCGCACGACTGGCGCAGCAATTGCCAAACACAGGAGGCGAGGTCCAAATTTTTACCCATTACCAAATTCGCGAAGAAGTGCCATTACTATATGGCTTTGGTTCACCAGGAGAACGAGATGTGTTTCGCCACTTTTTGAGTGTCAGTGGTATTGGTGCAGCTTTGGCGATCGCCCTATTGGACACTTTGGAACTACCAGATTTAATCCAAGCGATTATCTCTGGTAACACTCAATTATTAATTCAAGCCCCTGGTGTGGGGAAGAAAACTGCAGAACGCATCTGTTTAGAACTGAAAAGTAAGTTGATCGAGTGGCGTAAGACAGCAGGATTCTTCGTCGCCACAGGTGGTCCTGCACCTAAGATTCTCGAAGAGGTACAAATGACCCTCTTGGCATTGGGCTACACTGCGAATGAGGTCAGTCACACCTTGCATGTGGTAAGTGAAGACATTGGACTATCCAAAGATGCTTATGTGGAAGATTGGATTAAACAGGCGATCGCGCATCTTAGTGTTAGTTGTTAGTTGTTGGTTGTTAGTTGTTAGTTGTTAGTTGTTAGTTGTTGGTTGTTAGTTGTTAGTTGTTAGTTGTTGGTTGTTAGTTGTTGGTTGTTAGTTGTTAGTTGTTAGTTGTTGGTTGTTGGTTGTATAAAAGTATATTAACTACTCCCCCCACTCCCCCCACTCCCCATTCCCCATTCCCCCATGTCCACAGATCCTTACGCTTGGATAGAAGAATCTCTAGCAACTATTCATCGGGCTGACTGGTATCGTTCAGTACAAACAATCCACGGTCGTCCTGGTGCTACGGTGCTTTTAGAAGGACGAGAGGTGATTAATTTTGCTAGTAATGACTATTTAGGACTGGCTGGGGATGAGTGCTTGATTGCAGCGGCAACTGCTGCTATTCAAGAATTTGGTACTGGTAGTACTGGTTCTAGATTACTCAGTGGTCACCGGGAATTACATAGGGATTTGGAGATGGCGATCGCATCCCTGAAACAAACAGAAGATGCGGTGGTATTTAGTTCGGGCTATCTAGCCAATTTGGGTGCGATCGCCGCCCTAGTAGGCAAGCGCGATTTAATTTTATCTGACCAGTATAATCATTCCAGTCTGAAAAACGGAGCAATTCTTAGTGGTGCAACGGTCATTGAATACCCTCACTGTGATGTTGCAGCGCTACTAACCCAACTGAGTCAGCAACGGCAAGACTACCGACGCTGTTTGATAATTACTGATAGCGTCTTTAGTATGGATGGTGATTTGTGTCCATTAGCAGCACTATTGGAACTAGCTCTTGAATTTAGCTGTATGCTGCTAGTGGATGAAGCTCATGCTACTGGGGTACTAGGAAAAACTGGTGCTGGATGTGTAGAACATTTTGACTCTACAGGAAAGCAATTAATTCAAATGGGTACTTTGAGTAAAGCTTTGGGTAGTTTAGGCGGGTATATAGCAGCAAGCGCAAGCCTGATTGACTTTTTGCGGAATCGCGCACCCAGTTGGATTTACACCACTGCGCTTTCACCCAGTGACACAGCGGCGGCGTTAGCAGCAATTAATATAGTACAACAACAACCGCAACGCCGCGCTCAATTGTGGCGGAATGTAGATTACTTGAAAGAGTTGATGCAACAGCTACCCAACCTGAAATTGCTACCGTCTGAATCACCTATACTCTGCTTTCAGTTACCAAATGCAGCAGACGCGCTAAAAGTTGGACAGCAGTTAAGAAATGCTGGCATTTTTGCCCCAGCAATTCGTCCCCCTACCGTTCCCACGAGTCGGATACGAATTTCTGTGATGGCAACTCATGAGAAGACGCATATTGAGAAATTGGTAGAAGTACTTAAAGGCATTACTACAGCAACAACACTTTAATAAGTCGTCAAAGGAGATGCTTTCTGATCGCCGAATGGATTGGAATAAAAATAACAGAGATCGAAACTCTGGCGTAGTCAGAATCCAGCGTTGGGTAAAAAAAAATTGGCTGGCGATCGCTCACCTAGTTCCACAACATTTTCAATTTCGTAACGTCCGCCAAAAACCAGTCCCATATTGCACTCCTCACTTATTGAATTAATCACGTTTTGTCTCAATCACCCAAGGCATACAAAACAGACCAATTAACGGTACAACAGCTAGCCAGAGTTGCAATCCTAAAGCAGTTTGAAGAGCGTTGGCTCCACTGGATGCGATCGCACCCACTAGAAACGGTCCGCCTGCTGCTATCACTCGCCCGATGTTATAGCAAAAACCAGAACCAGTTGCTCGTAACCTAGTGGGAAAAAGTTCTGGCAAATAGTAGGTGAAACTGCCAAATACACCAAAAACAGTTAACCCAACGGGGAAGTACAAGTAAAGGCGAGTGTAGGGTGACCAATCCAGTCCAAAGGTGACTATTAGGGCAAGACCTGACAGCAAAAAGTAGAGAAAAAGCATTTTTTTGCGTCCCCAGTATTTAGCTAGGGGAACTGTTAATAGAGCGCCGATTAATCCCCCCAGATTAAAGCTGTTAGATGCAATAGTTTTCCATTGCTCAATAAGTGCTTGTGTCGCCACCTTATCTAAACCTTGGGTAAGAGCCGCCGTTTGCGCCAAACCTGCAGAAATGACTGGAATAAAACCATTACAAGTCCACCAAGTCAGCAAAGCTACCGTTGCCATGAGAAAGCCACACCGAGTTAGGGGAAGATTTTGGCGATTGAACAGTTCTTGGATGCTGGGCGTGGGCATATTGTTGGCTTCTTTTCGCCACGATTCTGGCTCTTTGACGAAGGAACGCAACAAAAAGGCAACTATGCCAGGAAGTAAGCCAAATAAAAAGACAAAGCGCCAGGAAACTTCGGGGTTGTTCTTGAACAACACTCCCGCAACTAGTAGATTTACAAGTGTTGCTAAAGTTAAACCAATAGGAGCTGAAGTGTAAAGAAGTGCTCCAGCTTCTACCCGCGATCGCTCTGGCACCACCTCAGCCACAAGTGACGCTCCCGCCGCCCACTCTCCTCCAAGTCCCAAACTGGCAATAATTCTCGAAAGAATTAAGACTGCTATATTAGGTGCCACGGCACAAGTAGCCGTACCTAGTGAAAAACAGAGTATAGTCAGCATCATTGTCTTACTACGACCAATGCGATCGGCAAGTGTACCGAAAAGAATCCCTCCTGCTGCCCAGCCAAGTAACAAAATTGAAGTCAATAATCCAGTCCAAAAAAGAGTGGCAGCTTTCGCCTCAGGAGAACCAATTGGCAAGCCTAATAGAGTTGGTACGCAGTTTGGTGCTACGTAACTAAATAGCAAACTATCAAACACATCGAAACCCCAACCAAGCCATGCGGCAAAAAAAACTGTCCATTGATAACGAGTAAGGGAAAGCATTAGCGTCATATTTCTCATCGGTGTTTTATTGAGTATTTAACTAGGGACTAGGAGTTGGGAGAAGATGCGTGGGGAATTCCAACAAGCATCTATCCTGTACCATTGGTGACAAGTTAAGGCTAAGGCATACTTGTTAATAAGTAAAAATACTCAAAATTTTCCGATAAACCGCGTAGGAAACACAATTTTGAGGCAGGCGCGAGCGTGCGGATTTAAACGCATCATTCATTTTTGCCGTGAAAAGCTAGTACCAATGTGAATTTAAGACATGGTACTTGGTTTAAGATTAAGGATTATTACGAATTGACAAAATAAAGAACGTCTTAACCTGTCACGAATCATATTGATGAGAATATCCTGAAAGACAATATTCTCAAAGAGGGTAAATCACCGCAGATAAGTGCAGATAAGTGCAAATATGTTAGCTTCACTTATCTGCACTTAAGAATTATCTCTGAAACTAGCTAAAGTATTGGTAACCGTAACTATTCTAAGTTGCTGGCAATGAATCAAAATCATAGAACCCGTAGTGTTAAAGCTACCATCAAAGGAATAGAAATACTTGAAGCTCGAAGAATTCAAAAAGGATGGTCTCGTAAACAGCTTGCAGGTAAAACGGATATGCATCTCGATACATATGACCGATTCATCCGGGGAAACAAGATTTTCCGAGATTCTGTCCGAAAGATTGTTGAAGTCTTAGATTTGCAACCAACTGATGTCGTTGCGACCGACGAGTGGAATGGAATACTCGAACCTGAACAACCTCTATTGATAGCAGAACCAGAAATTCTTGAGAGTTCAGTCCCTTTAATTTTTGCCTATTATATAGAGCGCCCACCGATTGAATCTCGCTGTTACGAGGCGATAAAACAGCTTGGTGCGCTCATCCGCATCAAAGCACCTCAGCAGATGGGTAAAACTTTACTTCTTGATCGGATTCTCGTTGAAGCAAGAAAGCAGAACTATCAAACTGTGACATTGAGTTTTGAGCTACCGGATAGTACAGTATTTAACGACATACGTACATTCTCTCAGTGGTTTTGTGCAAAAGTGGGTAAGCTACTAGGGTTACCTAATAAGTTGGCTAATCGTTGGGACGACATTTTTGGCTGTAACGATAACACCACGGCTTACTTTGAAGAGTATCTGTTAGTAGAATGTACTTCTCCTATGGTACTCGCCTTGGATAAAGTGGATCGGGTTTTTGAACACCCTGCCATCGCCAATGATTTTTGTTGCTTGTTACGAGGTTGGTATGACATGGCAAGGAGGAGCGATCGCCGAGGTGATATTTGGAAAAAACTCCGGTTGATAGTGGTACACTCCACAGAAGTTTATAGCTCACTGGATATCAATTACTCGCCCCTTAAGGGTGTAGGAGTTGTTATTCCTTTACCAGATTTTAATCAAGAGCAAGTGCAGGATTTGGCACAGCGTTATGGACTTGATTGGTTCAACAACCAGGAGGTTGAGCAACTGATGGCTATGGTAGGAGGACATCCTTACCTAGTACAGATGGCTCTTGATTATCTTAAAAGTCAGGAAAATACGCTCTTGAATCTTTTGCAAATAGCTTCCACAGAAGCAGGTCCATTTGGTAACTACCTGCGAGAACAGTTGTGGGATGTACAACAATATCCAGAACTAGCAGCAGCTTTGCACCAAGTAGTGACGACAAACAACCCCGTGACACTAGAACCTGCTCAGGCATTTAAATTAGACAGGATGGGTTTGATACAAATGCAAGGCAACGATTGTAGTCCAAGATGCAATCTGTATCGTCAGTATTTTTTAGTTCGCTTATACGATGGTTTATAAATATGTATTTGAAGCTACTTTACCAGAAGATGCACCCACTTATGTCAAGCGGCAGGCTGATAACGAACTTTATGAATGTCTAAAAGCTGGTAATTTTTGTTATGTGTTCAACTCCCGTAAGACGGGGAAATCTAGTTTGCGAGTTCAAGTGATGCGGCATCTGAAAAAAGTAGGAATTGCCTGCACTGCGATAGATATTTCGATGGGTGGTGTCCAGCAGGTAACGTTAGACAAGTGGTATGCCAATATGCTCCTCCGTTTGACGATGGACTTTCAGCTGGAGGTCAATTTAGGAAACTGGTGGCGCGAGCGTGAGTGGCTATCTCCTTTGGAGCGATTGAGAGAGTTTATTGAATCGGTGATGCTGGCGCAAATATCTCAAAATATTGTCATTTTTATTGATGAAATCGATAGTGTTCTCAGTTTAAATTTTCCCAGTGATGACTTTTTTGCCTTTATTCGCGCTTGCTATAATCAGCGAGTGGACAATCCAGAATACAATCGCCTCACGTTTTGTCTATTGGGGGTAGCAACGCCATCAAATTTAATTGCTGATAAACAACGGACACCGTTTAATATTGGTCGGGCAATTGATTTGACTGGATTTAAGTTAGAGGAAGCCAAATTATCTTTAATTCAGGGATTGGAAAATTTGGCAAACAATCCCGAATTGGTTTTAAAAGAGGTGTTGGAGTGGACGGGAGGACAACCATTTCTTACCCAAAAGTTATGTCAATTGATAGTCAATTCTGAATCTCCTATTCCCGCTTTTAAAGAGGCAGAGTGGGTGAGGAAATTTGTAGAACGCCAAGTGATCGACAACTGGGAATTTCAGGATGAACCAGAGCATTTGAGGACAATTCGCGAGCGCATTTTTAGGAGTGGACGGCGTGCTGGTCGGCTACTAGGGCTATATCAGCAAATTTTGCAACATGGTGAAGTAGAAACAGATGACAGCCCAGAACAAATAGAGCTGCGACTGTCGGGGTTGGTGGTCAAGCAACAGGGCAAGTTGAAAGTTTACAACCCCATCTATAAGTCTGTTTTTGACCAAAGTTGGGTGAAAAAAGCCTTATCTGCTCTGCGACCCTATGCCGAAGCACTAGAAGCATGGGTAGCTTCCAGCTATCAGGATGAATCCCGGCTGTTGCGAGGGCAGGCATTACAGGATGCCCAGATATGGACCGTCGATAAAAGATTGAGCGACCAAGATTATCAGTTCTTAGCTGCCAGCGAGAAGTTGGACAAAAGAAAAGCCAAGCTGCAGAGAAACATTGGGTTTTCTATTATTGCCATATCTTTGGTTGGGTTAATGATAGCGTGGGTAGCAGCACTGGTAAAAAAGGAAATAAGTCATCAAATGTTACTAGGTCGGATAAGTTCGGGGGAGAAAATTTTAGTAAAGTTAAACACAAATTCCTCTAAGAAAGCAGGAGTGCAAGCGTTTGCTTCAGGGGATTTTCAGACAGCCATTAACCAGTTCCAAATATCACTAAAAGATCATCGCAATGACCCAGAAACTTTAATTTACTTAAATAACGCCAAAATTAGTCAGGGTAATGCTTTCAAAATTGCTGTGAGCGTCCCCATCGGTAGTAACCCGAATGTAGCACAAGAAATTCTGCGCGGAGTGGTTCAAGCTCAAGATCGGGTGAATCGCAGTGGTGGCATTAAGGGCAAGCTATTACAGGTCGCGATCGCCGATGATGATAATAATCCTCAGATTGCTACACAACTTGCCGAGGAGTTTGTCAAAGATCCCCATATTCTGGCCGTAGTCGGACATAACGCCAGTGACGTTTCCATCGCCGCTGCTAAAGTATATCAGGATAAGCTGGTGATGATCTCACCAACCAGTTTTTCTAAAAGTCTAGCTGAAAGCAACAATAGTAAAAGCAACTACATATTTCGTACTGTTCCCAGTATTAGTTTGATGGCACGCCAACTTTCTACATACATGGTTGAAAAAGCTCACAAGACCAATATTGCCATCTGTTATGATTCCGATGCCATCGATAATGAAGCGTTTAGGAATGAGTTCGTTCAAGGTGCTCCAAGTATCAATCTTATTTATATATCCTGTAATTTGGCTGATTCTAACTTAAACCCGACTGAGGTAATTTCTAATGCTATTGCAGCTGGGGCGGATGGCTTGCTATTATCTCCCTATGTGGATAGAATTGACCGATATGTAAATGTAGCAAACGCCAATAAAGGACAGCTACCGCTTTTTGGCAGCCCTACGCTTTATACAGATCAAACGCTGCAGTCTTGGAAAAATGCTAACAGCTTAGTCATACCTGTACCTTGGTATCCAGGTGCATTTCCAGATCGTACCTTTCCTAACGATGCCATCAAACTTTGGGGTGGACTTGTGAACTGGCGTACAGCAATGGCATATGATGCCACCGAATCAATTATCTTCGGTTTGAACCGCAGCCAGACTCGTGAAGGGCTGCAGAAGGTGTTATTGAGTCGAGATTTTTCGGTTAACGGGGCAACGGGAAAGATCCAGTTTTACCAATGGGGCGATCGCAAAGATGGGAAAGCATTTTTAGTTGAGGTTAAACGGAATGACAAATCTGGTACTGGTCATGATTTTGTCCCTTTGAACTGACCGTCGCTGCGCTCCAATTAAAAATTAAAAATTAAAAATTAAAAAATTTGTGCTTCTCTCAATTGAGATCGTAGCGATTAGGTGCCGACAGCTGAATCAGTTCAGAAAAACGTGAATACTTGACCGCATCCGTAGGGGGAAATTCCGCCGACACTGCAAGTAACCCAATTTTTATATCCTGGAAATAAATCACACCGCCAATACGTCCTTGAACTTGGAAAGGTCCATGAAAGAACTGATACTTTGCAATGTAGATCGGGAAAAAGTTAGAAATCGTTATCGCCCTGCCAAATATTTGCTCTATATTTTTGTGGAGAATAGCATCTAGGTATTCATTATTGGCAGGCTCACCCAGTTCAGTGAATTCCGGATGATCCGCAAAATGATCCATATAAAACAACCAGATGTGAGAAAGGTCTGCTTCATTGGTTAGTTTCTGCTTGAGTTCCTGCAATCGCTCAATTTTCATCTGAACCTCGTGGCATGTATGGAAACCCCGTATTTTTACATCGGGGATGAAACACGGCTTGAACTACCGCGCCCAACCCTTCGGGTATGGACACGGATTCTAAGAAGTCTCAGCTTTCGACTCCCTAGCATCCCTACCAAAGCTATCAAACAGGGATAATTGTGTACATTGAACTTCAGGCACTTTCCGCTTAGAAGGAGTGCGAGACTTCGGCACATTCGGAGTGCTTTTGATTTTCAATAGCAACAATTGACGCTGTTTAACTGTTGATTTAGCCGGGTTCTTAGGCTCCTCTCTCGGTACAGAGGATGCTTGCGGCGTTGCAGCCGCCTCCTTAAGCGTGACTTTCTGGCTGACCACCAGTAGAGAATCGGTTCCAAGCTTTTTCTTGCCACGATGTGCGCAAACTACTGCGCCGTTGGTGTCTGCATCGTCAGAGTGACCACACTCCTGACAAATAAACTTTTCTTTGTCTCGGTTACCAGAACTGATGTAGTGGCATTCTGGACACTGCTGAGACGAATATTTAGGGTCAACCTCAATCACAAGGTTGCCTAGTTTTGATGCTTGATGTTTGGTTTTTTGGCGTAGCGAATACCAACTAGCATCAGAAATTGCTTTGTTTAATGCTGCTTTTGCTGCTTGTCCATTCTTGATGTACTTACCTGTATCCGGATTTACCTTGGGTTTACATCGGGACTTCATCCCCTTAATATTTAGATCCTCGAATACTGTAATGTCAGCATTGGCAGCAATTTTTTTGGCTGCTTTCCACTGATGATCTTCACGTTGGCGACGGATTTTTTGATGAGTTCTTCCTAATCGCTTAGCCGCCTTTCTCCGATTACTAGAACCTTTTTTCTTGCGAGATACACGGCGCTGTCTGATTTCTATCCTTCTTGTGGTCTTATTGAGAAACCGTGGGTTCTCAATCATTGTTCCATCGCTAAGAGCAACAAGCTTTTTAATCCCAACGTCTGCGCCTTGAATTGTTTTACATTCTTCTGGGGGTTTGGGCAAAATATCTGGTACTGTTTCATCTCTAAGCAGCACGGAAACATACCAACCGTCTACGTCACGGTTAATTGTTACCGTCCTAATTTCCCAGCTAGTAGGTATGAGGCGAGACTTAAAAAACCTCATCGTCCCTAATCCGGGAAATGTTATGTAGTTGTTGAGAATTTTAACTGTACTAGGCTTGAACTCAAACCCAACTTCTTTGTGTTGCTTGAAGTTGGGGAAGCCGGTGGAACTTGTAAAAAATTTATTGAAAGCAGTATCAACGTGACGCAGTGATTGCTGCAACACGTCAGCGCTAACTGTTGAATACTCTGGATGAATTTTCTTAAACTCTGTTAGCCAATTGGAATGTAATTCAACAACACTACGCCTAGGATTAAACGGTTTTATTTTCCCATCCTTGTCAGGCTTGGATCTACGCAATTTAGGATTGTCCGTTTTCCAAGGATAACCCAGTGACGCTGACTTACTAACTGAGCAATGTAGTGGACTGAAGAGTGCTTGTGTCTCTAAATCGCAGTACAAATAAGTACTACATATTTCCCGTTTGGTGTACAAATCGCAGTAGTCACCCAAAATAAAACTGTTGTTATAGGCGGCAATTCTATCGCCCAAAGAACGGTTTTGAACGTAACCAACCTTGTGCTGCCAATCCTCTAGCAACTCTACTTGCTTTTTATTGGGGCGTAGCTTAAACCTATAAGCTATCTGCAACTGCTTCTCCTCGACTGTTATGCTACACTAGGGCTAAACTACCATACTTTTTTGGTCTATGTCAAACAAAATATTGTCTGGTGGTACTGTTTATAACATTTCTATACATTTAGTCCTAGTCACAAAGTACCGACGTAAAGTTATTACTGGCGATGTCTTACATCGATTGCATGAAATCTTTGCTCTCACCTGTAAAAAGTGGGATTGTGTTTTGGTTGAATTGAACGGAGAATCAGATCACTGTCATTTATTGATTGATATTAACCCCAAGGTTCAGATTAGTGAAGAGCGCAAACAATCTCAAAACCGTTAGTAGTCGTCTCATCCGTAAAGAGTTTCTTGACCATTGCAACCAGTTTTACAAAAAGCCAGTGTTCTGGAAAATTGGATACTTCGTCTCTTCCACTGGTGGCGCTAATTTAGAGACTGTGAAACGGTACATCAAAGAACAAGACCGACCAGAGTCTGATAATTGCTCAACTGTCCCTCAACCTCTTTAACCTACGGTTAAAATTGGTTGAGGGACGTTTCGCAATTATCCCAAAATTCCCCTACGCCCAAGCTTCGCTATGGGCGCAGTACCCTTTTGGTAATTACCGATGGTAAATTTATTTACCGTCCCCCTTGCGGGGTGAAATAGGTAGTTCCGTAGTACCTATTTCTTCTATTGTATGCTAGAGAATGCCTTGCTACATTGATACATATTCAGTCAAAGGTTCCACCGCCACCATTTTCTCAGCTTCATCCACCGTCACCCGCGCCAGCCCAAATTGCTCAATAACCCAAGCATTCGTCGTTAGGTGCTGAGTAATCTCCGCCACCCGGTACATACTATTCTGGGATGCCAAAGCAGCTGGTAATAGTAACTGATCCCCTAAATGTTCATCTACTGGTGCGCCGGTTTGATGAAACTTCAGCAGTTCCTCACAAGCCATTTGTGCTACTTTGTCCGCCGGCAAACCCAAACGTCCCAAAGCACCAAATCCAGATTCGCTATTCTCATACTCAGCCGTGAGAAATAAACCTGCTCCTGGTGCAATACCCTTTGCTCGTAAAGGCTGTATATTAGGTTTCAATTGAGCTTCACGCAACAAATTCTCAGCACGACTCGCCATCCTTTGGGGAATGTGAGAAGGCAGTTCTGTTACTACTGCTAACCCCCGCACTTGTTGCAAGTCGCCGCGTTTCACCAAGTTGATCCCGCCGAGTTTGCTAACACCATTTATCAACAACTCCACTTCTCCCCCACCTTGGGGATACCATCCCCAAGCATTCAGTTTCGCCTCAACCCGCACACCCATACGGTGCAGCGTGGGTAGATAGACTTGCTGAATGTAAGTCATTGAAGGGCTATGGCTGACATGAGTTCCGCCTCGTAATGTTACTTGGGAATTACCAGATGCTAGCACTAGAGGCAAAAGGATAGTTTGCAACACCAAAGTAATAGCACCAGCGGAACCGCCAAGGCGTGCTTCGCTGACATCGAATGTATAAGTCCCTGCTTGCACGGAACTACCGGGAATAAACTCTAGCATCATCGAACCTAAAGCATCCCCCTGCACTTGGGCATGACAAATTGCTGCAGCGGCGCGAACTGCTGTCAAGTGTTGTGCTGCTAGTCCCGGCTTTTGGCGTCCGGCGCGGATGCGATTTATCTGTATGGGTTGACCAGTAATGGCAGCTATACTTAGTGAGGAACGGAGAATTTGCCCGCCTCCCTCTCCATCGGAACCGTCAATGTGAATCATAAGCGACGCCAAGAAGCGGTTTTACTCTTCATGTTTTACAGCGCTTTCATGCCATTTTTTTAGTATGCGGAATTTTGTGATCTTGATCTAGCCTCACAATTGGTGGTAGTCTGCCACAGACTGGACATCAGTAAAGCATAGGGCAGAAGAACTGAAAATGCTAGAGGAAGTGGGCAAGGCCAATGCCAAAATTAATTTAGACAAAGCACGCCAGCGAGTAGATTGATAGAGTTGAAATGAGAATGCTCAAAACATGCAAATTACAGTGAGGGTTGTTGCAAAATGACTACTAAAGAATTGTTAATTCAAGAAATCGAGTCTTTGTCACCGGAGTTGCTAACTGAAGCACTAGATTTTGTTCGCTTCATTAAAGCTAGTCATGTACCTCCGCAGTCAAAAACTGAAACAGAATCAAGTGCTAGTACCTTACGGGGTTCAAAAGCTAAGGATTTGCTAGAATTTGCAGGAACCTGGGAGGGAGATGATATTAGAGAATGTCTTGAGCTTGTCCATGATACCCGGATGCCTTTCCCAACTCTACCCATACCATCAATCGCATTAGACATCTCCAGAAATTAATTGTGCGTTGTCTACAACCAATGTAGAGACGCGACGCCATAAAGCTTGGTGCAGTCGCCTAGTAGCGGGAAACACTCGTGTCGGCGCTTACGCTCAAATTTCGCGTCTCTACATTGTTTTTCGGAGATGTCTATTGTTTGCACTCTTAATTTAATTGGAGTGTGCATTCTAAAATGAATTTTTGATTAATCTGGGAATAAGGTTGAATTTGCAAGGCGTTGCGAAAAGCTTTGATGGCTTCAACATAATTTCCCATGGCGGCATAACACAAACCCATACCATGAAGTGCGCCAAAATGTACTGGATTCAGATGAAGAACCTTCTGACAGTCCAAAAGCGACTTTTGATGCTCACCGATTGAGTAGTAAAGAAAAGCACGGCGATTCCAAGCTTCCGCAAAATCTGGTTGAGTGCTAATTAGTTCTGTTAGCACAGCTTCAGCCTCAGTTATTTTCTTGGCATCCAGTAACTTTTGACTGTGTTCTATTTTTTCTAGCCCATAAATTCCCTTTTGCTGAAACCAAATCCGCCAGATTTTCCGAGTTGCTTGTTCACGGACTGTTTCATCGGGATTTTTCAAGTCTTCAAGTAAGGAATTGATAAATAAAGAATCCATAACTTTTCGGTCTATTATTGTATATTTAAATTAAAGTTCGCAGCAACTTATCTAATAAATTACTTTTTGAATTGTTTTTTTAATTTTTAACCGTTAATTATAAAATAAACAATTTATGTGTTTTTTGTTGTAGTCTGCAATACGATTGTCGTTAGTGGTTGGTCATTAGTATGCCACAATCAGCGAAAATTGTAACTCCTAGTAGTTATTGACAAATCGCTCATGATTAAAAATTAATAAATATTAACAAACAAAGCAACGACATGCCAAAGCAAAATAGCGTTTTCAGGCATATTGTTCTCACTTCCCATCCCAGTCGCTTTGGTCCCAAACCAATCCCGATTCACTGGGGAGCAGGCGATCCCATGCAGCGAGGTCCAGTGATTGCCACGCTGAACAAGCAAGCACACCGCAACGTTATTGGTACCCACTCTGGCAGTTATGCGATTTATCGGGCATTAGCAATAGCTAGCGGCGCACTTCAATCAGATCATAAAGCCGATCTCACCAATACATCCCCTATAGAGCATATTGGACCATACAAAAGCTGGGCTGACCCAGATAAAATTGTTTCCCTCGATCCGTTTGGGGCGATTATTGGCGAGGTGTTTAAACCCTATTACGAACAGGGATATGACATCCGTCCGACAATTGCCATCACCCAGGCTCACATTAATATGCCAGAACTCCAAGAGTCTGTGGCAAAAGGACGCTTGCAGATTGATGGCAAGATTATGAAACCTGGTGGCGATTTGGTTGTTACTAAAGCCGCAATTGAGCCAGTTTGGTATTTACCGGGAATTGCTAAGCGGTTCCAAATCACAGAAGGGGCGTTACGCCGCGCCTTATTTGAACAAACTGGAGGAATGTTCCCAGAACTGATAACACGACCAGATTTGGAGGTATTTTTGCCACCGATTGGGGGCGTTACTGTGTACATTGTAGGAGATCTGCTGAGTGTCGCCGATCCTAGTAAACCTTTAGCTGTAAGGGTACATGATGAATGCAACGGTTCTGATGTGTTTGGCTCAGATATTTGCACCTGTCGCCCTTATCTGGTCCATGGAATTGAGGTGTGCGTACAAACAGCGCAAGCAGGCGGTGCTGGTGTAATCATCTACTGCCGCAAGGAAGGACGTGCTTTGGGAGAAGTGACGAAATTTTTGGTTTACAATGCCCGCAAGCGTCAAGAAGGAGGCGATCGCGCGGATGCCTACTTTTCCCGTACTGAATGTGTGGCGGGTGTACAAGATATGCGCTTCCAAGAATTGATGCCGGATGTGTTGCATTGGTTGGGCATTACCCGTATCGATCGCTTGGTGTCGATGAGTAATATGAAGTACGACGCCATTACTCAATCGGGAATTGAGATTGTGGAACGGGTACCGATTCCAGAAGAGTTGATTCCCCCAGATGCCTGGGTGGAAATTGAAGCCAAAAAAGCTGCTGGTTATTTTACCACAGGAGAGGTGTTGGATGCAACTGGTTTGGCTGATGTGAAGGGGCGTTCTTTGGAATAGGGAATGTTAGTTGTTAATTGTTAGTTGTTAGTTGTTAATTGTTAGTTGTTAGTTGTCAAAAATACTACTAACCACTAGCTACTAACCACTAACGACTAACCACTAACGACTAACCACTAACGACTAACGACTAACGACTAACCACTAACGACTAACCACTAACGACTAACCACTAACAAGTTGGGGTGTATCAACATAGGAGGTAGTAAGAATGGAGATGCAAACCGCGAAGACGCAAAGAACGCAAAGGAAAGATGAGAGGGAGGTGGTTGCTTATTTGCGATCGCCTGCTGCTATCCGGGAGCGTTGTGGGCAACTGTTTACATTGGCGGTTGAAGGCAAGTCGCGTTATTTTAGTTGCGATCTCACTCAGTTGGGACGGGTGGCAGATTATGTAATAGAGGTGATACGGGAACAGTATCCAGATCGGCAAATTCCTTTTCACAGTCGCTGGCGACAAATTGATGCTGGAGGTGTGCCACGCAATTCTAAATTAGATGAGAAATTAACAGGATTGACGCCGATAGAGAAAGCTGTTGCCAAGTTTGATTTAGCAATTATTAGTGTTTTGCTGGATGCGGGTGCTGGAAATGCTTGGTATTATTACGAGCAGGAGACTCAGTTAAGTTTTAGGCGTTCCGAAGGTTTGGCAGTTGCGAGTTTCCAGATGTTTTGTCAAGGAACTTTTTCTAGCGATCCCAAGCAGCCCATGCAAGTTGATGCATCTCGATTGCAAGCATTAACAGAAAAAGAATTAGCAAATGGGTTTGGTGCGAGTCCAGAAAATCCCTTAGTGGGAATTACTGGGCGGTTGAGATTATTGCAAAAATTAGGTCAAGTGTTACTCTCTTCACCTGATGTGTTTGGGGAGTCACATCCTCGTCCAGGTAATCTGGTAAATTACCTGTTGGGTAAATCTCGCAACAACCAGCTAGCTGCTGCAACAGTTTTGAGTGCAGTTTTGGAAGAACTAAGCGATATCTGGTCTGGACGATTAGAAGTTGCTGGGGTTAATCTGGGAGATGTCTGGTTTCACCCAGATGTTGCAGACGATCATTTAGTGCCGTTTCATAAACTCTCCCAATGGCTGACTTATTCTTTGCTAGAACCACTACAGGAACTAGGTTTGGAGATTACATGTGTCGATGATCTCACCGGATTGGCAGAATATCGCAATGGTGGGTTATGTCTCGACTTGGGACTAATCAGCGCCAAACAACCTGATATTTTGCTCAAGCCGCAAGCAGTTGCATCTGAGGTGATTGTTGAATGGCGTGCCTTGACTGTGATTCTCTTGGATCGCATCGTGGCGACAGTGCGCGAAAAGTTGGGTATGAGTGCTGAGGAACTACCACTAGTAAAAATCTTGCAAGGTGGAACTTGGGCAGCCGGACGCAAAATAGCCGCTGAACTTAGAACAGGTAGTGTCCCCCCCATTCAAATAGAAAGCGATGGCACAGTATTCTAGCTGTCATTGGTTAGTGGTTAGTCGTTAGTGGTTAGTCGTTAGTGGTTAGTCGTTAGTGGTTAGTAGTAATTTTTGACAACTAACCACTATCAACTATCAACTATCAACTATCAACTATCAACTATCAACTATCAACTATCAACTATCAACTATCAACTATCAACTATCAACTATCAACTATCAACTATCAACTATCAAAAATGACAAATCAAGTAATACTAATTGACCATCCATTGATTCAGCACAAACTAACACTAATGCGTAGAAATGAAACCGATACGGCTAAATTTCGCGTGCTGAGCAAAGAAATCAGCTTGTTGTTGGCGTATGAAGTGACACGGGATTTGCCGCTGAAATATGAACAGATTAAAACACCAATAGCCCCAATGAGTGCTCCAGTACTCGCCCCAGATAAAAAGCTGGTAATTGTTTCCATTCAACGGGCAGGACAGGGTCTTTTGGATGGGATGCTTGAACTCATGCCCTTTGCAATGGTGGGGCATATTGGATTGTACCGCGATCCGAAAACTCTGGTTCCCATCGAGTATTATTTTAAGGTTCCCTATGATGTAGAGGAGCGAGATGTGTTAGTGGTTGATCCGATGCTGGCAACTGGCAACACAGCTGTAGCAGCCGTTGAACGCATAAAATCGACTAATCCGATGTCGATTAAGTTTGTTTGCTTACTTGCTGCACCAGAAGGCATTGAGCATTTCACGGATATACACCCAGATGTACCTATTTACACTGCTGCTATTGACGATCGTTTGGATGAACACGGATACATTGTTCCAGGATTAGGAGATGTTGGGGATAGATTATTTGGTACGAAATAAATTGTTGATTGTTGATTGTTGATCGGGGCAAACGCATCTTAATTAAGCAGGGTGCTAGTGTGCGATCGCAACATGAGGTAAGAAGCCTACAAAACGCACTTTAGATTGGCAACAGCCATAAAAACATCATCTAAGTATAAATAAGTAAATTAGTGTCTCGATATTTACAGTAATCCCTGAGAGAGTCAATAATCTCAAGAAAGCGTAACTGGTAATATACTTATGCTGATATTAAAACTTTTATTACAAAAGTAAATTTAATATTTCAGTAATCGAATTTGCCGCCAAAAAATAAGGAGGCTTCCTTACTTAGATGTAGCGGACCCATATTTTTTCTTTTACATCAATTGCAGACAATGTGCGTCACACACCTACATGAGTGTGTGATCCACAACAGTGGAAGATTTACAAAGGTGATGACGTAATAACTCTTTTATACTTTCAGAGTAGATTCAGAAAATCAAGTATTTGAGAATACATTTATAAACATAACTAAAACAATTATGTGCCTATTTTTTAAAGCTTTCGTGACTCAAGAGAGTACAGCAATCCCTACATAGTGAGTAAGGTAAAACTCTTTCTGGATAAACTTTTGAGGCTATTTAATCGACTGTTTTTTAGAAAGCTTCACGCTCCTTAATAGTAATAGTCTGCAAAAAGTTAAGCCTTTGAGACTACTAAATTTGGTGACAAAACTGGAACAATTATGTCCCTATTTTCTGCCTTTTATTAATCATTGCACTGAAGGCTTTTTCACTTCAGGTACCGGAGCAGCTGGAAATTTGACAGTTGAAACCAAGCGATTGATTGTCTAGGATGGAGCATTGGTAGCAACTTCTACTAATGGTTAGGGTAAGGGAGGGACTCTAACGGTGAAAGCAAAGGAGTCAGTGGAACTAAGCGGTTCCTCTGCGAAGAGTTTTTTTCCCATCGGCTTAGTGGCGCTAACAGAAACCCGGTTTCTTAAAGAAATCGGTGAGTCCAGCGCTCTCATGAGTGTTTCCCGCGCCCTGGCGACTGCACCAAGCTTTATGGCGAACCCGAAGGGGTTTCTCTACTTTCACGAATCATTTAGGATCGCTATAGTTAGGGCTGGTAATGGGTAATGGGTAATAGTCAGAAAAAACTTTTTACCAATTACCAATTACCAATTACCAATTACCAATTACCATGCATTATATAAGTCCAACTAAGAACTTGGGTAATTAGTTGTCTGGTTTTTGTTGAGACTGAATCGCTGGGATTTCCTCAGCAGTTACAGTCACAACCTTTCCGTCTTGCATGATGCTAATGGATTGACCCAACTTACGGTGTCTTTCAATCGCCTCAGCAATTGCTGCTTTGACTCCGACGTCAATTTTGCTAGATAAAAACTCCAATTCTTGTTTAGCCATGTTACTCTCCTATGATTTGATTCCAAATCTCATCTTTGTTGACGACGAGTTGCTGACCAATACGATATTCAGCGACTAACTTAGCATCCCTACTAGAGTTATCGTAGATAATCCAGCGATCGCACAGGGGTAGATACAAAGAACTCAAATTTCTCCGTCCCCGATCGTAACGTCTACGAATCACCTCTTCTGGAATCGAATGTCCGCCGCTAGCAACTCTTCTTGCTACTCGTTCTACTGCCAAGTCAGCAGTTCGCAGCCAGAAGTAGATTAAGTTAATTGTGTAGCCTTTTGCTTTACAATCGATGATAAAGGGTGCAAAAGTTCTAGCTGCCAGTGTGGTTTCAAAAGCAAAATCACTGCCTGAATCTGATAAAGTCCGCAGTCTTTGGATCATTAAACGTCCTGCAACAATTGCCATAGAATCAGGATTGAAAGGAGAAAGTCCAGCTGCAATAGCATCTGCATTAACATACTCAAAGCAATCTAGAAGATTCGGCAACAAGTTCATGGCAACAGTGGTTTTCCCGGACCCGTTTGCACCACCAATGATGTAAAGACTCGACATATGTGTTTTGCATTTTAAACCGCAGATGAACAAGGCAGTGCGTTACCGCCTCCCCTCACTCTCTACTTTCTACTTCCCTGTTCAATTTTCTGACTGTTGACTGAAGACAAAGTGACATTACGCAAAGAAACTAAAGGAGTAGATGCAAGTATAAAGTAGAAATCAACACATGATTAACTTTAAGGAACTCTTTCGTGTCATCCTTGCCGTATCTATCATTATAGTCGGAGTAACGCACTTTACAGTTCCAGATCAATACGCCCGAATTGTCCCGCCCCAACTTCCCTATACTGTGGGATTAGTTTACCTGAGTGGTTTTTATGAAATTCTCGGTGGGATCGGGTTATTAGTCCCGCCTGTAAGTCAAGCTGCTGCTTGGGGGCTAATTGCTCTTTTTATTGCTGTTTTCCCAGCCAACATCAATATGGCTGTTAATCACATTAAGATCGACCATATACCAGATTCAAACTTGCTACAAGCTGTGAGACTTCCCTTCCAGGCAGTTTTTATTGCTTGGGCTTGGTTGTATACAAAACCAGCAGATTTGGAAAAACAAGCTTCAATAATTCCCAAGTCTCTTATTCCCAAGGAATTGGAAGACGCAGGGACGCAGTAACGCACCTGATGCCAAGCAGAGGTAAAATGATCGGGGTGCAAGCAGGTTTAGTTATGAGTACATTCAAGACGTTGCAGCAATTGCGGACGCAATGGATAACGCCGGAGAATTTTCGTCGTTACGGACAGGTGATTTTTCCCAGTAAAGACGGTAAATCCTTTGATGCAGAAGATGCTCAATTATTACTCGACAAAGGTATCCCCCGCTTTTATATTATGCAGTTGCACCGCAGAGGTCGGAAATTTCACACGATTACTCGCCATGTGCAATGCACTCAATGTCTGGGTTCTCTGTTCGGGAAGGACTGGTTAATGGCGGTTTGTCCTCCTAATAATAATGTGAATGAACCAGTTATAGAAGACATTGCAGCTTTCCGCATTCCGGGAAATTGCTTTATCAAGTTAGAGGTGGGTACTTGGCACGCGGGACCATATTTTGAGCATGAGGTTGTGGATTTTTACAATTTGGAATTGAGTGATACGAATGTGGTGGATCATTTCACTCATGATTTTCTTCAGAGTCATCAGCTAGAGTTTGAAATGGTCTAGAGGAATTGACGCAGGCAGGTGTGGCCACATCTGCCTGCGGCTTTTGAATTTCGTGAGAACATCAATGACCTGGGGTACGGGATTGGACCATGGAACCCCTCTCCAAACCTCTCCCCGATGCGGGGAGAGGCTTAAGAACCGGATGCGCGAATGTTAAATAAGTATAGTTTTCAGCCGTTTTTAGTTAATCCAACAAGAATACTGCAAGAAAATTGTCAAGGCAAAAATAGAATGATGGAAATAGAAACACCATTAGCTCCTCGCTGGTTTGTTCGCGGAGACATAGATGGTTTATTTGGGCTGGCTCTTGACAACTTTATTCAAATTTTGCTAATTGTCAATTTGTGTCAAGGAGTCCTTGGCTTTCCTGCCTTCTTAGTGTATGAACGTATTTTGCCAGGAATTGCTTTAAGTTTGATTGTCGGCAACTTCTATTATGGTTGGTTAGCCTACCAAAAAGGTCAACGGGAGCAGCGGGATGATATAACTGCTCTGCCCTATGGTATCAACACCGTGAGCCTTTTTGCCTATGTATTTCTGGTGATGTTGCCTGTCCGCTTGGCGGCGATCGCTCAAGGTGTATCTTCAGATCAGGCTGCTGAACTAGCTTGGCAGGCTGGTCTGGCGGCTTGCTTGGGTGCAGGCTTAATTGAATTAGTAGGGGCACCCTTTGGCAATCCTCTGCGCCGCCTTGTTCCCCGTGCGGCGATGCTTTCTACTTTGGGTGGTATTGCCATCACCTTTATTGCTATTGGCTTTCTGTTTCGGACCTTTGCCAATCCTGTAGTGGGTTTGGTTCCCCTAGGCGTCATTCTGATCACCTATTTTGGGCAAGTTCGATTTGCCATCCCTGGTGGTTTGCTGGCAGTTCTGTTGGGAATTGGTCTGGCGTGGGGAACAGGTTTGGTTAGTTGGGATCACACTAAGTTCGTCACTGCGTTACAACCGATTGGAGTTTACTTACCTGGGTTATGGTTAGGGAAGTTGTGGAACAGCCGCTCAGTATTAGTAGAATATTTCAGCATCATCCTACCAATGGGGCTTTTTAGCCTTGTCGGTAGCCTCCAAAATTTAGAGAGTGCTGAAGCTGCGGGAGATGCTTATCCTGCTACCCCAAGTCTTGCGGCTAATGGCATTGGCACAATTGTTGCTGCTATTTGTGGTTCCTGTTTCCCAACCACCATTTATATCGGTCATCCTGGCTGGAAAGCTTTGGGTGCAAGAGTGGGTTACTCGATCCTCAATGGCATGATCGTGGGCTTGCTTTGCCTGACTGGAACTGTTGCAGTGCTTGCTTACTTTGTCCCCATTGAAGCCGGGATGGCAATTGTGTTATGGATTGGCATTGTGATTGTAGCTCAAAGTTTTACCGCCACCCCATCTCACCATGCCCCTGCTGTTGTTGTGGGTTTGTTACCAGGGATCGCAGGCTGGGGTGCGTTAATTGCTAAAAATGCGCTCCGGGCAGCAGGTCTAGGCACTCAAGAAAAACCTTTAACACCAGCCTTGATTTCACAGTTTAAGCTAAGTGATACGTATATTGACGGTGCTTTTGCCTTAGAGCAGGGGTTTATTTTTTCAGCCATGATCTTGGCTGCTATTACAGTCTACATTATTGAGCGAGACTTTCGCAAAGCCGCTTATTGGTCTATTGGAGCTGCTTTACTCTCTTGGGTTGGCTTGATGCATAGTTACCGTTGGACAGTGGCGGATACCGTTGTCAATTTGGGCTTTGGAACTGGAATGCCTTGGGCAGTTGGCTACATTTTGCTGGCAATTCTCTTTTTCTACACCGAATGGCAAACACGCCATCACCAAGGAAATCAAAATGTAAAATAAACGAAGCTACTGGATTTGCATCGGATCGCATAATGAGTACGATGAATTGGTGAAGTAATCGTCAAAACTCCAGCTTTTCTTATGGTTTCAATTGCCCGGAAAAACCTGCTTGAAGACATTCCTCGCTTCCTTGTAGCGCAGCTAGGGATTATGTTTGCCGTTAGCTTAGTGACGATTGAGACTGGTATTTTCAGTGGATTTACTCGCTCCTCGGCTAAGTTAATTAGCAATTCCACAGCCGACATTTGGGTAGCATCAGATAGCATGGTCTACATTGACCTGACGCTGCCAATGCCTTTGACGCAGCTTAGCGTGGCGCAAAAGATACCAGGAGTGGAGCGAGCAGAAGCGCTCATTGTCGGCGCAGGTTTGTGGCGTCACCCAATCGGGGAGATTGCTCCAGTCAAAGTCGTCGGATTCGACCCACAGGGGCAATTGTTTATACCGGAAAATATTGTCCAAGGAAGTGTGAGTGGCTTAAAAGCACCTAACACTGTCATAGTAGATATAACTAATGCGAATTCTCTCAACATCCGACATGTAGGTGAGATAGCTGTAGTTAATACCTTACCAGTACGGTCGGTAGGCTTAACCCAAGGAAACCGCTCAATTGCGTCGAATCCTTACATGTTCACTTCCTTAGAGAATGCTAACGCTTATTTAAGTTCCGGGAAGACTTCTACTTTGTCCTGCAAATTGCAATCGGGATCGACGAATTTCCAGTGTACCAACACTTATGTGCAGAAGGCTCCTACCTCAGATCCTGCGCCAAGACCGTTAGCCTCATCAGACCCGATCACTTATATATTGATTCGAGCCCAGCCCGGTCAGGATCTGCAGGCACTCAAGCAGCAGTTAAATGCCGCTTTACCAAACACCCGTGCCTATACTCGTGCCGAAATGCGCAAAAAGACTCAAACCTACTGGCAACAGCGAACTGGAATTGGGTATCTTCTCGGTTTGGGTGCAACGGTGGGTGTCATTGTTGGAGCGATCATTGTTGGTCAGATCCTTTACTCTTCTGTGTCAGATCATCTCAAGGAGTTTGGAACACTCAAGGCAATGGGCGCGTCTGATTGGATTATATACGGTGTGATTGTCGAGCAGGCTCTGTGGATGGCGGTTATCGGCTATATTCCCAGCACAATCCTTTGTCTAGGAGTTGCAGCTTGGACATTAGCAAGTCAGGGAATCATGATTTTAATCACACCAACAACTGCGATCGCAGTTTTTGGTGTCACAGTTGTTATGTGTGTCGGATCAGCAATCTTTGCGATTCAAAAGGTCACCCGCGTCGATCCAGCAATTGTCTTTAAGGCGTAATTCATTGCCACAAAAGTTAGCGAATTATTTCTAGTAAATTTCAACTCCCAAAAACGTCAAAAAATAGGACTTAAGTCACGGTTGAAATTGTGAATAAAGTCTGATACGCATTTTAGACATAAGTTTTTATCATGGGAATCAAACCAGTAAAAAAACACGTCAAATACCTATGATGATCTACATCCGTAAATAGAAATAGAACGGACTATGCCGGAGGCTAGACAAATTTAAATATCAAGATATGTACAATAGATACAACTTGCGAATAAAAATGTTTCTTATTATACCTTAGCATTGACAGATTTTTGGATTATTAAACACTTAGTCGCTACAAAAGTTAACAAATGAGCCCGATTGAAATTTACTCTACTGTAGCCAATAAAATCCGAAACCAGGTACATTCTACCTCACGAGGTTTAAAGAGTACTGCAACAAAAGCCATTGTTGTCAAAGGGGTAGAGATGGCGTTTCAGTCAGGGCAACAGTCCTATCAAGTTCTTAAAGGAGTTGACTGGGAAATCCCAAACAGCGATATTCAACTGTTAATGGGACCGTCGGGATCGGGGAAAACCACCCTGTTGTCAATTTTAGCTGGACTACTGACGCCGACCGCCGGAAATGTTTACCTGCTTGGGCAAGAAATTACAACCATGTCTCGCGCCAAGCTAGCACAGTTCCGACTGCAAAACATCGGCTTTATTTTTCAAGGGTTCAACCTGTTTTCGGCGCTGACAGCATCTGAGAATATTGAAGTCGTGCTCAATATTAAAGGTATTCGTGGGGGATCGGCACGAAAGGAGGCGCAACTGCTGCTCGAACAAGTTGGGTTAGGAGATAAAGTAAATCAAAAGCCGAGTGATTTGTCTGGAGGACAGAAACAGAGGGTAGCGATCGCCCGTGCTTTAGCAGGCAACCCCCTATTGATTATGGCAGATGAGCCGACAGCTGCCTTAGACTCCCATAGTGGGCATACCGTGACTGATTTACTGCGCAAGCTGGCAAAGGAACAAGGCTGCACAGTCCTGATTGTAACACATGACCCTCGGGTTATAGATGTAGCCGACCGAGTCGCTTACATGGAAGATGGGGTTCTGAAGCAAAATTGTTAGTTGGTAGTTGATAGTTGATAGTTGATAGTTGATAGTTGGTAGTTGATAGTTGATAGTTGGTAGTTGATAGTTGATAGTTGGTAGTTGATAGTTGATAGTTGGTAGTTGATAGTTGATAGTTGATAGTTGATAGTTGATAGTTGATATTTAATTGGTATTTGGTTGGTATTTGTTACCATTAGCAATTAGCAATTAGCAATTAACAACTAACAACTAACCACTAACAATTAGCAATTTCACGCAGTGTTTCTGAAACTGAACGGGGATGCCAACCGAGTTGTTGGCGGGCTTTGGTGGCATCTACGCGGACGCAACGGTCATAGATATAGTGAACGCGCTCTCGGCTGAGGGGTGGCTGCCATTTCAGCAGGCGTCCGATGGGATCTAGTAGGTTCCCGACAAGTCTCACCAGAGGTTCGCTCACTTCGTGGGGGACTGGAATGTTTGTTTCCTGACTAAGGATCTCAAACATTTCGCGTGTGGTCAACTCACCAGCCGAAATGATGTAGTTACCAACACCTTTCTCTGCTGCCAGAATCATCGCTTCGGCTAAGTCATCCACATGAACAATGCCGGTCATGCGCTCTCCACCAGCCCACAGCTTGAGTCGCCCTTTAAGAAATTGCTGTATCACCGGACCGAAATGGGGGTCGTCAGGACCATAAATTCCAGAAGGGAGAATACTGACTACTGGTAACCCAAGCTTCGCAAATTGATCCACCAATTGTTGAGCTTCGTATTTGGTGCGATCGTAGGCAGAAGAAAAGTTAGTCTGTGTGCGTTTGAATGTTTCATTTACGACAATACCGTTAGTGTCACCAAACACGCCAATTGTGCTACAATGCACTAATTTTGAGACGCCAACTGCTTGAGCAACTTCCAGCACCGCTTGGGTTCCCTGCACGTTCACCTGCTCCATCTGCGCTTCATTGACTAGCCCTAACTCTACATAGGCAGCTGTGTGAAAAACCGTGTCAACCCCAGACATCGCGGCTCGAAGTGCATCCCGGTCAGTGATGTCACCGTAAACTAATTGCGCATGACAATCAGACAGACGAGTTAGATTACTTGAAGAGCGTACTAAAGCGATCGCAGAGTCGCCTCGTCGTTCCAAAGTTCGTACCAAGTGAGAGCCGGTAAATCCGTTGGCTCCAGTCACTAACGCCTTCATAAAGATTTTTCGTAAATTCGGTATGTCTTATAAATCTTGCCGCCTGCAGCTTCAATTAATTTACGGGACGGAAAATTATCTTCATAGACATGTCCAAGTTCTGCCCGTTTATAGGGTTTACCCTTTTGCTGCCCACCCTGCATTCCCAAATAAATCAAGGCTAAAGGCACCATTTTCCGGCGATACTCTGGTAGAGAGCAAATTGCCACAACTCGCCCTTGGTCAATTTGACGGCGATACCAAAGAAATTTGAGAATACCCAACCAGTTCAGTTTGCCGCCGACGTGTTTCAGGGGGATATTGTAATCAGGTAAACCCATAAAAAACCCGACCATTTCGCCATTGTACTCTGCGATTGGGAAGACGTCTGGGTCTACCAAGTTTTGCAGGCTTTTCGCCTCTGACAAAAATTCAGCCTCGCTTCGGGGAGTGGAACTCCAATTGTTGCCAAATGCACGTGTAAAGAGGTTATAGAGACTGATGCTATCTTGCTCAAAGCCTTGACCTTTGGTTCTGAGTGGACGGAAGGTAACGCCAGATTTACAAGCAATCCGATAAGCTTTCTCAAATTCCGCTGGTAGGGGTTTATCTAGTGGGAAATTATAAGCGTAAGCATCTTTGGCTTTGTACCAGCCATCCCGCTCCATAAATTCTGGGTAGTAGGATGGGTTATATGGCATCATCACTATCGGTGGCGAGTCAAATCCATCGACTAAAAATAGACATTTGTTGTGTGTAGATAAATCAATGGGACCCCTAACTTGAGTCATGCCTTGCTCTAGCAGCCACTGACAGGCAGCCTCCAGTAGGGCTTGAGCGATGGCGAAATCTGAAATACACTCAAAAAAACCAAACAAACCAACATTCTTGCCTTCTCGCTCAATTAAGCGGTGATTAACTGCAGCAACAATGCGTCCCACTGCCCGATCGCCATTTGCTTCCTGAGATAAGGCAATAAACTGTTGTAACTTTCCATACTCAAAGAAGGGATTCGTAGGGGCAAACTGCTTCGCCACATCGCTACGCAGAGGCGGCACCCAGTGGCGATCGTTCGCATAAACCCGTGCTGGCATATCCAGAAACATCTCATTGTCTGCTGGGGTACTAACAGCCCGGATTTGAATTGCTACGGTTTGGTCATTGGTCATTGGTTGTTGGTTGTTGGTTGTTAGTTGTTGGTTGTTAGTTGTTAGTTGTTAGTTGTTAGTTGTTAGTTGTTGGTTGTTAGTTGTTAGTTGTTGGTTGTTAGTTGTTAGTTGTTAGTTGTTAGTTGTTAGTTGTTAGTTGTTACCATTAGCAATCAACAATCAACAATCAACAATCAACAATCAACAAAATTCCTAAGCACTAATTGTTGATTCATACAACAAGTCACGAGTTGCTACCATCCCGCCAACCAGATGATCCATATCCGCTTGGGTATGGAGGGCGTTAACTGTAATGCGAATGCGGGGTTTAGCAATAAACCAGATCGGACTCACCCAGATACCGTGGTTGTCCATCAGTTCTCTCGCAAACTGCTTCGGATTAATTTCCGGCGGTAAAATAACTGGTAAAACATTTGTTTCGCCAATGGCGTCAAAATCATGCTCAACTAAGCGCGATCGCAAGTAGCGAGTATTTTCCTGAAGCATTTGTACTCGTTCTGGAAACTTACGAACCTGACGGATGCTCTCCAAAGCAGCAGCGGTGGTTGGTGGCGGCAAAGAAATTGTTCCAATCGAAGTTGGAGAGACATCGAGGAGTGGTTTAAGTTCCGCAACATGGCTGCTAATCGCCGCACCAGCGGAGGCAGCGAACTTCGAGAAGGTCGTCATAATCAGTGGTACAACACCTCGCTCAACTGCTTGCATCGGCACAAGACCAAAATGTTCGTAGATTCCTCTTCCCGTTGCGCCGATCGCACCACTAGCATGAGCCTCGTCCATTAGCAAGACACTGCCTGGATAATTTTGCAGCACGTCCAAGATATCGGGTAAGGGCGCAATATCGCCGTCCATTGAAAAGACGGCATCAGAAACCACCATAATTCGGTCATCCGGTAGGGCGTACCGACGCAGCTTGCGAGCCAAGTCCTCTACATTGCAGTGTCGGTAGGCTTTGACGCGGACGCGGGGACTATGCCCAAATACTTTTCCAGAACGGGTACCGGCGTTAACAATCGCTGAGACAATGCAGCCGTGGTTGAGGACATCGGTGAGAATTAGCGTCTCGCGGGTATTCTGAAATCCTGGTACTGGAATTGCCAGGTGACAAAAAGCATCCATTAGGGCTTGCATTGCCATCCAGGCATTCAGGAATAGCTGCGTGTAGGGCAGGTGTTTGAACGCAGAAATTTCATTTTCTAGCTGCCGATGTAAGTCAATTCGACCACTCAACACAGAGGTGGAGCTGTTAGACGTTCCGTATTTCCAAATAGCATCAACAGCAGCTTGCTTGACTGCGTCTTCGTGAACTAGCCCCAAGACATCATTTGTGCAGAATGTGAGCACAGTTCGACGCTCACCTGTTGCCACTTCTTCAATTTCGACTAAATTACCCTGCTTGTTGTGACACACAAACTCATCGGGAGCGAGCCCACTTTCGTACCAACGCTGGACATACTCTTTGACAATTTGCACGGATTTACTCCCCTCACCTTTTCCTAGATAGCGTATCGCTTTGAACTCAACAGTACATTTTCATTACTCTGGGTATGTGCTATCCAGCTCTAGCTAAACGCTGCATGGGAGAAAACTTGATTATGTCCAATAATACATTCAGCCGGATCATTTTGTAATTTCTTATACTAAGTGAATGCCAGAGTAGGTTGTGTAGCAAGGTGCTTAGAAGAGCGCCGCTGCTAATACAGTTGCCTTCATCAGATTGCATTTTCTTTGGGTAACTCAGCTTGACCTGAGACCATAGCCTTAGATCAAGAGATGGACTCGTCCCTGTTCTGGTTCCGATTTTTTTGCGATTGATTAGATTTTTGCATATATTATTATATTGTTCGTGCTGACCGCTCGGAATTGCGGGAAACGGCAATCCTCTGCTGCCAAATGACTACGGGCGTGATGTTACTGGGCTTGAGTCGGTTTGCCCAACCAACTGCGTACCAGTAATTGGCGTTGATGCCTACATGTCGGACAGCATTTTGAACTGTCTGGCTTGTCAGGGTCGTAGCCAGTTCCGTGCGATCGTGCCTCTATACCTATTTTTATCTTTAATTTCTTAGTCTCCCATAAGTCAATCAACTTGTTCGCACGAGAATACATACAGCACAGTTTTATGTTTACTTAGCTAAAGTACTCCGCCTAAGCTATAGTTACTAAAAAATTCAGGTTTCTAGCTTATGTTGAGTGATACCAGATTGTTAGTACTTCTGGCGGCTGGCTCCCTCACTACAATGGCAGGGGGAGTCGTTGCTCCAATTCTGCCAGAAATGGTGCAACAACTCCACCTTGCCCCAAGATTAGCGGGTAACCTAGTGAGCCTGCATTGCTTAACAATTGCCCTCTTCAGCCCGCCCCTAGGTATCTTAGCAGACCGGATTGGTCGGTTACGCGTGCTGATTCCCTCGCTGATCCTCTTCGCGTTGTTTGGCATGGCTGGAGCCCTGATGAACAGTTTGGGACCGCTCTTAGTGTCACGGGGGTTGTTGGGCGCTGCTAGTGGCGGCATTGCAGCGGCGAGTCTAGGCTTGCTAGGAAGTATGTATGAAGGCAAGGCGCGATCGCAGGCGTTGGGCTACGCTACCAGTGCCTTAACCATCACTGGTATTGCTTTCCCACTTTTAGGGGGCTTGGTTGGAGCCATTAATTGGCGATTTGCTTTTTTGCTGTATGGGTTGGGATTGCCACTGGCAGTGCTAGCTCAGTTGCTTCTAAATCAAAAGCAGCTGAATAGGCGGTCATCATCCACCCCAACTAGTACCAAACAGCTAGCCCAAGTATTACAGCGTCCCCAAATCTGGATGCTACTGCTGATCGTTGGCTTAACTTCCGTAGCCATGTACGCCGTGGTCATCTACGCCCCTCTCTACCTTAAACAAACCATTGGCGTCGGAACCCTGCTCAACGGCATCGTCTTGGCATCGCGTGCCGTTGGTGCCGCCCTAGTTTCAGCCATAGGTTCCAGACGCCTAGCGCAATCCTTAGGCACGACTAAAGCCATTGCTGTGGGATTTGCCCTGATGACCGTAACCTTGGTAACCATCCCCTTCCTCCACCAGCTTGGCTGGATCTTGCTCACCGCTATCCTCTTCGGCGTCGGATTCGGCATTACGCTGCCCAACCTTTATGACAGTCTAGCCGAGATTACCCCCAAGGAAATGGGCTCTAGCATCTTAGCAGCTGGCACTGGAGCCGGTTTTTTGGGGCAATTCCTATCCCCAATACTGTTAGGACCAGTGCTAGCTTTTAGTGGCATGGAATCCGTTTTTTATGCAGCGGCTGGTGTCACAGTTGTTGCAGGGCTGCTGCTGTTTGTACCAACGCGCTAGGAGTTGATTGGGGAATTTTGTAATTGTTAATTGTTAAAAGCCATTAGCCATGAGTGTTCGTTCATGCTCTTCACTCACTAAATAATTCGCGTTCCTTGGAGAAACCCGGTTTCTTAAACAATACCTTCGCCAAAACCCGACACCCTAGAAGGGTGTCGCTAGACAAACAAAGGCTGCCTCCGCAGCCTGTAAGGATTCTAGACTCGCGTTGGTGGGCTTTGTACGTGTAGCCGAGCCAGCGCTGCAGGAGGGTTTCCCTCCGTAGGCGACTGGCGCCCAGGCTTATAGCCTGTGGGGCTTTTCAGAAATTGGCGAAGGTATTGTTAAAGAAACCGGGTTTCTGAGGGCTGGCAAAGAAAGCAACTCAGATAGGATTGCTATAGCCGAATCTCCTGCTCCACCTTCAGTCCAGTCAGAAAATTTCGGTCTTCGCTAATGTGGGGAAATTTAAGTTGGGAATCCGGAATTCCCTTGGACAACTGACGTTGGCGCAGAATCGCAAAGCTCCCAGAAGACAAAATCAGCAGTCGTGGAGGAGGAATTGTATCTTGGCGACTAATTTCATAGTGGGTGTTAACTTCTTGGAGCTTGCAGTCAAAACTCTCTAAAAAGGCTTGGGGATTGTCAAGCTGATAACCGGGAGCTAGCTCAATGCTAGCCAAATAGCGGGCTGGAAAATCATTATCCGACAAGGTAATACAGAAATCCTCTAAGGGTAAGCTAAACTCCTGTTGCAGGGCTTGCATCACTTGAGTTACATGAAATTCAGTTGTCTTCTCCGTTGTTGAAGAAATAAACCCGCCTCGGCGATAGCGAAATACGATCAGGGGAGCTGTCCCATAAAAACCCACAACCTCCACAACATCGCCAATATCGTAACGGTAAAAGCCTCCGTAATTGGTTATCAGAATCCGGTAGCGTTCTCCTACCTTAACCTCAGTCGCAAGTAGCGTTTTGGGGTGTTCTGCCTCCCACTGGTCGAACGAGATAAACTCAAAAAAACTACTTTCAATCGCTAGGATGCTGCCATCTTGGTTGATGTCTGGATAAATGCTAAACATGCCTTCTGCTGATGAATAAACTCCACCAAATATGGGGGTATCTTCAAAGTAGGCTGGAAATCGCTCAAAGTAGAAATTCGACGTTCCTCCTCGTGCAGTGGTGACAAAGGACATTTCTTGCCAAGCCAGTCTAGGGGTGAGGTGCCCCTCTGACTTCAAAATTGAGGACAACTGAGCTGCGCGGCTTGGGTAAGCTGACCATTGCTGCTCCAATCTGACTCGAATTTCTGGTTCCAGTTCTAACCAAGGTGCGATTGTTCCTTTTTCTAAATCCCGAATCAGGTCTTCGGCGTAGCGCTCCAAATAGTTGCAGGTTCGCAGGATCAGCATGGGAAAGTTGGCTATCATCCCTCCTATAGATGGCTGGCGTAGGGCAAATAGTAAACAAACATAGTGGCGTGCTAGGCTATCACCTGCTTGTAGAGTTTCGTAAGCATGGGCAAAGAATTGTTTGTAGAGGGACTTGTCCATGCGGAGGATGCCAGCACTAGAAGGACCGTACTCAATATCACCACTGGTGCGTCCCCATGCTTGTACCGAGTTGGTTACTAGCAGTTTGCCAAACGGCAGCTTTCGTCTATACAGCGCTTCATTTAAAAAACCAATACTGGTTAGAGTAGCGTTTCGGAAAGCATTCTGCGATCGCCTAGTTGTGGGAATGAGTTTTTTTTTCCCTGTAGAACCACTGGTTAAAGTCAAGTAGACAACTGGGTCTGCTGTCAGAATGTTTGTTTCACCTTTGGCAATCCTCTCTGTATAAGGTTCATAGCTGCTATAAGGTAGAACCGGAATTTGCTCTCGAAATTGATCTAAGGTTTTGATCTTGCTTAGCCTATATTTACGACCCAACTCAGTATCTTGATGAGCTTGCAGCAGGGAGTATAAAAACTGCTCCTGCACTCTACTGCTATGTTGAGTTTTCTTCACAAAATTTGCTTTGACACGGAGAGCAACACCAGTCAAAAGTGACAGTAACAAATTTGCCATTAAGATTTTACAGAAGTGAGCAACAGAAAAAAATGATCCAAAATTCTTTTTAATGAAAGCTACTTATCATAAAATAGTATAGGAAAATGTTCACATGTACGTTACTGTACAAAAACAAAGTGTGAAGAATGAGAGTTTATGCTGACGTTATACTGCGAACGGTTCAAAACTTCACTTAATATGGAACCCCTCTCCAAACCTCTCCCCGATGCGGGGAGAGGCTTAAGCACCGGATGCGCGAATGTTAAATAAGTATAACTTTCAGCCGTTTTTAGTATAGCAAAGCTTTCCATGGAACCAGCCCGATCCTGAGGATCGGGAATCACCTTAGCATCTGGCACTGAAGCCAGTTTCTTGGGGCAATTCCTATGCCCAATACTGTTAATCCCAGTGCTGGTGAATCATGGCATGGAATCCGTTTTTGATGCGGCAGATGGTCACAGTTGTAGCTATTTTCAAAAATGCTTCTGCCAACAAGGCGCGACAGCCCTAATTAGTGAAATCATTATCGTTCGGCAGTCTCACTTCCTGCACTACTTTTAGTCCAGCAAGAAAACTCCGGTCTTCACTAATATGGGGAAATTTCAGTTGATAATCGGGAATTCCCTTTTGCAACTGACGTTGGCGGAGGATAGCAAAGCTTCCAGGGGCGAGAATTCGCAATCGGGGAGGAGGCACTTGATCCCGGCGTCGGAATCCATAGTAAGTGTTAATTTCCTTGAGCTTACGGTCAAAGCTAACTAAGAAGGTTTGGGGATTGCTAAGTGTATAACCGGGAGCGAGTTCAATGTTCACCAGATAGTTGGCTGGGAAATCATTCTCGGACAAGGTAATACAAAAATCCTCTAAGGGTAATCTAAATTCTTGGGACAGCGCTTGCATCACCTGAGTGGCGTGAAATTCAGTCGTCTTCTCAGTGGTAGAAGAAAGCAACCCGCCGCGACGGTTGCGGAATACTAGCAGGGGTGCTGTCCCGTAAAAACCCAGCACCTCCACAATATCCCCAATGTCGTAACGGTAGAAGCCGCTATAGTTGCTCGTCAGGATGCGGTAGAGAACTCCAGCTTTCACTTCAGTAGCAAGTAACGTTTTAGGATGCTCTGCTTCCCACTGATCTTCCGGGATAAACTCAAAAAAGCCAGTCTCAAGCGCTAGGATGCTGCCATCGTTATTCAGGTCGTGGTAAATACTGAAAGTGCCTTCAGCTGTGGCAAACACCACACCAAATCCTGGGGTATCATCAAAGTAGGTGGGAAATCGCTCAAAGTAAAAATTTGAGGTTCCCCCCCGTGCGGTGGCAACAAAGCTTAAACTTGGCCAAGCTAGTTTTGGGGTAAGCCGTCCCTCTGACTTCAAGATTTCCCATAAGTGGGCAGCACGTGCTGGAAATGGTTTCCATTGCTGCTCCAATCTGGCTCGAATTTCTGGTTCTAGTTTTAACCAACTGGCAATTGTCCCTTTGTCTAAGTCTTGGATCAAATATTTAGCATAGCGTTCTAAATAGTTGCACGTTCGCAGGACTAGCATCGGAAAGTTAGCCCCCATGCCTCGCATTGACGGATCGCGCAGGGCAAATAGCAAGGCAACATAGTGGCGTGTTAAACTGTCAGATGGCTTGAGGGTTTCGTAAGGGTGGGCAGCTAATTGCTGGTAAAGTAACTTGCCCATGCGGAGAACTCCAGGACCTGCTGGACCGTACTCGATGCCACCACTAGTGCGCAGCGGCGTTTGCACCGAGTTCATCCCGAGAATTTTGCCAAATTGTTGACTTCGCGATCGCAGCGCATCATTTAAAAAGCCAATGCTCGTTAGGTTAGCCCATCCCAAAGAGTTCTGGAATCGCTGCGTCACTGGGATGAGTTTCTGCTTTCCAGTCGAACCACTGGTTGTATTCAGGTAGATGACTGGATCGGGCGTGAGAATGTTTTTTTCGCCTCGGGCAATGCGATCGGTATAAGGTTCATAATGACTGTAAGGCAAAACCGGAATCTGCTCTCGAAATTGGTCAATGGTTTTGATCTGTCCGATCTTATACTTTCGTCCTAGTTCGGTATGTTGATAAGCTTGCAGAAGCCCGCGCAAGAACTGCTCTTGCACAGCAAAGGTGTGGTGGGTTTTTTGAACGAAATTTGCCTTGGCACGTTCAGCCACAGCAGTCACAAGTGGCAGCAAGAAATTTGCCATTAGAGTTTAATATCAGTTAGCAAAAATGCACTATAACGGTTCTATCTGGGTTGGAAAAAATTATTTTTTTTATCGAACCGCCTAAAGAATACCTAATTTAATGAACCGCCAAGGCGCCAAGGACGCCAAGAAAGAAGTAAAGAGGATTTCACCCTCTTATTTACTTGTGTATCAACTGATGGAAATCTTTTGCTACAGTTAACAGTGGATCTACTATGTGATAATTTTGACCGTTGTATTCTCTCATGAAATGCTTGTTTACGATGTGAAGTTCCGTACATCCTGCAATCAACGAATCTACTTTGTATTTGCCAACAAGTGTATCAAGATACTTGATTATAGAATCTTTATCGCCATTTTTTTTGATTTGGTAAATATAATTTTGTAGCGTATTTTGCTCGTCCTCATTCGGAAGTAATACATACTGCTCAACTAGATTCCACTGAGCATGTTTCTGAAAAATGCCTACTTGGCGTGCCCCTTTAGCACATAATAATAGATGAAGCTTTTCTGTATTCAACACTTCTTTGACGATGATATCTATCAGGGATATTACTTTTTCTCTTAGCGATACCGGAACCTTGGGGAGAAAGTAATGCATTGTGACGCAGGCTACTACTACCTGACTAACTCCCAATTGGCAAATGCGTTCCAATGATTGTACTAGAAGACTTGTTAATAAGTCTTCCGACCCTCCTTGGATCGCGTCTATTCGATTGGGAAATGTTGGATCGGAGTAGAGAATACAGGTAGGAGATTCTTGTTCTAAATCTGTAATGTTAAATTCATAAATTGTTTTCAAGAACTCTGCGGAGGCTAAGGGACCTAATCCCCCCAAAATTCCTAGTGACTTGTGCATAATCAATGAAGGATGATGGTACGATCTTCAAACAGCAAATTCAAACTACTGTCGGAACTGTGCGGTACGATACAAAAAAAAGTTTAGAGAATGAGAGTTTATGCTCACAATAGCAAAGCTTTCTATTGAACCAGCCCTGTCCTTAGGATTAGCAATCACCTTTTTTGCTTTGGCGTTTGTCTTTGCAAGTTTAGTAGAATACTGGCTACATCGCTTAATGCACATCTCGCCTCGGATAGGTGAACGTCACCGCGACCATCACCGTCGCAACGAAGGACAAGGAGTGCTGTGGGAGTTTCGAGACTATGTAAGGGGTAGCTTAGTGGTCATGTGCTTGATGTTTTTCTACTCTTGGTCGGCGGGAATCGGTTGGTTCCTCGGCGGACTATTCTATGCCGCGTTCTCAGCTTATGCCCATCAGCTACAGCACGATAACCCAACCAAGTGCTTCTGGATGAAGATGCCAGTACACTACGTACATCACAAATACGGCATGTGGGATCACAATTTTGGTCTAGCAGTGGATTGGTGGGACCATATTTTTGGCACGTACAAGCCTGTGGAATGGCTGGGCGAAGAGGAACTGAGTCAACAGCCACGGGGTTATTTACAACTCCGGTGGCGCTAGAAGCATCGATGAAGGAGTCAGGAACAGACGTTCCGGCGGAACGTCTGTACAGGAGTTAAGAGAACTCTACCCATTCTGGCTTCTGGCTCCTAAAGCCAAATTATCTCTCGCTTTTACCATAAATTTAATGATATCTTGCCTAAAAAGCTTTGAATTGGACAAATTAGGGTTCATATAGGAGAATCAATTTGAGTTTCCAAGAAGACTATTTCCAAGAAGCCCCACTTTGTGGCGAGTCATCAGCATCCAATCAACCAGATTCTGCACCACTTAACTAATATCTTGGCGATCGCAGCGATCGTTTTGCTGTTCTACGATTGGCGATTGACTCTGGTTTGCTTAGTCCTAACCCAAGTTTTTGCCCTAGGCGGGCATGCCTTCTTTGAGAAAAATGAACCCGCTTTTGTCAAGTACCCAGGGGTAACTATTTTAGCATCGCTCATGTGGTCATTCGAGAACTGGTTTGGTCTACGTCAAGTTTTAGGTTACCTCAAGCGCCACGCCTAAGTGCAATAGGAGAATATTATGTATAAAGGTTTAGTAGTAATTGATGCAGATGCTCATAAGATAGAAAATCCCCTGGTGATGCGGGATTATCTTGAACCGGAGTATCGCGATCGCATCGGTGTCATCACCGATAGTCTGGGCGACCAACGGGCGCGAATCATGGATTTTAATCCAGCAACAAGTAAAAACGACTTGATGCGCATGTTCCCGCAACCCCAAGGGCAGGGTAAAGGTGGCTTTCGCACCCTTCATCCAGACACAACCTTGGGTGCAATGTTCAATCGAGTGCGGCTTGAACATATGGATCAAGAAGGTATTGATATCCAGGTAATTTATGGCACGTTCAATTTAATCTTCTCTAGCATTTTAGATAAAGACTTGGGCATAGCACTTTGTCGTGCCTACAACAGTTACATTGCCGAAGACTGCCGAGGATACAATAATCGCCTCAAACCTATTGGAGTATTACCTCTACAAGACGTAGACGCTGCGGTTGCGGAAATGCACCGTTGCGTCAATGAACTCGGTCTGATTGGCGTCGCCGTTGCCCCGAACCTAGCAATCCCCCATCCCAAAGCACCGTCAGCATTCCCAGATGTCCGCACTTGTAAAGCGATTAGCCATCCAGACTTCCGTCCCATCCTCCAAGCCGCAGTAGACCTGAACATTGCCCTCGGCATTCACGGTGGTCCCGGTTCTTCTATGGTGGGTGGGATTGCAGACCATTTGGAAACATTCGTCCTCACGCACATTTTTGTGCAGCGAAACCAGCAACAATTGGCTTTGGCGCGGATGGTTTTTGACGGCGCGTTTGAACAATTCCCCACCCTCAAAGTCGGCTTTTTAGAAGGCGGTTGTGGTTGGTTGCCGGATCTCGCCCATGCCTTTCACGAACATTGGGAAAAACGGATTCGCGATTTTGACCCTAAGCATCCCTATCGCCCCTCGCTGATGGAGTTCACCAAGTTGATGATTCAGGAAAGAGGCGCCCACAACAATATCAACATGATTAGTCAGGCGAAAAACCTCTTTGACCTTTTGTGGAATGCCCAACACGATCCCACTCAAATCGATGATGCCAGCCTTTACGAACACTACGACCTCCGTCATCGAGATCCAATGGAGTACTTTGAACGGGGACAAATTTTCACCTCTTTTGAATCAGATGACCCAGGTCCAGCTTATCTTCATGTTGGCATGGGAGAAGTGGGCAAGCGTTTAGCTTGCTTCTCAGGGGATTACGGTCACTGGGATGGTGTACTTCATAACTGCGTCAAGGATGCTGCCACCGTGGCAGATTATGACCGGGAGCATTTAGAACTCCTGCTGGGCGGTAATGCACTGTCTCTCTATGGCGATCGCCTACGCCAATCTCTGCCCCAAGAAATGCTAGCCCAGACATCGAGTCTAACCAGCATCCTTGAGTAACCAAATACCTACTAAGTAGATGGTTGGTCTTGTTGGTAATGGGTAATAGGCATCTCCAGAAATGATGTAGGGGCGGGGTTACCCCGCCCTTACAATGTGGTCAATTCTCTTTGAGGGCGATGCCCCAAATGGGCTGCTGCACCAACGCGCTCGCTCTATAGTCAGAAACGACGGAATTCCGTCATACACATGACGCTTAATTTGTATAGTGCCTAAGTCGTAAATACATAAATTATCGCTTGTTTTTATTTTATGAAACAAAATATGAAATGGTATAATGAAGCCGCTGTTTGGACCATTGAAAATGGTATTATGAAGGTGATGTCGGATCAAAACACGGATTTTTGGCGTAAGACTCACTATGGCTTTATCAGGGATAATGGACACCTTTACTACGAACAAGTCAAAGGAGATTTTATTGCTGAGGTAAAAGTGAGCGGTCAATACAAAGAGCTATACGATCAAGCAGGATTGATGGTACGTTTGGATCACTTGAATTGGCTGAAGTGTGGCATTGAATTTGTTGAGGGGGTGCAACACGTCAGCGCTGTAGTTACTCGTGAATACTCTGACTGGTCTGTTGTCCCCATACCACAAAACCCCGCTTCGATTTGGATGCGGATAATTCGTCGAGGATCAGCTATAGAGGTACACTACTCTTTAGAGGAAAAGAAGTACACTCTGCTCAGAATGGCTTATCTGAAATCAGTTGAGACTGTGAGCGTAGGTGTGACGTGCGCCGCACCAGATGGGAAAGGCTTCTTGACGACTTTTGAAGGCTTCAATGTTCAATCTTAAGCTGCCTATTTATGATAATTCTGACCATAAATTTCGCTGGAATTGTCAACTTGTAGTGGTTTTCATTTGGATGAAAGTTAACTCAATAAATACTTCTTTATATCCAAAAACTTGAACCATAAACAATTGAATATACGTCAAAGTGCAGATATGGATGCGGTACTCGCTTTTGCTAAACGGTTTGAGTTGAAGGTGATTGAAGATGCAGCACAAGCGATCAAAGTAGAGTTCAACGATCGTCATGTAGGCTATTACGGAGACGCAGGTGCCATTTCCTTCTACGGCAATAAAACTATCACCTGTGGTGAAGGTGGGATTATTTTAACGGACTGTGATACTATTGCCCAGACCAGCAGTCGGCTTAAGAATCATGGGCGATCGCGTCGTGGCACCTTTGTCCATAAAAATGATTGCTATGAAAATAGAAGGTTGATAAAGATAGACAGATGAATCCCACAAAGCCACTGATCAAGTACGTATTGCGTACAGCAACTCCCTCACCCAAGCCAGCAAAATATCCATCTAGAATATCAGCAAATCCCGCGCCCACTACAACAAGAAGCACCCAGGGGACATAAACTCTAATTGCTTCTACCAATTCAGATTGAACCTCTAGGCGATCGCCTACGCCAATCTCCGCCCCAAGAAATGCTAGCCCTTTCCAGTGATTTCACCCAACTTTACATAGTTGGTATTATTCTTGCCAACCTACTTAATTCCTAATTCGTAATTGAGTTCCCAACCCCGCATTCATGCATGGGATAATTACGAATTACGAATTACGAATTACGAATTATTTGTGAGGATTAGTATAAAATGCGAGTATTACTCCTATATCCCCTGTTTCCGAAATCGTTCTGGTCGTTTGACAAAGCACTAAAACTGATCGGGCGCAAGGTTTCGCTTCCCCCCCTGGGTTTGATCACAGTTGCGGCGATTCTGCCTCAGACTTGGGAGTTCCGCTTGGTAGACCGCAATGTTCGCTTTGAAACAGAAGCCGACTGGGCTTGGGCAGATCTGGTAATAGTATCGGGGATGATTGTCCAGAAACCCGATCTGCTGCACCTGATTCGTGAGGCGAAGCGGCGCGGCGTACTTGTGGCGGTGGGTGGTCCTTATGTGACATCCGTTCCAGATCCAGCACAAGCAGCCGGGGCAGACTTTCTAGTGTTGGATGAGGGCGAGATTACCCTACCGTTGTTGGTAGAGGCACTAAACCGGGGCGAAACAACAGGGATATTCCGTGCAGGCGGTGAAAAACCCGATGTCACAGGCACACCAATACCGAGATTTGACCTGCTGGAACTTTCCGTTTACAACGAGATGTCGGTGCAGTTTTCGCGGGGCTGCCCTTTTGAGTGCGAGTTCTGTGATATTATTGTGCTATATGGGCGCAAGCCGCGTACTAAAAAGCCTGCACAACTGCTGGCTGAGTTGCAAGCACTCTATGACCTAGGCTGGCGGCGATCAGTTTTTGTCGTGGATGATAACTTCATCGGCAACAAGCGCAATGTCAAGATCATGTTGCGGGAACTTGGTCCTTGGATGGCAGCCCACAGTTACCCCTTCCGTCTGGCGACCGAAGCTTCTGTAGACTTGGCACAAGATCAAGAATTATTAGATCTGATGATCAATGCCAACTTCACATCAGTATTTTTGGGCATTGAGACGCCGGATACAGATAGCTTGTCCCTGACCAAGAAGTTCCAAAATACACGCAACTCTCTAGTGGAATCGGTTCATATTATTAATCGTGCAGGTCTGAGTGTGATGGCTGGTTTTATTCTTGGCTTTGATGGTGAGAAGACAGGGGCAGGCGATCGCATCATGGACTTTATGGAAGCTACGGCTATCCCGAAAGCAATGTTCGGTATGCTACAAGCCCTACCGAATACGGCACTGTGGCAGCGACTCCAGAAGGAAGGTCGTCTACGGTTGGGAAGCGAAGAAACCCATGGCAACCAGATGACGCTGACTAACTTTATTCCTACCCGACCTGTGGAAGAACTGGCACGTGAGTATGCCAGTTGTTTCTGGGAACTGTATGAACCGAGTCGCTACATGTCGCGAGTCTATCGACACTTCATGGGAATGAAACCCGCCCCTCACAAAGTACCGTTGCGGATGTTGGAGTTGATTGAGATGCGGGCGGTGCTAATCATCTGCTGGCGACAGGGGATCAAGCGCAGCACACGCTTTCAGTTCTGGCGTCAATTGTTTTCAATTCTCCGGCACAATCCAGGTGTATTTGTACCCTACCTGAGTAATTGCGCCCTGATTGAACACTTCATTGAGTACCGCCAAATTGTGCGTGACGAAATTGAAGCCCAGGTGGCGGAATTTTCGGCAGGAGAAGCAAATTTGCAACCTATAGTTGCTAATTCGTAATTCGTAATTCGTAATTCGTAATTGAGAAGAGAGTAATAAGCACCAGTCCTGAAACCCGGTAAATAAGTGCGAAACCGGGTTTCTTTGCGCTCGATCGCTTACCCTGAACTGTATTGATTTATGGACAAAAAAATGCGAGGCGCTTTGTTTCGCTCCCCCGCATTCATACATGAGATAATTACGAATTACGAATTACGAATTACGAATTATTTATGAGGATTGGTATAGAATGCGAGTTTTACTCTTATATCCCCTGTTTCCGAAGTCGTTCTGGTCTTTTGACAAAGCACTAGAACTGATCGGGCGCAAGGTTTCGCTGCCACCGCTGAGTTTGATCACAGTTGCGGCGATTCTACCCCAGACTTGGGAGTTCCGCTTGGTAGACCGGAATGTTCGCTTTGAAACAGAAGCAGACTGGGCTTGGGCAGATCTGGCGATCGTATCGGGGATGATTGTCCAGAAACCTGATATGCTGCACCTGATCGGTGAGGCGAAGCGGCGCGGTGTGCTTGTGGCAGTAGGTGGTCCGTATGTGACATCCGTTCCAGATGCAGCACTTGAAGCCGGGGCAGACTTTCTGGTGTTGGATGAGGGCGAGATTACCTTGCCGTTGTTGGTGGCGGCACTAAACCGGGGCGAAACAACAGGGATATTTCGTGCAGGCGGTGAAAAACCAGATGTTACAGGCACACCAATTCCGAGATTTGACCTGCTGGAACTTTCGGTTTACAACGAGATGTCGGTGCAGTTTTCGCGGGGTTGCCCTTTTGAGTGCGAGTTCTGTGATATTATTGTGCTATATGGGCGCAAGCCGCGTACTAAAAAGCCAGGGCAGTTGCTAGCTGAGTTGCAAACTCTTTACGATCTGGGCTGGCGGCGTTCGGTTTTTGTCGTAGATGATAATTTCATCGGTAACAAGCGCAATGTCAAAGTCATGCTGCGGGAACTCGGTCCTTGGATGGCAGATCGTGGCTACCCCTTTCGCTTTACGACTGAAGCTTCTGTAGACCTAGCACAAGATAAAGAATTGCTGGATCTGATGGTTGCTGCCAACTTCCAAGCCGTCTTTCTCGGCATTGAGACGCCGGACACAGATAGCCTGTCCTTAACCAAGAAGTTCCAAAATACACGCAACTCTCTAATGGAATCAGTTCAGACCATCACTAGGGCAGGTTTGCGCGTGATGGCTGGTTTCATCATTGGCTTTGATGGTGAGAAGACAGGGGCAGGCGATCGCATCATTGATTTTGTGGAAGCGACGGCAATTCCGCAGGCGCTATTCAGTATGCTTCAAGCCCTACCTAACACAGCTTTGTGGTATCGACTCGAAAAGGAAGGGCGTCTGATTTCCGGGAAGGAAGAGGCGAATGTCCACCAGACAACTCTCACCAACTTTATTCCCACTCGCCCATTGGAAGAACTAACCCGTGAGTACGTCAGATGCTTCTGGGAACTGTATGAACCTACTCGTTATTTAGCACGAATTTATCGACATTACCTGGATCTGAAACCAAACCCTCACAAGAAGAAGTTTCAGATGCCAGAATTAATCGATATTCGGGCATTGCTGATTATCTGTTGGCGACAGGGGCTAAAGCGTAGCACCCGCTTTCAGTTTTGGCGTCAGTTTTTCTCAATTATCCGGCACAATCCAGGTGTATTTGTGCCTTACGTAAGCAATTGCGCCCTGATTGAACACTTTAGCGAGTACCGTCAAATTGTGCGTGACGAAATTGAAGCCCAGGTGGCGGAGTTTTTGGCGGGAGAAGCAAAGAAAGCACCCGAGCAAATTCTTTACTTTCCTTAACAATTTTCTTTTATCAGTACGAGGAGATAAAGAAATGCCGAAAACCCTGTACGTTTACGGCTTAAAAAAACAGACTCGGTGATACCTTGAAATAATCACCGAGGGCTTTAGCTTGTGCCTTGCTAATTGAACGTTTTCCATTCACAACCTCAGACACTACACCGGAAGAACCGATAATTCCTACTAAATCAGCTTGACGGATACCACTGGCTTCCATAATATCTTGCAACCAACCATTCGCGAGGTTGAGAGGGCAGTTTGAGCTTGCTGAGCGATCGCTAAATCTTCTAACTGAGCCAATCGGTTGATTAATTGCTCATAATTAACGAAAGACATAATCACATAACTCGGTTGCGATTCTGCCGTGAGTAAAACAGGTTCAACAGCAGCTTGATTTAAAACTTCACTGTAAGTATTTTGGATTTCAGTAACAGAAAAGTGCTGCATCCTAACACCATTTCCTTCTTCAAATGACTTTATTGTAATGTAAATCGCTGTTTATCCCCCAACCTGCTGAAAAGTAGGTCACCGCACGACGTTCACCACGACCCCAACGTCGATTTCACCCCATACTCGGTCGGTGGTCATGACCGGAAGGTCATGCTCGATGGCAAGCGCTAAACAAGCTCTGTCCCCGAGTGAAAGTCCTTGATGACGGGTGAGGGGACGAAGCCGTGCTGTACGCCACGCACGTTCGAGGGTGAAATCGACGACCTCGCAATCGAGATACCGTAGGACTTCTCGCACCTCGTCTTCCGACATCCTGCGTCCCTTGAGTTTTGCGATTACCTCGCTCATGTTGATGGTACTTACGATCGCCGAGGGCAGCGCCTCTTCCACGGCGTCACCCCCAGGCTCTCCCGCTAGGAATGCAAGGAGTGCCGATGCATCAAGGACATACTTAGTCATCTGCAGCCTCACGCTGTCGTTCGGCAAGAAGTTCGTCCGAAAGTACGGTTCCTTCGGGAACGTAGCGTCTGACGAGTGCTTTTGCTCGTCGCAGGGCTTCCTTCCGGGAAAGGATACGGATCTCTTCTGCTTCGAGCGAGAGTACTACATCGTCACCCACATTCAGTCCGAGTGCTCGTCGGTACTCGGCAGGGATGACAATCCTGCCACCATCAGTAACTTTGGTAGAAATCGAGTTTGTTTCCATATTTTTTTGTTTATGACATTACTATTATATATGTCATAACACACCTGTTGTGACAGTAGTCAAGAAGAGGCTCTGAAGGCAACCTACGACGAACACAGGGGGGCTAGTTCCATCTGTGATAGGTTAAGAAAACTGCACGTTTGTCAAGGGGGGTAGAGGAAAAGGTGATAGATCGAGCTTGGGGACAGGTTTTCGGAGTGCTTTGACTACACCTAAATCCTGATTTTCTTTTGCAGCGAAGTACTTAATTGGGTCTGTGGCTTTGCCCTTGTCATAGGCAACGCGCTCATTGGTACAAACCCCGATATAACATCTCCAAAGAAATCCGATCAAATGGCAGAGATAATTCGTCGGCGATCGCATCTCCCAGATCCACCAAAACCGCATAAAATAACCAAGTTGCCCACACTTGTAATTTGATACCATTAATGGAACCAGTCCATAAATAAGACAATCCCAACAAGCGTTTTACGATGTGAAAAGCATCTTCAATGCGCCAACGCCGACGATATAAATCTGCCACTACATGGGGAGGTAAAACATTTGGATCAATAACTGAAGTAATGTAAGAATGGACGGTTTTACCAACTTTAATCTCTATTAAACGTAGAGTAAGAATTGGTGCGCCACCTCGACCATTACCAAGTTGAATCAATCGATCTTTAATAGAATAATCATAAGTAAAAATTTTTAATACTTTAATGGAAGCTTTAGCTTTCAATCGAGTAATAAAGTGAACATTTTGATTAATAAGTTTTTCAAAAAATAGGAAATGATAAAACCCTCTATCCAATAAAATTATGGTTTTAGCAGTTAGTAAATTGAGAAGTACTGCCTCAAAATTAGTATCGCTTGCGGATGGATTAGTATGAAACCAAATTTCGATAGGTAGTCGAGTCACCAAATCAATTACCGTGCAAATCTTTCCCGCTAACTGCCCTGTTTTGAAGTCTTCTAGGCTTTTCAGCTTACGGAATAAAGCGATGAAGTGTTGTTCCATCAGCTACCCAAACTTTTTCAAAATTCTGGCGTGCAAACTTAATACTATCTGGCAATGGACGTTGAATACGTTGTTGCCAATTCTGTTGTAACTGAGGTAGTAAATCTTTAAAGACATTCTCAAATAATTCAGCAGGAAAAACTAAAAATCTTTGGGCTAAAGATTGTTGAGCAATTTTAGTGGCACGACACCATAACAAATCTTCTCGTGCCAACAAGCGAGTTAATTCTTGTACGCTTGGAACCTGTCTCCATAGCAGTGTTAATACCGCTGCTACCATCAAAGATAAATTAATTATACGGTCTCGTAATCCTAATTGCTTATAATATTTTTTTTGAGCAGAAATAGCCGGAGTTAATAAATCTTGTAAATGTTGAGCAATTACTTCATTATTGATAGTAGGAGTATTGTGTCGTTTGACATGGTCGGGATTACGCTTTGTTGTTTTAGACATCGTGGTGAGTCAAAAAAGTCATCACCTAGTTTGACATCTTTGTGTGACCCAAGAATAAACGATTTATCCTAAAACTCTTCTATTTAAGATTAGCGATCGCTTTACAAAAGTCGATTTTTTCCTCATTATTGATAATAATAATCAAATTAAGGTGAGGAAGAGCCGAGCTTTGCTCGGCTCTTCCTCACCTCTGAGCGATTATCATTATCATGTTTTTTCCCATTCTTTAGAGGTATTGACAAAATGTATAAAACCTTAACCTATCACAGATGGGCTAGTTCCGATCAAGCCTGATGTGAACGGTATTGCACCCAAATCTGTAACTGAATACCATTAATAGAACCAGTCCACAACAGCTAAGCCTAAAAGTCGTTTTACTGAATAGAAGATGCTTTTTTATTGGGAGGTGTACCATGACCATGCAAGGTCTGAGTGAATTTATCAACCTGACGATGCAAGAGTGGAAAATACCTGGGCTGGCGATCGCTATCGTTAAAGATAGTCAAATAATTTTTTGTGAAGGTTTTGGAAAGCGAGATTTGGAATGAAAGAATGAAGGAAAAATATGCTCAAGCCAAAGAAGCTACTGCAAAAGCCGCATTGCAAATCGCCTCAGATCGTAAAACTGGAACCCACCCTTCTCATCCTCTAGAAGATTACACAGGTTATTTTGAGCATCCAGCATACGGAATGTTATCAATTGAAATTCACGATCATCATTTAACAGCAATTCATAATTCAAATATTTATAAATTAGAACACTACCACTATGACATTTTTGAATTCAAATATGAGTTGGTTGATCGACCAGAACTTATATCTTTCTTAACTGATACCAAAGGCAGTGTTACTAGCCTGATTGTTCCCTTAGAGCCGACTGTGAAAGAGATTTTATTTACCCGGATGCCTGAAAGCATCTCTCGTTAATTCGGGCAGCAGCTTATAGGCGGCGATCGCCTATAAGCTGAGTCAATTATCAGCATTATTCAGTATCCTCAATCCGCTTGATCGACTAAAAAGTCAGTTGACAATCAAGCGGAAAATCTGTTCTGATAAGTATTAGGGATTTCCAAGTAAAAAAATATCCAACTATTTCTTGTGGGGGAGCCAGCGCGCATGTTGTCGGTTTTCCCTCATCGCTTCTGGCGCCCTTGCATCCTGCCCGCCCTATGAACTGGGCGGGCAGGATGCCCACCCCACAATATTGGATAATTTATTTGTTGGAGTTCCCTTAACCAAATGACAAGTCTGTCGGTTACAGCATTTGGGACTCTCAAAGATGCAAACAGCTAATAAGATCATCATTGTCTGCGGTGGAATTGGCGGGGCTGCAACCGCACTTGCTTTGCATCGGGCTGGTTTTGAACCAGTTGTTTACGAGCGAACTCCTGAGTTGCGCTTCTGTAGGGGCAGGTATTGCACTTTGGGCAAATGCCACACACGTCCTGAAAAATTTAGGCTTGTTGTCGGAGGCGATCCGCGTTGGTTATCTAACGACAAACTACCAGTTCAATTCGCATAGCGGCAAGGAGTTGGTCAATGTGCCCTGCGCGACATTGTCTAAGCCACAAACAGATGACCTTCAAGTGTACATTGCCCGATGTTGGCTCTCAACCGACGTTAGTGTAGCTCTGGGGCGAGTATTTCGCCACCTACACTGAAAAACGATCAACTTACCGCGACTTTTTAGATAGGCTCTTAGTAAGGTAGTTTACTTTTGCATGTGAGTGTTCACTACTATGTTGGGTCAGTTACTAGACCGACGTTATAGAATCATCGAAACTTTAGGTGCAGGTAGCTTTGGTCAAACCTACATTGCTTTAGACATCAAACTTTTCAACACAAAGTGTGTCCTCAAGCAACTCAAGCCCATGACAACTGACCCTAAGACTTTAAAAGTAGCCAAACGCTTATTCGACTTGGAAGCACAACTTTTGCATCGCTTAGGAATCCACGACCAAATTCCCCAACTGCTAGCTCACTTTCAAGAAAATCGCAAATTCTATTTAGTTCAGCAATTAATTCAAGGTCATCCTTTGAGCGAAGAACTAACTCCCAAAAAGGCGTTGAGTGAGGCTTATGTTATTAACCTATTGCAGGAGATTCTACAAGTATTAGCCTTCGTCCACGAGCATAACGTCATTCACCGTGATATCAAACCCTCCAATTTAATCAGACGCCAGAGTGATGGCAAAATTGTTTTGATTGACTTTGGGGCAATTAAGCAGATTGGGACTGGTGTGGTAAATACTCCAGGAAAGACATGCATTACCGTAATCATCGGCACCCTTGGCTATATGCCCAGCGAACAGGCTTCAGGTAGTCCAAGGCTCAGCAGCGATATTTATGCCGTGGGTATGATTGGCATTCAAGCCTTGACAGGGTTAAAGTCAGAACAACTGCAAAAAGATCAAAAGACATCTGAAATTATCTGGCGTAATTTGGTACACGTAAGCCCCAGACTGGCAGAGATTTTAGACAAAATGACCCGCTATGATTTTCGGCAGCGTTACCAGTCAGCAACAGAGGCATTACAAGTGGTGCAGCAATTGGCATCGTCAGCGCAAATGCCTCCAACTATCTCTGGGTACGTTACGCCGCCGCCGCAAATCCAAGAGCAACAACTACTAGACGCGACACTACAGCCGCAAGCAGCGCCCGATCGTTCTTTGCTACCTATAATCCCGGTCAACGAACAACAGAGGATACCCGAAACCTTGGCATCAGTCCAACCTCCACAACTGGATGCCAATAACAACAGGGCTCTTGATTATTCTTTGCTACTTCAGAGAAAGCCTATTTTGGTGCTGGGGATTGGCCTTGGCGCTACCACTAGTTTAGTGGTGATGGTTTTAATCTATGTATTTCTTAATCCAAGAATATTGGTCTTGAAACAACCTCCGAAATCACCCGACCAAAATCCCTCAACTCAAACTGATACGACCACTCTAAAAGTCTCACCAAAGCCTTAATAAACAAAAAAAAATTTGCTCGCAATATCATCATTTTATCTACCCTAGTATAGATGCGTCTGCTCTGTAGCCACTTCTAAAATTTGGGCAATAAAATTGCATTTAATATGAACAATACAAAGGAAAAACACGAAAGAAAACCCTTAATTAACGCCGAAGTCGCAGTCTTTGTTAGAGGTCTGATTATTGGCAAAGTGCTGACACTTCTGGTTATTGGCGGACTGTTCTGGTTGTTAGTCAGACCGCGCATATGGGATCGCAGTGGCGCTGACTCTCCCTCTGTCCAAAGTTCAGACACTGCAACAATTGTCGCGTCAACCTTTGGGACAGTTGCTCAGGTTCCAACTGGCTCATTCAACTACGGTGGCAGTCCAGCTTGGGCACCTATCCGGCAATTGGTAGATTCTCAGATTCAGGGCGATCGCCCTGAACTACAGTTACACTACCTAAGCCCCACTAACAGCAGCCCTAGTTCTACCGAAGGTATCCGCATGGTGCTTGACGGGCAATTGGACTTCGCTCAGTCTGACCGTCCTCTCACTGCTGAAGAATACGCCATAGCCAAGCAGAGAGGCTTCACACTTGGGCAACGTCAGGTTGGCATTGATGGGATAGCGGTGGTCGTCAACCCATCACTCAAAGTGTCGGGCTTAACTATTGACCAGTTGCAGCAGATTTATCTGGGGCAGATTACTAACTGGAAACTCTTGGGTGGACCAAACCTACCCATCACCCCTTTCTCCCAGCCCCCTGAGGAAGCAGGCACAGTCATCTTCTCTGCTAACAAATACTTGAACGGGCAAGCGCTCAGCTCCAATGTACACTATGTCAACTCTACCACAGAGGCGCTGCACCAAGTCAGCGAAACCCCTGGCGGTTTGTATTACGCTTCTGCACCTGCAGTAGTACCTCAATGTGGTGTGAAATCTTTGCCCTTGGGTCGCACTCCCACTCAACTCATTCCCCCCTACCGCCAACCCTTAGTGCCGCCCGATCAGTGCCCAGGTCAGCGCAACCATATCAACACTGAAGCAATTAAGAATGGCAGTTATCCAATTACCACTAGCTTGTTTGTGATTATTAAGCAGAACAAAGGCCGAGAACAACAGGCAGGGGAAGCCTATGCCAAACTTTTACTGACCGACCAGGGGCAAAAGGCGATTGAGCAGGCTGGGTTCATGGGTGTTCGCTAGAATGCAGAATATGTCCTGCTAACTTGCGCTTTCACTTAGAATATAATATGGACGGGGTGCATCTGTCCTCCTTTTAGATTACACCAAAGTTAAAAATATACAAATTTCACATATCTTGAGATTTTTAAGTTTATCAAAGTATGTCGGTATAATTTAAAAAACTAATCCAAAGACAATAAAACTCAATTTATTTATCTGTACCTCAGAGATTTCACGCAATGAGAATTCATCTATTCTGAAGAGTTAATTACTAATTTGTCTAAGGTACAGATAAATTTATACCGTTAGGTATAAGCTCAATTCGGGTAACACTCTCCACAGAAATTAGGACTGAATTTACACAATTCTCCTCCAGTTAATGTGTAAGACGTACAATAAGGAAAACTGGTAATTGCATGAACTTTTCGTACTGTTGAATTTGTATGTGATGCTTCAGTACGTTTGGTTTTAGGAGCGAGAAACATAGATAGAAGCCTGGGGAACGCAAGGCAGGCAACAATGTTGATTAGTGTTAAGAGTAGCGCGGTCACCAAAGTCACAGGTAATCACTTCCTTTGTAAAATAGGTGCTGACTGTTTTTAGTTATCAGCACAAGTCAGACAACAAGCTAAAAGCAAAAATTTGCATTGCTTTTGACTTATATAAGCTAACTATATCATAAAGTTTTGTAAATATCTAGATGAAAGTTTCGGCATTACTATAGACAGAAGGAATTGTGTCATTTAAGGTCAGCTATTTAAGCTAGAGAGCGGAATATGCTGAGAAAACAATTCATTCACGATTTGGGCTACGTGTTATGTCGAAAACATCTGGGGAAACTTCTTTATTAGCTAACATGGACGAGCGAGAACGCCAGAAATTAAAGTGTTTGGCAGATTACTCAAATGTAGAGTCGCTGTCAAAAATTTGGCCTTTGGTAGCAAAGCGATTTGGCGATCTGATCGCCCTACGTGACCCCCACGCTAAACCAGAAATTGTGATTACTTATAACCAGCTTGCTCAGCAGATCCAGCAATTTGCCGCCGGGTTGCAGGCGTTGGGGGTGAAAGCAGGCGATCGCGTCTCTCTCATTTCCGATAATTCTCCGCGTTGGATGATTGCAGATCAAGGCATGATGACTGCTGGGGCGGTTGATGCAGTGCGGAGTTCCCAAGCAGAACGGGAAGAACTACTGTTTATTTTGGCAAATAGTGGCAGCACAGCGCTAGTAGTAGAAAATTTAAAAATACTCAAGAAACTGCAGGAGGGTATTAAGGATCTGCCAATTCAACTGGTAATCTTGCTTTCGGATGAAGCACCACCAACAGACGAAATAAGGACTGTGAACTTCACCCAGTTGATGGAAACTGGGGCAAGGCATACTCTGGAACAAGTTTTGCAAACCCGTGATACTTTGGCAACCCTAATGTATACTTCTGGCACTGGAGGGAAACCCAAGGGTGTGTTACTTTCTCATGGCAACTTCATGCACCAATTGATAGCGATGGGCACAGTAGTACAACCCCAAGTAGGAGACATTGCCCTCAGCATTCTCCCTAGCTGGCACGCCTATGAACGTACTTGTGAATATTTCTTACTTTCTCAAGGTTGCACACAATTATACACTAACTTGCGGTCTGTGAAGCGGGATTTGAAAGAAATTAGACCCCATTATCTGATATGTGTACCGCGCTTATTGGAATCGATTTATGAAGGAAGTCTAAAACAGTTCCGCGAACAACCAGCTTTCAAGCAACGCTTAATTAACTACTTACTGGGAATGAGTGAGAAATACATTAAAGCGCGGCGAATTTTTCAGGGATTGAGTTTAGAAAATCTCAATTCCTCGATGGTTGAGCGATTAGCAGCTAGTATACAAGTATCTGCTTTGTTTCCTTTCCATGCCCTGGGAGAACGACTAGTTTATCGCCAGGTCAGGGAAGCGACGGGGGGAAGAATTAAGCAAATGATTAGCGGCGGTGGTGCGCTTCCCAAGCACATAGATGACTTTTTTGAAATTATTGGTGTGGAAATTTTGCAAGGCTATGGCTTGACGGAAACGAGTCCTGTCACTCACGTACGGCGTCCTTGGCGCAATTTACGTGGTTCTGCTGGGCAACCATTACCGGGTACAGAAACTAAAATATTAGATCCGGAAACTCGTAAAACCTTGTCACCAGGAAAGCGCGGTTTGGTTCTGCTGCGGGGACCGCAAATTATGCAAGGTTACTACCAAAATCCTGAAGCTACAGCGAAAGCAATTGACGACGAAGGTTGGTTTGATAGCGGGGATTTAGGTTGGGTAACACCCCAAAACGACTTGGTATTGACCGGACGACAAAAGGATACGATTGTATTAACCAATGGGGAAAATATCGAACCGCAACCAATTGAAGATGCGTGTTTGCGATCGCCTTACATCGATCAAATTATGCTCGTTGGGCAAGACCAGCGCAGTCTCGGTGCTTTGATTGTCCCCAACTTGGAAGCCCTACAAAAATGGGTTCAAACTCAAAATCTGCATCTACGTCTACCAGATGAAGCTTCTCAGGCACAAAGCCAGGACTCAACACTCAAGACTGAAGTAGACCTAGAGAGTAAAATTATACAGGATCTATTTCGGCTGGAATTGAATCGGGAAGTGCAAGACCGTCCAGGCTATCGACAGGATGACCGCATTGGTCCGTTCAAGCTAATTGTGTCACCATTTTCAATTGAAAATGGCATGATGACACAAACGCTGAAAATTAGGCGACACGTCGTGATGGAACGCTATCGCGATATTATTAACGGGATGTTTTCCCGATCGTCTCAACTGCAAACTTTGTGAACCTAAAACCTTTTATGGATGTCTCTAAACCTCAACTGCTCTTAAAACGTGTTGTTAACGTCAAAGCCATCGTCACTAGCCTTTGGAAAGAGGAAGTGCAGCAGCAACTACAAGCTCAGATCAATCAACTTGACCAGCAGTTGCAACAGCTGGACGTCCAAGGACAGCGGGCGGTCGCAGAAATTCAAAAGCAGAGTCTGCAACCCCCCGGTCCTCAGACCCTGCAACAAATTGACAATATCCAAGTCCAAGTCAATCAAAAGAAAAGTGAACTGCTAGAGCAAAAAAATCAAAGTTTGCAAAATCTCCAACAAGTGCAGTTTCTAGAGCTGGATCAGCAAGTCAACCAATTCCAGATGGAAGGCTTTTTTCGGGTAGAACTGGGTGATAACCTGATTAGCAAAATGCAGGTCGAAATCGTCCTACGTGATGGCGTTGTGGAAGAAATTCACGGCGACATTTAAATTTGTTAGTGGTTAGTGGTTAGTGGTTAGTGGTTAGTGGTTAGTGGTTAGTAGTTAGTGGTTAGTGGTTAGTGGTTAGTGGTTAGTAGTTAGTGGTTAGTGGTTAGTGGCTAATCGCTAATCGCTAATCGCTAATGGTAAAAATTGACCCAACGGGAGCGTAGTCCCCGCGAGAGCGGGCTAACCCTCCTCTCGCGGGCTGTCTCACCACCAGCACGAGGGAAACCCTCATAGGCGCACGCAAAACGAGCAATTAGCAACTAACAACTAACCACTAACAACTAACAACTAACAACTAACAACCAACAACTAACAACTAACATTTTTTAGAGCTACTCTCATGTGAGCATTCCACCTGAGAACCAGCCCAAACGATTTGCCACACGCGGGGTGAACTCACAAAAAGCGATCGCCCAAAGGTTGTTAACTCAACTCGATATTTAATTGCACTAACAGCATCATTCGCCTGCTTTGTTTGCGTAATCGTCACCATTGCCTGATTTTGTTCGGGATAGGCTACCTCTACCTTGCGGGGGACTGTGTTTAATTCCATATCGTCAAAGGCATTCAGGGCGAGGTCAGCAGGATCGCGACCTTGGAGAGCAGATTTGATACTTTCTAAAGGTATAGGTTTATAATTGACTCGCTCTGGGTTTTCCACAATCTCATGAGCTTGAGTCGCCGCCGCTAACTGCTGCGTTTGTCCACTGCTCATGCCATAAACATCTATAGATGGCTGACGCCGGGAAATATAAACTCCAGTGGCAGTGGTGGCAAAGATACTAAAAATCACAATCAAAAACAATTTCAACTTTTTCAACTTTGCCGACATAAAACTTCATAGTAATTTCAAACAGTCAATATCAATTTGGAATTTTAAATTGAGGTGTTACTCCTGCGCGTCTTGCTTCTGGGTCCATATTCTGATTTTGGGAGCCGTGATCAGAAATACAAATTTAATAGACCTAGTGGTCGTAATATAGTTCCTCACTCCCGTTGGTCAAGATACAATTCGATCTGGCACTAGCTGTAAAAGTTGATAAATTATCGATTCGCCAAACCCGACTATGAGCATTCACGAAGTATTTATGCCGGCGCTAAGTTCCACCATGACAGAGGGTAAAATCGTCTCTTGGGGAAAATCTCCAGGCGACAAAGTGGGAAAAGGCGAAACAGTGGTGGTTGTCGAGTCAGATAAGGCAGATATGGATGTGGAATCCTTCTATGAAGGATATCTTGCCCACATCATAGTGCAAGCTGGTGAAACTGCCCCCGTTGGAGCAGCGATCGCCCTGCTAGCAGAAACCGAAGCTGAAATCGAAACTGCGCTTGCTCAAGTCAAGGACGATCGCGTTCCTGTACCTGAAACTCCTGCAACCACATCTCCTGGACAGATAGCAGATACAACCACGCTTGCGCGTACACCTGGCTCCCAGTCTCAAAATGGCTCCATTCACCGAGATGGGAGAACTGTGGCTTCACCCCGCGCCCGCAAATTGGCGAAGGATCTGAAAGTAGATTTGAGTACCATCTCTGGTAGTGGTCCCTACGGTCGCATCGTCGCCGAGGATGTAGAAGCAACTGCCAAGGTTGGTAAGCAACCCGCCCCCGCCCCCGTCGCACCGCCAAAAGCTGCACTCCTCGCTACCCCTACTGCACCTACACCTACGCCAATGGTAGCAGCTGTGCCAGGTCAAACTGTGCCTCTGACTACCTTGCAAAATGCCGTAGCGCGGAATATGGTTGCTAGTTTATCCGTGCCTGTCATTCATGTAGGTTACACAATTACTACTGATGATCTGGATAAGCTTTACAAGCAGATAAAATCTAAAGGCGTGACGATGACAGCGCTACTAGCAAAAGCCGTAGCGGTGACGTTGCAAAAACATCCACTGCTAAATGCCAGCTACTCAGAGCAGGGGATTGTGTATCATTCCAGTATCAACGTTGCTGTAGCAGTATCAATGGATGATGGCGGCTTGATTACACCAGTGTTACAAAAGGCAGACATTGTGGATATTTATTCTCTATCACGTGATTGGAAGTCTTTGGTAGAGCGTGCTAGAGCCAAAAAACTGCAACCGGAAGAATACAACAGCGGTACTTTTACAGTATCAAACTTGGGAATGTTTGGCGTAGACAGATTTGATGCGATTTTGCCACCCGGACAAGGTGCAATTATCGCGATTGGTGCATCCCGTCCGCAAATGGTAGCAACTGACGGCATGTTTGGTGTACGGCAACAAATGCAAGTAAATATTACCTGCGATCACCGTATTATTTACGGTGCCCATGCTGCTGCGTTCTTGCAAGATTTGGCGAAGTTGATTGAGACAAATCCTCAATCTTTGACACTATAACCTAGATCGCTGATTCAAGCATAGTAAAATTTAAGACTTGGGGTCTTCCGGCTCCAGGTCTTTTTTAGCGAAAACGCTCATGCAACTCCCTGCCCAGGTTAATTACTTGAAAACTACTGTAAGATCTAATTAGATAATTTGGTAATTGATTATACCAATTTTCCAAATGATTGCTACAAATGAATACCTTGTAGCGCTTGATCGCGATCGCCACCAACACCGGGTAGATGTCAAAGCTGTTACCTTACATCGTTCCCAATTGGAAAAAACGAATGAAGGTTGGACGGGCTATGGTAATTATTGATATTTAACGTAAAATTTCTTTCATATTTGATGCAACGTATTGCTACAGAAGCTTTTTACATTACGTCCCACCAACGCAACCAGAGTTGCTCTGGATTACTCAAGCATCCAAACAAATCCCTTATTGTTAACCGCAATGCTACCAAGTCTGGAACGGTTTAGTGAGAGATGGGGGAACCATGAAGACCAGATTTTTGTGAGCGATTGGGCGAAAGATGATGGGCTTTGAGGGTTGCTGCTATCAAAAATACGTAGGCTAGAGAGCCGATGAAAGCTAAGAGTGAATAACCGATAAGTGGATACTTTTCTTGCTTGTGCACAAACTCATATACTACAGCCCAAAGGGTATGAATAGTGGCTGAAGTCAGGTAGCCGATTCCTAAAAGCCGCCAACGCTTAGAAGGTTTCATCGCGCTCAATCCAATAAAGTAGCCGAAGTAGCCACTATATGCCACCTGTCCAAAAATATCTCCTAAAATTAGGGGAATTAAAAGTGTTAGTTTGGTGGCGGGAGAATCTAGCTCATGCACTTTTATGAAAGTTTCTACTAATGCAAATCCAGTGGCAGATGCCGTCCCTAAAAGGATTCCATCCAGAGGTTCCGATACCCCAATGAGTTCCCGCTTAGGTGATTGAAGTCGTCTGCCTAGCAAGTAAACTAATAGCACTGGCACTGCTTTGAAAAGTTCTTCTAACAGACCTTCTTGGAAAACAGCATGGAAAATGATTGTAGGAATATTAATGTTAGTTTTGTGTTCTTTATTATCTTGATTATCGTGTGGAAAGCAAGTCAAAAACGCCAAACCAGTAGCCAGCCCTACGCTCAATAGCAACCACCAAGGCTTATGCTTATGAGCGATTTTGTGGATAATGTACTCATTGGCGATAACTAGGTAAGCTGCCACGATGTAGGGAAAGAAATCATTCTTTTGAGTAGCTAACATCGCGACTACGAATATCACCGTGATAACGCCCGGTACAAGGTAACCCGTCTGGCGTAAATTTACTTTAGTCGAGCGGATAGGAAATATGTCGCTCAGGCTCATTTGGCTCACAAAGTTAACCGCCTGACACTCAAAGATGAATTCTGGACCTTTGTGACCAATTTTGATGCAGTCATGTACTTGCAAAGTTTGGCAACTCTCTAAGCGCTGACCATTGATATAAATGCCGTTACGACTCCCTAAATCACATACCTCCCAAAGAGGCATACCACTGGAAGACTGAGACGGCTGGGGGGAAATTTTCAAATGCTTACGGGAAACTTCCGGGTATTGCGTGGAATCTAAAACAATGTTACAAAGACTTGGATCGCGCCCAATTACTGTTGTTTCATTAGATAAAAGTACATACTCAGTCTGTTCTGAGTCACTAGCTGCACTCTTGTTGACTTGTTTTAAAAAACTCTTGTAACTCGATTGTCCTGTCATCAAATTACTCCTCAAGTTGTTTTTCTTCTGCCCTGTCTAGTGCCATTTTCACGGGTGATCCTGAAACCACTTTGCTTTTGTTGTACTTGTTAGTAGTTGTGAGCAAAATCAACTTATGTACTTAGGGGATGTTCTGCACTCTTGAGGGCAACCGCATAGCCCAACTCGCTTGAATCCCTACAATCTCCTAATTTTGGCATTAACATAGATTATATAATCAAGGGCTATGTTCATGGAAGATGCCGTGAAAAGTCAGGTCTGGTGTCGATGCGCATCCCTTTTTCATGAATCCTTCACTTTATGGGTTAAGTTCAGCAGCGTCGATGAGGATAAGTTAAGGAAAGTTAAAGAGCTAGTTAAGTTGAATTCGTCCGAAAAGTTAAGGTCAACGTGACGAGAAAATCGATTGAGCCGCTACAAGCATCACTAGAGTGCAATCGGAATCTGGATGGTAATTTTGGGCAGTTGTCCGCATCAGTTTGATAATCACGGGTTTTTGGTCGTCTGAGATCGCCCGATAAACCAGGGTTTTGGTTCCTACATAGATTTGTTCAGTGACACTATAGCCTGGGAGTTGAATCATCATGGTGCTGGAATGCGTTTGATGAGACTCTTCCCTCATTTTTCCCAAAAAAGGTTGAACATTCTCGCCTCTTACCCCTTATTTTGGGGTTGATTGGTTGCGCTAGTAGGCAGAAGGAAGACCCGCCACTACACAAGGATTGGTGTTTAAGCGACGGGAGGAGGAATACCTAAGTTTCTGGAAAAATCTTGTACATCCCGTTGTTTGCGAGTACGGCGATCGCCACAATCTCAAACGTCCAAATCGTTGCACCACAGTTCAACCCAGTGGCATCAAATCGTTGTCTTCTACTGAAAATCGACTAAAAATACCTCAGATATTTAATAAAAATTTAGGTTAACCGTAGTTAACCACGGACGAGCAACAAGAAGAAAAATAATGAGGGTTCTGAACGTTTCAACTGTGAAACATTCAGAACCCTCAATAGTAAAAAAACTTAAAGTATCAACAGACCCAACTGTTACAAAACTCGTTCAATGTGTTAGTGGGATGGGTAGTGATTCCTAACTCTTTCACCTTTTATATTAACAATGGTACCGGAGTCAGTTTGAGTGTAACCAAACTTGTTACCGTCATCGAAGACAACACCGCTATAATTAGCAGTCGTCCCATCAGTTCTAGTAAAGGATGCAGTAAAGCTACAATCACTATTCACTTGGTATGTGCCTTGAAGGGCAACATTAGTTGTCACAATTCCTGCAATACTTCTAGCCAAGACAGTGCCCGCGATCTTTCCATTGCCATCAAAAGTGTCTAAAGCATTTATGGCATACGGTTCGGTGTTATTCAAATACCCTCCACCTTGAGTTTCATATGCTCCATATAGACTTCTATTTGAGCATGTTTTTTCTGCTTTTGCCTGTTGGGGATTCAGAACAACTGAAGTGCCAAATGCTGATAGAATACAAAGCGTTAACGTCGCTAAAGATTTTACCGTTTTCATTTGAAGTCTCTCTCTATTTTTAGATGTTTGCATTAGTGAAAAAATTCCTAAGATCGCGATCTTAGGAAGGTGGTGAAATAGTCACAGATGGGGGCAGGCAATACGTCCCACCCCACAAGATCCAAACTACATTAGGAGGGTGTTATTCGGCGGTAACGCGCTGTCCGGTAAATGTATATGTCCCCCCGTCCGAACCATCAGCTGCTTGCGGATTTGCATTTAAATCCAAGAAACGAAGCTTGATTGTTCCTTGCACCGTCTGAGTGTTTTGGTTCAACGTCACCCTATAATTTTGTCTAGCAAGGCTGCCAGTAGAGCCTTCAGTTCCTGAATAACTGAAGTTGAGTGTCGTGGCAGTAATCTCCCCATTTCTGGTACACTTCCAAGCGCCTTGTGCTTCGCCGAAAGGACCGAATGCACCCGCAACACCACCTTGGTTCGAGTCAGCAACCAAGATGTTACCGTCAGAGGTCAGCGTGATCAGTGAGCGAGAGGCAAACGCACCATTTGATGTAGATATTGTTGTCAGATATGTACCAGTGACAAGTTTGCGGCAACCCGCTTGGTCAGAAGTGGTGTTAATTGGTTGAGCCGCTGCTGGACGTAGACTCAATACATCTGGAATGCTGAGTGCCGATAAGGCACAAATCGTAAACACTGCGAAAGCTTTGCGAGTTCTCATAACCATTCCTCCAATTGCTGTATTTAGAAAAAGTTTGTACGCACCCTTGGTGAATTGTAAGCAGGTTGGGATAAATAAACGCAATATGTTTATTTATGCCTTCTTACTTATCTCAAGAACATGGTTCAGATTCAACCATGAATATTAAATAGTAAGCATACAGGTTTTACGCTAAAAAAATTTGAAAATAATAATAGTAAATATATTTAAATTTTAACTTCTTAGTATGTTTCTTTGATGACAATATAATTTGTTTAATATTTTTTATGAGTTACTTTGCCTACTTTTCCTACTAAACAATAAATGTGATTGTGCCTGTTAAGCCAATACCGTTCAGTTAAGGCTTTGATCCCCCCTAATCCCCCTTTTTAAAGCAATACGGTTCAGTTAAGGCTGATCGGTAGGAATTTTAGGTTGTGTAGAGACGCGAAATTTCGCGTCTCTACATAGGCTATCGGTTGGTAAACAACTACTGAACCGTATTGCTTTTTAAAGGGGATTGGGGGGATCTTCAGTCCGGAGTGAACACTACTAACGGAACTGTATTGCCTGATAGGCGAAAAGAACTCCATTGAGAGCCAATTTTTGAATTAAGCGCAAGTAAGTTAGCGAGATTAATCACAGCTATGTAAACTTTTGTAAAATGACTTTGTCGTCTTGTAGTTGCGCTTTAAGGCGAGTCGTGCGCAACTACGAACCAATAATGATTTATTTACGCCGACTTACCTTATTGCTTTAATTTCGTTTGTTTTGGCATCAACTTTAAATGGCTCTAGAATCAACCCCCGTTCAACTTTTGTTCGTGCTGACTGACACGATCGCTCTCGTGTCGATCTCAAGAGCATTGTATGAACCTTTCAGCACCTTGCTATCCAACCCGATTGTTTCTCCCGTTCAGGGTTGAACGGCAAAAAACCCGGCAAGGCTGCTGGAATATTCTTCATCGTTTAAATGTAATAGGGCACGACGTATTGTGCTGTCATACCATTTCACTTTAATTGCGCTACATACAAACCCTGTAGAGACGCCGCGCGTTCTACACCGTCTTTTTTGGCTCAGGGTTTTTCCTTATAATATAAGACGGGAGTCTATTTTTCGGGGGTTTAAACAGATCAATCTTAAGAAGACGGGGAATTACGGCGCTCTTGTTAAATTTTACCCACTGCTTTTTTATTAAATTAGTATTACGATCGCTAAAGAAACCATTACTTCCAACAACAGTTTGCGGTGATTCTTTATGTTTATTGATGAACTAACACCAGTTTTTAAACAATTTATCCAGCACCCACTTTCATTTACGGGCGGGTTCTTCTCTGGTTTACTTCGACTCAGCCTTGCTGACGAACCTGTTAAAAGCTGGCTAGATCAACAACGCCGCCCAAATAACCACACTGCCTTGATCGCTGATGTAAATAATGGCACCGGTGGACCTCAATCAATTGCCATTGAATAACGTCGTAGGGGCGGGGTCCCCCCGCCCACAAGTCCGTGGTAAGTGGTGAATTCCCCACTCCCCACTCCCCACTCCCCACTCCCCACTCCCCACTCCCCACTCCCCTCTAAATAAAAGAGGCTAATTTTAAGTTATGAGTGTTTGTAAAATGCTATACCTTGGAAAATTTCACAATCAGTTATTATATGAGCGGATGCGAAATTTCAGCCTGACCATTGGTTAAGGTGCAGAGCATGCAACTTTGTTGTTTGCTTAACTGCAACAAACTTTGGCATTGGTGAATCACCATTGACGAAAGCAATGCTTGCTATTGTTTTCGCTCTTGTCAAGCTGAACTCATCGCTGTTGATAAGTAACTTGCGTGATCCACATGACTATTTACGTTGGAAATCTGTCCTACAGCGCTACCGAAGAAGATTTAAAGACAGTCTTTGCCGATTACGGCGAAGTGAAAAGAGTTGTTTTACCTATTGACCGCGATACAGGTCGGATGCGTGGTTTTGCTTTTGTTGACATGAGTGAAGATGCCCAGGAAGATGGAGCCATCACAGAATTAGATGGTGCTGAATGGATGGGTCGTCAACTCAGAGTCAACAAAGCCAAGCCGCGAGAGGATGACCGACCTCGTGCTTGGAAAAAACAATAGTATATACGAGATTTAGAATACAATCTTAGCAAATTCTTTTTTAGTTACGCAAGTCATCAGGCTGCTAAATTTACTAGAAACAATCGAGAATCAAACAAATCAATAGAAATAAGTCAGATCTGATTTTTAGTCGGTTAAATGACTGCTGCATAGCAATTATGTTTAAATTGTTGCTCATCCAAAGTAGACTTACCTAGATATAGCATCTGGGAATGCCGTTTGACTTGGGACAGACCAAAAAGCGATTAATTTCTTTAGTTTATCTAAAATCACATCTCAGTTGTCAATTTACCTTTCTAAGATAGAGGCAGCAACCACAAGTTGCGACGCACAGGATGAACCAAACTAACATCCAGTCTCTAGGGAGGAGTAAAAAAATGGCTCAAGCGCCAGAATCTTTAGAGTTGCTTAGCAACGATAACGATACCACAGACAATGGCTTAGATCGTGATTGTACAACATTATCCCGGCACGTCCTACAGCAATTTCAGAGCTTTTCGCCCCAAGCACAGGATCTGAGTGCGTTGATGAATCGGATCGCCCTAGCTGGCAAACTGATCGCTCGTCGCCTCAGCCGTGCTGGTTTAATGGAAGGAGTTCTCGGATTTACTGGGGATCTCAACGTGCAGGGAGAATCCGTCCAAAAGATGGATGTTTATGCGAATAATGTGTTTATCTCGGTTTTCAAGCAAAGCGGCTTAGTCTGCCGCCTAGCTTCCGAGGAAATGGAAAAACCTTACTACATTCCTGAAAACTGCCCCATTGGTCGCTATACTCTGCTGTACGATCCGATTGATGGATCGTCAAACACCGATACCAATCTCAGTCTGGGTTCCATCTTCGCAATTCGGCAGCAAGAAGGAGCCGATCTCAACGGTGAGGCGGCTGATCTGCTTTCTGTTGGGCGCAAACAAATTGCCGCCGGCTACATACTGTATGGTCCCAGCACAATGCTGGTCTATACTATAGGAAAGGGCGTTCATTCGTTTACCCTTGATCCTAGCTTGGGGGAATTTATTCTCACCGAAGAAAATATTCGGATTCCTAACCACGGTTCAGTATATAGCGTCAACGAAGGGAATTTTTGGCAGTGGGATGAATCGATTCGGGAATACATCCGCTACGTCCATCGAACAGAAGGCTATACCGCTCGTTATAGTGGGGCAATGGTTAGCGACATCCATAGAATTTTGCTCCAAGGTGGTGTATTTCTCTACCCTGGTATACTTCCGAAGCCAGATGGTAAACTGCGCTTGCTTTATGAATCGGCTCCCTTAGCCTTTGTGATTGAGCAAGCAGGTGGTCGCGCCACTACAGGACATACGGATATCTTAGACGTGATGCCAACAAAACTGCATCAGCGCACACCTTTGATTATTGGTAGCCCAAAGGATGTAGCAAAGGTGGAGTCTTTCATTCAAAATGGGCATTAGAGAGTGGTTAATCGTTGATTGTTGATTGTTAATTGCTAATAAAACAATCAACAATCAACAATCAACAACTAACAACTAACAACAAAATCAGGAGTTAAACGAACACAGGTATGGCAACTAATCATCTATTGGAGATTAAAAATTACGGTCAAAGTATCTGGATGGATAATTTGAGCCGTGATATTATTCAGTCAGGTGAACTGAAAGACCTAGTTGAAAATAAAGGGATCTGCGGGATCACCTCTAATCCAGCGATATTTGAAAAAGCGATCGCAGGTAACGTCATTTATGATGCTGACATCGAAACCGGAGTGCGCGCTGGATTACCGACCTACAAAATTTATGAATCACTGGCTTTTGCAGATATCCGCAATGCCTGTGATATTTTACGCCCTGTGTATGACGCGTCTAAAGGGTTGGATGGCTATGTAAGTATCGAAGTACCACCAACCATTGCTGATGATACTCAGGCAACAATCAACGAAGCACGCCGCTATTACCAAGAACTTGGTCGTGAAAATGTCATGATCAAAATTCCTGGCACAAAAGCTGGTTTGCCAGCAGTTGAACAGGTAATAGCCGATGGGATCAATGTCAACGTCACATTGCTGTTCTCTGTCACAAGTTACGTCAACTGTGCTTGGGCATATATCAGTGGCTTAGAAAAACGGGCGGCAGAAGGTAAAGATATCAGCAAAATTGCCTCTGTAGCCAGCTTCTTCCTCAGCCGGATTGATAGCAACATTGACGGTAAGATTGATGCCAAGTTGGCAAAAGGCGTTGATGACATCGTCGTTGAAGCCAAGCTGAAAGAGGTCAAAGGGAAAGTAGCGATCGCCAATGCGAAGATTGCCTACCAGGAATACAAAAAGATCATCAACAGCGATCGCTGGAAAGCCCTAGCAGCAAAAGGTGCAACAGTGCAGCGGTTACTTTGGGCAAGCACCAGCACCAAAGATCCCCAATACAGCGACGTGATGTATGTCGATGAGTTAGTCGGTCCCGAAACCGTTAACACCCTGCCACCTGCGACAATTGAAGCTTGCGCTGACCACTGCGATGTCGCAAGTCGCATTGAAACCGATGTAGATCAAGCCTACAAACTGATCGAAAACCTCAAAGACCCAGACATCAACATCGACATCAACTTTGTGATGGACGAACTACTCGTCGAAGGCATTGACAAATTTGTCAAGCCCTTCCAATCACTGATGGACTCCTTAGAAACCAAGGTGAGAAAGTTGTCGCCAGTGTAGTTAGTAGTTAGTGGTTAGTAGTTAGTGGTTAGTGGTTAGTGGTTAGTGGTTAGTGGTTAGTGGTTAGTAGTTAGTGGAAAAACAACCAACAACTAATAACCCAACGGGAAAGCCAGTCGCCCGTAGCGCAGGAAACACTCGTGTCGGCGCTTACGCGAACCAACAACCAACAACTAACCACTAACAACTAACAACTAACAACTAACAACTAACAACCAACAACCAACAACCAACAACTAACAAAATTTTTATGGTCAGTCTACTAGAAAATCCGCTGCGGATCGGTTTGCAACAGCAACGGATGCCCGAACCCCAGATCATAGTCATCTTTGGTGCTTCTGGGGATCTTACCCAGCGCAAACTAGTGCCAGCGCTTTATAAATTGCGACGGGAACGGCGCATTCCACCAGAAACCACCGTTGTAGGTGTCGCGCGTCGAGACTGGACCGATGATTACTTCCGCGAACAAATGCGGCAAGGTCTGGAGGAGTTTCATGACGGTATCGGTCCGGAGGAACTTTGGCAAGATTTCTCCCAAGGACTATATTACTGCTCTGGGGACATGGATAACCCAGAGAGCTACCAGAAGCTGAACAAGTTGTTGAGCGAATTAGACGAAAAACGGGGAACAAGGGGAAACCGAATATTCTACCTCTCCGTTGCTCCGAAATTCTTTGCAGAGGGAATCAAGCAGCTGGGAACAGCCGGGATGCTGGACGATCCGTACAAGGATCGGTTGGTCATTGAAAAACCCTTTGGTCGAGACTTGGCTTCTGCCCAAAGCCTGAACCGAGTGGTGCAGAAATATTGCCAAGAACACCAAGTCTACCGCATTGACCACTATCTAGGGAAAGAAACAGTTCAGAATCTGCTGGTGTTTCGCTTTGCCAATGCGATTTTTGAACCATTGTGGAACCGCCAGTTTGTTGACCACGTTCAGATTACTGTGGCAGAAACCGTAGGAGTAGAAGACCGGGCTGGGTACTATGAGAGTTCCGGCGCACTGCGGGATATGTTGCAAAATCACCTGATGCAACTTTTTTGCCTGACGGCGATCGAGCCACCCAACTCCTTGAGTGCCGACAGTATACGTACAGAAAAAGTGAAAGCACTCCAGTCTACACGTCTAGCTGATATTAACAATTTACAACGTTCAGCAGTACGGGGTCAATATAGCGCTGGGTGGATGAAGGGGAAACCTGTGCCTGGGTATCATGAAGAACCGGGAGTGGCTCCCAACTCCACAACCCCCACTTATGTCGCAGTGAAGTTTCTAGTCGATAATTGGCGCTGGCATGGTGTTCCCTTCTACCTACGTACTGGTAAGCGGATGCCGAAAAAAGTTAGTGAGATTTCGATCCACTTCCGCGAAGTTCCTTCACGGATGTTTCAATCCGCCGCGCAACAGATGAATGGTAACATTTTGGCGATGCGGATTCAGCCGAATGAAGGAATTTCTCTACGTTTTGATGTCAAAATGCCTGGGGCAGAATTCCGCACTCGTGCCGTTGATATGGACTTTAGTTATGGTTCCTTTGGCATCGAAGCAACTTCTGATGCCTACGATCGCCTGCTGCTAGATTGTATGATGGGCGACCAGACATTGTTTACACGGGCGGACGAAGTGGAAGCCGCTTGGCAGGTAGTGACACCAGCCCTTTCTGTTTGGGATACGCCCACAGACCCGGCGTCCATTCCCCGATATGAAGCTGGCACTTGGGAACCAGCTGAAGCAGAATTGTTGATTAACCAAGATGGTCGCCGCTGGCGCAGACTATAGTGCTAATAGTTAATTGTTAATTGTTAATTGTAAGAAACGGCAATTAGCAATTAGCAATTAGCAATTAGCAATTAGCAATTAGCAATTAGCAAAACTCAAAACTGTTATGACTCCCCAAGCTCCTACTATTTTTTCACTTCAAGCTCCGAAGGATATTTCGCTAACAGAAATTGAAGCGGAACTTGGTAAAATTTGGCAAAGTTACGGCATTGCGGGTGAGGACGGTGCGCTTCCTGCAGCCACTCGCGCCACAACATTCTCTTTGGTAGTTTATGAACCGGAAGAAACCCAGCATTTGTTGGCTGCTTTGGGTTATTATCACGGTCCGATAGATGGCATTCTCGGACCGCAAACACAAATGGCACTGCGGAACGTGCAAAAGAAACATAAACTGCCAGATACTGGAAAAGCGACACCTGAAACCCTCAACGTATTGCGGGAAGAACTCGCAAAACGTCACGGCAATGGGGCCTCAACAGATAATGGTTCTGGTGGTGTATCCTCTAGTTCAGATACGACAAGCCCCACGATTGCTGATGAAATCGCTCTCCGCAACCCCTGCCGGATCATTACCTTGTCTCCAATAGCAGGAGATGACGAAGGCGTCAAAGCTCAAGTCTCTGCTTATTGCCCGATCCAAAAGCAATCGTCAAGTACACTTATCTGCTGCGAATACATCACTCTTACTGGCACAGCCACCGCCTTGGAACGGGTGGGTGGTATGATTCCAGCATTGTTAATTGGCGGCTTACCCAAGTTTATCTGGTGGAAGGCAACACCAGACCCCAGCAATGCACTATTCAAGCGACTGGCGGCAGTGTGCAATAACGTGATTGTAGACTCCTGCAACTTTAACACGCCAGAAACTGATTTGCTCAGTCTACAAGAGTTGATAGAAAGTGGTATACCACTAGCTGATCTTAATTGGCGTCGTCTCTCAGGATGGCAAGAGTTGACAGCTGAAGCCTACGACGCGCCCCACCGTCGTGCTGCACTTACGGAAGTAGACAGAGTTAACATTGATTACGAAAAAGGCAGCCCCGTACAAGCGCTGATGTTTGTAAGTTGGCTGGCGAGTCGGTTAAATTGGCATCCGGTTTCTTATCAAAAAGAAACCGGAGATTATGACATCACCCGAATTCAATTTGTTGCACAAGACCAACGGCAAGTAGAAGCTGAGTTAGCAGGAGTCCCGGTTGGTGACGTGGGTGAAGTTGCTGGGGACTTAGTTGCGCTGCGTTTGAACTCCACCAATCTGCAGGCAAACTGTGGTACACTGATATGTTCTGAAACTGGTGGTTGTATGCGGATGGAAACCCACGGTGGTGCTCAGTCCAGTGGTGTGTTTCAACAAGTGACTTCTCTTTCAGAGCAAAAAGCAGAAGTTTTGCTCTCACAGCAGGTACAACGCTGGGGTCGGGAAGCACTGTTTGAAGAAAGTCTGGCAGTGACAACTAAGATTCTTAAATTGGGTCAGCAGTAATTGGTAATCAGGTGAAAACCATTTACCTCTTACCTATTGGCGCCAACTAAATATAGCAGTTGTAGAGACGTAGCAGTGCGACGTCTCTACAATGATTTTGATATTACGTAAAATCATTTTCATACATGGAATCAGCAACGCCAGAAAAATAGAGTATAATGCATTACCTCCCCACTCCCCGATAGACAACCCCCGCAGCCATGCCACCGTGTTTTGAGAAATGGTGTCAACTGTTTACAATCGCCTGCCTTTAGTCTAAACTCCAGTTGATCGGACTCAAAGTTTAGTTGTCAAGTTCAATTTATACTAAATTAGATGATATTACTTATTTTGGGTTAGTAATGATTTTTACTTATATCATAAAAATCAAATCATAAACTAAGGTATGTTATCTGTGTAAATACTGAAAGCGACTGCAATCCAGATTTATAAAATACTTAATAACTCATCCAACCAAGAGTTATAAAGTTAATCTTATGCTCAGTGACAAGTTTGTTTCAAATTTGGATTCGCGCCGAAATAGGTGACGTTTTTTATTCAAAATAAACCTTGATGAGCGCGGCTTGCAGTTCATAAAGTTGGTTGCATATTTGTGCCCGACGCCTTAATATTTAACCTAACTTTGTTAGCTAGAAGCTAAGTATAAGCCAGGGTTTTGCAGCAATTTCCGCCAGTAAATAAATTTCCTGGCGGAAAGATAAAATCTATGCAACAGGTTTTAGTCTTTACATAATAAATATTGCAGTCAGTTTCTACTCATTTGTAGAAGAGACGCTTCAGAATTTCGGACAACTTTTTCAAGTACATATCAACTGAAAGCTTGAATTATCAAGAGTTTCAGCACAGTGGTACTTGCATTCAGCGATCTACAAAATCCGTGATAACGCAGGAACATTGAAGGGTTACTCACACCGGAAGATAACCCTTATTTACCATCTAAAAAAGGAATACAAACTCATGGCAGACTCTCAGGTAAAGCCAGATTTTCGGATCGGGTTCGATACCATCTCCCAGTTTATTTCGTTCGCGATCAAGAGCGTGACGGCTGCATCTGTGCTTGCAGCCGTTGCAATCCCAGCTGCTTATGGTCAGTTAACCCAGCCAAGTCAGGATCTCAATATCAAGTTCGGTACCATCTCCCAGACACCGACAGTATTAGGTCAGAATAAACAGGGTCAAGTGAGCCTTGTTGTCACTAATAGAGGTACAGCAGCTTATCTTGGACCAATAAATCTCAACATCTACGCATCACCGGACGGAGTCCTCGATCAAAACCCCCTTGAAACCCCTAAAACCCTCACGGACATAGGGGGAGCTTCGAGTTTGGTTTTTACCTCTAATGACCCTTTGCAGGGTATAAATGAGCTACTGGGCACTGTGCGCCTCCAAAATGTTAACTTGACGCCTGGTCAGTCCCAAACCGTTACCGTAGACTTTACTAGCTCGGATTTCCGGAATCCGAGTGTTGTGGCACCTGGTGCTTACTATCTGATTGCACAGGTAGATCCAAAAACCACTGCAAAAGGGGCGACTAACAACACTACAAGCAATTGCGACCGATTCAAGCCATCCGCCAAGAAGATCCCCTCGACCAGTCAAGCACAGTTCGCGATCCGAACTGGCAGCCCCTGTTAGCGTATTTCCTGCCTGAAGAGTTCCCTCACACTACCGTAACCCCGCCGTTCCCGGACTACAACTCCGGACACGCTGCATTCGGTGGTGCAGCAGGTCAAGTTTTGATTAACTTCTTCGGCGACAACACACCTTTTAGCGCTCCTTCGCAAGATTTACCAGGTGTCGTGCGCTCGTACAACACCATTACGGAGGCAATACAGGACAATGCCGCCAGCCGCATTTATGGCGGAGTTCATCTCCCATCATCTACAATAACTCGGATATCAACACTAGGCGCAAGAGTTAGAACATCAGTCTCTGCCCCATCGCTTGACATGACCAATGATACCGAGATCCAATTGGGTAGAAAGGTTGGAAATAGCGTAACCAACAACTTATTTGGATTCTAGGGACTTCCAATTCAAAAAATCTCCAAGCAAATTAATGTAGGGTGAAACCCCATATCCTCGTGACTGCGCTTAAAGCTTCAGCAAAGCTTGTCTAAGTCAGTAAATTTAGCACTGATATCAGTTTTGATTGAGATAATATTTAATAATTTGGAGAATGTTCAATGTTTTTATCCACATGGCTTTAGTCATTGGCGGAGAACGTAGTGGGGTGGGGAAGACAACGGTCACACTCACCCTTTTGGCATCTTTATGTCGTCGAGGTGTGCAGGTACAATCTTTCAAGGTTGGTCCTGACTACATTGACCCGATGTTTCATCAGCACGTTACTGGTCGTGCTTGTCGGAATTTAGACCCAGTGTTGACATCTGTTACTTACGTACAGCAATGTTTTGCCAATTATACTCAAGGGGTCGAGCATGCACTAGTAGAAGGGGTGATGGGACTGTTTGATGGAGTCAAGGGGAGTAGGGAGTGGGGAGTAGAAAATGGGGGATCTGCTTCTTTTGCTAGTACGGCTCACGTAGCACAACTACTGGATTTGCCTGTAGTATTAGTGATAGATTGCAGTCGGTTATCTGGTTCTGTAGCTGCGATCGCACATGGTTATCGCTCCTTTGACCCCAGAATGAAAATGGCTGGAGTGGTACTAAATCGCGTCGGCAGCGATCGCCACTTATCTCTGCTAAAAAATGCCCTAGAACCCCTACAATTACCGATTCTCGGTGTGCTGCGTCGTGAGGATAACATCACCATTCCCGATCGCCATTTGGGTTTAGTACCTACAGCAGAACTTCCGCAAATGGATGCTTTGATTGATCGGCTTGCTTATTTGGGAGATACTTGCTTTGACTGGGAACATTTGTTACCGCTGTTAAAGGCATCAGTCTGCCATTTTCGTCAGGGCGGGGGGACTTCCGACGCTTGTCAGGGCGGGGGGACCCCACCCCGGAGTGCCATACGAATTGCTGTTGCGCGCGATCGCGCTTTCAATTTCTACTACCAAGATAATCTGGACTTGCTGCAACAGTTAGGTGCAGAACTAGTTTTCTGGAGTCCTTTGGAGGATGAACTACCAGAATCTGTGCAGGGAATGTATTTCGGGGGTGGTTTCCCAGAAGTTTTTGCCCAGCAACTAGCAGAAAACACCAAAGCCCTTCATGCAGTCAAAACAGCAATCCAGGCAGGAATGCCTACAATAGCCGAGTGTGGGGGATTGATGTATTTGTGTGAGCAGATTGTCGATTTTGAGGGTAAGTCTTGGTCGATGGTGGGAGTTTTGCCCACAACAGCTGTTATGGGTGGGCGTCTTACTTTGGGGTATCGTCGGGCGATCGCTCTCCAAGATAGTCTACTAGTAAACGCAGGCACAACTGTTTATGGGCATGAGTTTCATCGCTCCCGTTTAATACCGCCCTTAGAATCTTTTTTGTATAAAACTTATCGTTGCGATTCCGAGGAAGCCACAGGATACGAGGGCTGGAGTTTGCCTCCCTCTCTACACGCTTCTTATATTCATCAGCACTGGGGAGAGCGTGTAGAGATTCCGCAACGCTTCATAGAGTATTGTTGTCAAGTAAAGTATTGATATTTGCTAATGCTACAAAAAAAGCTTGCAACATAAACAACACCAGATGTATTCTGGTAAGTTGTTATGCTCTGAAGCATTACTGCTTGTATTAATCTCGTAGCATTTCTGTGACCAAAATCGTTGACATTAGTACTGACTCTGAAGTTTGTTCGATTATCTGTGTTCATTAGGAAATTTAAGTGTCGATGCTACGAGTAGTCCAGACGTATCACTTCAGTAAAACATTAACCGTTTAACGTTTAACGTTAAACCACATCGACTACTCACTGCCAAAAATGATTTGGCTAGAGTAATTTATTATACCAATTTCCAAAATGATTGCTACAAATCAATATTTTGGTAGGGGCAAAGGCTTTGCTGTGCCCCTACAAAATGTGTCGCATTATTTAATGAAATTGGTATGAAACCAATTAACACAAACCGGAAGTTTAAAAAAGGTAAATTATTGATATGGCTTCTGACGAAAAGTTTGCGATTGGCATCAGCCATCACCCCGTTGTCTTCATTGACTCAAACGTTGACGACTACCAAAATTTAGTCAAAGGTGTCATTCCACAAGCTGAGGTGATTGTCCTCGACACCACAGAAGATGGTGTCACCCAAATTACTTCAGCACTACTTGGAAGGACAGACATCAGTGAGATTCACATCGTCTCCCACGGTGCGCCTGGATGCTTGTATTTAGGCAACACCAATCTGAGCCTCAGTAGCCTTGAATACTACGCAAGCCAACTTTCACGTTGGACAGCTTCTAGTCTTCCCCTTTTGCTCTACGGTTGTAACGTTGCTGCTGGTGATGCGGGAGCCGAGTTCCTAGAAAAACTACACGATCTAACTGGTGCACCGATTACCGCCACCGCCACCCGCACAGGTAACGCTGCTTTTGGTGGAACCTGGCAATTAGAAGTAAGCATCGGCGATTTTCCCGCAGCATTCAACGAATCAATGGGTAATCAACCCAAGGCATTTACTGCAACAGCCCAGGCAGCCTACCGAGGGATTTTTGGATCTACTACCAGGGTGTCCGTCGCCAGCAATGGCACTTTGGGGGATAGCGGCTCTACCAACCCCGTCATTTCCGCTGATGGTCGCTTTGTGGCATTTACCTCTAGTGCCAACAACCTGGTACTGAGGGACACGAACAACAACGGCGACATCTTTGTGCGCGACCTCCAGAACGGCACCACCACCCGGGTTTCCGTCGCCAACGATGGTACTCAGGGGACTGGCTTCTCCTCCAACCCCGCCATTTCCGCCGATGGACACTTTGTGGCATTTACCTCTAATGCCAGCAACTTAGTACCTGGGGACACGAACAACAACAGCGACGTCTTTGTGCGCGACATCCAGAACGGCACCACTACCAGGGTTTCCGTCGCCAACGATGGTACTCAGGGGACTGGCTTCTCCTCCAACCCCGCCATTTCCGCTGATGGGCATTTTGTGGCATTTACCTCTAGTGCCAGCAACCTAGTACCTGGGGACACGAACGGCAGCAGCGACATCTTTGTGCGCGACATCCAGAACGGCACCACTACCAGGGTTTCCGTCGCCAACGATGGTACTCAGGGGAATAGCTCGTCCTCCAGCCCCGCCATTTCCGCTGATGGGCATTTTGTGGCATTTACCTCTAGTGCCAGCAACCTAGTACCTGGGGACACGAACGGCAGCAACGACGTCTTTGAGCGCGACCTCCAGAACGGCACCACCACCCGGGTTTCCGTCGCCAGTGATGGCACAGAGGCAAATAGTGGCTCCTCCTCTAATAGTAAGCCCGCTATTTCCGCCGATGGGCGCTTTGTGGCGTTTCAGTCCAATGCTACCAATCTTGCTCCAGGGGACATCAACAACACTACAGACGTCAGATCGCCCTCAAACTCACAAATCTTCGTACACGACCTCCTGACGGGCATCACCACCGAGGTCTCCGTCGCCAGCGATGGCACTGAGGCAAATCGTAGCGCCAGTAACCCCGCCATTTCCGCCGATGGGCGCTTTGTGACGTTTGATTCTAGTGCCAGCAACCTGGTAGCGGGGGACACCAACAACTTCACCCAGATCTTCGTGCGCGACCTCCTAACTGGTACCATCACTCTCGCCTCCCCCAACGACAATGGCTCCCGGGGGAATAATAACTCCTCCAATGCCGACATTTCCGGCGATGGGAGCTTTGTGGCGTTTCAGTCTACTGCCAACAACCTGGTAGTGGGGGACTCCAACAGCTCTACCCAGATCTTCGTGCGCGACACAGGCTTGACGGTAGGAGTCGGGGCTAACAACAACAACAACAACGATCTCCTCGGTCTTACAGGTGATAACACTCCGGCGACCTTGGTTGGTGTTGATACCACTATCCTCAACCAGAGCAACTTCGCGATGATTTAAGTTGATTTCACTGCCGGCGCTGCTTGATTAAGTCGGTTGGCACCCAATACGGTTCGGATAAGATAATCTACATACCGATAATTCCTGTAGAGACGCGAAATTTCGCGTCTCTACACTTATGTAATCCTCTCCAATAATTCTTAACCGAACCGTATTGGGTTGGCACGAATAAATTACCATGGGTTCGTAGTTGCGCTAAGCGCGCACTCATCGCAACTACAAGCCTTTTTTCTCGTTACCAGGCTGAGCCTGGTAACGCAGGTCTGGAGGCGGAGCGGACTATGAGGGTGGAGGCAGCAGCCCACAAGTAATGCATTCCTACGCTCTGCGTAGGAACGAGAAAAGAATCCTTAACTGAACGTTATTGGGGACTTTGCGATCAACCCTTTAAGAATTAAAGCTCATGGGATCGCAATATTTTCTAAGCCCACCTCTGCAGGAGGGTATTGCGGGTTGAGTGCCTCAAGTGTATCCGCAATTGTACGGGCGACGACTAGATTACGATACCACTTTTTGTTGGCAGGCACTACATACCACGGAGCATAGTCCGTCGAGCAATTATTAATTGCGTCCTCAAAGGCTGCTTGGTAGTCATCCCAAAACTGGCGCTCTTTGATGTCGTTGCTAGAAAACTTCCAATGCTTATCAGGGTCTTCTAGCCGACTTTCCAAGCGTCGTTTTTGTTCGTCTTTGGAAATGTGGAGAAAAAACTTAATCACCCTGATGTTGTTAAGGTTGAGCATATGCTCGAACTCATTAATCAGATGATAGCGCTTCTGCCAAACCTCTTGGGGTACTAACTCCTTCACCCTAACAATCAACACATCTTCGTAGTGGGAGCGGTTGAAGATAGAGATCATCCCCCGTTGCGGTGTCCGCAAGTGGTAACGCCAGAGAAAGTCGTGACTCAACTCCTCATCACTCGGCTTTTTGAATGACCACACTTGGCAACCTTGGGGGTTGATGCCGCCAAAAACGTGTTTGATTGTGCCATCTTTGCCGCCTGTATCCATTGCTTGCAGCACAACCAGCAGGCTACGCTTGTTTTCGGCATATAAACGCTCTTGTAAATTCTGAAGGCGCTGGCGCTGATGCTCAAGTTCATCTTCAACGTGTTTCTTTTTTTCGTAGTCTTCAGAAGTATTTGGATCAACAGCAGCTAAAACAATTGGCTGTTCCGGTCGCACCCGATAGCAAGGATAGTCTGGTTTTGGCGGCGGCTCATCTACTACAATTTTTTCAGGTGTCATTTCCGATGCCACCTTGGTTGTCGCTTTTCCTGCCACTTGTTTAGCTTTAGATGTATGGGGGGTAGCGGTCGTATTGTCTGGTAGATCGCCTAGTTTGCTCATAGGTGTTTTGTTATTAAAAAGCTTTTACAGTATTGCTTATTACCTTAAGGAAGTGGAATGCAAACTACCTCTATCAACAGTGAGGTATGAGGCAAAGGAAGTGTGGCGGCTTTGACTATGGTAAAGAGTTTTCTGCTGTTAGACTGCAATAGGCAGTAGAATTCTCAAAATTCTGAATTATACTGCTACAAGTAATATGAGTGTTAGACAGTACGCAGCGGTCTAAATAATCCAGGTGGAGTTCTTTTTTATGTCATGTGGAGTTTGAACATATGAGACGCGCAAATTTTAATAATAACCTGAAACGGTGTAGACAGTTAATAGGTAGGGTCAAGAATTCGTATACAGGAAAATATCACATCTACACTGGCGAAAGACTGAACTGGTTTCAAGTCAGTGTCAGACTTGAAAAATCAGTTTTTCCAGTCATTCTTCCTTGGGTACTTTTTTATGGTTTCTATGGTTTTTTAGTATCATTGCTTGAATATTTTGGATTACCAATAGCATTCCCAGATAAGAATACTGCTACGATAAATGCCGTGTTGAGTTTCAATATTGGCTTAAGTTTGTTACTGGTTTTCCGAACGAATACAGCTCATGAGCGATTTTGGGAAGGACGGAAACTCTGGGGGTCTTTAGTCAATACGGTTCGCAACTTGGCTCGTGATATTTGGATAGTAGTTAAAGAGCAGTCACGGCAAGATCGAGTAGAAAAAGAAGCAACACTACGGCTATTAGTTGCTTTTGCGATCGCCATGAAGTTACATTTAAGGACGGAGCCTGTAAACGATGAGCTAGCATCATTAATGTCCTCAACGGAGTATTTACAGATCCTCGATACGAATCATCCCCCACTACAAATTGCTTTTTGGATTGGGAATTATTTGCAGGATCGACATGACCGTAATTGTTTAAATATCTATCAGCTGACTACCCTACATAAGTTGGTTGATGAATTGGTCAATATTCTAGGTGGTTGTGAACGCATTTTGAAAACACCATTACCCTTAATATATACTCTTAGACTTAGACAATTAGTATTACTTTATTGCCTGATATTGCCTCTTGATATAGTTGATGATTTTACTTGGTGGACTGGCATAATAATGGCTTTTGTGAGCTTCACATTATTAAGTATTGAACAAATTGGCTCGGAAATTGAAGAACCTTTTGGACACGATCCAAATGACCTCCCCTTAGATACAATCTGCAATACAATGCTACGCAATGTCGAAGAGTTAATCACGCTTGCTTCTAGCAGCGATCGACGTTTGGGTTGACCGAATAATTCGTAATTCGTAATTCGTAATTCGTAATTAAAAATTCCTAAATTAATTAATAATTAACCGTTGGGGTATAGGTGACCCTAATTTCAATTATGAAAAAGAAAAAAAAGCGAGATCTTCTTTGCTGCAGGTTCCCCTGCATTTATGCATGGGGACGCCAATAATGCGCGAAGTCTTTTGGGGGAAACTTCCCCCCAAAAGATGCCGCCCCAAAAATGCCTTGGGAAACTTTGAACGAAAGATGCCTTACGAATTACGTTAGCGTAAGCGTTGCGTTAGCCGGTACTCCGGCGTCAGCGTTAGCGATAGCGCAGCGTTAGCGATAGCGCAGCGTTAGCGAGGAACGAGCGTCGGAACGAGCGTCATTATCAATTACGAATTATTTTGACATCTCCGACCAGCTTCATGTGCAAGCCGCATTAATTCTCCACCATGAGCAAGGTTGTTTGCAGCAAATGCGGTTCGAGCTTGACGCGCACATGATGCAGCTAACTTCGATTCGTGTTGAATTTGTGATTTTAAGTCTTCCATAAATTTTCCGCCACCTTCTGAAAATTTTGAATTGATTAAGACTTGGTTTCCTGCGTCTGTGCGTCGATAATTGTACTCCAGTTATCGTTCTCCACAGCAGCTTCTAATTGATGCTGACGAAGAGCATTACTCGCATCAGTTGTTTCTGACTCTTTAGAAAGGTTTGTGTCAGCCATTGCTTGACGCAATTTCAGCTTTTTTTCCTCGTAGGCTTTGCGTTCCGCCTCTGACATCACACCAGTAACTTCGCCTACGGATCTTGCCCACATTTCGCCAAGAGACGCATTACCGGGTGGAACACGGACTAAGGATGCGATCCACGCAGAACGCAAATCTTCCATATCTTGGCGCTTCGGGAATTTGAATGTCTGTACGCGCACGAAAGCACACTTTTGCTCACCATTTTGCCTCTTATGATCCTTCAGGGAAAGCAACACATTCCGGGAATAGCCAATGTACTGCGTGCAGCCTTCTGTATCCAAAACCGCGTAAACACCTGCAATTTTCGCATTCCGATCAGCCGCACACCAAGTCTCCAATGGTAGGACTTCCACACCATTGTTTGCCGAATCAGGCGTTAAAGTTACTTCAATAGCAGTGTGTTCGTCGTCAGAACTGTACAAAAATTCATGCAAGCCACGGTGTTCTGTTGGTATATTTTGATGCTCAATTTGCAGGTTTTTCTCAGTTTCCATTGTTTTTTATCTTTGTGCAATTAAATAAATGTCTGTAAAACATTGAAGCTTAAATCTACTCACATCCTAAAACAAAGATCGGGTTGCCTGGGATCTTCGCACTAATCCGGGTTTTTTGTACGTTAAGAAAATTTTGTAATGAGTTTTTGAGCTTCATTTAATGCTATGTAAATGATGATGATTTTGCCTCCCAGGTCTGTGACTCTGGCGTATTGGAACTCTAATGTAAGTGCTAGCACTATAATTATTGTAGAGACGCGACGCCCAACGGGAAAGCCATAAAGCTTGGTGCAGTCGCCGCGAGAGCGGGCTAACCCGACTGCAGCGCTGCAACACCTGTTGCCGGGGCGCGGGAAACACAAACATACGCGCACAGCGAGAATTTCGCGTGTCTACATGCATAATTCATACCGTAATTCAGCAACGCCCATTATTTTTTCTCGGTACAACCTTCCAAAAGTGTATTGCCTAGGATGAGAGTTGCTGAATAGGGATAATCCTTGTCGGACATACCGTCGCTACAGGCACTAACTTTATTGATGATTAGCATACCCTCGATTTTACCCCTTAATCGGTACACTCGCACTAAGTCAGCAGGACGCCCCGTTGCTTTTATCGGTGCGACATAAGGGAATATTTGCTTTTTCGCATCTGGTGAACTGTAGACAATTTTGCTCTTGCTTACGGTAATATTCCAAAATGGTTCATTACCATGACTGGTAAATTCTTCAGTATTAGTAGTACCCGCAGCAACGAGAGTAGACTTATTGACTAAAGGTACTTTAGTATTGGCAATACTGCGCTACTCAAAACTTTAGCAAACTTAAGGATTTACGCCCTTAAGGCTAATAGAACCTGTAGCGCGGGGGTTTTTGCGGATATAAGGGGTCGCTAAGACCTGTACAGTATCACGCCCACAATTCGCATTTGTTTGCCGTAGCTTGCTGTACAACGAACTGTTAGTTCGTACCTGTTTGATACCCTTACGGGTTCGCCAGTTCCCTACGGCGGGAAACAAGCTGCAAGGACTGGACTCACCAAGAAAATACCATTTGTGACGATTAAAACCGCCACAGATGTTGATTTTCTTAGCTACCTTCCGCCAAGCCCCCGACTTCAATTTGTCCTCAGGCGAATTGAAGTAAGAATCAAGGCGTCTGGGTAATCTTTCAGTCCGTCCCTGACCGCGCCGCGCAACTACCAACGCTGCAGCGCAACCAGAATTTAGACCGTAAACTGCCATGTATTTCGTAACACCAATTACGCTGGTATAGGCAGCATCAACTTTGATTAGTTCTACCCCAGATTTTAAGCATTTAGATTCAATCATCTGGGTGAACTGAGAGTAAGCCATATTGGAAAGCATCCGCGCATACTTTGCTCCTCGTTCCTTCATGGATGCTTTCTTTTGGGCAAAATCTAAATCTTCAATAACTAGGGGTACGCTGTACTTCAATGCAATCCTAACTACTTCAGATACAGCTTTTCCGACAATGTCCTTTGTTTGCGCAGAGCGCTTATCTTGAAGGTTAATCTTAATAGATCCGTGGCGTTTTAAGTTGCCGTGACGGTCTATTACAGTCCAGTCAATACTACCTGGGTTAAAGTCAATTCCTAGCGCACCGTTCTCTAAAGATGTTTGGATTACTGGGTCTACAGTTTCTAGGGTTGCATTAACATAAAACTTCCCGTCTTTGTTAACTATCTCGTAGGTGACAGGCTGCTTGCTACCATTTCTAGAATCTTCCTTTTTCTCCCCGTCTTTACCTTTGCGGGTAGAGGTACGCTTAACTGGCTCTATCGCCGAAAGTAACCACTCTTGACTGTAAGAGAAAATAACATTATGGAGAGTAACGGTATTGCCGTACTTTGCTCTTAACTTCGGGGTAACAGTAATGGTCAAAGTATGCTTCAGGGCGTCATACCTAACCAGTTGATTGCCACCCTGATAGTTCTTAGAGCCTATAAAGAATGAGTGGTTAGAACGTCCTGTTCGCCAGTCTTCCAGCCATTCTTTTTTGTTTTTATATCCGTTTTGTTCTAACCTGTATTGCTTTTCAAATAACTTTGACGAGCCAAAAGTTACGGTAAAATGTCCGGTGATTTTTGACTCCTTAAGACGTAAGATTTTAGCATCGAGCTTATTGATTTTTTGCTGTTTGAAATGAATCTTATTTTTTAACTTTTTAACTGTAGATTCCTGACCAGAAGCAGCAGCTTTGTTAAGCTTAAAATCTAATTTTATAATCGTCCTACGAATTTCCTTAATACGGTTGTAGTTATCCTCTATATACAGATCTACTAACTCGAACTGAGACTTGTATAATGCATCTGCCTTGTTGTAAGCGTTTTTGGCGAATGTGTTAGAAATTCCAAAGCGCTTTTCTAGTTCCTTGCAGATACTCTTCTCTAACTCAAACTCTTTAATTTGTGTCTTGCCAATTCGATTTCGCAGTGAAAACGCTGTCCGAGTAGCTTGCCCGAAGATTGTTCCATATTCTGACAAATAATCTAACGCTGTTTTATTTTGAATAGTGTTAGTTGCTGTTGTTTGGATCGTTATGACGGACAAGCTTAATCATCTCCTTGTTTTTACTTTTTATTAAGCTTAAAAATATTCTACAGCTATATTCTAGCTCAATTCCGTAAGTTTATGATATTTTTTTAGCACTTCTATCCAATTCCTCGAGCAGTGATTTATTTTGATGGCATCAAGCGCCCGTATAACCGGGCACAAAACACCGTTATAACCTCTAAAACGTCTTGTACTAGCTCTTGTTCAGGGGTTGCGTTAACGTCGTGGTTAATGATTGTCACTTCAACATTCAATTGTTCGCACAGAGAGAAAATTAACTCAGCTCCAAATCTCAGTAAACACGGCATTTTCACGCGCTTGTAGCATCGAACGTAAAGATGCCTTGGTCTTTGTGAGTGACGACTAAACGCCTTACCTCACCAGTAAGAAGCAGTTAAACTCCGCTTCGTTAATCCGCGCTTGTTGTAATTAATTCCTGACCGCAAGTGGCTGAGGAGCGATCGTACTTCCATCCCTGTATGAAAGCAGTACACGAACAGCACTCTTAGACTGACCTTGTAGATCCTCGAGTTGTGGGCGAGTACAGAAGCGTGCATAGCAGATTGTCTTTCCTTCTCGCTCAGTCTTGCCTAGAAGTTTGGCAACGTCATATCTTCGCATCGCCGCCACTAGTAAGCTCTGCAACGATTTTACCCTCTTCCTCCTCAGCAACTTAAAGTGTCAGGGTGAACGCCTAACAAGTCACTTGCATCTTGTATAGAAATATGACGGCATAATTCAAAAAAGCCGAACTATACTTAGATTAACTCAATTTTTAATTGTGCAGCGCTCACCCGATCGCTAACTAATATGGTTAAACCAAGTCCAAACAGAATAATGCAGTAAATTAAGGTTTTCATAAATATTATATTGTATATTATTATACTAAGGGCGAATTACGAATTACGAATTATTGAGTCATGCTTGGGGGTGCAGTGCATTAATTTTATCGTTGAGTTCGCGAATTCGACGGGAAAGTACACCAATAATATTCACAGCGATTTCGGGAGTTTCTTCAATTGCTTCGTAAAGTTGCTCTTGTGTAAGTTCTAAACATTCACAAGGTTCCAAAGTCGTTGCTGAAGCCGATCGCGGTTGGGCATCAAACACTGCCATCTCCCCAAAAGATTGTCCTTTGGGAAACACTGCCAGTTCTTGATTGCCGATATGAATTTTGACTCGACCCGATATAACAATGAAGAGCGATCGCCCTTCATCCCCTGCTTGAAAAATGGTGTAATGAGCAGGAATTGACAGTTCATCCATTACAGAAGCAAGTCGGACGATAAAATCATCCCGTAATTCTTTAAAAATTGGCACTTGCCGCAAGAATAATAAACGGTCAACGCTTGTAAGCATAATTGTTAGTGGTTAGTGGTTAGTGGTTAGTGGTTAGTGGTTAGTGGTTAGTGGTTAGTGGTTAGTGGTTAGTGGTTAGTTGGTTAGTGGTTAGTGGTTAGTGGTTAGTGGTTAGTGGTTAGTGGTTAGTGGTTAGTTGTTAGTGGTTAGTGGTTAGTGGTTAGTTGTTGGGTCTTGGAGTGTTGGGTGTAGTTAGTCATTTTCTTTTTGTTTTTTTGAAGCATTGTCTAAATATTTTAGATAAGCATTTAACTTGGGGGACAGTTCATTAATAATTGGTTCAAGTCTAGCTAATTGGTCACTTGTCAGTAATCTGCGAGTATATGATCGTTTTAACCAGTACCTTGTTTCGTGTAACTAACCCCTGGCAATTTTTACAAACCGTCGATTATCCTGAAAATTATGGCGACCTGTTCCTTCTGCAATATTTGCACCAATACTATCAGCAGCACGAATAATTTGCTTACCAACCGTATCTTTCTCGAAGTGATTCCAATATGTAACAATATCCCAAATTTGGTCTGCCAGCTTTTCAGCCAATTGAAAAATTTGTAAATCCTCAAAATTCGCTTTATCCATCTTTATCTTCCTAACAAAAATTAACACCCAACACCCAACACCCAGCAATTAACACCCAGCAATTAACACCCAACAATTAACAACTAACAACTAACAACTAACCACTAACCACTAACCACTAACAACTAACAACTAACACCCAACAACTAACACCCAACAACTAACAACTAACAACTAACAACTAACAACTAACAACTAACAACTAACCACTAACACCCAACAACTAACTCTTTAACCAAATTAGCAACCAAAGGATGTGGATCGTTTTGCAGTTGGGGTAGAAGTTCTAGTAGGGTACTGGGTGAAACGGTATTCAAGTAGGCGATCGCTGCTTCGCGGACAAAGCCTGTAGGATGACGCAGAGTTGCTAAAATTTGTTTGCTGAAGAGTGGTATGTGGGCAACTTGAGCAAAATGAAAACAGCAGGCAATTGCCCAATCGGAAAGCAACTCTCTCTGCGCCACTAAATTTCGGGTGCGATCGCTTACTGCCATTGGTTGATATTCCACCATGCCTTTTTCGACAAGTTTTTGCAGTTTTTCTTGAGGCGATCGCTTATCTAAAATATTTAGCAACACAGATTTACTCTGCAAATTCACAGTATGCTCGAGAATTTCCAACCCCTGGGCTAAGTTCACCCCTAATTTAGATCGGACATTGAACGCCGCTGCTTGAATCTTTTCTTGAGGATAAAGCAGCTTCAGTAGTAGCAAAAATCGCTCCTTGACATCGATTTCTAATTCTAAGAGTGCGCGTTGCAGTAATTCACAGACAATATTAAACCTCTTACTTGATGGATAATTTTCTAGATTACTTCCTGTCTTAAAGTCTATATAAGCGGCATAAATCTCGCCTAAGCAGCATAATTCCTGTTCAATTAATGTTTCCACCCGATGATGCAAGCGATCGCCTAAATCGGTAATTTCCTCTTGTTGATGCCTTTTCAATAAGGTACGGAGGATATGATCTCTGTTTGGACCTCTAGAAATTTCCAAGTAGTGCCACAAAGTATCCGTCGCTTCTAGAGTGGAAATTTGACCAATGGTACGCCAAGCGCACATCCGCACGACTTCTGGTTTGTAAATATTGGTAGCTAGCTTCGTCAGCATTGGTAGAGTTTCATTTTCCAATCGTGCGAGAACACGCATTGCTGTCATTCGGGTTGACTTGTAGTAAAGCCCTCCTAGCAATGCACAATAGTACTCTTCCAAATGGTTTGCAGCAATCATTTCCAAAACTGCACAGCGCACCCGTAAAGAATCATCCTCTAACAAATTCGGTATGTGAATCCGCAGTGCTTGTAAATAAAGTGCTTCTGATAGGGCTTTCACCGCATTGATTCGTTCCCGTTCTTGTTTGTGAGTGAGCATCCGCCGTAAAATATGCATTGCCGCTACTTTTTGCATTGGTGTTCCTCGACGCAATAGTAAGGCGGCGGCGGTGGCGCGGATAAGTGAGTTTTGTAGTTTCAGGTACGTTTCTAGTTGACCATTATCTGGATTTTGCTCAGACAGCCAAACGTAACGTAAGGATAGAGAAAAAACTTCCGGAACCAAGGTGTCTTGGTGCTGATCGAGTAGCGCACGAACTTCCGGCAAATAAGTGGGATTTGCACCAATCCCAAGCATGACCTCCAAACTTGGTTGCTGTAAAGACGGAGGCAGTTTGACTAGTAGAGGTGCTAAAACGAATGCTGCTCCTTTGGGATCTATTTGGGATAAAAGTTCAATATAGGAACGTTTATCTGCCTCGTTGCCTTTTTCTCCTAAAGCTTTGACAACCGCTTGTTTGAATGTCCGCAAATCCACATCTGTGGCATTTAACTGACCCTGTCCTGCACTTAAAACCAACAGGTTAACATAGCGTTTTTGCAGTACCCAAACTAGAAAAGCGCAAATCAAACCTAGGGTCGCAGTTTCTATGACCAACACTAAATTTTGTAAGGGTACAGGCACAAGCCGCACAGAAAGCCATAAAGTGCCTAAAATGATTACGCCTGCTATGCCTGCGCCGAAGGCTTCCGCAACACCGGACGATAATGTCTGGATGTGGCTGCGAATTTTATCTGGAATTGGTTGAAAGAGTAGTGGTCCGCTACTGGCGACAAAGGTGTAGCGCAGAAGTTCGTCTAAGAACTTGAGAATTACAAGACTCCACAACAAGTTTTGCAATTGAGTCGTGGGAAATAAACTTAGTAGAAGAATCGTTAGTGGTATGAAGATGAATACACATACAGGTAAAGTCGCAACAGTAACAAACACCCCGAAACGTTCGAGTATGCGACTGGAGATCAGCAACTGCATCCCTAGTTGACACACTCCCGCAATCCCACCAAATAAACCCAAGAAGCTAGCGATGTGTTTGTCGTTATAATTTATCTTTAGCTGAGTCAGATACTGAAAATCTATTAACACTCCTAGCACTTGCAGCAGAGCAAAAAACACAAACAACAGTAATGCATAGTGCTTTAATAATGGATTTGAAAGGTGGCGCTTTTGAAAGTGCTGCTTTTGGGGAATTTGTCTAGGTGGAATATGAGGAAAAACTTGTTGATATTTAGTACCTGTATACCAAAGAATGACTGCCCCTAATGCTATGAACACACCAGCAACTGGCATAATGACGTTATCCAGCCCCACAAATAGCAGCAGAAAAGGCAAACTAAAGCCGCTGATGATATCAGCCACCAAAGCACCACTGCTAACGAGTGGGTAGGCGCGTTTAATCTCTCGAATATTGAATAGTTGATTGGCTGCAATCGAGGTGTTGAGGTCGTTGACAACATAAAACGCGCTTACCCACAGCCGTAGTAGAAATATTGTCATGACTGCCAAGTGTGGAACTTGCATTCCCCAACGTAATAAAACTAATGGCACAAACATCGCCGGCGCGATCGCCACTATCACCCGGCGTAAGGGCAAAATCTTTTGCAGCCAAGAATATAAAAAAACTAGCACAACTCCAGTTACTGCACTGGCAATATAAATCAAAGGCAGGGACTTAGCACCATATTCATCCAAAAACAGTGCTACCGTACTATCTTCTGACCACCGTAATCCTATGGATGTTGTCGTATAAAAAGCGAACATTAACCATGTGCGATCGCCCTCCTCCGGTCGGAGATTCACCCACTTTAGTAGTCGTGTAATACCTCTGTTTGAAGCACGAGAGTGTTTTTTCTGTTCCATGTCGTTTGATCTGGAGTCCGTACCCGCCTAATTGTAGGTAAAAAGGATAACAGTTACTCATTTTTCTCCGACCAGCACAGTTTTACCAAACACAAGAGCGCATTCTCTACCCTCGTCCTCTGGAAATAGCAAAAGTCCTGAGTAACTGAGTATATTTTTCCCACTCAGCACTCAGGACTATCGCTTTGTCATAAATTTCCCAGACCTTTTTACAAGGAGGGGGATTGTTAGTTGTTAGTTGTTAGTTGTTGGTTGTTGGTTGTTGGTTATTGGTTATTCTACTAACCACTAACCACTAACCACTAACAAATTTAAACCCTTACTTCTTAGGGGAGATAAGCATCATCATGTTTCTCCCTTCTTTTTTGGGGGCTTGCTGCACCTCACCAATCGGCTCTAGATCCGTGGCCATACGTTTGAGCAATTCTTCTGCTAAGTCGCTGTGCTGAATTTCTCGACCCCTAAACATCACAGTAGCCTTGACTTTGTCGCCATCTTTGAGGAAACGCTCTGCTTGCTTAACACGCACATTGTAGTCGTGTTCTTCGATCTTGTAGCGCATCTTCACTTCTTTGACATCGGCTGTGTGCTGCTTTTTCCGGGCTTCCCGCGCTTTCTTCTCCTGCTCAAACTTGTATTTACCATAATCCATAATCCGACACACCGGCGGGTCAGCCTTATCACTGAGCAACACCAGATCTAGCTCTTTTTCCTCTGCTAGTTGGATTGCTTCCTGCGGGGTTATAATTCCCAGTTGGGAACCATCGGTATCAATAACCCGAATTTTTGGGAAGCGAATTCGTTCGTTTATTTGGGGCAGATCGCGAGTTCTTTTTTTCTCAATCACAGGCATTATGATTTTTGTGACCTCTTTGTTAAGAATTTGGCTTGGTCTAGAGTGGCATGGCTCAGAAGCAAAATAGTCCAATAACTAAGGACTAAAAAAAAAGCCTATATTACTAGAATAGCTAATTCATAAAGTGGTTTCATTGTCGGTTATATCTGCCATTTTACTCACTCTAAAGGAATTTCTGTCCAATAGTTAACCTAAATTACAGAAGAGTAGCAAACCTTAACTATTGTAACATTTTGATAAACTCATTGACATTTTACTGTATCGGAGGGAACTGTGACCACTACAATCCATTGGCAGCAAAGGGTTGGCAATCAAAGAGACTGGGTTTGGCGAGGCTGGCAAACACGCTACACTTACATCCGCCCTGCCCAAAATCACCAAAAGACAACACCCCTAATTCTGCTACACGGGTTTGGTGCTTCCATTGGTCATTGGCGACACAATTTAGAGGTACTGAGTGAACACCACACAGTCTACGCCCTTGATATGTTAGGTTTTGGGGCTTCGGAAAAAGCTCCAGCAAACTATAGCATCCAGCTTTGGGTAGAGCAGGTTTATGATTTTTGGAAAGTATTTATCCGTCAACCTGTGATCTTGATAGGCAATTCCAATGGTTCGCTGATTTCCTTAGCCGCCGCCGCCGCTCATCCCGACATGGTGCAGGGTTTGGTGATGATGAGTTTGCCCGATCCATCATTGGAGCAAGAGGCTATCCCTCCTTTCCTGCGACCCGTCGTCATGGGAATCAAAAATCTTGTTGCTTCTCCGTTGTTACTTAAGCCTTTGTTTCTCCTAGTGCGCCGACCTAGTTTCTTGCGTCGCTGGGCTGGTGTTGCCTATGCTAACCCAGAGGCGATCACCGATGAACTGATAGAAATTTTAGCCGATCCCACCTTAGACACGGGTTCTACTCGTGCTTTTAGCGCTCTTTTCAAAGCCTCCATCGGTACTGACTTTAGTCCTAATGTCAAGAAATTATTGCCAACCTTACAAATTCCCATGCTTTTGATTTGGGGTCAAAAAGACCGCTTCGTTCCCCCAGCACTGGCTCAGCGATTTGCTCAGTACAATGATAATTTGCAACTGCTTAGTCTAGAAAATGTCGGGCATTGTCCTCATGATGAAAGACCAGAAGAGGTGAATAAGGTGATTTTGGATTGGGTTGATAGATGTGTCGGCGTAAGGGACTGATTCATGGCTCCAAAATCGTTATAGCAAAATATTACTTGCATTCAATATAGCTTTTGTGGGGAGACGTGCGATCGCGCAGGCGCTTGATTCTAATTCCCCAGCGATATAACATCATGAAAGTGGGAGTAGTCAATGCAGCGCTTACCGTCTTGTGTCCTAGATAAGATATCTACAAACCGCATATTCCAGAGAACTTCCCCTGATATAAACGAATGACGGGCATGGATAGTCTGGGAAAGGGTTTCATCAAGCCCAGTAAATATCACCAATAATTCCATGTTATCCTCAGCCATTTCTGCCGCACTCACCCCATATAGGGGACTACTTTCATCAATTATATGCATTACTGTCCAAGTCAGGGCGAAAAGTGGTGATTGACTGCGAACCAGTGACAGATCGTAAAAGCGACGCATCGAGTGACCTTCAATGGAGATTTCGCTGCGTACCAAAGTCAGGTGGATTTGTGCTTCTAAAATCCAATTTTCGCGTTCGTTCCCTACCCGAAACATCAAAGTCGGCACATCGTTATAGGGAGTAATCACCGCCACACGGCTAAACAGTACTCGCGCTTTAGCAATAGAAAACCGAGCAAACATTAGACCAGTCGCCATAGCCACTCCTAAAAGCCCCAACAGTGCTTCGAGCGATACTAGGGCATTGGCGTAAAATGTTTTGGGATACATTGCCCCGTAGCCGATGGTAGCCATAGTCTGAACACTGAAAAAAAAGGTGTCTGTGAAGTTACCACGTCGTGCGTGTTCAATACCATCCCCTACTGCTAAGTATGCCAAAGCAAACACGACGTTAATAAGTACGTACCCTGCACAGATTAACACAAGAAACTTAGGCCAGGAAAGAGTCAGCAGCAAATGGTACAAATCGCCCCAATAGAATTTAGGGATACCTTTACGCACTACGTTAAAGCCTCCATCACGATTCATGATCAGAGGTGGTGGGGCTTTTCGACGACGGATTCTTTGACTGATTCTTTTCATCGATAACAGCTAAGCAATTGTTACCAATTATCCTAATCAAATTCCGCTAAAATGCTCCAAAGGGGCGATCGCATACCGAACCTATTCGTCCCTGTTCACTAGACCGACAGCCTGCAAATTTCTGTCAATAAACAACTTGGTTGGTTTGCCTCCAGCCTCAATCTTGGCATTAATCAGTTCTGTTGTAGAGCGAATGGTTTCATAAACCCGTTGGGCATTCATTGCAACTGTTGTCGGTTGGTTCCTACTCATCGACTCACACAATAGTATAATAAAATACTCTTAAAAAGAGATAAATCTAGTATAAATAAGGTGCGATCGCTTCCAACACCCATACTCGATTGATTCCAAAATCGGCTTGTTGTCTTTAATGGCGTCTGGCAGTGTTGTGGTTTCGCCCTAATATAAGGAAAAGCGGCAAATGGAGTTTGACCTAGGATAATAATTGAGGTATCAAAATTATGGTGGCAACAGAAACCCTTGCCGAAACCAGGACAGTACTCGAAAATATTAGCTGGCAAACGTTTAATGTGTTTGTGTTGTCAACTATTATTTCTCGATCGGCTCCCTAGCGCTCACAGATCGGTTTTGGGCGATCGGCTCCAACGCATTGTTAGACTAAGCTTTGGCGGTAAGCTTACAACTTCTCTTCCACTTTCTGCTTGCGTCTTCTGCCAATCTGCAAACATTGCATCCAAGTCGTAGTTAAAGGACTTAGCGTGTTCTTCTCAGTAGGGGAGACGCTGCGCGAACACGAATTTTATGAATTTCATCTAGAATCTCATCCTGCCACATGGCTCAATCTCCTAATAGTTCTTGATTTCTCCCCGTGCTACCTCATCCAAAACAACCTGTGAGATATAGATTTAGGACTTACGCACTATACAAATTTAGCATCATGTGTATAACGGAATTCGGTCGTTTCATCTCGTAGAATTGACCACGTGGACCAGAAGCGGAAACCGCGCCCCTACGGTTAGATTGTGGTTTACCCTAATGAATATTGCGCTCCGCCGCCCTACTGAAACCACATCATACTTGAGTATTTCTGTCAATGCGTAAGTCCCACCACTCTCTTGTCACCTCTATGTTTGCAGCCAAGATTAGGTTTCTGGTTGACCTAGCTGTGAGGTAACCTAAAAAACTGGTTTCGATGTAGACAGTTTCACTCATACGAAATAGGCTGTTAGCCTTTCATCCTAACCCAACCCATCACATATCCGGCAAAGAATGTGTTAGACACACCTATTCAAGAGGTGTAGCCTACCGTCGGTACTGAGTGCGTAAAATAGCTGTTAATGCCGCAAAAAATGCCAAAAATCCTATATGCCCAACCGCCAACCTCGTTTTATGTGAATTGCTTCCGTTTAGCGTAGACCAAGAAATGTCGGACTAAATAAGTAACATTACTTGTAAAATAGTCAAGCATGCGAGAACTTTACTCACCAATAGAACCGATTCGAGAAGGTAGTTTACAAGTTTCCGCTCTTCACACCATTCATTTAAGATCCTGACGATATGGAAGATAATTACCCTGAATACAAAATGTCTGAAGAAGAACGTTTTGAATCAGACTGTTATTCCTACTTAGAACAGCCGGAAAATGCTACACGTTATACACTACCAGTTCATTTTCTAGAGGATGCTTTTAAAGAAAGGTCGTTCTCTTTGTTGGATCTGGGGTGTGGGAATGGGGCTTTGCTCAAATATCTGCCTTCTCAATGCGACTACGTTGGGGTAGATCACAGTGAATATGCCATTAAATACTGTTTAAACTTATACCCGAACAGAACCTTTGTGTGCGAAGATCTATGGGTATTTCTGCGGAAACTGGCTACAGAAAATAAAAAGTTTGATGCAGTGGTACTATGCGGAATGATATATCATACCGTTGATAAGGAAAGCCAACAACACAAGGATGAGCAGGAAATCATTCAATTTTGTCTGGACAAGATAATCAGCGACAAAGGATATCTGGTCATAATTGTCGGACTTAATTATGGCAACCATCCAGATCATAGTCTGTTTGTTCGAGCGGAATGGCTACAAAAGTTAGTAGAAAAAATGCTGGAAACTGCGAAAGCAAACATTGTTTATGAGAATATATCCCTACAACTCGGTTTGGAAAAAAAGATTGGACAGCAAAAAGTGATTCCTGAGTGGTTTGTTCCGGATGCCTCTACTGACTATTCAAGTAAGTTCGTTGGAACATATTGGGCAAGTTGGACATTTATTGCCTCTCCCTCATGTGTGACAGGTTAACTAGTCAAAAACTCGGTTTCTTTAACCCGGTTTTTTGTATCCGATTTGTTCTCTCGAAATTCATCACCTTCAGGGATAAGCAATTATCCTTTGAATGGGATGGAGAGATAAGAGAGATCTAAAAAATATGGCTGGATTAACTGTTAAGGGACTTCTAATTAAAAAAATCTCCAATTTTGTCTTGTGCGTGACGACGAGAGTACGGCACCATAATCGGCTAAGACGGTGCCGTACTCTGCGATTGCACCCGTTGGAATGGATAATTTATTTTTTGGTATTCCCTAAGCGTCAGCTAGTTCTGGGCTTAAGCTGTCTACTTCTGCTTTCAAGTTGTAGTTTTACAAACGATGTCACTGCTGCTGGTAAAACACTTACGGTAGCGACAGAACCAACGTTTCCGCCTTTCGAGTTTCAATCTGCAACTGGTGAGTTGCAGGGTTTTGACATTGATTTGATGAATGCGATCGCCTCATCAGCTGGTTTTCAAGTTAAGTATCAAAATATGCCCTTTGCTGGTATGATTCCAGCATTGCAGACGCAAACTGTAGATGCGGCAGTTGCAGCGATGGCAATTACTACCCAACGAGTGAAGACAATTTCCTTCTCGCGCCCTTACTTCAAATCGGGTCTTGCGATCGCCACCCGCACAGACAATCAAAACATTACCAATTTCGACAGTCTTAAGAACAAGACCATTGGTGTGCAAATCGGGACGACCGGCGCACTGAAAGCTAAAAGTATTCCTGGGGCTGAAATTCGCACTTTTAATGATTCACCCTTAACCCTTCAAGCATTACTTAATGGCAATGTCGATGCCGTTCTTAACGATCAGGTTGTTCTCGTATACGGCATAAAGAGTGGTAACCTCAAGGGACTCAAAGTCGTTAGCAGTCTGCTTACAGAAGAATTTTATGGCATTCCTACACCCAAAGAATCTCCCAACCTAGACCTCCTTAACCAAGGTTTGGCAAAGGTGCTGAAAAATGGCACTTATGCCCAAATATACCTTCATTGGTTTGGTATCCAGCCGCCACAACTCCCAGAAAAATCACCCATTGAAAACCAAACTACTGAAAAAGGCGTATCTCAGCTATTTACCTCACTAAGCATTATCTTGAAGTCACTACCAGCACTGTTGGGTGGGGCTTTGGTGACACTTGAACTTACAGCAATCTCGGTATTGCTGGGTACAATCGGGGGTTCACTGATTGGGATTGTTCGCCTTTGTCCTGCTTTGCCTTTGCGCTTTTGTGCTAGGGCGTATGTGGATTTCTTTCGGGGGACGCCGTTGCTGGTGCAGATTTTTATGATTTACTTTGGGTTGCCGGCTTTAGCCCAAAATTTGGGTTTCACCTTCACTTTAAATCGTCTAGCGGCTGCGGCGATCGCATTGAGTCTCAATAGCGCTGCCTACATTGCTGAAATTGTCCGTGCAGGTATCCAATCGATTGATCCGGGGCAAGCAGAAGCCTCCCAATCACTAGGCTTGAGTTCAGTGCAAACGATGCGCTATGTGATCTTTCCTCAAGCCTTCCGGCGGATTCTACCACCTTTGGGCAATGAGTTCATTAGCCTGATCAAAGACACCAGCTTAGTCGCTGTGATCGGGTTTGAAGAGTTGTTCCGCAAGGGGCAGCTAATTGTAGCGGAAAACTATCGCTCGTTTGAGATTTACGCCACCGTCGCCCTGGTTTATTTATTCCTGACGTTGGTTTCTTCCCAAGCCTTTAGTCGCTGGGAGCGATCGCTGCATTGACAATTAACCTGCTGAACCCGAAGGGCGAACCCGTTGGGCGTCGCGTCAAGACAAGGGTTGTAGACAACGCATAATTATTTTTTGGAGATGTCTATTGCTAATTGGGTTCGTGCTAATTCTGATATCTTGCACCATTCTCAATAAAGCTAGGGGAGCCACAAAGAGTGCGCGGTGAGACAGCCCTGAATTTCGGTTTCCCTCCTACAGGATCTGCTTTCCCGTTGGGGTTAAGCGCGCCCTCGAGGAGTGGTGAGTGAGCGTGCTGTAGGAGGGTTTCCCGCGCCCAGACAACTGGCGTAAGCGTTGCGGTAGCGTAAGCGTTGCCATCTTCCGATACTCCGGCGTCGGAACGAGCGTCACCCGAAGGGCGTTGGGCACTGCCCACCAACGCAAAAATAGGCCCTCTAGGTCAATGGTGGGCGATGCCCACCCTACAAAAATAGCGTTATTGCAACTGATGCCAGATGCGATCGTAGCTAATTGCTAATTATTACCATTAGCGATTAGCTATTAACAGGAAGTTTTATGGCATTTAATAGCAGATATAATATGTAATTCTACAATATTTTTCCGATCAAACTCTCCAATCATAAAATTAATACACTTATTTTTTTAGTAAATGGTGATAATTTTTCCTTATTGATTTTACATATCATGCTAGAACATCTTTATAACAAGCTGATAATCTGCCGATAATTTATCTGTCCTGATGTAATGATTCCGTAGATTTACGGTAGCGATTAGTTAACTCCTTCAGCTAGAGTCCTTAATTGTAAACATACCTAATTCTCGGAATAGTATCAAAATTCAACAGTTATGCTAGTTAAAATTAGTAAATGTGTTAAATGTAAATTGATTGTATAAGTCTTGAACCGAATTACATTTGATACTATCACTCATTAACTAACTAGCGCTGTCATTTTTCCGTAAAACAAAGCAGTTGAATTAGAACTTTTCTGGTGACCTGTAGGTGACTGATTTAGGATAGTTATATAAAAAACAGTATTTTTTTAAATAAGGTGATTAAAAATAGCTATTTAAAAGCAAGATTACAGTTAATTTTCCGGATGAAAATAAATACCAAAATATATTGATTTACCTCTAAAAAGTGTTGATTTTAATTTTTTTGATTGCTATGTTGTGTTGTATGTAGTCAATTAACTACGCATTGGTAGTAAAACACCAATAAAAGCTTCAAAATTTGAGGATTCTCGCAATGACAAATACTAACACAAACAACCTGGAAGTTCTTTTTCAAGACCTTTGTGAAGAAGAAGTAGCTAGCATTTCTGGAGGTGTGAATACTGGGACAGCCAACGTTTCAGGCACTGGGAATTCTTCTGTGCGCGCTACAGCTAAAGTAGAAATAAGTAGCAGCCCTACGATAGATTCCACTTCTACACCAGTAAACGTCATAAAAATCTTTGGTCTTGACAATGGTTTTAACAATCCTTCTCTCTCAGTAGGGCGCATAGTAAATAATCCGAATGGCAATTTCTCTGTAACGGTTTCACTCACCCAATAATGTCTAACAATGAGCTACTTCTCATATCTTGCACCACCGTGAAGTTGCGATCGGCAGAGCAACAAACAGCTTGTGGTTTCGTAGCAATGCCCACCTACACGAACACAAGGGAGGTGCGTTCTGGTCAGACTTGGTAGAGTAGTTTGAATTAGTGGAAGGTTTGAAAATCTGAGCGACGGCTGCCGTCTCTCAGATTTCCCCGATCTCTAGCTAGCTGCCTTTTCTATACGTTTTGTCTTGACGTTGTATGCAACGTCAAGATACGTGTGAAATCTCCACTACCCCTACTTGAATGGTATTGCATCAAAGCTAGTTTACCAAAGCTTCAGGCTTCTTTATCTCTTAAGCCTAATTTGTAATAGTGTAGGCATAAAAGTAATATTTTGTAACTTAAAACTGTACATAAATGGTGCAGCAAATTTAGATGCATTGGTTTTCATAAAAACATTGCTATATCGCTTCATAGCTTTAGAATATATCAGTTATAAAGTATACTATTTTGGCAATTTTAAATCTAATTTTTCGCATAATATCTGCAGCATAACATGTTTTTTTTATCAGCCTGAAAATATATCTTACCTGACTTCAATACTATTTTTTAAATTTATTTTTTATATATAAATAAATAATATTAATTTAGTAAAGCTATTTTGAAGTAATTATATAACTCAAAATAAACAACAAATGTTCCGGAAAATAATAGCAAGACAAATATCTTTTTTTAAAGAAATAACTTGACTTTTAAAATTGAAATTGTTATTCTATTTGCAGGTAGAAAAACTACTGAAAATTTGGTTCCAAAAACCAAAAAAAGTTGGAAAATTAGAGGATTCTCGCAATGACAAATACTAACACAAACAACCTGGAAGTTCTTTTTCAAGACTTATCTGAAGAAGCAACAGCTAGCATTTCTGGAGGAGAGTCGATTATTACGTTTGGTAATGCTTCAGCAAACTTTCTAAACAATACTGGTGGTATAGCTGTGACATCAGTAAAAACAAATGCTGTGGATCAAGGGACTCACACAGGAACTTCTCAATCATCGTCTTTGTCGGTTGCTTTCAATGACACTAATAACGCCCCAAGAGTTGGTGGACAAGGGCGATCGCTCAATGTTGACGATTTTGTGAATGGACTACTTAAGTAGGTTAGTGAACCTCATAATGTAGGTAATCGCTAGAAAACATTGCTGAAAGCAAAATCACTCAAAGATGAAAAAGCTTTCAGCAATGTTTTTTAGATATTTGGGAATTTCCTGATTGACAAAGCATTTTTTGAGAAAAATATCTGGGTTATTGCAAAAGTTTTGATTTTGATTTTTTAGATTGCTATCTTGCTTGATAGGTAGTGAACTAATAACAATTTGGTAATCAAATACTAAGACTTCAAAAATTTGAGGATTCTCGCGATGACAAATACTAAGACAAACAACTTGGAAGTTATTTTTCAAGATCTTTCCGAAGAACATACAGCTAGCATTTCAGGTGGTGGTGCTTCAGCTAAAGCAGAAGCTTATGCGTATGTCAATACTTATGGACGTGGCGGTACAGCCATAACAGATACATATACATACGCCCAAGATATAGGTGGTACTTCCATATCAATTTCTCGTGGAGTATCTATAGCGATCGCAAACAAAGGCAACTAATTCTAACTTTGAGGATGAGACACCGAGGTAGTTTTTACCGCCTTACCAAAAGTAGGGCGGTTTTGCGCGTCGCTGAATCTTGGTCTGAAAGCCTCATCTTTGCGTGAGGCTCAAAAACACAAGACAGTTCGCGAAAATTAATTATGCGTTACCTGAAACCCTTGGTAGAGATGCGATGTTCCTATGCGCGCTTCGTGCAGATATGCCAAGTTTAGTTGTAGCAATATTTAAAATTGCCATAAAGCTTGACCAAAACGTCAACTGATATCTTGCACCATTCTCAACAAGGGTAGGTAGGGCTAGAGCTTACCAACGCAAAAATATGCCCCGGTCAATGCTGGGCGATGCCCACCCTACAAAAATAGCGTTATTGCAACTGGTGCAAGATGTGATTCAACGTAATTCGTAATTACCCCACGCATAAATACGGAAGCAAGAGATAAAGATCTAGAGCATTATTTATTATCTAAAAAAAATAATGGTGCGCGTACCTCAATTACGAATTACGCATTACGAATTACGAATTATTTGGTCAGGGTACGCCTCTGCGTAAAACGAAGCTAACTTGCTGAAGTACGGTCCAAGCTAAAGGAAGCATGTCAGTTTTGCAGAAATATAGTTTCTTATGGCATGGGCATCTCGCCCGTCCATATCTCTGGGCTGCCAAGATGCCTCCCCCGCAAAAGGTAAATTTACAAAGCGCAGATGCTTCTAAAGCTAAATCAGGAGTGTCTACCACCGTTGCTAGTAATACCCCAAAACAATAAATTGTTCCCATCCATTGATGCCAAGGGCTAGGATGCAATAAATGAAAGAAGGGCAAAAACAGAAACATTCCCACAAACAAAATACTTAATCCGTAAATAGCAAGATCTGGCTGTTTTAGAAACTCCCCAGGAACTAGCTCAAAATGTGAATCTCGCACTATAACAAACCTCTGTTAGTGTTCAAGAAACAAATATTGATGATGGATGGGGAAAACCTGAAATTAGGAAGTTCTCTCCCATTAGGTAAATGGGACGCCCTGATAATGCAGACAACCTTTTCTAAAACTCATGCATTTTACATGCGGTTTGATCTGCTTACTTGAGAATACATATTTTCCTGGCAAAAAGCTACCACTATAAAATTAATACTATTTGCCGAGAGAATGGTGATAATTATTGCTTATGAATTACCAAAGCTGTTGTGCCAGAAGGTGTTTTTAATTAATTCAAACCGCTCCTGTTTTTTTCGCTTTTGACTCATATAGTTAACAATATTCTTGACTTGCTGAATACTGATGTTTTGGTCTTTACTAACTTGATCAATGCTAGAATTATTCACTTTTAAGTAAATATTTTCCTCATATCTTTGTGTGTACTTCCTACGCCAATCAATAAACTTCAATTGCTCTGTAATGTAGCGTTGGCAACCTTTACAGTAAAACTGACGGCGTGGCAATTTCAAGTAAACATCTTTACCAAAAGCTGGTAAGTCTCTGACGATAATCGGTCTTGTTTGATTAAGTTCTTCCGTATATTTACGGCAATGCGGACACTTAATTGCTGTGGCTAAAATACTTAATTGAAAAAACATCGAATCTTCGGAAGAATTCCAAGATTCTATAACTACGCCAGGTAAATTCAGTAAATGTGTTACACGTAAATTCATCATCAAAATGTCACCGTTAACTAGCTCTAATTGCTAATTGCTAATTGTTAATTGTTGATTGTTAATGGCTAATTGCTAATTGGGGAAGTGCTTGACTACGATTAGCGATTAGCTATTAGCCATTACCAGTCCCTAGATGCAGGTATGTGCAACTGCGTATTGCATTCATCCATCCTCTACAAAAGCAAAAGAATATTGCACTAAAGCTTTACGACCAACTGGACAAACCAGTTATATGATTAAGCCATCTTCATTTCACCTAGGAGAACTCTGGAGCAATGAATGAATCGCATTATACTGGTAAAGAGTAGAAGATCCCTAAAAAACGCTAACTCTCAAGTATTAAATCTTACTTCTCCATCCAAAATACTTTTTTCAAACCCTTTTTCAACCTGCACTCTAGAAGATAAGGTTGAACTAAAATATCAGGGTTAGTACATATTCTTGTGGTCCATCGCCGCCAAGGACTGGGATGCAATAGGCTAAAGAAGGGCAAAAACTGATATATCTCCGCAGATAAAACGCCCAGTCTATCAACTGCAACCTTGGCAATATCTAATTGTTTACGTAACTCCCCAGAAACAAGATCAATGCGTGATTCTCGCACCATAACAAATCCTCAGTCGGTGTTCAAGAAGCAACTATTGACGATAAGGGAAAACTGCACCCTTAAAAGTTCTCTCCCCTTAAGTAAATGGGATGCCCTGATGTTGTTGAAAAACTTTTCTCAACAAATGTATTTGCTTCACATGTACTTTACACACTTACTTGAGCATACATGCTTTTCCTGGTGAAAAGCTACCGCTGGAGAAAATAATAAATATATTAATTCTCTAGCGTTATGGTGATAACTTTTTTTTATCTTTTCCGTAAACTTGTTGGGTAATACTGTTTGGTGTCGGATTTTTGGTGAAAAATTTAAACGTGTAGAATGCGCAACGTTCTACAGAGGCGATCGCGCTTGTAAATTATCTCATCCGAATCGTATTGACTTGTGGAGTGTGCTAGCACTATAGTAATCCTATTTGAGATCCGAACATTTGAGCGAGATCGTGTGGTCAGGGCATTTTGAAATTTCCGCGATCAAACTTTAATAAAAATATTTTATCTTTATAATAAAATGTAAAAATACATATAAGCGTTGGTTTTTTATTCCCCAGATGAACGAATACTCTAAAGATCACTTTTCTGCGGTAGCTAAGACTTATGGCAAATATCGCCCTCGCTACCCTTCCCAGTTGTTTAAGTACCTAGCTGAAGTTGCTATTGGACATCAAAGGGTATGGGATTGTGGGACTGGAAGTGGACAAGCTGCAGTTCCACTGGCAGATTTTTTCGAGGAAGTCATCGCAACCGATATAAGCCAGTGTCAAATCGACAATGCACAAAAACATCCACGTGTCAAGTATTTCGTGGAAAGGGTCGAAACGACTCAGATACCAGATGAATCTATCGATCTTATAGTGTCCGGACATGCAGCTCATTGGTTTGATATTGAAAAGTTCTATTCTGAAGCTCAACGTGTTTTGAAACCGCGCGGCGTCATTGCTATTTGGTGCTATAGTCTCCTGTCTGTCGGAGAAGAGATTGATGTTTTTGTTGAAAAACTGAATACGGAAATCCTGGGACCCTATTGGCCCCAGAGGACACTAGAAGACCATACCTACAGCAATATCCCATTTCCCTTTGACGAGTTTCCTCGACGTACCTTCAAAATGGAGGCAGAGTGGACACTCAATCAACTTCAGTCCTATTTCCAAACATGGTCTGCGGTTGATAGGTATCAAAAGAAAAACTCGATCAATCCTCTGTCTCTGGTTGAGCAAGATTTTCTACGAGTTTGGGGAGATCCTGAGCAACCTCGTCAGATTAGTTGGCCTGTACATTTGCGACACGGAACACCTTTCCCTGCCAATCATATCACCTCAAATGAAAACTCAGTTTAGGGAGTCCGGTAATAGGGGCTGATTAACTAGACATCTGGTGAAAAACAATGTATGAACGCGCGGCGTTCTACAAGGGTTATAGACAACGCATCATTAATTTTCACCAGATGTCTACTGACATATCTCGTTCTCAGGTGGAACTTGGGAACGAGCAGAAAAAGACAATACGGTGAAGAAATCCACATTCACCATAAAACTCAAAGGTCTAAAGGTGGAAAGAATATCTACTCAAAGAAAGGAAATGATGCACCTGTTCTGTCACCAACAGAAACACGCAGCATACCGACGTAAAACATTATGCTATTCCAAGTCAGTAGATATGCTTGAATACTCAATTGGCTTGTCACTTCAGTACTTAAAGTATAGGTGAATACCCGTACTTAATGGACTCATCCCGCATTTATGCAAAGCCTGATTGAATTTCAGAAGTTTTGTCAGTCAATCAGGATAATAATGATTAATGTTGGACAATAAGTAGGTAGGCGGGAAAATTTATAACTATGTCCTTCGCGAAGGTCGCGAAGCTACGCGCCAGCAATTCACTTGCGGTTTCGAGCGTTTTACATTTTGTACTTGCGCTTGTTTATTTGTGCCTACCTACTTAGCACAGCTTTTACTTAACGAAGAATGAGAACGGAGAGTATTCAATGTTGAGATACGAGAAGGTTTTCCTCGATCATTTGGAACCCACAACCTCACTGCAATATCGTTGGGATTTGGTGCTTCCTGATGAACACAGAATTCCTTGGCAAGGCTTTTATACTGGTCCTCTAACCTTGACGACTGGAGAAATCGAAACATTATGTCTGAAGCTCGTGGGGATCGATACCACAGAACTGAGGAAAGCCGCATCCCAGGAGTTACAGCCTGTCCCCCTCGCAGAGAATTGGCCAGCGCTAATCATGCACTCCGCTACTCCCGATCTCAAATCTTTTGAAGGAGATCTCCACGATCTGATGAATGGCGGTACTCCTTCAGACCACTCCGCTTATACAGAGGCTCGTTCCGCTTATTTTGCGCGACCACAGGATCTGGCAATTGGTCGTACTAACGCGTGGAAGACAGCAATTGGATTGGAGGGCATTGATGCTATTGAGATTCCAGGTATTGATTACTACTACCTTTCGCATGCACTGCTGTTGCTTGCTGAAGAACATCTACGCTCACCCACTTTACAAATCAATCGGATAATTGAATTCTTGAAGAACAATGTGCATACGGTTGTAAGATTATATACTCTAGAACAGGAGATGCAAATCTTTCTCGTCTGGCTGAAGCGCTTGGCTAATCTCGAAAATCTATCTATAGACACCAACAGCCCTGAGGTCGCGCAGTCCTGGAACCGGAAGAGCATACTCCATCCGACAGTTCGAGACGCTCTTGATCTGGAAGAAATGTTAATAGATTCCTCCCCTCGACAGATATTAGAGCTTGAATCGCGGTTTTCACTTCTTTATAAAAAGCTGAACCTTGCAATTCCTGTACTACCTGGTTATACAATCGAACGCTCAGGAGAAGACCTCTACTCTTTTATTCAGCAAGTGATTCAAGCAGCACGGTTGCTCAGACAGCGATATCGAATCCAGCGTGCCTGTTTAAAAGCTTCCGAAGCAGGTGATGGCGCACGGATTTTTGCGGGTCTTGATCTCACAGATGAATTGAAACTCGAGACTCTTGCCAGAGATGCCTATCCGCATGGAGACGACTACCTCCTCGAAGCCCACATTGAATATCTGCCAGTGAATGTGAGTGGACAGATTCTAAAAACTACACCTTCTGCACATATCCGTTGGGGACGGGTTGCAGAAGGTTTAACCCTTCAAATTACAGAAGGAACCTCGTGGAAAGGTAATATCTATATTGACGAAGTAGCTGCGGATTTATTCGGAGTCTCTAAGGCACATTATCAGATCATTACAGAAACGATGAAGGCGTTTCTTGGTGCCTTTCAAAGCAGAAGCCTTGGCTTGATGATTGCAGGCATCGATTTCGCGATTGGCAGAATCGGGGGAGTGTTTGAGGACGAGGTGTTGGTGGCCGCTCAAGACCCGAATATTTCTTTCAATGGTGCAGAGTGTCTCAGAGTCTTTGCAGAAAAAGTTAGGGAGCGCCATTCATTATCCACAGATAAGCCCCTTTATGCTGCTACCAGGGTGATACATCCAACCCTTCAAGGTACGCTTCCTGTTCTTCGACAAATCACTGACGTTGTTACTGATGCAGAAAGTTACTCGACCACAATTGCCTCAATTCCTGGTCGCTGGGGTATGATCGCGCTAGCAAGCAGGCATCCTGAAGAAGCAGTCAAAAAGCTTTCTTCTCTTTATGATTCTTTGATTCATCAGAATCTTATCATCTGAGTCTCTTGTTCTCAAGTAGGTAAACGCTTCCCAAAACATCATGAGTACATCCGAAATCATTTTTTGTTTCAACTTTTAGTATGGCTGAATAAATAAATTGCGGTATTTTATGGTAAAGTCAGTAGAGTACAAAGTTTCTTAAAATTTCAACAAAACACTCACATACCAAAAAATAACTGACCAATCAGCGTTTCAGGCGATACCGTTAGTTACCTTATAGTTTTCGTTTAAGGGCGAAAGCTGTTTCACCCCTGATTTGCCATGGCTGAAACCCTTACGTTATCGTCAGTTTCCGAAAGTTTGCGATCTACCGTCTGTGCAAGAAGTCTTTGCCAAAAAATGATTATGACCAATACCCTAGAATTGCCACAGCAACAGACAAATTTCAGATTCAATCTGATACAGATTATTTTATTGTTTGTAGCAGTGTTTACTTTGTCCCTAGCACCAGTCTTGATCAAATGGAGCCAACAGTATATTGGTCTCAATGCGACAATTTTCCATCGCTTCTGGATAGCCACTGTTATTCTAGGATTGTGGAAGGGTGTTAAGTCTTTAGCTTTTCAACCTCAAAAAGCCTCCACGCCACAGGAAGCTTACACAATTTACGATATATTACTGTTACTGCTAACAGCGATCTTAATTTCCGGTTCCCAGCTTTTATTTGCTTGGTCTCTAACTGAAACAAGCGTTGCCAACTCGAGTTTATTGCATAATATGACCCCAATTTTCGCTACTTTGGGAGGATGGCTGCTATTAAAGCATTCCTTTAATAGGAAATTTCTCATGGGCATGACTTTAGCTATAGTGGGAGCCATCACTATTAGCATTCAAGATTTTCAAATTGCTAACGATCATCTCATCGGTGACAGTTTGGCTTTACTCTCTGCTGTATTTTATGGAGCTAACTTTTTAGTGGTAGAAAAACTAAGAGTCAAGTTCTCTACAATCAGCATATTACTGTGGTCTTGTTTTTTCCGAACTTTTTTGACGTTTCCACTAGCTGTATTCACTGAAGACCGACTTTTCCCTTCTTCCTTGCAGGGATGGTTGCCAGTGATTTTCCTGGCTATTTTCTGCCAAGTGATTGGTTCGGGAATTCTATTTTATAGCCTCAAGCAGTTCTCTTCAGGGTTTGCTTCTCTGTTCCTTCTACTTGAGCCGATTATTGCTACAATTCTTGCATGGGTCATCTTTGGTGAACATTTAAGTCTCTTCAATGGTTTGGCTTTTATCGTAGTTTTAGTTGGTATATATGTGGCTAAATCCGGTGGGGGATCTGATAAGTTCGAGATCAAGATGGTTACAGAAGATATTTAATTTTAAACCTCTTCCTTACAGCCTAAAAAGGTTATGAGATAAAGTGTGTAGCAATTTCTAGTAGGATAATATAGTTCTGGCGATTTGTTAATTAGATATAGATGTTAAAAATATTACCTGTATTCTACAAAACACACTTAAAAAGTTAATTTAGGAGTCGTGTAAAAATAACTTGAACATTTTTTATATAGAAGCTAGATTTAGCAAGCCATTCCAAATTAAATTTGTACAAATTATTTTTATATAAATCCTTAGTCTTGCCGAATACCTGTTGTTAAAAATATTAGCTTACGAGAAGTTCAATATGCGAATCTTGATTGCTTACCCTGTTGCTGAAGAGGTTTTGCTTGTAATTCTTAATGATAACATTATCTACCGACCTGACTTGCAAACCAAGGGAATCCGTTTCGTAAGCAAGGCCTTGGCTGAGCTGAGACCAGATGTTCTGATCGCCCAAGAGTTGCCCGATCAGGAGGTTGTGAGAAATTGGAAATCCGCAACGCCCGAATCAGCGCGATTCATTGTGCTTCATGTCAACAGCCAGCAGGCAAGCGAGGTGCGACAGTTCTGGTTTGCAGGTGTCCCAGTTTTTCCTATAGTGCCGGATAATAAAATTCATACCGATATTCAGGCTCTGTCCCTAGCTGAACGCGTTCATACAGAACAACTTGTGCGTGCGCGGGAAAATAATAAAAGAGTCGTTTCTGCAAAGCAAAAAGCATCTGTCGTGCTTGTCGGTGCAGGCATTGTCAATCTTATAACCGCCTATTATTTGACAGAAGCGGGTTACAGCATTGCGATTTATGATGCCTCGCCCGATCCCAGGAAATCTGAACACTGGTCAAGATATGGTTGCACATGTGGGGGTGGCGACGCAAGGATGTTTACCCTCACGGAGGCTGATAATTACAATGACAAGGATTTTACAGGAGTTGATAGCTTCAACAATTTGTTCAGGAGTAAAGTGTCGGACTGTGGATGGATGATCTGCGATCCAGATAATATCTCCATACCAGAGCAGACATGGATACACGAGTACGAGGCTGTTCCCCCATGGTTAGCAAATGTCTACAACGACGATATCTTGTCTTTCAACCATGAAAGTAAACCTTTGTGGGAAGACTTCATCGAAAATGCTTCTAAACTATTCCAAGGTGTTGAACTTCGAGAAAGCATTGTCCGTCTGTACTCAGACGAAGCACAGTATCAGCAAAGCCTTAAACGTCATAGAAGGGAGTGGTCCCTCAAAGCTGCCTTGACACCAAAAGAGTTGACAGAAAAATACCCCGCCTTAGCAGATGCTTGTGCAAACGGCGTAGTTGTCGGTGCCATGGAAACGGTTGGTTTTACCTTGAATGTCCACAAATTCATGACACAGTTGTTAGATTATTTGGAGCAAGTAGGCGGACAATGCTTCTGGAACAACCGCATCACAAGGATTCTTCGGGACGACCACAGCGTTGTCATCGGTTTGGTGTCAGACAGCCAGACGATCGCGGCAGATAATTACGTCATCTCTCCTGGCGCGTATGGCAGCGAATTGCTCAAAGGGACGCAAACGGAGAACAAAATCCACGGTGTGTTAGGTGGTTGGATGGTTATCCCGAATTTAGCGCCGAAGCTGGAGCATTCATTAAAAATCGCTCGCAAGGGACACATCACAGCAGATGCGAATGTTACTGTAGCCACAAATTCTCAAGGGGAAGAGATTCTGATTGTTGGCTCTGGCTACGGTTATACAGGTCTTGACCCCAGTAACATCCGAACCGATGAACTCGAAGCAATGTACTGCGGGATAGAGGATTCAATAAAATGCTACTTCCCTACTGCCTACGAGACAGCAAAGCAAAGCGGATTATTAAAGGCAAGTCGTCGGTATTGCGTGCGTTCATGGACATCCACCAGCCTTGGGATTTTCGAGATGATCGAGTCCGCTAACGGCGGCACATTAATAGTCACTGGAGGACACAACACGGGGGGCTTTGCGCAATCGCCGGCTATCGCCAAGGCGGTGCTGGCGGCACTCAGAGGAGAATTCCATCCTATGCATCAGCTGTATTATCCGAATCGCTTTGCCTCTTTCTACTCTCAGTAAACCAAAAAGTTTTCCCCCTTGGGCGATCGCCAACTCATTTTAAAGTGTCTGGAAAAGTCAAAAGTAAGAACCCCATAAGACTTCATGCAAAAAATGTGTCGCCTGTTTTTGGGCTAAAGTGCCTGAAGCGGGCACTTTAGACAAAACAAAAAATAACACGAATAATTTTCCCAAAAATTCCCGAAAAATGCACAAAGTCAACAGCCTAGGCAGAGCCTCACTGAATGCATTCCCACGCAGAGCGTAGGAACGAGAAAGGTCTGGAACGACCATTTAGTAAGGAGTTTGTCCTTAAGTTGACACGCATGGGGGTAACCCCGCCCCAGATGATGTCTGGCATTGCATCCAATCAAGTTGCCTTACAGTCGCGATCGACTGATAACAGCTTTTAACTTGCATTTTGCCCGATTAGCAGAGCCACAGGAAAGTATTTCAGCGCGTCGCCAACGATCAGATTACCATCAGCTTGCACCATCTGCTCAGTAATGGCATCTTTCCAAGATGATGGTGCCTCCGGTGGTAAATGAAGACAAGTATCATCCCAAACTTGGTTTCCTAGCGGAGACTCTCCTGGTTGAATCAAGCTGGTGAAAAAGCGGGGAGCAATGGTGACAATCATCCGATTCCCATCGCTTCTAGCAAAAGCAACTATATGCTCTTTAAATTTACCACTAACCTCTAGAGGCAAGTAGCTACCTTCCAGAAAAACATCTTTATACTCTGTTCTTGCTTTTAAAGCTTGGAAAATTAGAAAGAGCTTAATTCTGGCATCTTCCTTAGTGGCGAGTAACTGAGAAATCAGCTTGAGAATATCTGTCTGTGCCTGCTCCTTAATTGTTTTGAGCGAGGATTGCCGCGTTTCAAAGTCTACCGGACGGCGATTATCAGGATCGACCAGACTAAAATCCCACAATTCGCTTCCTTGATAAAAGTCTGGGACTCCAGGAGAGGCAATTTTCAGGAGTGTTTGCGAGAGGGAGTTGAAAATACCATAGTGCGCAACCAACTTCTGGAAAGGTAAAAATTCTTTTAAGAAGGAATTGTCCTCCAAAGGTTCTAGAACTGCCGTGACAAAATCGGTAAAGGCATTTTCATAAGTGCTATTCTCTCGGAGCCAAGCAGTGTAAACTTTCGCTTCTCTGATAGCTTTAAGAAGATAATCTTTCACGCGCTCAACACAGCTAGCATACTCATGTTCAAAAAACGGAAACGCCCCAACCAGCGTTTGGTAGAAAAGATACTCATCGTTCCTGTCTGGCATGGTTAAACGCTTGACTCTCTGTTTATGGGAACGATTCATTTCACTCCAAGCGCGGACTTGTTTTTGCCATTCCTCAGGAATTTCCGAGAGGACATTCAGCCTTGCCCTACTATCTTCACCCCGCTTGGTATCATGGGTTGAGGTAGTACTCATGGCATAAGGCCAACGAGTTTGCCGTTTCTGATTAAAGTCATGAAACTCTGAAATACTAATGCCAAAGCGACCAGGTTCACCCCCAACTTCGTTTAAGGAAATCAGGCGATTATAAACGTAGAAAGCAGTATCTTCAACGCCTTTCGCCATCAATGGTCCCGTGTACTGTTGCATTCTCATCACAAAGTAAAGCCACTGCTCTTGTTCAGCTTGAGTCAGACAATCTTCATATTCCAGCAACAGCAACTTTTCGATAAAGTTCAATTCATTGTTCAACAGTGGTGTGTAAGCTTTAGCCGCTTCAATCACTTCCTGAATATAAGAGCGAGAGATGCAAGATACACCCTCTTGAGTTATATAAGTTCTGTATATCGGAAAACGGGTAAGTAATTCTGCCAGCGCCCGCTTCAAACCGTTGATTGTAAAGTCATTGCCATGCCGATACATACCTGCTATCTTCTTTAACAGAAAACTCAGGTTATCAATATCACCAGCTAAATTTCTCTCTATGATCAGATGCTTCTTCTCAGCAACGATTTGCTCATAAGCGATTTTACTGCCTGTAATATCCGAGTAAATCTGAGTAAACTGATCTTGGTTTTCCGTTTGACAGAAAACATTATTGACATAATTTAAGTAATCATAACCAGAAGTGCCTTCAATTGACCAGTTACTAGGTAAATCTTCGCCAAACTGCAAAATTTTCTCAACAGTGATGTAGGTATCACCTACTTTTTCTTTCAGCCTCTCTAAATATTGTGTAGGGTCATAAAGACCATCAATATGGTCAATTCTCAAACCAGTAAACTTACCATCTTCCACTAGCCGACAAATCAGAGAATGGGTATTATTAAATACCTTTAACTCTTCTACCTTAACTGATATCAACTCATTGACAGTGAAAAATCTTCTGTAATTAATCTCTTCAGCCCCAACTTTCCAATAAGAAAGGCGATAAAATTGTTCAGAAAGTACATTATCTAACAGATTAAAACTTTCTGGCTTTCCCTGTTCACCATTAAAAAGTAGCAAATTATCATCAATAAATGTTTTGACTTCTGAATTATCTGTGTAGAGTTCCCACAGCAACCCCTTAACAAAATCTGTCTGATCTCGTCTTTGCCGAATCGTTGCCTCTGAAGGAATATTTTTGACGCTATAGAGAATACCAAGCAACCTGACAAAGGTAGGATGCTTTCTCCCTAAATTTGCGACTAACTTACCTAAATTCCGATTTAAAAAATTGGCATAAGATTCCAATTTAAGTGGCAACGTTAAACCGTAATATTTAACACTCAGTCCACTTTCATCATACTGAAGTTGAATCTCACTATTTTCTAAACAATCTCCGTAAAAATTTCCCAACAGCGGAGCCAAAATAGGTTCTACGGTACTAGCAAAAGGAGAATTCCAGGCAATATCAAAGTAGTCAACATAAGTTGAATCAGGACCATTTTCCAGCACATCCATCAGATACTTATTTTGACTGTCATAAGCCATATGATTGGGTACAATATCCTGTACCCAACCCATCTCTTGCTGTTTGATGTCCTCAATTAAAGCTTCAAAATCTTCCTGGCTTCCTAACTCTGGATTTAACTGAGTAGGGTCAACAATATCATACCCGTGGGGACTTCCAGGTCTTGCCTTAAAGATAGGAGAAGCATAAAGGTCAGAAATTCCCAATTCTGCCATATACCTTGTAATTGCTTTGGCTGCATCAAAACCAAATGCAGAATTGAACTGAATTCGATAAGTAGCCGTTGGAATTCGCATATATCTCCTCTTCTTTCTCTGCGCCCTTGGCGTCTTGGCGGTTCATTAAATACTATAAGGTGGGCATTGCCCACCCTACATCCGTGGTCATTATAATTCCGAACTTTCGTAAAGTGCAAAACTCTGCCCTCGCAAAGTTAATTCCTGCCCCGAACTAATTTTATCCGGCAAAAGCGAACCAGAACCTTGCCACTGTTCATCAGCAGAATCCAAAAGCTTTTTCCAACCGCTACTAGTCAATTCCGGACCGAAAGTCATATCACTTTCGTTGAAGTTCATCAAGCAAAGTATCTGATTCTCGTCACTCCACCTGCGCCACCAGACTATTTTTTCAGCTTCCAGAAAACCAACTTCTATACTTTGGCGATCGCGCTTCACTAAAGCCGGAATTGTGTTACGCAATTGGATCAGGCGTTGATAAAACGACCAGAGAACCAAGTGTTTTCCTTCTTTGCGTTTTTCCCAATTCAACTTGCACTTAACAAACGTTTCCGAAGATTCTGGGTCGGGCGGTTCACCTGCCAAGTGAAAAGCTTCAAACTCTGATTTTCTTCCTTGTCTAACTGCCTTAATTAAATCTAGATCGGCGTGACTAACAAAGTACGTGAAAGGCGCTTCTTCACCATACTCCTCACCCATAAATAGTAAGGGAATGTAAGGAGAAAGTAACACTGCACCCGCACCTAGCTTCAGGGCTTCAAACGATACAAGTTTGGATAACCGCTCACCTAGGAGTTGATTGCCTATTTGGTCATGATTCTGAATGCAGACGACAAATTGATTCGGTTGGCGATCGCCTGCGGAATTCCCATGAAATCTTCGGCGATGCGGCGCATATTTCCAGTCATACACAAAGGTGTCTTGGTAAGCTTTTGCCAAGTGTTCGCACTTGCCAAAATCTTGGTAATACCCGATATTATCCCCTGTCAGCAACGCATGCAGCGCGTGATGAAAGTCATCACTCCATTGGGCATCTAATCCGTATCCTCCTAACTCAGGCGGACGAATGATTCGGACATTATTTAAATCACTTTCAGCAATCAGATAAAGTTTTCGCCCCTGTTGCTGGGACAGTTCCGCAACATTTTCTGCTAGTTCTTCTAAAAAATGTTTAGCGCCTAAATCGTAGATAGCTTGAATTGCATCCAAGCGTAACGCATCAATGTGATGATCCCGTAACCAATACAGAGCATTTTGAATAAAAAAGTTACGCACGTGATGGCTTTCGGCATCATCAAAGTTAATGGCACTGCCCCAAGGAGTACGATAAGTTTCTGTAAAGTAAGGTGCAAACAGGCTCATGTAATTGCCTTCTGGACCAAAGTGGTTATAAACCACATCCAGAACCACGGCAATTCCCTCTTGATGACAGGCATCAACCAGCCGCTTCAACCCTTCAGAACCGCCGTAGGAGTTTTGGACAGCAAACGGATAAACGCCATCATAGCCCCAGTTGCGATAGGCATGCTGATTATCAGTAGGTTGATCGCCGGGAAATTGGGCGATCGGCATGAGTTCAATTGCCGTAACTCCTAACTCCCGTAGATCCTTCAATCGGGGAATAATCGCCTCAAAAGTGCCTTCTGGGGTGAAAGTACCAACGTGCAGCTCATATATAATCATCGCATCGATGGGAACGCCAGACCAATTGCTGTCATTCCACGTAAAGCTTTGGTCAATCACCTGCGAAGCTTTATGAACACCCTCCGGTTGGAAATACGATGCCGGATCTGGTCGGGTTTCACCAGTATTTAGTTGGTATAAGTAGAGCGTTCCTGGTTCAATATCCTTAGCAGTGACTTGCCAGTAGTCCCCCTCCTGCTGCTGCATTGGGACTAGCCGTGGCTGGGGCGAGACAATTTCTACTGCTACGGCATCTGTTTTCGGTGCCCAAACCGTAAATTCACAATTACCGTCACCTAAATAATGAGCGCCTATTTTCATAAAAAGTGGGGAGTGGGGAATGGGGAATGGGGAGTGGGGAGTGGGGAGTGGGGAGTAGGGAGTGGGGAGTGGGGAATGGGGAATAATTAAAAATGCAAAATTAAAAATCAAGAATTTGTCTTTTTAATTTTTAATTTTTAATTCCCTACTCCCTACTCCCCACTCCCCACTCCCTATCCAATACGACGTAGCACCACCAGCGATCGCGCTACAACTGGCACGGCTTGGTTGCCGGTGTAAAGTCGCTCTTCTTGAATGAAGCGCGGCTCCTTGGTGTCAATTACAACATTCCACTCCCGATTTTCTAGTTCAGCTAGTCCAGTTGGTAGGGTAAATTCAATGGTTTCATAGTGGGCGTTAAAGAACAGGAGAAAACTATCATCACTGATGCGTTCACCTTTAGGACCAACACTGGGAATTTGGTTTCCATCCAAGAAAACCCCAATCGCCTTGGCATAACCAGCATCCCACTGATCATGAGTCATTTCAGCGCCATCGGGGTTGAACCAAGCGATATCACTGATGCCCTGTCCGTAGATCGGTCTGCCTTGAAACCACTTGCGTCGCCGAAATACTGGATGCATCTGGCGGAAGTAGATGATCTCGCGGGCAAAATTCACCAGATCTTCATTTCCCTCATCCAAGTCCCATTTACGCCAGGAGATTTCACTGTCTTGGCAGTAGGCATTATTGTTACCCTTTTGCGTAAACCCGATTTCATCTCCTGCTAGCAACATGGGGATGCCTTGGGACAGCATCAGAGTTGTTAAAAAGTTCCGCCGCTGTTGTTCCCGCAATTGCAGTACTGCTGGGTCGTCTGTTTCACCTTCCGCCCCACAATTCCAAGAACGGTTGTGGCTTTCCCCATCCCGGTTGTCTTCCCCGTTAGCTTCGTTGTGTTTCTCGTTGTAGCTGACCAGATCGTTCAGCGTGAAGCCATCGTGGGCGGTGATGAAGTTGACACTCGCATTCGGTCGCCGTCCATTCAGCGCGTACAAGTCTGGACTGCCGGTGAAACAGTAAGCAAATTGCCCTAATGTACTATCCTCACCACGCCAGAAATCCCGCACGGTATCGCGATACCTGCCATTCCACTCAGACCAAAGAACTGGGAATTGACCGACTTGATAGCCACCATCTCCAAGATCCCAAGGTTCGGCAATCAGTTTCACATCAGCCAACACCGGGTCTTGGTGAATAATGTCAAAGAAAGCTGCCAGACTATTAACTTCATATAGCTCTCGCGCTAACGCCGAGGCTAGATCGAAGCGAAAGCCATCTACGTGCATCTCCAAAACCCAATACCGCAGGCTATCCATAATTAACTTCAGAACTTGCGGCTGGCGGACGTACAGAGAATTACCGCAGCCTGTATAGTCCATGTAGTAACGGGGATCGCTTTCTACCAAACGGTAATAAATTGTATTGTCGATGCCTCGCAACGACAGAGTTGGACCTAGGTGATTGCCTTCTCCCGTGTGGTTGTAGACTACATCTAGAATCACTTCAATACCGGCTCGATGCAGCGCCTTGACCATCTCCTTGAACTCGGTAACCTGCTGCCCTAACACACCACTGGAACTGTAGCCGGAGTAGGGAGCAAAATAGTTGATGGAGTCGTAGCCCCAATAATTCTTTAGCCCCTTGTCAACCAGATGTCCGGGTAGGGACAGAAAATGATGCACGGGCATTAGCTCAACGGCTGTGATTCCGAGCCTTTGGAGATGTTCTATTGCTGCAGGATGTGCCAATCCTGCATAAGTACCGCGCAATTCTTCTGGCATATCCGGATGCAGTTTGGTAAACCCCTTGACGTGGGTTTCATAAATCACAGTTTCGTGCCACGGAGTTCGCAGCAGTTGATCCGAATCCCAATCAAAGGACTGATCGACGACCACAGACTTGGGGATCAGATGGGCGCTATCTTGCTCTGAGAAAGATAAATCTTCTTCAGCAGCGTCCCAAGAGTAGCCAAAGAGTTCTGGACCATTCCCAATTTCACCATCAATCGCCTTGCCGTATGGGTCAATGAGTAGTTTATTGGGGTTGAAGCGATGACCCTCACTAGGTGCATAGGGACCATGCACTCGAAATCCATACCTTTGTCCTGGTCCAACTCCTGGCACATAGCCGTGCCAGACAAAGTTGTTGAGTTCAGTCAAGTTCAGGCGTGTTTCTTGATCGTCTCTGTCAAAAAAGCAAAGCTCCACGCCTGTTGCGTTTTCTGAGAACAATGCGAAGTTTGTACCTTTGCCATCCCAGGTTGCTCCTAAGGGATAGACGTTACCGGGCCATAGCGCTAAGAACATAGATAAGTCATGGAATAAAACTCTAGTTGTTAAAACAGGTTGAGGCGCAGCTTTGTTAATTATTTGTCACAAAGACTTTTTTTCGAGCCTACCTTAAGGAGGATGTTGGTCGGATGATGGAAAATCCTATTGTAAACTAATATAGTGATTTTCTATACATTCTCCCCCTACGACTTATTCTCGTTCCTGGGCTACTGCCTGGGAACGTAATCTGAGAGGCTCCGCCTCCCTCTTTGGATAGAATAAGCGTCAATGACCCAACTCCCGTACAGAGGTTCCGCCGAGTGGTTGCTGTAACAAAATTCCTGCTCATAAGTAGGTGGACAAAAATATTTACCGTCATTGCGAGCGGAGCGAAGCAATCCCAAACTATTGCAATTGCTTCCCAAGCGCTTCGCTTCATTAATTCTGTCCAACCACTTAACAATGTAACACTTTCGTCAAGAGTATCCATTGATACTCTTGAGCCTAGTATTGTCTCCGTTGCACGAGGTAATGTCCGACCTTGGCTAGGAATTTGATTAGTCACAGATTGAATACCTCAAAATGTGTAAACAACCTCTCACTCAAATGAACTCTATGTCAGGATATTGATATTGATATCGTTATAAGCCAATACGGTTCAGTTAGAAGCGTCACTCCCCGAAGATCCCCCCAACCCCCCTTAAAAAGGGGGGCTTTTTCCCCCCTTTTTAAGGGGAGCCAGCGCGCATGAGGAGGGTTTCCCGACAGAGGCGACTAGCGTGGGCTAGGGGGGATCAAGCCTTAACTGAACTGTATTGCGTTATAAGCGCGTTAAGTAAGGATAAATAAATATGGTTGAGCGACTCAAAATACGCCAAATCATCAAGAGTGATTCTTTGGAAATTAGTGGGCTAGGTCAATTTCAAGGGCAATTTGTCGAAATTACCATTGCCCCAATCACCGCCAGTTCGCCAGAACCTATTTCTACTTCCAACTTCTTGCGCTTCTATGGCATTGCCAGAGACGAAACCGCGCTCCTCGAAGACATAGAACAAGACATGGAAGCAAATGGTGCCCTTGATTTAAAGAGACCGAATGACCTGTGAAAAAAGTACTACTGGATACTAATATCCTGTCCTACTTCCGAGAGAGGTAATATCGAACTCGCTACCCCTGAACGAACTGCAATTCTTGAGAAACTTGAATTTCTGGTAGTGGCTCAAGCGGAGTAACCACAGGGGAGTAGCGACAATAGCAGATGACCATTTTCTCGAAATCACGAACTGGAATTTCTGGGGCATACTCCTCAACCCTGGTTACTTCCCAGTCTCCTACTCTACTGTGAGTGCTAGCACCGGGGAACTGGGGGTTAATGAATGGATCTATTCTGTGGTATTCACGAAGTCTGTAGCCAGGTTCAGGTAAAGGGGAATCGGACGAATCGTAGTGTTCCGCGAGAATGTTGGTAAAAGCTCCAGTGTGAGCTAATAGTCTTTCTTCCCATCCAACGTCCGACATTGACTCTGTTTTGAAAATGATGTACTTGCTCATGGCTAGTCCTCTTGCTGATAGTTGGGAAATTCGGTTTTTCCTTTGAAAATGCAATCAACCTTGAGAATTTTGTCTTTAGTCGGTTCCAGTCGTAACAACCTCCAGCCGTACTTTTTCTCCAGATCGCGACACTTATCGGGATCGGTTACAGAGTGCCTCGACTCTGGCGTTTCATTGCTCTCGGTCATTCGTCTTTTTATGCATGGGGTATTTCTAAGTGCGATCGTGATCGACAGTGACAATAATGGCAGTGATGGCAGGGCAAACGGATCAATAGTGCGATAGTTCATGGCGCACCCTTACTTTTTTTGGGTGAGGGTGATTCGGTTTCTTCAGCCGTAACCCTTCCCCTCACTGCTTCCGCTGAGCCAGTCGCAGTGTAGGTAGTTGACTGGTGCGATAGTTCATACCGCGCCATCCTTAGATTGATTAATGTGTTCAAGCCATAGTCCGAGCGCTTGCTCTAATCCTTCACCCAAAGTTAGTTGGTGAAGCATACAAGCAGCTTTAAACTTGAGTCCCGTCTCTTTTTTGACGTCACCCGCGATTTGCATATAGTTTGGGTCATTTCGGCGTGCTGCCACGTCTGAGTTATCCATTTTCATAGTTATTGCTTTCAGTTTACTTCCTAACAAGTCAACATGCTTGTCTGTGAACATGTTGACAATTTAACAGGGACGTTGTTAACATGTCAACAGAAAAGTTCCAGAATCTAGCCAAACTAGTTTGAGGTAAGTAAAACCTCAAAACGAAGTATTTGAATCAATTTGTGAAGTTCAATGTCATCGGTTGGGTTATTTTTCGCTAGTCCTACTCTTTAACCGTAGATTCAAAAGTCTGAAATATCGCATAAACTACGGGACTTCCTTGGAAGTCCCGCCCCATTTTCATGTCTATTTGTAGGACATGGAACTTTAGACATAGCGATCGCCCAAGAGTGTGTATGTGAAGAATATTGATAGGAAGCTAGCCAGAGAGCTGTTTGAGAAGCAATATCGATCATGTCATAGCTGTCCTGTCTCTTCCCCATTCCCTACTCCGTATTTCCCAATCTGCATTCCTAGGCAGCAGCCCAGAAAGGGTAGAATGAGTGTCAATTGATCATCTACAGCCGCGCTCTTTAGGTGGAGATGATACAGAAGAAAATCTGGCGAATGAAAAGCAGTCGCTGCAACCAGCACCGATATAACTAATGTTCCACTATATGCACATAATAAAGTTATATAGCAGTCCGCGCTTGAGTTGTAAATTGTCTCATGAGGGTAGGGAGCGGGGAACAGGCAACAGGTAACAGAATTGTTTATAAATGATGCGCGGATTGCTATATGATTTGCAAGCCTAAATTATAAAGATGCCTGAAAAAATTCCCGGCACCAAAAGAACAAAATTCGTTTTACCCGCTCATTGTTTATGAGTAAGACGGCGTGAATATACAAAGGAGTAATATGACTCAAGCATTATTCAAACCAATAACAGTTCAAGAATTTTTGGAATGGATTCCAGAAAATTCAGATAAACGTTATGAACTACATAATGGGGCAATAGTTGAGATGTCACAGCCAATAGGAGAGCATGAAGATGTTACAGGATTTTTAAATATTGAAATTTCTTCGGAAATCAAACGCTTAAAATTACCTTACTCAGTTCCCAAAACTGCACTAGTGCAATCTCCTACTAGTGATTCTGCTTACTCTCCAGATGTATTAGTACTTAATAAACCTGCTTTAAAATCAGAAGAACTTTGGGCGAAATATTCTACTGTTCAGAGTGGCGCTTCTATCCCCCTAGTGGTTGAAGTCGTTAGTACAAATTGGCGCGATGACTATTATAAAAAGATGGGTGAGTATGAAGAAATAAAAATACTTGAGTATTGGATTGTAGATTATCTTGGGTTGGGTGGTATTAAATATATAGGTAGCCCAAAACAACCGACTTTATCAATTTATAACTTAGTTGATGACGAATACCAGGTTTCTCAATTTAGGGGGGAAGAGCGCATTATTTCTACTGCATTGCCAGAACTAAACCTGACCGCACAACAAATTTTTAATGCTGCTTTATGACTGTTGACTGAAAGTTTAAAATGACTTGGCAATACAATACATCAAAATCAAAATGTCCTCGGATTTGCTTCTAGAATCGCCTAATGTCCCTTGGGACAGGATTATGAGGAGTGTGATTCCCTACGCTAATATTAATATGGGGAAATCAATACACTGATTCCACATGAGTGAAACTGTTTATATTGATTAATACCTCCTGTTTTTCCCCTCCTAATCGCTGGCATTATAAAGCGAATATCCAATGCCTGTAGCCATCTGATAACAGGAATACTAAAAAACCCTCTAGATAGAGGGTTTTTATTTCAATTTTAAGAGCGTTTAGTTCGGATAATAAGTAAGTTATAATAGCAAGATTTGTATCAAGCCAGCGTACTCCTCTAACTGCAAGCGTTATCCGTTTACCCTTGGTTAATACATATAAAGTGGCGTAGGCGTAAAATGAACAAGTTCCTGATTTTGCTTGACTTCTATAAATATAAGGTTTTTCTTCATCATCAGCCTTTCCATAGTAAGGAATTAAATTTAAGTCAATAGCCATTTTATGGCGATCTTTTTTTATTCCTTGAGTAATTTTACAATTGAAGTGCTAAGTTTACTTGACTTTCTAACTGTTCAAAGTTATTTATTTTATCTAAGTGGTATCTGATATCACTTCCACAAGGGCTACTATTTAATATTTTGGTTGTATTCTCAATACTATCTCCGTTACTTGCTGCTCCTACTAAAATTTCACTCTAATGTTTTTTGGTCACAAGCACAAGAGCGTTTCAATCGAAATATTTTCACTCAAACAATTTAGAACCTCTTCAAGAGTTTCTGAATCCGTTAGGGCTAGCTGTTTCGTAATGGTCATTGGTTTTCATTTCATGACTAATATCCTTGATTTTTTCATTTTTTAAAGCTTTTCTTACAATCCATAATTTTATCTGATATTTGTAGTGCTTTTTAGTACTTGAACTTACTTAGATTATGGTTAGCGATCGCCTTTGAAAAAACTTTGCGATTTACTGAAGGTGGCTTTTGACAGGGAGAAAGATGTATTGAATAGCCCTAAGAAAGCAGTATGGGGTAAGCCTAAGAAAAAAGATTCGTAAAAAATGCTATACCAAAGTTCTCGGCACAATCACCATCAAACCATATTTAACCTAACAATAATACCCTCATAACCTTTTGATAAACTAGATTTAACTTTCAAGCTTTAAATACCACAACTTAAGAAAATAATGTTGCAGTTTTCTGCATTGACAACAGGGTGTCCTTTACTAGCAGAATGAGGAATAGACAAAAACACCATTATTTTGTCATCTACTTGAGGAGTAATATGTCTAATAATTTTTTAGTACGGCAGATAATGAGCGCTGGTGGTAGCTTTTTTGTTGGCGCATCAATAGCAATAGGGACTTTATGCCCTATTGTTTTAAATACTTCACTGGTTTTGGCTGATTCTTACGAACAGGGTATCCCCAGCGATGCGGCTAACGAACTTGCGACTCTAGCTAATCAAGGTATAAATCCTAAGACTATCGCCTTCACCCCCGATGGAGGATTTGCAATTCTCATTGGTGGCAATGGTTATTATACAAATAATATTCCACCAGAGGCTATAGATGCACTTGCCACTTTACATAACCAAAACTCAACTATCAACACTATTGTGTTCACACCTAATGGAGAGTGGGTAATTATCGCTGACAAAAATGGGATTTATCCATCTGCTAATTTTCCACAAGATGCTTTTAATGAACTTCTGACTATAAATAAACAAAACTCAACTATCAACACTATTGCGTTCACTCCTGATGGAGAGTGGGTAATTATCTATGATGGAAATGGTTTCCCTCATTCAGATAATTTTCCACAAGACGTTCTTGATGAACTTGCGACTATAAATAAAAAAGGATTAAATATCAACAGTGTTGCGTTCACACCTGATGGAGGGTGGGTAATTTTATACGACAGTAATGGTTATGCTTATAGAAGTATTCCACAAGGTGCTGGTAATGCAATCGTGGAAGAGCATAACGCAGGGTATAATTTAACAAATATAGCTTTTACCCCTAGCAATGGTTGGGCGTTACTCTATGAAGAGGATTCAGTGGCACAGCTAATTAGAGAACAGACACAAATAAATGAGGTAAACGCTAGCGGGCGTTTAATCCTTGGAGTATCAGAGGTTGTTAGATAGTAGGCACCGTGCTGCCAATCCCAGCTTAGCTGGTTTAAACGATGCCCAAGCCTTATCCAACTTCCAAACATCTGGTCTAAATCAAGGTCTGAGCTTCTCGCCACTTATTGATTTGAGTTTCTACAAAGTAACCTAAAAATGAAGTTTTGAAGTACCCTGTTTTGGCAAGTTTATCGTTCCATTTTTAGTTTCCGGCAATGTTATGGTTTCGATTGTTTAATTAGGGTTGCGATCTGCGCTTCGCGTTACTCGCTTCGCTATCGCACAATGAAAGAATGAACATTACAGCCTCGGTTGCGGCAACATTACGGTTCCAGTTGCGGCAATATTATGGGTACAACGACACTCTTTCACAACAAAACTTTCAGCCTATCTTGCCCCTAGTGACAGCTTCGCTAGATCCGCCCCTACTGGGTGATATTGTATATATATTCAACGGCATGAGGAAAGATTTATGAAACTGAATCCTGTAGCTATTACTACTTTATTGACAGCAACCCTTGCCTTCAGTAGCTTTGCTCGTGCTGAGAACCAAATTAAGTGGACACCCAGCGCCACTAATAAGCAGATTTTATATGACCAAAATAATGTCACTCGCTTCAAAAACAGCGATGTATTGCTTGTACATTTCTATAACAGCACTAATAAGAACGACTTCCGTATGGCAATAGGCTGTGGTAGCAAGAAATACTTTGAAATTATTGGAGATAGGATTACATCAGCACAGAACTACCCTCCAAATTCAGTACTTGGGGAAGTTAATAGAATGTACTGCCCCTCTAATAATGATGCCGTTTCTAACTATGCTCACGAAATGGAAAAAGCAACAATATTGAATATGTATCGGCAACGTTTGCGAACTACTTATAGCGTATCACAGCCTGCTAGATAATAGGATTAAGGATACTAAAGAAGCGTAGAGCATTGAAAAATAGTACTCGTGAATTGCAAGAAATAATTAACTAGAACTATTCGTATTCTCAGGATAATCCCAGTTCGTTAACTTTTTCCTTTATTATTAATCATTCGGCTTGTGTTCCCATGCTGGACATTGATCACTTTCTGTCCACCCACTCGGATAAATAGCACAAACTAATGGTATACCGTTATAGCTTCTACCATGAAAATTAACGCAACCCACACAAACACTTGGTATAGATTTATCTTTAAAACAATATTTAGTCCACCTTCAGTGGACTTGAGCTATTAGGGATTTCCAAGTAAAAAAATATCCAACTATTTCTTGTGGGGTGGGCAGGAAAGCCCGCCCAGTTCATAGTTAGTGCAGGATGCCCACCCCACAATATTGGATAATTTATTTGTTGGAGTTCCCTTAGACGCTTAATTCATTCCCTGGCGGCGTATCGGGTAGATGCAAGATGTGAGGAGCCGCACTTTAAAGAAAAGATGTATTTCTAGACGCGCAGCGCTCATATATACGGCGCGGCATTTTTCGGGGGTTGCTGACCCCGAAAAGATGCCTTGTCCTTGTTACAATCCCACATATAGGCGGTGTGGGTTTCCCTGTTAAGAGTTTCCCGTTCCCTGTTCCCTCTGAAAACTGCCATACAGGCAAAACTAGTCACCAATGCGCCGGAACGTCTCTTCCCCACTCCCTATTTCCCAAACAGTTCGTTAATCCAACTCTAGAATCAATTGAAGTGGAATTTCTACCCAATCGATGTGGTGGTTAAGTTCATTGCCCAAGGCGCTGATGATTTTCTCCAAAAGAAAAGCATCTAGAAGCACTTGCAGCTCAACTTTTGTGCTTGGTAAAAATGAGTAGTTGGCTGCAGTTTCTAGATAACTATTTAGGAAAGCAGCACTTACCCACTTATACCAAAACTTACTCCAAGCTTCCATCACAGGGAGATTCTCATTGCGAATCATTCCACTTTCTCTTTGATTGCGTAACGCCAAAGTAACAGCGTAGTTGAACGATAACAGCATTCCCGCCACATCTCGTAGAGGCGATCGCTTCATCCGCCGTTCACTCAAAGTGCGAGCCTCTCTACCTTCAAAATCAAAGACTATGAAGTCTTTCCCCGTGTAAAGCACTCGCCCCAAATTGTAATCCCCATGATAACGGGTACGCATGGTAGTAATTTTTTGGTTGATGATTGACTGGAAGCGTACCAAAATCTCCTCTTGGCGCTTAAGGACAGCCGTTGCTAGAGTTTGGGTGTCGGGTGGTAGAAAGTTCAGTCGGTCTTTCAACAATAAAAATACTTGCCCTGTCAGGTTGCGAGCATATTGGTAGATAGAGCGCTGGTATAAAGATGAAAAGGGTTCTGGTACTAAGTCAGGATTATCTTGAGCGGAAGCTAGGGCAATATGGAGTTCCGCCGTACATCGACCCAATAGTTGGGCGCTTACCAAGTAGGAACCGATGGTTTGGGTAGCTAATTCAGGAATCTCTTGCCCCTGTAAATCTAACATAGAACCTGTAAAAAGGGGCACTTTGGTAATCTCTGCCTGCTGCGTTGTCACCAGTTCAAAGTAGTCCTGCAAGCTATCGAGGGTATAGTCCCAGCCACTTCGGGTATCTGGGATAAACTCTTGCAATATCCCTACAGTTACGTACCCTAGCCCTGTGCCATTTGAGCGGCGGTACTCTAGTGATCCAGCAATAGTGGAAAAGTGTTTTAAGTCTTTTTTCTGACTGAGGAAACGCCGAATTTCCAAATCGGGGTGCATACCATCCTCAACTTTGCGGAATAATTTTAGGAACAGGCGATCGCCATATATAACATAAGTATTCATTAGTTCCCCCTTCAGCACAGTTGATTCGAGATCCGAAGCATCTCCGCTTAATTGGGAAAATAAATCAGTAGCTGTCGCCACCAGTTCTCCTACCATTCCTTTATATGAACGATTATGAGCAATGGCATCCAGTGGGAAGTCAAGAAAGTCTTTGTCGGCTACGGCATCAAATAAAATCCCGGATTCAAGCCTCGCCACCACAGCTTGAGGCATTTCTGTCAAAAGCTCCGTAGCTTGCTCACCTTCAGCATAAGCTAGTAGCAGCATGTAAGTTTCGGGGTTTCCTCGGATATAATCCACCTGCAACCAAACCATCATGGCTGTTCTGATTTCTGACTCCTGAGTCCTCACCTCAAGACTCAACTCACCACTTAGGACTGTATAAGGCAACAAAATCGCCTCAATAATTTTTGCCGATTGAATAGTCTGGGTTTTGCCGCTAAACCAGGTACAGGTATACAAGTAATCAGACAAAATAGATTCCAGCTGAGACACGAAATTTCGTCTCTCTAAAGACTGTGGTTGAGAAAAAACATTTTGCCACTGATCGCTGATAACTAGCGTCGGTAAATCTGCTTCAGTTTTGGGCGGTTGGGTCAAGGTAAGTTTACGTTTGAGAGTAAACCAGTAGAACCCGTAGGGACTAAGACTGAGGAAGTAGGGTGACTCTCCAATGGCAGGAAACTCTGTGTGACCAAAAACTTCTACTGGTTCAAGCCCATCAAAGGCCGATAGGTCTAATTCGACGGTTTGCACAAACCGGGACAAATTTGCTACTACCAGAATGTGTTCTTCTTCGTAGGTGCGGGTAAAGGCAAGAACTTTGCGGTTATTTGGACGCAGTAATTCAAAGTTTCCTCGACCCAATGCTTGGAAACGCTTACGGGTAGCAATCAGGCGTTTCATCGCATACCAAAGGGAGTTGGGGTTAGCCCGTTGTGCTTCTACGTTGACTGCTTCATAGTGATATTCCGAATCAACGATGACGGGTAAATACAACCTTTGGGGGTTAGCGCGACTGAAACCCGCGTTCCGGTCGGAAGTCCAATGCATCGGTGTGCGGACACCATTGCGATCGCCTACATAAACGTTATCTCCCATACCAATTTCATCCCCGTAGTAAAGCACGGGAGTTCCTGGCAGAGACAATAGCAAACTATTGAGCAACTCAATTTCACGCCGGTCATTCCCCAGCAGGGGTGCTAACCTGCGGCGGATACCTAAGTTAACTCTCATTACAGGGTCTTGCGCATAAACCCGATACATGTAGTCCCGGTCTTCATCTGTGACCATTTCCAAGGTAAGTTCATCGTGGTTGCGCAGGAACAGTGCCCACTGGCAGTTATCGGGAATCGGTGGAGTCTGCTGCAAGATATCAACAATCGGGAAGTTGTCTTCCATCCGCAGTGCCATAAATAAGCGAGGCATGAGGGGGAAATGAAAGTTCATTTGGCACTCATCCCCATTCCCGTAATATTGTGCAGCATCCTCAGGCCATTGATTCGCCTCAGCGAGAAGCATGCGGTTGGGGAATTTTTCGTCTATACGTGCTCGAAGATCCTTCAGTAAAGCATGGGTTTCTGGTAGGTTTTCGCAGTTAGTCCCTTCGCGTTCGTACAGATAAGGCACTGCATCTAGGCGCAGTCCATCTACCCCCATCTCTAACCAAAAATCGAGAACCTCGAACACCGCCTCGCGCATCTGGGGATTTTCATAGTTTAGATCCGGCTGATGAGAGTAGAAGCGATGCCAGTAATATGCTTTGGCGATCGGGTCCCAAGCCCAGTTAGAAGACTCAAAGTCTTGGAAAATAATTCGAGCCTCTTGGTATTTTTCTGGGGTGTCACTCCAAACGTAAAAATCTCGCTCCTGACTGCCCTTAGGCGCACGACGTGCCCGTTGAAACCAAGGATGCTGGTCGGATGTGTGGTTAACAATTAACTCGATAATGACGCGAATACCCCGCTGATGGGCAGCTGCCAAAAACTCTTTGAAATCTTCTAACGTGCCATATATAGGATTGACACTGGTGTAATCAGCAATATCGTAACCATCATCCTTCAGCGGCGAGGGAAAAAACGGCAGCAACCAGACTGCAGTCACACCTAAGTCTTGTAAGTAATCTAGTTTTTCTGTCAACCCCCGAAAGTCACCAATTCCGTCATTATTGCTGTCAGCAAAAGCGCGAACGGGCACTTCGTAAATAATGGCGTTCTTGTACCACAGGGGGTCGGATTTCAAAATTGAGTTTTGCATTTTACCTTTCAACCTTTACTAGGACATCTACTGGTTAAAGTAACTTATAAGACTGTTGCATGATTTAAGCGTATAAACATCTACAAAAAAATTAACGCCTAGGTCAATTAATCAGAGTTTTTTTAACATTTATGCGTCTAAATAAATGTTACATAATTAACCCTAGGAGCAATTACTCAAGTAAATCCAACGGTAGACTAAGTTAATAAAATAGCTGAAATTTGCCATCTAATCAAGGTTAGAACAATACATAATTAATTGATTTTTTAAAATAATTTACAATATGAATCAATAGTTATACTATATAGAGTTATAAATAAAGATTTAATAGCTAATTTTTAATGGCAAATCAGCGCGTCTATGGTAATAGTTTTCTGTTGCCACTCACCTCCTATCCCCAGAATAATAGTATTATTTTACACAAACAAGAATGTCAATAATACTTAACAAATCGGAAAATATCCCCTAGTAGGGCATTGTAAATTAGGGTAGAATTTGTTTTTTGTTAATTAAATGCCGTAGTAATACTAACAACTCTCGGTCATAAAACATCTAAAAAACAGGGGCAGATCATGCATATTCCTGATGGGTTTGTTTCTGTGCCAGTAGCTGTGGCTACTGGTTTGGTAAGTGCGGCAGCGGTAGCAATAGCTTTAGCGCGATCGCGAGACGCTTTTGGGAGCCGACGATCCCCGATTCTGGGCTTAACTACCGCCTTCATCTTTGCCGCGCAGATGATTAATTTCCCTGTAGCAGGTGGCACCAGCGGTCACTTGTTGGGCGGAACCTTAGCGACGATTATCTTGGGTAGCCCGTGGGCAGCAACTTTAGCCATGACCACGGTTTTTGTGATTCAAGCAATCTTATTTGCCGACGGTGGTATTACTGCACTGGGAGCAAATATTTTTAACATGGGGTTGGTTGGGATCTGGGTCGGTTGGTGGTTATACCAACCCTTACAACAACTCTTGGGAGGGTCTAGAGGGCGCTTACCTTTGGCAGCTGGCATTGCGGCAGCAATCAGTGTGGTGGCGGCGTCAATCGCTTGTGCTATAGAACTCGGTATATCAGGAACAATGCCACTCAACATAGCTTTGCCAACAATGGCAGGCGTCCATACTTTGATAGGAATTGGCGAAGGACTGATTACAGGTGGCGTTTTAAGTTATCTTGTGAAAGTCCGACCCGACCTGTTACCAGGATCGCAACCGCAATTACAAAAGTGGTTAGTGCCAGTGGTGACAATTTTCCTCATTGCCGGTTTGCTGTCGCTGTTTGCTTCAACTTGGCCTGACGGGTTGGACTCGGTAGCCGAAAAATACGGCTTTAAAAACCGAGAAACTAAAGTATTTGAGATTCCTACTCCTTTGGCTGATTATAAAGTCAAAGGTTTAGATGAGAAAGTCGGCACCAGTATTGCTGGACTTTTGGGGTCTGGTATTTGCTTTGGTATTGCCTTTGGCATTGCCCAAGTGGTGAAACCGAAGAATGCTTAAAATTTCTCTACCGTTAAAGTTGCAGTTGTCTCTGGTAATTGTCATTGGGGCAGCTTTATTAAGGTATGAAGCTTGGTGTTATCTAAGTGTGTATGGCGCGATCGCACTTTTATGGGCAGCTTTATTAAGTGCACCAATTCGCCAACTGACAAGATTACTCGGTGCAGAGTTACTTTTTTTCTCATTGCTGGCGTTACCTTTGGGATGGGAACGAGCCAGTTTTCTGCTGGTTCGTTCCCTGATTTGTCTGCTAACGATGAATAGCTTTTTATTAACTTTGCCGCCTCATAGTTTCGGCATTGCTCTCAAAAGCTTACCTCTACCAAGCGGGTTAAAAGAAAGTTTGCTTTTGGCTGGACAATATTTAGAAATTCTGCTTGCGGAAGTGATGCGAATGCAACGCGGGGCTCAACTTAGGGGTCTAAGTGGTACAACTGGATGGTTACGCTACGCCAGTTCCGCCATGATTGGAGCCTTGTATCTCCGCAGTCTGGACCGGGCAGAACGAGTCTACGCGGCAATGGTAGCTCGTGGCTACACTGGAACCCTGCCAGTAGATGCGACATTAAGACCAAAAGAGCGTTTTGCTGTAGTTGTGATGAGTGCGATCGCTCTGTCATTGACTGTAGCTTCTTATACTAATTTTAGATAGTTGTTGTTTGTTAGTGGTTAGTTGTTAGTGGTTAGTTGTTAGTGGTTAGTTGTTAGTGGTTAGTTGTTAGTTGATAGTTGTTAGTTGATAGTTGGTAGTGGTTAGTTGTCAAAATAATTCGGAACGCGCTAATTCGTAATTATCCACGAATAAATTCCCTTTCTTGAAATAAGATGCTACGCATTTTTCTAGCCCATAACTTTAGTTATGGACAACTACCTTCAATCACGAATTACAAATTAAGCTCTTATTCAGTCAAACAGAACAACCACCAACTACCAACTAACAACTAACAACCAACAACTAACAACTAACAACTAACAACTACCAACCAACAACTACCAACTACCAACTAACCAAATAAAAATGTCACAAGCAGCCGTTGTGGTTCAAGACCTGGCATATGCCTATTCAAACCAAGAGCCAGTTTTACGAGACATTTCTTTTACACTAAATGCAGGCGATCGCATAGCGCTGATGGGTGCGACTGGTTCTGGTAAAAGTACCTTGCTGGAAAACTTGATCGGCTTAAAACAACCGCAATCAGGGAAAATTTGGATAAATGACACGTTTGTGGAACCGAAAACCCTACCCCAAGTGCGCCGTTATATAGGCTTTGGCTTCCAAGATGCTAACGACCAACTGTTTATGCCGACTATCTTGGAGGATGTTACCTTTGGACCGCGTAACTACGGTGTACCACCAGCAACGGCAATTGACAAGGCAAGACACCTGTTAGCTAATTTTGGTCTAGAAGCTTACGCCAACCGTTCCGCCCATGAACTTTCCGGTGGACAAAGACGTCTTGCGGCGCTAGCAGCGATTTTGGCGTTGGAACCTGCAATTCTAATTTTGGATGAGCCGACTAACGGTCTTGATCCAGCTTGGCGGCGTCATTTGGCTGAAGTTTTGTTAAATTTGCCAGTGCAGGTCATGTTAATTGCCTCCCACGACTTACATTGGTTGGGCAAAGTTACTCAACGGGCTTTGGTACTTTCTAGTGGTCAAATTGCTATAGACAGTGATATTAAGTCACTTTTGCAAGATGCTGATACTCTAGAGGGGCTGGGGTTGCCGATCGGGTGGTGATCGGATTGTTATTACATCTTACTAGTACCGCTGATACTTTTAACCGTGACATTCCCTGACATCTAGGACATCTTGGAAGTCGAGTATAACATCCTCAGTAGAAACAGTGTTCAGAGCAATACTACGTAGGTTTTGGATTTGTGGTGGGAAATTAAGGTGTGTAGAGACGCGAAATTTCGCGTCTCTACATAGGTTGACGGTTGATAATTTATCTCAGCCCTTGCAGTATTGGTGTTCAGAGGTCATTTATTTACAAAACTTTATAATTTTCTGGTTTAGAGCCTAAAGGACGAACGAAGCGATCGCACTCGGTCGTTGTGGTGTGTGAAAGTTGAGTAAAAAGCGATCGCCCCCATTGGTCGCAATCCCTAAGAACCAGCCGCAACAAATTTACCTCCGCGATCCAGACGGCAATTTGATAAAAGTGTCGAATTCGTGGAACTCCTATCAAAACGACGGAATCAGTGGATACTATTATTGGGGTTTTATTGGTGGTAAGCTGTCAATGTCTGTTTGGCGTAAATATATCATTATTCTTCCGGTGAGCTTGAGCATCGCTTTTTTGGTTACTGCTTGCAATGACAGCAAAGCAGCCCAGTGTGGGCGATTGATTAAAGTGGTTAACAAAGGAACTGATCTGATTGATAACAATAAAGGGCAGCAGGTAATAACAAGCTTGAAACTGGCTCAGGATTTAGAAGCTGTTACCAAAGAGATCAAGGATCTGAAATTAAAAGACTCGAAGCTAAAAGAATTTCAAGATCGGTTTATGAATGTGTTTGAGACTTTTAGTCAATCGATCTCCAAAGCTGCTTTGGCTCTTAACTCAGCCAAGACAGCAAAAGCCTCATCCGACGGTAGGGTCATCATCGAAAAGGCAAGAGGAGAAATCGACACAGCGCTGACTACAGCTACGACTGCTGCACAGCAATCAGATGCGATCGCATCTCAGGTGAATCAGCACTGTAGCAGCAAGCCAGAATGATGGGAGTGGGGAGTGGGGAGTGGGGAGTGGGGAGTGGGGAGTGGGGAGTGGGGAGTAGGGGGAGTAGGGGGAGTAGGGGGAGTAGGGGGAGTAGGGGGAGTGGGGAATGGCTAACGGCTAATGGCTAATGGCTAACGGCTAATGGAATATTGGCAATTAGCAATTAGCAATTAGCAATTAGCAATTCCCAATTCCCAATTCCCCATTCCCAGAGTAGTTATCTTACTCTCTACTGTTGGCGAGTGCATTAAGATAGCTTAAAACTATAAAGGGAGACCACAATCATTTAGAGATATTCTTGCTTGAGCAGTTATGAAAGCAGAAACAATTGAATTGATTACCAAAGTTGTGCAGGTACTGCAAATCAATATACGTTGGATGAGTTGGAATTTATTTCTAGCTTTCATACCTTTGGCTTTAAGTATTTGGCTATTTCGCACTCAGCGCGGACGATCTTTGGTTTGGTGGCTAGGATTTCTGGTGTTCTACGCTTTTCTGCCAAATGCGCCTTATTTGTTAACCGATGTAATTCATTTAATAAATGATATCCGCACAATTCCATCGGTGTGGATTATTACCCTCATATTAATTCCAGTATATTTACTAGTCATCCTAGCTGGATTTGAAGCTTACGTAATATCTTTAATTAATTTGGGTCACTACTTGCATCGTATAGGCAAGAGCCAATGGATTTTGTGGGTTGAATTGATTACGCATGCTCTCAATGCCGTTGGTATTTATTGGGGGCGATTCTTGCGTTTTAACAGCTGGGATTTCATTACTCAACCGGATGATGTACTTATCAAGGGTGTGGATGAAATTATCGGTAAACAGCCCTTAATGATTATTGTCATCACCTTTGGCATACTTACGGGTTTATACTGGATTATCAAACGAGTGACTTTAGGTTTAGTGAGGCAAAGGCGCAATCGTATAGCTCTCAAGTCGCGAGGTATCAATTCAAACAGTCATAATGCCGGATGACCAAAGCAATGCAATCTGTTTGACCCAACATCAGAAACAAAATTACCACAACCAACAACCAACAACTAACAACTAACAACCAACAACTAACAACCAACAACTAACAACTAACAACTACAACAATATTTCTCCTGCTTTAACAGAAAGAATTTGGGAAGAATTCAACCACTGGGAATCAAAAGAACCTAAATGAGTGGTAGTAATCAGGGTTTGGAAGCGGTCTTGAATGGCGTCAAGCAATTGATTTTGACGGGATAAGTCAAGTTCAGCCAAGACATCATCAAGCAATAGCAGGGGTGCTTCTCCGATAACTTCTTCAATAAGTTGCAATTCTGCAAGTTTCAGGGCTAGTACTAGGGTTCGCTGCTGACCTTGAGAACCGTATTGACGAGCGGGTGTATAATTAATAGTTAATTCTACTTCGTCGCGGTGGGGACCGACAAGGGTAGTACCTTGGTGCAACTCAGCAACAGATCTTTGCTGAATTTTTGCCAAAAAATTTTGTTGCACTTGTTCGGGATAATTCTGTTCTAAAGGCACGTTAGGCAAGTAGTTGACTTGTAAAGTTTCTGTACTACCACTAATACTGGTGTGCCAAGCGGTGGCGATGGGAGCTAATCGCTTGATAGCGCGATCGCGTCGTCTAATCACCCTTGTACCGGTTGTAGCTAATTGTGCATCCCACACAGCCAGTTCTGAGTGTAGAGACGTTGCATGCATCTCGACATTGCGTTTCAAAAAAGCATTACGCTGCCGCAAAACTTGGTTATACTGCTGCAAAATATGAGCGTAAACAGGTTCGAGTTGGATTAAGAGTGTATCCAGCCAATGGCGGCGACCTTCAGGACCGCCCCGCACTAGATCCAAATCCAAACTGGAAAACTGTACTGCATTGAGGACACCAAGAAAGTCCATCTGACGCCGAAGATTTTCGCTATTGAGAGCAACGGTACGGCGACCTGTACGGCGGAGGGTTAAAGCTAGATCGCTAACGCCATTTTGCCGCGTTACAGTGGCACGAAGTGTCGCGACAACTGACCCATCTTGAATTAAATCTCGATCGCGTGCCATTCTGTGCGATCGCAATGTTGCCAGCAATTCAACCGCTTCCAACAAATTGGACTTTCCTTGAGCATTATTGCCAACCAAAATCGTCTTGGGAGCAGTAAAATCAATTTGCTGCTCTTTATAGTTGCGAAACTGGTGGAGGAAAAGGGTTTGGAGGAACATGGGTGCTGATAGTTTAGTGCTGGCTGGAAAATCATCAAATAAAGTTACATTAGGGTTATTGCCAGTTTGTAACAGTGTATGCGAATTTTTCTGCGCTCTCCAATTTTATCGTTCGGACAAGATATGTATTATTACTACTTAAGAAGAAGTTCATAACACAAAATTGTTGATATAGGAATCCTATTTTATTTTTGAAATATATGTAGGCAGGGCGCAAGCGCACAAAACCTGGATCTGGTGGGCAGTGCCCACCCTACTTAAAATTTTTCATGAATGATTTAGGATTTCTATAATAACTCTAAGTAATAAAAGTGCGTAATTTTGTCACACAAGACATTTCATAATTGCTTCCAGGTGTGTTCAACCGTTGAGTAAATAAATTTCATATGACTTCTGCAATCTTTCGTTTTCCATCTAACCAGATGTTTGCCCAAAAGACAATTCGACCGCTTAGTGCTGCCGCCCTAGGTGGTATTGCTTTCATCAAAGATACACTCATCGCTATTGACACAGTCAAAGGGTATTTATTGCAAATTGACCCGGATGACAACACCAAAATTCTCAATACCCACCAAGTAAAAGATTTTACAGATGTCACGGGTTTGGCAATTTGGGAGGACACTCTCTGGGTAACGCGGGGTAACTGTGTTTATTCATGCAATCTGACTTCTTTAGGTTTAGAGCATTTTGTCACTTTGCCTTACACGGCTGACGGTATCGCTGTTTGGCAATCAACAATCTACGTCAGTTGCCAAAAGCAGGGGAGCATTCTGGTTTTTGACCGCGATACGCGAAAACAAATTACCAAGTTTTATGCTCCTGGAGTTGGGGTGGAAAATTTGGCTGTCAGTGAAGAAACCCTTTGGGTTTGCGACGCAGTTGAACAAACAGTTTACTGCATCGACAGGGCAACAGGGGAAGTTCAATTCAGTGTGCTGACACCGTTTGAATCTCCCACAGGGATAGCAATACATAAAAATGCCGAAACGGGTAAAGAAGCTTTATACGTCGCTTATGCCTCTGAGGAGCCTTATATCCGGGATAACCCGAACGCCGATCCGAATTATGAGCTAACTTACCGCGATCGCACCTTTATTCACCCCCTGCATTATTATTACGATCCAGATAAACGTTACGCCCTTTCTAATGGCTATCTCATTGAAATGTCCTATGTTGAGGAAATTTCACCTTTAGAAGAGGTGTATTTAACAGACGTAGAATGGCGCATCGCCTTACCCTCGGACACTGACCGCCAAAAGGTGAAGCACGTTGAACCGATTGGTCTGCCTTTTACAGAAGAAGTTATAGAAGGGCAACGTGTGGCAGTATTTAAATTTGATGCCCTCACCCCAGGCGAACGGCATCTGTTTGGGTGGAAAGCAGTTTTGGAAGTCCGAGGAATTAAATATCGCCTCATCCCGAGAAATGTGGAAAACATTCCCGAAGTATTACCAGAATTTCAAGCTCGCTACCTAGTGGATGATGACGATTTGGCAATGGATACTAGCATTGTTCGTCGTGCGGCTGATGAAGCAATTGGTACTGAAACCAATGTGTTGCGGAAAATGTACAAAATTCGCAACTACGTCTATGACAAGTTATCCTATGGCATTCAACCTCATATTGACACGCCAGATGTAGTTTTAGAACGGGGCGTTGGTTCCTGTGGCGAGTATGTAGGGGTCTTGCTTGCCTTGTGTCGTTTGAATGGCATCCCCTGTCGCACCGTAGGGCGCTACAAATGTCCTCCCAATGCCGAACATCGGCATGTTCCTCTGCGACCAGACTTTAATCATGTTTGGCTGGAGTTCTACATACCTGGTTTTGGCTGGTTACCAATGGAATCAAATCCCGATGATGTGGGTCACGGTGGACCTTATCCCACGCGGTTTTTTATGGGCTTAAGCTGGTATCACATTGAAATTGGCAAAGGTATCTCCTTTGAAACTTTGACAAGTAAAGGTGAACGGCTAACAAAAGAAAATATCTCAATTGGTGAGTTGGCAATTAATCATATTCGGTTTACGATTCTCCAAGAATTGGAACCTTTTTAGCTTTGGCTCAAGGTGAGAGTTGGTGGTTCTTCTCTCATCTTCTGCCCAAAGGGAAGGGGTCTGTGTTAATTGCTTTGATGGGAATGGTGATGGTGAATTCCGTACCCTCGCCCAGTGTTGAATTTACCTCTAGGGTTCCCCCATGTTTTTCCACAATAATTTGATGGGCGATCGCCCCGTCAATAGGTATGCCATGTAAAGCTGCAACTGTCACCAATGAGCCGATAATACTGTTGACTAAAGAAGCGCTACCAGGATTATTCGTGTATTCCTTGAGGTTGCCGCGTAAACCCTCATCACCACAGATTTCAGCACGGATTTCTTCTAGTGTAATTTGCAACAGAGATTTGCCTTTGCCGTAGTCTTGAATACCGAATTGTTCTTGCCAGAGAGTATTAAAAGTCGCTTCTAGGTTGCCGTTGTTTTGTTCTAGGATGGAAAGTGCTTTGTGTGCAGGTTCGTCTTTGACAATTTGTTGAATTTCTTAGATTTCAGAAGGGGTTAATTGGGTATTCATAAATATATTTTTAGCAAAAGAATTTATCAATAATTGCTTAATTCTTGAATTAGCTCTTCAGGGGTAATTATTCGTGGAATCGTTACCGGAAAATCGTCCGGGTTGCGAGTTATAATTGCATCTAAATGATGAAGAACCGCAGTGCTGTATTGAATAGCGTCTTCAAAATCTTTGAAGTTGGTAGTTAGCGCCATTGAGATGACTGCTTGATCTACTGTTGCGACTTGGCAAAGAGTCGCCATTCTTTGCAAAAATTGCAGTGTCCAAGTGTGACCTTTTACTTTGCGGATGATATAGTATAAATCGCTGAAAGTAGATGCGGAAAGATAACCTTGAATCTCCTGCTGTTCTACTCTTGCTAGAACTTGTTCGCTGTTTGTGAAAAAAGGATCGCGATCAAGTGCTACGTCAACAATAATGTTCGTGTCTATGAGAAGCTTCACAGGTTATGCTTCTCCTTCAATGCTTCCCATCGTGCTTCATCTGGGTCAAAATCTGGTGGTGTGGGTGGAGCATTTTCGAGCAAGTCTTTCAGGGCTTGGACTTTGTATTCCCGCTTTTTAATTTGTTTGGGAGTGTCGGTAGTAGTTAGAGTTGACTGCAAAATAATGACTTCCACTTTTCCAGGAGCAATATTCAGAGGTTCGTCAATAACTAAGTGACCTGATTCATCAATTGTTGCATTTAGTTTGTAGGCTTGCATAATTTTGCGCCTTTTTGTTTCTAGAATAAAACACGGCTGTTGTAAACATCTGATCGCATTCCCAAATCACCGTTTTATTGTTGCCAAAATGGCGATCGCATTCCCAAATCACCGTTTTATTGTTGCCAAAATGGCGATCGCATTCCCAAATCACCGTTCTATACCAAGTTGCAATTCCCCGGTAGCACCTGTCATTGCGAGCGAAACGAAGTGGAGCGAAGCAATCTCCCCTAATCACAAACTACCACAACAGAACGCAACTTGGTATTATTGTTGCGAAAATAGCGATCGCACTCACGAATCATCTGCTTGTTCTTACTCCCGCAGTTGTTGTCCTGGCAAACGCTTATGTGTTCGTAACCAAAGGTTAAACAAAACTTATAAAAGCCTTTGTTACCGTTCAATTCACGCTCAAACTCCTCAAAGCTAGGCGGACGCAAGACTTTAATATTGACTTTTTTGCGAATTTGTGCAACAGAATCTAGTAATGGACGGGCGATAGTTTTTAGAGCAATATCTTTTTCCCCATAGGGACGAGCAATTACCAGCAAGATATTGAGTTTATCTTGGGGGAGTAGTGACATTTCCGCCCGTACAGCATATTCACTCAGACTGCGAGGTTAACTAAATAGTCGTTAAACCAGGCTTAAAAGTAGAAAAATCGCAGATGGGGTTAAATGGGCAAAAGCGGCAATGATGTCCGGGATTAGGGGGGAAAATTTTGCTAAAGTCATTGTTTCTTTGCTCGTATTTTCGTAAATCTTGCTGGTGCTTTTGGGCAACATTAGCTAACTCAAATTCTATCGAGTCTAATTCGCTCTTTGTGACGCTAATTAACTCAGATTTTTTGCTGAATTCCAGATTGTAAAATGAGGCGACAGCTTGATATTTAGGGTAAAGATAACGAGCAGCTAGTAAATAAACTAATGCCTGTCGTTTGTCAAAAGTGGATTTACCAGTTTTAAAATCTAAAATATGCAATGTACTATCGGACTCAGTGAAAACACAGTCCATAGTCGCATATAAGCGGAAGTAATAATCCTCATGTTCAATTACAATAGGTTTGGGAAAGCCTTCATCGCCGCGAGTTAAGAGAATGATCCGTTTATCTAAAAGCAATGGAGCATTATGATAATTTTGTAAAATTTGCAGTACGCGCTGCTGAACTTCATCAGTTGAGTTACTTAATTTGAGTAGCTGTGCAATTTTTTCCACACCGTCCGATCGCTTCAACAGATGTCTATGGTGATGAAACTCATAAACACCTTTTTGCGCCAGTAAGCCAATGCGTTGGGAAGCAGTGGCTTTCGTCAAAAGCGCTTTGACTTGTGGTTCGTGTTGCCGCGCTTTCATAAATCCCCTTCTCATCTGGCAGTGCCAGCGTTGCTGCCATACTACTGGGGCAACTAAAGACCAAAGGTGATAACTGGCGAAAGGCGACTCAGAGGTTGACATTGCTCAGAACTGATGAGATAAAAATATGGTGTCTGGGAGTATCAGAACAGAAAGCCGCTTAAATGTTTACGGAAAGCCTAAACGAGCGCACCATAATGTGGGATTAAATATATATCCCTGACGATTCGGTAGTTCTGCCACTCCAGAGATTACTTATACTATTGTGGCAAATTATTGAAGGGGGGTTGATGCGTGAGAGGATCGCTGCTATGAAAACATTTGCTAATCTGCTGACATCAATAGTTGTAGCTTTCTGGGTGGTGGCGATCGCTATCCTCTCAGTGCAAAACGCATCTCCAGTAATTTTAAAATTTCTGACTTTCCAGTCAATCCAAATCCCAGTAGGTTTAGTACTGGCTTTTAGTGCTGGGGTGGGGATAATTTGTATGGCACTCCTGCAACCCCTTTGGGGTCTTGCTGGTTCTGGGCAAAGTAAGTTGAGGTCAGAAGACGATCCCGAATTTTTTGTGGAAGACGAAAATTGAGCGGATTTGAGAGGAGGTAACAGGGCATCTTGATGACAACTCTTAACCAAAAAAGACTATAAACCACTTCACCACCCCTTGTTGCTCTAAGAACAGGGGTTTTTACTAAGTATTTTTTACTGTTTAGATGGTGGTTTTTAATGCAACAATAACTCAAATGCCACAAAAAATCCGGAAATCTATATAAATTAATGGTTTCATCGATCCACTTCAGGCTACGACACCTTAGAATGATTCATTGAAAAGTCGAACTGATGGGATTTACAGCCGTTTTAGGCATAAATACTCAAATTGGTGGCTTTTGTAAATCTCAAGTAAACCTTAAGGAATTTGACATGAACAAAGGTGAATTGGTTGATGCCGTAGCTGAAAAGGCTAGTGTTACTAAAAAACAAGCTGATGCAATGCTGACTGCTGCTTTGGAAATCATTGTCGAAGCTGTTTCCTCTGGCGATAAAGTAACGCTAGTTGGATTCGGCTCGTTTGAATCAAGGGAACGTAAAGCCCGTGAAGGTCGCAACCCGAAAACAAATGAAAAGATGGAAATTCCGGCGACGAAGGTTCCTGCCTTCTCAGCCGGAAAACTTTTTAGAGAAAAGGTAGCGCCCCCAAAATCATAGGTGTTAATAGTCAACCTTTTCTGATGCGGCAACCTGCACACGGAGGAAATTTAATTTGGGCAGCAGCACTGGCTGGCTGTCCTCCCAGTGCTATTGTGGATTTTTCTGCCAGCATCAGCCCTTTGGGACCACCAAACAGTGCTTTAAGAGCAATTGTGTCCCAATTGGATAATCTCAGGCACTATCCAGAACCAGATTACAGTGAACTGAGACTTGCTCTGGGTCACTTCCATCAACTGCCGCCTGAATGGATTCTGCCGGGAAATGGCTCGGCAGAACTACTTAGTCTGGTTGGTCGGGAGTTAGCACAATTAGCTGCAACAGCCTTAATCACTCCAGCCTTTGGTGACTACTACCGAGCGCTAGCGGCATACGATGCTAAAGTACTGGAGTTTCCTTTGTCATTGGTCACTGTAGAGACAGAAGATGCAACGTCGCTAGATTTGTCAGGGATTTTTGACAAATTGCCCGCGACAAAGGACTTTGGACTATTGGTGAATAACCCCCACAATCCAACGGGAAAGTTATTTACGCGGTCAGCAATTCTGCCATACCTAAAGCAATTTGCTTTAGTGGTGGTAGATGAAGCGTTTATGGATTTTCTGCCCCAAGACAAGGAACAAAGCCTGATTAAGGTTGTGCAAGAATATCCAAACTTAGTGATTTTGCGATCGCTGACCAAATTCTACAGTCTCCCAGGGCTGCGACTAGGATATGCGATCGCTCACCCCGACCGCCTGCGGCGTCTTCAGTTGTGGCGCGATCCCTGGCCTGTAAATATCCTGGCTGCAGCGGCAGCAATCGCTGCACTCCAGGATCGGGAGTTTCAGGTGCAAACCTGGATGTGGCTACCACCAGCCCGAAACCAACTGTTTGAGGGTTTAGCTTCAATAGCTGGATTGCAACCCTTACCCAGCGCTGCTAACTTTTTACTAGTTGATTCCCAGCTTTCTTGTTCACAGTTGCAGCACAAGTTACTCAAGCATCACCAAATTTTAATTCGTGATTGCCTGAGTTTTCCGGAACTGGGCGATCGCTACTTCCGAGTAGCTGTACTCGGCGACTCTGATAACCAGCGCTTACTAGAAGCCATATCATTAGTTCAGAGTCAATAGTCCAAAGTCTATGGTTTTTGACTATTGACTATTGACTAATAAAGGGAACAGGGAACTCTTAACAGGGAACAGTGTAGGTTATGTAAGTGGATATTACCCACGAACATAACGTACCGCCTTCTTAGTCGGGGGTTTCTGACTCCCTTTCTAAGTCGCGGAAATCCGCGTGCTCTTAAAGGGGAACACGAGGTTCCTCACTGTTCCCTGTTAAGAGTTCCCGAATTGATGACTAATGACTAATGACTAATGACTAATGACTACGATGTCGTAATTATTGGCGGCAGTCTTGCTGGACGCTATGCCGCCCTTACTGCCACTCAACTAAAAGCCAAGGTCGCCTTGGTAGAACCCAAAGCCAACGGTGCCGAACTCTCGGTTAACGCACCCTACGGGTTCATTTATCAGTCCTCTGTGAACGTATTGGGCAACCTCGCCCAACAACTGAGTCAGGCTGCGCAGTTTGGTATTCATGCCTCATGTGCCGATACTACAGAGAAATGCCTGATATCTTTTGATGCGCCCCAAGCAATGCTGTATGCGAAAGCCGTTGTCTCTAATCTCCAAGAGGAGCATTCACCCGCCATCTTAGCCGCGAAAGGAGTTGATGTGATTGTTGGTGATGGTCAATTTCAATCATCACCCCATCTGGCATTTTCTGTTAAAGATCGCCTGCTACGATCGCGTGCCTATTTGCTTGCTACTTCCGTGCGGGTGATTCCAGAAATTGAAGGACTGGAAAAAACTGGTTTTCTGACCTTATCTCAGATAGGTTCGTCTTTAAGCAGTCCGACACCACCCAAAAATTGGGTAATTATTGGCGGTGTTCCTCAAAGCATCGAACTGGCACAAACTTTAGCACGGTTGGGTTATTGTGTGACCTTGATAGTGGAACGCCCCTATATTCTTTCCCATATTGACCCAGAAATAGCCCATCTGCTTTGCAGCCAGTTGTCTGCCGTTGGTGTGCGCGTTCTCACCCAAACACCAGTAACTCAGGTAAGACGAATTGATCGGAAAAAGTGGCTACAGGCGGGAGATAAGGCAATTGAAACTGATGAAATTGTCGTGGCGATTGGACAGCAGCCCAATATTGAGTCCCTAAATTTGGCAGCGGTAGGCGTTAAATGGAATCAGCGTCGTCTGCTAGTGAATGACAAACTGCAAACCACTAACCACCGCATTTACGCTTGTGGTGATGTCATTGGTGGTTATGACTGTCCAAATGTTGCTAATTATGAAGCGAGAATTGCCCTGCAAAATGCTCTATCTTTCCCCAAGTTGAAAGTCAATTATCTATGTACTCCTTGGGCGATATTTACCCACCCCACAGCAGCGCAAGTGGGCTTAACAGAAGCGCAGGCAAAACGCCGATACAACCCGGAAGAAGTTTTAGTTTTACGGCAATATTTTAAAACACTGGCAGCTGCCCAACTCAAGGACGAAACTACAGGTATTTGTAAATTAATTGTCCTACACAATGGGGAAATTTTAGGAGCATCTATTTTGGGGGGAGAAGCTGGGGAGTTAATTAATATTATTGCTTTAGCGATCGCCCAAAAAATCAAAGTCAATTGCCTAGCTTCTTTAGCTCCCGTTTATCCCAGTTTTTCAGAAATTATCGAGCAAACTGCACTTTTATGGAGTCAGCAAAGATTTAGTAGTAATTGTTGATAGTTAATTGTTGATTGTTAATTGTTCATACAATCAACAATCAACAATCAACAAATATCACTTTTTATTCTTACTTTTTAAGATTGTTGATAGTTAATTGTTGATTGTTCATACAATCAACAATCAACAATCAACAAATATCACTTTTTATTCTTACTTTCTAATAACGAAATACTCCCTATACCTTGAAGAATACCTCGCGCAATCAAACCTAGACCCCGACCTATTACTTGTGTGAGAACAAAGACAAATCCATTACCTAAGAAAGATAATAGCGATTGTAAAGGAGGGGCGATCGCATCACGAAACTCTAGTAGTAAGGTCACAAAGAGCGGAATACCAGAAAGTTGTGCCAATTCCTGACTACGGTTTGCGTAAATCGAAATTGTGGCAATACCGCGAGGTGCAAATACAAATAGTTCATAACGGCTTTCAAAAATTGCCTGGGCTTCAGTTATATAATTTCTTAGGCGATATTTCCAAGACAAATTATTTCTAAACCGTTCAATTTCCCGTGTGGAAATCATCTGACGGTTATAAAAATTTTGCTTAATATCTTCTACATCTACCAACCTGTTTAGTAGCGGCTGCACTACACCATTTGCTACCTGAATCAATAAATTCTCTAAGAGCATTAACCCTTGCTCCTTTGCTTCAATGCTACCTGCTAAGTATAAAGTATTATCTACACGCAAATCTGTTTGAAATAGTAGGTAAGAAAGTAACTCATGAGTCAGAGGAATTTTATTTAGAATCTCTGTTTGCACTACCTCAGCATCTTGCAGCAAAAAAGTAACAATTTCTAATTGACTATCGCCCACTTGCACTCTTGAATATTTTCCAAAAAAATCTGTAGTGGCTGCTTGCCATATATCAAGTAATATAGTATTTTTCAATTTATACAATTGACTTAATTCTATTTGAGATTCACCTATTTCATCTAATATACTGGTAATTTTTTGCAAGATGAGATAAAGTAACTCTCGTTTTTTATCTGTTCTTAAAATATCAATTTCCAAAGAGACATCTGTCAGGTTTTTTAAATTGAATTGAAGCTTATTAATGCAAGATGCAAATAATGCCGCTTGCAGTGAGCTAGGGCTAAGTAGAGAACTGTACGTTCGCGTTTTAGGATCTGAGTTAGGAATAGCACTACTAAGCGAAGAATTTGCCGACGGTGGCAATTCTAGAGACGCGAAATTTGATCCTGCTCGCAGTTCTGAGTCGGGAAACCGGACGTAAGAAACTGCGGTGCTGTGGTGAAGGTTTCCCGACAGAGGCAAGGAGCATGGCGTCTCTACCTCCTGTGGCTTTTGATTTGGTGAAGCTAACAACCGATTCAGAAGCCACCTCGCCGTCAACAATTCTCGTCGCTTTCCAGCCAAAATAGCCCGATCTACTAGTGGCAGTCCGGGAACTTGTAATTGTGCTGTCACTTGCGCTAAAGAAGCGTTAATGTAATCAATTCCTGACAAACGCAGATTATTTTGTAGTTTAGCAAGAGGAAGAGCGTAGGGGCGGGGTATCCCCGCCCTTACAGAAGTAGCGAAGAGACGTTCCTTCTGAACGTTTGTACGTCCCTGACGAGTGCGAGTAGAAAACCCATCCTCTTGTACTCCCCCTACGCCCTCTGCTTCCCCAAACCAGTAGGAACGACCAGACACTACTTCTTGCATGGCGGTGACTAATTCGGAAGCGGGAGTGCCTTTGGGGCAGTAACCATCTACCCCAGCAGCCCTTGCTGCCAAAAGCAGCCCTTGTTCTTGGACAGAACTCAGGAGTAATATTGGCAAGTTAGGGTACTGGGTTTTCAGTTGCTGACAGAGCTGTAAACCTAGCTGCTGGCTATTCGTGGAGTGACTGTTGCCTAGTTCCAAGACAACCAAATTCACGCTTGTGGGGTCTTGTTGGGCTTCTGCTAAGATCTGCAAGGCAGTGGTATATGTTTCGGCTGACCATACCACTTGTAAGTTAGGGACTTCTTCCAGCGCCACCCGCAACCCTAACCGGAAGATGGGGTCTTGGTCAACTAATAATAATTTCACCAGCGCATCGCTCATAGTCCGAGAGTATTAAGTTCGTAGTTGCGCGCGATCGCAACTACAAATCAACTAGCTTTCTGGTGGTTTGCGGTAGCCATAAAAGTTAATACTGTAGTCAGTAATCCGCACTCCTGTTTGTTCTTCGACCAGCCGGATTATATCTTCTGGCAGTTGTACATTAACATCTAGAATTTGATTTGTATCCAAACAGTTGACATGACTGTGAGAATCACTGATGTTGCCGTATAAACGCCCGTCGCAGCGTTCAATGCACTCAATGATACTTTCAGTGGATAAAGCTTCTAAATTTTGATAGACAGAAGTATGACCGATCGCTTTACCTTGCTGGTTCAAGCGATCGTAAATTTCTCTAGCGGAGAGGTGCTCGTTTGCTTGCCAAAGTAGTTCTAGAATAAAGCGACGCTGACGACTAACGCGCATACCCAGTGTTTGACAACGCTCAAGCGCATCTTCCAGGGAACGAATTGGTTTTATAGATACTGCTTGTTTTTGCATACTATTATAATAACTTTTTTAACTTTTGGGCTAATTTTCCCTTTTGAATGTTTGTTATTTTATATATCTAAAGATTTTGCACACCGTACTTTTTCATCTACCACCTGTGTTTTTACTTTTGATTGCTGCGGAAATCACAGGCTGATACAAGAAATTGTTATATTGCTTGACGGTTGCTTTGTCTCAGCCTCATCTAAAACAAACTCATTACAACTTTAGCTTAAAATAGCTATAAACGTCCACTATCGATACGCTCCCTCGAATGTTCGAGCAGGGTTAGCAACTTCACTCACCCCACCCACAGAAATCGTTCATCTTTCAGGTATTAACTGGCAAATCTATTCCCAACGTCATCAGTGGTTCTGCAGATGACTGGGGGACAACAGCATTCATCTTGGGGCGAACATGGCGACTAGGATCAGCCCTTTTAAGGTGCAAGTCGAAAGCTCAAGATTTTCTTCTCTTCAAGACGCGCACACGTTCGTGTTCTTCTCTTCGAGACGGCTTTGCCGAACGCGTCTACCTGGTATAAAAAATATTTTTGAAACGCGTACTGCAAAGCACGACCCGAAGGGTAAGGTAGCGGTAAGCCTGTGGCATTGCTGTCTCATGCACCTGATGGCGATCCGATCGCGTCTTTATTTGGCGTTGCACAATTATGTAATGATTTTCTGATTAAATCTCACGCGATGATTCGTTCAATGTGCAACGCCCTTTATTTTACTTTTGATTGCACTGGGTGTAGCGTCAATGGATCAAAGCTGCTACTCTGGATTCTCAATCATACTGCCCTCGCAGAATCAACTGCCGAATCCATGACAATCACGATCGCACTCAATACTGATAACATCAAAACCTTGGATATCTCCCCTGCTGTCACAGTGATTGAAGAACTGCTGCAATCTGGGGCGATCGCATCCTATGAGCAGCAGTTGCGCTTTGATATTAACTATCCAATCGGGGAGAACGATCCACGGGAACTCTCAGAGATTCCAGAAGTGCTACTGTGGTTTATCCGCCTAGACGCTCGCTATCCCTGGTTGCCATTTTTACTAGATTGGAAAGCTGGCGAATTTGTCCGTTATGCCGCTATGCTCGTACCCCACCAGTTTAGTGTCAAAGAAGGAATTCTGTACAATCCTGAAGCCTTAGAAATCTTTTTAATGCACCTCCTGTTTGTTTTAAGCGATTGGTTACAACAGCATGGTATACCCAGTAAATCCCGCATCCAGTCCATGGCTCAATTGTTGGGTTATGAGTTAGAGGATGCTCTGTTTGAGATGTTTTGAATTTGTTAGTTGTTAGTGGTTAGTGGTTAGTGGTTAGTAGTTAGTGGTTAGTAGTTAGTGGTTAGTAGTTAGTGGAAAAACAACTAACAACCAACAAGCAACAACTAACAACCAACAACTAACAACCCTTCGGGTGACGCTCCTTCGTCGAAGATCGCAACGCTTACACCAGTCGCCTACGGAGGAGCCAGTGCTGAAGACGGGTTTCCCGTCGCAGGCACCTGGCGTCGGAAAGCCGTCATTCGCGCTGGTTCACCAACAACCAACAACTAACAACTAACAACTAACAACTAACAACTAACAACCAACAATTAACAAATTTTGCATATTAAGCTTAACGCGGTATTGAAAGCATATTCAACTGCTTTAGATTTGCTCGGTAACGCCGCCTGCCAAATCCGATAATCATTGTATTCTAAAATTAAATTTGCTATATCGTCGATTTTAATTTTATGAAGAACATTGTATTGGGCTGATTCAAAGTCTTTCAATGTTCCACCTATGTTCAAAACTTTCTGTGCAGCTTGAATAAATTCACTTAAAACGGCTTTCATATATTCTTTGCCTGCACCTTCTGCAAAAACAAATGAGGCTTTTGAAGCCCTCAATTCTTCTAAAAGAAGATCGGCAATTTCTCTTCCAACATTGGTATTCCAGTCAGAAGGAAGTCTAACATCCAAATATTCATCTTGATTATATTGATATTGAAGATATTCATTAATATCTACAGTTATGTGAATCAGCTTTTGACCTGCTAATAGTTTTTTAACAGGATTTATACTTGTATCGATAGATAAGTCACAGAATACTTTTTCTTGACCTTCCGGACATTCATACACAACATAAGTCCAAATCCCTGAATTATCTACATCAGGAATTTCTGGTTGGTAGAAAGTAATTGTTACGTCTTCTTCACACTCAAAGTATGCACTTTCTACATCGTTAAATTTCCAAAAATGTAAATTATTGGAGGAGTGCATAATTGTTCTAAAAATTCCAGTGATCTGGTGAGGCTGGCTTTCTACTTGGATATAACGTTTTCCGCTGCTTATAAAGCTGTGTAACCGAATCGCCATTTGTTTTTCCTTTTTGATAGTTCATCACGTTTTTGTAGATGCACTAGCCTTAAAGCAAGAGATCCGTGAAGCAACGCAGAATAGGGCGCGACATTTTACACCCATAAACTAATCACACCAGGTAAAATTGGCGCTCAAGTAATCTCGCCACAATGCAGCAAGCCCGAAAGCCTTACTGCACTAAGGTTGCTGATCCTTGTTCTAACCTAAATTTTTCCGCTTTGTTGTTAGTTCACGAACTGACACGTATATCGTTCCCAGAAAGAAGAGTGAAAATAACAGGTTTTAGTGAGATTTCGGCAAATATTATTTTTTATCGGAATTTTAATAAATTCGGAATTTTGTAAAGTTTTCTTAATAAAGAAGCTTTTTCAGCTGATATGCCTAGGGGAGACAGGACTCGCTTCGCTCAAAGTCAGGGGGGATCAACTGTACAGAAGCGATTAATCGCTTCTGTACAGCTTCTTTGCACTCTTTGTTGGTGGTTAGCTTTGGGTGAGTTGCTGCAAAATCCATTCAACGGCTACGGCTAAATCTGACGCGATGTAATCTGGTTTTGTGTGGTGTTGGTACTCACCAGCTAAGACGCTAGAGCCAAACCCAGTTTGCACTAAAATACCCACGCAACCAGCATTGTGAGCCATATCCACATCCGTCGCTTTGTCCCCCACCATGAAACTGTTCGCCAAATCCAAATCGTGCTCCCAAGCCGCTGCTACCAACATTCCCGTATTCGGTTTACGCCAAGTAGACCAGCGAGTATATGCTGGGTCTTTACCCCCTTCTGGTGGACTGAGGTAGGGACAGTAGTACAGTGCATCTAACTTTGCCCCAGCATCAAGCGCCAACAGGTAGCAAAGTCGTTGATGTAAAGCTTGAACATGGCTGTCTGGGTAATAACCTCTAGCTGGTCCAGATTGGTTAGAAACCAGACAACAAAATATTTCCTGGTCATTTAACTGGCGTACAGACTTGGCAACACCGGGGATCAGGTGTAAATCTTCTACCCGGTGAATGTAACCAGCTTCAACATTTAACACGCCATCGCGGTCAAGGAAAACTGCTGGTCTAGCCACCCCAGATTTTCTCCAACACAGCTTTGGGTGGAATATCGCTCATTTTACCTGTGGGGGATTTAATGGCAAGGAATTTATCGCTATGAGGTAACAACTTTGCTGGTTCTGTGGGACCGAATAAGGCGATAGTGTAGGTCTGTACTGCCACACTTAAATGCATCGGCGCACTATCGGTACACAACATCAAGTTTGCCCCTGCGATCATCGCCGCCAACTTGCCAATATCTTCTGGAGTTGCGATCTTAATTTCGGGTACGGTTTCCTTGAGACTACGTACAAACTCTTGATCTTCCGGTCCTTGGATGACAACTATCGGCATATCCGGCTGCTTGTGCTGAAGGTCTTGAATAATTTGCTGCCAATTCTTGACAGGATAGATTTTATCCAGACCCTTAAGCTTGGCTAATTCGCTAGAACCACCGTGAATCAAAATGTAGCCAGTTTCCTTGACTGCCAACCGTTGTTGTTCCTTGTCTGCCCATTCAATATCTGGTTTTGGTACATTGAGTGCTAAATCGGGACAATTCACCTTAATGCCCAACCCTTGGAGGAGGTCATGGTACATAACAGCAGCATACTGCTGTGTTTTCAAAGGCACTGGGTTGGTGAGAAAAGCAGATCCTTTGGCTTTGTAACCAATACGTGTGGGAATTCCAGTTAACCAAAGTAAAAAACCCACTAACCAGCTTTGCCCCAGAGCAATAGCGACATCGTATTCGCGTTCGCGAATTCTGCCTACCAGATTTGCCCAATCTGCCGTACTGTTACGGTCTTTGAAATCAAATATCAGTACCTCGTGAACTGATTTGCTCACCCGGTAAGCAGCTTTTGACCGGGGTTCTACAACTACATCTATCTGAGCGTTGGGGTAATAGCGCTTCAGGTCATCTAGAGTAGGAAAGAAGAGAATTTGGTCACCTATTCCGCCAGGGACAAGAGCTACTACTCGCATAATATTTATTTACGCTTATTCGCTCCTTATTTTAGGGGAAGATTGGGAATAGTTGGTTGTTAGTTGTTGGTTGTTAGTTGTTAGTGATAATTTTTGACAACTAACCACTATCCACTATCCACTATCCACTATAGAAATTGAGGAAGACTGTGTATTTATTAATTCCAGCTGCCGGAATGGGACGAAGAATGGGGAGTAACCGCAATAAACTTCTGCTGACATTGCGATCGCAACCGATTATTAGTTGGACTCTCAAAGCAGCTGAAGCTTCGCATTGTATCAGTTGGATCGGAATTATTTCTCAACCCACTGACTGGCAAGACTTAAAGGAAATTTTAGCTGACCTGAAGTTGACTACACATGTAGAATTGATTCAAGGAGGCTCCACTCGCCAAGAATCAGTCTACAATGGTCTGCAGGCGCTGCCAGATTCCGCTCTTCAAGTGTTGATTCACGATGGCGCTAGATGTCTTGCCACAGCAAATTTATTCGACTCTTGTGCCGAAGCGCTGCGCCACTGTCCTGGTTTGATTGCCGCAGTAAGAGTCAAGGACACTATCAAAGTCGTAGATGAAAATGGCATAATCCGAAGTACACCCGACCGTCGGCAACTGTGGGCAGCACAAACTCCCCAAGGATTTGATGTCAATTTGTTGAAACAGTGCCATTATGAAGGTGTTCGTCAGGGTTGGGAAGTTACTGATGACGCCGCTTTGTTTGAAAAGTGCGGCTTGTCTGTACAAATTGTCGAAGGCGAGGAGACGAATCTGAAGGTAACCACTCCCCAAGATTTAGCTCTAGCGGAATTCATTCTTAGAAATAGAGAGGGAATGGGGAGTGGGGAGTAGGGAGTGGGGAGTGGGGAGTGGGAATTGGCAAATGGGGCATAGGGCATAGGGCATAGGGCATAGGGAATTGGGAATGGGGAAAGATGAGAAGACAAGGTAATTATTGAATCTTGACTTACATCTAATATTATGGTAATAATCCTTACGTTTATTATTTGTCCTTTGTCCCATTCCCCATTCCCCACTCCCCACTCCCCACTCCCCACTCCCCACTCCCCATTCCCCATTCCCCATTCCCCACTCCCCACTCCCCACTCCCCATTCCTAATGAATGCAGCGACTAAAATAGAAGCGATTCTCTACTTAAAAGGTAAGCCCTTGTCGCTCAGCGAAATTGCTGAGTATGCCGCCTGCGATCGCGCCACTATTGAGGAGGGCATAATTGAATTAATTGATGAGTATGCCCACCGAGATAGCGCTCTAGAAATTGTAGAAACCCCAGATGGTTACACCCTGCAATTGCGGTCTGACTTTCATGACTTAGTGCAAACTCTGATTCCGGTGGAATTAGGCGTCGGTGCATTGCGGACTTTAGCCGCGATCGCTCTCCATAACCCCATACTCCAAAGTGACTTAATTAACCTGCGCGGTTCTGGAGCATATCAACACGTCCCAGAACTAGTCGAACTCGGTTTGGTCAAGAAACGCCGTGACAGTGATTCTCGCTCCTACTCTTTACAAGTAACGTCCAAGTTTCATCAGTATTTCCAAATACAGCAACTCCCCCAACCATTTTCCTCCACCCAACAGCAGCGACAACTAGAACTAGAACTACAATCAGAACCAACGCTCTTAGACAAAGAAGGAGAGGGGGAGAGGGGGAGATGAGGGAGATGAGGGAGATGAGGGAGATGAGGGAGATGGGGGAGATGAGGGAGATGAGGGAGATGAGGGAGATGAGGGAGATGAGGGAGATAAGGAAGATAAATTAACTTCCTCATCCTCCTCATCCTCCTCATCCTCCTCATCCTCCTCTCCCCCACTCCTCTTTGTGGAATCCTAGTACTGCAGAAAGAGGTAGTACATCTCGCCCTCTACTATGGTTTAGAGTAGAATTAGCCCCTCAGCTAAAAAAACTGCCAATGGTGTTTGATCCTGACTTTCTGAATGACAACGCTGAAGAATACCCCAATCAGCTTCTGAATGATAACTTTGAGGAACATGCCAATCAGTTACTCAAATATCTGCAGCATCAGCCTCCTGAGGTTTTAGCCCGTGTTGCCCAGTCCGTCAGCCCTGAAATTAAACAAATCATTTCGCAAAACGTCCAAGGGCTTGTTGGCATGCTACCCTCAGAAAATTTCAACGTGCAAATAACAACAGATCGAGACAACTTGGCTGGTCTTTTAGCCTCAGCTATGATGACGGGATATTTCCTCCGCCAGATGGAACAGCGGATGCACTTAGATCATTTGTCTAATAGTCAATAGTCAAGACTCTTGAGTCAATAGTCAAAAATCTATGAACTCTGGACTGTGGACTAATTTTGGGGATAAGCACCTAAATGTACTGCCAAAGTTTGATTTTTACCGTCGCGGTTGACTTCGATTTGCAGGACGTCGCCTACCGAATTTGAATCTACCAGCTTTTGTAATTGGGCGGCAGTAATGATTTTGCTACCGTTAATTTTTTGCACAATGTCCCCAAGACGCAGTCCAGCCTGCTTTGCTGGCGATTTGTCTAGGACTCCCTTAATTGCAACACCAGTGTCCTGCTTAATGTCGAGATTATTTTCTTGATTGATCTGCTGTTTCTTAGTAGGACTCAGGTCTACCATTTCAATGCCTAAAAAGGGATGTTCCACATGACCTTTAGTAAACAGTTCATTAGCAATGCGGGCTGCGACGTCAATAGGGATCGCAAAACCGAGTCCTTTAGCATCAGCGCGGATAGCAGTGTTGATGCCAATAACCTCACCTTGAGCGTTTAACAAAGGTCCACCAGAGTTACCGGGGTTAATTGCGGCGTCGGTTTGGATAAAGCTGACTCGCTTATCTGGTACACCAACTTGAGAACTGGTGCGATCGGTCGCGCTGATGATCCCAATTGTCACAGTGTTGTCTAAGCCTAGGGGATTACCAATAGCGATCGCCCACTGTCCTGGCACTAAGGAAAGCGAATTACCCAGTTTGACAGTTGGCAATTTATTAACTGGAATTTTCACCACTGCCACATCTGTCACTGTATCCACTCCCAATACCTTACCCTCAAAAGTCCGACCATCTTTGAGGGTAACTTGTACTGTGTCTGTATCTGCTACCACATGAGCGTTGGTTAGCAATCGTCCGTCTTCGCTCAAAATAAAGCCAGACCCTGTCCCGCGCTCAATCCGTTCTTGGGGAATAGGTTGCTCATCTTCCCCAAAGAATCGTCGCAAGAGGGGATTTTTTAAAGCGTCAGAAATTGGATTTGCCACTTTACGAGTCGCATTAATTCGCACTACCGCAGGTCCAGTTTTTTGTACAGCGGCAGCAATAAAATTTATGTTATTGCCTCCAAGTGCCCCAATCGGTCCTCCACCTGCATTAGGGATAGCGGTCTCTGAAGGCAAAGCTACTGTTACATTTCTTAACTGCTGAAATGGGCGATTTTGTGGTGAGAGATAGCGACTGCCTAACAAGCCTGCACCGCCGCCAATCAACAGTAAGGAGATATAAACGGCTAGTTGCTTTAAAGATAACTTCATAATCATTACATTCAACGACAGCAATGCAGATGCGCTGTTTCTAAGTTTAGTCAAGCCAAAGGCAAGTTGACAGAGGAATTTAACACTTAAGTAGTTATTATTTACGGGGCATAGGGCATGGGGCATAGAATTATAATAAGTTGCAATTTTTCCGCATCTGGCTCTTCTCCTCCATTGCCCTATGCCCCATGCCCCATGCCCCATGCCCCTTGTAGTCTTTATCTGTAGCGCCCTCAGCGCAGGGCTATTATTTACACAAACAATCGAAGTAAGAGCACAGGCTTCTGGAACGAGTTGCTCATCTTCAGCCTTAGAACGCTTCGGGCGTCACAAAGTTGCACCAGGCGAAACTCTTGAGAGTATAGCGCAGCGCTACAATCTCGATCCAGCAACTATTATTGCCATGAACTCAGCTTTGCAAAACGGAAAGGTTGCTGTCGGTAGCGAACTGCAAATTCCTCCCTATGATGGGATTGTGGTCGAAGTACGGCGCGGTCAAACTTGGCGACAAGTGGCGACAAAATATAAAATCCGTCCTGATGTACTGTTTGAAGCGAATGGCTGTCAAAAAAATCCTACACTCGTTTTTGTTCCCCTGCGTAAGGGATCGCCGAATCGTCTTTTCACTGAGTCTTCCACTCCTACTCCTACTCCTAGTAAATTAGCTGGATATCCCTTAGCGGAAGTAGCAAAAGTGGCGTTACCTTATGGCTGGCAAATTAATCAGAAGACAGGCGAGGTTTTCTTTCATAGCGGTGTAAATTTGTTAGCAGCAAAGGGAACGCCTGTACAAGCGATCTCAGAGGGAACGATAGCCTTTGCTGGTGACAAAGGTAGTTATGGCAAGTTAGTTATAATTAATCACAATGGCGGATTACAAAGCCGCTATTCCCAACTTGAAAATATCAAAGTCTCCGTCGGTCAGCAAGTGAAAAAGGGAGACTTGGTAGGATCTGTGGGTACAACTGGAACACCTACTTTGAGTCAACCCTATCTCCATTTTGAAGTGCGTTCTAGCTCATCCCAAGGTTGGGTTGCGCAAGACCCCAAAAGCTATCTTCAGCGATGAAGGGAGTGGGGAGTGGGGGAAGTAGGGGAAGTAGGGGAAGTAGGGGAAGTAGGGGAAGTAGGGGGAGACAAATTAATTCCTCCCTCATCTCCCTCATCCCCCTCATCTCCTTCATCCCCCTCATCTTCCCCACTCCCCACTCCCTACTCCCCACTCCCGAAAAATTCAGTGGATTTAACTAAGTTCATTCCGGCGGTGGCAAATCGCTTGAAGGCTGCGTCGGCTGCTTGGGTGTAGTCCACAATATTGGGAACCACAACGGGGGAAGTGCAATCTTCTAGCAGATAGACTTTTTTAGCTAAATTTGGGTCTATGTGCTGAATTTCTGTTAGCAAATCATCAATTGTCCAAGCAACGCAGTGACTTTTGGCTTGACCTGCGATCGCCACAGCATCAAATTTTAAAAGTTGCTGAATCAACCGTGTGTTAATTTTTGCAATTGGATTATTATCAAAATCTTCCAAAACTTCTGGACGTAAAACCGAGTAGTTTTCTGTTAAGGGATTATTACCTTTGATCTCAAATTGCGTTTGACTATCACGAGCAATGCAGTGGAAAAATATTGCTTCTTCCACAGCGGAAACTAAAGCATGACCAATACCTCCTAACATGGAATGATAAGACCAAACTGTGAGGGGATATTTGCCGTTTTGACTTAGCTGTTTAACGTAATGGTAAGCGTGTTTTTCTAGGAATTCGTAGTTGTAACCAAGACTGTAAGCAACGTTTGGGTTAACTTTCCAAATACCTTTTTCAATTTCTGCTGGGGTGATGTTGGTAGCAGATGGCGTGGGGTGTTCACCTGTAGCGTTAACCCAAAAGATTGGATGGAAAATTTGCATTGCTGTGTGAGTATCCATTGTCGGTATGATTGTAGTAATTACACCTAAGTTCCGATAGATAAATTCACATAACCGTAGATTATCATCTATTGCTCCAGTACCAGATTTTCCGCCCACAAATAATTCAAATTCCGGGATGCAAAAGGTGTTTTGAACATCTATTAATAATAGGCAAATGCGGTTTTTATCTTCAGAGGCTGGTTTAATATCATGTTTTTTCGCCCATTTTTGAGCTTCTTCTGCGCGTTGTTGGTAAGGTACGCGCCAGACTTCGCCTATTTTTTCGGGGTTAAAGTGCGGGGGAATCGGTAGTTGAGTTAATGTTTGGGTGTTCATAATAAAAATTTATAGCTGTTCTCTATTGAATGGAAGAGCCACTGCGCCCTTGGTTGTTTCCCCCATTGAAGCAAGTGGCGTGCCGTTTGTAGGGGCAGAGCAAAGCTTTTGCCCCTACCGCTTGGTGTGTGCTATTGAGAAGCGCTATATATAAATCTATAGTTTATAGCAAAAACTCCATTACCTGGATTTGTTAATGTTACATAAGTCGGCACTCTTACACGGTATGTTTGAGTAGATCGGTTAAATTCTATAAAATCCATCCCTTGATCAAAAAGCAACTTATAACTTTTACCATCATCCATGCTAATTTCTAACAACCGTGCATGGTCGAAGTAATCTGGACAATCAGAATGCTGAACTTTAACTTGTAAGATAATTCCGGCATTTGTAAGTTTGGTTAAAGATTGTTCTAATTCATTTTTGCGTAAAGGAGCAGGCTGCTGATTACGGTTTTCTAGTACCTTGATTGTGACATGACTTGATATCAGCCAGTTACCTTGCAGAAGATCGGCAAGAGTTCTTGCTCCTCTACTATTTAGGTAGCGATCGCTATAAAAAATACTTGTAACTATACCTCCTGTTAAAATCTGTTCAAGTCCTAATTCCTGTTGCAACTCTGCAAGGCTTAAATCTCGCCCATCAGGTTCTAAGGAGATGAAAAAAGCATTTAAACTATCTAGCTGTGATGATTGTTGTTCTAGAATTGTGATTCTTTGGGTATTTTTTTCTAGTTCTTCGTTCAAATCATGAATTGATAAATTAAGCTTGTCTACTTGACTGCAAGCTTGTGATTCCCGTTTTTCAGATTCTACCAACTGCTGCCGTAAAGTTGACAACTGTTGCTGTAGCAGTTCTCGGTTCTCTGTACTCTGATTATGATTGCTTACTTGAGAAGTAAATTCACTTTGAACTTGATCAATTTTATGTCTAAGTTGCTGATTATGCTTATGCAATTCGTGAAATTTTTGCTCTTGTTCTAAGAGTAAAAATGAAGCTTTTTCGCGTTCTTCCTCGTTTCGTTTTAGCTGTTCTTTAAACTGATACATCAATTTTTTGTATTGTTGATGTATCTGTAACAGCGCTTGCTCGTGTAATTCCTCTTTGATTCGTCTTTTGTAAAGTACAAATTCTAAAACAACCCAAGAAGCACATCCGCCAAGTAGAAAGATAGTCATTGTTAAAGAGTAATACTTGTGTGCTTCACTGTTATTTAAAGGGTTTTGTATCCAGTACAAATAATCTTCTAAAAAGCTAGGAGGAATACCTCTTATATAGTAAACTCGCCCAATAATTTGTCCGGTGTTATTTTTGCCAGTTGCACTTCTTTCCTTGGTATGAGGACTATCATATTCTCCCTCAGCAAATAGAGGCGGTGGATTTCGCAGTAAGTCATAGGGGTGCTGTGGTAAATTTTCAAGATTGAGTTGTTTTTTCCAAGTTCGATTTGATTGAGAGAAATACAAAAATCTTTGATTAAGGCAGTCTTTATTATCGGTTTTGCAATCTGTCACTACTAACCCAAAGAATCCGTAGTTGCTATCTATAGTTTTCTGTAACTCAGCCACATCTCCTTTCTGCAAAACATAAGACAGCTTAGTAGGTAAAATATGAGACAGGATATTGAAGTCAACTGTTTGAGTACTGTATATAGTTCCGTTCCAATAGCTTCGGTAGTCTATCCAATTGGAAACAGTTGCTACAGAGCAGGCAACTGAGGTTGTAATTGCAAACCTGATAACACTACCAATGCGGTTTTGCACCACTGCGATAAAGTTAAACCCCTGAGGCATTGATATTCCTTAATTCAGCCTTCGTATACATTTTGTCAGGTGTGGAATTTTTTGCTCAAGGGAGGATTTACGGATAGTAGTCTTGCGGTTTTAGAATACTTAAGTAAATTAACTTACAATAACGAGACTAAAATCTATTGGTTGAATATTTTTGTAGAGTCAGCCATCTACAATAGACTAATTGAGTATTGGTAGGCAAAAATAAGGATACTGAGCGGATGAGTACTAAACCTAAGGTTTTCATTGACGGTGAATTGGGAACCACAGGGCTGCAGATTTACTCGCGCCTCAATCAGAGGGACGATATCGAGTTAGTTAGTATTGAGGTATCTAAGCGTAAGGATTCATCGGAGCGAGCAAAACTGCTCAATGCCGTTGATTTTGCCATTCTCTGCCTACATGATGATGCGGCATTGGAAGCTGTGAGCAAGATCTGCAGCCCTACAGTTAAAATCCTCGATGCTAGTACTGCCCATCGAACGGCTGAGGGTTGGGTATATGGCTTCCCTGAACTAAATCCGGGACAGCGAGAGAAAATTGCCAGTGCCCAGTTTGTCAGCAATCCGGGTTGTTATCCCACAGGATTTTTGGCTTGTGTGCGTCCGTTGATCGCCAAGGGCATCCTTCCTACTCACTTTCCGCTGACCGTTAATGCGGTGTCGGGCTACTCTGGCGGTGGAAAGAAGCTCATTGAGCAGTACCATACCTTCCATGAAACGCAAACCGGAGGAAAGTCGCTTTATCCTTATGGCATCTATGGGCTGGAGTTTGGACACAAGCACGTTAAAGAAATGCAGCAGCATTCGGGTTTAGCATCGCCACCGCTGTTTGTACCGGCGGTAGGGGATTTTGAAATGGGAATGTTGGTACAGGTGCCTCTGCCGCTATGGACGTTGGAGAATCCGCCAACAGGTGAGGTGATTCATGAAGCGATCGCCGACTACTACCAAGGTGAAGCATTTGTGCAGGTTGCTCCATTTCACGATTCCAACTTTCTGCGAGACAGCAAGTTCTTGGATGTGATGGCGATGAACGGCACAAATGTTGTTCAGGTTTTTGTATTCGCCAATGACGCTACCCACGAAGCCCTGTTAGTTGCTCGCCTTGACAACCTGGGCAAAGGCGCAAGTGGTGCCGCCGTACAAAACTTGAACATCATGCTGGGGTTTCCAGAGGAGTTGGGATTGTAATTATGTGAGCGATCGCCATGTTACTCTAATGTAGGTGTTCAGCCCAGTTCTGTGTACGTGGGTTGAATAGAAAACTGAAAGTTCCGGTCTTTGGATCGAATGAGCCGAGGTCAGTACCTTTGTAACGATTACAACGCCAGCAAGCGATCGCCAGATTATCAGCATTGTTAGCACCACCGTGCTTGACAGCAATTATATGGTCAACTTCATGGGGGAAAAAAATAACACCTGCTGAAAGTAAACAATACTCACAACTGTAATTAGCTCGTTTTTCAACAAAGCGTCGGAGCGCAGGGCTGATGTAGGTCATGATGTACTGGTAAGATTTCGTAGGTTTCCAGCCTTAAGCATGATTACCAAATGCTCAATCCGCTCATATTCATCAAGTTCCACACGCTCTTGCTCTGTAATTTCCGCAAGCGCACTGCGTTCAATCAGAGTCCGTAGGCGCTGCTGCATTTCAGGCGTGGGATTAAAGGCGGCGATTTCTTCAGGTGTAGGGTTACTGGCAATAAAATTCAAGATGTAGCGGTAGATGTGGGCTGGTAGTGGTGGCTGTTGGAGACTAAGGGCAAGTAGTTCGGGGAGGCGATCGCCTACTTGCGCCAGTTGCTGAGAAAATTCCTCCGGGATTTCTATTGTAATTTTCGGCACGGTGCAACCTCCAAAGGGTATTCTTTACCTAATTGTACTCAGTTCCTTTAACTCAAGCTTTCACCGCCAAAGATTTTAATCCCCGGAAATACTTTCTCCAAGACAGCAAGTTTTTGGATGTGATGGCTATGAAAGGTACTAATGTTCTTCAGGTTTTTGTATTCGCCAATGACGCTACCTACGAAGCCCTGTTAGTTGCTCGCCTTGACACAGCCAGACCGCCTCGCGCTCATCTTCAAACAGTTCCTCAAGGTCTGACTCCGAGATGTGGCTCTGTTGTACGTGCAGATGAACGGGACTGAGGAGCTGTTTAAAGGTCATTTCCGGATGAGGAGTTTCGAGAAGAGGAGTTTTAGCAGTTGATCGCAAATCCCGATCAACTCAATCATGTGTTCTCGTTTCTCGTGCTTACTCGGCTCTGGTGTTGCCATAGAGCTCACCATTTGACAGTAATCTCCAATTTCAATCATCTCACAAACATCGTAAGATGTCATGTTTACTCTACATCAACTATTTTAGCGATCGCATGAATGGCAATAATTGCGGGAGCGCTCATGCTGGGAAGACATTGAGAACTACGGCATTATTCTTGCCAACTTGGCTGCTTGTCTATCCTAACATAATGATGCCTCTAAATCCACTTTTAAATAGCATTTGAGATGCGCTTACCTTGCGTTTAAACGGAATTTTGCTATAAGCCAGTAAATTGATTTGCGAGCGTGTGTGATGAGAATCAAATACCGCTCTTTTCTGATCTATTTAAACCTCTACATCGTCCAAAGTTCTTAACATTCCCAACCGCCCATCTAGCCAATCATCAGTAAACCAACCATAAGGCAAAACATCACCAACCGCATTTGTATTAATTCCCATCACCCAAATGTGAGCAGCTTTCACAAACACAGGAATTGATGCCAGTTCAGCATCTTCTAGTTTACGAATATTTTGATATCCTTCAATGAAACTGTTTCTAACTTTAACCTCTATCTTCATCCTCAGTGCTACGTGCAAAAATTTGCCAATGTCAAAAGCACGCCAACCGTAACCGCATTGGTAATTTTTAATTACGAATTACGAATTACGAATTATTCGGTCATTAATCATACCCCACTCCCCACTCCCCACTCCCCACTCCCCACTCCCCATCCCCCATTCCCCTTTTTCTCCAATTTCATTACTCAAACTTGCACGTGATATGGCACTCTGGGAAACAGAATGTTTTAAAATCTGACTCAATCGCTACACAAAATTACCTAACAGGTTATGCAAACCCTGCCTAAGCTTACAAATTCCAACAGTGCTTCTAGTGAACCCATCTTTGATACCACAATCAAGCGGATCAAAACCCGCCCTGTAAAAGTTGGTAATGTCACCATTGGGGGAGGTTACCCCGTAGTGGTGCAGTCGATGATTAACGAAGACACCCTAGATATAGAAGGTTCCGTGGCAGCAATTCGTCGTCTACATGAGATCGGCTGCGAAATTGTTCGTGTTACCGTACCAAGTATGGCTCATGCCAAAGCTTTGGCGGAAATTAAACAAAAATTAATCAAAGCTTACCAAGACGTGCCAATTGTTGCCGATGTGCATCACAATGGCATGAAAATTGCCTTGGAAGTTGCTCAGCATATAGAGAAAGTACGGATTAATCCGGGATTATATGTGTTTGAGAAGCCTAACTCCAACAGAACCGAATACACACAAGCTGAATTTGACGAAATCGGCGAAAAAATCCGTGAAACCTTGGAACCTCTCGTGATTTCCCTGCGCGATCAAGGCAAATCGATGCGGATTGGTGTCAATCACGGTTCCTTGGGTGAAAGGATGTTGTTCACCTACGGTGACACTCCTGAAGGGATGGTACAATCGGCATTAGAATTCATTCGCATTTGTGAATCCCTGGACTTCCACAACATAGTAATTTCCCTGAAAGCCTCGCGGGTGCCGGTGATGGTAGCCGCCTACCGCCTGATGGCAAAGCGCATGGAAGAACTGGGTATGGATTATCCCTTACATTTGGGTGTGACGGAAGCAGGTGACGGAGAATACGGACGGATTAAATCAACTGCAGGTATTGCTACACTACTTGCTGATGGCATTGGCGATACAATTCGTGTGTCGCTTACGGAATCACCAGAAAAAGAAATTCCCGTTTGCTACAGTATTTTGCAAGCTTTGGGATTGCGAAAAACCATGGTGGAGTACGTCGCCTGTCCTTCCTGCGGACGCACTTTGTTTAACCTTGAAGAAGTGCTGCACGTCGTCCGAGAAGCAACTAAACACCTGACAGGGCTAGACATAGCAGTTATGGGTTGTATTGTCAATGGTCCGGGAGAAATGGCTGATGCTGACTATGGTTACGTTGGTAAGAATCCCGGATTTATTTCTCTCTATCGTGGAAGAGAAGAAATCAAAAAAGTCCCAGAAGCAGAAGGTGTAGAGGAGTTGATTAACTTGATTAAGGCAGATGGTCGTTGGGTAGATCCTTAAAGTTTTTCACAAGTTTTGTACTGGCGACCTTTGTGGTCGCCGGATTGCAAGGCATTTTTTTGAAATAAAAATATATGCTCGATCTGTACAGTAGTACGCTGTGTTAGATTGAGCATACCGATTTAATATATATTCCGTCTGGCGCAGCAGTCATTATGGTAATTACAAGAAATGGGCTTGTTTTGGTGGGTGCTACAGCGGTAACGCTATCAACGATCGCAGTTACTAGCTTAGGCATGCACTCACAAGGACAGGCTTTATTTAAAGAAAGTCCTAAGGAATTAATAGATGAAGTTTGGCAAATTATTAATCGCCAATACGTAGATGGTACTTTCAATCAGGTAGATTGGCAGGCTGTCCGTCAACAGTACCTAAGCAAGTCCTACAATAATAAGGAGGATGCTTACAAGTCCATCCGGGAAATGCTCAAGAAGCTAGATGACCCGTACACTCGGTTTATGAACCCCGAAGAGTTCAAAAGTCTGCAAGTGGACACATCTGGCGAACTTACGGGTATTGGTATCCAAATTGGTCCAGATGAGAAAAATGGCAAGAAGCTGACTGTAATTGCACCCATTGAGGGTACACCCGCCGCTAAAGCTGGTCTTTTGGCAAAGGATGTCATCATCAAAATCAATGGGAAAACCACGCAGGGAATGGATACCAACGCCGCAGTTGCCTTGATCCGAGGCGAAGCAGGAACGACAGTCAATCTGACAATTCTGCGGAGTGGTCAACAAAAAGATTTCACGATCGCACGGGCTAAAATTGAAATTCATCCGGTAGAGTTTTCTCAGGTGCAAACTCCGGCAGGAAACACTGGCTATATTCGCTTGAAGCAGTTTAGTGCCAACTCTGGTAAGGAAATGCGGAATGCCATTACAAATTTAGAAAATAAACAGGTATCTGGGTATATTCTGGATCTACGTAATAATCCAGGCGGTTTGCTCTTCTCTAGTGTAGAAATTGCCCAGATGTTGATGGATAAAGGCGCGATAGTTTCTACCAAGGACCGCCAAGGAGAAGTAGAACGAGAAGAGGCAAAAGGACGTGCTTTGACGAATAAACCGCTGGTGGTGCTGGTGGATAAAGGTTCAGCGAGTGCCAGTGAAATCCTCTCAGGCGCTTTGCAGGACAATAAGCGTGCTGTTTTGGTTGGTAGTCGAACCTTCGGCAAGGGACTAGTGCAATCAGTGCGTCCTCTAGACGATGGGTCAGGAATGGCGGTGACAATTGCTAAATACTATACCCCCCTGAATCGTGATATTAATAAGCATGGAATTGACCCAGATGTCAAGGTGGATTTGACAGATACTCAGCGCCAAAATTTATGGCTGCACGATCGCAGCAAAATCGGCACCCTCGCAGACCCTCAATTTGCTAAAGCAGTAGATGTTTTACGCAAAGAAATTGCCACTAAAGGCAACACAAGAGCAGAAAAATAAACAGTGATTTGTAGGGGCACGGTTCCCGTGCCCTTACAGCAGTTAGTCGTTTATCTAACAACTACCAACTACCAACTAACAACTAACTTAAACTGGTTGGCACTTACCTGACCTAATCAGTCCGATCCGACGAGCGATCGCTTCGCTTTCATTCGTAAAAGGTCCCCACTGCTCAATAATCTCAGGATTATTCTCCTCACCTACTTCATGGCTGGGGACTATTTCGCAGTTACCCGCAGGACGCTTGACAATATGCCAGGATTGTGAGTTGTTCATATAGATACTAGAAGCAGTAAAAGGTCATTTATAAACTAAAGATTAAATTGTATCCCCCCAACTGACGTTAGCGTACCTCTATAAACGAACTTTTTCTTTACCTACAATCGCTATCCTGATGTGCCTGTAACAGCATAGTTTGTAACTGCTGAACTCGCTCCACGGTTAACCCTGTTACCCGCGCAATTGCTTCAGATGCCATACCCTCCCGCAGTAAATTCAACGCAATCTCTTCTTTAGCTTTTCGTTCCCAACTCGTTACTATTTCCATATAAACCTCCTCATTGGTTAACCCCATTCTATCGGCTGTGGCTTTAAAGACTTCTTCCTCCGACGCATTCAAGTTCAAGTACACATCCACAAAACCCGAAATTAATTGCATCCGTGCTGGGTCTAATTTTGACGTTTAACCGCAGATGAATTGCGGTTACTATTTACTGATGGATTGGTTACGCCACGCGATCTGCCTGCAGCGTCCGCGCTTCGCTATCGTGCTCTTTTTGGCATCTGCCTCTATACTGGTTGTCGTGTTAGTGAAGCGCTAGCACTTCAAACCACTGATATGAAGTCTGGTACTATCACCTTCAGTTCGTCTACCCTCTTGAACCAACATCTGGAACTAAGTGATGATAAAAGACGCCTTCGTATTATGAAATGATTTACTTTATGTATCTAGTAAACCGCAGATGTTTTCAGTCTTTGCACGTCGTTTTTGGCTTTCGTTTGGAGTAGTTATTCTGCTTACCTTGACGTTGCTTCCAGTCAAAGCACAAGAACTATCTTTAATCCCTTCATCTTCCAGCATTACTGAGTTATCCTTACAGCTACCTCAGCAACAAATTAATCAAATTGCACCGCTGACAAGTGAAATGAGGAGAGTTAACGCTCTTGTCGCTACAGCACAGCTGAACACTGCATTACTTCAAGATCGGTTAAATAATCTTGACCTGAACGCTGCCCAAGGTAATGTCGGGATCGGAGTTTTGGATCTTAATAGCGGCAAAAGCTGGTTTCTCAAAGGTAAGCAGCGCTTTCCCATGCAAAGCGTATTTAAGCTGCCCATGGCGATCTCCGTTTTAAAACTAGTAGACGAGGGCAAGATTTCGCTTGACCAATCAGTCACCATTACCCGTCAGGAATTTGCTCCAGGATCGAGTCCCATCATTAAGGAATTCAAAGGTGATAGCGCACAGTTCACAGCTCGAGATCTTCTTAATCGCGCTGTCGGAATTAGTGATAATACTGCAAATGACGCGTTGGTGCGATTGGTTGGTGGACCTCAGCAAGTTAATGCCATCTTGAGCAGACTAAAAATTCGCGACGTTCGCGTCGATCGTTTAGAGCAGCAACTACAGCCAGATGTTGTAGGACTCACAAACTTTCGACCCGAATTAGCTGACGAGCAAAAATTCGCACAAGCTGTGCAAAATATTCCTGATGGCTTTAAGAAAGCTGCCCTAAAAAAGTATCTCACAGATCCGCGAGATACTGCTACTCCTGAAGGTATAATTGACCTTTTGGCAAACCTGCACTCAAATCAGCTATTGTCTCCGAACTCGACCGCTTTGTTACTAAAGATCATGACAGATTCTCCAACAGGACAGAAGCGGCTAAAAGCAGGGTTACCGAAGAATTGGTCAATCGCACACAAGACTGGTACAGCTTCTGATGTTCTCGGTATAGGTCCTGCTACAAATGATGTTGGAATCATCAGTTCGCCCAACGGTCAGCGCGTTGCTCTAGCTGTATTCATAGCCGATTCAAAAGCTCCTTTGGAAAAGCGCGAGAAAGTGATGTCCAACATTGCCTTGGCGGTGGTAAAGGCAACGTAAAAGCCATTTTAGGAAAGAAAGATGGAGAAAATAGTTTACCCTGTGGAGTACCGAATTGTTCAACGCCACATTACACCACAATGATTAAATCTCACCCAAGACTGGCAGATCCTAAGGTAACGAACGAGTGTTCCTGCGCGAATTCTCGTCGTCCGACAGTTAAATCATCCGTTACATCCGTTATGTCATCCGTTGCCATTATCCCAACCTTGCCAATAGACATCGACCGAATTTAATTATTCGTTGTCTGAAACCCTTGTAGAGACGTAGCAGTGCTAAGTCTCTACAATCATTTTTGGAGATGTCTAATTACTATTACAAAGATTGATAGATTAGATTAAACTTTTGTGAAAAGATTCAGTTGTCACAAAAGCTTTGTGAAGTAAACGTAACTTAAGATGTTGCTAGACAGAAAATCAATGCGAGTATTGCTTGTCAGATATCGCCTGAGAATTATAGTAAGTTTAATGTTAGTAGGCAGTATTATCTCGAACTCCTCTACGGTTTGTGTGAGTCCGCCCTCCACTGCCCATGTCTTTACCGATCGAGGTAAGGGCGGGGAGACCCCGCCCCTACGAGACAAATACGCTGGTAGAAGCGCTACAGACTTTTTGAATGAAGGGTTACAAGCGATCGCTGCAGGTAAGGTACAAAATGGAATCGCTGCCTTTCGGAAAGCCACAGAACTCGATCCTGGTTTAGCACCAGCGCACTACAATTTAGGTTTAGCACTGCGACAAGTAGGGCAATTACAACCAGCTGCTAATGCATTTTACCAAGCAACGCAGGCTGATCCCAACTTTGCCCTAGCCTTTGCTAATTTAGGCGGGTCGTTGTTGGAAGGGAACAATTTGCAGCAGGCAAATGATTACTTGCAACGGGCGCTGGAACTCGATCCCAAACTAGGGGTTGCTTACTATAACTTGGGATTGCTACAAGTCCAACAACGAGATTGGGAGCGGGCGATCGCATCCTTTAAAAAAGCAATACAATATAGCCAAAATGCACCTGAGCCAGTCTATTACATTGGAATATGTTATATTCAACAAGGCAAGCTTGATAAAGCAAAAGATTCTTTTAGCAAGGCATTGAAAATTAATCCTAAATATCCAGAAGCTTACTATAATCTTGGCACAATTTTATTCAACCAAGGTAAGTTGCAAGATGCCTTAGAAGCTTTTAGAAAATCTGCAGAAGCTAACTCTAACTATCCCAACGCTTATTACGGTGCAGGGCTGGCTTTTATACAGTTAAAAAAATCTGCGGAAGCAGCACAGGTGTTGCAATATGCCAGAGATTTATACACGGCTCAGGGTAATTCTCAGTGGGCGAGAAATGCAGAAAATCTATTGCAACGATTACCAAAATGAATAAGTAATGGGTAATGGGTAAGAAACTATAGCAATCCTAAATGATTCGTGAACACCTCTTTCTTGTCCACGCCCTTCGGGTGACGCTCGTTCCCTAGTAGCGGGAAACACTCCGTAGGGGACTGCGAACCAGTCGCCCGTAGCGCAGGAAACACTCGTGTCGGCGCTTACGCTCCCCTTGTTCATAAATCAAATAGAACTGCTATAGTGTTGCTGCTACCAGCATTGGGGTTTCTTGCTCGAAAAAGAGGGTAGCCAAAATTCCTCTAAAACCGGATAGAATTTATTAGCCAGAGACTCAAATTTTTCTCCTACATTAAAAGGAGAAAAAACTCTATCACCGAGTCCGTCTGACCAACTATAATTATTTGGTGTTACGTAATTTAAGTGATACATTTTTCTTTTGTAGTGGCAAGATAAAGTTAGGTTTTTATTTTTTGGCAAAAACCTAACTCTAAAATTTTCCGAGAAATGTTTTTGACTCTTAAAAGTTATAACTAACTCATGCTTTCTAAATGTTTGGGCTAATAATCGATATTGAGTTTTTGGAAACACTTGAGCCACAACATTAGCTGCTACTACTTGAAATTCTGAAGAAAGCAAAATGTTCATAAAATTTTACCTCAATAATTTATCATCGACTTCTCTGTGAAGATGCAAAAAGCAAGTTTGAGCCCCCGGTGTTCTTGACTAAAGGGGGGTCAAGTCGCTTCGCTCCAAGTCAAAAGTCAAAAGTCAAAAGTCAAAAGTAAGAACCCCATAAATAAATTTAGGGGCTTGTAATAAGGACGTAGTATTTCTTGTTGCACTCCTCTCGAAATACATATTTTTCATTTTCCATAAATAAATTTAGGGGCTTGTACCTTTTTTGTACTTTTGACTTTTGACTTTTGACTTTTGACTTCCCGAAGGGCGGTCAGCCCCTTCGGGGACTCTTGAGAAGCGACGTACCCCGCCCTGACAATGTGGCGGCTGTAAGCGCAACGTAACCTAACAAAAACCAAGAGGTGTGTTGGGTTTCATTCCTCTGCCACATTGCTCAAATTTATCAACCGAAGTACGCGAATTGCTCCTCAACCTACTAATATAATGAGTGTTTTACCTGACTTGATATAAATCATAGGTTACGCTAATTCGGCGTGAGAATTCAATCGGGAAAACCCTGAGATTTCAGGCGAAAAGTTTCGATAAAACCCAAAGTAATCAGTAATATCATCAGTCGTCTGAAATTATCAACCCCATGGGAATGGCATAGCATAGCGCACTAAACCTCTTACATCAAAAATAGAGAGTCACAGAGTTGACAAAATACGAATTACCAATTATTCGGTCAATTTATGTTACAACCTAACTTCTCAGTAACCGTAGACCACTCAGCGTCACCAACACCGTAGACCCTTCATGCCCTAAAACGCCTAAGGGCATAGTGATATTGCCAGTAAAGTTAGCGACCAATAGTAGAACAATGAAACTGAGGGCAAAGACAATGTTTTGTTTGATAATGCCTTGAGAACGACGACCCAGACGAATGGCATGCTCTAATTTTTCCAGACGGTCTGCCATCAACACCACATCCGCTGTTTCTAGCGCCACGTCACTTCCCGCAGCCCCCATCGCAATTCCTACGGATGCTTGGGCTAAGGCAGGGGCATCGTTAATGCCATCTCCCACCATCGCCACAGTCTGATACTGCTTCTGCAGCCGTTGAATCACCATGACTTTATCCTCCGGTAGGAGTTCTGCATACACTTGATCTATGCCAATTTCCTCAGCAATGCTTTGGGCAGTCCGGGAGTTATCACCTGTCAACATGACAATCCTTTCAATACCCAGGCGTTTTAAACGGGCGATCGCTTTGGCGGCTTTTGGTCGCACCGTATCCGCAATGGCAATTATTCCGAGGATAAGTCCGGCAGAGGCAACCCAAACAACCGTGAAGCCCGACTGTTCCCATTGGAGACTTTGCTCAGTTAAAACATCTGGACAACGATTTCCTTGGGCTTGGACAAAGTCTGCTTTGCCAACTACAGCTGTTTGTTTGTCAATAACTCCTGTAATCCCCAGTCCGATTTTAGCCTGAACATTGACGGCTTCATTCCATTGCAAGCCCCGTTGACGGGCAGCTTCAACGATCGCGGACCCAATAGGATGTTCGGACAAACTCTCCAAGGCGGCTGCCACTTGTAGCAACTTGTCTTCATGTTGTGTTGCCATGACATGGACTACTTGAGGTTTGCCTGTGGTCAGCGTCCCGGTTTTGTCAAAGGCGATCGCCTTGACTCGCCCAATCATTTCTAATTGAGCACCATTCTTGAACAAAATCCCGTGTCGTGCTCCATTTGCAATTCCTGAGAGGAGGGTTGGCATAATCGCTGCCATTAAGGCACAGGGCGAAGCCACTACCAAAAAAATCAGTGCCCGATAAATAGTGTTTTCCCAGTTCCAACCCCAAACAAACGGCGGCAAGGTTCCTAGCAGGATAGCAATCAGCACAATCACCTTAGCATAGCCCCGCTCAAATCGTTCAATAAACTGTTGAGATTGCGGAGTTTCAGTCTGCGCTTGTGCAACTAGACGGATCACCCGCTGAATCAGGCTACTCTCTGGCGGTTGATGGATTTTGAGTTTCAGCGCCCCATTGCCATTGATCGTGCCTGCAAAGACTTCATCTCCCACCGTTTTCTCAACGGGCATGGATTCTCCAGTGATCGGGGCTTGGTTTAGGGAACTAAAACCTTCAATAACTATGCCATCGGTGGGAATCAGTTCTCCCGGTTTGACAAGGACTTGAGCGCCGATTTGGAGCTCACAAATCGATACGATCTGCTCATGTCCATTCAGCATCACCCGTGCAGTATCTGATGTCAAACTCATCAGACCACGGATACTGCGATCGGTTCGTTGCATGGCATAGTTTTCGAGTGCGCCGCTGATCGCAAAAATCAGGATTAAGATTGCCCCATCAACGATCAAGTAGTATTCCCGTCGCCATAGCCCCAGGCTTGCAGCTCCCAATGCTGCCACAATCATCAGCAGGTCTACATCCAGTTCTTTTTCTTCAAATAAGGTCGTCAATCCCTCGCGGGTGCTTTCATAACCCCCAATCACATACGCTGTCGGTAGAATCAATAGGGCAAGACCAAGCCAGCCAAAGTTTAGTGCTAACCAACCGAAGAATACGAGTAGCCCGCAGACAATGGCTGCCACTATCTCTCGATTCTCTTGGAGGAGTTGCGTAATCGCATTTTTTGATAAAGAAGGGGCATACATAGCTTGGTTAGCCATTGATTGTTGACGAACCAATTCTAAACATTGACATCAATGTCAATGTCAAGCCAACAATATATATTTCGCACCTAAAAAGCAATAAATTGTATCAAATTATTCGCTGATTTACCGTATTATTCCGGAGTCAATATCGTTTAAATTCATAATAAAATGTTACAATTAATACTTTTGACCATGAACATACAGTATCTTCTTCGGCGTTTAAAGGTTGGGTTACACAACAAGTGGTGGCTGTTTAACTACCGCTTGCGAGATCTTCAGATTAAGCTACAGTTCTACTGGCTTCTGTATCGAGGCAGTCAAAAGCTAGATTTTAGCCAGAAATCGGCAATGTTCTTTGCTCCTCACCAAGATGATGAAACCTTGGGCTGTGGTGGCATAATTGCGCTGAAGAGAGAACAAGGTCTACCAGTTTCGGTTGTTTTTGTCACGGATGGTGGAGGTTCCCATACAGATCATCCTCAGATTACCCGTGAGGAAATTGTTCAAATTCGCAGACAAGAAGCACTGACTGCTTTGAATATCCTGGGTGTTGAGTCGAGAGATATTCACGAGTTGAATAAACGTGATGGCGCACTGTACCGGATGACGGAAACTGAACGACAGCAAACCATTGAGGAAATGGCGCAGTTGCTGCGTGTCTTCCAACCGAAAGAAGTGTACGTTACTCACAACAAAGATCGAAGTCCAGACCATGAGGTTACTTATGAACTCGTTGTTGCTGCAATTGCTGCAGCCGGAGTCAAGGTGGATTTATGGCAGTACGCTATTTGGTTACACTGGAAATCTTTGCTGTTCCGCGATCTGAAGCTTGAGGAATTGGCAGGTGCTCATCGACTAAACATTGATACAGTGCAATCTAAGAAAAAGCAGGCAATTGAAACCTACCGTTCCCAATATTTACCGATAGATGCTGAATCTAGCCCCTTGCTTCCGCCTGGTTTCCTCTGGCGATTTTTCTTAGCTCATGAGGTTTTTTTCAAATTAGAGTTATAACGAGCTTGTTAAAATCGATGATGCCATCCACTCACCTTATTCACACCCCAAATTTGAGTAACGACGCTGCACAACAATTTTGTTTCTGCACCTTAGCTCTTGGTGCAAAGTATCGTGACCTTGCCAAGGATTTGGCAGCAGATTTAGAAAAATTTTCGTCGAATCATCTGGTTATTCTTACTGATTGTCCAGAGGATTTTGCTCAGTGTTCTAAAGCACTGGTTTTTAAACACCATCAGCAGAGTGTAGCATGTTACCACGATAAACGCTACGTCATTGCCAAAGCTTTATCTCTTTACGATGCTTGTGTGTTTGTTGATGCCGATATGCGAATTCTCAAAGATGTGGCACCCATCAAGTGGCAACCTGGGATCTCTGCCCGTAGTTGTACAAATATTCTGCGACATTATGCACCAGTAGCTGGAAGACCCGATCGCGTCAAACGTATGCAACTTATTAGCAAAATTGCTCAAAAGTTAAATCTGGATTTAGCGCAAGTCAATTTTGTCAGTGAGTTTATGTTTGTCGTTGCTAAAGACTCAGGTAAAGAAATGAAATTTCTGGAACTGTGGGAAAAAATTGGCAACTACTTTGAGCTAAATGGGGTCTATGACAGTGAGGGGAGTGTCATGGGATTAGCTGCTGCTGCTACTGGACTTCCGATCCGCCATCATGAAATGCCAGAAATTGAATTTTTTAACGACAAAATTGATGCGATCAGAATTAAAAAGGGGCAGGTTGATGCGGCTAAGTTGCAAGCCTATTTTGAGAATCACAAACAGAAGGCATACCCAGAGCGATCGCTCTTTGAAAAAGCCACTAGCAGAATCGGTAAATCTCTTAGACATTTCTCTGCTTTAGCCCGCTTGCGAGTCGCTACTTTAAAGAACTTTGCTTTTTATTATCAGGGATAGAGATCCATTAGACCTCTGGTGAAAAACAATGTAGAGACGCGAAATTTCGCGTCTCTACAAGGATCTCAGGTAACGCATAATTAGTTTCCACCAGATGTATATTCAATTACCCCAATGCTGGGGAATTGGGAATTGGGAATTGGGAATTGGGAATTGCTTGACTACGATTACCCATTACCCATTACCCATTACCTTCTAGTTTGCATCTTCACATAGAAACGGTATAAGTGCATAAGTTTATTTAACAACTCCTATTAAGAATTAACTTTGAAAAACAAGCCTAACTAATAGGTCGGCACAAATAAATCATCTTGGTTCGTAATTGCGCTCATAGCGCTTACCCCTTCGGGGATGCCGTTCGCGCTGCGTCTCCGAAGTGCTTAGTGATACTTAATAACTGTACGGGCGAACGGCGGTTCTCCCCTACCACCAACGATAGCAATCCTATTTGAGATCCGAACTTGGGGGACAAGGAAGACTTGGGGGACAAGGGGGACTTAGAAGAGGTGTTTGTAAATCATTTAGGATTGCTATACCAACTACCAACTACCAACTACCAACAAAAAATTTCATGAACATTATACTAGATCCAGATTTTCAAGCAGCCGCTACTAATATTGTGGCTTTGGTTTTCCCAACAACTCAGTTTCAGTTGTTATCTCAAAAAATCGGTAGTGATAATTTGGTTATAACTTTCAAAACCCAAAGACATTTTTCCGAAAATTTTAGATTGAGATTTTGCCCAAAAAATAAAACTCTGACCTTATCAGGATACTACAAAGAAGGAATGGCTCACCTGAATTATATTCCAGCCGATCATTACAATTGGTTGCATGGCAAAGGATATAAAATAACTTCTCCCCATTGTATCGGAGAAAAGTTTGAGTTTCTAGCAAATAAGTTTTACCCGTTTTTAGAAGAATTTTTTCTAGGATAAGCGACGAATTGCTAATTGCTAATTGTTAATTGCTAATTGTTAATTGCCATTAGCGATTAGCCATTAGCACTCTAGTTTCCAATTGGCGGTGGCAGTGGTTGGCGTGGTGTACCACCCCCACCAATGCTGTTCGGTCCGTTGTTGTCCACAACCTTCACGGCAGCAATAATTTTGGCAAAGTCGGCTTCGAGATTCGGATCGTCGTTGAAATAATATCCGGTGCGTTGAGTGTACTCCAGCTCGGCGTTGTGTTCAATGCAGAGGTAATTGTAGTCCAAGCCGGAATCGTCAACGACATAAGCACCGTAGTCTTGCATCGCCTGGAAGATCTTTTTACCCACGTTCGATTTCAGTCCCAAAGTGTCGGCTGTAACGCCGGGTGGAATCGCCAGCAACGAACCCATGACCAGTGCTGCGTTGGAGCCTAGGTATTGGTTTGGTGCATTAGAATCAGCGAGACGGGCAGGCCACCGGTGACCGGGAGTTGGCGATGAAGGATCGTAGTGCAGCCACTGACCCCAGAGATCAATCTTGAGTGCGTGACCGATGGGATTGTCGTTAAACAATTCACCAGGGCGAATGCTACCGCCAATGGAAGACATCCCTGATGCGCCATGCCCACCATCGATGCCATCGCCGTAGATATCCTGCTCTCCGAACCAATTACCGTAGAGTGGACCACCCGAATTACAGCGAGTCAGCGTAGTGAACGCCACTAGGGTGTGACCATCCGGCTTTAGTATTTGAGCCGAATTATTTGGAGTAAAGTTGTCCCTTGCATCCGCAACGATCAGATCTTGGGGAATATTCAGCGGCTGACCCGCTTCGGGATGCCACGGCGCCTGCTGCTGCGGAATAGTACCGCTACAGCGACCTTTGCCCCATGCACTAGGCATATAGGTTGGCGTTAATGGGTCGCTGTCCTTGGTCGCGATCAACCAGTCGGTGTCAACTCCAACGCCTTTTGAGCCGATATAGGCATCAACATATTTGGCGTTACTTCCAATCGGTGTATTCCAAATGCTGTCACAGGCAAACGGTCTGGTGTACTTGTCCCGTGGTTGACCAGGACCGCACTTACTAGTATCTTGTAATTGCGTTAGTTGAGGTGTGGTCGTTGTCGTTGGTTGAGGTGTGGTCGTCGTCGTTGGTTGAGGTGTAGGAGTCGTCGTAGCTATTTCGGTGGAAGTGGTAGTCGGTTGAGGTGTAGTCGTCGCCGTAGATTTTGGTTTGTGTGAATCCTTTCTCGAGCTTTTTGCTTGGGAATTTTTGGGTTCTGCACTCAAACTCAAGAGCAATTTTTGTTGAATGTTAGTACTGATGACAGAAGCAGTATTGAGCGCATGGCTAATAGCACTGGTAGTAGTAGGATTGAGGGTAGTAGCTATTGTCTGATGCTCCCGCGTTTCCACCCTCTGCGGCAATGCGGTAACTTCACTCAGACTCGATCTCAATTGATTCTGAGTGTTAGCGCTGACTACAGAAGCAGCATTGAGGGTATGGCTAATAGCATTCAAGGTAGTGGGATCGAAAATTAACATTTGCCTCTTTTCCTTATTATTAAAGTTAGTTGAAGTTCAAATTGGATGAATCTTCGTTTGATCGGTTGGTAGAGGCTGGTCCCTGAAAAAATCAAATCTGATTCCGATAGACTCCACGTTCATCTCATCCCACTCATCAGCATGTGCAGTGGGATAACGCCATGTCAGCGCAGACTTGTTTGAATCAGTCACAAGTCTGCAATTTCCGATGAATATCTGAAAGCCATTCCGACTGCTCTTACTTGGAGTCGGCTGACTGCTGGGAAATTGTACCTTGTGTTGAAACAAATTCGCCGGCGAGTCGTATCTGCAAAGTCAAATTCTTCGTAGGTAGGGCTAAAGCCTGCCATTACCTGGTTTGGTGGGCTTTAGCCCTACCTACAACATCATTTATTATTGAATGATTTAGGATTGCTATACAATTTCCGCAAGGGTGCACTCCCCAACGCGCTCAAGTTCTCTCAAAACTCCTGACATTAACAATTATCAGTAGTAAAATCCCAGAGGTATTTCTCAAGCATGCGTTTTTTAACGCAGTGACGTTCGAGTATCTAATAGACATCTCCGGAAATTAACTATGCATTACCTGAGATCCTTGTAGAGACGCGAAATTTCGCGTCTCTACATTCTATTTCGGAGATGTCTAATTACTTTTGCGAGCAAAAGCTAATTGCAGACTGGGCTAGACTTTTGAGTAAGTGCGTTGTTTTTTGTCCGCATCGCACGACAGAGAAACCAGTCAAGTTATACTAGATGGGCAAGCGCATACATTCAAGTTCCAATGCTACTTGCGCCCAAGCAACACAACAATTGCTCTTCTAGATGCGTCTACTATTCGCGATCGCCGATCGCCTGGCTCACATCTGTAGTGGTTTCATACTGTTTTGAAGGTAACTGCTTCAATAAGCGAAGCACTTGCTCGTCAACACCTTTTTGTTCAGCATACATAATCAAGTCTTTTTTGCTGAGGGGGTAGTTAACTTCGTTCAAGTTTTTCTGTAGCTGGATTGGATTCACTTTAGCCATAATTATCCTCCTAAAGGTCTGACGCTGTATCCCAGTCAAAAGAGTAGAAATTTAGTCAATCGACAACAAACAAGCTGGAACAATGTCATCATCTATTTCATCTCTCTCTGTTTGTTCAATCTTATTCGCCGGGATGCTGAGGAACCAATAGTGTTAATACCGAATTACGGGTTTATTTAAAATCTGTGTAAAATCAGTAACACTGTCCTAAGTGTGCAATTAGTAACTTTTCCTCCATGATCATTAAATAGGCATGCATCTGAGAATCATCGGTAACGAATTGCTGAGTGTGCAATCATCAAACCTGACTCAGTTGGAATTACATCAGCATGTATCTGAGAATCATCCGTGCTCATGCGACCTTCAGCGCGGCGTAATGGTTTGACTGTGAGTCGCAATACACTGCTGCGACTGGTGCGTAAAATGCCTCTACCATCAGTCAATTCCCCACAAACTCTTGGGGTAGACGATTTCGCTTTGAGCAAGTGCCAAACTTATGGAACAGCACAGCATCCCGAATTAGAGTCGCGCAATTGAGTTAGCCCAAGGTTTTGCTCAACTGGTGCGTCAAAGACAATCTGAACAACTTGACTCTTGGCTGACACAGGCGGAGAATAGCATTCTAACTCCAATTCGCAACTTTGCCAAAAGTTGGCGTGAAGACGATGATGCTGTCAAGGCGGGTGTAAAGCTTTCAGTGAGCAATGGTCCTGTTGAAGGACACATCAACCGATTGAAGATGTTGAAGCGGCTTTCTTTACGGTCGTGCTAGTATAGATTTGCTTGAACGATGGTTCGAGCTTGCGATATAAAGCGCAGGTAGGTTCAAGTGACTACTAAAGCGTATTTTTGCGATTACTCAACACAATAACGGTAATGATTTCATCGTTTTTTTTATGTTGCGATCGCCTAGATTAAGATCCCGAACCATGATCGCCAAAAGTGGACTTGACCCTTAATTTGAGCCGGAGTGCAGTCTTATTTGCAATTAATGCGATCCAGTAATGATCTTGTTTGCAAGTCGGAGTGTTTATATTTGCAAGCCGCTACAGCGATTAGCGATTAGCGATTAGCCATTAGCGTCTAGTTTCCAATTGGCGGTGTCAGTGGTTGGCGTGGTGTACCACCCCCACCAATGCTGTTCGGTCCGTTGTTGTCCACAACCTTCACGGCAGCAATAATTTTGGCAAAGTCGGCTTCGAGATTCGGATCGTCGTTGAAATAATATCCGGTGCGTTGAGTGTACTCCAGCTCGGCGTTGTGTTCAATGCAGAGGTAATTGTAGTCCAAGCCAGAATCGTCAACGACATAAGCACCGTAGTCTTGCATCGCCTGGAAGATCTTTTTACCCACGTTCGATTTCAGTCCCAAAGTGTCGGCTGTAACGCCGGGTGGAATCGCCAGCAACGAACCCATGACCAGTGCTGCGTTGGAGCCTAGGTATTGGTTTGGTGCATTAGAATCAGCGAGACGGGCAGGCCACCGGTGACCGGGAGTTGGGGATGAAGGATCGTAGTGCAGCCACTGACCCCAGAGATCAATCTTGAGTGCGTGACCGATGGGATTGTCGTTAAACAATTCACCAGGGCGAATGCTACCGCCAATGGAAGACATCCCTGATGCGCCATGCCCACCATCGATGCCATCGCCGTAGATATCCTGCTCTCCGAACCAATTACCGTAGAGTGGACCACCCGAATTACAGCGAGTCAGCGTAGTGAACGCCACTAGGGTGTGACCATCCGGCTTTAGTATTTGAGCCGAATTATTTGGAGTAAAGTTGTCCCTTGCATCCGCAACGATCAGATCTTGGGGAATATTCAGCGGCTGACCCGCTTCGGGATGCCACGGCGCCTGCTGCTGCGGAATAGTACCGCTACAGCGACCTTTGCCCCATGCACTAGGCATATAGGTTGGCGTTAATGGGTCGCTGTCCTTGGTCGCGATCAACCAGTCGGTGTCAACTCCAACGCCTTTTGAGCCGATATAGGCATCAACGTATTTGGCGTTACTTCCAATCGGTGTATTCCAAATGCTGTCACAGGCGAACGGTCTGGTGTACTTGTCCCGTGGTTGACCAGGACCGCACTTACTCGTGTCTTGTAATTGCGTTAGTTGAGGTGTAGGAGTTGTCGTTGGTTGAGGTGTAGGAGTTGTCGTTGGTTGAGGTGTGGGAGTTGTCGTTGGTTGAGGTGTGGGAGTTGTCGTTGGTTGAGGTGTAGTCGTCGCCGTAGATTTTGGTTTGTGTGAATCCTTTCTCGAGCTTTTTGCTTGGGAATTTTTGGGTTCTGCACTCAAACTCAAGAGCAATTTTTGTTGAATGTTAGTACTGATGACAGAAGCAGTATTGAGCGCATGGCTAATAGCACTGGTAGTAGTAGGATTGAGGGTAGTAGGATTGAGGGTAGTAGCTATTGTCTGATGCTCCCGCGTTTCCACCTTCTGCGGCAATGCGATAACTTCACTCAGACTCGATCTCAATTGATTCTGAGTGTTAGCGCTGACTACAGAAGCAGCATTGAGAGTATGGCTAATAGCATTCAAGGTAGTGGGATCGAAAATTAACATTTGCCTCTTTTCCTTATGATTAAAGTTAGTTGAAGTTCAAATTGGATGAGTCTTCGTTTGATCGGTTGGTAGAGGCTGGTCCCTGAAAAAATCAAATCTGATTCCGATAGACTCCACGTTCATCTCATCCCACTCATCAGCATGTGCAGTGGGATAACGCCATGTCAGCGCAGACTTGTTTGAATCAGTCACAAGTCTGCAATTTCCGATGAATATCTGAAAGCCATTCCGACTACTCTGACTTGGAGTCGCCTGACTGCTGGGAAATTGTACCTTGTGTTGAAACAAATTCGCCGGCGAGTCGTATCTGCAAAGTCAAATTCTTCGTAGGTAGGGCTAAAGCCCGCAATTACCTGGTTTGGTGGGCTTTAGCCCTACCGACAACATCATTTATTATTCACGCTCTCCTCCACGGATTGCTATACAATTTCCGCAAGGGTGCATTCCCCAATTTTGCTGAGGGGGTAGTTAACTTCGTTCAAGTTTTTCTGTAGCTGGATTGGATTCACTTTAGCCATAATTATCCTCCTAAAGGTCTGACGCTGTATCCCAGTCAAAAGAGTAGAAATTTAGTCAATCGACAACAAACAAGCTGGAACAATGTCATCATCTATTTCATCTCTCTCTGTTTGTTCAATCTTATTCGCCGGGATGCTGAGGAACCAATAGTGTTAATACCGAATTACGGGTTTATTTAAAATCTGTGTAAAATACGTAACACTGTCCTAAGTGTGTAATTAGTAACTTTTCCTCCCTGATAATTAAATAGGCATGCATCTGAGAATCATCGGTAACGAATTGCTGAGTGTGCAATCATCAAACCTGACTCAGTAGAATCTCCGAAAATTAATATGCATTGTCTACAACCCTTGTAGAACGGCGCGTTCATACAACCAGATGTCTAGTCGGAATTACATCAATGTATCTGAGAATATCCGTGCTCATGGATCAGCGCGGCGTAATGGTTGCTGAGTCGCAAACACTGCTGCGACTGGTGCGTAAAATGCCTCTACCATCAGTCAATTCCCCACAAACTCTTCCTAGACGACGCTTTGAGCAAGTGCCAAACTTATGGAACAGCACAGCATCCCGAATTAGAGTCGCCAATTGAAAGCCAAGGTTTTGCTCAACTGGTGCGTCAAAGACAATCAGAACAACTTGACTCTTGGCTGAATTGCGGAGAATAGCATTCTCTCCAATTCGCAACTTTGCCAAAAGTTGGCGTGAAGACGATGATGCTGTCAAGGCGGGTTGCTTTCCTAGCAATGGTCCTGTTGGACACATCAACCGATTGAAGATGTTGAAGCGCTTTCTTTACGGTCGTGCTAGTATAGAATTGTGAACGATGGTTCAGCTTGCAGATATAAAGCGCAGGTGGTTCAAGTGACTACTAAAGCGTTTTAGATTACTCAACGCACGGTTCATATTTCATCGTTTTTTTTTATGTTGCGATCGCCTAGATTAAGATCCCGAGTTTCTAGCCAATAAGTGGACTTGACCCTTAATTTGAGCCGGAGTGCAGTCTTATTTGCAATTAATGCGATCCAGTAATGATCTTAATTGCTAATTGTTAATTAGCTAAGCCGTTAATCAGCCGTTAGCGATTAGCCATTAGCTTCTAGTTTCCAATTGGCGGTGTCAGTGGTTGGCGTGGTGTACCACCCCCACCAATGCTGTTCGGTCCGTTGTTGTCCACAACCTTCACCGCAGCAATAATTTTGGCAAAGTCGGCTTCGAGATTCGGATCGTCGTTGAAATAATATCCGGTGCGTTGAGTGTACTCCAGCTCGGCGTTGTGTTCAATGCAGAGGTAATTGTAGTCCAAGCCAGAATCGTCAACGACATAAGCACCGTAGTCTTGCATCGCCTGGAAGATCTTTTTACCCACGTTCGATTTCAGTCCCAAAGTGTCGGCTGTAACGCCGGGTGGAATCGCCAGCAACGAACCCATGACCAGTGCTGCGTTGGAGCCTAGGTATTGGTTTGGTGCATTAGAATCAGCGAGACGGGCAGGCCACCGGTGACCGGGAGTTGGGGATGAAGGATCGTAGTGCAGCCACTGACCCCAGAGATCAATCTTGAGTGCGTGACCGATGGGATTGTCGTTAAACAATTCACCAGGGCGAATGCTACCGCCAATGGAAGACATCCCTGATGCGCCATGCCCACCATCGATGCCATCGCCGTAGATATCCTGCTCTCCGAACCAATTACCGTAGAGTGGACCACCCGAATTACAGCGAGTCAGCGTAGTGAACGCCACTAGGGTGTGACCATCCGGCTTTAGTATTTGAGCCGAATTATTTGGAGTAAAGTTGTCCCTTGCATCCGCAACGATCAGATCTTGGGGAATATTCAGCGGCTGACCCGCTTCGGGATGCCACTGCGCCTGCTGCTGCGGAATGGTACCGCTACAGCGACCTTTGCCCCATGCACTAGGCATATAGGTTGGCGTTAATGGGTCGCTGTCCTTGGTCGCGATCAACCAGTCGGTGTCAACTCCAACGCCTTTTGAGCCGATATAGGCATCAACGTATTTGGCGTTACTTCCAATCGGTGTATTCCAAATGCTGTCACAGGCGAACGGTCTGGTGTACTTGTCCCGTGGTTGACCAGGACCGCACTTACTCGTGTCTTGTAATTGCGTTAGTTGAGGTGTAGGAGTTGTCGTTGGTTGAGGTGTAGGAGTTGTCGTTGGTTGAGGTGTGGGAGTTGTCGTTGGTTGAGGTGTGGGAGTTGTCGTTGGTTGAGGTGTAGTCGTCGCCGTAGATTTTGGTTTGTGTGAATCCTTTCTCGAGCTTTTTGCTTGGGAATTTTTGGGTTCTGCACTCAAACTCAAGAGCAATTTTTGTTGAATGTTAGTACTGATGACAGAAGCAGTATTGAGCGCACGGCTAATAGCACTGGTAGTAGTAGGATTGAGGGTAGTAGGATTGAGGGTAGTAGCTATTGTCTGATGCTCCCGCGTTTCCACCTTCTGCGGCAATGCGATAACTTCACTCAGACTCGATCTCAATTGATTCTGAGTGTTAGCGCTGACTACAGAAGCAGCATTGAGAGTATGGCTAATAGCATTCAAGGTAGTGGGATCGAAAATTAACATTTGCCTCTTTTCCTTATGATTAAAGTTAGTTGAAGTTCAAATTGGATGAGTCTTCGTTTGATCGGTTGGTAGAGGCTGGTCCCTGAAAAAATCAAATCTGATTCCGATAGACTCCACGTTCATCTCATCCCACTCATCAGCATGTGCAGTGGGATAACGCCATGTCAGCGCAGACTTGTTTGAATCAGTCACAAGTCTGCAATTTCCGATGAATATCTGAAAGCCATTCCGACTACTCTGACTTGGAGTCGGCTGACTGCTGGGAAATTGTACCTTGTGTGTAAAATTCTTCGTAGGGGAGCCACAAAGAGTGCTCTGGTTCCCAAAGTTGAGGGGAGTGGCGTTGGGCAATGAATGCCCGCCATTACCTGGTTTGGTAAGCTCTAGCCCTACCTACAACATCATTATGGGCAAGCGCATACATTCAAGTTCCAATGCTACTTGCGCCCAAGCAAAACAACAATTGCTCTTCTAGATGCGTCTACTATTCGCGATCGCCGATCGCCTGGCTGACATCTGTAGGGGTTTCATACTGTTTTGAAGGTAACTGCTTCAATAAGCGAAGCACTTGCTCGTCAACACCTTTTTGTTCAGCATACATAATCAAGTCTTTTTTGCTGAGGGGGTAGTTAACTTCGTTCAAGTTTTTCTGTAGCTGGATTGGATTCACTTTAGCCATAATTATCCTCCTAAAGGTCTGACGCTGTATCCCAGTCAAAAGAGTAGAAATTTAGTCAATCGACAACAAACAAGCTGGAACAATGTCATCATCTATTTCATCTCTCTCTGTTTGTTCAATCTTATTCGCCGGGATGCTGAGGAACCAATAGTGTTAATACCGAATTACGGGTTTATTTAAAATCTCTGTAAAATACGTAACACTGTCCTAAGTGTGTAATTAGTAACTTTTCCTCCATGATAATTAAATAGGCATGCATCTGAGAATCATCGGTAACGAATTGCTGAGTGTGCAATCATCAAACCTGACTCAGTTGGAATTACATCAGCATGTATCTGAGAATCATCAGCCCTTTTAGGGGCGTAAAACCCATAGAGGTGTCAATCGACTTACCTGCAAGGATAGCCGTTGCTGAGCAAACACTCTCTAAATGCAGTGTCATCATATTGACATCTTCCTGAGGACGGTTGACAAGTTGTGCATAAAGTGTTGGCAGCTATTGGTGCGAGCTGCCGTGAAAGCCATAGCGCTGAATCTGATGGCGCTCAGACAACTCTGGCGGAATCGCATAAAGTTTGGCATACTCTGGAATGGTCCGCTGAAAAACCGTATCGAAGACAGCTACCATTGCCCTAGAAGCACCTAGCTTGGGTTCTTGGCACTCGCCGCCCGGATAACGCTAACGGCAGGGGAATTATGTAATAGTGCCAGTTCTTCCAGTGCCTCAATCTCTGCAATGACGCGATCGTTAATCAATACTGGAGTAGTAAACTGGTTTCCACCATGCACAACCCGGTGACCAACAATATTAATTTCTTTTAACTGAGAATCAAGCCACGAAGAGCGCCCGATGCGTCGCCTCTTCATAGTCGTGAGCAGTGATTTGCTCTTGGTGAATGACTTTTTTGCCTTCTTGTTGGGAAAGAACAGCATTCTCGCCAATACCTTCAACGATCGCGCTGACTAGTTTATGTCCCATGTCGAAGTTCGTGCTATCCGGTGTCGATATCACTTCAAACTTGAGAGAGGCACTGCCTGCATTAAATACAAGTACATTCATGATAAAAGTGGAATTTATCTCATTTTCAGCTTACAGCGATTTTCAATTAAATTGACCACATCATCTGGGGCGAGGGGACATCGCCCCTACGGTGTAATTGACATGGGATATTGGCATTATTTTTTAGATTTTATAAAGTGAAAATTCTTGGAAAGTGAAAAGCCCATGCGCTGATAAAAAGCGATCGCCCTCTCATTGGTAGGAGTTGTTTGAAGTGCAAAGGCTACTGCTTTAGAATGCCATGTTTCTTCTAACCATTGGAAGAACGTTTTGCCGATACCGCGATTTCGGTAGTCTTCCTGCACGAAAAGCTCATCTACCTCGATAACATCTCCCCCAAACTCGTTACTCCAAAAGAAGACCAAGATTGCATATCCAACAACTGTGTTATCTATCTCAAAGACTATAATGCATCCCTTCTCTGGTAGACGGGTAAATTCTTGGAAAGTCTGATGAATTTTCTTTGGAGTCATTTCCATCTCCGATGCATCTTTTCTGTAAAGAGAAATTACATAGTTTTGCACCATTGGCAAGTCTGCTTCAGTGCAGGCTCGAAATTGAATATCCATAAATTAGCTGATCCGATTTTATGACTCTTGGGAAATTAATCAATTAGACATCTCCGAAAAACAATGTATGAACGCGCGGCGTTCTACAAGGGTTGTAGACAACGCATAATTAATTTTTGGAGATGTGTATTGGATGAGCTTGCACTAGTACACGGGGCGCGGAAATAAAGCTACCATTCAGAATTCCTAGAAAGCTTGCGTTGCAGGCTTTTAGATTGCTTCGCAACGCTTGCAACGCTTCTCAACTCCAGTCGGAGACGCTGCGCGAACGAGACGCTTCTCAGTAGCACCAGACGCTTCCCCGAAGGGGTACGCGATTTTTAATTTTTAATTTTTAATTCCGCTACGCGGTACTAGCTTTCAATTTAGCTAGCAAATCTGTCCAGTGTACATTTGCTAAGCTCGGTAACACAACGTGAGCCGCACCTACGCGCTCAACTGGACCCAATCCTACTGCCCACATACCACCTGCTAACGCCGCCTCAATACCTGCGGCTGCATCTTCTACCACCACACATTGTGCTGGTTCAAGTCCTAGCTGTTGGGCTGCATAAAGAAACAGGTCAGGTGCTGGCTTCGGTCGTTCCACACTGTAACCGTCTGCCATCACATCAATGTGGTGAGCAATGCCTAGTTTTTCTACAACCGGGCGCGCATTTTTGCTAGCTGAGCCGATCGCTATTTTAATACCAGCTTGCCTCAACTCCTCCAACAACGTCAGCGATCCTGGCAACAAATCTGCTGGTGAAATGTTCTGGATCAATTCCCCATAGTAGCGGTTCTTACGATCCATCATCTCCTGGATTTGTGCTTCTGAATACTGCTTATTACCAACTATCAGCAGCAACGACTCCCGCCGCGAAACACCCCGCAGCGCCTCATTAGCCTGCCGATTAAAGGGCAATCCCTCTTCATCTGCAAGTTTCTGCCAAGCTAAGTAGTGATATTCTGCAGTATCAGTCAGCACACCGTCAAGGTCGAAAATGACTCCCCGGATGTCGAGGGAGTGGGGAGTGGGGAGTGGGGAGTGGGGAGTGGGGAGTGGGGAGTGGGGGGTGGGGAGTGGGGAGTGGGGAGTGGGGAGTGGGGAAGTGGGGGAAGTGGGGGAAGTGGGGTTCGTTAATTTCTCTCCCCCGACTCCCCCGACTCCCCCGACTCCCGCAGTTTCCTGTGCCATACTCAGATCGAACTCGTGCAATGTACCACGCCAGTGAAGCTTAAACTTCAGGCGTTGCCAACCAGGAGGTAGATGTGGGTTGGCGACTGGTCCATTTTCTGTTAACTGGACACCACCGAAGCCTAAAATTACAGCCTGCCAAACACCACCGGCACTTGCTCCGTGAATTCCTTCGTTAGCATTACCTCGGACATCTTCAATATCTACCATTGCTGCCTGCATAAACCGTTGGTAAGCCTCTACTGATTTGCCCAAGTCGGAGGCTAAAATGCCGTGAATCGCTGGTCCGAGGGATGAACCGTAGGTAATATCAGTGCGGGGTGCGTAGTAGTCCCAGTTTTTCTGTAACGTTTCTTGGTTGTAGGGAAATTCTTGTGATTGGCGCATAAGATACAGAAGCATTAATACATCTGGTTGCTTGAGTACTTGGCGTTTGTTAGCGCCATCAATACCTAAGATAGCTTGCATAGAACGGGTGCGGGGCTCGTAGTCAGCTAAGTTAATATCTTCCAATTTAAAAAATTCCTCAAACTGCTCGACCAAATTTGTGGATGAGTCGTAGGGAATCCATATATTTGCGATCATGTCTTGCCAACGCGATATCCTGTTGTTGGTAAGTTGCAGTTTCTGCTCTAGTTCCACAGCGCGATCGCCGTAGGTTTTGCGTAGCCAATCATGGACTGAGAGTGCTTTCTCCAAATGCCATTGTACCATTCGATTCGTAAAGGCATTGTTATTTGCGAGTTCGTGGTATTCATCCGCTCCAATCACGCCACGAATTTCGTACCGTTCGTACTTGGTAATGTACTCGACCCGACTACTCCAGAAGACAGCCGTATCCAGAATAATCTCAGCACCATAGTCCCGCATCCACTCGTCGTCGCCAGTGACGTACCAGTAGTACCACACACGGTAGGCGATATCAGCACTAATGTGGATTTCGCGATCGCGACACCAAATCCGGATATCTTCACCGTAAGGATCGTTAGGAGGTATCCAACGGGGTGTTACCTCATCGCCTGTGCCAGCACTTTCCCAAGCATACATCGCTCCTTTATACCCGTAATAAGCTGCCTTGCGCCGTGCCCCATTCAAGGTATGGTAACGGTAAGTCAGCATGTTGCGAGCGAGTTCTGGTTGGGTGAAAGTGAAAAAGGGCAGTATAAAAATTTCTGTATCCCAAAATACATGACCTCGATAGCCAAATCCCGAAAGGGTTTTCGCTGGGATACTCACCTTTTCATCATGTCGCGAAGCAGCAATCAGCAGCTGAAAAAGACTGTAGCGGACAGCAAGTTGCGCTTTGATATCTCCCTCTATTAAAATATCACTTTTTTGCCAAACTTCATCCCAAGCTTGTTCGTGAGTATTCAGAAGCACCAAGTAAGAATCAAGTTGAGCGAGTTTTTCACAAGCTGCTTGGACTGGATTTTCCACCTCTCGCGAAGTAAAAACTGTGACAAATTTCTCCACCACTACGGTCTTTCCTGACGCCGCCATGAATGTCGTATTCAAGGTAGGATAGCCTGGAGGGTTGGTGACTTGCAACGATGCGTCAGTTCCGGATATTTTCATTCCAGCGGCTATACCTAAAGCAATACGGGAACTCCGGGTACGCAGGTTTAACCAGATACCTCGATCGTTCTTACCTTGATCTAGCCATTCCCAATGGTTAAAACCCTGATTTTCGGGGTAACCGTTGATACTAGCTTCAACTTCGATCAAACTTTCACAATCTACTGGTGTTAATTGACAGCGCAGTACTAATACATGTTCATCCGCTAGACTAGCAAAGCGTTCAAACTTGAAGTCGATAGTTTTCCCGCTAGGACTGCGCCAACGCACAAAACGGCTCAAAATACCTCGGCGCAGGTCAAGTTGGCGTTCATAGCGCAATATCTCACCTTGATCGAGGCGGAAGCGATCGCCATTGACAATAACTACAAGTGGTGTCCAGTCAGGACAGTTAGCAAGTTCCGTGTAGACAATAGGCACATCATCGTACACACCCTGGATCAAGGTAGCTGCCAATGCACGATTATAGCCTTCCTCAAAGCTACCCCGTGTTCCCAGATAACCGTTGCCGATTGTGAAAACTGTTTCTCTTTGATGAACTTGGTTAGGGTCAAACTGGGTTTCGATTAGTGTCCAATCTGTATAAGTAAAATGATTTGTATCCATCGGCACTGGTTTTCTTGGTTGTTGATTGTTGATTGTTGATTGTTGATTGTTGATTGTTGATTTGCTATTAACAATTAACAATCAACCATGAACAATTAACTACTTATTATGCATATGCTGTTGGAGGATGATTTCAGCCCTAGGTTTGTAGACTAGATAGAATAATGTTTCCAGATAGCAATCCCTAGCATCGCGATTTTCGCTGTTAATAAAGTTCCAAAAACTATAGATTTTAGCGACTAGTAGCAACTGCTTGGTGTGTGAGTGCCAGTTGTATTTGTTACGGACTCGCTGACTCACCCAACTTGATATTTTATACCAGTTTTCTGGTTCTGTATTGCACTGGTCAACAAAGTGTAATATTTTACTGGCTGTTCCTTCTAAGTCTGTAGGGTTAAGATGAAATAAATTTTCGCTATCTTCGATAATTTCTAAAGCGCCACCAAATTGACTGGCAAAAGTTGGTAACCCAGAAGCCATCGCTTCGAGAATAATTCTTCCGTAAGCTTCATAACGAGCAAAGTGGACGAAAATTCCTTTGCGATCGCCGATTGCACGGTAGGCTTCTCCAAGTTCAACCATCGGCAGCTGCATCCCCACCCAACGGATATGACCTTGAAGATCATACTGATTAATGATGTCGTGGAGTTTTTTTATTTCCTCGACTTCTTCTGGATTTGTGGCTTGTTCTGGATGCAGCTTGTTTGTCACGAGGATCAAGTTACACTGCTCTTGCAATGCTTGACTTTTGCCAAAGCATGCCGCTAAACCGGTGAGGTTATCAATATTCGTACTCGAACCAACGGCAAAGATTGGTCGCTTATTTGGGTCATCTAACAAGCCAAGAATTTGGGGGTCCTCGCGAGTAAAAAGTAGAGAGTGAACCCGTGTGCGAAGGTTGTCATCTCGGTCTGCTGTTTGGCTATAGGGGAAGAAGATATTTTCATCTACCCCTGGAGGTATCATGTTGAACTTAGGACTAAACAGATTGATGCCATTCACAACATGATACAACTGGGGCATAGTAAAACATTTGTACGACTCATACTGACCTATGCTGTCGGGTGTCCCCACAATTTCCTGATAGGTCGAGGTGATGATGAAGTCGGCGGCATTCATGTTGATCAAATCGGCAGTATATTGTGCCGAAAAGTGGAATTGCTGCTCTAATTCTTGCCAATGCAGATTGCTGAAGAGGTATTTAGGCTTTTCCAGAGAGTGGGCAATATTGCAATGGGTCACTTTGAGACTACGAGCCAGGAGAAAGGCGACTAAGTTACCATCACTGTAATTACCAATGATTAAATCGGGTTTACCCCGAAATTGTGCGACTAGTTCTGTTTCTGCATCAATGGCAAACGTTTCCAGGTAAGGCCAAATCTCAAATTTAGAAATCCAATTTTGCGTGACTTGAGGATTATAATCTTGGAAAGGAACCCGCAAAATCCAGGCATTTTCGGTTGACTCGACTTTTTCGAGCCGCAGGTGGCAAAGACTCCCTTCGCAGTTAGGGATGAGGCGGGTTAGAATGATGACTTGGGGTTTAATACCCAGAGTGTCGAGTCCTGCAAGCTTTATTTCTTCGCGCAGTTTGTTTTCTAAGCTGCGAGCTTGCTCCAGAACGTACATGACTTGACCCGCTGTTTCCGGTCTTCCGAGGACGCCTTCTTGGGAAACCCAACCATGTATGGAAATGAGGACAACGCGAAAGACTGAGGGGACGCGCTCTACAAAAGCTTCGAGGATGGCTGGCTGTGGGGTGTCAATCAGTCGCTCCAGAAGTTCCAGGGTTTCGCGCACTCGCAACGCCGTGTTACCCCAGCCTGGTTCTAAGCCCAGTTCTTGCAAATCAGAGCGAAATTTTTCATACTCTTCGCTTGGGGAAAGCTGATTGAGGAACTTTAAGGCATCTTTAACTTGTTGGGATAACTGGATACCAGAGTGAATGCGATCGTTAATCAGCAGGGGAATGCCTTCGTATTGGCGTTCTTGTAAGACCTTAAACAATACCTCTAACCAATACTGAGGGTCATTCAATACTTGAGAACACAGGTGACGGTTGAGGAATGCTAGACCTTGACCAATGTTTCTGGGGTCGCTGATTGTGGGGTAACCTTGGTAAAAGGGGTTGAGGTCTATTTCTAAAATTCGAGGTTGGTAGCGGTTGACTAGGCGATCTTTTTCATCTAGCAACGCCTGTGGTGTCATCATCTCGAAGCTAGACAGGTTTGCGTTGATCTGCCAGACTTCTTGGCTACCAATCCTTGGTCGCAGCAAGAACCAAGTACTTTCCTCCTCTAAAATCATTTCATGGGTGTATTGAATGAGTTTGCCCACAGAGGAAGAGTGGTAAAAGTAAGCTGGCTGTTGAGATTGGTGACAGTAGTCAGCAAAAGCTTGCAAAATCTCATTTCTCAGGAAAAACTTTTTACCTGAGGCACTCAACGCCAAGACCAATTGACGCAGAGCAGTTTTTTCGTCACTGTTTAAGACAGTTTGAACCAGTTCATGCATGGTATTTTCCTGAACTCTAGCTAGGTAACGACCTCATTTTCTCTCCGTTACAATTGTGTCTTCTATGACGGTTTCTACAGAGGTTATACCCCCTTTACATTAACGCATTATCTCGTCACTCTAGCTAGATTTAGTATGTCTAGAGGTCTTTCTAAAGGCATAGCATTGCTATGTTTCTACTATGTATACTGCGAACGGTTCAAAACTTCACTTAATATAGACTGAGCTCCAAACCTCTCCCCGCATCGGGGAGAGGCTTAAGAACCGGATGCGCGAATGTTAAATAAGTATAGTTTTCAGCCGTTTTTAGGTCCGTCGAACTCACGTCATATTAAGAAAGCGAATCGCACATAATTTAACATAGAGGAAGTCAACCAGGCAAAAACTATGACGCTCACAAACACTGAATATAAATATGTGCAACTCGATGAGCGGAATGTACCAATCATTACTGGGACTACAATAGACATCTCCGAAAAAGAATGTAGAGACGCGACGCCATAAAGCTTGGTGCAGTCGCCGGGGCGCGGGAAAGCCGTCATATCATGTCCGTATAAACAGTTACGATATACCGACCGATGCCCCCGTCCCCTCTCCCAAGCATGGGAGAGGGGAGCGAGCGAGGGTATAGTGAGGGTTCATATAATAAGTGATTAACCCGACATGATATCATTCGCGCTGCAACACCTGTCGCCTACGGAGGGAAAGCCGTCATTCGCGCACCGCGAGAATTTCGCGTCAAGACAAGGGTTGTAGACAACGCATAATTAATTTTCACCAGATGTCTAATGCATAGATTGGTGCGATCGCCCTCTTTCTTCGCCCCCTCTGCGCCCACCGAAGTTCTGAGCGGCAAAAGCCGCCGCTCAGACTTCTCTCTGCGGTTTATAAAAATTCCTACTCCCCCTCTCCGCGCTTCGGAGAGGGGGTAAGGGGGTGAGGTTCTACCTACATCCTAAAGATTCACGAGTTTCCACACCAGTTTTAGAATTAACACCACTTGCCTTTGCGCAGAGTTTTTTCACTTCCGCAACATCTAGAATAGCATTCGTGAAATCAGTACCTGTGACATCTACATTATCAAACCGAGAACGCAACAGCATTGCATCTACAAAAATTGCATCACTTAAATCAGCACCCTTAAAGTCTGCCAAATAAGCTATGCCATTCGAGAAATCTGCACCATGCATATTCACGGACTGCAATGCGGAACCGTTAAAAACTCCACCCCGTAAATCAGCATTACTGAAATTACTTTTCTCCAGATTGACACTGGTAAACTCAGTTCTAATTAAACTTTGACCAGAAAAATCTTTGCCAATGAGTTTTTCATTGCCGACTGAACCTGTGACACTGGAAGAACTTGCTGCTTGTGCCGCCACGGGAAACAAAAAAAGAACTACAGCTAAGACAAACCCAGCTAATACTTGCCAACGCCTAATCATCATAACTTAATAAATCTCAACACTTACATAACTAATTATTAAGCTTCTTGAGCACTCCTGCTTAGTTATCAGACTCAATTGAGTAAAACAAGTAACTTGATATTTGCCCCATTCCCCTTGTAGCAAGGAAATTGTATAGCTTTTTACGCAAATACACACTTCTATTTTGCAACGTCCTTGTGATAGATATAGAATAGAAAAATTTCGTGCTAACTCTGTCCACAGACTGAATTTTATGGGAGCAGGTATAATAAAAACACAATTTAAACTAGGGTTAACCTGCTCTTTACCTCTAATTTAATAAAATAATTAAAATTATTTTTATCAACTAAAAAATTGAAGAATCAATAAAAGCTTCTATTCGTTTACGAAGCACCAAGCCTTGGAATTTGATGTGGGAAAATATTAAAAGTCATTAGAGCTTCCGAGGAGTTTCCCAAAGTAATGCCATATTGGAGCATCAAAAATTATGGCTTTGGTTTTAGAAGTACAGATTTTACCTTTATGCGGTTAAGTAACTGAAATAAACTTCACCGACATCTTTATATGGAGAACATTATATGCATCTATTTGGAGAGACGTTAACGGCAAGCACTATTTTGCTGCTCGTGTTATCTGTGGGACTGGCGCTCTTTTTTGAAGCGATCAACGGTTTTCACGATACCGCAAACGCAGTTGCCACGGTCATCTACACTCACTCGCTGAAGCCAACCATCGCCGTCGTGTGGTCAGGCATTTGTAATCTGCTGGGCGTACTGACGTCAAGTGGAGCAGTCGCTTATACCGTGGTGGCGCTCTTACCAATTGATTTGGTAACGACTATAGGTTCGGGTCCAAGCTACGCGATGATATTTTCTATTCTGATCTCAGCGATCGTTTGGAACTTTGGAACCTGGTACGTAGGCTTACCAAACTCCAGTTCACACGCTTTGATTGGTGCAATCCTAGGTGTCAGTATAGGGCATACACTGCTGTCGGGTCATGCCATAGACGAGGGTCTAAACTGGGCACCGGTGCAGAGTGTTTTTGCCGCGCTGTTGATTTCGCCAGTCGTGGGATTCGTTAGCGCAGCACTACTGCTGCTGGCTGCGAAGAGGTTGATCCAACGACCAGAGTTGTACCAACCCGCAGATGAAAAGAAGGCACCACCGCCTTGGGTTCGGGCTTTGTTAATCTTAACATGTACTTCTGTCAGCTTCGCCCACGGTTCAAATGACGGACAAAAAGGTATGGGTTTGTTAACTCTGATCCTGGTTGCCGTCCTTCCTGGTGCGTTTGCACTGAATATCCAATCCACAAATATTGCTCAACTAGCTACTGAGTCAAGGTCTGTGGCTCCCATAATCGCACAACATGCGTCTGGAGTGGCCCTGAACGACCAACAGGCAAACACTGAACTGACAAACTTTTTGAAGCCGAACAGTAAAGCCAGCAATAAAATATTTCCAGCACTTGCTGCCAAGAATCGCACTATTACAAACAAGCTGTCTGGTAAGACGAGTTTCCAAGATTTTTCTTCTAGCGATCGCCGCGTACTGCGAAATGATATGTATCTCGTCTCCTCAGCAATTAGCAAGCTGGACAAAGGGAAACAGCTTACCAATCCTCAAGAGGCGAAGGCTTTGACAGGTTACGAGAAAACATTGGATAAAGAAACCAAGTACATTCCCACTTTCGTAAAAGTAGCCGTCGCCTTGGCACTAGGTATTGGCACGATGATTGGTTGGAAGCGGATCGTCGTGACAGTGGGTGAAAAGATTGGTAAAGAACACCTTTCCTACGGTCAGGGGGCATCGGCTGAAATAGTGGCGGCGGCAACAATTTCTGCTGCCGATCACTTCGGTCTACCTGTTAGTACCACCCACGTGCTATCCTCTGGTATAGCAGGTACGATGGCAGCGAGTGGTTCTGGGCTACAGGCAGAAACGCTTAGAAATATAGCGCTATCGTGGATTCTGACCCTGCCAGTTTGCACGTTCCTTGGTGCCGCTTCGTTCACGGCAAGTTTGTACCTCATACTGAATATTCTCGGAATAAAGTAAAATTGGCAACGGATGTGGTAGCGGATGTAACGGATGGTTGGTGGGTGAGGATCGCCGATCAACTAATCCGGCAGCGGATGTGGTAGGGGATGTAACGGATGGTTGGTGGGTGAGGATCGCAAGCAAACTCATCGGTTACATCCGTTGTTTATCCGTTGCCAGTCTTGGCAGCGGATGTGGTAGCGGATGTAACGGATGGTTGGTGGGTGAGGATCGCAAGCAAACTCATCGGTTACATCCGTTGTTTATCCGTTGCCAGTCTTGGCAGCGGATGTGGTAGCGGATGTAACGGATGGTTGGTGGGTGAGGAGTACAAATCAAGGAATCCGTTACATCCTTCAACTTCCGTTGCCAGTCTTTGTGTTATACTAAAAACGGCTGAAAACTATACTTATTTAACATTCGCGCATCCGGTTCTTAAGCCTCTCCCCGCATCGGGGAGAGGTTTGGAGCTCAGTCCATATTAAGTGAAGTTTTGAACCGTTCGCAGTATAGCATGCGTTCAATGTGAGGTCTTCTCGGTAATACTGAATAAAGATGTTTACCTAAGACAGCAAAACGACTTGTGGCTAATCAAGAAGAAATCCCTTTATCCCTGACTCGAACACCTCTATATTCTCTTGCACAAGAACTGAAAGCGCGGCTTACCAGCTTTGGCGGTTGGGAAATGCCTGTGCAGTTTGTTGGCATTAGTCGGGAACACGAAGCTGTCAGAAATGCAGCAGGAATGTTCGATATTTCCCATATGGGTAAATTTATTCTTCAGGGAAAAGACCTAATTTCCCAAATCCAGCTTTTAGTTCCTTCAGACTTGAGTCGGTTGCAATCCGGTCAAGCGCAATATACCGTATTGTTGAATCCCCAAGCAGGAATTATCGACGACATCATTTTTTATTACCAAGGTGAATCCACTGGAGAACACCGGGGTGTGCTGATTGTCAATGCTGCAACTACTAGTAAAGACAAAGCATGGCTATTGCAACACCTAAACCTAGATGAGGTAAAGTTTCAAGATATTTCGCCGGAAAAAGTCTTAATTGCCGTGCAAGGACCAAAAGCAAGCAGTTTCCTTCAGCCCTTAGTGCAAGAGGACTTAACCCCAATCAAAGCATTCGGTCACATTGAAGCGACAGTACTAGGTAAACCAGCCTTTATTGCCCGCACAGGTTACACCGGGGAAGATGGATTTGAGGTGATGGTAGATCCAGATGTGGGTGTAGAATTGTGGCAAAGTCTTCTTCATGCTGGTGTCGTTCCCTGCGGACTTGGTGCAAGAGACACCTTAAGACTAGAAGCTGCAATGGCACTTTACGGTCAAGATATCGACGACACTACTAACCCGTTAGAAGCTGGTTTAGGTTGGCTGGTTCACCTGGATACCAAAGGTGATTTTATTGGTCGGTCAATTTTGGAACAGCAAAAAGCTGGCGGAGTCCAGCGCCGACTAGTGGGTTTACAAATGCAAGGACGCAATATTGCTCGTCACGGTTATCAAGTACTATCAACAGGTGTAGTCGTTGGAGAAGTTACTAGTGGTACACTATCACCTACACTCGGTTATCCCATTGCCTTAGCTTATGTTCCTACACCGCTTGCAGTTGTCGGTCAGCAGCTATTCGTGGAGGTTCGTGGCAAAGCTTACCCAGCAGTTGTCGTTAAACGTCCGTTTTATCGGTCAAAGAATCGCTTGGCAAACGGATAATTGCTAATTGCTGATTGCTAATTGCTGATTGCCTGACTACTATTAGTTATTAGTCATTAAGCATGATAATTTTTGTAAGGTGGAAGAGGAATTGCTATGTCTTTGGAATATCCTTCAGATTTGAAGTACCTGGATACTCATGAATACGTCCGGCTAGAGGGTGAAATTGCTACCATTGGCATTACCGCCTTTGCAGTAGATCAGTTGGGTGACGTTGTATTTTTGGAACTTCCAGAAATCGGTGATGCTGTAACCAAGGGAGACACCTTTGGCAATATTGAATCGGTCAAAGCCGTTGAAGATTTGAATTCACCGGTTACCGGCACAGTCATAGAACGCAATGATAACATGATTGAATCTCCCGAACAAGTGGCAGAAGACCCCTACGGAGAAGGGTGGTTGCTAAAAGTGCGCGTCAACGATCTTGGTGAAATTGATGATGCAATGACTGCTGACGAGTATAGTTCTCAGGTAGAAGGGGAGTAGAGATTGTTAATTGCTAATTGCTAATTGTTAATTGCTCTTCTTACCATTAGCCATTAGCCATTAGCCACTCCCCTCTCGTTTGTCCGGAAAAACTTTATGAAGTTTAGATGAACAGACTACAGAGAGCTAACGCCTTCAATATACTTGTTGCAAAATATGAAGTAGTAGCGTCTGGAGAGCAATTTGTGGTAGTTAATGCTTCTCGTCCTAAGTCACAACATCAGCAGATGCTGGGGGAAAAGAGTCAGAAGTTAAGTTCTTTTCAAGAACGGCACATTGGACCATCATCTGATGATATCCGGCAAATGCTGGAGGTATTAGGCTTTACGAACCTTGATGACCTGATTGACCAAACAGTACCGCAGGCGATCCGGTTATCACACTCATTAGAGTTGCCACCTGCACAAAATGAGTACGCAACCCTTGCCAAGTTGAAAGAATTAAGCGAAAAAAATCAGGTATTTCGCTCATTCATTGGCATGGGATATCACGACTGTATCACCCCCCCGGTGATTGGGCGGAATATCCTGGAAAACCCCGGTTGGTATACCGCCTACACCCCATATCAACCAGAAATTGCCCAAGGGCGACTGGAAGCCCTGCTGAATTTCCAAACGATGATTATCGACCTGACAGGTTTGGAAATTGCCAATGCTTCGTTACTGGATGAAGCCACAGCAGCAGCAGAAGCGATGACCATGAGTTATGGTGTTTGCAAAAATAAAGCCAATACTTATTTTGTCTCTCGTGACTGTCATCCCCAGACCATTGACGTGTTGCAAACACGGGCTAAACCTTTGGGAATTAACATCATTGTTGGCGATCGCCAGACTTTTGATTTTTCTCAACCGATTTTTGGGGCAATTTTGCAATACCCCACCACTGATGGCACAGTTTACGACTACCGCGCTTTTGTAGAAAAAGCCCATGCTGAGGGTGCATTGGTAACGGTAGCCGCAGACCCCTTAAGCCTGATATTGCTAACACCTCCAGGGGAGTTTGGTGCTGATATTGCTGTAGGAAGTACGCAGCGATTCGGTATCCCCTTAGGCTACGGAGGACCCCATGCAGCTTACTTTGCCACAAAAGAAGAATACAAGCGGCAAGTTCCAGGACGGATTGTAGGTGTATCAAAAGATGCTCACGGCAAAACTGCATTGCGTCTGGCGCTGCAAACCCGCGAACAGCACATCCGTCGCGAAAAAGCTACCAGCAACATTTGCACCGCACAGGTGCTGCTTGCGGTAATGGCAAGTATGTATGCTGTCTATCATGGTCCTGCTGGATTAAAGAGAATAGCCGAAAACATCCACCAGTTGACTGTACTCCTAGCGTCCGGACTCAAGCGGTTAGGTTACCGCATCAGTTCGGAATGTTTCTTTGATACGCTACGGGTGGAATTAGGAACACGCCCTCTAGAAAATATTCTAGAAGCATGCGTTGCTCGAAAAATTAACCTTCGTATTTTCGACGCCACTACTGTAGGTATCTCCCTAGACGAAACCACCACAGAAGAAGATTTAATCGACCTCTGGCAAATTTTCGCTCTTGACGATCGCCTACCCTTCACCCTAGAAGAATTAGCAACGGATGACATAACGGATGTAACGGATAATTTAATTGTGGGTATCACCAATAACTCATCCGCTACATCCGCTACAACATCCGTTGCCCGCACCTCTACTTACCTCACCCACCCCATCTTCAACCGCGATCGCTCAGAAACGGATGACATAACGGATGTAACGGATAATTTAATTGTGGGTATCACAGATAACTCATCCGCTACATCCGCTACATCCGCTACAACATCCGTTGGCCGTACATCTACTTACCTCACCCACCCCATCTTCAACCGCTATCACTCAGAAACTGAGTTGTTGCGCTATCTGCACAGGCTAGAAGCTAAGGACTTGTCGTTAACAACATCGATGATTCCCTTGGGATCGTGTACGATGAAGCTGAATGCGACGGCTGAGATGATACCAGTAAGTTGGGCTGAGTTTAGCAAAATACATCCTTTTGCACCGCTGTCGCAAACGCGGGGTTATCAAATCCTGTTCCAGCAGCTTGAGGAATGGCTAGCAGAAATCACTGGATTTTCTGGAGTTTCGTTGCAACCAAATGCTGGTTCTCAGGGCGAATACGCTGGTCTTTTGGTAATTCGTCAGTATCACGAAAGTCGCCAAGAAGCACACCGCAACATCTGTTTAATTCCCTCCTCAGCACACGGGACAAACCCTGCAAGTGCGGTAATGTGCGGGATGAAGGTAGTTACTGTTGCTTGTGACGCTTTCGGTAACGTTGACCTCGATGACCTCAAGGCTAAGGTAGAAAAGCATAGTTCAGATCTTGCGGCATTAATGATCACATATCCCTCGACTCATGGTGTCTTCGAGGAACAAATTCAGGAAATCTGTGCAGCAGTTCACGCCCACGGTGGACAAGTTTACATGGATGGGGCGAATATGAACGCCCAAGTAGGACTTTGTCGTCCCGGAGATTTCGGCGCCGATGTCTGTCACTTGAACCTGCACAAAACTTTCTGCATCCCCCACGGCGGCGGTGGTCCTGGTATGGGACCAATTGGTGTTGCACAGCATCTGGTGCCTTTTCTCCCCGGACACTCAGTAATAGGGCATGGGGCATCGGGCATCGGGCATGGGTCAGAATCTACCAACCATCAACTACCAACTACCAACTATCAACTATCAACTACCAACTATCAACTACCAACTAATATGGGTGCTGTTTCTGCTGCACCTTGGGGTAGCGCCAGCATCTTGGTAATTTCTTGGATGTACATCGCTATGATGGGTGCAGGGGGTTTGACGGCAGCAACGAAAGTCGCAATTCTCAATGCTAACTACATCGCTCGTAGGCTTGAACCCTATTATCCTGTTTTGTATAAAGGGAAAAATAGTCTAGTTGCTCATGAGTGTATTTTGGATTTGCGATCGCTCAAAAAGTCTGCTAGCATCGAAATCGATGACGTAGCCAAGCGCTTAATGGACTATGGCTTTCATGCACCGACTGTCTCCTGGCCTGTAGCAGGTACAATCATGGTGGAACCAACAGAAAGCGAATCCAAGGAAGAGTTGGATCGTTTCTGCGATGCGATGATTGCTATCCGCGCAGAAATCGCAGAAATTGAATCAGATCGGGTGGATAGCCACGATAATGTCTTGAAGAATGCACCTCACACTGCAGAAAGTTTAATTGTCGGAGAATGGAATCATCCTTATTCTCGGGAACAAGCTGCTTACCCCGCACCTTGGACTCGCGACGATAAATTCTGGCCTAGTGTTGCTCGCATTGACAATTCCTATGGCGACAGGAATTTTGTTTGCTCTTGTCTACCAATGGAAGCGTATTCACAAGAATAGCTAATTGCTAATTGTTAATTGCTAATGGCTAATTGCTACCATTAGCCATTAGCGATTAGCCATTCAGGGTAAACGCATCTAAATTTTCGGCTCCAGTTAGCACTGCCAAGATGGCAATGGCAATTATATCTCCTAAAAGATGCGCCTTTTGTGCGGTCAGTAACGCTACCAGCCATTAGCCATTAGCGATTAGCGATTAGCGATTAGCGATTAGCCATTAGCCATTAGCAACATTAATTCTTCTTGCAAAGACAGAGGTTTATATCCCATGGCAAAAGCTTTGGAACTATCTAAAGAAACATCAGTCGGTCTGGGGGCTGCCATTTTTACATCTTGTTGTCGGCAGGCTTTAAGTTTGGTGGCGGGAAGTTGAAAAACGTCTACTAATAAGCGAACAAAATCATAACGTGAAATCCGTTCGATTCCGCCCAAATGAATGTGTCCGTTCACGAGTTCTAGAGCTAATAATAATCCTTTTGCCGCAGTGAGTCCACTAACTGGTGTACGAAATTCATCTATAAATAAATTTAAGTCTTTGCCCTCTTTTATCGTTTGAATAAATGGCTGTATAAAGCTTGTGGCTGTAGGTGTTGCCATACCAAACATTAATGGCATCCGGCAGATTGCTGTCATGGGATAACGTTCTAGCATACCTGACTCAGCCTGGACTTTTTGCTCACCATAAATGTTAACAGGACATACGGGGTCTGTTTCCTTGTAGGGAGCGTTTAAACCATCAAAAACTAGGTCGGTTGATGTAAAAGCGCAGGGGATAGAATAATCAGCGCATAGTCCGGCGATATTGCAGGATGCGATCGCGTTGATTGCATGTGATTCTTCCGGGTGGTTTTGACAAAAATTGGGTTGAGATAGTGCTGCTGTATGAATAACTGCTGCTGGCTGAATTTCACTAAATATCTGTTTAAGTTGGGGAAAATCGGTCAAGTTAACTTTTAGTAATTTTGTATCTGTAATTTCTAAAGAATGGGAGAAATATGTCCCATAAACTTCCCATTCTTGCTTTGCTAACTGGCAAAGATGCCATCCTAAAAAACCACTTGCTCCGGTAATTAATAGTTTTTTCATGTTTTTGTCTTATCTGTTTCATTGAATATTTTAAAACCGCAGAGGAGACCACAAGAATGACGGCTTTCCCGACAGAGGCGACTGGCGTCGCGCAGAGAGCACAGAGAAAACTAAAGATTAAAATTTTCCTTTATAGGACTCATATTTGATTTGTGAAATACACGTACATTCACACCCGCAAATATGTATCTTTTCCCTGATTTGGTAACACTAAGAGCCGCTGATTCTTCAAATCAGGCTCTAAACCTAAATCCTCTAAAGGAATCACACCTAGTAAAGGGTTTTCACCTGCTGGTAATTCCACACAATTGTATGTACCTTCCCGCCCTTCTATGGAAAGCTTTACACCGTCGAAGAGGCGAAATTGTCTAACTCCTACGGCAGTATGTCCCTCTATTTCCCCAACGAGTCTCAAACCCAATTGAGTGATAATTTCTTCAGGTAAGCAAAGTCTAGTTGCACCTGTATCGACTAAGACATTATCTATGGTAATGGAACGGACCTGATCTTTAGGAATAAATCCCCTTTCGGCTAGAATTTCATCCACGTTGTTAGTGAGTTTTATTGTAGTGAAAACTTGACCCTTTTTTTGGCTATTTGTTTTTAGCATAACTAACTCCGTTAATGTGCATTTTCCCATCCTGTCTTCACAATTAAGTACTGCCGTCACTGCCTGAATTTTAACTACCGCTTCAATTGTACTGCTGAAAATATTTACGGCAATTCAGGCGATCGCTCACTCTCAGAATTGTTAATGCCTAGATTAGTCCCAGTATTGTATAGTTAGGTAATATTGTCATGCACCTCGATTATTTTATCCGCGATCGTTCAGAATATAAGGGAATGCTGAGGAAGATAGTGTATGACACTCGAAATTGAAATGACTCCGGAACTCGAACAGCAGTTGCAGCAGGCTGCCCAGAAAGCTGGTGTTACGCCAGATGCTTATATTGTTCGCCTTTTGCAGCAAAACCTCAAGCCAACTTACAAACTGCCAGACAACGAGGTAGAACTGCTTCAAAGAATTGATCGCAGCCTGTCTCACATTGAGTGGCAACGCTATAGCGATTTGCTCTCAAAACGAAACGCCCAGACACTGACCCCAACTGAACATAACGAATTAATTGCAATATCCGAGCAAATTGAACTTGCTAATGCTCACCGCATAGAAGCATTGGGGGAACTATCCCGAATTCGCAACACAAACATCAACGACCTGATTGGCGAACTGGGTCTGGGGCAAATAGTCTATGCCTGAAGCCCGTGTCACACTCAAACAGCGAGCAACTGTAGCCGAACGGGCACGCAACTAAAGAAATCTGAGAGAGGCTTACTAGAAACATCAGACTATTCAATTAATTCTTGAAACTGCTTGTCATTACGAACTTTGTCAAAATCAGAGTCGGTGTTTGCTAATTTTTTGTACTTTTCAGGAACCCGATTTATTGCCTTTTGTAGGTTCTCAATTGCTAATTCAGTATTTTTTTGCAAAGCATAAGCGCAAGCTTTGTTGTAATATGCTTCGTGCTTGTTTGGGTCGATCGCGATCGCTTTGTCGTATGATGCTAGAGCTTCAGTGTAGCGTTGTAACTTTGCTAGGGTAATGCCTCGGTTAATCCATGCTTCATACTTGTTTGGTTGAATGGCTAGAGCTTTGTCGTATGATGCTAGAGCTTCAGTATAGCGTTGTAACTTTGTCTGGGTATTGCCTTGGTTAAACCATGCTTCATGCTTGTTTGGTTGGAGAGCGATCGCTTTGTCGTACGATCCTAAAGCTTCTCGATCGTGTTGCAAAGCTGTTAGAGCATTGCCTCGGTTAATCCAAGCTTCAGCAATATCTGGTTTAATGCTCAGAGCTTTGTCGTATGCTGATATAGCATCCTTGTAGCGCTTTGAGTTGAGTAAATTGTTGCCTTGATTAAAAAAATCTTCTGCCTTTTGGATAACGTTCGCTTCTGTAAGCAACTGGGAAACATTAGTTTCCTGTACAACTTGCTGACTATTTTTTCTCGCTGAGGTTGCCTCATCACCACAGCCTAATACGAATAAAGCGATAAAACCAGAGGCGACAAAGCGGCGCCAACAGACCATTTTCTCCAAAACCCTCAATATAATTATAATGTCACAGCTTTTTTATCTGAATAAAAAAAATATACAGACATTATTGATGTTACCTTAATTAATTTCCCAAATTTATATTTTAAATTTAAAGTTTGCGTTCAAACCCACAAATATGTATCTTTTCCCTGATTTGGTAACACTCACTTGCGCTGATTCTTCAAATCAGGTTCTCAACCTAAATCTTCTCAGCAGACAAAATTTGTGGAACTCTAAGTCTGCTGGTGTCAAAATATAATCATGCCAATTGAATCCAACTCATCCCACACAGATCCCCCAAAACCCGGTGCTGAACACAACTTGCAACCAGATAACTTTGATGGTGTTCCAGAAACCCAAACACAGAAGTTTGTCACTCAACAAGCCGACTCTGCACTAGCATCACTACAATCAGAGGAAAATAGAGCCGCTTTACAACAAGCGCTTTCCAGTATAGAAAAACACCACTTCGACACTTTGACAGTTAAACCTAGGGCATTGCTGTTAATCCTAGTAGCGATCGCCATCACTTTTATTGGAATTGCCCTAAATAACTTCATAATCGGCGTCTTGGGAACGCTTTTTGCATTGCTACTATCCATGTTTGTATTATTGCCTTGGTTACGAATTGTCCTAGACGAATGGCTTTCATACCGAGAGCGATCGCTGGCGATTGCCTTTTTGGGATTAATAGCAAGCGCGATCGGCATCGTCAAGTTCAGTGGTTTTGGTTCTAGCCTCTTAGTTTGGGGACGCAAGATTAATTGGAACGCTTTTGGGACACTGGCGGAATGGTTTGGTGCTTTAGGGCAAATTTTCATTGCCATCATCGCCGTTTACGTTGCTTGGCGACAATACGTCATTTCCAAAGACCTGACAATTCAGCAAAACCTGCTGACTGTGCAGCAAAACATCATCACTCAGCAGCAGACAATTGATGCTTATTTCCAAGGGGTTTCTGATTTAGTATTAGATGAAGAAGGATTATTAGAAGATTGGCCCCAAGAACGGGCGATCGCCTAGCAATCTAATCGTCAAATAACGTAGTCAAAAGTAGTCAATCACAGTCAATATCCCTGATTATTCGTTCCATGCACTCGCTTGCGCTCAATCCCGCGTCTATTGACAGGGCTAAAAGCTTTTTCCACGCGGTTGGAGTTAGCGACAACGTTTTCCGAATTTTCATCTCGTCGTAAAAAACGGGGTGATTTTTTATTCTTTTTTTTCCCTTACCTGGTTGCATAATTTTAAACTTACGACTATACTAATAGTATAGCAAGCAACCACTTGAGAGGTCGAACTCATGGCGAGAAAGAAAAAAGTAAAAGGGGTAAAGACGGTGACTCGTATTGCCATTGTTGGAACTGCTAAACTCAATACATGGAAATCCGAAGAACTCGATACTATCGCGAATCGCCTGGGTTCGTTGCGCTCTGACTTATGGAATGAATACGGTTCCCTTAAAGCTTGGGGGTTATCTGAATACGACATTGATAAAATACTGCGTTCCGCTAACAGCAAGTACCAGTTACCTGCAAAGTTATGGGAAACTACTCTTTATGATGTCATTGGGGATATTCATACCTGCCAAGCCTCATGTATTGAAAAAGTACTAGAAGTATTGGGACTGCGCTACCAAAAAGTTTTTGCTCTTAAATCAGTTGCACAACACGTTTTAGAGTCTCGCGAGTGGATGAATCACCCTAAACTAAGAACGCTAGTTCGCAAGTTTTGGTATCGTGGTCATACTCGTGTGGCTAATCAGATTGTAGTTAAAGAATACAACTATCAAACTGACTCGAATGGCGTTGTATGGGTACAGTTTAGTGGTTTTAAAAAAGGCAAAGTCCTAAGAATTCCTACTACGTTAAAAGCTGAAATTACTGGGCAATTCCGATTAATTAAGCGCTCCGGCAAGTGGTATATTCATTATTCAACTGATATAGAATCTACCCCAAAGAGAGAAAAAGGTCTTAGTATTGGTGTGGATAGAGGCTACTCAGAAGTTTACGCAACCTCTACCAATGATGGGGCTAGGTTTATCGGTCAAGACTTTGGTAAGATTCAAACCACAGAAAGCGACTACCGCAACCAAAAAGGTATTAAGCGCAATAAAATCCGCTCAATAGCAAATGAAGCAACCTCTAAAGGCAATCATGCCAAAGCTGAGCGGATAGCTAAAAATAATCTAGGAAGAATAAAGTGGAACAACAGAGAGTTAGCCTTTAAAGGCAGGATTAAAACTTTAGTATTTACTGCTACAGTTCAGTTAATGCATGATGCAATTAAAGCTGTAGCGTTTGAAGACTTGACCGAGCAGTTCGCTTCAAAATCTAAACGGTCAAGGCGTACAAAACGAAACCTTAACTCATGGTGTAAAGGAATCGTAGCAGACGCGCTTCAACAAGTTTCATCTCGTGTAGGTTGCACGATTATAGGTGTAACGGCAGCATATACGTCACAGCTTGACTCCAGGCATGGCATCCTTTTGGGTGTTCGTGATGGGGATAAGTTCACCTGTTTTGATGGGGTCGTTTTGCAATCAGATACCAATGCTGCTGATAACGTTCAAGCAAGAATTGGGGATGATGAAATCTCCAGATTTATGAAGCATACGGATGTTAAAAAAATATTGCTGGAACGAACTCAGAAGTTTCAAAACTCGTTTCAGGTTACACGGGAAACCTGGAATGCAGTTTTTGAAGCGATACCGGGTATGGATGCACCCAAGACTCTAGAACCTAAAAGAAAACGCACGAGTAAGGTCAATCAGAGAGCGAACCATAAGCAATTAGCGTTGTTTGACTCTGTTTAACTACGTTTATTGTGCATCCCGAAGGACGTACAGCAGCAATTCTCAGTAGTGTTGATGGCAATGGTAAAGCAAAAATTATCCGCTTTCTCTCACGCGCTAAGTTGCTGACACCCTTAAAACGCGATCGCCATCTAGGTCGAGCCATTCTTGACGGTTATGGTGGTTACGCCGAAGACCGTCTGGAGGGTTTGCGCGTCATCGATTTGGGAGTTATGCTTGCAGGAGCCGACTTGGCTGGTACTGATTTGCGTTGGACTGACCTCTCAGAAGCAAATCTTGTCCGCACTAACCTTAGTGGCTGTGACTTGGTAAAATCCAATCTCAGCCGCAGCATCTTGTATAATGCCAATCTTAGTAATGCCGACCTAAACAGCACTCTCCTATTCTATGGTTCCTCTGAAATTGCATCACCTCGCAGTCGCACCGAACCACCAAACTACCAAACTGGCGAACACACTGGCGCAGTTGTGGAAAATGCCAATTTTACTCATGTCGAGCGCATGTCTGAGTCTGTGCGTTACTACTGCTGCGCTTGGTGCGGCGAAAAAACCAGAGATACTATTCCCGGTGGTTGTGAAGGAATTCCTAATAAGTTGGGGCGCTAAAGCTTTGTGCTTCAACTAACCCGTTAGGATTTCCCCACGCTTATTTAACGAAGACGCCGTAATTCCCCGGTCTTCGACGAAGTAAGCCGGGGAAAACCGAAATCGTTAATCTAAGTTTTCGGCTCAAATCAAAGTACGATCGCTATGAGCCTGCTGCCTTAACTCCTCAGTTATACTGGTTCCAGGATACATCTCCCTAAGTCAATTGTCCGACAAACACCCTATGCAAATCACTCTCAACCTCGACGAATCCCTTCTCAGCGAAGCCTTTCAACTTACCAACCTTACTAGCCAGGAAGAATTGGTGAACCTAGCTCTGCAAGAACTTGTGCGATCTCGCCGCCAGAAAAACCTCCTCGACCTCGCGGGGCAGATTCAATTTACTAAGGACTTCGATCACAAAGCCCTGCGCGAAACTCGTCATGCTTCTGATTGATACGTCTGTTTGGATCAGCGTGTTCCGCGATCGCAGTGGTCAGATAGGTAAGCAGCTTAAAACCCTGATTGCTGAGCGTGAGATTTTACTCAGCCGCTTTACTCAGCTTGAACTGCTGCAAGGTAGCCTGAATGAAAAAGAGTGGACTCTCCTGTCCACCTACCTCGAGACACAAGATTATGTTGAACTTACGAGTCATTCCTGGCAAGCGGCTGCTCGTATCTACTATGATTTACGCCGTCAAGGACTCACGGTTCGCAGTCCGATTGATTGCTGTATCGCGCAATCCGCTTTGGAGAATGACTTACTGTTGATTCACAACGATCGCGACTTTGAAACCATTGCTCAAGTACGATCGCTCCAACACGAACGCTTTCAACCTTGAGTCTCTCTGGTAACGCACTGACGGGTAATCGGTGAGTGCAAAGTCCCGGATCGTATTTTGGAGATCTTGGTGAAGAAAGCCAGCTAACCATATAAAAAGATGAGCTTGGTTTGTAGAAGCTGCGTTGTTAAGAAATAGCAATCAGTGGAGGAGATACGAACACCTATCTCAAGTCCTCCAAGTATCCCTTGTCCCTCTTGTTCGGATCTGAAATAGGATTGCTATATTCTGTTGGTAATAGGTAATGGGTAATTGGGAAAAAGGAACCATTACTCATTACCCATTATTGATCGCCAGGCACACTGATAATATAATTATTCAACCGAACATGATATTAGTAATTATTCGGTCAGTACCTTTCGGCTGTATTCAGGATGTTGATATAGGAGTTTTTATTGGAAACATCACAACTTTCTTAGCTAAACCCAGAGTTTGCAAAATTTTAATTGCCCACCAAGTCATATCTACTTCCCACCAATGGAATCCGGCTTTGGCTACATTTGGGTGAGCATGGTGATTGTTGTGCCAACCTTCGCCATAAGTTAAAATTGCTGCCCACCAAAGATTACGGGAACTGTCATCCGACTGGAAATTACAATAACCGCGCCAGTGAGCCGCCGAGTTAATTAGCCAAGTAGAATGCCAAAGTAATACGACTCTCAGCACAAGACCGTACACGACAAAAGGCAATCCTCCCAAAGCATACAACAGAACAGCAACGGGAATTTGGAGCAGCAAGAAGTAGCGATCTAGCCAACGATAGAATGCGTCACGGTGTAGTTCAGGAGCATATTTTTTATAAGTGTCGTATGCAAAAAATTCCGGACGCGGGTACAAAACCCAAAGCATATGGCTCCACCAAAAACCACGCTGGGAAGAGTAGGGGTCTTTATCCACATCCTCTGTATATGCATGATGCAACCGATGTGTAGCTACCCAAAAGATTGGTCCTCCTTGCAAGGCGATCGCACCCAAGGTAGCGATCGCATATTCCAACCACTTTGGCACATGTAAACTGCGGTGAGTCAAAAGTCGGTGATATCCTAAACAAATACCAATGCTGCCAAACAACCAGTGGAGAAATATCATTACTCCTAAAGCAGACCAAGAAAAAAACCAGGGAGCTAATAAAGTCAAAGCATGAACTGAACCAAAAAATGCTACGTTGATCCATCTCAGAGTAAGCGGCTGCTTATCAACAGACGCTGCTGAGTGTATAGTCGTCATAAATCTTTCCTTTAACGTGAGTGCTATGGAAGGAGCCAGGAAGAGACATTCCGGCGGAACGTCTGTAGACGCAGATGCAAGTGCTACTTACACGACTCAGCTTAGCAAGGATAGAATTAAAATGCAAGTGTCACTTGCATTTTAATTCTGATGTTTTTATATATGTCCGATCAAATAAATTCGGCTCGACAGCGACTGATTAATGCAGCTATGGAGTTATTCGCTGCGCAGGGAGTCACCGAGACGACAACAAAAGCAGTGGCAGAATTAGCAAAAGTCAATGAAGTGACGCTATTTCGACATTTTGGCAACAAGCACGGATTGCTCCTAGCAGTCATTTCCGAATCGCCAGTGTTTAAAGAGCTAGGAGAATCCTTAAAAATGCAAGCAAATCAGACGACCAGTGTTTACCAAGCTCTAAAAGACTATTGCGAAGATCGTTTACAGGCTCTAGAAAAAGTCCCAGATCTGGTACGCTCTTTGGTAGGAGAGGCTGGAAGCTATTCAGTAGAATATCGTCAGGCACTAGGACGAAGCTTAACCCAAGCAAACCACTATGTTACCGAATATCTAGCAACAGTTATGGAGCGTGAGCAGTTACACACCCAAATGCCAGCCCAAAAACTAGCAAGCTTGCTCAATAGTATGTTATTAGGGTATGCCGTGATTGAATTGACCAGCGAATTTCACGAGCTGTGGCATGATAGAGATGAGTTTTTAGAGAATTTAGTGGCACTTTTTTTAAATAAAGCTACCAACAGTACAAGTTTAGTCAAAATTGAGTCGAATCACACAGACAAAGTGATAGATCTACCAGCAAACTCAGTCCACTTGATTCTACAACGAGCCAAAAAATCGGGAATACGAGATTATGCCCTGATATATGTTTTGTTTGGCGCTGGTTTATCTCCAGCAGAAGTTGTCAATTTAGAGCGATCGCACCAAGTAAACGATGCCAATCAGCACTTGTTGCAGATAACTCAGGGCTGCGTTCGACAAGTGCCAGTTAATCAGTGGATCATGGGTAAGCGGTATGGTTCTTATACTCGCAATCCATTAACTCAATGGCTAAAGGTCCGTAAAGATGACCGCTGGGCATTATTTCTCAACGATCACGGAATGCCAATATCAGAGGTAGAAATTACTGAGCGCTGGCAAGTATTAACTGAGGGATTATTAACACCTGAGGGTCAACAGCCACTCTTAATACACGCTCAACAGACGTGGTGTGTAGAAATGTTGACGAAAGGAATGAATTTAGAAGATATGAGTATAATTACAGGCTGGAATTTAACTAAGTTACAACTGTATGCTCGTAGAGCCAGAGAAAAATTAGCTCTAGAGCAAGCTATTCGCCTCGATCATAAATCTTAAATTGTTGGTTGTTAATTGTTAGTTGTTAGTTGTTAGTTGTTAGTTGTTTATTATTTTTTTTTCCAACCAACAATCAACAATCAACAATCAACAATCAACAATCAACAATCAACAATCAAGCAAAGTCAGGATTTCAACACCGTCTTCAGTCACAGCTAATGTATGCTCAAATTGAGCAGTTAGCTTGCGATCGCGTGTAACAGCAGTCCAACCATCACTCAAAACCTCGACTTCCCAAGTACCTTCGTTAATCATCGGCTCGATAGTAAAAACCATACCAGGTCTGAGACGCTTTCCTTTACCGCGTGTGCCAAAGTGGGGAATCTCTGGCACAGTGTGGAAAACATTGCTAATACCGTGTCCGACAAAGTCTCGCACTACAGAAAAGCCTTGTGCTTCGGCGTACTCTTGAATGGCTGCACCAATGTCCCCGATGCGTGCCTCTGGCTTAACTTCAGCAATGCCTTTTGTCAGGCACTCCTGTGTCACTTCCACCAGCTTTTTTGCCTTTGGGGAAGGCGTACCGACGAAGAATGTTTTGGATGTATCACCGTAATAGCCATCCACAATCAATGTCACATCTATATTAATGATGTCTCCTTCCTTGAGGATCTGCTTGGCATTAGGAATGCCGTGACAGACGACTTCATTCACACTAGTACAGATCGATTTGGGAAAGCCTTTGTAGTTAAGAGGTGCGCTTTTCGCGCCTTTCGCCTGCGTCCACCGTTCCGCTTCGTCATTCAGCTCGAGGGTGCTAACCCCTGGCTTGACCATTGGTTCAAGATGGTGTAGGAGTTTCGCTGCCAAGCGTCCAGAGTAACGCATTTTCTCTAGTTCTCTTTTGGATAAAATAACAATCGTTTCAGTTTTCGTACTTTCAGTTTTCATGAAATTTCATCTAAACTATCTGTTAAAATTATAGTTTGTCCTGTTTCGGCAGATCGCCTAGCCGCATCTGCAACCTTAAGGGTATAAAAGCTTTGTTCTGCGGTTACGTATAAAGGAGTGCCATCGATCAGATGGTCTAAGACTAAAGTTGTATCTAGGGCGAGCATTCCCCGACGACTACCAACTTCTATCGGCGTCGTTCCGCCTACGCCTACCATGACTCCTCGATCGCCATCAAAAATTAATCCCCCGTTTTCGCCATGAACTTCAAATTTACGTTCTGGCTGCCACATGGTTTCACCTTTACCATAAATCACTTGCGCTAACAACCCATTGCTAAAGCACAGTTGAGTGACGCACAAACAGCTTTGGTAATATTCTGTTTCTGTCTGCCAAAATCGATTATGGCAGTTAACTGTTAAGACTTTACCAAACAAATCTACAAGACGGTGTAATCTTGAGAGCGCCCCAATCAAGGGAAAGCCGAAAAGCTCGTGATTGTAAGTCCATTTGCGGGGTGCGGGATGCTGGGGATTAATGGTGTTGTGGCGAACATAAAACACCTGACCTACTTGTGATAAGTGTTGCTTCAAAGCGGAATGCATACCACCCAAAAGTTCAATGTGTTCGACGTGGAGAAGTTTATTTTGTGCTTTTGATAAGGTGATGAGCTCTTCTGCTTCAGCCAGGTCTAAAGAAAGCGGATATTCCACAATAACGTGTTTGCCGCTCTTTAATGCTGCTCGGGCGATCGCACCATGTTCTCGATTAACAGTGCAAATTGCTACCAGATCCACATCGAGTCGCTCCACAAGTTCAAGCCAAGAACTCATCGCCTCAGTCTGATAGTCTGTTGCAAAGGCTTTTGTCCTCAAGAACGTATTACCGACAACTGCGACTAGTTGCGATCGTTCATCATTAAGCAATACCTCGGCTCGTAGCTTTGCTACATAGCCTGTACCAACTAAACCTACACGCACAGGTTGTTCTGCAAAACAAGCAGATCCCTCAGACATAATTGTCATCCCCTCTATTTGTTACTTTTTTTAGGTGCATAGACGCGATCGCGTCTCTACTGGTTAAGTTTTTGGCAAAATCCTGTCTTTTCTCCCGCCTATAACTTTTCTTCATAAACTGACTTTGAGTCGCTTCTTTTTATAAGGAAAACTTATCCGTATTAACCAACTAAATCTCATTACTAATCGGGGTCAATTTTCAGTTACATCCTTTTCTTTTTCTCGTAGTATCAGAAGTGAAGCAAATTTGAACAAGCGGCTAATCCGAGCGGATCAGCCGTAGTATTTGCTTTAGGATAACTTATACTCCCGTCTGCAGAAGAGAGGATTACTGAAATGGCAACTTTTAAAGTCACACTGATCAACGAAGCTGAAGGTCTAAACCAAACAATTGACGTTGATGATGATACCTATATTCTAGACGCTGCTGAAGAAGCTGGTTTGGATCTACCCTACTCTTGCCGCGCTGGTGCTTGCTCTACCTGTGCTGGTAAACTCGTATCTGGTACTGTTGACCAGTCTGACCAGTCATTTTTAGACGATGACCAAATGGAAGCTGGATATGTGCTGACCTGTGTCGCCTACCCAACCGCTGACGTCACCATCGAAACCCACAAAGAAGAAGAACTTTACTAAAAGTCGGCATTTCCAACTCAAATCTCTTACAAGAGGCTGATACAGCCGCCTCATTCTTTGTGAGAATGTAGCAGTAAAAGAAAATAAGCAACATAGTCTGCTTCTTGAATCTACTTCGGCAAACAGTCTATATTACGTTATTACGTCAAGCAGGAATACAGGAAAGATTGTATTCCTGCTTTATTCATATGCTTCCGATCAGATTTGTGAAATTATTCGTAGGGTGGGCATTGCCCACCATCACCAGGAGGAGTGGGCAATGCCCACCCTACTTAAGAGCGCACCGTCCGCCACGAATAAAAGAAACACATTCATTCCTACTCCCCACTCCCCACTCCCCACTCCCCACTCCCCACGTTTCTTAAGAACGTTGCTGTTGAATTTTTATTTGGGTGCCAGGATAGTAGAACTGGAGAATTTTCGGAGTTGACCAACCAAGCTTGGCTAAATTTTGAGCACCAGTTTGACTCAAACCAACTCCGTGTCCTAAACCACCGCCGATAAAGGCGTATCCCCAAAGGTTCGATTCACCTTTGTTCACAGGTTGTAAGTAAAAAAGCGTACTGATGGGAGCGGCAAAAGCACTGCGCACTTCGTCTTTATATAAAGTAAAAGTGCCAATATTAGTTTTTACCTCAAGTTTGAGAATGCGTCCGCTCTTGCTTCGCTCTACTACCCTCATTCCTTCAATAGTTTTAAACTTTGCATAAGGACTGTTTTTCACATAAAGAAATTTCTGCAACCCCTTGGTAATATCTTCTAGGCTACTTTCTTTGTGCCAACGAAACAGACTTTTATCGCTTTCATTAAAGCCTTTGTGCAGATTGATAAACTGCTGGAAGTTATTTTCATCTGCTAAACTCTGCTGAGACAAGTTCCAAATCTTACTTGGGGCATCCACCATCGGTTGCAGATAAGGACGATCGCCACCATTCCAGACATCACTAAAGGAAGCAGTGACACCACCAGTAGTAGAAGAATAGAGGGCGTCCACTAGCTCGTTTTGATATGTTAGTACCATACCCCGTGTGATGGCGATCGCTCGATCTGTATTGGCTGCCACGCCATTAAGTCCATAATAAACTTGGCAATGAGTATCGGCACATAACTGGTAGTCATCTATGGCAAACCTATTTAAATTTCGCAGGACATAAGTCCGAGCAAGTATTGCTTGTGCTTCCAGCGCCGCTGTCGGTGTCGAAGTACCAATTTCATAAGGTACGACTCCACGCAAATAAGTTTCCAAGGGAACTTGGTTTACTAAAGTATATGTGCCGTAAGCATTTGGCTGCAACTCCATAGAGCCTGCGTAAAGACGAGTCAATTCTTGTTTTTGACCTTCATTCACCCGAATTAAATTTTTCAAGGTGCTAATTTCTAGATGACTGCGGCTGTAGCGGTTGCCATTCACTACCCAACTGACTCGCGGCACTTGTTGCAAAATTTTAGTATTAAGGTAGGCGGTGTTGTTTCCTGCAGCTTGCACATTTTGCAACAGCAAGCGTCGTAATAAAGGAGTGTTGTAAACGGACCGTTTTGCCCAAACTTGCCAGCGTTCTGGCTGGGCTATTTCCACCTCTATTCCCGATTCATGCCAGCTTTTGGCGCTATCTTCAGCAGTTTCATAAGTGCGGTAGGTTCCTAGCACTACCTGTTCTTCAACTACTGGTTGAGGTAAAGCTTGCATCACTGTTTCCAGTTTGACTGGTTTGGCAGTTACTAGGGTTTGCTCCCTATTACCAGCTTTAAATCTCAGTTGTAAGCGATCGCCTGGGGTGGGTTCCAGTAGCAGCTGTTCAGTAGGTTTATTTCCAAATCGCTGCACAATCCCAATCCTCAGATCCATATTCTCTGTTTGACTTGCAGGATCTGATGCACTCGTTAGCCCCAATAAACAAAATGTTGTCAGTACCGTGTAGGAAAAACGCCAGAAGGAGATTTTCATCTTAGTTGGTTTTGCCGCCAGTGCTGTTTTGGAGTGGTTGATAAATTCGTTTTTTTAGTGTAGTGGTTTTTTGGCTAGACTTGCCCAATTATCTCATTATCTGTTATCTATCAGTTGCAAAATAAAGTCATAACGAGTATGATTTATCTAGAGTGACAAAACATGATTAGTCAACAATACTTATTATGGTTAAGGTTCAAGAAATTCCATTGAATCAGATTAAGCGTCCTTTACCGCGCCAAAACGATCCACAGAAAGTACAAGCTTTAATGGAATCAATCGCGGCGATCGGACAACAAGAACCAATCGATGTCTTAGAAGTAGATGGGCAATATTACGGATTTTCTGGATGTCATCGCTATGAGGCTTGCCAGCGTTTAGGCAAAGAAACAATCTTAGCCAGAGTTCGCAAAGCACCTAAGAGTGTTCTGAAGATGCATCTAGCTTAAGAGGGAATTGCGGCGATTCCAACAAGAGATTTATTACTTGCAGCAACTGGAAATTCTAGCGCAGCAAGTATTAGACAGTGGCAGGACTTACGCAACTGGCACAATGAGATCGCTCTTTAATAGTACATAAGTATTATTTTGACTTGTTCCAAAAGCTTTGTATTCTGAGATGCACCTTCTTAATAAAGGCTGGAGTGCCTACCCTACGATCGGGATGGGCTTTTTCGGCTTCGATTTTCGCAACAAAGCGGTGGTGCAAGATATGAGCCTCTGACTAGCGGCTTGTCGTCAGACCTTAAAAACCTCTCTCCAAACCTCTCTCCTGCAAGGAGAGAGGCTTTGAATTCTCACCCGAACCTTAAAGGGAAGGGGGCTGGGGAGTTAGGTTTTGCGTTGGGTTTTCCACATGACGTGAAAAGTCAGGTCGTCAGACATCGCCACTAGCAAAATATGAAAGGAACACATTTTTCTCTATTTTTTGAAAGTCCTGCAGCATAAGGGCTACAAAATGTGTTCCTTAAGAGTATTCGGAATAGAAATGGCATTAGTGAAGCACAATTGAAATATTTATGAGAAAATAAAGAGTGTATTAGATAAAATTTGCTCAGGGTAATGAGATTTACTAAATTTAATTATTGCCAATACTTGCTAAGTAGCCAAAGCAATTATACTATCACAAATTTGGCAGAGCATTTAGAGCAGATAAGTCATGATAAAATCAACCGTTATTTAAAGAACGAAATGTCCTATGAATGTTGTTACACCGAAGCGATTCACAATTGACGAATATCATCGGTTGATTGAACTGGGATTTTTAACGGAGGGCGATCGCATTGAATTAATTCGCGGAGAACTGATCCAAATGACTGCAAAGGGAACACCTCATACATTTTCCACAACACGACTTTGTCGCCAATTAGATCGGTTACTAAATGATCAAGCAGTTATACGTTGTCAAGAGCCAATCATTATTTCAGTAAATAGCGAACCTGAACCTGATGTAGTCATTGCGCGAGGGGATGAGGCTGACTATCTGGCTAATCATCCTTACCCCGAAGATATTTTTTTGGTCGTCGAAATTTCAGATTCTACATTGATATACGACCAAACAAAGAAGCTAGAACTATACGCAGAAGCCGAAATTTCTGATTATTGGATTATGGATTTAAATTCTCGTCAATTAGAGTGTTACAAAGAGCCTTATCAAAATATTCAAGGTAAGTTTAATTATCTCAGCAAGCAAATTTCTCTAGTAAATGAGTCAGTGACTATTCCTGGGTTTGAAGATGCGTTATTGGATCTGAGTCGGATTTTTCCTTCATTCTGAGTGATTTGGTTGGTGCGATCGCTCTTCAATTATAATGCTTAAATAATGCGCTAATCATAACCTCAAAATAAAGTATTCTTTCGCAGTAATTACTATTTAGAGCAGGAAAACAACTGTGTCAAGATCTGTATATGCGATCGCTGGAGTTTTTGTTGGCTTAGTCGTTAATCTCGTCGGCAACTTGCTCTCGGCGGCAATTCAACAGCAAGTTTTTGCGGATAAGTTCAGCAGACAATCAACCTGGTGGTTGATCGGGTGTCTAGTATTTGGCGCACTAGTTGGCTGGTGGTTGGGTGAAAAAATACAAGTGCCAGCGCCAACAGCCACACCACCACAGCCTACTACCGGAAATCCGGGAACTCAGCAGACAACCCCAGTCAATCCTGATAAAGTAACTATGACTCGTCTGAGGGCAATAGCTTCCGTAATCAAGTCAAGAGGAAGTGGTATTAGTCTTAGCGATATTTTCACACTTGGTTCCAAGATTGATATTGATACACGCGACTGACTACTTTTCATGACACACACAACAATCAATGCTCATAGGATTATTGAGCAGTTTCACGATTTCATGAAACCAGATAGCAAGTTTCGGGTGTTACGCCTCATGGGTGATGCGAATATGGGCAAAAGTCACCTATTGACTAAAGTTTTTCCAGAACTCTGTCAACACTACCAAGCTTATTGTGCTGTAATTGACCTCCGAAACAAGAGACAGACAATCATGGACTTTCTTGATGCTGCTAAGTCTAAGTTTACTAGTTATGGAGTTGATTTTCCTAACTACTCTGCCGCCTACGAAAAGTGGATTTACAAACCAACAGTTAATGTTGAAGGGGTTAAGGCATTTTTTTCTGACATCAAAATTGTTGCTAAGGCTGATTCTGCTGAGGATAATTGGCATAGGGCTAGCTTCCTGACTAATGAATTGGTGACTGATTTGCGTCAGATAACTTCAACAAAATGTTTATTCCTGTTTGATTCAGTGAATGATGCTGACTCCAACACGCAAACTTGGTTAATGAATAATCTCTTAGATAAACTTGCTCCCTTGAAGCATGTAAGGGTGATTGTAGCGGGACGTTCGTTGCCAGAAGTATATGGTGGTTATGCTGCCAATTGTTGTAGCTATGAGTTAAAAGCAGTGCTGGACGTGCAGGAATATATTAAGTATTGCCAACAAATTGGTGCTATTTTGGTAGAACAGTCTATTAAAGATGTTGCTCGCGCCGTCGATTACAATCCTGGAATGTTTGCTGGGTGCGCCAGGAGATTTGTACAACAGGGAGCATCAAATGGATGATTCAGTCTTACAAGAGTTACTAGCAGCAAAGAATTCAGCAGAAAAAGCTGCAATTGTGGCTGAGTCAGTTTTTAACAGCTTACCAGCAGCAACAGCTTTAGTCGCACGGCGTTGTGTAATTTTGCATTGGTTTAACCAAGAAATTATTGAATCACTGTTGCCAGAAACTACTTCAAATCGGGCAACAGCAGTTTATCAACAGTTAGAATCGCTTCCTTTTATTGCCTCTGTCGCCTATGGATTGACTTATCACGATTTGACCCGTGAAGGATTATTAGAACGCTACATTGTTAGACAACCAGGTTTACTTCAAGATGGGGCAAAAAGAGCGGCATCAGTCTATGAATCTCACAATAACAATTTAACAGTTGCAGCAGAAGCATTTTTTTGTCATGCCGTTGCTGGAAATCTAGCGGTAGCAATTCAGTGGCGAGATCAATTGTTGGCAATTGCTACATTTAGAAAAGAATGGCAGTTTTATAATAATATTTTGCAGATGCAGCAAGAAGTTGAAAAGCTGCCTTTTGTCGAGCCTTTAAATAGCTTTTTTGCTCATGATGTTTTTATTTCTTACAGTCCTAAAGACCGAGAATGGGTACAAAACGAACTATTACCAGGTTTAGAGAAACAAGGCTTACGAATTTGGGTTGATTTTCGCAATATTAAGTCAGGTGATTCTTTTACTGCAGAAATAGAACAAGCGGTGCAAACTAGTCGCAAAATACTGCTGATTCTTTCACCAGATTACTTAAACAATGTCTGGACTCAGTTCGAGCAATCTGTGGTGTACAAGCTAGAAATATCTAATTGGGCGAGTCGTTTAATTCCTGTACGTAAAGAGAAGTTTGTATTGCCATCACCTCTAAGTAACCTCAATTATGTAGACTTTGCCGAACCCGATCATTTAAATATTGCCTGGAAGCAATTACTTGCAGCCTTGGGTAAATCAACTACTTCCGCATCTCAAGAAATTGAATCACCACCAAAACAATGGTTAATCCCTCATCCCTACCCGATGCCGCCGAATTTTACAGGGAGAGTTATTGAGCGGCGAATGCTGAGTCAGTGGTTGGAGGAAGACCAGGTTCACTCACTATTTATATTGCTGGCTTTGGGTGGCTTTGGCAAGAGTGCTTTAAGTTGGTATTGGCTGCTGTGTGATGTCAATCGAAAAAAATGGCAGCGAGTTGTCTGGTGGAGTTTCTATGAAACTGATGCTGGGTTTGACAAATTTTTACAAGAGACACTAAAGTATTTGAGCGGTGAAACTTCAGATCAAGGTTCTATCCCGGCGCGTAAGCAAGTGGATAGATTGCTAAATTGGCTGCGTCAGTCACAAGTTCTGTTGATTTTGGATGGTTTTGAGCGGTTGCTGCGGGATTATGGCAATATGTCAGCCGCCTATCAGGGTGATGAAGATGGAGATGTTGACAGCTAGGGACAATGCACGAGACTGCGTTAACCCCACGGCTGAATATTTCTTGAATTCTCTAGCTAAATTAACCAGGATTCCGGGTAAAGTACTCATGACTACTCGCCTGCTTCCTCGTGTTGTGGAAGTGAGTGAGGATGAATTGCTACCAGGCTGCAAGTCAGAGGAACTGAAGCAGATGCAGCCGGACGATGCAGTTCAATTCTTCCTTGCTCAAGGAGTGCGAGGTAGTCACACAGAAATTAAGCAGGCTGGTGAATATTATGGCTTTCACCCTTTGAGCCTGCGCCTATTAGCTGGCTTGATTGTTCAGGATGCTCAACAACCTGGTGATATTGCAGCAGCAGCACGTTTAGATGTCAGTGGTCAGTTAGTGCAACGCCAGCACCATGTTTTGCAGCAAACCTACGACAGCTTAACGGCAGGATGCCAAAAGTTATTGAGTCAAATTGCCTGTTTTCGGGGTTCGGTGGCTTACGAAAATTTAAGGGATATAGCCGTCGAACAAGAGAATAATAGTCTTGATGTTGATTTACAAGATTTGGTGAGTCGAGGTTTACTCCAGCATGACCAGCCAATTCACCGCTATGACCTGCACCCCATTGTTCGCCGCTACGCTTACGACCGCCTCGGCAGTAAGGAGCGCACTGTCGTACACAGTCAACTGCGAGACTACTTTGCCGCAGTACCGCCATTAGAGCGAGTCCAGAGTTTGGATGATTTGAATCCTGTGATTGAGCTATATCATCATATGGTAAAGGCTGGGCAGTATGATGAGGCTTTGGACTTATTCTGGGATCGCATCCGTGATGCCACTTTGAACCAATTTGGTGCATATCAGTTGAATATTGACCTCCTGAATGCCCTCTTCCCTAGTGCTGAAGAGCAACTACCGCGACTGGTGAGTAAGTACGAGCAGGCTTCGACACTGAACGAACTTTTAGGGAACTACTATTACAGTGGTCAACCTCATAAAGGAATACCTGCCTATGAGCGAGCTATTGAAATAATTGAGAAACAAAACAACAAGGGAAGCCTTGCTAGTTACTTGAGAAACTTAACCTTAATTCAATTGGATTTTGGCAACCTGCAAGCAGCTGAAACCAACTTGCACCGCTCTATTGCCCTTTCTCAAGAGATTGAAAATGAGATACGGGAGGCGGAGGGGCATGGGGAATTAGGAAGACACTTAGTTTACCGGGGGATATGGGCTGAGGCAGAAGCAGAATTATCAACAGCCTTGGCAATAGTTGAGAAGAAGGGAGAAATAAGAGAGCAAGTACTTATATGGGGTTATCGAGCATTAACAGCGCTGCTTTTAGTACGGGCGACAACCTTACCCCATCTAGTAGGGCAAATCACAGAACAAGATACTAATCCCGTTGCCACTGCTCTAATGGCAGCCCAGCGATCGTTAGAATTAGCAGATGAGTACGCACGCAGAAAATATCCTGATCTATGGGACTACATGCAGGCATACTGGCTACTCGGTGCAGCCCACCGAGTTAACGGCAATATAGAGGAGAGCGATCACCATTTAACTGAGGCAATAACCCGTTGTCGTGATATTAATTTAGTAAACTTGGAGGCAAATATTCTGCTGGAACTAGCCCGACTGCGGTTAGCAACAGAAAACCGAGATGAAGCGTTAAGGCTGGCTGAGGAAGCGCTGACGATAACAGAACGCTGTGATTATGTGCTGCAAGGGGCAGATGTACATCTGTTTCTGGCACAGCTAGCACTAGCAGATGGCTACAGAGAAAAGGCATTGTTTCATGCCAGGGAAGCACAACAGTTAGCAACCTGCGATGGTTCCCCTGATTACACCTACAAGGTTGCCTATGAAGAGGCTGGTGTACTGTTAGAGGAATTGGGGGAAGGGAAATAAAATAAACGTGAGTTCGACGACTATAAAAGCGCAAAAAGCTTGCAAGATAGGAGTCTGAAAAAATTGATTGGGGGGCTATTTTAGGGAGCATCCCATTTTTGCAAAAACACCAAACGATTAGAAATCGCGCGCCAGTCGCCTCTGTCGGGAAAGCCGTCATTCGCGCTGGCTTGGCTACACGAACAAAGTCCGCTTGCGCGGACTAATTGAAGCCTGCGGAGGCAGGCTTTGTTTGTGTAGCCCCAGACTTCCAGTCTGAGGGCAATTTACAAAAATGGGATGCTCCCGAAAATAATTAAGGATATCGGTGTGGGGGGAAGTTAGATCCGAAGTTTAGGGGGAAGTTCGGTCTAACGCCTTTGACATCTAACACCTGAACACGACCTTGGAAGAAGTCGCCGACATACAGCTTACCATTGGCGTAATGTTCACCAGCTGTCCAGTTAAACGTACCTGGTGTGAGGTCGAGGGGGTTGCCGTAGGGAGGACCATCTAAGGCTGGAGGTGGTACAACTGCGCCAGATGCATCGCGGGCAGGTTGACCATATGCAGTGAGGAAGTTACCCTTCTTATCGAAGACTTCGACACGGCTATTCATAGAATCAGCTACGTAGATATTATCATTCTCATCCAGTTCGAGACCGATTGGCTCTTCAAACTGACCCGGTGCTTGACCCTGACTGCCAAAGGCATAGAGAAATTTGCCTTGTGGATCGAGTACCTGAATGCGGTTGTTGTATTGGTCAGCTACAAAAATATTCCCAGTCCGGTTGGATATGTTTAAGCCAGCAGGACCTTGAAACTGCCCTGGTTGGGTGCCTGAACTACCAATAGTTTTGATGAGTTCACCATTTCTGCCATACACCTTAATGACATCAGCGCTAAAATCAGTGACATACAAATTGCCTTTCCTATCGAACTGCATACCCCCTGGTCCAAAAAATTGCCTGCCCTCTACAAGACCTTCAAATGAACCAAAGGATTTAACAAAGTTACCTTGAGGATCGAATACATCAATGCGCTCGTTGGAACCACCATCACCTACATACAGGTTGCCAGTCAGGGGGTCGAATTTGATGTCTAATGGCTCGTCGATCTGTCCGGGTCCGTGACCACTGCTGCCAATTCCTCTGATGTAGTTGCCCTTGCTATCGAATACATCTATGGGGGGATTAATACCTTGACCATTACTGATGTATATGTTCCCTTTAGGGTCCACGCCTATGCCTTCGGGGACCGTTCCCACGCAGAGCGTGGGAATGCATTCTTGGAGGCAGAGCCTCCAGGGTAATGAGGCAGAGCCTCCAAGAACTGCGTTACTCAGCTTGTGCCTAGTAACGAGAAACGCTTGGATTTTCAAAGCTTACAGCTTAAGTTGACACTAATGAACCGCACCTAAACTCTGCTATAATATGACCACAGGATGACCACATTTTTTCGGTAACATGAAAAGTATAGGCATACGCGAGTTTAGGGACAAAGCTACTCACTACTTAGCCAGCAGCGAAATCGTGGCGGTAAAACGGCACGGCAAGCTAGTGGGATTCTATATCCCCGTCAAGGAATCAGATGAAGAGGAAGTCCAACAAGCCATCAAGCGGCTGTCTGAGACGGTAGAAGCTGCCTTAGCTGAAAGTGGATTGTCTGAAGAGGAACTCAGCCGCGCTTTAGACCTATCGGTAAAGGAGTGAAGTGCGCTTAGTTGTCGATGCCAATATCCTGGTGGCTGAACTCATTAGGGCGCGGGGGCGGGAGTTAATCGCCCATCCTGCCTGGGAACTCTACATGGCTGACCCGGCGTGGGAGGAAGCTTGTCACGAATTAAATAAACGAATAGCGGCAATGGTACAAAAAGGGGTATTTTCTCAACAGGTCGGGCAGAATCTATGGGCCGATGCCCTCTCCCTAGCTGAAACCAGAGTGTCTCTAATATCTGATCAAATCTACGCCTCATATAATACCATCGCGCTTGCCCGCATCCCCCGCGACCCTGATGACTGGCCTACTGTCGCCCTAGCTTTAGTGCTGAAAGCGGGAATTTGGACTTCTGACAAAGATTTTCTGGGGTGCGGTTTGCCTACATGGACTACCGAGACTCTGATTTCTTATCTTGCCAATGAATATGAATAAACTACTAGTACCGCTTCGCGGAATTAAAAATCGCGTTCGCGTTCGCGTTAGCGTCTCGAAGAGAAGCGTTGTTCGCTGTGCGAAGCAATCTAAAAATTAAAAAGCTTGAAATACAAGGGTTTTGGCTGTTTGAAATGGTAGCGTTATTTCCGCCGTCATGTACTAGTTAAAACTTAATATTTTTCCCTCGGCGGTTTTATTGCTTCGGTATTTCCCGCTCTTGTACTGAGGCTACTAGCTGCTATACTCGGCGAAAGAAGAACCGCAACAATGCTTAGTTGATGATGATTTGTTCGTAGTGAGGACTTTAGTCCTCAAGAATACGAGGGCTTCAGCCCTCACTACGAACCCTTCAAAGTTTCCTTGGTGGAACCCTAGCCTGATCCTCAAGAATATCCAATTCAACTGAAGAAAGTGTTTTGGGCTTCATCTGTTGCAAGTCACACAGCACAATTTTGGCATCTTCAGTATTAAATTTGTAGTATTCTGTTAAACTACCGATAGGATAATTAAAGTCTTGATAGCGGTGTTTGAAATATTTCTCTACATTACCTCGGTGTGACCAACTTGACAACACCTTAGTAGCAACAGTTTGATAGTGTGCAAGCAAATCTCTTTCTACTTCTGCTATCCGCTCTCCAACAGATCGCTGGGTGACGCCTATCTTGTACAAAGTTCCTTTATTTGTTTGAATCTCCAAAAAGTATAAGGTACAAGATAAAATCCGCCTAAGTTGAGTACGATACAGTATTAAATCAGTGAATCTGTGTGACAAATCCAGAGCATTTTTATGCTTGGCATGTTCTACTGTTAACTCCAGCTTCAGCAGCTTTTTCAGTAATAGTGGCTCCTGCACTTCGTTAAATAGCATTAACTCCAACGATCGAACAGGGATTTTACCTGAATTCGTAAATTCATATCCAACTGGGACTGTGTAAACATTTTTTTGTAACAAACCCGCCTTAATTAAACCAGGGGAAACTAGGTAATCACTAATCGGGTAGTTTTTTGAACCGTACTCCTTCCAAAGCAGTTTTAGTTGCTCTAAGTCTTTACCAGATAAATGAATGTTGAAATTGTCATACAATGGCAGAACCGGAAATTTACAGGTAGCTACTGGACGACAGGTTTCTTCATTATGGGCAAAATGATGCTCTTTTACCTTGCCTTTTTTGGCAGTTAGTCCACTGCTGCAATAGGGACACTTAAGGGTAGTCTTCCCTCTGTGGACATCTTCAATACATACCAATGTCCCATCTTCATGCACACCATACTGTAACCACATTGACGCACCACTGTTTAAGAGCTAAAGTTGCTTTTACTAGTTTGCTACAACTTCTCAAAAATGTCTCTATACTTTAAGTTATTAAAAAATGACTATATGTAGATATAGTGACGTTGATTTAACAAATAGATTTCTAAAATATGAGTACAGATTAATCCATATTTATGCTTTTTTTAGAGTAAATAAATACATGTGAAATGTAAACATCTATGCCAGTTATAGCTTACAGCAGTTTTCAATTGAACCCGCGCCACATTGTCAGGGCGCGGTTTCCGCGCCCCTACGGTTATATTATGGTCTAACAGACTGATATTCGCACTTATTTGCTTTATAAAAAAAATAATTATTTCGTTGTAAATATAATACAAGTTCACTGTAGTGGTGTTTTGACTTGGTGTGATTGAAATAGTGCAATTACCGAATGGCACACTCGTTAAGCCACAACGCTATTTGTCCAAAACTGATTTATAAACAAAAGCTTAAATAAGCAATTTTAGTGTTTGATGAATGTAACACACTAATTGCGATCGCACTACTATTTACAGTAACTTCCACTTGAAGATACAATAAGTGCCATTTTTAGTTCTTTCAAAATCAATCACTGAGCAGATAAAGGAAGTGTAGGAATGCTTTGCGGTAGTAAATTCCATTTCCTGATTAATTTGTGTAGAAAGCATTACTGGAGACAAAAAAGTGCAAATCACTAAACGTAATGTTGAGTTGAGAGTAGATGACAGTTTAATGCGTGTGTATGTGGCAACTCCCTCGCATGCAGGGATTTATCCAGGTATTATATTCTACAGTGATATTTATCAGTTAGGTAGTCCAATGATTCGTCTAGCCAACTACTTAGCAGGATATGGTTATGTAGTAGCAGCACCAGAAATTTTTCATAGAACAGAACTAATCGGTCAAGTAATTGAACCAGACGATCTGGGTCGGATGCGTGGCAACGATCGCGCTCGTCGAACCCCAATAACTGGTTATGATGCTGACTGCCGTGCCATAATTGAATTTCTGCAAGCAGAAAGTTCAATTTCTCCAGATAAAATAGGCACATTAGGGTTTTGTATAGGTGGACACCTATCTTTCCGGGCTGCTTTGCAAAACGAAATTAAGGCAGCCGCCTGCTGCTACCCTACTGGTATCATGAGTGGCAAACTGGGCAAAGGAGTAGCCGATACAATAGACCGAGTCAGTGAAATCAAGGGCGAAATGCTACTTGTATTTGGGACTCTGGACCCTCATATACCAGAAGGCGATCGCTCCTCCATAATTAAAGCCCTTGAGGACAAGAGCATACCTCACAAAGTTCTTTTGTATGAAGCAGAACATACCTTTATGCGTGACGACGGTTATCGCTACGATTCTGCTGCCACTACCTCTGCTTGGTCTGAAATCATCGCTTTTTTTGAACGTAAGTTTGCCTTGTGAACAAATGCGCGCGTTTTCGATGACGATATTAGCACATTCGTGCGATCGCATTTAAAGGAGAAGGCCTGAAGTTTAAACCATAATTAAGTCAACCACTCGCAGACCAGCCCGATGCCTAAGTCTGTTAGCAATCTTGGGCATTTAAGATTGCCAGTTCCTCTGCTGTTCTTGGCAGGTCTTTAAGAGCATCTGCTAGAGCCAGACTACTGGTTGTAAATCCAACAGCAGCGACTGTCATATTGTTAAGTGATTTACCAGCATTTTGGAGAACAGACATACCTGGTTGTACAGCAGTTGTAAACTCATTGACTGTCGCTACTCCCCTATCTGTTATTTCAGCAACAGCCGTATTGACTTGCGCTCCGGGCACCATCAATATTATCCGCAGCATTATTAGCGCCAGCCTGAAATTTGTCCCTAACCGTATTTGCTAGCTGTTTGGCTTGATTAATAAAATCCATGTTCTTGTAACTGTTATTACTTATATAAATGTGTGTGCAGTATGCGTACAGCAGCAGCACTCTAGTTGTCATCTATACCTATTGTTCTCTACAGGCATTGAATGTGCTACCTTTAATTGAGAAGATTTGAACAAGTTTTACGAAGAGTTGTATCCTGCAAGTCACTGCTTATGTATGCGGTCAGTATGGCGGTACTGTGGCTACTATTTGAAGGATTTAGCTCAAGAAAAAAAGTTTGTTAAGGATAACTCGCCGACTTCGCTCAAAACCACTACAAGATTGGTAGGATGGCAATAAGCAGGCGATGAAATAGTAATGGCGATCGCCCACCCTACGTAAGCATCAGCTTTTTAGGCTTTGATTTTCGCAACTTGACAGTGGTGCAAGATCTGAGTAAACCTTGAGAGCTATGTGGAAGGCGCATTCTACAAAGCTGGGACGGTCCCTTGGGAAATAAAGGAACGAAGTATCGAGCGCTACTACATATCTCCTTGATTGGGCAAATCGCGCACAACTTGCATCTCAAACAATATTTCCACAGTTACTGCTGTGTTGTTTTCTACTCGACCTTGAACGAATACGTCCGATTGCACTTAGTAGTTATGGAATTGACATGGGTATTTTCAGGTGCAATATATAAGAAAGATCATCTACCTTGGTATCTAGACAAAATTAAAGAGGGATTTTACTGACGTTATTAGGTAAATCTCCTACTGTTATTTCTTAGTTATTTATTCTAATTTAAGAGTAGGACTAAACACGCTCGCTAATAACTTTTAGCGAGACTTTTTGTTTAGTAATTCAGGGTTTTTAAAATGGAAACTTTATTAAGATCTTCAAAGTACTCGCCGACTGCGCTAGTTGCAAGTCGCACTCAAATGCGTAGGCATGCTTGCCCTTGCTGTTCGGATATTTTACTCCGCCACATACACTCGGGAGAAGTTTACTGGCGTTGCAGCACATGCTATCAGGAAATGCCAGTGTGCGAAAACTGTAAAACTTATCTTTGGGTTTAACGCTCTCGAAAAAAATGGATTAGATGATTCAATCCCAACATACTACTATCCCTTGATCAATACCTTCGCTCTTATTACCCTCACTCTAGAAGAGTGGGGCTATACAAACAAAGCCCACCAACGCGAGTCTGTAAGGATTCCAGACTCGCGTTGGTGGGCTTTGTACGTGTAGCCTCGCCAGCGCGAATGACGGCTTTGACATCGCTTCTGGCGTTCAGGCTTATAGCCTGTAAGGCTTTTCAGAAATTGGCGAAGGTATTGCTTGATGGGATACGGTTAATTGAGATCGTGCATTGCAAAAAAACCGGGTCAACGTGAAAATCACTCAGTTGAAAACCTGACTTTTCCGTTGATAGACCCGGTTTTTTAGGTTTTTTTGAGAATGGTGCAAGATATAGACGGACAGACTACGCATTACAGACAGAGCCGCCAGAGCGCAAATTATACGGGCAAAAAAGGCGCCAGGACTCCAACCCAACCAGCTTGAAACCCTGATTGCCCAAAACACCGATCGCTTTCTCGGCATCTTTGGTAAGCCGGGGATCAATTTTTTGAAGTTAAATTTAGTTTGAAATGGTTTAAAGTTGACAAGATAAGATCAAAAAAATTTAGTAGCTCTAAGGGTGGCGTCAATTCAAAATTGCAATCAAATGGATTTCACCCAGAAGTTGCAAGATTTAATGCAACGGGTTAATATTCCTAGTTTTAGAGCGCTGAGTCGCACTGCTGGCGTTTCAGAGCGTCAAATTTTGCGGTTGCGACGGTTCGGGGTTGAGCAGATGCGGATGGATGTGCTGCTCAAGTTGTCACAAGCGCTACAGGTATCATTAAGTGAGCTAGTAGCAACTTTCTCTCAGCTAGATTTTGTGAGAGACAAAGACGCACCAACCCAAGAATTGTTACAAGAGATAACAGATTTAAAACGAGAATATTCGCGATCCCAACTACAACTCGAACAGCAGCGACAGGTATTGCTGCAAGAGTTCCAGCAGTCGAGTTTGCAACTGCTAGAATCTTTGTTATTGCAATTTCCCACCGCAGCACATAAAGCGCGAGAAAATCCAAATCTGCCGGCGATCAATATAGTTCCGTTAGTACTCAAACCCCTGGAAAGACTTTTACAACAGTGGGAGGTGGAAGCGATCGCACCCGTGGGAGCAGAACTACCCTACGATCCCCAGATGCACCAACTCATGGAAGGAACAGCACAACCAGGCGAAACTGTCAAGGTACGTTATAGCGGTTACCGTCAAGGCGAAAAGCTATTGTATCGAGCTAAGGTGAGTCCGGTTTGATATCAAGTCCGCCCTAATTGCCTATAATAATAAAACCTCACCGGGTTAAGCGCGCCCTTGAGGAGTGGCGATCTTCGGAGGGATGAACATAGTTACCCGAACCGTATCGACTTTTGGCTCCTCTCCCCGCTTCTTGAGAGAAGTCTGTTCGTTAGATTCTGACGATTGGCAATTAATTCTCCTTAATATGAGAGAGTAAGAAATAAGGAGTATGAATTCTATTCCTACTCCTTACTTTTAACTTTGTGGCATCTGTCGTTAAGAAATCACAAAAACTGGGAATACTAAAACTGTAGAGGCGATTACCTCATGAGGCGCGTCAGTTGTACTGCATCTGATTAAAAATATCCTCTCGAGAGAAGGCAAACGACCTCAGATCGTAGTGACGTTACATGTAACGGCTGGGAGTGGGCTGCACAAACAAAGCCTATCAGTGGAGTTAATAATTTATCACTCCTCACTTTTATCTGGCTACTATTTTCAAATGAATTATGATAGGTATATACTAGCAACGGTAGGACATGATTTACACAAAAAACTGCTTAAATATATGACACATCAAGTGCAAGTTATTCAACCTATTGGTAGTGTAGACGCCACCAAGTCTCAAGAGTTTCGCCAAGAAATTACTGAAATTATAGAAAGAGAAAGTAATACAAAAATTGTATTAGTTGATTTGAAAGATGTGACGTTTATGGATAGTTCGGGTTTGGGAGCTTTGGTATTAGCTTTCAAAGCCCTACGGGCAGCAGATAGGAAGCTAGTTATCTGCTCGATTAACGAGCAAGTCAGGATATTATTTGAACTTACTGGTATGGATAAAGTATTTGAAATATTCCCTACTCAAGAGGATTTTCACAAAGTTATTATGTCTAAAAACTAATCAAACTTGAGTTGGATGATAGACAAATCGTCATCAAAAGCCTCTTTAGAGTTTAAAGAAATTAGGTAAGTTAGTACATAGTCAAGTTTTGAATCAACAGGATGGTCTGAGTTGGTAAGCATTTTAATAAAAGCATCTATTGTCCAAAGTGTCCCATCAGATTTGGTGATTTCGTAAACCCCATCACTGAAAATGTATAGGGTGCTATCTTCTTCAATATCGCAAAGCCCATCAACATATTTTACCTGTGGAAACATTCCAACTGGCAATCCAGAAGTCTTTAAGCGTTTGACTTCAGTGAGGGCTGGAGATTTGCTGGATATTAATATTGCTGGTGGATGACCAGCACTAGCATAAATTAACTGACGCTTGGCTCTGTTATAAACCCCGTACCAAATAGTAAAGTATTTGTCATTTTGATAATTCATCTGAAAGGTGTCATTCAAAGCTGACAATACATCACTTGGTTGATAGTAATCCAGACCTTTAAGGGCACGCGATCGCAGTAAATTCAGCACAGAAATTGAGGGCAGAGTAGCTCTGAGTCCGTGTCCGGCAGTATCAAGTAGGTAAATTGCTAAATAATTGTCATCGAGCCAGTAGTAATCAAAACAATCGCCTCCCAGCTGCCGTGAAGGAATGAACCGGAAATTGATCTTGAAGGGTTGCGTCATGGGGAGAGGTAGAAGGGAACACACATATTCCGCTGCTTCTGCCAGTTCTGCCTCTAAAATTTGCTTTTGGGTTTGCAAATCCCGACTAAGCTGGTGCAAGCGCAATCCTGCTCTCACCCGCGCTTGCAATTCATTGTGCTCAATAGGTTTGGTGATAAAGTCATCGGCACCAGCATCTAGCCCCTTGACCCGATCGGCTACCGAGTCCAATGATGTTAATAAAATAAAAAACGTTGTGGACAAATTAGGGTCTGCCTTAATGCGTTGGCATACTTCCAATCCATTCAACCCAGGCATAATCCAATCACAAATAATCAGCGCTGGATGGCTAGCCTTTGCCTGGGTAATTCCATCCTCACCATTGCTAGCGGCAACTACTGCATAACTCTGTCTTTCCAGCATTCTTTTCAGCAATATCTGTACAGCAGGGTCATCATCAATTACTAGAATTTGAAACACATTAGTCAGTTGTTGGTTGTTAGTTGTTAGTTGTTGGTTGTTAGTTGTTAGTTGTTAGTTGTTAGTCGTTGGTTGTTAGTGAGCCAGCGCGAATGACGGCTTTCCCTCCGTAGGCGACTGGCGTTAGCGAGTCCGCGAGCGTCACCCGAAGGGTTGTTAGTCGTTGGTTGTTAGTTGTCAAAACATACCACTAACCACTAACCACTATCTACTAACCACTATCTACTAACCACTAACCACTATCTACTAACCATTCCTAATTATGGTGGTGAAAGAGGATTGAGCCACAAGAGTATGGAGCGGAGGAGCTGATTCAATTCGCGGTATACTTCTTGCTTAAACCACTGCCCTAACGCATCAAACGGTGTGAAAGATTCTCCTGTCTGCCATTTGATATCCTGACCCAAGGGTGTAGTGTGAGTCCCCGGTAGCTTTTGCACCGTTACCATTTCAGGAAAGCGTTTTTGCAGCAGTTCGGTTAAAGCTGCTGATTGGTCAAGGGTATCATTGGTAAACTTTATCAGCAAGTTGCGGCGAATATTGTATTGCTCTTGTATAAGTTTGTTGGTTTCCAACGGAGAGGGGGTAAATTCAAGAGCGGCTACATTGAATTGTTCAATTAATGGTATAGCATCTCTTGCTGCGTAGTTGTTAAAGGATATGAGGATATTGCCAGTGCGTTCTACGCCTAACAAGCTACCAATGAGCAAGTGGAGTTTGCATCCCATGCTGTGCCCAACACCGTAGATGGGAAGGTAGCGCTTGCGTATTTCCGAATCGTGTAAGCGTTCTCGGGCACGTTCAAAGTTTAACAGTACAGATTTAGCGATCGCACTATGATCTAGAGTGTTCACAAATGGTGTGGCAACGATAACATAGCCTTTGTGTGCCAATTGTTCTAGTAACCACCGATAGGTTATGTGGGGTGCTGTAGCAACGAATGCACCCCCCAAGAAATGGACAATACCGACGGGATTTCGGGGAACAAGTACCCAGTTGCCAGAGATTTCTTTCCAGTCCATGCTGCGAACACTTTTATTTAATACTCTTTATGTTAAACCGAGTCAATGCCCAACGGGTATGGTGTAGGGCAATAGAAGGCTGGCTAATGGAAGATTGGCAATTAACAATTAACAATCAACAATTAACAATTCCCCAATTAACAATTTTACCTTTCTTGTAACCTTCTCATTTCGTACTGCACATCTAAGGCAATCTGCAACGCTTCATTGAGTAACCGTCCGTGTTCAGTAGCTTGTTCAGTAACTTGCATTGCTATTAAGGTAGTTAAGTTATTGGCAAACAATTCTGTATTACTAACGATAAATTTCTTATTCTCTCTCAAAATTCTTTCTGTCATCAAAGCGCGAACTAAATCGGCTCTTGTAAGTTGAAGTGCTTCGACAACTCTCTTTCTTTCCTTGATCCTCGCTCCGAGATTGCCTGCTGCCTCGATTTGATCGTTGATATCTATCGCTTTGACAACAGCATTATACCTATCAACATCATCTAAAATAATTTTGAGAGAATGTGTAATGTTAGCTTTGACAATACGGCTTCTTTGCTTCCACACAATATAGAAGACAATTTGTATAAGTATGACCGCAGGTAAGCATAATATTATTAATAATAACCCTGATGAAATTGTTATCCATGTAGCAAACATTTTAATAAAAACATCAAATATAAAAAAGATGAAAAATAATATAGAAAATCCCTTAAAAAATACGGTAGCACCTTCAGACCCTTTAAGTTGTTCTATAAATTTACTTGCCCATTTCTTCAGGGGATTAATAATGAGAATAAGTTTCTCCTTTACTGGCAAATTAGTCAAATTCTGTAGTTCTTTTTGAGTAATTTCTAATCCTTGTAGATCATCCCGCACAGATATATAATCCTCGCAGTTAAAATATTTTTACATTACTATATAATAATCAAATTTAGCGCATTCAAATATAACTAAAATTATGTAGTTTTTTCACAAAAATTAATCTTATCCGGTTTCTTTGTGAAGATGCGAGGGCGAGTTTTCCCTCACACTAGGGACGCGTTCCGGAGCAAGCGTTCTTGAATACAGGGAGGGGTCAAGTCGCTTCTCAAGAGTCTAAGGTAACAAGTCAAAAGTCAAAAGTAAAATACAATACAGAAAATTTAATGGCTCGAGGTTTCAGTCTACAGTTTTTAAAAAAGCTAAGTAGTTTACAGATGTATAAGAAACATGAATTTTCTCCTGGTGTAGTGATAAAAAATCGATACGGAGTCAGGAGCCAAGACTCAGAATAGAGGAGGCTCCTGGCTCTTAACCCCTGTATTCTGTTAAATTGCTAGTTGTGTCAAAATAAAAGTATCCTCTAGACGGTATTCTACACGAACTACTCTACACTTGGGCTGTGTGTGACAGAAGACTACATAAGATAGCACAATTGAATTACAGAGCAAGCATCATGAGAGCGGACTTAATTATGAAACGCTTAACGAAAGCCTTCGTCGTGCTGAGCGCGATCGCCGTGACTCAGACAGCCTACGCAAACGAAACCGATCCCAGTCAGGCTGCTGTTTTGGTTACTCATCCAGCCACAATTAATAGTGATGCAGGTAATGTCATTGACCAAACCAACAGACTAGAACAAATTACTAACTCAATTCCATCAGTACATAACCAGCCATCTCAATCTCTCAACCCGGTGGACTTTTTCAAAGATCCGTCTGCTAGCGTCAAGCGATTTTTGCGTTCTTCGCCCAATCAGACCCCTCAACAGGTTGACCCATTCGGTGTTTCCAAGGTTCCGCCACTCGATTCCGAAGTTCGTGGATCAATTAAGGTACCAGTTTCCCACTTCTGAGCCGCGACGAACGTTAAACAAGCAACATTAAAGCCCTTGGTTTACAACCGTTGGGCTTAAGCTGTTTTTTTGCATATTTTATCTATTGGGGCGATCGCTCGAACACTATGCCGAGAACATTGGTTCATTAATTGTCAATCGCACGCCTTTGTTTCATGTGTCTATTCCCTAGCAATAACTATATCGTTGGCTTTAATGACTGCATAAGCTTCTTTTCCTTCAGACAAAGCCAATTCCTCTGCTGACACTTTGGTAATAATCGACGTTAGCTCAACTTTGTGAACAATCTCCAGCGTCACCTCACTATTAACCGATCCGGTGATAACTCGTTTAACGACACCCTTCAGAATATTGCGGGAGCTAACTTTTAAAGCTTTCTTCTCACTATAAAGTTCCATCTCAGGAGTGTAAGCATCTTCTTTCAGTGCTTGCATCGTTGGAAACGAGGGTGGTGAAGAGTGCTTACTCAGACCACGCACTAGTTCCCGCAGGATCTCTGTCTTAGTACGCTGAGACTCCTGGCAGAACTCCTCTAGAAGTTTCCGCTCCTCCTCCGATGTTTGAAACGTGACCCATCCTTGTTCTTTTCTCGGCATAATTTTACCAAAATTATAAGTAACTATCCGATTATGTTGGTAAATTACCAATATCAATTCTATGAAAAAAATCGCTGTCTTGAGGTTTTCCCATGAAAAGAAGACAAATTATTGGCTTGATAGTCACAACTGTTACTAGCTTACTCCTAGGAGTTGGTTTCCGGTTGGTTGATTCCTCTTCTGTCTTAGCACAGTCAGACACCAATCTAATCGTATCTGCTGCTGCCAGCTTAAAAGAGACAATGGCAGAAATTCAGCCTCTTTACCAAAAAAGTAAACCAAACGTCAAGATAAGTTATAACTTTGGCGCTTCTGGTGCATTGCAGCAACAGATTGAGCAAGGTGCGCCAGCAGATGTCTTTATCTCTGCTGGTAAAAAGCAAATGGATGCACTTGAGCAAAAAGGGCTGCTTGACCCCGGTACTCGTACCAATCTAGCAAACAATCGTCTGGTTTTGATTGTGCCCAATAATTCTACTACTAGCATTTCCAGCTTCAACAGCCTGACAGACGCCAAGATTAAGCGGATTGCAGTCGGCGAACCTAGGAGTGTCCCAGCAGGGCAATACGCCGATCAAGTCTTGAAGCAATTGAATATTTACGATCAGGTCAAGTCCAAATTAGTCTATGCCAATAATGTACGTCAAGTCCTGTCATCTGTAGAAAGTGGTAACGCTGATGCGGGTTTGGTTTATGCTACTGATGCCAAAATCTCTAATAAGGTAAAAGTGGCAGTTGTTGCTGACGAGAAATCCCACTCCCCGATTGTTTACCCAATGGCAGTGTTGAAAAGTAGTAAAAATGTCGATGCTGCTAAGGACTTTGTCCAGTTTTTATCCAGCGATCCAGCCAAAACTGTACTCCAAAAATACGGTTTTCTCGTGCCATCGCTCTTCAGAAACCGTTAATAACAATTAGTTAGTGGCTAGTTGTTAGTGGTTAGTTGTTAGTTGTTAGTTGTTAGTGGTTAGTTGTTAGTGGTTAGTTGTTAGTTGTTAGTTGTTAATGGTTAGTTTTACTTTTTAACAACTAACACTCAACAACCAATACCCAACACCCAACACCCAACACCCAACACCCAACACCTAACACCCAACACCTAACACCCAACACCTAACACCCAACACCTAACACCCAACACCTAACACCCAACACCTAACACCCAACAACTAACAACTAACAACTAACAACTAACAACTAACACCCAACAACTAACAACTAACAACTAACAACTAACAACTAACAACTAACACCCAACCAATTTAGAATATGCCCCTTGATCTCTCCCCGTTGTGGATATCCCTGAAAATTTCCTTGCTGGCGACATTTATTACCTTTTTTCTAGGTATTGCGGCTGCTTATTGGATGCTGGGATATCGAGGCAAAGGGAAATCGCTGATTGAGGGAATTTTCGTCTCTCCCCTGATTTTGCCGCCAACTGTCGTCGGCTTTTTGTTACTGCTGCTGTTTGGCAAAAATGGTCCCTTGGGGAAACTTATGGACTCTTTGAACTTCAGCATTGTCTTTACTTGGTATGGTGCGGCGATCGCTGCGACAGTCGTTTCCTTCCCACTGATGTATAAGACTGCACAGGGAGCGTTTGAACAGATTAATCGAAATGTCCTACAGGTAGCCAGAACCCTCGGTGCTTCAGAGTGGAGAATCTTTTGGCGGATCACAGTACCTCTAGCATTTCCAGGAATTTTAGCAGCAACAACTCTAGCTTTTGCCCGTGCCTTGGGTGAATTCGGCGCTACCCTGATGCTAGCTGGTAACATCCCCGGACAAACCCAGACAATACCAATGGCGATCTATTTTGCCGTAGAAGCCGGAGCAATGAACGAAGCATGGTTCTGGGCGATCGCGATCGTGGCTATTTCCCTATCCGGAATTATTGGAGTTAACTTCTGGCTGGAAATCCGGGAGAAGAGGAGGGGAGATGAGGGAGTAGGGGGAGTAGGGGGAGTAGGGGGAGATAGAATTAATTACTCTCCCTCCACTTCCCCCACTCCCCCCACTTCCCCCACTTCCCCCACTTCCCCCACTCCCCAACGCCAGTCGCCTCAACGGGGGGAACCCCCACTCCCCACTCCCCACTCCCCACTCCCCACTCCCCACTCCCCACTCCCCACTCCCCACTCCCCAACATCAGGACTTGTTGTAGAAATTGAAAGACTACTCTCAGGCTTTAGGTTGCAAGTGTCCTTCAGCGCCTCCCAACAACCATTAGGATTGTTGGGGGGATCTGGGGCTGGTAAGAGCATGATTCTGCGCTGCATTGCTGGGGTAGAAACACCGACAACAGGTCGCATTGTCTTAAATGGACGGGTATTGTTCGACTCCCAACAAGGGATTAATTTGCCTTCAAGAGATCGCCGGATCGGGTTTTTAGTGCAGAATTACGCTCTGTTTCCGCATATGACTGTGGCACAAAATATTGCCTTTGGCTTACCTAAAGGACTATCTACCTTATCTATTAAGCAACAAGTAGAAGCACAACTGTTTGTGGTAAAGTTAGAAGGATTAGCAGACCGCTATCCGCATCAACTCTCTGGCGGTCAACAGCAACGGGTAGCATTAGCGAGAGCTTTAGCTAGTCTTCCAGAAGCACTATTGCTAGATGAACCGTTTTCTGCACTAGATACTTACTTGCGCAGTCAATTAGAGCAGCAAATGGTAGAAACGCTGGCGAATTACAATGGTGTCACCCTCTTTGTAACGCACAATATGGAAGAGGCTTACCGAGTTTGCCCAAACCTGTTGGTGCTGGACAATGGAAAAGCGGCTCAGTCTGGTGCTAAAGAAAACATTTTCCAGCGACCTACTACCGTGAGTGTTGCTCAATTGACGGGGTGCAAAAACTTCTCCAAGGCTGTCGCAAAGGCATCCCAGCAGGTAGAGGCGATTGATTGGGGTTGCACCCTACAGGTTATTGAACCGATTCCAGACGCTTTATCGCATGTAGGAATTCGCGCCCATCAGCTAACCTTCACCAACAACTCATCCCATGAAAATACCTTTCCTTGCTGGCTGGTGAAGACGAGCGAAACTCCGCACCGCATGACGCTGTTTCTCAAGCTCAACCATCCATCTACCAATGCCAATGATTACCATTTGCAAGCAGAGGTATTCAAGGAAAAGTGGGCGATTCTCAAAGACCAACCTTTCCCGTGGCACGTTCGTTTAGATCCCTTGCGACTTATGCTGCTAGAATCAGCCCAAAATTAGATGAACTCATTGAGGTAGGGTCGAGGTGTGCATTACTGCATCACCCCTCCCATTCGGAACCGTGCTTGTACCTTTCAGCACACACGGCTACTCAGCGTGTTGTCCTTTTGTCAAGTCGGACTCCCTGACAGCACGACCAATGAAATTAGGGATATCGTTCACCCATTCCCAATCAAACTTTTCCCAGAATTGAAAAAGTTTTTCTAGAAATTTTGAGTGGTTTTTCCTCTTGATTTCTTTGAGGTCGAGTGCGGTCTTTTCGTCGTGACAATGCCGATGTAATAGTTGCAGATTTTGGTATTCATCCTTGCCGCGTAGCGCTCTGGGGATGATGTGGTCTGCTTCTAAAACATCCCAATCGTGGAAGCTTAATCCACACCAAGGACATTTACCCAATTGTAGCTTGAGCAACTTAGCCTTACGATTAGGCATTTCAGGATGTGTCCCTAGTCTTGAACTCCAGTAAACTGTGTCGCCATCGTATGGGCTTTTATCGCCTCTGACTTTAACATAGTCAGTGCTACTGCAGCTGATGTCCCTATGTTTCAGTAACCGGAAGGGGTTCGCATTTCCCTCCCTGGTTGCGAATACCCAGTTATTGTCACCAATGGAAATCCAATATTTGGAATGACCATCATTGATATTTCCACAGCGACGTTTTGCCCATCTCCGAAGTTTGAGGTATGTGAGGTTATCTTGTTTACTCAGTTCTCCATTTGTTTGAGCATCGGAGTGTGAGTAATAAGAAGTCCATCCCCTTATTACAGGGTTGAGGTCTTTTATGAGAGTTGCTTGGTGCGAAGACCTATGTTTTGTGATGATTCTTCCGACGAACTCAGTGTGAACCTTACTTGCTTTCGCAGAAGGGGTGATGAGGGTGTTAAAACCTAATATTGCACCTTGAGTGTTTACGTTACTCCGGTATTTTCCGGCGGGGTATTGTTGGATATGATGACCAAGAAAATCGAATCCAGCTTTACCGTCCTCACTTAATTCAGGTTTGAATGTGTGGGTTAACCGGGTTTTCTCAGGTTTTAATTCAAGTCCTATGCCAGCTAACCATTCCGAGATGATATCTCGGCATCTTTGGATAACGGCTTGATCCTCATGAAAAATTACAAAGTCGTCCGCATAGCGGATGAAATCAGGTACGAAGGAATTTATTTGAGAGCCATTTTCCCTTTCCCCAACCTTCCTTCGAGGGAAGCTTTGCTTTATCCGATTCTCTAAGCCGTGGAGGGCTATATTCGCAAGTAGCGGTGAGATGACACCGCCTTGTGGTGTACCCTCGGATGTGGCAGTGAATACTCCTTGGTCTATAACTCCGGACTTAAGCCATGCTTTTATTTGTTGCCTGACCTTGCCCTTAATGTTAAGCTTTTGGAGCAATACTTCCTGGTTGATGCAATCAAAAGAGCGGGCTATATCCGCGTCTAACACGTATTTTGCCTTGTTCTGAATACAGGTTTTAATCTGTTTTATAGCATCGTGGCAAGACCTTCCTGGTCTAAAACCATATGAATTGGGTTCAAAAACAGCTTCCCATTCTGGTTCAAGCGCAGCTTTTACTACGGCTTGTAGTGCGCGGTCGTACATCGTGGGGATTCCTAGGGGGCGCTTTTCTTCTCTTCCTGGCTTAGGAATCCAGACTCTACGAGTAGGTTTGGATTTCCCAGTTAGCTTAAGTTCCCCAACCAATTCCAAACGTGCTTCTGGGGATAGTGCTTTTACACCGTCCACACCTGCCGTCTTCTTGCCTCGGTTTTCGACTGTAACCCGTCGTACCGCTAGTACCTTATTAGACCAAGACCTCATCAGGGTCTTTTGGAGTTTGCGGACTCGCTTGACATCACCACGGCGGGAAGCAGCATAGATGCGTTTTTGCAACTTAAAAACATATCGTTCGGCTTTCGCCCAGTCGATAGTTTTCCATCCCTCGGTCTTTATTTCTAAATCCGAATTAGGCTTTTTCATGGCTACTGTTACCTCTAGCCTTCCCACACTGCGGTTCATGTCTGCTTATCCCGGTAATTACACCATCCCTTTTTCGGCGTTACCCGTTGATTCGGGTTAGGCGTTAGCTTTTTGAACCATCCCATCCCATCGTTGCTTGTGGCTTGACGCCTACCTGTTACCAATTTCAGGGGCATACGATGGGGTTACTTCGTTCCCACTGTCCATTGATTGAGTCTTTAGGGCATGTCTTTCCACCGGGGTTCTAGGAGGTGCGCTATCTCGATGAGCGAATTCTGATAGTCCTTACCCTTGTCGGATATTTCCGACCCAAGGGATAGACAGGTGTCTATAGCTTATGTCCCTTGGCAGGCATTAACGATGGTTAAACGACATTTTGCCTGTTCTGCCCATGAACTCTTGCTTGCAGCTTGCGTTTTCAGCTATTATCGCCTCAACTGCTTTCACTCCCGCTTCCACATCTGGGTTGTCAGTCCAGATATAGGGGAAACTCCTCACCCACCTCACGGTAGGGGGCGCTGTGTGCTTTAAACCTCGCACCGAGGCTGTAGGACTTGGTGTATTTTGGATTGGGTTATAATTTCTGTTGGTAAGACCTAAATATTTCCCCGTTCCTCTAGCTTTCTTAGCTTATTGCTTGGCTAGATGGCTCACCTACATGGATAGTGAGTTGTCTTTGGTTGAGGATAAAAGTGCGAACTCTACCCACAAATTGGGTTACTCAACCAATGCCAGCCGTCCCCCCTTTCGGGTTTGGGCTTGAACGAATCGCACCACTCCCACGCCTATTCGTCATGGGATTCTACAAAGAAAACGCTGCTGTATATCCCTTACGGGTTCCCAGGCACACTCTGTTCACGCTCGTTGAGTAGTGGGAATGGGATAGATGGCTGTGGGATATCCGCCAATGTTTTCGAGGGGATGAAGATCCAAGAAAGGAATTTGAGAATGAAGGCAATTATTGGCAGTACGCGGCAACAGATTTTGTAACGGATGTAACGGATAATTCATCCGCTACATCCGCTACAAAATCCGTTGCCAAGCGTCCTTTATTTACTATGGGGAGTACAGCAACGATTAGTTTTGGTGTGGCGATCGCGAAGTAATTCCTCATTGATTCTCGTCGTGCTGTTCTGCAATTTTTTTTGTCTGTAGCAAAACCTGCTGCATGTGTGCGGCAAGTTCTGCTTCATTAACCTTTTCTGCTTCCTCATTCAATGGATGCCAGTTTCGGCTAAAAGTCAGAATCAAGGGATCGCTAGAGTTTTCAGTAGGCAGATCTATCTTGTTAAGAATATATCCTGAAAACAGAGGATGATCCACTAAAGTAGATTTTATTTCTCTGAGTTGCTCGTTGATAGTGATTCTTTCTTTCACGAGTGTGCCACGAACTTTTATTTCCCGCAGCATCCCATTCTCACTCTTTTCAAAAAAATTAACCTCTTCAACATCCGCGATATAACTTCGAGGATTTTCCAGTTTTTCCAGCAATATTTTCCAAAGAGTTGTTAATGAAGCGTTTACCGGACTGCTAAATGTGCTGTGTGGCATAAGTTATCACCTTTCACTTTTGGTAAAGGAGAGCCGAAGGCTCCCTATATACTACAAGCCAGCATTTGAAGCATTGACCCGCCCTACCGCTGACCAGTCTATGTCACCGTCACCCCGCGCCACCCCTGAAAGGAAATGATCTCGCAGCAAGCTAGCCAGTGGTAGGGGCACAGCAGCACTTTCTGCGGCTTCGAGGACTAATCGCACATCCTTCAGTCCTAAGTGCAGTTTGAACTCAGCCGGTTCGTACCGATCTTCGGCAATCATTGTTCCTAAAACCTCGTAGACCGGCGATTTGAAAACTGCCGTGTTGATAATCGAAAGAAATTCTAGGGGGGATATGCCCGACTTTTGCATCAGCACAAAGGCTTCGCTCAAAGTCTCTAAAACTGAGGCGATCGCAAAGTTGCCCGTCACCTTAACGAGATTCGCCAAGTGAGGCTGGTCGCCTACTACAAACACACCCTGACCCATGGCTTCAAACAAGGGACGGCAGCGCTCAATTTGCTTTGATTCACCCGCACTCACAACCCATAACAATGCCTTCCGAGCTGTTTCTGGTCTGCCAAAAACAGGGGCAGCTAAGTACGCTTGTCCGGCTGTTTTGTGTGCTTGCTCTAGCTGCTGGGACAGTGCTAAACTAATCGTACTCATCGACACGTGTACGGCATCCCTAGCAAGTTTATCAATTGCGCCGGGAAGTTCTGTTGTACCGAAGATTACGTCTTTGACTGCAGTATCATTGGCTACTATGGTGAGCAACACCTCAGCTTCCTGCACTGCATCGGCAGGCGAATCTGCTACTCGTGCCCCTAATTTTTGTAGTCTCTCAGTGGCGCTGCGGGTGCGGTTGTAAACGGTTAACTCGTGACCTGCAGCCAGAATATGGGGTGCCATCTCAGCACCCATATTGCCAAGCCCGATAAATGCTACTTTCATTTTAATTTCCTGTAATCAATTCCTTGTGATACTTAGCACTACAGTTGCCAAAGCTATAAATGTCACTCCAAGAGCAGCCATAAATAACTTTCGCATACTCATTTATCTCCAATTTATCTCCAAAAAAGGTGTGGGGCTTCAAGTGTGGCAATGTTTTGGTACACGCTTATTACAGGCAGTTTAGTATTAATACTGATGAATAAATAATACACATACATCAAAAATATATTTGATAAATTTTTGATGAAGTCGGAGTAAAGGCATTGTAGGCGCTGGTCGGTGAAGTTATGAGCGCGTCCAAACGCTAATACAAGTAAACACTTTTGTCAAATAAGAAACGCGAGCCAAGACACAGTGCGTTGAACCGGGACACAGATCCGATTTCAAGAAAAGTCCTTCAGCAACTATCCTAACAAGTTAATACTGACATAACGAGACGACTCAGAACAAGTCATAACTTATTTGTCCGGTGATTCCCCTGACGGACGTAATCCACCGCCTCTTACGTTTGAGTAGCAAACCTGCGCTCCCAACACCAAAAGCTAATATGCCTAGGACAGAATCCGACTCTGGGACAGACACAACTTGAAAATTGGTTATCTCACATCTTGCACCTGACGACTGTAAGTCGCGGCTACACAGACAAAACCCGCCTAGCCTTCTCCCAAGGGGAGACGCTTCGCGAACGGCAACGTCTCCGACGAACGTGGGTTTCAAACCCTTGATTTTCTGTGAGTCCGCGTAGGCGGACTTAGTTTGTATAGCCAAGCCAGCGCTGCAGGAGGGCTTCCCGACAGAGGCGACTGGCGCGCGAATTCCATTCGTTAGGGATTGGTGCAAGATCTGAGTTATCGGATCACTGCTAAGAACATCACCTGTCTGGGAATCATAGAACTTAATATCAGTAGCTCTTGGCGAACGCTTCCGCAAAATTTTCAGCATCTTGCTTCTCTATATAGCCTGAGTTGTCGTTATCTAAACAGCGAAAAAGATGGAGCATTTTTTTCTGTGATATTCACTAAGCATCTTATTTTTCTCCGCCATAATTTTCCCCAAGTTGACTTAGGCATAAATTGAATAACTTGAACCAATATTAACTTAATATCCCACCGTTCGCCTAATGGAGAATGAATTTGATGAGATCAGAGATGTGTGAAGAAACAGGTTTTGGAAAAACAGCGAACGTTGAGTAAGTAGGATAAGTAGGATAAGTAGGATCTTGCACCTGCCCAATATACCGCCAGGAGAATTTATTCCCAAAGCGAGAAGTTTAAGTCCACTCAAGTAGACTAAAGATTAGACTCCCATTACGGTTTGGATAATAGTTTTCACCTCCAATTCATTCTTGAATGGATGTCAAAGATAAATGAAGTTTTGAAGAAGATGCGGTAAACGTAAGTAAAACTTTCGAGGTTTTGGTAGAGTGAATCTTAAATGTCGTACATAACGTAAGTATTACGCCCGTAAAAAGCAACGGAACAGAAAACCTCGTTAAGGCTAGAGCTTAAATGTAGTATCGCAAGTCCATCAGTTTTTACCACCCTTGCGGCAGATCTGGTGAGGGCAGCTTGCCCTCACTCAGGTCAAGCGGTCAGTGTAAAACTTGACCCCTCATAACTTTTAAAACAGCCTTTTAGAGAGCCAATACTGTTCTGTTAAAGGTTTTTTGTGAGTGTAGAGACTTCGTTTGATCGCGTCTCTACAGGGTTTATCGGTAGGTAAATTATCTGATCCGAACCGTATTGCTTACAGAGCTATATTCCAAAACGTTTTTACTTCAATTGGTAAATTTATGAAACTTCCGAAAAAACTGACTCTCAACGCTCTTACTTTCGCCGGGTTAGTAACACCCACCCTATTGATGGCTGAATCCGCTAATGCGGCTAAGTATGACTTTTCTTATTCCGGAGAGGGAGTTAATGCCAGTGGCGTACTCACAGCAACGGACCAAGGAGATGGAAAATTTCAAGTAACTGATATTGTCGGGGAACGAAATGGAGCTAGTATTTCAAACCTGATTCCTTCAGGTTTATTTAATAACGACAACTTGATCTTTCCATCTCAAAGTAGCGTAGTTGATTCCCAAGGTTTTGCCTACCAGGCTGGTAATAATGTTTCGGTTTTCTCAAGTAACTCAGGTTACAAGGATTTTTCTCTAAACCCCGACCGTACCACCACCTCCAATACGCTCAACTCATTGACGATTAAGCCCTTTGAGGCTCCAACCTCTTTCGTTACTTTTGACTTTACCCAGGAATATCCTCAAGGCTCTGTTAGTGGGACGTACACGGGGGCGATTCAACCTAATGCCAAGTTTTTGACAGCTTCGGATCTTACTAATTTTTCTGTTTCTCTAAAGAATTCGGGGTTTACCCCATCTTTTGCGGATCAGACACTGACTTTAGCAAACGTTAAATCACTTTGTAGACAGCTAGCCGATATTCCCTGTCCGAATGGTACAGATGTCGATATTACCTATGAAGTTGACGGTCAGCCTTTAGTAGTCAGTGGTACAAAAGGTTCAATCACGGCAACAGCTACGTTAAATGGGGTATCCTTCCCTACACCACTCGAGAGAATTGAGACGATAACAAGAACATCCGTATCCGTTCCCGAACCGGATTCAATTGCAGGCGCAGTGGCAATGGCATTGATGGGAGCCTCTCTACTGCGCAAAAAGCTGACCGCTCGCCAAACAGTAGCGACAAGCCCGGATTAAAATCAGTAAACATCCTCCCTCACGATACAGCAAGCGGTATCGTGAGGGCTGAACGAATTCACAAACGGGCATTTCTGCGTTCATTTGCTGTACCAAACAAGGTATACCTTATTTGGTACATTTCCATCTCTCAATTTTATCTGGACAAGTTTTTAAAGCTGGTTCACTACAAACCACAGACCTATTGGCGTCAGAAAAATTATAGGGGCGAAAAATACTTATCGCCTTGTGATTGGGGATTACCTCCTTCCTATATGAAATTTCCGATTCTCAACTATTAATCTTTATATTCAAGAGAGGCACTAGAGAAAATTTTTACAACAATCTATAAATTTACAGAGTACCATAAAAGTGTTTATAGATGTGAAAGCTGACCGGAACGCACCTTCGATAGGGAGGGTAGGTGGGCAATGCCCAACGCCACTCCTCTCAACGCGGGGAACCCGCGCACTCTTTGTGGCTCCCCTACGAATTCATAAGCTTTTTGTTGCTCTGATTTTCGCAACAAGACTGTGGTGCAACATATGAGAAACCAAAGTTTGCGGATAATCAACAAACTTCAGTTTAATTTTCAGATAATCTTCCTAAGGGCATTTTTATAGAAATCTATCGATTGATAAAACATTAATTTTAATAGCTATGAATCAATTTGAAGAGATATTGCATCTCCGTTCGGCGTTGGAAAACTCGGTTTTAGTTATTCAGAAGCTCGAAAGTCAATTAAATCAGTTAGAGCGAGATAAAACTGAACCTATAGCAATTATTGGCATGAGTTGCCGGTTCCCTGGAGCCAAAGATCCAGAGAGCTTCTGGAAAATATTGCGCTCCGGTACTAATATGGCTCGGGAAATTCCTGAAGATCGTTGGGACATCAAAAATTATTACAGTTCTGATCCAAGTATCCCTGGCAAAATGCCACTGCGGTACGGCTACTTTTTAACAGATATCGACCAATTCGATGCAGAATTTTTTAGAATTTCTCCGCGAGAAGCCGGTGCGATCGATCCTCAGCATCGCTTGCTTTTAGAAGTCAGTTGGGAGGCGCTAGAAAGAGCCGGACACGTACCAGATAGATTGGCAGGAAGCCCCACTGGTGTTTTCATTGGTCTAACAAGTGAAGATTACAACGATGTCATTCAAAAACGACCGCCCGAACTTAATCAACAACACGAATTGTTTTTTGTTACAGGCGTTAAATCCTACGCTGCATCCGGACGAATCTCCTACACCTGGAATTTGACTGGACCTGCCATGACGATTGATACAGCTTGTTCTGCTTCGTCAGTAGCTATCCATCAAGCCTGTACCAGCTTGCGTCAGCGCGAATGCGAAATGGCTCTGGCAGGAGGAGTGAATCTCATACTCGAACCGACCGTTCACGTCTACACATACAAAGGCAAAATTTTGACTTTGGAAGACCGTTGCAAAGTCTTTGATGCCAGTGCCGACGGATATGTCAGGGCCGAAGGTTGTGGCGTTGTAGTTCTTAAACGTCTATCCGATGCGATCGCCGATCGCGACAATATCTTAGCAGTCATTCGCGGTAGTGGTGTCAATCAAGACGGCGCGAGTTACAGCTTTTCTGCACCGAATGGGGAATCGCAGCAGGCATTATTGCGTCACGTTCTAGATCGAGCTAAAGTCGATCCTTCTGAAGTTAGCTATTTTGAAGCTCACGGTACGGGAACGGCAGTTGGCGATGCAACAGAATTGACAACGGTTGAACAAGTTTTTGGACCTTACCACTCAAAAAAATCCCCAATATTGGTCGGCTCATGCAAAGCCAACATTGGTCATTCAGAACCTGCGAGCGGTATTGCATCTTTAATCAAGTTGGTCTTATCCCTTCAAAATCAGGAAATTGCTCCTCAGATCAATATTAAGGAAATCAATCCCTGCCTTGACTGGGAAAAGACCTCGGTTAAAATTCCCACTCAGATCACTCCTTGGTCAACCTCTAAGCGGCGCATTGCAGCCCTGAATTGCTTTGGTATCAGTGGCACTAATTCCTGTATGGTGGTGGAAGAATCTCCAGAAATTGCAACTGTAACCGCTCTCGCGGAACGTCCCGAGCATATTCTTGTTCTATCTGCTAAAAGTTCTGTAGCATTAAAGCAGTTAGGGGAGCGGTATCGTCAGCATCTAAATAATCATCCAGAACAAGCACTCGCTAATATTTGCTTTACGGCTAATACAGGACGGCTGCACTTGAACCACCGCTTGAGTGTTGTAGGAGCAACTCCTGAGGAAATCGAGGCGAAATTAACAGCTTTTGATCGAGATGAGGAAGCCGTGGGATTTTTATCCAGTGAAGTAAATAATTTAGAACCACCAAAAATTGCTTTCTTGTTCACCGGACAGGGTTCTCAGTATGTCCAGATGGGACGACAACTCTACGAGACGCAGCCAACTTTCAGGAACGCTCTCGAACAGTGCGATAAAATTTTGCAGTTATATTTAGAGAAATCCCTGCTTGAGGTTATCTATCCTCAAGAGGGAGGTGATAACTCACTTCTAGATCAAACAGCTTACACTCAACCAGCTCTGTTTGCGATTGAATATGCTTTGTATTGTTTGTGGCAGTCTTGGGGCATTACTCCGACGGCAGTAATGGGTCACAGTGTTGGAGAATATGTCGCTGCTTGTATTGCCGGAGTTTTCTCTCTTGAAGATGGTCTGAAATTAATTGCAGCGCGAGGAAAGCTGATGCAGAAGTTACCAAATGATGGCATTATGGTAGCGCTGACGGCATCCCTTGAGCGGGTGGCGGCTGCCATAAGCGAGTATGCAGGAAAAGTGGCGCTCGCTGCCATCAATGGTAAGATCAGCACCGTTATTTCTGGGGAAACTCAAGCAGTTAAAGCCGTTACGGCGAAGTTTGAAGCTGAAGGTATTAAAACTCTTCAGTTGCAAGTTTCTCATGCCTTCCACTCGCCACTAATGGAACCAATTATAGCCGAGTTTATACAAGTTGCTAGCGAAATATCTTATTCGTTACCAAAGATTAGCATTGTCTCTAATCTCACCGGACAAGTCATTTCTGACGATCTGGCAACTCCTGAATATTGGTGTCATCACGTCCTTTTACCCGTAAACTTTTTAGCGGGTATAAACAAGCTGCACAGCCTCGGTTATGAGGTATTTGTGGAGTGTGGGCCTAAGCCTGTTTTATTAGGGATGGGACGTCAGTGTTTGCCATTCGGGTTTGGAAGCTGGCTACCGAGTTTATCTCCAGGAAAAGCGGATTGGCAAATACTCTTGCAAAGTTTAGGACAGTTGTATGTAAGTGGTGCGAAAGTAGATTGGTCTGGTTTTGACAGGGATTATCCGCGACGCCGGGTAGTTTTACCCACCTATCCGTTCCAACGGCAACGCTACTGGCTGGAAACTGAAAACGACAACGGTCATTCAACTGCATCTGTTCAACTTGTTAATCAAGTCAAGCCAAATATGGCTGATGATAAACAGGGGAATCAAATGGTTTCTACTAAATTAGTAAGAGTGTTGGAGCAGCAGCGGCAACAGCTCCTCGAATTGCTGCTGGAGGGAGAAGAAGTGTTTGAGCTGCCCAAGAAAGCTCACCAACTTAATGGACTTAATGGAGAGAGATATTTAAAGTCCACCGAAAGAATCAGTCAAGAAATCTCCTCATCTAATTTCATCCTAAAGGTTGATATTCGGCAACAGTTGAAGGCGGCAAAGAGCGATCGCAGTACAATATTAACTAATTATCTTCAAGCTCAAGTGGCGAAGATTCTTGGTAGACCTCAAACTGAGTTGCAAGTTACGCGATCGCTTATTGAATTAGGCTTAGAGTCGCTTTCAGCAATGGAGTTGAAGGAAAAGTTCAAACGAGAACTGGATGCGAAGATTGATGTCAAGCAATTGCTAGGAGGCATCAGCATTACTCACCTTGCTGATGAAATTCTTCGCGAACTTAGCCTGAATAACGCCATGTAATTTGTAATTTTATATCCATTCTAGTGAGAAAATTAGAGACAATAATTGGTTATGAAACTGATTGACCTTAGCGTTACAATGGAGCCGACAGAGGGCGAACCCGTTCCCGTTCAAATCGAGTATGTGAATCACGAAGAAGGAGCAGATTTGCTAGGCAAACCAGCGGGAATCGATCGCACGGCATTTCCGTCTGGCATGGGGTTATCTATAGAATTTGTGAAATTGACAACGCACTCTGGAACACACATAGATGCTCCCGCTCATTATGGCCCTAAGAGTGAAGGACAGACCGCTAAAACGATTGAAGATTTACCCCTTGACTGGTTTTTCCATAATGGCGTGCTGATTGACTGTTCACAAGAGCCTACCGACAAATCGATAAATTCTGCGGAAATTCAGCAGAAGTTGGCGCAGATGGAGTATAAGATAAAACAATTTGATATCGTATTATTGCGCACTGGAGCAGACAAGTATTGGGGAAAACCAGAATATTTTACCACCTTCCGGGGCGTAACTCGCTGTGCGACTGAGTGGTTAGTTTTACAAGGCGTGAAAGTCATTGGAATAGATAGTTTTGGTTTCGATGCGCCGTTTCATCGCATGTTGTCAGAATACAAAGAAAAACAGCAGTCCGATGTTTTGTGGCCCGCTCACTTATATGGTAGAGAAAGGGAATACTGTCAGATTGAAAGACTTGCTAACCTCGACAAAATTCCTGTAAATACGGGGTTTACCGTAGCTTGTTTTCCCATCAAAGTCCGCAATTGTGGAGCTGGTTGGAGTCGGGTTGTGGCGATCGTTAACGATTAAATAAGGTTTAAAACAACCTTAATGACATAGAGTCATCGCTCGACATGTAGGAGGTGTAATTAACGAAAAAATGGAGGAGCTTTAAATGGTTTCACAACTACCTTTGAAAGAGAAAGTATCCTTGATTACCGGAGGCAGCCGTGGGATTGGATTGGCGATCGCACGCGCCTTTGTAGAAGCAGGTTCTCACGTCGCGATCGCCGCGAGAGACTTGGGACAACTGAATGAGTCAGTATCTGCCTTAAAAGACTTCGCTAGCACCGTTGATTCCAACAATGGTTCAACAATTAAAGTTTCTGGCGTAGTCGCAGATGTGCGCGACCAAGCGCAGGTAGATGCGATGGTAGAAGATGTGATGAATCTCTACAACCGCATTGACATTTTAGTTAACACTGCAGGACGCGGCGGCGGCGGTCCAACTATTACCACCCCTCCAGATTTGTGGTACGACATCATTGACACGAATCTCCACGGAGTTTACCGAGTTACGCGCACAGTTATCGAGCGATCGGGCATGTTAGAACGACGTTGGGGACGCATCATTAATATTGCTTCTACAGGAGGCAAGCAAGGAGTTTTACTTGCCGCTGCCTATACTGCCTCTAAACATGGAGTCGTTGGCTTTACGAAATCTTTGGGATTGGAACTGGCTAAAACAGGGGTTACAGTCAACGCTATTTGCCCCGGCTTTGTAGAAACAGACCTGGCAGTAAAAGCGCGGCAAGTGTACGCACAGGCGTGGGAAATCACCCCTGAAGAAGTGTTAAAACGCTTTGAGACGCGCATTCCTTTAGGGCGCTATGTAGTTCCTGAAGAAGTAGCACCGATGGCAGTTTACTTAGCATCAGATATGGCTTCCCCCATACTGGCGCAGGCAATTAATATCTGCGGAGGGTTGGGGAATTATTAAACAGAGGCATTTGTAAAGTAAAGCAATCGCGCTCTTTATTAATGCAGCAAGCTTTACCGAAACTTGATTTGCCGAGATTTTTCCAAGGAGAAGCATGTCTGAAATTGCAGAACAAACTCCCATCACTGCCACAGAATCCCCGACACCCAATACCATTCTCAACGTGCAGCAAACAACCTGTTGTATCGTTGGAGGAGGGCCGACAGGGGCAGTTCTCGCACTGCTGATGGCACGTCAAGGCATTCCCGTGATGCTGCTAGAGGCACACAAGACCTTTGAGCGCGACTTTCGGGGTGACGTAGTTCACGGCGGGGGGATGGAATTGTTAGATCAATTGGGTCTAACCGAGCGCTTGCTCGAGCAGATTCCTCACTCCACGGCTAAGGCAATTCAATACATTATTGACGGGAAAACCATTCCGTTCGTGGACTGGAGTCGCTTGAAAGGGACTAAGTATCCCTACATGACAATAATTTCCCAGGTCCAGTTGATTCAGTTTCTCACAGAGTCGGCAAAACGTTACCCAAACTTTCAGTTGCTTATGGGTGCAAATGTGCAGCAGCTAATTGAAGAAGATGGAATCATTCGCGGTGTCCGCTATCGGGGAAATGGTGGATGGCACGAAGTGCGATCGCACTTGACAGTCGGCGCAGACGGGCGCTTCTCCCAGATCCGTAAATTAGCCGGGATGGAATTAATCGAGACTGCTGCCCCACTGGATGTGTTTTGGTTTCGCCTGCCCCGACACCTTTCGGAGCCAGAGGGTCTGTTTGTACGCTTGGGTAACAAGCGCTTTTTAGTTACATATAACACCTATGACGGTAATTGGCAAATTGGCTATTACATTCTTAAGGGTCAATACCGAGAGATTCAGGCTGCTGGCATCGAGGCGCTGCGTCAGTCTATTGTTGAAGTAGTCCCAGAGTTTGGCGATCGCATACAGCATTTGAAGAGTTGGAAGCAGGCATCCTTTCTCTCAATCAAAGTCGGCAGACTTGACCGCTGGTATAGTCCGGGCCTGCTTTTGATTGGTGACGCCGCTCACGTGATGTTGCCTATGGGTGGGATTGGCATCAACTATGGAATACAGGATGCTGTTGTCGCAGCAAACGTCCTGATCGAACCGCTATTGCACGGCGAGGTGCAGCTAAATCATCTCGCAGCAGTGCAGCGCCAGCGCAAGTGGCAGATACAACTCATCCAGGAGTTGCAGTACTTTATGCAGAGGCAGGTAAGCATCAAAGCGCTGCAATCGGGTTATACGTTCAAACTGCCGATATATTGGGGTCTGCCGCCGTGGCGCGATCTGATTGCTAGGCTGCTTGCGTTTGGGGTTTTGCCACCTCATGTGAAGGCTGAATACAAGAAGATAAGTTATAACAAACCTTAAATAATTGCTATGTCCAAACAAAATAACACTCAATCGTCTCAAAATATGCCGCCACAGTTAGCACTATGGCCAATGATCAGTGCCTACTATGTGCCACAGTTGATTTATGTGGCCGCGAAGCTCGGTATCGCCGATCTGTTGAAAGACGGTGTAAAAAATTGCGATGAGTTGGCTTCAGCAACTGGAACCAACGCGCGATCGCTCTATCGCCTCATGCGCGCGCTTGCAAGTGTGGGGGTTTTTGCTGAAAAAGAAGAAGGTTATTTTGCCTTAACGCCAGTTGCTGTTTATCTCCAAAGCGATATTCCTGACTCGATACGTTGGGCAGCGATTATGTTTGCGGAGGAACAATATAAAGCTTGGGGAGAACTTCTGTACTCCATCAAAACTGGAGCGAGTGCTTTCGAGTATTTGTACGGCATGGAGCTTTACGAGTATTATGCCCAAAACCCGGAACCGGGTGAGATTTTTCACAAGGCGATGACGAGTATTGCGATCACAAGAGAAGATGCCGCGATCGCCACTGGTTACGACTTTTCGTCCATTAAGACATTAGTAGATATAGGAGGGGGACGCGGAAGTACGATCGCTGAGATCCTCAAGGCTAACCCAACCATGAAAGGGGTTCTTTTCGATTGTGCTCCAGCCCTAGAAAGTGCAAAGGACTTAATAGAGGCAGAGGGAGTTTCGCAACGCTGCGAATTCACAGTTGGAGATTTCTTTGAGTCCGTGCCCAGTGGCTGCGATGCTTACATTCTCAAGCGTATTCTGCACGATTGGGATGACGAACGAGCCATTACTATCCTCAAAAATTGTCATCGCGCTATGGCAAAAAATGGCAATATTTTGGTAGCTGAGCGGTTGATTCCGCTCGGTAATGAACCCTACGCGGGCAAATTGATCGATCTGGATATGCTGGTAATGACTGGGGGCAGTGAGCGGACTGAGAGCGAATGTCGCTCGCTGTTTGAGAGGGCGGGCTTCCAGGTGACGAAAATCGTATCTATACAATCGGATATGAGCTTAATTGAAGGCATTCCGGTCTTTTGAGCTAAATCGGCACGGGTCTGTCCAAACGAGGTTGTGAGAAAATTTAGGAATGAACCGATTATTAGGAGTTTCCGAGCATCTTAGATGGCTGCTAGACCAAAAGTGGTCCTTCAATTTCGCTTTGACGGCGCGAGTTAAAGGGGCGATAGCCGTCAAAGAGCTAACTGATGCCCTAGCTTGGGTGCAGCGCCGACATCCCTTACTGGCTGTGAGAATAGCCGCTGACGACAATCAGCCGCCGCGATTTGTATCGGAAGGCGTTCCCCCTATCCCGGTGCGAGTAGTCTCCCGACAAGGAAATGACCATTGGTGTCTGGAAACTGAAGCCGAACTGTCGCTTCCTTTCTCGTGCAGCACCGGACCGCTGCTACGTGTAGTGTTTCTCCAGGGCGATCGTGTGTCGGAATTAATTATCACTTGCCACCACTCCATCGGTGATGGTTTGTCAGCGATCTATTTAATCCGGGACATTTTGCAGGAGATCGGCACCCCAGGCAGCAGGAGCGAAATATTGCCAGAATTGCTCTCCTGGGAAGAAGCTATTCTCCTGTTTCAGGGCAGCATTAATAATGATGCTCTTGTCCAGAATGCACCACAACAGACAAAAGCCGCATCTAATAAGGGCGTAGAGTTAAATCGCCGCAGCGACAAACAGACAATTCAAAGCAACCAGCGCTCTAGCATACTTCACTGGTGTCTCTCTCCAGAGGAAACTGTGATGCTTGTTTCACGCTGTCGAAACCAACAAACCAGCGTTCACAGTGCTATCTGCGCTGCCTTTCTCTTGGCAATGGCAAAACAAGTGAATTCGCCAGAAAATGCACTTTACAAATGTGTCTTTCCATGCAATGTTAGAAATTACCTTGTCCCAGCGATTGGTGAAGATTTTGGCCTCTATGTATGTGGTTTATTCACGAATCACGCGATCGCAAAAGAAACCAGCTTCTGGGAAGTAGCGCAAGATGTTAAACGCCAAATAAATGCGTTGACAGTGCCAGAGAAAATATTTCAGTATATTCGACCAACCAAAGCTTTTCTCTCTACCCAGCCCGACCCGCAAATTGTGTATCAGCAAATAGCACAAAAGGGTGATTTATGTGTTACAAATTTGGGGCGCTTAAATATACCACAAGAATTTGGCTCTTTATATCTAGACGCTATCTACGGTCCAATGGTGCAGTCTTCAGAAAATATAAAAATTGTAGGCGTAACAACTTTAGGAGGCAAGATGTTTTTAACTTTAACTTTCTCAGAATCTGTTTTGCCACGATCGCTTGCCGAACAAATCAAGAGTGAAGCAATGCAACAAATTAAAGAAGCGATTTACTCAGAAACTCACAGTAAAAGTTTCGATATTACGCTTACTTAAAGGACTTTCCATTCATAATGCTTGAGTGAATGAGTGGCAAAAGAAAACTTTATAAAAGCTTTTAATTTTTTAACATTTGAATTGACAAAATTCATTGAAAGGATATCTTGTATGCCCGAAGTTAGAGAACAAACTACCGAAACTGTTAAAGACCTTTTGATTCCCGATACCATTCTCGACGTGCAGCAAACAACCTGTTGTATTGTTGGAGGGGGACCTACAGGGATAGTTCTAGCACTGCTATTGGCGCGTCAAGGTATTCCCGTAATGCTGCTAGAAGCACACAAAACCTTCGAGCGCGATTTCCGGGGCGACTTAATTCAAGCCGGGGCGATGGAAATTATGGACGAACTAGGTCTGACGGAGCGCTTGCTCGCGCAGGTTCCTCACTCCAAGACAGGCGAAATGGAATTCAGCCTTTGCGGTCAGACTGTAACATTTGCAGATTTCAGTCGCTTGAAGACTCGGCATCCATACATCACAATTATTCCCCAGGTTAAGTTGATTGAGTTCCTCACTGCTGAGGCAAAACAATACCCCAACTTTCAATTGATCGCAGGTGCAAATGTACAACAGCTAATTGAAGAAAATGGAATTATTCGCGGTGTGCGCTATCGAGGTAATGGTGGCTGGCACGAAGTGCGATCGCATTTGACAGTAGGCGCAGACGGACGCTTCTCCCAGGTTCGTAAATTAGCCGGTATGGAATTAATCGAGACGGCAGCACCAATGGATCTGCTTTGGTTTCGCTTGCCTCGACACACGGAGGAGCCAGAGGGGTTGAGGGTACGCTATGGTAGCAAGCGCGTGTTAGTTACATACAACACCTCTGATGGGAATTGGCAGATTGCCGCCGTCATTCCCAAAGGTTCCTACCGTCAGATTCAGGCTGCTGGTATAGAGGCGCTGCGACAGTCTATTGTCGAAGTAATCCCAGAATTTGGCGATCGCGTAGAGCATCTGAAGGATTGGAAACAAGCATCGCTCCTCTCAGTCCAAATGGGCAGACTCTCCCAGTGGTATCGTCCCGGTTTGCTTTTGCTCGGTGACGCTGCCCATGTGATGTCGCCTCTGGGTGGAGTTGGCATTACCTATGCAATTCAGGATGCTGTGGCGGCAGCTAATATTCTGAGCAAACCCCTATTGTGTGGCAATCTGCGGATTTCTCATCTAGCGGCAGTGCAGCGAAATCGCGAATTAGCAATAAAAGTTATCCAATGGTTTCAGAGCTTTATGCAGAAGCGCATTACCGCTAAAGCAGTGCAAGCAGATAACTCGTTGAAGCTGCCAATATATTTGCGTTTGCGGTTTTTAAGCGATCTTCGTGCCAAACTGCTAGCGTTTGGGGTTTTCCCTCCTCATCTGAAGGCTAAATATAGATTGTAGATTGTCGGTTTCGATACTGCCCGGTGACCATCTGAAAGAGCATTTATCAATTCAATCTGCAAAGTTTTTGTTTTTGTAAGTTAAACAAAGGAGAAGGGAGAAAATGTTTGAGTCTGAAGAGCTGATTAAGATGAGAGCTAAACTGGCTGGGGAAGCTGGGGCTGCTTATCCTCAGTCGAGAAAACATGACTTTCAAGTCATGTATCAATACCTCAATCCCCAACCGGGAGAATACATCTTAGGATTTTGGGAAGGAAATGGCGTTTTTTGTAAGGCGATAGCCGAAGCAGTTGGTCCGCAGGGAAAGTATCTAGTTAGCGATCCTTCAGCCTATCTACTCGATCGCATGAAAGCCAGAGTCAATCTGCCGCAGGTTGAAGTTATAGTCAGTAGTTCTGAAGACTTAGACCTCCCTACTGAATCTTTGGATAAAGCTTGGAGTTTTGGAACTTTCCATGACGCCCTCAGCCAAACCCAAGTGGTTGCCAATATTTACAATGCCTTAAAACCGGGCGGATTATTATTCCTTGCTGACGTTTTTCAAGGAAATTCAGCAGCAAAATTTTTAGACTTGACAGTAGCCAAATACCGCGAAGGCGGACACGAGGCGAAATTCTTATCAGAAGAATTTTCTGATTCTCTCTGCTTTATTAATGGATTCAAGAGTGAAAAGGTTCGCATCGTAGACTTGCAGCAAAAATGGTACTTCGAGTCAGAAATAGATATCGGAGCGTTTCTGTATAAAGTTTTTGCGATGAACCTATTCCCTGGAGATGAAGCTGATAGAATCAAACAAACTCTTGTAGAAGCCAGAAAAACTCTCGAAATAAAATCCACCTCCGGGATGTACGAATTAAGTTGGCCCATGAAAGCCATTATGGCTGAAAAATGAAAATTCTGTCTTTCCTACACTGCCCAGATGAATCCAGTTGGAAAAAACCTGCTTTCGTAACTCCACAGCAGACTTACACCTATGAGGACGTGCGCGATCGCGTGGCGGCAATGGTAAATTTTCTGCGTGCCAAAGCTTTGATGCCCGGACAGCGGGTCTTAATGATTTCCGACCACGACGAATATGCAGTTTTCTTTTTCCTCGCTGCCAGTGCGCTTGGCATTCAGGTTCTGATTCCCTATAATCTAAAAGAAGCCGCGTTGCCCGAATGGCTGAATATTATCGAGACAGCCCAACTCGACCATATTATCTACCTCAAAAAAACAGCAGCGGCAATTGACAAATTGCGGGCGTCCGGCGTCAATCTTGTTGAGATTGATCGGACTCAAATCGAGATACAGGACATGGCAGTTTCTGATATTGCGATCGCCACGGACAATCCAGTTGAGAAATTCCTAGTTCTCTTTACTAGCGGAACCACGGGCAATCCCAAAGCCATCAGTCTTCAAGAAAAACTTATCGCCCTGCGCGTACTAAAAGTATCGGCGGCATTAAAATTTCACTCTGACGCACATATAATGATGTCAGGGCTGATGAACAATACGACTGGGATTATTTTTTCTTTGGGTGCCCTAGCGCATAAGGCTACCCTCTTTTTTCCAGACAGTCCAGATGTCGCTGATTGGGGACCACAAATACAAATAAGCCGCATAACCCATATCATGCTGCGCCCAGTCTTCATGCAGCATTTCCTTGAGGATTCACGCACAATTGAAGCGGATTTGAGTAGCCTACAAGTAGTTGCTTATGGCGCTGCACCATTGCCCGTAAAAATACTGCTTGAAGGGCGGAGGCTGATGCCGATTGAATGGATTCAAGGCTATGGTTTGAGCGAAACTTTCGGCCCTTTCTGCTGGCTGACGGATGAAGATCACTTGGCGGAACGATACCTCCACTCCGTTCATTGCGTCGGACGCCCCGATGATACAGTTGAAGTCTCTGTTTTCGATGCCAATGGCAATGAATTGCCATCTGGCGAAATTGGCGAGATAGCCGTGCGCGGATCGGGGATAATGTCCGGGTATTGCAACTTCCAAGAAAATACCATTCAGTCCGTGGGTGAATGGTTTTTCACGGGGGACTTAGGCACGTTTTCCAGCGATGGCTATCTGACCATAAAAGGAAGGGAGGCTGAAACCATCCTGACACCAAACGGCCACAAAATTTATCCCAGCGAAGTCGAGAATCTTCTGTACCGAATTCCGGGTATTGAAGAGGCAGTGCTTGTCGGTTGGTCATCTTCTGAAACAGCAGTAAAACATCCAGTTGCCTGCATTTATTATTCAGGAAACGGACGCAACAACTATGCAGATCTGGCGAATGCGTTATCTGAAAGCTTCCGGAAGGCACTCAGCCCTGAAAAATGGCCTAATTTTCTTTACATATCGCCCTCAGCACTGCCAAAAAATCAAAATGGAAAAATTGTAAAACGGGATATTCTGCCGTTTATTAAACCTGAAACTCTTATAAAATTTACTGAAAATTGAGGACGCCGTGAAAGCAACAATACATTCTATCCTCTGCAACACTCCCTCTGATGTTGTCTATGGAATCATTTCCAACAGCGCGCGATGGCCTGACATTTTTGAGCCGTGTCTTCAGGTGGAATCCCTTGAAAAAGGGGACGACCATGAAGTCATCCGCATTACTGCGGATGTAAACGGCGTGGAAATGCAGTGGGTTTCCCACCGGGTTTTACTAGAGCATATTCATGGCATTGACTTTGAAACAAAACCTCCGTTGCCGCTGTTAAAATCCATGCAGGGTCGCTGGCGGGTGGTGCCGATAAAAAAGGGAGAAAGCCTGCTTTTCCTAGAACATAATTTCGAGGTCAAAGATGACGTGAGCGGTCTGGTGTCTGGCGTAACCACGCCAACGGAAGCCGTTGAATTTATGATGCAAGCGCTACACCGCAACAGCCTCAAGGAATTGAATTCCATTAAAGAACTCGCTGAAAAGAATAACTAGCAAAAAATGGAATTATGAAAACTACATTTCATTCGATTACATGTCATAGCCCAGTGGAGGCAGTTTATCAAATTATCTGCGACACTGCAAAATGGCCAGAGCTTTTTGAGGCTTGCATCAGAACGGAGGTTCTAGAAAAAGGTGACGATTACCAACTGGTTAGCATTACAGCCCTGGAAAATGGGAAGGAAATGACATGGGATACGCACCGGACATTCTTGCCTGATGTCAATGGAGTTGATTTCTACCTTCCCAAACCCATGCCGCTGCTGACAGATATGCGAGGTTATTGGCGGGTTGTGCCGTTAGAAGGTGGTGGAAGTATGCTTTTTGTTGAGCGCAGCTTTGCAGTAAAGGATAACGTGACGGGTTTGATAGAAGGCGTGACTACACCGGAAGAAGCCGTCGATTTTATGATGAAATTTATCCAGCGAAATGGCTCGAAGGAAATGAGCGCCATCAAAAGCCTAGTGGAAGGAAAAAACCAGCAGGAGGATGAATTTTCCGTCTCCTTTGAATCCAATCGCGTTCTGCTCTTTCCGGCGGCAGACATTTACAGTCTTTTAGCCGATGCGGCAAACTGGCCGAGCCTGCTTCCGCACTGTCACGCTGTTAAGATGCTTTACGATGACGGCAGCAATCAGGAATTTATTATGGAGGTGGGAACGGCGTATGGAAGCGAACGCATTCGCAGCATCCGCCGATGTCGTCGAGATGTCCTGACTATAGAGTATTTCCAGCCTGAACCGCCTGCGATAATGAGCAGACATAGCGGTCGCTGGAGGCTCCACAGTGTCCCTGGTGGAACGGAAATTTTCATCCGTCACGAGTTCCGAATCGAGCCGAATGCTTGCCGCAATTTATTCGGCGACGGCGATTTAGCATCCTACAAGCAACGGATTCAGCATGCTTTGGATAAAAATTCTATGACTACCATTGAATCCTGCGGGCGTTTTCTATCTGAGAGGGAATCGTAATGAGTGTTGTTTCTATGCCATTGAGCGTACCAGAAGAAATCTATCTCGCTTGCCGATATTTTTTACCGCGCATTCTGTTCTGGCAATCTCAGTGGGGGGATTTGGCGATCGCTCTGAGTGACTTTCCCAAAGGCTACACGGATGTGAGTACCCCAGAGTTCTGGGAACACTGGATGAAAGGTTGGTCACAGCTTGGCGATCGCTATGTTGCACAAGCCGAAACCTGCTCATATCAAATGGGGCGGCGTCACATGTTTCGCAGCGCCACAAGCTGCTACCACTGGGCGGAGTTTATGTACTTCTCCGATTCTTTACGTAAGGGAGCATTGCGACAGCGCGTTAAGGATTGCTTTCTCAAAAGCTGGGACGAAACCGCTCGCCCCCTGAATCAAGGTAAAATACAGTGGAACGGTGTTGAAATTCCCTACTATTTGCTATTACCCGATCGCATTGACGAACGCCAACCGTTGCCCTGTGTAATCCTTTCCAACGGTCTTGATTCAGTTACGGAAGTTGAGGTGATTACTTTCGCGGAACATTTTGTGAACCGTGGACTTGCTGCCTTCTTGTTCGACGGACCGGGGCAAGGAATCAATCTCGGTCGTTCTCCAATTCCCGTAAAATTTGAGGAAGTGGTTGCCAGTATTGTTGATACCTTGTCGAAAAACGCACGCATTGATGAAAATCGGTTTGGTTTCTTTGGAGTTAGCTTTGGCGGCTATATTGCTTTGCGGGTAGCGAAACATTTGGGTAATAAATTCAAAGCAGTTGTAAATCTGTCAGGTGGTCCATATGTCACACCCTTTGAAAAAATGAAGCGCCGTCTCAAAGAAGATTTCCAGTATGCGTTCATGGAACCTGAAAAAACTGCTATGCCTGGTCTTTTTGATCGCCTAACACTGGATATATCTGGCGGTTGCGAAACGAATGTTCTGTCAATTCACGGCGCTATGGACGATATTTTTCCCGTTCGTGGTATTCAAGATCTTGATCGTCAATGGGGCGATCGCCACCGCGCGATCGTTTATGAACAGGAGGTTCATGTTTGCCTGAACCAAATTAATCAGTATATAGTAGCGATCGCTGAGTGGATGGGGTCGTCGCTTGCCCCTGACAGCGCAGTTTAGCCTTTTGGGAACGCTGGTAGTCCTGGCAAAATTATGCCAGTACATTCGTAGCGCGTCACTTCTCAATAAATCCTGTAGTCAGTATGTTTTTTATAAGCAATAGCATAAAACTTTGGCAAACAATAATTTGGATCTGAATCAGCAAGCAACTCCTGACTTAAAATCAGGGGCTGGCAAGATGTGAAGAGGATAAAACTTTTCACACTTTTCCTACTTTTCCTACTTTTCATACCTTTTAAATTGATTAGTGATGCAAAATTTTGTAGTATCTGCTATTTGAAATGAATATAAAATTTTATTAAAGTGACCATTTTTTTAGAAAGATATGTATAAAAAAAGAGATAATATTTTAAATAAAGCTGATTGTGAAATTAGCTAATACCCAAAACCAAACAAAGACGGAATCCAAAGATTTTACATCTCGATTTTCCACTCATGAGGCAACAGATACAGTGGGTAGAGGATTTCGGCCGCTCGCCCTTACACGATATTTGATGTGTAGCGAAGTTTTAGGGAATTGGTATTACTATTGTTTTTATATTTACAAGTAAGAAAAAATGGTGGACATATACACCTTTGTTCCATTCTTCATCAAAAAATTATCAAATATATTTTTGATGTATGTATATTATTTAATAGTGAGGCCCCTTCGGGGCAAGGCAGAAGGAAGAAGGCAGAGGGCAGAAGGACACCCCATAACTAAAGTCAGGGGCTTCAGCAAGGACGCAGTATTTCTTGCGCTATGCGTCTCGAAATACATATTTCTTTCTTTTTTCATAACTAAAGTTAGGGGCTTCAGACCCATTGGCATCGGGCAGACCTTTAAATCTCTTTCCTTCTGCCTTCTGCCTTCTGCCTTCTGCCCTCTGCCTTTCTTCGGTCAGTATTGATACTTAATTACCATCAAATATGAATGCAATGAAAACTCGCAAAGCTTTCGCCGCGTTGACGATTTCTGCTCTGTCAGCACTCACCATTTTGGACACTCTGATACCCCAATTGGTACAAGCACAACCTGCTAAAAGAATACAAGAGTTGCCTGATACTCAACGAGCAGAAAAATTATGTGACAATAGAAGTCTACAGGGAACATATTCAGCTCAAAATAGTGGGTATTTGAATAAAACAGACCCGTTAGCTTTAACTGCTTTAATCACCTATGATGGCAATGGAAATGTCAACGGAACTATTTTAGCCAGAAGTGTTGCAGGAAACGTGACAACCAATATTCGCACTCAAGGCACATACCAAGTGAATAGTGATTGTAGCTTTACTCAATCTTTTCTTAGAAGCGATGGAACCACTTCTAATTATAGCGGCGCTCTCTCAGATGATGGTAATAAGTACTTTCTCAGCCAAACTGACTCTGGTACTATTGTTAATGGCCAAGCTGAAAGAGTTGGACATTATTATCGGTCTCATTAACACAGTAGATCGAGTTTTATAACATTTTAAATACCCCGACTGGGATCGGGGTATTTTGTTGTGGGGGTCACCGTGCCAATCGCAAAGTCTCCTAAAAGATTTCCTATAAAAGATTCTGGTGTGCATTCACAGAGAAATAGATGAGCCAGATAATTGATCAATGATGCCTGCGACTACGCCGCAGTCTGTCTTTTTTTGTCACTTTTTTACTGATTCTCCATCAATGGTAGCGATCGCCTGCTCAAGACCAGTTCTGCAAATCCATACATAGCAAGCTTTTTGCCTTTTTCTAACCGTCGAACTCACGTAATTAATTACACAATGTCCGCCGCGAATGGAGCGAAGCGATCGCAGAAGCAATGCTGCTACCACTGGGCGGAGTTTATGTACTTCTCCGATTCCTTACGTAAGGGAGCATTGCGACAGGGCGTTAAGGATTGCTTTCTCAAAAGCTGGGACGGAGGCAGCAGCCCACAAGAATGCATTCCCACGCTCTGCGTGGGAACGAGAAAGGTCTGGAACGAGCATTTAGTAAGGGGTTTGTCCTTAGGTTGACACCAATGAACATTGTTATGCCCCTACAATGTGGTCTAATTACCCTAATTGCTGTAATGCTCTGTTCAATAAAGCCTATGCTAAAACCATTCATAGCAATTGGCGTTCATCGTTGTTCATCCCACAATCTGCTTGACGAATTGGATTGGTGCGGCAATAACCAGCTTGATACTGCTAATTGGCTCGTAGTCTGTCAATTTATTCCCAGCAACGTCTCAAAGACGAGGACCATGAAGTAGTTAGTAGATGGGAGGCGGCAGGTGGGGATGTCCGGGGAAAAAGGATACAAGCCCCACTATTTCCCGCAATTTTAATCCACTTTTGATACGTATTGCTGCTCGTGATCTCTGATACTAATAAATACTTAATGTTTTTCAAAAAGCGGTTGCTCATAGCTGTTGGAGTGGGGCTGGCTACCTTGGGTATCGCTACTCCCTGTGAAGCGATCGCCTTGACCAATGAGGGTGACACAACTGGTCAACCAACCTGGCTTCGTACCATAGTAGGCAACCCTCCGGATCAGCTAAGTGGTCAAACTCCTGGAGAAGAGGGCGTAATTGTGCCCTACAGTGTTTACCAATTTATGGTTGAGCAATCGGGTTTGTATACGTTTGGGAGTGCTGTACCTGGAGCTACATCGGCTGTTGATGGAGGCTGGGATAATTTTTTGGTTCTTTATCAAGATAGCTTCAGCCCCACTGCCCAACTAACCAATATTCTCGTAGCGGGCAAGGCTCCTAATAATGGCAGCCCTGTCTTCAACAGACAACTGACTGCTGGGCAAAACTACTTCTTAGTAACAACTGGTCGTCGAGCGACTGACTTTGGTGCTTTTACCAATACAATAGCTCGACCGGATGAAATAGTTAACAGTCCTCCTGCTATCTCCGCTTTCACCTATAAAGGTGACACAACAGGTACACCCACTTGGTTCCGCACCGCACCGGGCGATCCACCCGACCGAGTCAGCGGTCAAGCCGAGGGGAATGTAGGTGCTTTGGTTACCTACAGTGTCTTTCAGTTTGGGGTTGACCGCGCTGCAATACTGCGTAGGTTTTGGAATTTCTTGGTTGAGGCAAGCTTTCTTGAGCTGGGGGAGAAATGGGGGCAGGGGGGGAAATTTCGCTTCCCCTGCTTCCCCTGCCTCCCCTGCCTCCCCTGCTTAACCGAGCAGTATTGGACCGCGCTGGGTTATATACTTTCACCAGTGCTGTTCCCGATGCTACGTCTGCCATTGACGGCAGTTGGGACAATTTTCTGGTGCTTTATCAAAATAGCTTCAGCCCAACTGCTCAACTGAACGATGCACTGATAGCGGCTAATGTTCCAAATAATGGCAGTCTTGCCTTTAGCAAAGAACTGACCGCCGGAAAAAATTACTTTTTGGTGACAACTGGTCGTCAAGCCACTGAGTTTGGTGCATTTACCAACACTATCAGCGGTCCTGGTCTAGTTGCAGAGGTTCCCGAACCAAGTTCTACGCTACCTCTAATGGCAGCAGTTAGCGTTGGCTTGCTGCTTCTAACTCCAAAAAACACCCGTTGCTAATGGTTATGAGTCGAAAATCGGAAGACCGATGAACATATACAAAAAATTAGCAGAAAGGTTATAGCAAAACACAATTAGCAAAGTGTATACCCTAGGTGCTGAGCTTAGGGTTTTGCTTTGGCGATCGCCGGTTTTGCTGGTGTCATAGCCGCCGAGAACTAAATAAATTAGCGTTGCTGAATGGAGGTATGAATCCGGATGTAGAACTTTCGCTGCTACGTCAAGACAAGGATGTTGGTCCGCAGGTAAAATCATTTTCATACATGGAATCAGCAACGCCAATAAATTAGCCCTTGACAAATAAATGAGCGATATGTATGCTATAGTTAATGTGGGAATCAAGAAAGCGCTCATAGCAAAAAACTTTCAGGGTAAATTGAGGCAAACTCAATTTAGCTGTATTACTCTGGTAAATCCGCTTCAACTCGCTACTCATTTTGTAACGATAGAGATACCAGATGAAGCAGGATAGCGACCTTCGGAACGGTTTAAAGTCAATTAAAACCCGTCAGGCAATTAGTGATGTAGAGTCAGGACAACGCGCTCCCTCTATTGCCATGACAATTCGTTTAGCACTTCATTGCTGGGCTGTAAAGTCAAGGATATCTTCTGGTTGGAACACGAAGAGTAAATTATCATTTTTGTTGGTTATGTGGGATGAGATATATATAGAACATCTGAACTCCTGTTCCTGATACAGCAGATCTTAAAATTTAGGCAATTTACTGTGCGTCCAGTTGTATTTGCGCTGTTCCTTAAAGCCGAGGGCAGATATCGCATAAATTCAAGATTAAGCAGTTAGACACGTTACGTCGCCGATGCGGTGAGATGTCGAACTGTGCAACATAAAAGGCGATCTTCTCCCAAGGGAAGACGAGTCGCGCACTCGTGCGTCGTTCGCGTTCGCGAAGCGTCTCCCTCTGGAGTTGCGGCGAGGAATTGGGAGAAGATCGCGAACGATACGGGACGCGACGGCTTCCAACGCCTGAGGTGAGTAATGCAAAATACTTGCGGTTTAGTCAATAGTCATTGATTATTAGTTCTTTTTGAAAACCAACAACCAACAACTACCAACTACCAACTAACAACTAACAACTAACAACTAACAACTACCAACTACCAACTATTTTATGTTCTTTCTTCCATCTGTTTTTGCGGTAGAGCGATCGCCTCCGGCGACGTTCTACACGCGGTCACTGCTGTAAACAAGCGCGTGAACGCCTCATCAACCAAGAGACACACTAGTCAAACAATTGCAGGAGATAAACTCATCATGTCCGACGACAAAATTAGACAGATAGCCTTCTACGGTAAAGGCGGTATCGGTAAATCCACCACCTCGCAAAATACCCTTGCCGCTATGGCAGAAGTGGGTCAGCGGATTCTGATTGTAGGATGCGACCCCAAAGCTGACTCCACCCGATTGATTCTGCACTGTAAAGCCCAAACCACCGTGCTGCACTTAGCTGCTGAACGGGGTGCTGTAGAAGACTTGGAACTCGAAGAAGTGTTGATCACTGGCTTCCGAGGTATCAAGTGCGTCGAATCTGGTGGTCCTGAACCTGGTGTTGGTTGCGCTGGTCGGGGTATCATCACCGCCATCAACTTCTTGGAAGAAAACGGTGCATACCAAGATGTAGACTTTGTCAGCTACGACGTGTTAGGTGACGTTGTCTGCGGTGGTTTCGCTATGCCTATCCGTGAAGGTAAAGCACAAGAAATCTACATCGTCACCTCTGGTGAAATGATGGCAATGTTTGCTGCCAACAACATCTCTCGTGGTGTTCTCAAGTACGCTCACACTGGTGGTGTGCGCTTGGGTGGTCTAATTTGTAACAGCCGTAAAGTTGACCGGGAAATCGAACTCATCGAAACCCTGGCAGCTCGGTTGAGCACTCAGATGATTCACTTCGTACCTCGCGATAACATCGTGCAACACGCAGAATTGCGCCGCATGACCGTGAACGAGTACGCACCTGACAGCAACCAAGCTAATGAGTACCGCATATTAGGTAACAAGATTATCAACAACACTAATCTTGCCATTCCTACACCCATCGAGATGGACGAGTTAGAAGCGTTGTTGGTTGAGTTCGGTATCCTCGAAAGCGACGAAGATGTTGCAAAACTGGCCGCCAAAGCTAAAGCTGAAGAAGAAGCCAGCAAGAAGCAAGAAGATTTAGAAGGCGAAGCGTTAGAAGCACTTAAAAAAGGAAACGTAGAAGTAGTTGCTGCTAGCCAGAAAAAATAGGGCTTAAAGACTGCGCTGCAGCTTCGTCAGCGTAACCAACTTGGCGATCGCCAAGAGCCCGCCTTTCCCCCAATAGTTGAACAAATATGGAGGTGTAGATATGACTAATGCATAAATGTTTACGTGTCTCATAAAATCTCCGCGTCAACATTAATCTGTCAATGTTTACGCGGCGAAACTACTGCTTTTATTGGTTGGTTTTTATGTTTTAGGGAATGGTTCATACGATGAATCCATTCCCTTTTATTTCATGCTAAAAATCTTTACCCTTTCAGCGTTGTCAATGTCAATACCAATACAAAACACTTATAAAATGAGGGCATTAGGCACTTCGTCCCCATGGCTAAGCTAGGTCAAAAATTTAGATATAATTCGGCGAGAGAAACAAAAAACGTTATTATCGCTTCCTCACCTAGAAGCAGCAGAAAAACGCATTCTGGATAAAATAGCTCAGAAGCAAATAGTTTTGTAATAAGCTTTTGTCAGCGATTTTGATATTGCATCTGAGGTGATAAAAAAAGGGAAGTCTTAACAGGAAAAGAAAAAAAATGCGCGTTGTGGTTGTTGCCACTTCAAAAAAGATGTCCGATCGTTCTGGCGCTTCGGCTATACGGCGCGGCATTTTTCGGGGGTTGCTGACCCCGAAAAGATGCCTTGTCCTTTTTTTTCTATCCCACCGATGGGCGCCGTGGGATGCGCTCTTTAGAGTTCCCTGTTAAGAGTTATATCATGTTCGGTAAATGACTTATCATTTAGCTTTGACCTCTCCCCGCCTTTGACTTGCGTCAAAGTCTCCCCTCCCCTAATAGGGGAGGGGTTGGGGAGACCACAAGAATGACGGCTTTCCCTCCGTAGGCGACTGGTGAGTCCAGTCCTTGCAGCTTGTTTCCCGCCGTAGGGAACAGGTGTTGCAGCGCGAATGACGGCTTTCCCTCCGTAGGCGACTGCACCAAGCTTTATGGCGAACCCGTAAGGGCGTGGAGAGGTTGCTTATGATAAGTGTTCAACCGAACTTGATATTACCTCTGAATCGTTGGCAATTAATCAAAAGCCCCCAGTTTCAACAAACCGAGGGCTTTTTTGAACTCTTCTCAAACCTAACTTCCCACCTCTTGGGGTAAACTAAACCTCATCAAATCTATGCAGATTGATCGGGAGTGTCTTTAATTGCTGCTGTCATTTAATCTGGTCGTGGCTTTAGCACGCTGTTATGTTCGACTATAGCTTTCTCATCAAGTAAAAACAGGTTGCCAATGTCAAATAAAAGCTGTGTAGTACCTCTGTAGCCAACTTTGGTGAACTGACTATGCCCTAAGTAGTCAAAAATGGGAATCCCTTGACGATAGAGAGGGATTTGTAGCCGATTGGCGATCGCAACTGCGTGAGAGTTGGAAATCAGTAAGTCAGACCCGACTGCCATTAACTCAAAATCTTCTAAATCCCCAATGGTGACGCTTGTAACTGTCAGTTTTTCCAACACAGGAGAACGTGTTGTTGTGACGGCGGCGTGAATCTGAACTCCCATCGATTGCAGGAAATAAACTGTTGACCAAAGTAAGTCTGGTTCCAGTGCTAAGGAGACTCGCTTGCAACCGAAGTAAATGTGATTATTCAGCATCACATCTTGCAACCGACGGCGTTGGCGTTCGTATTTTTCAGGTACGCTAGTACCACTGATATCCGCCAATGCTTGCAGGAACTTATCCACTGCTTCTAGTCCCGTCAGTTCACCAAACACCTCGTAGGGTATACCGAACTGCGTTTCCACGATCTGCGCTGCGCCCCGCATACTCTCGCCTAGTGCCAAAGTGAACCCAGAACTGCCAATTGAGCGCAGTTCAGTCAGAGTCGTACCACTGGCTGTGCAAGCAGAGTAGGAATCATATTCGTGACCATCTAGTAACACAGAAAGGTCAGGCACGAAGATCGGCTTCAGTCCAAAAGCGGTGACAATCTCTTTGATTTCTTGTACATCACCTGGCGTAAAGGCAGAACCCGCCAAAATTGTGATTTGTCTGGCGTCTTGCGTGTCACTTTGGCGTGGAATTTCCTTAACTATTCTCTCCACTGCTGCGGCAAACCCATCCTGCAACGTACCTTTAAAATCTGGTGTAGAGACTAACACAATCGGTAAGTAATCCAGTTCTGGGTGATGAGAGCGAATTTCCTTCAGAAAAAGCCCCATATCATCCCCTCTGGTTTCTGTCAGTCCAGTAGTCATCAGACCAATCATTTCTGGCTGATATCTTTGCACTATCGTCAGAATTGCCTGTTCAATATTCTCCGCGCCACCGAAGATAGTTGCAACTTCTGTCATGGCTGTAGTGGCAAGGGGAATCGCTTCCCGAAAATGCTCTACCAAAGCGACTCTAGCAAAAGTTGCACAGCCTAGAGAACCGTGTAATAAAGGCATCATCCCCTTCAATCCCAAAAAAGCTAAGGTTGCACCCACAACTTGGCTTTGCTTCAGGGGATTAACTGCAACTGATGTGTTTGTAACGCTCAAAATTGCCATGAGTTCTCCTCTTTTTTTAGAGTGGGGGACAAATCAATTAAAAATTAAAAATTAAAAATTAAAAATTTTGCATTTTTAATTCTTATACTTCCCCTGCTTTTTTCCACGGGATAGGCTTGCGTACTTGCTCCCATATAGGGCTTGTGAGAGTTGCATACAATTCTTGTGCGACTTCTAAAACCCCTGCATAACCGGAATAGGGATGGCGGCGATCCAGGTTCAGGTCGAGGAAAGGAATCCTTGCTTTCAGGGCGGTTTCTTGATAGCGACTACCACCAATAAATATATCAGCTTTATTTTCGTTAATTAGGCGTAGGATTTCCGCAGGACTGTCTTGTTCCAGAATAATGCCATCTCGGGAGAGTAACCTTTTTATTCTGGCTTTATCCTCGTCAGTACTTTCAATGCTGATAGCGATAACTTCCATCCCCATGTTCTTCGCCGCCGAGATCATCGACCAACTCTTCAAATATCCAGTATAAATAAGCACGCGCTTGCCTTGAAGTTGGGCGCGGTAGGGAGCGAGTTTGTCATATATTGCGGTAGTTTCTTCGGCAATCAACTTTTCTGTACGTTCCTGTAAATCGGCGTCGCCCAATTTCGCCGCAATATTCCGCAAGCAAAGGTTCATGTCTTCTACGCCATAGAAAGACTCCTCAATGTAGGGAATGCCAAAGCGCTTCTCCATCTTTTTTGCCATTCCTCGCAGTGCTTTGGAACAGATCAGCACGTTGAGTTTGGCACGGTGGGCATAACAGATTTCCTTATAGCGAGCATCACCCGTAATTTTTGACAGGATTCGGATACCTAATTTATCCAATAGCGGCAGAACATTCCACATTGCACCTGCAATATTGTATTCACCAATCAGGTTAATATCATAAGGGGTGGTAAATTCTGGTTCGGCTTTGCCGATGACGTGTGAAAGCAAAGCTTCGCCAGCAACGCGGTTGCCCTGACTTTCGTTACCAACAAATCCCGGAGCGATTACGGGGATAATGGGTATTCCTGTTTGCTCGGTAGCATCTCTGCATACTCCTTCTATGTCGTCACCAATTAGGGCAGTGATACAGGTGGAGTAGACAAATACCGCAGCCGGTTTGTAGCGTCTTTCTAATTCCAGAATGCCTTTATACAGCTTTTTTGCTCCACCGAAAATGATATCGTTCTCATCTACGTCACTGGTAAAGCGTAACTTGTGTACCATCGAACCGGAGGAGAGACTGCTACTATTTCCCCAAGCACTGGTAGCACAGCCACTTGGTCCGTGGACTACATGAGCCGCATCGGTGATTGGTACTAGGGTAATCATTGCACTATCAAAGGCACAACCCCCTTGAGCTATTCCTGGTTGGGGTAATTGTGTGCCTGAGTTGTCTTTCTTTTCCCCGTGCGAGTGTTGATTGCGATCGCCTTTTGGCTCATTTACCACATCGTTGGTTTTCATTTTTGTTGTGACAATAGGTAGAAGTAGGGGTGCTCTTTCCCCCGCCCACACGTCCGTGGTCAAGAGATTTTCATCTGGGTACAACGCTTGTAGCGTTGACACGGAGTGCCTATAAGTTTTATATCAGCAGTTCCAACGGGAGTAGTATAGTGTGACCAGAATAGAATTTATTAGATTGATTAAGCTTGTACTCAAAGCCCGAAACCCTGTTTTTTTTAGGGTATAGAAGAATTACCAAAATTCTTGGGGGATGGGGTACTAGTATTTTTAGGTTGGGGTACTAGTATTTAAGAAGGAGGGGATAAGTATTTTTGTACTCAAACAAACTTCAAGCCTATCAATTGTTTGAGGGCAATCTTAGCTTTTTTTGATTGATCCATCAGAGTCACACTGGCGAATCAAGCTCATGCTGAATTAACTACTCCAACTCAGCCTGAACCAACCCCAGTCAAGTCGCTTCTCAAGAGTCAAAAGTCAAAAGTCAAAAGTCAAAAGTAAGAACCCCATAAATAAATCGCGAAGCGCCATTCGCTATGCGTGGTGGTCTGGGCTTGTAATAAGGACGTAGTATAACTTGATTGCACTCCTCTCGAAATACATATTTTTCATTTTCCATAAATAAATTTAGGGGCTTGTACCTTTTTTGTACTTTTGACTTTTGAATGAGTGACTTTTGACGAACCGAAGGGCGGTCACTATAATTCGTAATTGATAATTCGTAATTCGTAATTGCAATCAGTGTTCGCTTTTCCCCCGCCACTGATTGTAGACCACTAAATCAATGATTACGCGTGTTCGCAAGTACCCTCTTTAATTACGAATTACGAATTACGAATTACGAATTAGTAATTATTTGGTCAAGGGGCGGCGGCGGGAAGCGCAGCAGAGGCTGCGGGAACGGTCGCGGGTTTCACCGTCGCCGCCTGAAAGGCCCCGAGATCAACGGCTATTCCCCGTTGGAAATCATAGTAATCATCCTTGACAATCGCCCCCAGGGAGGAATCCCCCTTGCCGACCACCGGTGAACCGGTCCCGGGGATGAAGGCGGAAACGTCCAGGGTAGCGGGTGGCGTGGAAGCCGTGGTTAGCGTCGCACCAGTCACAGGCGGGGAGGCGGGCTGCGTAACAGTCGCCTCGTTGGCAGCACCAGTCCCGGTTGCTGCCATCGTGAAAAGCTTGCCGGTCAGGGTCTGATCGGTCAGGGTGAAGGGGCCGGTCGGCGCCAGAGGGAAAAGAGCTGCCCCGGCGGTTAAAGGCGTATCACCGGGGCTGGCGGCGACGGGCGCCGGTTTGCCGGACCAGCCGTTGTTTTTCCAACTGATTCCGGGCGACCCTTGAAAGATGCTCACCACCGCCTCCCGGTCAGGGGCTTGGATAAACAGATTGTTGGCGAAAAGGGTATTTTTGTGGCCCTCATCCTTGTCGATATACACTAATGCGCGGTCGGCCAGGAAAAAGGTGTTGTTCGCGATCACCGAGTCCCGCAGTCCGCCACCCTTAAGGTAATTTCCGTAGAAAAAACCAAAGGCGGTGTTGGCGATGATATTATTGATAATCGTCAGGCGGTCTGACCGATTGAGCAGAGGTTCCGTGCGGCCGTCTATGGGGATCGTATAATCCTCGTTGGCGACCTGGATGCCGCTGGCGGTGCGCGGAGGCGTAGCCGGATTGCCGTCGTCTTCAATCGTAAAGGCGTCCAGACCGATATTGAAAATGATGTTTTTCTCGACCACGATATCCGAGGCGTTATCCAGATAGATGTTGACGGTCACGTTGTCAGAGACGTTGTTGCGCGCGATATAGCCGCCTTTGGTCAACGTGACGCAGAGGCCTTCTCCGTAGTTCCGCCGGACGATGTTGTAGACGATGATGCTGTCGTGGGCGGTGAAAGAGGTCAGGGCGCAATGCTTGACGGACTTGTCGGTGTCCTTGCTCAGCAAACTGTTGTCTTCAACGAGGTTACCGTAAAAGAGATTGTCCTTGCTGGCGTCGAAATGATCGTTCATCACAGAAACGCCCTGGGCCTGGTTGTGATGGATATGATTATGGATGATCCGCAGGTTCGACGCCCGCCACCCCATCAAGCCATGTTGCGGCGAGCCGGTAATCTCAAGGTCCCTGATATCGACATACTGACTTGACAGGACAAAGATGTTGGTATTGGCAGGCAGTTTGGCGCCATCGAGAACCGCGTGCTCCCCCGGGGCCGACTGGATAACGATCCGGGCTTTCTCCGTTCCTTGGGTATTGATGAATTGTTCCTTGGTATACTGATATACGCCGCCCTTAAGATAGACGCGATCTCCTGGTTTCAGAAGAGGGCCTGCCTTGGCGAGACTGAACCAGGGGCGATTCAGCGAACCGTCATTGGCATCGTTTCCCTGAGGCGACAGATAATAAATCGTTCCCGTGACCGGTGCGTCCCGATCGCGGTTCAGCGAGGCGGTAATCTGATCGAGGTCGTAGACCTTAGGCGCGACGGCCGAAGAATCGGTTGACGCCGCCCGCAACGGCTGCGGTTGACACGAAAAAATCGCCGACAGGAAAAGCACCTTCGCCCAGCGATGCCGTTGATATAAAGTCATACTCTCATCCAGCGTTTACTATTACTAGGTTATAAACATACTATGTAAAGAATTTTTAAGCAATAATGACTTTTTTACCTTAGCTCGACTTTATCCATTTAAGCAGCGTAGCCTAACTCAACATCCTTTGTTAACGAATACGCGATCGCGGGATCTTTGCGAAGCCAAGATCTGCGATCGCAACAAGCAGTTTCTAGCGTCCCAGCTAACGTGCAAACGCAATGTTATCGGCTGCAAACGTGGTTATTAACTCCAACACACCTGTTTTTTTATTTACCCAGAATAGAGAATTAGTGCTTTGATAGGTGGGGTTAGCTAAGACAAAGGTTCCTTTGGACAATGGAGAGTAAGCTTGGCTTTTGATATCATTTGACAAAGGCTTACCGTTGTAGCTAAGTTGGGATAAAGTCGTAAAGGTTCCTTTATTCAAGAATATCCGCACAATATTAGTGAAGCCTGACCGACTAATATTAGTAGCTATAAGGTGTCCGTTCGGGGATTCGGTAAGATTGCTGAACCGTTGGTTTTCAGGCATTGACAACTCGTTGATAAAACTTACCTCACCTGTGTTAACGTCAATTGTTGCTAAACGAAAGGGAGGAAGTCCAAGGTTTAGACTGACGATACTTAGAAGCCGACCATCTTGAGTAGCGCACAAACTTTCAATTGTGCTGGATTGCTCGAGACCTTGTAATGCTGGTATTTGTGAAGATGAAAAAGAAAGCAACCGACTAGGATTAGGGTTTTGTGAGGTTGTTGCAGGAGCAGTAGCAACCACAAGTGTGCCATCAAGCAAGACTGTAAAACTGCTTATTCGTTCGTTTGGCTGTAATGTCAGTTGAGGATTTGTAGCAGTTAAATCATTAACCGAACTAGTGTTTAAGTCTAAGGAAAACACCTGTACAAAGTTAGTAACAGCTTGTACTCCGTAGAGTAGCTGTGACGGAACAGGAAAATCACAAGCTTGGGCAATATTTTCTTTGTTTGCAAACACAGATGTTGCTGCTGTGCCAACTAATACATTCTGAATAAACTGTCGCCGCTTCATAATCTGAAACATCCTTAAATGTCGAATAGCAAGACTGAATTATTTAGAGGAATATAGTTTAAGAACCACCACATAGAATGATGTAGTGAGTGATATAACAGCTATATTAGCTACAGTAAAATCCTAGTGTCTCTAGATATTACTGCTGAACTTTTGACGCCGATAATTCAATGTCTTACAAAGCATGAGCTATGTATATACGGTGTTTAGAAGCCTAAATCTTTGTACCTGAACAACAAACACTGTTGAGATTGCTAGTATACTAAAGTAATTGCTGTATCAATAAATACATTATATCGTGAATAGGTTCTTTTTCACGCTCCGTACTCTGCGACTACCACTTTGTTGTCAAACAGCGATCGCCTTACTCCCTTAGGCAAAGATTCTGTTTCTGTGTCAAATCTCAGCTTTCATTCAGTTCTCGTGCAAAGTACACCTGGTTTTTGCTTTATTCTATCTACGTAGGCATAGAACGCTTCATCGTCATTACGATGAGATAATTTTGATATGGGTGATGTAGATTAAGCTAATCACACGTATTCTAAATTGTTGGATCTCTTTGCCCAAGGCTATGGCTTCGGTGCCAAATCTGACTTATTCGGACCTGGGAGCCAATTAGGGGTGTAAATAACGTCTTTTGCGTCAATGCGTCCACTAATGGTTGCAGCAGCACCGCAGATAATCACTATAACTTGTGCAATGTCTTGACCATAGTTCACATGTTGGTGACTCATGAACAAATCAACATCCTTTCCAATAATTGGGGCGATCGCCGCAATGGCAGTGAAGATGATGCCCCAAACTGTTTTACTTGTAAAAACGCTTTTAGCATCACTAGTGTTAAGAATTGATTTATCAGAATTTTGAGTTATCTGAGTTTCAGTGTTCATAATCTTCTCTGTTTGTAAGATTGAAATTTTTCTACCAGATAAATTTGGTAGTAATTTCAGATCCACTGTTGAAGAGTAAAGTTTCGGAAAAAACTTCTACGAGATCGCGCTCATATAGGAAAATTGTGGCAATGGTGATACAGTTACGTTATTGACTGCTGTAGCGGCGAAGATCGCTCCGAGCAGTGCAAAAAACCCCGCTTTTGTTAAAAAAATAGCTACAAAACTGGGTGAAGTTCAGTAGCAATAGATTCAAAGCGATCGTTCCATCACTTTTGGTTCGGAAAGCTTCAAGCGATCGCTCTTTTATTTGCTAGGTAAAGTTGAAAGGGCTAAAAAGCACAGCTTTGAAGCGATGCCTTACTTTGCAGGTTCCACTGCATGTATTGACACCTTAGCCTGAAAATGAGTGCGAAGTCTGATGACATCTGGGGCAGTGGGCGATCGCTCAGCAGATGATTATTCACTTGAACTTGTTTACAACCGAACATTTACACTCGATTCTCTCGTAGATCCGAACCATCCCACCATGAACAATCCTAATATTACAGGATGGACTAAATCTGGTGATGCGAGGGATACAGCAAATATCCGGATTAGCAATAAGACTAACACTCGTGGTAATTGGGCGTTATCCCTGGGTGGACTTATGGACATTAGCTACATATCACAGAATATCTCGACAATCCCTGGTAAGTACTACCAACTTACTTACTATTTAGCATCCGGAGACTCAGCACCTTATATTAATAATGAATTTCAGACATTTGTCGGTGGAAAGCTGATTGATGATGAAGAAAATCTGACCGGCTCCCTCTATAAGAAATATCAGTTCACTTTTCAAGCCTCAGAAGAATCCACAGAGTTAAAGTTTGGTTCCCAGACACGTTATCATTTTTTATACCTGGCTGACATAAGTGTCAAGCAGGTACCCGAACCCTCGGCTGATGTAACTGTTAAGGAAGTGTCCGCACACATCGAGCCTACAGTACATAAGAGATGGTAAACAAGTAAGCGTCATCGTTTAAAGTATAAAAAAGCACAAAAAAGCTCTAATGGCGATCGCATCGAAACTGCAATCTGCGTCTTGCATCGAAGTAAGAGCCAGTCTGACCGTTAGCCCAACCGGGCAATCGCTTTAGATTTCGGTTACCCTAAAAGCATTGCGGGAAGAGGGTTTCAGGGATTTAAATTGGCTACAACAGTGCAACGATTGCAGTACCCAGTCAGTAGGGATAAGTTCGGAGAGGGGCGATCGCCTACCTAAAACAGTCAAATATGTGGGTATCCAATAAACAGCCATTCTGGTATCAGCTTGGCTAGATTTGCCCCTAGTAATGATGATCGTTATTTTTGAGGCGTGGATTCTTGATTTTTTTGATTAATTTATTCTTTGGAAGTCCCTAACTGCACGTTACGTCAAAGAATCTCTCGACTGATGCGAAAAACCTTGTCGTTTTCCAAGAAACTGGAGAATCACGTTGGGACGATCTGGTACTTCATTCACCACGACAATGCATCCTTACCCGTTTAGGACTACCGGCACGACATCGTGGAAAAAGTTGTAATCAATGTAGCGCTTTCCATTGGAAGCTTGGTAAATGACATCGACGAAGCGGTGATTCCACAGGATCTCATGCACCCCGTAGGTGTGTCGGGCATGGACCATTTGGGCGATCGTTTCATCCAGTCCACTTAGGCTGATGACAACAGATACGTTCATGTGAACGAGATCCTCTGCACTAATGCCATAGAGCGGGCTTTCCGCATCAATCGGATGGATTGCGGACCAGGTTAATACAAAGCCAGGGGATTGGCTGCGGCGTAATTTTAGATCGCAAATCCGACGGATGTATTGCCCTTCTGCTGTGACTTCATCGCGCATTAAGTAAACGCGCATCTGTGCCTCCAAAATCTGGTTGCGGCGCTGGTTGGCGGCTCGAAAAATGAGCGAGGGCAAGCCTTCATGCGTGGTAATCACCGCCACTTGACTGAAGATCACCCGTGCGGTGGAGCGCGAGAAGCGGGCAAAGGACAATCCGGTCAACACGGCAATACCAATGATGCCAACCATCACTTCGATCGTCACAACGCTATTGGCGTAGAGGGTTTTGGGATACATAAAGCCATAGCCGATCGTCGCCAATGTTTGCACACTAAAGAAGAATTTGTCGAGAAACGACCTTGGCTGAGCATTAGCAACACAATCTCCACCAACTAAGTAAACCACGGCAAACAGAGCATTGATTGTCACATAGGCAAAGGCAATGAGCGCTAGAAACCCAACCCAGGGAATGGTCAGTAAAAGATGGTAAGGGTCACGCCAGTAGGAGTACCAGACACCCATACCCTCCACTTGAGGGCTTCCATTCTGAAGCTTAATCTGAAGGCGTGGTAGCCGACGTTGACGGGAAGATGTTGACGATCGTTGCAGTTGCAGTTTCATAAGGCGTGACAAAAAGAGGTCTATATTTTTTAGTTTTCTCAAGAAAAAACTCACTAGCTGATGGGATGACACAGAGGCTAAAAGGTAGACTGGATAAAGGTATCGGCTCGTAGTTCCCGTTGATAACCGAGCTGCTTATTGCGATTGCAGCCAATCCAGTATGCCGTCAACTTGTACATAATTCTCGGGTATACAGCCAAGTTTGACTAGATAAGCCCCTCAATTTCGTAAATTATTTACATTTTACTTTGTAATTTGTCTTGGCTCAAAATCTTGCCTTGACCGTTGCCGTCAACCTTCAATGCTCTGTTACGATTAGACCAAGCATTACAGACAGATTGTCCCTTAGCTATTCGCTTTCTTGTTTTATACAAATCTGTACTTAGGCTAGAGCCTAACCTACCATTTGTCTGACAGGCACAGGCAAGATATAATAGTTGTATATATTGATAACAATATCTAACTGAGAGGTCAAAAGTTATGGTAAGTTCAAAGAAAGAGTTTGAAATCACCAAAACTGAAGAAGAGTGGCGTCAAATTTTGACGCCGGAACAGTATAAAGTGATGCGTGAACATGGTACAGAACGCGCTTGCACTAGCCCACTCGATAAGCAATATACCAATGGCACTTATGTGTGTGCTGCGTGTGAACAGCCACTTTTTAGATCAGGAACTAAATTTAACAGTGGTACAGGTTGGCCCAGTTTTTTCGACCCAATTGAAGGCGCAATTGGTAAAACTGTAGATAAGTCGTTTTTTATGACCAGAACTGAAGTGCATTGCAGTCGTTGCGGCGGACATTTGGGTCATGAGTTTGATGACGGTCCCGCACCAACCGGCAAACGCTACTGCATGAACGGTGTTTCTCTTAACTTTATTCCCGAATAATTTTTAGGCGTTGCAGATTTACAGCAATGACCGTAGGGGCGCGGTTTCCGCGCCCTTAGAATGTCGTCAATTCAATTTAAAACTGCTGTAAGGGATGATTATCGGGTGGGCTATGCCGCACATTATCAGTATCAGTAATGGTGGGCAATGTCCACCCTACGATTATGAAATCCTCTTAGTATTAATAACCCAAAGATGTGCCAAGCTGACGACTGCGCCAATAGCCGATCACCATTACCAAAACGATCGCTACCAATGGCAGGAACGCCAAGTCAATTCGTCCCCAACTCATTGTTAATCCTAGCCATACCCACATCATCCACGATAGCGTTTCCAGAATTCCTAAAAAAAAGTCAGCGCGACTGTTCTGCCGCCTCTGAAACAGATCTGTCAGCCGAATCGGACGCGAATTCCATAGACTCAAAAGAGCGGAACTGATAGTAGCTGGTAAAAAAATCAGCAGGGGAATCAACCACGGTTCACCGAGAATCATCAGGATGATGAACAGTGGTGATAACAGTAACCAGACTGGAATCAAGGCTGCCAGCAACTTCAATCGCCGCAACTTTGTACCATTTATAGGAGAAGACTTGAGCAAGTCAGGCGCTTCTTCTCCAGAAACGCAGATGCTGCTCAACGTAGATGTCAAAACTCCCCCAACCCCTATACTAGTAACGCACACAAAAGTAGGAATATCTGCGATCGTACTGTTATTCCCTTGCAACACGATCGCTCCTGAGGCGATCGCAAACACGATTTGTAGGAAGATTCGCGAAAGTAAGTAAGGGTTGCGCCAGATGATCCGCCATTCCTTAAACAGGACGACACGGTTGAGACCGGAAGCAAAGTGAGTTGCTTCGGTGGGACGCAGTTGTCGCTGCTTTTGAGTAACAGACTGTTGCGTACCCCTCATAAAAGAGCGATGCAATGTTCCCACCGTCACCCATGTCAACGTGCCACTGATTAGTAGGGTCAGCAGTACAGCCACAGGGTCAAAGAAAATTGCTCTGGCTGGAAACCAGACAAAGCTGTCTGCACCCAATGGACCATTTGCAAACCAAATTTGCAAGTGTCTCCAAAAAGGTTGATTATTGAAATTACTACCTTTGATGAAGTAGGGCAGTCGCAAGCCTAAAAATACCAGCGTAGAAAGGATTGCGGTGAGAACTTGGGCAACGGTTCGCGATCGCCTTGCTCCCATTCTCCGAACTAGCACCAAGGTCAGCAGCATTGCCAAACTCGTTGCTATCAATGAGATCCCAATCGCCGCCGGATAAAGTCCTAAAAGTTGAGGAATACCCACAACAACAGCTATGAGGCTGACAGGAACAACGAACACACAGCTACTCAGAAAAATCTCCAACGCGACCCCAAGCAACCGACTGGCAAAAATGACCTGACTGGAAACAGGAGAAGATACCAGCAGATCCAAATCTCCGCGTTCAAATAAAGCAACTAGGCTATATCCCATTGCTTGAGTAAAAGCATAGAAAAATCCTAGCAGCCAAACTCCTACAGCGATCCAAAGAGCGAAGTCAGGGATAGTACTCGATGACACCACCTCACGAATATCACCTAAGGAAAACCACAGCGTTCCAAACAAGCCAGCAAACAACAGCCCCAACAAAATTATCGCTATCAGTACTCTGGGTCTGCTACTAATTTCACGCCACCATAAACGCAGTTCGTGGCGAAGAAGCCAGGGTAATGTACCTACCTTCATCCTCCATCCTCCTGGGTCAGTTCTAGAAAGACTGTTTCCAGAGAACCTCCCACCTCACCGCTTTGCGTCCTCAATTCGTCTAGAGTTCCCTCTGTAATCAACTGCCCGTGGTTGATAATACCAATGCGCTGTGCCATCCGCTCAGCAATTTCCATAATGTGGGTAGTAAGAATAACCGTATTGCCTTGTTGTATGTAGTCTAGGAGCATATTCTTGACCAATCGAGATGCGGCTGCATCAAGTCCAGTCAGCGGTTCATCCAGAATGATTACCTTGGGTTGGTGAATTAATGCACCAGCTAGAGCAAGTTTTTGCTTCATCCCCCGCGAAAAGGTTTCACATAAAGTGCCTCTGATGTCCCACAGATTTAATTGTTTTAGGAGTTCTTGGGCATAGGGCTTGCCGAACGCAGCTGGAATTCCCCAAAGTCCAGCGATAAACTCCAGATATTCCATTGCACTCAATTTGCTGTAGATTAACGGGTCATCAGGCAGATATGCTAACAGTTGCTTGGCAGCGTTGGGCGATTTTGTCATACTATGTCCCAAAATGACGGCGTCACCACTATCTGGTAGAAGCAGTCCGGCGACCATCCGCAATGTTGTGGTTTTTCCCGCACCATTCGGACCTAAAAGGGTATACAGCGACCCTTGGGGAATTTGCAGGCTCAGGTTATTAACAGCTTGATGAGAACCGTAACGCTTGTTGAGAGTTAAAAGTTCGAGTGCGATCGTCATAATTGTTTACCGTTCTCTGAACAGTTGACCCTGTTTAACTAAGATAACAATCAGCCGTCTGGCTGTCATTCTCAACAAACACAAACAATATTCCTCCTATGCGCCTCACATCACTTGATGTTTTTCGCGGCATTGCGATCGCCGGCATGATCCTGGCAAATATGGCAAGCATCGCTGAACCCAATGTTTATCCCCCACTACTTCATGCTGATTGGCATGGCTGCACACCAACCGACCTAGTCTTTCCTTTCTTTCTCTTTATTGTTGGTGTTGCAATGACTTTCTCTTTATCCAAATACACCGAAAACAAACCCACAGCATCTATCTACAGGCGCATTTTCCGTCGCGCCGCAATTTTATTTGCTCTAGGGTTACTGCTTAACGGCTTTTGGAATCAAGGTCTTTGGACTTTTGACTTCAGTCGCATCCGCATCATGGGGGTGTTGCAGCGCATCAGCCTTACCTACCTACTTGCCTCCCTTGCCATCCTCAATCTACCACGTAAAGGACTTTGGATACTGGCATTCGTGTTACTCATCGGCTACTGGTTGACAATGATGTATGTACCTGTTCCCGGTTATGGTGCTGGTGTACTGACACGGGTGGGAAATTTTGGTGCTTATATAGACCGCTTAATCATTCCCAAAGCACATCTGTATAAAGGCGATGGTTTCAATAATTTGGGAGATCCAGAGGGACTTTTCAGTACCATTCCCGCCGTGGTCAGTGTCCTTGCTGGCTACTTTGCCGGACAATGGATACGCAATCAGACAGTAATATCGCGTACAAGCATAGGTTTGGCTTTATTTGGCATTGGTTGCTTGCTTAGCGGTTGGGTGTGGGACTTGGCGTTTCCGATTAGCAAGAAACTGTGGACGAGTTCCTTCGTTATTTTTACCACAGGTTGGGCATTATTGTTACTTGCTGCTTGTTACGAAATTATTGAAGTCCGGCGAGTGCGTCGCTGGGGTCAACCTTTTGAAGTCATGGGTTTAAATGCGATCGCCGTCTTCGTCGCTTCCGTGCTGCTGATTAAAGTCCTGGTGAAAACAAATATCGGCAGTGGGGAAAAAGCTCTTAGCACTTATGATTGGATTTACCAAAATCTTTTCGCGTCTTGGGCAGGTGCGTTCAACGGTTCCCTATTGTTTGCGATTGTCACACTGCTGTTGTGGTTAGCAGTTGCCTACATAATGTATCGGCAACGCTGGTTTATCAAAGTTTAACAAAACTGCTGCCAATTTGATGGTATTTGAGGAGGCGATCGCAATCCACATAACGGGACTTAAGTAGGTGGGCGGAAAAATTTCCAACTATGTTAGGACTTACGCATTGACAGAATTAGTCAAGTATGGGGTGGTTTCGTCCGTGCGGCGGAGCGCAATATTCATTTGGGTAGACCAGAATATGACCCTTCGGGTTCGCCAGATCCTGAATGAGTGAAACAAGCTGCAAGGGCTGGACTCACCGTAGGGGCGGGGTATCCCCGCCCTTACCATGTGGTCAATTCTACGAGATCAAACGACCGAATTCCGTTATACACATGATGATCAATATTATGAACTCGCTCTTTCTTTTCTGCTTTCGTCTCATAAACAAAGGTGCGCGACAACAATTAGCGCACTTAATTACATCTGCTGTCATTCGAGGAGAAAGTGGAAGTTTGGCGTAGGGCGATCGCACTCATTCCACTTGATTTAACCTTTATAGCTAGGACTTACGCATTGACAGAAACGACAAACTATGGGTTGCCTCTCGTTACAAGGCTCTGCCTTGTAATGCTTTTGTTGTGGGCTGCTGCCTCCCGTCAAACCGTCCGTCAGTAGCCTCCTTGATATCATTCTGTGGCAGCAGCCCAGGAACGAGCCCAGGCAAGAGTTTTAGGTTAATAAGCCGCGAATTGCACATGATGGTAAGGAGAATTAAGTTATGACCAACCCTAATTTTGAAACCATGACCACAAAAGATCTGCGAGCTTATGTTTTAGAACATCGGGACGATCAGGACGCAATCAATGCACTTGCAAATCGTGTTGAGGCTACTGGGATCAGGTTAGAATCTCCAGACCAATTACCGGAAATTATAGAGCGCAAACGCCAACAAAACCAATAGACATGGAGTGAAAAATCATGTAGAGACGCGACCGATCGCTTCTCTACAAGGGTTGTAGACAACGCATAATTAATTTTTGTCAGATGGTAGCGCGAAGTTACGTAATTAGAGTTACTTCCCCAGTGTCCAGATCGTAACGACCACCCACAATTTTTAGTTTGCCTGATTGCATTAGTTGAGTTAGGATTGTTGAGGTTTGCTTCAATATTTCAACTTGATATTGAACATTGGCGATGACTACATTATCAACCAAATCGCCAGACCTACCTCTTACCTTGGTCACAGCTGGTTTGATCTCCTCAACAAAAGTACCCATTCTACCAGGAAGTGGTTCGCCTTTTACCGCTGCGGTGACTGCACCACACCTTTTATGTCCCAAAACCACGATCAGGGGAGCACCTAATACCGTTGTCGCAAATTCCAGGCTACCTATCCCCTCAGTAGTCACGACATTCCCAGCCACGCGGACGACAAACAAATCCCCAAATCCCTGATCAAAAATAATTTCCGAAGGTACCCGTGAATCAGAACAGCTTAGCATGGCAGTAAACGGATGCTGAGCTTTAGCAATTGATTGCAAACGTGCCTGTGATTGGTTGGGATTTTCACGCTTTTGCTGCACAAACCGTTTATTCCCATCCACCAATCGTTTCAAAGCTTCATCAGGACTAAGTGCTTCAGGGTTTGGTTGAGCTACAGGACTGACGAGTTTAGGGTTTTGTTGAGCAACAGCTTGCTGTATGCCCCAGAGTACACTGCCACCAGCAGTAGCCGCCAGACCAGCCCCTCCTACGCCAGCCAGCTTCAATAGATCGCGACGTCCAACAAAACCATTTATCCGACTCATAACTATAACCTCACACAATTGAATTAAACTATGAGTGTCAAACCTTAGAGCCAAGCTACAGGTTATGCCAAGTCACACCCTAAGACGATTGCTTGACCAACTTGACACTATAAATAATCGGTCTTATAAGCTATCCAAGGGACAAAGTTACACGGCTGTTAAGACCACCAGGCTGAAAACTTTGCACTTTGTCGCGGGTGACTAATAACCTTGTGTAAATAAGCTTACCGCCTTTAAAGGGGAATTAGTTCACGAGAGATCTGTAATTATTAAATAAATATTAGATGGCTTTGATAAGTATTTGTTTATGGATTTTGACTCTCTCCGACCTGAAGGTACGGTGATTCATTAAATTCAAGTGCAGTGCAGATATTGTGTGTCACCAGTTTTAGATCGTAAGACAGGGCAATGGAAGCAATTCAATACTTCTCGGATAAGGCACTCCCTTACCCCCCTAACCCCCCTTCCCTACAAGGGAATGGGGGAAAAATTCATACCGACCCTTGCAGGAGAGGGGATGTTCGCTCTTGTTAACCGAGAAGTATTGGGAAGCAATTAATATCACGTCCGTTAATAAGTTTGTAGTCAGCACTTTAGTCCTAGGCGCGCTCTACCGCAAGGACTGAAGTCCTGACTACAAACAAGTAATGAAGGGCGATCGCCCTCTTGAGAAAACTTTTTGGTTTACTGAATGTGCTAGTGGCACTCTTCGATCGCTCTTAACAAGTTGAGCAATTCAACCTACTTAAGCTCATCTAGGTTTGTATAATTTGTCCTTGACAAATAAGCCAGTATAAGTAGTAAGCATTTGTATAAATCGTACTTGACTCAGAAGCAAGATCGGTGAGATGAATGCAATGCTGCTGGAAAAATCTCAAGGAATACACTTTATGTCTCAGGGCTTTGAAATTGAATCTGTCGATGCCAAAAAAAGTTCTTTTATGAGAGCGAAAGCCAAAAGAAGTGGCATCCATTGTTTAGTCTTGCACATTGGAGACATAAAAGACCTAAGAGTAAAGCGAACCAAGAAACATCAACTCACTGTGCCTGTTTCTGCTATTGGGGATCTTTACCAACCTCGATTTTGGGCAGGACTCCAAAGTGTTTTTATGCGTGTCCGTGTTTGTCATCTTTGGAACAAAACAAAGGATTGAGGTTCAGTTTTATCTGACTTATTTTATATGATTCAAGTTCTCAGTGCTTGTTTTATTGAGAATACATTAAATTCTTATCATCCTTTGTGTCAAGCCTAATTGCGATGCTTTTACCCTGCCATACAACCCCATCCTCTCCCAAAAAAAAAAGAAAAATATGAAATTTATTCAGAGTTATTTTGCTGCTATCTTGTTCTTAATTTATACTACCGTGCTAGGTTATAAAGCCGCTTATGCTAATAACAAATCCAAACTATTATTATCTTGGCACAAATTAAGACGCATTTTTCCCAAAAAAATATTTGTGTTTGGAGTAACAGTCTTACTAACTTTAGGTTTCAGTTTTATTGGAAACTTCTACCATTTCGCTTCTTCTCATAAAACTCAAGCAATTCTTCCTGTTCCAGAGGTCAAAACTACCGAAGAAAATCTAGCTACACAAGGACAATGGAGTAGTATTATTGACCTACCTATGATTCCAGTATCCGCCGCTACACTTCCAAATGGAAAAGTCTTATTGTGGGCTGCATCTAATAAATACGATTTTGCCAGCGGGACACCACAGACTTGGACCAGCATATTTGACCCCACAACCACACAAGCCACTGAAACCTTAATTGTCTCAACTCAGCACCAAATGTTCTGCCCAGGCATATCTCATCTTTATGATGGTCGCATTTTAATTGCTGGTGGCTCTGACGCTTCTGCTACCAGCATTTACAATCCCTTCACTGATAGCTGGCAAAGTGCCGAAACAATGAACATTGCCAGGGGCTATCAATCTAATGTCACCCTCTCTGATAACCGTGTGTTTACCATCGGTGGCTCTTGGAACGGAGGAATTGGCGGTAAGGATGGTGAGATATGGCGTGATGGCTTGGGTTGGTCACGCTTAGATAATGCTCTAGTTGATCCAATCATTGGGCCTGACCCCGAAGGTGCGTATCGTGGGGATAACCATGCTTGGTTGTTTGCTGCGCAGAATGGGAAAGTCTTTCAAGCTGGACCAAGTGTTCAGATGAACTGGTTTACAACTTCCGGCTCAGGTAGTGTTACTTATGCGGGTAATCGTGGAGATGACACCTACAGTATAAATGGCACAGCAGCAATGTATGATATTGGTAAGATACTGAAAGCCGGCGGGGGAGAGGCTTACAACTTGGGGTATCCAGCCAACAACCGTGCATATGTGATTGATATTAATAACGATAACGATGTCACTGTGCTGCCAGTTGCGCCCATGCAGTATGCTCGTGGTTTCCACAATAGTGTTGTGCTACCAAACGGTCAAGTAATCGTCATCGGTGGTATGCCCAATCCTGTTGCTTTCTCCGACTTTAATGCTGTTCTGGTTCCAGAACTTTGGGATCCCACCACTAAAACTTGGAGCAGCTTAGCTTCCATGCAAGTTCCCCGCAACTACCACAGTGTTGCCCTGCTGCTTCCTGATGGTCGAGTATTTTCTGGTGGTGGCGGTTTGTGCGAAAATTGTGGCGCGAATCATCCTGATGCACAAATCTACAGCCCTCCCTATTTATTTAATTCAGATGGCACACTAGCCGATCGCCCAACCATCTATACCACGACTGGCACAGCAGTTTATGGCAGCACGATTCAGGTAACGGCTAACGGAGAAGTCAGCAATTTTTCTCTGGTACGCTTCTCAACAGTTACCCATACGGTTAACAATGACCAACGGCGGATTCCTCTAACTTTTACTACAGCCGGAACCAACAGTTACAACTTAGAAATTCCTACTGATCCAGGTGTTGCACCTCCAGGCTACTATATGCTCTTTGCCCTAGACAGCCAAGGAGTTCCAAGCGTTGCTAACATTCTCAGGGTGAGTAGTTAGAGTGATCCTGAGACGGAAGTTATCCCAATACAAGCGCACTTCTGTCTCCTTTTCTCGATGCGAGGCAAAGTATCTCGTTGGTTGCGCCCACCTGTTCCAATTCTCCTTATTAAACGGTGATAGCGAAGCGAGTAACGCCTTCCCGGTAGCGACGATCGTCGCGTCAGCTTCTCCCCTTGGGTACGCTGCGATCGCCAAATGGAAAGGCTTGCACTTTTAATTACGATCGCAGATGCCGTATTATCGAGCTTTAATGTAAAGTCTAACTTTCAGGGGAAAACACGTAATGCGATCGCCAACTCGACAACAACGACGCCAACAATTAATCAAGCAATATATTCTATCGCGCCGGACGATGCTGGCACTAATTGGTCTAGCTTGTGCCTCTGGTTTGGAAGCGTTCCTAGGCAATAAGTCTCAAGCAACAAGACCCAGCCTGCCTGCCAATCCGGATATTCCAACTTTACCTCAATTGAATAACGAGACGATCCAACTTGAGCGTAAAGAGCAGCTATCGGCAGTACGCCTTCAATATCAGTTGGCGTTTCGGCTACCAAACTCTGCCCGCGTGGCGACTTTACCCCTCCAAGAAGTTTTTGATGAGGGGTATAGCAATAATCGGGCAATTTTGAACCAGAAAGTGGCAGCAAATCAACAGGCTTTTCAAGAGAGTCCCAAACCCTTTGTAACGCTAGAAGATTACGCAGCAGTTTTTAAAGTCCTGCCCCTACCAGATATTGCCAAGACCTTTGAAAGCGACGCTACATTCGCACAACAACGGCTTTCAGGTCCAAATCCAATGGAACTAACCAATGTTTTAGCGCTCAATTACAATCTCCAAGAAAAACTTGGGATAACGGATGAGATTTTTCAAACTGTACTCAGATCTCAAAGGGGAAAGGTTAAGGAGAGCGAAACCCTCAACAGTGCTACCCAATTCGGTGGTCTGTTTGTCACTGACTATGCGGTACTCGATTCTACTCGCGTAACTCCAAAATCCAACCAGTTTCTTACTGCCCCAATCGCGCTTTATTATGCCGATCGCAGTCGTGGTAATTGTCGCTTAATCCCTATTGCCATACAATTGGGACAGATTCCATTTGAAAGTCTGCTTTGCACGCCTTTGGATGGTATGGACTGGCAAATCGCAAAGCTGATTACTCAGATGGCGGATTTTTATGTCCACGAGTTGATACGTCACTTGGGTCAGACCCATCTGGTTCTAGAACCAATCGCATTAGCGACTGTACGGGAATTAGCTGCTGTTCATCCAGTGAATGTACTATTAAAGCCCCATTTTGAGTTCACGATGGCAATCAATGCCCTTGGAGATCAAGTCCTGATCAATCCAGGGGGATATGTGGAGATCATTTTGGGTGGGACTCTTGAAAGCTCGCTCAACCTTTGCGAGCAAGGTGTCTCGGAGTGGTTCAACAACTTCAGCAACTTTGCTCTCCCGAACAATTTACGTCAGCGCGGTGTTGATGAGCGTTCTTCCTTGCGAGATTTTCCTTATCGGGATGACGGTTTGCTGGTCTGGGATGCCTTATTTGACTATGTCAGTCGATATATTGGGATTTACTACACGTCAAACCGAGATGTCATTGAGGATTTTGAGCTACAAAATTGGCTGCAAGCTTTACGCAAATCCGTTAGTGATGGAGGCTTTGGTATCGTTTCCTTGCCACCCCGCCTGACTAACCGCAAGCAGTTAATTGACCTGCTGACACAAATTATTTTCACATCTGGTCCACAACACTCAGCTATTGCCTGGATTCAATATCAATATATGTCTTTTATTCCTAATATGCCCGGAGCAATTTACCAGCCCATTCCCACGGTCAAAGGAACGATCCACGACGAATTAAGTCTAACTCGTTTTCTTCCTGGCGTACAGCAAACCTTTGCTCAGGTCAATGTGATGGCAGGAATTGGCACCAAGCTCGATCCAAAGGCATTTACAGATTTTGGGGTGAATAGTTTTCAAGATCCGCGAGCCATTAATGTTCTAAAAAGCTTGCAAGACCGTCTAGAGGTGGTGGAAAAACAAATCTTACAACGCAATCAACACCGCGAGGAATTCTACCCTGGCTTTCTACCCTCCCGCATGGCTAACAGTACCAGTGGCTAAAAACAGCCAACGGCTACACTCATGCGGATGTACTTATATCTTGCCGTGGAAAAAACCTGCACCCACTCGAGCAACCCCTGACACCATTAAAGGGTGTACTCGGTTAGCGCCTGGGTGGTGGTGGTCAAAACGCGCCGTTTTTAAGGCTTTTATTGATAACTAGGGTCATGAAGGCGGCGCGTTTTACTCTATTTCAACGGCTGTATCTCTTGGAACTATGCTCGTTTCCAATTGTTTCATTCTTCTTTGGTAAAATGCCTCCCACCACCAGTTCTCGTATAGCGAAGCTGCTAAACCGGAATAGGCGATGTCCTCTAGAACGAGATTACAGGTGATCAAATCAGCAGACCCATTGCTACAAGCCCATCGCTTCGTGATGTCTGCTGTCATAAAAATCACGTTGGCTCTTCTCACTTTCTCTTTCGCCTTTTCGATCGTGTACGCTGAAAAATCGATCGCATAGACTTTTTCAGCGATTTGTGAAAGCAGAAGCGTATTTTTACCTGTGCCACAGCCAATTTCAACCACTGATTTACACCTCAAAACCGTCAAGGTTTCTCTGGTGACTACTTGATCTGCGATCGCGCGTCAGGTTTTCGTCGGCATCATATGTGGCTGACCAATTATCGTATGCTGCTTGAACACTCATATTGACTGGTTTATCCTCACTTTGACTACCAAATAAAAAATAGTTGTAATAGTGAGATTAATATTTATACTTTCTACATCCACCTGTTGAAGCATTAACTAACACGAATGAGTCTGCTCACTAACCAAATATTGTTCAATCGCTTCTCTGATTAAGTCTGGTACTGTACATTGTTTCTGGTTAGCTAAATTCTGTAATTGCTGCTTTACTTCAGGATCAACTTGTGCCTTTACCTGCGCCGATAAAGCTTTTTCCCTACCGAAATCAAAACGATACTTGCTTCCAAAGTCTGGATTACCACCTGGTCGCGCCATCTGGAAAATTTAACTCAACACCACTTATTATAACGCCGTACTTTGTAAATAGAATGTAAATAATTTGTGAATAGCGTTGTACGATGCTATCGTAATGAGAGAAGAGAAAGATTGCATTTTTCTCATTAGATTCCTAGGTTGTAAATCTATCCCAACGAAAAACCCCGACCTTTGACGAGGTGCGGGGCAGAAATTAAAAAATCCTACATTGATCATGACACAATTAACCTTTGTTCAGATAACAGAAGAACCGATCTGTTACGCTCTTGCATATAACTTTTTGGATGCAACCACAGGCTTTGGCTTGGAGGTATCGGCATGAGCGGACTTTATAGCGTTTCCAGACATCGCTTAGTAGCCAGCGAGAACACAGGTGAAAATTACTCTGCAAGGATTGTGGAGTACCTTACGCTTGACGAGATTCGGCGCGACGGTGGTACTCAGCCTAGGGCTGCAATTAACTTGCAACACGTTAAGCTGCTTGAAGAGCAAATAGAAGACGGGCAACAATTAGAGCCTGTTATCGTTTTCTACGACGGGGAGTCATACTGGTTGGCTGATGGGTTTCATCGGTGGCATGCTCACCGTAATCGAGAAGAGGAGGCGATCTCTTGCGTTATCCATCAAGGCTCTAGGCGTGAAGCTGTTCTCTATTCAGTGGGTGCTAACGCTGACCATAAGCCTGCTTTGCCTCGCTCACGGGAGGACAAGCAAAGGGCAGTTATGACTTTGCTCCAAGACCCGGAGTGGAACAAATGGAGTGACCGGGAAATTGCTCGACGGTGTAAAGTTCATCACAACACTGTTAGCAAAATTCGACAATACCTCACTGGCGATTTATCCAGTAACATTTCTTCACAATCCCTCACTGGCGATTTATCCAGTAACATTTCTTCACAATCCCTCACTGGCGATTTATCCAGTGAGAAACGAACTTACAAAACCAAACATGGCACTGTTGCCAAAATGAACACGAATAACATTGGTAAGAAACCTCTTGCTCCACAAGAGGAACAGCCAGACTATAACCGCGTGACAGTTAAAGACGACCATCCCCTGTTTCCCGGTCAGTCTGGTAAAATCACACAGTTACCCAACTCGGACGCTGCAATTGTGGAACTAGATAACGGGACGAGAGAGCTAATTCAGCTTAAAGACTTGGATATGGAGCAACAAGTAAGCGATCGCGTAACCATAGCCCATCACCTCCAGTTAGTAGAGTCGGGATTAGTGGAAATTAATGCCCCTAACAACAGCAAGATAAATGGTCGCTTGGGACGCATTGCTGCTGTACATGAAAGTACAGTGGAGGTGTGGGTACGCGATGTGAACACGATGACTATGCACAGGCATACCTTGAAGCACCAGCTCTTAGAACCAGTGCCTATGGATAGGGAACCACAGTTAGTTGAGGTGGGCGATCGCATTACCAGGTTGAGAAAATGTAACCTCGACCCGTTTGAGGTTGAAATTCTTCTTTTACTGGAGCGACAAGTAGCTTTTACACCTGTTGAGTTAAAGTATCTTGCTCAAATGGAGCAGGATCATGGAATCAATGGAAATAAACAGTAAAGCTTTTGCAAACAAACACGCTTGTGTGTCCCACTGTTACTTTTTTTTGGTTTTCCTCCCTAGCTTGGGGGATGGGGTGGGGCGGGTGCTGAACTGCCCAAGCGCAGCCCTTCCCCCACAGCCTCAAAACTTATTGAGAATTTCTTCGGATTGAGCGGTTGACTGACAATTGAGGAGACGATCGCCATCGCCATCGTCTCATTTACTTTCGATACACTCACCCTTCGACAACACCAAACTAATCAAGCTATCAACCAAGCGATCGCGTCCTAACGGCATCATCTCATTACCATACAGCATTTGCTGCACCATCACATACGAGACAAGGGAACCAAAAAAAATCTGTGCCATCGCCTCTGGATCGGTAATACCCAATTCAGAATGGCAAGCAAAATACTGGCTCAGCAATTGTCTACCGCGCTGAATCACAGTATGAGTATAAAGTTTTGCCAGTTCTGGAAAACGTTCTGACTCCGCAACAATCACTCGGAACAATGCCAGATAGTCGGGATTATCTGCAACCTTCGTAAAATAAATTTCGGCAAGCTGACGCAGTAACACCGCTGGTTCGCCTTGTAATTCTTCGATCAGAAAAAACTACAGAAACTAGCGATCGTCACCCATTCCATCAACGCTTTAAACAGTCCCTTTTTATCCCCAAAGTGACTGTAGATGGTTTGCTGAGAAACGGACGCCTCCTCACTAACTCAATCCATACTGGTCATCCTCAAAAAAAACCACGGGACAGCCTTTACCTTGTAGAGTAGTCTCCCTAGTCTCAGGAGTTACAAAAGAAAGGCAGAAGTACGAAGGCAGCTATGCTGAAGGTAAATTTTTCAAAAATCCTTCAGGGGTGGGTTTAAAGCCCACCAAAATAATAAAAATGTATTTCACCGAGTAGGCGCAAGAAATACGACGTCCTTGCTTCTTCAATCCCACGTTTTTAAGCGTGGGTTCCTTCAGCATAGCTGCCTTCTGCCTTCTGAAAGTTTGAAACGTGACTGTAACTTGCAACTCTGCATTAGTTAGTCCTATGGGAATATCTAAATGTATAATCCCATCCTCACCAACACGATAATGTAATGACACGCTTTGCATTTGTTACCTCACTTTATATATAAGTACCTCTTTAGTTGAGTTGATCGAATCTACAAAGGCTACAAGCGATCGCCTGACTAATTTTTGGCGGATAAAATTTTAGCCAAGCTGTGCGCTCCATCTGAGAGCGTTATCTCTATAATCCCAAAGCTACCCTCTAACTAATATCTATATAACAGCCTACATATTCTTTTTATTCAATGGTCTACTTAAGATAAATTCTCCACGCCCCAATGATTCGAGAATTTCTGAGACAGAAATGCCTAACTCCTCAGAAATCTTCAGGCATCCCTGCCAACCTTCTTCCGTTACAGTTAAACGCCTATGTTTCTTAGTAGAACCACGTTTCAATGGACGTCCTTCATGCTGAAGATTTGCTAGAGAATTTGGATGCGCCATATACTTTCAAAATTTATCTTTACATCTATAATCTATCAAAAAGAAGTTTTTATTTCCATTTAATAGGCTATTATTTAGAAGAAATAGATAGTTTGGCAGGTGGATTGCGCCGGAGGAAGGATATAGGCGTAGACGCTCTTGCGGAACCTATCGTCAGACATCGCATGACCGAATAATTACTAATTTATAATTCGTAATTCGTAATTGAGGGTAGAGGTTCCGCAAGAGCGCCGCGCTACGCGTTTTAATTATGAAAGGAGTGAATAATGCGTTGCATCAAGAACGCGAGGACATCCCATGTAAGCACGAGCCTTGAGATTTAAGCTGAGAAATGGCAAGTTTAAAGGATTAATTCATTCGGGTGTAATCGCACTCACAGTTGCCTCCCCTCAAGATCATCATCTTCCCAAACGATCTGAATCAAATCATCTAGTTTTTTCAGCCCAAAATACTTACATAATGTTGTGATTGTATGGTTATCTAACCGATCAAAGTGATTGCGGTAAAGCTTGCCGACAGTCGTAGGGCTAAGCCCGGTATGGGCTGCCAAGGTTTTTTGGTCTAGTCCTCTGGCTTTCATTAGCTCTGGTAGTTTTGTTCGTAATTTCATGCCATCAATACTACCATCCCAGGATAATATGATCATTAGATATTAGCTAGCTGTTGACAAGATACTAGTATCGTAATATTATAGTAAGAACAACTATGCGTAAAGCCTTTGCCGACAATTCGTTGCCGCAGGGACATTCTTCCGCGCAAGCCCACTTAGGGAGCCGATTAGCAGCCTATGAGTGAAATGGCGATAAGAATATGAAGCAATCAACTTTAAACGCTCTAAATCACGCCTATGTTTCATTGCAACGAGTCGTTGACGAATTGTATGCGGCGGCGCAAGCTGCACGCTTATCGTGAAGATTTTAACGATGCTAGTTTGCTTACAAGCAAAGCAGATAAATTATATGAAGAAGTAGAAAGCATAGATGTTTTACTCATTGAACTAGAGGGATGACGAATGAAGGATTTAGAACCCTTAAAAAACAGAATAAAAGAGCTTGGTAGGCAGGCTGCAGAGTTTAGCCACCAAGGGGTCCTCCTCACGAGCAATGGCGATAGAAAGAGCGGACACGCCCTAATGCGGCAAGCTTACGGCGCAAGTAAACTTTGTCAAGCTTTAATTCAAGAACTGAAGCGGCAAGAGCAGGAAATTTAAAACCAAAATTCCAAAACAATACAACAGAGCGCTCAAGCAACACGAGAGCGCTCTTTCTTTACTGTCACCTTTAGTTGACAATCTTGTGTGCAGTTAAATGACTGCGGTAATTCCAGATACCATTCAAACGCGACAATGTTCCTCCAACGAGTTGGCGGTCGCTATCGCTTCATCCACAAGCTGCTGCAAGATCACTTCGTCTAGATGCCGTTTGAGCGCCTTGACTGACAATTGAGGAGGCGATCGCCATCGTCTCATTTGCTTTCGATACACTCACCCTTCGACAACACCAAACTAATCAAACTATCAACCAAGCGATCGCGTCCTAAAGGCATCATCTCATTACCATACAGCATTTGCTGCACCATCACATACGACACAAGGGAACCAAAAAAAATCTGTGCCATCGCCTCTGGATCGGTAATACCCAATTCAGAATGGCAAGCAAAATAATGGCTCAGCAATTGCCTACCGCGCTGAATCACAGTATGAGTATAGAGTTTTGCTAGTTCCGGAAAGCGTTCTGACTCCGCAACAATCACTCGGAACAATGCCAGATAGTCGGGATTATCTGCAACCTTCGTGAAATAGGTTTCCGCAAGCTGACGCAGTAACACCGCTGGTTCGCCTTGTAACTCTTCGATCAGAAAAAAACTACAAAAACTAGCGATCGTCACCCATTCCATCAACGCTTGAAACAGTCCCTTTTTATCCCCAAAGTAACTGTAGATGGTTTGCTTAGAAACTCCCGCCTCAGCACTGACTCGATCCATACTTGTTCCCGCATAACCCTCTCTCAAGAATACCCGCATGGCTCCTTGCAATATCTGCTCCTGCTTCTGGTTGAAAGCAATTGAAGGCGTTTCAAAGTCAGCAGAGGCTTTGGGCATAGGTTAAATATTAATTTTCTTTGGTATCAGTAGCTTCATACTAGACTGTCTAGTATGATTATGTCAACCTCTTTATTATCCGTAGTCACCGAGGGTACGATCATGACTCAGACTGTACCAAAAGAAAGTATTCCCAATGCAACCGCACTACCTAGGAAGGAGCAGCGTCGCAAGATACCGATTCCTTTACTGTTGATGGCGGTGCTGGCTGCGTGTGGCATTGGCTATACAATATGGCGTTTGCAACCCCAAGGGGCAGCGAATGTCCTGTTTGTGAGTGGACGGATTGAGGGATATGAAACTGATATTGGGGTGAAGCGATCGGGACGAATTGAGTCAATTGTCGTGCGGGAAGGAGCAGCAGTCAAGAAGGGGCAAGTGTTAATCAAGCTGGATAACAGTAACGATCAACTGTTGTCAGAACAACTGCGTTCGGCCCAAGCACGGGAGGCGTCTGCTCAATCTGATGAGCAACAGGCAGTTGCAGATGTGGAGTCCGCACAATCCACAATTGAGCAAGTCGAAAGCCAAATTCGCGAAGCACAATTAAATCAGCAGCAGTCGCAAGGTGATACAATCGGTCGGATTGCCCAGGCACAGTCTAACGTAGCGGCAGCGAGGGCACAACTGGTGCAGGCACAGGCACAAGTAAAGCAGTCGGCAGCAGAAGTGAAGCTGGCGAAAATAAATCGCGATCGCTATGCCAAACTAGTCAGAGATGGAGCCATCAATCAACAACAATTCGATCAAGCACAAACCACCCTTGATACAGCAGTAGCGACCCTAGACGCACGAGTTGCGGCGGTAAATGCTGCAAACCAGCAGCTAAGCGCCGTCCAAGGAGGACTGACTCAAGTAAAAACCACCAGTTTTAACCCCGGCATTCGCACTGCCCAATTAGAAGCCTTGTGTAGAAAGCGAAAGCAGAGTGATGCCCAATTGAGATCGGCTCAAGCAAAAGTGAAATCTGCTCAAGCAAAGGTCAATGATGCTTTGGGAGCAAAGCAGCAAATAGTCACCCAGATTGAAGACTCGAACAAAGATTTGAATGTTGTCAGTCCTCTAGATGGGGTAGTGACTGCCCGCAGTGTGGAACCGGGCGCCATAGTGAGCAGTCAAACTAAAATTCTGACAGTGGCTGACCCCAATACAATTTATCTCAGGGGTTTTATTCCTGAAGGAGATATTGGGAAAGTTCGCCTAGGACAGACAGCCAAAATCTTTCTAGATTCTGCTCCCAAACAACCCCTCAAAGGCAAAGTAGTTTCCACCGATCCGCAAGCCTCGTTTACGCCAGAGAATATTTACTTCCAGAAAGACCGGGTCAAGCAAGTAGTCGGTATTCGCATCAGTGTTGAGAACCCGGCAGGCTGCTTTAATCCCGATCAACCCTACGAAGGGGGAAATTTGCCCTGTGCCAAAATTGGGATGCCAGCAGATGCAGAAATTTTGCTACAGGGGGGAACATGAACTACCAAGCAACAATTACCACCCCAAACCAGCCTTCAACCTCTACCCCAACCGAAGAAGTTATCCAAGTTTGCGGTTTGCACAAACACTATGGTCGCTTAGCTGCTGTGCGAGGAATTGACTTCACAGTGTACAAGGGTGAGCTGTTTGGGTTGATTGGTCCTGACGGTGCCGGTAAAACTACTACCTTTCATATTCTGGGTGGTGTGATGGAGGCTACAGCGGGGGAAGTGCGGGTATTTGGTCAGCCGGCACGAGATGCACGCTTGATGACAGGGTATCTGACACAGCAGTTTTCTCTGTACTTGGATCTCAGCATTGATGAGAATTTACGCTATGCAGCACGACTGCGGCAAATACCGAACAATCTCCTGATTGAACGTCGCAATAAATACCTAAAATTGATGAACCTAGAGCGGTTTAGCGATCGCTTGGCAGGGCAACTCTCCGGCGGTATGAAACAAAAGCTAGCACTCTGCTGTTCCTTAGTTTCCCAACCGCAAGTCCTGTTATTAGATGAACCAACCACAGGCGTTGACCCAGTTTCACGGCGAGAGTTTTGGGATGTACTAGCCCAACTGTCAGCAGAGGGCATGACAATCGTCGTTGCTACACCCTACTTGGACGAAGCCGAACGCTGCCATCGCGTGGCGTTAATGTACGGAGGACAAATTCAAGAAATTGATACCCCTGCGTCCTTACGCGCCAACTTAGGCTTGCATCGTTTAGAAGTCCGCACCCCAAACCTGGAAATGACCGAGCAAGTCTTATCACAGAGTACAGCAAATATTGTGGATGTGCAGACATTTGGCGATCGCCTAGATGTGCTTGTCCTCGATATTGCAGTCGGTGAAAACCAGGTGCGGGAACTGCTGCAACAGCATCAATTACCATCTCCTAGTATAGAGCGTGGCGAACCTACGCTTGAAAACGTCTTTGTGACTCGTCTGCGGCAGCAGGGTTTGACACCGCAATTTCTGCCGTTTCCACGCTATCGGGGAGGGAGTAGGGTTAGGGGAGATGAGGGAGTAGGGGGAGTAGGGGGAGTAGGGGGAGTAGGGGGAGAAAATACTCCCCCCACTTCCCCCACTTCCCCCACTCCCTCATCCCCCTCATCCTTTGCCATCTACGCCCACAACCTTAGCCGCGTATTTGGCAAATTCCAAGCAGTCAAAAACGTCAATGTCGAGGTGCGCTACGGTGAAATATTCGGGCTTTTGGGTGCCAATGGAGCTGGGAAAACTACCACAATTAAAATGCTGTGTGGATTGCTAGCAGCCAGTGGTGGTGAAATTTCCCTTGGTGGCGAAACGGGAAACTTGCGTAGCACTGATTTGCGACGACGTATCGGTTACATGAGCCAGAAATTCACCCTCTACGATGACCTGACGATTCTGCAAAATCTGGAGTTTTATAGCGGTGTTTACGGCGTCCCCCACAAGCTACGCCAGCAGAAAATTGATTGGGTAATTGCCACTTGTGGGTTGGAGGGACAAGAACAAATGGTCACAGGGCAACTACCGGGGGGTTGGAAGCAGCGGGTTGCCTTTGGTGCTTCAGTGATGCACGAACCAGATATTCTATTTCTTGATGAGCCAACATCAGGGGTAGATCCCCTAGCCCGTCGCCAATTCTGGAAGTTGATTAATGACTTTGCTCGCAACGGGACAGCAATTTTGGTCACAACCCACTACCTTGAAGAAGCCGAACAGTGTAACCGTATGAGCTTCATGGTAGCGGGGGAAAACGTCGTCGAAGGCTCACCCAGCTACATCAAAGCCTCCCAACCGGGACAACTCGTAGAAGTCGTGGTTAACCAAAACCAAGCCGCCTCTAATTTGCTCAAACAACACCTTGACTCTTGGCGTGTCTCTATTTTTGCCAATAGCCTACATATTGTCCTCGACAACCCCGATACAGAAATACCCCAAATACTTCATCTCTTAGAATCCTCCCAATTCACCGTTCACTCTCTGCGTCCGATTCCTTTCTCTTTGGAAGATGCCTTCATCGGTATAGTACAACGAGCGCAAAACTAGTAGTCTGTCAAACCAACTTTGACGGGGAATAGGGAGTGGGGAGTGGGGAGTGGGGAGTGGGGAGTGGGGAATGGGGATGAGGGGGATGAGGGAGTAAGGAGGACAAGGAGGACAAGGAGGACAAGGAAGCATCGCCTCTCCCTCCCTTATCTCCCTTATCTCCCTTATCTCCCTTATCTCCCTTATCTCCCTTATCTCCCTTATCTCCCTTATCTCCCTTATCTCCCTTATCTCCCTTATCTCCCTCATCTCCCTCATCTCCCTCATCTCCCCCTACTCCCCCCACTCCCCACTCCCCACTCCCCACTCCCCACTCCCCATGAAAAGAATTCTCGCCCAATGTACCAAAGAATTAGTCCAGTTTCGCCGCGATGGGTTGACATTGGCGTTAGCGTTTCTGCTGCCATTTATCACGCTGATAATTTTTGGGTTTGCTATCCGATTGGAGAGTAAAGATATTCCATTGATTGTGCAGAATTTTGACCGCACAAATCTCAGCAGCAGCTATATCGAGCGGTTGTATGCTACTAATCAGTTTGTACCCAAACAATGGTCAGGAGGAGATCCAGCGCGAGATGCCATCGACCGTGGTATTGCTAAAGCAGCAGTAGTTATCCCGGCTGAATTCAGTCGAGATATCAAAGCTGGTAGAAGTACTAAGGTGCAAGTGCTTATTGATGGTACGGATGTCAACAATGCCCGTGTGATTAAAAATAGTATCGAAAGAGTGACGAATTTTTTTCTGCAGGATCGAGGACTTGTATCAGCTACCAGTAGTATTACACCTCGAATTCGCCTCTGGTTTAACCCCGGTCGATTAGAGTCGCTGTATATTGTGCCGGGAGTATATGGTGTAGTTCTGTGGATTTTTCCGTCCTTGCTGACGGCGATCGCAATGGTGCGGGAAAAGGAGAAAGGCACTATTCTGCAAGTCTATGCTTCCAGTATCAGTGCGACCGAACTGTTACTTGGCAAAGGACTGGCATACCTGCTAATTGCCATTAGTGAAGCATTAGTGGTTATGGGACTAGGATCGCTGATTTTTCACGTGGGCTTGGTAGGTAACCCCATTACCTTATTGCTTGGCACTCTGCTGTTTGTCACAGATAGTGTTTTGTTTGGTTTGCTGTTAGGAGTGCGAACCAGTAATCAAAACGCTGCTGTCCAGGGTGTGGCGCTTGTTGGTTTTGTTACCTCCTTATTGCTGTCTGGTTTTATTTATCCGCTCAACAATATTCCCTTTCCCCTTTCACTAGTGACTAACGTGGTTCCCGCCCGCTATTACATTGATATTACCCGTGATGCATTTGTACGGGGTACGGGGTGGGCAGGGGTTTGGTTTGATTTAGTTATGCTAATGCTGATGGGATTATTGTTTTTCAATGTATCGCGTCGAGTTTTAAGCCGGATGCAATTACCTAATTAAGTTGTTGGTTGTTAGTTGTTAGTTTTTAGTTGTTGGTTGTTAGTTGTTAGTTGTTAGTTTTTGGTTGTTAGTTGTTAAAGGAAATTGGAATAAGAAAAAGCAGACGCCTACTGCTTGCATATCAATATGTATATGTAAAACCTGTTAATTTTATTGAGGAGAGAACTGGTTATAACTTCTTTTCATACCTCCCTACAGATGTTCAAGACGCAATTAAAAACAATGACGAGATAAAAGAAGGTAAGGAGATACTTGATGGTGCGCCTCTTATGGCAGCAGAATCTGCGGATTTAGCAAGTAATGAATTATCGACTACGAGTAGCATTGATTGGAATTGGTCTTCATTAAAGTCCAATACTGTCGTACCAAATACTTCCATCGGGCATAATGGTATTACTGAAAATAGCCTTGTCGATGTTATAAAAGCCAATGGCGTCCCTCAAATCGGCATTACTGAAATTGGCGTTCCAAAAGAAGGAGTATTTAAGAATAGCACCTCTGATATTGGCATTACTGAAGTCAGCACGAGCAAAAGCGCACTGGTACATCTCAACCCCAAACCCCATTCGACATCAACCTCCAACTCATGGACTCCCTCGTCAAAGGACAACTAGCCGAAGCCATCGTCACCAAATACGACTCACTCGGACGCCTCCGCTCCTTTAATGGCTGAAGACAATACAAATCAATTAATTGATATAAACCGGACCCTCGACGACAGATCCATCGGGCATAATAGTATTCCAGAAAAGAATGCCGGTCATATATTGATGAATAACAAAATTCTGGGCACCGTTAAAACTGGCATCAGCCAAGATAGCACTATCCAAACAGACACCGCGCAAATTAGCATCAGCCAAGATAGCTTTTCTCAAATTAGCTCCTTTCAAAATGCAACTACTGAGATTGGCACCACTCAAATCGGCTCCCCAGAGGCAAGCACCAGTGAGATCGGCATTACTCAAGTCAGATCCATCAATCCCAGCACCGGAAAAGTCAGCAGCTACCAAACAGGCACCACTCAAATTAGCGTTCCACCATCCAGCGTTTACCAAATAACCCCCTACCAAATTAATTCCTCTGAGGTCAGCTTTTATCAGAACTCCATTTCTATCATCAATTTGAATGAAGGGGAAATTTCTCTCCCCAGCAGCGTAACGTCTGAGCAATTCTTCTCCAGTAATCTTCTCTCCAGAACCGATCATCTCCATAACTCTATTCCTGAATACCTTATCGCAGGCGATGTTAATCACGATGGTGTGGTAGATGGTACGGACGCGCAATTGTTGGCGCAGGCGATCGCAACTGGCAGTTACAACAGCCTCTACGACTTCAACCACGATGGCTTTCATTAAACAGGTGTAAATCTGGGCAACAAGAGCAAAAAATGCCCATCCCAGTATCAACAAGACCATTTAATGACAATAAAGGGGCGTTTTAAGCCGAACCAACCATTCTCTGAAAGGCGCTCCACACTGCTCTGTGGGGTCAGGGGTTGCCCAGATTTACAGATGTTTGTCCCAGGGGGGTTGCAGGGACGGAGGAATAGAAGCAAGGAAGCATTTTCTATCAAGCTATTCTTCCAGATGGCGTGAGAAATCCATTCTGCTGTGTAAAATGGCCACCACATAGACCGTCTGATCTTCCACGCGATAGACAATAATATGTTCACCTGCGTTATATGCCTTATGCGTTTGTGGAATATCGGGTCGCCAATGTCCCAGCATGGGATTGTCCGTTATTTTCTCAAAACATCCCTTGAGCAGGGCAGCGTATTTCAACACTTGCTCTTTGCCATATGAATCCCGCGTATAACGCTGAATTTTCTTGTAATCGCGCTGCGCGCGCGCGGATATATGGAGAGTGTAGCAATTTTCCTTATTCACCTTCAAGCACTTCTGTGGTCAAACGGTCAATCAATGCTGGGCTGTAAGGCGCAACGCGTCCTGCCTGTATGTCGGCTTCTCCTTCAGCAATGGCAGCATGAAATAACGCTATACGTTTGCTTTCGGTGTGGGAATCCATGTGCTGGCGCAACGCATCCTTCACAACTTCCGTGTATGTGCTGTAAAGTCCAGTATTAATCAATACCTGAACGTAGAAATCATAGGGATTACCCAAATCTAGGCGTGGCATGGTTTTCACTCTTTTGGATGTATGATGTACAAATATTATACCATTTACTGCCATACATGAGATTTTAGACTTAGAAATCCCCCTACCACAACACAGAAGTAATCCAAGAGTAGTCAATAAAACACGCTCAAAGTTTAAGAGTAAAAGGTGATGTAGAACACACGCTTAACCTAGGAACAGGTGAAAAGTTATTAAAGTATTGATTCCTTTAAGATTAGCTCCCTCCAAAACGACGTTCCTGTCATAAATTTCAATCAAGGGAAAATTTCTCTCCCCAGCACTGTAACGTCTGAGCAATTCTTCTCCAGTAATCTTCTCTCCAGAACCGATCATCTCCATACCCTAACTCCCGAATCAATAACGACCATCAACAATAGCGCACAAACCCTCTGGAACACCCGGATTGCACCCCAAACCCCCTTTGACATCAACATCTCACTCACGGACTTCCTCGCCAAAGGTCAACTAGCCGAAGCCATCGTCACCAAGTACGACGCCCAAGGACGCACCATCGAAGTTCAGCATTAAAAAGACGCTTGACTACACAATTCCCACTCACTTTAACGATATTTTCATTCAGTCTGGCAACATGAGTTAGACCATTATTTCGGCGTCAGCACGTCCGCGCACGCTGCGCGGGCAATAGCCTCAAGTTGGCTGTGATTAGTAGCATAAAAAGTTCTAAAAAGGGTACGTTTAGATTCCAATGTATTAAGTTTTGGCATTATTTAGTAATGGATGTCTACTTTGATAGTTACCTTGAATCGAATTCTGGTTAGGTGAACTGTATGGTAAACAAGTGTTAATTTTAGGTCAACTTTCGGGCAGACAACTGGTATTGTATGGTCAACTGTAAAGCAGACAACTGGTATTGTTAAGTCAACTGTAAAGCAGACAAATGGTAATGTAAGCTCAAATGTAAACCAGACAAGTGGTAGTGTTAACTCAACTTTCGGGCAGACAACTGGCATTGTTAAGTCAAATGTAAACCAGACAAGTGGTAGTGTTAACTCAACTTTCGGGCAGACAAGTGGTAGTTTAAGCTCAAATGTAAACCAGACAAGTGGTAGTGTTAACTCAACTTTCGGGCAGACAAGTGGCAGTGTTAAGTCAACTTTCGGGCAGACAAGTGGTAGTGTAAGCTCAAATGTAAACCAGACAAGTGGCAGTGTTAACTCAACTTTCGGGCAGACAAGTGGTAGTGTAAGCTCAAATGTAAACCAGACAAGTGGCAGTGTTAACTCAACTTTCGGGCAGACAAGTGGCAGTGTTAAGTCAACTTTCGGGCAGACAACTGGTATTGTATGGTCAAATATAGAGCAGACAACTGGTATTGTATGGTCAAATATAGAGCAGACAACTGGTATTGTTAAGTCAACTGTAGAATAGACCAGATTGCCAATGTAGACCGACCCCTATCTATCTATATATATCCAATCATGCAGTAGCCGCTCGATAAAGTTTACCCAAAGTTACCCACAAGTGGATAAATCTGGTCAACCGGAAAGATAGCGGTCAATCTTTCCTCCCCTGAAGGATTCACGCCTCCACTACCTGACAGGGCATACACTCCCTTGCTTGTGCCGAAGCTTTATTCGTCCTTTTAACCATCTTATTGATGGTACGAACGGTGTTCGCCAAGCCGTTGCCCTTCGGGTTCGCCAGTCGCCTACGGAGGGAAACCCTCCTGCAGCGCTGGCTCACCAGTAGAACCTGTTAGATTGGGTGCAAGCTTCGGTTACTACTAAACTTCGTAACCAAAATGAAAATCGGCTTGTATGCAACGACGTGTTTACGAGAGCTTCGTTAGAGTCTGCAAAGCGTTTCGCGCTACCGATATTTCCACTTTAACACAAAAAGCTACCCTTTTTTGTCTATCTTTGAGTAATAAGGGGTAGCAATTAGCTAACAGTAACTACCCCTTGGCAAAACTTTAAGTTGAGGTTAAAGGCGATAATTAGACATCTCCAAAAATTAATTATTCGTTGTCTGAAACCCTTGTAGAGACGCGATCTGGCACTTCGTGCCGCAACGCTTACGCGTCTCTACATTGTTTTTCACCAGATGTCTATTGTGTTGCGCACGCTCTTTAAGCTAGGACGATCAGAAGAAAAACGAAGAACATCGCTTTGGTACACGCCTCCATTATTGGCAGCTAGATTTTGGGTTGTAGTAAATGCGCTCGTTCATCGTTGCGCTATATTTTAGCATACAGACGCTAATTTTAGAATGAAATAACCCTGCCACTAACCACTAACCACTAACCACTAACAATTAACAATTAACCAATATGAAATTTATTTTCCGATTATTTAATAGTCCATTTTGGGCATTACTTCGCAAGGAAATTAATCAAATTCTGCGAAACAAGCAATTGATTGTGTTGCTAATTGTGCCACCAACGTTACAGCTGCTGCTTTACGGCTTTGCACTTAATCCTGATGTTCATAATTTGAAATTGGGTGTTATCGATTATGCCAACGTGGAGGAAAGCCGGGAACTAGTCTTGGCAATGACATCCAATCGCATTTTTACCATAGAATCCGTACCAACGAGTGAGAAGGAGTTGAGCCGCCAAGTAGAAGAAGGCAAGCTGAATGTGGGGGTGGTAATTCCGCCAGAGTTCCCGCGCCGTTTGGCACAAAATTCAGCAGAAATTCAGGTATTCATTGATGGGGTTGATGCGAATACAGCAGGCATTGCCACTGGCTATATGAATCAGATTATCCAACAATACAATAGTCGCTTGGTACCAAATCAGATAATCCCAGTCTCACCCCAGGTGGTTTTTCTCTACAATCCTGGACTAACGAGTAGCTGGTTTTTTGTGCCGGGAGTCATGGGTCTAGTGCTGACCCTGATTGGGACACTGGTTTCAGCTGTGACTGTTGTGCGGGAGAAGGATACAGGAACTCTCGAACAATTGCTCATGACTCCTGCGGCAAACTGGGAGATTTTGCTAGCAAAAATTGTGCCACTAGCGTTCCTGCTAATGGGGGATGTGATGCTGGCGCTGACTTTAGGACGGTTGGTGTTTGGGCTGCCGTTTCGTGGCAGTTTCCTGCTGTTTTTCGCATTGTCTAGCATGTATGTGTTTGTTGGGATTAGTTTGGGCATTATGTTGGCGACGATTTCAGGATCGCAACAGCAGGTTGTACTCACGTCTTTTTTTATCAATCTGCCGATGGTGCAAACTTCAGGGGCGATCGCTCCCATCGAAGCCATGCCTCCATTTTTTCAAGTCCTGTCTTTACTTAATCCCCTACGTCACTACATTACCATTGTCCGGGGTATTTTACTGAAAGGGGTTGGCTTGGATGTACTGTGGATGCATGTTCTAGCATTAGTTGGCTTTGCTGTTGTGTTATTAACTATCAGTATTAACAAGTTCCGCAGTCAGTTGAGTTAAGTATTGGCAACGGATGTGGTAGCGGATGTAGCGGATGTGGCAACGGATGTGGTAGCGGATGTAGCGGATGTGGCAACGGAAATCGCCGTAATTCCCCTTTTTCCGCGAAGCAAGGAGGGGATATAAGGCGGGAAAAAAGTAGGCATACCCTTGAAAGATAACTAGCTACGCTAGTTGATTGAATGGGTATCCTCCTTTTTTCCATTATTGTCTATCAGCGAATCAATAAAGTCTTCGATTATTTGAGTCATTGTTTTGTCTCTATTCGCAGCATATAAGCGAAACTTATTAAGTCTGCGCTCACTAATCCGAATTTGTAAATACTTGTTTTTCATTTTGTCACCACATTGTCGACACTTCATGTTAGTATAGTTGTAACAGAAAAGGAAAGGAGGTGATGTTAAGTGCTGCGGAAAATTGTTAAAGTTCGGTTAGATCCAACAACGGAGCAAGAAAATTGGTTGGCTCAAGTGTTTGGATGTTCTCGTTGGTGGTGGAATTACGCTTTAAACAAGTCAATTGAGACTTATAAGGAAACGGGTAAGGGACTGGGACGAACAGCACTTAACGCACTATTACCAGCCTTAAAAGGAGCAGAAGAAACAAAATGGTTGGGAGATTGTTATAGCCAAGTTTTACAAGCAACAACGCTTAATCTTACTACTGCCTATAAGAATTTTTTTGAAGGACGGGCAAGATTTCCCCGATTCAAATCAAAGAAAGGGAAGCAGTCTGCACAATATCCTCAGCATGTCAAAATACTAGATGATATTGTAAAATTTCCGGGCAACGTTGGTGAAGTAAAAGCTAGTATTCACCGACCCATTGAAGGCAAAATCAAAACCGTTACAGTAAGTAAATGCCCTTCAGGCAAGTACTTCGCATCTATCATGTTTGAGGTAGATGGAGATACTCCTATACCATCGACAGGTGAAAAGATAATTGGTATTGATTTAGGACTGAAAGATTTTGCAACTATCCATGATGGCGAAAAGACTGAAAAATATTCCAATCCTAAGCACCTTAAACGCCACGAAAAGAATCTAGCACGTAAACAAAAGAAACATGCTCGGAAACAGAAAGGAAGTAAGTCAAGAGAAAAATCAAGAAAATTAGTAGCTAAAGTGCATGAACGAGTTGCTAATACCCGCCAAGACTTTTTACATAAACTAAGTAAGAAGTTGGTAGACGAAAGTCAAGTCATCGTCGTTGAGAATCTCAACGTTGGGGGAATGAAACGCAACCATAAACTATCTAAAAGTATTTCGGATGTGGGTTGGGGAATATTTGTCAATTTCCTGGACTATAAGCTACAGAATCGTCAAGGAAGATTGATAGAGATTAGTAGATTCTTCCCTAGTTCTAAAATGTGTTCTTCCTGCAATCATATTCTTGATAAGTTACCGCTCGATATACGAGAATGGGACTGTCCCAAGTGTTTTGTTCATCATGATAGAGATGACAATGCAGCGAAAAATATCAGAACGGAAGGCATCCGAATAATGAACTCGCCTGCTAGTCAGGAAGTTGGCGGAGGGAACCCCGTCACTGCTGGTGGAGACTGTGTAAGACCGAATACCCGCTTTGGTGTTGGGGCAGCGGTCGTTGAAACTAGAAGCCCCGACTTCTTAAGTCGGGGTAGTTCACCTGTTATTCCTACCGTTAACTCATCCGTTACATCTTGTACCGTCACCGTTGCCTCATCTGTTGCCACTCTCCACGCCAACACCTGCCAGCAAATCATCTTTTTCGCTAGCATTAAGTTCGTCAAGAATTGACCAAATTTGCTGTAACATTGGCTCTAAGCCTGCGCCTGTAACCGCCGAGATCACGAAAACTGGAGCGTGGGAGAGGTGATTAAGCTGCATAGCTAGTGCCTCCAAATCCTTGGTTTCCCGATCCACAGCATCAATTTTGTTCAGCGCCAAAACTTGTGGACGCTCTGGCAAACCTCGTCCGTAGGCTTGTAATTCTTGTTGAATTGTGTTATAATCCTTCAAAATTTCCTCACTGGTAGCATCAATCAGGTGCAGTAGTACCCGTGTACGCTCAATGTGACGTAAAAAATCATGTCCTAATCCCGTGCCTTGATGCGCTCCTTCAATCAATCCGGGAATATCAGCGAAAACTGTACCATCACCAGTAGGTTTGCGTACCACACCTAAATTCGGTATTAGGGTGGTAAAGGGGTAGTCGGCGATTTTTGGGCGTGCGGCTGATAAAGCGGAAATTAAAGTAGACTTTCCCGCATTTGGTAGTCCAATAATGCCCACTTGTGCCAAGAGTTTTAACTCTAGGCGCAGTTGCTTGATTTCCCCTGGTAATCCTGGAAGGGCGTATTCAGGGGCGCGGTTGCTGTTGCTCAAGAAATGCTGGTTTCCCAGTCCGCCTTTACCGCCACGAGCAATCACCAAAGTTTGCTGAGGTTCAATTAAATCTCCTAGTAACTCTCCTGTTTGGGCATCATAAACAGCAGTGCCGCAGGGAAGTTCGATAATCGAATCCTTTCCATTTGCCCCAGTGCAATTATTGGGTCCACCGCGAGCACCATTTTCGCCCTGAAAACGATGATTGTACCTAAAGTCGAGCAAGGTTTGCAAATTTTCATCGGCTACGAAAATTACCGAACCGCCTTTCCCGCCATTCCCGCCAGAGGGACCACCAGCTGGCACGTACTTCTCTCGTCGGAAGGCGACAATACCATCGCCACCCTTACCACCTTCAACTTCAATTTCTGCTTGGTCGATAAATTGCATAATTAGTTGGTTGTTAGTTGTTAGTTGTTAGTTGTTAGTTGTTAGTTGTTAGTTGTTGGTGAACCAGCGCTCTATGTCGGGTTAGCCCGCTCTCACGGCGACTGGTGTTAGCGTAAGCGTTGCGGTAGCCGGTACTCCGGCGGAGCGCGATCTTCTCCCAAGGGGAGACGCTTCGCGAACGACGCTCGTAGCGTCACCCGAAGGGTTGTTAGTTGTTGGTTCGCCAGCGCGCATGTTGTCGGTTTTTCGACGCCCAACGGGAAAGCCATAAAGCTTGGTGCAGTCGCCTACTCCTGCGCCAGTGCTGTTCGCGCCTCTGGTTGCGATCAAACGGTACTCCGGCGTCAGCGTCTGGTGCTACTGAGAAGACGGGTAAAGCGATCGCAGGATAAGAGCGTTGGAAAGCCGTCATTCGCACCGCAGTTTCTTACGTTTGGAAACCGGACGTGAGATCTGCTCGCTGCAACACCTGTTAAGAGGGCGCGGGAAACAAGCTGCACTTTCCTGGACTCACCAGTTAGTTGCCTGCTTTCCGCGTTACCCGTATAGGCGCACTGGCGCAGGAGTAGGCGACTGGTGAAACAGCCCTGAATTTCGGTTTCCCTCGTGCAGGATCTGCTTTCCCGTTGGGTTGTTGGTTATTAATACTACTAACAACTAACAACTAACAACTAACTATCTATATATATTGTGGAACATCTTCAGATACATCAAGCCCAGACGCCCTGCCTAAGGTTAGCAAGCCACGCAGCCAAGCTACATTAACGCTTGTGTTCTTAGATTTTGCTGACTGTGGAGGGTGATTGCCACGAGTGTGAACTAGGGGCAGGCGGTAAAATCCGTATGATATAATTATTGATAATTTTTTAATTAATTTTCCTAAAACTAAGCTTGAGCTAAGTATTTTTTACTAAACGCTACTCATTTCCCTCTAAGTAATAACATGTGAACTTCAGATGATCATATCAAATCCTAAATAGTCTCAAACTCTTGAAGTAATTAATTATGATTTTGATAGATTTTTTACTGCAAAAAACTCTCAGATAGGGGCTGTTCGCGAGGAATGATTCTTGACCATTTTTTGAATTCGCTCATTCGCTCATTCAAAATTGAGCGCAAATTTTTTTGAATTACTCAGTTAGGTACAGGGGACCCTGTTTTTAAACATGGAAAACAAAAAAAGCGCAGCATCGTTGATTCAAGGCGGCAAATTCCTTTGGGAAGTTGGGAACGGAAAGATGCCTTCCCGAAGCTTTAGACATGGGGTATTAATTTTTAATTTTTAATTTGAGCGAAGCGATTGACAAGTGGGTAAACACCTACCGCAAACAGCATTTTCTAGAACCGATTGTCGATATCGCTGTAGGACTGAACACGGGCTTTTCGTATATTCCCTTGATAAATTCCTCCAGCTTGGTATTAGTTAGATGAGGTTGAATTCAAGTTATGAAGGTTTACATAAAGGTTAAATAATGTTCTATTTTGGTATTGAGCATGAAGTTGCTTTCCTAAATAAAGAAGGAAAGTTTGCCGATTTTTCCTGCACAAAATTTGCTGATTTAAATCAAATTATCGATTTGTTACCGATATATTCCAGCGACTATCCTCAGTTACGTGTCGGGGGCGGTGGAATCAGAAAGAAAAGGTGGTATATTGAGGGCTTTGAACGATTTTTTGATTCAGAAAAAGTTACCGAATACATTCCTAAAGGCATTGAAATTAGAACCAGCATACACTCTGACATTCACAGCGCTATTACTGAATTATCAGAAAGTTTTCGCTTGCTACGCAATGTTGCTGCTCAATTTGGTTTTTCGCCAGTTTTGATTAGTTTTAATCCGTACCATGCTGTTTTTCAGCCTGAACCCCCACTAAATGATTATGAAATTAGATGGCGACAGGCAACTCCTGAAAAGCAAACTGAGGACATTGCCATGCTAACTTATGGTCCAGACTTAAATATTTCAGTGGCAGGATTGTCTTGTGAACGCATCATTGATATTGGCAGAAAACTGACTTATTACAGTCCCTACATTGTTCCTTTCAGTTATAGTTCTCCCTTTTATCAAGGGGATTTGTGGCAAGGACTATCGGTACGGACGTTTGTCAGAACAGGAAGAAGACCTGCGGTAATGGTTTATGTGGAGAAACAGGAACAACTGATTAAGACTGTCCCTTCATTGACAAAAATAGCACGCATTCCCGCTGAAGTCGGTCGCATCGAGTTTAAAGCTTTTGATAGTTGTGATAATTTTTCTATCTATGCTGGTCTGCTTGCATTGTTGAAAGGTCTGGTTTTAGACCAATCATTGCTAGGTAGAGCAACTATACCTGACGCAGCTAAGCATCAACTTTCAGCGCAACAAGGGTTTGGCAACGAAGATATTTTTGTAACCGCGACCAAGGTTTTGCATGCGGCTGAGGTTGCACTAGCGTTAGATCCAGACGTTCACTTGTTAAAAACGCTGAAAGTTCTGCTGATGAAGCGAGAAATAAAAGCCGATGAATTGATCGAGGCATTCAAGAAGGTGGGTTCTATAGAAGAGGCACTAAAGCATACTTACTTAACATTCGCCTGATTTTCAATTTCGTGCCTTTTGCGATCCTGATATCTTGCACCATTCGATGTAACCGTTGGGGCGGGGATACCCCGCCCCAGATGATGTGGTACGGGTTCAATTGAAAACTGCTGTAACAATTATGATCCAATTTCCCATAAAGGTGATACTTGATGTTTCGTTGCGCTGTCGCTTAACCCAACCTACACTGATAGATTTTAATATAAGTAATCACCCGAACTTGGTATAAAACCATATTTATTTAGTAATTTTGAAGCTGGAATAAATTTATTGAGACATATCATAAATATTTGATAAATATTGTATATTGAGAAACAAAAGAAGTTGTGTTGATGTAAAAATTCAAATTACATTGCTGGTAGCAATGTTCATAATTAATAAAATTTTCTATGCAGACATATACTAATAAGCACGTCAGTGGTGTTTGTTTACCTGCAAATACCACAGCAGTCAATAGAGACAATCATACTTGGGGTTTCACAAATCAAACAAACCGATGGCTAAGGCGGGTGAGTGGGGCGATCGCACTCAGTCTGGCGATGAGTATGCTGGCTGCAACTCAGGCATTGGCAGGCAGTTTTTCCTTAACCAAAATCACTGATACTCAAAGTGACTTCACCAGTATTTCCAACAAAGGAGCGGCGATTAATGATAACGGCACAATAGCGTTTATTGCCTCTCCAAAAGTAGAAGAACTGGGAATCTATACCAGCAGTGACAGTAAGATTACAGAGATTATCAATCAGAGTCGTCTGGCATCTTTGTATGATTTAGGATTAAATCCCGGTTTGATTTTCTCTTTTGAGTCAGTAGAAAATATCAACAACAAAGGCTCTGTTGCATTCATAGCAACGCAGTCAAATGGAGGAGGTGCGGTTGATAAACGTATTTTTAGCAGTCAAGACGGCTCCTTTACCACTCGTGCTAAAGTCTCTTACAACGGTCGTTATGGTCCAGTCACCTTGATTGCCGATCTCAATAATCAGGATGAACTAGGTTATTTGAATATAAATAGAAGTTTTAGTAGTAGCGGTCCATATGGCACTACTACGCTCGTGCTGACTAAAGACAATCAACCAGATGTCACTATTGCTTCTGCTTCAATAAATCCATCTTCACCCGCAAATACGCCTTTTTCTAGTATTGACGCTTTTGCCTTCAATAATGTTGGTGAAGTGACTTTCGCCGCGACTCGGAGCGATCGCACAGCCGCAATTTTCACCCAACATGACGACGGGCCTACTAGCATCGTAGAAACGAATGCATCTGCTTTGGCTACCAACGACAAGGGCGATTTAGTACTCTCCTCTGGAGATGCCATCCGCTCCTTCGATCGCACTACTAGTACATTAAGCACGATTGCCGATCCCACTAACAGTTCGTTGAAGGCATTTAGCAATCTGGCAATTAATAACAATAATAAAGTAGCATTTACAGCTACTTTGAAATCAGGTGAAAAAGGTATTTTCACAGGCGCAGATCCGGTAGCGGACAAAGTGATTGCCACAGGCGATTCCCTAGCAGGTTCGACAGTCACCAACTTAAGTTTCTTGCGTTCTGGGTTGAACAACAATAATCAGATTGCCTTTTCTGTTCAGTTAGCAGACGGCACTCAGGGGATCTTCCGTGCGGAACCTGTAACTCAAACTCCATCACCGCAACCAGGACCATCTGTTGAAGATGCATTTGCTTTGAGCAAAATTGTTGATACCCTGACACCAATTCCAGGCGGGGTTGGCAACTTCACTTATTTTAATTCAGTTTTGATCGATGGTGACAATGTGATATTTAATGGGTCGTCGTATACATCAACTCTCTCTGAACAAGGTATCTATAAAAGTAGTGGTGGCATACTGAGTACGATCGCCGATAAAAATACACCGATTCCTGATGGCAGTGGGACTTTCACCTCTTTTAGTCTCGATAGTATTGACGATGGCAATGTATTGTTTAGAGGTTCCGGCACTAACCTACAGGGGATTTACATCAAACGTGGCGAAACTCCACTGTCGGTAGTTGTAGACAGCAACACACCGATTCCAGGCGGTACGAGTAATTTTTCCAGTTCGAGTTTTAGTAAAGGAGTGCAAGATCAGAATAATGTGGCGTTTCAAGCTATCACTACATTTACTGGAGTTAATTCTAATAATCCGCAAGCTGGCATTTACATTAACCGTGACAGCAGTTTACTCTTGGTAGCAGACCGCAACACACCGATTCCAGGCGGGACGGGCAATTTCGACCGTTTCGGTTCCTTGGCGTTAGCTGAGAATAATGTTGCGTTTTCAGCATATGGTGCAGGCAGCGATCAACGTGGCATTTACATTAGCCGCTCAGGCAGTTTGCAAGTTGTAGCAAACCTCAACACACCGATTCCGGGCGGGACGGGTAATTTCGATAGTTTTGGGTCCTTGGCGTTAGCTGAGAATAATGTGCTGTTTAATAGCTATGACTCTTCTTACAGTGTACAAGGCATTTACATTCTTCAAGATGGTAGTTTGCAAGTGGTAGCAGACCGCAACACACCGATTCCAGGCGGGACGGGTAATTTTAAGAGTTTCAGTAATGCTCCTCCCTCAGTGCTAGATCAGAAGAATGTGGTGTTTCAAGCCGAGGGCGAGAATGGGCAACAGGGCATTTACATCCGCCGTGATGGTGCGCTGCAAGTGCTAGTAGACACAAACACAACTATTCCAGGCAGCACAATTAAGTTCAGTAACTTCGGTTTCAGTGACCCTGTAGTGGATGGTAAGAATGTAGCGTTTGTGGCACGTGTGGGCGACGTCGCAGCGATATATGCCAAAGTTGGTGATTCCCTGCTCAAGGTGGCTGACTTGAGCAGTAGAGTTGATGGGAAAAGGATTTCCTCTTTAAGCAGCATTGCACTCAAAGGTAATTCCCTTGCCTTTAGTGCCACCTTTACCGATGGCACAATGGCGATCGTCCGCGCTGATTTAAACGCTCATAAATAGCGGTTTAGCTACTCCCTCTATATCTATGCTGATCTCAGCATAGCTCTATATGTATAGGTCATGCATAGATTAGAGGACTAGCTGCAAATTGTTGCTACCGCCAAATTAAGAGGTCCTAACTCAACTCAAAAGCGGGATTTGCACCTATTGCGGTAATAGACATCTCCGAAAAAGAATGTAGAGACGCGACGCCATAAAGCTTGGTGCAGTCGCCGGGGCGCGGGAAACACTCATGAGAGCGCACAGCGAGAATTTCGCGTCGAGACAAGGATGGAAGGTAATACTTCTCGGATAAGGCACTCCCTTACCCCCCTAACCCCCCTTCCCTACAAGGGAATGGGGGAAAAATTCATACCGACCCTTGCAGGAGAGGGGTTGGGGAGACCACAAGAATGACGGCTTTCCCTCCGTAGGCGACTGGTGAGTCCAGTCCTTGCAGCTTGTTTCCCGCCGTAGGGAACAGGTGTTGCAGCGCGAATGACGGGTTTCCCTCCGTAGGCGACTGCACCAAGCTTTATGGCGAACCCGAAGGGCGTGGAGATGCCATCCGCCTATTCAACCGTGCTACTGGAGAACTGACCACGATTGCTGATACCACCAGCAGTCAGTTCCAGAGATTTGGCTTCTTGCTTGACAGTGTAACTGCCAATAATGCTGTTAGTATCAATAACAATAATCAAGTAGCATTTACAGCCACCTTGAATTCGGGTGAAAAAGGCATTTTTACAGGTGCTGACTCCACAAACGACAAAGTGATTGCTACTGGCGATGCTTTGGAAAGCTCAACTGTAATTGACTTAAATTTTTTGCGTTCCGAGTTGAACAACAATGGTCAAATAGCCTTTTATGCGCGACTAGCAGATGGCACCCAAGGTGTTTACCGTGCCGATCCTGTAGCAGATGCACCACCACAACCACTACCCTCACCTGAAGATTTCGCTTTCAGCAAAATACTTGATACCCGCACTCCCATCTCAGATAGCATTGGTAACTTGACCCGTGTTGATAATGTCTCGATTGATGGTGACTCAGCAGTATTTCAAGCTGTAGGCTCTAATGGACAACGAGGTTTCTATAAAAGCAGTAACGGCACACTGAGTACGATCGCCGACAATAATACAGCTATTCCTGGTGGCATTGGGACTTTCTCCAGTGTTGATAGTGCTATAATTAGTGATAGCAATGTGGTATTCAAGGGTAATATTGCCGGTGCCAATTTTAGTTTTGTGCCGCAAGGCATTTACATTAAACGCGGCGATACACCACTTGAGGTGGTGGTAGACCGTAACACAACCATTCCAAGTGGCACAGGAAATTTTACCGGATTTGGTTCACTTGGGCTATATAAAAATAATGTAGCGTTTATTGGCTCTGGCACTTCTGGGCAGCAAGGCATTTACCTCAGTCATAACGGTAGTTTGCAAGTGGTAGCAGACACCAACACACCTATTCCTGGTGGTATAGGAAATTTCAGTCCCAATTACTTTCGGTCTTTACTGGTAAATGAGAATAATGTGGCATTTAGCGCAGAAGGCGCGTCGAGGCAACAGGGTATTTACCTTTATAGTAACAACGCTTTACAAGTGGTGGTAGACCGTAACACATCTATTCCTGGCGGTACAGGAAATTTTTCTGGAAACTTCAGTTCTAATCCTTTTGTGTTGAATGGAAATAATGTGGCGTTTGTAGGAGAAGGCGTTTCTGGGCAGCAAGGCATTTACATCAGCCGGGATGGCAGTTTGCAAGTGGTGGTAGACACCAACACACCTATTCCTGGTGGGACAGGAAACTTCACTCGTTTAACCTCTCCATTGTTTGCCAGTAATGGTAGTGTGGTGTTTACTGGCTTTGGTGCTGATGGGCAGCAAGGTATCTACATCAGCCGTGATGGTTCGTTGCAAGTGCTAGTAGACACCAATACAACTGTTCCTGGCAGCACAATTAAGTTCAGCAGCTTTGACAAGGTTCTAGTTGATGGTGACAATGTAGCATTTAGCGCCAGTGTCAACAAGCAACCACTAGGAGTATATGCTTATATTGGTAGTTCCCTGTTCAAGGTGGCTGATTTGAGTACTAAGCTGGATGGAACAAGGATATCTTCTTTAGACTTTAGTTCCAGTGCGCTTAAAGGTAATTCCCTTACCTTTAGTGCCACCTTTACCGATGGCACTCCAGCAATCATCCGCGCTGATTTAATCACTGATAAAAATTCGTAGTTCGTAATTCGTAATTCGTAATTATTTTTCAGACGGGGATTTAAACCCCGACTGAAAAATGACCACCTGTAGACGTGTGGTGCAGCAATAAGGCAGGCACTGAGTTTTTCTAGAAGACTGAATTTCACAGTGTGCATAATTTTGAAGCTGTGATGATTTTTATGAGCCATAGTATAAATTTTTGGTAAAGTTTATATATGGGAAAACAAAAAAAGTTGTGTAGATGTAAACATTCAAATTACATTGCTAGCATCAATGCCGATCGTAAATAAAGTTTTTTATGCAGACATATACGAATAAGCAAGTGAGTGGTTTCTGTTTACCTATAGATACCACAGCAGCGAATAGGGAAAATTCTACTTGGGGTTTCACGAATCAAACAAACCGATGGCTACGACGGGTGAGTGGGGCGATCGCAGTCAGTCTGACTATGAGAAAAGCCTCTAGCATTTGTGGGCAGTGTCAACAATCAACCACTGTTTGTATATGCCAAGATTGGTAGTTCTTTGCGCAGTCTAAGATGTTCCCAAACTCGTTTTATAGGGTTTAATTCGGGAGAATGGGGTGGTGGAAATAATCAGATAATATTTTTAGGAATAATTAAAAGTAATGATGTTGTCAAAAACAAATTTTCCTTCAAAAATAAAATTTTAATAAGTTTTTCACGATCTAATATCTAGCTTTTACACTCAAGGCTTACCTTAGATTATAACTTTAGATGAGGCAGATGGAGAATTAATTTCTTCTGCGTACATCTTACCTTGACTCTTATTTACTTTCGTCATATGGATTTATCAATTCCCGGCTCAGATTTAACATCTCCGTTATCTGCAGCCGTTACATCTGTATTCTCCGACAATGTGCAAGACCTGCTTGGTGCTGGAACCTTACAGGTAAAACCCAGTTCCATCATTACGGTGAACAGTATTGCCGATGTAGCGGACAAGAACGTCGGCGTGACCACCCTGCGCGCAGCCATCAATCAGGCTAATGCTGACACGGGTGAAGACTTGATTGTGTTTGACCGCTCACTGTTTACGACTGCGCAGACTATTACCTTGAACTTGGGAGAACTAGACATCACCCATAACTTGGACATCATCGCCCCAAGGGACTCGTTGACGGGTGGGGACTTGGTAACGGTGAGTGGTAACAAGGCATCGCGGGTGTTTGAGATTGAACCACAAGCAACAGTAAAGTTGTCTGGATTGATTGTTGCTGATGGTCAGGTGCCTTTTGACAATGCCCAGGTGGCGCTTAACAATAGTCAGGTGGCGATTGACAATGGTGGTGGAATTAAAAACAGCGGTACCCTCACCCTAGATAGCAGCATTGTTCGCAATAACTCAATTCCTAACCCAACACAAAACAATCCTGTCTCAGGCGGCGGCATTTACAACACAGGTACTCTTGAAGTAAACAACAGCACCTTTAGTGGTAACTCCGCAGCCCTCGGCGGCGGCATCTCTAATCAAGGTACTCTAACAGTAAGCAATAGTACTCTGAGTAGTAACTCGGCAAGCCAACGATTCGGCGCTGCTGGTGGTGGTATTTACAATACTGGTACAGCTAAAGTATTGAATAGCACTTTTACCGATAACTCAACCAGCGCCAACGGTGGTACCGGAGGCGGTGGCATTTTCAATTCGGGTAATCTGACTGTGAGTACTAGCACCTTGAACAACAATCATGTCGGAGCCAACGTTGGTGGCGACGGCGGTGGCATTTTAAACAATAGCACGGGTACTCTGGAAATAAGCAACAGCACCCTCAGTGGTAACTCGGCTGTAGAAAATGGTGGCGGCATCGCTAACGGTGGTAACAGTATAATAAAAAACAGCACATTCAGTGGTAACTCAGCGGCTATCGGCGGCGGGATCTCTAACGTTGGCACTATGACGGTGAGCAACAGCACTCTGAGCGGTAATAGTGCGAACCTCAATAATCCGTTCAGCGATCGCAGCAAGATTGGCGGCGGCATCTACAATGATGGCACTCTAACTCTGCTGTTTAGTACCCTCACTCTCAACTCTGCTGCCAATGGCTCAGGTGTGTACAACGATCCTGGCTTGGTGGCTGGCTCTTTTGTAATGCCTTCTGGCACTGTCAACGTGCGGAACACGATTATTGCCGGAAACATCAATAGTACGGACGGTGTTAACCCGGATGTGTCTGGCACCTTCGCAAGCTTTGGCTACAACCTGATTGGCAACGGCACGGGCAGTACTGGATTTTCAGCTACAGGAGACATAGTGGGGACTAGCACCAAACCGATTGACCCCCGACTGCGTCCGTTGGCGTTTAATGGTGGTCCCACACAAACAATCGCCCTGCGCCAAAATAGTCCGGCAATTAATGCAGGTGACCCAACTGTGCTGCGGACTGACCCCAAAACCGACCAACGTGGAAAGCGTCGTGTGAGGGGTGGTAGAGCTGATATTGGGGCGGTTGAATTCGCCTAGAGTTATGAGGCTGTCCTCAAGTGCGTACACTTTGAAGGCGTGTTTTCCATAGACATCTGGTGAAAATTAATTATGCATTACCTGAAATCCTTGTAGAGACGCGAAATTTCGCGTCTCTACATTCTTTTTCGGAGAGGTCTAATGTAGTACTGTTCTAGTTGGCGAGCGATCGCCGCCCATTTTTGGTCACCAGTCACAGATGCCCAGTAGGCAAATCCACGGATTGTTGACTTGTAGGATACGGTTTTAGCCTTACCACCCCGTCTCTTTTCCTGTCCTGCTGTGCGAGTATTGCCCTTGGTGCTGATTGCCCCAGAAGGTAGGATTCTGGTCTGCTCCCAAGCCAGTGCCTTATCTATCATCGCTTTCATATTCGGCGTCAAGGAATCCTCAGGGAAATACGTCACCCATCGCTGAGCATACACCACACCAACCATCTGGTAACTGCTGTCATAGCCTCCTTTTTCTGGATTAACGCCATTTGGAAGTTGTAGCGATAAACCGTCCTCAATTGACCGATAGGCGTAGTTAATCAGTTTTTGATCGCCAGTTAGTTTGCCCGTAAGTCCCAAAGCAGCAGCAACTAGGTAGCGGCGATGGGTATAGGGTTTGTTGTACCTGATTCCTTGTTTCCAAACAGCCGGCGAAATCATCCAGCGAGCAGCGCGATGCACCAAAGGTGTATAATGGGCTATTTGGTCAGCGTACCGTTGTGAATCCGGAGATTGCTGTATGACCAGAAGCGTGTGAGCAACTGCTTCTACAAAGAAAGAAGTGCTGTGAAAGGGATCGGCTGTTCCCTGAAATCTGCCATCGGCAGTTTGACGAGCAAATCCCCAATCAAACATCTTGAATCCTGCGGCGATCGCTTTTGGATCATTTCTAATTAGCCCACCGATCACCAATTCTTCACCATTCCGCTGTTCTTCGATGTACAAAGAAGCTGCCTGATGACGTTCCCAAAGGACGTTTGCACCACTAGCTCCACTGGGTGTCATTGAGTTATATAAATTAGATAAGTCTCGGTAGAGATCGTTGGCAATCAAATCCGTGGATTCATGCTCAAAATCTGTTTTTTGGGATAGTTGAGCCGTAAATTGCCGACTTTGCCTTTCCACTAGCCGCATTCCCGGCTGAGGATCTCTGTTCATCTGAGGTACAGCAGTCAATATGGACGGCGTGGCGATCGTCCTACTGGCGATCGTTGATAAAAATAACACTAGCATTCCAGTCCCCAACCATTGCATCTTCATTTCTGTCACCCATGTCACTACACTCACATCTTGCACCTACACCCTAGAAGGGTGAGGCTATACGAACAAAGCCTGCCTACGCAGGCTAATAACCTTTATTTTCCGTCTTATTGAAAAAAAATTATGTTTATTGAAACCAAAGAGTTTCAGTATTAACACGTTGGTGCAAGATATGAGTACAGAATTTTCTCCGGTTAAGATAGCTTGGTGCAAAAATATATATCCTCATCTGCCATCAAGCCAAATTTTTTACTTTGATCGCTCCCCAATTCCTGCGCGTAGCGATCAACTTTCACAGTAAATCCAGCTTGCTCAAGTTTATCTTTATAGTCACGACCATACATTCTCACATGGTCATGATGACCAAAGAGGCGTTCTCGTTCTGCGAGTGATAAGTCACTTGAACCTTCAAGGGTCTTGTCGAGTTTAGGGTCAAGAGGTACGTGCAAGATAGCCCATCCACCGGGCTTTAAAACTCTGCACAGTTCTCGCATAGCTTTCGCATCATTTGGAATGTGTTCTAAAACATGGCTACATAAAATCATATCAAAAGCATTATCTTCATATTGAATGTCTGTAATGTCCATCTGTACCATTGCTTCATGTGGTTGTAAGTCTGCACTCAGGTAACTAATATTAGAGAGAGCAGAAATGGATTTTTTCAGAAGATATTCTGGCGCGATGTGAAGAACTTTGAGATTTGACGATAAAAGATTTGTTTTATTTTTAAGATAAAGCCATAATAAGCGATGCCTTTCTAAGGATAAACATCTAGGGCATATAGCATTAGGTCGTCTTTGAGCGCCAAATGGCAAAAATGTCCGAAAATGACCTTCACAACAAGGGCAGAAGACTTGGTCACCTGCATACCAAAGTGAGCGGATCTGGAGTAATGGTGTTCCTATTTTGAAAAAGAATGAACGTTTTTTAAGCAGGTGTGGATATACCTTAAGAAAAAGAGAGCGGTTCATAAATACCTCAGATAAATGTTAGTTCGAGGACTTTTCCGAATTATCTACTTGTTTAAGATGCTGAATTCCAGCAGAATCTAACAGCAGCACTATTCCCCCAGGTAAGGCTAAAAGCCAACTCAGAATTGTCATAGTGACAGATAAAAGAAGGGCTTGACTGCCAGTCAGACCAATTCGACTAAACAGGTAAACCCATAATCCCTCTTTGACACCAAGTCCCCCTAAAGAAATAGGGAGGAGAGTAATTACTGCCACTATCGGGATAAAAACTAAAAGTTCCAAATAGGAAATTGGTATTTTTAGTTGTTGCGCTATTAAATAGTGATAATAAACAATGGCAAGCATTAATAAAAATGACAGCGAAATTGATAAAGCTAAAGCTTGACGGTGTTGGGCAAATTGCCTTAATAGAATCTGGATTTTGGCAAAGCGTGTGGCTAAATTTTGGAGACGCAGTTTTTGTAGCCAAGGCTCTGCTATCATTAGTAACCGGGGACTGATAATTAAAATAACTCCTCCTACCAAAGCACCGACACAGCCAAAGAACAGCAGAATAATATCCCAACGTCCCACTAATTTTACAGCAGGAGGTAAACCCAAAACAGCTAAAGCAGATAAAGCAAAAAGCCCTGTAAATCTTTCCAAAAATACAGATACAAGTGCTGCCTCAGAGTCTTTAGTTTGTCTTGCCACTCGATAGATACGATAAACGTCTCCACCGAAGGAACCCGGGAGGAAGATATTGAGAAACATGCCAGCAAAATAGCTACTGAGTAGACTGCTTATTGGGATAAAATAACCAGCAGACCGCAGGACTACCTGCCAGCGCAAGCAACTCAACCATTGACAGCCTGTGTAGTAAATTAAGGCAAAGGCAACAAAGGGTAAAGATAGTGACTGAAACTGTTTCCAAGTTTGAGAAACATCTACACGAGTTAATACCAGGGCTAGAAATCCTAGACTAATGACTGTTTTTAAAACTACAATTGGTTTGATTTTCACTCTTGTTTCCTCATATATTCGAGTGTCAGTAAGCCCCTAAATCTTTGCCTTGGTTGTGTATGCGACTGGGTAATCCATTTTCTGGTTGCCACAAACGTAGACGAGTACCAAAAGTCTCAAAAGCTGGTTTACCTAAGATTTGAACATATTGACGCAGTTCCAGGGTAATCCTGGGATGTCTAACATCATCTACATGAAGCCAAACGCGCTGGGACTTCTCTAAAATGCGATTTAGCTGCTCCACATTGTTAACTATGACCCCACCTCCCCAACGGTCAATTAACCTACTGTCATGCCAATACGTTGCATCAAAATTTTCGTCTTGCAAAGGTGTAAAGAGATAGTAATCTAATTTACCGAAGCTAATTGGTGCAAAAGAAGGAACCGATGAAAGAACTACATCTCCTGATTGTCTGTGAGTGCGGATATATTCAAATAGCTCAGTATTTCGTCTGAGAATTGCCTCTTGATAACCAGCTAACACTCTGCCTGGTTGGATATTGCAGATCAGCAGTAAGAGAATACAACTAAGAGCGATCGCTCTTAAAGGTAGCAAGTCATCTAACACCGATTGCATTTTTTTACCAAGGCTTTCCGTTATGCAGATCCCACTGTAAATAGAAAGCAAAATAAACAATGGGTAAACTCCGTAAACATAGCGAGCCGCAAGGTAATATGCCAAAATAGTCACTAATAACAAATTGATGAATATACTAACAAATAAAAATATTATTTTCCCATTACGCTGCTTTAAAAAGTAGATGAAACCTGCAAAAAACAGGAAAGCATAAATTGTAATTGCCCGATCTGAACCTATAAAAAAAGGAGCAAATAAACTTGTCACATCGTGAAAATGAAGCCGGAGATAAGAGGCTGTAGCATCAGATAATGCTGGCAAAGGACTTAAAAGTCGTATAACAGCAACACCCAGGTCGTAGATGAAGATGACGAGAGTCATCATGCTACCCAAGACAATCTGCCAGTCATTTAATAAGTTAAAGGGACGATAGAAGTAAAGAAAACCGATGAGAAACACTGGCAAAAGTGTTAAGTTAATTTCTTGAGTCAGCAGACTCAAAGTTAAAGCAATGAAAAAAATATACTGATAACGCCTTCCTGCTTTGTTGATAAAACCATTGAAAAATGACCAGAAGCAGAGAATAGTCAGAAATTGTAGAACTGGGTAGAAACGGATAAACCGAGAATACCAAATATGCCAAGGGTCTATAGCCAAAACTGCTGTTACTAGCAGGGAAATCCATACTTTTCCAGTTAGTTGACGAGCAAAGATATAGACTAAAACTAGAGTAGCCGTACCCCAAAGCGCAGATAACAACCGGGCATTAACAATAGAATCGCCCACCAGCCGCAACCAAAGAGCTAATAGGTAATGATAAAAAGGACCGCGAGTGTACCAAATGCCAGAAGTTGCTAGAGGAAAACCTGTGCGAAGAATACCCCTAGTAGCATCTAGAGAAGTATTTTCATCAGTATCCAAGTCCATAAAATCTAGATAATAAACCCTCAGTCCAAAACCAACGCTGACAATTAGGATGAGAAAAACCCATTCGCCCCAATTCGACCATTTTCGCTGTAGCGCTGTGAGAACATCTTGTAATATCATGTCCGTATAAACAGTTACGATATCCAGCCCTCGCCCCCGTCCCCTCTCCCATGCTTGGGAGAGGGGTGCCCAGAGGGCGGGGTGAGGGTTCATATAATAAGTCATTAAGCGGACATGATATAACAGTAGGGTTTGTTTATGTCTGCGTCCCTGAATCCAGGCAAAGGTTGAGGCAACAATTCCAGTTACAACAGCGACATTTCCCCCGACAACTAAGCTCAAACTTGCACAGGCAACTAAACCTAACACGAACCAGAGACACCATTGAGGGAATCTTTTGATGTTCTGCTGAAGCGAGGTTAAGAGTAACGTTAACACGACAATGCCTGTAAACCCAAGCAATATGAGGTAATTGCTTTGTGGTTGAGCAAACAATAACCCAATTTCTGCCTCTGCATAACGGTGTTTCAGTAAACCAATGCCGATTAAAAACAGAGTTCCTGGCGAAAGTATTGCCGCACCAACACTCAATCTATCCCACCAACTACCCTGACGCCCCAGCCAAAAACCTAAAATCGAGGCATAAACCAAAGCAAAGGCAATTCCTCCCAATTGCCAAATACTTTGATACCAAAGGTAATTGGGGTAATTGAGTAGATAGGCATTGCCTTCAAAGCTGCGTTGAAACTGTTGTGTTTGGGGTAAACCTAGAAGGGTTACAGGTTGATCTTCACCCGCACCTTCTGCCCAACCCGGTACAGTCTCGGTAAGAGATGTCCAAGTCCTCCCGGTGGCGATCGCCCCAATTATTTCACCTTTGTCTGTGTTTGCCCATCCATCTAAGAAAAAGTTAACAGAGCCATGAGAATTAACAAAGGTGCTTCCTGCTAATGTTGGATCTAGAGAATTAGATAAAGATCCGCTAGAGTCTTGAAGATTAACAGGGGTGCTTCCTGCTAATGCTGGATCTAAAGAATTAGCCAAACTTACAGCTAAAAAATTATCGCCTGGGTGCAGAAGTTTTGTTACTTCTAATAGATGTAACTGGTTACTATCCTCTGCTTTGTATTGGTTCACCAAAGCCCCATTCAGCAACAAAGAATAGTTGCTATTCCCAGCAAATCGAATATAGGCACGAGAAATCGGGTTTGATGGTATTTGCCATACACCCCTAAGCCATACCTGTCTTTTGGAACTTTGAGTCCCACCGATCCAACTTCCTTGTAGGGAACGCTCAAACAAATTTTGACTTAATCGACTGTAGGTAGCTTCTGTAACGGAACCAAGCACCTTGGCTTCTGACCAACTGACATCTGAAAAATCCGGATCAAACCATTGGAGAGATCGCTTGCTTTCTGACAGATTCGAGATTTGCCAAGCAGTTGCTCCCGTTGTCAGGTTAATGGGGGTTGCATCAGCTACAGGATAAACAGCACCCTCCACGACTACACGCGGATTTGTTTGTCCTTTTTGAATTTCCAGCCCGATGACATTTTTACCAGGGCGCAGGTATGAAGTCAGGTCTACATAAGTTGTTAGCTTCCAGTCTCTGGAACTGGCAACTAAATAACTGGTATTCTGAAAAAGGTAGCTATTACTGTCATTGAAATCTTGCGACGACGGTATCTTGATCCCACCTGCCAAACCAACAGAACTGTTGAGCGCACTGTTTTCGATCGCCACCTGCTGCCCATTGACGTAGAAAGTAAAGTCATTATCCGCACTCAGCCGCACCCAACCCGCCTTCACAGTATCAGGTAAGTTAAAGGTGTGACGGGCATAGAAACGGTAAGTAGGTGATGGGGAACCAATCCATTGAGCATCAGGCGACCAGACAACGCGCTCTACAGACGTGGGTATTTTCTCCCAGATCGAAAACCCTAATATCCCTAGTAAAAATCCTAAGGTTAAAACCAGTCCCAGTGATAGCCAACAGTTAAAACGCTTCATTATTCTTGACAGAATATAATTTTAAATACAAATTCGTTATGACGTTGCGTCTGGGAGCATCCCAATTTGGCAAATCGCCCTCAGACTGGAAGTCTGGGGCTACACAAACGAAGTCCGCGAAGCGGACTGAAGTAAGCGCCTGCGTAGGCAGGCTTTGTTTGTGTAGCCGCGACTTTAGTCGTCGGGGATTTTTTCCAAAGCGGGATGCACCCTTGCGTCTTGACGCATAGCAACAAAATCACATTTATATTCCAACATGGAAGCATGGAATTTTTTCAGAGAATTTTCTGATATACCATAAAATGACTTTTTCGGCAAAATTTGGTAAATTTCAAAACCTAATTTTTCTAAAAAATTAACTATTTCGCTTGGATTTTTTCCCCGTTCCTTAAATCTATATGGCTCATGTTCAAAAACAATTTGCAAATCTTTTTTCGTTTCTAAAAATAATTTTAATCCACACAATACCTCATATTCAAAGCCTTCAACATCTATTTTGATAAATGATGGTTCAGGTACTAAATTATTTTCAATAATAAAATCACCTGTATAACAATCTACTAAAACTGGAATACTGGAACTATTAGGCGTAATTGCTAAAGAACCTACACCACTATTACCGGAAGTTGAACTGACAAAAAAACTGGCTGAACCACATTCACTGCCAATCGCCCATTGATGAATTTGAAGGTGAGGATAATTATTGAGTTTTACATTGTTTTGTAGTCTATTAAAAACAGGCGGCGATGGTTCAAATCCATGAATTATCAAATTAGGACATGCATGAATTAAAGGAAAAGAAACCGATCCCAGATTAGCACCTACATCCCACAATACAGTAAGCTTGTCGGAGATTTGATCCTGCAAATAATTCACTAAATGTTTTTCGTTGCAGCCAAAATAAAACAGCCGGAAATCTATCAGGTCTCTGGTATCAAGTTGATAGTTTACCCCGGAGACACGTTTGGTTATCTTATTATCATGCGATCGCAGCAAATTATCTAAAGATTTGCAAATAACATAAGATAGTATATAACCTATGGTTTTTCTCGGAAATTTTAAATATTTTTCAGTAATTCCACTAATTTTTAAACGTAGAGAATCTTTTAAAGAATAATCTTGAGTATTCATATTCATTTCCCTTCCTCACGTTTATTATTTCCAAGTCTTATTATCAACAGATTGGCGATACCGTTCCCAGGTTTTGTTAAGATCGCCATTATTATATTCAAGCCAAGCTAAGTGTAGATAAGCTTGTCCCAGTAAACCAATTCTCGGCTCTTGAAAGTATTTTTGCCCATCGATGATTTGTTTAGCAACATCGGCTGATTTCTGAAATTCTCCGTTGACAACTCTCGCCAACATCAGGTCATAAAGAGCCTCTACATGAGCGGGAAAGATTCGCGATGCTTTTTCAAAAATGTCTGCAGCAGATCCGGGCTTCCTGTTATTAGCGTTGTTGAGATAATTCACACCTTGATTAAGAATTGCTGAAGCCAGATATCCTCTGACTAAAAAGCGCTTGGGTTGGAGATCTAAGGACTTTTGAAAGTAGTTTTCTGCTGACTGAAAATCTACAAATTTGTAGTGTTCTAATCCCTTGACAAAGTTAATCAAAGCTGGGTCTGATTCATCGGCATAAAACTCGGATCTTGCCAACCGCTCTAAAAATGCCGTATCTCCTTGCAACGGTGGATACCATAATGCTAAGGTTTTGCTAGTAGCCACAACTTGGTGATACTCACCTTTAGCAAACAGAGTATTTAGTTGATAATTAACAATATTGACACCAATTACCGAAATCCAAATGACGATTAACAATAAGGATGTTCCCGGCAGTAATTGACTCAAATCCTCCAAACAAACATTAAGACTGCGTTTTTTCACTGACAAATAAAGTCCCATCAAGCTAATAACTAGCCCAAATAGACTAAAACTCCAACCTTTACCAATGAAGGCAAAAAAGCTATTTTTGTAGCAAAATCCATTCAGCAAAACTTTATCCCATGATGACATTTGGAAAAAACGGCTGTCCGGAATCGACATCTCAAAAATTGTCGGTGGGTCTTCTGGTTGATCTAACGATATATTTTGTTTCCACGCTGCTTGAACTTCCGAAAAATTTCTATCTACATGACTTGATACGTTGTTCCCCTGGTTGTAGTAACTTGATGCGATGAAAGCAACAGTGGGAGACCAAGTGACGATGAAATAAGGAAAAAGTAATGTGGCGATTAATCCAATCCAAAAACTTAAGCGTAAAGCCCGGTTGATGGTAAATCTAAAAGTGAATGCCAAATTTATAATGGCAAAAATCGCTGCCAAGACTCTGCAAATATGTGTTAAAAAAAGATTTGTGCCAAAGGTTTCTAAAGATTGTGGTGGTAATTGATACCAGGGAAAGATTGCTCCCAGAATTAAAACTAGGGACCCGATGAAAAGGGTCAGCTTTTCTCGATTCAACAAGTTTTGCCAACTCAGCAATTTTTTCATAGTAAATTATAGTAAATTATAGTAAATTATCTGCTTGCACGCTGGTCAATTTGCTTTTGTGCAGACTGGATATGGAGGCGATCGCCTGGATTTAAAGCTCTAGGAGAGAGAACAACTTCTTCACGAGGCTTCAAACCTGCTAGCACTTCCCGCTGGTTGTCGAATGTCCTCCCTAGCTTCACTTTCTTGACAACAGCTTTGCCTGCTTGAGCAACCATCACCATCCCTTCACCAGCAGACAAATGGGTAACGGCATTTTCTGGGATCGCTAAGCTTTTCTTGCCTTGAGCAAACTCAACATAGCCCTGCAAACCAGGTGGCATTTGAAGATCATCTACAGCAACCCAAACAGAATATGTATACTGGCGATCGACATTCACTTTAACAGTGGGGTTAACTGCAACAGTTGGGTTAGCTGCCTCGGTTTCGACTGTGGGATTCAGTCGGATCACCCGCCCCTTAAAAGTGCGTCCGGGGTATGCCACAAAGCGAATTATAGCTTTGTCGCCCATATTAACAGCGTTAAGCCGCGCTTGGTCGATGTAAGCCTTAAATACAATATCCTGAGTCAGCGTGAACAGAGGTGTGCTGTTGGAAAAGCTTTGCGCATTCACTACTTCCCCATTATGAATATTGACCTGACTGACCAAAGCATCGTAAAGAGCGTAAATTACCGTATGGCTTAAGTCTGTCAAGGCATTCTGCAAAGCTATTTTGTTATTTTCAAGAGTCAGACGAGTACTTTCAATCTGTTGGTTTAAATTGGTCTGGGTACTAGCTAAAGTTTGCTCTTGCGTAATCAAATTGTTTTTGCTGGTAACATAAAGTGTTTGGATGTCCCACAACTGTAGTTTGCTAATCGCTCCAGCCTCTGCTACGGAGCGAATCTGTTTGAATTTAGTTTCAGCAATAGCCAACTGCTCCCGGGCGTTTTCCACATTGGCTTTTAGTTGCACCAATTGTTCTCGTGCAGACTTTTGTAAACCCTGTAAGGTGGCTTCAGAAATAGCTATATTGTTACGGGCAGTACTGACGGCATTTTTGAAGGGAGTCTGCTGTATCTGGAGCAGGGGTTGGTTTCGACGCACTCGCTGCCCTTCTACAACGTAAACTTTTTCGACTGGTCCCGATACCAAAGAGAGGACGCCTACCTGCTGCAGAGCGACGGATTCGCCTGGTGCTGCTACACTATCCTCTAAACTTTTTGCCTCTACTGAGACAGTCTCGACTTTAATTGGGTTACCAGTCAAACGTTGTAAAGCCGGATAACCAATACCTGAAGAGTAGAATCTTGACTCTGGATTCTTCAAAGCTGGCAAAAGTACGGTTAGAGAGAGAATCCCGATGATGCCTAACGGACCTACTACCAGAGTAGTCAGAACTGCACGGGAGAGAACGGGGCGAAATTGAATCATTTTTCTGCAAGAGTTGTAGAGAGAGAATCCAACGAGGCTCCGAACATAGCTGCGGAAAAAACATTTTGCCACAGTGGGACAATCCGAGACCAGCTAAAACGGGTTTGGACATCCTGCAAACCAAATCGACCCATTTCTGCCGCTCGATTTGGATCTGCTAACAAGGTTAAGATAGCTTGTGCTAGAGCTTCTGGATCTTTTTCCGGTATTAGCAATCCTGTGATCCCAGATTGGATCACATCCACAATACCGCCAACAGCACTGGCAATTACAGGCTTTTGGTGAGCTAAAGCTTCTATCATCACAATCCCCAAACCCTCAGTGTCACCTTTGCTGTCTACAATAGCTGGCAATACAAAGATGTCGCATCCGGCATATTCAAGAGCTAGTTCTTCTTTACTAACAAATCCCAAAAATTCTACAACATTGTCTAAATTCATTGTATGGCACTGGGATTTAATCTCTTGTTCGAGAATTCCCTTGCCCACAACTCTCAAGCTTACAGGCTGTTTAGCCAAAACTAACGGTAAAGCCTCCAGTAAATATCGCAAACCTTTGCGCTCATCTAATCTTCCTACGAACAGGAGCCTAGGCACCTCTGTTGGTGGACGTTCTTTAGGTGGTTTAGCTTCGATAGTCAAACCATAGGGAATCACGGTAACAGGTCCATCGTAAAGTTTACGAATCAGCCCGCAAGTAAAAGAAGAATTGGCTGTAACACCTTTGGTGATGGGTAATAACCAGCGGAGAATATCTGCGACAAAGCTGAACTTGTTACTCAACATCAGCTCGGCACCGTGGAAACTAAACACCATGGGAATGCCTTGTAAAATACTTGCTGGTATTGCCATCAGTCCATGAGGAAACGGCCAATTAATGTGGAGTAGGTCTGGTTTTTCTTTACGGCACACCCAAAATAATTGCAATGTACCGAGAAAGATATATAAAGCTGCTGCTAGCAAATAAAGAGGCTGTCTTTGCAACTTGGTAGGCGCACCATCCCGTGCCAGATTTTCAAAGCGTTTTGGGCAGTAGCGAAAGCGATAAATTTTAACGCCGTCTAATACATAGCCTCGGCAAGCTTCGTATGCCGGAGCAAATACTGTAAATTTAGCCTTGGTCGGTTGCAAACGCAAAATCGCTTCCCGCACGAAAGCACCATGATTATCATCAATAGTCATAGGATAGACAGAAGTGACAACTAGGATATGCTTATCTTGAAGATTCATTGGCTTAATATTTGTTGGTTGTTAGTTGTTAGTTGTTAGTTGTTGGTTGTTAGTTGTTGGTTGTTAGTTGTTGGTTGTTCGTTGTTAGTTGTTAGTGGTTAGTGGTTAGTGGTTAGTGGTTAGTGGTTAGTGGTTAGTGGTTAGTTGTTAGTTGTTAGTGGTTAGTTGTTGGTTGTTGGTTGTTGGTTGTTAGTGGTTAGTGGTTAGTGGTTAGTTGTTGGTTGTTGGTTGTTGGTTGTTGGTTGTTAGTGGTTAGTGGTTAGTTGTTGGTTGTTGGTGAACCAGCGCGAATGACGGCTTTCCCTCCGTAGGCGACTGGTGCTCCCGTTGGGTTGTTAGTTGTCTCCCTCATCTCCCTCATCTCCCTCATCTCCCTCATCTCCCTCATCTCCCTCATCTCCCTCATCTCCCCCATCTCCCCACTCCCCATTCCCTACTCCCCACTCCCCATGTTTATCTGTCTTGAATTTCTCATAGCGCGAATTTTTTATCTTTTGCTGATTAAATCGTCTAGAAAGACAGCTTTGTGCTGGTAAAGACCAACATAACTGGTTCCCAAATTTATTTGCTCTTCATCGCGTCGATTCATTCGACGACCCTCAGTTTGAAACCACCACCATAATTTGACAAAATCAATACTGGAAGTCACAAAACGCCCTTTGCCAAATTTACTTTTCCCAGAGTGGCGAGGATGCCAGGGAGTAGGAACTTCTGTGATCCGATATCCTTTTGCTGCCAGTACTGCTAATAAGTAGCGATGGGTGATTTTTTCAATGGGTAAACTAGACACTAAATCACGCCGAACTAATTTGATCCAGTTCATGTCGTGAATTGCTAAATCAAAGACCAAACGACAAGTCAAGTTAGCCACAGAAGAAGCAAAATTTTTGCCGTCACCACGCTTTTGTCGCCAACCTGCAACTGCATCTACTCCTGGGACACAGGCTGCTAGCAGAAATGGTATATCAATCCGAGGATCGGACTCTAAATCTGCTTGTCCCCAGAATATCCAATCAGTCGTGATATGGGCTAAAGCTGTCTTCCATACTCCGGTTACACCCCGCTGCTGGGGATGACGAATGACTTTTAAAAACTTATATTGCTTACTCAGACGGTCCAGAATTTCTGGGCTACTATCTGTACTGCCATCATCAATTAGGAGTACTGGCAAAGTGAAATTAAGATTGTGGAAAGTTTCCGCTAAAGTAAGCAAAAGCTTTTCCAAATTACCTTCCTCGTTCAAAGCTGGGATGACTACTGTAATGGAACGACTTTGAGATGGAGGTAGATCTCTACTACTTGTATTCAACATCGTTGGTTTCCTTCCTGAAAGCAAAATTTTGTAGCTAGTGAAAGGATGCTATTTCCAACCAATTTGCACCCATGATCGTTGGTCGTGCCTCTCAAACTAAAGTCGCAGGCAATTAATGCTGATTATTAAGACTAGCGAAAGGTGGTTATAAAGTAGTTGTGTCACTCAGTATATATCTCTGCGTTCTATTCATCAACTGCCCAATTTATGGCGGAAGAATGAAAACACAGAAATTGCCTCTGCCAAATATTTCTTTTGGAAAGCTTTGACTTTTGCAGATACTCACATCATATATGTATGAATTAAATCGCCATACAGATGCAATCTCTTTATGAAGAACTTATCAATTAAGTATAAATCCTTTACGTGGAAAGTTAACAAGTATGTTGACAATTAACCAAAAATTTATTTTTGTCAAAATAACAAAAGTTAGAAATTCTACATATCTACTAGACAAAATTTGGGTATTTAAACGATTGTTTGTCAACTGCAATACTTAGCACTGCAAATAGGCGATCGCATTCAGGTTGTTGCAGAGTCGTGAAACCACTAAATATCGTTATACACATTATTGTTAATTTGTGTAGTGTATATTTTCACAATCTCACCAAAAATATATGTTTTTTAGATAAAGTTTCCGGAAATCACGAAAATAATTGCGGAAAATATGGATATATACTGATCTTCTAATTAAAATCCTCTAAAAAAGAGAAATTTGTAATAGAGGATACATATCTAGAAAAGTTTAAAAACAAGACCACAAGGTAGTAAGCCGTGGTTTTGCTCGATCGCCATCGTGGGTATGGTCAGAAAAGTTGTACGCCCTTGGTTAGAGATTTCGCATCATTCGAGGTGCGATCCGATTCTCTGACACTATCCTCAACTACTGGGTCATAGTCGGATATGTCAACATCATCAAATAAGTGATGATGTTTAACACAGACATAAGGTTTCAGGCTACGAGTCATCAAAGCTGCAAACAGATAGTCTAGTATGTGCCACTTTGAAGAATCGGGGCAGCCAGGAACACAGCAACTAACTTTGATTTTCATTTTTTTAAACAAATTCGTAAGTTCCATTACTTTGAGTTAGACTCATATCTTGCATCAATGGTTCAGAAAGTTATTGTAAAGGAGACTTGATTGGTAGATCTGATATTGGGGCGTTTGAATTCTCCTAAAGCGATCGCCTATGTTTTGCAACTCGCAGTAGAGCAACATGAAGGCAACTTAAACTTAGGACAAGTTAACCACGACTTCTCGAAGTCGTCAATACTATTAGACATCTCCGAAAAAGAATGTAGAGACGCGAAATTTCGCGTCTCTACAAGGATTTCAGGTAATGCATAATTAATTTTTGGAGATGTCTAATGGTTGTAGACAACGCACAATTAATTTCTGGAGATGTCTATTGCACCATCAAAACGCAGATATGGGTAAGTGGATGCCTAAATCTAGGAGTTACCCCCCCTGACTTAGGCATCTAGTTATCAACAGGATTTATGGGCTTCCTTCAAGACCTGCAGCGACAGGGGAGAAGCAAAACATATCTATCTTTATATGGATATTTAACTATTTATAAATGTAATAATAAAACTACAGCATATTTTTAGTAGGAGGCTATGACATGAGCAAGATTGTTCTAGCTGTTTTAGCAACTGCTTTGGGTACAGCAGCTACTGTGACTTTCCCTCAAAGTGCTAATGCTGACTACCCATACAACCATCGACCAGATTATTACCGAGAAGATCATCCTCGTTATTACCGAGAAGATCATCCTCATTACGATCGTCGAGGGTACTACCCAGAATATTATCCACACCATTACTACCGGGAATACTATCCTCGTCGATATTACGACAGAGGATATTATTCATATCCTCGTTCTCACTTTCAGCTTGTTGTCCCGCTGATCATCCGATAGTAATTAGACATCTGGTGAAAATTAATTATGCATTACCTGAAATCCTTGTAGAGACGCGAAAGGTCGCGTCTCTACATTCTTTTTCGGAGATGTCTATTATTCTTTTATTGACACTACCCCCGCATTGAACGCGGGGATTTTTTAGGGGCGGAATGTTCCTGCATCAGGTCTAGTAGCCCTTGCCATAAAGTGTGGGTCATTGGACCAGGGCACTTGGGCAGAGTGTAGTCGTCAATACGGTTTACTGGCACTAACAGGCGGACAGAGGAACTGAGGAAGGCTTCCTCAGCCGACCAGATATCTTCTGCTTTCAGGCTGACTTCTTCATGGGGAATCCCGATCTGGCGTAGCAGCTTTAGCAGAAAGTAGCGAGTAATGCCATGCAGAATACCAGCTTCAACTGCAGGAGTACGTACTACCCCTTGAGTGATTAGCCAAATATTACTTGTGGTTGCTTCTGTCAGTTCACCCTGAGAATTGAGCATCAGGGCATCATCGGCTCCACTTTGACGAGCCTCTAATAGCGCTAATATACTGTTGAGATAGTTACCAGTTTTAGCCGCAGGGTCCAAGGCTAGCTGATTGAGTCTCTGGCGCGACACCACTCTCAGGTGAATCCCTTGTGACAACACAGGTTGAGGACTGATAGGTTTAACGACGATCGCTAGGTGGGGCTGAAGATCTGGACTAGGCAGTAAGGCGATTTCCTGTTGCACTCCGCGCGTCACAATGATGCGGATATAAGACTCGGAATTGCCAGCTTGCTGCAAAGTTCTCTCAATTTCAGTCTGAATATGTGCATCACTCCAGGGAATATCCAGGTAGAGGTAGGCAGCAGATTGGCGCAGGCGATCGAGGTGTTCTTGTAAGCCAAAAAGCTTACCTGCAAAGGTTCGTACAACTTCGTAAATACTATCGCCGTACAAAAATCCCCTGTCTAAAATAGACACGTAAGCCGTTGGTGCAATGACTCCATCTAAGTTGACTAGCTGACCCATAAGCAGAATACCTCCTTAACATGGAGACAGAAAAAGATTGGGGAGTTAAATAACTCCATGGAGTACGATTATCTCATATGCAAGGGAAACTGCAAACAGTTTCGCAGTTGCGCGCGATCGCCCAGCAACACAAATTAAGCGCGTATATTTTTCTGATAGCGCCATAAAAGTAGTGGAAAAGACTTTTTTCTTTGTGATTCTTACCTTTAATTATATAGAACGTTCTATTTTCCGCGATGATCTTTTCAGCAACTAGCGCATAACCAGCGCTCTTTCAAATTTGTAAATTCACTATAATTCGTAATTACAATTAGTGTTCGCAAGAACCCTGCACTGATTGTAGACCACTAAATTTTTAATGCGCAGCTTCTTTATACCCTTTTAATTACGAATTACGAATTACGAATTACGAATTATTGTGACAGACATGGAAGTCAAACCGCTGATTGCTCCACTAGAACTGGCTGCCCTTTTAGAGCAAGAATCTGTTGTGGTAGTTGATACTCGCGATCCGTTCGAGTATGCAGCATCCCACATTCTTGGAGCCGTTAATATTCGCGAGATTTTTACCTACTTGGCAACTTCTACATCAGAAGGTTTAACCAGCTTGCACTCACTTTTTGCTGAGCTTTTAGGTAAAGTCGGCATTTCTGGCAAGGAACGGATAGTAATCTACGAAGATGCTATGCATAAAGGCTACGGGCAGTCTTGTCGGGGCTACTTTTTGCTAACATATTTAGGGTGTGACAAAGTTTCTGTGTTGCACGGAGGATATCAGGCATGGCTGGCTGCAGGGCTGCCAATTACTGACGAACTGCCAACGCCTGCTTACAAAACGTTTGAGGTGAAGATCGATCCGTCGATGATGGTGACGACGGAACAGATGTTGCAGGCTTTGGATGAGCCGGCGATCGTCAAGTTGGATGTCAGAGATGAGGATGAGTGGTTGTCCGTGAGTTCTTCTCCCTACGGCATAGATTTTTGCCCACGTAAAGGTAGAATCCCCGGTGCAATCTGGATTGAGTGGTACGATCTGATGGTTCCCAATTCGGAAATTCCCATGTTTCGTCCAGTTGCAGAAATCCAGGAGATCTGTCAGCAAGCTGGCATTACACCAGAATCAACAGTATACGTATACTGCTTTAAAGGTTCTAGAGCTGCCAATACTTTAGTTGCCCTCAAAGAAGCAGGTTTTAAAGATGTCAGGAATTACTTTGCTTCTTGGAATGAGTGGTCCCGGGATCCAGCTTTACCAATTGAGAACTGATTGATAATGAAACACCTTGAAGGTAAAGTAACATTAGTCACAGGTGCTACGCGGGGTCTTGGCAAAGGAATTGCTATTGGTCTTGGTGAAGCTGGTGCAACTGTATACGTTACAGGTCGCAGCCTCCATAACTCTGATTCCAGTGATAATATCTCAGGCAGTCTTAGTGAAACCCAAGCCGCCGTTGAGTCAGTCGGTGGTGTATGTATTCCCGTTCAGGTAGACCACAGCGACGACGAACAGGTGCGTTTGCTTTTTGAGCGCATTCAAGATGAGCAGGATGGGCATCTCGACCTACTGGTCAATAATGTTTACTCAGGAGTTAAGGCATTAAGCAACGCTTATGGGCAGCCGTTCTGGGATTGTGAACCAAGTCTTTGGGATGCTAGCAACAACGTTGGTCTTCGCAGCCACTATATTTCGAGTGTTTTTGCTGCCCGGATGATGACTAAGCGTAAACAGGGATTAATCTGCACCATTTCCTCATGGGGCGGTATGTCCTACATTTTTGGTGCAGCATACGGTGCTGGTAAAGCCGCATGCGATCGATTAGCAGCTGATATGGCTGTTGATCTGAAGCCGGATAACGTCACTTCGATTTCAATTTGGCCAGGTATTGTTGGTACTGAACACATTTCCCGTCTGGCTTCGGAAATGGACGAAAAAAATGCGGCGCAAAAGAATTACTCTGTGTTCCGCGATCGCTACAACTGGGAAACTCCTTTGCTAACAGGACGAGTCATTGCTACGCTTGCTTGTGAACCAAATGCGATCCGCCGTACAGGACGTGTTGTCGTTGTTGCTGAACTGGCTGAGCAATATGGACTGGTAGATCAAGATGGCGCCAGTCCTGTGTCACTACGCTCTCTGCGTTTTCTGATACCGTCTGCGTTGCCCGCACTGAGAAAGTACTCAGGCTTCATTCCCAATATTAAAGTGCCGTGGTCACTGCTACTACTGAAGGCACTCAGTTCACCGAAGATTTGAGCGATGTACAAATTTTTTCTTAGTTATCTGGTATTGAGCCGAGATCCGTGTAAAAACCTGCATTCCGGGTCTGGAAACGCCTGCTGTATCAACATTTCAAAGATTTCGGGTGGGAGATTAATCGCCGCCTCAAATGGTTGTTCAATATTATGTAAATTCACTACATAGTCTCCGTATCTTTCATACATGGATTTACAGGTTTTTATTGTGGTTGATTTGCCGGACATCATATTACGCATTGACAAAGATAGTCAAGTATGCAGAGGGTAAACCACAATGTGACTGTAGGGGCGCGGTCTCCGCGCCCCAGATGATGTGGTCTGTATTTTTCTAGTTTGACGAGGTTATTCGGATTAACACGGAAAGGAGTGTTAAAACCATGACCGTCGGTAGTCCTCGACATACTGTCGCACAGTCAGTGGTGGACGAGCGAGCAATTGCTCTACATCCGTTGTGATACTAGCCGCTAATCCTAAACGAGCGGTTGTATAGATTGCTGCCATTACCAGAACGAAGCTCATCGGCAGCCCACGATCGCACATTTGTCCGACAAAGCTTAGCAGAGAGGGGTTGGTATAGCGGATTTGTTTACCCAAAACTGCTGTGAAGATGTCTGCCACTTCATAGTAGGTCAAGGCTTCCCCACCCGTAAGCGCATAGGCTTTATGGATATGCCCATCTTCAAGCAAAGTACGCACCGCAACGGCTGCAATATCCCGCACATCAATGAAACTGGTTCTACCATTTCCCGCTGGCATGAACAATTCACCACGGGTTTTTATATCCTCTCGGTGTGTGGTGTTGAGGTTTTGCATGAAGAAGCTGGCGCGTAAAAAGGTGGCAGGAATGCCCAATTGGTCGATGTAGCTTTCAATCTTCGAGTGCGGCACAAAACGGTTGCGCTCTGCTCCCAGTATTGAAAGAAACACGACCTGCTGAACGCCTACTTGTTTAGCAGCATTCAGCGCTGGGGCAATGTGTTTGCGAACATTGGCAAGGGCTGGCGGACGCACCAAAAAGATTTTGTTGACGGACTCAAAAGCACTTGCCCATGTGTTGGGATTGGTAAAGTCGAACGAGACATAATTAATGTTGCTGCCCAGGATCTGTTGAGCGTTGTCGGTATTTCTGACTGCGGCATAGACATCACAATCTTGATTAAGCAGTAAGCGAATGACTTCTCGACCAACATTTCCCGTCGCACCCGTCACCAGAATTTTCGACATCCGAGTTCACCTGGGACTAGTTTTAGTGTTTTAACCTTTTGTTAAACGGATGTGTTCTAGAATCTGCTGCTTGCGCTCTAAGGAGTCGAGTCTGGGGCTAGTAAAGTTACCTGTACTTCGAGCTAAATGCTCCATAATTCGTTTTTGACGGTCAGATTGTGTAGCCATAATCTATTAAATTAACTAAAAAGTAGTAAGTGAAAAGTAAACTATGTAGTAAATACTACCCTTTTATTAGGGTTTGAGCTTCATCTCAGCATTTATTTTATTACGATACGCGCACCTTAAACTTGCACATTAGTAGGGGTAGCCGATCCGTAGAAACAATAGAACTAGATCGCCCGGAGGGCAGGTCGGAGTAGTTAAAAAAACCCGAACCACCTAATTGGTAGTACGGGAGAGAACATGGCAAAAATTCAGCCTAATTTAACCAAGTAAGGCAGTCTGGAGAATTAGTGTTCCCGCAACTCCTGATGCAACAAGTGCTATCAAGGTGCTGGTAAAAAAGAGGCCTGTTTGAGAGCCAAAGCCTAGCGCCTTGTCTTCTCGACCACCTGTAAATAACAAAGACCAAGCTTGGGACGGATTGATAGCCTCAAAGCTATTGAAGGCAGACCTGAAAACAACAGGACTGAATAGCTCGGGTAATGTAAAATCTAAGTCAGTTTTCATGTAAATAAATATAACACAAATCTTGCCAAATATCTACTTTTCTGATATTAACAGACTTTAAAGATGCGCGAGAAGGGTCGAGGTTACCCGAATCCTTTTCCAGTTCGGAATATTGGCAATCATCCAGATAGCTTAAATCTCCTCTCTCTCTTGGGCTACGGGAAAATATTTTTCTATGACCTGACCGACGAACAAACTTAAGACCCCAAACAGAATTCCCATTCCCACAATGTTCAACTCAACACTGCCATAAAGAGCGAAATTTGGGTTAATAAAAGTTAAAATCAGCACAGAGAGAGATGATATACTGCCCATAACCAAAGACAGCTTCACGCTTGCTTTGGAAAACTGATAGCCTCCTAGAGAAGCAACTAGGTAGGCAACAAAGGGAACAAATACAGACCCTACATAGGCTGCATAAAAAGCCACTATCAGAAAGACAATCTCGCCTCCCTTCAAAGCAACGATTAGACTCAAGAGGGCGTTTGTCATAGTGATCAGCAGCCGATTCCTGTTGGAAACTGGCAGAATATTGAAGTCCAAGACAATCTTGCTCTGCACCCGCAATGTGCTACTGCCAACACCTAGGGCTGGAACCAATAAAGACGCCATCAGCAAAATACCCAAAGGTTTGTCAGTTCCACCACCAATCCACGACAGGATAAAGGGAAGCGTTTCTTTGCCATCAATGCCAGCAGGAAAAATTCCTGCCTTGAGGGCTGCTCCCACAACTGCTGAAGGCAAGAAGGCGAGGAACAGCAGTAAAATTGCCGCCAACACACAGCCTCGATATACGCTCTGCATATCTTTTGCCCGGACAATAAATTGCTGATACCTCATATCTATCAGGAGTAGCAGAATTGTAGACAGGGAGATGCCTACTTTTGTTGGTAAACTGATCATCTGCAGTGACTCAGCAAAGTCCAGAGGCGATCGCAAATATTCAGTTACACCGTGCAACACCCACAAACTATAAAGCAAAGCTAAGAAATTCAGAACCAGCAATCCTCGAAATATCCAGCCGACTTTCTCCACTGGTAGTAAGGAAATAATTGCAAACAACATAGCCATTAAGAGCATTGTCGGTAGCGTAGGTAACCCCAAAACTTTGAGAATAAACGCTCCAGAAATTAACTGGACGGCTTCAATACCGATCAGCGATACCCAAGACATCAACCCCACAAAAATTTTTACCCCACCGCCGCAGTAGGAACCCAGCAATGTCCAGATTGGCTCTACTTGTGTCCAATAAAACTTTGCCAGTCCCATAAGAGCGATCGTACCCAAGCCTAGGGAGACGGCGTAGAGGCTGCCAGCAGCGCCTAAAGTCAATGATTGCTCGGCAGTTCCCAGAATAAAACCCAAGCCGTAATGCGCGGACACGAGCAAGGCTGCTAGCGAGAAGGTATCCAGTCTGCGGTTTTCTATCATATTAGTTGGGGGTAATTTTGCCACACAATGGCTTAAAGCAAGCTTCTGTCTCTCTTTATTTAAGATTCGCCCCAATGATTGGGTTCTCTGCTTCTCATCCAGCCTTGAAGTTTCTCAACGACCAGACTGCATAGAATTAGGCTAATTTATTCACTTTATTTATATTGCCATCACAGCATTGCTGCGGTAAAGCTGTTTGTGAAAAAATATACTCATAATAATTCGTAATTCGTAATTACAGCGTTTTCAATTGCATTGACCAGATTGACCAGAAGCGGAAACCGCGCCGATCGCACCACGTCGTTTCACCTGTTCGTTTGTCACCTTGGACAGTTGGGCAACGGTGTCTGCGTCAAAATCTGCTGCATCTGCGGCAATCTGTGCTTTGAATGCTGAGACACGCTTACTCTTGGACGCTTGTTCCAGTTTGGAATCAATCAGCTTCTTAACGAATGGGTGATCCATTGCACCTCTAGTCTGGAGAGACTTGAGGTTGTTGATCGCTTCAGTAGGAGTCACGCGCCCCAAGGGGGCGAAGTCAAAAGTCAAAAGTCAAAAGTAAGAACCCCACCAGTCGCTTCGCTCGAAATCAAAAATCAAAAGTCAAAAGTCAAAAGTAAGAATTATTTAATTATTTTTGACTTTTGACTTTTAACTTTTGACTTTCCCCGAAGGGGGCGGGGCACCACCTGTGATGAATGGAACAAACACCACCACTCCCCCTCTTCCCCCCACTATGCCAGAAGCGATGAGGGAAACCCGACAACATGCGCGCTGGCTCCCCCATTCCCTACTCCCCACTCCCCATGTTTAATGAGAGTATCTTGCTAGTTAGTTTCTGCCATTTGCAAAGATTTTTCAAAGGTCATTCGCCTTATTTCTGCCGGGATGCACTAGCGCCGAAAATGTTTTTCCACAGATTCACCATGATTTCTCGTGGCAAAAAGCGGGGCAAATTCGCCTGCAATTGATTCGTCAATGCACCAGGGACGACGCTAGAGTGATTTTTTTCCAGGGCTTGGAGTGCCTGACGCACCACTACCTCTTTGGGAGTATAATTTTTAGCGGCAGCACTCGCCAACATTTCCGGAAACCCAGCTTCTTGAAAAAACTGAGTCTCTGTAGGTCCTGGGCAAACGGCTAAGACGCGCACATTATAACTTTTATTTTCTGCCCACAGCGCCTCGCTAAAACTGAGAACAAAGGCTTTGCTAGCTGCATAAACAGAAAAGTAAGGCATTGATTGAAACGCAGCGGTCGAGGACATATTGATGATGCTTCCAGACCGACGCTGCCGCATCTGAGGCAAAAATTGATGCGTTAGATCCACTAAGGCGAGAATATTCAACTGAATCATCTTGATCTGCCGCACAGCATCCAGATCCGCAAAGTCACCATACTCGCCAAAACCAGCGTTGTTAATTAACAAATCAATCGTCAGTCCCTTTTGGGTGACGGCGTCAAACACAGCGAGGGCAGCTACTGGTTCTGTAAGGTCTTTAACTACAACGTCTATCTGAATTTTGTACTTATCCTGCAACTGTTGAGCTAGCTGTTGAAGTTTGGCTTCTTTCCGTGCCACTAAGACGAGATTTGTTTGGCGAGCAGCTAATTCTTGAGCAAAAGCCATACCAATTCCAGCTGAAGCACCCGTAATTAAAGCAGTTGCCATGTTACTTACTTAATACTGTGCCAGTTTCAACGGTTTGGCTGTTGTGTATTATTAGAGTTAATTAAGTTATAGTGTTATATCTTCTGAGGGTAGCTCTGTGAAGAAATTGATTAAAGGTCTACGCGAATTCAAAACTAGCTATTTTTCCACACATCAAGAACTGTTTGAACAACTTTCTCTGGGTCAAAAGCCTAGAGTGTTATTTATTACATGTTCGGATTCGCGTATCGATCCAAACCTGATTACGCAAGCCGAGTTGGGTGAATTATTTGTCATCCGTAATGCCGGCAACATTATTCCACCATTTGGAGCAACCAATGGTGGCGAGGGGGCGACAATTGAGTATGCTGTTCAAGCATTAGATATTCGACAAATTATTATTTGTGGTCACTCGCATTGTGGCGCAATGAAAGGGCTAATGAAGTTAGACAAACTGCGAGTGGACATGCCACTCGTGCATGACTGGCTAAAGTATGCAGAGGCAACCAGACGACTGGTGAAAGAGCACTATAATGAGTACGCTCATGAGGAAGAACTGCTAGAAACCATAATTGCCGAAAACGTGCTTACCCAAATCGAGAATTTGCGGACGTATCCGGTGATTCACTCTAAGCTCTACCAAAAACAACTTAACATTTATGCTTGGATTTATCAAATTGAGACAGGAGAAGTTTTGGCTTACGATCCCGAAACGCACGCCTATGTCCCGCTTGAAAGTCAGCTTTTAGGATCTGAGATAGATGAAACGCTGCTCAACCCATTTTCATCTGGAAATGGAGCAAACAGTGCTGCCAAAACCCAGGAAAAGGCGATTGAATTGCCTCAGGAACTCGCTATCTCCATACAAGAACGGTTTCCAATGACACAGCTTTCTGTGGATCAGATGGAGCGAATTTATCGAGGCTCGAGATCGGTAAATTGAGAGTGTAAAGTATAGCAGGAAACACGAAAATAGTGAGTATCTAAGCTATACTAGGGAAAAATTTTGTGCAGCACTTGTGAGCATAGGTGCTGCCTTCATCATCATCCGAAAGACGGCGTTTATGTTTCGAGAAGCAACTCAGGGCTAGCACATTCGTTCAATCATGGTGCCTTGCTGCTGCGTCCTAACACACTCTACAAGATAGGTAATTTTCTAGTGGTACGTTGGTAAGTAAGTCCGCAGAAATAAATATAATGGTTGCCGCCCCGCGAACATTACAGCAGTTTTCAATTGAATTGACCACATTGTAATTAAGGGCGGGGAAACCCCGCCCCTACGGTCATATTTAAGGGGCTGACCGCCCTTCGGTTCGTCAAAAGTCAAAAGTCAAAAGTCAAAAGTACAAAAAAGGTACAAGCCCCTAGATTGCCGCGCTTCGCTCGCAACGCTGCGCGATTTATTTATGGAAAATGAAAAATATGTATTTCGAGAGGAGTGCAATCAAGTTATACTACGTCCTTATTACAAGCCCAGACCACCACGCATAGCGAATGGCGCTTCGCGATTTATTTATGGGGTTCTTACTTTTGACTTTTGACTTTTGACTTTTGACTCTTGAGAAGCGACTTGACCCCTGCCTCTTTTGGCAGTCAGTTATGTTCGTGGGTAATATCCACTTACGTAACCTGCACTGTTAAGAGTTTCCTTTAAACTTTCTCAGCTGCGTCCCAAAAATAGACATCTCCTCACATCTTGCACCTGGCGAATTTTATTCGTTAGGGGTTGGTGCAAGATCTGTGTCTCCCGAAATTAATTATTCGTTGTCTGAAACCCTTGTAGAGAAGTAGCAGTGCTACGTCTCTAGAAAGATGTTGGTATTACATAAAATCATTTTCATACATGGAATCAGCAACGACAATTTTCTAGTAGATCGGGAGTAGTTCCACTCTATTTCTATTCGAGCTTTTAAAAAAGCATAAACTGCTTTTCAGTGTTTCTACGGAAGATTTTGTTTGATATTTCTATTCCAGCCTTTAAAAAGGCATAAACTAATTTTCAGTGTTTGTACTGAAGATGTTGTTTGACTTGAATAGCTATATTTAGCGTATTGTCACTCGTCAATCTTCCTACAGAATGATCATATGACTTTTGAACAAAATAATATTTTTGATGCTAATCAATCGATAAATTGATTCATCCAAAATGAATGCCCAAACTTTAGAGGTTTTGGGCTGAACTTACCTAGCAATTCTTGCGGAAATTGTTGAGTTCAATTCTGCATGGAAAAAAATGCTAATAGTCCCAGAAAAAAGCGAACAAATTTCGGAAACCCCCTCAAAAAATCTGTGAATAACAAGCATTCAAAACTTTACCGTTCTTTAATTGCGACAGCATTATTAACTAATAGCCTTTTCCAATTTGTAGCGCCTGTATTAGCTGACGGTACGGCTGCGGGTACACAAATCAACAACACAGGAACTGCAACCTACGAAGACCCCAACAGTCCAGGGACAACCCTCAACGCCACCTCTAACCAAGTCACGGTGACTGTCGCGAAGGTAGCTGGGATCACCGTAACAGCGAGTGGCATCACAAATACGACGAGTGGTAGTGGTCCTGTTAAAGTGGGCGATAAGCTCAACTATACCTACGCCGTCACTAACGTTGGTAACAGCGCCATCGACTTCCGGATTCCCAACTTGGCGACAGTGACAGGTCCGGGTACTGTATCTGGTAATGTGCTAATTAGCACCGATGGCGGCAAAACTTTCACACCAATTACCGGCAGCGAGCTCCTGACAACACCTATCCCAGCTGGCGGTTCTGTATTGGTGCAGGTTCCAGTTACGGTTGCGGCTGGTGCAAACTCAGGAGACACCATCAGCGTCAAATTTGGTCAAACGCCTGGTGATGCTCAGAACCAACCAAGAACACCGGATGGAGGTGACGTTTACACAGCAGATGATTCTACCGTTGCTGGCGGCGCACCCGTTAACGGGACTCGTGAAGCCAGCGCCACCCAGAAGATTAATGTGGGCAGCACTGCGAAGAATCAGGCTCTAGCGACGATCCTCAAAACTCAGACAAACTTTGACAGTAGTGGTAGCACGGATAAGCTTAACGGTGATGTATTGACCTACGGTTTGAGCTTGCGAGTTGAGCAAAGCGACGTCACAAACACTGGGCTGACCCCCGCACCTTTGGCTGGGACAAATATCACTGTTGACACTAAAACAGAAACCCACATCCTGGTTTCTGATGCGATTCCAGCCAATACCACGCTCAAGGGTGCGCCGACTCCGCCGCCTGGGTGGAAAGTGGTTTACACAACTGACGTTGTAACCACGGATGCAAAAGATGCGAAATGGGTCACTGCTTTGCCATCCGGTACTATCACACGGGTTGGTTTCATCAACGATCCGAGCACTGTCAATTCAGTTGCACCCGGACAAACAGTTACAGGCTTTAGCATCCAAGTCACAACCAGTGGCATTCCCGCAGCAGGAGCGAAGATTGCAAATATCGCTCAAGTGTTTGGTCAAACTCAAGGTGACTCGGCTAACACCTTGGTTTACGACGATTCCGGTGACCAAAATCCTGACAACTTCGATCCAACTGCGAAGACCTTCCCCTCCAATCCAACCACGGATACTGGCTATGTTAACAACCCATCGACCCTAAGCACCAATATCGATCAGGCGAACAACAATACTGGTCCTAATAGTTCTAGTGGTGACTACAACCTCTACACGATTTCCCCCCCCACGCAGAACTCAGTTTCAAATGGTCCAAATGGCGCACCTGATGCCACTGGTGCCACAGGCAACAATGATGACTTTACCAATAAGTCTGCATTGATTCCACCCAATACTGTTCCTGGGTCAAAGCTTCCTAATCCGACTAATGTGGGATTTACTAACACAGTTAAGAATAACGGTACAAGCCCTAACAACATTTCCCTCTTACCGACAGCACCCGCTACCCCAGCTGACTTGCCTGCAGGTTCGACGGTTACTTTAACTTACGGTAGTTTATCGGCAACTTACACATACGATGGCACCAAATTTGCGTTAACAGGTACACCAACTGGTAGCGTCGGTGGATCCCCGATTAGCGCCACTAATCCAATTCGGATTGATAACCTGGCAGCAGGCGCTACAGCCAACTATGGGGCGGAAGTGAAACTGCCTGCAAATACGCCACTCTCGACTGATACTGGTAAAGGTTTCCCAACAGCTATCACCGCTTTTATTGACAGCACTACTCCTACTGGCGACCCTACTGGTAAACCCTCAAACACCACAATTGACCGGGTTTACACTGGCTTCTTGAGAATGGTGAAGCAATCTCGTGTTCTCCCAGGGACTGGTCCAGCTGTGGGACAAGGTCAGGGAGACTTCACGACAACACCTGGTGCTGCTTTCGATCCATTGGCAAATCCAACTGGCGCTACCGTTACAACAAGCGAAGTGCCAAGAAATCCTGCGCCAGGAAACATTCTTGAGTACCGGATTACTTACATCAATATCTCTACACCACAAGCAGGAACCGGCGACATAATCTTGAATGCCAACAATGTTGTGATTACAGAGGATGGTACGACGGGCAGTAACAACTGGGCACTAGATAACGATAAGAACGGCGCGATTGATAGCAGTAACATCGTCGGTACAGCTAAAGACTCTGGTGCTTCAACCATCAACTTTTTAAGTGGTAACCCAGCAAGCAAACCGGCTGGAGACCAGACAGGGACAACCGTTGACGCAGATGTCACCAAATATGTGGATACAGTGACAGGTCAAGTGGCACCTAATCAGTCAAGGACATTCGGATTTCAACGCAAAATCAACTAATCAGTCGTTAGTCGTTAGTCACTAGTCATTGGTCAAAACAACTAACAACTAACAACTAACAACTAACAACCAACATTTCTTTTAGTTTAAAGAGGTTATCGACATGAAACGTTTTACTATTGCAGGTTTAGGAGCGATCGCACTACTCGCCGCAGTCCCATTAGTTGGTGCAGTACCGGGAGTACCAAATATCTCTGCGATCGCGCAGAATACCCAACATGAGTCGCAATTACATTTGCAGTTAGATGCTGCAAAGCAAGTTGTGCAAAAGGATGAGCAGAGTCAGCAAAAAATTACCTGGCAACCTTTAGAAGGTGAAGCTGTGGTGAAACCAGGAGATGTGTTGCGCTACACCATTAGCGGCGAAAACTTCAGCGATCGCGCACTCAAGAATCTCACACTCAATCAACCAATTCCTAAAGGAATGGTGTATACGCTGAAATCTGCCACTGTGAATGCCTTGGACGGTACTAAGATTACCTACAGCATTGATGGCGGACGCAGCTTTGTGGAAAATCCCACTGTGAAGGTTACTCTCCCCAACGGCAAAGTAGAAGATCGACCTGCACCAGCTACAGCCTACACCCACATCCGCTGGAATTTTGGGACACAAATTGCCGCCAAGGCGACAGTGAAAGGGACTTATCAAGTGCAGGTGCCCTAGGGAGAGTGGGGGAAGCAGGGTTCGTAGGGGAAGCAGGGGGGGAAGTACCTATTCCTTATTCCCTATTCCCTATTCTCCATTCCCTATTCCCTAATCCCCATTCCCTAAGGAGAAAAATTCAGTGCGCCGTCAAGTGTCGCCACACCAGATTCAGGTGTGCAGTAGGTGGTTCCAGCAATTAGCGGCAACCGTTCTTGTCACAAGTGTATTGCAGTGTCCAATATCTGTCGCTCAAGTTCCGAATGTTGGTGTACCAATCACGAATCAGGCTACTTATACCTATACAGATGCTGCTAATAATAAATTTATCGGAGCTTCTAGCAAGCTCCAGGTTATCCCTAAATCATTAACTGACCCATTAGGAAGAATTTTAGGTTGTGGTGGCACAATTTTACCTGATTATACAGGTTTTTCTGTTGGTGTATACGAGCCTAACCCTAACGACCCAACAGGGACAGAACTAGGACAATTGCTTCCCCTGACTCGGACAGAATTACCTGATAATCCCAACAATAATATTCCTGCTGGTAAAGCACCAAATATCGAGAATAACAATCCCTACTTCCTTACAAATAGCGAACCGCGAGGTACTTACGACTTTTTATTGAACCCAAATAAAGGTGAAACCGATCCGGGCAGAACATATATTTTTGTGATCAATCCACCATCTAATTCAATATACAAGCAGCGGCGGATCAAGATTCAAATCGTTGGCAGCACCGGCACTGGGGGTAACAATATTATCCGATATATTGCTACCTCCCTAGATGGTCAACCAATCAGTATCACAGGCGACACCAGGGTAGAGGGCACAGTTGTCTTGGTTCCGAATGCGGAAGTCGTAGGACTGGACTTATTAGCCTTTAACTTTAGCACAAATCTCTGTCAACCCCATCAGGTGCAGATCGTTAAAACAGGCGATCGCGCGGCGGCTGAACCGGGAGATACAGTGATCTACCGCCTCTCAGTGAAGAATCTGGCTGATGCTGATTTCAACGGGGTGGTTGTCACTGACACCTTACCTTTAGGATTCAACTTCTTGTCTAAGTCTGTGCGGGGTGAAATTGACGGCAAGCAGGTCGCTATCACCTCCCAAGGCAATGGACTTAATGTGACATTACGCACACAAGCTATTATCCCACAACAGAAAATACTAAATATTGCCTACGCCGCGCAATTAACCCCAGATTCCGTGCGTGGTTCTGGTCGCAACACTGCCAGCGTCAATGTTCAACGAGTTGACAACGGTTTTCTGGTAAAGGATGGACCTGCAACCTACCAGTTACAAATTCGACCGGGAATTGCAGCTGACTGCGGCACCATTATTGGTCGCGTGTTTGTTGATAAAAACGAGGATGGAGAACAGCAGCCGGGTGAACCTGGAGTTCCCAATGCAGTGATTTACTTAGAGAATGGCAACCGTATTACCACGGACGTTAACGGTCTATTCTCTGTAGTCAATATGCCGCCAGGAAACCACACAGGTGTCTTAGACCTCAGCAGCGTACCTGGTTACACCCTAGCTCACAATCGCAGATTCAAAGAGCGCAATAGCCAATCTCGTCTTGTGCGGTTAGAACCTGGTGGGTTGGTACGAATGAACTTCGCAGTCACTCCCACCTTCCACGAGAAAGTCCGCAGATGAAACCTAGAGTACACCACTTATCTACTTTTAATTTGAGCATGTTGGGAGCTATGGCTGGGGCTTTCAGCATGGTTTTGTATCCAGCTATAGTTAATGCGGAAACCCAGGCATACCCACAGACTCCTGCCATTGACGGACAGAACCTCACCCCCAGCCCCTCTCCGCAAGCGGAGAGGGGAGCAGTCAAGGGCGGAGAGAACTCCGATCTGCAGATGCAGCCGCTGAGAAGTTCAGAGGTGAGGTCAACTCAGTCTGAGACACTGCCATCAACGTCAAAGAACCTAACCCCCCAACCCCCTTCCCTACAAGGGAAGGGGGAGCAAGACCCCTCTCTCCTTGCAGGAGAGGGGTTGGGGGTGAGGTCAGATATACTCAGGAATGCTCTAAATAGAAAGCGAACTGTCACTGAAATACTGCCATTTCAACCAGCAGATAATACTAAAATGTCAGTAATTTTACGTAAAATAGCTGGACAAGTACAGGGAGTAGGGGGAGTGGGGAGTGGGGAGTGGGGAGTGGGGGGAGATAAGGGAGTAGGGGGAGTAGGGGGAGATAAGGAGGTAATTTCATCCTCCCCCTCATCCCCCACTCCCCCCACCTCCCCCTCATCCCCCTCATCCCCCACTTCCCCCACCTCCCCCACCTCCCCCACTCCCCCCACTCCCCCTACTCCCCCCACTCCCCACTCCCCACTCCCCACTCCCTCCCCCACCGTAAAAATCCTCACTCCCCAGCCTGACACTGTTGCAGATGTGCCAGCTACATCGGTGATTCTACAATTTCCTTCTGGGAGTAAGGTGGAACTGCGGGTTAATGGGGAGTTAGCAGATTCATCTTTAGTTGGGCGCACAGAAACCGATGCCAATACCAAGTTGGTGACGCAGACATGGTATGGCGTCTCTTTAAAAGAAGGAGAAAACACCATCTCTGCGCAGGTGGTGGGAGCGACAGAGCCTCCTGTTTCTGTACGAGTAGTGGTACGGGGAGCACCGAAGAAACTAACTTTAGAAACAGTAGAGTCCCGTATTTCTGCGGATGGACGTTCTACAGCCACAGTCAGAGGGCAACTCCTTGACGAAAATGGCAACCATTCTAATCGGGATGCAATTGTTACTCTCATACCGACTGCTGGCGAATTTGTGGGAGCAAGCGCCAAACCGGATCAACCGGGATTTCAGGTTCAGGCTAAAGATGGGCAATTCACCGCCACTTTGCGCTCCGATTTGAAGGCGCAAACCGTGCGGATTCGGGCAACGACTGGCGATTTAGAAGCTTTTACTCAACTGCAATTTGAAACGGCATTGCGTCCGAGTCTGGTGACTGGGGTAGTGGATTTGCGCTTGGGTGCTAGAGGTACGGATTATTACAGTAAGTTACGTGATTTCCTACCTCCAAGCAAAGATAATAGTACTCAATTAGATGTCCGCTCGTCTGTATTTGCTACTGGTGCGATCGGAGAATGGTTGTTTACAGGAGCGTATAACAGCGAACACGGACTCAACCAGGACTGCAACTGCGATAATCGTTTATTTAGAACTTACCAGTTCAACGAACAAAACTATCCCGTCTACGGCGATAGCTCCAAAGTTGATGTCATCACCCCTTCGACTGACAGTGTGTTTTTGCGCTTAGAGCGATCGCCTCGCACTCCAGGTGCTGACCCAGATTATGCGATGTGGGGGGATTATAACACCCAGGAGTTTGCACGTCAATCGCAGCAGTTTACCGCCATCACTCGTCAGTTGCACGGCTTCAAAGCCAACTACAACCTGGGCAATTTCCAATTTAGTGGCTTTTATGGCAACAACGTCGAAAATTTTCAACGGGATACGATCGCCCCTGATGGCACAAGCGGTTATTACTTTCTTTCTCGCAGGCTAGTCTTAGCTGGTAGTGAAAATGTCTTCATCGAGTTAGAGGAACTCAATCGTCCCGGTACCGTACTCGATCGCAAACAGCTATCTCGTGGACCAGATTACGAAATCGACTACGATCGCGGTACGTTATTATTCCACCAGCCACTGTTACGTACTGATGTTGATAAATATGGACAAGTTTTAGTCCGCCGGATTGTGGTCACCTACCAACAAAAGAGCGATAGCACTGGCACTACCAGCAATGTTTATGGAGGTCGCCTACAGTACAATTTTGCCCGCACACTCAACTCCGAAAGTTGGCTAGCTACAACTTATTTACAACAAAACCAGGGAATGCGTAACTTTGAACTCTACGGTGCAGATACACTGATTTCTCTGGGTTCAAAAGGCAAGTTGATGGCGGAATATGCCCATTCCTCCAACAATTCTAACACCATGGGACAGGTGAGTGGTTCTGCCTACCGCATCGAAGCGCAGGGGGAAATTGCCCACGGCATCCAAGGTCGCGGCTATTATCGCTCCACCGATCCGGGTTTTGCCAATGATGCTACAGTCAGCTTTGTCCCCGGTCAAACCCGCTACGGAGGGCAGGTAACAGGTCAACTTTCCTCAACCACTAATGTGCGGGTGCAATACGACCACGAAGACAATTTCGGCACTGCTCCCCAACCGCTGGATACCTTTGAGCAACTGTTTTCACCCGGTTCTGTTGCAGTTCCTGGTAGTAAACTTGACAACTCTCTGACAACGATTTCCGCAGGTATTGGACAACGCATTGGCAAAGCTAATATAGATGTGGATTGGATTCATCGTCAGCGCGAAGACCGCATTCCCAACAGTGCTTTAAGTGGCAATTCCGATCAGCTGCGATCGCGCTTCGCATACCCGCTGACAAATAAGCTGACTTTCCAAGCACAAAACGAACTTACCTTATCATCTAAGGCTGATACTGTTTCCCCAGACCGTACCATCTTGGGTCTAAATTGGGCTGTGATTCCTGGTGTCAATGTCACTCTGGCACAACAGTTTTACACTCGCGGTCAGTATAATGGTAACTCGATCACCAGCCTCAGTGTCAATGGCGAACACAAAATCGGACCCAGTACCGCCATCACTGGTCGTTACTCGATTTTGGGTGGTGCTAACGAAGTGACTACCCAAGGAGCCATTGGACTCAATAACCGTTGGACTATTGCCCCAGGATTGCGTCTCTCCACGGCGTATGAACACGTATTTGGCGGCTTCTTCGGGCGGACTGCGGCGGGTGTGCAATTTGCCCAACCCTTTGCCGTCGGTCAGAGTGCCTCTTCAATCGGGTTTGGAGGTGGTGATAGCTACAGCGTGGGATTGGAATACACCGACAATCCTGACTTCAAGGCAAGCGCTCGCTACGAGCATCGTACTTCCTCTGGTAGTACTAACACCGTCATCTCAGCAGCGGCTGCAGGTAAAGTTTCTCCGGCTCTGACAGCGTTGGTCCGCTATCAACAGGCAAACTCTGCTAATCAAAAACTGATCGGATTGGGGGATACTGTCAACCTGAAGCTGGGTTTAGCCTACCGCGACCCTAACAACGATAAATTTAATGCTTTGTTGCGTTATGAGTATCGCCAAAATCCGACAACTATCCCTGACACCCTGCTTTTAGGCAGTGGCACAGGTTCTGAGGATCATACCTTTGCCTTAGAAGCTGTCTATGCCCCCAACTGGCAATGGGAATTTTACGGTAAGTATGCCCTGCGCAACAGCACCTCTTACCTTGCTAGCGATTTAGTCGGCACCAGTATGGTAAATCTCGGACAGATCCGGGCGACCTATCGCTTAGGATACAGCATGGATTTGGTAGGTGAGGCTCGCTGGATTAATCAATCTAGCTATACCGAGACAGGTTTTGTGATTGAAGCAGGTTACTACCTCACTCCTAACCTCCGCCTTGCGGCTGGTTATGTGTTTGGTAAGGTTGATGACCGCGATTTCGATGGTACACGCTCAGCAGGAGGACCTTATTTAGGTTTAACGCTCAAGCTCAATGAATTGTTTAACGGCTTTGGGTTGCAAAAGACGCAACCACGCCAAAAACGGGAAGCGTTGGTAAAACCCGTAGCGCAGGTATCTCGCTTGCTACAGCTACTCAAAAGCAGAGCAGTAGAGAAGCCTCCTTTATAAATAGATGAATAAATGTATACAGAATAATTATCGCCAGACGGGCATTATTTATGAGTTCAGGTGATGGTAAATTTTCGGACATTTTGGGCAAACTAAAACCGGGCGATCGCACTTAGGCGATCGCTATTTATCCACAAAGATACCTCTTTAAAACCTGCATCTTAGACATCAGTAAAGATAGGAGATTTTTTTGAGGTGAATCAGCCCTCATTAGACCTCTCCGAAAAAGAATGTATGAACGCACGGCGTTCTACAAGGATGGAAGGTAACGCATAATTAGTTTCCACCAGATGTCTATTGATGATTGGGGTTAGGGTAATCAGCATCTTTTTATGGTGATTTACTAATGAAAAACTTAAGGGAAAATTTTAAGGCGTTGAGCTGGGGGTTGATAAGTGCGACACTTGTACTTCAACCTACAGTAGCGCAAGCCCAATTTGTCCAGCGATCGTTCTTCAATCCTAGCTTTGAGCAACCTGTTTTCGGCTCTCCTGGTCAACAATGTTACGTTCAAGTGCTACCAAGTACGATCCCTTACTGGCAAACAACTCATGGCTCAGTAAAAGCTGGAGGAGGTAACTGTACTGGTTATACATCTCCAGGAACAGTACCGCTGATTGAAATTTGGACTTCAGGATTTCAAAGCGTTAGCACAGCTACAACACCAACTAGTGCAGGGAATCAATTTGCTGAGTTAAATGCCGAGCAAGCTTCTGAGTTGTATCAGAATGTATGCGTAATTAAAAATGAGACGATTTCGTTCTCTTTTTTACACCGTGCGCGTTCAAGTGCAACTGTTCCTGATGTGGTCAATTTTTTAATTGGACTAAATACTGATCCCAAAGCAACTGTCTTTGGCAAATTCTCAACAACTAGCAATGGAACAGTTACGGCACAACCAGTAGCACAGAATGGTGCAACTATTCCGACTGTCAGTAACAATAATGCCGGAAATGGCTGGGTGCGATACACTGGTACTGTACCTTACACTGGTACTAGTGGTATTCAACCGGTAGGATTTGCAGCTGTTTCTACGTCAGACGGAAACAATGCTGCAGGTAATTTTCTAGATCAAGTCCAATTTGCTGGTAAACCTGTGGCAGAGTTCACAACCAGTTCAGGTGGTGGAGCAGAATCGGAAACTAACCCTACGACCAACCCCCCTCAATTCAGAATTGTTGGTTTAGTGCCAACTGGGGGGATCTCCGTTCCGATTTCCGTCTCTGGTACAGCGGTTTTGGGTACAGACTACAAGACAACATCAGGCACATCCACCTTTAATGTCACTGTCCCTGCAGGTAACTACGACGGTAGTAATGCCACTAGTGTTTTTACCATTCCCTTTACTGTTATTAATGACAACATTGCTCAAGGTACGAGAACAATCGTATTCACCTTACAACCTTCATCTAGTTTTTTCGCCAGTTCAACAACGACTTGTGGTGGTAACCCAATAGCTGCTTCTACCTACACAATCTATGATGATGATTTTGTCAGCGGTAAGGTTTGGGATGATGCCGACAATAGCGCTAACAACACTTTTACTAATATTAATACTGGCTCAGAAACCGGCACGAATGCAGGTGGGTTGTTAAATGCCATTCTCGTGGATTCTAATAATAAGGTGTTAGTGACAGCACCCGTGGCGGCAGATGGTACTTACACCTTTACCAATGTTCCCCTGAATCAAAGCAACGTTAAAATTATCTTAAGTACAACTGCTGGCACAGTAGGTAATACTGCCCCTACAGCATCGCTCCCTCCGAAATGGGTCAGTACTAGCCCACTAACGACGGCTACTTTTAATACTGGTACAAACATCTCTAATCATGACTTTGGAATTGAGCAATTGCCCACCGCTGTGGGTGGCACCGCCACCAGTCAAGCGAACCCCACAGGGACGAATACCGTGACCGTTGCCTCGACGCTATTCACTGGGTCTACTGACCCTGATGGCACGGTTGCCTCCTACAAAATCACCGCCTTTCCCAGCAATACCACCAGCATTACGATTAACGGCACAAACTATACCTCCGCCTCATTCCCCGTTGCTGGCGTCACGGTAACCACCGCCCAGTTAACTGGGATGGTTGTAGACCCGGTTGATGGCGCAGTTACCGTTAGCATTCCCTTCCAAGCCATTGATAATGCCGGTCAAATTTCCACTAATCCGGCAACAGCAAACCTCCCCTTCTCCGCCGCCGCCGTCACCGTTTCCGGCACAGTCTTCGATGATGCAGATGGCAGCAAAGTGAAAAACGGGAGTGAAGTTCTCAGTACAGCAACAGGCTTAAATGCTGTTTTAGTGGATACCAGCACAAGCAAAGTTGTGGCAACAACACCGGTCAGTAGCGGCGCATTCAGCTTCAGTAATGTACCTGCCAACAGCACCTACACTGTCCGCATCACCACCGCGACGGCAACAGTTGGGTCTACCCCGCCCGCTGTGACCCTGCCGAGTGGATGGGTGAGTACTGGGGAAAACCTCAATGGCACCGTGGATGGCACCGTGGATGGAATTATATCAGTTCCAGTCACCACCAGCAATGTCACGGGAGTCAACATCGGCATTGAGCAATTGCCCACCGGTGTGGGTGGCACCGCCACCAGTCAAGCGAACCCCACAGGGACGAATACCGTGACCGTTGCCTCGACGCTATTCACTGGGTCTACTGACCCCGATGGCACGGTTGCCTCCTACAAAATCACCGCCTTTCCCAGCAATACCACCAGCATTAAGATTAACGGGACAAACTATACCTCAGCTTCATTCCCCGTTGGTGGCGTGACGGTAACCACCGCCCAGTTAACTGGGATGGTTGTAGACCCGGTTGATGGCGCAGTTACCGTTAGCATTCCCTTCCAAGCGATTGATAATGCCGGTCAAATTTCCAGTAATCCGGCAACAGCAAACCTCCCCTTCTCCGCCGCCGCCGTCACCGTTTCCGGCACAGTCTTCGATGATGCAGATGGGAGCAAAGTGCAAAACGGGAGTGAAGTTCTCAGTACAGCAACAGGCTTAAATGCTGTTTTAGTGGATACCAGCACAGGCAAAGTTGTGGCAACAACAGCGGTCAGTAGCGGTGCATTCAGCTTCAGCAATGTACCTGCCAACAGCACCTACACCGTCCGCATCACCACCGCGACTGCAACAGTTGGGTCTACCCCGCCCGCTGTGACCCTGCCAAGTGGATGGGTGAGTACTGGGGAAAACCTCAATGGCACCCCGGATGGCACCGTGGATGGAATTATATCAGTTCCAGTCACCACCAGCAATGTCACGGGAGTCAACATCGGAATTGAGCAACTCCCCACCGCTGTGGGTGGCACCGCTACCAGTCAAGCGAACCCCACAGGGACGAATACCGTGACCGTTGCCTCGACGCTATTCACTGGGTCTACTGACCCTGATGGCACGGTTGCCTCCTACAAAATCACTGCCTTTCCCAGCAATACCACCAGCATTACGATTAACGGGACAAACTATACTTCAGCTTCATTCCCCGTTGCTGGCGTCACGGTAACCAGCGCCCAGTTAACTGGGATGGTTGTAGACCCGGTTGATGGCGCAGTTACCGTTAGCATTCCCTTCCAAGCCATTGATAATGCCGGTCAAATTTCCACTAATCCGGCAACAGCAAACCTCCCCTTCTCCGCCGCCGCCGTCACCGTTTCCGGCACAGTCTTCGATGATGCAGATGGCAGCAAAGTGCAAAATGGCACAGAGGCTGGAAGCAATGCCGGTGGTCTAAATGCGGTCTTGATTGATAGCACTAATAAGGTTTCGGCTATAACTGCGGTTGCGGCTAATGGTACTTATACTTTCAACAATGTACCAACCAATGCCAACTATACAGTAGAAATTACTACTGCCACTGCTACCGTTGGTTCAGCCCCACCAGCAGTAACACTACCAAGCAACTGGGTGAGTATGGGGGAAAATCTCAACGGCGCGATCGATGGCACGGTGGATAGCAAGCAATCTGTTGCCGTGGCAACAAGTAATGTCTCTGGGGTGAATTTCGGAATCGAACAACTGCCGAATACAACTGATGTAACCGCATCCTCTCAAACTAACCCCGGTAATACAACAACGGTACAAGTCCCCAGCCTAGCGGGAACTGACCCGGAAGATGGTGCTTTGGGCAGTGGCAAAAGCTTCAAAATTGTCACCCTGCCGACCAATGGCACATTATATTACAACGGCACCGCAGCCACCGTAGGACAGGTGATTGCGAATTATGACCCCACTAAATTGACCATCGCCCCGGCTAGCGGATCTATTACCGTTAGCTTTACCTATGCTGCTGTTGATGCTGCTGGTCAGGCAGACCCCACCCCCGGCACCGTCACGATGCCTTTTACCGCCGGAACTTGCACCAACTCAGCAGGTGATGGTGCTTATGCTACTACAGGTATTCGTAAAAATAGTATTTGGTGGCTGAACTTTGAATGCTACGACGATACAACCGCCGCCACTGCTTCAGGGCAACCATTTAGCTTTACTCTGCCCGATGGTTCGACTATGACCCTGACCGTGAACAAAACTGGCAGTGGTACGAGTGGCATCAAAACAGTGACTCCGCCAACTTGGGGCGGCGCGGCTTTTGGTAATGGTTATTACAATGGCATCCCTGGTAAGTCGGCCTTTTATGCGACGACAACTCCCACTGGTCCCTATATGTGGCAGGAGACACTAACTAATATTACTGTTACAGATAAAGCAGGTAATCTTCGTAATTATGGATTTGTGGTTGCTGATGGTGAAAGCACTGGAGCTGGTGGTGGTGCACAGGAACAACTAACCTTTAACACGAATGGCGGTACTCCTTGGAGTCTATTAGAAATAATTCAACAAAGTGGTACTAGTGCAGTTCTTGCAGGGACTGGGACCTCAACTGCTACCTGGACTGGATCTGGTAGTAACGTAAATGGTTCGGTTCTTTTATCCACCACTTCACCTACTCAAGTTTCCGTAAAATCTCAACCGATGGGTAACGGAGGGGGTGCAGAAGGAGCATTGTTTGGGATTGCACTACCCAAAATCACATTAATTAAAAATATTAATGGGCGGGTTAATACATCAGACCAATTTACAACGGAGATTGACTATACCAGCCCAACTGTCCGATTAACAACAGCCACTACTTCAGGTTCGGCGACAACTTCTACTACAGGGCCTGTTTCGGTCTTACCTGGGAACGTCATCAACCTCAAAGAAACGATGGTAGCAGGTAGTCCTTCATCACTCACCGCTTACAATAGTTCGATCGCTTGCGTCCAAAATGCTACAGTCGCAACCACAACTGTTTTCCCCAGTGGTTTAGGTAACAGTTTTAATATTACTCCTCAAGTAGGTGACGATATTACCTGTACCATTACCAATCAAACTAAACCTGGCAAATCTCAGCCTCAGCTAATTTTAGTGAAACGCATCACTTCGGTTAACGGTATACCCTTCAATCAGTTTGTTCATGACCCCACAAGCACTGACGACAATGACCCCAATTGGCCATCCCCTGCCTCTACATACCTACGGGGTGCCATTGATGGGGGACTCGTAAAGCCAGGAGATCAATTGGAATACACCATCTACTTCCTGTCCAAAGGCTTGAACGATGCCACGAATGTCAGCATCTGCGACCCAATACCTAATAATACCACCTTCATCCCCACTACCTTTAATGGTTTAACTCCTACAGATGGCGGTTTACCAGGAGCAAATCTAGGTATAGCGCTTGCCCTTGATTCTACAAAGTTGCCTACTACTCCTACCGTATATTTAAGTAATGTTGCTGATGCCGACAGAGGACAATTCTTCTCTCCCGGAACAACACTACCTGTCGCCTGTTTAGGCAATAATAATACTAACGGTGCGGTCGTTATCAATGCCGTCAAAAGTCCGAGTACTCTACCCGCTGCAACTGCTTCTGGCACTCCAACAAATTCCTACGGTTTTGTCCGCTTCCGCGTCATGGTGAAGTAGGGGCGGGGTTCCCCCGCCCTTACAAGACTAGGGAGTAGAGAGACTTCCAAATCACCCACCACTCACCGGCGGAATTAACACAACTTCATCGCCATCTTGTAAGATGGTATCTGGTTCCACAAATAGCAGATTCACCCCAAAGCGAGTTACATCGCGCCATTTGGTTAGTTCGGGATGTTCGGCAATCAGGCGATCGCGCACAGCAGCGACTGGTGTATCTTGGGGAAATTCCCGCGCCAGTTCTGGGACTCCATAAGCTTCTTGATAAGCAGCGAATAACTTAACAGTAACGGCGATCGTAGATTTAGACATATCCTGGCGTATGATGCGACTTGACGAAAAATTATGATTAACCAATACCATAGACTAATGGAGATCCGGGAGAAATTTCTGTTAAAAACAATGGCGATCGCCAAGAGCAAATTATTTATTTAATTAGAGTTGTGCGGAATAGTCCATATAGAAAAGCTGAAATTTGTAACTTTATGAGAGCGTTTAGAGGCGCACACCCTGAAATGATTTATGTATAGTGGTAATTCGTTTATTGAAGTGGTCAAAATGTCTACTCAGCCGGAGCAAAAGCCCCTGACGGAATCGGCACAATCTCAGGAGTGGCTAAGCAGATTCCTTGTCTGTACCAGATGCCCTCAACCTCAAAAACCTCGAATTCGGTTGTGAGGATTGCCCAAGTTTGCTCGTTTAGTCCACCAGAGTAAGTCCAAGTCAAGCGGTTTGAGTTGCTTAGTCGTCGTTCCAATTCTGCCAAATCTTCCGGTAGCCAAATATAGAAAAGCTGAAATCTGTAACTTTATGAGAGCGTTTAGAGGCGCACACCCTGAAATGATTTATGTATAGTGGTAATTCGTTTATTGAGTGGTCAAAATGTCTACTCAGCCGGAGCAAAAGCCCCTGACGGAATCGGCACAATCTCAGGAGTGGCTAAGCAGATTCCTTGTCTGTACCAGATGCCCTCAACCTCAAAAACCTCGATTCGGTTGTGAGGATTGCCCAAGTTTGCTCGTTTAGTCCACCAGAGTAAGTCCAAGTCAAGCGGTTTGAGTTGCTTAGTCGTCGTTCCAATTCTGCCAAATCTTCCGGTAGCCAAAATCGAGTCATGACCCTTTGAGTGGCAATCTCCGGGGGAGTTTGTAACATATCAGACATTGGCTCGTTAATAATGATTTGCTTGTGGCTATCTTGTCTGATGATACTAACCGGACGCTCATTTTCAGCAGCAGTAACCATTCGGCGCAACAGTCCTACTGGTAAGTCCAACTGGCTGGAAAAGACCACACCCGTAAAAGGCAACATGCGTTCAGCAATCAGGGCGGGAGAGGGTGGCGGGGATGTTGCCATCCACCCGTAAAACTCTATTGGCTGCTGGCAGCGTCTCCACCTTATCCGCACCTTACCCTGGATTTTTGCTGCGGTTTCGCTGAGAGCATATCCGTAGCTTTGGGCAAGGTAGGTAGCATCTTGCTTTGTAGGGGCAAGGATAGAAACCCCTTCGTGGGACAGTTTATAGTTCCAGCCTGGTTGGTTCAGGATTTTAAGAATACTCACACTCATGAATTTTTAGACCTTTAGAATTCTTAAGTCAGTCAGCTGTTTTTTATGGCTGACTGTACATTGCACTGAAAGACGCCTCAAGTAGTTACTGTGACAATTGCCACAGCCAAATCAAGGAAATTTTACTGAATGGTAGTGCTATTTAGAGTATATCCCCGATATTTTATGGGTATATTCCCTCTTTTCTCGTTCCTGATTTGCATTGTAAGCTTATATGGGATCAAATATCAAAATATCAGAAATGTGTCGTTTTTTCACAAAGAGAACGGCAAATATGTTGGCTAGTAAAGAGGAAAATTACAACAAAACCTCACAGCATAGGTATCCTGTAGTTGCTTAAAAAATCTTGATCCTCCGATCTGCCGCTATCTAACGACTCTTCACTCAACTGTAAATAAGCTTTACAAAACATAGGCAGCCAACCTAAAAGAAAGTCTTATGTGGTAGCTCTTAAGGCTTTACACGAGCATTTCTCTGGGTAAAGCAGTATAGGACTTACGCATTGACAGAAACGACAAATTATGAATTGCCTCTCGTACAAGACTCTGCCTTGTAATGCTCATGTGGGAGGCTCGGCACCCCGTCAAACCTGGAGGCAGAGCCTCCAAGATCTCATTCCCAGGCTCTGCCTGGGAACGAGTCCAGGCAAGAGTTTTAGGTTAATAAGCCTTTATTGCACATGATGGCCAATGTGTAAAGTGGGTAAGTCCTACAGTAGATAATTCATGGAACATTGGGAAAAATTCGGAATACCTGGGCACAATAAGTAAATATGCCCAGATATGGCGAGATTTTATGGGACAGTTTTTTCCACCTGTAGGTTCAGGATTCTAACAACACTCGCACTCATCCTCTTTGACACCTTTAACATCGTTGTTATATACGGGAATATGAAAAGTTTGTTGCCAAATCATTTTTTTTTCCTCCTCAGGGATACCTAAAGTAGACGTGATCATGGCGAAGTCTCCTAGTGTAGGTAGAACTTCCCCTTTGGCAAGCGCTTGTAAGTTTTTTACCCCACATCGCTTAAGTTTTGTCATGTTAGCTAGGACCAAATCGGCAATTGTTCTAGGAGGAGATGCTTCAGGTTTTAAGGTGTTGGAACCTGTTCTTTTAGGTATCCACTCACGGATCATCTCTTCTAGTGCGTCGCTTTGGGACACCCCAACGCGTGCACAGATGCTTTTCAATTCCCGCGCCAAGTCTATCGGAACGTAGCCGCTGACCTGCTTGTAATCATCAGAGCGCCTTCTGTCAGTCATTGTTTTGGACTGTTTATATCAAGCTATTTTTATTTTCTCTCATACTGTCTATATTGTCAGACATTTTTTCATGTCAATTTTAAATAAAATGTTGACATGAAAAAATGACAAGCGTTAGTATGGGATGATGGAGCGATAAGCAACTTAATAAATTAAGTAAAGGTAGATGACCCTGGCTGAGATGTTCCTGGTTTGAAAGTATAGCACCCTGATCCCTAGCTTTTGACTGGAGACTAGGAATCTGAGAGGTTATTAGCCCCGCAGATCTTCAGTATATATGCTCGGAAGCCATCAGCAAATGTAGTGGTCAAAATTACTTTTCAAATAAAGCCCTCAATTATTATGATTGGGGGCTTTGTTTTACTAGGGTATCTCGACAGGACATTGGTGTCAACTTAAGGACAAAACCCTTACTAAACGCTCGTTCCAGACCTTTCTCGCGACCACGCTCTGCGTGGGAATGCATTCATTGGGGCTGCTGCCTCCAGGGTAAGGAGGCAGAGCCTCCAAGAACTGCGTTACTAGGCAGAGCCTAGTAACGAGAAACGCTTGGATTTTCCAAGGTTACAGCTTTATGTAAAATCTTAAAAAATCTGCTCCAACCGCTGGAAATCGCGCTGCACCTCATGCCAGAGAGTCTTATTCTTGGGATCTGTCTTCAGGGCTTTCTTCAGATAAATTCTGGCTTTGGGTAGCTGGTTTTCGGCAATCAACGCCCGACCCCAAATTTGATAAGCAATAGCTTGCCACTGACGAACTTCTGCGTCTTCTGGTAAACGTTGTGCTAAGGCTTCCACCAAGGCGATCGCTTGCGGAAACCGTCTCTGTTTCAAAAACCGCTGCAACTGCTCATAAGTCTTCCACTTCAGCGAACGTTCTATTTCCACCAAATTAGGCGGCTTTGAGGTTTGCTTTTTTGCTGGTGGTTTCTCAGGTTCGGATGCTGGCTGCGGCTGAATTGACTGTTGGACTATTTCTTCTGGCGGTACCACCTGCAATAGCAATTTGTATGCCTCAGTCAAGGCAATAAACTTTTCTTTTGCTGTTTTGTCATCTGGGTTAATATCGGGATGATATTGCTGTGCCAATCGCCGATAAGAAGCTTTGATGTCGGCAAAACAGGCGGATGACCTTAAACCCAATAAACGGTAGCAATCTCCAAGATCCATCTTGATCTATCAGCAGCGCGAACATCAGCTATCAGCTTACCTTACGGGAAGTCACCCAGAGGGTGTCTAGACTTGAAAGCTAGAAGTTTTAATGATAAAGACTAAATTTTTAATTGAAAGTTCACGCTTTACATTTTGGTGGGGAGTGGGGAGTGGGGAGTGGGGAGTGGGGAGTGGGGAGTGGGGAGTGGGGAGTGGGGAGTGGGGAGTGGGGAGTGGGGAGTGGTTAGTGGTTAGTGGTTAGTGGTTAGTGGTTAGTGGTTAGTGGTAATTTTTGACAACTAACAACCAACAACTAACAACTAACAACTAACAATTAGCAACTTACGGACGTTCCTCAATCACACGGTCAATCAAACCGTATTCCTTTGACTCGGCAGCGGACATGAAAAAGTCGCGATCCATGTCTTTTTCAATCTTTGACAAAAGCTGACCTGTGTTTTGAGCGTAAATATTATTGAGCTGGTGACGCATCCGGATAATCTCCCTAGCCTCAATTTCGATATCGGTTGCTTGTCCACGGGTACCACCAGAAGGTTGGTGAATCATAATCCGTGAGTGAGGCAATGCGATCCGTTTACCTTTAGTACCAGCTGCCAGCAGGAACGATCCCATAGAGGCTGCTAAGCCGACACAAATTGTCACCACATCTGATTTGATGTGTTGCATGGTGTCATAAATTGCCAAACCAGAGGTGACCATACCGCCGGGAGAATTAATATACAAGTATATATCCTTACCTGGATCTTCTGAATCCAGGTACAGCATCACCGCGATAATTTGGTTGGCAATTTCATCATCAATGTCTCGCCCCAGGAAAATAATGCGTTCCCGGTAAAGACGATTGTAGATGTCAATCCATTGTGTATATTGCTCCCCTGGCATACGGTAGGGAACCTTAGGAACGCCTATAGGCATTTTTGTTACTCCGTTTGTAATTAATTAGGGGTGGTATTGGTTAGGAGTTAGGAGTTAGGAGTTAGGAGTTTTTATTCCTCACTCCTCACTTTGAACTCATAACTCGTTTTAAAGGACTCCGGCGGGCAATATAGGATGTGCGAGTTCTTCTTTCTCAAAAACTCGGTCAATCAGACCATATTCCTTAGCTTGGTGAGGAGTCATATAAAAGCTGCGATCCATATCCTTCTCAATTTTTTGCTTAAGCTGACCTGTGTTTTCAGCTAGGATATCTAGCATCGTTGCTTTATTTGCCAAAACTTCCCGAGCGCGGATTTGAATATCTGTTGCTTGACCTTGGGCGTAGCTCTTAGGTTGGTGCAAGATAATAGAAGCATTGGGTAAGCTAGCACGGCAACCCCTTGTCCCTGCACTAAGGAGCATCGCTGCCATACCCATCGCCGAACCGATACAAATGGTGTAAATGGGGGGCTTGATGTATTTTATTGTGTCATAGATGGCGAAAGCTTCAGTTTCAAAGCCAATAGGGTCGCCACTGTAACCGGAAGTACCAGTAGAGTTGATATAGATTTTAATTGGTTTTTCCGGATCGTCAGACTGTAAATACAACAGCTCCGCAACGATTAGTTCCGTAACAGCAGGCACCAGTGGCATCCCAAGATAGACAATTCGCTCCTTCAACAATAAGGAAGGTAAATCTGGCGGTGGTGTGCGGTAGAAGTTATCGCCATAGTAGGGGGCTTGAACAGCCCTGATGGGAGAATTATCCATAGCAACTGTTGCCTGTATAAATGCCGTTAACTGTAATACATCCTAGCGCGATGCTAGCACTGTTGGAGGTGTGGATTTCTCGCTTTTTAGTGAATGGGGCATGGGGGAGCCAGCGCTCCCCTATGCCCCATGCCCTATGCCCCATGCCCTATGCCCCATGCCCTATGCCCCATGCCCTATGCCCCATGCCCTATGCCCTATGCCCTATGCCCTATGCCCTATGCCCTATGCCCTATGCCCTATGCCCCATGCTCATTCCTTATTATTGAGGTATGTTTATGGAAGAGCTTTTGCGTAGCGCTAAGCTGACGCTTTGAAGTTATTTATAAATATGTATATTCTAGATAGGAAACTTGGGTTATGAAGGTTAGCTCGCAGCCGAGTCTAAATGATGACAACTTGGACGCCAATCAACCTAATAGTCAACGTCAGTTGGCTATTTCTATTTCTGCGATCGCAGAATATATGGACCGCAATGTGCCGCTGAATTTATGCCTAATTCTGGACCATAGTGGTTCGATGACTGGGCGACCACTAGAAACTGTCAAAAAAGCGGCAACCCTGATTGTTGACAGACTCAATCCTGACGATCGCCTCAGTATAGTCGTTTTCGACCACCGTGCTAAAGTCTTAGTACCTAATCAAACTATTGAAAACCCAGAGCGGATCAAACAGCAAATTAACCGCCTTGCTGCTGATGGTGGCACTGCTATTGATGAAGGATTACGTTTAGGTATTGAAGAACTAGCGAAGGGAAAAAAAGAAACTGTTTCTCAAGCCTTTTTATTAACCGACGGCGAAAATGAACACGGAGACAACAATCGCTGTTTGAAATTTGCCCAATTGGCTGCTGGCTATAATTTAACTTTAAACACTTTGGGATTTGGTGACAATTGGAACCAAGATATCCTAGAAAAAATCGCCGATGCTGGTGGTGGTACACTGTCTTACATTCAACAACCAGATCAAGTGGTAGATGAGTTTAGCCGCCTTTTCACCCGCATTCAAACGGTAGGACTGACTAATGCTTATTTGCTGTTCTCCCTTGTGCCGAATGTGCGGCTAGCAGAATTAAAACCCATTGCTCAAGTCGCCCCCGAGACAATAGAATTGCCAGTGCAACCAGAAACTAATGGACGATTGGTAGTGCGTTTGGGAGATTTGATGAAGGATGTGGAACGAGTAATTTTGGCAAACCTTTATATCGGATATTTACCACAAGGTAGACAGACTATCGCCAATTTGCAAGTTCGCTACGATGATCCCGCCCAAAACCAAACAGGCTTACTTTCAGAAAATATCACAGTTGAGGCGAATGTGACTGGGGTTTATCAACCGGCTGTTGATCCCCAGGTGCAACACCATATTTTGGCATTAGCGAAGTATCGGCAAACGCAGTTGGCTGAGGCGAAATTGCAACAGGGCGATCGCGCTGGTGCAGCAACGATGCTGCAAACTGCCGCCAAAACCGCTTTGCAAATGGGAGACACAAGTGCCGCAACAGTGTTGCAAACCTCTGCCACTCGCTTGCAGGCTGGAGAAGAACTATCGGAGAGCGATCGCAAGAAAACTAGAATTGTTTCTAAGACTACTTTGCAGGATTCGTAAAGCGAGAATTGCTAATTGCTAATTGCTAATTGCGGATCTTCCATTAGCCATTAGCCATTAGCCGTCAGCCATTAGCCAATATCCATTACCTAAAATGAAAACTACTGGAATTCATCATGTAGCGATTATTTGTTCTGATTATGAATCATCAAAAAAGTTTTATGTGGAAGTTTTAGGTTTTGCGGTTATTCAAGAGACTTTTCGGGCTAATAGAAATTCTTATAAGTTAGATTTAAGAGTGGGGGATAGCCACCAAATTGAGCTATTTTCTTTCCCTAATCCTCCTCTGCGAGTCAATAGTCCAGAGGCGTGTGGTTTAAGGCATATAGCTTTTGAAGTTGATGATATAGAGGAAACTGTTTTGGATTTAAAATCGCAGGGTGTAGAGGTAGAAAATATCAGAGTTGATGAAATTACAGGTAAGAAATTTACTTTCTTTAAAGACCCCGATTCTTTGCCATTAGAGATTTATGAGAGTTAGTTGATTGTTGATTGTTGATTGTTTAATTTTATACTAACAATCAACAATTAACAATTAACAATTAACAACTAACAAATTCATGCAACTGCCGAAGCTTGGGGTTTGGCGAAAATCATTCGTCCTGCAGTAGTTTGCAAGGCACTGGTAACTACCACCCGGAGTTCGCCACCGACATAATTACTACCTTCTTCAACGACAACCATTGTACCGTCATCTAGGTAGCCGATCCCCTGACTGGGTTCTTTGCCTTCCTTAAGAATCTTCAGGTCAATATTGTCGCCTGGTAAATAGGTAGGACGAACTGCGTTCACCAAATCGTTCACATTTAATACTGGCACTTTTTGGACGCTGGCAACTTTAGACAAGTTGTAGTCATTAGTTAAGAGTGTGCCGCTAATTTCTTGAGCGAATCGCACTAACTTAGCATCTACCGTGGCAATATCATCGTAATCAACTGGGTTAATCAGGATGCGATCGGGGTAAGCTGATTTGATCCGGTTGAGAATCTCTAGTCCTCGCCTTCCTCGGATTCGCTTTTGGTCTTTGCTAGCATCAGCAACTTGTTGCAATTCTTGCAAGACAAACTGCGGTACAATAATTTGCCCTTCCAGAAACCCTGTTTCTAACAGTGTTTCGATCCGACCATCGATAATGCAGCTGGTATCTAAAACCTTGGTATTTGCAGGTTTGAGGGTTCCTTCCACTACCATTGTTTCCACGGTGTTGGGATTAAGTAACCGTAATAACCCGCGTGCGTGGGCATCTGCTAAGTTCATGCCAGTATATGACAAAATAACGCTGCCCACAACTGCTACTAACGGCTTAATAAAGCCAAAATTCGCTGGAATTGGGAGCAAGAATAAGGGAGCAAGCATCAAGTTTGCGATCAATAGCCCAATTACCAAGCCAATCGCACGAGTTAAGATAACTTCGAGTGGCAAATCGCGGACTTGGGCCTGAAGACGACGATATGCCGTCTGGAAACTCAGTCCGACTGCACCGCCAACGATCGCGGCAAAAACAGCGACAATAAAGCGCAAAGCATCGACATTTGTGACGCGATCTAGCGTTCCATACGGTAGCAGTTCGGTACTATAGAAACCTATTCCCGCTGCTGCCAGGATGAATGAAAAAATGATAATGGCATCAAGCATGGTTTTTTTGTTTTCCTGAAACTGTGTTTCCCGATACAGTGAAGTATTTTTTACCTCATCGGTAAGATAGATTTAGAAATAATTACGGTCATACTAAAGACTTGGTATGACAACATCTGCAATCATTATAACCAAAGAGTTTTCTGCTTTAAGTTTTTCATCTTTCTTTCCTTGTCCAAGGATAAAAAATGTAAATAAAATACTAATTTTCACCTTTCAATCATAATTTATTTTTTTCTCCTAATGGATCGCAAATTGACTATTTCTGCTATGATTCCGACTTCTGCTTATGTACATATTCCCTTTTGCAGACGGCGGTGCTTTTACTGTGATTTCCCTGTATTTGTTGTGGGCGATCGCCTGCGAGGTGAAACGTCTGGTACGATCTCCCAATATGTTGAACTGCTGTGCCTGGAAATTGCCATGACGCCCGATCTTGGTCAACCTTTAGTGACAATTTTCTTTGGTGGTGGTACGCCTTCGCTTCTGTCTGCCGAACAGTTACAACATATACTGACGACGCTTGACAGACGATTTGGCATATCTCCTAGGGCTGAAATTTCTCTGGAAATGGACCCAGGCACGTTTGATTTAGCACATATTCAAGGCTACCGCCACGCAGGTGTGAATCGTGTATCTTGTGGTGTACAAGCGTTTCAAGAAGATTTATTGCAAATTTGCGGGCGATCGCACTCAGTCTCTGATATCTTCTCTGCCGTAGACTTAATCCAGCAGGTGCAGGTTCCCGAATTCAGCTTAGACTTAATTTCGGGACTACCGCATCAAACTTTAGATAGATGGCAAGAGTCCTTGGAAAAAGCGATTGCCATAGCACCTACTCACATATCCATATACGATCTGACAATTGAGTCAGGCACTGCCTTTGGACGTTACTACAAACCTGGGGTCGGTCCTTTGCCCACCGATGAAACCACAGTTAAAATGTACCAAATGGCGCAGCAAATCTTAACTGATGCACTTTACGAACATTATGAAATTTCCAACTACGCTAAGCCAGGGCATCAGTGTCAGCATAATCGGGTTTATTGGGAAAATCGCCCTTATTATGGCTTCGGCATGGGGGCGGCGAGTTATGTTGAGGGGAAACGCTTCACTCGTCCACGTAAGACTCAGGAGTATTATCAGTGGGTGCAAAACGGAGGTGTGATTGATTGTGAAGTCACACCTCTCAATGAAGTTTTGTTAGACACCTTGATGTTGGGGTTGCGTTTGGCAGAAGGTGTGAGTTTGGCGGCGTTGGCGGCAAATTTTGGGGAAGAGAAGGTACAGGAGATTCACAAGTGTTGCGGTTCTTACTATGAAAAAGGTTGGGTTGAAGTTGTGGAAGGAAGGTTACGCTTGTGCGATCCCCAGGGGTTTTTGTTTTCTAATGTGGTGTTGGCGGGGTTGTTTGGGGAGTTGGAGGAATGAACCGCGAAAGCGCGAAGAGCGCGAAGGAAGAGTTAAGAAGAGAGGATGATGCGTTTGATGCCTTCTTTGAGGACGGGGACGTTGAAGTTGATCAGAAGACCGAGGGGATGTTTGGTCGTTTTCAGGTAGGAGATTACCTGAGCTTCATTGATGGGAGAAAGTTTTTCGACAGCTTTCAATTCCACAACTAGAACATCACCAACAAGAAAATCTAATTCGCCCTCGCCGACTTGATGACCTTTATAATTTATTGCTACTGGATGCTTAGACTTATGAGGTACTCCCCGCATCTGAAATTCCAGCTTTAAAGCCTGATGATAAACTGACTCCAAAAACCCCGGTCCCAACACCCGATGCACCTCAATTGCCGCCCCAATCACAGCATAAGCCAGCCGCTCCACCTCATCACTTAGCTGCCTCATCCTTCTTTCTTCTTCCTTCGCGTACTTCGCGTCTTCGTGGTTCATTCTCCTAAACCCTCTCCAACCCTGTGGCAAAATTTATTAAAGTTCTTCACCCTTAGTTTTCCCAGAATGACCGAAACAATAACTAACCTCCCCAGTCTTTACGATCCCTTCTCAACAGAAGCCAAATGGCAAAAATTTTGGGAAGAGAACCAAATCTACAAAGCTGATCCCAACAGCGGCGGCGAACCCTACTGCATTGTCATACCGCCGCCCAATGTTACCGGTAGCTTGCACATGGGACACGCCTTTGAGAGTGCGTTGATCGATGTCCTTGTACGCTACCACCGGATGAATGGACGCAATACTCTGTGGCTACCCGGAACTGACCACGCCAGCATCGCTGTGCATACAATGCTGGAAAAGCAACTCAAGGCTGAGGGTAAAACTCGCTATGAATTAGGGCGTGAGAAGTTTTTAGAACGTGCTTGGCAGTGGAAAGCAGAATCTGGGGGGACGATTGTTAATCAGCTGCGACGTTTGGGTGTTTCGCTGGACTGGTCACGGGAACGGTTTACTCTCGACGAAGGTTTATCGAAAGCGGTTTTAGAAGCTTTTGTTCGTCTTTACGAAGAAGGGTTAATTTATCGTGGTGAGTACCTGGTGAACTGGTGTCCGGCTACCCAGTCTGCTGTGTCTGATGTGGAGGTGGAAAATCAGGTAGTTAATGGTCATCTTTGGCACTTCCGTTATCCTCTTACGGATGGTTCTGGTTATGTAGAGGTGGCGACGACGCGCCCAGAGACTATGTTGGGTGATACTGGGGTGGCGGTGAATCCCAATGATGACCGTTACAAGCACCTGATTGGCAAGACTGTGACTCTGCCAATTATGAATCGGGAAATCCCGATTATTGGTGATGAGTTTGTTGACCCTGCTTTTGGCACGGGTTGTGTGAAGGTGACTCCCGCCCACGATCCTAATGATTTTGAAATGGGTAAGCGTCACAATTTGCCGTTTATTAACATTATGAATAAGAACGGCACTCTCAATGAAAATGCTGGTTCGTTCCAAGGACAAGACCGTTTTGTTGCCCGCAAGAATGTGGTTTCTCGCCTGGAGGCAGATGGTTTTTTGGTGAAGGTGGAGGATTATCAGCATACTGTCCCTTATAGCGATCGCGGTAAAGTCCCCATTGAACCTCTCCTTTCTACTCAGTGGTTTGTCAAAATTCGCCCTTTGGCAGAGCAGGCGTTAGAATTTCTGGATGAGAAAAATTCCCCAAATTTTGTCCCTCAACGTTGGACAAAGGTTTATCGTGATTGGTTGGTGAAAATCAAAGATTGGTGTATTTCTCGTCAATTGTGGTGGGGACACCAAATTCCGGCTTGGTATGCTGTTAGTGAAACTGGCGGCAAAATTGCTGATAATACGCCATTTGTGGTGGCAAAGTCGGAAGCAGAGGCTCGCGAAAAAGCTATATCACAATTTGGAGAGGATGTCAAAATTGAACGAGATCCAGATGTCCTGGATACTTGGTTTTCTTCTGGACTTTGGCCCTTTTCGACTTTGGGATGGCCTGAACAAGCTCAGGATTTAGCGACTTACTATCCAACTAGTACTTTGGTGACAGGGTTTGACATTATCTTTTTCTGGGTTGCCAGAATGACAATGATGGCTGGGCATTTTACGGAGAAAATGCCTTTTGAAACGGTTTACATTCACGGGTTGGTACTGGATGAAAATGGTAAGAAGCAGTCTAAGAGTGCTGGTAATGGCATCGATCCACTGATATTGATTGATAAATATGGCACAGATGCCCTGCGCTACACGTTGGTTAAGGAAGTGGCAGGGGCAGGTCAAGATATCCGCTTGGAGTACAATCGCAAGACGGATGAATCCTCATCGGTGGAGGCGTCTCGCAATTTTGCGAACAAGTTGTGGAATGCTACCCGATTTGTGATGATGAACCTAGATGGTCAAACTCCAGAACAACTAGGAGAACCTCACCCCCTAACCCCCTCTCCGCTAAGCGGAGAGGGGGAGAAAACAGCTCATTCCTCTGGTGGTTCCCCTGAGTTATGTTTGGAATTAAGCGATCGCTGGATTCTCTCTCGTTACTATCAAGTTGTGAAACAAACTCATGACTATATAGACAATTACGGTTTAGGAGAAGCAGCGAAGGGAATATACGAATTTATCTGGGGTGATTTCTGCGACTGGTATATTGAACTGGTTAAATCTAGGCTGCAAAAGGATCAGGATACTGCATCTCGGCGGGTAGCACAACAAACCCTTGCTTATGTACTAGAAGGGATTTTGAAACTACTTCATCCCTTTATGCCTCACATTACCGAGGAAATTTGGCATACTCTCACTCAGCAACCAGCAGATTCTAAACTGAGTTTATCCTTACAAGCATATCCACTCCTCGAAACTAACCTCATCGATCCGAACCTTGAAGAACAGTTTTCACTGCTAATTGAAACAATTCGCACAATTCGTAATCTCCGACAGGAAGCGGATGTTAAGCCTGGGGCGAAAGTGACAGTCAATTTGCAAAGCGAAAGTGAAAAAGAGCGGCAAATTCTCATCAGTGGGCAATCTTATATTCAAGATTTGGCAAAGGTTCTGAACCTAACCATCGCTGGCGCGTGTCAGCAACAGACAACGGAAACACAACAGCCACAAGAACCTGAAGAAGCGATCGCAGGTGTTGTGGGTACTATACAAGTGCTACTTCCCCTTGCAGGAGTGGTGGATATCACAGCGTTCAGTGCCAAACTCACTAAACGCCTCAGCAAAATAGAAGCGCAAATTAATTCTCTAACTGCTAGGTTAAGCAAACCTAATTTTGTGGAACAAGCACCTGCACAGGTTGTAAAAGAAGCGCGGGATGACTTAGCAGAGGCTCTTAAACAAGCAGAAATTCTGCGCGATCGCCTGCGTAGTTTGACATAATGGGAAATTAAAAATTAAAAATTAAAAAGTAAAAATTTTTAATTTTTAATTCTTAATTTTTAATTGGAGCGAAGCGACCATCATGCTATATCTAGCCCAAGTACATCAAAATGAATTTTTAGACCAGCTCCAGTTGCGGTTGTTGGCGCGTCAGGAAGCTGAAGATATATGGGCAATGATTCCAGAAGAAGCTTTCATTCTGCTGGGAAAAGGCAACTCTCTGACTGAGAATTTGCTAGTTTTAGTGGAGCTTTCCTCGACTGGGGACATCGAAAAACTAGAAGATGCCACGAACTGGGTGCTGGATCTGGTGCAAAAATACCTGACTACTGGTATTACTCCGGAATTTTTACGACTTGAAGCGGAGCGTGCAGAACAGTGGCGACAAAACCTGACGTTGCAAAATCAAGATTTAGCGCGTCGTTCGTTGGAATTGGAAGCGCGTCGGGAACAAATTCAAGCCTTAGAAGAAAGTCTTAAACGTGAGAAAAACGGCATTCACAATGATGTTAGTGCTGAATCTGGGATTGTTTGACCGCTAAAGAGGGAGTAAGGCGATTACCGTCACCCCCAACCACAGCAAAAAGCAAGATCGAGTTAGTTGCAAAGCTTGATCGATGCAAGTTGGGGTGAGCGGACGCTTAGGTTCTCCTAGCAGTGGTTTGTGTTTGGCAACTCCGCCATACCAATTTGTACCTCCCATCTGTACGCCTAAAATAGCAGCATAGGCGCACTCACTCCAGCCAGAGTTGGGACTGGGGTCAGCAACTGCGTCTCGACGACAAAGAAGCCAAACATGCTTCGGTTTACCCGACAGGAGTGCTAAAGTCAACACCGTTAACCGACACGGAACCCAAGTCAAGCAATCCTCTAGCCGCGCACTCAGCCATCCTAAATAAGTATAAGGTGCTTCTCGGTAGCCCACCATTGAATCAAGGGTACTGCTAGCTTTGTATGCCAAAGCAAGAGTTGTTGGACCTACGACTGGTACACACGCACCAACAATTGCATAAAAAAGTGGAGCCATAACTCCATCAGTGGCATTTTCCGTTACAGTTTCGAGAACGGCTCGCAAAATTTCTGGTTCTGTTAGGTTTTCTGGATCTCTACCAACGTAATTTTTTAAAGTAGAACGAGCATCTTCTAGTTGTCCTGCTGCTAAAGGTTGTAAAACTGTTTCGGCTGCGACTCTCAAACTTTTATGAGCAAAACAACTAGCTAAGAGAATGGTTTCTACAGCTATTCCCAATAGCGGATGCAGCCATCTGGCACTTTGAATTAATAACCAGGACACAAGCCCACTACCGAATATGAGGATAATGCCTAGTATTATTCCAGCTATTCGTTGTGTTAAAGAATTTTGACAGTGAACAAGCGCAAATTTGGTGAAGCGAGAAATTACCCACCCCATCACTCGCACTGGATGAGGCCAACCCCAGGGATCGCCGATTAAGTAATCTAAAGTAGCAGCCAGAATTAAAACATAGAGGCTATGGGGCATAGGGCATAGGGCATAGGGCATAGGGAATAGGCAATAGGTATTATTTACTAACAACTAACAACTAACAACTAACAACTAACCACTAACAACTAACCACTAACAAGTAACAACTAAACAATAAAATTAGCTTCTTCCCCAAGAGAAGCTTGCCAACTGCGAGCGTCGTAATAAAGGTCTGCCAGAGTAATACTGTACAAAGCTTCTTTTAGCTTTTGATGCAGCCTCTGCCAAAGGCTAAAGGTTACCCAATCTTCAGCTTGTGCTCTTGAAGCTTGATGATGGGGCAAGGGTTCAATAGTTTCACCAACTGCATCTAAAATTTCTCCTAAAGATATTTTTATCGGCTCTCGCGCTAATTGGTATCCGCCAATGCTACCGCGAATTGATATCACTAACCCAGCACGACGCATTTCTATTAGGAGTTTTTCTAGGTAAGGAGCAGGGATATTTTGGCGTCGGGCGATCGCTTTGGTAGATACAGGACCAGAAGAACGCTGTAAGCTTAAATCTAGCAGCGCTTTAACACTATAGTGTGCTTTAGTAGTTAATTTCATTTTTGTCATTGGTCATTGGTCAAATATTTCTAGTTTGGACTATGGACTATGAACTCTCTGACTGATGTGTAGACACAAAGCAGGGTGGCGCACTCTTTGGGTAGCAGATGGATGCAGGACTCATGACCAATAGACATCTCCAGAAATTAATTATTCGTTGTCTGAAACCCTTGTAGAGACGCGAAATTTCGCGTCTCTACATTCTTTTTCGGAGATGTCTAATGATTAAGGATTAGTTTTGCCGATCATTTTATGTGCCACTACATCAAATCCAGCAAGCATACAACCTTTTTAGCTATGCTTTTTTAGAAAAATTAAATAAATATAGTCTAGCAGTCAAGTCGGCAGCCAGTGTGAAGTACCTATCCTTCATCCTTTCAAAGGTCATTCACAAACTATACTTATCACCACTACCAGTTGTCTTTAAAATATATTAGACATCTGGTGGAAACTAATTATGCGTTACCTGAGATCCTTGTAGAGACGCGAAATTTCGCGTCTCTACATTGTTTTTCACTCCATGTCTATTGTGTTGGCAATATTGGGAAAACCGCAAAAATTATGCTGATTCCTGTAAGATAGCAATCCTAAATGAGTTGTAAACATCTCTCCCTTGTCGATGAATGTCCACGCCAGTCGCCTCAAACTCCTCCACCCCCGCACGGCGCTTGCTCCCCCCGATCTCCCTTGTCCCTCTTGTTCATGAATCAAATAGGACTGCTAGATACTTGGCGATCGCCCAGATAAAAATTAAAGGATTATGATCTTATTAGCTCAACCTCAGTTAAAATAAAATCCATTCAACCACTTCAATCATTCGTTTTCAATCTAAGTTGATGGCTAAACTGAAAAAAATTGATCCCCTACTCGGTGAAGAACTGCTCAAAAAAGTTAAAGAGCTAGAGAACCTAAGCAAGGAAGAAAAAGCTAAGCAATGCGGCTACTATACCGTTACCAAAAATGGTATAGAGCGCGTTAACATGATGAAATTCTTGAATGCCCTAATTGATGCTGAGGGCATTCAGTTAGATAGTGCTCCCAGTGCGAATGGTCGTGGCGGACGCAGTGCTAGCTATAGAATTAGTGTGCAGTCGAACGGTAACTTGCTGATCGGGTCAGCTTATACGAAACAGATGAATCTCAAACCAGGAGATGAGTTTGTCATCACTTTAGGCAAAAAGCACATTCGTCTGAGGCAAGTAGACTCAGAGGATAGAGAAGAGTCCGAAGTTCTGGAAGCCACCGCCTAAATACCCATTTACAAGTGAGGAGGAGCCAGTACGCCTATCCGGGTGCAAGTGCAGGCAACTGGCGTTGAGAAGTTATGAGTTATGAGTTTTAACTCCTCACTCCTCACTTATGACTAACGACTAACGGCTACATCTGTTTTTAGAGAGATTGGTAAATAGCGGCGAAGTGCCTTGCGAGTTACCGCTACATCACAGGTTAAGGCAATTTGCTCTCGTTCTAGTAAACCCAAAATATGCTCGTGGTTGTCTCGTGTTACCACAGGTAACTGATGCAAACCTCTACCACCCATGCGATCTAAAGCTTCAGATAAGGGTTCATCCCCATAAGTGTAGAGAATGTCAGTAGTACATATATCCATAAGTGTTTGATTGCATAAATTACCCTGAATTTCGGTAGGTAATTTGGGGAACTCTTGCCAAAGGGAAAGGGCGCGGTTGATATCTTCCAGAGAAACGATCCCAACTAACTGCCCTGCTTCATCAATTACTAAAGCACTATGACAGCGATCGCTTGTCATGTCCAAAGCTGCCTCCAAAACTTTCATAGTTGCTGACAGCTTTTTTGGACAAGAGTTCATAGCATCTTCTACCAAAATTTGCAGCAAAATATCTGCTTGGTCGTCTTTCAACCCAGAAAGACCGATTTGCTGAAGATGTGAGTTAGCATTAGAGGTTGGCTTAATCAGCTCCACTAGCCAAACACTCAAACCCACTGCTGCCATTAACGGCAAAACAATGCGATAGTCGCGCGTTAATTCAAATAGCAACAAAATTGCTGTTAACGGTGCTCTGACACTTGCGGCTAGCACAGCAGCCATTCCCACCATTGCATAAGCAGGGGGAGCTGCCATGTAATCACTAATTGCCGGAAATACATGCGCCAATATCTTAGCGTAAGCTCCTCCAAAAGAAGCACCCAAAAACATTGCTGGCGCAAATAAACCACCAACAAAACCACTGCCAGAACTAATTGCCGTCATCACCAGCTTCACCAGCAGCAGCTCAATTAATAGGCGTAGCGAAAACTCCACATCCTGAAGCATCGCTTCCACTGTTTCATACCCAATGCCCATAATTTGCGGCAAGCGTAAAGCTACTACACCAACCATGACACCGCCAATAATTGGATGAATCGGCTTAGGTATACGTCCCAGCCATTGTAAATAGGGCACTTCCCCATCAAAGCAGGCTTTCGCCAGACTGACCAACTCGGTATAAGCAAGAGAAACCAAACTTGCCCCCAAACCCAAACCGAGATACAGGGGTAATTCTAGGGGACTGCGTGCTTGGTAAGCAGGTAAGGTAAAAGCAGGCTGTGCCCCCAACCCAATCTGAGCGACTAACGCCGCCACCACTGCCGCCAATAGCACTACACTGACGCCGGAGGTAGCAAAGGATGTGGCTCCGAGTACTAGTTCTAGGGCAAAAAACACACCTGCGATCGGGGCATTAAATCCTGCCGCCAAACCCGCAGCCGCACCAGCACCCAACAGCAAGCGCTGTCGCTCTTGAGATACTTGTAGTGCCTGAGACAGCAACAGTCCAAAATTTGCGCCAATTTCTACACTCGGTCCCTCTGGTCCTAGAGAAGCACCACTCCCCAAGGTCACTGATGCTGCTAGCATCTTTGTTACGGGTCTTAGTTGTCGCTTGATCTCTCCTTTTTGAGAGGCGGCGATCAGATATGAAAGTCCAGGACCAAAGTCTTGGGTGCGCCATTGCATCAATCCGACAATTAATCCGCCCAGGGTGGGGACACAGGCTAAAGTCCAAGCGCCCCAGACACCGATCGCGCCCATCAGATTTTCCAGCATCAAATGGTGAATCAGATCGATTAAATAGTGAAACGTGACGACACCCATACCACTACCACCGCCGATCAGCATGGCTAAAAGCAGCACAACACTTTCAGGCGATGGTTGAAAACGGTTAATCAGCTGAGTTAAACGAGCAGAAGCATTATAGAACACAGGTTGTTCCATTACCTTGCTCACTTCAGGGAGAGGTAGGATAGTCATTGAGAGTAGTAAATCTAATAAAAAATTTAAATTTTTATGTCTTATATTTCATTGTGAGCCATCGTTTAGCAACCCGACAACTCGGAAAGTTGGATGCAATTTTTCTACTGTATCTATTTGATTTACAAAGCTTTGGTAAAAAAAGGCTTCATACTGCAAAATATTTGTAGGGACAGTGGTTAAATGGTAGAAAATTAATGGTTAATAGTTATATAAAGGAGTTTTAACCACCGGGATAGTCTTTGAGAGTAGAGAGGGGTCATCTTCACCTAAATCTAGCTATACTCATGATGCAGGCATTAAACTGTTCTTGTCGGATGTGGGGGCAGACGTTCTGTCAGCCACCTCGGTCGCGGGAACACAAAAACTGTATTTGTGATTCGTGGATTATGTCAGACAATATTGGGTAATCTACGCATTTGTGTTTTAGGGAATTCTATATAGTTATTGTGATCGAGCGAGTAAGTGGACTAGGCGGACGAGGTAAATGAATACGCACACCTTTGATAATCATTATGTTACTTGCCCAATTTGCCAAAAAAATACTAAGCCAAAGCCAATAAAGACGTGCATTGGATTGTTTACCTGTTCGTATTGCCAGGAACGGTTAGTAGTTTGTCAAAGCGGTCATTACGTCCGCGATCCTTTTACCTTGAAGCAGATAATGCTTTCATCGGCGCTCCGTCGTCAAAGTAGACCTTTAGCTAGAATTATACGGGATTTTGTACTCTTCAAGCGTCCTCTAGTAGCCTTAGTTTTGGGAAGTACCATTCTCTTGAGTTTGTTAACTGTAACCCAGCATGCTACAAGTTACGATCCCCACACACTTCCAAAAACAGAGGAAAAGTGATTGGTTGTTGGTTGTTGGTTGTTGGTTGTTAGTTGTTAGTTGTTGGTTGTTAGTTGTTGGTTGTCAAAAATTACCACTAACCACTAACCACTAACCACTAACCACTAACCACTAACCACTAACACTAACTCCTAACACTTGTATTTTTTGTAATCAGTATCCACTGGTCAGTTTGGTCAACTAGCTTTACTGACTTTAGTTGGAGAGTGTTGAAAGCAGCTTTATCAAGCAGTTCGTATATTTGCCCTTCCGACTCCCAATGATTTTTCAGTTCATCAATAGAAGCAGGAATAACAATGCGATCGCTATAAAAATTTAAAGACGGACGCCGATAGGAAAAAGATGTGTAAATTTTTGTTACTGCTGGGTTCGCTCTTTGGATCATGGCGGCGACAGGCTTAACTGGATAAGCTTCCCCTAATTCCCAAACCCAGTAGTGAGATTTCATTAACAGCAGCAGGGAAATATAACTTCCCCACAATAGAATCTTCAGGAATTCCTTGTCGCCTCGCTCTACCAAAATAGCAGACATTGCCATTGTAGCAGCTACTGCTATAAAAATTAGCTGTAAGTCTGATTTAGCTGCTGTACCCCAACTAAAATAAATCGTTGCCGCAGTAGCCCCGAAAGCCATGACAGCTAAAGCAGCTACCCAAAAGCGGCGAACAGAAGAAAGTATTGGCATCTCGATTTCTGAAAGCTTGCTACCACAAGCTAAAGCTAAGCTAGGGTAAATCGGGAATACGTACCAGGGAAGTTTGGTTTCCATCAGGGAAATAGCAACGAGATCAACAACACTCCAAACCAGCACGAGTTTTGCCCAGCTTAGGTTGCGATTTTCCCATGTTTTGCGTAAACTTTGTGGCAAAAAAAGTAGCCAAGGCCATGTGTACTTGAGAATTTCTAGTAAATAGTACCAAGGTGGTCCAGAATGATCCTCAACAGATTTCCAAACACGGCTGAGGGATTGATCCACCACGCCGACGGAGGTGAAAGTCTGACCGTAGTGCAACCATTGGGCACCATACCAAAAAGCCACAGGCGCACTGCCAATCAGGATTGCTAACCACATATACCAACTGGTCAGCAGTCGTGGTGTATCCCAAAAGACAAAGACAAGCGCGATCGCACCCAGCAATATTGCCAATATGCTTTTAGTCAGGCAAATCAACCCAAAACCAATACCCACACCTAGGCAATAACGCAAATTTCGTCGCGATCGCAACAAGCACAACATCATCACCATAAAAAAACATACCACCGCTCCATCTAACATTGCTAACCTTCCATGACGCACCACCGGTAGCATTGTTAGATAAATCAAGGCACTATAAATTGCTGCCAAACGTTGGCGAAATATTTCTCGCGCAATACAATATAGCAAAGGTACTGAAGTCGCTGTCAACATTGCTCCAGGTAAGCGTGTCGTCCACTCATTCACACCCCCCAAAGAGTAAGCCCAAGCAATCAGCAAGTGCATCATCGGCGGCTTGTTATGATATGGTGTACCCTCCAGTATTGGGTAAAGCCAACGCATTGAACCAACTGGAGCACGCCAAATTTCACGAGCAACCTGTGCTACAGTACCTTCATCCCAGTCTCGCAGTGGCAATCCGCCAAGATTGATCGTAAATAGTAACACTGCTGCCAACAGCAATACTACAATCCAGATCCAATCAATTCGCTTCTCAACCGTGCGATACTGTTTTTCTAGACGACCCCAAATAAACTTTTCTTCTTGCATATTTATGGGTAATGGGTAATGGGGAGTAGGGAATGGGGAGTGGGGAGTGGGGAATGGGGAATGGGGAATGGGGAATGGCTTTTAACAATTAGCAATCAACAATCAACAATTAACAATCAACAATTAACAATTTCCCCTAAAAAATAAAAACAACTCGTAATTCCCACTCTTCATCTTGACGAATAATCTCAAGAAGCCGAATGAATTCGCGAAAGTAAAATCGTCGCTCTGATTCTGATAAGTCTAACCAAAATTGTGGAATAGATACCGCTTGGGCAACAGAACGTAAATTGACTGGCGGTAGAGTCGCCAGCTTTGTTTGAAGAGCAGATATTTCTGTGCGCAGTTTGTATGCCCTTAACTTTGCTGTTTCTGTATCTAAAACTCCAGTTTCCTGTAACGCGGGTAATTGATCGAGTATTTGTTGCGAGTGGGCGATCGCTTCACTCAAACTATTCTTCACTGCATCTAACTGGGGAAAATTCATTCCTGCTACTGCAAGGGGTAAGTCGCGGCAAACCGCTGTAATTGTATGTTCTAATACTTCTTGATAGGGAATAGCACGGCACTTGGGATTTTTGGGGCAGCTAATAGGACGTAAATAAAGATACTCTTTGTCTTGATTGCGTGTAGTGACACGGGTGACTGTCATGTGTGATTGACACTCACCGCAGACAACCAATCCAGCTAAAGAACGCGGCGCACTCGCACTCCGAGGCTGTAAACGACTGTTGCGGCGCAAAAGTCGTGAAACCTGCGCGGCTTCTTCGCGAGAAATTATGGGAGCATGAGTATTGGAGATAATTTCACCATTTTGATAAGCTGTATCACCGCGATATACTTGATTAGTCAGCCAACGGCGACCGGTGGTGACAGAGATTTTTTTACCGTATTTTTTGGCGATATTACGAACTGCTCCCCGTAAGGAACCATAAAGTAAGAAGTGTTCAAAAAAATCTTTGACTACTGGGGAAGCACTACGGTCAATAGTATATTTTCCTTTGCCTCGACGGTAGCCGTAAGGTGCTTTCCCTGGTGGCGGTGCAGCGTCGAGACGGTTACGGGCATGTCCTTGGCGGATGCGGCGACTGCGTTGCTGGTACTGGATTTCGTGTAGTAATTTTAGCACGTCAGCGTGTCCGCTTGTATTTTCAAGGGAATTGTCAGCTTGCTCGATCGCAATCAGTATTATTCCTATTGTTTGAAGTTCTACAAGGCGGTCGCTAACTGACTCTAAAGTATCCCCCAATTCTGACAAGCGGCGGATGATCAGATAATCTGGTGGTTCGGTTTTACAATCGTTGAATAGTTGTTGTAGTTGCGATCGCTTTCCCAAATCTTGATAAATTTTATCTACTTCCCATCCCCATGTAGTTGGATCGGGTGTAGGTTCTAGTAGGGGATCGCTGTATGTGTAGGCGAAGATTTTCATTAACGAACCGCACTCCTACGCAGAGTCAGGAAAATTGTTGACTAAGTTCGATAATGTTACCATCTGGGTCTTGAGTAAAGAGGGCGGCGCGTCCGGAGGCACTGGTTTGGATGAGACAGTTATGATTTAGTAGTTGCTGTTTGGCTGCGTCTAAGTCAGCAACTGAGAAGGCGATGTGGGGGTTACGTCCCCATTTTTCATGTTGGGGTTTTGGTGTTGTTGGCGCGACTATTAGATGAATTTGATATTCGCCGACTTGATACCATGTACCAGGGTATTTTAGAGAGCGATCAATTTTTGACCATCCTAATACTTTGCTATAAAAATGCTCAGCTTGTTCTAAATCAGTTACAAGAATGGCTGTGTGGAGACACTGGGTAATCTGCATTGTTTTTATTGTGAGAGTGCTTTAATTGAATTTTGACTTAGTTTGAACCTTATGAGGCAAGGGAGAATGTCGAGGGGGCTGGAGTCCACCACGGAAACTTTACTTGGTCAAGAAACCCGGTTTCTTTGACAATACCTTGTCCTAAGGGACAGGCAACGCCTTCGCCAATTTCTGAAATGCCCTACAGGCTATAAGCCTGGGGCTACACGTACAAAGCCTGCCTCCGCAGGCTAGAATTAGTCTGCGCAGGCGGTGAGTCCAGCCCCTACGGAGGGTTTCCCGCCGTAAGGGACTGCTTTCCCGTTGGGCTTTCCCGTTGGGTTGTTGATTGTTGGTTGAAAAATATGATCGCTAACCACTAACCACTAACTACTAACTACTAACTACTAACCACTAACCACTAACTACTAACCACTAACCACTAACCACTAACAATCAACAATTAACAAACCTTAAGGATTAGGAATTAGCCGACCGCAAGGATAGGTTGCTACTTCCTGGGAAGCACTGTCGGTCATCACAGCCGGAACTTGATCCAATGGCTGAGTTTTGGCTTTTAGATAGTCTGTCTGCAGTTTTGAGAACATCTGTTCTCGTTGATCGTACAACCGCTTGAGGGGACGAGGCTGGCACTGGTTCATGACGTAAGCTGTTACTAGGGGTAGTGCGATCGTGCTATCTGTGTAACAAACAATCGTGCTGGGTAACTCCTCCGGGTCTATTTTCCCCCAGCTGACGGCTTCGCTGGGTGTTGCACCAGATAAACCCCCAGTATCAGGACGTGCATCGGTGAACTGCACAAAGAAATCGTGTCCCCGTTCTTCTAGTCCCAGTACTTCGTGAATTTGCGGTTGGGTTTGTAGCAAAAAGTTTTTGGGACTACCACCACCGATAATTACAGCCGCACTCTTGCCTTCTTTTTCACGTGCCCAGTAGGCGATCGCCGCTGTCTCATTCACGTCAATTGACGGGTCTAACATCAATTCGGAACCTTCTAGTGACAAAGCCGCAACGTTCATCCCAATCGAACTATCTCCTGGAGAAGAAGTATAAATCGGAACTCCGCACTCATAAGCCGTAGCTAGCAAGCAGGAATGTTTAATCCCCAATTGCTTTTCTACCTCCCGGACATACTTGCCTAGCAGATAGTGAAATTCAGCGGTTCCCATCCGCTTCTGGAATGGTTCTGCTTGTAAAATCTTCCGGATAAAAGCATCGGTTTCCAGCAGCACATCGTAACCAAAAACAATGTCATAAATACGGATTGTGCTTTGCTGGCGTAGCTTCACATCATCCAAAAATGGATTGCCTGCAAACAGTTCAAAACCTAACCCGTAGTGCATATCATGGTAAAGATTTGCACCAGTACTAATCATCCAGTCAATAAAGCCATTGCGAATCAGGGGTGCAAGTACAGATACCCCGTATCCCGCTGGTGTCATCGCACCGGAAAGGCTGACTCCCACCGTTACACCTTCTTTTAGCACATCCTGACTCAGCAGATGGCAGATCTCCCGCAACCGTGCCGAGTTGTAGGCGGTGTAGTAATTATCTATTAAATCAACCACCCCGATATCGGTTGGCATCGGTACAGGTGCAATTTTTTTGCCGATCTGTTTTGACATTTTTGGTAGTCCCAATCAACACGCCGGATACAATGCTATCTAGCTTTTAGCTAATTTCATCACCTGCAAGTAACAATCGTCGGCAGGTTGCCCACAACACCTGAAAATTAATTTTTATAAAGAATTATTGCTTTGGAAAAATTTTTAAGTTCATATGTGTTGCGTCCTTCCCGATAAGGATCTCTTCGCGTTCCAATACTACTCGGTTAAGGATTTGTGGTGGGAGTTTAAGGTGTGTAGAGACGCGACGCCCTTACGGGTTCGCCATAAAGCTTGGTGCAGTCGCCTACGGAGGGAAAGCCGTCATTCGCGCTGCAACACCTGTTCCCTACGGAGGGAAACCCTCCTTCTCCCAAGGGGAGACGCTTCGCGAACAGGACTGGACTCACCAGTCGCCTACGGAGGGAAACACTCATTCAGCGCACCGCGAGAATTTCGCGTCTCTACATAGGTTGACGGTTGATAATTTATCTCAGCCCTTGCAGTATTGCTTCGCGTTCTTCGTGTCTTCGCGGTTCAAAACAAATTTTAAACCACGAAGACACGAAGGACGCGTTCGCGCAGCGTCTCCCCTTGGGAGAAGGTAAAATATCGAAAAAATTAAGAAAATTTTCTAAGTTTTTGAGCCACCTTGACAGGGCTACTATATCGCACCCTACTTGTCACAAGGCGTGGTGCGGCGCATGTCTTAGAAATCGTTCAATTAACAGTATTCTGAATTCATTGGCTACTGTACTTGGTATGGGAAGTGTCACTGTCACAGCTTGAACTGGGGGTGTAGCAACAGCAATATTTTCTGTTTCCGAGTTCGTTGTAGTTTGGGAACGTTGCACCGCCACATCAGGAATACCCACCAACACCGCATCTTCCCCACTTGTTTGATACACCCGTTCTTCGATGTCCACTATATATTTAGGACGTAGTTGGGGAGATAGGGAATCAGCGATCGCGACTATCAATCGCTTATGAACTTTCTGCCATAATACAGGACTTTCTAAATATGGGTTCATACCTGGGAATGGAGAAGCCATAGATTTACGAACTGAATTTAATCTTTACCTTAACCCCATTCTTCTGCCCCGCCCAGCCTTTCTCTGGCACTGTAATCACCGTATACCCTGGTAGTTCTCGCTTTAGCTTTTTGGGTAGGCACTCGTCAAGCAGCACTCGCATGGACTTGAGTTAGCAATAAGTTAAAGGCTTGCTTAAGGAAGGCGTTAGCTTGCTCCCGGCTAACGGTGGGAAAATCGTCCAGAAAATCATCAATGTTGTGACCACCTGACAAATAATCAATCAAGCTTTTGGCAGGGACACGGGTGCCAACGAAGACAGGAATACCCGATAAAATATCGGGGTCAAGTCGCTTCGCTCCAAGTCAAAAGTCAAAAGTCAAAAGTCAAAAGTAAGAACCCCATAAATAAATCGCGAAGCGCCACGAGCGAAGCGTGGTGGTCTGGGCTTGTAATAAGGACGTAGTATTTCTTGTTGCACTCCTCTCGAAATACATATTTTTCATTTTCCATAAATAAATTTAGGGGCTTGTACCTTTTTTGTACTTTTGACTTTTGACTTTTGACTTTTGACGAACCGAAGGGCGGTCACTATGAATAATCGCTTGTTCCAGGGTTGTCACCATAGATTCTGTTGCCTTCTATACTCTGACATTTTTATGGCATTACAGGCGACAAGCTAGGCATAACCTGTTTTTGCCCGTACTCGCAATGTACTTTTGTCTGTTACTATAATATTATACCTTGCTTTGACTACCATTTCCAATGTCAGGCGATCGCGATTCGCGTCTTTAGGGTCGGGCATAGTGAATAAGTGTGGCGATCCGGAAAGTTTATCTTTTTCAAGTTTAGGCTCTTTTGTGGTATGGTCTGCATTCCAATCCACTAACTCTTCTTCAACACAAGCAATCCTCTACCTTGTTGAGAATGGTGCCTGTTCGTCATCAAGACGTGTTTTCTTTGCTTTTAAATGAGCCATCACTACTGTGGCAAAGGGGTTATATCATGTCTGGTAGTTGTTATGATATACAGCAGTTTTCAATTGAACTGGTGCTACATTGTAAGGGCGGGGAAACCCCGCCCCTACGGTTTAATGGTGCTGTCAGGCTTCACCTCGCACTCCTGAAAGTAGGTTTCTATAGCTTCTTTCCCAGGGCTGTCATACTTGTCGGTGGACATCGGCATGATTTACATCAGTTTTATGGGTACTAAAGGTGTGATTATGCCAGATTTTTGACAGAAGAGTGTGGGGTTTGTCGGAGTGCGATCGCCTGGGTGAAGCCATCAACTCAAAGGTTATAGTCTATGACTAAATCATAACTAGCCCGGTCATATAGTTCACTTAATAATGTTTGTAAATCTAGCAAGGGTTCATTATCTGACAAACGCAACGGCAATGGGAATGATGGAATCACATTTTGTAAAGAAAAAGCATATAAATCAGCTTTGGGGCGGTGTGACCCTCGACTCACCAAAATCCGATAATCACTTTGAATATTATTATTTACAATCAGCATCGACTTACCACCCCGCAGCAAGTCAATCTCAACTAAATTGGTGAAACTTCCTAGCATCCGCTGACGTTTTTTACTGTTCTGGTTTCCATGTTCGGCGATCGTCACCCAAGATGGCTCCCCTTAAACACAGGTGAACATAGCCCCCCTTTTTAATTCGTGTTGGGGGGATCTTCGATGACTGAACGCTACTAAGCTAAACCACATTTAATTTGCACATCTAAATTTCATTAAACTCTTGTGGGGGAGCAAGCGCTGCAGGAGGGCTTCCCTCCGTAGGCGACTGGCGTTGGGCATCTTGCCCGCCCCGAAGGATGCAAGTTAAATGTGGAACAGCTTAACAGCAACCGTATTGGGATATGGTGGGCAGTGCCCACCCTACAAGCGAGACTTTTCAAGAATGATTTAGGATTCCTATAAAATATAAATGAATCTTATGTTTGACTCTCCCCTGCCTGAAGGCGAGGGGATTCATTAAACAGTCGCACTGAGCAGAGGTGTCTTACTCGACACGTGCCACAACCGTAGTCTAATTGGCGCAGCCAATGCGCTCCTACTCACTCCACTAAGTTCAAGACCTAGCATTGTGCATACTTTGGCAAGCATATTCGCGGCTGCGTTACAATCCGCGTTTATGTACCAATTCTTTTCTCCAGTGCGGTAAAGTCCACGTTTTACACGCTTTCCAGATGGCTTGTAGCCTATGGGTTTTTCACCAATTTTCGGCAACTCATCGCCATCTACGAATGATCCTTTGCTGGTGTACGCTTCCTCTGTCTCTACAAAATTTATTCCATGCAACTCACACAAATGTGCAATACGGTCTTTTAACCTAGCTGTGGGGATTTGGATGAAAGACTGATTGTTAACTTTGCTCATATTTGAGCGCTGTTTCTGCCCATCGTTCCAGCCAAAAACAACCGTGCCAATATCATTCCCTAAGCAATGGTCAATTACCAATCTTGCTGCTTTGTTAACTGCGTCACGTACCTGTCTGTTCCGTTTTTCTGTGATAACTGCTAATCTATTGTTCCAAAAACCTTCTGGTTTTCCTTCCTTAATAGTGGATATTTGCTTGTTATACCAACGATTCAAGGATTTTAGGTGCAGTCCATCAACAATCAAGGATGTACCGATATTTGATACGCACGTCAGCCAGTTATCTCTACCATGATCAATGCCCAAAGCATTTGATTTATCTAGATTTAGCTTAACCGGGGGAACAGACTTATAGGCATATGCAGCGTAAAAACAGCCATTTCTAGGGATGATGGAAAGTTCTATTATTTGCTCAGGACGGATGCCAGTTGGAGCTGGGATGAAAAGCTCAGAAACCCCTTCTAGCTCATGTAGCCCAGACCCTAATGGGATTCTAATGAAAGGAGTTTCTAAATCAAAGGTCAATGCTTGACTTGGGTAGGTACAAGGGTATAGCCCACCTTTTTTACGAAAGTGAGGTAGTCTAGGCTCATTTTTTAGCTGACCTTCCATCCATAAGCTAATTAACTGTTTGTAACTTTTAAAAGCTTCTGCCACAGACTTTAAAGTTTGTTGAGCAACCTGGGAATAGAGCATTCTGTAATTCCACTCGTCTTTTAGGTTGCCTGCCATTGCTTCATAAGGTACATTGAGTCGGTTGCCTGGATGAGTCATTTCATGTGTGCGTCTCACAAAATAGATAGCTTGATTGTACAAACTGCTTGACCTTTTGCAAATGAACTCCAGGACATTAGTCTCAAACGTTGGTAAATTGATTTTCATTAATTTTGTTTGAACAATTAGATCTTCCACTTGCCTCCTTTTTTGCTATAAGCATAATAACGCTAATGTACGTTATTTGTATGCGGCTATGAAAACAAAAAGATTTAATTTTCGCGTGACGGAGCGGAGGTATGATAAGTTGACCTTATTAGCCGCGCAAAAGGAAAGGTCGATAGCAAGCTTATTTGATGAGTGGATCGATAGTTTGCCTGAACCGAAAAAACAAAACAGCACTCAGGCGTAAACGCCTTCAAACCGCTTTCATTCCCTGCCTAAAGTACGATGAGCCTTCCTGAGTCAGGCTCATCTCAGGGATTTTCAGCGAGTGACCTTATAAAAAACTGTTCTGGAAAAACTGGAAAAGGCTTTGAAGTTAAAAACAGAAATAATATCTTATTGATCAAGTCTGAATCGAATTGGTGCGATAGATACAAAGTGGCATTGATGCTGGTAGAACAAGGAAACCAAAATGCAGCGTGATTTTTTCAGCAATATTGCCCATATGCTAGCAAGGGTATTGGGTTTGTCCCGTACCTCACCTCAAAGTAACTCACCAGTAGCAGCAACTGCTGATGACGATCTTAATTTTCTCATGAAGGTATTGCAGGCAACCGAAGAGAGTGACGGCAATCAGCAAGTAGTGTATCCGTTACTGCAAGCAAACCTAGACAAATTGAATAATAATTTGACTGATTTGCTGCGAAATTGGGCAACTAACATCTTATCCGAAGTCGAGCCAGATGAAGCACAGCACATCGCCAGGAAGATTTTCAATTTCAGCTTGCTAATTCAACAATTCCCTCTGGGTAGCAAGGCAATCAACCAAGATATGGCAATTGCAGGCTACGAGATAGCGCTAACCGTCTACACCCGCCAAGATTTCCCAATTGATTGGGCACAGACCCAAAACAATTTGGGCACTGCCTACTTATACCGGATAGTTGGCAACAAAGCAGAGAATCTCGAACTGGCGATCGCTGCCTACAATGCTGCCTTAGAAATCTACACCCGCCAAGATTTCCCAATTGATTGGGCTTGGACCCAAAACAATTTGGGCACTGCCTACTCTGACCGGATAGTTGGCAACAAAGCAGAGAATCTCGAACTGGCGATCGCAGCCTACAATGCAGCCTTAGAAATCCGCACCCGCCAAGATTTCCCAATTGATTGGGCACAGACCCAAAACAATTTGGGCACTGCCTACTCTGACCGGATAGTTGGCAACAAAGCAGAGAATCTCGAACTGGCGATCGCAGCCTACAATGCAGCCTTAGAAATCCGCACCCGCCAAGATTTCCCAATTGATTGGGCTTCGACCCAAAACAATTTGGGCACTGCCTACTCTGACCGGATAGTTGGCAACAAAGCAGAGAATCTCGAACTGGCGATCGCTGCCTACAATGCTGCCTTAGAAATCTACACCCGCCAAGATTTCCCAATTGATTGGGCTTGGACCCAAAACAATTTGGGCACTGCCTACTGGAACCGGATAGTTGGCAAACAAAGCGAGAATCTAGAACTGGCGATCGCAGCCTACAATGCAGCCTTAGAAATCCGCACCCGCCAAGATTTCCCAATTGATTGGGCACAGACCCAAAACAATTTGGGCACTGCCTACTGGAACCGGAACAAAGCAGAGAATCTCGAACTGGCGATCGCTGCCTACAATGCTGCCTTAGAAATCCGCACCCGCCAAGATTTCCCAATTGATTGGGCTTCGACCCAAAACAATTTGGGCATTGCCTACCGGAACCGGATAGTTGGCAACAAAGCAGAGAATCTCGAACTGGCGATCGCTGCCTACAATGCTGCCTTAGAAATCCGCACCCGCCAAGATTTCCCAATTGATTGGGCTTCGACCCAAAACAATTTGGGCATTGCCTACCGGAACCGGATAGTTGGCAACAAAGCAGAGAATCTCGAACTGGCGATCGCTGCCTACAATGCTGCCTTAGAAATCCGCACCCGCCAAGATTTCCCAATTGATTGGGCTTCGACCCAAAACAATTTGGGCATTGCCTACCGGAACCGGATAGTTGGCAACAAAGCAGAGAATCTCGAACTGGCGATCGCTGCCTACAATGCAGCCTTAGAAGTCCGCACCCGCCAAGATTTCCCAATTGATTGGGCTTTGACCCAAAACAATTTGGGTCTTGCCTACTGGAACCGGATAGTTGGCAACAAAGCAGAGAATCTCGAACTGGCGATCGCAGCCTACAATGCTGCCTTAGAAATCCGCACCCGCCAAGATTTCCCAATTGATTGGGCTTTGACCCAAAACAATTTGGGTCTTGCCTACTCTGATGTGGGGCAAATTTCTGAAGCAATTCAGTGTTTGCGGTCAGCCCTAGAAATCCGTACACCTACTGCTTTTCCTATCGATTGCCTCAAATCGGGACGCAATCTCGGTAAAACCGCCTTCCAAGCTGAACGGTGGTCAGAGGCGATAGAAGGTTATGATGCGGCAATTCAAGCGGTTGAACAAAGCTGCGAGTGGGTTAGCAGTGAGGCAAGACGTCAAGAGTTGCGGGAAGATGCGATTGATGTTTATACTCAAATTGTGCAAGCTTGCGTCAATAATAACCAAATAGAAAAAGCCATTGAATACGTCGAACGCAGCAAAGCCCGTACCTTAGTTGAACTCTTGACTAACCGCGACCTTAACCCTAAAGGTGACGTTCCCGACGATGTTCTCGAACAACTGCAACGCCTAAAACGGGAAATCCCAGCTAAACGGCAACTGTTAGAAGCTGCCGATCGCCACAATGCTGACAACACCCAAAGTCAACCCCGCAGCAATGCTTCTGACCTCAACTTTTTGCGGCAAGAACTCAGCGAGTTGCAGTCTCAACTAGAACAGGTACTGAAGCAAATCAAGCCCATAGACCCCAGCTACCAACTCACCCAAATTGTTCAACCCATCTCTTTTGCAGAAATTCGCAAGGCGATAGATAACCACACCGCTATTATTGCTTGGTACATTACATCTGAACACTTCTTCACCTTCGTCATTACCCAGCAAAAACCCCTCTACGTTTGGCAATCTACTAACGATGACCGCCCTTCGGTTCGTCAAAAGTCAAAAGTCAAAAGTCAAAAGTACAAAAAAGGTACAAGCCCCTAAATTTATTTATGGAAAATGAAAAATATGTATTTCGAGACGCGTAGCGCAAGAAATACTACGTCCTTATTACAAGCCCCTAAATTTATTTATGGGGTTCTTACTTTTGACTTTTGACTTTTGACTTTTGACTTGGAGCGAAGCGACTTGACCTAACAGCCTTGGAATTGTGGCGGGATAACTATCTCAAAGATTACGAAGCCCTCAAACGCGATCGCAAAACCCAGTGGTCAACTAATCTCGTCTCTCGCCTCCAAGACCTTTCAAATATTCTGCATTTAAATGATATCCTTTCGCAAGTTCCCAGCGAGTGCAAACGACTCATTCTCATTCCCCATCGCTACCTGCACCTCTTCCCCCTACATGCGTTACCTTTGCACTCCCAGGGAAATTGCCTCCTCGACTCCTTCCCTGAAAGCGTCCACTACGCCCCCAGTTGCCAACTGTTGCAACTCAGCCAAAAAGTAGCGTCACAGCAAGCCCCATCTTTCCGCCACCTCTTTGCTATCCAAAATCCTACCAAAGACCTAGACTTTAGTGATATCGAAGTCGAAGCCATCATGGGAAAGTTTCACCCCAAGCAAATTTTGTCCAAGGACAAAGCCAGCAAAAACGCTTTAAATCAAGCCGCTAATTTATCTGCCTTAAGCCTTGCGGAGTGTGTCCACTTTTCCTGTCATGGCTCTTTTTCTGCTCCTAACCCGCTGGACTCCCACCTGATTTTAGCAGATTCCCTCGTCGCTTCCGAACTCGTTAAGCGAACCGCAAGCGAAGCTACCCGTTATCTACCTTGGCGAGATGGCAAAGATGTTGACTTGATAAATTGCCTGACTTTGGGCGAAATTTTTGCCCTCAACCTCAAACAATGCCGTCTCGTCACTCTCTCCGCCTGTGAAACCGGCTTAACTGAGTGGCGCAACCTCACTGATGAATACATCGGCTTAGCCAGTGGCTTTTTGGTAGCAGGTAGCCCTAACATTGTTAGTAGTCTTTGGGTAGTCAATGACCTCTCAACTTGTTTCTTAATGATTAAGTTCTACCAAAATCTGCAACCTGGGGTATCTATTGCCAAAGCCCTCAACAATGCCCAATGCTGGTTGCGGGATGTCACGAAAGCGGAATTGCAGAAATTGACGCAGGAATTGACTTTGAGTAAAAATCAGCAGTTAACTGTTGATAGCTTATGGTTTAATGACTGGTTAAAAGAGATGGAAGCGACTTCCAAACCTTTTCATTCTCCAGAATATTGGGCAGGATTCTGTACCGTTGGGCAGTAAAACAGTAGGAGATTATTCATGTCACTCGATCAACAGAAGATTGAAGCGTTTATTGAACTCATCAAATCTCAATCATCTTTGTTTTCATCCCAAGATCAAGCTGATTTGTGGAAGTTAGTCCCAACTCTACCAAATAATGTAGAGGAAATTGCAAATGCGATCGCCGATTGGTCCCACCCTCGTAACCACGTTTGGAACGCCCTAGCGCGTTTGCTTGGTCAAAGTTCAGGCGGTGTAACAAGAGGTCCTGCAAAAAATCCCGCCCCCATTAACCCAAAAGACTATCAGGAAACGCTAGTCAATGCGATGCGGCAAAGCTTTCCTACCTCTGAACCCCAGCCGCCGAGTTCTCAACCCAAGCCTTCCGACTCTCAGCCATGAATCAAAAGCCCTCGACGCAGCAGGTCAAAAATCCCAGCCTAACTCTCTATGCCTTCCATTTGCGTCACAGCTTGTCCGAAGGTTCTGAGCAAGTCACAGACAAAGCTTACCACTTGTGGGAGCAGTTTGTCAAGTTGGGAGAACAGTTGAATATTGGCGAACTCAAGTCCCTGAAGTCAAAACTCCTCTGCTATGAGGATACAACAGGCACTTACAAGCCATCCCTTGAAGAAAAAGCTCTTGAAGATAAACACTCCAGTCTGCCTCTAGAATTATTAAAACATCAGCGGACTCTGGAATTCCATGTCCCAACTCAGCCAAACAGCCCTCAACTAAGCGGTGAAATTTACCCAATTCGCATTCACGATACTTACGCTGTTGATCTCACCCTGCGTTACGAAGAACCTGTAGACATTACCCAACTCAGCCAACTCAATCCCAACGGTTACTTGTTGTCCAGTTGGATTCGACCCTCCCTAGGAGAAACATTTCTACTCTTTGCTGAACCTCCCAATAATACCAATGACTATCAAACCTTGGCAAATGCTTGTGTCAAGGAGGTGCTATCCACAACAAACCAACCCTTAAAAGATTACATCGCCCAAGGAAAACTCTTCGGCAGTCCGATTTTTGAGTATGACAACCAGCAAGAAGATCCTACCCAACGCTGTCATCTCTGGGTATGGTTCAATACTGACAATGAAACCCTAAAGTCGATTGGCGAAACCGCAGATTATGTACTCAATCTCCTGTGTTGCCGCAGCAAAATCCTCTTTGCCTATCACCAAGCACGTCTCTGCTATTGGCAAGCACGGCAGCTTTACAGCCGGATAGAAACACAAGTCCAAATTTTCAACAATCTGCCTACTGATTCAGGGCAGCGACTGGAGAAGCTAAAGATATTACTCACCAACATCTCGCCAATTGCCTTTCAATACGCTCGTCTACTGCGAGATATGCACGATCATACCCAGAGTATAGTTACCAATACAGAAAATTATAGCATATGGCTGCAAAAAATTTCTCAAAAAAGTCAGGATAAATATTCAGACGATAATTTAAAGTTCCTGGAAAATTTTCGCGATCGCACGAACCCACGATTGCAGCAGCAGATTCAGACAGACATCAATTACTTATCCCCAGGTCAAGACATGTTTCAACAAGCGATCGCTGCGAGTCGAGGCTTAGTAGAAATTGACCAAGCAGAACGCGATCGCCAACGACAAGAAGAGTTACGACAACAAGAAGAACGAGAAGAAAAAAAGCGCGAACGACTGGAGAAATCAGAAAAAGAACGCGATCGCAACTTTCAAACCACAGCATTTGCCGTAGCCTCTGGTTTAGCAGTGGGAGGAATCGTCATCTCTGCTTCTAGCCAAGTGACGAAGGAAAACCCGATTCGGATGCCAGGATCGCCTACCGCTTCCTCACCTCACCCCTTCATTCTCTGGGTTCTCGGCAGCATTGTTTCCGGATTAGTCGCAGCATGGTTAGTTTGGTGGATCGCTAAACGCCGGCAGAAGCAAAGCAAAGAGAAGTCGGCGGAAATAAACCTAACTATGTAACGAAATGTAAAAAGGTTGCAGCCCCTGCGATTGCTTCACTTCGCTTCGCTCCGTTCGCTGCGGACATAGTTATAAATTTTCCCGCCGACCTACTTAAATCGCACTACCTTAACCCTTTTTCCTGTAACAGTTCATTCACCCAAACAGCATCTGCTTTTGACAGTGGTGGTACTGCTTCTTGGCTATAATCTACTACCAAATCATAATCGTATATGTCATATACCCCATTTAACAACGCTTGCAAATCTATAACTGGTTCAGTATCTCCAGAACGCAAAGGTAGGGAAAATGAAGGAATTATACTTTGTAATCCCGGAAATAATTCCGGATGTTCCAAATATGGGTTCATACCAGCAAATGGAGATGGCATTGATATAACTCCGTGTACTTCATCCGGTTGAAATCCGCTATAATTGCTACCCGGAGGGAAGCCCTCTGAGGGTAGCAATAGCGCTGACGCCAACAACGCTTGCGCCGCCCATTGTGGGTCATTTTTGATAAACTTGTTGCAGCTCTTCTATAGTATTGACTGTCTTGATACTGGTGAGGATTGCCTCTAATAAATCCATGTCCTCTATCTGAGCAATTTCTGGTAATATTGTTAACCCATCGCTACCAAATTTCAGTTCCAAGATCACTTTAATACCCGATAGCAGTCCTTGTTGAAGTCCTTGTTGAAGTCCTTGTTGAAGTCCTTGTTGAAGTCCTTGTTGAAGTCCTTGCTGAAGACCAATTCTCTCTACACTGGTAATATACGGCATTCTTTTCTCCTCCTCATATTGAGTGACTTCTTGCCAAAAACTACGTTCTAATTCTTCGGGTAATCTCATTACCCAATCAATAAATCGAAACAAGTTGATGATGTCTTCTCGCTGATAGCCTTGTTCATAAAGTCGTTTGGTTAAATTCAGCTTCCACCGTTTGCGTCCTTCCTCATCAAGACGTGTTTCCTTTGCCTTCAAATGAGCCATAACTACTGTGGCAAAGGGGTTAGAATTGTCTGATAATTCTGCCCATCTTTGGCTATAGTCAAGCAATTTCACCACGGGAAACTTAAATTTGACTTCACAACCCCAGAGTTCATCACTATACTCATCTGGTTTCCATGTTGGGCGATCGTCACCTAAGATAGCTAAACTGGCTATAGACAAATTGTAACGGTCAAACAAGCGATAGTGGTAGACGTACATCCGCTTAGGAAAGTTGCTTTCTTCAGAACTTTGGATTTCCAGATGAATTAATACCCACCTTTGTTCACCACTACGCCGCCAGACTTGAACGAGTTTGTCGACAAATCTTTGCCCTAGTTCCGCATCCCGAACTACTTGCTGTAACTCTTTGTCCAGAAAAGTATAGCCTCGCTTCCAGTCGATTTCCGCACTCGCTACAGGAAAGAAAAATTCCATGCACTCCCGAAAGTAGATTTCTATGGTTTCTTTCCAAGGGCTGTCATACTCATCAGTGGACATTGGCATGATTTACATTACATTCCTTTGAGTGTTCAAGGTCTTATTATGCCAAAGTTTTGACTGCTAAGTAAGTAGAGAGAATTCAATATTATAATTTAAATGACACTTATTTGTATGAGGTATTGCACGCATGGATCGCTTGGTGGCTCACTCGGTACTGGCAGGATTACACTGATAAATAAGCTACTAGAAATTACGCGCTATACAAATTAATCATCATGTGTATAACGGAATTCGGTCGTTTCATCTGGTAGAATTGACCACATGGACCAGAAGCGGAGACCGCGCCCCTACGGTAAGGTGGTTTACCCAAATCAATATTGCGCTCCGCAGCCTGACTCATCCTATAGCATACTTGATTATTTCTGTCAATGCGTAAGTCCTAGATACTAGCCCTTTCAAAATGAACCAAAAACCCCGAAAATCATCCCCAATTTTCTCACCCACAATCTAACCGTAGGGGCGCGGTCTCCGCGCCCTTACAATTAGGTACGAGACTTCAGAGTACAAGAATTAAAAATGCAAAATTAAATATTTTTAATTTTTAATTTTTAATTGACTTCCCCGTCTTAGAAGTTCCTTACCTCACATCGTACCCAAACAAATTCGGATTCACCTCCCCCAACTGCAAATCAGCCAAACCATACTCAACCCATCGCCGATCAACCATCGCCGCCACCTCTGGATCTGACTCCAAGGCTGCACCCCACTCATGTTCCGTTTCCGGGGGAATCTTCGTCGTCGCATCAATTCCCATCCGTCCCCCCAAACCAATCTTCTCACTAGCAAAATCCAAACTATCAAATGGCGTATCCGGCAAAATAAACACATCCCGTGTGGGGTCAACTTTGGAACTAATCGCCCACACAACTTGACGCGGATCGCGAATATTTATGTTTTTATCCACCACAATCACAAATTTAGTGTATGTGAACTGCGGCAAAGCACTCCAAAACGCCAAAGCTGCCCGTCGCGCTTGTCCCGGATATGCCTTATCAATAGATATAATCGCCGCTTTGTAACTCAAAGCTTCCATCGGCAAAAAGAAATCTACAATTTCTGAAACTTGTTGCCGCAAAATGGGAGTGTAGATGCGGTTCAAGGCGATCGCCATCATCGCTTCTTCTTTCGGTGGACGTCCACTAAATGTGGTCAAATAAATCGGGTCTTTGCGATGGGTCATACAATGGAAGCGAACCAAGGGCGAATCCTCTACCCCACCGTAATATCCCATGTGATCCCCAAAAGGACCATCAGGCAATACTTCCCCCGGAGTAATTGTCCCTTCCAGCACAAACTCTGAATCGGCTGGGACTTCCAAATCTAGAGTTTTACACTTTGCCAACTGCACCCCAGAACCACCGTAAAGTCCAGCAAACAGCCATTCTGATAAGTCTACAGGTATGGGCGTGGCAGCTGCCATAATAATTAAAGGGTCTACACCGAGTGCGATCGCCACTTCTAATTTCTGACCACGTTCTGCTGCCTTACGCAAATGCCTTGCCCCACCCCGCACCGATAACCAGTGAACGGTCATGGTATTCTTTGATTGTAGTTGCAAGCGATACACACCGACATTTGGTGTACCCGTTTCGCAATCTCTCGTAATCACTAGCCCCAGCGTGATAATCTTGCCAGCATCACCCGCATATGGGCGGATCAACGGTAACTTGTTCAAATCCAAATCGTCGCCTTGAATGACAACTTGCTGACAAGCAGGGAAAAAGTCACGTCCTGGCTTCGCCTTCAGCACATCAAACAGCACCTTACCAAACTCAATAGCCTGTCCAATCTTCTTGGGCGGTTTTGGTTGTTGCAGCATCGCCAACTTTTTCCCCAGTCCTTCCAATTCTTCTGGATGCTGCATATTCATCGCCCAGCATATCCTTTCCACAGTTCCCAACAAGTTTAGTGTCACCGGGAAAGATGCACCTTTGACATTTTCAAATAGTAAACCAGGACCACCGAGTTGCAACATCCGGTTGGCAATCTCAGCAATTTCTAAATCAGGGTCAACTTCAGCTGTAATCCTCTGTAATTGTCCCTTTTGTTCTAGAATTTTAATGAATCCCCGCAAATCTCTCGCCATTTTTCTAGTAAAGATAAATATTTAATGTAGAGACGCGATTAATCGCGTCTCTACTCTTTTCTATTATTAGTTGTAGAGACGCGATATATCGCGTCTTTACAGATATATGGCGTTTCTACATGCAAATCACCCTCAGCATGAAAATATGCTTTCTCCCTTACAGACGTTCCACCGGAACATCTGTTAAGAAATGGCAATGCGATCGGTACTGATATCTCTGCAATTAATGCTGGTATTACTAAGACTAAGTAATGATGGCGATCTGAATCGATTTATCGAACCAGCTAAATAAATTTATCGGACTTACGCACGCTCACAAATTGAGCATCATGTGTATAACGGAATTTGGTCGTTTCAGCTCGTAGAATTGAGCAGATGGACCAGAAGCGGAAACCGCGCCCCTACGGAAACCACTGCATACAAGACTATTTCTGTCAATGCGATCGCCCTATTTTTATCTGATTAAAATTAATTCCGGAATTTTAATAATAGTAATTCGCTGTCACTATTTTGCCTATTTATGTTCTCTGAAAAAGTGCTCGACATAAAAACAAAAATATACATGAATGTTTTTTATGATACATTGAATGTGTTACAAGAAAATCTCTGATATTTGAATTTTTAATCAACTTTTAAAGCATTATTTACTAGTTGTTAATCAAATGTTAACCATTAGTATTGTAGTTTAAATCTGTGTTGTCAAAAGACAAAATTTTCTTTCTGGGTGAATGAGGAGATATGGTTTCTTATACTACTGTTTTAAACCGCTTAGCAACCACTTCTGTGATAGCGGCTGCTGTTACACTAGGACCAATTTTTACAGCGGTTGCGCAAGCAGAAACGCTGAATGGTGCGGGAGCAACTTTCCCGGCTCCACTTTATGAACAATATGCTCGTCAAATCAAGCAAAAGAATCCCGACATTTCAATTAACTATCAAGCCATTGGTAGTGGTGGCGGTATTAGTCAATTTACTGCAGGAACAGTTGACTTTGGTGCTAGTGATGCCGCAATGACAGATGCAGAAATCGCTAAAGTCAAGAATGGAGTCCTTCTAGTACCTACTGCAGGTGGTGCGATTTCTGTTGTTTATAATCTTCCCGGTGTAAATGATCTCAAATTATCCCGCAAGACTCTGCCGGCAATTTTCTCAGGTCAAATTACCCAATGGAACGACGAGCAAATTAAAGCTGATAATCCTGGCGTAAATCTCCCCGATCTACCAATAAAAGCTGCGGTTCGTGCCGATGGTAGTGGTACAACTTTTATTTTCACCAACCACTTGAGCGCCATTAGTCCTTATTTTAAAGGCAGAATTGGTACCAGTAAGTCACCAGGCTGGACTATTCCAAATGCTCTTAAAGGTAAGGGAAACCCAGGTGTAGCTAACTTAGTTTCTCGTACTAAAGGCGCTATTGGTTATGTTGAGTATCAATACGCCCAGACGAACAAACTGACATCAGCACAGGTGCAGAACAAGCAAGGACAATTTGTTGCTCCTTCTTTAGAAGGTGCTAACCAAGCCTTATCAACAGTGAGTTTCCCAGAAAATTTCCGCGTTTTTGTTGGCGATCCAGACCAAGGTTATCCGATCGTTGGTATGACTTGGTTGTTGGTTTACAAGAATTATCCTAACGCTGCCAAAGGAACTGCTGTGAAAAAATTTCTCAATTGGGTGCTAACTGATGGTCAACAACTTAATGACAGCCTCAATTACACTCGAGTTCCAAGTTCTGTGGCAACCCAAGTGCTGGAAACTGTCAACAGTTCTGTCAAATAATTTATAATCTCACCTTTTTTGCTTAGAGTAGGGTGGGCTGTTTGCCCACCCTACTGTCGTATAAACAGCCTAATTTCTGGATGAGTAATGGCAAATTCCTCTGAACCATTTGACACAAAGCAACCGAATTTAGTTGATGAAAATCTCGATCTTACAGTTACCCGTGGCACAAATTTGATCCTAGACCAAGGATTTACATGGCTAACTTATATTTTTGCCGCCTTGACGGTCGGTGTGCTGTTTTGGATGAGTTGGATAATTTTCCGCCAAGCCCAACCAGCTATTAATAAGTTTGGACTGGGGTTCTTATGGGGTCAAAAATGGGATACAGGTAATTTAGTTTTTGGTGCTTTGCCTTATATTTACGGCACCCTGGTAAGTAGTGCGATCGCTATTTTGCTAGCTATACCGATAGGAATAGCTGTAGCTTTGGTTACCAGTGAGAATTTTCTGCCACCGTCTGTGCGCACAACCATAGCTTTTATTGTCGAGCTAATCGCCGCAATTCCCAGCGTTGTCATCGGTTTATGGGGCATTTATACCTTTATTCCGTTCCTGATCCCGTTGCAAAAGTTGCTATTTAGCATTTTCCATTGGATACCCTTATTCAATACACCAGATCCTGGTGGTTTCAATATGTTGACTGCTGGCATGATTCTTGCGATTATGATTTTGCCGACAATGGCAGCAATTAGTCGTGATGTCTTGTTAGTAGTTCCAAAAGAGCTGCGTAGTGGAGCGATGGCTTTGGGTTCTACCCGGTGGGAAACCATTTTTCGGGTGATTCTACCTGCTGGATTTTCGGGAATTTTGGGTGCAGCAATGCTCGCGCTAGGAAGGGCTTTGGGCGAAACCATGGCTGTAACGATGGTGATTGGTAACTCCGAACAAATTAGTCCTTCATTGCTCGATCCAGCATATACTATCCCTTCTGTGTTAGCCAATCAATTTGCTGAAGCTCAAGATCCTTTGCACGTTGGTGCTTTAACGTATTTAGGTTTGATTTTGTTTGCTGTGACTTTACTAGTCAATATTGGCGCTTTGTCGATAGTACAGCTGGTGAGCAGTAAGCAGAAATAACAAATTAATCAAGCTTGCCCTCGCTCAAAGGTTGGGTAACAAAGGTAAAAGTTTGAATATGAAAAGGCGTAAGGGAGATGAGTACTAATCAAGTGTCTGAAATCGATGAGTCTCTGGTAGCAGAATTATGTAGTCCTCTACCGACAAGAAGGCGTTTATTTAACGATGGAATGAATGCGATCGCATTCGCTTTCACTCTTTTAGCCCTAGTTCCTTTGGTGTCGGTGTTGTGGAAAATTGTGACTCAGGGAATCAGTAGCCTCAAACCCTCCATTTTTACGGCATCAGTGCTTGACAATGGATTTGCGAATGCGATTATTGGTACTCTGACAATGGTTGTAATTGCTGCACTGATTAGTGTTCCCTGTGGGATAATGACAGGTATATATTTGTCAGAAATTGGTCAAGGAACCAATATAGGTCGCGCTGTTCGCTTTATTGCCTCTATCCTCACTGGTGTTCCTTCTATTGTTGTGGGTATTTTTGCTTATGGTATTATCGTGTTTAGTACTAAGCATTTTAGTGCGCTCGCTGGTGGTTTTGCTTTAGCCGTTCTCATGCTACCTATTGTCGTATTGACTACCGAAGAAGCCTTAAAACTTGTTCCTAAATCTTTACGTCTCGGATCTGCCGCCTTAGGAAGTACTCGCTTCCAAACTATTTCTCGTGTCGTTTTAAGTGCTGCAATTCCCGCAATTACCACAGGAGTTTTGCTGGCTGTAGCGCGTGCTGCTGGTGAAACAGCACCGCTGATTTTTACTGCTTTGTTCAGTTTAGATTGGACAACAGATTTACTAAGTCCAACGGCTTCGCTATCAGTATTAATTTTTAACTTATACAACGATCCCTCGCCGGAAAAAACAGCATTAGTCTGGACTGCTTCTCTGGTTTTAGTTGGGATGGTCTTGTTGATCAGTCTTTTGTCTCGCATCGTCACAAGCAAGAGAAAAGCTTAATTAAAATACCAGTAACCAGCGTGAATTTTTATTGTAAGTACCTAAGCAAAGTATGACTAAGTTAAGCCCAGCTATCAAAGTCAAAAACCTCAGCTTTTACTACGGCACTTCTAAGGCACTAGAAGGGGTGTCTATGGATATTTACCAGAACCTGGTAACTGCAATTATTGGTCCAAGTGGTTGTGGTAAATCTACTTTCATTAAATCTCTCAATCGGATTAGCGAACTTGAAACAGAGGTGAAGGTTGAAGGTAATGTAGAATTTTTTAATCAGAATATCTATAGCCCTCGTGTCAATTTAAATCGGCTACGCCGCCAAATTGGGATGGTGTTCCAAAAGCCGAATCTTTTTCCCATGAGTGTTTACGATAATATTGCCTACGGTGTGAAAATAGCCGGATGGCGTCCGAAAGCCGAATTAGATGAAATTGTCGAATCTGCCCTGAAAGGGGCTGCTATTTGGGATGAGGTGAAAGATCGGCTGCAGAAATCAGCATTGGGGTTTTCTGGCGGTCAACAACAGCGACTCTGTATTGCCCGTGCTTTAGCAGTTAAACCAAAAGTTCTATTAATGGATGAGCCTTGTTCGGCTCTTGACCCAATCGCTACCATGAAAATTGAGGAACTAATTTGTAGTTTGCGCGATGAACTGACAATTGCGATTGTTACCCACAATATGCAAGAAGCAGCTCGCATTTCTGATTTTACAGCTTTCTTCAGCACCGATGAAAGTCGAATTGGGCAAATGGTTGAATTTGGAGCAACAACTCAAATTTTTAGCAATGCTATTGATGTCCGTACCCGCGACTACGTTTCCGGGCGTTTCGGTTAATCTCTAAATTTATAAAAATACTAAATTTTTAATAATTTTTTTCCGTATTCCCGCAGGGGCGATTGCTCCTGCTTAAGTGGAGGCGAGTGCCCTACAGAAACATCTAACACTGTTATCAAGGGTGCAAAATTATCTATAGCAATCCGATTTGATTTTTGAAAAAATCTCAGTAGTCTGGTAGGGTGTGTTAGCGCAGCGTAACGCACCGAAAGCTTGAGGTGGTGCGTTACGGACTTCGTCCTAACACACCCTACGTGTATTTCAGAAATCAAATATGAGTTCTATAGAAGGATCTGATGGGGTGATAGGATCAAGCGTGTATAGTTTTTACCAATCTCCATCTACCCGAACAGATAAATTAAATGTTTAGTATCTTATGACTTCAGTTATACAAGTAGGCGATCGCACGATTACTGGCGATCAAATTGTTCCCCTACTCAAGCAGTACGGAATAATGCCGCAGTTGCTGCGAGAGATTGTTATTGACGGTGCAATTGCTAATTTTCCCCTGACACAAGAAGAAAATATGCAGGCATATAAGCAGTTCTACCAAGAACAGAAGCTTAATGCTGAAGCAGAATTGCAAGCATGGTTAGAAGCCAATGGACTAGAGCGCGAACACTTAGACTATTTAGCTACTCGTAACATCAAACTAGAACGCTTCAAGAAACACACTTGGGGAGACAAGCTGGATTCCTACTTCCTTCAACGCAAAGCAAAGTTGGATCGAGTAATTTATTCTCTCATTCGGGTTAACGATATTGGTATTGCCCAAGAGCTTTTCTTCCGAATTCAGGAAGGAGAACAAACATTTAGCAATGTTGCTCGCGAGTATTCTCAAGGTGCTGAAGCCCAAACAGGTGGCATACTTGGTCCAATGGAGTTGGGAGTTCCCCATCCAGTTTTAGCAAATCTTCTGGCAACAAGTCAACCAGGTCAGCTTTTGCCACCAACTCGTTTGGGAGAATGGATCGTGATTGTACGTTTGGAAAAGTTTCTTCCAGCTCTTTTAGATGAACCAATGCAGCAGCGACTAATCAACGAGTTGTTTGAAATCTGGCTACAAGCTCAGGTAAAAGAGTATTTACAAAAAAATGCTCTTGTTTCTACTGCTAAAGATTGAAACTCCCCATATCCAGACGACTAAAGCCTGCTTCCTCTTTCATTTACTATCTTAAGGCAGGTAACTTTGTGGAAAAATTAAATAAAAAGCTGCCAGTAATCTCTAGTTAGCTTTGTGTTACCCAAAAGCCAAGGAAGTTCTAGTCTGTTCCTCAGACACGGTAATGACTAACCTGTGCAACCATCTGCAGCAGAATGGATTAGTGGTGCATCGAGTTAGTAAGCAGGGAAATAATATAACAATTTTAAATAGCCAAAATGGTAAAAACCAAACTCCGATGCCTTCACTCTTAGAATTTATTAGTCAGATTAAAGACATAATTAGAGACGAGTAAGTACGTACATCAAATCAATGGATTAAGCTATCTAAAATATCCTCAATATTTCACACAAAGTACAACCTTCCCATCAATCAAGTTGTGTCTCATCACCTTCCTGGTAAGACAGCCAAGGATATTTTTATCAACAAATCTGAGTTTGCAGTATACCAATTGCCAGAAGACTCGGAAACCTACTTGGCGCTGTTTAAAATGCCTCAGCCAAACAACAAAGTTGAGACTAAATCAGATTTGGAACAGGCATTAGTTACAATTATAACTGCCTTAGTAAGTAAAACTCCCAGTAGCTACATTTCTGTCCACACTTTAAGTGGTCAATTTCACCAGCAGTACGGTCAAGGTATAAAGAAAATACTGAAAAACTTGGATTTGAACGCTAATTTTCCCAGTTTTTTGAGTTCATGCAGTTCTTTTCAGCTTCAAAAAACAGGCGATTCCTGGCAAGTCGCGTTACGGCAAGCCTCAGTCTAAAAGTACAAACTTAATTTTTAGCCTATCATTCAGTATTATGTAAAAGGATATAAAGAAATGTAAATCATACAATGCAGGATAAAGTCGTTGTTGTCGGTGCCATCAATGGTATTGGTACTGAACATGTACAGGTAGACATTCTGATTTCCAAGGCGATCGCCCAGTTTGGTGACATCGACTGATGAATATTGAACACGTTCACTTCTATGTAGAAGATGCCCTCGCGTGGCGCGATTGGTTTGTCAGCCATCTAGGTTTTCAAGCTGTAGCCGATTATACTATTCCTTTGGAGGAGTCTTTTCACACCTGCACTGAAGTCGTAAAAAGTGGTTCCGTCTACTTTTTGCTGTCTTCACCGCTTTTACCCATCAGCCCTGTGGCTGAGTTTCTGCGTCAGCACCCGCCTGGTGTGGCAGATATCGCTTTTGGTGTCGAAGATGTGGAAGCGGCGATCGCCCTAGCAAGCGCACACGGTGCTAAAGTCCTACAAACCATCCAGCAACACCAACAAGGTGCTGTCAAAGTCAAGTGGGGCAAAATTTCTGGTTGGGGTGGGTTGTCGCATACGTTGATCGAAATGGCAACGGATGATCTAACGGATGTAACGGATGATTTAACTGTGGGACTTACAGTAAAATCATCCGCTACATCTGCTACAACATTGGCAACGGATGATCTAACGGATGTAACGGATAATTTAACTGTGGGACTTACAGTGAAATCATCCGCTACATCTGCTACAACATTGGCAACGGATGATCTAACGGATGTAACGGATGATTTAACTGTGGGACTTACAGTGAAATCATCCGCTACATCCGCTACCACATTGGCAACGGATGATCTAACGGATGTAACGGATGATTTAACTGTGGGACTTACAGTAAAATCATCCGCTACATCCGCTACAACATCCGTTGCCGCATCCGCTACATCCGCTACAACATCCGTTGCCGCATCCGCTACATCCGCTACAACATCCGTTGCCGCATCCGCTACATCCGCTACCACATCCGTTGCCACATCCGTTGCCACTATCACCGCCATAGATCACATTGTACTAAATGTGGCATCAGGTGATTTAGAGAGTGCTGTAACTTGGTACGAAAGTATTCTTGATTTTCAGCGCCAGCAGACGTTTACAATTAAAACCGATCGCTCTGGTTTGTATAGCCAAGTGATAGTTTCGCGCAACGCCAAAGTCCAATTGCCAATTAATGAACCCGCTTCAGCCAATTCCCAAATTCAGGAGTTTCTGAATGTGAATAACGGATCGGGAATTCAACATATCGCCTTGCGGACAGACAATATTATCAATGCGATCGCCCAATTTCGCGCTTGTGGTTTATCCTTCCTTCGAGTACCCACTCGCTACTACTCGGATCTGGTACATCGAGGAGGACTTCCTTTATCTGCACAGGAAATCAGCGCGATCGCACGGGCAGAGATTTTGGTAGATTGGAATCAAGAAACGCCACAGAACATGCATGTAGGGGCGCAGGATGCTGTGCCTTTACTACTGCAAATTTTCACCCAGCCCATCTTTGAACAACCGACCTTTTTCTTTGAGTTTATTGAGCGCCGTTCCCAAGTTCAAGGTTTCGGTGAAGGCAACTTTCGCGCCTTATTTGAAGCGATTGAACGAGAACAAATCAAACGAAGCACATGAAAGTTTGCTCAAATTAAAAATTAAAAATTAAAAATTAAAAATTCAACGATCGACGCTCATCCGATCTGTCTTAGATTATGAACGCCTTGTACAAGAAGGCTGCTGGGAGTTGGGTACAATTCTTTTTTTGAAGTGGCAACAACCACAACGTTCATTTTTTTAGCAATTTTACATTTTTAATTTTTAATTTTTAATTGTTTTGTCACGTCAAAAGAGTCTTTCCCAAAATAAATAAGAGAGGCGGATAACTCCACCTCTCTTGTTAGGCTATGAACAAATTACTTAGAGCTTTACTGCTTGATATTTCTGGGTTTGTGAACGATAAAGCTGAGAATTTGGCACTGCTTAATGTTGTCAAAACCCACCACACGGATAAAGTCGTTGGGATACTCAGAACGGCAATATTGGACTTCGTTCAGTACTTCTTGAGTGGTTTTTGCGCCAAACAAAGGTAACTTCCAAAGTGTCCAGTAGCGTTCTGTTGGCTCAGATCTTTCGTTGAACTCAATTGCTGGAATGTAACCTTGATTGATGATGTACTGAATTTGCTTGGCAATTTGTGCATCAGTAAGGGGAGGCAGATAGGAAAGGGTTTCGTAACGACGCTCTTTTGGTAGAGTTTGCATAATTGATGATATTTGTTATTTGTTGGTTGTTGATTGTTGATTGTTGATTGTTGTTTGCCATTAACAATTAACAATTAACCATTAACTACTTTCCGAATGAGGATCGGAGGTTGGTTGCTGTTCTGGTTCAGGGCTGGGAGTCGATGTTTGTAGTTGCGTGATGCGCTCTAGATGCTGGCGACGGTGTTCCATATTGGATTGCTTAATACCAGTAAGAACCATTTCCGGGAGGAATTCGGTAACTTCTTCAGCTATGTGTTCTCTGACGATCATGATCCGCAAAGCCAGATCTGGCTTTTCTTGGAACAGTTCCTGAATGTATGCTTCTCCATCCTGAATTTTGTCAGCGGAGAAGCGTTGGAACCAAAGTGCCAAGGGAGGATTAGTTTCGTTGAGTTGAGTCAACACGGTTCTCAGCGCCTGATAAGTCAGGTAGCTAGAGAGCGTCTTAGCTGTATCTTTCGCAATTTGCTTAATATTCATGCTAGACCCAGCCCTTAAGAGTTACGAGTGAAGAGTTATGAATTAATTTAACTCCTAACTCCTAATTCTTCACTCCTAACTCATATCAAATGGTGTCAACAGCTTGGAACTCGAACTTGATTTCCTTCCACAGTTCGCAAGCAGCAGCCAGTTCAGGAGACCACTTAGCAGCTTCGCGGATCACGTCGTTACCTTCACGAGCCAAGCTACGACCTTCGTTACGGGCTTGGAGACAAGCTTCTAAGGCGACGCGGTTAGCGGTAGCGCCAGGAGCGTTACCCCAAGGGTGACCGAGAGTACCACCACCGAATTGCAGTACAGAGTCGTCACCGAAGATTTCTACGAGGGCGGGCATGTGCCATACGTGGATACCACCGGAAGCAACTGCCATGACGCCTGGTAGAGAAGCCCAGTCTTGGGTGAAGTAAATACCGCGAGCCTTGTCTTGCTCAACGTAGTTTTCACGTAGCAGGTCAACGAAGCCCATGGTGATAGCGCGATCGCCTTCCAACTTACCGACAACGGTTCCGGTATGGATGTGGTCACCGCCGGACATCCGCAGAGCCTTAGCTAATACACGGAAGTGGATACCGTGGTTCTTCTGACGGTCGATAACGGCGTGCATAGCGCGGTGAATGTGCAGCAAGATACCGTTGTTGCGACACCAGTGAGACAATGTGGTGTTGGCGGTGAAGCCTGCGGTTAGGTAGTCGTGCATGACGATGGGCATTTTGAGTTCTTTAGCGTACTCTGCCCGCTTCAGCATTTCTTCACAGGTGGGGGCGGTGACGTTCAGGTAGTGACCTTTGATTTCACCAGTTTCGGCTTGTGCTTTGTGGATAGCATCAGCAACGAACGTAAAGCGATCGCGCCACCGTTGGAATGGTGCTGAGTTGATGTTTTCGTCGTCTTTGGTGAAGTCTAGACCACCACGCAAGCACTCGTATACAGCGCGTCCATAGTTCTTAGCAGACAGACCCAACTTGGGCTTAATCGTACAACCCAGCAGCGGACGACCGTATTTGTTGAGTATGTCACGTTCAACTTGGATACCGTGAGGCGGTCCTTGGAATGTCTTCAGGTAAGCCACAGGAACCCGCAAGTCTTCTAGACGCAAGGCTTTCAGGGCTTTGAAACCAAATACGTTACCTACAATCGAGGTAAACATATTGGTGACCGAACCTTCTTCAAACAGATCCAAAGGATAGGCAACGTAGCAGATGAATTGGTTGTCGTCACCGGGAACTGGCTCAATATCGTAGCAACGACCTTTGTAGCGATCTAGGTCTGTTAGCAAGTCTGTCCATACTGTGGTCCAAGTACCAGTGGAAGACTCAGCCGCAACCGCCGCACCAGCCTCTTCTGGGGGAACTCCCGGCTGGGGTGTGACGCGGAATGCCGCTAGAATATCGGTATCTTTAGGTGTGTAATCAGGGGTGTAATAAGTCAGTCTGTAATCTTTTACCCCAGCTTGATAACCCGATTTTGTCTGAGTCTTCGTTTGAGCGTAAGACATAGTTTCCCTTTTAAGAAATCACTCTTTGGACTTGCAAATTACATAGGAGCGCAATTTTTCCTGATCTCAACTCTGTCTCCCTGTAAAAAGGGGAAGAGATGTTAGCAGTTCTTCCGCTGCGAACACTCAGGGAATCCCTATAAAATTCCCAGTTTGGACTTGTGCCCTCGGAATTTCCAGGAAATATCCACCCCAGTGTCATGTTTTCCATCTTTCGGGAAATAAAAATTCTTTTTTATCTGTTCCTCACACACCGCGCTCACCTTCTCTACCTTATCAGACCCCGTTACCTGTCGTTTCCTGTTTATGGGAAAGTTCTGAGGAACAGATGCTTGTTTTTAGGTATTTAGGAGATTGATCAGGGGCTAGGACTCCTTCGACTTTTACCTTCTCAACCTCCCCTTAAAACTGGCGAGAGAAAGGTGAAAACCTTTAATAACAGAGATTTAGACGAGCGATCAGCTAAAGACAAGAATTGCACACCATGTAATTTGTAACTTGTCTCACAATATATCAAGAATTTGATAAGTTACACTTCCAATTTCCCGAAGTCTTATATTTAAATTTCTTATAACTCAAAAATTTAACATTTTGTTAATAATGCTTTACAGCGTAGATGGAATATGGGTATTGGGGAATGGGGAGTGGGGAGTGGGGAATGGGGAATGGGGAGTGGGGAATGGGGAATGGGGAGTGGGGAGTGGGGAGTGGGGAGTGGGGAATGGGGAGTGGGGAGTGGGGAATGGGGAGTGGGGAGTGGGGAGTGGGGAGTGGGGAATGGCAATTAGCAATTAGCAATTAGCAATTAGCAATTAGCAATTAGCAATTAGCAATTAGCAATTAGCAATTAGCAATTCTTAGTTTAAAAAGATACAAAGTAGGGTAACTGTCTCCAAAGGAAATGTGACCGTGGTATTGTTTCGCAAGCGGATTAGTTTATTGATTGGTTCTACCCTGCTCTTGTTAGTAGCTCTACCGAGAGTGAGTACTGTAGCGATCGCACTTCCCTTGACCACCCAAAAAACTGATAGTCCTGTTCCGCCAAAATCCGAGTTTACCCCTGCTTACCCAGCTTCTCCACCACCGCCAAGAATTGACGAATTACCCGATCGACGGCGATTGCGGGAGCGGTTGCTAGAAACAGATTATCGCGTTAGTGCATTGTTCGGTGATTTCACAGGTAATCTCTGGATAGGTTCTTGGCAGGGGTTGTCGCGGATTGACCCGAACACTGGTAAGATTTTAGCTCGCGTTAGTTTACCGAATGTCGCCATAGGTGCTTTAGCCCAAGACAAAGTTGGACGCTTGTGGGTAGGAACCTATGAGGGATTAAAGCGAGTAGACCCCCGTACCAACGAAATTACAGCGGAAAATTTATTTTTGCCTTCTAAACGGGTGTTGTCTTTGTTAGTTGACAAGCGGGGTTATTTGTGGACAGGAACAGATAACGGCTTAGTCTTAATTAGCCCCGACCAAGGCTTGATTATGACGACATTAAAAAATCTCCCTGGTGTCAGTGCTAATGCTCTAACTTTAGATGCTGAAAGTCAACTTTGGGTGGGGACTCTTGATGGCATAGTGCGAGTGAATACCGCCAGCGCTTTGATTATGGACCGCATCGACAATTTACCAGGGACGACCGTCCAAGCCTTAGCTATTAGTCCACAAGGATTGATTTGGGCGGGAATGCCCAATAATTTGCTAGTCATTAACCCGAAAACTGGTATAGTACTGCGATCTGTAACTCCTCTGCGTGGACGTAACGTCAAAGCCATACGCTTTGCCAAAGATGGCAGTGTCTGGGTCGGTACTAGTGATGGTTTGCTACGATTAAACCCAAATACCGGAGCAATGCTTGACCAAGTTCCCGGTCTTCCTTCTAGCCGTATTCTTTCCCTAGAACCAGACATCGGCAATAAATTGTGGATTGGCACTAGTGAAGGTCTGGCTTGGTTAATGCCTAAAATGGAAAGTGCAAAACCCCATCTTGCTTTTAGTCACGCTGTAAAGTAGGGAGGGGAGTAGGGAATGGGGAGTAGGGAGTAGGGAAGAGCGAAAATTATTGTTCTTTTCTGACTTACCACTCCCCACTCCCCACTCCCCACTCCCCATTCCCCAAATCGAAAATGCCAATCACCACCCAGCAATTAATCCAATGGAAACAACAGGGACGTTCTATTGTGGCGTTGACCGCTTGGAATTATGCGATCGCCCAACTATTAGATGCTGCTGGGGTGGACTTAATCTTGGTGGGTGACTCGATGTCAGTGGTGCTAGGGTATGAAACAACAATACCAATTACCCTAGAAGAGATGCTGCATCATGCTAAATCTGTGCGTCGCGGCGTGAAACAAGCCTTAATGGTCGTAGATTTGCCATTTTTAACGTATCAAGAAAGTCTTGAGCAAGCGATGCACTCAGCAGGGCGAGTGCTGAAAGAGACAGGCGCTCAAGGGGTTAAGTTAGAGGGTGGGTATCCAGCAATGGCTCAAACCATTGCCCGTTTGGTGCAAGCCGGAATTCCGGTAATGGGTCATGTGGGTTTAACACCGCAATCAGTACATCAACTCGGGTTGCGCCAACAGGGTAAGACTGAGGAAGCCGCACAGAGGGTTTTACTGGAAGCGATCGCCATAGAACAAGCCGGTGCATTTTCCATAGTGTTAGAGCATATTCCCGCTCATTTAGCATCACAAATTACCCAAAGACTCAGTATTCCCACGATTGGCATTGGTGCAGGACCTCACTGTGATGGTCAAGTTTTAGTAACATCAGATGTACTTGGTCTTTCCGAAAAGCAACCACCATTTGCCAAAGTTTATACAAACCTGCGGGAGACAATTACCAAAGCCGTGCAAGATTATGCTGTGGAAGTTCGAGAACGCAAGTTTCCACAATAGTAGGGTGGGCACTGCCCACCATAAAAAATCACAGCACTCAGCACTTATAGCCGTTTTCAACTGAGTGAAGTACAGGCAATTGTATGGGCACAACAATGTTGTGCCCCTACCCGTGTAGCGCATGCAAATGAAAATCGATCTAATCTGACTAAGTAGGTCGGCGCGAAAAAACCAAACTATGTCATTGCGAGCGAAACGAAGTGGAGCGAAGCAATCGCAAAGGTTTTCAATGACTTTACATTTTGTACTTGCTACATTTATTTGTGCCGACCTACTTACTACAGGAACACCCTCTTAACTTTGACTGTCTTGGTTTTTTTCTGTTTCTATTTCTCGTCTGATCTTTTCTTCAATTTCTTTCTCTAGTTTCTGGCGAATTTTTTCCTCTAGTTCTCTCTCGATTTCCTGCCGAATTTTTGCCTTCATCTCTTGTTCTTTTTGAAGTTCTTTTTTTCTTTGTTTTTCACTGTCTATTTCGGCTCTCTTCCTAATTGCTTCCTCTGCAATGCGAATATTTTCTTCTATTGGCACTCCTTCTGGAGTATATAGCGGTCCATACCATGTCGCTTCTGAGTCAGGAGGATTGCGGCGACTAAACAGGACACGTATCGCTTCATCATCTTCTCGATGTGCAAGCACATAGGCTTTTAGTTCCGCTTTGCTCATTTCTTCAAAATTCGGTTTCATCTAAAAACCTCCAAAGTCCATTAGGGGGTACGATAATTTCAAGTTCATCGCGTGTTCCTGCGAGAATGAAGACATCTCCAGTTTGCTCATTGAAGCGGAACAAGTGAATGCCTTGGTATAGGTTAGACAACATCTGACAGATTATCAGACACTTTATAGCTTGCTCAGGTGTTGGGTAAATAGTTGTTTCCTCAATTGTGACATAGACAATATAAGCCGTATGTAGCGACAAAAGTCTTTCTGCGAGATTATCAGGGCTACGCACATTCCGATGAACACAAATCGCCCACACAATCTGTGTTCTACAAAAATTTTGTTTTGTCTACCTAATGTAAAGAATATTTCCGAAATTCCTAGTGGCTAGGTGATAATAAATACACCTACCATTAGAAGCACAGTTATGATCTGCTGCCTCAATCCAGCTTGCCACAATCCCCCCTGTACTGATGGCACAATCAAGTATCACCCAACCCGCCACAAGCCAAGCCATCATCACAACCAGTAGTTTTAAAACAAAATGCTAAGCTCGTAAAAAGATTGCTGCTAGGTGGTGCGATCGCCCTGTTAGGGTTAGTTGCAACTCAAATCTATAGTTATGTTCGTTATGGATTGTTTCCTATTAATCCAATATTTACGATTACCAGCTTACCTAGGAGCTTATTCCTAGAAAAAACTCTCACAGGGCATTCTGACCGGGTTAATTCCGTCGCTTTCAGCACTACCGCTGGCAAGACTCTTGCCAGCGGTAGTGCTGACAAGACTATTAATATTTGGCGAATACCGTAAAGGTTGTAAATTTTGAATTAATCTACAACAAGTTTTAGAAGATGCATACCAGCGATTAACTCACACTAGCTGAAAACCGTGTAATTGACATTAAGCGCTCTCGTTAAAATCCAATACGGATCAGTTAGAGCTGATTGATGGGAATTTTAGGTTGTTAGGACTTACGCATAGACAGAAATAGTAAAGGTAGTAGTCCGGATGACACAATATGACCGTAGGGGCGCGGTTTCCGCGCCCTTACAATGTCGTTAATTCTTTTTAAGAGCGACACCTTCGCGATCGCTCGTCCGTTTAAAACAACCGAATTCCATCATACACATGATGCTTAATTTGTATAGTGCGTAAGTCCTACCTATGTAGAGACGTAGCAGTGCTAGGTCTCTACAATCATTTTCGCGAACTGTCTATTCTTCTTCGCGTCTTTGCCTGAGGCTAAAAAACACAGTTCATGCTTGAATTAAATCTACTTTAATGATAAAGAGTAACTTATCTTAACTTTTTTTCAATAAGACGATCAAAAATTAAGTAAGTAAGAATAACGATTTTAAAGCATGAAAAAACATCAGTATCTAGAGGTGTAATGTATGAATCGAAAGCCATCCAGAAAGCTGAAGTTTCTATTTCCTTTAGCTTCTTTACTCTTGGGCGCGAATTTAAGTGTTCTTCCCCTACAACCATCTTTGGCGGAAGAACAAACAAGGCCTACTACCAAGCCGGAAAGTAATCCACAGCAGTTACCATCTGACAAGCCGGAAAGTAATTCACAGCAGTTACCAGGTGACAAGCCGGAAAGCAATCCACAGCAGTTACCAGGTGACAAGCCGGAAAGTAATCCACAGCAGTTACCAGGTGACAAGCCGGAAAGTAATCCACAGCAACAGCCGTCGCCGCCAACTCAACCGGAGCAAACTACTTTAGAGCAAAAGCCCCAACCGCAGCAAAACAATATCCAGAAGCCTAGTCAGCAGGAGCAAAACACTCCACAGCCGTCGCCTAGTCAACACGAGCAAGACACTGCACTACAGTGCCGTTGTCCGCAGGAGCAAGACATCGCACCACCGCCCCGTCGTCAACAAGAGCAAGATACTCCACAGTCGCCAATTCAACAGGAGCAAGACACCGCACCACAACGCCGTCTTCAACAGGAGCAAGATATTCCACAGTCGCCAACTCAACAGGAGCAAAACACTGCACCACAGCCCCGTCAACAGGAGCAAAAGACTCCACAATCGCCAAGTCAACCGCAGCAAAACACTGCACCAAGTAACAATAATTTCCCATTAAAGCAATAGGCAAAGTCTAACTTGAAAATAAACTTGGGGACAAGGAGACTTGGGGAAAATGAGAGAAATATTTTCATGCTTGGGGTGGTTTGCAGTTCATTGCAACTGCCTAAACTCGTCCCGATCAGTTTGTAAACCGTTAATAATTTACACGCGGAACACTGTTGTGCATTACTAGCAAGTAGATCAAATCTAAGAAATTTTCATAAATATATAGATTTTAGATATGTGTTTTGGCGCTATTGATGGTTTATATTACCGAGTAAGTGGCGAAAAAAGTCATTATGTTCAAATATAGGAGGAAGCGCTACATAGTCTTGACAACTGACCCTCTTATACCATTACCAAAAGATCCGGGCGTTACCCATCCACGTAGCGTTCGACTGAGGCAAAGCCTTTTTGGAAGGAGTAAGAGTAGCGATCGCATCTCCATGCGCGAATCACTTACCGGATATGAAAACTCATCATTCCTTCAAGCTGAATTGCCAACGCTTAAGTCTAAACTGGAAAATCTATCTTCAGGAATACCACTAGCTTTAAAATAAGCAATCATGTCTAAGGTTCTTGTCTCCGATCCAATTGACCAAGTAGGGATTGACATTCTCTCCCAAGTTGCTGCTGTTGATATCAGAATAGGTCTAAAACCAGACGAACTGCTAGAAATCATCGGTGACTACGATGCACTGATGATTCGTTCTGGCACCCAAGTGACTAAAGAAATCATTGAAGCTGGTACGCAGCTAAAAATCATTGGTCGCGCTGGTGTGGGTGTAGATAACGTGGATGTTCCCGTTGCTACACGCAAAGGCATTGTGGTCGTCAATTCTCCAGAGGGAAACACCATCGCCGCAGCCGAACACGCACTCGCCATGATCATGGCTTTGTCTCGCCACATCCCTGATGCCAATGCTTCAGTGAAACGTGGTGAGTGGGATCGCAAAACCTTTGTTGGCGCCGAAGTTTACAAAAAAACTTTGGGTATTGTGGGCTTAGGTAAAATTGGTACTCATGTTGCTAATGTTGCCAAGGCAATGGGCATGAAACTACTAGCTTTCGATCCCTTCATTTCCACAGACAGGGCAGAACAGTTGGGCTGTCAATTGGTGGATCTGGATTTGCTGGTGCAGCAAGCAGACTACATCACACTACACATACCCAAAACTCCGGAAACTACCCACATCATCAATGCCCAGATGTTGGCAAAGATGAAACCTAACGCCCGGATTATCAACTGCGCTCGCGGTGGGATTATTGACGAAGAAGCTTTGGCGATCGCGCTCAAGCAAGGTCAAATCGCAGGTGCGGCATTAGATGTGTACGAGTCAGAACCACTGGGCGATTCTCCGTTAAAGTCACTTGGGAAAGAAATTATCCTCACTCCCCACTTGGGAGCATCGACTACAGAAGCCCAAGTAAATGTCGCAATTGATGTTGCTGAGCAAATTCGGGATGTGCTATTAGGACTACCAGCGCGTTCAGCGGTTAACATTCCCGGACTCGGTCCCGATGTGTTAGCAACACTCAAACCCTACATGCAACTGGCAGAAACCTTGGGCAACTTGGTAGGACAGTTGGCTGGCGGACGAGTGGAGTTGCTTAACGTCAGGCTACAAGGCGAACTGGCAACAAACAAGAGCCAGCCTATAGTGGTAGCCGCCTTGAAAGGGTTACTTTACCAAGCTCTCAGGGAACGGGTAAATTACGTAAATGCCAGCATAGAGGCAAAGGAACGGGGAATTCGCGTGATTGAAACACGGGATGCCGCAGAGAAAGACTATGCAGGCTCACTGCATCTAGAAGCCACAGGTACTTTGGGTACTCATTCTGTGACTGGTGCTTTGTTGGGTGACAGGGAAATCTACCTGACCAACATTGATGGTTTTCCGATTAACGTTCCCCCTAGCCACCATATGCTGGTCACTCTGCACCGCGATATGCCGGGGATCATCGGCAAACTCGGTTCCCTACTTGGCAGTTTTAATGTCAATATTGCCAGTATGCAGGTTGGACGCAAAATTGTCCGTGGTGATGCAGTCATGGCTCTTAACCTGGATGACCCCTTACCTGATGGCATTTTAGATGAAATCATCAAAGTGCCCGGAATTCGGGATGCGTATACAGTAACACTTTAGTGTTAGTGGTTAGTGGTTAGTGGTTAGTGGTTAGTGGTTAGTGGTTAGTGGTTAGTGGTTAGTAGGGGCACGGTAACCGTGCCAGTACATTTGTTAGTCGTACTTTTTAACAACTAACAACCAACAACTAACAACCCTTCGGGTTCACCAGTCGCCTCTGTCGGGAAAGCCGTCATTCGCGCTGGTTCACCAACAACTAACAACTAACAACCAACAACTAACAACTAACAATTTAAAATTGTATGGCAAACACCTGGTGGGAACTACAAATTCTGTGTGAGCCAGACCTAGAAGATTCGATCTTTTGGCGACTGGAAAATTTTGGCTGCCGTGGAACAGCCACTGAAAGAAAAGGAAATTATTGTTTGGTCAGGAGTTACTTGCCGCAATTCCAAGCGCAGCTACTAGATTTGGCAGCTCTGTCGCTATGGCTGCGTCAAGACGCCCTCTGTGTTGGACTTGCTGTGCCTGTAACCCATTGGCAGTTGATTGACGAGCAAGATTGGGCAAGTAGCTGGAAACAACACTGGCAACCGCAGGAAATTGGCGATCGCTTCCTGATCAATCCGGCATGGCTACCAGTACCAGAAAATACCGACCGTCTGATTCTCCGCCTTGACCCAGGTGTAGCATTTGGAACAGGAAACCATGCAACAACCCAGTTGTGCTTGGAATCGTTGGAAATGCGTCTTGATATGATAAATATGCCGGTTGCTAGTCAAGAAAAAGCCAGCGATGGTGCGGTCATTGCTGATATTGGCTGTGGAAGTGGTATCCTTTCGATTGGGGCATTGCTACTGGGAGCCAAGAAAGTTTATGCAGTAGATACTGACCCCTTGGCAGTGCGATCGACAGGCGAAAATCTTACACTGAATGGGATTAGCCCAGAATGCTTGGTGACAAGGGAGGGAAGTGTAGATGTTTTGACAGAACTGGTTCAATTCGTGGATGGGATCGTCTGCAATATTTTGGCTGACGTAATTATTGACTTAGTTCCAGGGATGAGTGCGATCGCTAAACCGAACACTTGGGGTATCTTCAGCGGCATTTTACTTGAGCAATCCAAAGCCGTTGCTGATGCGTTAGAGAAAAATGGCTGGGTGGTGGCTACCTTGTGGCGACGCAAAGAATGGTGTTGTTTGAATGTGCGACGTTCTTGAAGGGAGTGGCTAATGGCTAGTTGCTAATTGCTAATGGCTAGTTGCTAATTGCTAATTGCTAATTGCAAAAACTTTAAGCTTGTAGGGTGCTAATTGCTAATTGCTAATCTTCTATCTATGATAATGTCCGGTGGATCAAAAACTTTACCCCGCCCTTGTAGGGCACCCTTCTCCCATGCTTGGGAGAGGGGTAGGGGGCGAGGGCTGGATATCGTAACTGTCTATACGGACATGATATGACACATTGACCACATTGTTAGGGCGCGGTTAGGGCGCGGTTAGGGCGCGGTTTCCGCGCCCCTACGGTCTTATTGTGGTAATAATAATTCCAGCCCTCACCCCCAAATCCTCTCGCAAGCGTCTGTGTAAGGGTTTACAGCACCACGATCGCGTAGACCACAATAAACCGTAGGGGCGCGGTTTCCGCGCCCTGACTCCGCGCCCTGACTCCGCGCCCTGACTCCGCGCCCTGACTCCGCGCCCTAACAATGTGGTTGATTCAATTGAAAACTGCTTATTCCTCAACGAGACGCAAAAATGCTTGTTGAACCATACCAATTTAACATGGCGATCGCTCGATTCGTCCAGAAGCATTACAAATTGAACCTGGAAAAAACTCCAGTCAAATACAGCGACTGATGCAGAAATTATTTGACTCTGCTGTAGATAAAGTGTTTCTCCAACAACCAAACGATATCGCAGTGACGTAAGCAAACATTAAAAGCATTAGCCGTCGGGGCGTCGCGTCTCTACATTGTTTTTCACCAGATGTCTACTGTGTAAGGGCGGGGGTACCCCGCCCCTACGGCTGTAAATGTGAGGTTAAATCTTGGCTTCTTCCCTCACCAACTTATCCCAGCCCAAATCTTTCAAGCTGTTATTCCGGCGCAGTGGACGAGTCACTAATTCTAAAACGTCACGAGCATTTGTAAAGCCGTGAATCTGAGCAAAAGTGAACTCCACAGACCACTTGGTATTGATACCCCGTGCTTCCAGAGGGTTAGCATGAGCCATACCAGTAATCACCAAATCAGGCTTCAACTCATAAATCCGCTGCAGTTGGTTGTAGTTGTCTGGCTTCTCCACAATCTTCGGCAGAGGTACGCCCATTTCCTGACAAGTCTTCTCCAGCAATGTCAACTCAGCAGCTTGGTAGCGCTTATCCATGTAGGGAATACCGATTTCTTGAACGGTCATACCACAGCGTACCAGGAACCGTGCCATGGAGATTTCCAGCAAATTATCCCCCATCAAGAACACAGATTTGCCGCGAATCAATTTCACGTATTCTTCCACGCTTTCCCAAATTTGGGCTTCCCGTTCGTCCAAACCTTTTGGGGTAATACCAAACACAGAGCAGATTTTTTCAATCCAAGCACGGCTACCATCAGGACCAATGGGGAAGGGTGCGCCGATAAGTTTGCATTTGCGACGACGCATCAAGGTAGTTGCAGTGCGACTGAGGAAGGGGTTGACACCAGCAACATAATACCCTTCTTCAAGTACAGGTAGTTCTGTAAAGCGTTTGGAGGGTAGCCAACCAGAAACTTTAATACCTTGCTTCTTCAGTTCTAGGGTTAACTGAGTGACAACAGGATCGGGAAGAGATCCAAACAACACTAAAGGTGGGTGATCCACGTACTCAGATTCTTCTTTGGCAACGTCTTCTTTCTTCTTGCCAAAGTTGAGCAGCTTTTTAATGGCGTTGCGTTCATCCTTCTCTGATTCTATCATCGGAGACTTATCAGGACAACGTGTAGCCATTGCTGCTAACACGGTGTCTTCTCCTTGGGTGAAGGCGTAGTCTAGACCGTTGGCACGCGCTACAACAATGGGGATACCAATTTCAGATTCTAGCTTGGGTGCCAAGCCTTCCAAATCCATTTTGATGATTTCGGTGGTGCAGGTGCCAATCCACACGATGACGCTAGGGTTGCGATCGCGCTTAATTTGCAAACACAGCCGCTTTAACTCATCATAATCATTCAATTGTGCAGAAATATCTCCCTCTTCTAACTCTGCCATTGCATAACGGGGTTCAGCAAAAATCATCACCCCCATGGCATTTTGCAAGAAGTAACCACAAGTCTTTGTGCCAATTACTAAAAAGAAGCTATCTTCTATTTTTTGGTACAGCCACGCCACACAACTGATTGGGCAAAAGGTGTGGTAGTTACCGGTTTCACACTCAAAAGTTAAACCTTCTGGATTAGCATTAGCTTGAGCAACAGTCATTTTTGTATTTTCTCCCCGTTATTTTTAAAGTTAGGAGTTGTTAATTGTTGGTTGGTTGTTGTTAGTTGTTAGTTGTTAGTTGTTGGTTGTTGGTTGTTGGTTGTTGGTTGTTGGTTGTTAGTTGTTGGTTGTTGGTTGTCAAAAATTACTACTAACTACTAACCACTAACCACTAACTACTAACTACTAACTACTAACTACTAACTACTAACTACTAACCACTAACCACTAACCACTAACTACTAACTACTCCTCACTTAGTAATTATGCGTTGGGGAAGAGACGAGAAAGTTCTGACTCGTCAAAAGCGCCAGACGGTAGTTCTTCTTCCCCTAAGACGATTTCGTCGTCTGCTTCACCCTTGTGCGCTAGTGCTTCTTCCTCACCCCAGACATCTGACAAAACTTCCGCAAACCCATTCTCATCGGCTGCAGTTTCTGAGGATATTTTGCCATGAACTTCCTTAAATTCATCGAAGGAAATATCGCCAAACTCATCCACTTCTGCGTTTAAACTAAGCGAGGAGTGGAACTCATCTTTTGAGTCTTTATCCCCAAATCCATTGTGAATTTCCTTCGATATTTTTACTTGAGTCTCATTGTCCAGAGACATTGCCAACAACTCATCTCGCATGGTTGTATCTGGGACCATGAGAGTCTGTTCATGGTCATCTAGCATTTCTAATCGATCAATATTGTCAGACAACATGTCGTGCCGCGTCTCCCCCGAACCATAGCCATTTCTTTGGGGAATAGTCAATGTTTCATCTTGGGGTTGTTCATCCATGACTTCTGACTCTTCCCCGTATTCCGAACTATCTACTTTAGTCGGTACGCGGTGACCGATCGCGATGTCTGGATCAAAATGTAAATCCAGCACCTCAATTAAGGTATCAGCGTCAGGATTTAGTTTGGCAAAGGGCAGCATTAATTGCGCTAGCTTGGGTTCCAGCGCGTTAAGAACTCCCAGGATGAGGTAAGAAGGTGGTCGCTTGCCACCATCGGGGGTGTAAGCTGACTCTACCTCCATGTGCACTTTGATCCAGTCTCGATTTACCTGGAAAAACTCTAACCACTTTTGCCTTAAAGAATCTGTAAAGCTGTGAAAGAAAGCCATTTTTTACCCCATCCTGAAGTATAAAGATTGATACTTATACAATCATCAAGTCTAATTCCTCTTCTGAATTTGGCACCTGTGGTTTACCCGGATTTAAATAGAAATCAGACAATAAAGAGAATAATTCGCGGTCTGGGGAGTCGTTTGGTACCACACCTTCAGGACGCGCCAGAATTTGGTCGGCAATGCTGAGGTAATAATCGCAAACGTAGTTCAGACTCGGGTCTATCTCTGCCATTTCAAACAAAGTCTTACCCTTCACACGAGATACCCTGATATCTTCAATCAACGGCAAAACTTCCAGAACTGGCATTGGCACTGCTTCGATATATTTTTCAATCAAGTCGCGCTTGGAGGTGCGATTGCCAATTAGCCCCGCCAAACGTAGTGGGTGAGTCCGGGCTTTCTCCCGTACCGAAGCGGCAATCCGATTGGCTGCAAACAAGGCGTCAAAGCCATTGTCAGTCACAATTAAGCAGTAGTCAGCATAATTGAGTGGGGCTGCAAAACCGCCGCAAACAACGTCACCGAGTACGTCAAACAATATGATATCGTACTCATCAAAGGCGTTGAGTTCTTTCAGTAATTTCACGGTTTCGCCCACAACGTAACCGCCGCATCCAGCACCTGCTGGTGGACCACCAGCCTCAACACAATCTACTCCGCCGTAGCCTTTGTAGATGACATCTTCCGGCCACACATCTTCGTAGTGGTAGTCCTTTTCTTGAAGGGTATCAATAATTGTCGGAATCAAGAACCCTGTGAGAGTGAAGGTGCTGTCGTGTTTGGGATCGCAGCCAATTTGCAGCACTTTTTTGCCACGCTTAGCCAGGGCGACGGAGATGTTACAGCTGGTTGTGGATTTCCCGATCCCACCTTTTCCATAAACTGCTAGTTTCACTGTTGTTTGCCTCTGATAGTTTCTTGTCAAACTCGTTGCTGAAACACTTGCCTTCACCTAGCCGCACGAGGCGGGATGTGTGAGGTCTTCGAGTGTCATTATTGTCTAAATCGCACGGAAAATAAAGGGGCTTTTCTACTGGACTAGGGTTATATAAGGCGTATTGTGCATTAATGCAGTAAATTTCGCTCAATGTCTATATTAATTAGTTTTTAGGCTTTAAAAACCTAAAATTTAAACTTTTATACAAATAAAATATTAAAATAAGTTACAAAACACAAAAATATAAAATTCCTGATTTTTATGTGGTTTTCATCAAAAAAACTATGCTCAAAAAGCTGGTTTGCTGGGTCTTGGGGTATTTGTTAGTATCTGACGACTACAAGAGTGCTAGTTCCGATCCGAGCCTTAACTGAACGGTATTGCTTCAGGGCTGGACTCACCGCCTCCACGGACTTATAGTCCCAAAGCCAGACGAGTACTGGCTCAGGGGCTGGGACTTCTAATCAAGCGCAGGAGGCACCAGCCCACTAAGAGTGCGTTCCCAAAGCAAAGTCGGAACGAGAGATGTTGTGGCGTCTCACCCTACATGGGGAACGGCTAAGGTTATAGCGGTTTTCTTACGAATGGCGAATACACGAACTATAACTGAATGTGGTATTCTATGTATATTGGTGAAGATTATAGTATAAATCGCTATCAGGGATGGAAATTTTTAGTGATTACCCCGGGAATGTAAACAATTATTAAATTTAGAAATACTATAGGAATCCTAAATCATTTGTGAAAAATATATACGTAGTGTAGGGTGGGCATTGCCCACCAAAACCCGGATATGGTGGGCAATGCCCACCCTACATATATTTCAAAAATCAAATAGGAATCCTATAGCTAAACTTTTTTAAAGCTTTGAGATCATTGGCATCATGCCAGACCTTCTTGCAGGTTTTCCATTTCTTGTAATGATTGCCAGCCAGCTTGCCACTGGGAGTTGTCTTGCAATAACTTAGCGTTAAGCCAGAACCGGACATTGGGGTCACAAGCAGCAACCATTTCGGCATACACCCACTTACCCTGATTTTTGCGATTGACAACTTGGAAGTGACGCCAGCCATCTACTTTTTGCTGTGCTGTCCATTTAGAACCAACTAAGTAAGGAAATTTTTGCTTTTTAGTCATTGGTGATTACTCCCATATTTCCTCACGGTTGATAATCATTTCTATTGTTTGTCCAGGCAAAATAAATATTTCTCCTGTTTGTTCATCGCCGCACACTAAGTAAATATCCTGAGACATACTCAAGAAAATCTGAATAATTTGATACATTTTTTCTACTGTGGGTAAAATAGTTTTTCCTCCATTGTATTTGTGCTTTCTATAGATTGAGATAGACCTGAATATACGGCAATACTGTTCAGTTAGTAGCGTTAACGGGCTGAAGATCAGAACTAGCCCCCCTAAAAAAGGGGGGGTTGGGTGGATCAACGCCTTAACTGAACCGTATTGGAATATACGGACTCTATAATTTTTTTAAAATTCGTGCGAAATTCTAAGTGCTAATACTTTCAATCCAATTGGTTTTTGTTTTTTTTAACCAATTAACCCTTTTTAAATATCCAAAAAATCAGTATTACCTACTTTGAAAAATTTACATCATGTTTACAGAGTTAAATGTTTTTCTATTTATAGTTTAAACAATAACAACTATTTTTTAGTTCTCAATTAGTCAAAAAAGATAACTATGAATAACCAAAAATCTCACATCAATAGTCAGCCAACTCATTCTCGTCTAGCGACTAGTCTGGGTAAGTTTTATTGGTCGGCAGCACTTGCCTGTACCGCCGTAATTGGGAGCATCCTCCCAGCAGAGGCAGCAAGTTTCAATTTCACATATGCTCCTGGAACTACCCTAGACCAGATGATTGGCTATGAGATGGCAGGGCAGTATTGGTCAAATTATCTTGCCAATGATGTCACCCTCAACTTCTTTATCGAGCCGACAAATGCGTTACCGACAAATGTGATTGGAGGCTCGATCCCGGGGGTTGTTCAAGCAAGCTGGGCACAAGTTGGCACAGACTTTCGGATGGCACACTCTTTGCCTGGTAAAGCATCAGTTAATCAGCAGATTGCGCTGAATAATGAGTATTCTCAACTCAGCTTGAATTCTTTAGCTGACACCTATAGCAACGCACTAAGTACTCAAGCCACTACTATCGCCGGTGTTAACACAATAAATTTGACCCGTGCCAATGCCAAAGCATTGGGAGTAATCAACGGCAATGACCCAGGTCTGGACGGATACATTCTTGTGAGTAACCTTAGTAACCTCACAAAACCTCTATCGTGGCATTATTATTCTCCAGGCGATTCCGTTCCCTCTGGGACTTTAGACTACTTCAGTATGGCTTTACACGAACTTGGTCATAATCTTGGCTTTCTCAGTGGAACTGACGCTCCTAACTGGTCGAAGCTCCTGACGTCACAGACATTGATCAGCGGTTTTACTATGAATTATACCTACCTGCTAGATCTGTTCCGCTTCTCCAGTAAGAGCAATTCTGGTAGCAGCGTTCTTAATCTGTTTGCCGATAAAAGTAAAAATGATATGTCCATTGGTGGAGATCCCTTTTTCTCGATTGACGGGGGTACGACTAAGTTAGCTGATTTTTCGTCAGGAGTACGTCAGGATCTTGGCGGTGACGGATATCAAGGGAGTCACTGGGAGCGACAGAGCAATATGTTAGGCATCATGGACCCGACTCTCGGTTTCGGTCAAAGAAGGCAAATTTCGACTCTGGATCAAACTGCGATGAATGTCCTTGGCTGGAATTTGCAGCAGGGAGATACAAACTTAACAAATGTATACAATAGTGCCGAAACTCGGCTAGCACAGAAGATGGGAGTCACTGTTAATTGGATGAATGCCAATCGCAGTAATGGAGCGTCACTTCTGACACCGAACTGGATAGATACAAACAAAAACAACTTGGACGATCGCGGCGAAGCGTTAAACAAAATGCTTGCCAGCAGTGGAGTCTACCAATGGACGGGGAATAGCAATTCGTGGGGAGCAAACGGCTATTGGTGGGGTTGGAATGGCTATTGGCAAACTGCAAATGTATCGGCAAATAGCTTTTGGCAAAATGTTGCGGCTGAAACACTCGATGAAGATGAACAAACCTCCTCGGAAGCAATATCTGTAAGTGAACCTTCTTCTATGACTGGGCTGACCGGGATGGCTTTGATTGGCATCGCTTCTCTCCTTCAGCGCCGTCGCCAAAAGGCGAGGTAGATGTCGTTTGTAGTAGCGCTCTTTGCGCAAAGAGCGCTACTACAATCGCATAGGAATCCGATAGCAGAGGGGTTGCGATCCACCGAGGCAGCTATAATCGTTAGCGGAATTTACTGAATATTCAAAAATAATGTGTTATCTTTATTGTTTTAAAATTACTTAGGAAGGAGCAGATGGAATATATTAATATCAATAAATTTCTACTTTTGTTTGTGACGATTTTTCTGCTATTAGAAACACCATTGAAAGTATTGGCTCAAACCCGTATTCACCCCGATGGCACCCTGCCCACTAATGTCAATAATGTCGGTGGAGGAGTGTATGAAATTACTGGAGGCGTTAGACCTAATAACAATGCCAACCTTTTCCACAGCTTGAAAGATTTTTCTATTGAATTCGGTGATACTGCTCGTTTTGTCCATGGGCAAGGCATTCAAAATATTATTACGCGGGTAACGGGGGGGTCTGCTTCCCAAATTAATGGCACTATTCAAACACTAATTAATGGCACTAAAGATATAGGTAATGCCAATTTGTTTATCATTAATCCTAGTGGCATAATCTTTGGCGCAAATGCCAAATTAGATATTGGAGGGTCATTTATCGGTAGTACGGCAGATAGCTTAAAATTTGCCGATGGCACAGAATTTAGTGCTATAAAGCCCGCTGGTGAACCTCTTCTGACTGTGAGCGTTCCTTTGGGCTTGCAATATGGATCAAATCCAAACAGCACCATTCGCGTTAACGGTTTGGGAAATAATTTGATCCTCAATGATGATTCTTCCCTCGATCGCACAAACCGTCCCAATGGACTTCACTACGAAACTCCAAACGGTCAAACCTTAGCCCTGATCGGAGGTCATGTCGTGCTGGATGGAGGAAATGTGACTCTACCACAGGGAAGAGTGGAATTATGGTCGGTCAATAATGGTTTTGTTTCATTAGTCAATCGCAATGGACAACTACAACTAGAACCAGGACAAGGAATCAACTACGGTCATATTCAACTGGTGAATGCTGCTTCCGTAGATACTAGTGGGAACAGCGGCGGCAGTGTTCAGGTGCGAGGTGGGAACGTAACCCTCCTCAATGGTTCAGTCATTGTCACTGACACTCTGGGAAGTGGCGCTGGCGGCAAATTAGATGTCTCGGCATCTGAGTTGCTCACAGTCAAAGGCTTTGTTCTTAATCCAAATAATCAGGTTTTCAGTGGCTTATTGGCTGATGTTGCACCAGGTGCAACCGGGAATGGAAGCAATGTCGTCATTCAAACCAAAAACTTGCAGGTGACGGATGGCGGTCAAATATCCAGTGGAACTTTTGGAGTCGGAAATGCTGGAGAATTAAGGGTAAATGCCACGGATATTCAAGTGAGCGGTATCTCCCCTTTCGGTCCTAGTGGCTTATTTGCCCCTGTTGCCTTGGGAGCAACAGGAAATGGAGGCAATTTAACTATTGAGACTAAGAGTTTGCAAGTTACTGAGGGCGCTCAGATATTTACGACTACCTTTGGCAATGGATCTGCGGGAGACGTGAACATTAAGGCTCAGGATATAGAAGTGAGGGGTGGCACACAAATGGGTCCGAGTCTCTTGGCATCTACAGTCATTAGAATCCCAGGAATTCCAGAACCAGTAGCCACTTTTCTTGGTGCTGGCGCTGGTAACGGAGGGAATTTGAAGATTCAAACGGGAAGTTTGCGCGTTGCCGATGGTGCTCAACTAGCTGCAAGTACCTCTGGCTCAGGAAATGCTGGGAATTTGGAAGTTAAGGCTGACTTAGCAGAACTGGTAGGGTTCAATCAAGGAGGTCGTAGTGGCTTGTTTGCTAATGCTATCCAAAAGGATGGCAATGGCGGAGACATCATGCTTACCACTAATCAGTTAACTATCCGCGATGGCGCAACCATTAGTGTGAGCAACTTTCAAAGCCAAGGCACAGTCCCCCCTGGAAAAGGCGCAGCAGGTAATATTCAAATTAACGCGCCTGTTGTCCTGATTCAGAATCAAGGCACGATTACTGCTGACACCAACGCTGGAGACAAAGGCAACATTACCATTCAATCGCAAAACTTTCTGATGCGTCAGGGGAGTAGAATTAGTACTAATGCCGGCAACAGTGCTAATGGCGGTAATATTACCATCACGACAGATACTTTAGTTGCCGCAGAAAATAGCCAGTTGACCGCTAATGCACAAAAAGGCTTTGGTGGAAAGGTGGTTGTGAATGCCAAAGGTATCTTTACCTCAGAAAGTGACATTACCGCTTCTTCTGACTTGGGTCCGGCGTTTAACGGTACTGTAGAACTTCATACACCAGATGTTGATCCATCTCAAGCATTAGTGCAACTGCCAGAAAATTTCACCGATCGCTCTCGGCAGATAGCCAGTGGTTGTGCCGCAACTAAACAGAATCGTTTTGTAGTCAGCGGACGAGGAGGATTACCAGCAAATCCCACTCAGACTATTAGAGGGCAGACAGTTTGGACAGACGTGCGAGATTTATCAGCCGATCTAAGCAACACAAAAGCAACAACCAGCAATTATCAACCCAAAAGCAATCCACAACAAATTGTCGAGGCTCAAGGAATCATGATTAGTGCAGATGGATCGGTATATTTAGTAGCAGATATGGCGCAAGCTACACCTCAAACTTCCTGGCAGGCAGCACCTCAATGTCCTGTAAACTCTAATTAGCGGCTTTAATCAATGTGCCAGCACATAAGCTCTCTGTTCGGCTCTAGGCATTTTTCCAAAATCTGGCTTCATTTACAAACAAACATATTCCGATAAACGAGTTCCTTTCACAGTCGGCTTACCCAAGAGAATTTTGGGATCTGATTCAGAGAAAATTAATATATTTTTAACGTCTACTAGAAGGAGCTTAATAAAAGTTTATACATTAATTATGTATTCTCTCTGATATATTAATGAGGATAGCGATCGCATTAGACATCTGGTGGAAAACACGTAGAGACGCGATTAATCGCTTCTCTACCAAGGGTTTCAGGTAACGCATAATTAATTTTCACCAGATGTCTATTGTGTTTCGCTTGTGAAAACGCCTTTTTCGAGTTAAAGCTAAGAAATTTTTCAGCACTTGCTAGTCGCGATCGCTTACTTTATGGTGAGCGAACTAGCCGTATATTAAACATTAAGAAGGAAAGCAATCATGGGTATTTTTAATATCAGAAACACTGTTTCTAATATGTTCGTTGTAGCAGCTATCGCCGCGTTTTGCTTGCCAACAGCCTCACTTGCCGCTAAACCCAAACCCGTTCGCGTCATTCTCGATCACGATGGTGCGTTTGAAGCTTCCTATGCAATCTTGGTCCTTGCCCTTGCCTCCAGTCAACCTGAACCGCCAGTCAAGCTAGTTGCAGTGACAACATCAGCCACTGGAGAAGCTTACTGCAACAATTCTAACGGCTATCCAGATTTGAAGCGAGATCTGCTAGGGAATTTTAGCCCTGAAGAGGGAGACGTTAATGGTTTAACGCAAAAGATTTTGTCGATCGCTCAGTATAATAAAGCAAAAATTTATTCTGGCTGTGACGAGAGCATTGCCGTAATTTCTGTTCCCAGTGAAGCTGATGACTATGGAAAACCGCTGCCAAGCGCGACGTTTACAAGTTTTCGCTTTCAGCTTCCATACGGTGGAAAAAAGGCGTTTGAGCCTTGTTTATTTCACCAAGAGTTTAAGTTTTCTCAAAATGATGTTGTCTGTTGGAACGAGTTTAATCGGCCATTTCGGGATGAAACGTTCAAATACGTCCTGCCCACGGCTCAAAATACTCTAAACACGTATAAACTGCCAGAGCTAAGCCTGATCGACCGCAAGAAAAAGGCTTCTGATTTCCTCGCCGACTCGATGTGTGCAGCTTACGTAAAAGACGAGCATCTCACAGTTCTCAGCGTTGGACCAGCAACGAACCTGGCAAGAGCCTACAAAAAAATTGAGGAGAATCCTCATAAGCACGGTTGCCCGGAAAAACTCCAGCTTTCTGACTTGAAGAATGTCATTTCAACCCGGTTTATCGGTGGTGTGTGGGATACCAACAAAGCCGATAATTTTGATGCAAATGGAAATTATCGTCTGAACGAACCTTACCCAACCTGGACTTTGGGGAACATCTATTTTCAGGATGGCTCGCATGTCTTTGGCTCGCATCACCTGCCGTTTCCCGGTACAGAGTTTGAAGACATTCAAACCGGACAGCACAAGAAAGCCTTTAACTCGCTCAATAATGCAGAGGCAAACTTCTGGATTGATGCCGTTGCTGTTAATAAAATCTTAAATTCCGGCATCCCGGCATACATTGTGCCATTAAATGCAACTGATGAGGCTAGGCTGACTGGGTTTGCTGACCGCCTGCAAAGCAATCCCCAATGCGCCACACCACAGGCTCAGTTCATGAAGAACCTTCAGCTTTCTAATCAACCCTCTCCAGGAGTTTATGTGTACGACACATTATTCTTCTGGGATACTCTGGCGGCAACTAGCATTTGGAAAGATTACGTTAATTTTGAGGATTTTTCTGACCTCGAAATTACAACTTTGACAAATGGAGACCCGACGACTGTGACGGGACAAGTACCGCCTGCCGAACTGTTTCGTCGAGATATCGGTAACCTGTTTCGGCGGGGACGCTATAACCATCCGGTCAAGCTGGCGCTTTCGGCGAAACCAGCAGAGGGCGATCCTGACTTTAAAACAACGATTCAAAACTACGTAATCAGTCTCGCTTGTACGGCGAGACAGTGAGGATGTATCGTACTACTGTTGGCAGTTTGGCTTATTGTTTACTTTTAACATTGAAGTTATATTGCTCAGGTTATTATACAGGCTCGCAAGGGTTTTTTGCGCCCACCCATTCCTGCTGTTTCTTAACTGGTTGCTGAAAGGGGGGAATTTGAAAAGTTACGAATTGTGATGTTATGGCAGTTGGCAGTGCTGTACGTTTGTTTTTAGCAGCTATAATTACAGACAGAAGTTTGGGCAAAGTAAGACAAACGATAGTATTAAGTAATGTTAATATTATTCCATCTATGGTACTCATAGAAAATTCCCCTTTAAAATTGGTCGTGAAAACCTTTATGCTCCTACCTCTGAGCGTCCGGTGATCAGCGGTTTGCGGTAGCGATCTATCAACTTATTCCACTGCAAGACAACAGTGCTTCCCTTCTTTTCCTGTTGCTTTTCCCACATCGACAAAAAGTCAAGGCAGGAGTGATCGATGTAGCCTAGCATCTCCAAGTGGATATGAATTTCCTTCCCAGGAGAAATCTGCTCAAGGACTTTGGCAAGATAAGGCAGCCGGACAAATGTAGCCATCCCCTCAAGATACACGTCAATCCGCTGGTTGTTTTCATCAGGAATGACTTGGATATAAAGGCGGGAAACTTTGTAGATGAGCTTGATCGTTGACAGCGCAATACCGAGTAGCACACCAAAGAGTAAGTCATCAGTGATGATTCCGCCCAAGGTGGCAAAGTAGATGAACACAGGGATGCGCCCGTATTGTTGCAGCTTCCGGATATTCTCAACTTTCACCAGCTTATAGCCTGTAACCACCAGAATCGCCGCGAGACAGGAGGTGGGAATCAGATTCAGTAGCGAAGGCGCAGCGGCAACAATAGCCAACAGCCACACTCCGTGAAGAATCGTAGAGAGTCTGGTTTTTGCCCCTGCTTCCACGTTCACAGAACTGCGAGCAATCACACCCGTCATCGGCAATGCCCCTAAAACGCCGCAAATCATGTTGCCAAAGCCTTGCGCTGCCAGTTCGCGGTCAAAATCAGTCTTTGATTCGTGCTGAAGTCTGTCAACCGCAACCGCCGAGAGCAGGCTTTCCGCACTGGCGATAAAGGCGATCGCCATCGCTTCCAAAAACACAGATGGCTTCAGCAAACCGATCAAGTTCTCTAGCTTTGGGATGTGAATCGTGCTGACAAGATTATCGGGTACATGGACGTATTGAACAGGCAACTTCATCATCGTGGCGATCGCCGTTGCCATCACTACAGCAATCAGGGAACCAGGTAGCAATCTTAATCTTTTTGGCTTGAACTTTTCCCAAAGGATCAGGGTGACAATGGTAATCAGCGCCACAATCCCTGCAATGAGATGGTTGCTGCTGCCTTGGGGTGAAAAGATTACCTTGTAGAACTCGCTGGGAATAGAAATTAAGTTATTGATTCCGTGAGCACTTGGCTTGCTATCAAACATCACGTGGAATTGAGAAGCAAAAATCAGCACACCAATGCCTGCCAGCATCCCATAAATCACCGACGGAGATATGGCTCGGAAAACCTGTCCCACCTTGAACACACCTGCTAGTAACTGGAACAAACCCGCGAGCATCAGAATTGGTCCTAGCATTTCAATGCCATACTCATGAACCAGTTCCCAGATAATCACAGCCAGCCCAGCCGCCGATCCACTGACTTGCAATGGGGAACCAGCAATAGGACCGACAATAATTCCGCCAACTATTCCTGTGATGATTCCCATTTCTGGAGGCACCCCTGAAGCGAGGGCAATTCCCATACACAACGGCAGAGCGACGAGAAATACAACTACGGATGCCACTATGTCATTGACGATGGACTGTTTAGGTTTAATATATAAAATTGTCATCTTATTTTCCATTCACGTCTAGCTGAATCGGTATTTGGCTGCTAAACTGACTAACAGCCACCGATATGACCCTGATTACTAGGGCTTATATTAATATTGATGAATATTTATGGATTCTCTATGAACAATTGATGAGAAAAATTTCATGTTCGCAGCCGATAGCCCATGCCTCTGACTGTTTCGATCGAGTCCTGACCTAGCTTCTTTCGCAAGTAACCCACGCAGACATCAACGACATTAGAGCCGGGATCGTAGTTGTAGCCCCAAACATGACTCAGCAGCTGCTCTCGGCTCATCACTTGCCCTGGATGACGCACAAAGGTTTCAGCTAGGGTATATTCTCGTGCTGATAAGTTGACTGGGCGATCCCCGACCCAAACCTGACGTGTCAGCAAGTCAATAACTATTTTGCCCGCTCTGAGAAACATTTCTTCCTGTCGTTTGGGCAAGCGATTGTCGCGCAACCGCGCCCGCACCCGCGCTAGCAGTTCTTCAAACCGAAAGGGCTTTGTCACGTAGTCGTCAGCCCCACCCTCTAGTCCGGCGACTTTATCACTCACCTCGTCACGAGCGCTGAGGATCACGATCGGCAGATGTTCACCCTGACCGCGTAATTCTTCCAACACCATCCAACCATCTTTGCCAGGAAGACCGATGTCAAGGATGAGCAGGTCGAAATCCCCGCTTTGAGCATAGCTCAACGCCTCATGACCGTCTTTGGCAACTGCAGTAGTGAACCCTGACGTCCGTAGCCCTTTTTCCAAGAAAGCGGCTATGCGCGGCTCGTCTTCGGCAATCAGAATCCGCTTAGTCAAACAAAACCTCCTAAGGTGGATCGAGTGGAATGACAATAGTGAATGTAGAACCCTCTCCTAATCTACTTTTGAGTTCTACCCGACCGCAGTGAGCATTCGCGATCGCGCTGCAGATAGACAATCCCAAACCAGCCCCCTCAGAACGACGGCGACTATGGGAGCCACGGGCAAAGCGCTCGAAGATCCGCTTTTGGTCGGCAAGGGCAATGCCAACCCCTGTGTCACGCACCCAGAAATGGGCGTTCCCCTTAGTTATATCTGAACCAAGCGTAATCACATCCCCATCACTCGTGTGTTGGGTAGCATTCTGAGCCAAGTTCATCATTGCCTGAGTTAGCCGGTGGCGATCGGCGACAATTAGCCCCACACCTAAGTTCTCTAAACGCCAGTCTCGCTCAGCCAGGGCTGTAGCTTTGGTATACAGTTCCTCGGTCAGCGAGTTAATATCCACGATCTGTAGGTCTAAAAAATTGGGTTGCTCTGCCTTAGCTAATAATAGTAAGTCATCGACAAAGCGACTGATCCGATCAAGCTCATCAGTCACTAATTCCACTGTTTCAAGTCGCTCTTGGGGATCGTCACCCAGCAGTTCTAAATGACCTCGGATAATTGTAATCGGCGTTCGCAGTTCATGACTTGCATCGTTGATAAAGTTTCGTTGACTGGCGAAAGCAGTTTGGAGACGGTCTAACATATCGTTGAACGTGATGGTGAGATCGGCAATTTGGTCTACTCCCTGCACGGGGATGCGTCCAGATAAATCAGACTCGGTAATTGAGTGGGCTGTTTCGGTGAGTAAGCGCAGGGGATCCAATAACCGTCCAGCCACCACCCAAGCCAGCACTGATGCCACCGCTAGAACAACTATTGTCACCTTGCTCATGACGACAACCGCGTGGTTCACCTGGTCATGAGCGCTTTTATTGGAGTAAGCGACTACAAAGACACCGTGAGTTTTCCCGAGGGATATCGGCTCAGCTAGATAGTAGATAGTATCAGTTGAGGTTAATTTCTGGCTTCGCACGGTGTGGGTGAGTTTTTCCCAGTGTTTAAATTGGGTCGCATTCGGCTTTTGAGTAATCGGCAGAGCTTTAGGAGTGGATTTGTACAATTTGCCATTCAACACCGTCATGAAAAACATGTCGTCGTGGGGAATGTTGTGGGACAAAAAGACATCAAAGATAGCAGCGACATTATCTCCGAAGGGTTGAGCCGTGGTGAGGTTCCTCCCCTTTGTCAATCGTCTAAACTCCTCTACCTCGTGGATGAGAGACTTTTCTACCTGCTGTTGTAGTCGGACAAGGAGTACCTCACGAATTGTCAGAATAGATACCAGTGTGGAGCAAGCCATCAGCACGACGTACAAAACCAGAATGCGCGTGCGTACACCAAAGAAAATTCTGCGCCATCCTGGAAGTCGGATTTTCTTGATCACTTGAGCATTTTGCTCGCTGCGAGTGGAGAAGATTTTTAAATCCATGACCTCATTAAGACGTTAATGGCTATTGGCATTTGTCACAATTGACACTTTTCCCAGAGTAGCACTACTTTTTGCAATAGAAGTTTAGAATGCTAATTGCTAATTGCTAATTGCTAATTGCTAATTGCTAATTGCTAATTGTGAGTCCACCGAAAGTGCAGCTTGTTTCCCGCGCCCTCTTAACAGGTGTTGCAGCGCGAATGACGGCTTTCCCTCATCGCTTCTGCACCAAGCTTTATGGCGCTCCCGTTGGGCTAATTGTTACCATTAGCTATTATCAGCCCTTACTCTAAAAAGAGCGCAACTTACGTTATTAATAATTTGACGGCTAGGAAGCGATTACCTTTTATTAAAGAAAACTCAAATTTTTCAAAAATAAAACATATTTTTATGATTTGCAATTTATTTTATGGTAACGCTTTGCTCTCAGTTTAACAATTAAATAGTTGTTGCAGTGCCCCTTTAACTAGACTTTTGACGAACCCGAAGGGGCGTGACTATCATTTCGATTTGATGCAAGTTCAGGTGTGGCGATGATGGAATCTCAAGTTAGTGAAAACTGTAAGGTTTTTTCATGGACGTTAATCCTACTCTAGCCAGACGTGAAGACCGATCCAGTTATAGCGGTTCCCGTATTGGTAAAGTACATATCTTGTGGGGTAAGCTCTCTAGCCCGCCCATGTCTCGTGCGGGCTAGAAAGCTTACCCCACAAAAGAAAGGCTGTACCTCATTGAAACGAAAAGCGCTATAATTGCCTCTTCCTTTTTACAATTACTAGATAAGAATCAATCCTCATCCTTAACTCTGCGATCTCTGCGCCTTTGCGGTTCATTCACCAATAGCGCCAAAAACGGACGGTAATACCACAGAGAAAAGACGTGAACACCGATCCAGTGACTTGTCCGCCTCTTTTTACAATGACCTTATAAGAACAAATCATTATCTTGTTCACTCTATGCGCCCTGTTCACTTGCAGTGGTTCATTCCCTAAAAAGCCGATGCAACCAACAAATCCTAACCAATTTACAGAAAAAGCCTGGGAAGCGATCGCCCACACCCCAGATATTGTCAAACAATACCAACAGCAGCAGATCGAAAGCGAACACCTGATGAAAGCACTGCTGGAACTTGAAGGACTAGCCAGCAGTATTTTAACCAAAGCAGGTGCAAATGGGCAAAAACTACGCGATCGCACCGAACAATTCATCCAAAGTCAGCCAAAAATATCTGGTAGCAGCAGTTCCGTCTACTTAGGACGCAGCTTAGATACACTACTAGATCGAGCTGATGCATATCGCAAGGAATTTCAAGACGAATACATCTCAATTGAACACCTATTGCTTTCCTACGCCAAAGATGACCGCTTTGGCAAAAGTTTATTCCTTGAATTTGGATTAAACGAAGCAAAACTAAAGAATATTATTAAACAAATTCGTGGGAGCCAGAAAGTGACCGACCAAAATCCAGAAGGCAAATACGAAGCACTGGAAAAATATGGGCGCGACCTCACAGAAGCTGCCCGTCAAGGTAAACTTGACCCAGTGATTGGGCGTGATGATGAAATTCGCCGTACCATCCAAATTCTATCACGCCGCACTAAGAACAACCCCGTACTCATTGGTGAACCGGGTGTTGGTAAAACTGCCATTGTCGAAGGACTAGCACAACGCATTATTGCTGGTGACGTACCCCAATCTCTTAAAGACCGCAAGCTGATAGCTTTAGATATGGGTGCTTTGATTGCAGGGGCAAAATTCCGGGGTGAATTTGAAGAACGTCTCAAAGCAGTCTTAAAAGAAGTCACCGAATCCGGCGGTAATATTATTCTCTTCATTGATGAGATTCACACCGTTGTCGGTGCCGGTGCTACCCAAGGCGCGATGGATGCTAGCAACCTGCTAAAACCAATGTTAGCGCGGGGCGAGTTGCGCTGTATCGGTGCGACAACTCTCGACGAGTACCGTAAGCATATCGAAAAAGATGCTGCTTTGGAAAGACGCTTCCAACAGGTATATGTAGATCAACCCAGTGTATCCGATACTATTTCTATTTTGCGCGGGTTAAAAGAGCGGTACGAGGTACATCACGGGGTGAAGATTTCCGATACTTCTTTAGTTGCAGCAGCAACATTGTCAAGTCGCTATATTAGCGATCGCTTCTTACCAGACAAAGCCATTGACTTGGTAGACGAAGCAGCAGCAAAATTGAAAATGGAGATTACCTCCAAACCTGAAGAACTTGACGAAATTGACCGTAAGATTCTACAGTTGGAAATGGAGAGGCTGTCACTGCAAAAAGAAAGTAATGCAGCTTCTCGTGAACGTCTAGAAAGACTGGAAAAAGAACTTGCAGATCTCAAAGAAGATCAAAGGGCACTAAATTCCCAATGGCAATCTGAAAAAGATGTGATCTCCAAAATTCAGTCTGTCAAAGAAGAGATAGACCGAGTTAACCTAGAGATTCAGCAAGCAGAACGCGACTACGATCTCAACCGCGCCGCTGAGTTGAAATACGGCAAATTAACCGATTTGCATCGTCGATTGGAAGCAGCCGAAACAGAACTAGCCCAAGCACAACGTAGTGGAAAATCACTATTGCGAGAGGAAGTCACAGAAGCTGACATTGCGGAAGTTATTTCTAAGTGGACAGGGATACCCATCAGCAAGTTGGTGGAATCAGAGAAAGAAAAACTGCTACATTTAGAAGATGAACTGCACCACCGGGTAGTTGGACAAGATGAAGCGGTGACAGCCGTTGCTGATGCGATTCAACGTTCTCGTGCTGGACTTGCCGATCCCAATCGTCCGACTGCTAGCTTTATTTTCCTCGGTCCTACGGGTGTAGGTAAAACCGAACTGGCGAAAGCTTTGGCGGCGTATATGTTTGATACCGAAGATGCGCTGGTGCGGATTGATATGTCCGAGTACATGGAGAAACACGCTGTTTCCCGGCTGATTGGTGCGCCTCCGGGATACGTGGGTTATGAGGAAGGTGGACAACTCACCGAAGCGATTCGTCGTCGTCCCTACTCTGTGATTTTGTTTGACGAAATCGAAAAAGCGCATCCGGATGTATTTAACATCTTTCTGCAAATCCTTGATGATGGACGTGTGACTGATGCCCAAGGTCATACGGTGGACTTCAAGAACACTATTATTATTATGACTAGCAACATCGGTTCGCAGTACATTCTGGATATAGCGGGGGATGACTCGCGCTATGACGAGATGCACCATCGGGTGATGGAGGCGATGCGCAGTAGCTTCCGTCCGGAGTTCCTCAACCGCGTTGACGAAACCATCATCTTCCACGCTTTGCAGAAAGGGGAATTGCGGCAGATTGTGCAGTTGCAAGTCGATAGACTGCGGCAAAGATTAAGCGATCGCAAGATGTCTCTCAAGCTTTCCAATACTGCCCTTGACTTTTTATCCGAAGTCGGTTACGATCCGATGTTTGGAGCGCGTCCATTAAAGCGAGCGATTCAGCGGGAGTTAGAAACTCAGATTGCCAAGGCGATTTTGCGCGGCGAATTCAACGACGGTGACACCATTTTTGTGGATGTGCAGAATGAGCGCCTTGCCTTTTCGCGCTTATCTGCAGAGTTGTTGACAACTTAAGACTTGAAACCCGGTTTCTGGCAGAAACCGGGTCAATACTGCAAGGGCTGAGATAAATTATCAACCGTCAACCTATGTAGAGACGCGAAATTTCGCGTCTCTACACACCTTAATTTCCCACCACAAATCCAAAACCTACGTAGTATTGGAAACCGGGTTTCTGTTTATTGCTTGTTGGAAACTATCATTTTAAGAGCTACCGAACCTGCTCTAATTGCCCGTGCCACTGAAATTTAGTATCCTGTTGAAGCAGTCATTGAGATGGCGATCGCCAGCTTCCTCGACACAGAGGCATGATAGTTTTGCTGATTGTCAGCCAGGACGTGGACAATAAAACCGAAGGCATTCTGATCACGGAATGAAAATCCTCCTTGAGCCTCTGTAGTCATCAATGTCAAACACAATCTCAATGAGCCGATCAAGGCAACGATTGCGATAATTAGGATCGATCAGGATTCGCTCAGCATTTCCAATTGTGACAACAGGCAAAGAAGTTGATGTACTTTCTTCACGCATCACTTGCTCTAGGGAATCTTTGCCTTTCATGCTGCGATTGGCTGTCAGCAGAATCATTTGGTTTGCCTGTGCAAATCGCCAAACTACCCGATCGTTGCTAGTAATGGATAAGGAAGTTTCTTCAAACGTCATAAAGCGCATTGGGAGCAAATCCAGCCAACCTAGGTTAGCAATGTTACCTGATAGAATTAGAGCATGTCCTTCAAGATTGTGGTCTACCAGGAAAATCATACTTGAGATTCAAGTTGAGCTTGATGTTTGGCTTTCTGTGCTTGAAGTTTTTCCCAAGCAGCCTCCATACCTGGTTTAGGTGGCTTTGCAGCAATTCGGGCAATTAGCTCACGATTTTGTTCTTCGTAATACTGTCGAAGTTCTTCGGATTCTTTGAGAACAAGTTCATATTCTGCTTCGACTTCAGTGCGATTTGCTTCAATATAGGACAATGCAGCATTAATCTGCTGATCGTTGAGATCAAATAGGGCACAGATAAACGAATGTGGGTACTGAGCTATCACGTACTCGATCACGTCGTACAAAGTGATGCGTGTCCCTGCTATCGTTAGTCCGCGTTCTGTACGGATAATAGTTGCTTTGCTATTTGATACCGAAGCCATGACTTTAGCCTACGACTGAAATGCCTCTATGGTATCTTATGAAAAAGTAAGATGGAGATGAGTAAGTAGGTAGGCGGGAAAATTTACAACGGGGAACTTGTAAGTAGGTAGGCATAATAAAACATCACTATATTAACGAATGTTAAGAGGCTGTTCGCCAACTAACAACTAACAACCCTTCATCGTCACCCGAAGGGTGACGATCCTCATGCGCTTAAGCTCACTAACTACTAACAGCCCTAACAGATAGTTGTGTTTATTTACGCCTACTTACTTACTTACCCAAAATTGACGAATTACGAATTACGAATTAGTAATTATTCGGTCAGTCTGCAGCGCCCTTGAGTCTTTTCCTCAATGCGCTTTTGGCGATCGGCAACAATCGTTGCTAATTTCGGTCGTCCAGTCAGGGCGAGGCGCAAGTCTGCCCAAATTGTATAAAGCATATCAACTATGGCACCGATAATGGGCAATTTTGTAGCGGCATAAACCCATCCCATCCCAAGGGTTTCGTAAACTCGACGGAAAACCTCCACATTTTTGATCAGAGTGCCGTCAGGAAGTACAGCATGGATTCGCCCCATCGCCGTTTCATAATCTACACCGCCATGGGATTCGGGGTTATAGTTATCGTCTGCAATATCCACAAACGCTACCACACCTCTTCCTGCATCCCGTTTAGTCAAGAAGTTGACTTCTCGTACACACAATGGACACTCACCATCATACAGCAGCTTAATTTGCCATGAGGTCGTTGAGAACTTTGGTTGGGTAACTTCAACGGATCTGTGGGACTGAGTTTTTGACTCGGACATAAGTGAAGGTAAGAAAGCGTATCTACTATAAAAACTAGGACTTACGCATTGACAGAAATAGTAAAGGTCTGCGTCCGGATGAGTCTGCCAACAAGTATACCACAATATGACTGTAGGGGCGCGGTTTCCTCGCCCTTACAATGTGGTCAATTCTGTTTGAGAGCGATGCCTGCGGTGGGCTGACGCTCAAAGACTCGCTACCGCAACGCTTACGCCTACGCCCTTTTCAATTAACAGTTCCTTTTCTACTCGCTTGGATGGTAAACGGATCGCCTCAAGGATAGAATCAGGTATAGATAGTTGCAGACTGATGTTTGTTTGCCTCTAATGTGGGAAAACCGTAGATTTTTTAATGATGCTATCTTGGTGACTTAAATGTATGGTCAAATGCTAGGTGGACGTTACCAAATTATCAAACACATAGGACAAGGCGGGTTTGGTGTTACTTTCCTAGCTGTGGATATGCAACGAGTTAGAAATCCTCAATGCATTGTGAAGCAGTTGAAACCACGGGCTAGCGATCCATATACTTTCCGGGAAGCAAAACGTTTGTTTGACCAAGAAGCACAAACCCTGGAAGAATTAGGAAATCATGACCCAATTCAAGCTCTTCATCTCCATGTCTCAGCTTCTTTATGTCTCCCCTTTTTTCCCTTACCCAGGCTAGAATAATTAACAAAATTAAACTTTGGTGCGATAAGTATGCATCCTTTATTGAAGGTTGAAATTTCTCAATTAGCTTTTTAGTTCTATTAAAAATAGGATTTTTATGATTCAAGCCTTACCACAACTAGTCACATTTGATGAATTCATTGAATGGTATCCAGAGAATTCAGAACACAAATATGAGTTACATGATGGAATAATTGTTGAAATGCCTAAGCCAACTGGACCACATTCAGAGGTAGCAGGATTTATTTATGGCAAACTCTTTATAGAAATTGAGCGTTTGCAACTACCCTACTTAACTCCAAAAGAATGTGTTATTAAACCAAGAGATAATGGCGGTTATGAACCAGATGTTATTATTCTAGATAAACTACAGGTTTCTAACCATGAACCTCGATGGAAAAAAGAATCCATCATAACAAGAGGTGATTCTATTCGTTTAATCGTTGAAGTTGTTTCTACCAATTGGTCGGATGACTACGCTTTGAAATTAGAAGAGTATGAGTCATTCGGAGTTGGTGAATACTGGATTGTGGATTACTTAGCTTTAGGCGGTAAACGATTTATTGGTAATCCTAAGCTACCTACTATTTCTATTTACTCGTTAGTGGAAGGTGAGTATCAAGTTAACCAGTTTAGAGGTGGCGATCGCCTAATTTCACCAACATTTCCGGAATTGAATTTAACCGCAAAACAGATTTCTCAGGCGGGAGGGGCGTAAAAGTTATATCACCAGACAACGAGGCACCGAAGGCAGCCCAAGAATTGATCTTATATCGAGGAATATAGCTTCCTGTCCGTGTTTTGCAGCTTCTTCATAAGTTTTACCACTCGTCGTGGAATTGCTGCCAAGGAAATTCAGGTAAGTGTACCAAGTAACAATTATCCTCATCCGACCATTGGATTATCATGCTGTAGCGATGGTTCATTGTTCCTCCTGAATTTCTTCTTGATTATCTATTTCCTCTAGCTTTTCCAAAACCCGCGCTACGTGGACGCTACCAAATTATCAAACAGATAGGATACCTCTTGGCATCGTTGCCGAGGAGTCAACTTTTGGGAGAAGTTATGGTTATATAGATTATCTTATCCGAACCGTATTGATTCCAGAGACTTTTATCGGTGCCGTACTCTCGGCTATAGTGCACCCTACCAAGCTACCAAGCTAACAACTAACAACCAACAACTATCAACTATCAACTATCAACCATCAACTATCAACCATCAACTATCAACCATCAACCATCAACCATCAACCATCAACCATCAACCATCAACTATCAACTATCAACTATCAACTATCACAATTTAAACCCCATCTCTTGCAAACCTTCGCGCAGTCGCTTCGCTTCTTCGGGGTTGTGCTGTTGGTGAAGGGCGATCGCTTGACGAAAAGCTGTCAAACTATCTAAGACATTGCCAAGTTTCAGTAGCACCACACCTAAATTTTGATACGCTTCTGCATAGTTAGGATTTAACTGGATAGCTTTTTGGTAAGATGCAACTGCATCAACATACAAACTCATTGCTTTGAGGGTCATGCCCAGATTATAATGACCAGCAGCAAAACTGGGATCAATCTTCAAAGCTGTTTCATAAGCAATTTTTGCAGCCTTCAAATCTCCACAAGCTTTGAGTAAGTTGCCGAGATTGTTGTATGCTCCTAGTTTAAGCATGGGGTAAATAGGCAACTTGATGGCAGCTTGATAGTGAGCGATCGCCTGTTTGGGATTTTGGATGCGACTGTAGCCAATGCCCAAATGATAGTAGAGTTCGTACAAAATCTCATAGTTTTCCTCACAATCAGCTACTCCTCGTGCGAGTAACTCAATACCTTGTGCTATTTTTCCAGTTTCCACATATAATGCTCCCAATTTACTGCACGCATAGGGATCGTGGGGATGAGTAGCGATAAACTCTTCCATCGCTGCTTGCGCTTTGGCGTATTTATTGTGTTGGGCGATGGTACTTTTTTGGTATCCTACATGTAGAATTGCCACATCTGGTAAATAACCTACCTGCCAGTGTGTTTCCTTACTTAAAATCACCGATACACTATCATCTACTAAGGCATGGTAAGGACGGGAAAAGTGAATATCCGGATGATTGCGGAATAAGCGGGAAACAAGAGAATAGGGAGATTGTTCTGCACCCACCTCAAAGCGGACAAGATTAATCAGCAAATATTCTTCCCTGTGTATCGCATCTTGCAATTGTGGTACAATTTTCGGCGTAAGAGTTTCATCAGCATCCAATACCAGAACCCAGTCACCTGTAACGTATTTTAAAGCTTCATTCCGGGCTGCACTGAAGTCATTGCACCACGGAAAATAATGAACCGTTGCACCGAATTGTTTAGCAATTTGTGGAGTGCGATCGCTGGAACCTGTATCGACTACTACCATTTCATCTACAACATTTTGAACGCTGCCCAGGCACTTAGGTAGTGCTGCGGCTTCATTTTTGACAATCATACACAGGCTGAGTTTCATAAGCTAATAGTTATTTTATTTAAATAATTCTTATAGGGCGGGTATGTTGCCTGCCAGTAAGAATGCTGAGAAAATGCTTGTCAGGCTATTTTAACGGTTTGACTGCCAACTTAAATTAGACGCCAGAATCGACATTAACTATCGGTGAGTTAGCATTTCCATTTATGTAGGGTAAATTTAATGAAAGGAATTAGGCTAGGTGGACGGTACGAAATTGTTGCTGAACTGGGGCGAGGGGCGTTTGGTATTACTTTCGTAGCCGTAGACACGCAACGACCGGGCGATCCGAAATGCGTTGTTAAGCAGCTTAGACCACTCAACACCGACCCACGTACCTTAGCGGAAGCAAAACGTTTTTTCGACCAAGAAGCAATGATTCTGGAAATGCTAGGTAAACATGACCAAATCCCGCGATTGCTAGCTCATTTTGAGGAAAATCAAGAATTTTATTTGGTGCAAGAATATATCGCAGGTCAAGACTTAAGCCAAGAACTGCCTCCGGGCTTGCCCCTGAGTGAAGTTCAAGTGAGTAAACTTTTGCAAGAGATTTTGCTCGTTTTAGCCGATGTTCATCAGCAGGGGATTATTCACCGGGATATCAAGCCTTCCAACATCCGACGACGACAAGATGGCAAAATCATGCTGATTGATTTTGGTTCGGTCAAACAAATTACTACCCAAGAAGTTAATTCTTTTGGGCAAACGAGTTTTACTGTTGCCATTGGTACTCGCGGCTATATGCCCAGCGAACAAGCTGATGGAAACCCACACTTCAGCAGCGATGTTTATGCAGTGGGAATGATTGGTATCCAAGCCTTGACAGGAATACCTCCAGTTAAATTACCTAAAGATACTAATAGGGAAATTATTTGGCGCGTTGGATCGCATGTTAGCCCTTATTTTGCACAAGTTTTAGATAAAATGGTGCGCTATGACTTTCGCCAGCGTTACAAGAGCGCAGTTCAGGCTTTGCAAGATTTGAATGTGGAGAAAACGAATGGTATCTCTCAAACCCAGAAGGCAGATCTGACATATCTACCAACCACTGCAACTGTACAACGCCCACGCAAAGTACCACAGTGGAAATTTTCCATCTCTGTCGGAATAGCAGTACTACTCGCTACTGTTATTGTCACGTTATTGCAATTTACAACTCGAAAAGAAATTTTCTTGAACCGTGAATATGAAAACCCTGCTAATGACATCAAGATAAAATATCCGGAAAATTGGGTAAGACAAGATATAGAAAACGCAATTACTCAAGAAGTCGTTACATTTATTTCACCGAAACAAAGTAATGCAGATAAATTCACCGAAAATGTAACTATTAGAGTTGAAAATTTAGTAAAACCTTTGACATTAGAAGAATATACAAATTTATTAATTAAGGAAATTAAAAATAATCAGCCAGCTGCTAAAATAGAGCAAACTTCAACGACTTTGGCAAACAAACCAGCGAATCAATTAGTTTCTACCATAACAGATGGTAAAAATAATTTAAAAAGTCTGCAAGTTTTTACTTTAAAAGCTGATAAAGCATACGTAATTATTTATACGGCAAAACTAGATAATTACGACAAGTACATCCATACAGCAGAAAGTATGATTAAATCGTTTGACATTGAATCAGAAGGTGCTGCTCCGTAGTGCCTGCGGATACTTTACTTTCCATCGGGTGAAACAGTTCCCACTGCTGTTTGCTGATTCCCGACGAGAATCTCAATATCAGTGGAAGTGATTACCTTTCCATTTTCCGTGGCTGCTGACTGACTTTCAACACTCCTGTTAACAGGAGTGGAAGTCACGACCGATAAGTTTCTGATTCCCAACTCACGGCGATCTAGTAGATTTGTGAGGATACTTTTGGGATCGCTACTACGGTTGAGAGTGAATAACAAAGTCGTGTACGTACAAGGATCGTCTTTGCGAATAGCACCACAAACAACAGGTTGTTTTAGGAGCGTACCTGCATTGATGAATTTCAGCGTACCGTTATCAAAGTTTATCTGGAATCTTCGAGATACCTCCTCACAGCGCCGCACAGGCGTCCAAGGTGAAGGGAAGGAATTTTTGTTAGTAGCCCAGTAAAGCACTGGCATTTTCCTCCCGTCTTGAGTGCGAGCAAATGTTACGGGTACACCGCTGATCCGATCGCAGTAAAAACGAGTGCCTCCAGCATAGCTTGGTTGATTAAGGATGCCAGCAGTGGCAAATGCTGTAATGGAGGCGATTCCAAACACTTTCGCAACCCCTGCCAACGCTCGGGCAAATAATCGCAGGCTCATATAAGTAAGGCAAAAACCCCTCAAGAAGATTAATTATATTGGCAAAACAAGTATAGATTAAGTTTTTATATCAAACTTAATCAGAATTTATACCAAAGGTTTAAAGGAATTCCACCTTATAATACATTACATCTGTGATCTGTGACACTGCTAAAATATTTCAACAGTGCAGCGTCTTCATTTATTAAAGCACCATTACCCGGTAAACCACAATCGAACCGTAGGGGCGGGGATACCCCGCCCTTACAATGTGGTCGATTCCATTAAAAACTGCTGTAAGTCCGACATGAGAAATTTGTAGGGTGCGCATTAAAGCGAGAAGGCTAGAAGCCTGGGGCTAAAAAAACAAAGCCTGCCTTCGCAGGCTAATTATATGCAGCTTCATATAAAAATGGTATTAGGAAGATTTTAAATTTTGCTTTACCCAACTTTTGAAAGCTCGAATTGCTTGACTTCTGCCCACAGTTAGGCTTTGCTTAACATACTCATTAACCAGTTCAACAATCGGGATACCAGGAAAGTTAGGACTGAAATTAGATTCAACATATTTCCCCTGCTGTAACAGGTTAATTTGCAACCCTTGCTGCCGATATCGCCAAAGTTCAGGCACTCCTAAAATTTGATAGTTATCAAATCGAGTCCGGGAACTAATATCAATTTCTATCGCTAAATCAGGTGGTGGATCTACGGTAAGGTCGATGCGATACTTACCAATGACAGCCGCCTGATTTTGAATGTAAAAGCAGGTATCAGCTTCCACAGCTTGCGTCATGCGCTCATTTTTAAAAGTAGTCGAACCTAAAGACTCAAAATCAATTTGTAGTTCTTCTAAAAGGATTTTGACTAAATCGCCAATAATTTCTTTATCTTTCTCATGTTCCGGCAAAGGAACCATAATTTCTAGCCAGCCATTACTATAAGAAATGCGGGCAGCACGCTTTTCCCCCAACTCTTCTAAGATGTTTTCTAACTGCTGCCAGCTAATATCTTTCAGTAACATTTGTTGCCCTGGATTGACAATAATTTGTTGCAGTTCTAAAAGCATATAGTTTAAGAGAGTGTAGTTCCCTGCTGCCACAATTATTTCCAATTGTAATTCACACTCGTGACGGCAAAATCCGGCTCTTTTTGAAACGGACGTTCCCCGCCACCGCATCACATCTAAGGGATCGCCAACGTGAACGCCCAGGGCGAAACTTGGCGATGGTGCGATCGCCATGCAACTAGTATTGCCATTATTACCACACCATTACCCGGTAGACCACAATACAACCGTAGGGGCGGGGTATCCCCGCCCTTACAGCCAGGAAGTGAAGTACTTACTTATTTGAACTGTCTTGGTTGTGAAAAGTGGCGCAGGTATTTCGTAATTTATAGCTACTTCTGATTGTGGCGATCGCTTTTGTTGTTGCAAAACCAATGTCTAGTGGAAACCTTGTTATTTCTTGAAAAACAGTAAATTTATTTAATAAGCCATTGACTCAACAGCCAAATTATGAAGCCAAGAAAGCAGCCTTAATTGCCGAGCTAAGTCAAACTGGTATCAAACATAAGCCAGAGAAAATTGTTCGGATTGCAAAGCTTGCTGACGACAAAATCGTATTTTTAGAAGAGGGAAAAGCTGGTAGGAGAGGCAGTGGACTAGCACATATCTTAGAGCAACATCGAGATGATTTTGCCATACGCGGAATTTGTGAAAACGAAATTCCGGATGCTGTAATGGCTGCAGTAACGACAGGAATATTTCTCGGTTATCAAGGCAAAATAGAACCCCGTAGGGAAATATATGAAGTAATTTTCAACGGACAAACGCAGTACATTGCGGTGAGTGTGAGTGATAATGGTTATATAGTCGGAGCAAATCCAGCCTCGTTACCTTAATTCAACCAGAACAGCTATGGCAATAAAGATTAAACTAATGGCTGATTATGGATGCGACCCTTTATGGTGGGCAGATGCTGATAAAGTTGGAAACATCGATCCAGAAAAACTTCCTCTCAAGCCACAAACGATTAGCCGCTTGCAAAAATGGGCACAAGCTTACAATGCAACATTAAACTGGGCTTCACCTGCTGACTCACCGGGTTTTCCTAGTCCAGAGGCTGAGGCGGCTTTTGAAGAAGAAGGAATTAGTCTGTGGAAGCAACTGCGTTCTGAACTTGCGCCTAACTATGAAGTTATCTATTTTAGCGATCGCCTAGGCAAAGTTGTAAATCGTCCCCATGAATTGGAAGTTTTGCGCTGATAAAGCAAGCGCGATCGCTATCTATTATACACAGAATGATTTAGGATTGCTATTGTCGCAATAGATATTGATTTGGCAATTTGGCAACCACTTGGATTAAGTGGAGAGTATCGTATAAATCAATGAGTCTTGCATAAAGACGCATAGCACACAACAGAAACTGCTCTTTCCGGGTTAGTTATCAGGGTCTTCTATCGCAAACAAACTGAAGTGTGTTTGTTATCCTAACGTCCTATTTGCAACTCTATTTGAAACAGTGTAAACCCCAGGCGATCAGCCTGGGGTTTTGCTTATGGTGGCGCTTAATTTAACGAACCGCCAAGACAAGGCATTAGCCGCAAAACAGTAAAGCTGTAATTTGCTCTAACACTTTCAGTCCCCGCAAGGAACCTCGAATCAGCCGAGTAGCGGCTATGGGTTGTCGGAGCATTGCTATAGTTAAGGCTAAAGGCTGTAGTGAACCATCAGGACTCAGTGCTGGGGTCAAGTCAGGTATATCATGGTAGCAGTTGTCACTTACCACTCGGAGCATTGCCACTGCTACTCCAGCTTGGCTGAAAAACTCCAAAGCAGCAAAGCCTTCCATATCCACAACATCTGCTTCTGACATCTCACCTAGGTAACGTTTTTCTGTAGCAGAGCAAACTACGCGATCGCTCGTCAACGCCTTCACTATCGAAATTTCTTGGAGACGTTGGGAAAGTAACTCTGTCAAGGTGCGATCGCAGCGCCGAAGCGAGTTCGTACCACCGGCAAGATAAACGCAATCCTGATACAACACAATATCCCCGACTTGGTAGCGCGGGATCAAGCTACCACAAAGACCCATCACCAGCACACTGGGCTGTGGATGATTGAGAAATTGCTCATGTCGCCATGTTTGCAAGTATTTACTTAACGGCTTGATCCCAGCGGGGATCGGTATCACTGACGGCGTCGAACCAGTAGCGCGGCTTAAGCCTCGACACACAGCCTTGTACTCTGCCCCCCGACAAACCAGAATTGTTGGCAATGGTGAAAAATTAGGCATTAGCCCTCTCAGCAGTATCGGGTTTGCGTTTGAAAATTAACTGAACGAGTAAAATAGCCAATTTTCCGATTCTATGTCCATTTTTGGAAACAATACTGTCAAAATTACCGAAGAACGGAGTGAAAGCCCAAGGCTGACGACATGGGGATGAAACGACAGCGCTGTTTCAACAGCCATGATTGTATCGATTTGTGAAGTCCCATTAGTTATGCAGGTCGAGACTGTATACTGAGGGGATGCCAGTAAAATACAAATCAAATGAGAACGTTGTCTACTCCTAAGGCATCTTTTCGGGGGAAACTTCCCCCGAAAAATGCCGTGCAAGTATCATATCGTTTGGTGTCCCAAATACCGAAGGTCGGTATTAATCAAAGGTGTAGACGTTAGGTTAAAGGAAATTATAACTGAAGTTTGCGATGAATTCTCGGCAACCTTAATTGAATTAGAGGTAATGCCAGACCATGTAAATCTTTTAGTTGAAGTAGATCCTCAATTTGTCCTCTACTAAACTAATCCGATATATGAAAGGGCGTTCGTCGAGACTCCTCCGACAGGAGTTTCTTTGGCTAAAATCAAGACTGCCAACACTATGGACTAATTCTCCCGATCGTCTCAACTGTTGGCGGCGCACCGTTAGAGGTAGTTAAGCAGTATATAGAGAATCAGAAAAATGTCTGATAGCATAAGCGTTGCGGTAGCGGGTACTCAACCAGAAGCGGTAGCGAGTATTCGATCGTCAGAAATAATCTATGGCTGTCAACAAAATTTAATCAGCCCAGATAAAGAATTAGCTGCTGTTCTAGAATTTATTTGCTCTGAGTCTAACAAACTAACTAACTCTGGAATCTACTATGCTAGACAACTGTTTTTTAAAACCAAAAAGATTGTTGGTAAGTATGACCTAGAAGCCGAGTACAAAAGTAATCCTCATTTCCAAGCTTTGTACTCTCAGGCAGCACAACAAATTCTTAGAAGTGTTGCTGAATCATTTAAGTCATTCAAGGAGTTGTCTAAACTTTTTAGAAGCGGGGAGCTTCAGGATAAACCAAAACCGCCCAAATATCGTACTCCTATTGGATTGGCACTTGTAACATACCCTAAACAAGCTTTGAAATTAATAGATGGATTGATTAGGGTTCCGTTAGGCAATACAGTTAAGCGATGGTTCAAATTAGATAGCTTCACCTTGGTAATGCCGTCTAACTTAAAGTTTGAAGACATCAAGGAATTGAGAATACTACCAAGGAACCGTTGCTTTTATGTAGAATTTGTCTATGAACAGAAGCCTGTAAATGTAGTTAAGTTAGACCCATCAAAGGTATTGGGCATAGATCATGGGGTAGGGAATTGGCTAACTTGTGTTTCTAATGTCGGAACTAGTTTCATTGTCGATGGATTGAAACTCAAAAGTATAAATCAGTGGTGCAACAAACAGATTGCTACTATTAAAGAGGGTAAACCACAAGGCTTTTGGTCTAACAAACTTGCGGCGATCACTGAAAAAAGAAATAGGCAGATGAGAGATGCCGTTAATAAAACTGCGAGAATTGTCATCAATCATTGTCTAACGAATCAAATCGGAATCATCGTTTTTGGCTGGAACGAGGGACAAAAAGATGGTAGCAATATGGGGAAAAAGAACAATCAAAAGTTTGTTCAAATCCCTACTGGTAAATTAAAAACTAGAATAGCCCAATTGTGCGAGCAATATGGGATTCAATTTGTTGAGACTGAAGAATCATACACATCTCGTTCATCATTTTTAGATAATGATGTGCTACCTAAATATGGTGAAAAACCCGACGGGTGGCTTTCTTGCGGTAAGCGAATTGTGCGTGGATTATTCAAGACCGGAAAGAATCTTATCATCAACGCCGACTGCAACGGAGCGGCGAACATCATTAAAAAAGTAGCGGCAACTCTAGGCTTAGACCTGGAAGGAGTCAGTAGGGGCGCTTTGAATACGCCTTTGAGGGTTCATTTTTGGATTTCTTAAGAATCCCCCGGATTTATCCGTGGGGAGTTTCAATTCTTTATAACCTGTTATACCTATTAATAGAGCATACAATCAAAAATTAGTGACAATCTCACTCAATAATGGTAAAGCCTAATCGCCAAACGACTGTACGAGAGCGCTTTAATATTTCTAGATTAGCTATTCAATATTCCTGGCTGACGCTGAGTTTTTGGATTGCAGTGGCGGTAGCTGGAGTTTTGGCTTTCAGTTCGCTCAAGTATGCTTTGTTTCCAGATATTACCTTTCCAGTGGTAGTAGTGAATGCTACAGCGCCGCTTACGACTGTGGATACAGAGGCAAAGCTCACGAAACCACTAGAACAGCGTCTGCGCTCTCTAGAAGGACTCGATGAAATCAACTCCTCCACCTATCCTGGTCAAACTGCTGTTAGCCTGTCTTTTGCTGTCGGGACTAACCTTGAGGAATCGACCCGTAAAGTAGAAACAGCAGTCAAGCAGGTAATGCCAAAGGGCGCAACTTTTAAAATTATTCCCCTGAACCTGAACGAGTCAGCTGCCATTAGCTATGCGGTAGAAAGTCCGAGTCGCAGTTTAACCGAACTGACTAAGCTAGCCAAAGACCAGATTGTGCCTGCAATCAAAAAACTGCCAGGAGTACTTAAAGTCGATCTGCTGGGCGACCAGAGTACAGCCGCTTCGTCACAACAGGGCGCGACGTTGGTGCGATTTAACGGCAGAGATGCTTTGGCTTTTCAGGTGATTAAGCGCGGTGACGCCAACACTCTGGAAGTGGTTAGTCAAGTAGAAAAGCAAGTGCAAAAACTACGGTCTACCCTACCCAATGTGCAACTAAACTTAGCTGCTACTCAAGCAGAGTATATCCGCCAAGCCACTCAAGCCACTATAGATGCTCTGATTGAAGCAATTGTTCTGTCAGTAGTAGTCATTTTTCCTTTTTTGCGGAACTGGCAAGCTACCTTGATTTCCGCACTGGCGATCCCCACATCTCTTTTGGGGACGTTCATCGTCATGGCGATCTATGGCTTCAACCTAGAGACGATCACGCTGTTGGCGCTGGCTTTGGTGATTGGGATTATTATTGATGACGCGATCGTTGATGTCGAAAACATCATCAGGCACATTGAAAACGGAGAACCCCCAAAACAAGCGGCGCTTGTTGCCACAAATGAGATTGGATTAACAGTCACAGCCGCAACGTTTACAGCAGTGGCAGTTTTTCTCCCGATAGGTTTAATGGGTGGGGTGATTGGTCAGTTCTTCAAGCCTTTCGGCATCACTGTCTCAGCAGCAATGCTTACTTCTTTGTTGGTCGCTCGTACATTATCCCCGGTTTTGGCTATCTCCTGGCTCAAGCCCAAATCCTCGCGTTACTCTCATAAAGAAGGAAATATCAGTCGGGGCTTTGAGCAATTTTACCGTGATTTACTGAGATGGTCTCTCAATCATCGGATCGTAGTCATGGGGTTAGCTGTACTTACCTTGATCGCTGGGATCGCATTGATCCCGCTGATTCCTAAAGGATTTATTCCTAAACTAGATCGAGGAGAGTTCAATATTGTTTATACAGCCCCGTTGCCAACTTTAAGTGCCCAAGGAAGAGGAGAGAAGGAGAGGGGGAAAAATCCCGATGCCCCTAATGGGCGGGGTTACCCCGCCCCTACGTCCATTAATCCTTTAAATGACTCTCTCCAAGTTGCCTTGAAGTTAGAAGAAGTAGTAAGAAAATCTCCGGAAGTCGCAACAGTATTTACTATCGTGGGTTCTCGCGAGGGTGAGCCAAACAAAGGCAAGCTTTATGTAAAGCTAAAGAATGACCGGAAAATTAAGACATCGGAACTACAAGACAGATTACGCTCCGCTTTGCCAACTTTAGCTGGTGTTACCACCAGTGTTGAAGATATTCAATTCGTTAATGATTCCGGCGGTCAAAAACCTCTCCAAATTGCCTTACAAGGAAATGACCTCAAAGCTTTGAGCAAAGCAGCAAATGCAATCAAAGCTAAGCTTACGAAAATGCCAGGATTCGCTGATGTGACAGTTACAGGTGTAGCCACTGCACAAGAAACAGTTGTGGAGATTGAGCATCATAATAATCAGCGGGTAGCCTATATCAGCGCTAACCTTGGCAAGGATATATCCTTGGGTGATGCCACCGATAAATTGATCGCTGAAGCCAAAGCAGTTCTGCCTCCTGGCGTTTCCTTGGATCTAGGAGGAGACTCAGCTCGTAGTAGCGATGTTTTCAGCAGTTTCGGCACGACTCTGTGTTTATCAGCATTATGCATTATTGCAGTATTGATTGGACTATTTAAAAGCTGGGTAGATCCCCTGGTAATTGGCATATCTTTGCCCTTGGCACTGGTAGGGGCGATGTTGGCGCTGCTTGTGACTAAGAGTGACTTTGGCATGATATCGCTGATCGGCTTTGTCTTTTTGCTGGGATTGAGCAATAAAAATGCCATCTTGATTGTGGATTACATTAATCGCCTACGCAAATCAGGTTTAAGCCGTACAGAAGCTATTCTGAAGGCAGCACCAGTGCGACTTAGACCAATCATGATGACGACTGCCGCCACTATCTTAGGGATGGTGCCGATCGCCTTAGGTTTGGGTGCAGGTTCCGAGTTGCGATCGCCTATGGCTGTAGCCATTGCTGGTGGGTTAGTTAGTTCCACTATCCTAAGCTTAATCGTTGTGCCAGTAGTCTACACCCTTATGGATGATTTATTTTCCCGCAAGCGATTTTAATGGGGAGTGGGGAGTAGGGAGTGGGGAGTGGGGAATGGGGAGTGGGGAGGATGAGGAGGATGATATTACTCCCTCATCTCCCTCATCTCCCTCATCTCCCTCATCTCCCTCATCTCCCTCATCTCCCTCATCTCCCTCATCTCCCTACTCCCCACTCCCCACTCCCCACTCCCTATTCAGATGAATCCAAAATCCAAAAAAGTTTTTGTTACAGGTGGTACGGGTTTTATCGGCGCAAACTTAGTGCAATTACTTGTGCAAGAAGGATACGCCGTAAAAGCGCTAGTACGTTCCAGCAGCAGACTTGACAACTTGCGCTCTCTGTGCGTAGAAATCGTCAAAGGTGACCTGAACGATCCAGATTTATGGCAACAGATGGTAGGTTGTCAGTATCTATTTCATGTAGCTGCTCATTATTCCCTTTGGCAAAAAGATCGGGAGGCGCTTTACCATCACAATGTGCTAGGTACGCGTAATGTGTTAGTAGCTGCTTTGAACGCGGGTATTGAGCGCACTGTCTACACCAGTTCGGTGGCGGCGATTGGGGTGGGTACAGCAGGTATGGTCGTAGATGAAACTTATCAAAGTCCTTTAGAGAAACTTGTTGGTCACTACAAGCAGTCTAAGTTTTTGGCTGAACAAGAAGCTATGCAAGCAGCGAGTGCGGGTCAGGATGTGGTTGTGGTCAATCCTAGCAGCCCAATTGGTCCCAAGGATATCAAACCTACTCCAACAGGGGACATTATCTTGCGGTTTTTGCGCCGACAAATGCCCGTTTACATGGATACTGGACTGAACTTCATTGATGTGCGTGATGTGGCGTGGGGGCATTTACTGGCTTTGCATCGGGGAAAGTCGGGCGATCGCTACATATTAGGCCACCAAAACCTGACACTCAAACAACTGCTCGATCAACTTGCCCAGATTACAGGTCTAAACGCTCCCCAACTGTCTGTCCCTAGTTGGTTACCCCTAAGTGTAGCGTGGGTTGAGGAAAAGATTCTTGCACCGCTTGGTAAACCGCCTTCTGTTCCCCTAGATGGTGTCCGCATGGCTAAGCAACCGATGTATTATGATGCATCTAAGGCAGTACGAGAGTTGGGTCTACCTCAGTCTCCCCTCTCGCTGGCACTCCAAGATGCTGTAGATTGGTTTGTTTCTCAGAAATATGTCGTAACACCAGATAACTAAAAATTGGAGTAAAACGTAGTCAATAGTTGTCTATCTGTCTAATAATCCGCTCCAAGCAGTTAAACCTACCATATGTTTTTCTTTCTTCTCATCGTAAAAAACTGGCTGATTTTTTACTCTTTTTTTTCCTTTACCAAGTTGCATATTTTAGAACTTATATCTATACTAATAATAAAGCAAATAAATTAAGGAGGTGATTAATTAGTGCTGAAAAAGAAAAAAGGGTTTAATATCGTAATTAAAAGTGCCAAGTGTAAATTGGAACGTAATGGATTCGATTTAACCGAAACCAAAACAGCTTTTAATGAAGTTGTACATTTTTACTTTGCACTAATTAACACCCATCCGGAAGGTATTAACCTGCCAAGAGAGGAAGATGGGGGGTGGAGGTATTATGAAAAATTGACCATTGGGGATGATGCACAATACCCATTTCCTTTCAATGGTTTTCCAGCACAGCTTCGTCGTTGTGCAATAAGAAAAGCTATTGGTGCATGGGAATCTTGGAACACTAGCTATCAAAAATGGCTAAATCGCCCTAAAAAACAAAAGCACCATAGACCACCAGTACAACCAAGAGTATTTAACTTCTCTCCCAGTTTTGATGTTGGGGTATGTAAGAATGATGATGGGCAGTCTATCATGCTCAAAATCTTGGTTAATGGTCAATGGAAATGGATTAAATTTCAATACCAAGCACCAGTAATTAGTGCAGATTGGGTAAAAGGTTCTCCATCAGTAATAGTCAAAGGGAATGCAGTTTACATTGTTTTCCCGTTAGAAAAATACGTCCCCGCTACTGGAGGAATTAAAACAGTTATGGCTCAAGACTCCTTTACGGTCTTGGGTGTAGACATGGATTTAGATCGTCATATTGCTATATGTTCCGTCCTGGAAGTTGACGCTAAGGGTAAAGTGTTTGAGGTTGCACACCACTTCATAAAACAAACAAGCCATACAAAGCGTAGGAAGAAACAACTAGGAAGAATAGCTCAAAAAATGCAGCAGACAGGTACTGTTGAGAAGGGTTTTGCGTCAACAATTTGGAAAAACTTGCACAACCGTGAGGTTGAGGCAAGTAGAGAATACGCGAGACGGATTGTTGAATTTGCAAAAACCTGGGGATGTTCAATTATAGCATTTGAACATCTGGGCAATTTAAAACCGATTCGTGGTAAGTACTCTCGTCGTTCAAACCAAAAACGAGCCTACTGGTTAAAATCAAAAATTTATCAGCAAGTTAGCAGGATTGCGTATCAAGATTATAGTATCTTGACTACACGAGTAAATCCCAAAGATACTTCAAGGCTAGACCCTTGGGGCAATGAAGTATGGCGTTCCGATAATTTCCCTGTTACTATTTTTGATTTTTTGAACTACCAATCAGGAGCCATATTCGTAGGCACCGTAAATGGTTACACCAGCCATTCTGGGCTGAACGCAGCTCGTAACATTGGGCTAAAAGCAATATTACGATATAAGACTAACCTCGTGTTCTTGTCTCGAAAGGAAGGAAAGACCGTACACACGGGGGAAAGCCTATCCCAAAAGGGTTGAGCCAGTAATGGTATAGGTTTGCAATGAAACTAGAAAGGGTTTGCAACTTCCCACTTTCATTGTAACAGGCTTGGGTAAACTGCCTAATGGTTCCTACCAAACTACGCTCTAAGTGGTTGGATTTACGATCCGCTTGCTACTGGAAGCGACTATGGAGTGAGCCATGAAAGTGAACAAATTGTGTGGGTTTACTCCACTTTTTGGTTACTCCAATAGTGGGTGACTTTTTCACCCAATTTCTGGGAACATCTTAGTTAGTAAATGATACTACGATATCAATAGATCTTTTGGAGACAACACAAAAAATCTGATTGGTGAGATAGAAATCCCCATTCTAGACTACGTGATAGATGGGGAGGATGTCAAATATAACAGAGGAGTGAAAACAGCTATGGGAATTCATCTACAACAAGCTTTGGAAATTGGGAAATATTTAGTTACTCAGCGTCTTTTAGGGCGTAAACGCTTTCCCCTAATCTTGATGTTGGAACCGCTTTTCCGATGCAACCTAGCCTGTTCTGGTTGCGGCAAAATTCAGCACCCAAAAGAAGTGCTTGTACAAAATCTCACTCCTGAACAGTGCTTTGCAGCAGCAGAAGAGTGCGGTGCGCCTGTCGTCTCTATTCCTGGAGGAGAACCTCTACTGCATCCCCAAATTGATGAAATTGTGCGGGGATTGGTTGAGCGCAAAAAGTTTATTTATCTATGTACCAATGGCTTGTTGTTAGAAAAGAGTCTGGATAAATTTCAACCTTCTCCTTACCTGACTTTTAATGTGCATCTCGATGGGTGGCGGGAATGGCACGATCGGTGTGTTGATCGTAAGGGTGTCTTTGATATTGCCGTTCAAGCGATTCGCGCTGCCAAAGCTAAAGGTTTTCGTGTTGTTACTAACAGCACAATCTTCGAGGGTGTCGATCCCCAAAAAATGCAGGAGTTCTTTGACTTCGTTGGCACACTCAATATTGACGGCATGACGATTTCTCCTGGCTATAGCTATGAATGGGCACCAGATCAGGAGCGTTTTCTCAAGCGCGAACAGACACGCGCCCTTTTCCGACAACTCCTTGCACCCATGAAAGCTGGCAAAAAAAATTGGAACTTCAGCCACAGTCCCCTATTTTTAGATTTTCTTACAGGTGAGAAGGATTACGAATGTACACCTTGGGGTAGCCCTAGTTACAGCGTTCTCGGTTGGCAAAAACCTTGCTATCTGCTCAATGAAGGTCATTACGCTACCTTTAAGGAACTTTTGGAAAAAACCGATTGGAGTCAATACGGTCACACAAGTGGTAACCCCAAGTGTACAGATTGCATGGTTCACTGCGGCTATGAACCGACTGCAGCAATGGATGCAATGCAACCGCAAAATGTGGCTCGTTCTATTGGTAGCGTCTTGGGTATAGCTAGATAAAACTGACCGACTTCGTCCGATTTATTAGTTAAAATATTAAGCCCTCACGCCCAAACCCTCTCTCAATCACGTGTGTAACTGAGGTGAGTCCTTACAGCACCATTAAACCGTAGGGGCGCGGTTTCCGCGCCCTTACTATGTGGCATCAATTCAATTGAAAACTGCTGTATATCATAACAACTACCGAACATGATATGACCCCCGACGAACAACATCATTTATTTACAGGGTGTCTTCAGCAGATCTGCCCTCTGCCTTCTTTTGATCAATTGCGAATTAGCTTTGCACCAACTTTCCTTCTTTAGTCAACCGCAATCGCCGTCCTCGCCACTCAATTGTGCTGCCAAAGAAGCTATAGCACCAAATTGCAAAGCTGATGAAATCCCGTAAAGGGATCAGCCAGAGAAACTTTTTAGCCACTGGATCGTTAAGAATCTTAACACCAACTACCCAGCCCATGATTAATCGTGTCGTCCAAGCGATCGCTAGCCCAGCCCAGCCCAGCATTGATCCTCTAGTTGCAATAAGTAGTAGCAAGCTGGTAACTGTACCATAGGTAAAAATCAGTCCCAGATAACCCCAAGGACGAGAACCGCGGATACAACGCGCCCAGCGGATTTGATGCTTAATTGCATCAGCGACAGTGTTTTTGTCTAATACGTGATCGACGACATAGTCGGAAAGTACAACTTTGTAGCCTGCTTGGGCTGGTAGGTAGCCGAGTTGGAAGTCGTCTGCTAAATAATCAGCGATCGCCTCAAATCCACCGATCGCATTCAGCACTTCTTTACGGATGACAATGGTTGAACCAAAAGCAAACTTGATTGAACTCAGTTGCTTGCTAACTAAAACACCTGCATGGAAATCTGTAGCTGTGGCGATCGCCTCTAAGGTTGTTACCCATCCGTGTGCATCGGAACGATACAGACAGGTGACAACACCGACACTCAAGTCATGCAATGGCTGGACAACTCGTTGCAAGTAATCGCATCCAACTCGAATATCGCTATCAGCAATTACCAAGATATCATATTTAGCAACAGTTGTGGCATTATCTAGATTACTGACTTTGAAGTTTGTACCAATGGTGCGATCGTTGACTACTAACTGAATATCCAATTTGGGAAAGTTTTGGATAATCTGCTTGACAACTGCGATACCAGCGTCTTGCGGGTCGCGGACACTGAAGATGATCTGGTAATCTGGGTAGTCTTGTCGGCAAAAGGAAGCCAAGTTTTCGTAGGCATCTCTATCTAGCCCACAAATTGGTTTGAGGATGGTAATAGGTGGGTGGAAATTCGGATCTATAGGATAGGGACGAGTATGGGCGATCGCTGCATAAATTCCATAGCAGTAAAATAAGACCGCCGATAGGCAAAGGATTAATAGTACAAAATCAATGATATTTAAATTCAAGGTTGTTCAAGAAAAAGTACCTATTTCAGGAATGTTCCAACGGCAGGGATATTACTACCACTTGTATCGATGTGCGAACCATCAGGATAGTAGTAAGTAGTAGAACCGTTGCCACGATTGATAGTCACAGCAGGGGGAACAATCTGACCGTTGGGTGTCTGGACAGTACCATTAGTATACAGTTGCGAACCAGACGGATAAGTAACATTCCCGCTAATGTTAGGAATGTTAGGAATGCCGCTACCTGATGGTTGCAACACTCTAAAGCTGGGTGTGGTGATTTGGTTTTGGGTTTGTGAATAGGCTGGGAACTCGATCAAAGAACTGACGGACAAAACTCCTATCAAGTTCGCTACTATGTTGAGCAACCAGATACGATGCACAAGCTGTTTGGACATGATGATTAACAATACTCCCTATAGCAATCCTAAAATAAGAGCGTGAAAAATGTAGGGTGGGCATTGCCCACCAAAACCCGGATATGGTGGGCAATGCCCACCCTACGTGTATTTCAAAAATCAAATAGGAATCCTATATCTATCATGCTAGAAGTTTAAAACTTACGCACTTTACACATTGACCATCATGTGCAATAAAGGCTTATTAACCTAAAACTCTTGCCTGGGCTCGTTCCCAGGCAGAGCCTGGGAATGAGATCAAGGAGGCTCTGCCTCCTGTCAAACCGGGGTGCCGAGCCGACAACAAGAGCATTACAAGGCTCTGCCTTGTAACGAGAGGCAATTCATAGTTTGTCGTTTCTGTCAATGCGTAAGTCCTAAAGTTATTAACACAGCGAACCATGTAAACTATAAAGATTTTATGAAGTATTCCAATATACACTTACTTACTAACTTGGCGTGATATAGTCTCGTTAACAGCAAAAAATTTTAGACAAATTACTTGAAATTTTGCGTGATTTGTGCGTCAGGGTTCTGATGTGCCGCTTAATGCAAAGTAGGGGCGAACATCCCTTTGGGTGACGCTCGCGCGTCGGCGCGAGTACGGGCTTTTGTTTATTGAACCACAGATTGCCGTAGGGGCGCGGTTTCCGCGCCCTGACAATGTGGTATATTTACCTAAAAATAGTTGTAACTGAATAACAACGAGTTGTCGATACTTACTTTTTGAGGAGTACTTCTTTGATGAGAAATTTCTTGCTCAAGGCTGCTGCACTGGCGGTAACCACTACTTCTGTTTTGGCTACAATGGCAGCTTCCATAAATCCGGCACAAGCGATTGACTGGAATTTTAACTGGAAAGGAGACAATGGCTACTCTGCAACTGGCGCTTTTAGCTACGACGAAACTACAGCGCCGCAATTGATTTCAGAATCTGGTGCAGGACCAACTAAGTTCTTGCAGTCACTCTCAGTTTCCTTTTTCGATCCAGCACAGAACTTGCTTGAAAGTGGAAGCGCAATCGTGAATGGTGTCTCTAGTGACAGATTTCTCAGACTTGACTTTGACACCCAATCTAAAAACATCAGCGTACTAGATACTGATATTGGCGGAAGCGATTACCAATACTTTCTCACCAATCTTCGGACTCCTAGTGGAGAAGTTGTCGGTCCTGGTGTCACTACTTTCAATCTCTTCTATAGACCGAATGGTACTCCTTTGCTTGACTCCAGTTCTAGAGTTCAGGTTACACCAGCGCCTGAGCCAACAACGATCGTCGGTACTTTGGTAGCAGGCGGTCTGGGTATGGGATTGAGACGGAAGAAAACAGCTGCTAAAGTATAGAAACCTGCAATTGAACTCAGGGTTATTGGCAAAAATTGAGCAAATTATGAATAATGACCTTGTTCTTTTTCTGATCGGCGCTGGTATATTCGTCCTATACCTTGTCTTCTCGGCACTCACCGAGATGGGTACAAAACTACCTTGGAAAAAATAGCGGCTTAGTTGCTCAAATTCTGCCAATCATAGTTGGGAGTGCGATGTCTGACGACGTCTATGTACTTCATCCTGACTTGATGTAACCAAAAACATAGCGCAACCTTAATTAAGGCGGCGCTATGTTTTTAATTAAATTCAGGGATAAAAAATATGTAGATGAATTCCCTGGTTGTCAATATTGTTGACGATATTTTAATTTTTTATACTGTACGATTACGGGTCATTAAGTTCCACAGGAAGATGGCGACAATTGCACCTAAAACAGCTACTGCGATTCCAGGGATACTTAGATTTGCGGCTGCCAATCCCAACTGCCCTGTGCTAAAGAACATACCCAGACTGCCACCAACAAATGCACCGATTATTCCTAATACAATTGTTGCAATAACTCCACCACCTTGATGACCGGGATAAATAGCTTTTGCAATCGCACCTGCAATCAACCCTAAAACTATCCAAGCAAGGATATTCATTGTTTTGCTTCCTTCATTTTTTTTCGCCACTAAATATAGACTATCAACTACAACTAAAACTTTTATCTATCACACGAAATAATTATAAAAGACTGAAGGCATAGTTGAGAGGCAGTGATTTGAGGTATTCTATCTCTCTAATAGTTGATGGGTATTTCTTTGAGAATAGCTAAGTTGGAGTTGATTAAAACTACCAAGCAATATTGCCACCCAGTTAAATACTAGGTGGCTTTTTTAACAATTGACGCTCCCATGGCAGCCTTTGGGTTTACGGCAATGCCGAGAAAGTTTGATTTCCTTTATATTTCTTCATATTTTTCCTTTCATTCTCTATACCTCTTGTGGAAAAAGGTTCAACAGGGGGTTGAACTTTTGCCTGAATCATCATTCGGATAGTGTCACGCATCTGATAGCGAGCTTGCCACCCTAACTTCTGACTAGCTTTAGTGGGATTTCCCGAACCTAATTGAATATCAGTAGGTCGAAATAAACTTTCATCAATAATCAAGTGTTCTCGCCAATCTAAATTAAGTTCAGCAAAAGCAGTTGCGACAAAGTCTTCTAGTTTGTGAGAAACACCTGTCGCAATCACATAATCATCTGGTTGAGCTTGTTGCAGCATTAAATACATTGCTTCAACATATTCTGGTGCCCAACCCCAATCACGCTGGATTGACATATTGCCTAAAAACAGCTTTTCAAGACTACCAGCAGCAATCCGACAGGCAGTAGAGACAATTTTTTGCGTCACAAAACGCTCTGGTCGCAAAGGAGACTCATGATTAAACAAGATGCCAGAGCAGGCAAATAAACCATAAGCCTCCCGGTAGTTAGCTACTTGCCAAAACGCAGTTGCCTTAGCTACACCATATGGGCTGCGAGGACGAAATGGAGTCGTTTCATCGGCAGTATTTTCGCCCATATCGCCAAAGCATTCACTAGAACCAGCGTTGTAAAATTTGATAGGTTTACCTAAAAAACGAATGGCTTCTAACAAATTTAAGGTACCTGTTGCAACGCTTTCCAAAGTTTCCACTGGTTGCTCAAAAGATAGACCTACTGAACTTTGCCCTGCTAAGTTGTAAATTTCATCTGGATCAATTTTGGTAAGTATCTGCAATACACTACGAAAGTCAGTCAGAGCCATTGACTCTAGCTTGACCTGCTGTCGAATACCCAAGCTCATTAGATTCTGGAAAGACGAAATCTGAGCATCTCGTGAAGTACCACAAACACTGTAGCCTTTACTGAGAAGCAGTTGCGCTAGATAAGCTCCATCTTGACCTGATATTCCACAAATCAATGCTTTTTTCATCAAGTTTTGCCACTTACTATTCACTTTAGGGAAAATTGCTAATTGCTAATTGTTACCATTACCCATTACCAGCCCTAACTATAAAAAGAGCGCAACTTACGTTATTACTCGCCAATACACAAGAACTGAATTGGCTCCAGAGAGCAAGTACTTTGCCGCCTCCAATATAGTGTGTATATCATGACATCAACCAATATTGCCTGAGTAAAATAAATGTATTATTTTTTACTAATATAATCTGGTAACGACGAGCAGCACGCAACCTGAACAGAATACCATTGACGGCTTTGCCGCGAATCCGGTGGGGACAAAGTTGAGCCGTGGTCGGCGATCGCTCTTGGTGTACCCCACCAAACTTTTCGGCGTTGCTGAAGCATTGGAAGTCTCCAAGGCATAGCTTCATAATTGCGTATAATCCTTTAACTTTATTTTTAAATACGTATATCTACTGAAGTCTGCCAATAACTACCTAGGTTAATATTGACCATGAAATTACTGCTTTCGAGTCCGGTTGAACATTCGGCAATTGGTTGACGAAGCGCTTAGCTTGGTCAAGCGATCTCCTTCTTCCTGGGATTGCTACTTTCCCTTGTAGATTCCTTCATGGTCTACAGTTTACGAAGTTGCGATCGCGGTTTTGATAAGTAATTAAACGGACTTGATATTAGCCCTACAGCTAGGCAAATAGTTTAATACCGAAGCTGCAAATCCGGAATTCCTCTTCTAGTTGAAACCTACTGGCTTCAAGCTTTTATCCCAATAAGTGCCTGAATTATTACCAAGTCTGAATACATGATGGATAATTCTTCTTTAAAAACCTCATCTCACAACGGAAACGGAAACGGAAACGGAAACGGAAACGGAAATAATCACAACGGGAATAGGATCTATCTAACTCCATCGCTTCAACCTGAATTTTTGCCAAGGCTTGAAGAGCAAGAGAATGATTGGAATTTGCGTCAAGTATTAGGTATTGCCAAGCGGCGATCGCTAGTCATGGCAGGGGTAATGGTTGCCGTTATGGCTGCTGTCGTGGGTCTAACGCTAAACCAAAAACCATTATATGAAGCGAAATTCCAAATTTTAGCAGAACCCGTCAATAAAGATGACACCAATTTACCAAAATTTACTGCTACTAAAGAGAATAACTTCTTCTCCAAATCTAGTCTGGATTACGAAACTCAGATTCAGGTTCTCAAGAGTCCTGAACTAATGGCAAACATTGTTAAGCAGTTACAGGTTTCCTATCCAGATATTAACTATAATTCTCTTGTAAATTCTCTAAGTATTACTCGCTTAGGTGAGACAAAAATTATAGAAGTTCGGTATCTAAATAACGATCCTGTTAAGATTAAAGTCGTATTAGATGAACTTTCTCAGGCTTATTTAAAATACAGCTTAGAAAATCGGCAAATTAACTTGCGTCAAGGAATTAAATTTGTCGAAAAACAACTACCGTCTCTACAGCGTCGGGTTGATCAAATGCAGAAAGAACTGCAAGTATTCCGACAACATTACAATTTTAGTGACCCAGAAACGCTATCACATCAAATTGCCGAGTCAGTCAACACATTAGTTGAACAACGATTAGCAATTAATGAGCAGTTGGCAAAAGCTCACTCCAATTTCACCAGCTTACAAGGAAGACAAGGATCGCAAGCAGCATTCAAGGATGCGGGTGTGTATCAGCAGTTAGTTGGGCAACTACGCCAATTGGAAATTCAGACAGCTTACGAATCAACGCGTTTCCAAGAGGATAGCGTACCCATGCAAAGTTTGCTGGAGAAGCGGCAAAAGCTATTGCTTTTGGTACGCAACGAAGCGCAACGATCTTGGAATATTAAACTTACGGAAGTGGCGAATGAAATTCAGACTCTAGAATCTCAGAGTCAAGTACTAGCCCAATCTGAAAACATACTTCGACAGAAAGTTGAGGAATTGCCAGTTTTGGCACGGAAATACACGGAAATCCAGCGGGGTCTACAAGTAGCAAATGAGAGTCTAAATCGGTTTCTCACTACCCGCGAAACTCTGCAAATAGAGGGAGCTCAAACACAAATTCCCTGGCAGTTAATTCAAACGCCGTTTCAGCCTGAAGCCTCTGTATTTCCGAATATTCCGCGTAGTTTGATCTTGGGGTTTGTCGCTAGTATATTATTAGGAATTAGTAGCGCCTTACTTGTGGAAAAGCTAGACAATACATACCATACAGTTGATATCTTTAAGGAGAAGCTCAAACTACCTCTGTTGGCAACTATTCCATTTGAAAGACAACTGTCAAACATTCAAAACTCCACTGTTGCAGATGCACAAAGAACTCCCGCAGCAAATCAAGGTAGTTCTGACTCGGCTGAAGTGGTTAATAGTGTGTCTACGCTTGTTAAAGACCACAGCCAGTATGAATCATCAAAATTTTTGGAGGCTTTACGCGTCCTGCATACGAATATTCAACTGCTCAGTTCCGATCAACCCATTCGCTCCATAGTCATTAGTTCTGCAACGCCAGCAGAAGGTAAGTCTACGATCGCATTCCACCTAGCTCAGACAGCTGCTGCGATGGGACAACGAGTCCTACTGGTGGATGCTGATATGCGCCGACCTCGGATTCACAGTTTATCAAATTTGAATAACCTGTGGGGATTGAGTAGTATCATTTCAGGAAGTATGCCAGTGGAGACGGTGATCCGGCAAATGCCCTCTATGAGCGAATTATCTGTCATCACTGCTGGACCTATTCCACCCGATCCGACAAAGTTGCTCTCATCCCAAAAAATGAAGCAATTAATCACAGATTTCCATTCCTCCTTTGATTTAGTGATTTATGATGCCCCTCCCTTAGTTGGACTAGCTGATGCAAGCTTGCTGGCTTCTCATACTGATGGCATTGTGCTTGTAGCTAGAATGCACAAAACAGACCGCTCAATGCTGGCGCAAGCTCTAGATAGCCTGAAAATGACCCGCAGTAATATCTTAGGTATGGTTCTCAACTGGCACAAAAGTAGCGGACTTGGTTATTACAACTATTATTAGTAAATACGCACTCAAGACCGATATTCATCGCCGCAATCGCCGATTAACTGATACAAATTCCCTGACTTGTTAGATACAGCATCTACCTGATTTAAATCCTCAGCATCCAGTGTGAAATTAAACACTCTGGCGTTATCTTCTATATGTTCAGATACACCAAGCCTTGCACCAACAATGACACCCCCCACAGTTGGCTTATCCAAAATATAACGTACTGCCACATTGGAAATGCTGACGCCGTGTTTGTCGGCTATTTCTTTCAGGGTAGAAAGTAATTCTTGAAATAAACGCCAACCACCCCAACCATCTATCATATTCTTGTATTTTTTTAAGCTAGCGGTGGTAAGTTCAGACCCTCGCGCCTCAGGTTTTCCTAAATACTTTTCTGATAACAAACCACCACAAACTGTGCCGTAGGTAAAAAGTTTTATGTCGTGCTGTTGACAAAACTGCATCATATTTACTTCAGGACGGCGGTCAACAAGAGAAAATTGTACTTGGTTAGAAACTATTTTGATACCTGCGTCAGTGATAATTCGTAAGCGTTCAGTATCAAAGTTCGTCAATGCTAAATGCTTGATTTTTCCCTCAGTTTGTAGTTCCGCCATATATTTGAGAGCATCCAAGTAGTTTTTATCTCGGTATTCCCACCAGTGAAATTGCATTAAATCTAATGATGTAACATCCATCCTTTTCAGGGATATATTGATGTTTTCCTCTACTAGTTTTTTCGTCATTTTCCCAGGACGAGGCACCCATTTCGTAAAAGCTTGAATGTTAGATAAAGCCTGTTCACCACGAGTAGCAATTACCTGACGGCGAAACTCACCAATCAAGTCTTCTGCCGGACCATAATGGTCTGCTAAGTCCCAAGTTGTAAAGCCTGCATCCATATATTTAAACATAGACTCGATAGCAGCTTTTGGGTCAATGCGTCCGTGTGCGCCGGAGACTTGCCACATTCCGTTTAAAATACGACAAATGTTTAAATCGGAGGTAAATTGTAGACGACTTGATGTAGGGATAGTCATTTGTTAGTTGGTAGTTGATAGTTGATAGTTGATAGTTGGTAGTTGATAGTTGATAGTTGGTATTTGATTTGGTAGTTGATAGTTGGTAGTATTTGGTAGTTGATAGTTGGTAGTTGATAGTTGATAGTTGATAGTTGATAGTTGATAGTTGATAGTTGATAGTTGATAGTTGATAGTTGATAGTTGATAGTTGATAGTTGATAGTTGATAGTTGTTGTAATTTTTTAACTGCTTGATATAAATTTAGTTATGCCAGCCTTTTTCGGCTTCCTCTAAAACGTAAGCAGCTACATCTTGGATTTCTTGCTCAGTGAGGCGGTCTTTGTATGCTGACATATTGTTTTTGCCGTTTGTGACGATAGAGGAAATTGCCTCGATTGAATCCATATCATATTTTTTTAGCGCTTTTATTTTCAAATTCTTACCGCGCCTAATGATGTTGCTACCGTTAATATGACACCCTGCACATTGAACGCTAAATATTTTTGCACCTGTTTCTGTATCTGCGGCTAATGCTGTAGGCATGAAGTTAAGATTTAAGACAATTAAGGTCAGTAAAATAATTGTGAATAGCTGTCTCAATTTGATATACATTTTAAGATCTCAAAAGGTTATATTTTTGGGTGAAAAAATCCGGCTTTGCGCAAAACTATTATCCAATATGGAAGACCATATTTACAAGCCACATCTTGAAATCTCCTTTGCTGGATAGAATTTGATACCCCATCTTTATGATTATCATCCAAATAGTGTCTGCAAAATCACGACTTAGATGATTCGTAAGCGTTTATTGTTGGCGATGCCTGACGGCAAGCCGCTCCGCGTCTACGCCCCATTGTTGCTGATTGCCTTATCTTGGTGGGGTGTAGCGGCGGCGCGATCGTCGCTAGTGATGCGTAACCTTGAGAGTGAAGGAATGCCCATGCTCTACTTTGCGCCCCGCAACACCCAGAAGATACCGAGTGTCCTGATAGCACACGGTTATGCGGGTTCCAAGCAGTTGATGCTGGGTTATGCCACCCTTGTCAAACAGCCAGAAGTGGATTCGTTGCGCCTAGCGTTGCTTGGTCATTGTATGGGTAGTGGTGCGGTAATGGCGGCGAGTCTCCAGGATGTGAATCGCTTTGCTGCGACTGTAGCAGTTTCGCCCACTGGTGCTGTCTAGCAATTCCTAATGGTAGCTTTATTTCTGCGCCCCGTGTACTAGTACATGACGGCGGAAATAACGCTACCATCTCAAACAGGCAAAACCCTTGTATTTCAAGCTTTTAGATTGCTTCGCAACGCTTCTCAGTAGCACCAGACGAGTAGCGCTCCTTCTCCCAATTCCTCGCCGCTGCGCGAACGTCGAAGATCGCGAACGCGATTTTTAATTTTTAATTTTTAATTCCGCTCAGCGGTACTAGTTGTTTTCTGCCTAAAGGAAGTACCGCAAAAAAAAATACTGCGTCAATATATATATAGGACATAAGTGTCGATAAATTTCTATTAGTTAAATCCCCATCAGCAGCGAAAATGGCTAATAATATCCAAGAACAAATTAAAGCAGACATTCAACAAGCAAAACAAACCGGACAGCTAAGAGCCGAACGAGTTCGAGAAATTGTGAAAGCGGCAGTTTCTCAGGTAGTTTCTGAGTTTAAAGAAGGCTCTACTGAACTTCGTGGTCTTGTGAAAGATGCTGTTTCTACCGCCATTGAAAACTTACAAGAAAAAGGTGGCGAAATTAAAGAAGAAGTGACGGCATCGATTGAGGGAGCACTAGAAGCAGTTAACACTAAAAGACATGAAGCTCTTGCTAAGACTCAGACTGAGGTTAAGCAGCTACAGGCTAAACTAGACGAACAAGAAGAGCAAATCCAGCAAGAAGTTGACGGCATTTTAGCAGGACTTCAAGAAACGACCAAAGAGACATCTGCTCATACCCAAACGGCTATTGACTCTGCTATCGATGCGATCAAAAACAGTGAGGAAGTTTCACTGTTAAAGAAACGCTATGCTCAACTCCAGGCACAGCTTGCTATTGTCAGAGCTAACTTAGCTGCGCGTCACGGCGGACGTTCTCTAGAGGTGAAAGACTATTTAGACGAAGCAACGAACTGGGTGAATCAAGCGCGTTCACAACCAGAAGTTGTGGTAACACAAGTACAACAAAAAAGTTCGCAGCTAGAAGACAAACTTGGTGAAGCAGGTACAGCGCTTGCTAGAAAAGAAATTCAGATCAAACACATCTTGAGGGATTTGTTTTTATCTGCTGCTGACTTGTTAAAAGACAAAGAACATACTGATAAGAAGTGATTAAAATTCGTCGGTAATTGTAGGGTGGGCAATGCCCACCTTATTTTTTACCAAAAAACGGGGTGAAAGCCCCTGGCGCGTCTTTCCATGGGGATGAAACCTGCGGGCTGTTTTAACAGCCGTGATTATATCGATTTGTGAAGTCCTTTTAGTTATGCAGGTCGAGACTGTATACTAAAGGTATGCCAGTAAAATACAAGTCAAATGAAAACGTTGTCTATTCCTGCAAGTATCATATCGTTTGGTGTCCCAAATACCGAAGGTCAGTGCTAATCAAGGGTGTAGACGTTAGGCTAAAAGAGATTATAACTGACGTTTGCAATGAATTTCAGGCAAACTTAATTGAATTAGAAGTGATGCCAGACCATGTACACCTCTTAGTTGAAGTTGATCCACAATTTGGAGTGACTAAACTAATCCGATACATGAAAGGGCGCTCGTCTAGGTTTCTCCGACAGGAATTCCCTTGGCTAAAATCACGGCTCCCAACACTCTGGACTAATTCTTATTTTGTCTCAACCGTCGGAGGCGCACCATTAGAAATAGTTAAGCAGTATATAGAGAATCAGAAAAATGTCTGATAGCGTAGCGTTAGCGAGTATTCGAGCGTCACCCGAAAAGCGTCGGAGACCCTCCTGCAACGCACAGCGAGTGAATGCGTTGCACTTTTAAGTGCCTTTTATATTTAATTTTGCATGACTACTTATGTTGCTGAATCCATGTATGAAAATCGGTTCCTATGATTCCGAAACTCTTGTAGAGACGCGAAATTTCGCGTCTCTAAATTTCGAGACGCGAAATTTCGCGTCTCTACAGGAATTATCGGTATGTAAATTATCTTATGTGAACCATCATCGGGTGGATCGTATCCACCCTAATTTTTGCCAAAATAAATATCAATTTGTTTATTTCGGTAATAGGTAATGGTAGTAAAATTAAGTATTTTGCCATTACCTATTACAACTTACCAACTTACTCAGTTAATTTCTCCCTCTCTGCTTATTACTTCTTCATGCTTAGCGATAACCCAAATAGCATGAATACTGCCAGGAAGCCAACCTAGAAGCGTCAGCAAAACGTTAATCAATAAAGTAGGACCGACTCCAACTGACAGGAAAACGCCTAGAGGAGGTAAGACAAGACCAAGAATAAAACGAAGTAATTTCATTGGATTGCTGCTACTAATTTTTAAACTCTTTTCAATTCCATTGTCTGGAATTTAGTTGAACTAAGAACTCCACCTAAGGGATTATCTTAATTTGGAATTGAGTAGAGACGCAATCATAATTCGTAATTGCTAATTCGTAATTCAAGAGGGGTTTGATACCTCTACGTCTAGTTATTCATTTTTCAGTCGGTGTTTAAATCCCCGTCTGAAAAATAATTACGAATTACGAATTACGAACTACGAATTTTTAACACGTCTCTATTGATAAATTCTGATAACTAGCTTGAAGGTAATTCAGCATTTGTTTTGCCATTATCACCGCTTTTTAAAGCTGGATTCTTTTCAACAAAGTAATTGTTGATGAAAGTATTAGCAAAAGATAAAACTACAGGAGCAAGAGTAAAAGCGATGAGTCCGTGGACGCTAAATCCAGGAACCAAAAATGCTGCTAATGAGAAACAGATACCGTTAACAACGAGTGAAAATGCTCCGAAGGTTAAGAAGTTAAGCGGTAACGATAGCGTTGACAGAACTGGTTTAACTGAACTATTGACTGCGCCAATAACTGCACCAGCAATTAAAGCAGCAGGAAAATTAGCAATATCAACACCTTTTGAAAAAATTATATCAACAATTAGCAAGCTCAAAGCTGTAGCTAACGCATTTAGAAATGTTGCCATGATATAGCCTAAGACCTCTAAACTTCTATCCCTATCCTCGATCATGCGTTATGGGTCAACCTCTCTACCAGGGTATATTTCTCTTCTACCATTTGGCTGGTAATTAGGCTTGTGGTTGCATTCTCTGTGCTACTATAGCAATCCTATAAATGCTCTCCCTTGTCCACGCCAGTCGCCTACGCAGGGAAAGCCGTCATTCGCGCTGGCTCCCCCTGTCCCCCTTGTCCCTAAATCAAATAGGACTGCTATATAAACCTATTCTGATGGCGTAGAATTTTGTGGAAAGTAAAGTGCCGATTTATACAATCCTTGTTCTTGATGAGTTTCTAAGGTGCAATCAGACACAGGATAAGCTACACAGGTAATAGTGTAGCCTGCTTGGATTTCATTTGGACGCAGAAACTTTTGCTCACTTTGATCGACTTCTCCACTGATGAGTTTAGCAACACAGGCGGAACATTCGCCTTGTTTGCATCCAGATGGAAGGCGGATACCTGCTTCTTCTGCTATGTCGAGGATGTACTGATCGTCTGCGACTTGAATTGTGCGGTCTAACCCAGTTGCAGGATTGATGAGTCGAACTTGATAAACTGCCATTTTTTATCTTTGGTATATATTACTTGTTCCTGGGGTGCTGGATGGGCGGGGGAACCTGAGGATGGGCGGGGGGACCTGAGGATGGGCGGGGGGACCCCGCCCCTACGACGACGGGATTTCTCGTTCCCAGCCAGAGGCTAAGAATGCCTAATTGGAGGCTCTGCCTCCATATTTTACAAGCAATGAGGCAGAGCCTCTAAGACTGCATTCCCATGCAGAGCATGGGAACGAGAAACGAGCAAACTACTGCGGGTTTCAAAGTTAAGTTGACACCCATGGGGGACCCGAGGATGGGCGGGGGGACCCCGCCCCTACGACGACGGGATTGATTTCATGGACAAACTGATTCGCTTCAATTTCTCGTTAATCTCTAGCACTCGCACTTTCACAACTTGTCCGACTTTGACGACTTTCTTTGGATCATCGATGAATCTGTCAGCAAGTTGAGAGATATGCACCAAACCATCCTGATGCACACCAATATCGACGAAAGCGCCAAAGTTGGCGACATTTGTGACGACACCTTCTAGTTCCATCCCCGGATTTAGGTCGGAGATTTCTTTAATTTCCTCTTTGAATGTGGCGTATTTAAATTCATCTCGTGGATCTCTTCCTGGCTTTTCTAGTTCGTTAAGGATGTCACGTAAGGTGGGTTCGCCTACAGTATCAGTGACGTATTTCTTGAGGCTGGTTTTCTTCAGCTTTTCTGCAATCTGGGTAATTTGAGTTAATGGTACGCTGAAGTCGGAGGCGATCGCCTCCACGACTGCGTAACTCTCTGGATGTACACTGGTATTATCCAGTGGGTTATTACTATCACGAATGCGTAAGAAACCCGCCGCCTGTTCAAACGCCTTTGGTCCTAACTTCGGAACTTTCCGCAGTTCCCGACGATTTTTAAAAGCACCTTGCTGATTGCGATAGGCGACAATATTGTTAGCAACTGTTGGCGTAATCCCAGAAACAAAGGTCAGAAGTTCTTTTGAGGCGGTGTTTAAGTCTACGCCAACGAAGTTCACGCAGCTTTCTACAGTTTCATCCAACTTCTTTTTCAACAACTTCTGATCTACGTCGTGTTGATATTGTCCCACACCAATCGACTTCGGATCGATTTTCACCAGTTCGGCGAGTGGATCTTGTAAGCGGCGACCAATGCTAATGGCACCACGAACGGTAATATCTAAATCAGGAAACTCTTCAAGAGCAACAACGCTAGCAGAATATATAGAAGCACCCGACTCATTCACCATCACTTTTATCGGTTTACGTTCTATTGTTTGCAGCACTTGTGTGACAAACTCATCTGTCTCCCGGGAAGCTGTACCGTTACCAATAGCAATTAACTCAATTTTGTACTTTTCAATCAGATTTTCTAGAGTTTGTGCAGCTTTTCGACGTTGTTCAGCAGCTTGGTGGGGAAAGATCGCTTGATATTCCAAAAATTTCCCCGTTTGGTCGAGTACTGCAACTTTACAACCAGTACGAAAGCCGGGGTCGATCGCCAGGGTTGGTTTCATCCCCGCAGGCGCAGACAGCAGCAAATCCCGCAAATTAGCTTCAAATGTCTTGATGGATTCGATATCTGCGTAGGTTTTCTTTTCGGAAATGACTTCAGCTATCAGGGAAGCTTTCATCAAGCGGTTAAATGCATCCTTGACCATTGCTTGATAAAAATCGCGCATGACTTGGGCTTTCGTCTTTATTTCCTTAAACTCTAGATAGGAAAGTACAACATCTTCATTAAAGGAAATTTCATAGCTTAACACTCCTTCAGCTTCACCCCTACATAACGCCAACAAATTATGAGGTGCAATATTTTTTACCGGCATCTGATAGTTGCGATACATCTCAAACTTGGTTGTACCTTCCGGATAATCACCTTTGATTCGGGAGACAAACACCCCTGATTCTATGAGGTATTCACGTAGATATGTACGCGACTCTGCTTTTTCTGCCACCTCTTCAGCTAGGATATCAGCAGCACCTTTAAGCGCATCCTCTGGTGTTTTAACTCCCAAATCCTCGGAAATATACGCAGCCGCCGCTTCCAGCAGTAACACCGATGCAGTATTCTTCGCGTTCAGCGACTTGATCAACTCCGCCAACGGTTCCAATCCTTTGTCTCTGGCGACGGTGGCGCGGGTACGTCGCTTGGGACGGAAGGGTAGATATAAGTCTTCAAGTTCGGTTTTTTGTAAACAGGGTTCGATTTTTGCTTTTAGCTCTGGGGTAAGTTTACCTTGTTGTGCGATCGCACTCAAAATCACCGATTTCCTTGCTTCCAGTTCTGTGAGATAAGTATATCTGTCAGCTAGATCGCGCAGCTGGACTTCATTCATCTCGTCGGTGCGCTCTTTACGGTAACGTGCAATAAAGGGAATTGTTGCACCCTCCGCTAGAAGTAAGAGCGCATTTTGCACCTGATCGGGTTTGAGGTCTAGTTCAGTTGCTAGGATTTGGGGAATGTTCAACATCGGGTGTGTAAGTTGAAAACGCTACTTCTCAAGGTCAGCTCATGGGCAAACAAGATTGCTTATTTTAACAGAAGTCTGGAGTCAGAATACAGCTATACTCTAGACTCCTTGCTCTCAAACGCCACATCATCTGAATACGTTTGCCAACGCCGTTGTTCTTGGTAGCGTTTTATGAATAAACCTTCTAGGCTGTAGAATAAATTATACTTGTTACCAACAATAGCCTTAATATGCTTACATAAATTGGCACTCCGCCGGAGCACCCTTGCAAAGGGTATAGTTCATTCATGTTCAAAAATCCAATGAATAAGTCAGGGGTAGAAATCTATTCAGCAAATTTTTACAACAATTTCATTAACATACAAGTTGTCATGTAATGTGTAAATACTAAAGCACTAGGGCGGACATGACTAATTCAGGCTTAAGAGAGCTTAATAGGAGACAGATGAGTGTAAGTATGCAGTCACTATGGCAACGACTTGAAGCACAACTTGTGCGTCATGAACCAACTAAATGTGTTACTGCTTCCCGAGTAGCATCTGAAATGGAGATTTTTGAGATGGAAAGCGAACTCGGAGTCTCGCTTCCGGATGAATTAAAAATATTTTATCAAAAATTCAGTCACGATTGGGCTTGGCGGCTTGGCAGTTGGGTAATTCAACCTCTACCTGACCTAGGATTTTTAACAGACTATATGTCAGGAAAAATGGTTTTTGACTATGTATTTGTAGATAAAGAGCAAGACTGGAATCCAAAATGGATTGACTTTGCTGAGGATTTAGATGGAAAGAAGTTTATGTGTTTGAATTTAGATACTGATACCTATGTAGAAGCTTCAGAGAGTTTATTCAGCAAGGTGGGGGAAGTTTTTGAGTTTGATATGGAAGAGGGTTATATTTTAGGCGAAGGAGTTAGTTTTCGAGATTGGTTAGAAGATTTACTCACTGACCTTGAATCTAAAGATAGAACTGATAATATCCAAAGTAAAGAATAAATTGTTAAATTTTCTCAGAAAATATTCCGCTCATCAGCGTGCGATCGCTTGCCGGTTGGGTAATTGGGAAAAAGGGAAAAGTTTAATTCTCATTACCCATTACCCATTACCAACCTAGGCGATAGTATAAGTATTCAAGCGGACATCATATCACTTATCTTTTTCTACTGGAACTAACATGTAAGCTGTTTGGTCCTTAGGTTGATCCGCACTCTGATTACCAGATTCCTCGTTATCCTCCACTCCAGTCTTGGTTACGTCCACTGTCCCTTTGACAGTGTCGTTAACACTTGCAGCTGTACCTTTGACAGCATCTACTGTACCTTGGACAGTGTCATTAACGCTGACGGCGGAACCTTTAACAGCATCTACTGTATTTTTGACAGTTTCGTTAACACCCACAGCCGAACTCTTAACCGCATCCCCTACATCTTTTACGGTGTCGTTAACACCCTCAGCTACAGTCTTGATTGCTTCCCCTACATCTTTTACAGTTTGGTTAACACCATCAGCAGCACCAATAAGTGCATTTCCTAAGCCTTTTACAGTTTGGTTAACCCTTTGGGTTGTACCCTTAGTAGTTAAAGCTACAGCTATTGCGCCCAACGTAGCACCAATCAGTGCTCCGAGCGCTACTTTAGCTAGATCGTTATTCTTAGCTTTATCTGCTGTATAATTTTCAGTTGGATCTGTATAGAGATCAATACTGCCCTGAGGCTTATCCAAAAGCTGCTGGTTCTCATTCATAATTATCTTCTCTTTTTTCTCAAAACTGAGTGATGAATCGCCAGCACCGTAGTTCGGTTAGCCCGACAAATACGGACTGGCGTTCCTTCGTTTTACTTAGCACTCAATAATCATTGCTTAACACTATTAGACATCTCCGGAAATTAATTGTGCATTGTCTACAACCCTTGTAGAGACGCGAAATTTCGCGTCTCTACAGTGTTTTTCGGAGATGTCTATTGGGTGAAGTTCTCACCAACAAAGTCTGAATTCGGGATCTCAGGTATCTGTTCCTAACAGTCAGTCAAGCCGAGCAATTTCTTGTGCAAGCAAGTCGTCCTCTTCAAAAGAAGCTACTGGTATTTTTTCCTGGCTGGATCCGTCTTTTTGTTCAGGAGAAGAAATGTAAACCGTCGGTGTCCGGTCTTGGTTGTATTTGTACTGCTGGTTGTCTGCAACCAACCGATCTTGATATTGATAACTTTGGCTTCCAGATGTCTTAGCATCTTGAACAGTATCTTTTACTGTGTCCGCTGCACCTTGTACAGCATGGTTAACACCATGCGCTGTATCTTTTGCTGCGTCCACCGCACCTGCTGTAGTTTGCTTAGCTGCGTCCGCAACATTTCCTGCTGCATCCTTAGCTGTGTCCGCTGCACCTTGTACAGCTTGGTTAACACCGTGCGCTGTATCCTTGACTGCGTCCACTGCACCTGCTGTAGTTTGCTTAGCTGCGTCCGCAACATTTCCTGCTGCATCCTTAGCTGTGTCCGCTGCACCTTGTACAACTTGACCTACACCTTGGGCTGTATTCTGGACTGCAGTAGCAGCACCAGCTGCAGTTTGCTTAGCTGCGTCCGCAACATTTCCTGCTGCATCCTTGGCTAAGTCCGCTGCACCTTGTACAACTTGACCTACACCCTCGGCTGTATTCTGAACTGCGTCCAGTGTACCTGCTGCAGTTTGCTTGGCTACATCCGCTGCACCCTCAACTGCACCCTTGGCTAAATCAGCTGCACCTTGTACAACTTGACCAACACCCTCCGCTGTATTTTGTGCTAAGTCCGCTGCACCTGCTGCGGTTTGCTGGGCTATGTCAGCGACACCTTCAGCGACACCCTTTGCAGTGTCTACTACACCACCTATAATAGCTTGGTTAGCACCTTCAGCAACACTCTTTGCGGCTTCCCCTAGACCTTTTGCTGTTTGACCAAGACCATCACCAATAGTCTTTGCGGCTTCTCCTAGACCTTTTGCAGCAATATTCAAGCCCAAACCTATTCTTTTACCAGCCAAAGCGCCAGCTAAAGCGCCTAATGCAGCACCAGTGAGTCCGCCGATCAATGCATTAGTTAATGTAGGATTCAAGCCTTTTTTTCCTGAACCGCCCTTGGCTTGAGGCGTAGATGCAGACGAACCAGCACCGATGTTTGGGCTGTAAGCACTGCTTCCAGGTGCCCCAGTACCGACGTGTGTGCCCGTTGAACCACCAGCAATTTGACCTGTTGTCGGGCGGTTAACATATTCTGTTCCAGTTGAACCAGCACCGACGTTAGTGTCAGATGAACCAGCATTCGATTGATTTATTCTCGCACGGTCAACATATAAAGTTCCAGATACCCCAGCACCTGTGTTTGTGTTAGTTGAACCAGAATAAGATTGATCTGTTGTCGTGCGGTCAGTATATTCGGTTCCAGATACCCCAGCACCTGTGTTCGTGCCAGTTGAACCAGAATAAGATTGATCTGTTGTGATGGCGTTAGGATTTCTACCCTGATTGTCCAAAGGCTGTCTGCTCTCAATCATGTCACTGGTTTCCTGAAAGGATTAACATCCATCTGATGCAGATGGCTCTCTTGCGTCAATCTAGCAATTAAATTTCAAGACTTAAACACTCGAAAGGCAGACATACTAAATCCCACACTCTGTCTCTAGTTGTAGTTGGAAAACGTGTTTTTCTATACTGTCACTTTTCATACAAGACATGACATTTTTAGTCTAGATATATGTCACAAAAAAATCAACATACTTAGCCGGAATGTAATTAATTTATTGCCCTTAATTCACATCGTCAAACTAGCAAAAACCTGGTATACATCGAGTCAGCAATCAAGGAAATAGGTAAATCCCTTCTCGATCGTGTTTACTCATACATTTGTTTATGCTTTGCTAAAAGTTGGAGATATTTCTCTTCCGTCTTGGCTTGTACCCACTTTTCTTTAAAAATGGCAGCAGATTCAGCTTTAACCGGATCTACCTCATACGGCAAAATATCTTTTCTAGCTTGAATCTGGTCTGACTTAGAGGTTTCTTTTTGTGGGTTTGTTTTGTACTTTCTACCGCTTTTATGATTAGCATAGCGGCGCGATCGCGTATAACCCATTTGTAAAAACTTCCGCGCCATATCCGCACCAACAAAATCATCTTGCTCCAAATATTCAAGAAACATTTGATATATTTTTTCACTAGACTCTCTGGCAATATCTGGAGTTTTAAAGCGCCAATGAGTCAGAATTTCTGATTTGTAAGGTTCTACTAAAAGCACACCTTGCTCACCTTTACCAACTCGATAAAATTCAGGATGTTGCCGAAAATCAATATTTTTAAAATCTAAAGAATAATTGAAAGACATGATAGTTGATAGTTGTTAGTTGTTAGTTGTTAGTTGTTAGTTGTTAGTTGTTAGTTGTTAGTTGTTGGTTGTTAGGTGTTAGTTGTTAGGTGTTACTCCATTTCCGCTACAAGATTACCGATCTTCTTCTCTTCTTTCTTCGTGTACTTCGCGTCTTTGCGGTTCTTTAAAATAGGTAATCTTAGACCGGGAAGGGAGTAGGTGTTAGGTGTTAGGTGTTAGGTGTTGGGTGTTGGGTGCTTCTAAAAATACAAGATTGTAGTAGGGTGGGCACTGCCCACCAACTTCTGTAATTGGTGGGCAGTGCCTACCCTACATGTTTATTCGCGCCTTAGTATCATTTCAATAGTCTAGGCATTCTTCTATCCTAGTATGTATGTCAATTTAGTTCTGCCATGCTGTCTGATTCCACAATCCCAAGCATTGCTTTATGCAGCGGAAGTTTACGGCGATTACACCACATCGCCCTCAATGTCAATGATATGCAAGCTTCCCGGCACTTCTACAGTACTATCCTTGGTTTGCACGAATTGAAAGACGAAGAGGTTCCCGCCACCCTTGTAGACTTGGTAGCACAAGGGAAAGTAGCTAACTTCGTTACCCCCGATGGTACTATCCTAGATTTATTTTGGGCACCCGACTTGTCACCCCCAGATCCAAATCCAGAACGCTCTTTTACCAGAGCTTACCACCTAGCCTTTGACATAGATCCGCAGTTATTTGAGCAAGCAGTGGAAGTGCTAAAACAAAACCAAATAGCGATCGCCCACGGTCCAGTCACTCGTCCCACAGGCAGAGGCGTATACTTTTACGATCCCGATGGCTTTATGATTGAGATTCGGTGCGATCCCGAAGACATGGCTAATGGATAGTAGTTAGTAGTTAGTAGTTAGTAGTTAGTAGTTAGTAGTTAGTAGTTAGTAGTTAGTAGTTAGTAGTTAGTAGTTAGTAGTTAGTAGTTAGTGGTATTTTTTGACAACCAACAACTATCAACTATCAACTATCAACTATCAACTACCAACTATCAACTACCAACTATCAACTACCAACTATCAACTATCAACTATCAACTATCAACTATCAACTATCAACTATCAACTATCAACTATCAACTATCAACTATCAACTATCAACTATCAACTATCAACCAATGCAAATTTTTCAGGTAATCGAGGAAACAATCAAAAAACCTTTTATTCCACATGAACCACACAAGCAATCATTGAAAGCTTGGGCAATGTTTTGTCTTAGAAACAAAGGGTTCAAGGTAATATATGCAGAACAAGCCGACTTTGCTATTGAAACTAGGAGTGGCGAAAAGCTTTATTTTAAAGTCACAAATAGTGCAGTTGACTTAGATAATAAATATGGGTGGATAGTTTGGGATAGTGATACAAAAAGCGCTAGCCTTATACCACCTCAATCTTAACCGCCGATGAACGCAGATAATTATCTAAACTTCGTCCGCGTTCATCATAATTCGTAATTTTAAAAGGGTTTTGAACTTTCGCGGAGACACGTGGTCATTTTTTAGTCTGGGTTTAAATCCCTGTCAGAAAAATAATTACGAATTACGAATTACGAATTACGAATTTTTAACTGCGGTTTCTCAAACACCATTAAATGCTGCTGCGGTAATAAGTTCTTGGTTTCACGCCAAACCAAACCGACAGCTTGCATTTCTTTTCGGACTTGCCTCTGAGACATTTTGTGCAAACCTTTAATCATAATAAAAGGATTTTCACCTCGGTACTCAACTAACACGACCCTACCACCTGGTTTAAGCGATTGCACAATCCCTTGCATCATCTCTCGTGGATATTCAAACTCGTGGTACGCATCCACCATCAATGCTAAATCAACTCTTTCCGGTGGTAAATTGGGGTCAGTAGGGGTTGCCAACACAGGCTCAATGTTGGTAATCTGTTTCTCATCTTTCAAAAACTTAATGATATCTAGCATTTCTGGTTGAATATCCACAGCCAGCACTTTTCCTACTGGGATAAACGTTGCGATGCGAAAGCTAAAATAGCCTGTACCAGCGCCAATATCTGCCACTACATAATTAGGTTTGAGGTTGAGGGCGCCGACTACTTGACTTGGCTGTTCTTCGGCTTCTCGGCTTGGTCGTTCTAGCCAACCAGCTGCTGTGTGTCCCATAACTTTGGCAATTTCTCGACCCATGTAAAATTTACCAATACCGTCTGGGCTATGGACAAGCCGTTGTTCGTAAGTGATAGATGAAGAGGATACTTTTGCCGTATTAATGGGGTTAAGCAATAGGAAGCACGCGATTACCAAGATGATCGCTATATAAAGTAGAAAATTATATTTCGGATTTTGTTTCATGAGCAGATCAAAATTCAAAGTTTCCCTATTATTGTAAGGGCGGGGGGACCCCGCCCCTACCGGTCGCCGATTGCGAAGGGTTTCAGGTGGTAATTGTACCACTCTCGTTGAACCTGCTCAGCAACAAACGGTCTGACGATAAACTTGGGTGGGCGACCATCTTGAACATCAATCCGTACAAATGAGTAGGGCAATCGCTTTTTTGAAGCGTAACCATTGCGACCAACAAAAAGCAGTGAATCTGCAACTTTGCGATCGCCAGTTCCGACAACATCCTCAAAAGTCTCCATCAATTCTGACCCCTCTTCTCGCTGACGGCGAGGAAGATGACCACTACCACCACTAATAATGCAGTTAATGTGTGAGTCAGCGTGTCCTGTGTCAGTTGTGCGAAGATATTCTAGACAGTGAGCGTGACCATTCAAAATTAAATCAACTATTGACTGTCCCTGAGTCAGGGAACCAAGGGTGTCAGCCACCTGATCGAATACTGAACGCAGATTGTGGCGAACCGCTAAAGTTTGCCCTTGATACCACTTGGTTGCCTCAGTAACATAGGGTGGATGGTGGAAATAAATCACACGTCCGCGTACTTCCTCAGTATTCCAAGATTCAATCAGCCTGTCTCGCAGCCAGTCAAGTTGTTCAAAGTCGGTAGTAGGGAAATTATGCGGTTCCAGTTGTTGTTGAATGTCAATTTTGACCTGATCAATTTGGTTTAACTTGGCTTTGAGAGCATCAAGTTTTTCGGCTTGTGCGGGAATATTCGGGTTAAGGTGAGTGCAAACTGACAAAATTTGCAACTCTTCTCGCTCTATCTCGTGTTGACGCTGGGAAAGTTCGCGGCGCTTAATTTCTCCCTCTTTAGTTGCGCTTAGTGGTGAAGGTTGATTAAAGGTATTAGAGTCAAGGGCGAAAAAATCAATGCCGCCGTAGCGGAAAGTGTAATAGCGGTTGGGTAAGCGGGTGAAACGTCCATGTTTGTAACGCAAACAGCGTCCGGTGTCAGTTTTAGCAGTGTAATGTTTGTCTAGGTGACGTTCTAACTGTTCTCCAGCGATCGCCTTCAAATAGTCAAGAAACGCCTGTGCATAAGCGTCGCCTTGATAAGATCCATGCCAGCCAATCTCAACATCTTTGTAGCCCAGCAAGCGTCGCAGCAGCAGCGAGGTTCCTGCAAACAAGCGGGACATCAACGGCACATCATAATAATCGTGATTACCAAGCACCGGGAGGATTGGCATCTTAAACGTCATCTGGTTATAAGGAATGCGTTTAAAGTTTTCGCCTTTGTCCAAAAACTCGCGGTAAGGTTCGATAAAGTTTGTTTGGTAATACTCATGGGAACCGACCACATAAATTAGATCGCCCGTGTGCAACACAAAACGACATTGATCTTGATGAGTAAGCATCATTTCAGCGATTTGCCGTTGGGGGTGGTGTTCGGAATGCGGCTTGGTGCCACTATCTCCGATAACCATAAAAGAAAATTCTGGATTATCCGAGTTGCCATCGTCTAGAACCATTCTGGTTTGGTCAATCCCCCGCCGTACAATACTCGGATGCCGCCACCGCACCCGTTCCTTCATCTTTTGAATTTTCACAGGAATTGGTGGGTCAATGATGAATTTCATAAGTTGTTAGTTGTTAATTGTTAGTTGTTAGTTGTTGGTTGTTAGTTGTTAGTTGTTAGTTGTTAGTTGTTAGTTGTTGGTTGTTGGTGAACCAGCGCGAATGACGGCTTTCCCTCCGTAGGCGACTGGTGAACCCGAAGGGTTGTTGGTTGTTGGTGAACCAGCGCGAATGACGGCTTTCCCTCCGTAGGCGACTGGTGAACCCGAAGGGTTGTTGGTTGTGGGTTGTTGGTTGATATTCCTTCACTACTAACCACTAACTACTAACCACTAACCACTAACTACTAACTACTAACCACTAACCACTTCCTACTGATAACCAGCAGCTTGCAATGAAAACAGTGTCGCATAGCGTCCTCCAGCCTGCAACAGTTCCTTATGGGTTCCCTGTTCCACAACTTCCCCAGCTTCAATAACTGCAATTTTGTTAGCCATCCGGACTGTGGAGAAGCGGTGAGAAATTAGAAATACCATCTGATTTTGGGTAAGGGTGCGAAAGTGATTGAAAATGTCAAACTCAGCTTGGGGGTCCATTGCCGATGTCGGTTCATCTAAAACCAAGATATCGGCACTAGTTCGCATAAAAGCGCGGGCTAGAGCGATTTTCTGCCATTGACCGCCAGAAAGTTCCTGTCCCCCCTTGAACCATTTACCAAGCTGAGTCTGAAAACCAGCGGGCAAATCTTCAATAAAAGGTTGCGCCATTCCTTTTTCTGCCGCAATTTCCCAACGGGTTTTGTCTTCCATGCGATCCACATCGCCCACACCGATATTCTCACCAACAGTGAATTGGTAGTGGACAAAGTTCTGGAAAATCACACCGATGCGTCGCCGCAACACATCAATATCCCATTCCTGCAAATCCAAGCCATCGAGTAAGATGCGTCCGGAATTTGGGGTGTAAAGTCGCGTTAGCAATTTGATTAAAGTCGTCTTGCCGGAACCATTCTCACCAACAATTGCTAGTTTCTCTCCAGGGAGGAGGTGTAGCGAAATATTTTTTAATGCAGGTTGCAAACTTCCGGGATAGGTAAATGATACGTTCTCAAACCGAATGCCATCTTGAGGATTTAAACCGATGGTGGCGTTACCTCTTGGTTTTGGTACTTCCTCTTCTAGGAAGTCGTAGAGATTGGAAAGATATAAATTGTCTTCATACATACCCCCAATAGAAGTGAGAACACCAGCAAACGTATTTTGCCCTTGGCGGAATACAATGAGATACATTGTCATGTCTCCCAAGGAAATTCTACTGGCAACGGTTTCTGCCACAATCCAGGCGTATGCTAAGTAAAAGGCAGCGGTACTAAGCAAACTGAGGAGATACCCCCACAACCCCCGTCGCAGAGTTAAGTCGCGGTCTTCGCCATAAAGTCTATTGAACAGCGAGTGGTAACGTTCTAGCAACATTTCCCCCAGCTGGTAGAGTTTTACTTCCTTGGCATAGTCTTCTCTAGCAAGCAGCGTTTCCAGGTAGGTTTGCTGACGAGTTTCTGGCGATCGCCAGCTAAACAGGCGAAAGGCTTCCCCCGCAAATTTCGTTTCGGCAAAGAATGCAGGCATAGCAGCTATAATCAGTACGATCACTGCCAAAACTGAGAATTTCACCAGCAAAACGCCGTAAGTTACGAGTGACAAGGCGCTTTGCACTAAGCCAAAGGTACGGTTTACCAGTGAAAGGGGACGAGTGGATGCTTCTCGCCGTGCATTGGTCAATTTGTCGTAAAACTCTGAATCCTCAAACTGGGTCAGCTCCAATTTTAACGCTTTTTCCAGGATGAGAACGTTCACCCGCTGACCGAGTAGCACCCGCAACAGTGACTGGCAAACGGTCAGGAATCGCTGACTACCTGCTAGTATGACTACAGCTATAGCCTCTAATCCTACATACATCAGCGGACGATAGCTATTGACAAAATCATTCTTATGTGCATTAATTTGAGAAGCAGCAACAACGGCATCAACAATTAATTTGCCGATGTAAGCAACAGCAGCTGGTAAAAGACCAGCCACTAAAGTTAAAATACCAAAGAGAATGGTAAGAGATCGGCTAGTAGTCCACACCAAGCCGATTGCTCGCCCACTGTAGCGGAATACCGCCATTGATTGACGCAGAGCGCTATGTTTTTTACGGATTCTCATATTCTTTTTATAGCGTAAGAAATTGTACTTAGTTGTGCCACTCTGTTTGCACAGTTTTCCGATTTCCTGAAATCATATGATGTCCGGCAAATCAACCACATTAAAAATTCGTAGTTCGTAATTCGTAATTCGTAATTATTTTTCAGACGGGGATTTAAACCACGACTGAAAAATGACCACGTGTAGACGTGGGGGTATCAAACCCTTTTTTAATTACGAATTACGAATTAGTAATTACGAATTATGATAAAAACCTGTCAACCAATGTAGAGACGTTGCACTTGCTAGTCATCACATCGCGGTAATTAACCGGACATGATATCAGAAGGCAAAAGAAGTTCTAGGCATTCCCACAACTTCCAAGTTTCAGAATTACCAAATCGACCACAATATAACCGTAGGGGCGGGGTTTCCCCGCCCTGACAATGTGGTCAGTTGAATCGAAAACTGCTGTAAGTCAGATGAACAATAGCTGTTTTATGTTTTAGTAGTAATGCTTGAGATTTTTCTGTTACCCTCATTTGTAAAATTTAAACTCTCTTAAAAGAGGCAAATAGCAGGCAACTTATTCACTATTTGACATTTTATATCAGCTTCCCTAGCATTGGACCTAGGTATAATTTCTGGATGAAGACAAAACAAAATTTTGGTGGAAGCCTTATATAGTAATCAATTCAAGATTCACTTAGCGACGAGTTGCAGCAAAGCTACTGTTAGTTATCATAAAAAAATAACCTCTGTGTGGGGTTATTTTTTGTACAAATATTCTTAGGTAAGATTCCCACTTCCCTAATGGTACAGTTGTCACTATAGTTACTTAGGAAACGTTTAAGCAACTAAGCCCCAGCTGGCGCTGGGGCATTTCTTATTTAAGATTATCGATCATACTATTAACTTATCGTTTCGTCGAGTATCATTTGTATAATTTGTCTATTTTCGGCTTGGAGCTAGCTAAAATACTGTCTTTTCTGAAGCTAACCGACCAAACACTCCTCAGAAAAGCTCAATCTAAACTCTGACTTTTCAAACTTGGCGTCAAAAGTCAGCTTAGGGGCAACCCTCGAATCAGTTCCCGAATGACATCTGTTGCAGATCTCCCTGTCTGGCTACAATACGAGTCAAGCTTTCTGGCTTCATCTGATGCCAGGTTGATGGTGATTCGCTCGAGCGTCCATTTTTTACCAGCGGTTGCAAAACTGATAATTAGACATGTGACAGTCTTATTCATTATTCCTGATTTCAAGAGAATGATTTATGCAGACAGACATGGCTGATTTACTAATTTATCTATTAGACATCTCCGAAAATGATTGTAGAGACGCGAAATTTCGCGTCTCTACAAGGGTTTCAGACAACGAATAATTAATTTCTGGACATGTCTATTGGCGTTGCTGATTTCATCTATGAAAATGATTTTAGGTAATACCAAAATCATTGTAGAGACGTAGCACCGCTACATCTCTACATCTGGATTCATACCTCAATTTAGCAACGTCTATCTATTTTGCTTGCTTTACTAACTTTATAACAGTACTCAAGAAGGGTACTTGTAAATATGTGCATTTTATACTATAATTTCAAGGCAAAAATTTTTATTGTCAAGCTGCTTTGTCGGTCTTTGCCCATCCATTGAGTAAGCAGTTATTGTAGTTTTCAAACGAGCGTGAGTACACCTCGCATGAATAAATGTGGTATATAAAGTGTCATGACCGGGGATTGACAGTATGAATTCCGATCGGAGATTGAAATACTTTGTGTCAATTAACCCTCTGTTTATCTATGTCTGTCATGCAGATGTCAACAGTCATTAGTTGCGTCTTTTCTCATACCTAGTGCTGTGAAGCTCTTTGTTAACTGCTCCCAAAGAGCCTCTATTTGCTCGTAGGACTCTTGGGGAGAAAGTTTACCCCTAGTCTCTAAAGCGCAAATATAGCCGACCCGTTGAGAAAATTCCTGAAGGTTAGCATTGAATACAAGGTTTTCTGGTTTGAATTTACCCTGGTATTGATAGCGATGGTAGAGAAAGTTGTTTTTGTCTACCTGATTGCAGTCAGCCATGACACACCTCTTTGTTAGTCAGTTTTAGCTCAGCATTAGCTTTCTAGATAATTTCACTTTAGCCAGCAATATCAATAAAATCAAATAGTCTTATTGATTCTATTGATAAATTAAAGTTATTGAAGTATCAAGTAAAGCTTTAGCCCGACTTGAACTATGTAGTCACAATCAGCATTCTTTGCATGAAAACACTGCCATACTAGGTTTGACAGCCAGAACTGGGCTTAACTAGACTTGGCTATTGACCGAATAATTCGTAATTCGTAATTCGTAATTCGTAATTAAAAATTCCTAAATTAATTAATAATTAATTCATTAAGGGTACAAGTTACCCTAATTTTAATTATGAAAAACAAAAAAAAGTGAAGCATCTTTACTACAAGTTCCCCTGCATTTATGCATGGGGTAATAATTACGAATTACGAATTACGAATTATCAATTACGAATTATTTTGACGAGGCGTACCCATCGGGAGCGAGAAAAGGAGAGAGAAGTACGAGAATTCCGATAACTTCCATCTCTCAGGATCACTTACTTAATTTCCTAAATGGTTCAACTAAAATCCCGATAATTTCTTCAATTTGTGCAATAAAGTATTCAGATCTGTCGATTTTTAGGGTTTGCGCTTCGAGTGTTAAAAACTTCCACAGTGTACCAGTTGATACTACCCCATAGATTGTCTGTAATTGTCCTTTACGCTCGTTAAATACTTGAGCTGCTACCATTTCAGCTACGCATTGTCCTAAACCCAGCTTAATGTCGTTGTCTTTTGCCTCAACTAGCGTCATGACTGGGGCAGTAATCAACAACTGGTTTTCTGAAGCACTCAGAATAAAATCACATATACCATTGAGTCCTCTACTTTCATCTACGTTAAATGAAGTTCCTGAGAAATAACCAATTTTGCCCTGAAACATTCTTCTAACTTCGAGAAGAATCGGAGTGATAATTAATTCAGACCTTGCTTTTTCGGTACTGATATTAGTTGCTAACTCTAGTGTCTCTTCCAAAGCTTCTTTCAATCGTTGAGATGCGGGAACTGGAACAACTTGAGCAAATAGGTTATGACTTTCCTCAAGGTTAAGGTTTAAGTCGTTAATTGCTTTATCAAGAGTTTTAAAATCGCTGTATGACACCGTAATCTCATTTGGTAGCTAGTATTATACATTATTACTATAATATAATAGAACTTACGTACTATACGCTCTACCGCATCATGTGTATAACGGAATGCGGTCGTTTCAGACTGTAGAACTAACGCTTTCGAGTGCAGAGGCAATTTGGGGCATCGCCCTCAAACAGAATTGACCAGGTAGTAGGGGTGGGTTTACCCCCTTTTGTCAAAACTTACCGCTTATCCGCCAGAATAAACCCGTCCTTTCCATGCACCGCCTCGTCCTTGCCAGTGGCGCCAAGCTGAGTCTAGAGTCATCAGAGTATAGAGAAATGCGATCGCTGGTAAGCAGCAGGCTAACCAAGGAGAACATTTATAAAAGCGCACGATCGGTAAGTAAGCCAATGTCATCAATACCCATGTCAATAAACCTGTAGCCGCAAGCAACCAATTTCCTGTTAAACCACCCAAGATTGCCCCTACAGGTGGAACTATATAAATCAATGTCATGCCGACCAAGGTTAAGAGTAACAGAAATGGCGAATAGTTCAGTTGGGTAAAGGCTGTACGGGCAACCATATCCCAAATTGTAGCGAGCGTTGGATAGGAACGCAGGCTTTGAGTTAAAGCACTCAGTCCCAGCCAGATGCGTCCCGATGAGGGAGTGGGGGGAGATGAGGAAGTGGGGGGAGATGAGGGAGTAATTAATTTATCTTCCCCTACTTCCCCAACTCCCCCAACTCCCCCCACTCCCCCCACTCTCTTAACCGCACCAGCTAAGGCGCAGTCGTCAATTAACGCATTGCGAACAACTTGAATACCGCCGATCCTCCTTAAAGCTTTAAGACGAATTAGAATACAGCCGCCAGCTGCTGCTGCAGTTGACTTGTTGGGATCGTTAACCCAGCGGAAGGGGTAGAGTTTTTGGAAGAAAAAGACGAAAGCTGGGATCAACAGTTGTTCCCACATGCTTTCACACCTGAGTCGCACCATCACAGAAACAAGGTCTAAGTCTTCAAGCAAAGCTTTGGTAACTAATTGGCGAATATTGGCAACATTATGCTCAATATCTGCGTCTGTGAGCAAAACATATTCTGGTGGATGTAAAGACGTTGCATGCAATGTCTCTACTGCCTGAATGCCTTGCTCCATTGCCCAAAGTTTACCAGTCCAACCGGCAGGTAGTGGTTTGGCAGCAATGATTTGCAGCTGTTGGTCTAGTGCCAAAGCTTGGGCTGTTTCTTGAGCAATCTGAGCGGTACCATCTGTACTGTGATCGTCTACCAAAAACACGGTAAAAGAGCCAGGATAATCTTGGACTAGAAGCGATCGCAAGGTAATTGGTAACAACTCAGCTTCATTGCGAGCAGGAATCACAGCACAAACCGCAGGCAAATCTTTTAGGTCTGTTTCTGCAACTTCTAGTTGCTGGTCTGTCCGCCAAAACTGCCCTCGCCAACTTATTAATCCGATCCAAATCGCCAATGAGAGTAGCATTAAACCCAATTCAATTTTGTCCATTTTATTTACCAATTTTTAGTCACATCGCTTTTAACAATGTTGCAAGGTATGATAAAGTACTTTTTTAGCTCCTTGCCGCATCCAAAATATTTTTGAGATTGAGTATTATTTCATGCAAACTCAAGACAGAAGCTCAACATTAAATGTTGCAAAGGCAATCGCAGCTAGCCAGAACTATCTTCTTTCGATTCAAAATCCAGCAGGCTACTGGTGGGCGGAATTAGAATCCAATGTCACTATAACTGCTGAGGTTGTCCTCCTCCATAAGATTTGGGGAACCGACCGCGAAAGACCCTTACACAAAGTTGAAGCTTACCTGCGTTCTCAACAACGAACTCATGGAGGCTGGGAACTTTTTTACGGCGATGGTGGAAATCTGAGTACCTCAGTTGAGGCATACATGGCGCTCAAGCTGTTAGGTGTACCAGAAACCGATCCGGCTTTGATCGAGGCGCGTTCGTTTATCCTCGCACGGGGCGGTATCACTCAGACTAGGATTTTTACCAAGCTCCACCTAGCGCTGATTGGATGCTACAATTGGCGTGGCATTCCTTCACTACCGCCTTGGGTGATGTTTTTGCCCTCAACGTTTCCAGTTAACATCTACGAAATGTCAAGCTGGGCAAGGTCAAGCACTGTGCCACTGCTGATTGTCTTTGACCGCAAACCTGTTTTTCAGGTCAACCCACGCATTACCTTAAACGAGCTGTATGTTGAAGGTGCGGATAAAGCCGCGTTTGAATTACCGCGTAACAACGATTGGACAGACTTATTTATTTACCTTGACAATGCCTTTAAGTTAGCAGAAAAGCTGAATGTAGTTCCTTTTCGCACTGAAGGTATTAAAGCTGCAGAGCGATGGATTTTAGAACGGCAAGAAGCAACAGGTGACTGGGGTGGTATTATTCCCGCTATGTTGAATTCACTGCTGGCTTTGCGGTGTCTGGATTATCAGCAGTCCGACCCCAATGTGGTCCGAGGACTAAAAGCAGTTGATCGCTTTGCGATGGAAACAGAGGATACTTACAGAGTACAGCCTTGTGTTTCTCCTGTATGGGATACTGCTTGGGCAATGCGATCGCTCGTAGATTCGGGCTTGGCACCAGATCATCCAACTTTAGTTCGGGCGGGAGAATGGTTGTTGAGCAAGCAAATTCTGGACTACGGTGATTGGGCGGTCAAAAATCGAGACTCTAAACCAGGGGCTTGGGCATTTGAGTTTGAAAATCGCTTTTATCCAGATGTAGACGACTCTGCTGTCGTGGTCATGGCGTTGGATGCTGTGAAACTCAATGACGAAAAACTGAAGCAGGCGGCGATCGCTCGTGCTGTAAACTGGATTGCTTCTATGCAGTGTCAACCAGGCGGTTGGGCTGCCTTTGATCTGGACAATAATCAGGACTGGCTGAACCTGATGCCCTATGCTGACCTCAAAGCCATGATTGACCCCAACACGGCTGATGTCACCGCTCGGGTATTAGAAATGCTAGGTAGCTGTAAAGAGTCAATTGATCCAAAAAACCTTGAGCGCGCAATCGCATATCTCCTCAGTGAGCAAGAAACTGAAGGTTGCTGGTTTGGTCGCTGGGGAGTAAATTACATTTATGGAACCAGTGGAGTTATTTCAGCTCTGTCCTTGATTGCTCCGGAGAATACACAATGTATAGAACGGGCAGAAGCTTGGTTAGTCGGATGTCAAAACCCAGATGGTGGTTGGGGCGAGACTTGCCACAGCTATAATAACCCAGCCCTCAAAGGAAAAGGACATAGTACTGCATCTCAAACGGCTTGGGCAATACTAGGCTTAATAGCAGCAGGAAAGACAACTGGCAAATTGGCGGATCAAGCAATCAAACGAGGAGTTAACTACCTGTTAGCAACTCAGCACTCCGATGGTACTTGGAACGAGGCAGAATTTACAGGTACTGGCTTTCCCGGTCATTTTTATCTGAAGTATCACCTCTATCAACAGTACTTTCCATTAGCAGCTCTTGGTCGCTATCAAGCCCTAGTAATTCGTAATTCGTAATTCGTAATTCGTAATTCGTAATTCGTAATTCGTAATGCGCCTTAGTAATTACGAATTACGAATTGGATCAAACACTTGCTTTAACAGAGCCAATCCTTCCTCAACTTGTAAAATCTCTTTTTCTGTGAGGTGATTGAGGATCTCAGCAATATGAGTACGAGTTTGCTCACGTGCTTGCTGAAGGTGATGCTGACCTGCTTCAGTCAGCTTCAGAACAATACGCCGTCGCTCTTGAGGGTCATTGTTACGGTGGACAAAGTTGCGCTGTACAAGCCGTTCTATTGTCGCTGATGCTGTAGCACGAGTGACTCCCAAATGTTCTGCTAGTTCAGAAAGTGAAGCCCCAGGATTGCGATCGAGAAACGCTAGTGTCCGGAATTGCGGGACGGACAGCGTCGTAGAACCTTGAACACGCATATCTGCTCGGATCGCCCGCATGACCAACGGAACTGTCTCCATTACCCTAGCCGCACATTCGTTGGAAGTTTTTGGTTGCTCTAAGCCCATTTGATTTTTACTTTTCATCAGCCACTTAAATTAAGGTAAAGCGAATCTCTTTACGTTCCGATATTCCAAGATTAACAACTTGCTACCCCAATACGGTTCAGTTAAGATAATTGACCTACCGACAACCTATGTAGAGACGCGAAATTTCGCGTCTCTACACAACCTAAAATTCCTACCGATCAGCCTTAACTGAACCGTATTGCTTGCTACCCTCTGTAGAATCTGGAGATGAAACGAGATGACGACAAATACAGTCAAATTGCTTGATGTAGTGGCTTTGACCAGCGATCTTCCCGAATATAATCTATCGCGTGGACAGGTTGGCACAGTGGTTGAAGTCTTAGCCAGTGGGGTAGCTTTTGAAGTCGAGTTTAGCGTAGACGCGGAGCGGCTTGCCGTAAGGCATCGCAATGGGCGCACTTACGAATCAATTGGTTTGCGCCCAAATCAGATGATGGTGTTGCATTTCGAGCCAGTGTCCCCTGATGCAAAATCTGATCTGCTCCCAGAGTCCTATCAGCTAAGGGCTTGAGTTCTTGAGCGAGAGTGGTTGCAGAGAATGCAAGTGGGAGCAACACGGCTGTGCTAAGCGCACACACCGGAGCAATCCCTAACCTCAAGAAGAACCTGTACAGAAGAGCATTTATCCTGAACAAGCGACACCCCCTAGCACTTGCAAACCTGTTGCACTCTTTTTTGAGTAAACCACATTTTCTGTTCGTCTAATACTAAGATTGCCGTCTATCACCCGCAGTCCAGCCACTACCAACACTCTTCTTGGAGGCGATCGCAGTTGTGGCTATTTTCCCCGATAGGAGACCTAAATTAATTTATGCAGTAGGCAATTGCTGGCTGTACGAGGTTTTCAAGCATTTTTCTGCTTGTGAACTATTCCTAATCATCTCATGGAGTGCATATTCTGATTTCACTTATTCCAATAGAGTAATACAGAAGCGTAAGTTAGGCTTTTAACTCCTGAAAACTCTTATTTTGTTGAAAGACAAATCTTGGGAGCAATTGCTCCTAAATGCAAAACTTGTACTTAACACAAAGAAAAAAATGGCTACAAGACAATGTAAACCTCCCTGCGAGCATACAGTATAATCTGGTGACATATTATTCGACCTCGCTGAAGTATATTATGGTGATGCCAATCAGTGGACAAAAATTGCTGAAGCTAATGATAATATTGCACCTGAGAGTTTACAAATAGGTCAAAAAATTTATATTCCTCCTGCTTAATAAGTTAGAATCTTGTCTAAGAATAACTGCTTTTAACTGTAGTTATTGAGCCTACAGAAGGTTACTAATTAAGCTAACCTTCTGTAATTATAATTTAGTAACACTAAATTAAATTTTCATCACTTTGTTGACAAAAGTTTATATTTATTAAAAACGAATATTTACCGTATTAACACGTTGGTGCAAGATATGAGAGTGCCAACTTCCGTGCGGTTCTAAAATAGCAAAAATTTCTCATTTCTATCTCACTCGTGCATAAGTTGATTTTGCTTGCACTTAATTAAAGAAGGAATATTGCAAGTAATCGGAGAATACATAATCAAATTTTTGTCAATGCGATCGCCCTAAACTTCTTCTTCAGCTTATAACTTCAGATAGAAGGAGTTACATGCAATATTTTCACGGGAAAATTGTATTAAATATTAGGATTAAAAATGAACAGAATTTTATTGATAGATGAGAAACAAGAAAGTAAAAATCTCTTAATAAAATGCTTGGAGACAGCAGGTTTTGAAGTAATTTGCACAGAAAATAATCTTTTTCGGGTTCAGCTAGCACAGGAGAAGTTGTCTACAACTGAGGAATGTGAAAAATCAAATACTCCTCAGTCTATATTTCCATCAATTTCTCGACTACGTGAAGTTTTCGAGTTTATCGAATTGAACTATCATCAAAGTATTAGCCTCAAAGAAGTCGCTCAAGTAGTCGGTTACTCCTCAGCTTACTTAACCGACTTAGTGCGACGTTTAACTGGAAAAACGGTCAATGATTGGATTATTGATCGTCGGATAGTCCAAGCATGCACCTTGCTGTTGGAAACTAACGACTCCGTTAATCAGATTGCTTTACAAGTGGGCTATCAAAATATCAATCATTTCTACTCTCAGTTTCGCGATTACCATAAAAATACTCCCCATGCTTGGAGAAAAGCACAGCGTTGCAAAATAAGTCAGAACTAAATACATAACAAAAAATGGAACGTTTATTTGCAGAGTGAGGGAAATTCGTTAGCTTGTTAACAATTCCCCAAGATCCGGGTATGATCGCTGTTGCACCCACTCAAAAAATGGCTGATGTTTCCGGTACTGCCCAGCTGGTAGCTCTCTGGCTACACGGCTTGTCTAAAACTTCTCAACCCTGCTATGAGTCAGATATCCGACACTTTGTGGCTTTCCTGCTCAATGAAAACCCCGACATGGTTCCCTTAAATGACATTGATCTGCGAACCGTGACCATGAATGACGTACAAGCGTACTGTGACTATCTGGAAGTAGTGGATTGTATCTAGCAAGATAATTCTGTGACCATCACTGAACGCTACCCACACGCCAAACCCACCGATGGGTCATCTTTGCACTTGCCATTTTAAGGGGATCTGGATGAAGGGAAAAATTCAATCTATTAGCGATCTCGTCAAAGCACTTCCACTACCCCGTCTGTTGCTTCCAACACTTTCGCTTTTTGGTGTTCTCATAATTATTTTGTTGATTTGGAAAGTTCCACAATGGCAGGCGAGGGGTATTGCTGATGCTAAAGACCGTGCAACAATTGAGAATGCCGCTCGTAGTACTTTTGTTCAAGCTGTTGGTGGACTTTTTCTGTTTATTACAGCCTATTTTACAGCGCAAAACCTCAAAGTGACGCAACAAAACCTGATTGCCACACAACAGAAGCAAGTCACAGAGCTTTTTGCTAAAGCGATTGAACAGTTGGGCAATGCAAGTATTCACGTCAGACTGGGGGCAATGTACGCACTTGAAAGGATTTCTAAAGATTCTGACCAAGATTACTGGCAAGTCATGGAGATTTTAACTGCTTACGTGCGTGAGACATCCCCTTATCCACCCAGAGATCAAACAGACAAGCCGTCTTTGGAAACAAACAGCCAGATAAACACAACAGACAATCAAGATCCTTCTGCGATCGCGACAGACATTCAAGCGGTTTTGACTGTAATCACCAGGCGCTCAAAAAGCTTTGACCAGGGTGAGCAATATCCTCTTGATTTTAGTAAAACCAACCTCAGCAGTGCCAACCTCTACGATGCCAACCTCAGCAGTGCCAACCTCAGCAGTGCCAACCTCAGCAGTGCCAACCTCTACGATGCCAACCTCAGCAGTGCCAACCTCATCGGTGCCAACCTCTACGATGCCAACCTCATCGGTGCCAAACTCATCGGTGCCAAACTCAGCCGTGCCAAACTCAGCCGTGCCAAACTCAGCCGTGCCGACCTCAGCCGTGCCGACCTCAGCCGTGCCAACCTCTACGATGCCAACCTCAACCGTGCCAATCTCATAGATGCCACCCTCAGCCTTGCCAACCTCAGCAGTGCCTACCTCAGTCTTGCCAACCTCAGCAGTGCCGACCTCAGTCTTGCCAACCTCATAGATGCCGACCTCAGTTATGCCGACCTCAGCCGTGCCAAAAACCTAACTCCTGAGCAAGTTAAAAAAGCCAAAAATTGGGGGAAAGCAAAGTACGACGAGGAATTTCGCGCCAAACTTGGTTTGCCCCCAGTGCCAGATGAGTAGATCCGATCGCCTCCCAAAGAAATTTCACCAAAAGCGTGGAGGCGATCGCCAAGATATTTGCACGGGCAGGAGTTGCAGCTAACCAAGGTATCCTCATATCTTGCACCACTAAGAATGTTGCGAAAATCAAAGCCGAAAAAGCTGATGATTTCGTAGGGTGGGCACTGCCCACCTACCCCTCCCTATCGAAGGTGCGTTCCGGTCAGTATCCCGACTTAGGTCGGCGCAAATAAATCATTATTGGTTCGTAGTTGCGCACTTGTGCGCGAGTCGCATGCAACTACAAGCCGAACATGTCATTTTACAAAACTTTACATAGTTGGTATACTGCCGACCTACTTACCAAGTTGTAGTTGCAGCAGCAGTAAGCGATCGCTTACTGCTATTTATTTATACAGCGTTACAGAAAATACATTTTTTATGTCGCAATAAATGACAGTTTCTTAAATATAAAAAATGATGAATACCTAAAAATAGTTAATTATCTGTTCTCTTAATACCTAAAAATAGTTAATTAGCAATCAAGTTAATCAAGAATAGTATTGATATTAGGAAGGAACGAAAGAGTTAGCCCTCAAGGTCAAGTCTATTTCAATTAAATCAGGTATAAATGAACGCGAAGACGAAAACTTTTCTGAACGCATAATTTCTCAACCTATTTAATGACAACTTTCCTTCAACGACACCTTCTAAACAACAAAAATCACATTCTCAAAGGAGAAAATCATGGCAACCTACACAATCGAAGCAGATCTGGAATTTAACGAAGCAGAGGCTGAGAGCCTGGAATTCGCGACGGAAGACTTGGAAGATATTGAAAATGAGTCAATAGAGAGCACCAACTTGGAAGATGTCAATCCTGAGAGCGTAGCCGAATCACTGGAGAGTTTGATGGAGGGAGAGGAAGCATATGGCTATGGGAATGGCTATACCCGCCGCAGTCCTAGCAGAACTGCGAACAGGCAGTTGCTGAAGACCTTCACAACTATCGTCAAGAAATTGGTGAAGAAAATCATGAGGAACCCTAGAAGTCGTGCCAAACTGCAAGCCGCCATTCGCAAAGGTTCAACTGCGGTCGTCCGACTGCTTACACCCAGTGTGACCAAGGTGTTGCCTAACTATCTGCGCTGGATGGTTCCTATCTACCTCCCTTCCGTGATTCGTGTTCTATTTGGTCCGATTCGTAAACAGGCTGGGGTCAAAGCAGAGGAAGTTGAAGCAGCGTTTGAGTGGGATGGTGTTGGCAACTTCTAAGGCTCAGGAGGAGGGATAAAAAAGGGTAGCCAAAACGCCTTACCGATTAAGGCTTTAGTTAGACTTGGCACCCTTTGCACGACTATACCTCAGCCACCCTCTTAAAGAGCTACGGTGTACACACAAGTCATCGAATGACTCAAAATTCCTTTTGTACGCGCACGGAACCTCACCCTGCCCTGTCGGGCATCCCTCTCCTTAATAAGGAGAGGGAAAGATTTTAGCGAAGCTAAAAGCGAGGGTGAGGTTTTGAGTGAGATGTGTGTACACGCTAGCTTAAAGAGAGGGAAGCGGCTTTCCCTTAATACGGGCAACTGGAGCTAAAAGGTTTGTAGCTCTGTTGCACCTTTGCTGGAGACTATTACCGCTGGATCTTCTGTTCAACAAAGAATGACATTTTGTTGTGTCAGTCCCAAAATTAACCAACAAAAAACTCAACTGAAAAAAGGAGAAAATTATGGCAACCTACACAATCGAAGCAGATATGGAATTTAACGAAGCAGATGCTGACAGCCTGGAATTCGCGACGGAAGACTTGGAAGATATTGAAGCTGAGTCGATGGAGAGCATCAGCTTGGAAGATGTCAAGCCTGAAAGCGTCGCCGAATCACTGGAGAGTTTGATGGAGGGAGCGGAAGGAGCGGAAGCGAATGGTTATGGCTATACCCGCCCTAGTCCTACCAGTTATGTGAACAAGCAGTTGCTGAAGACCTTCACAATTATCGTCAAGAAATTGGTGAGGAAAATCATAAGCTGCCCCAGAACTCGTGCCAAACTGCAAGCCGTCACTCGCAAAGGTCCAACTGCGGTCGCCCAACTGCTTACGCCCAGCGTGGCTAAGGTGTTGCCCAGTTATTTCCGCTGGATGGCTCCTATTTACGTTCCTTACGTGACTCTTGCCCTGTTCGTTCCCATTTGCAAACAGGTCGGGGTCAAAGTAGAAGAAGTAGAAGAATTAGAAGCAGTTGAAAAACGGCGCAGACCCAGAATTACATCGGGTGGCATCACTAATGTATTGACGGGTGTTGATATAGTTACTAATTTAATTACCAACTTTGTGCCTAAGCCTGGGCAAAAGTAATCAGCCTGATCGCAACTGAATTCTCCCTGACATCATAGCCCTCAAGAGGCAAGAGATCCAGGGAGCCGCTTTTTTCTAATCTCACATCTTGCACCAATCCCTAACGAATAGAATTCGCGCGCCAGTCGCCTACGGAGGGAAACCCTCCTGCAGCGCTGGCTTGGCTATACAAACTAAGTCCGCCTACGCGGACTCACAGAAAATCAAGGGTTTGAAACCCGCGAAGGCGGTGAGTCCAGCCCTGAATTTCGGTTTCACTCATTCAGGATCTGGCTTTCCCGTTGGGGTTTTGTCTGTGTAGCCAAGCCAGCGCTGCAGGGGGCTCACGCCCGCTCTCACGGCGACTGGCGCGCGACTTACAGTCGTCAGGTGCAAGATGTGAGTAATGGTAAACAGGATGAGTTAACAGCTTCTTAAACTTGACTTGTCACAAATCCTCAATTTCTCAAAGGAGACAATCATGGCAACATTCACAGTCGAAGTAAATCCGGAATATTATACCTCAGCAGATGCTGAAAGCCTGGGATTAGTTACAGAAGAGGTGGAAGGTCTTCAAGCTGAGTCGATGGAGGGCATCAGCTGGGAAGATGTCAAGCCTGAAAGCGTCGCCGAATCACTGGATGGTTTGATGGAGGGAGCGGAAGCATATGGTTATGGTTATGGCTATACCCGCCGCAGTCCTAGCAGTTATGTGAACAAGCAGTTGCTGAAGACCTTCACAATTATCATCAAGAAATTGGTGAAGAAAATCATGAGTAACCCTAGAACTCGTATCAAATTGCAAGCTGCCACTCGCAAAGGTCCAACTGCGATCGCCCAACTACTTACACCCAGCGTGGCTAAGGTGTTGCCCAGCTATTTTCGCTGGATGGCTCCTATTTACGTTCCTTTGGTGACTTTTGCCCTGTTCGATCCCATTCGCCAAAAGGTTGGAGTCAAACCAGAGGAAGTTGAAGCGACGCCAGAATTTCTTCCTTTTCTTGCGGGGTTAATTCGTGTGATTGGAGGAGCAATATCGTTTATTCCTCATCGTAAAAAATGAGTTTTGACTTACTCTACGCCTGCCCTTACCTTGGTTGAAACAAGTTGCTTGTCTTCCTTCAATACAGGCGAGGGCTGACGACAGACTGCATTGCGTTTACGCTCTCTGATTCCTCTCCCGATCTCAGGAGTTGGAGGCTGAGATCTAATCTTTCTTTCATCAATACAGGAGGTACAATCCTTTGGCTTTAGAAGATGATTTTTACCTAACACTAAGCGATGAGCAACTCAATAGCGCTTCAAGCGAAGTCCGCGACCAGTGGGGAGCCGAGATTGACGATAAAATTGAGAATCTTTTAGAGTATCTAATTCTGGCTGAAGAAGGCGGAATTGAGTCTATTGAGCGCCAACGGGTGATTATTCATTACAAACCAACTAAGTCGTTCCACGATTTCCAGAACGAGTTCGACGACTTGGAAGACTTATATCGCAAACGCGGAGAACAATTTGAACTCCAAGAGTTCGATAAATTTGAAAGCTTGGCAAATGAATCGATCGAGTCACTTTTGGAAGAGTTGCCAGACGCAGAAACAGGGGAACATTTAAGATTAGGGAATGCTGTCGTTGCAAACCTCACCCCTGCCCAGATTAAACAAATTGCCAGTCGCAGCGATGTAGAACAAATAGAATTTGATAAGCCATTGAACTTGGAACTCGACCAGAGTGCTGTAGCCGTGGGTGTGGTTGATGCCAGAATCCAAGGACTGGTTGGTACGGGCAGAGGCGTGATCATTGCCGTCCTAGATGGAGAAGTTGATATTAACCATCCTGACCTTAAGGGTCGTGTGATTCACAAGCAGAACTACACCAACGAAGAGTGGGGCAACCCTCATCCGCATGGAACTCATGTGGCGGGCATCATCGCAGGCAACGGCTCCAAGTATAAAGGCATGGCACCGGGGGCAATAATCTGGAACTATAAGATTTTCCCCACTGAATATAAAGAATCGACAGAATCGAGCGGATCGAAGGGTGCTGATGCAATTGAAGATGTCGTGAAGGATATGCAGCTTGAGAAGCGATTGCGGATCGCCAACTGTAGTTGGGGAGTACCCAGCCCTACGCTTGACGGAAACAGCGTCGTTTCTGAAACCGCTGAACGAGCCACGAAACTGGGCTTGGTGTTAGTGAAAAGCGCGGGCAACGAGGGTATCAAAAGACCTGGACCCGGAAGCCTTACTCTCCCGGCAGATGCTAGAGGTGATGTGATTGTGGTCGGAGCGTCTAGCCGTGATAGTACAAGGGTCATGCCTTTTAGCAGCCGGGGTCCAACGAGCGACGATCGCCCCAAGCCGGATATCTTGGCACCGGGCGAACAGATTATGTCTGCCAAGCCGGGTGGCGGCTACATCAGGCAGTCGGGAACCAGTATGGCATCTCCCCATATTGCCGGGATAGCTGCCTTGATTTTGGAGCGTTATCCAAAACTTCAACCCATGCAGATCAAGAGAATTCTGATGCAATCTGCTAAGAAACTGGATTCTTCTGAGTTCGATGAAAATGCCCAGGGGGTAGGATTGGTGGATGCCGTCAAAGCGTTGGAGATTGCAGGACAACCGATCGCAGAAGCAGATAAGGTGACGCCTAGACCATCAGTTAAAGAATGGACACTGCTGGAGCAGGTCAACATTACCGTGCGAAATACGGGGGATGAAACAATGCAAGCCGTGAAAGGGAGCTTAGTTGGACCATTAGGTGTTAAAGTGACAAGTGCCAAACAAGACTATGGCACGTTGCGAGTCGGTGCAGAGACAACCCGCGATTTTGGAATTGAAGTGCCTTCAAAGTTCAAGTCGCCTCAATGCAAGCTCACTTTAAACCTCAGTTTCACGACGCCAACTGGCAAGAAGAAGACTTGCTCCTACAAGCTAACGCACCAAGTTCCCAGTCTTCGGCGCTAGAACTTTGTGTCAGTAGAACGAAAACTTAGCAAGGAGGTTCAAATTCAAAATGAACATTCATTTTACAACTATTGCACGGGGTACTGATAGTGGTTATCAAAGCGCCAGTCAAATGGTGATTAACAACTCAGAGCGATGGAGCAATCTTTGGCAACAGCACACCTATAATACCGAACCACCGCCACCCGTGCCTCGAGTGGATTTTACCTCCTACAGCGTAGTTGCCGTCTTTGCTGGAGAGAAGCCGACTAGCGGTTACTCAGTTGAGATTCTGAGTGCCGAAACCAGTGGCTCCCAAACTCAGGATCAATCGGCGATCGCGATTACCGTTCAGCATCGCCAGCCTAAAGCTGGAGATTTCGTGACAGAGGCGCTTACCTATCCGTATCACATAATTAGGATTTCTACAATTGATGGCAACAGGGTCGTCTTTAAACACATTTAACGAGAGCGCGTCGTTCGCTCAATATCACTGTCACTCGATCCCAATTCAATACACATCAACAATATGAGCAAAAATCATGAAAGCACGGATAGTCGAACAAATTGAGCTTTTTTCCAAAGAAGAACTCCATAGCCTAGAGTTGTTGCCAGAGGAATTAGAAGCCATTGAAGCAGAGCGAGTTCCCGACTTTGAAAGTATAACTTTTGAGGATATTGCTGAAGACTTGGGAGCTGTCTTTGAGCAAGACTCGGAAGCGGTTCTTGAGGCACTGCCATGGCTTGCGCCGCGTCCGTGGTGGCCGCGACCGTGGTCGGTGGTGGGGCCGCCGCGTCCGTGGTGGCCGCGACCGTGGCCGATGGTGGGGCCGCCGCGTCCGTGGCGGCCTCATCGGAGCGGCGACCCCACCGCCGCTCCGATGAAGCCGCAGTCGGAGATACCCCGAAAACCGATTTATAGCAACCGCCTTGGCGGTTAGGACGCCAAACGTAAGATGTCCGAGTGGGGCATCTCGTAAACAATCAAACTGCCCCAGTTTTCTACGGATTCGACTCTTTAACGAAGATTTTCTGCCAATAAAAGTGTAGTGCGATCGCCCGTTCTTGTAGGTTGGGTTAAGGCACCAAACCCAACCTACCATCGTCTTGGTGGAGGATTGTAGAAAAATCAAATTGTAACTTAAATGTTGGGTGGAGTGATCGCGAAACCCAACCAACAGAAAAGAGCGATCGCGCTTTCTTCTAGCGACAGTTTTAAAAGGAATGCGAAAGCGAGTGTAGGACGGATGATGAGCGTGCGATGTCTGCTCTTCCAAGTGCGATCGCTAATCTTGTAGAGACAGTCTTAAAACTCTCGATTCGCCCAATTTTTTGGGAGTTAGGAAAAACGGTTGTGTTGAGAGAAACCGGGTTTGTGAACGAAAAAGTAAGGGTTTCAGCTTTACTGATTCGCAACAAACCCGGTTTCTGGCAGTGGTGTAAGATGTAGGATATCTGTCTTCTGCCCTCTGCCTTGAGCGCTAAAATCACACAAAACAAGGCTGTGCAGTGAGTATTTGCATATCGTGTAAAATAACTTTATTGACTAGTAGGGAAAAAAACCATGATGTTGAATTTTACCTTATTGGACAGTATCCCTGTACTACCAAAGCGCGAGAATAATCTTAATAAATTTTCTACCTATATTGTGATAAGTTACCAAAATAATCGATTAGCGTTGCAATGGAAACATGAACCTTCTCTGCTTCGTAATTTGAAATTATATGAAGAAAAGCATTACTGTTTTTCTAATTTATTTTGCCAGCAGGATCAAGAGATAGGCGTAGCACATTTTTGGCGGAAAGTAGCACTTAATGAATCACAATTAATAGCAGATTGGGAGCCTAATCATAGAACACAACTTGCCTATGAACATTTAGCAAGTTACTTTGAGGAAAGATGCTATTGGACTGCAAAGGATTTATGTAAAGATCGTAACGCCAATTCTTGGGAAGAATATCTATGTATTGCTAGATTGCTGGTTTACAATCCACTGAAATTAAGCGAAATTTTAGTTAAATATAATCCCCAGAACGCAAATCTAGATACATATATAACTAACACATTAACAAACCATATTAAATCTTCAGCAGAAGTTAGTAGATTTTCGCGGTGGAGATTGCTATACACAAAGAGTGATAAAGAACTCATAGAAGCACTAAAAGTAGTCGGAATCCTCGAACCAGAAATTTCCCAAATTATTTTTGCCAGAAAATTATTTAAGCAAGTTTATTTAATTAACAAGGTTAAAAATCCAGCCAGAAGTAAAGGTAAAAAATGGATAGATCCCGATCAAAAGGATTTTGAAGAATCAGAATTATTTTATAACGCAAAAAAGGTATTACCAAGCACCCCCCATGAAGTATCTGCTAATACCAAGGTGACGGCGAAACAAATTCAAGATTGGATGGAGATTTGCATTAAAGCTTTAGAAAATTATCCAAAGACGATTCTCCCAAAATTTTCACTTGATGCCTTGCAATCGGATGGTATGATAGCTAAATCAGAATTAGAAGTTTTAGAAATCGAATGGTCAAAGATATCAAGCACTGAGGAGACAAGAGAAGGATTTTTAGCGAATAAAGCTAATTCGGTTTTATCTAAGCAACTACAAGCCATGAAACCAGATGATAGGAAAATTTTACTTCTCTATTATGGCGAGGGACTCAATCAAAAACAGCTAGCAGATAGATTAGGAATTAATCAAAGTACAATTTCTCGTTATCTAACTAAATCTACAATCAAATTATTGTCAACTTTAGCAGAAATTTCTCAACCCCAAGAATGGGTTATACAGTATGTAGAACAATGGTTAAAAAGAGAGTATCACGCACCAATACACTCAGATTTGATTCAAGCTACTTTGGTGTCAGCAATCAAAAAATTAGCAAACGAAGAACGGGAGATTTTGCAACTTTATTATGGGCAGCGAATGGATGAAAACAAAATTGCTGCTCAGTTAAGTATTAATATGGATAAAATAAGTATAAGACTGACCAAAGCAAGAAATCTGTTACAAGATAACTTGATGCAAGAGATAAATATTTGGATTAAAGAATATTTAGAAAAGTGGTTAAGTAATTACTATAAATCTCTATTTAATTTAGTTTTAAAAACTGAAGCTACAGTCAATAAAGAAATAAAACTAGAAGAAAAGATTTCCCTAATCGAAATATATCTTCAAAATTAATTGCAGTAAGTTTATTCGTGAGGGGGAATATAATGTTAAGTTTATCGGATTTCGTAAATATTGACACTAAGCATATTTGGTTACAGATAGAGACAGCCGAACAAGAAAAAGCATGGCAGCTTTCCCAACATCACTCAAATACGATCGCCCGTTACAATGCTTATCTCAATCGCGTCTGCTTGAGTCCCTTACTCACTTGGTTTCAGGAGTCTCTGCAAGAATCCACGTTCTTTCCAGAGGTATTTCCTAGTGAAGAAAGTTTACCTAGTATCTTGGAAATAGTAAATGGCACAGCAATTAAGGTAGGTGCAACCAAGATAGTGTTAATCCCGACTGAAACAATAGATATAGAAGAATTGTGCGTACCGCAAGAATGGGTAGATATTAACAGTTGGGCGGCTGACTACTATATATCAGTGCAGGTAAATTTGGATGGCGATGATGATGATACTTGGATACGAATATGCGGGTTTGCTACCCATCGTCAACTGAAGAACATCGGCAAATATAATTCAAGCGATCGCACTTATTCTTTACCGATCGAACAGTTAACTGAAAACTTCACCTTACTTTTTGCTACACTGGGACTAAGTTGGCAAGCAGAAGTTCCACCGGAAGTCACTTTGTCAGCAGTAGAAGCTCAAAACTTACTGCAGACATTGAGTGATGCTTCTGTTTATTTTCCTCGGTTGCGTTTGGATATATCATTTGCTCAGTGGGCTGCATTAATTTCCAACGAACAGTGGCGAAAACAACTGTATAATCAACGTTTAGGTGAAGAAAAAAATACTGTATCTAGTGCTGAGAAATACTCGCCACCAAGCGTAGAAGCAATAAATAACGTTTCTGTAGACTCCCCACTTATTCAGGTGAACCTCAGTCAATGGTTTCAGAGTCTGTTTGCAGCAGATTGGCAACCTATTGACGAAGTTTTAAATTCACAGTTAGGAAATTTAGCTTTTGAGTTCAGAAGTTCTTCCCCAACTAGGAAAACAAGTGTAAATGGAGTCAAGCTAATTGATTTGGGGGTACAATTAGGAGGACAATCTTTAGCACTGATGCTTGCTCTCTCCCAGGAATCAGAAGAAAAAATTGCTATTATCGTACAAGTTCATCCCACTGGTAATGAGAAATATGTGCCACCAAATCTCAAACTTATGCTTTTACAATCGGGAAATATTCTACAACAAATTCAATCGAGAAGTCGAGATTGCTATATTCAGCTTAAACGTTTTAAAGGTTTAAGCGGAACCAGCTTTTCTATCCAACTGACTCTTGATAATTTTAGCATCACAGAAAATTTTTCGATTTAAAATTATATCAAGTTCGGGTGGTTAATTATAGGAGCTTACGCGCCCCAACCTACAGATATTATAAGTGTTTAAGCAAACCTGATATTAGCTAATTGGTATTTTCAAGTCATGAGGTAACAAATCAACACTTATAATATGCATTAAAACAGTGGTCTGTATTCTGCCTGTGACCGAATAATTCGTAATTCGTAATTCGTAATTCGTAATTAAAGTACAGGTTCCCCAGACCACCGCGCACAGCGAATGGCGCTACGCGATTTATTAATGGAAAAAAACAAATTTTTTCCTTGTTTCAGGCGAACAGTGCGACTCCGCTCTGTAAATAATTACGAATTACGAATTATAAATTACGAATTATTTTGACTCATAGCTGCCTGATAATTAAAGATGAGTAAGTTAGTTGTTATCAACTTAGAAAAAGGTAACTTAAACGATGGCTTTGACCCGGTCACTGCACAATTGTGGGAAAATAACAACTCTCGTCCGATAAAATTTACAGGTAGTTTACCTCCTGCACCAGAAATTGCTGAACTCTATAAACGCTTTCAATTAATATATCTGGCGCTCCATCAACGTTTACTGCGTTCTGAACTGGAAATAGAATCGACAGGTTTAACTAACGTTAGTGTAGTAGATTTTAGCGAAGTTCAAGAACAGTTAGACCTCGCAATCAATTCCTGGCTCTCCTCTGATTTATTTCGCCCAATCGACCAAAAATTACGAGAGAAATTAGCTTTAGATGAAGAATTTCAGGTGATTATTGAAGCCAGCGATCCCCGACTGCAACAGCTACCTTGGCATTTGTGGAATTTTGTTGAGCATTACCAGTTATGCGAAGTAGCTGTAAGTAGCCCAAAATATGAGCGAGTAACACCATTACCCAAACATAAAACAAATAAAGTTAAAATATTGGCAATTTTGGGTAATAGTGAAGGAATTGATATTCAGCAAGATAGAAATATTCTAGAACACTTACCCCACGCATCAACAGTATTTTTAGTAGAGCCTTCACGTCAGGAGTTAGATAAGTGCCTTTGGTCCGAACAAGGCTGGGATATTCTGTTTTTTGCCGGACACAGTCACAGCGATGACGATCGGGGTCATATTCAGATAAATAAAACCAGTAGTTTAACAATAACCGAGTTAAAAAATGCGCTAAATTACGCAATTTCACGTGGGTTAAAAATAGCAATTTTCAATTCGTGTGATGGGTTGGGATTAGCGCGTCAGTTAACTGATTTGCAAATTAACCAAATTATTGTCATGCGGGAAAAAATCCCGGATTTGGTAGCACAAGAGTTTGTGAAACATTTCCTGGGAGCTTTTTCAGGGGGTCAATCTTTCTATTTAGCGGTGCGTTATGCACGCTCAAGATTGCAGGGTTTGGAAGATAGATTTCCCGGTGCTTCTTGGCTACCTGTGATTTGCCAAAACCCAGCGGAAGATACTCTCACTTGGCTTCAATTATGCGGTAAAACTAACACAATTCCTTTACCTAAATTAACAGTAGGTCATCTGCAAACCGCATTGGTAATAAGTGCGATCGTAACTGGCTTAATTGCAGGAGTGCGATCGCTTGGCTTCATGCAACAATGGGAACTGTCAGCTTTCGACTCCATGATGCGGATGCGACCTGACGAAGGTGCAGATGAACGTCTTTTGGTGATTACTGTCACAGAAGCAGATATTCAGGCTCAAAAACAAAGACAAAAATCATCACTATCAGATAGTACACTACAACAATTATTGCAGAAATTGTCACCATACAAACCAAGAGTTATTGGTTTGGATATTTATCGAGATTTTCCGGTAGATTCCCAATATCCAGATTTAGCAACTCGTTTACGAACAAATAACAACTTTATTGCTATCTGTCAACCCAGCGATAGCGAACAACAAGCAGCCGGGATTGCACCACCACCGGAAATTCCACCTCCGCGCACAGGTTTTAGTGATGTTGTATCTGATAGGGATTTGGTAATCCGTCGTCATCTACTATCTATGACACCAGACCCGGAATCAAATTGCAAGTCGCGCTACTCCCTCAACTTCCAACTCGCACGACAATATCTACGATTAGACGGCATCCAACTCCATATTACTGACTCTGGCTACTTGCAGCTTGGCAAAGTCGTTTTTAAACCCATAGATGTCCCCACAGGTGGTTACCAACAATTTTATGCAGGCGGACACCAAATACTGCTCAATTATCGCTCTTCGCGGCAGGTGGCAAAACTTGTCAGTGTCGCACAAGTCCTGAATGGTCAATTCAACCCCAACTGGGTAAAAGATAAGATTGTTTTGATTGGCGTTGACTCACAAAGCGTTAAAGACTATTTTCTCACACCCTACAGTATGGCAACTACCCCCCACCAGGAAATTCCTGGGGTGGTGCTTCACGCACATATGGTTAGTCAAATTCTCAGTGCTGTTTTAGACCACCGACCTTTGCTGTGGGTTTTACCTGCATGGGGTGAAATCCTGTGGATTTGCGGTTCGTCTTTGGTTGCCGGAATATTAGCTGTATACAGTCGGTCACAATTACAACAGGCTATTTTCCTCAGTGCTGAATTACTCTCCCTCTACGGTTGCTGCTTTATTCTCCTGCTGTCTGGGGGTTGGATGCCATTCCTTCCCTCTGCACTGGGATTAGTTGTCACGGTAATCAGTGTAAAAGAATACGAAAAATTATTCAGAAAATAAGTAGTCGGACAAAATTAATTTCTAGAACGATCGCACTGTACAAAAAGACCGGATTATGTATAACGTGCGCGGACAGGTCTATTGTCCAATACGGTTCAGTTAGGGCTGATCGGTGTGAAATTTCGGCTGTGTAGAGACGCGAAATTTCGGCTGTGTAAAGACGCGAAATTTCGCGTCTCTACATAGGTTAACGGTAGGTAAACAACTACTGAACCGTATTGGTCTATTGCCTATATCTGCACCTCAACAGCACTACGTCGCCCAAAATGTTTCTCCTATCTACAATCCACGTTCCATCTGATTAAGTGCATAAGTTGATTTCGCTTACACCTACATCAGAAGGTAGGGCTATGCCTACGAATCTTGTAATGGTGGGCATTACCCACCCTACAAAATCATCTATTGTTCATAAATGATTTAGGCTTGCTATATGGCAAACCACATAACCGAATCCCTGTCAATACATAATTTATAAGAGGATGTTTTAAAAGTTTTGGGCGAATATAATTCGCTACTACACAGGCAAAGTCCGCCTACGCGGACTAACAGAAAATTAGGGTTTTTTAACCCACGGAGGTGGGTTTTGTCTGTGTAGCCGCGAATTATATTCGCACTTGGCTGGTATTAATTTAGACTTTATAAACATCCTCTAATTTCATTGGCTGAGACAGGAGACAGGAAAACAATTTGTGTAATTAATTCTGTCAGAGTATTTAACTGTAAATAATTGAGAGTTTAATTATGACTAGAATTAACTTTTTTTCACTACAAAAAGCTTTAGCATTGTGTGCAACTTTTGCACTAGTTAATATTACGCAATTCTCAGCACAATCTCAAAAATCAAATACTGCAAAAATACGTTTTGTTCAGCCAGCCTTAGAAAGGCAACCAGAAAATCGGGGCGCACCGAAAGACAGAAAAGGCGCAGGAACTCGCCGTAATTGTCCAGTTGCAAACAAACCTCTCACAGCTTTGGTACCTTTGGTGTCAATAACCGCAAATCAAGCGGTACAAACAGGCACAGCTACTAGACTTTATGCTTTAAGCTTAACCACAGCCGAACATCCAACTTTTTGGTTTTACGTACCCTATGTACCCAAAAATATCAACTCAGGAAAATTTGTCTTACTGGATGAAAAAAATAACTCTGTCACCACTGAACCAATTCCTATTACTTTATCTAACACGCCGGGAGTGATTAGGGTTAGTGTTCCAGCAACAGAGAAACCGCTCTCAATTGGACAATATTATCACTGGTACTTTTTGATGGATTGTAGCCCGCACGACTCAGAAGATATAGCAGTTGAGGGGTTAGTGCAACGCATTGTCCCAAAACAGGAATTAACACGTCGCTTACAGACAGCAACTCCACGTCAACGAGTAGCCCTTTATGCTCAAGCAGGTATTTGGCAAGATGCTGTAACTACTTTAGGAGAACTTCGCGTCCGCCAACGTCAAGATGCAGCCCTGGCGACTGATTGGAAAGATTTGTTGGAGTCTGTGGGCTTGGACAATATTTCAACCGAAGCGATCGCCTCTTGTTGTACTCTTTAACATTAGACATCTGGTGGAAATTAACTATGCATTACCTTCCATCCTTGTAGAGACGCGAAAGTTGAGCCAGCGCGCATGAGGCGGGTTTCCCGCCGTAGGCGACTGGCGTCGCGTCTCTACATTCTATTTCGGAGATGTCTATTAGACATCTCCGGTTGTCTGCTTACAACCCTTGTAGAGACGCGAAATTTCGCGTCTCTACATTCTTTTTCGGAGATGTCTATTGGCATAGAACATTGTTAGGCTGCGAAAATCTTTTTCTACTTCTAATGAAGGATGCAATGTTGAGCAAAAATCTGCATGGGTGCTTCAAAGGGCTAGGAATTACGCACACTCACAAAAAGAGCGGATTATGGATTCGGTGGGCGATCGCGCAGCCCAAAGCATTGTCTGTATCTGCACCTCAACAGCACTGCGGCTGCGTTTGGGCTATCGACAATCCACATTCCATCGAACCAGAGAGTGCATAAGTTAAGTTCACTTGCACTTATTTAAGAATGTAGCTTAGAGGTCTTATGTCCTAAGCGCTTTAAAACCCTAGTCAGTTGAGGTGATTTATGTAGAGATGCACTATGTAGGTATCCCACACAATCACAATTTTCAACAAAGTCATAGCTTAACTTCTCATTCTCAATTTTCATTTGTGAGGTAATTTCATGAAACTATCTAAACGTGTAGTCCTGAGTCTAATGACAATATTAATGAGCATTGGTATCTTCGCTGTCTCAGTAGATCAAGCTCGCGCAGACAGTGGCTTTAGTACTTCTTGCCAGCTTGATAAGTTTTTGCACGGTAATCAAAATCAAACATATGCAACATTAGGGCTAAGTTGCAAAAACCTTGGTAGGCAATTTATTAATTTGGGAAATTACATTGCAAATAATGATGGTAGATTAGCATGGCAACGTAATGGAAATTTTCAAGAAGCTTGTGCCCATAGCTTTATTGAAAAAAATCACATCCTAAAAAGTACTTGTAAAAAAAGAGACGGTTCTAGAATTGATTCGCAGTTAGATTTAGACGAAAATCTTCTGGTTGAGGGTCATGGATACGTAGTATATACAGGACCGTCTGACTCTAATGGGTCTACCAAGAGGATTGTTGTTCTAAATCGTACAAACGCCCTGTGTAGCAGGAGATGATCCATGTAATGTTCCGAATAGCCACCACCACCATAGCGGAAAAGCATTTTCACGATACTTGACAGAAGTGATTCATCTGACGGTAAAAGTGAAATAAAGTCTCTTGACTGCAAAATATTGTCCTAAACTCAAAAATAAAGTCGAGGAATGCTAACTGGCACACCTTTGAATTTTCCCCGGATTGGAAATTGACGATAAAATAAGCCTTTTAGGCGAACATGATGTTGTGTGCCAGTCTAAAACTTTATTTTTTACGAATCGCGTTGGGTAGCTTTTTGTAACACTCTAGTCTAGGACTTTATTTCCGAATCCCCCCAATTATGAAGAGTAGAGGATTTCAAGGCTTTCAGGCGCTGTAAGTGCTAGACAACTTTATTTTTTCTCTACAACCACGGGATGGCGAAAAATTCACAGAGGCTGCTGATTTTTAATCATAGGAAAATGCTCATATGTCTCAAAGCTGGAAAGGTTGTTCTTGGCAACTGGGGTTAGCAAGTTCTTTAGCTATTAGTGGGGCAATGATCTCTCCGACTACAGATTGTGCTTTTGCCCAAAGTGTCATCATTCCCGATCAGACACTGGGATCTGAAAGTTCTTATGTTATGCCGAACCAATTTAAAGCAAACGACGGAAGTGCTGAAGGGAGGTGCAATTCGGGGTAATAATCTATTTCATAGTTTTCTGGAATTTAACGTTGAGCAAGGACGTTCAGCCTACTTTTTAAGTCCCAATAGCAATATTCAGAATATTGTGGTCAGGGTAACGGGTAGTAACCTCTCTAAGATTCTGGGCACCCTTGGGACTTTCCAGATGAGTGATGGCAAAAGTACTTTTTCTAATGCCAATTTATTTTTGATTAATCCCAATGGCATCATTTTTGGACCAAAAGCCGCAGTCAGTTTAGGTGGTTCGTTTGTAGCTAGTACAGCAAGTAGCATCAAGTTCACCGATGGCACTCTATTCAGTGCATCTGCTCCCAAAACAACACCACTGCTGACGGTAAGTGTACCCCTTGGTCTGCAATTTGGTCGGACTCCAGGAGATATTATCGTGCAGGGGGGATTAGCGGTACAGCCAGGTAAAACCTTAGCATTGGTGGGCGGCAATGTAACCTTGAATGGCGGAATAGCTAAGAGGAGATTCAGATCCTCAAGATAATCAAATTGGTTTGGGTGGTCAAATTGCTTTGGGAGGAATACTTGGAGCAGGAACGATAGGATTGAACCTAGATAGCAACAGCCTGCCCTTAAGTTTTCCTAATGGAGTGCAACCAGCAGATGTATCACTTAGTAATGGATCTCAAGTCTTTGTCAGTGGCGAGGGCGGCGGTAGTATTCAGGTGCAGGGTAGGCGTGTTACACTCACCGATGGGTCACAACTTGTTGCAAAAACCTTAGGAAATCTAAACGGTAGAGGAATTTCTATCCAGGCAGAGCAACTAACCATTAAAGATGGCTCACAAGTCACATCGTCTACTTCTGGTGCGGGGTTCGGAGGAAACTTAACAGTGACTGCCTCTGACTCTGTGCAAGTGAGTGGCACTGATGCAGCTGGTAATCCCAGCGGTTTATTTGCTCGTACTTCTGGTAAGGGCATGGCAGGCAATTTGACGATTAACACGGGGAAGTTAATTGTCCAGGATGGAGCAAACGTATCAGCTAGTACTGAGATGGGTAGCCAGGGTCCGGGGGGAACGTTAAACGTAACCGCCTCAGATTTTGTAAAAGTGAGCGGAAATTCAGTTCGTGGGAATCCAAGTATCTTGTCTACTCAGACTTTAGGTACTGGAGATGCGGGTTCCTTGACGATAGACACGAATTCGTTGATTGTTCAAGATGGAGGACAGGTAACAACTAGTACTGGTACGGGTAGCCAAGGCAATGGGGGAACTCTTACAGTACGAGCTAATGGTGGTTCGGTGGAATTAAGCGGAACAGGACTAAATAGTAAAATTACTGGCTTACTCGCTCGAACTCGCGGTAGTGGAGATGCGGGTTCCTTGGCGATTAACACAGGGCAGTTGACTGTTCGAGATGGGGCGCAAGTCAGTGTGGAGAGCTTAGGAACAGGGACTGCCGGGAACCTTGCGGTGAATGCTCGCTCTATTCGTTTAGACAACGACGCCAAACTTAGCGCTAATACACAAAGTACTAAAGTTGTCCCTAATCCGGAACAGGCAAGAATTAAGATTAACTCACAAGATTTGATAATAACTCGCAATAGCAACATCATAACTAACGCCACAGGAAAAAATGTCATCGGCGGTAACATCAATATTGATACTGATGTTTTAGCTGCTGTAGAAAAGAGCATTATCAGTGCCAATTCTGCTGATGCCAGAGGAGGTCGTGTCATTATTAATACTCAAGGACTGTTTCGCTCCCCCGATAGTAGCATCACCGCTACTGGAGCAAATCCTCAGTTAAATGGTACTGTGCAAATCAACACGCCTGATGTTGATCCCAGTAGAGGATTAGTTCCCTTAAAAATAGATGTGGTGGATGTGGCACGTTTAGTGGACGATAATATCTGCGCCAGAACTGCTAAAAGTAGCTTCACTTATACCGGACGTGGTGGTTTACCTCCCTCTCCCAACAATGCACTCAATAGTGATGTGGTGTGGGAAGATTGGCAACTCACTACTGTGCCAAGGGGAACACAAGAAAAGGGACACAGGAACAGAGGTGGAGAGAATAATTCCTCACGCCCGAATCAAATTGTGGAAGCGCAAGGGTGGATAATTAATCAGAATGGGGAAGTGGAACTTACTGCTTACGCTCCTACAGCAACACCACACAAGGTAGGCAGTTCATCTAATGGATGTCAGCCACCAATTGCCAAATAGTATTTTCTGCCAATTGCGCGTTCTGCACTCTGGCTCTGTTGCAAGCAAGTTAAGCCAGAGGCTACTCCCGAACCGCTCGAAGATTACCTATTTAATAAACCGCGAAGACGCAAAGGACACGAAGAAAGAAGAGAAAGAAGATCGGTAATCTTACACCGGAAAGGGAGTGCTGGCAAACTATTTACCAGTGACGGGTCATTAATTCTGCCGATCCACCCATTGAAAAGTTCTTGAACCGTAATCACTGTAACTGCAATTTGATGTTGGGCAGCGTTGGCGATAACGAAGGGATGATTATATAGAATTAATGAAACATGGTCAGTATCTAAAATATGTAGAAACCCTAAAACTCCCTTTACAAATAATAATAAGGGTCAACTTCAGATTCATCATTACTATTTCGCTCAGAGCGAATTGTCTGCATAATTTCCTGAAAATCTGAATCGTCTTTGAAAACACCCGCAAATTTTATCCAGGCAGGTTCTGAAGCCTGAAATGGCACATCCCACGAGATTGTTTCAATATGCTTAAGCCGTTCTAAAAATGCAGCTTTAATTTGGGTAATAGCTTCTTCTCGTGTTTCTGCTTCTACTCGACAGTCGGGCAACTCAAAGACAGAAGCAGCAACATTTCCGGAAGCAAGATTTTCTAGTATAATTGTTACCTTCAGATTTGCGGATGGTTGGTGGGACTGCTGTACATTTAGTGTCACCATTTTTAAAATACGACCCTTAAGTGCTGTTTCTATTGTATCGTAATCGGCGCGAGGCATAAGGCAATGGTGATTGTTTAGGAGGGGATTTGGAAGTTTAACCGAACATGGTATAACTACTTTAGGAATTCGCACCCACCAACGCCAAGATGCAGCGTTGGCGACTGATTGGACCTCTCCGAAAAAGAATGTAGAGACGCGAAATTTCGCGTCTCCACAGGGATTTCAGGTAACGCATAATTACTCCCTTCCCGGTGTAAGATTACCTATTTTCTTTACTTCTTTCTTGGCGTCCTTGGCGTCTTAGCGGTTCATTAAATTAAATATTCTTCGGGCGGTTCGGGAGTAGTTTCCGGAGATGTCTATTGGAAAGATTTGTTGGAGTCTGTGGGCTTGGACAATATTTCAACCGTTGCGATCGCACCTTGTTGTACTCTTTAACATGGGCATAGTTCATCTAATGGATGTCAGCCACCAATTGCCAAGTAATGCACGCAGGGCATAGCTCCTAAGAAACACGGGAGTGGGGAGTAGGGAGTGGGGAGTGGGGGGAGGAAGGAATGAATTGTGTTTCTTCCATATGTCACGCTTCGGCGTAGTCCGCTAGGCGCGAGGCTTATATCTTGCACTTCACCCTGAGTACGCCTTGAACTCAAGTTCAAGGCTTATAGCCAAAGTCCGTTAAAACGGACTGAAATATATATCCAGTAAGCTTTAGCTTACTTAAGCTCTTAGCCCCATAATTTATTTATTGGCGGACGAAAAAGCGAGTGCAAGATCTGAGATATGGCAATGGTGATTGTTGAAGAGGGAATTTAAAATGGCTAGAAAAAAGGGTGTACGCAAGTTACAAATTATCCTGTTAGCTTTGCTGGGGTTGACTTTCAGCTTTGGTGTTCATCTGCGATCGCCAGCTTCCATTGTCCCATTTACTCAGATCCCCATCCTTACAAGTCAGCCAATTAGCAATGCTTCTACGTCCCATGCCCAAGTCCCTGAAAGCATAGAACAACTGATGCAAAAGGGCAAGACTTTATACCAATCAGGACAATTTGTCTCTGCGGGGCAAAGTTTTCAAGAGGCTGCACGAGTTTATCAGTCCCAAAATGACGCGCTTAACCAAGCTTTGGCGTTAAATTATCTTTCTTTGACTGAGCAAAAACTGGGACATTGGAATCAAGCAAGTGTTGCAATTACAACTAGTCTCATTTTATTAAATCAATCCTCCTTAAGTACTAGTAACGCAAAACACATTCTCGCCCTAGTTCTCAACACTCAAGGCAATTTACAATTAGCACAGGGGCAAGCTGAAAATGCTTTGCAATCATGGCAAAAGGCTGCTAAAATCTATGCCGAAATTGGTAATCCTGCTGCTAATATTGGTATTTTAATTAACCAGGCTACAGCCTTCCAATCTTTGGGGTTTTACCGCCGCACCATAAAATTATTTGAGCAGGTAGAAAAAAATCTCCAATCCATGCCGAACTCGCCTTTAAAAGCCGCAGGATTACGAAGTTTGGGCAATACACTGCTAGCTAGTGGAGATGTAGAAAAGTCTCAGAAAATGCTGGAGCAAAGTTTGACAGTAGCACAACAGTTGCAATCGCCACCTGAAGAAAGTGCAACTTTACTCAGTTTAGGCAATGCCGCATTCGCCAGAGGCAAGAGAAATCTCATCAAACAAAGCACTTCCGAGGATAATTTTCTCCCGTCGCGGTGTGGACAAACAGCCATTGCCCAAACAGATGATACCAAATTTTACTTTAAAAAAGCATCCGAATACTATCATGAAATCGCTAATAAGTCAAGTTCCCCCATCACTGCTGTACAAGCACAACTCAATCGCTTGAGCTTATTACAGTTTCTTGGGCAAAAACCGACGAGCGAAGATGTGGGTTCAATTCAATCTGCACTTTCCAATTTAACCCCTAGTCGAGCCGCAATATACGCCAGAGTCAACTTTGCCCAGAGTTTGGTTTGTCATGAATTGGGGGACAAGGAGACAAAAAAAGATATTATTGTACAGCTATTAAACACGGCTGTGCAACAAGCATTAGACCTTAAAGACCAACGAGCCGAGTCTTATAGTCTGGGAAATCTTGCTCAATTTTACGAGATCAGAAAACAATTGTCAAAAGCACGGCAATATACCGAGTCAGCTTTAAACATTGCTCAGATAATAAATGCACCGGATATTGCCTTTCAGTGGCAATGGCAACTCGGACGCCTACTTTTAGTACAGGGAGATTCAGAAAAAGCAGTAAAAGCTTACACCGCAGCAGTGGAAACTCTTCATACTTTACGCACTGATTTAGTAGCTCTCAATCCCGACATTCAATTTGACTTTCGAGATGAAGTAGAACCAGTATATCGCCAATTGGTAGGATTACTTTTACAATCGAACCAAACCTCTACTAACAAAGCAGTAACGAAACAAGTCAGCCAGAAAAACTTAAAGCAAGCTCGCAATGTAATTGAAGCTTTACAATTAGCTGAATTAGACAACTTTTTCCAAGATGCTTGTATTACCGTCCAGCCAACACAGATTGACGAAGTGGTGGACAATGCTAATCCAGCGACAGCAGTTTTTTACTCAATTATATTAACAGACCGCATCGAAATAATTGTCAAATTACCGCATTCTCAAGAATTACGGCACTACACAACTTACAAACCCAAAGTTGAAGTGGAAAGCACCATTAAAGCACTGCGACAAAAACTAGAACAACGCTATACGTTTCGCGATCGCGAAGCACTTTCCCTTGAAGTGTATAACTGGATTATCAAACCTGCCATTGCCGATTTAGAGCAAAGCAAAGTTAAAAATCTAGTTTTTGTGATGGATGGTTCCTTGCGGAATCTCCCAATGGCAGCGCTTTCCGACGGCAAACAGTATTTGGTAGAAAAATACAGCGTCGCCCTCTCGCCTGGTTTGCAACTGCTAGCACCTAAACAAAAACGGGGACGATTTGAAGCATTAGTCGGCGGATTAACAGAATCTCGCCTCAACTTTAGTTCCCTACCAAATGTCGCCACCGAATTGCAGCAGATAAAGTCTATTATTCCATCTACTGAGCTGATCAACCAAGATTTTACTGACAAAAACATCATCAAGCAAGTAAGTTCAGATTCTTTGACTGTGGTTCACCTAGCAACTCACGGCAAATTCAGTTCTCAACTCGAAGATACATATATTCTTGCTTGGAATGGCAAGCTTAATATTAAACAGTTGCGTGAAATACTGCAAACTAGAGAACAAGTGGTAGGGCGTTCTAATCGCGTACCGACTCCAATTGAATTACTTGTCCTCAGTGCTTGTGAAACCGCAAGTGGAGATCAGCGTGCAGCTTTGGGACTCGCAGGTGTCGCTGTGCGTTCCGGCGCACGCAGTACCTTGGCTTCACTGTGGCAAGTAGACGATGAATCTACCTCCGTTCTGATGAGTGAATTCTATCGACAGTTAACACACGATCCCAATTTAACTAAAGCAGAAGCCCTACGTCGTGCTCAAGAGTTTGTTTTGAAGGACAAAGGACATCCATTTTATTGGGCACCCTATGTTTTAGTGGGGAATTGGCTTTAGGGGATTGTCGATTTTAGATTGAGCGCAGAAATATCGGTAACCCGGTATCATATCATGTCCGGTTAATCACTTTCACTTAATAAATCAGAGCTAAGTGTATTTAAATAAACCTTAATTTATCCAGTAATGTCAGAGTTTTTAACTAGAAAACAACATTATTAAAATAACTGTGACAATAGAAATAATTTTGCTATAGTTAAGCAGGTATGGTAATTTGAAAAATAGGAGATGACAGCGACTAAGAAGAAAGTTTACTTAAGTTATTAAACTTGTAAATTATCTTGTTTTTGACACGAAAATATTTTTGTTGTAAACAGTTAAATTAAAGGATGTTAAGATGAGTCGTCAGCTTTATGAACGCTCCGTTTCATATAAAGGATATCTCATTATTCCCTTTCTCTTTGGTAAAATTGATAGTTATAACATTTATTCATATAAATTATTATCAGAAATTGGATGTGACAGCCGCTTTCACAAAGCAGAAAATCCGGCAGGAATTTATGATACTAGCATCGATAATATCATAGTTATTGCCAAAGAACATATCGATGAATATTTAGAGTTTGTTAGTCATCAGGATAATTTTAGATTTCGTTACATTTACCGTAATAATTTGATAATTGTCTTTCAAGAGACTGGTAAATATTTTTACGATCACTACCCACCTGACTCACTAAATAATATTGCTGCACCAAAATTATTTAAATCAGAATATGAATGTTTGTGTTGGATAAAGAAAGGACTAGATGGGTTGCGTCCTAAAAAAAGATAGTGGCAACGGATGTGGCAACGGATGTGGCAACGGATGTGGCAACGGACGTGGCAACGGATGACCTAACGGATGTAACGGATAATTTAACTGTGGGTTTTATAGATCAATCATCCGCTACATCCGCTACCAAATCCGTTGCCGTATCCGCTACATCCGCTACCAAATCCGTTGCCGCATCCGCTACATCCACTACCAAATCCGTTGCCGCATCCGCTACATCCGCTACCAAATCCGTTGCCGCATCCGCTACATCCACTACCAAATCCGTTGCCGCATCCGCTACATCCGCGACCAAATCCGTTGCCGTATCCGCTACATCCGCGACCAAATCCGTTGCCGCATCCGCTACATCCGCTACCAAATCCGTTGCCGCATCCGCTACATCCGCTACCAAATCCGTTGCCGCATCCGCTACATCCACTACCAAATCCGTTGCCGCATCCGCTACATCCGCTACCAAATCCGTTGCCGCATCCGCTACATCCACTACCAAATCCGTTGCCGCATCCGCTACATCCGCGACCAAATCCGTTGCCGCATCCGCTACATCCGCGACCAAATCCGTTGCCGCATCCGCTACATCCGTTACAAAATCCGTTGCCGCATCCGCTACATCCGCGACCAAATCCGTTGCCGCATCCGCTACATCCGTTACAAAATCCGTTGCCGCATCCGCTACATCCGTTACAAAATCCGTTGCCAATCATGGTAACCAAAAATCAGGCAACATAGATTTCCCGACTTGACGCACAGTCTTGTTAATCGCCTTTGCAAATTGAATATGCATTTCATCTGCTTCAACGGGTAAAATCTTTGCTAGTGTACCTTCTCCTAAATAGGAAATCACAAAATTTGCAGCCTCCAAACCAGTAACGTAGGCTTTTTCCTGCGACCATGAACCTTGGCGATTCACAATCCAATCACCACTCATGAACACATTCTCAAAACTGGTTTTTACTGGCAACATGTAGCGATAGCTACCAGGAGCAAAGTGAGACACCGCTTGAGGTAAACGAATCACGCTACTATCAATGACCTTCGCCTCCCGAAACCTCGGCACGCAAATTGCTAAATCACGTTGGACCAAAGGCACAATTTCCTCATCTTCTAAGGGAAGAAACTGATTGGCGTGATAAAAATCAGCTTCAATAACTGTCCCTGGTTCATTTTGATATTCATCATGCAGTGCATTTAAATCAAAAAATGTCCATCCTGTGGTGGCATCAAACCCAAAGCAAGCATTAGAAGGACGGGGAATATTAATTTTGCGGTCAAACCACAACCGAGTTGCCAGAACGTCAATTGCTCCCAAGTTACTCACATTGCGGAATTCCTCACGGCTTTGCAAGCTGGGGCTGTTTGATAAAATCTTTTTCATAGCTGTGATCCCAACAGCAAAAATCACGGCATCGGCATCAAACACTTCATCACCGCAAACAACTCCTGTTGCCCGATTATGGCTATCAACAATTAAGTCAGTCACTCTGCGGTTTGCTAGCACTCTTGCCCCTGCTTTTTCAATGCGTTCCAACCAAGGGCGAAAGATTTTTTCTCCCACTGTTCCCCGACACCAAACCACATCAAAATCAGGTTGATGCGCCAGAATAAAAAAATAAAGCATCCCTAAAGTCGCTGCTGCCGAACACTGTTCTCCAGAGGCAAACAAGCCTACCAGTAACATTGGTTCAAAAGATTCACGATAAAGTCTTGCAGAAACACCAAAATCTTTGAACAATTCTCGGGCAGTTACAAAGTCATAACGTCGCCAAGCTTCATCGGAATTATCAAAATCAATCATGGCGTAAAGTAAAGGCAAGGCGCTAAGACGGTCAATTAATGGCAGGCGCTTAAACTGTGTGTAGAGAAAAGTTCCCAGAGGCGCCGGCAGTCTTGGCAAGTCTTGAAAAATTGGTGATTCAACTTCCAACCCTAGGGTCGAATATTGAGATGAACGAGTCCAAGTGGTAAAAGGACTAATTCCTAATTCGTTAATCAGGGAAAAGATATTTCTGTAAGGATACCAGAAGCCATGAATGCCTGCTTCTACGGAACGTCCGGCGGCTGTTTTCCAACCTGCTACTAGTCCACCAGGGTAGGAACCTGCTTCTAGAAGTGTCACATCGTAACCTTGTTTTGCCAAATGGTAAGATGCCCCTAAACCAGCCCAACCTGCACCAACGACTACCACCCGTTTACCTTGTGACACTTGTGACATATTATCCTCTGGTTTCTTCTATTATCATAAGACTTACAGCACTTTTCAATTGAAGCCGCGCCAGATTGTAAGGGCGGGGGAACCCCGCCCCTACGGTTATATTATGGTCTATCCAAATGAAATCGGCTGTATGCTTTCTGTTACCCGGTTTCTACCAGAAATCGTGTGTTTAGCAATCAAATATTTTTAATGTATAAAAATATACAGATTTTCTTTTCCTAAGGACTACCGAATCAAGAGTACTTGCGGTTAATATGGAGTTCAGAGTATAACAAAAGACATATTTATCGCTCCAGAAGGAATAATCTAATGAGTCAATTAGCCAATGTCAAAATCAGCTTGAATGACTTTCAACTGCGAGATGGCATTTATTTCCCGAAAGACTACGAACAGTTGAACAGTACTGAACAAAAACAAAGATGGGACAAAATCGGCAAGACATACTATGGTTCCCAAAAGATTGAGCAAGCTGCAGAAACAGCGCCCATTAAACAAGACTACACTCTTCTAACTGGCAAGCCCGGAGGTACTTGGAATAAACTGACAGTAAACAAATCTGTTGATTCTATTCTTGAGATTGGCTGTGGTTACGGGAGAATTCCTTTGTATCTTTCAAAAGGCAAAAATTTGACATGTCAGAAATATTACGGAGTTGACATTTCTGAATCTTTGCTGCGACGGTTAGTGAAGTGTAAGCAAGAATATGATTTTTTCCCAGGCTCAGAGTTTTACATTATCTGCGATTCTGCTGAAATACTGCCTTTAGAAGATAATTCTATAGACTTGGTAATTTCTAATTGTGTATTTATGCATATACCAGATGCACAAATACGAAACCTCTTGGTTGAAATATCTCGTGTACTCAAACCCGGTGGAGTTTTTGTTTTCAATCATTCTTTCCACAACAAGTCTTGTCCTTCCCATATCATCCATAATTTTGTGAGAAGGCTCAACATATTTAAACAAAACCCAGTTTATCTTAAGCAATACTCAGCAGATGAAATAGACGCAATGTTAACTGCTTCCGGAATCACAGCGAAGTGTCCGCAATATACTGTGGAACCTACGAAAGAGTATGCCATCCTACCGCAGAAAATCAAAGGAATACCCATACCTTTTGCTACAGCAATAAATACAAGTATCAAGCCTTCAGATGCGATGAAAGAAACTTTGGCTTATGGCTATAGCGCCTACAGCAATAATTTGTAATTCGTAATTCGTAATTCGTAATTATCGGAATTCGGTTTGATTATTGAAAAAATACAGGTTCTGTAGGGTGGGCACTGCCCACCAAAGCCCAGATATGGTGGGCAATACCTACCCTACGTATATTTCAAAAATCAAATAGTAATCCTAGTCATATCAACAAAATTTTGCGTTGTCCGTCTTAATTATCGCGTGCCGATCGAGGCGGTTCCCACAGTTTTGAAAGCTTCATTATCGCAACTTACAGCAGCCACATTGTAAGGGCGGGGTTACCCCGCCCCTACGGTTATATTGTGGTCTACCCGACGGAGGTGCTGTAACTACCATACTTGATACAATATCAATACCTCGGTTCCCATTAGACCCGTCCGAAAACTAAACCTGGATACAAAAAAGTGGTAGAAGTGAAAATTACACACCTACCACTTAAACAGAAAAATGAACATAGTATCTATGCAACTGGCAAAGCAGACCCGGAAATGACCGAATGACAGGTTACTACGCTACGGACGACCAGCACCCGACTATCGACGCAGCGATGCTTATTCAGTAGTCGTCAGGCTTCCCGGCGGAGAAGCCGACTTGCCACTTTTGCTTGTTGTGATTGAAGAAGAAAATCGTAGACAAAGCCAACTCCCCGTTGAATCTCTCATCGCTTTGGGACAATTGCGACAAGAAAGACGTTTAGACACCAATACCCTTGCCCAAGCCATTCAACGAGACGAAGCGAGTGCCCGCAGTGTATTAGAAAGATTAGTCGAGGCGGGTTTGGTGGAAGCGCATGGAGTCAAAAAAGGACGCACCTATACTTTAAGTCCCCAAGTTTATCGAGAATTAGGACAGTCAGCCGATTATGTCCGACAAGCTGGCTTTAATCCCATCCAGCAAGAGCAAATGGTGCTAAGTTATGTGAAGACTCACGGCAAAATTACCAGACACGAAGCAATGGAACTTTGTCGCATTAGCGAAGACCAGGCAAGTCGCCTATTGCGTAAGTTAACTGCTATCAAACAATTAAAATTGGTTGGTCAACACCGAGGCGCACATTATGTGATTCCATAACGCGGAAATACGCGCCGCGCATTTAAAAATACGCGCCGCGCATTTATTTGCGCTGACTTGTTCAGTGTGCGGGCAATGAATATCAAAAAATGGGGAGTTTCGCACATAGATTCTTTGCCCACTTCCAACTCGATGTCTGAAAGAACGTAAAAACGTTTAGTACAAATGATAATGGGATTATGCTTGCTGGTATACACTCTTGCACAAAGACAAAAGGGTAATCTTAAATCTTGCTATCTTGTGAAATTTATACTAAAAACGGCTGAAAACTATACTTATTTAACATTCGCGCATCCGGTTCTTAAGCCTCAAACGGCTGAAAACTATACTTATTTAACATTCGCGCATCCGGTTCTTAAGCCTCAAACGGCTGAAAACTATACTTATTTAACATTCGCGCATCCGGTTCTTAAGCCTCAAACGGCTGAAAACTATACTTATTTAACATTCGCGCATCCGGTTCTTAAGCCTCTCCCCGCATCGGGGAGAGGTTTGGAGAGGGGTTCCATATTAAGTGTAAGTGAAGTTTTGAACCGTTCGCAGTATAGCAAAAATCTTAATATTATTTTTTTCCGACAACCTATACAAATATCTGGGATCAGTATGCCATAATATCACGATGCCAGCAGCCAATACCTAATTAGATTTCCCTAAGATGGGGAGCAACAGCAATGATTTGCGTTCCCTACTAAAGAATAGTGTGGTTTGAGGTGAGTTGTAAGCAGTGGTTTGACCGTACCATTTCTTAGTACGGTCAAGCCTCCTGTAGTAATTTATAGAAATAGGCTAAATTGGTTGTATGGATTGTTAAACAGAAAACACAAAAAGAATTTGTTCTGTTGCAGACAGACGAGAGGTTTTGATGCAATTATTAGATATAAAAAATCAGGAGGCTAAATTAGCCTCTAATAGCGATCGCCAGAAAATTTTCAGCTTAAGAGAAACGGCATACCCGCGTCCGCAGTTACAGCGATCGCACTGGCAAACTCTAAACGGTCAGTGGAAGTTCGCTTTTGACAATGAGGGGCGATGCGTTCAACCTAGTGACATTAAACAATGGACTCATCATATAGAAGTTCCATTCGCTCCTGAATCTACCAAAAGCGGTATTGGTGATACAGGGTTTCACTCGAACTGCTGGTATGAGCGGGAATTTGAGACGCCTGAAGGTGAAGGCAGATTGCTGTTGCACTTTGGGGCGGTGGACTATCGCGCTCGTGTCTGGGTTAACGGTCAATACATCGCTGAGCATGAAGGCGGACATACTGCTTTCACCCTCGATATTACCCCATTATTGAATGATAGCGGGCGAACTTTGGTGACAGTCTGGGCGCAGGACGATCCTCTTGACCTCGCCAAGCCTCGGGGTAAGCAAGATTGGCAGCTAGAACCGCACGGTATTTGGTATCCTCGCACCACTGGTATTTGGCAGACAGTCTGGGTTGAGCGCGTGGGTACGACTTATATCGATCATATCCGCTGGGACCCAGACTTTGAACGGTGGGAACTTGGTTGTTATGCGGCGATCGCAGGTGATGCGCCAGCAGGCATACAAATAAAGGTGAAACTGAGCGTTGGCGACGGGGTCCTGGCGAACGATACTTATGAAGTATTCAACGGGGAAATTAGCCGCCGCATCGCCCTTGCCGACCCTGGTATCGACGACTACCGCAACGAATTGCTGTGGAGTCCTGAAAAGCCAACACTAATCGATGCTGAAGTTCAGTTGTGGTATAAAGACCAACTGCTGGATGAGGTGAAATCTTACACGGCGATCCGGACGGTGAACATACAGCGCGATCGCTTTATGCTCAACGGTCGTCCCTACTATTTGCGCCTGGTTCTCGATCAAGGCTACTGGCCCGATTCACTCATGACTGCACCCGATGATGAGGCGTTGCGACGAGATGTCGAACTCGTCAAAGCAATGGGCTTCAACGGAGTACGCAAGCACCAAAAAATTGAAGACCCCCGCTTTTTATATTGGGCAGATGTGTTAGGGCTGTTAGTATGGGAGGAGATGCCAAGTGCTTATCGCTTCACGCCTAAAGCAGTAGAACGCACGACGCGAGAGTGGGCTGAGGCGATCAAGCGGGATATTAGCCATCCGTGTATTGTGGCGTGGGTGCCGTTTAATGAATCTTGGGGAGTTCCGAATCTGGTCGAGACACCGGCTCACCGTAACTACGTTTTGGCAATGTATCACCTCACCAAGACTCTCGACCCGAGTCGCCCAGTGATCGGCAACGATGGCTGGGAAAGTACAGATACCGACATTCTCGCTATCCATGACTACGACACGACGCCGAACCACTTGGCAAAGCGTTATGGACCTGAAGTCAAAATCTCGGATTTGTTAGAGCGTCGTCGTCCCGGAGGGCGTATTCTCACACTTGACAACTATCCCCATCAGGGACAACCAGTGATGCTGACCGAGTTTGGCGGTATCGCCTATGCCCCTGCTGAGAATCCGGATGCGGAAAAAGCCTGGGGATATGAGCGCTGCTGGAATATCTCCGAGTTCCAAATTAAATACGCTGCTCTGCTGGAAACAGTCAATAATATTGATATGTTCAGCGGATTTTGTTACACGCAGTTAACGGATACCTTCCAAGAAGCTAACGGGTTGTTGTACGCCGATCGCACACCGAAAATTCCCATTGAAGCAATCCGCGCTGCAACCCTTTCAGGAGATGGATTATGTACTCCCACAAGCTGTTAAAGCCGGATGGTCGCCATCTAACGTTATACAGCCGATACCCAATTGCTGATGACATCACAGCCACTAGCCCCAGTAACGATCCAGTGCGGGCAAATCCTCACCTGCGCTGGCATCCCTTGCGCGGCGAATGGGTTGCTTACGCGAGTCACCGTCAAGGGCGGACTTTCATGCCACCCGCAGAATATAACCCCCTCGCACCCACCAGCAACCCTGAGTTCCCTACCGAACTTCCCCAAGGAAAGTATGACGTGGCGGTGTTCGAGAACCGCTTTCCCTCGATGACGCCCCTCGCGCACGATCCACCAGATGCCATCGTGAAAACGCTGCCGGCGAATGGAGCGTGTGAGGTAGTGGTTTTTACTCAAGACCCTGAGGCATCCCTCGGTTCTTTGGCACTGGAACACTTAGATTTGCTGTTACAAGTTTGGGGCGATCGCACCCGCGTACTCGCAGCCAATCCCCAAATCCAGTACGTCCTACCGTTTGAAAATAAGGGTGTAGAGGTGGGCGTAACTTTGCACCATCCTCATGGGCAAATCTACGCTTATCCTTTTATACCACCAGTTCCGGCACGGATGTTGGAAATGCAACAGGCGTATTTCCGAGAACATCAGCGGGGTTTGCTGCAAGATTTGATTCAAAAGGAGATTTCTGACAACCAGCGGATTATTTATCAGGATGAGCATGCGATCGCCTTCGTCCCCGTGTGTGCTCGTTACCCTTATGAAGTTTGGATTGCTCCAAAACAGCCAGTTCCCACCTTTGTTGACTTGACAGTACAGCAACGCTGGGCACTTGCTCTCGCCTTAAAAACTGTTACTCTCAAGTATGACGGCTTGTGGAATCGCCCGTTTCCTTACTTGATGGCTTGGTTTCAAGCCCCAACTGACGGTACGCATCCGGAAGCACATTTACACGCTCAGTTTTATCCACCATATCGCACGAGCGATCGCCTGAAGTATCTGGCGGGAACTGAACTCGCAGCGGGGATGTTTGCCAATGATGCTTTACCAGAAGAGAAGGCGAAGGAATTACAGGCTGTGGTTGTAAATCTGGAAATGCTAATTGCTAATTGCTAATTGCTAATTGCTATAGGATTCCTATTTGATTTTTGAAATACACGTAGGGTGTGTTAGAAGAGAGTAAGGCACCGTCCGAAGCACGCTTGTGCCCTACTGCTGCGTCCTCACAAACCCTACAAATACTTATTTGTAAAATTAAAATCGGATTCCTATAATTGCCAATTGCCTGATTACAATTAGCAATTAGCAATATTTACAAGTATATGAATGAAGAAGTTTCTACTAAGCTAGGATTAATTCGCCAAACTCTAGCTGAAACCGAGGCGCAGGGTGTGCGTCTACGTGGTACAGACTGGTTTTCTTGGGTGACGGCTGGCGCTTCTAACACCGTGTTGCTGACTGCTGAAACTGGAGTCGCTGAAGTGTTGGTAACTACCCAAGATGCTTGGGTATTGACGGATGAAATTGAAGCGCAACGTCTTCGGGATGAAGAAATACCAGCTAATTTCAAGCTACACGTCAACCCTTGGGCTGATGCTGCTGTCCGTGAGTCTTTTGTGCGTGATGCTACTCATGGAGGGAAGGTTTTAAGTGACCGCCCTATTCCTCATGTCGAGAAGCGAGTACCCCCGTTTCTACAATATCATAAAAAAGTAATGATGTCAAGTGAACTAGAGCGATATCGCCAAGTGGGGCGGAAAGCAAGCGAAGCAATGACAGAGGTACTACAAGCTGCCAAGCCAACTTGGACAGAATATCAGTTAGCGGGTGCGGGTGCTTCGGCGTTGTGGGCAAGGGGGTTACATCCAGCGCTGACACTGGTAGCTGGCGAGAGGCGTTTACCGCTATACCGTCATGCTACAGCTAGCAGCGAGTTATTAGGACGGCAAGCGATGTTGGTGTTTTGCGCGAGAGGATATGGTTTGTATGCGAATCTTACCCGATTTGTCTGTTTTGGTGCGTTTGCAGATGAACACGCCGAATTGCATCGCCATGTCCGCGAAATAGAAGCCCAAGCTCTTAGTTTGTGCCAAAGTGGAACCACTCTCGACACAGTTTATCACGGGCTAGCTCAGGCTTATGAACAGCACGGATTTCCCAATGCCATCCGCGAACATCACCAGGGAGGAACCACAGGATATCTGTCGCGAGAAATTGTGGCAAATCCATTCACAACGGATACTCTGGCAGAAAACATGGCTGTAGCCTGGAATCCTAGTTTACCAGGCGCAAAAATTGAAGATACTTTTGTCATTCTTCAAGATGGAAAGTTGGAAAATTTGACTTTCGATCCAAATTTTCCCAATGTGGAGGTAGAAGGAAGGCTGCGTCCAGTCCCTTTATGTACAATTAAAAATTAAAAATTAAAAATTAAAAATTATGGATTTTCTGCAAATATTTGGTAAAGTGCCTGAAACTGAAGCTAGTGCGCCTGGAAGAGTCAATTTACTTGGGGAACATACTGATTACAACGATGGTTTTGTTCTTCCGACTGCGATTCCCCAACACACGACGGTACAGTTAGGTTTTAGTAGCGATGGACAGCATCACTTTTACTCGGAAAATTTAGACGAGAAAGTGAGCATTTTAGAAACCAATCATCCGCCGTCGGGATTTGCAAGTTATATTTTTGGGTGTATCGAGGTTTTGAAAAAAGAGGGATACACGATACCACCGCTTTGTGTGTACGTCAATTCTACAGTACCGATAGGTTTAGGCTTATCTAGCAGTGCGGCTTTGGAAGTTGCAACCCTCAGGGGAGTGCGATCGCTTCTCAACCTCAAAGTCGATGATGTCCGGATCGCCCAACTTGGACAACAAGCGGAAATCCAGTATGCTGGCTTAAACTGTGGCATCATGGATCAAATGGCATCCAGTCTAGCTGACACTCACTCAATGCTATTTTTGGACACCCGCACCCTTGAGCGTCGAGTCATACCTTTTCCAGAGAACGCCGAAATCTTGGCGATCGATAGTGGTGTAGATCACAAGCTAGCAGCAGGTAGCGGATATAACCAGCGTCGGGCTGAGTGTGAGGAAGCGGCGCGGCGCTTAGGAGTGAAAGCGCTAAGAGACATCACCGATCCGCAAGCCGCAGAGTCATTACCCGAACCGCTTCGCCGTCGTGCTCGACACGTCATCACTGAGGACAACCGAGTGCTTGAGGCTGTACAGTCTGTGTCAGCTAAACGCTTTGGTGAATTGATGAATGCTTCCCATGCTAGTCAGCGCGACGATTATGAAGTTTCGGTGCCAGCAGTAGATACCCTAGTGGCAATATTGCAGCAAACGGACGGAGTATTCGGCGCACGTCTAACAGGTGGCGGTTTTGGCGGAGCAAGCGTCGCTTTGGTTGCTGTGGGTGAGGGGAAAGCGATCGCAACTCATGTCCTTAAACTGTATAATCAAGCAAGTTACAGCGGACGAATTTTAGTTCCCTCTACCGATTTTTGATTTTAATTTGGGGAGTGGGGTGGTAGGGTAATTTTGTTGTTAGTTGTTAGTTGTTAGTTGTTAGTTGTTAGTTGTTGGTTGTTAGTTGTTGGTTTTTAGCAGTACCACTAACCACTAACCACTAACCACTAACCACTAACTACTAACCACTAACCACTAACCACTAACTACTAACGTTGACAAATGACTAAAGTTGTTTATGGAAACGCTGTTATTGAAGGCGCGGATCGCTGGGGTTGGTTCATGGGTCACTTTATCACTCCTGATGACGATCCGCGATCAACTGCAGATCTAGAAGTGAAATGGGCTGTTCACAAAGCAGGGGATAGCAGAACCCAGTGGGCAGTAAATACCGAAGCCGCCACTCTTTCCATTCTAGTGAATGGGGGATTTCGCCTTCAGTTTGAGGATAGAGAGATTGTACTGTCTCGTGAGGGTGACTACGTTCTTTGGTCCGCAGGTGTGCCGCATTGTTGGGTTGCTGAGTCCGACTGCACTATTCTTACCGTTAGATGGCCCTCAAAGCCAGGTGATAGTGTAGAGGAACTTGGAAAAGAAGGGAATGGTTAATTGTTGATTGTTAATTGTTTGCAAACAACAATCAACAATTAACTATCAACAATCAACTTCAATGAAGAAGTAGGGTGCGCAAGAGCGCACTTTAATGTTTTATTTTTGACCAGAAGCTTATTGCAATTACAAGACTTACCACCAATTGTGCTGGTAACGAGCGATTGCGTTCCGCTTCGACTTTGGTTTTAGCGATGCCCCAATTCCTCTCTGCCCGGATGGTAACTATACCTTCCTTAAAGTGGTAAGCTATCGACAATTGTGGATTTTTTAGTAAAAGTACAAGAGCGCCATAACAGATTGTCTTTAGTAGTAGCAGTGGAGCTTGATAACAGTGACTAGAAGTTATTCGTTTTGCAAACGAGCGGTTGGAATTGTGACGATGGCATTGATACTTACCATGCCAACGATTGTTAGTCGTGCTGATGAAAGTCAGTGGAAGTGGGATGGTCAGTGGGAGTGGGAGTTGGGTGGACAGTGGGAGTTGGGTGGACAGAACTTAAACAATACCCGCAATCAAGCGACTGAGAGATACCTCAAACCAGAGAACGTAGCGAAATTGTCCCCTAAATGGGTTTTCACTACAGGTGGCGACATATCAGCGACGCCCGCCGTCTCAGATGGAGCTATATACCTGCCTGACTGGGGCGGTAACTTGTTCAAGATCGATGCACAGACAGGTACACAGATTTGGTCAAATCGTATCGCCAAATACATCAATGACCCAAGTATCCCAACAGCGATCTCGCGTACAAGTCCCGCAGTCAACGGGAACAAAGTGATTATCGGCACTCAGGAAGGTGGGTTCCTGATGGCAATTAACAAAGATACGGGGCGGCTAATCTGGAAGACCTCACTTGACTCTCATCCAAACGCCATCATCACTCAGTCGCCGGCTATTTATGGCAACCGTGTATACGTTGGGGTTGCCTCACTGGAGGAAGGAAACCCTAGCGCCGATCCAAATTACCCATGCTGCACCTTCCGTGGCAGTATGACGGCGGTCGATTTGACCACCGGAAAGATATTGTGGAAGACCTACACCCTACCGGACAATGGTGGTCAGCCGGGTGGCTACTCAGGCGGCGCAGTATGGGGCAGCACACCAGCTATCGACCCTAAGCGCAAGTTGGTATATATTTCAACAGGCAATAACTACGATGTGCCCCAGAGAGTAAAAGATTGCGTCGAGAATCTCGAAGCGCCAACAACAGCTTCTCAGTCGCAGTGCCTCGACCCTAACAATCATTTTGACTCGATTATGGCACTCGATCTCGATACCGGCGCGATTAAGTGGTCTAATAGGTTACAGGGGTACGATGCGTTCAATCAAGCCTGCTTCCCAGGCTTTAATCGGGCGAATTGCCCTGACCCAAGCGGAGATGATTATGATTTCGCTCAGGCACCAATGCTATTTACTGTTAAGAATGCTGGAAAACCGCGCGACTTAGTCGGCGCGGCCCAGAAAAGCGGTATCTTTTGGGCGCTTGACCCTGATACCGGCAAAGTTGTCTGGAGCCAAATCGCTGGTCCTAGTGCCTCGTACGGTGCACAGTGGGGTTCGGCCACGGATGGTCAACAAATTTATGTCGGGAACTTAAACTCCGAGTCCAAGGAGTACAAGCTACAGCTTGAGGGTGAGACTACCACAGGTGGGTCATGGAGTGCGCTCGACGCAGCGACTGGCAAGATTATCTGGCAGACTGCGGCTCCAGCCGGTGCGAAGGTTGGGGCTCCAATGACGGTCGCGAATGGAGTAGTGTATGCTGGCTCATTGGCATCAGGGCAAGGCGCGAATAACATGTATGCATTAGACGCAAAGACTGGTAAAATTCTCTGGGGGTTTAACAGCGGAGGGTCGGTAATTGCAGGTGCTGCGGTGGTTAATGGTACGGTGTATTGGGGTTCCGGCTACAGCCACTACCAAATAGGCGTGTCGAATAATAAGCTCTACGCATTCACAGTCTCCAAATAGAGGGCAAGTAGTGTTGTAGATGTAGCGATCGCCTACCAAGAAAAAAACCCCACGCACCGCAAAAGCAATACATGGGGTTGGCTTAATGGGGTGATTGCCTATTAATATGATGTCCGGCAAATCAACCATAATAAAAACCTATTAACCCATGTAGAGACGTTGCATTGCAACGTCTCTACATTATGGGTAAACCAGAGATGATATAACAACATTATTGTCGCTCATTGAAGTAACGCTCAATTGCATTATCAAGGCACGGGAGCAATTCACCCCGACTGCTACCGAGAACGCTGTAAGTCGGACGCTTAGCGATTAAACCAAGTTCTCGCGTCGGACGGGCAATCAGACTACTGACACTAACACCAGCTTTTTTCGCCGCTAGCCGTGCCAAATCAGCCCATGCGATCGCACTCTTATTAGCCAAGTGCCACAAACCGCACTCCCGATCAATTAACAAATCGAGGCTGGCGTGGACAAGATCCGGCACATAAGTAGGCGAAACGATCCCATCCTCGGCGGCGACAAAGGTCTGCCCAGCACTTAGCTGACGTAGCGCGATTGTGATGAAGTTGTAATCATCCCACGGACCAAAAAATGCACTGGTGCGAATCACCAGTGATGCGGGATCAGCCTGCAATACCCGTTGTTCTGCCAAAGCTTTGCTACGCCCATATATATTTAGAGGGGCGACGGCATCAGTTTCTACATAAGGCTTAGATACAGTACCATCAAATACAAGGTCTGACGAGAAAGTCACCAGCGCTACGTTATGTCGAGCGCAGGCAGTAGCTAAATTTTCTGCCCCCTCCGTATTTACCCTTAGACAAATATCCGGTTCGCGCTCCGCATCGTCCACCCGCACATATCCCGCAGCATTCACCACTGCCCACGGCTTCAACTGGGCAAGCGCCGCATCGATAGAGCTAGGATTGGCAATGTCCATCTCTTGGCGTGTCAGCAGGTGGTAAAAGATTCCTCGCTGTTCACATATCCGAGCAAAAGCCCTTCCGAGGGTGCCTGTTGCGCCGACGATCGCTAGGGGAGTAGGGAGTAGGGAGTAGGGAGTAGGGGAAATTTCACCACTCCCCACTCCCCACTCCCCACTCCCCTCTTTTGCTAGAGGGGATGAAGGGGGAGTAGGGGAAATTTCACCACTCCCCACTCCCCACTCCCCACTCCCCTCTTTTTCACAACTTACCACTGGGTATAACAGGCGCTCTTGTCGATGCCACCACCCTGGTGTATCTAGCAGCGGATCTTCTGGTTTACGTCCACTGGCTAAATCACGCACTAACTTGGCAATTGCTGTTGGTCTGGGACGTGGGGATCGCAAGTCAAATACGCCTGACTCGTAGTTACCAACCCAGCGAGTTAGTAAGCTATTCCAATCATATGCACCCAGAAGCGACCAAGCCGTGACAGCGCGGATATCTACCGCCATGTCTCGTAATTCCTGAGCCGCCATCCAAACCTCATACAGCCACCGCAACTGCTCCTCACGGGTGCAGCTGATGTGAGCTTCAGTAACGGCAAGAGACATTTTGTAGCGTTCCCATACTTCTAATAGCAATGTGCGCGGTCCCGTCACACCTTCAGCACAAACTCGCACCGCCTCTACATCTGCGTACTTGTGCCGTCCGTTACCTCCATGAAAACTAACCGGATAACGTTCTATACGCTCATCCAGAAAGCGATCGCTCGTCAGGTAGTAGTTAATCCCCATAATATCCGGTGGACAGGGATTTGGCAAAAATACCTCTAGTTCAGCTTCACTGATGCCACAGTACAGCAGATAGCCCCACATAGGATGAGTTGGGGATACTCGACCGCATAATAAATCCAAACTCAACCAGCGACGCTCATTTTCAAATTCTGCTTGATACGCTAGTTGTGGCGTACTGTAAATCTTACACAAATCCTCGGTTTGTACAAGTTGGGCATCATCGTTAACCAACCGGATCTCCTTCATCGCTAGGGCGATCGCTCTGCACTGAGAAAGCAAAGCACGGGCGAAAGTTAACCCATCCCGACCATGAGGATACCAGTGACCGTACAACCCACTGAATCGCGCCGTTGTCAGTGGCTCATTTACTGGTGTGTAATGTTTCACCCAAGGATAGCGTTCCGCAACCGCACGGGCAAACGCAGCTAGTTTCTCTGGAAATTCTGGATCTACCAAGCTAGTGTAACGCGGTCCGCTGCCATGATGCACTAATCCCACAATCGGAGAAATTCCGAGTTCACGCAACCGCCCCAAGCGCTGATCCGCCCACGACCAATCAGCATTCTCCAAACCATCAGGCGCGATCCGCTCCCACAGTATAGGATAGCGAATTGCCTTTATTCCCAGATCCGCAAATAAATCCAAATCATCTAAGCGAGTTGCATGACCGTTGCGTTCCAACTGGTCAAAATACTCCTCACCCACACGATTAACAGTACACTCCACGCCCGCCCAAACTTCCACAAATGCCATAATTGTTAATTGTTAATTGTTAATTGTTAATTGCTAATGGCTAATTGCTAATTTTTACCATTAGCCATTAGCCATTAGCTATTAGCTATTATCAAATCTCAAGCCTTAACGGCAATTTGTTTGTAAACAGACAAAGCTTGAGCAACACATTGATCCATGTTGTAATACTTGTACGTTGCTAGCCGTCCGACAAAATACACATCTGGCGTTGCATCAGCCAGCGCTTTGTATTTCTTGTAAATTTCCTGATTTTCCGGACGCGGTACAGGGTAATAAGGATCTCCCTCCGCAAGGGGAAACTCATAAACGATGCTAGTTTTGGCATGTTCCTGTCCAGTCAGGTACTTAAACTCCGTAACCCGGGTATACAGGTGTTCATTGGGATAGTTGATCACCGGTGCTGTCTGAAACACGGAAGTATTATGCGTTTCGTGCTTGAAATCAAGCGACCGATATGGAAGTTTGCCGTAGCGATAATCAAAGAACTCATCAACCGGACCAGTGTAAACCATTTTTCGGCAAGGTATTGCCTGTTCGATTTCCTGGTAATCGGTGTTGAGCATTACCTTAATATTGGGGTGTGCCAACATGTTCTCGAACATGCGGGTAAAACCGTGCAGGGGCATCGCCTGGTAAGTATCCGTGAAATATCGGTTGTCACGATTGGTACGCGTAGGAATCCGGGCAATTACTGATTTGTCCAGTTCCGACGGGTCGAGTCCCCATTGCTTGCGAGTGTAGCCTCGGAAGAACTTTTCGTACAGTTCTCGACCGACTTTACTTACTACCACATCCTCTGAGGTGCGGATGGATTCTTTGGGTTCAGCAACTGAATTGAAGAACTCCTCTACCTGAAATGAATTGAGGTTCATTCCATAGAGTTTGTTGATGGTGTCTAGGTTGATCGGGATCGGAACAAGTTGCCCGTCTACGCTAGCTAAAACGCGATGTTCGTAAGACCGCCATTGAGTGAAGCGCGAGAGGTATTCAAAGACTTCGCGGGAGTTGGTGTGAAAAATGTGGGGACCGTATTTGTGTACGAGAATGCCACGATCGTCGTAATGATCGTAGGCATTACCGCCAATGTGCGATCGCTTGTCTACAACCAGTACTTTCAAGCCAGACTCATTTGCCAATCGTTCCGCGATCACGCTCCCTGAGAACCCAGCGCCGACAATCAAGTAATCGAATACGAAGTCTTTATTCATGATGCTGGGCGCTCTTTGGGCGATCGCGCCCTTTGAGTTATAGCCGTTTTCTGCCGCATCGAATACACTTCTGGTCACCGAATGTGGTATTGTATTTAAACTCGACTCTGTTGTTGTGTATAAATCCTTGTCAGGAATTGAAGCGATCAGCTTCATCATCGATGCCCAAGTGCGATCCCAAGAAATCTGCTCCAAAAAGGCATCGACTCGGCTCAACCACCCCGAAGCTTGAGTGTCTTCTCGCATAGCTTTTTCGGCGGCGGCGACGAACTCAGAAACTGTATCTGCAATGCGCACCAGCTTCAAGTCTCCGTAGGGTCGCACCACATCCCGAATCGAGGTAGATACAACAGGCTTACCGGCGGCAAGATACTCTGGAGTCTTCGTTGGGCTAATAAAGCGCGTTGCTTCGTTCCGTGCGAACGGTAACATCGTCAAGTTCCACCCCGCCAAATATGCTGGGAGTTGTTGATAGTCTTTAGCACCCAGATAATGAATATTCTCGCGCTGTGGCAGAGTTGCTGGATCGATTTTCACAACGGGTCCAATCATTACCAAATGCCAGTCTGGTCGCGCATCGGCAATACCGCTCAGCAGTTCGATATCCATCCGCTCGTCAATGACGCCAACGAACCCAAGGCGCGGGTGAGGAATATTCGCTTGATCTGCTGGTTCTGACCTCTCCCCCAACCCCTCCCCTGCTAGGGGAGGGGAGCAAAGCTCCCCCTTCCCTTGTAGGGAAGGGGGCTGGGGGGTTAGGTTTCTCGCTTGTGCAAAGTGCGCTACATCTACACTACTAGGAAATGCATAGACGTTTGGATGTTGGTTTACCTTACTTTCGTAAAGGCTTTGTCCCCCTGTAAACACCAAGTCTGCACGCCGGAATAGTTCGGCTTCGTAGTTCTTTAAAGCGGGTGACGCTCCCTTGAATGCCGACAACTCATCCATGCAATCGTACACGATTACTTGGGGTTGCAAGTGGCTTGTAAAAGCGAGCGCCATTGGTGTGTAATACCAACAAATGTACTTGCGGATGTTATTCTCGGCAAACAAATTATCAATAAGTATTTGTAGATCTGCGTTTACTACTGACACACTCAGACCTTGTGGTAGATGTGGAACAACAACGACTACTCCATTATTCTCAAGGGTTACATTTAACCGCCCCACTGGTTCTTGGCTGAAAATTGGCTCTTCGATAAAGAACACCCGACGACGAACTTCAACACAGCGACTGAGAAGATGTTGCGGTCTTTGATAGACGAAATTCCAACGCAAATGAGATAGACAAACTATATCAGGCGTGTCTGTCAAGGCTTTTATTGCTTGAAAGCTTTTGTTGAATGAGGATAACTTTGCATCGCTTAGATTCGGCGACACAATATTGCTAGCACCGTTGTTTTCTATTTGAGCTTTTTCGCTTGACATATATCACCCAATATCTTATAATTCCGATAACCATATTGTTTACAAATGCGCTACAAAATAAATGCAAAAATCTATCATTCTTGCAGATTTTTAAGTGAGTAGACTCACTAATGATTTTGCAGAGCAACTGGTAAACGTCAAACTTTAATCAGTATTAAAGGCACGATACCTTTTAACTATTTCTGCGAGCTTCTACTAGAAGGAACAGATTTTGATATACCCAAAGAATTGTTTTTATAATTAGTTATATTGTAAGGGTTTATACAAAAAGTGAATTAACGAAAGCGTGTGTAATAATTCGTACATTTTGTATTGTTACTAAAAAAAATGGAAGTTGCACACATTTGCTTTGAGAGTTCGTACTTCTATTTTTTAAGGAATCAAAAGTGCGATCGCAAGCGTTGTGAAGCTTAGACCCCGAAGGAGGCTTCAAGGGAGAGTAGCAATCGCAGACGTTTGCAGATTACTTCACCAAGCGCTTCGCTTGTTTGGCAATTGCCGAATGTTCAAACGTCTATCATGAACTGTGGTTCATTACTACCTTAATGGGGCGATCGCCACTTACTAGGATTGATATAAGTCTTTAGTTGACACCAAAGTCCTGCAGTATATTGACACATACCGGGGAACGTAGGTTATGACTGAGCAAGGAAAGTTGTGACCGTCAAGTCTACCATCAAAATCAATCATTGAATTGCTAATGACTTTTACTGCATCAAAGTAAAAAATACTGATAATCGGAAAAATATGTGTCATACACTACACACTACCATTTTCTTGTGATATCTTGAACCAGAGCAGGGAAAATCTATCATGTGGTAGTTGACAAATGACCGCAAATATATTTGATGCCAATTTTTATGCGGCTGCAAATTCAGACTTAGCAGCAGCTGGTATAACGACAAGTGCACAATTGCTTTCACACTTCCAAGCCTATGGTTTGAATGAAGGACGCGCCTTCTCACAGTTTGCCGATCTCAGCTTCTATCGCGCCAACAATAGTGACCTAGCTGGGTTGAATAATCAACAACTATTCGATCATTTGCAAAACTACGGTGTTAAAGAAAATCGTCACTTCTCACAGTTTGTTAACCTGGATTACTATCGAGCCGTCAACTCAGATCTCACCAACTTCAATAGTGAGCAAGCTCTGCAGCATCTGCAAACCTACGGGCTGGGTGAGGGACGCCAGTTTTCCGAAGTCGTTGACCTCAATTTCTTCCGTGCTGCCAACAGTGACTTACCGAAAGCCGACTCAGACAATGCTAAAGCTCTACAGGACTTGGAAATCAACGGTATTCAGCAAGGGCGCGAGTTCTCCCCAGTTTTTAGTATCAATTACTACAAGTCCCAAAATAGTGACTTGACAGCAGCTAAACTAACTAATAGCCAACTGCTGAATCACTTTGAACAGTATGGTTTAAACGAAGGACGCCAGTTTTCATCTGTGTTAGATGTGAATTACTACAAGTCCCAGAATAGTGACTTGACAGCAGCCAAACTAACTAATAGCCAACTGCTGAATCACTTTGAACTGTATGGTTTAAACGAAGGGAGAGCCTCATCCGCTACTTTCAATGTCAGCTACTACTTATCAAATAACCCTGACTTAAAAGCAGCTAAATTCACCAATGCTCAAGCCTTCAATCATTTTCTCATCTATGGTCAAAAAGAGAAACGCTCAGGTATTGACAATGGCAGTGGCACCTCAGTTCCAAAACTGCTCACAAACATCAAATTGTCAGGGTTAAAATCAAACATTCAGAACTTGACCACTGTCTTCGGTAGCGCGGGCGCTCCCACACTATACTTCACAGCTAATGACGGGAGCAGTAATACTCAACTGTGGACAAGTGACGGCACAAAGGCGACACAATTGGCGATCGCAGACTCCACCTCCACCCCGGGCACGACTTTGAATGGTTCAAACCCTCAGAACCTGACCAATGTCGGTAGCAAGCTGTACTTCACAGCCAATGACGGGGTTAGCAATCAATTGTGGACGACGGACGGCACAGCTGCGAATACGAAAGAAGTGCAGATTGCAGACACCTTCAACAGCACGCCTTTGAAAGGTTCAAACCCTAAAAACTTGACCACGATCGCTAACTCCACTGATAGTGTAACCACTTATACTACTTACTTCACAGCCACTGATGGGAAAGGTAATAATGAACTGTGGACGTATAACGGCACAAATAATAATGCGACCCTGGTCAAAGACGGCTCGTCGAACATCTTATTCAACCCTGACAACTTGAGAAATGTTAATAATAACACGCTGTGCTTCACAACCACTAACAATAATATTACTCAACTGTGGAGCATTAGCAGCGGTAGCACGTCAGCGACATCGGTTTCGCTGTCATATACCCCGGCGGGGTCTAATACTGCGCTTACGGGTTCAAACGCTCGGAACTTGATTGGTATTGGTGGCAAGCTGTACTTGATAGCCGATGACGGGACAAACAGTAATCAACTGTGGACGACGGACGGCACAACTGCGGGTACGAAAGAGTTGCAGATCGCAGACACCACCTCCACCCCAGGCACAACGTTGAAAGGTTCAAGCCCTCAAAACTTGACCAATGTCAATAACACACTGTACTTCACCGCCAATGACGGGACAAACAGTAATCAACTGTGGACGACGGACGGCACAACTGCAGGTACGAAAGAGGTGCAGATCAAAGACACCACCTCCACCCCAGGCACAACGTTGAAAGGTTCAAACCCTCAGAACTGGACTCCTAGTGGTAGCACGATCTCTACCACCACGCCACTTTACTTCACAGCTGATGACGGGGTTCACGGTAATCAACTGTGGAAGTATGACGGCAGTAATTACACAGAGCAATTGCTTTTAGACTCCTCCACACAGACGAACGGTTCCAGCCCTCAAAACTTGACCAATGTCAATGGCACACTGTACTTCACAGCCAATGACGCGACAAACGGTAATCAATTGTGGTCGTATAACACCACCAGCGGAATAAAAGAGTTGCCGTTGACAGACACCACCTCGAAGGTGAAACTTTCAAACCTTCAGAACTTGACCAATGTCGGTGGCAAGCTGAACTTCACAGTCAACGCGAGCAACGTTAATCAACTGTGGTCGTATGACACCACTGCTTCCAGTTCCAGTAATGCTTTGAAGCAGATCCAAGGCATTAACCAGAACCAGGCATCGAACAGTGGTTTAAACCCTGATAACTTGACCAATGTCAATGGCAAGCTATTTTTCACAGCCAATGACGGGGTTCACGGTAATCAACTGTGGATGAGTGACGGTACAAGTACTAATACGGCAGTAGTGCCGATTGCAGACTCCACTTCCAAGATGAACGGTTCAAACCCTGACAAATTAACCAATGTCAATGGCAAGCTGTTCTTCACAGCCGCTGACTCAAACAGCGTCAATCAACTGTGGATGAGTGACGGCAAAACTACCACACAAATGATGATCAAAGACAACTCAGGAGCGAGTGTTTCAAACCCTCAGAACCTGACCAGTGTCAATGGCAAGCTGTACTTCACAGCCCTTGACTCGACCAGTGTTAATCAACTGTGGTCGAGTGACGGTACAACTACGATAAAGGTGTCTATCAACGGTGGTTACAATCCTCAGAATTTGACTATTGGCGGCACACCTGTTAATGGCACGATTGCCAATGGCAAGCTGTATTTCACAGCCAGTGACACATCTGGTGGCACGATTAATCAAGTGTGGATGAGTGACGGCACAGCAACAGGAACAATGCTGGTCAAAAACTTCTCGTCGGGTATTAGCAAGTTGACCAATGTTAATGGCAAGCTGTACTTCACAATCAATGACCCGAATGGTAATCAACTCTGGATGAGTGACGGTACAAGTACAAATACCGCCAGGGTGCAGGTCACAGATAATAACTTGTTGGTGTCCGGTTTCAACCCTGACAAATTGACCAATGTCAATGGCAAGTTGTACTTCACAGCCACTAACACATCTAGTGGCACGGCTAATGAACTATGGACAAGTGACGGCACATCTACGGGTACTATGCTGCTGAAAAACCTTACTAGCCCTGACAAGTTGACCGATATCAATGGCAAGCTGTACTTCACAGCCTCTGACCAGACTAACGGTAATGAACTGTGGATGAGTGACGGCACATCTATGGGTACTATGCTGGTTAAAGACATCTACTCAGGGTTGAATAGTTCAACTCCTGACAAATTGACCAATGTCAATGGCAAGCTGTACTTCACAGCCTCTGACCAGACTAACGGTAATGAACTGTGGATGAGTGACGGCACCGCTACGGGTACTATGCTGGTCAAAGACATCTACTCAGGGTCGAACAGTTCAACTCCTGACAAATTGACCAATGTCAATGGCAAGCTGTACTTCACGGCTAATGACGGGGTTAACGGTACTCAACTGTGGGTCATCTAATTATTTAATTTTTGAAGTATACGTAGGCAGGGCTATGCCGCACCTCATCCGGATATGGTGGGCATTGCCCACCTATCCCTGTCAAGGTGAAGCATAAAAATGATATTTTTCTTCACTATCTTCGTGCCTTCGCGGTTAAAAAATATTTTTTAACCACGAAGACGCGAAGATAGTGAAGGTCAAATGTCGAAAATAGGCGTCTATTTTCCAGTGTTTTAAGCCACCAAGACGCGGGCTAGCATTGCCCACTCTACTGGAAAATCTCGCTTATCTAGTAGGTGTAGGGAGATTTCACACCTGTCGAGACGTTGCATGCAAAGTCTCTACAGGTTTTGCTTTACAGCAATTAGGGCTGACTGCGTAAATAAACGCAACTTGGTATTGTATTGGGTGGTGAGGTTCTGTGTTACGATAATTTGGATGAAAAGCAATTCTGAAACACCGTTTGACTTAGAAGAACCTACGTTCTCTCATATTCCCGTCTTGAGTCGGGAAGTCATTGAGGGTTTGGCGGTGCGTCCCGGTGGGCATTATTTAGATGCGACGGTAGGCGGTGGTGGTCACAGCCGCATAATTTTAGAAGCTGCTGCAGATGTGCGAGTTACGGCAATTGACCAAGATGAGGAAGCTCTGACCGCTGCGACTCGTCAGTTGAGTGAGTATGGCGATCGCATACAATTGATCCTCAGCAACTTTGCTGAGTACGAGTTTCCCCCAGGGACTTTTGATGGTATAATCGCTGACTTAGGCGTGAGTTCTTACCACTTGGATACACCGGAACGGGGTTTTAGTTTTCGCCACGAAGCGAGTCTGGATATGCGGATGGATCGGCGACAATCTCTGAAGGCAGCCGATGTGATTAATCATTGGGATGAAGCAGAATTAGCGGATATTTTTTTTAAATACGGTGAGGAACGACTATCGCGGCGCATTGCCAGACGGATTGTGGAACAACGTCCGTTTCACACGACTGTACAATTAGCACAGGCGATCGCCTCATCTGTTCCTCGGCAATATCGTTATGGCAGAATTCACCCTGCTACCCGTGTTTTTCAAGGTTTGCGAATTGTAGTCAACGATGAGTTAAAATCCCTAGAAACTTTCCTCGCTAAAGCACCTAACGGACTTGTACCAGGTGGCAAAATTGCAATTATCAGTTTTCACAGTCTTGAAGACCGCATAGTAAAGCATAGTCTACGAAATTCATCATTATTGCAAGTATTGACAAAAAAGCCGATTACAGCACAAGAAGAAGAAATTGTCAATAATCCTCGATCTCGTTCTGCAAAGCTGAGGATAGCAGAAAAGAAGGAGTAGGGAATAGACGAGACAGTTTTCTGTAGACATCTGGTGAAAAACAATAGACATCTGGTGAAAAACAATGTAGAGACGCGAAATTTCGCGTCTCTACAACGTTTGTAGACAACGCATAATTAATTTTCACCAGATATCTTGTGTTCTTTTCACAAGTTTGCGATCAGCCTAGCTTTCCTAAGAAAGAACCGGAGTACAGTTTCTTCAGAAGAAATAATATCAGCTGTGCCCTCCATTCCTAATTGGATCTGACACTGGTTTTCACCTTTACCTAAAACCAGACTTTCTGGCTCAATAGTCACTTCGTAAAAAGCACCAGGCACAGCGGCTTTTGGACTAGCAGTAGTAGGACCAGATGCATTATTACCATTCTTTTGGGGAGTCATAGCATCTGGAGAAATTGCCTGCACGTGACCGTTGAGAGTGCCGTAATCTGAATAGGGACAAGCACTAACCCGCAAAACTACTTTTTGACCGATTTTCAACTTACTTTTATCTTCAGAAGCGATCGCTGTCTTGACAACCTGGGGAGTATGACTGGGGACAATTTGCATCATTTCCTCTCCGGCACGCACTGTTTGACCGGGGTTGCGCAAATTGATCTGGGAAATGATCCCATCTGCTGTAGCAGTAATGGTGGTCTGAGCTAATTCGATTTCTAGTTGTTTAAGTTCGCTGAGATCGCGCTCTAGCTGTTTTTCAATTTCAATCCGTTGCTTAATTAGAGCTTGGCTTTCTTTTTCTAATGTGACTTTTTTGCCTACCCCTGAGGCTTTTTCTTGAGCAATGCGCTCTATGGCAATTGTTACTTCTGCATGAGTCGGATTCTGGGCAACTTGAATACGTTGCCCTTTGGCTGTAGCCGCGAAGACTGCTTGTTTGAGCCGCTCAATGGTCTGTTGTTGCATCTCAACTTCTGCTTTTTGTGCCTCCACAGCTTGTTCTTGCTGTTTTACAGTTACTTGTACTTCCTCCAATTGATCCCTAGATAGGGCCCCGTGTGAGGCGACATTCTCATATCGGTTTTGCTTTGCTCTGGCTGCACTCAAAGCAGCTTGAGTTGAGCGTAAATTAGCTTGTACTGTTTTTAAATGTGCTACCCCAGCCTGCAATTCTTTCTGAGCAATTCTGATATTGGCATCAGCTTCTTGGAACTCCGCAACAGTGGTAATTTTTTTGTCTTGGTATTCCCGACGGCGACCGCTCAATTCTGCTTCTGCTGAAGCGATCGCACGGTTGATGTGGTCAGTTTCGGCTTCTATCTGGCTAACCGTGGACTGAATCTGGGCGTTGATTTGCACGAGTTGTAACTTGGCTTGCTGGATGTTGGTTTGCAGTTGGCTCTTTTTGGTTTGCAAACGAGAGTCGTCGATGGTCGCAACGGCATCTCCTTTTTTGACAACTTGATTTTCTTTGACATAAATTTGCTTCACTTGACCTTCAGTCACCGCCTGCACAATCCGCAACTCCCCAGCCGGACGGACAACCGCCTGTCCTTTCACTGTCACTTTATATTTAACGACAGAGGCAACTGGAATAACTAGCCCCAGAACGCAAAGGATAAACATGCCGCCAAATGTTGTCCAACGACTAACTGGTGGCAGAAATTCGTTGAGTTGAATTGGGGGTAAAAATTTTGTGTTACTAACCATAGTTAGTTCAAGATTTAAAATTTTAAATGGTATTAATGAGATAAATTAATGGCAGAATACTTACCGTTAAGATGAGAACCGGAAGATGTCACAATCACATCTTTCTGGGATGGGGTATCGTCTAAAAAGACTAAATGCTCGCCCTCGATTTGACGCAACTGTTCTGGTGTACCTTGGATTTGCAAGCGTCCTTGTTCTAGCAGTACAATCCAATCTGCTCGCTGGATAACTTTGGGGCGGTGACTGATCAGAATAGTTGTTTTACCCTGCCGATAGTAAAACAATTCATTCAGTACTTGTGCTTCGCTCACTGGGTCAAGTACGCCCGTGGATTCATCTAAAATTAGGATGGGTGGGTTAGTTATTATTGCCCTAGCTATAGCTAATCTTTGCCGTTGACCACTAGAGAGATTGGCACCAAATTCTCCTAATACAGTTTGATATTTATCGGGGAGTTTACTAATAAATTCATCTGCACCAGCAATTTGGCAAGCTCGAACAATTTCTTCAAAACTAACGTGGGGATAGCTAAAGCGGAAATTATCAATAATAGAACGGCTCCAGAAGTGGGGTTCTTGGGAAACTAATACCGCCTGTTGTCGCAGACATTCTAAAGAGATGTCTTGCTGGTTGTAAACACCATAGCGAATATTGCCCGACTGGACTTTATATAAACCGGTAATCAGTTTGACAAGGGTACTTTTACCACAGCCAGATCTCCCAATTAGGGCAATGACTTTACCACCAGGGATAGTCAGGGAAAAATCTTGCAATAGCTCAACTCTACCTGCATGGTGGAAGTTGAGTTGAGTGCAAGTAATATCTGCATTACCTTTAATTTCTGCCCAAGGCTTTTTAAAGTCGTTTTCGTCTTCAGGAGTGGCGTTGATGACTTCTGTTAGGCGTTGGATGACAATCTGGGCAGTGATAAACTCATCAACTAACCCGATGGCAGAACTCAGGAAGCCGAGAAAGTTGCCACTCATGCCGTTATACGCCAGCAACTGACCGATTGTTAGGGTTCTATTAATTACTAAGTACGAACCTATCCAAAGGATGCCAATATTAATGAAAGAGGAAAGAATACTAGTGACTGTGCTGGTGTAAAGTCCTAGCTTCATCGTACTCCAGCCCAGGTTGGCAAGACGACCGTAATTTCCTTGATACTCTTGCCAAGCTTGGGGAGTGGCTTGAGTTGTTTTTAGTACTTGAACGCCGCGAAAGGTTTCCACAAGAAAGCCTTGGTTGTCTGTCCCCAAGACAATGTGTTGGCGGGTTTTTTGACGCAATGCGGGCAGAAAAAGTAAGTCAATAGATGTGACAATGATAAAGGCAACGATGGAAGCCAGAGCGAGTTGCCAACTGTAAAAGAGCATGAAACCCAAGGAAACCAAGGCGATAAAAAATTGGCTGGGTAAACCGAGGACAATTTTGGAAACTAAACTATTGATGGCGTTCACATCGGCAATGCGGCTAACGACTTCCCCAGTGCGTCGTCCTTCAAAATAAGACAGGGGCAAGTGCAGCAGCTTTCGCCCGTATTCGAGGATTAGCCCTAATTGCAATCTTTGACCAAAGTGACCGATGAGGTGCGATTGCACTAAGCTAATGATACTTCTGATTAAGTTCATGGCAATCACCCCAATTGCCACCGTCGTTAGCAGTTGGGTATCTCCCCGTACCAACACATCATCAGTGAGCAATTGCATCATAAAGGGAGATGTCAGGGAAAGCAGTCCAATGGCGATGTTGATCGCAATTGCTTGGGCAAGAATGAAGCGATAGGGCCAAACCCGTTGGATATAGGGCTCAAGACCACCAATTTTATCTGAATCTTGTTGATAAAATCGGCTTTCATCCGGAGTCAGCAGCAACATCACACCATTGCTCCAACCTGCTTTCAACTCTTGTTGCTCAAGGTACAAGATGCCAACCCCTGGATCGGCAATTACGTATTTTTTGCCTTTTTTACCATATAAAACTACCCAGTGGTAACCTTTCCAGTGAATAATGGCTGGTAGGGGAGCTTCATGCAAGCGATCGAAGAGTTGTGGAGTCGCTTGGACTTGGCGGACATTGAATCCCAGGGCTTCTGCTCCCCGGCTCAACCCTAGCAGGCTCGTACCCCGCGACCCTGTGCCCACGGCTTCTCGAACGCGGTTAACGGCAAAAGTGCGTCCATAGTGTTTTGCAACTGTGGCTAGGCTTGCAGCACCACAATCTTCTTCACTGTGTTGTTGAACAATTTGGTACTTCATTTTTCAGGGCGAATGGTAGGAGAGAAAAAGGGGTCGGGGAAAGAGCCCCGACCCCTTACTGTGTTCAACTTGTTAGCTCAAATTTTTCAGCGGTTGGCTCTACTTTGTTCAACTGAGATAGAACAATCTCAATGTCTCCTGAGAAATTCAAAACGCTAAATCCACTTGAGATTTACGCATTATGATACTTTATAGAGATCGATATCGTATGGATTGCCAGTAGTTGAGTAGTTGGGTTGAAACTCATATGTTTGTCCATTGGACAAATTGTATGATTTGTATTGTTCTTTGTTGTTTCGGACGTCATCGTCAAACGTAATGATTCCTCCGCTGTACGCAGTCCATGTCAATGACGTACCAGGTTCCTGTTTCTCGTGAGTACCATCGATATTGTAGCCGACGTTGGCATTGGTTCCGTTCTTAATGGTGAACACTTCGTATCCGCCATTCAATGTTTCAGCCTTTTCCGCATTTAAATCTATAAAAAGGTCTTGATTAGCAGAAGTGATTAGGTCAATGTTTGACATGATTTTTCTCCTTAATTGGAATTGAGTTAATTTTCTGGCAATAAAATCTTGATGCCAGGTAGAGGAGTAAGCAAAATTGTTGAGGAAAATCTATGCTCCCCATTCAAAGCCAGATTCCAGGCAACCATACTGCTCTCGGAAAAATGAGTCAAAACTCAATCTGATTGCCGCCTCATCTAGAGAGTTATCAGTTTGTGATTGACGAAGTTTAACTTTGCTTAACTTACTTCTTATTTACTGTGCTCTATGACAAAAACCTTTAGCACAAGGTTTTTTTACCGCCGATTATTTAGCTAACAACTTGATAATAGAATGCGAAATGCATTTAAATCTTGCCGAAAACTGCATGTTTTTTTTCAAAAAACATAGTTTTTATACTTGACAAATAACACATTGAATGAAATAAATGATATTTTAAGTTTAATTAAGGCAGTGTAAGTCAGGTAAAACTGCTTCTAGATCTACTTTTAAAGCTATTTCAGGGACTTCCAGAGAATAAAATATCCCAACCATAGACCGATCAATCGTCAGGGCGCGGAAACCGCGCCCCTACAATTTGGGAAAATTTATTTCTTGGTGTTCCCTAAGTGGCTGCTTTTTACAAAGTTTCACGCTTCTCTAAAGTAATAGTCTGCAAAAAAGTCAAGTCTTTGGGACTACTAATTTTGGTGACAAAACTGGAACAATTATGTCCCTAGGACCAGCCCTTTCAAGGTGGCTTAAAAACCTAGGCAATTATGCCGAATTTTTGGCATTTAACCTTCTCCCAAGGGGAGACGCTGCGCGAACGTGTTCTTTGTGCCTTCGCGGTTTAAAAATATTGTTGAACCACGAAGACGCGAAGAACACGAAGAAAACGAAGAAAAACTTCATTTTTACGCTTCACCTTGAAAGGGCTAGTCCTAAACTATCAACTATTTAAATAGAGAATGGGCGAGTAGGGATGCTTGGGTGCGATCGCGCAAGTTTAAGTGACTAAGAATACTAGTTACATAGTTCTTGACCGTGTTCTCTGAGAGGAAAAGCGATTGGGCAATCTCACGGTTATTGGCTCCAGATGCCATTAAACGCAACACGTCCAGTTCTCTAGGCGTAAGTTGCGCTAATTCTGGGGGTGGTTCAACGGATGGGACAGGCGCAGGGACAAACGAGAGTGCTTTTTCAAACAATCCCGGACCCAGTTGGGTATGTCCTTTGTAGACAGATCGAATTGCCATCGCCAGTTCATCTGGTTCAGTGTCTTTGAGTAAATAGCCCTTAGCACCCAGCCGCATTGCTTGCGAAACGTACTCATCATCATCAAAAGTCGTCAAGACTAGGACTTTAGTATGGGGATAGTTTTGAGCGATCGCCTTAGTTGCGGCTACCCCATCCATGATTGGCATCCGGATATCCATGAGCACAATATCGGGTTGCAGCGCGGCGATCTCTTCGATAGCCCGTTGTCCATTTTCCGCCTCACCGATCACTTGCATATCTGAATTGGACTCCAGCAGACTTTTGAGTCCCTGACGAATAAGGAATTGATCGTCAACTAACAAAATCCGAATCATAATAATATGTTTGATAGTGGCAAAGAAACACAGATGCGGCAACCTTTTCCTGATTGACTGTGGAGATTAAAATGACCACCTAACGCAGCTGCCCGTTCTCGCATCCCCTGTATTCCAAACCCAGTCGTATTTTGAGTTGGATTAAACCCGTTACCATTGTCCTCAATGCAAAGATGAAGCATCCCAGTTTCCTGCTGTAGCTTAACGATCGCAGCTTTTGCTTCAGCATGTTTGTGGATATTTGTCAATGATTCTTGCACAATCCGGTACACAGTTGTGTTCACTTCTGTGGGCAAGGACAATGGTAAATAGATTTTGCTGGACAGTTCAATTCCTGAAGTTTGCTGGAAGTCTTTCAGCAGCTTTTCAATAGCTGATTCAAGTAATTGCCCTTGTAGCGGGTTCGATCGCAATACTGACACTGAACGCCGGATTTCCAACAACGCCTCAGCCCCCAGTTGCTTTGCCTGTTTGAGAAACGCCAATGCCTTGTCGTTATTCGATTGCCAGAACAGCAGGGCGTTATTAATCTGAATAGTTTGGGCGGCTAAGCTGTGTCCAAGTCCATCGTGAATTTCGCGCGCAATCCGGTTGCGTTCCTGCAAAGTTGCTTGGTCTTCTATTCGCAGCGCATAATGTCGCAGTTGCTCATGAGTAATTTCTAGTTCATGATGGGCGATTTGCAACTGCTCTCGACTTTGCCGTTCTGCAAGTAGGGCGTTAATCAATAATAAAGCAAATACCAACGTCAAGCTAAACAACAACACAGAACTTAATCGCCAATCCCAAACAGCTAATCTTAATTTCTCAGGTACGATCGGTCTTGACAACACCAGTGTGCCATCGCAAAGGAAAGCTAAGCTCAATACAATAAACTGTCCCGTGCGCCCGAATATCAGGCAACTTCGCATCACCAGCACCAGACACAGCAGGAAAACAGAGCGAGTGGATAAGCCATCTTGAGTAGCTGTCAGCACAATCAAGCCGAATTCCAGAGCAGTATAAAGCAATTTTGCTCCCAACTTCTCAGTGGGCAGTCTTAAGCCCATCAAACCAAAAGCAGCAATCATCAGAACTCGCAGCAGCAACTGCCAGGACAACTGAAACGGCAAGAAGACTTCCATGAGTACTGCTGTGACTATCAACAGCCATTCCAGATAAAGCAACAGACGAAATGGTTGAGAGGTGGGGCGCATAGGGAATGGGGAGTGGGGAGTGGGGAGTGGGGAGTGGGGAGTAGGGGGAGTAGGGGGAGTAGGGGGAGTAGGGGGAGTAGAGGGAGATGAGGGAGATGGGGGAGATGGGGGAGATGGGGGAGTAGAGGGAGATGGGGGAGATGGGGGAGTAGAGGTAACTCTTGACTGACAACCAAGAACCAACAATCAACAATCAACAATCAACAATCAACAATCAACAATCAACAATCAACAACCAACAATCAACAATCAACAATCAACAACTAACAACTAACAACCAACATTCGATAGAGTCTTTCCTACTGATTTACTACCTTTGGACTAGGAAAAAAGTCACATAAGGTTTAGTAATTTCTTACTATCAGCTTAGGCATTCTGCTTCATGTAAACGTTGATGTCAATTTCTAAAATTGATATTGTTAACCCGAACACGGATACACGATTAACTTAAACCTGTGGGAGCCTAGTAATGCAAGACAACATTCCCAATGAGAGTTCAGCGGAGAATCGCGTTGAATTGAAGTTCAATCCTTTACCTACCAAGCGACCTACCAAGCGGATGGGTGTGGCATTACTTAGTGTGGGGTTGGTCGCAACGCTGGGCTTCGTTGGTATCCATGCGATTGCTAAGCCCAAAGGATCTGGAAGTTCTCAAGCCAAAGGGCGGCAAGGGCGGCAGATGATACCGACGGTGACAGTGGGGACGGTGACCCAAAAAACGGTTCCAGTGCAATTGCAGGCGATCGGCAATGTTCAAGCAGAGTCTACTGTATCGGTTACACCCCAAGTTGGTGGCGCAATCACCGGAGTTTTCTTTAAAAAGGGTCAAGAGGTGAAAAAAGGGCAACTCCTATTCACGCTGGATGACCGAACAGAACAAGCCGCCATCCAACAAGCTAAGGGGACTATAGCGAGAGACTTAGCGCAGATACAACAATATAGAGCGGCGTTAGCCAAAGATCTAACAGCGGTACGACAAGCTCAGGCAAATTTGCTCAAAGATCAGGCACAAGCCCAGTATGCACAAGCACAAGCTGGTCGTTATGGTAACTTGTACAAGCAGGGTGCCGTCAGTCAGGATCAAGCTCAGCAGTACTCCACCAACCGCCTAGCGACGACAGCAACCCTTCAAGCAGATAGAGATCTGATTGCCAATGCTCAAGCAGGAACGAAAGTAGATCAAGCGGCAATCCAGAATGCACAAGGAGTCGTCAAGTCAGACGAAGGGGTATTGAAAAATGCGGAAGTGCAACTGTCGTACACTAAAATTTACGCTCCGATCAGCGGTCGTGTTGGCAATCTTTTGGTGAATCAAGGCAATGTGGTTCAAGCCAATAGCACAAATGCCCTCGCAACAATCGACCAGATTCACCCGATTCAGGTTTCGTTTTCTGTTCCCGAAGCGAATCTGCCAGATATTCAAAAGTATATGAAGAATAACAAACTGACAGTGACCGCCACGAGTCCCAGCAGCAATGCTCCGACCGTAGAGGGTGTTTTGTCTTCTATAAATAATACGGTCGATAATACCACTGGCACCATTCAACTTCTAGCTTCGTTTAAAAATCCACAAGGGCAACTGTGGCCAGGTCAATATGTGAACACGACGCTAAAGCTGAATACATTACTAAATGCAACAGTCGTCCCTGCGCAAGCTGTTCAGAATGGACCAAATGGTCAGTTTGTCTTTGTTGTCAAGTCTAACAAGACGGTACAAAATGTCCCAGTGACAGTTAGCAGTACAGTTAATGGGTTAGACGTGATCAACAGCAGCCTACAACCAGGTGCAACAGTCGTGACTGACGGTCAAGCGAATCTTATTTCTGGTAACAAAGTGCAAGTGAAGACGGGGAGTGGGGAGTCGGGAGTGGGGAGTGGGGGAAGACGAGGAGGATGAGGAGGATGAGGACATTACTCCCTCATCTCCCTTATCTCCCTCATGTCCCCCCACTCCCCCTCTTCTCTTTTCCCACTCCCCACTCCCCCTCTTCTCTTTTCCCACTCCCCACTCCCCCTCTTCTCTCTTCCCCCACTCCCCACTCCCCACTCCCCACTCCCCCTGTTCTCTCTTCTCTCTTCCCCCACTCCCCACTCCCCACTCCCCACTCCCCCTCTTCTCTCTTTATGAACCTCTCAGAACTATTTATTCGTCGTCCCATCATGACGACGTTGGTGATGGTGGGTATTCTGATCTTCGGTGTGATGAGTTATCAGCTGTTACCGATCAGCGACCTGCCCAGTGTTGATTATCCGACCATTCAAGTGTCGGCGTCTAGACCAGGAGCTAGTCCGGAAACGATGGCGTCGTCTGTCGCCAGACCCCTGGAAAAGCAATTTTCTAGCATTGCTGGACTCGATTTGCTGAACTCGGTCAGTACTTTGGGGAGTACCCAAATCACTCTCCAGTTTAACTTAAGCCGGAATGTTGACGATGCCGCTCAGGATGTGCAAGCGGCAATATCAGCAGCGTCTGGACAGATTCCTAATGATTTGCCTAACCCGCCATCATACAGCAAAGTCAACCCAGCCGATCAGCCGATTCTTTATTTGTACATGTCCTCCCCTACCCTGCCGCTTTCCAAGGTAGACAACTACGCCGAAACCTACTTAGCGGAAAAGCTGTCTACTATCAGTGGTGTCGCGCAGGTACAGGTTTACGGTTCCCAAAAGTATGCAGCTCGCATTCAGCTTGATCCGCAAAAATTAGCGAGTTACCAGATTGGACTAGATCAGGTGCAAACCGCAATTCAACAAGGAAACGTGGATTTGCCCACAGGCAGTCTTTCAGGTAATTATAAGAACTTTACGGTGCAGGCAAACGGTCAATTAGAAGATGCCGGTGCTTATCGATCGCTGATCGTTGCCTACCGCAATGGTGCGCCGATCTACCTCAATCAACTGGGTCGAACCGTTGATGGTGTCCAAAACCCAAAGGTGGCAAGCTGGTATAACGATACCCGCGCCATAATTTTAACGATTCAACGGCAACCGGGAACAAATACGGTACAGATTGTAGACACAATCAAGCAAAAGCTGCCTGACTTAAGAAGTCAGATTCCAAAATCAGTTGAAATCGATGTTTTCTACGATGCGTCTCAGTCAATTCGAGACTCAGTGGATGATGTCAGATTTACTCTGCTTCTGACCATCGTCTTGGTGATCTTAGTGATCTTCCTATTTTTGCGGAATCTCTCTGCGACAGTGATTCCTAGTTTGGCATTACCTGTATCGCTGATTGCCACCTTTGCAGTGATGTATTTGTTTGGATACTCTCTGGACAACCTATCGATGATGGCGTTGACGCTTTCAGTGGGCTTTGTCGTGGATGATGCGATCGTCATGTTAGAAAATATCGTTCGCCACATGGAAATGGGTGAACGTCCTTTAGAAGCCGCGTTGAATGGTTCTAGAGAAATCAGCTTCACGATTTTGTCGATGACGATCTCCCTAGTAGCAGTGTTCATTCCGATGCTGTTTATGGGTGGATTGTTGGGACGACTGTTCCACGAGTTTGCGGTGACGCTTGCTGTTGCAATTCTCGTGTCGGGCTTTGTCTCCCTGTCCCTCACCCCAATGCTATGTAGTCGCTTTCTCCGTCCAAGCGATCGCCAAAATCAAAGCCGTTTGTATCAAGCCTCAGAGTATGTATTCGATCGCTTCCTCGCTCTCTACGATTGGACTCTCAAAATAGCATTAAAGTATCACCGCACCACAATGATCCTATCTGGTGCGATCTTACTTGTCACCGTTTATCTACTTTTGGTGGTTCCCAAAGGCTTTATCCCCACTGAAGATACGGGACAAATCACTGCAATTACACAGGCGGCGTCGAGTGCTTCTTATGATGACTTGGTGCGTCACCAGCAAGATGTGGTTAATATCATCCGGCAAGACCCAAATGTGGATGCGGTTAATTCTAACATTGGTCCTGGTTCCAGTGCAAGTGGTAGCGGGGCAGCTGTTACGGGAAACACTGGCAATTTGTTGATTCGCCTCAAGCCTCGCACAAAACGTCAGACTAGCGCTGACGATATTATCCAAACTTTGCGAACCAAACTGGCAACTGTTCCAGGTATTCAAGTTTTCTTACAAAATCCGCCTGCGGTTCCCATCGGAACACAGCAGACTACAGGACTATATCAGCTAGCGCTACAAAGTACTGATGTCCAACCTCTTGCGCAGTACGTTCCGCAACTGGTAGCCAAGATGAAAACCCTTCCGGGACTCCAAGATGTTAACAGTGACTTGCAGTTGACGCCACAGATCAAGATTAACATTGACCGCGATAAAGCCTCAACTCTTGGGATTACGGCACAAGCGATCGAAAACACCCTCAGAAATGCTTACGGTGGTTATCAAGTGTCAACCATCTATGCCGCTAGTGATGAGTACGAAGTCATCCTGGAACTGGAACCACAGTATCAGCAAGACCCTAATGCTCTGATGCAGCTATATATTAACGCCAATAGTAGCAGTTCTAGCACTGGTAGCACAACTGGTAGCAGTTCTAGTACTGGTAGCACCAGTAATAGCAGTTCCAGTACTGGACAAGTTCCTCTGAGTACATTTGCCAAACTAACCCAAGGAGTTGGACCTCTGATGGTCAATCACTTTGGTCGGATGAATGCAGCGACGATTTCCTTCAACCTCGCACCCAATACCTCACTTGGAGACGCCACTCAAGCCATAGACCAGCTTGTTCATACGGTTGTTCCTGCTAGTATCGCCACAAACTTCCAGGGAGCAAGTCAGCTATTTCAATCTTCACTGCCAAGTCTAGGACTGTTGTTGGCGATCGCTATCTTAGTAATTTATCTGATCCTCGGTATCCTTTATGAAGATTTCATTCATCCTCTGACCATTCTTTCTGGTCTGCCTTCAGCTGGATTTGGTGCATTGTTAACACTATTAATTTTTCACGTCGAATTGAATGTTTATTCATTCATCGGGATCATGCTTCTAGTCGGTATCGTCAAGAAAAATGGCATCATGATGGTGGACTTTGCCATTGAAGCGCAGCGAAACGAAGGAAAAAGTCCATTTGATGCTATATATGAAGCCTGCTTAATTCGCTTCCGTCCAATTATGATGACCACAATGGCGGCGCTAATGGGAGCATTGCCGATCGCCCTTGGATTTGGGGCAGGCTCAGAATCCCGCCGTCCTCTAGGCATTGCAGTTGTAGGTGGACTAGTGTTTTCTCAGATATTAACCCTCTATCTAACTCCAGTATTTTTCACATACATGGAAGCGTGGCGCAAACAACTTACTAAGAAAGGCAGATATACAAAAGTTGTTGGGAATTGTTAGTTGTTAGTTGTTAGTTGTTAGTTGTTAATTGCTAATTGCTAATTGCTAATTGCTAATTGCTAACAACCAACAAACAATAACAAACAAAAACAAACAAACAAACAACCAATCAACAACTAACAACTAACAACCAACAACTAACAACTAACAACAAAGAATCAACAACTAACAACTAACAACCAACAACTAACAACCAACAACTAACAACCAACAACTAACAACTAACAACTAACAACCAACAACTAACAACTAACAACTAACAACCAACAACTAACAACTAACAACTAACAACCAACAAATATTATGAACCTTTCAGAAATCTTTATTCGTCGTCCCGTCATGACGACCTTGGTGATGATAGGTATCCTCATCTTTGGTCTCATGGGTTATCAGTTGTTACCGATTAGTGCCCTGCCTAATGTCGAGTATCCCTTCATTTCAGTTTCAGCCAGTCTGCCTGGTGCCACACCTGAAACAATGGCATCTTCTGTCGCAGCACCTCTTGAAAGACAGTTTTCCAGTATAGCTGGACTCGATTCGTTCAACTCTACTAGTTCAACGGGTTCCACCAACGTCTCTTTACAATTTAACTTCAGCCGTAACGTTGATGAAGCTGCCAAAGATGTACAGGCGGCAATTTCAGCTGCGGCGGGGCAATTGCCTCAAAATATGCCTCACCCGCCTACGTACCGTAAGGTTAACCCATCGGTTGCACCTATTCTTTACATATATCTTTATTCAAAAACGCTCCCGATCTCTACGGTAGATGAATACGCTGAGGTGACGATTGGTCAGCCGATCTCGATGATTAATGGCGTTGCCCAGGTGCAAGTATATGGTCAGCAGCAATATGCAGTGCGTGTCCAGGTTGACCCGCGAGAGTTGGCTGCACGGGGAATCGGGCTGGATCAGGTGCAGACTGCTATTCGGCAAGGGAATATGAATTTGCCGACGGGCAGTTTCTCTGACAAATACAAAAGCTACATGATTCAAGCTAATGGTCAACTGGAGAATGCTGCTGCCTATCGACCGCTGATTATCGCTTATAAAAATGGTGCACCAGTGCGGATTCAAGATGTGGGTCGCGTGATTGACAGCGTGCAGAATAACAAAGTCATAAACCTCTACAATGGCAATCAGTCCGTGGTCTTAGCTGTGCAGCCGCAGCCGGATGGTAACACCGTACAGATCGTCGATGCTGTTAAGCAACTCATGCCTACCCTCAGCAAGCAGGTGCCTGCCTCAATTGAGATGGATGTTATGTACGATCGCTCCCAAACCATCCGGGCTTCTGTCGAGGATGTGAAATTCACGTTATTTCTATCGGTTTGTCTCGTTGTCCTGGTGATCTTCTTATTTTTGCGCGACATGGCTGCGACGCTGATTCCCAGTTTGGCGCTACCTGTAGCCATCATCGGCACCTTTGCAGTGATGTATGTTTTAGGTTACTCACTGGACAACCTTTCGCTGATGGCATTAACCCTCTCCGTCGGCTTTGTGATCGATGATGCAGTTGTGGTGCTGGAAAATATTGTCCGTCATCGGGAAATGGGTGAACCTCCTCTGGAAGCAGCGTTAAATGGGTCGAGAGAAATCGGCTTCACAATTTTGTCGATGACCCTCTCACTAGTAGCGGTATTCATCCCCATGCTATTCATGGGTGGATTGATTGGTGGGTTATTTCACGAATTTGCCGTGACGATCGCCGTTGCTATTTTAGTGTCGGGGTTTGTCTCCCTTAGCCTGACACCAATGCTGTGCAGTCGCTTTCTCCGCCCACATCAACAGCAGCAAAATCGCCTGTATCGAATCTCAGAACGTGGATTTGATCTGCTGCTGCGGGGTTATGAGTTGACTCTTAAACCCGTTCTACAATACCGTTTTGTCACGCTGATCGTTTCCGGCATCATCTTGGTGTTTACGTACTATCTATTTACCGTGGTTCCCACAGGGTTTGTTCCCACAGAGGATACCGGGCAAATTATGGCAAATACAAAAGCGGCACAAGACATTTCCTTTGATGATATGCTGCGTCACCAGCAGGCGATTGTTGACATCATTCGCAAAAACAAGAGCGTGGCAGCAGTTGACTCTATTGTTGGTGCAAGCGGTCCGAATGCGGCAGTTAACTCCGGACGAATTACGATTCTACTGAAGCCACGTTCCCAACGCCGTCTCAATTCTGACCAAATCATCCAAAGGTTGCGACCTAAGTTGACGGGAGTACCTGGTATCCAGGCATTCCTCCGCTCTCCACCTGCCATTCCCATCGGCGGACAGCAGACAAACTCACTGTATCAATATACCCTACAGAGTCTCAACCCTGAAGAACTTTATAAATACGTTCCTAAACTACAAGAGAAAGTCAAAACTATACCAGGAGTGCAAGATGTCAACAGCGATGTTGAGATGAGTACTCCCCAGTTGCAAGTCGAGATTGACCATAAGAAAGCGTCAACTCTCGGTATTACAGCTCAACAAGTTGAAAGCACCCTCAGCAGTGCCTATGGTTCTCGCCAAGTTTCAACCATTTACACTGCAAACGATCAGTTTTACGTGATTTTGGAAGTTGAACCCCAATATCAGCGCGATCCCAATGCTCTATCGCTGCTTTACGTTCGTTCCAGCAATGGACAACTGGTGCCCTTAAATACGATCGTTAAAATCACCCAAAACGTCAGCCCCCTCACCGTCAATCACGTCAGTCAAATTCCCTCTGCCACCATCTCGTTTAACCTAGCAGAGAATATGTCATTGGGGCAAGCGACGCAAGCGATCAATGAACTAGCACGTACTATATTGCCTTCAACCATTACCCCTACCTTCCAAGGTTCAGCGCAGGTCTTCCAAAAGTCCTTCCAAGATTTAGGGTTGTTGTTGGTGGTATCGATTGTTGTCATTTATCTGATCCTGGGTATCCTTTACGAGGATTTCATTCACCCGCTGACGATTCTTTCGGGTCTGCCTTCGGCGGGTTTTGGCGCATTATTAACCCTATTAATTTTCCAAGTTGATTTAAATCTTTACTCCTTCATCGGTATTATCTTGCTGGTCGGGATTGTTAAGAAAAACGGGATTATGATGGTAGACGTTGCCATAGAAATACAGCGAAACGAAGGTAAACGTCCCCTTGATGCTATCTACGAAGCCTGCCTAATTCGCTTCCGTCCGATTATGATGACCACTATGGCTGCTTTGATGGGGACATTACCAATTGCAATCGGGGCAGGTTCAGGTTCGGAAGCGCGTCGTCCTTTGGGTATTGCGATCGTTGGCGGATTAGTGTTTTCTCAGATATTGACTCTTTACCTAACTCCAGTTTTCTACATTTACATGGAAGCATTGCGCAAACAACTCGGTCAACCTCAGTGGCCTCGAATCTTCTTCCGCAAGAAAGTCAAGCACTCAAATTGAAGGTAATTGTTGATTGTTAATTGTTGATTGTTAATTGTTGATTGTTACTATTAACAACTAACAACCAACAACTAATATCATGTCCGGTTAATCACTTATTATTTAGGTCTGACCTCTCCCCGCCTTTGACTTGCGTCAAAGTCTCCCCTCCCCTAATAGGGGAGGGGTTGGGGAGCCAGCGCGAATGACGGCTTTCCCTCCGTAGGCGACTGGTGAGTCCAGTCCTGAAGGCGGGTTTCCCGCCGTAGGGAACTGGTGAAGCAGCGCGAATGACGGCTTTCCCTCCGTAGGCGACTGCTGAACCCGAAGGGCGAACCCGTAAGGGCGTGGAGAGGTTCTTTATTATAAGTAATTAAGCGGACATGATATAATATGATGTCCGGCAAATCAACCATAATAAAGACCTGTCAACTGTAGAGACGCGATTGTACAGACGCGATTGTACAGACGCTATTAATCGCGTCTCTACATTATGGGTAATTAACCGGACATGATATAACAACTAACAACTAACAACTAACAACCAACAACTAACAACTAACAACTAACAACTAACAACTAACAACTAACAACCAACAACTAACAACTAACAACTAACAACTAACAACTAACAACTAACAACTAACAACCAACAACCAACAACTAACAACTAACAATCAACAACCAACTTCCCGTCGCAACACTAGAGAAAAGGTTGAACCTTCATCCAGTTTACTTTCAACAGTGATAGTTCCGTTCATTAAGCGGACCAATTTGTCTACAATCGCCAGACCTAAACCTGTGCCGCCATGTCTGCGTGTAGTAGACTGATTTAATTGCCAAAATCCTTGGAAAATGTTTTTCAATTCAGCTTCCGGGATGCCAATGCCAGTATCTATGACTATCACCCTTAATTGGTCTTGATCTAGTTCTTGGATTTCTAAAAATACGCCGCCAGCGTCTGTGAACTTAATGGCGTTATCAATTAGATTAACCAACACTTGCCGGAGGCGATCGCTGTCGTTGACAATTTTGGGGTTTTGGACGTTGGTGTGAATAGCCAATGTTAAGTTTTTTTTCTCTGCAAGGGAACGCAGTTCTTCTGTGGTAGTCGTGACTAACTCCACTAAGTTAAATTCTTGCAGTTGTAGATCCAGCCTACTTGCCTCAAGTGACGAATAGTCAAGTATATCCTCGATCAGCGCTAGTAGATGTTTACCACTGTTGACAATTTTTTCTACCATACTTGTTATTTCTGGAGGGAACAGATAGTAGTAGCGGCGCAACATCAGTTGAGAAAACCCCAAAATTGAATTCATGGGGGTACGTAGTTCGTGGGATACAACTGACATAAATTGGGATTTTATCCGTGCAGCTTCTTGTAATTGCAAATTCTGGAGTTGAATCGAGTGCAGTTTTTCCTCTACCTGCTTGCGGGCTGTGACATCCCGCAGTAGCCAGCGCCAGCCGACAGGGTTTCCTTCGCCGTCATACACAGTAGTTACACTTATAGAACAATGAAATTTATTACTATGTCGCGGTTGTAAGCAGATTTCCCACTCCTGCATTCGCTCCATGTGATGCAGTTGCAGCAGTTGGGTCCGAAAGGCTCGTCGTTCTTCTTCTGCAATGTAGCTGCCCAAGGGTTTGCCTTGGAGGAACTTTTTCGGGACTTTGAGCAGGTTAGTAGCGGCGCAGTTAGCTTCGATGATTTTGCCGTTGGTATCTGTGATCAAATAGCCATCAGGTGCAAAATCGAACAATTCTTGGTAGCGCTGGCGTTCTTGTTCTATTAAGGCATAAGCGATCGCTAACTGCTCATTCTGCGCTAGCAACTCTTCCTCTGCTACATGCAATTCTTCCAAGGAGGTCTGGAGTTCCTCTAAGGCTTGCGCCAGCAAATCTTGTTGCGGCAATGACGATTCGTCGGCATGGTGACTTAATGTCTCTGTACGCTGACGTACCTCTTCTATCTGCTGGGCAAACCTGTCCAAATTCACACACCTACCCCCATAACCGATAAAGCTATTTACAGTTTACGTGGGCAGGCTTTATATATACTCTATCTAGAGTTGTCAGTCATTAGTCGTGAGGAGTAGACGTCCTTTTTCTGAATTAATATGAGGATTTGACGCTCTCCGGGCTAAAGCCACGGAGATTCTTAAGACTTCTCAGCCCTAATATCCCGTTTTGCGTGGGTTCCCAGGCTCAACACGATTGCACTCCGTAGTGCGTGCTGATATCTCCTTACAGTGTTTTAGGCGTTTAGAACCTCGTGGTTCAAGTTCCTCGAAGTCCCCGAGTACTATATTTTGAATTGCTTCTATTGCTCTATCTCTGATCGTTTTTGCTGCCCCGATGTCGGCATGATCGATGTGACCACAATTTGTACAAATGAAGCGTTCTTTATCGCGATTCAATTTGTCAACATGACCACACGAACGACACTCTTGCGAGGAATATCGCGGATTAACTTTAATTACAACCTTTCCTTGCTTCGCAGCGAGATCCTCGATTTTTGAAGTTAATTCCGTCCATCCAGCGTCTGAAATACAGCGATTCAATGCCTTTTTTCTTGATTGTCCGTTTTTTAAAAACCGTCCTGTTGTTTCATCAACTTTTACTTTACAGCGTCGCAACATACCTGCAACGTTTAAATCTTCCAACCCAATAGCATCTACATTGCGAGACACTATTTCGTTCGCAACATCCCATTGATATGCTTGACGTTTGTCAGCTATCTTCTTATGAAGTCTTCCTACTATTTGTACTGCTTTTTTACGGTTAAGGCTCCCTTTCTTTTTACGATTAACACGACGTTGCCTAATCTTTAAAGTACGTCTAGTCTTTTTGTTGGTAGCAAATCTAGGGTTGTTAATCTGATGTCTATCAGAAAGGTGGACAAGTTTAGTTAAACCTAAGTCGCACCCAATAACTGATGTTTTTTGCTTCAAGTATATTTGTAAAATCCCCGAAACGGGTAGCGGCTTTGGCAATGATCATGGGTTTATGTTTGCTAGTCTATACCATTGGGCAGCGACAGATCCGGCACAATTTAGCAGCCGAAGTCCGAGACAATTCCTTCTCAGGTGGGAAAACCTACTCAAACTCCAACTTTGCGTTGGGTGTTCCAATGTTTTCAATCTGTCCATTTAGTTTTAGTTTCTGGTGAGACACTTATTTCTAACCTCACTGATGAACGCAAATTTATACTGCGATTTCTAGGCTCAGCTTCTCAGAAATATTATCTACTCTGTTGAGGTAAACTCTGAAATTAGGGAATATTTGTCTTTGTGTAACCATTGTGTAATACACCCTTTTGAACCAGTACTTTACTAAGCATAAAAAACACTATCAGCGCTCAGTCCACTCTTCCCTTAAATCTAAACAGTCGAATTTGTTGACAGTCGGACTTACATGCTTCGGCATAGCTTTTATCATTTGTAAGAGTGAAAGTCACACTTAGTTAACGATCGCTCTTTAAAAGAGTCCTCAAATTATTATCCAAGAGCGAAGATGCTCCCAGAATCATGCCATGTGGGAGCTGAAAATTCCCGACTCGACCTGATTGCTCTTCCTGTTAACGATCGCTCTTTAAAAGAGTCCTCAAATTATTATCCAAGAGCGAAGATGCTCCCAGAATCATGCCATGTGGGAGCTGAAAATCCTAGACTCGACCTACCAACCTGCGGAATGTAGGATCTAGCACTATTTACCTTGGGATGCGGCATTCCAAGCAGGTCAAAGTTTTCTTAACTATCGCCGTCGTGGTGGCGCAAGAACCTCCCCATTGCCTGATTTCTACATTGGTGCCCATGCAAGCATTGCTAATTTGCCTCTTATTACCCGCGATGTCAATCGCTATCGCACCTACTTTCCCAACGTTAGGCTCATCTCACCTGAATAGGCTAATTGTTAATTGCTAATGGCTAATGGCTAATGGCTAATGGCTAATTGCTAATCGTAGTCAGACAATTAGCCATTCGGGTGACGCTCGTTACTAGAAGATCGCTAACCCAGATCCATTCTACAGGCACGTTTCCCGCCTTAGGGACTGTCTCACCATTAACAACTAACAACTAACAACTAACAACTAACAACTAACAACTAACAACTAACAATCAACAACTAACAACTAACAACTAACAATCAACAACTAACAACTAACAACTAACAACTAACAACTAACAACTAACAATTAACACTCTTTCTTGCACTCCTCCATGAATAATATGACTCCCTGGACTTGCGCTTCTGTACTGATTAATGGGGTGCAAACGACTTGACACTGGATCGTCCTACCTCGGCGGTTTGTGGCGTCCAATAGTATTTCATAAGATTCCGACTCCCCGGCAATAATTGCCCGCATCGGCTGTTTTAGTAGCTCTAGGGGTAGACCAATATCCAAGCTCATCAAGTGCCGCAAAAAAACTTCATCAGCGCGCAAACCCCACAATTCCTCAGATCGACGGTTCCAGATCAGGATCTGCAAACCAAGGTCGAGAACTACCACTCCAGCGCGGAGGCTGGTGAGGATAGATTCTAAAAAGCTGTTAACTCGGTTGAGTTCCTCGCCGCGCAGGCGCAGTTCTTGGTTGATTGTCTGCAATTCCTCGTTGGTAGATTGCAGTTCTTCATTCATCGTCTCCAGTTCTTCGTTGGTAGACTGGAGTTCCTCATTAGTTGTTTCTAGTTCCTCCACGGTGGATTGGAGTTCTTCGTTAGTAGTTTCTAACTCTTCGTTAGTAGATTGGAGTTCTTCATAGGCTGTTTCTAACTCCTGGTTAGCCTGTACCAGCTCGTTTTGCAGCTGCTTAAAGCGAGTAACGTCACTGAAGATAATCTTTATACCTAAAATTTCATTCTTTCCATCTAGCAAAGGTATGATATTTACATCCAAATATCTCATTTCCCGCTCAGCGGTGAGCCATTCTATGTCCTTTAAGGTAATGGCGCGACAATTTTTGCGAACTTGGTCGATAGGCGATCGCAACTCTACTGGTCGGTAGGAAATTTCTAAATCTTGCAATGGGCGACCCAAATCTTTAGGATTGACATTAAACAATGTTCGAGCTTGAGCGTTTGCTACTAATACTGAGTTATTGAGATCCACAATTATTTGAGCAACCGGATCAATCTCGAAGGCTGCTTCATGAATGCGGATTTGTTCAACTATTTCTGGGATGGGTTGCTCGTTGTGGGGTTGCGCCATGGAAAGCAGGATGTCGCGACGGTTGCCATTTGGGATTTTAGTGAATATCCGTTGCCGCAAATCAACTGGGGTGAAGGAGTGGTTGCGAGTAAACAACATTTCTGCTTTGCCCAAAAATAGAAACCCGCTGTCATTTAAAGCAAAGTGAAAGCGATCTAGAATTTTAGATTGAGTTTCTGTGTTGAAATACATCAGGGTGTTACGGCACAAGAGCAGGTCAATCCTACCTATGGGTGCATCCTGAACTAAATCGTGGCGACCAAAGATCACGCAGCGGCGCAGATCTTTCTGGACGATGTATCTACCATTGACTTGATCGAAGTACTTATCTAGCAGGTCATGGGGAATTCCTTGAACTTCCTTATCAGTGTAAGAAGCATGACGAGATTGGTTGAGAGCTTCTGCATCCACATCAGTCGCGAAAACTTTCACTCGCCCCGCGTACTGTTCCATGCCTAATGCCTCAGCCAGCAACATAGCTATGGTGTAGGTTTCCTGTCCGGAAGCGCATCCTGCACTCCAGACCCGGATTGGTTTGCTGATGGGCTTGTTGGCAACGATCAAAGGAATGATCTCCGATGTGATGTATTCCCAAGCTTGTGGTTCTCTAAAGAAAGCGGTGACGTTGATTAGAATTGTATTAAATAGATCAACAAACTCGTCCGGGTGTACCTCTAAGTAGTCAAGATAATCACTGTAGTTTTCGATATTAAGCGACTGCATACGCTTGCAAATGCGGCGGCTTAAGCTTGTACGCTTATAACCACTGAAATCAAAACCACGGTTACGTTTGATGTAATTTAAAAGGTTATCTAATTCTGAGTTGGTTTCTGTAAGGGTCATAATTATAGCTGTTTATAGTCAATAGTCCATAAATTATAAATTTTAACAAAATTCCATGATGCTACGGGGACGGGAGTAATCACTATAGCCCGCACAATTAGAATGCTCGTTTCTCGTTCCCAGCCTCTGGCTGGGAACGCAGTCTTAGGGGCTGCTACCTCATTGCTGGCAAAATATGGAGGCAGCAGCCCGCCAATTAGGCATTCCCATGCTCTGCATGGGAACGAGAACTGCTATAATGATTCATCTGGAAATCAATTTTTAACTAAGTTCAACAAGGCAGGAGCGATCGCTTCTAGGGCAAGTATAAAATCAACAGCACCAGTTGCAATTGCCGCTTTTGGCATACTGTAAAACTCACAAGTTGCCTCACTTTGGGCAATCACTGTGCCGCCCATTAGTTTAACCGCCGCTACTCCTGTTGCTCCGTCGCCATCCATACCAGTCAGGACAACAGCGATTACCTTTTTTAGGAAACTACTAGCAGCAGACTGAAACAGCACATCGCCTGCGGGACGGACACGGCGTACTTTTTCTGCATCGGACAAAGATAGGCTATAGTCTTGGTTAATCACTAGGTGATGGTTGGGAGGAGCGATGTAAACCGTCCCTGGTTTTAACATATCCCCTGCCTCTGCCTGCTTCACCTGTAGGAGTGTACGCCTACTCAAAATCTCAGCCATCAGACTCGGGTAACTGGGACTTAAGTGTTGCACTATAACTATCGGTGCGGGAAAATCTTTAGGTAAGTTTGATAATATTTTGCTTAAAGCTTTCAGTCCGCCGGCAGATGCCGTCAGCACGATTATATAATTTTCAGCTATCATTATTTAGTTTTCCGTTTTCCGGAGTTGGATTTATTTCCGGTTCTGCCGTCACATCGTTGTGGTTGAGTAGCACTTGGCGGATAACAGCGGCACTGTCCTCGGCATCCTGTGCGTTCTCTTCCAATCGTGTTGCTGACAAACTTTGGTTGCGATTGCGCATTCGGCTAGCCATGCGACGCGCTAGAGATGATTTCTCCTCTAGTGCCCTGAGAGCGCTCCATAGTGCATCCTCTAAGGCATGGGATTGCTTTGACAGCAGACTTTCCGAAGAGTAAGCGTGACCAATGCGACAGCGGAAGCGCAACAAATCTCCCTCGTTTATTTCCCACAGAGTACCGCCGCAATCAGGACAACCGAAGGTCGATGGTTTCCCGGCTCTTTCGTCACTATTTAGCACCGACATATTCGCCTCCGCCAATTTAGATTAAATTTCCATCTCACGGGAGACAGAGTTTTCTTCTACCTCTATCGGCTTGTTAGCTAGATTTACCAGGACACTTGGAATATCTGCCAGTGGTAAGATATGATCAATGCCGTCTACATTCTCGATCGCACTGCGGGGCATTCCTGTATACATAGCATCGTCTGGGGACTGAACAACTGCCACACCGTTCCGCATTTTCACTGCCTTAAGTCCTGCCGTGCCGTCGTCGAGCACACCTGTTAACACAACGCCGATTACTCGCCGCCCGTAAGATTGCGCCGCACTACGAAATAATGGATCGATAGCTGGGCGATGGGTGTTTTCTCTTGGACCCTTTACTAAACTAATGTATCCTAGTTTAACTAGTAAGTGATAGTCCGGTGGGGCAACGTAGATCCGCCCCTTAACAATTGCTTCACCATTCTGCGCATGGGAAACTGGTAAGCCTGAGACTTTATTCAGGATACGAGGCAAAACACTTGTGCCGTGAGATGGAACATGAAGCACTATAAATATAGTAGCATTCAAGTCAATGGGTAAGTTTTTTACAAGATTAATCAGAGCTTCGACTCCGCCTGCCGAAGTTCCGACAACAATGATATCGTGTCCAGGCATTTGTCTGTCCTTGCAAGAGCCGCGCCAGTGAAGGAAAACTAGAGTGTAGATCTCACTTTAACAGAATAGGAATACGAACTCACCTAGCTTTAAGTAGATATAGTGGTTAGTTGTTGGTTGTTAGTTGTTGGTTGTTGGTGAACCAGCGCTGCAGGAGGGTTTCCCTCCGTAGGCGACTGGTGAACCCGAAGGGTTGTGAGTTGTTAGTTGTTAGTTGTTAGTTGTTAAGTATTATCTGTACTAAAAAGCACTAGTTACTAATTACTAATCGCTAACCACTAACTACTGTACGGGCGAACGGCAGGAGGACCCCTACTAACCACTAACCACTAACCACTAACCACTAACCACTAACCACTAACCACTAACCACTAACCACTAACCACTAACTACTAACCACTAACCACTAACCACTAACCACTAACCACTAACCACTAACCACTAACAATTAACAATTAACAATTAACCACTAACCACTAACAATTCTTGGTAATTCGATTTTGAAGGTGGAACCTTGACTAAGTTTGCTCTTCACGGGCGATCGTACCTTGCATGATTTCCACTAATGATATCAAATGCGGTTAAATGAACACACAAACGGTAGGGGCACAGCACTGCTGTGCCCCTACAAATACCATGTGCAATCAACCGGATTTGAGATGATTTGGTAATTACGAATTATGATGAATGCATCCTCTACTCACTCCCCTTGCCTCAAGAGCGTCCCCGGCTTACCATGTGTAGAATATTCTAGAGAAACTGTATAAGTAATTACTCGGAGGCACAATTTTTCTAACTTTGCCGTCGCTCTTAGATGTCACGTAGAGTTCTCTTTGTTCATCTATTCCGAACCGGGCTTCTGATTTGCTGTTGCCAACTATTTGTGGAAAGGAGCGTTCCTGATTGCCCTCAGATAGTCGGAGTTCTTGTATCTTTGCCTGTTTACCATCAACAAGGTCATCGACAGGGACATGGAAAAATCGCCCGTCATTAGCGAAGTCTGCAAAAACATACTGACCGACTAGTTCGGGAATGGCACTGCCCCGGTAAACAAAACCGCCAGCGATCGAAATACCGTAAAATCCTACAGTGCCTGGGGGTATACTATGTTGGTATTGGGCAACGGGGTAGGTGTAATTAAAATCGGCATCGTTAGCAGGTAATGCAAAAATGACGTTTTCGTTGTTTCTATCGGTCAAAAAAGTACCCTCCCGCGCAGGCCAGCCGTAATTCGCTCCTTTTTTTCCAAGATTCACTTCTTCGATAAAAGCCTGACCTATATCGGCAATCAGCATTTTACCCTCACCACCCGTGTCCCAACTGAAACGATGAGGATTACGCAGTCCATAAGCCCAAATTTCACCTAGCGTACCAGAGTTGCCATTGTTAACAAAAGGATTATCAGCAGGGATGCCATATTTCCCATTGGCGCTATTGCTACCGAGAGGGTCGATGCGGAGAATTTTTCCCAGTGGTGTGCTTAGATCCTGTGCATTATCAATAGGATCTGTCCTGCTGATCGGAAAGCCGTCGCTGCCGCCATCACCCGTTGCGATGTAAAGTATGCCATAATCCGCATCATCTTGTTTGGCATTAGGATTAAAGGCTAATTGTCCTACGTTGTGATCTGGATAGGGCTGTTCGATGCGCAGGATCTCGCGAACTGTTCCAGAAAAAGTGTTGGCGGCAGGATCGGTCGCAGTCCACTCGCGAATCACGTCGTGGTGAGAGCTTTCTATGGGATTTTTATGTGAGTCAACAATTGTCTTAGTAACCGGAAAATCAGGTGTTCCGGTATCTTTATTTTGGGCGTCTACCGTGTAAAAGCGCCCATTTGTGGCAAAGTCCGGGTGAAAGGCAAAGTATGAAAACCCCTGTTGACTCTGGTCACGAAATCCTGCGCCCACTAAACTTTTAAGATCCATGTAAACGCTAGCAGTGCCGTTAATTATCACATAGAGCTGACCGCGTGTATCGTTTACGAATAACCGCCCACTACTGTCACCTGCAGCAGCAAGCAAGTTCAATTGAGCGGATGGGTTTTGCCCAATTCCGCTATCGGGAATTTTCACAACTTTTTGCAATCCAACGGAAAGCTTGGACTTTGCAATTGGTTCAGGAATAGGATTCCCTGTTATCTGAGCAGAGACAATAGTGGAAAAAGTAACTGTAAAAAAAAGAAGAATACAAATCCAACGCCAGGAGATAGATTTGTTTGTAAACCTGAGATATCTCTGGTGAGATTTTTTTTTCAATAACATTTGATGATGAGTTCTTAACTAGTGAATAAAAAAATTATAACCATACAGAAAGTACATGGTTTTCCCTGAGATTAAGTAGGCGATCGCAATTATACTTAAAATGGGCGGGCAGGATGCCCACCCCACAAGATATTTAAGTTCTTGTGGGGTGGGCATCCTGCCCGCCCTAAAATACAAATTGTATTTAATGTTTATTTATGTACATATACATAGCCGCTCATGATGCCCTTAATTGCCGCTTTCGCATCCGTTCGGGACTACCAGTAGGAATCGACTCAATTAACTTCCGAGTGTATTCTTCTTTAGGTGCGCGGTAGATACTTTCCGCTGTACCTTGTTCGACAATTTGACCGCGATTCATCACCAAGATGCGATCGCTCATAAACTTCACCACACTCAAGTCGTGGGAAATGAAAATATAAGTCAACCCAAATTCCTGTTGTAATTCTTTCAAGAGATTCAGCACCTGCGCCTGTACCGACACATCCAAAGCTGAAACTGATTCATCGCAGATGATGAACTTAGGATTTAATGCTAAGGAACGGGCAATGCATATCCGCTGGCGTTGACCGCCGGAAAACTGATGGGGATAACGGTTCACGGCGTCTGCATTCAACCCCACTCTTTCTAAGAGATAAGCTACACGTTCTCGCCGTTGTTTCTTACTTTTACTGATAGAGTGAATGATCAAAGGCTCCATAATTGCATCCCCAACCTTGAGGCGTGGATCGAGAGAGCTAAAGGGGTTTTGAAAGATTATTTGCATTTCCCGTCGCAACTGCTGCAACGATTTTCCAATGGATGTAGTAATGTCTTGCCCCTCAAATAAAATCTGACCACTCATTGGTTCAATGAGTCGTAGCAAGGTTCTGCCAAGGGTGGTTTTACCACAACCAGATTCTCCGACCAATCCCAAGGTTTCCCCCTTTTTCACATCAAAGGAAACACCATTAACTGCCATAATATAGCGTTTTGTCCCACCAAACACCCCCCGTACAGGGAACCCAACCTTCAGGTCATGGACTTGTAACAAAGGCTGCTGCTGTTCTAAGGAAGCCAATCTTTGGGTGGTTTCCTCAGTAGTGACTTCTGGCGGTTGTTCTGGTTGTTTCGGTTGAATCACTACCTCTCCCGTTGATTTCTCCTCCACGTTCATGTAGTCGGAAACTGTCAGCAGTTTTTGGGGACGGCGGTTGAGAGTGGGGCGGCAAGCTATCAAGCCTTTAGTATATGGATGTTGGGGGTTAGTAAAAATTTGCTCAACTAAACCGCATTCTACAATTTTGCCTTTGTACATGACCGCTACAGAGTCGGCAATTTCCGCAATCAGTCCCAAATCGTGGGTGATAAAAATCATTGCCATATCACGGCTTTGCTGTAATTCTCGCAGCAATTCCAGAATTGTTGCTTGCACCGTCACATCTAATGCTGTAGTTGGTTCGTCCGCAATTAATAACATTGGATTGCAAGAAATTGCCATTGCAATCATTACCCGCTGCAACTGACCTCCTGAAAGTTGATGCGGGTAGCGTTCTAGCATTGCTTGTTTGTGCTGGTTTACCAACTGCGTTACTTTTTGCTCATTCAGTGTTGATGAACCAAAAGAGGTTTCTTTCCAAGTTTCAATATACTCTTGGTGGAGGATCTCATCGCTGGGGAGGAGTTTTACCTCTTGGAGACCGGCGATCGCTTTTCGTTGTGCTTCATATGGTGAAATATTCTGATGTCGCCTAATCGCTTCTGTCAGCTGAAACCCAATGGTAAAAACCGGATTCAGCGAACTCATCGGTTCTTGAAATATCATGGCAATGTCGCCGCCTCGGTAGATCTGCATTTCCTCAGATGACAGCGAGAGCAAATTGATTGGTGTGCCATTTTCCGACGGGCAAAACTGGATTTCGCCGCCACTTATCCTACCAGGAGACTGTACCAAACCCATCACTGCTAGGGATGTTACTGATTTTCCCGAACCCGATTCTCCTACTATTCCTAGAGTCTCTCCTCGCTGTAGCTGAAAGGAAATATCATCTACAGCTTTGATGATATTGCCCTCACCAGAAAATTCGACTTGCAGATTGCGAACGTCTAGGACAGTTTCTCTCATAGGAGTTGGGTAAAGATTGTTAGTTAAAAGTATTTGGATTTTAACAGCCTCGGCAACGGATGTGGCAACAGCCTTGGCAACGGATGTGGTAACGGATGTGGCAACGGATGTAGCAACGGATGTAGTAACGGATGTCGCAACGGATGTGGCAACGGATGTGGTAACGGATGTAACGGATGAGTTAATGGTGGGGCGACCAGATAAAGCATCCGCTACATCAGTTACAAAATCCGCTGCCGCATCCGCTACATCAGTTACAAAATCCGTTGCCGCATCCGCTACATCAGTTACAAAATCCGCTGCCGCATCCGCTACATCAGTTACAAAATCCGCTGCCACATCCGCTACATCCGCTACAAAATCCGTTGCCGCATCCGCTACATCAGTTACAAAATCCGTTGCCGCATCCGCTACATCAGTTACAAAATCCGCTGCCACATCCGCTACATCCGTTACAAAATCCGTTGCCTACCTTCAGTGTTGCCTTAAAACGGAATCTCGTCTACATCCGGTTCTTCGTCCTTTGCTACTGGATAAGTCGGTCGTTCAAAGTTTTTGCTTTGGGGTGTGTATTCTTCCGGGTCATTTTGGGGAAAGTTTGTTTTTTGTGGTCTGCGTTCTTCGGTTTCATTTTGGGTTCGGACGCCAACACTACTTGTTGCTGCTGGTGTGGTTGGCGGCGACTCATAGCTGGGAATGGCTGTCTGGGAAGACGCTAGAGGTATAGATGGCGATGAACTAGTAGTGATTGCGCCTAGGGGGTGAATGCGTTGCACTGTTAATTCAGCGCGTTTTTCTTTGAAACCTTCTGGGCGATCGATGGTATTCATATTTAGGCGTCCTTCAAGAAGGACGCGATCGCCTTGGTGGTGGTTTTGATAAATTTCTTTAGCAATATTTCCCCAGCCTACTACTTTCAACATAGCTGGAGGGTCATCTGGTCGTATTCCCGCAAACTGCACCATCATTTCCGTGAGTTCCAGCCCTTCTGGTGTATGACGCAATTGGGGTTCTTGAATTATTTCCGCCATCAAAATGCAGTTGTTCATTAAAATCCTCCTAAGTGAAAAATTGGCAATGCAACGTCGTCGGGGCGGGGTCCCCCCGCCCTTACAGGAGTGCGTCAGAATGAATATTCATATTATGTTTAACTTTCACACTTCTTAATAATTCTTTAATAAATTGCATATTAATTTTAGTGGAACTATAGAGTCTTTTTTAGCATAAAAGTCAAGCTATTTTTGCTAACAGCGGTCATTAACTGCTCACAACTTTCGCCTAACTGTAAGAGACATGGACTTTGACAATCAATCAATAGTATAATTGTACTATAAAAATCAATGCCACCAAAAGTTAGCGGTAGAGTATATTCGTTTGGACATGAAACGTGTATGATAAGCGCTAACCATTCCGCGTCATTTATCTAGAGTGTTAAACTCGCCCCTAATCAGTAGGTCGGCGAGAATAATACCAACTATGTAAAGTTTTGTAAAATAAAGGTGAAAGGCTTGTAGTTGCGCTTTGCGCAACTACTAACCAATAATGATTTATTTGTGCGACCGACTTATTAACTAATTAAAGTTATTTTAAAAACTTGTGGCGCAGGTTATTTTAGAAAATGTTTACAAAAGTTTTCCTTCTCGTAAAGGGGAAGGTGTTGCCTCAAACGATCGTGCTGAAAGCATCAATGTGTTGCGGCGAATTAACCTAACGGTGGCAGATGGTGAGTTTATTGTGCTGGTGGGACCTTCTGGTTGCGGTAAAAGTACCCTCCTGCGGATAATTGCTGGGTTGGAGGCGATGACTGGAGGCAATATCTGGGTAGGCGATCGCTTGGTTAATGACTTACCCCCCAAAGAACGAGACATCGCGATGGTGTTTCAAAATTACGCCCTCTATCCTCATATGACGGTGTATGACAACATCGCTTTTGGACTACGACGGAGGCAAATGGGGAGTGGGGAATGGGGAATGGGGAGTGGGGAAAATAACCATTCCCTACTCCCTACTCCCCACTCCCCACTCCCTAATTTGGTGGAAAACTTGCTAGTCGGGATGACACGTTCACTTCCCAAAGGACTGCGTTATATTTCTGATGGAGAAAGGGCGGTGGACGGTGGGGTGCGTTATGTTGCCCAACTGTTGCAAATTGAGGCTTTACTAAATCGCCTACCTAAACAGTTATCTGGCGGACAAAGACAGCGAGTGGCATTGGGAAGGGCGATCGCACGTAATCCCCAAGTGTTTTTAATGGATGAACCACTTTCTAACTTGGATGCCAAACTCCGCGCCGAAACCCGCGCCCAAATAGTGAAACTACAACGTCAACTGGGGACAACGACGATTTACGTCACTCACGATCAAACGGAAGCGATGACGATGGGCGATCGCATCGCTATTCTCTGCGAGGGTAAAATCCAGCAAGTTGCTTCCCCATTGGAACTTTACAATCGTCCAGCTAGCAGCTTTGTTGCCCAATTCATTGGTTCACCGCCGATGAATTTTATTCCTGTCGAGTTTCATGCCCCCTTGTTGATTACCAGTGGTGATTTCCGTCTCACACTACCAGAAGTTTGGGGAACGGCTTTGCAAAAATACAACGGGCGAACCCTAATTTTAGGCATTCGCCCAGAACACTTAATATTGAGTGTGCCTGCTACCAAAAATTGGAGCGTACAAGTAGAATTTGTGGAGAATCTGGGCAACGACACATATCTATCTACAAGACTTGTCGAACCTGGTTTTCCAAAAGCCACCACAACGGCGTCCGTACATGTGCGAGTTCCACCAGACCGCTTTGTGCGTGTCGGCGAGCAACTGTGGTTATCTCTGATTCCAGAAAAAATTCACTTTTTTGACCCAGAGACTGAACTGGCAATATTTCCGAATTAGGGAGTGGGGAGTAGGGAGTGGGGAGTGGGGGAAGATGAGGAGGATGAGGGAGTAGGGGGAGATGAGGGAGTAGGGGGAGATGAGGCAGTAGGGGGACATGAGGGAGTAGGGGGAGATGGAGATGAAGAAATTAATTTGTCTCCCCTTACTCCCCCTACTCCCCCTACTTCCCCCACTCCCTACTCCCCACTCCCCACTCCCCACTCCCTACTCCCCACTCCCCACTCCCCACTCCCCACTCCCCACTCCCCTCTTCTATTACACTTCAGCAACAACTTGTTCTTGTTCTCTTTCGACAAACGACTGGACGCGGGCGCGGTAACTGCGCAGGGATTCATCTACCCAATCGCGATCGTTACTGTTGGCGTATAAATGTACTAGTGGTTCGCTAGCATCAGGCAAAACTAATACCCAACTATCATCGTAGGGCTGACAAATTTTCACCCCATCGATTAATTCCAGGTTTTGTGCTGGGTGAGTTTCTACTAGGTAGCGCATGAGTGCGCCTTTGACTGTCCAAGGGCAACGTATTGTATGAGTTTTGTGAACTACACGAGGTAATTCAGAACGTACAGAAGCGAGCGATCGCTCCTGTATCGTTAGCATCTCAATCAGGGTGGCAATGCAGAACATCGCATCAAATCCTGGATGCAACTCTGGTAAAATAAAGCCTGTGTCGCCACTACCTCCCAGTACTACATTGTGGTTTTTCTGACACGCCTCCATCAACGCTGTGGGATTTGCCTTGGTGCGAATCACCCTGCCATCGTGGCGACGAGCAATTTGTTCTACAGCACTAGAAGCATGAACTGGTACAACTACCGATCCCCTAGGGTTAGAAGTTAACACGATGTCCACCATCAGCGCTGTTAACATTTCTCCACGAATGGGAATGCCTGATTCATCAACCAAAATTAGCTGTTCTCCATTAGCCGTGATCTGGGCACCAAAGTTAGCCTTCAACGCCTCCACGACATGACCAAGCTGAGTCAAAAGTGCTTCGCGGTCAGTTGCTGACATAGTGGCTTTATTCAGACTGGCATTGAGTACTACCGCATCAGCGCCAAACTTATCTAACATTTGAGGCAACACTGCGCCGGAAACAGCATATACGTAGTCAATGACGACTTTTGCGCGACTGTTGCGAATCGTATCAATATGTAACAGCTTTTCAAAAGCAGTGCAGTATCGATCGACGACTTGAATGGGATAAACAACATCGCCAATCTCATGAATTTGCGCCCGCCGCATATCTTCCTTAAAGTAAGCCCCCTCAATTTTCTTCTCTTGAGACTTAGAGATATTTATTCCTTTGGCATCCATGAACTCAATCAGGATGTAATCAGGGCGATCGGGATGCATGCGCACATGAATACCCCCAGCTACCCCCATTGTGGGTATAACTGTGCGTGCAACAGGAATAGAGGTGGCGTCTAGGTTCTGAATATCGATACCTACAGACAAAAGACCCGCGATTAATGACCGCGTGACCATGCGAGAGATATTGCGTTGGTCGCGGGAGACTGTGACCCGACTGCGTGGTTTCAAGGTAGAACCGTAAGCAGACCCCAACTTCACAGCAAATTCTGGGGTGATGTCGATATTGGCTAATCCTTGAACGCCACGTTGCCCAAATAAATTGCGTTGGGCAGTGTTACCCCAAATTAAGTTAATATTTAAGATCGCCCCTGACTCAATCTTTTTACTGGGCCAGACGCGGACGTAGGGACTAATTTGGGCTTCTTCTCCTACGGTGGAAAGGGAACCTACTACCGCGCCTTCTAAAACATGGGCGCGACGGTCTACACGGGTACCACGAGCAATGATACAAGCTGAAAGATGTGCTTCATCGCCAATTATCGCTCCATTCCAAATAATCGGACGCTTGAGATTGGCGTAAGCGCCGATAGTGACGTTATCCCCAATTACGGTTCCAGCTTCAATTTGTACCTTGGCGCCAATGCGGCAATTGTCCCCAATAATTGCTGGGGCTTGAATCTCAGCCGAAGAATCTATATGAGTGTTTTGACCTACCCACAATCCTGGTGAAATTTCTTTGTAGGGAAAGTCAAGTTTGACGAGTCCGTGTAATCCATCATACTGAGCCTGACGGCAAGCGTCTAAGTGACCGACATCACACCAATAACCTTGGGCGATGTAACCGTACATTGGCTCGTTTTTCTCTAGTAGTAAGGGAAACAAGTCTTTGGAAAAGTCGCATTCAGTGTTTACTGGCAGGTATTCCAAAACTTCTGGTTCTAAAATGTATGTGCCAGTATTTACCGTATCCGAAAAAATTTCACTACTAGAGGGTTTTTCTAAAAATCGCCGAATCCGATCTTCATCATCGGTAATCACCACTCCAAATTCAATTGGGTTGGGGACACGTGTCAAAATCAAAGTGGCTTTTGACTTTTTTTGTTTATGAAATTCAATTGCCGCTTTTAGGTCAAAATCTGTTATGCTATCACCGCTAATCACTAAAAAGGTTTCATCAAGGAGTTCCGCAATGTTTTTCACGCAGCCTGCGGTGCCTAGGGGCTGGTCTTCTTCTACGGCATAGGTCATCTGCACACCAAAATCGCTGCCATCTAGGAAGTAGTCTCGCAGGACATCAGGTAAATAATGCAGTGTGGCAACCACTTCTGTAATTTGATGCCGTTTGAGAAGATTGATAATGTGTTCGGCAATTGGTCGATTGAGAATAGGCACCATAGGTTTCGGCAAGTCAGAAGTTAGCGGGCGAAGCCGCGTCCCCGATCCTCCTGCCATCAGTACTGCACGCATAAATCCTCCTTAGCGGTTTGCACCAGTCGAGAGCGTCAAGTCCCATAACACGCGTTTGTTCAACTTTTTTCGAGTTTGCTGTGGAACTTTCGCTCTTTTCATCTGGTCACGTACAAGAATATCTATTCGTCACACTAACTTGTTTGTCTATAGAAGATCAAGAAGGGGCAGCAGGGGGTTTAACCCCCTGCTGCCTTATTCAGTAGTCCTGAGTTCTTCCTTGTTGAGTCCTAAGTTTTAAGTAATTTCACTCATAACTTCAGAAGGAGGTACTCAATACTGCTTTGCTTCTGGGCACCATTTCCGCTAGGGCTACTCTAAACTAGAGAATATGAAGATGTAGCAATAAAGGATGCTGAAGACTGTGGGGTTTAGTTATCGCTTCTCGGTGTCTTTTGTAAAGTGCCAATATGGAGTAAGAATACTTAACTCTGATTTTGTCAATTGCTCACGGGGTTGATGGCAATGAGTACTTTAATCGTTTTTACATTGATAGTGGGTTATGCGGCGGGTGTTTGGAAGTTTTGGAATGGATTTTACCGGACTAACTTCCAGCAAAGTTTGCCTAATCGTCTCAGTTTAGCCTTATTGTGGCCAGCTTTGTTTATTACGAATAAATCCTATCGTCAAAATTTTAAAAAGGCGCTTAAGGGTCGCAAATAAAAGTTTGGTAGTGGAAAGGATCTGGTTAATTGGCGCTTAGGGGTGAAAGTGCTTCTTTGGCGATGGCGTAGACGCACTCCTCGGCTTCTTGCTAGGTATCACTCACTCCCAGATTCCTTACCAACAACAAATCGAGGCTATGGAGTTTTGCCGCCAGTCTGTTGGTCATACGTATAATATTACGTATGTCTATTCAGAAAACAATGCAGCATTCTCAGTTTTTAGGAGGCGCTTTTAGCTATGCTTAGCGGCGGTAAAAATAGTATTTACAGTGATGAGTTGATTAGTGCGACTGAGTTGAATCGCCAGCCTGGTCGCGTTTTGGACATAGCTCAAGAGCGTCCGGTGACAATTACTCGTAATGACCGCCCTTCGGTTCGTCAAAAGTCACTCATTCAAAAGTCAAAAGTACAAAAAAGGTACAAGCCCCTAGATTGCCGCGCTTCGCTCGCAACGCTGCGCGATTTATTTATGGAAAATGAAAAATATGTATTTCGAGAGGAGTGCAATCAAGTTATACTACGTCCTTATTACAAGCCCAGACCACCACGCATAGCGAATGGCGCTTCGCGATTTATTTATGGGGTTCTTACTTTTGACTTTTGACTTTTGACTTTTGACTTGGAGCGAAGCGACTTGACCATGCCTTTGCATTGCTGCGCCGAGAACAGATGGCGGGGCTGGTAAAAGCAGCCCCGCAGACCAGAGTTGTAGTTGAGGTCATCAATGTTGCTTATCAATTAAACCAAGGAAAAGAGATTGGTTCATACCACGACTATGGATGGTTGAAGGCATTCGATACTGAGGAATTAAACGAACTAGTTGCAGAAATAATTAATGCATTTCGTCATGGTTGCGACACTGATGAGTGGGATCTGCTCGATGTAGTCATCCATGAGTGGCATGAAAGTGCTTTAGCAATTAACAGTCCAGAACTTGCTGCGGCTTTCAGTAATGAACTTCTTATGCCTGAATAATGTTGGTAACTGTCAACATTCATTAGCAAATTTGAACTCTATGTGTTAACGAAAACGCTTCCATTTCCCCACCTTAAGAAGATGGGGGAATGGGGGCGTTTTCGTTAAAAAGCCTGAATCCACTCTTTGACAAAGTATTCCGTCCAAATGCCATTTTTCCAGTAGGAGTCGGCTTCAACCAACTGGCGTACAGTGGCTTCGTCTTCGGCTTCGTAAATGCCGAAAACTTTAGTCACATCCTTGGTAGGACCAATGGTAATCAACACACCAGATTCTTTCTGTTTAGCAAGTCCATCTAAATGGGCTTGACGGTAAGGGGCGCGTTTTTCTAAAACGTCTTCGCAGTAAGTTCCCCACATTATGTATTTAGGCATGGTTAATGAAGAGTTAGGAGTTGAGAGTTAGGTAGGGTGGGCACTGCCACCAGAACCTGGATGTGGTGGGCACTGCCCACCCTACACATAGTTCAAAAATCAAATATGATTCCTATAACTAATAGCTAATAGTAAAAAATCTTGACAATTAGCAATTAGCAATTAGCAATTAACTCCTGAGAGTAACACCGAATTTTTCTACCAGTGCTTCGCGGATTTTTTGATGCACTGGTTCAACTTCAGCATCAGTGAGGGTGCGATCGCTTGCTCGATAGATTAAGCGAAATGCCAAACTCCGCTGTCCTGAAGGCACATTTTCACCCCGATATTCATCAAACAATTCCACTGACTCTAGCAAATCTTTACCAGCTTTGGTAATGACTTTTTGAATTTCGACAACTGTTACCTTCACGGATGCAAAAAAGGCAATGTCGCGATCGGCTGCTGGATAGATAGAATAAGGTTTGAATTTTGGTATGAGGATATCATCTTGATCCAGAGAATCCAAAAGCACATCTAGCTCCATTTGGAACACGTAGACTGAATCTGGCAAGCCTCTTTCTCGACGCAGTTGGGGATGCAGTTGCCCGAAGATACCCAGTCTATTTCCCTGAACCCATAAGGAGGCGGTGCGTCCTGGATGCAAGCGCGGATCGCGGCAATCAGGTTGATATTCTACCTGCAAGTTCATTTGCTGAAATACACTTTCTAAAATACCTTTGGCTTCAAACAAAGTCATCGGTTGTACGCGTGCGCTTCTTGTCCACTTACCGACGGTGCGATCGCCTCCCATTATCCCGGCAATTGCTTCTGTTTCTTGCAAACCATCTTCTTCTTGCCAGAAAATTTGCCCAATTTCAAAGCCGTTGAGCGCACCATTTCCCTGCTCTAAATTATACTGAAAGGCATCTATCAAGCCGGATATTAAATCAGTTCGCAGTGCCGAATATTCTACAAATAGAGGATTTGTCAGCACGACTTGTCTACTTTCCCCTGGCTTCACCAAAGAGTAGTGCATGAGTTCTGTCAATCCTTCTGCCCGTAGTGTTGCTCGTAACTTGCGAATGAGTTCATGATCTAAAGGCAGATAGCCTGCTTCTGCTTTTTCTGGCAGAGTATCACAAAATTTGTCATAGCCGTAGAGACGAGCTATTTCTTCAATTAAATCAATTTCTCGCTCTAAGTCACGGTAACGATAAGGTGGAATAGAAACTGTCCAAGTACGGTCTCCGGATGGATTGACTTGACATCCCAGCGCTGTTAAGGTACGCTCAACATCTGCGCCTTGTAATTCTCCTGTTTCCTCGGTTAAATCAACTGGTCCCAGCACCTGATTAACTCGGTCTAAACGCAGTTCAATTGAATGCGTCCAATGGGCAGGGTCGGGGCGCCTGTCAGCAATTTCTTGAGTGACTATTGTGCCAAAAGCAAGTTCGACGATCAGCGACAAAGCGCGACGACAGGCTACTTCCAACTCAGCGCGGTTCACTCCTCGTTCGTATCTGCTAGACGCCTCGCTTCTTAATCCGACGCTGCGGGAACTCCGGCGAATTGCCACTCCTTCAAACAGCGCGGCTTCTAAAACCAAATTTTGAGTACCAACATGAACTTCGGTTTCTTCCCCACCCATAACTCCAGCCAGTGCAACGGGTTTGTTGTTAGCAGTGATTAACAAGTTTTGGGTTGATAAAGTGCGGGTTTGTCCATCTAGAGTTTTTAGTGATTCTCCAGAGTTGGCAAAACGAACACCGATTTGTAGAGACTTTGCATCTGCGGTTTCTAGACCGCTAACTGATAGTAGGCGATCGCGATCGAAGGCGTGCAGCGGCTGTCCCCATTCCAATAGAACATAGTTAGTAACGTCAACGACATTATTTATCGGTCGCACCCCTGCAGCACGCAAGCGCTGTTGCAGCCACTCCGGTGATGGGGCAATTTTCAGATCGGAAATCACCGTGCCAATGTATGCTGGACAAGCTTGGGGATCGACTTTTAAAGTCAATTTATGTTCTTGTTTGGGGATTGGGACTTCGCCCGGTTCAGGAATTGTTAGCTTTGCGCTTGTCAAGGCTGCTACTTCCCGCGCTACACCTACCATACTCAAAGCATCAGCACGGTTGGCGGTTGCAGTCACGTCTAATATCACATCTTCTAAACCCAACAGTGGGCGCACGTCGCTACCCAGTTGCAGATTTTCCTGGGTAAAAATATGAATTCCTTCGACATCGCTGGGTAAACCGAGTTCCTTTAAAGAACAAATCATGCCCTCAGATGCAACGCCTCGCAGTTTGGATCTATTTATTTTTAAATTAATGTTGGGTAAGTAAGTACCTATGGTTGCGACTGGCACATAGATATCTGCCCGGACATTGTCAGCACCACAGACGATATTTAAGGTTTCCTCAGCGCCGATATCGACTTGGCAAACACTCAATTTATCAGCATTGGGGTGAGGTTGGCGATCGAGCACAAGTCCCACAACCACCCCAGCAGCCCAAGTGCGGCGGTCTTCGATATCTTCTACCTCAAACCCAGCCATTGTTAGTGTTTCTGCTAGTTCTTCTGGGCTAAGTTTCAGATCGACTAGTTCCTGTAACCATTTCAGAGAAATACGCATAGAATGTGTTTAATTGTACCAAATCTAAATTTAAATCATAATGCACACTCTATTCTAAAACTAATTTTTAGCCATTTGTCATTTGTTATTTACCTACGCAATCATAATCAATCAATAATATACTATGTATTTAGCAATTAGCAATTAGCAATTAGCCATTAGCCATTAGCTTTTTCCCAATCAAGTTATATGCATAAACACTATTTTAAGTAAATCTGTACGACTGAAAGGTTTAGTTAAATATCCTGATGCTCCTACTAATCTAGCTCTTACTTTGTCTAAAAGTCCCTTGCTTCCTGTTACCATAATAATGGGTGTACTTTTAAACATTGAATTATTTCTAATCATGCGACATAACTCATAACCATCAATTCCTTCCATGTTCAAATCTAGTAAAATTAAGTCTGGTTTATGCCGAATAATTGACATAATTGCTTTCAGCGGATCGTTAATTGTGACTACGGAGAAATTTTCATCTTCTAAGAAACGGCTGATTTCTTTTAAAACTGTGGGACTATCATCCACAGAAACGATTTTGTGGACTTTCCCAGGAGTTATAATAGTAGGAGATGAGCGAGGCGGCTCAGGGTTGGGATTATTTGACTTTATTAATTGCGGAATTTCTTGAGGAGGAACATAGAGTTGTGGCGATCGCCGAGCAATCGCTATAGTTGTCGTGCTACTTGGTGTTGCTACTGTGTCAACTTGATGATTCTGGAGGAGTGATAATTCTTCAAAGGTCTTTGGTAATTGATCGAAGGGTGGATCTGGTTGGTGCAATAAAATGACTTGATTTAGGATGTAAGGATATAAATTTCGAGCCAGTTGTACTTCATCTTGATTCATAATCACTGCCAGATGACGCAGGCTAAAACCTTTCATCCAGTAAGCTAAATTTTCTTGTATTTCTGGTAAACCTTTTGGTTTTGTTCCATTTTGAATCCACAGATACGGACGTTGGTAGGGAGAAGAAATTTGCGGAGAAAAAGACTGCCAAGCTTGTAATCGTTCGCTGACAATTTCGAGGATTTTTTCTAGATCTAGCTTGCAAATCCTCGGCATTTTCTGGGGAGTATCTCTAAATTCATATCTTCCTTGTTTGATTAACAAAAATGATTCAATGACTTCTTTAACTAATTCTTGGATTAGTACGGCTGCTTGTGTAGATTGCAAATATCGTTGACTAATTAGCCAGCAAATAGCTTGATATTCAGGTGGTAGTTGCTGGGGGAGAAATTCTGATGATTGAGTTTGTGAATCCGATTCAAACATCAAACGCAATTGAACACGAGTTTCACTAGTTAAGGTAGAAATTTGATGACTGAGGCGGCGCAAATGACGCTCTAGTCGATCAAAAGGTTCAATTGAATGGGTGGCATAGGCTATTTTCCCTTGTTCTAAGTAGAACAACCAGGACACTGAGTTGCTTGATACCTGCAGACAAGTACTTTCAGTACAGCTGGATAAATGTCTTAACAAACTTAGGGGACGCAGTTTTGTGAATGTGCCGAAATTATTCATTTCTTTAAATACATATTTTTTGGTAGATGAGAATGTCGATAAATGAGGTATCCCACTGATCCTATATTTTTATGTAAAAATAAATTTTTTGGCTGACAGCAGTTTTCAATTGAATTGACCGATAAATTTTGGATTTTGGATTGCCGATTTTAGATTAACAAATTTTTTTGGTACAAGCCCCCCGTTTCGCGCCATCGTCTGGCTCCAAAATCGTCAGCATTCAGCCGTCAGCCCTGACGGTTGGCGATTTTTGTAGGTGTTGCGAGTACTACTCATCTCCCCGAGTGAGAAGATTCGGCTTTGTCGGCGCGAGGGTTTGCCGGATTCTGACGCTACACGCCTCGCTGCGCGAACAGTACGCTAGAGGAGCCAGTTCCCTAGTAGCGGGAAAGCCTATATAGTGCGGACTGGACGCACCATTAGCTAGATCGCAATCCGGTTCGGTTAAGGCGTTGATCCCCCCAACACGAATTAAAAAGTTCTGCTTTTTCCCCCTTTTGAATTCGTGTTAGTTCTGATCTTTCGTCCGTAAATACTACTAAGTGAACTGTATTGAGCTATATCGTGTTGTCTATTCTCTTGGTATTGGTGACACCAATAAGATTGAGCGTTCATGCCCAATCTATGTTGAGTAAAATATGCAAAACTTATAATTTAACTTATAGTTACATTTTTAACAAGACGGTCGAGAAATATCTTTTTGAGCTTTTTAAAGTTTTTGGAGATTTTAAGGTAACTTAGGACACACGCTCACTTAACAAACAGGTAAGATTAATCATCTTTGATTTCTTGCTCATAAATCAAGACTTTTCTATACAAAATCTTTAAAATTCTGGCTCAGCAAGCTTGTGTATTCATATTATTCTATTTATAGAATGTATAAAGAATGTATAATTTTTGTTAAATGCACTATTCTGTATATTACTGAGTTATTTAAGTAACATGTTTTACGTAAATGTGTTTTCCGAAAAATTTCTCAAAATTTGTAAGGATTTTAGCAGTAACGATCTGTTTAATAGATAGTAGACTAGTTACACCAACGAAGGAAGGGGTGCAGTTTCGCGCTTTCGATTTCAACCATAGAGATAAAGGAAAATAAAGCTTTGTCCTTAAACATAACACAAGAAGTTATGGCTGATACGTTAAAACTTGATGAAGTAGTAGAGTTTGCCGAAAATCCAGAGCCACGTTGTCCTTGTGTGCTCTTGCTTGACACATCTGGCTCTATGCAAGGAATGCCCATTGATGCTTTAAATCAGGGCTTGTTGGCTTTTAAGGATGAATTAAATAAAAACTCACTTGCTTCCCGGAGAGTAGAGGTAGCAATAATTACATTTGATAGTCAGATAAACATAGTACAAGACTTTGTGACTGCGGATCAATTTATGCCGCCAACACTAACAGCGCAAGGGCTGACTACTATGGGTGCTGGAATTCATAAAGCACTGGACGTGATTCAAGACCGCAAAGCTCAGTATCGTACCAACGGCATTGCTTACTATCGCCCTTGGGTATTTATGATCACTGATGGAGAGCCACAAGGAGAGTTTGAGGATGTATTAGAGCAAGCGGCGAGGCGTCTGCAAGGAGATGAAGCAAGTAAGCGTGTTGCTTTTTTTCCGGTAGGTGTGGAAAACGCGAATATGACGCGCTTAGGTCAACTAACTGTACGGACGCCCCTAAAACTCAATGGACTGAACTTTGTGGAGATGTTTGTCTGGCTGTCAGCTAGTATGTCAACTGTATCTAATTCCAAGGTAGACGAACAGGTGGCTCTACCGCCGATCGGCTGGGGGTCTGTTTAATGGGTTAATACTTACACAGCTTGAGGATCTATGAACACTTCAGAAAAGATATCTCAGTGGCAGGTAGTAGCCGCATCAGTACCGGGTACAAGCCATGTAAAAAACAAGCAGCTGTGTCAGGATGCTCACTATTGGCAACCATTAGCTGATAATGTTTTGGTTCTGGCTGTAGCAGATGGTGCGGGTTCAGCAACCTGGGGGAAAGTCGGGGCGATGGTCGCTGTGGAAACAGCTATCGAAAATATCTCTCAGAAAAAAATTGGGAGACGTTCCTTGGGTGATGATAATTTGGTGCGGAGTCTTTTGGTAGAGGCAATGCTAGCCGCAAAAGCAGCAGTGGAGTCAGAAGCAGTTGCGTGTGAGAAGCGACCTGCTGATTTAGCAAGTACTTTAATTATTGCGATCGCCTCACCAGAAATTGTTGCTGTAGCACAGGTAGGTGATGGTGTGGCAGTGGCGAAAGATGTAAGCGGCAACCTGACAGCAATTACCAAACCCGATCATGGCGAATTCATCAATGAAACCACTTTTTTGACATCATCAGATGCTATCCAAACAGCACAGGTGATGTTATTGCGGCAACCAATAGTCAATGTCGGTCTCCTTACCGATGGACTACAAATGCTGGCGATGAATATGGCTTTTAGTGTACCTCACAAACCTTTCTTTTTGCCACTTTTTGACTTTGTCGCTAATGTCGAAGATAAGACAGTGGCAAAAGAGCAATTGGTAAAATTCTTGCGCTCTGAAAGGATTACGCAACGCACTGACGATGATTTAACTCTGATTCTAGCTGCACTACGCAGCTCGTAGGTAATGCTGGTGACAGTTATGCCACTATTATTCTTTCTTTAGCACTTATTCTACCATGCAGGTACTACGTTTTCTTCCCAACCAAAAAACTACAAGTATTAACCTCACCATGAGTTTGGGGCGTGGAGGTGAGGCGTGTATTTATACAGTGCCAACTGATATTAATTTAGTGGCAAAGATTTATCACCAGCCGAGTTTAGAGCAGGCACGCAAACTAGAGGTCATGCTGACCCACCCGCCAGAAAACCCCACAGCTAATTTGGGGCATATTTCCATTGCTTGGCCAACTGAGTTATTGCGTTCCTCGGATGGCAGCGGTAGCGTGGTTGGCTTTTTAATGCCGCGCATTCGGGGGATGCGTCCTTCGATTGACTTTTATAATCCCAGAACTCGCCGCCAATACTGTCCTTTATTCAATTATCAGTACCTGCTGCGCAGTGCCCGCAATCTGGCTGCGGCTTTTGCCGCTTTGCACGCCAGTGGATATTGCCTTGGAGATGTGAATGAATCGAATATCCTTGTCAGCGACACAGCACTGGTAACAGTGGTAGATACCGACTCGTTCCAAGTAAGCGATCCGGACAACAACGTTATTTACCGCTGTCCTGTAGGCAAACCAGAGTTTACCCCACCAGAGCTACAAAATAAAACTTTTGCTCAGTGCGATCGAGTTGTTGCTCATGATTTGTTTGGGTTGGCGGTGCTGATATTTCAATTATTGATGGAAGGCGCACACCCATTTTCCGGCATTTTTCAAGGTTCTGGTGAGCCACCGACCTACGAAGGACGCATTGCGCAGGGTCATTTTACTTACAGTCAAAAACGGCGCGTACCTTATATTCCTACCCCGATTTCACCACCTTGGCAAATACTCCACCCAAGCTTACAGCAACTGTTCGTGCGTTGTTTTGAGGATGGTCACAATAACCCACAGCTTCGCCCGACTGCCCAAAATTGGCTCTTTGCGCTGGCTGAAACCGAAAATTCCCTGATCAGCTGCACTTCAAACCCCCAGCATCGTTACAGTAACCACCTACGCAATTGTCCTTGGTGTGAACGGAGATTGCAATTAGGCGGACGCGACCCCTTTCCATCACTTGAAGCAGTAGCAGCTAAAGAACATTTACAACCTCAAATAAAACCGAAAAAGCGCCGTATCCAAGCGCAGCGCCCACAGCCAGTAGTTTCATTAAACCGCATTAATCGCCTTAATCAAAAGTTACCAGCAGCGTCCTACAACTTCTCTCATTATAAGTCTTCTAAAAAGCAGAACTTTTATCCGGTTATTTTTTGCTTGCTTGGTTTTGGTTTTTTGGGGTATTTAGACTTAATGATTAAATTTACAAGTCGCCCCTTTATTGCCCAAAACTCTTACGCTCAACAAGCGTTGTTGACAAGTCAGCAAAAAGATAATAATTTTACTTTCGAGGATTACTACAAGCAGGGTCATGCTTCTTACAAAGTGCGAGACTACGAGCAAGCAATTGATAAGTTTACCAAAGCTATCCAAAAAGAACCTCAGTACGCTAAAGCTTATATAAACCGAGGCAATGCCCACTATAATTTAAAAGAGTATGAAGCGGCAGTGGCAGACTATAACCAAGCAGTGCGCCTCAGCCCGAATGAAATAAAAGCTTACGTTAACCGGGGCAATGTCCGTTTTATACTTGCCGAATATAGCAGCGATCCTGATAAGGATTACAAATTAGCAATTTCCGACTTTAATAGTGCTTTGCGCCTCAACAAGAATGAAGTTGAAGCTTATATAAGACGAGGTGTTGTCCGCTCGCAAATTGCCAAGTACAGCGGTGATTCTCAGCAAGACTACAAAAAAGCGGTAGAGGACTTTGATAGCGCGATAAATCTAGAGCCGTCAAGGGCAGAAGCTTACTTTCAGCGAGGTCTTGTCCGCTACCAAATCGCACAATATAGCAGCAATTTCGAGGAAGAATACAAGCAAGCAATAGAAGACTTTAACCTAGCATTAAATATTAATTCTCAATTGGCAAAAGCTTATCTTAAGCGAGGTATTGTTCGTTATGAACTAGCACAATATGGTGGTAAAGATTCTAAACTACACTATACGAAAGCAGTAGAAGATTTGCAGGCATCTGCTAAAATTTCGCTGGCAGAAAATGATATGGATAGTTACCAGCAAGCCCTCAGTAGTATTTGCGTTGTCTTAGAAAATAAATGTGATAGTTTCTTCCAAAACGCTGGTACAACCGTAAAAGGAAACTAAAAATAAGTAAATTTAATGACAAGACAACTAGCAGATACTTTTTTATAATTTTATCAAAGTAGTCATTCCTTTATTTTATCTTCAAAAATTTCTTGTACTTAGGGTAAGTAGTCAAGTAGCTTTTCCATTTTTTTACAAGGAAAGCAAGTTTATTTACCTTGTCTTCATACTTTAGAGGGAGATCACAGTTAAATTAAGACTTAATACGGTTCATTGAAGAATTGTTGGTGGAGATTTTATACGTGTAGAGAGGTTGCATGCAACGTCTCTACATCGGTTGAAGGTAGGGAGATCGTCTTAACTGGATCGTATTACATCTAAGACTGAGAAAATTAACAAACAAATTTTTCTCTATCTAAAGTCAGAAGCAAGTTAAATATTCATCTGCCGTCAAGTTACAAGATAATCCAATGAAAGCAGTGATTTTGGCTGGTGGGCTTGGTACGCGCATTAGTGAAGAAACTAGCGTCAGACCAAAGCCAATGGTAGAGATTGGCGGTAAGCCAATTCTGTGGCATATCATGAAGATTTACTCTACCCATGGTATAAATGATTTTATCATATGTTGCGGTTACAAAGGCTATGTTATTAAGGAGTATTTTGCTAACTACTTCTTACACATGTCAGACGTTACCTTTGATATGCGGTTCAATCAGATGAACGTGCATGCTGGTAATGCCGAACCTTGGCGTGTCACCTTAGTAGATACAGGTGAAAACACCATGACGGGTGGACGCTTAAAGCGAGTTAGGGAGCATGTTGGTAATGAAACTTTTTGCTTCACCTACGGTGACGGTGTGAGCAATGTAAATATTACAGAACTTATTAACTTTCATCAAGAACAAAATAATTTTGCTACCCTAACAGCAGTCCAACCACCAGGACGTTTTGGGGCAATTATCTTAGGACACGAACAAACCAAAATCTCCAGCTTTCGGGAAAAACCAGAAGGGGATGGTGCTTGGATTAATGGTGGCTATTTTGTTTTAGAACCTGATGTGATCAACTTGATTGCTGACGATACGACTGTTTGGGAGCAGCAACCTTTAGAAAAGCTTGCGGAAATGGAACAGCTTTGTGCTTACAAACATGAAGGTTTTTGGCAACCTATGGACACCTTAAGAGATAAGAACTATCTAGAGGAGCTATGGAATAATGGCAAAGCTCCGTGGAAGGTATGGTAAAAGAGTTGTTAGTTGTTAGTGGTTAGTGGTTAGTGGTTAGTGGTTAGTGGTTAGTGGTTAGTGGTTAGTGGTTAGTGGTTAGTGGTTAGTTGTTAGTGGTTAGTGGTTAGTGGTTAGTGGTTAGTGGTTAGTTGTTAGTGGTTAGTGGTTAGTGGTTAGTTGTTAGTTGTTAGTGGTTAGTTGTTAGTTGTTAGTGGTTAGTGGTTAGTGGTTAGTGGTTCTATTCACAACTAACAACTAACAATCAACAACTAACAATCAACAACTAACAATCAACAACTAACAATCAACCACCAACAACTAACAATCAACCACCAACAACAACCAACAACTAACAATCAACAATCAACAACTAACAACTAACAACTAACAACTAACAACTAACAACTAACAATCAACAATCAACAATCAACAATCAACAATCAACAACTAACAATCAATAATTATTGAGGTTAGAATAAAATGTACGATTTTGCAATTATAGGTGGGGGCATTGTTGGTCTTTCCACCGCTATGGCTTTGGGTAAAAGCTATCCTGATTCTCGTATTCTAGTACTAGAAAAGGAAAGCAGATGGGCATTTCACCAAACCGGTAATAATAGCGGCGTGATTCACTCTGGGATTTACTACAAACCAGGGAGTTTCAAAGCTGAGTTCTGTCGTGCAGGTAGTCGCTCAATAGTGGAATTTTGCCAAGAGCATGGGATTGCTCATGAAGTCTGTGGCAAGGTAATTATTGCTACTGATGAGTCACAGTTACCTCGTTTAGAGAACCTTTACAAGCGAGGCTTGGAAAACGGCATAAAAGTTAAGAGAATTAGTCGAGAAGAAGTCCTGGAAATAGAACCTCATGTCACCTGTGTAGGGGGAGTTCAGGTCTTTTCTACTGGTATAGCTAATTATAAGGAAGTTTGCTTCAAATACGCTCTGATCATTGAAAACCAGGGGGGAGAACTACGTCTCAATACAAAAGTAGAGAGAATACGAACCAGTGGCGACAATCAGGTACTTCAAACTAATAACGGAACCTTTGAAACTCGCTTTGTGATTAATTGTGCTGGATTGCATAGCGATCGCATTGCTAAATTAGGTAAAGTCGATCCCCAAGCTAAAATCGTACCTTTCCGGGGAGAATATTACGAACTGACACCGGAAAAACGTTATTTAGTCAAAGGCTTAATTTACCCGGTTCCCAATCCTGACTTTCCTTTTTTGGGTGTTCATTTTACGCGCATGATTGATGGTAGTGTCCATGCAGGACCAAATGCAGTTCTCAGCCTCAAGCGCGAAGGCTATAATAAAACAGACTTCGACTTGCGTGATTTTGCTGAGGTCATGACCTACCCTGGTTTCTGGAAACTAGCAGCAAAACATGCAGACGAAGGAATTCAGGAAATCATTCGCTCTTTTAGTAAAGCAGCCTTTGTCAGAAGTCTGCAAAAACTCATTCCTGAAGTCCAAGCAGAAGATGTAGTTCCTACCCATGCTGGTGTCCGCGCTCAAGCATTGATGAACGATGGCAAGTTAGTTGACGACTTTTTGATTGTTCAAGGTAAAAACTCCGTCCATGTTTGCAATGCTCCTTCGCCAGCCGCTACTTCTTCAATTGAGATCGGTAAAGCTATAGTGGCACAAATTCCCGAACTGCCCTATCTCCAACCGACAGCCAATCAATTTCAAAGTATCTAGTTTGCTAATGGCTAATAGCTAATAGCTAATGGCTAATGGGAAGAAAGAACTGAGTCCCTGAATTCCTGAGTCCCAATTAGCTTTTTCCCAATTAACAATTAGCTTTTTCCCAATTACCAATTACCAATTACCAATTACCAATAGGAATTTAAAAAAATGAAAGTTCTCGTCACCGGTACAGAAGGCTATCTTGGCTCATTATTACCTCCTTTATTATTTGAACGGGGACATGAAGTTATCGGCGTAGACACTGGCTACTATAAAGCGGGTTGGTTGTACAACGGTACTGAAGTCACAGCCAAAACCCTTAATAAGGATATTCGTCAGATCGCCGTTGAAGATTTGCAAGGTGTTGAAGCAATAGTTCACATGGCTGAACTATCCAACGATCCCACCGGACAATTAGCACCCCATATCACCTACGAAATCAACCATAAAGGCTCAGTTCGCCTTGCTAAACTGGCAAAAGAAGCAGGTGTACGTCGCTTTGTGTATATGTCTTCTTGCAGTGTTTATGGGGTAGCAACCGAGGGAGATGTCACAGAAGAATCAAATGTAAATCCCCAAACTGCCTATGCAGAATGTAAAACTCTAGTAGAACGAGATGTCAAGCCACTAGCTGACGATGACTTCTCTCCTAGTTTTATGCGGAACGCCACTGCTTTTGGTGCTTCCCCCAGGATGCGCTTTGATATTGTTTTAAACAACTTGGCAGGTTTGGCTTGGACTACCAAAGAAATCAAGATGATCAGCGACGGTACACCTTGGCGTCCGTTAGTCCACGGGCTAGATATTTGCAAGGCAATTGTTTGCACACTTGAAGCTCCCCGTGACATTGTACACAACCAAGTCTTCAACGTCGGAGATACCGCAAACAACTATCGAGTCAAAGAAATTGCGGAAATTATTGCTGAAGCTTTCCCAGGATGTCAGTTAAGCTTTGGCGAGCAGAGTTCAGACAATCGCAGCTATCGTGTATCTTTCGAGAAAATTAATACAGTTTTACCAGGTTTTAAATGTGATTGGAATGCCCAACGTGGCGCCAAGCAGCTATTTGATTTGTTCACTCAAATCGATATGACTGAAGATACTTTCTTGTCGAGAGGCTTCACTCGCTTAAAGCAGCTAGAGTATCTCATTCGTACTCAGCAAATCGATCAGAATTTCTTCTGGACTAAAAAGCAATACAGTTCAGTTGGCTAATTGCTAATGGCTAATTGCTAATTGCTAATGGCTAATTGCTAATGGCTAATGGCTAATGGCTAATGGCTAATGACAATGAACAATTAGCAACTAACAACTACCAACTACCAACTAACAACTAACAACTACCAACTAACAACTACCAACTACCAACTAACAACTAACAACTAACAACTATCAACTAACAACTATCAACTAACAACTACCAACTACCACCTTATGAACAATGCAAAATGTCGTTTCAGCGGTCAACCACTGCACCATAGTTTTGTTGATTTAGGAATGTCACCTTTAGCAAATGCTTATCTGAGCGCAGAACAGCTAAATCAGGCAGAGAAATATTATCCTCTCCATGCCTATGTGTCGGAAAACACTTTGTTAGTTCAATTAGAACAGTTTGAAACCCCTGATAACATTTTTAGTGATTATGCTTACTTTTCTTCTTACTCGGAAAGTTGGCTAAAACATGCTAAAGCTTACACCGAGATGATAGTAGAAAGGTTTGGTTTAAATCAAAATCATCAAGTTATTGAAATTGCTAGCAACGATGGCTACCTTTTGCAAAATTTTGTAGATAAAGGGATTCCTGTTTTAGGAATAGAACCAGCGGAAAACATAGCTAAGGTTGCTGAAGAAAAAGGTATTCCGAGTTTAATTAAGTTTTTTGGAGTACAAACTGCTAAAGAACTGGTTATACAAGGAATCAAAGCAGACCTTTTAATAGGTAACAACGTGTTGGCTCACGTACCAAATCTGAATGATTTTATAGCTGGACTGAAAATTATTCTGAATCCAAATGGAATCTTGACGATGGAGTTTCCTCACGTCTTGCAACTCATCCAGCAAAATCAGTTTGACACCATTTATCACGAGCATTTTTCTTACTTTTCATTTCTGACTGTTGATAAAATTTTTGCCGCACATAATTTAACACTTTTCGATGTAGAAGAATTACCAACTCACGGTGGTTCTCTAAGAATTTACGCCAAACATGACGACGCTGAAAATCCCAGCATTAGTGAACGAGTCAAAGATCTGAAAGCAAAAGAAATCGCAGCCGGACTGCATCTGATAGAAACCTATATTACCTTTGGAGAAAAAGTTAAAGAAACAAAGCGCAAGTTATTAAGGTTTTTATTGGAGGCTCAAGTAGAGGGTAAATCAATTGTTGGTTACGGTGCCCCAGCCAAAGGTAATACCTTGCTGAATTACTGTGGTATTGGTAGAGATTTTATTGATTATACGGTAGATCGTAATCCCCACAAGCAGGGATTGTTTTTACCAGGGACTCATATTCCCATCGCTTCTCCCGATAAAATCCGTGAAACTCAACCAGACTATTTACTAATTCTCCCTTGGAATCTCAAGGAAGAAATTATGGAACAAATGGCATTTATTGGCGAGTGGGGTGGGCAATTTGTTGTGCCAATTCCTGAGGTGAAAGTTTACTCATCCCCTCTCCGGAATATGGTGTTAACAGCATAACAATTATTAACATAAAGCGGCGGCAAAGCTGATTTCCGTTGCTTTATTGGCTGTGATTGTTTGATTCATTCAATAACTTTGGAAATGTCGTCAAAGAAATGAATAAGTTACTTACCATTGCCATACCTACTTTCAATCGTGCTAACTTACTTGATAAACAGTTAGCGTGGCTTGCTGAAGCTATCAAAGGCTTTGAGGCTGACTGCGAAATTTTAGTATCTGATAATTGTTCCACAGACAACACCCAAGACGTAGTTAAAAAGTGGCAGTCTACTCTCAGCCGCATAACATTTAACTACAACAAAAATCCGGAAAATATCGGGGTATTAAAAAATGTTGCTTATTGCCTAAATGCCGCAACAACTCAATACGTTTGGACAATTGGCGATGATGACCCTATTCAGAAAAGAGCCGTTACTTATGTTTTAACAAAAATTAAAGAACATCAGAATTTATCATTATTATTTCTCAACTATTCTGGTCGTAACAAAATTACTGGTGAACCAGTTCACCCACCGACAATAGTTGGCAACCGCTGGTTTGATGTTGACAGTGAAGATGGCTGTGGTGACGGCAAAGCAATATTTGAACATTGTTATGATAAAAGTGTTGGTGCTGTGATCTTTCTAACTGCTATTGTGTACCGAACCGACTTGGTGCAACGCGGGTTACAAATTTGGAAAGATGCTGTGAATAATTGGATATTCTTAGCATACTTGGCTGGCTATTGTGCTGCTAATGGCAGTGTCATTGTTACTAAAGACATATACATGGAATGTATTGTAGGGGTGAGTTATTGGCAAAAAGATCCAAAATCTGCATTGTTGATGCAATACAAACATATACCTGAAGTTCTTGTGAAGCTGGAGGAGAATGGATATTCTCAGCAGTTTTGCAGGCGAATGATTGTGAAGAACTTCAGAGAAGTAAATTTGAGAGTCTTATTAGGTGCTATGAAAAGGTGGCCTTTATTCACAATGAAAATAGTAATTCCTTTTTTGGCTTTAGTCGGGGTGTCGGCTTTGCAGTTGATAACTTGGAAAAATTTAAAAATGGCTGAATCAACTCCGACGACTCAACACGTTTGAGTCTATGTAAATAGGGAGTGGGGAGTGGGGAGTGGGGAGTGGGGGAGTAGACGGAGAAAGCATATTTTCATGCGGGAGCGGCTTACACTGTTCATAGGGACTGCCTCCAACATTAAGAGGAGGCAGTCACTTAGGGAAAAAATTTCACTTCCAAGCAATGAAAATATTCTTTCCCTACTCCCTACTCCCTACTCCCCACTCCCTATTTAAGGTAGGAGCCTCCGAGCGAACAGCGTTACATATATTTGCGCAGCCGATCGCATTAAATTGAGTTTTTGAACAAGGTAGTTATACCATGCTTAACACTGTTAAAGACAAAATCTCAGACCTTAAGTCTGAGTTAGCTTACAAAGTTGCACTCTTGAATCATGCGAGAAATTTGCCTGCACTAGAACAGCCCGATCGCCTGATTCTTAATCATCTCAAAAAAGAAGGTGTTTACGTTACTTCCTTGTCAGCGTTGGGATTAAATTCTACTACAAATCTTCTCAAAGTGGCTGACAATCAATTGTCCCGTATGCCCACGCCTAGCAACAGGCATACAAATGAAAGGCTGCCACAAATTTACACAGTTACAGACTTGCCAGAAATATCTGCGTGGGCTAGAGAAAAAAGACTGCTAAACATTATTGAAAATTACATCGGTCTGACTGTTAGCTTTCACGGTGTACATTTACGCAAAGACTTTCCCAACGAAAATCAATTTGGTACGCTGCTATGGCATAAAGATTCAGAAGACCGCCGAATTATCAAAATCTTTGTCTACTTGAGTGATGTCGAAGAAAAGCACGGTCCTTTTGAATATATACCACTGCCTTTAACCTCCGTATATAACTTGAATTATTATCGGATCTACCACAAGCTGTGGCAGTCGGGTTACTTGGGCATCAATGATGAAACTCTCAATGAAATTGTCCCAAAATCAGCTTGGAAATCATGCCCAGGTCTTGCAGGTACAGTCATTTTTGTAGACACGAAAAGTGTTTTACATCATGGAACACTAAGGACAGAGGAACGGTCAGCACTATTTTTTGTTTATACAGCTAATCCTCCCAAACGACCAGAACTTTGCACCCAATACTGGGATGAAACTTTCGCTCTTCCAGATTTACAGCCAGATTGTCAGGGCGGGAGAACCCCGCCCCTACGGTCCTCACGTATCGCAACCCTTAATGATTTGTGAAATAAATTTATTTTTTGTGATGAACAAATGACTCACGATCAAGCAATACGGTTCAGTTAAGATAATTTACCAACCGTCAACCTATGTAGAGACGCGACGCCAGTCGCCTACGGCGGGAAACCCGCCTCATGCGCGCTGGCTCAAATTTCGCGTCTCTACACAACCTAAAATTCCCAACGATAACCCTTAACTGAACTGTATTGCATGATAAAGGACGACGATTAAGCTAATTTGAGCAAATTGCCTTTGACTCTTTGTAGTAAACATTTATGAAGTGAGGTTAACCATGATCTTTACCGAAACCAATCTTAAAGACGCAATCATTATTGACCTAGAAGAAAAGTCAGATAACCGTGGTTTTTTCGCTCGCACTTTCTGCGCTAGAGAATTTGAAGCACACGGGTTAAAGCCAACAGTTGCCCAATGCAACTTGTCTTTCAACTACAAAAAAGGGACAGTGCGGGGAATGCACTATCAAGTTTCTCCTGCCGCAGAAACAAAATTAATCCGGTGTACTCAAGGCGCTATATACGATGTGATTATTGATATGCGTCCTGAGTCTCCGACGTTCCTGTCGCATTTTGGTGTGGAACTAACCGCAGAAAACCACCGCGCCCTGTACGTTCCGGAAATGTTTGCCCACGGCTATCAAGCACTCACCGACGAAGCTGAGGTCGTGTATCAGGTAAGTGAATTTTACACACCAGGGTATGAACGGGGTCTACGCTATGACGACCCATTTTTTAACATTCAATGGCCTGTAGAAGTGACTGTAATATCCGAGAAAGACCTCAATTGGCCATTGATAAGAATGATGACTGTCGGCGGCACATCTTCCTGAGAAATATAGAAATGAGGAAAATTAGCCAGAAAGTTTCTGATTTCTAAGTAGGTCGAAAAAATAAACATTACTTTAGGTTCGTAGTTGCGCTAAAGCGCATGAGCGCATCGCAACTACAAGCCTTATAAGTAGGGTGGGCATTGCCCACCAAAACCCGGATATGGTGGGCAATGCCACCCTACGCAATACTACGTAGGTTTTGGTTTTTTTATGGTAATTCTGGTTGTAGAGAGGCGAGGAACATCGCGTCTCTACAGGGTTTCGCGTAAAATAAATGATCTCAGCCCTTGCAGTATTGCCACCCTACGTGTATTTCAAAAATAAAATAGGAATCCTATATATGGCGAAAAATTTGATTTCTCGGAGCGGTGCTTTTGTGTCTTTTTTGTCAAATAAGGTAAAAGCTCGCATCTATTATCTCAGTAAGTTAAAGGTTGTTTCCCTAAAGCCGCAACAACCAAACAAAGGAAATGTACTTCTTTCTTATCGGATTGAACCATTCCTGTTAAAACAAGCTGGTCAGCCTATCCCTAACGACCAAAGTTGGAACTGGGAATGTCTGCTAATCGCGCAAACATTTCTAGACCTCGGTTATAATGTTGATGTCATTCAGTTCCACAATGAAAAATTCGTTCCTGAAAAAAACTACGACTTTTTCATTGACATACGCGATCGCATGGAAGCGCTTTCACCATTACTTAATCAAGATTGTGTGAAAATCTTCCACATTGACATTGCTAATATGGTGTTCCGTAATTTCGCTGAATACAAAAGACTTCTAGATCTACAACAGCGAAAAGGCGTTACTTTACGTCCTCAAAGATACGAAGCTCCGAATTTGGGCATCGAATATGCCGATTACGGTACGATTTTGGGAAACGATTTTACCGTTGACACCTTTAAGTACGCCAACAAACCTATCTATCGTACCCCGATTTCTTCTTCAGAGGTTTATTCCTCACCTGAAGATAAGGACTTTGAAGCTGTAAGAAAGCGTTTCATCTGGTTTGGTGGCAGTGCTCTACTTCTTAAAGGCTTAGATTTAGTTTTAGATGCCTTTGCTGAAATGCCGGAATACCATTTAACGGTTTGTGGACCAGTAAGTAACGACAAACCATTTGAGAAAGCTTTCTATAAAGAATTGTACGAAACATCCAATATTCATACTTTTGGATGGGTGAATGTGAGCAGTCCGGAGTTTAAAGAGATTACGAAAAATAGCCTAGGACTTGTTTATCCTTCTGCTTGTGAGGGACAGGCAGGAGCAGTCATAACCTGTCTGCAAGCCGGATTGATTCCGATTGTCAGTTATGAATCTGGCGTAGATGTTCAGGATTTTGGCAAGATTTTAAAGACCTCTTCCATTGAAGAAATTAAGGCGACAGTGAGCAGAATTGCCCATTTGCCTGTTGCCGAACTCAAATTGATGGCATGCAACGCATGGGAATATGCCAGGGCAAATCATACTAAAGAAAAATTTGCGGAATCATACCGCAACGCTGTGGAGCAAATTATAGAGAACGAACGTCATAAAAAACAGACGAATTCTATAATGTATAGCAAATAACTGGTTAGTATCAATTTAACCCAACAGACCAATAATTTCTAGAGGAGTTGTCATGATTATTATCGATCGCGCTTTACAAGCCCGTGAGTCAGCAGGTAACCCCATTAAAGTCGGGATGATTGGTGCTGGATTTATGGGTCGAGGAATTGCCAACCAAATTGCTAATTCAGTTCCGGGAATGGAGTTAGTTGCGATCTCCAACCGCAATGTTGACGCAGCAAAGCTTGCTTATTCGGAAGCGGGGATTGAGAATTCTACAGTCGTTTCGACGGTTCAGGATCTGGAATCCGCGATCGCACGCGGTCAGTATGCAGTCACAGAAGATGCCATGTTACTGTGCCGCGCCTCTGGTATTGATGCTTTAATTGAAGTGACAGGCGCGGTAGAGTTTGGTGCTGCTGTAGTGATGGAGGCGATCGCCCATCGCAAGCATGTGATTATGATGAATGCCGAACTCGACGGCACTGTGGGTCCGATCCTCAAAGTTTACGCCCAAGAAGCAGGCGTTATCCTTTCTGCTTGTGACGGCGATCAGCCTGGGGTACAAATGAACCTCTACCGCTTCGTGAAAAGCATCGGCTTAACTCCCTTATTGTGTGGTAACATTAAAGGTTTACAAGACCCATATCGCAACCCCACCACTCAGGAAGCATTTGCTAAACGTTGGGGTCAAAAGGCTCACATGGTGACTAGCTTTGCAGACGGCACGAAAATTTCCTTCGAGCAGGCGATCGTTGCCAACGCCACTGGGATGAAAGTTGCCAAGCGGGGAATGCTGGGATACAACTTCAGTGGTCATGTCGATGAGATGACCAACATGTATGATGTTGAACAACTTAAAGAATTGGGCGGCATCGTCGATTACGTTGTTGGTGCAAAACCAGGTCCAGGGGTATTTGTATTTGCAACTCACGACGATCCTAAGCAACGCCACTACCTCAACTTGTACAAGTTAGGTGAAGGTCCCCTCTACAGCTTTTACACTCCTTATCACCTCTGTCACTTTGAGGTTCCGATGTCTGTGGCTCGCGCCGTCCTTTTTCAAGATGAAGTTTTAAGTCCCAAGGGAGGTCCCCTCGTTGATGTGGTCACTACTGCCAAAATCGACCTCAGATCCGGAGAAACTCTCGATGGCATCGGTTATTACATGACATACGGGCAATGTGAGAATTCCCCGGAAGTCTATGAGCAAAACCTCTTACCCGTTGGTTTAGCTGAGGGATGCCGACTGAAGCGAGATATTCCTAAAGATCAAGTCCTCACTTACGACGACGTGGAATTGCCTGCTGGTAGACTTTGCGACAAACTACGGACTGAGCAAAATGCTTACTTTGTCCAAGGAAAAACCCTTGCAGCAGTTGGGTAGCTCCTGTAGAGACGCGATATATCGCGTCTCTACAAATTAGACGCGATATATCGCGTCTCTACAAATTAGACGCGATATATCGCGTCTCTACAATTCCTGTCTTAATGCAGGTTTTTATGCTAATTGTAAATGTTGATGCCCAATCGCAATTCACAACATAATAATAGTAAGCGTCATTTACTAAAGTTGTTTGTTGGCATGGACTAAGCATGTTTTATATAAAAATCATACAATTTTTAAGGAAAATTTATGAAAATTGCTTTAGTACATGATTATTTAACTCAGAAAGGAGGAGCAGAGCGCGTATTTGAATTACTTTGTCAGCGCTACCCTAGAGCAGACATTTTCACTTCCTTGTACGATCCTCAAAAAACCATTGACCTAGGCGATCGTCTCGTTAACACGACTTTCTTGCAAAACATTCCCGGCGCAGTCAAGTATTTCAGGTTGATGGCTCCGCTCTATTTTCCGGCATTTCGGGCTTTGGATCTACAAGATTATGACTTGATTATCAGCAGCAGCACTAGCTTTGCGAAAGCAGTGCGAAAAAAACCAGATGCACACCACATTTGCTTCTGTCATAATATTACCCGTTTCTTGTGGGATACAGAAACATATTTACGTGAGTACGGAGACTATCGATATTTTGCTCCTTTAATCGAACAAATATTCCAAGTCATGAGAAAGGTAGACCTCACCTACTCACAGGAACCTGACGTTTACATTGCTAATTCTAGCGTGGTTGCTCGTCGCATTAAAAACACTTACGGCAAAAAAGCAATTGTGATTAACTATCCAATTGATACCAGTAAGTTTATTTTTTCCGAGCAAAAAGATGATTACTATCTTGCCTCAGCTCGCATGATCAGTTACAAGCGTCTTGATATAATAGTCGAAGCTTTTAATTGGCTAGGGTGGCGGTTATTAATATCAGGTGATGGTCCAGAGTCAGAAAGATTAAAGTCTAAAGCCTTGGACAATGTTGAGTTCTTGGGACACGTGACTGATGGACAACGCACTCAGTTATTTTCTCAAGCAAAGTCGATCGTAGTCGCAGCTCTAGAAGATTATGGCTTAGTTCCAGTAGAGGCTAATGCTAGTGGAACACCAGTTATAGCCTATGGAGCTGGAGGGGTATTAGATACTCAGATCCCTGGTAAAACAGGAGTCTTTTTTAAAAGGCAAGCACCCGAATCTTTGCTAGCTGCACTATTAGAAGCCAGTGAAACCTATTGGGATTACACAAGCATCCGCAATCATGCAGTAACAAATTTTTCCGAAAGTGCCTTCTTTACTAAAGTTGAGCAAGTTATTGACCAAGCCTGTAAAGTAAATTAATTATTCATTTGATTTGTTAGTTGAAGGATAGTAAACGTGATTCAAAACAGTCTGAGTACCAATGTAAATCAAGTTGTTGAGGAAGAAGCGGGTTACGGACAACTGTTTGCGGTTTTGCTCCGCAGATTTCCTTGGTTTTTAGTAGTATTTATGGCTTCTATTGCGGTTGCTGGTGTCGTCACTAAAAAGACACCGCCCACTTACAAAAGCTCAATGCAGCTGCTAATAGAACCTAACTATCAAGGTAAAAAAGCCGGAACTACTTCAGATAGTCAGTTTACCGATCCTACTATTGAGATAGATACTGCGACCCAACTCAACCTGATGCAGAGTACTGGAATCCTGAAAAAAGCAGTTGATAAACTGAAGATTGAGTATCCAGACATAACAGTAGGCGATCTTAAACGCTCTTTGGTCTTAGCTCAAATAAAGGGAAAAGATGATGCAGTCGCGACAAAAATATTCAAAGTAGACTTTACCGATAAAGATCCAAATAAGACTCAGCAAGTTTTGGCAACAGTTCAGCAAGTTTATTTGCAATACAACAAAGAACAGCAACAAAACCGTTTAAAGAAGGGACTTCTAGTTATCGGGGAACAGTTAAAAAAGGTACGTAATGAGGTGACTACGGCTGAGGCGTACCTACAACGGTTTCGCAGTTCAAATAATCTCATCGATCCAGAGACTGAGGCTAGAAATACAGAGACATCTGTAAACGCTATTCAGCAGGAACGCCGCGCCACTCGTTCTGCGTTTGAGGAAGCTCAGGCTCGCTATAAAACTTTACAACAACAGCTCAAAAGTACTCCCCAAAATGCCCTTGTCGAAGCCCGTCTTAGTCAGTCTAGTCGCTACCAAGGATTACTTAACGAAATCCAAAAAACAGAACTGCTTTTAGCACAAGCCCGCTTGACCTTTACAGATGAAACTCCTGGCGTGCAGAAGCTGATAGAACAACTTGCACGTCAGAAGCGATTATTGCAGCAAGAGCAAAAACGGACTTTGGGAGGTGGATCTGTTCCAGCCAACATCCAGCCAGAGTCTCTATTAGAACAAGGACAGAAAAGTCAAATTGACCTCAACCTTGCAGGTCAGCTGGTTGATACGCAAACTGCGATAGTTTCTTTAAGTGCTCGCGATCAAGTTCTGGCAAAGAAAGAACAAGAGTTGAGTAACCAGCTCAAACGATTCCCACTTTTGTTAGCCGAGTATGGTCGCCTACAACCACAGATCCAACTAGGTCGAGAAAGGTTGCAGCAGCTTTTGAAAGCAGAGCAAGATCTGACTCAGGAAATAGCCAAGGGAGGATATGAGTGGCAAATTGTGGAAGAACCCCAACTCGGCTCATTTGTGGGTCCTGACATTAAGCAAAACTTGATGTTAGGTGCAGTCGTTGGTTTGATGTTGGGAGGTATTGCTGCCTTTGTTCGGGAAGCGACTGATGATTCGGTTCATACCACTGCTGAGTTAGAGAAGCAGGTTTCCTTACCACTGTTGGGAACAACTCCCAAGTTACCACCTGCCAAACCCAGATCGTCAGCGATTCAGTTACCTTTTGGCAAGCCGGAAATTTCTGCTCCCTGGAGAATTCAGGTAATGCAATCCTCACCACGTTGGGAATCGTTGGATCTGATTTATAAAAATATTGAACTTTTCAATTCTGTTTCTACGCTCAAATCTGTGATGATTACCTCGGCGTTGCCAGATGAGAGTAAGTCATCTTTGGCATTGGGTCTGGCAATGAGTGCTGGGCGTTTACACAAAAGGGTACTTCTCATTGATGCTAACTTACGCAATCCCAGTCTGCACAAACAGCTGAACCTTCCCAACGAACAGGGGCTTTCAACTCTACTGGCAAGTGATACCACTCTTCCCAAGCAGTTTAGTGTTCAATCCTCGGGTTCCTCCTACATCGATATTTTGACCGCTGGACCACAGCCTGCTGACCCAGCTAATCTGTTGAGTTCCCCGCGTATGCAGGAGTTAATCTCAAAATTTGAGGATAACTATGATTTGGTACTCATAGATGCTCCTCCAGTTCTTGGCTTGGTAGATGCTATGCTTACAGGATCTTACTGTCGTAGTGTCGTACTGGTGGCAAGTATTGGTAAAGTGACTCGAACTCAGCTAGCGCAGACCACAGCTATGCTCAGCAAGTTAAACTTAATTGGGGTTGTAGCAAATGGGGTATCAAACTCCAACACTACCTATGTACCCTATTCAAAGCAACAGCGATTTGCACTACAACAAGCTGTGGAAAAATAGTCCAAGCAATGGGATTACACAAACTTACATCTCTGGTTAATTACCTATAATGTAGAGACCTGACAGTACGGTCTCTACATGTGTTTACGGGTTTTTATTCTGGTTGATTTGCCGGACATAATACAGCAGTTTTCAGTTGCAAAACCTAACCCCCGGCCCCTTCCCTACAAAGTTCGGGGAGAAAATTAAAGCTTCTCTCCCTGTAGGACAGAGGAATGGAAGCGAGGTTTACTCATTTAAAAATCGCGATCGCCAATGCCCACTAAAACTGGTAATGGTGGGCATTGCCCACCCTACTAATAATTTTACAAATCAAATAGGACTGCTATATATTTACAGCAATTAGGGTAGATAGATCGCATTGTAGGGGTACGGCACTGCCCATGCGTGTCAACTTAAGGTCAAACCCTTGACGCGCAACAACCGGCGCTCGTTTTCTCGTTCGTTTTCTCGTGACCACGCTCCCAATACGGTTCGGATAAGATAATCTACATACCGATAATTCCTGTAGAGACGCGCTCATTTGAGCCAGCGCTGCAGGAGGGTTTCCCGACAGAGGCGACTGGTGAGTCCAGTGCTGCAGGTGGGTTTCCCGCCGTAGGCAACTGGTGAAGCAGCGCGAATGACGGCTTTCCCTCCGTAGGCGACTGCACCAAGCCGAAGGGCGCTCCCGTTGGGCGTCGCGTCTCTACACTTATGTAATCCTCTCCAATAATTCTTAACCGAACCGTATTGACCACGCTCCTACTTGAATGTATTCGGTGGAGGCTCTGCCTAGTAACGAGAAACGCCTGGATTTTCAAACGTTACAGCTTAAGTTGACACCAATGGGCACTGCCGTACCCCTACAATGCGATCTATAGTTCAATAAACAGAAAATAGCTGTAAATACACTCTTAAAAAAACTCATAACTAATGACTACTGATTGTATTATTTGAATCTCAAGAATTCTTCCTCTTGCGGCTATTAAAAGTCGAGTACAAAGGTTGTGTATTTGAAAAAAATGTGCGCGTTTATTTAATTTTATTAATTTTTGTAATTAAGCATTTTTATGTCAAAATTGTAATTCTTATGTATTCTCTTCCATCTGCGTAGTTATACTGTTTAGTAATTCATAAAAACTTAATAAAGATTGGAAAATCAGCTAATTTTTTAAAGAGTGAATAAAGAGTTCATTTAAGCAACTGTATTTTCTACAGTTTCCTTGATTTTCCTTTATGCTAGATATTAATCCCTTACCAATAATCTCAGACAATGTATTCTTTATAGATTCTTTAAAAAACTAGCATCGGAGATTATTATGCATCTTTGAAAAGCATAATTTATTAAGATTTGCAAAAGATTGTAGGGATAATTATACAAATTTTTTTTCACTCAAGCACATTTATTTTTTTGATGCCAAAAAATAAATGTGGCTCAGGGTCTTTAGCGCTGATAGCTTTCGATATCAGCGCGTTAGCGTATACCACTATATAGGTTCCAATAAATATGACAACCTCAATAATCCCAACATTCAATACTTACTATACTGTGAACGACCAACACCAAAATCAACCCGGACCATACTGCACACTTCAATGGCGACGAGGTCAGTTGTTGGTCAAGTCTCCTGGAAACGTGAAACAGCCATATCTCGCTGCACTGGATGAAGAGCAATCTTTAGTAAAGTGTTTAAAACATTCCCCCATAAATTTGGTTCGCATAGATCCAAATCTGGCTGAGGCAAAGCTTTTGTTATGGGCTTCAGCGTGCAAACAAGCTAATAAGCCTATATTTCTACACATACCCTCAGCCGATAAACTGCCGAAACCAAGTAGCTCACTGTTATGGTGGTTGAAGCGCTTCACTCAGTGGATCGCTGCCTTGGTGTTTCTGCTGTTTATGAGTCCAATCATGCTGGGATTGATTTTGCTGATCCGCGTTTACTGCCCAAGTTCAGTTTTTTTCCGTCAGTGGCATATTGGAGAACGGGGTAAACTCTTTCAGGCGATCAAGTTTCGGACAACTGCGTCCGTTGAGAAAACATTTGGGGAGCAGGCGATCGCCCCTGATTGCAGTTTGGGTGAAAGAGAAGACGATCGCATCACACCGCTTGGAGGTTGGCTGCGTAAGTCTGGACTGGAAAATCTGCCCCAATTATTGAATGTGCTACGTGGTGAAATGAGTTTAGTTGGACGCCGTTGCTTGACTTTGAGAGAGGCAGTGCGGCTGAGTCGAGAAGGACAAGGAGAGCTAAATAGATTACCAGGAATTACGGAGTCATGGGAGATGGAAGCAAATCCGAATCGGTTGCATTTGGATAGCCAAACACTGTAATTTACGAGTGACGATGTAGGAATGTGTAAATTCTGCTTAAAAGACTGTTATATAGCAGTCTGTGGAGGAGAGCGTGAAATTATTGTAAAGACTGCTAATAGCTAATAGCTAATGGAAAAAAAGCAATTAGCTATTAGCAATTAGCAATTAGCGACCAATATTTTCTCAAAATTACGTTGAAAAATAGCGATGCATCTGAATTCCAAAACACTCCGCAATCTGGCAAAGAATCTAGTCAAGGCTACCAGTTTTTGGAAAGAAAACTATTTGATATTGCAAGAGTTTAAGCACTTCCGCAAAATTACAATTTTAGCTGTAGTCTTTTCATTTCTGGGAGCAACCTTTGAAGGTGTCAGTATTGGTTTTCTACTTTCCTTTTTACAAGGCTTAACCACTCCAAATGTCGCAGCCAAAACAGGTATTGCGTGGTTAGACGCCTGGATTCATAGTATACCAACACTTAATCCTTTATACGTAATATCTAGTTTGATTTTATTAAGTACTTGGATGCGTTCAGCCTTCAACTACTTTGCCGGAATCTACACTGAATCAACTCAACTAAATCTTGCCGATCGCCTGCGTAAGCAGATGTTTGAACAGTTACAAGCCTTACCGCTAAGTTACTTTGCAAAAACCCGTTCTGGCGAACTCGTTAATACGATGACGACAGAAATCGAAAGGATAAAACAAGTCTTTGGTGGTGCTGCTTTCATGTTTACCAGAGGTATGACAGTCGCTGTCTACTTTATCGGCATGTTTTGGATTTCGCCGCCTCTGACAATCATTACAATGCTAGTATTTTCACTTTTGGCAGTAGGCTTAGGAACACTAAATGCCCGGATACGAGAAACAAGTTTTGGAATTTCAAATGCTAACGGGATTTTAAATTCAACCACAGTAGAATTTATTAACGGTATTCGGACTGTTAACGCATTTGGTACACAAGAATTTGAACGCAACCGTTTTTACACAGCAAGTCATAATTTACTTAATTCTTCAATTAAAGTTGTCAAGGCTTGGTCAATGGTAAAGCCTTTAGCTGACAGTATTTCTACTACGGTTCTGCTGAGTTTGATTCTGTTCTCGTTCACTCAACTGACGCTACCACCTGCTAACTTACTGACATTTTTCTTTATCCTGGTTCGCGCCGTACCAAGCATTCAGGATATTAACGGGGCAGTAGCGTTAATTAACAGTTTGAAAGGTTCGCTAGAAAACGTTAAGGAACTTTTGAGAACTGACAATAAAACTTACTTTCAAAACGGCAATATTGCGTTTAGCGGCTTCAAGCGGTCAATAGACCTAGTATCTGTAGATTTTGGCTACGAGTCAAGTAATTTAGTGTTACATAATATTACGCTCACCATTCAACGGGGAACAATGACAGCGCTGGTAGGAGCGTCAGGAGCAGGTAAAACAACACTGGCTGATTTAATTCCCCGATTTTCCGATCCAACAGAAGGAAACATTTCCATTGATGGAGTGGATGTGCGGCAGTTTGAAATCAACTCCCTACGCAGCAAAATGGCTGTGGTCAGTCAGGATACATTTATTTTTAACACTTCTGTTTGGAACAATATTGCTTACGGTACAGTAGAGGCAAGTGAAGCTGAAATTCGAGAGGCAGCTCGACTAGCGAATGCACTGGAATTTATTCAGGAAATGCCTCAAGGCTTTAATACAGAACTAGGCGATCGCGGAGTCCGGTTGTCTGGAGGACAAAGGCAGCGAATTGCGATCGCTCGTGCTTTACTGCGCAATCCAGAAATTCTGATTTTAGATGAGGCAACGAGTGCTTTAGATTCTGTATCGGAGCGGTTAATTCAGGAATCTTTAGAAAAGCTTTCTGTGGGTCGAACAGTGATTACAATCGCCCATAGACTTTCCACAATTGCTAAAGCAAATAAGGTGGTTGTGCTTGAGGGGGGCTATATTGTGGAGCAGGGAAATTATCAAGATCTGCTGCTACGACGCGGCAAGCTTTGGAAATATCACCAAATGCAGCATGAAGTAGGTAAGTCGGCGTAAATAAACACAACTTTTGGGGATCGGGTTGTTAGTGGTTAGTGGTTAGTGGTTAGTGGTTAGTGGTTAGTTGTTAGTTGTTAGGGGTTAGTGGTTAGTGGTTAGTGGTTAGTGGTTAGTGGTTAGTGGTTAGTTGTTAGTTGTTAGTGGTTAGTGGTTAGTTGTTAGTGGTTAGGGGTTAGTTGTTAGTTGTTAGTTGTTAGTTGTTAGTTGTTAGGGGTTAGTTGTTAGTGGTTAGTGGTTAGTTGTTAGTTGTTAGTGGTTAGTGGTTAGTTGTTAAGTAAGTCGGCGCGAAAAAACCAAACTATGTCATTGCGAGCGAAACGAAGTGGAGCGAAGCAATCGCAAAGATTTTTAATGACTTTACATTCTGTACTTGCTACATTTATCTATGCCGACCTACTTAGTGGCAGGGCTATTTCATTCTTCGATCATAACCCACACGCCTAGGAATAAATTCCTAGGCTAATAGCTAAAGTCGGCTGAAGCCGACTAGGAATTTTCTGAATTAAGTCCGTTTCAACGGACTTGAGCTTTGAGTCCTGCACTTGAGTGCAGGACTCAAGTGTAGAATGAAATAGCCCTGACTTAGTGGTTAGTTGTTAGTTGTTGGCTGGCTTCCAGCCTCTTGACACAAGTTAATATAGTTAAGTAGGTAGGCACAATAAAACATAACTATATTAAGTTCTCTTAAGAGGCTGTTCGCCTACTAACAACTAACTACCCTCCGGGTGACGCTCCTTCTCCCAATTCCTCGCCGCTGCGCGAACGTCGAAGATCGCAACCAGAGGCGCCAGTCGCCTAGGACTGGCTCACCCTCCTGCAGCGCTGGCTCACTAACAGCCTTAACAGATAGTTGTGTTTATTTACGCCCACTTACTTAACTCCTTTTAACTACTTATTGGCACCAAGTATGTTGAATAGTTCTGCCGATATAACTGATAACAAATTAAAGTTATTGTCAAGAAAAATGTTACAAAAAAAACGATTACAAAAACTGTGATATTATTTTTCACATTTTGCAATAATCCTTTGATATAACAGATAGAACATCCCTCAAAAAGCAGCAGTTATAGTAATCAAATCATCGAGAATAGATTATGGCTAATCCACATTCACACACTCCCTTAGTTAGTGTTATTACTCCCACATACAATCGTCCAGACTATTTGAAAGCAGCGCTGACAAGTGCTGTTAGACAAACCTATAGCAATATTGAAATTATTGTTTCCGATAATTGTAGTCTGGAAAATCCGCAAGCAATTGTTGAGTCTTTTCAAGATTCGAGAATTCGCTTCTCTCGCAATGCAAGTAACTTGGGCATGTTTGCCAATACCATAAACACCTTTAAAAAGGCGCAAGGTAAATATGTTGCTTGCCTGCTAGACGATGATGTATGGTCAGAAGACTTCTTAGAAAAGCTTGTTCCACAATTGGAAGATCATCCTAATTTGGCTTTAGCTTTTTGTGACCATTACATAATAAATGCTGATGGTGAAATAGATGATGCTCTCACTGAGCATTGTTCGCAGTTATTTAACCGGGCTAATCTCAAAGAAGGAATTTATCAACCTTTCTGTAAGTTGAGCCTAGTCGATAGAGCGGTGTCTACAGCAACTGCGGCTGTCATTCGTCGAGATATTGTAGATTGGGATAGCATTCCCACAGATGTCGGAGGTTCATGGGATATTTACTTGAACTATTTGTGTTGCCGTTCTGGATTGGGAGCTTATTATTATCCAGGAAAATTAACTCGCAATCGTGTCCATGAACAAGCAGACACAATGCTTAATGGCCGTAGAAACTCTCAGGGAAAAATCCGCAAAGCTCAAGCTGATATTTTCTGCTACGAGGTGTTTATGGCAGATGAGCGAATAGCGGAGTTTAAACCCTATTTTCAACAGCAATGGGGACATGTAAGCACAACTTTAGGAATCGGCTTAATGCGGACTGAACAGCTAAAAGAGGCACGTCCTTATTTTTGGCGTTCCTTACGTCAAAAGTGGAGCCTAAGGACAATAGCTGCACTGATGCTGAGTTTTACGACTCCGAAAATAGCAGTTAGATTTTAAGTAAATGGGGAGTGGGGAGTGGGGGTAGATGAGGAGGATGAGGAGGATGAGGAGGCTGAGGAGGTTAAATTGTCTCCCTCATCTTCCTTATCTCCCTCATCTCCCTCATCTCCCCCTACTCCCCACTCCCTACTCCCTACTCCCTACTCCCTAAAATAGAGGTAAACATAAATGCGGGTATCAGCTTGCATCACAACCAGAAATCGCACGGAGAAACTAGAGGCTTGTTTACAAGCGCTTTGGAATTCTAGCATCAAACCTCACTTGGTCGTGGTTTCTGATGACTCACCTGATATATCAGTAAAACAGCAGAATCATCAGATTGTCAAACAATATCCAGGAACAACTTATATTATCGGTCCTCGTTGTGGAGTCTGCGGTAACCGCAATAATGCCGTGAATGCTATTCCTGAATCTGAAACTGATTTTGTTGCTTTTATTGATGATGATATTTATGTCAAACCAGACTTTATTGCTCGCGCTATCGACCGATATACTCAAATATCTCCAGACCAAAGGAATTATACCATCCTCTCAGGTGTAAGTCAAAATCCAGACGGTACTTATGAGATGGTTTCAGGAAAGCTTTCTTTTCGGGGATACTTTTGTCGTGCTGATGTTCCCGAATCTGTAGCTATTCATGCTGCTTTGTTCCCTCGGTCATTTTTTGAGCAAGAAAAGTGGGACGAAAACATCTTTTTTGGCTATGAAGATGCAGAACTTTGTTTACGAGCCTTAAAGCACGGGTACAAAATTTTGCACTGTCCTGAGTTGCGCGCTATCCACGCCGGAGCAGGTCGTCAAAGCAGTCTGGAAGAGATTGGTGTTGGCAGCTTAACACAATATGAAATATGTGTAGAAGCGGCTCGGCTCTACGTCGGCATCAAACGCTATAAAAATTTGTTTCCCAATCCAGTCAAATTGATAGCTTTTCTCATTTTATATTCTGTTCACATGACGGCATATTTATTAAAGCGAGGAGCTATTCAAGCTTGGCCTGAAATTGTTCGTCGTTCCTATATTCAAAGATTATGGCTAATGGCTAATGGCTAATGGTTAATGGCTAAGGTCAGACTGGCACTTCCCCAATCAACAATCAACAATCAACAATCAACAATCAACAATCAACAATTAGGGATAATTAAGTGTGAATCTTTGCATCGTTACCCATAGTGTGATTAAAGGTGATGGTCAGGGCAGGGTAAATTATGAGGTGACCTGGGAAGCAATTCGTCGCGGTCATCACGTTACCTTATTAGCCAGTGAAGTCGATCCAGAATTACAACAAAGCAACCAAGTTAACTGGGTTTTGATTTCGGTTAAAGGGTGGTCTACGGAATTGCTCCGGAACATCATCTTTGCTTGGCGAAGCACAAATTGGTTGCATAAACATCGTTCCGATCTAGTGGTAAAAGCTAATGGTGCGATTACCTGGGCTAATGCCGATGTTAATGCGGTGCATTTTGTGCATAGTTCTTGGCTGAAATTTTCCGCTAAACATGCTCAGCCCAAGTCACAAGTTTTATACGATTTTTACCAATGGTTTTACACAGCTTTAAATGCACGTTGGGAAAAAAAAGCTTTCCGTCAAGCGCAGGTGGTAGTAGCAGTCTCTGATAAAGTTGCCAAGGACTTGTTAGAAATCGGTGTACCGCCAGAGTCGATACGTGTGATTTTAAATGGCGTTGATTTGCAGGAGTTTTCACCGGGTGCGTCCTTACGCAAAACATGGGGTCTTCCTGAAGGAGTGACTCTCGCGCTTTTCGCAGGGGATATCAGAATCCCTCGGAAAAATCTGGATACGGTGTTGCGTGCTTTAGTTGAAGTTACTGATTTGCATTTGGCGGTAGTAGGCAATACTGAAGGTAGCCCCTATCTTGATCTTGCAGCATCGCTGGGATTAAGTGACCGGGTGCATTTTCTGGGATTCCGCCGCGATCTACCTGCACTCATGAAAGCAGTAGATTTCTTCGTCTTCCCGTCACGTTACGAACCTTTTGGCTTAGTGGTTATTGAAGCGATGGCAACTGGTATACCTGTGATCACCGCAAGATCAACAGGTGCAGCGGTTCTTGTGACACCAGAAGCAGGGATAGTTTTGCCAGATTCAGACGATACGGAGGCTTTGTCAGCGGCACTCTTGTGTTTAGCGAGCGATCGACGCTTACGCAGTCAAATGGGTCAAGCTGCCCGAATTATAGCAGAACAACATAGTTGGGATCAAATGGCGCAATCTTATGTGGATTTATTAGAGTCGATTCGCACGTAGGGGCGCGGCCTCCGCGCCCTCTCAATGTAGTCAATTATACTTCCTTAGTAGACCGAATTCCATTATCCACATGCGCCAGTCAAAAAAAAATTAAAAATTATTTCTAAATTTTTAATTTTTAATTTTTAATTCAAAACAGGAGGAATTTCAATGCAAGAACTACGAAGAGTTGCCGTTTGTATACCCACATATAATCAAGCCCAATACTTGCTTCATTCTGTGGGTAGTGCCTGCCGTCAAACTTATCCAAACGTGGAAGTATGGGTTTCAGATGACGCAAGTACTGACGAGACGCCTGAAGTTATGGCACAGCTATGTCAGCAGTTTCCGCAAGTACACTATTATCGGCAGCCACAAAACCTCGGTATTGCCGGCAACAACACTTGGCTTTTGAGCCAGCCGACAACTGACTTTATTGTTCGCTTGGACTCAGATGATGTTTTGATGCCAAATTATGTGGAGACTTTAGTCACGCTGCTGCAACAATATCCACAGGCTGGTTATGCTCATAATGCTATCCAGGAGATTGACGAGTATGGAAACTATCGTTCTGTGGCAAGAGTCTCTAGAAAAGAAGAGTTTCAAAACTCTGAGGATGCTTTATTGGCAGCTGTTGCTGGCTATAGAGTGGCGGCGAATATCTGTATGTTTAGAAGTAAAGCATTACAAGAATTAAGGATTTATGAAGGTCGTCCGGAATTTGTCGAAGACTATGATTTGGCAGTGCGAATGGCAGATGCTGGCTATGGCAACGTTTATTCAGGTGAAATATTAGCTTGCTATCGAGTTTGGACTGATCTAAAAAAAGCCCGTTCTAAGCGGAAGCATTTGCAATTGAAAGGATACATTCGGATTTTTGAAGAAAGTTTTTTGCCTGCCTTTCAACGGCGGGGCTGGGATACAAAATTGCTGGAAAATCAGAGACGTAAGTTGGCAATTTTGCATTCAGCATACTGTTTTCTTCCTATATATAATCAGGCAGAACGAGCAGAACACGTTGCGCTGTTAAAAAAGTTAGGGGATTCACCGCTATTACGACTTCGTCTTTTCGCATTGTCTTTGGGTCTTGCTCCTTTCTTTGAGTGGCAGCATCATACAGAATTAAAGTTAAAGGGTGTAGTCAAGGGCTGGTTAAGCAACCTCAAGGCAGGTTCAAGAGTCAAAACAGCAGAGTTAATATGATGACCATTACAGCGATCGTTCCTACCTACCGTCGCCCAAAAGACTTAACTCGCTGTCTAGAAGCACTTCATCGGCAAACTCGTCCTGCGGATGAAGTGCTGGTGGTAGTACGTGACAGCGACAGCGACACTTGGACATTACTTAAAGAGTTCAACTTTCATCTCTTGCAATTGCGGACTGTGACAGTGAAGGTTCCTGGGGTGGTTGCCGCCCTCAATGCAGCTCTTGATGTCGCTCTTGGGGATATTGTTACGGTTACTGATGATGATGCCGCACCTCATCATGATTGGCTAGAACGTATTGAGAGTTATTATCTGTCAGATGAGCGCATAGGCGGTGTGGGTGGACGAGACTGGGTGTATTGGGAAAACAAGTTGCTGGATGATGGTAACAGCGAAATAGTCGGTCAAGTTCAGTGGTTTGGGCGTGTGATTGGAAACCACCACATCGGTGTAGGTGCAGCTCGTGAGGTAGATGTACTCAAAGGGGTGAATATGAGTTTCCGACGCAGTGCGATCGCGGGAATTCGCTTTGATGAACGCATGCGAGGTACAGGAGCGCAGGTTCACTTCGAGATGTCGTTATGCTTGGCGTTGAGGCGATCTGGTTGGAAGATTGTCTACGATCCGGCGCTGGCTGTGGATCACTATCCAGCAATCCGATTTGACGAGGACAAGCGAGACAGGTTGAATGAAATTGCTGTGCTAAATTCAGTACACAATGAAACCCTAGTTCTGCTCGAACACTTACCGCCTATACGACGTGCGGTATTTTTTGTGTGGGCTATACTGGTGGGAACACAAGATGCTTTGGGTTTGGTACAGTGGTTGCGATTTTTGCCTCAAGAAGGAGACTTAGCTTTTAAAAAGTGGGTTGCATCTCTCCGTGGACGCTTGCAAGGTTGGCAGACTTGGCAGGAGTGCCGACACTCAGCCAAGCTGGAAGGCGATCGCTAACCAATGGCAATACTGCTTGGATCAACTGATTTATTTACCGATAAACCCTGTAGAGACGCGAAATTTCGCGTCTCTACAACAACCTTAACCAGAGCAGTATTGTAACCAATAGTTTCGCTAATCAAGTTCAATTTACCTTGGAGATGCTAAGTGATCGATCGTTCGGGAATTTCAACGTCTTCCTCTGTAAGCAGGGTTCCTCAGCAACCGCCAGAACTGCTGGCTTGGATAGCAATCGGAGCGCTGGTACTTTTTACAGTAGTGACCACTGCCGCAGGTGCTGCCAGTATCATGCGCCCAGGGTACATAGTGATATCTTTCGCTGTGGCGGTTTTCCTGTATTTGCGATATCCCCCCCTCTACGTCGGTTTCACTTGGTGGATGTGGTTTATCACGCCGTTGGTTTCTCGCTTAATTGATTATCGCAGTAGCTTTGATCAATCTCGTTTGTTGCTAATATCACAATATTTGGTAACTCTCGTCACCTTGCATACCTGCTTCAAAGACTTTCCCAAGTCTTATCGCCAAGGTGGCTTACCTTTTATCTTAGCTTTTATCAGTGTGGTTTATGCCTTTTTTGTGGGATTGATCAAAACCACGCCGGTGACTGCAGGTCGAGCGGTTCTGGATTGGATAATCCCGATCGTCTTCAGTTTCTACTTATTTATCAACTGGCGCTATTATCCTCAGTATCGCCAAATTATTAAGAGTACATTCCTCTGGGGCGTATTAATCACAGGAACCTATGGAATTGTGCAATTCTTAATTGCCCCAGAGTGGGACCGAGCTTGGCTGTTGAGTACAAAATTAACCAGCTTTGGAGATCCTGCACCTCTAAAGATCAGGGTTTGGAGTACGATGCCATCCCCTGGTCCCTTTGCCTCGATGATGATGGCAGGTTTGCTGTTATTATTGACCAGTTCTGGACCGCTAACTATTGCTGCTGCTGGAGTGGGATACCTGGCTTTCTTACTAACGATGGTACGTACTGTGTGGGGAGGCTGGTTTTTGGGACTGATCACCATGCTCACTTCAATTAAGGCACGCCTGCAAATGCGCCTAGTCATAACCATTTTGGTAATGGCAATTTGTGTCGTCCCATTGACTACGATGGACCCATTCGCTAAATCGATCAATTCTCGTCTGGAATCTTTAAGCACTCTTGATAAGGATGACAGCGCGAATGTCCGCAAAAAAATCTATGAAGACGGACTTAATAACGCCCTAACAAACGTTCTTGGGAACGGAATCGGAAATACATTCATTGTCGATCAGGATGGTATACTCAGACCAATTGTGATTGACAGCGGTATTCTAGAAACCTTTTTCACCTTAGGTTGGGTTGGAGCTATTCCTTACTTGGGTGCAATGATGATGCTTTTGTTTATCGGGTTTCAATATACTGAGTTCCGCTTTGATCCTTTTATGGCTGCATGTCGTGCGATCGCTCTTGGTAGTATGTCGGCTCTACCTGCAGGCAGCTCGATGATCGGATCTTCTGGTCTGTTTTTGTGGGGCTTTTTAGCGCTTGTCATGGCAGCACATAAGTACTACCAACATCAACGAACTACCAACTCCCGTTAAACCTGATGTTCGGGAAAGTACGTTGGTGCGTTATGCCTCGTTGTTAATTCACTATACACTGCCTGTGTTTCTTCGTTAACCCGCATCACACTCAGTCGCTCTAGGTTTTTTTGTGCTTGTTCTTTCCATCTAGTCAGCACTTCCGGGCTACTCAGCAATTGCCCGATCGCTGCCGCCAAAGCATGACTGTCTAATGGCGCAACCAAAATGCCAGCTTGTCCATGATCTAATGCTTCGGGTATGCCATCTACGTTCGTGGCGATAATGGCACAGCCAACTTCACGGGCTTCTGGGATCACAAGGGGGGAGGGATCGCGGTGTGAAGCCAGAACGAAGATATCAGTTGATAACAGATAGCGTTGCGGCACGGGCTGGAAGCCTTCAAAATGAATCCGGTCAGCAAAAGGTGTAGTTTGCGCCTGCGCCTTAAAAATTTCTTGCTCTGGACCGTTTCCTACTAAATAAAGATGTGCCTGCGGAAAATCATCAGCAATTTCGGCAAAACCATCGATTAACTCGCCAATCCCCTTGCGTTCATACATCCCTGCTACAGTAGCGATCGCTGGTCGTTGCAGTTCTACGGGTAAGTACTCTTTAATATTTCCCATGCGGACGCTACCTAGTGTACCGTTGGATACCACCCTCAACTTCTTTTGCGGTATCCCACGCTGTGCCATTGACTCAGCAACTGCATGGCTGACTGCAATGACGCGATCGGCTAGACCCATAAGCACCGCACTTCGCTGGAATTCGTTGTGTACTGTGGATACTAAAGCATATTCAAATGAAGCTCTCAGTACCCTTGCTAACACAACTCCAGTCATCATATGGGCATGGACAATATCGGGCTGAAACTCTTTAACAATTGCCCGATAACGCCAAGCCGCATTAATTAAATTGATCGGTTTCCTAGCTTGATCCAATTTGAAGTGCTTAACATCATAACGTGCAAGTAATGCCTCATATTCTCCACCTGCTGAGGCTACTCCCACAGTATGACCATTTTTAGCTTGCAGACATGCTAAATCTACAGCTACATTGACAATGCCATTACCGATTTCTTGGACGTGGTTTAAAATATGTAATACACGCATCAAACTCGGCTCTTTTTCATTAATATTCTAACTAATAGAACTGGATAAATAGAGGCAATTCCGGACAGCTTTTATAAATAAAATACTATCCTATTACTGATTATAGCATAACTCCAATGTGTAAGTAGATCAACAAAAATATTTACAGTCCGAAGCGAGCGAAGAGTAGGAATCCCAGCCTTTGCGATTGCTTCCCAAGAGCTTCGCACTCAAGAGCGCGGCGGACATTGTGTAATTAATTATATTTACCTACTTATCTATTTTTTTGGATAGTTAAATAAATATTTTTTCAATAAATAAATCTTATTAAAATTCCATAAATGATTGCTACAAATGAATAGCTTGTATGGACACGGCAATGTCGTACCCTTACGAACTGTGTCACATTATTTAATGAAATTGGTATGAATTGTAGATGAACTGAAACGATGATCCGAAATCCTGGTTCTTCCAATAACAGTTGCCCAACTTCCTTAGGACTTACGCACACTCTATGAACTCTTGGCGCTCTTGGTGTCTTGGCGGTTCGATAAATTAAGCTTTTTGGCAATTTTTGCGTAAGTCCTGTTCCTCTTGAAACAACGTTTCAAATGTGTTACCTCTAACAGCTAGATAGAGACGACGCATGTATGATTTTATTCTATTGTAATTAATTTACTTCCGTAATAACCGATTGTGACAGTTCTGGGTGCGGAATGTCGCTTCTAACAAAAATCTCTAAATCTAATATTGTAAATACTAGGAATTCAAGCTACTGCTGCAAACCCTAATGACACTGTAGTTCGTTAACAATTCACAGTAAACAGCCAGTGTTTCTTCATTTACTCGTGTAGAACTGAACCGTTCTATATTTCGTGAGGCAAGGCATTTCCACTTGTGCAGAATGTTCGGGTTGCTAAGTAATTGCACCATAGCTGCTGCCAAGGCATGACTGTTTTTGGGTGGCACCAAAATACCAGCTTGCCGATTATCCAAAGTCTCAGGAATGCCGTCGATATCGCTGGCAACAATGGCGCAACCTGCTTCCCGCGCTTCTGTCAGCACCAGACCAAAAGATTCGTAGTATGAAGCTAGGACAAAGATGTCAGTTGCTAGCATATAGCGTTGCGGCTCTGGCTGGAAGCCTTCAAAATGAATCCGATCGCAAAAAGCTGTATTTTGTGCTTTTTGCTCAAACATTAAGCGATCCGGACCATCCCCAACTATATATAGATGTGCCTGCGGAAAATCAGCGGCAATTTCCACAAAAGCATCGATTAACTCGCCAATCCCTTTGCGTTTATATATCCCTGCTACAGTAGCGATCGCCGGACGCTGTAGGGGCATCGGCTGGTAGTCTTTCATACTACGATGGCGGGGACTTGCCAATGTGCCGTTGGAAACTACCCGCAACTTGTTCTTAGCTATACCCCGACGCGCCATCGAATCGGCGACTGCATGACTAACTGCAATCACCCGATCTGCCAATCCCATCAGGATCGCGCTACGCTGAAACTCATTATGTACGGTAGAAACCAAACTATATTCTGTGCCTGTTCTCATCAGTGCTGCTAGCACGATTCCTGTCATCATATGTGCATGGACGACATCCGGTTGAAACTTTTCCACGATCGCGCGATAACCCCATGCAGCTTTGATAATATTCAACGGTGACCTTGCCTGATCTAGTTGAAAGTGCTGGACGCCATAACGTCCTAGTAATGTCTCATATTCTCCCCCTGCAGACGCTACAGCAACATCATGACTATTTTTTGCTTGCGAACAGGCTAAATCTATTGCTACATTAACAATTCCATTCCCAATTTCTTGTACATGATTAACTACATGTAGTATACGCATTTAAATTTTCTCCACAGCAGTTGCTTGTAGTAATTTTGATGAGCGTTATAACTTATAGAGAAATGTTAGCCTTGCTTAACTCGATATCCCAAACAAGTGCCACTTACTAATATTCTTCTACTTTAAAAAAGATTTCATAAGACCCCAAAAACCGCTTCACAAAGCCACCGGGTAGACTCTCAAGTTGAGAACCGTAAGCGGCTATGGCTCGATTTTTTTTATCTTGAACCGGTTCAATTGAGAGCCGATAAGCAGTCGCTATATCCTGTAACTTGAGCATAATAAACAACGGCGCTCTCCAAAGTAACCAGATGGGATACTGTAGTAGTTCAACTTCAATTCCTCGATGAGCGATCGCTTCCTTAACTAATTCATAAGTAGCCTCATGATCTTTGTGGCAGTCTTTTCGATGCGGAACGTAAACTTCTTCTGGCTTGTAAAACCCGATCAATTCACTTAACTCCTCAATCATCTGCCGCCGTTGTTTTAGTTGTAAATCTTGCAAAGTCCCATCTGGCTTTTCTAAAAAGTGGATTTCTGCGGGTTCCACTCCCAAAATTTTTAAGGCTTGTAGCGCTTCAAGTTTGCGAATTTCGACGATTTTATCTTTCATCTGTAAATCTGAGCCACCTGACCCCTGTCCATCCGTCAGAAAAGCTACCACTACTGGTATCCCCTGTTCACGTTTGAGTGCAATCATCCCACCACAACCAAACGTTTCATCATCTTGATGGGGAGAAAATACCATTGCTGATTTCTGGCTAAATGCTAAGGGCTTACTTCCACGATGCAAAATCCACCGAAATAACACACTAGAGTGGATATCTTGCAACTGATAAAGCCAAAGAGGAGGAATTAATTTTTGTACTTTTTGGAGAACTTGTTTTGTATTCATAATTTATATAAAACTCCGAAATTGCATGATTTTTGGTTAATTTCGGGTAAATACTATTATAATGCTTTCCAATTGGCTCAAATACACGTTTGTAGTAAGTTAGGCAGCAATACTTGTCGGTTAGTGCAGTCACTCTCTGAGCTCCCCCCATTGCCCCCCAACCCCAGAGGGTATCCCTTAAAAAGGGAGCTTCCTTCTCTGTTACTTTGCCAGTTGATACACGATCGCCTTTCCTTGTTCTCGTTCCCAGCCAGAGGCTGGGAATGCCTAAATGGCGGGCTGCTGCCTCCATACTTTGCTTGCAATGAGGCAGAGCCTCACCGAGTGCATTCCCATGCAGAGCATGGGAACGAGAAATGAGAAATTTTCCGTGAGTCCGCGTAGGCGGACTTTGTTTGTTTAGCCGCGACTTCCAGTCGTCAGGACTTTGTTTGTTTAGCCACGAAGAGCGCGAATGACGGCTTTCCCTCATCGCTTCTGGCGCGCGACTTCCAGTCGTCAGGGCTTTGCCAGTTGATACATAATCACCTTTCCTTTCTGATCTTCCTCAACAAACACTAGGTATTCACCATTTGAGCGGCGAAAAGCGCGAATGCCATAGGGTATATCAACCCAACCACTTTCTTGAGCAACTTCTGGACCGGGTTTTAACTTTTGTACTTGTGCTCCTGTCGTCGCATTGTACACGTACACCTCCGCATTTTTCACAGTTATAGCAAACAGATAATTTCCCGCCACACTGATGCCGTGCGGAGTCAGAACTTCCGGAGGTGCGCTCTTGTCAACAGGAAAAACAATCTGCCAGCGAGGAGTTCTGTTGCCTTTACTCCAATTATCATAACGTACAATTTCGGAGCCAACTAAGTGCGCATAATCACCATTAATTGCCGGGTGATCTTTGGTGAAGCCTGACAAAAACATCGTGTCTGTTTCGGGGAAATACTCAATCCGCCGCAAATCCGTAAACATGCTGGGATTGTTTTGCTTTTCCATTGATTTATAGGTATATATGGGATTACCCTTGGCATCCAACCCCTGTAAAGGATAATGCCGAATGCTAACACCATCTTGAGTTCGCAAACTTTTCCATACGTCGCCTTTGCTATCTACCCACCATCCGCCTATGTATGGATAATCTTTACGGAGATCGTATTCACCACTATCAAAAGCGCCATTACCATTACTATCGCGCCAGATCCACTCTCCTGACGGCGGTTGATTTGGTGGCCAATTTCCTTTTGAGTGCAATGATTTCCCATCTACAGTGCTACCAACAAACATTCCAGAAGGAATGGCAATTTCCCCATCTGTAGCTTTTTGGAAACGATAAATTTGCAGCTGGTCTTCATACATATCTGTGAGAAACAAAAAGGGCTTGCCTTTGATGCGGCGCACCCAAGATGCATCACCTATTGTATGCAGGCGTGGATCTTGAGGATATTTAAAAGGATTTAAAGTCAAACCCTTGTAAATCCATTGCTTACCAACAGGCTTTGTATAATCCATCACAAAATGTTCGTGCCTTGTATAGACATGCACACCATCTGTCGCCGGATCTACATCAGCGTTGTCGAGAAATTCCAAACCCAGTAACTGCCACTGTAGCGTTCCCGATGGAGAAAACTTCCTCAAATCTACCCCTGAGCGGTTGAAACCATCAATACCAATGTATATATTGCCTGCTGTATCTGTACCCACTCCGCTGAGACCGTACAATTTCTCATCTTTGACTTCACCGGGAATACCTGCATAAATGCCGCCTTTGATGCCAAAAGTACTATCTAACACAGGTGCTTTTGTGATGTCGTAAATCAGCACTTGCTGACGCGGTCCATTTTCTGCTATCAAAAGTCTGCCTTGATTATCGACTGCGATCGCCGTTGGCTTCACAACATCATTAATCTCTTCAGGCAAAAGATTACCTTGTTTTGAATAATGCACAATCCTGGCAGGAGTTTTATCATTTTTGCTTTGAATAATCCACAAATTCCCTTGTCGATCTACGGTTATCTGTTCTGGACTGGCAACAGAAAAACTGCGTAGTTCCTGCATCGTAGCTGTATTGTAGACGCGAATCTGGTTAGTCCCTGGATCGCTGACATATAACTCACCCTCCTGAGTTGCTAATCCAGTAACTTGCTTTTTCGTGCTGACAATTAACATACTTTTATCCCAGCCACGTCCTCCAGAAAACGGTGCAGGCTTTCCAGACAAGTTGTAGCGTCTGACGCAATGCCAATTTGTCCCCGATGGCGGATAATCCTCCCCAGATTTCCCGCTTTGAGACTGTTGCATCGCTACGTACAAGTATGAACGATCCGCTGTGACAGCAACTCCGCCACCCCTTCCCCATCCATGTATGTCATCAGCCTTGCCGATGATATCTCCGTTTTTATAAATTCCCACCTCCCGAGATCCTTCATCCCACGGGCTATTCGTATAAACTGTCCCATCAGGAGCAACGTAAATACTACTAACTTGGATTTGTACCCATTTGTTACCACCGCCAAATGTATTACCTATCCAAGATGTTGTGTAGGTGTTTGCGGCAGGAGTCACCCTGACACTCAAGTATGTTGCAATCACAACAGAAGCAATGACTCCAATAATCAAACTCAGTACAAACTTAAAAAATTTCCCCCGCCCCTGTCGAAAATTTTCCGTAGGCGATAACTTCTTTATGTATTGATTAAACATTTACAGTGTATTTTTCTGGTTTTAAAAGCTTATTTTCAGAGAAGATCACACTTACTGCCAAGCAGAAGTATGTGGAGTCGTCACTATATTTTGCCAATTTACAGATTATATTATGATTATATTCTTAAGAGGATTGAGAAAATTTAGTCAAATCTACTTCATCTAGATAAGTTATAAATCAGAAAATATTTTTTTACAAGAGTTTCAGCCTCCAATATACAAATTTTGAAATTATCCAAAAATCTTTTTACAAAATCTTCATCAAAAAGAAAAATATTTTAAAATTACTTAAAATATTTTTTATAAAGAAGCATTTTAAATTTTAACAATGTTAAGCTAGTTTTTAGATAAAAAAGTAAATTTGCATACATAAAAATCTAAAAATAATTTGCTTTTATACAAAGAGTTGAGCTAGATGTGGAAGCAAACAGACTGATAACCAATGCATCTCAGGAGAAAAATAGGTGGAAAGTAGCAAAAAAAACTCTGTTTCAGCATCTGCATCTATTCTCTGTTTAGGGGTAGGGTGGTTTCCTAAAAATCCCGGAGGACTGGAACGGTATATTTATGAACTGACAAAGAAACTAGCAGCAAATCAAGACCAAGTGGAATTATGTGGAGTTGGTTTACCAGAAGCTGAACCTAACTTGCCGATCAAGCTGACTAACTTGGCGAGGGCAGATAGTCCAATTTTGCAGAGGCTGTGGTCTATTCGCCAAAACTTTAAGAACACAAGAGTAGGAAAACCAGATGTAATTAATTTACATTTTGCATTGTACAGCTTTCCGATCTTGGATCTTTTACCAAAGGAAATACCAGTTACCTTTAACTTTCATGGTCCTTGGGCATCAGAGAGTGAGCAAGAGGTACCTGAGAGAAAATTAAGTGTTTTACTAAAACATTGGCTGATCGAAAAAAGAACTTATAACCGATGCGATCGCTTCATAGTTCTCAGTAAAGCATTTGGCAAAATCTTGCACCAACAATATCAAGTTCCGTGGGATAAAATTCACGCGATCCCTGGTGGAGTTGATATTAACCGATTTCAAGCAAACTTATCACCTCAACAGGCTCGCACACAGCTAGGCTGGTCCTTAGATCGTCCGATTTTATTCACAACCCGTCGCTTAGTGCATCGAGTGGGAGTGGATAAATTGTTGACTGCGATCGCGACAATTAAGCCGAGAATTCCTGATGTTTGGTTGGCGATCGCAGGTCGTGGACCAATACAAGCTGAACTACAACAACAGGCTACAGAATTAGGACTAAATGACCACGTCAAATTCTTAGGCTTTCTACCTGATGACCAATTGCCTATAGCTTACCAAGCCGCTGACTTGACTGTTATGCCTAGTCAGTCTTTTGAAGGATTTGGTTTAGCAATAGTAGAATCCCTAGCCTGTGGTACTCCCGTCTTGTGTACTCCTGTTGGTGGCATGCCAGAAATTTTACAACCATTCTCACCAGATTTAATTACTGATACTGTCGAAGCCTCAGCTATTGCTGAAAGATTAGAACAAGTGCTTTTAGGACTCGTGTCTAAGCCTTCACAATCAGCCTGTCGTCACTACGCCGTTGATAACTTTGACTGGTATAAAATAGCTCAGAATGTGCGGAAAGTTCTCTTAGCTTGAGCAAGTTCACATGAAAATTCTCTTTTTAGACCAAAGCGGTAAACCAGGCGGTGCGGAATTGTGCTTAATAGATATCGCCAAACCCTATCGAGATCATTGTTTGGTAGGTTTATTTGCAGATGGTTCTTTTAGAAATTTACTAGAGCAAAATCAAATTCCAGTTGCAGTTCTGACAACTGGTCAAATCCAAGTTCGTAAAGAAAGCAGCTTAGCACAAGGATTAGGCAGTCTAGGTCAACTTGTGCCTTTGATTGCTAAAGTTGTGCAACTCGCTCATAATTACGATTTAATCTACGCCAACACACAAAAGGCATTGGTAGTCGGAGCATTAGCTAGTGTTTTCAGCCGTCGTCCTCTAGTTTATCATCTGCATGATATTCTTTCTCCTGAACACTTTAGCCAAACCAACCGTCGCATTGCTGTCACTTTAGCCAATCGTTTTGCATCATTAGTCATTGCCAATTCTCAAGCAAGTAAAACTGCTTTTGTAGCAGCGGGAGGACGCCCAGAAATTACTGAAATCGTTTACAACGGCTTTGACCCTAAAATCTATCAAAGCCCCAAGTCTGATATTAGTCAAATTAGACAGCAACTGCGACTAGATGGATTTGTTGTTGGACACTTCAGTCGTCTTGCACCTTGGAAAGGGCAGCATATATTAATAGAAGCACTGGCACAATGTCCTGTTGATGTGACAGCAATTATAGTTGGTGATGCACTGTTTGGTGAACAAGATTATGCAGAACGTTTACATCAACAGGTGACAGCACTGGGACTAGAAAATCGCGTGAAATTTTTAGGATTTCGTTCAGATATTCCCTTGTTAATGGCAGCGTGTGACTTGGTCGCACATACCTCCACTTCCCCAGAACCTTTTGGAAGAGTGATTGTCGAGGCTATGCTATGTGGACGCCCTGTAGTTGCAGCCAAAGCTGGCGGTGCGATAGAATTAGTAGAAAAAGGTATAAATGGTTTTCTCGTTACACCAGGAAATCCCCAAGAACTTGCACAAGTTATTATCACCTGTCTCAATGAAAAAGAACAGACTGCGGCAATAGCCAATAATGCACGTACTACCGCCAGTCAGCGTTTTGATGTAACCAATATTAATCAGCAAATTGCTCAATTGATAAAAAGGTTAGTTGTTAGTTGTTAGTTGTTAGTTGTTAGTTGTTAGTTGTTAGTTGTTAGTTGTTAGTTGTTAGCTGTTAATTGTTAGTTGTTACAATCAACAATCAACAATCAACAATCAACAATCAACAATCAACAATCAACAATCAACAACAATTAAGCCGCTTCCCTCAGTAGAGGTTCTCTAGTCACCTCTGGAATATTCAGCGATAGCTGTTCGGCGTGAGGCACTGCAGCTTGTTCTAACACTTGAACTTCAATATTCACACTTACCAAATAACTGCCTGTATCAGCACCAACCGCTTCAGCAATTATTTTGGCAATGTCTGGGCGTTTAGCAGTTAGTGGGTCACGTAAGATACACCGATCCCATTCGTGCTTAGCAATTGGATTGAGGCTGAGAATGTAGTGCTTAATCATATTAAATCAATCCTCCAGAAGGCTGTCACAGAAAGGTTATGCACTTAACCCAATACGGTTCAGTTAGAAGCGTAACTTCTTGAAGATCCCCCCAACCCCCCTTAAAAAGGGGGGCTAGAGCATCACAGTAATCAAAAACCTAACCCCCCAGCCCCCTTCCCTACAAGGTTCGGGTGAGTTTTTCTCCCCTCCCCTCGTAGGGGAGGGGTTGGGGGAGAGGTTCTTCCAGTATTACTGAATCGGTGTTCTAGTTCCGATCAAAGCCTTAACTGAACCGTATTGGCATTTAACCAGGCTTTGCGATCGCTACTCCTCTATTATAGTACAAATGTACTATAAACGCCAACACCCTTTGCTGTTTGCACGATAATGTTGAATAAATAGGTTCGGAGTTGTTCTGATGGAAACTCAGCTTTCATGGACTAAGCAGTGGTATCCAATTAGTCCATTAAATTACCTGTATCCCTCTCGTCCCACTCCTGTCACACTTCTGGGCAAAAAGCTGGTGATTTGGAGAGACGAAAACCAAAAGTGGATAGTGATGGATGATGTTTGTCCTCATAAGCTGGCGCGGCTGTCTATGGGAAGCATCAATGAAGACGGAAACCTGATGTGTAGACATCACGGATGGTGTTTTAACGGCGAAGGTAAATGCACCCAAATTCCCATGCTGACTGGTAGCGAGGCGGAGGATACTGCTTGTGACAGTTTAAGATCTCGAGTTACCACATATCCCACACAGGTAACCCAAGAACTACTTTGGGTATGGCCAGATGATAGTGCAACAGCCTTTGAGGATTGTAACTTAAAGCATCCGGCTACCATACCTGAGTGCGAACTTGACATATCTTCTACAGACTGGCATATGACAGAAGTCCCTGTTGGTTACACGGTGTCCGTTGAAAGTACTTTCGATCCCTGTCATGCGGAATTTCTTCATGAGGGAATAGGCTATTTTTCACCTAAGACAGCGGTGCCTATGCAGAATTTTGAAGCTGTGGGAGAAATGTCTGCGAATGGGGGTTTTACCCTCAAGCATGCAGGCTACAATCTCTTCAACAAAGATATGGAGGCTACGCGGAGATTTACTCCACCCAGCAGCAATACTACGATATACCGTTATCCCAATGGGAAAACTAACATATTTCAGTTGTACTTTGTTCCGACGCGACCAGGTCACTGTAGGTACATAGGCAAGTTTATTTCTGATGGTAGTTTGGTTCAAAAAAACTTTTTGTTTGAGATTCTGCCAAAGGATTTGCGAACTGGGTTACAGCACTTATCCACATACAAGCTAAGTGACCAAGATTTATCGGCTATGCACTCCCAAGAAGTGAATCAGTTATCATTAGAAAAAAAATGGCAAAGGGCATACTTTATGCCTTCCCCCTCTGACGTGGGCATCATCACTTTCAGAAAATGGCTAGACGAATTTGCTGGAGGTAGTCCTTCATGGTCAGGGTGTGTAGAAGAAAATGTAAAAGAATTGAATGATGAACAACTATACGACCGATGGCACAGACATACAAAACATTGTCCTAGTTGTCGCAACTCTGTGATTTTTCTAGAAATAGTGCGAACATTTTGTAATATTTCCACTCTTATATTTGCACTTTTAACATTGGTCTTCATCTTGATAGGTATTCCCCTCAAGCTGGTGTTGATATCAACAATAATTGGAGTATTAAGTTTATTTTTTTCCTATATGTCGGACTTCTTCAGGCAACTTTTCTTCAGTAGTATCCCAAAAAGAGGTTTACCTCTGGTTCAACTCTACAGAAGTGTGAAATTAGAGACACAGACATAAAGATCTCTAAAATATTTGTTCTTAAAGATCGGGCGGGCGAGATGTAAGGGCGCCCGCCTGTAGCTTGGGAAACCCTACCGCAGTTTTTTTGGAGAGTTTTACTCATAAGAACTGCTTCCTGCCACAAGGTACTCCCCCACAACAAAAGCAACTGAGATTGTGGGGTGGGCATCCTGCCCGCCCTATTTTCATTTTATTTGTGCCTACCTACTTAACATCCCAAACCATAATTCTTAAATTCTTGCTGTACGCGCAATTTATTCTGCCCGTGCTGAGGCATTATAAGCCTAAAAACAGAGGGTTGAGGGTAGGCGATCGCATTCTGTTGCTAACGACGATAGAGAGGGAGTAAGCCTTTCTCCTTGTAGGAGAGAGATCCTCGTGTACTGTACTCAAACCAGAACCGCTATAGCAATCCTAAATGATTCGTGAACACCTCTCCCTGGTCGAGTTTGTCCACGCCAGTCGCCTACGGCGGGAAACCCGCCTAATGTTGCCCAATAATACTGCTTTTGAGCAAGCATCGCTGGAATGATTGCATATTGAAGTGCGAAATGTCGGATTTTACACTGGTTTGGCAGTAGCAATTAGCCATTAGCAATTCCCCAACTGAGATCTTGCACCTTCGATAGGGAAGGCTAACAACTAACAACTAACCACTAACCACTAAGCACTAACAACTAACAACTAACAACTAACAACTAACCACTAACCACTAACCACTAACCACTAACCACTAACCACTAACCACTAACAACCAACAACTAATTCCTTTTACCATCAAGCTGAGATTTCAGCAGTTGAATATTATCGAGATCAATTGCTAGTTGAGGCAAAGGAATAGAAATTCCCGCTTCGTCGAGAGCGATTTTCAGGCGACGGCGATACTCCCGTGCAACATCCCATTGTTTGAGGGGCTGTGTTTTAATCCAGACACGAATTATCAAACCCCGTTGATCAAAATTATCTACTCCCAGAACTTGCGGCGTTTCCACAATTTTTTCCTGCCATTGTGGATCTCGATCCATAGACAAGCCCACGGTTTCAATCACCTTCAAAGCCTGGTCAACATCAGTGTGGTAGCCAATCGGGATATTTAAGTCGGCGCGTGACCAGCGGCTGGAAAGATTGGCAACAATTTTTATTTCGCTGTTAGGAATCGTAATTAAGCGCCCTTCCGCATCCCGCACCTGAGTCATCCGCAAATTCAGATTTTCTACCAAGCCTCCCACGGTTCCGACGTTAATCACATCACCCAAGGCGTACTGGTCTTCTAGGATGATCAGAAAGCCGTTAATCGCGTCTTTGATCAGGTTTTGGGAGGCGAGGGACACAGCAACACCAACTAAACTGGCACCTGCGAGCAAAGGAACGATATTTATACCCAAGGACCACAGGGCTAGGAGAAAGCCAACTACTACCCAGGCAATGGTAATAATACCTTTGGTAGCCCAAGAAATCGTAGAAATTCGCAGTTGCAAACGTTGAGAGGTTTCAGGAGTCAATAAAGCACCACTGGTAACGACAGCCGAGGTGAAGCGGTCAATGAGGGCATAGCTGAAACGGATAGATACATAAGTTCCCAATGCCACAGCACCCACTCGCAAAGGAAATTGCAAACCGAGGAAAATTCCTAACTGTAGCGATCGCGTGTAAGGAAACAGACCCATGATCAATAATGTTCCGCCTGCCCAAATCGAGAATTGTGCTAGCTGAAACAGTCGCCGCTTGACTTCTTTGAGATTTGTATGTTGCTGTCGCTTCAGCTGTGTGGTAAGCGGCGTATCTAGTGGTATGGGGTGCAGGGGTTGTACTGAATTGCGTGTTGAGCGCCGCTGCCACCCATAGACCGCCCAACTGATGACAATCATGGTCAGCCCAGTTCCAGCAGCGATCGCACCGTGGCGGACTACACTAGAAGTCTGTCGCTCCTGCTTCGCCCGTTTTAAGCGTTCCTGCAATATTTGGGCGATTTGACTTGCCGCATTAGACGGATCATCTACTTGTCGCAGTTTGGCATCTTGGGAATTGATAGTCATCAGGTACTGGTCGTTGACATAAATGACTGGTAATCCTTTTAATGTCCGGCTTTCCACCTTGACTTCTTTTGAGGGCGATGCAAAGTAGTCTTGGCTAATTTGCAGCAGTTTTTCTTGAATATTTTCCAAACGCTCTGTCAGATTCGCTTTTGTTCCGGCTATTTGAAACACACGGCGACCATCCAAATAAACCCAGCCAGAAACTTTACTTTCTGAGTCATGGCTCGAATTAGTCGCAGGTAGCAGGTTAGGTAAAAAGGGGATCTGGGCATCAGCTTTTGGCACAACCCAAACTGATATAGCAATTGATCCGGCGATCGCCAAAAATTGAGAGCGCACTAAAACACCTCCTTTAGCAAAACTGATATCTTGCACCATTCTCAACAAGGTAAGAGAAACCGGGTTTATAGACGATAAGTTAAGGGTTTCAGCTTTAAATATTTGCAATAAACCCGGTTTCTGGCAGTGTTGCAAGATGTAAGAAAACACCCTACTGTGTAACGATATGTTATCTACTAACCTAAAGCTATATTCCAAAAACAATTTGAGTAAGTGTACCTGTCTAAAGTAAAGTTTTTATAAAAGTTTCCGGTAATTAGCAAAAAAAAATATATATGTCTATCTTTTGATAGATGAAATATTAGGGCAATTGTAAGATGTTTTTTACTACTTTTGTCAGGGCGGGGAGACCCCGATTTTGTCAGGGCGGGGGAACCCCGCCCCTACGAGCGATTTTGTGTTTAATATAAGCAAAACTCTTTTCAGTTTGCTGCTTGTGGACTAATGTAGTAGAGTGCGTAAAGATTTACGTACCTTTTTTACTTTTTTGAGGAACTATTTAATGACCGCAACTTCTCCCCGATTAAAGCACGAGGTTAAAGACCTCGCACTAGCTGCCTTGGGAAGACAGCGCATTGAATGGGCTGGACGTGAGATGCCGGTTTTACGGCAAATCCGCGATCGCTTTGCCCAGGAAAAGCCCTTTGCAAATATTCGCCTGATAGCTTGCTGCCATGTCACAACAGAAACAGCAAACTTAGCAATTGCACTCAAAGCTGGTGGCGCAGACTCCCTACTGATTGCCAGTAATCCCCTATCAACGCAAGATGACGTAGCCGCCTGTCTCGTCGCCGATTACGACATACCAGTCTTTGCCATCAAAGGTGAAGATAACGAAACTTACAACCGCCACGTGCAAATAGCCTTGGATCACCGTCCCAATATCATTATTGACGACGGCTGCGATGTGGTTGCTACCCTGGTTCAGCAACGCCAACACCAACTGGCTGACCTGATCGGCACCACAGAAGAAACCACAACGGGCATTGTGCGGCTAAGAAGCATGCTCAAAGATGGCGTCCTCACCTTCCCTGCCATCAATGTCAACGACGCCGACACCAAACACTTCTTTGATAACCGCTACGGCACTGGGCAATCTACCCTCGATGGCATTATCCGCGCTACAAATATCTTACTTGCGGGTAAAACCCTAGTTGTCGCTGGTTACGGCTGGTGCGGTAAAGGCACAGCGATGCGGGCACGGGGACTTGGTGCTAATGTGGTAGTCACCGAAATTGATCCTATCAAAGCAATTGAAGCGGTGATGGATGGTTTCCGAGTACTACCAATGGCGGAAGCAGCTCGTGTGGGCGATCTGTTTGTTACCGTCACTGGTAATAAGCACGTGATTCGCGCTGAGCATTTCGATGTGATGAAAGATGGCGCGATTGTTTGTAACTCTGGTCACTTTGATATTGAAATTGACCTGAAATCCTTGGGCGCTAAAGCTAAGGACGTGAAGACAGTACGTAACTTTACCCAAGAGTATCGCCTGCAAAATGGTAAATCGGTGATCGTTCTGGGAGAGGGACGCTTGATTAACCTGGCTGCAGCCGAAGGACATCCCAGTGCAGTGATGGATATGAGCTTCGCCAATCAGGCTCTGGGTTGCGAATACCTTGTGAAGAATAAAGGTAAGCTGGAACCCGGTATCCACTCAATTCCAACTGAAGTGGATCAAGACATTGCGCGTTTGAAGTTGCAGGCAATGGGAATTGCGATCGATACTCTGACATCAGATCAAATTGAGTACACAAATTCCTGGAGTTCTGGAACTTAAACCCTAACTAGAATTTATTCGCTCTTCTAGAGCAACTTCGGTGGGATGGGCAACTTACCTATCCCACTTTTGTGTGCCAGTAATATTTTTTTTAGCTATGGTTTATGTTCGCAACTCAAATAGGATTGCTAAGTAACTACACAAAAGTAATTACAGTCATTGTTCGCTGTGCGAAGCAATCCCAAGCCTTGCGATTGCTTCATTACGCTTCGCTTCATTCGCAATGACACTGTGTAATGAATTCTGTCCAACTACTTACCATAAATTTGGTTAGGGTTTGGCAGTGGTGGACAGAAGCTAATATACTGCGAACGGTTCAAAACTTCACTTAATATGGACTGAGCTCCAAACCTCTCCCCGCATCGGGGAGAGGCTTAAGAACCGGATGCGCGAATGTTAAATAAGTATAGCTTTCAGCCGTTTTTAGTATAACTAATAGGCTTTAATAATTTTCGGAGATGTCTAATTACTTACAAATTATTTTCCGGCGTTGACGCAACAATAAACTAGCACCAATTATTCCTATACCAACCAATGTTGTAGTATTTCCGGCTTCTGGAACTCTTTGAGGAACTGTAAAGGAACCACTTAAGACGGCTGTACCTGTAGTGCTAGGTTCCGTTGTTGCATTCGGATTGAAAGTCACGTTCTCCGAAAACGTTAAAGTCCCTGTTGCACCTTGAAAATTGCCTTCTCCACCTACATCCCTCCCGCGAGTTCGTCTATTCCCATCTACCCTCAATTAATTAATTACGAATTACGTGCAATCAGCAAAACAATTTTACCCGTTATAGATCCAGTTTCCAGCAACTGGTGAGCTTTCGCTGCATCTTCTAGGGGAAACTGATGACTAACCTGAACTTTCAACTTGCCCGCATCAATCCATTGAGTACATTGTTCTAAAATTTCTGCCTGGTGTTGTTGCACTGACACCATTCCTTGCAACATTGGTGTTAGCATTAATTCCAAGCTAATGCGGAGATTACGCACTCTTGCTGCTTTCCAAACTGTATTGGTGTCTGGTTCCAAAATCGTCACTATGTCACCATACACTCGTACTGCGGGAAAAGTTTGATGAAAAGTCTCTCCACCTACAGTGTCAAAAGCCAAGTCCACACCTTCGCCTTCAGTCCAATCTAACACTGCTTGCACGAAGTCTGTCTGTTTGTAAAAAATTACATGGTCAGCACCTAGTGATTTGACGAAATCAGCTTTTTCTTGAGAACTCACCGTAGTGGAGACACTCGCACCTTTGAGTTTCGCCAATTGAATTGCGACGTGACCGACACCACCAGCACCAGCATGAATGAAAACTCGTTCTCCCGGTTCCAGTCGTCCCCGTTCATATAAAGCTTCCCACGCAGTAATTAACACTAAAGGTGCTGCTGCTGCTTCTGCAAAGGATACCGAAGCAGGTTTACGGGCGACAAACCGCTCATCAACAACAGTATATTCTGCATAGTTGCCTTGATCTGCGCCCAAGCCGCCATGACAAAAATATACTTCATCTCCTACGCAAAAACGCTGAACTTTAGTGCCAACTGCCTCGACCACACCTGCACCATCACATCCTAAAATAGCAGGCATGCGATCGGGGTAGAAAGTACCTCGTTTACGAAGTTTTGTGTCAATGGGGTTAACGCCAGCTGCCCGTAAGCTGATCAAAAGTTCAGTTTCTTTAGGAGAACTGGGTTTTGCCACATCCTGCACTTGTAAAACTTCGGGATTGCCAGATGCTCTCATTAAAACTGCTTTCACGACTTTCTCCTCAACACTAAAGCTTAATGGTTGCATTTGCTACTTTACCGCTTTTTCAATCCCACCAATAGGAAACAATGACTGCATCGCAATCCTGCTGAACGTCCTTACCCCATATAGCCCCTCTATATAAGAAGCGCGATCGCACTCCTACCCTGACTATGTTTGCTACAATGCTGCACTGTTTGATTATTTCTGCTATGCTCATGAGTCACTTAGGGTGATACAATAAGTGTACATTATAATGTACACTTATTGATATGCCTAAGTACCTATCAATTACGGAAGCTCGACGACAACTGTTAGATTTGCCGGATGAGTTGAAGGATGAGCCAGTAATCATTACCAAGCATGGTAAACCCGTGATGGCGGCGCTTAGCTTCGAGCAATTTGAATCTCTTTTGGAAACACTAGCAATTCTCTCAGATCGAGAGTTTACCAATCAGCTACAGGAGAGTATAGCCCAAGCAGAACGAGGAGAAATTATCAGTTGGGAGGAGGTGAAAGCCAAACTTGAACTCTGATACGCCGCAAGCTGCCAACATAGAGTACGAAATTCAGTTGACACATAGCGCATTGGAGATGCTAGCTGAGATTAAGGATAAGCGTCAACAGCAAGCTTTGAGCGATCGCATCGATCAGCTTAAGACAGATCCAGAAAAGCAGGGCAAACCTCTAGTTGACAAGCTTAAAGGATATCGCAGTATCCGGGCTGTAGGTCAACGCTACCGCATTATTTATAAAATAGAAGTTGACAAAGTAGTGGTTGTAGTGGTGGGCGTAGGACTGCGGAAAGAAGGAGATAAAGGCGATATTTATGCACTTATGAAGAAATTATTGGAGGAATGAAGGATTGCGTTTTCATGTGGAAAGGGATTTGGGCTACCGCTCAGATCTGGTTTTACTAGATGGAATTAGCTTTACTATTTTGTGCAATGCTAGGCTAAAGGTACAATATCTCATGGAGCGATCGCGTGGTTCTATGACTCCTTCTACCCCTTTGAGCTTCTCCACCACAACCATTCCAAAATGGATACCTGCAACATGGTTCGATTACTTAGCTTATGCTAATCTTCGCACCCCCGAGAGAGTGAGGCTATTTTTTAATCAAGGGTATCTTTTTGTTGACATGGGTAATGAAGGAATTAATCACGCAGCAGTTAATGAACTGTTCTCGATGCTATTTTTTATCTGGTTTAGTCGCCAAAAACCAGACCAAACTTTCCATTCTCTGGGCGGTTCCTTGATGGAAAAGCCACAAACGCAAGCTGCATCTCCAGATTTGGTACTATACCTAGGTAAAAATTACCCAGTTTGGCGAGAGGGCGAACGGCGTTACCTAAATCTAACCCAGTGGCGAGTTCCTGATTTGGTGGGTGAAGTGGGTGATACTACTTTAGCAACTGATTTGGATGAGAAAAAGCAGCTTTATACAGCTTTGCAAATTCCGGAATATTGGGTTATTGATGTCCAAAGCGCAAGAGTGTTGGCGTTTGGCTTGCAGGACAATGGAAAGTATCAGCAATGTGAATATTCAGTAGCGCTTGAGGGTTTGCCAATAGCTTTGTTGGAGAAGACTTTAGAGAAGCTTCGCCAGGGAACTAACGGTAGTGCAGCAATGTGGTTTGCTCAACAGATTGCTTCTTTATAAGGTCACTCGCTGAAAATCCCGCTCGTTGAGCCTGACTCAGGAAGGCTCATCGTACTTTAGGCAGGGAATGAAAGCGGGTTGAAGGCGGCATACGCCTACAAATCTGTTCCACCTGTTAAGCTAAACCTAGATAAGTCAAAGGCTCTGGGCATCGATCATGGACGAGATAACTGGCTGACTTGCGTTTCAAATATTGGTACATCCTTCATTGTTGACGGGCTGCACCTAAAGTCTTTGAATCGTTGGTACAACAAACAAATATCTACTATCAAGGAAGGAAAGCCCGAAGGATTTTGGAGTAACAGGTTAGCAGCCATCACCGAAAAGCGAAACCGACAAGTGCGGGACGCAGTTAACAAAGCAGCCAAATTAGTAATTAACCATTGCATTGAAAATAACATTGGAACAGTTGTGTTTGGCTGGAATGATGGACAGAAACAGCGCTCAAATATGAGCAAGGTTAACAATCAATCTTTTGTCCAAATTCCAACAGCTAGGTTAAAAGACCGGATAGCACAACTGTGCAATTCGTACGGAATAAATTTCGTAGAGACAGAGGAGGCATACACATCCAAAGCCTCGTTTTTAGACGGCGATGAATTGCCGAAAATTGGTGAGAAACCCATAGGCTATAAACCGTCCGGAAAGCGTGTAAAGAGAGGATTGTATCGCAGTGGTGACAAGAACAAATACATAAACGCGGACTGTAATGCAGCGGCAAATATGTTACGGAAAGTATGCATAAAGCTGGGCTTAGAGCTTAGTGGAGTGCGGCATTTTTGGGGGGAAGCTTCCCCCCAAAAGATGCCTTGAGTATGAGTGCTTTGAGTGCACCAATTAAACTACGAGTGTGGCACGTTGCGAGTCAGCGACCTCTGCTCAGAACGACTGTTTAATGAATCCCCTCGGCTTTAGCCAGGGGAGAATCAAAGAGCAAATACTACTTTAAGTTATCCCGTGCGGCAGCACGAACAATGCTATTGGGGTCTTGCGTTAGTTGTTGGCAAATGTCGCGGTCAGTATTAGGGTTTTGAGCGATCGCGTATCTTTCTGCCCAAAACCAAGATTTATAGTATCTTGCCAGAAATGAACTGGGTATATGAGGATTCATGAGAACCAAAAAGCGAGAAAAGGATGGTCGATCGGGAAATTTTAGACATCGATCCAACAAAGGAATCGCAGCTTCTGGTTCTTGAGTCAGTAAACTTTTAAAAGCAGCTAAATTGAGTGGATTAAAGTGAAATCCCCCACGTACTGCGGGTTGAGTAGCTAACTGAATTAGTAAATCTTTCGGCGCACCAGGGTTTTGAGCAACTGCTAGAGGTAATCTTCGATCTGGATGCTCAGTAAATCTAGTTAGAATCTCGGCTGGAGTTTTCGGATGTTTAGCTACAGCTAATCTGACAATTAATTTATCGTCAGCTAGTTTTGCCAGAATTGAACCATCAACATTAGGATGTCGAACAACTTTAGCTCTGACAGCAGTATGTTTGCTACTTGCTATTTCTAGTAAATCTAGTGAAGATAAATTTGGATTTTCCAAGCTTGCTAATTGTTCTCTAAGCATCGAATCTAGTTTGGGATTCGCCAAAGCAGCTGCTCTAACTTCTGGATTGCGATCGTCAATTAACTTATCTAAAGAGTTTTGAGTAATATTGTGCCGACGATATTCTTGTACTAATTTCAGATTTAAATAAGGTAAAGTGCTTTCATCAATTGCTCCTGCGTACCATAATCGCAGTTCAATTGCTTCTTCATTATCAGTTGAAATAGACAGTTGTGATCTACCAATTTTGCTTGACGCTAGTTCGCGCCACCCAGTTGACAATTCTCCAGCAAAATTAATATGTAGTTTTGCTGCTTCCGCAATAAAAGGAAGGCTATTCTTTGCTAGATTATCGAGTACTGTTTTGGGCGTTTTTGGATGGTTGGCAATAATATTGAGAATTCCTGGAAATGTCTCAAGCTGGGATGCTGCTTTGAGAAAGTTTGTGGATATTTCTGGCAATTGTGCCAGTTTGAACATCAGTCTACGCGGAATAAAAAGAATAATATTTGGTTTTTGATTTAACGCCACCCGCTCCCAGAAAGTAATGTCATTATTGGGGAAATCAAGACGTAACTGAGCAACTTCTGCAACAATATCCTCGCCAGATATAGATAAATCTAATAGTTTTTTTCTAGAAGTATTCTGATGACTAGCTATAACAATTAAAATTTCCCTCCATTTCCAAAAATTTTCAAAATAGTATCTACTTATCCCTCTATCCATCCGAAGATACTTAATGTTATATTGCTGCTCTAGAGAGAAGTGTCCAAAATATTTTTCATTGCGAATACGCTTAAGATTAGTCTCACAAATGCCAGCAGCCAATTCTAGAAAAGATGTTGGTACATTAGATGCAGAAACAAGCTTCAAGAGTAATTTATCCCCAAAACGGTCAAGGAAGTTGACATTTTCCAGAATTAACAAATTATAAACCGGATTGCTAAAGAATTCTTCAGGAAACAGATATGCTAGTCCGATTAACCATTGTGTTGGTGTATTGGGATGAAGAGCGATCGCTCTTTGTATTTTCACATCTTTGTTGGTTCTGGCTTTTATGGCAAGTTCTTCTAATAAACTACTATCGGCGAGAGGATTGGCAGGAACTAATCTTGTTAGCTCATCATTAATTGCAGCTAGTTCTCGTAATCTTTGTGGTGAAGTGTTACGATTGGTTGCTTCTTGCTTAAGCGAATCGAGTGACATTAACTTAACAACCTTCTTTTACTATTTCAGCAAGATCATTTTTTGTTCTGTTGTATTACCAAGGAGGGTTGAAAAATGTCTGAAGTTATTCGCAAGGTTGTTTTTCTGATTTGCTTTATCGCTACTCATAGCAGAGGGTTCAGATGTGTCGTGCTACTTTTGCCCCACATTGTTTTACAGGAATGTTAATTAGAAATTCCGCCCCCTCTCCTGGCTGAGACAAACACTGGAATTTGCCGCAGTGCTTTTCGACAATTTGGTAACTAATTGACAGACCTAAACCTGTACCTTGACCCACAGACTTTGTTGTAAAAAAGGGATCGAATAGCTTAGCTTGGACCTCTGGAGTCATGCCGACTCCATTATCTTTGATCGAAATTTGCACCCGATCGCCTCCTACAATCTGCGTCCGAATCGCGATCGTCGGATGGTGTTTTTTCGCACCAGCCAGCAACGACAGACGAATAGATTCTTCTAGGGCATCAACAGCATTTGCTAGCAGATTCATAAACACTTGATTGAGTTGTCCGGCAAAACACTCGACCAGCGGCAGGTCGCCATACTGCTTGTGAACCTCAATGCCTGAATGCAATGAATTAGGTTTCAGACGATGCTGCAAGATCAACAGAGTGCTATCGAGTCCCTCATGGATATCAACCGATTTCACCTCGGCTTGATCCAGACGAGAGAAATTCCGCAGGGAAAGAACAATTTCACGAATGCGCTCAGCACCTACTTGCAGTGAAGAAAACAGTTTCGGCAAATCCTCAGCGATGAACTTTAAATCTGCCACCTTTGCTCGTTGTTGAATTTCCTGTGCGGGTACAGGATAGTGCTGTTGATAGAGATTGAGTATGTCTATCAAGTCTTGCGTGTACTGATCGATATGGGAGAGATTGCCGTAGATGAAGTTGACCGGATTGTTAATTTCATGTGCCACCCCTGCGACTAGTTGTCCTAGACTCGACATCTTTTCACTTTGAATCAGATGAGCTTGAGTTTCCCTTAAATGGTCGAGTGCTTGGGAAAGTTGTGTCGCTTGCTGCTGTGTGTGTTTGAGCAGTACCGCGTGTTGTAGGGCAACTCCTAACTGAGAGGCAATTTGGGTAGCAAATTCAATTTCCGACTCTTGCCACTCACGGGGTTTTTGGCATTGATGAATACACAGTAAGCCCCATAACTTTCCTTGCTTAATCATGGGAATCACTAAGTTCGCCCTAATTTGGAAGCGAGACAGCATTGACACATAACAATCGTTTAAATCGGCGTTATAAATATCAGTGACTGCATGGATATAACCTTGGCTGAATTTTTGGCTATACTGCTCACCCAGGCAGCGATCGTACACGAGTGCCTCTAAGGTGGATGGGAAACTAGGCGCAACATTTTCAGCAACGACTTCGCCGCCATCATAGTTAGATTCAGAATAGAAGCGAAAGACTACAACCCGATCGGCATTGAGCACTCGCCGGAGTTCAAGGGTAGTGGTTTCAAAAATATCATTCAAGTCCAGTGATTCCCGAAGTTTGGTGATCACACTTGCTAAGGTTTGCTGTTGCTGTGCCACATGCGCTAATTGTACGGATTGAGATCGCACTTGTTCGAGATACTCAGCTTGCTGCAACGCCACCCCAATCTGAGTGGCAATTTGCATGAAAAACTCCACTTCCGAAGCTTCCCAATACCGACTACTTGAGTTTTGATAAGCGCCCAATAAGCCCCATAGTTCCTGCCCCACAAAAATCGGAGTAATCATGAAGGCTTTGATACGAAATTGTTCGAGGATCTCAAGGTGGCACTGGGTAAATCCCATTTCGTACACATCATTGACCACGAAGGTTTCATTATTGCGATAGCGCCCGCCTTGAGTTTGTTGTAAGTGGGTATCGTCCCACACCATGCCCACTCCAAGTTTAATACTACTGTGCCATGGGGGATTTGCAGATTCATAATCACTGACAAATTCACCTCCCCAGTCAGCATTAAAGCGATAGACTGCTACTTGATCGCTCTTGAGTAATTGACAAACTTCCTGAGTCGTGATTTGAAAAATGGTTTCAACGTCCAGCGACTGTCGTATTTCAGCAATGATCCGCGCCAGGGCTTGCTGCCGTTCAATTGAGCGCTGTAGCTCAATGTTGGTTTGTTGCAATTCGGCGGTGCGATCGCGCACTTGTTGCTCCAAGTTTGTATTCAGGGCTTGCACCTGTTGATATAGTTGGCACTGCTTTATACCAGTAGAAAAGCGCTCACCCAGTGCTTGCGCCAGCTTGAGTTCCGACTCTGCCCACTGTTGTGCCTGCCCAGTTCTCAGTTCGCGCCACGCGTCAAAGGACTGACGCGGCATAAGCTGGCGAGAATCGGTATCAACACAACCTGCCCAGATAGTTTCAATATTTACCTCATCGCGGAAGATACTTAAGCAGCCAACGACGGTGGAAGCATACAGCAGTGGCACAATCAACAAACCCCGAATTGGCGTTGCTTGGAAGCTGGGAGCAATTGAACGAAATAAGGGTTCTTTGTAAATATCCGCGATCGCCCACAAATTCAACTCCGAACCGACTTCTTCCGATGGAGGAGTCAAAGCATAAACAGATCTCATCCAATTCACTGACCATGATTTAGCTCGCGGCTTTTCCGAATTCTCACCAGGTGGGATCGTGGCGGAATAGAGATATTTCTGCCACAACCGATGCTCCTCAATCGGTCTACCAAGTCCAAGATCGAGTAGACTTGGCTGCACCCCACAAGTGTAGATTTCTGCGCTTTGTTCGCCGTCAGGCAGTAAGTATAGTCGTCCTCCAGAGCCTTCAAAGGCAGCTACCGTTTCTTTCAGGGCAGCTAGAAGTTGGACAGTTGGCGTGGTATATAGTTCCTGAGTGACTTGATTAATAATGGCATCAAGACGGGCTTGCGCTCGCACTTGGTTCAGCAAGATCGATTGCGAAATGGCGATCGCCACCTGATCGACCACCGACTGAATAAACTGTAATTCCAGATCTGTCACTACTCGTGGTTCTGAGTGGTGAGACACCAACAACCCCCACAATTGGTATGGTTGCCGCACAGAAGGTAACGAATCTTTCCCGGTTTCCTTGCTTTTTAAGACGATTGGCACCACAACCGAAGACCTCACGCCCATTGCCGTCAAATATTCCACATGGCAAGGATCAACGGGACGATAGCGAATATCTTGCTCTTCTAACGGTTCGCCTGTTTCTGGGCAATCTAGAGGACTGATGCCAATTTCGTGTGTTGTCAAATCGACGATACTTCGCTGACGTGCCCGGATAAACAATTCACGGGCGTAGGGCGGAATATCATCTGCCGGAAAATTCAGCCCCAGCAGGGGAGGTAACCGACCTTCCTGAATCGATTCCGCAATCACTAACCCATGACCATCAGGCTGAAACTGGTAAATTTTCACCCGATCTGTGTTCAGAAACGAGCGGACTTCTGCTACCGTCGCCAACAAAATTTCTTGCAGTTCCAACGATTGCCGAATCCGATTTGCAATCCGGTGCAACAAAATTTCTTGAGTCAGACTTACCTGCTCTTGGGGCGAATTTTTCATAAACTTTACTTTTATAGAAAATTTGTCAAATATTCTGGTATTTTATGTATAGCATTCAATAACATTCTGGATACTTTATATTGTCGTAATTAATTGCCATGTAAAGCAGTAGTAAAAACACGGTTAAATAATTTTATTTTGGAAAATTTAACTTAGCCTTGCGGGGATGTTTAATCAGAGCGAATTTAATTTGCGTAAACCATAATATAACCGTAGGGGCGCGGTTTCCGCGCCCTGACAATGCGATCAATTCAACTGAATGCTGTATGAGGGTTCATGTCACCAATCCCAACCTTTCCTCAAGAGCGATCGCCTCAGTATAAATACCTAAATAAGAAAAGCCGTGAAACATCTAGTTCCACGGCTTTCAATTTGGTGTGAGGAGCTTAACTACATATTATGATAGAGGCAACTCACAAGTATAAACAAGCTCGTTACAGTTTTGGTAACGAAATTTTGATCGTAAACCCATCTAATTATTAGATCGTGTCCGCTTGAATACTTATACTATCGCCTAGGTTGGTAATAGCTCATTGAAATCAACAATTAGCAATTAGCAATTAGCAATTAGCTTTTTCCCCTAATGTCACACAAGTGCATCGATACAACTTCACACCAAAGCGCCACCACAACTGGAACCACAGCCAGCAGTGCAACCATAGCAATAAGCAGCAGTTTGTACCTCACCAATCAAGTCTAAACTGCTAGCTTCTAGCAACTTGGCTACTGTGAGGTTCTCCCCATCACGAGTTTTCGCAGGTAAATTCATCATCTGATTAAAGTCGCAATCATACACATGACCAAGATAATCAATTGAAAGCTCATCCCGACACATTAATTGTTCAACTGTACCTGGATTGAAATGCGACTTTAAAAACTGCAAATAGGGCGTGTACAGTTTCTGACGTTCTAAATGCAGTTTAGTTCTACCAACTGGTAGGTTGGTGATAGTGAATAGATTGTTAAACACAATGTCAAAATGTTTTTGCAAGAACATTTTGTAATCTTGTTCCAGCTGGCTCTGCTCCGGTGCTAGAGAAAATTTTTCACTGTTAGGCAATTGCGGATTATACACTAAATCCAAAATTAAATCCGGTTCTTTACCGTAACCCAGTTTATTCAGTGATTGCAGCGCTTTGATTGAATCATCAAAGACACCAACACCGCGCATTTTATCAACATTGTCTGCTAGGTAACAGGGCAGAGAAGCAACAACACGAGCTTTGTGTTTAGCAAAGTATTCTGGTAAGTCACCAAACCCATCTGCAAAATAAATGGTCAAATTAGACCGGACAATCACTTGTTTACCAGTTTCCCTTGCTGCTTCTACCAGTGGCTTAAATCCGTAATTCATTTCTGGTGCGCCACCAGTCAAATCGACAATCTGAATTTGAGTAAATCTATAGATTAACTCAATTAACTGTGCGCAAATCTCTGGAGAAAGTTCTTCTGTTCGTTTTGGTCCTGCTTCTACATGACAGTGACGACAGGCAAGGTTACAGCGTTTACCCAAATTAATTTGTAAAACACTGATGCCATTTTTTATTAAAGGTGAATTTAGCTTTTGGTTGAAAGGTGAGATCGCTGTTTGAATCATTATTTTTATGCTTAAAATTATCAACTGTAGGGTGCGTTGGTAACGCACCGCCTTCTATGGTGCGTTACTACAGATTAACAACATCCGCCACCGTTATAGTGCCATGTTGAATCAGTGATAATTATTTTTTCTGGCATAATCGCCGCGAGTTTTGTAGCGGTTTTATCGCAAACTGCCGCAGGGATTCCTCGCTGAAGAATATGACCGACTCCATCGTCGAAAAATGGTTCTGAACCAGCGTAAATTGCTGTTTTTCCAGTGAATATACAAGCACCATCTTCAGGAATGGGAACTTTGAAAGCCACAGAATCTAGACTTTCTAAAAGTAGATGTTCTTCCAAGTTGTAAGTATGGGAATCAAGCAGACGGTAGGGGCGACGAGCGCGAATCTCTACTTGACCAAAGCCAGCATCTATGATAAGTTCAATATACTCTTCATAGGTGAGTGCGCCCGATAAACACATAGCGCGTAATTGCTCATCTTGTTGCAGATGGTGTGGAATAGGACGAGTCGCAATTGGGTCGCTCATCTGTAGTCGTCCGCTTGGTTTTAATACCCGATATGCTTCTTGTAAAGCGCGGGTTAAATCGTCAGGCTCAAAGATATTGAAGAGGCAATTCTGCGCCACGACATCCACGGAAGCATCAGCAATGGGTAAGTTAAAGGCGTCGCCTTCCCGAATTTCTACAAAGCTGGTATCAAACCAAGGGTTTTCTTGAGCGGCAATTTTGAGGTTTCGTGCAGCAGCTTCCCGCATTTGGGCAACGGGATCAACTGCAATGACAGCACCCGCACGGCGGGAAAAATAAGCGAATTGCAGGGCTTCTAAGCCACCACCCACACCAACATACAGTACGGTGGGTTGGTTTGCAAGTTCAGTGGGATGAACGGTGGTACCGCAGCCGTAGTTCATTTGCTGCATTTGACAGGTAATTTTTAGCCCTGGTAGTTGCAGGGGTGTACTTTGCACACAACAAAGTCCTACTTGTGGTGTTTGGGCGACTTCGCTGTAAAATTGCGCCGCAGTTTCTAGGTAAGTCATCGCACTCAGTTCGGTTGTTTACCGTTTTTAGTGTAGCGATAACTAGTATGGCAAAGCGGAATTAAAAATTAAAAATTAAAAATTAAAAATTGAAAATTAAAAAACCTTACAATATAATTTTTTCGGGCTATTCATTTAATGGTTGCTTTATTTTCGTGCCCGATGTACTAGAAGTTTAAGCAATACTGCAAGGGTTTTCGCATGATTTACCTACATCACTTACAATTAAGATTTATAAATATTCTGCAACATTCGTGTGAAGCGATCGCGCTTCGGAGATAAGATCAAGTAACGGGCTGACAATAAAGTTAATGTCAATGAAGTATACATTAACATTCACAATGGTAGCAAGCCGATTCCTGAAGAGATTTTATCCAAGCTAACGAGAGCCGAGTCAGTCTAAAAAATCTTTTGGAACCGGACTAAGACTCGCCATTATAAAACGTATTGTTGAGGTTCATGTGTGTTGATTGAGTCAAATTTTACGGAAGGCACTACGGACGCACGATTACCTGTAACAGCCTATTGCTGTTAGCAATAGGCTGTTACGTCTTCACCGCATTCATCTGCAAGATAACATAGAGCCTTGAAACGCAGACCAACCACTTCGTCGTACAGAGGATTTAATTTACACATCGGTGGAATGTGAAATAGCTTGCGACCAAAGACTGTGATGTCGCGCTCAAAAGGACATTGGGATGGGATGAGTTTGCACAAGAAATGAGCTAGTTTGGCGTTGTGAATTTCTATCGATTCCAACCGTTGGCGGATTGGGAGGAGTAGGTCGTTGTGTTGCAGGATTTGAGTAAAGGTTGTCATGATTGGTCACCTGATGATTGTGAATTTCAAAGTTAGCGTTTGTTTGTTGAATTTTAACCCTTTCCTATATTTATTTAGGATCAGGTTGATTGACTTATGCAGTTTTTACTTGTTCCTTGGTTTTCCAGCAAAGATGCCGTTGGATGCATCTCTCTTCTTTGGTAACACAGCTAAATACAGACTCAACTAGTACAATTCCGGATTATTTCTCTGGTAGTTTGCAAAGTACCAGATAATTACTTAGGTCTGCTGCTGAATATTAAGCGGACTTAGACCAGATTTGCTGGCGACGAAGTCAAACAGAAACGGGTGTACCGCCGTCATATGACTCGTAGCGGTAATTGGACAAGGTTTCCATAATTTCGCGCCAATCAAGTCGTAATTCTTCCAGAGTTGGTCGTCCGACAAAGAACGAACCTTTATATATCTTAACAATTGTTAAGTCAGGTTGCAACACAAAGGTGTTAGGGTATCGCCCACCATTGACCTGGTGGGCCTATTTTTGCGTTGGTGGGCTTTAGCCCTGCCTATACGAAAGAGGAGAATGGTGCAAGATATCAGTTGACAGACATCAATAGAATTTCTAAGATTTAGGTCAGTGCAAGCCTTCCAAAGAATACCTCAATGCCACCTGTTCGCCTCATATCACCTTTGACTGCTACTAATCAGGAACTAATTGAGGTTTATCAAAGTGATTACGGCATTCTCTACCAGGGAGATTGTCTCAAGTTTTTAAATGCCCTTTCTGATGCCTGTGTAGATATTGTATTTGCCGATCCCCCTTTCAACCTTGGTAAGGATTACGGTAAAGGTGTTAACGACCAAATGAAATCTGAGGAGTATCTTGCCTGGTCAAAGCAGTGGTTGAGTGTGTAGAGACGCGAAATTTCGCGTCTCTACAAAGGTTATCGCTCTTGTAAATTATCTTATCCGAACCGTATTGGAAACACACCTCGTAAAAGTCCAAGAACCATTTTATTAACTGCACGCTTCTTAGCATAGGTTTTAAAAATCACGAATTAACTTAGATGGAATTTTTGACTGCCCTGGCAATGCCCCCTACTCAACTACGAAGCTGCCAAAAGGTGATTACCATCTTGACAGATCAACAAGATCTGAACACGCCCTCACTACCCCACGATCAATTAATCTTTGAGTGCGATCGCCATCCGGAACCCCAGTCCATCCAAGAACTCAATTAGACTGTAAATCTCAGCCCCTCCAGTTTCTGACAGCATCTTGTCGAGTTTTTCATAGTGCTGTCTGGTTTTTTCTGAGAGATTATCAGACTGACGACGCGCATCAATAACATCTTTCAAGGCTGATCGGAGCAGTTCAGGTTCTGGCTCTTTTTCTGACAACACCGCCTCAATATAACCAGCAGCCCTTTCAGGGTTTTGGAGAGATTCAATGAGTGCATTCAGCCAGTTATCACTGGTAGGCATCTTCACGTTTTTCATAGTCTTCCCAATACTCTTTAGCCTTAAGAATATCTTCTGCTTGAGTGCTTTTGTCCCCACCACAAAGTAGAAGCACGATTGTTGTTCCTATTTGTCCAAAGTAGACTCGGTAGCCAGAACCATAATCAATCCTAAGTTCATAGACTCCTTTTCCTACAGACCGATAGTCTCCTAGATTACCAAGAGCAACTCGCTTAATTCTACTATTGATTTTGGATATGGCTTTATTATCCCGCAAAGAATCTAGCCACTTGGCAAAAGGAATTCTGCCATCAGTTGTAATGTAACGCCGAATCTCCCTTAGTTTGGCTTCCACAAGTTCATTGTAAACGCATCATGGCTTAATTTACTTGAAGGCGAACCGCCACACACTACTGATTTTTATGCAAACAAGTTGATCCGAGAGGTCTGCTTGAATAAGTAAGTGTTCGCCAACTCTTCATGCAGTTTTTCATCATCACTCGCAAGAAACCCGGTTTCTGGTGGTGGTGCAAGATGTAAGCTCTGTTTCTTTACTGCCTTGGCAACAGCAGTATTGCAGCAGGTCTTACTCAGGAAGAGGTTGGCGAGAAGCTCAAGCCAACTCAGTCATTTCTCAGCAAATGTGAACGAGGAGAACGAGGAATTGATATTGTTGAACTATGTGCCAACCCCATTAAGTGAACTTTCTAAAGTTGTTAAATTAGACTTGCTTCAGGCTGTTTTTGGTAGAGTAATAATTCCTGAACATGACTCAACTCGCCTAAGCCTGTTTCTAATTTTAGCCCTGGCTGTTATATCTCGCAGAGAGTCAAGGCATTCCTCAAAAGGGCAAGTCCCGTCTGCTGCTACGTAGTTCTGAATTTCTCTCGGTTGGACTTCCACGAACACGATCTTCAGGATAATAATTTCGTGCAAAGACTAGCAACGGCGAAGGTACGAGATGTCACGGATAATTTGATTGTGGGACGACGAGATAAACTATCCGCTATATCCGCTACAACATCCGCTGCCACCAACTTGCACTTAAATCAACAACCGCGCCAAACTAGGCAACGCCTCTCCATATGTAGGATGGATATGCACCGATTGTTCCAGCAGTTGATCCGATCGCCTATTTCAGTAAAAACCCATATACGATTTAGATTCTATGCAGTCAACTCAGTAAATTCCGTACCTGTGGTTACATTTGTTGTCTGATTTGCATAGCCTGCCTGCTATTAACAAGACCGTGATACCTAGAATTGCGTACATACTTAAACTTCATGACTTTAAAAGCCTGAAACCTATAACTAATGCGAATTTACAACATAGTATTAGTTACAAAATTAATTTAAGCTGAGAATTTGTTGAAGATTTTTGCTTTTTCTGTTAATGAAATTATTAAAAACTAAATATTAATACCTGACTTTGACATCATGTGATTGTTGTGTTACATTCTGAGCAGCAAATCAATTGTAAATTTTTCCAACAATCAAGTTACAATATCATATCATATATAAGCTTTTTTTAAATATTTATCAGGTGTAAAAGCGGAGAATGTCAGCATTAAATTTTATCCTTCAAGCTTCTCGAACTCGTTTTATCAAGCAATTTTTCAAGTTTCACACAGCAACTCTGATTTTATTAGGCATAGTCGGATTTTTTAGCATTATCGTTACAGAATGGTTTGCCGGTGAAGACAAAATCAGTAGAATTTTTGCACAGCTTCAAGCGTTGCAAGAAAACCCACCAATATGGCTAGAAGTGCCAGTGGTGAGTCAAAAATATTTGCTAGCACCCACTTTGGCATTGTTTTTAACTGTGTTGCTAGTGATGAAAATTTCTCCTCAACCTCGTGCTTGGTCGCGGCGGCTGGTGGTAGGAATTTTAATGATTTTAAATTTACGGTATATTCTGTGGCGATCGCTTTCTACCTTGAATGTTGCAGATCCGCTGAATGGGGTGTTTAGCTTGGGGTTGTTCTCCCTAGAAATTTTAGTACTATTTGGTGGCACTATCCAGCTATTTTTAATGCTGAACGTCAAAGACCGTCGCCACGAGGCGAATAGGAATTCAATAGCTGTTATTGATGGCAGCTTCGTCCCTGCGGTTGATATTTTCATACCAACATATAATGAACCTATTTTTATACTGCGTCGCACAGTTATCGGTTGTCAAGCTCTAGATTATGCTAATAAAAAAATTTATATTCTCGATGAAACCCAACGTTTAGAAGTAAAAGAATTAGCTGAATATTTGGGGTGTGAATATATAACGCGACCGGATAATCGCCATGCCAAGGCAGGAAATTTAAATCATGCGATCGCCAAAACCAATGGTGAACTAATTGTTGTTTTCGACGCCGATTTTGTTCCCACGAAAAACTTTCTCACTCGTACTGTTGGCTTTTTTCAAGATAAAAAAGTGGCACTGGTACAGACACCCCAAAGCTTTTATAACGCTGACCCTATTGCTCGTAATCTTGGTTTAGAAAATATTCTCACCGCAGACGAAGAAGTGTTTTACCGGCAAGTTCAGCCGATTAAAGATGCAGCCGGCAGTGTAGTTTGTTGTGGGACTTCCTTTGTGATTCAGCGTAGTGCATTAGCTGCTGCTGGAGGCTTTGTCACAGATTCTTTATGTGAGGATTACTTCACGGGAATTCGTTTATCTGCCCTCGGCTACCGCTTGATTTATTTAAATGAAATATTAAGCGCTGGTTTAGCAGCAGAAAACATTGCTGCCTATGCAACTCAACGGTTACGATGGGCGAGAGGCACACTCCAGGCATTTTTCATTAATTCCAATCCTTTAACTATTCCTGGACTAAGTTTGATTCAAAGGTTAGCGCATTTAGAAGGATTCCTGATTTGGTTTAGCAGCATTTCCCGCGTTTACTTTCTCTTAATGCCGTTAGCTTATTCATTTTTAGGCGTAATTCCAATCCGAGTTACAACAGCAGAATGGTTATATTTTTTCTTACCTAGCTACTTAGTAGGGTTAGCTGTATTTGCTTGGTTAAATTATCGCTCACGTTCGGCTTTACTATCTGAGATTTATTCCATATTACTGTGTTTTCCTTTAGCATTGACTGCGATCCGGGTCATGCTGAACCCTTTCTCTAAAGGGTTTAAAGTCACACCCAAAGGAAAAGTCAGCGATCGCTATACTTTCAACTGGAACTTAGCCTTACCCCTAATTATTTTGTGGATTGCCAATGCTGATAGTTTGTGGCGAATTTCCGGAATATGCTTGGGCAGTTGGGCTTGCAATACCACAGTTCTGCCAATTGTCCATCAAATTAAAGGTATCAGCTTGGGTGGGCTGTGGAGTGCTTATAATTTGCTGATAATTAGCGTTGCCCTGTTGATTTTGCTAGATGTACCCAAACCAAATTTACATGAATGGTTTGATTTACGGCGAGTTGTACAGTTAAGTGTTGGTGAACAGAGTGTTTGGGGAGTGACTACAATGATTTCTGAAGTAGGCGCTGAAGTTGCTCTTACTCAAAGTCCTGCCATTGATTTATGTGAAAATATGCCTGTAAAACTAGAAATTGCCGAGTCAAATTTACAGCTTGATGCAAATATTATTCGGATGGGATTTAAAGATGAATTTCCCACAGTCCGAGTGAGGTTTGAATCAGTGAGTTTGAGTCAAAACCGTCACTTGGTGGAAATATTATTTTGTCGTCCTGGACAGTGGAAGCGCAACAAAACACCAGGAGAATTGCATTCGCTGTTGCTGATATTTAGAATTTTACTGAAACCGCGATTTTTATTTGATAGACAAATTGATCTGAGAGCTAAAGCAGTTTCTAAAGTTTAAGATTTGGTTAATTTAAATACTGAGTAATAGTTATCCTTGTAAACAATATTTTCCTTAAACTTGTACTTTTTTTCTATTTGCTTGCGCAATTTTGCTGAAGGATTTAGTAAAAACACATTGGTAAAACCCTGAGTAATTTTGGGAATATTGTTGCCCTTGACTAACTGAAACCTTACTTTTGGTTCCGCAAAATAGCTAAGAGAAAAAACATTCCCAAAATTAATGCCAAAAGAATCACTAATCAAAAGTGGGCGTTCTGCCTGATTAATGATTTTAGCAACTTGTGGATTCCCATAGCTAACAACTTTACTCCACCAAGTTTCTGCCTGGGAACTCACTCCACAAGAAAGCACGCCACCTATAATCACTAGTACCGTGATAGTTTGCCAGATTTTGCGGCGTAACAAACTTCCGTTGTATAGTTGATAAGCTAACAGGTAAGCAACAGCGAGTTGAATCCCTAAATAAGAAGGCATTAAATATCGCGGGGAAAGCGATCGCACACCCCCAAAAATAAAATCTGGCAGCATGAGAGGAACTGCTGGGACGGCAATTAATGTCACGATAAACAACCAGACTTGTGGATGAGTTGTACGACAAAGAAAATAAATTGAATATCCTACTAGGATTAAGAAAATTGGCGTGATTAAATAGCTAAAAGCATTTTCAAAGCCAAAGTCTAAATCAAAAAAAATCCGGCTGTTTTGCATCAGCCAAGATTGTATTAAAGTCACGAAGGGCACTTTCATCGCTGTCCAGCCTGTTGTGATACGCACTTGGTCAAAGTTAGCTAGCACAACTACAATCCAAGGCGTGAAAACTAAAAAAGCCGCCAGCGATGCTAGGAAATACGCTTTTACTGTCTTAGTCCAGCGGTGTTTTTTGATTGCAGTTACATAAATTCCATGCGCGACCGCCACGAATCCACTTAATAAGAATGTATAGAGGCTGAGTGCCAAAGTTGCTGTATAAATTCCCCAAGTCAAGATGCGCTTCGACTCTAGCTGTCGTGTTGATTCCAACCGCATGGCTCGCAGCAGTGAGGCACTGGATAGTAATATTGTGACTACCCACAGCATATATTCTCGTGCTTCTTGAGCGTAGATCATCTGAATTGGAGAGATTGCTATGAGTGCGATCGCCAGGTATGGTAACGATAATGGTACCGTAAATAATTCTCGGCATAGCCAATAAACGCAGGGGAAAACTAGCAAGCTGATCAACGCCGACAAACTTCTGATCGCCGTCACCGAGTTGCCAAAGATTTGCACCCAAATTCTGGCTATTACATAATAAAGTGGTGGATGTTGCGGGTCTTCGATTGCCAAAGATTTAATTGTGTCGCTTAAACCTTTTTCCGGATTGGGACGCTGGAACTTGGCAAAAGCTTCCCTAGTGATGACACGACCATTGAAGATTTGCTGCGTCACTTCAGCATCTGTGTAACCAGAAATTCGCAATGAGGTATAGGTTTCATCATGCCAGTAAACTTTGCCGTCGAGGTTAAGGAAGCGAAAAAATACACCCACCACCAACACGACGATAATTAACAACCGCAACCAATTTGGAGCAAGTTTGAGATGTCGCATAGCTAGGTGGTTCAAGAAGTTGTAGAAAATTACCCTGTCAAAATAATTCGTAATTCGTAATTCGTAATTCGTAATTTGGAATTGCAATCAGTGTTAGCTCTGACTCGCCAATGATTGTATACCACTAAATCTTTGATTTAGTGGGGGCTTGTACCCTTTTAATTACGAATTAGTAATTATTTGGTCAAGCGATCGCACTACCTGTTTTAGTTTGTCAGATGGAATGTAATTCTGTGAACAAGACTATTACAGGTAAAATTTGCCGGAAAAACTGTTCATTTTAAGAATCAACAGCTAACACAACAGCATACCGCGAAGCTTAGAGCTACGCTACTTATCCTTGAGCCAACAGTTGCGATCGCTTACGGTAGACTGTGGTTAGCCGTGAGGCTTTGGGTTACAGCAGCATTATCGGGTGACCACAATATAATAGGGCGGGGTGACAGGGCGGGGGGACCCCGCCCCTACAATGTGGTCAATTGAATTGAAAACTGTTGTAATTAAATTTATGCCCTGATTCTATGAATTACCTATCTTGTAGGGTGCGTTAACGAAGTGTAACGCACCACAATTCAGCAAGAGGCATGCGTCCGAAGAGCGCTAACACACAAGGGAAAAATCTTCTGTAATCTAACACAGGGATTGGAGTAGTATTGAGGTCATATCTATGGCGAACTTGAAATTGACAGTTGAGCAGGTCATTGAATTAGTGAAGCAATTACCGCCGCCGGATCAGTACGCCGTATTGCATGCTATCAAGGCTGATCGGGATGCTTGGTGGGAAAAGATGGTAACACGCAAAGAGCAGGAGATGCGCCGCATTAGTGCAGAACGGGGATTGGATTGGGACAGAAAGAGTGAAGAGGAAACAGAGGCATTTGTAGATGATCTGATGCATGAGGATTTCAGAATATCGCCATCGTCAGGGCGGCAGATTTCCTCGCTTTAGTCCATCATTCCTAATTTTAAACTGACAGGCAAGGGCGATCGCTTTCACGCTCAGAACAGATAAAATTCCCTAAGTGGACGTATAACTTGAGTTATTATGCAAGTCCGTAGGACGTTTTCTGGTGCATCTTGGGAGTCCCAGGTTGGCTACTGTCGAGGCGTGAGAATTGGAAACCATATATATATTTCTGGTACTACACCAGTTGCTGAAGGGGGTGGTGTCTTTGCCCCAGGTGATGCTTATGCACAAGCAAAACGCTGCTTTGAAATTATCCAAAAAGCTTTGCAAGATTTGGGTGCTGATACAAGCTGTGTGGTGCGAACTCGGATGTTTGTCACAGATATTAGTCGTTGGGCGGAATTTGGACGGGCGCATCAAGAATTCTTTGGTGAACATCCGCCTGCAACAACTATGGTGGAAGTGAAATCCCTGATCGATCCGGCGATGTTGATTGAGGTTGAGGTAGATGCTGTTTGCCCGGATATGTAGTCGGAACCTCCAAAGATAAGATGCGAACTATTCCAATACGGTTCGGATAAGACTTGATCAGAACTAGCCCCCCTTAAAAAAGGGGAATTTAGCCCCCCTTTTTAAGGGGGGTTGGGGGGATCTTTTAGGGGTGGACATGGCGTTCCCGTACCGTATTGCGAACTATTCCACAATCCTAGAATTTGGAAAATCAACCAAACCATTAAAAAGCCTGAAAAAATAAAGAACAAACATGCGAACTCAGGGCTGTTGTACTGGGAACAATAACTTAGATAAACTGTTCCCAGCCATAGAACAAACGAGCTATTCATGAGCAGCATTAAAATTCAGGCTACTGAACATCCAATCGAAAAAGTATTTAGCAATGATTTTGTCTTTACCATTCCACTTTACCAGCGTCCCTACGCTTGGACTACCGAGCAAGCAGGAGAACTGCTGGAAGACTTGATTACATCCTTGGGAGATGGTAAAGAGCAGATTGATGACTTAAACCCCTACTTTTTAGGGAGTATTGTACTAATAAAAGAAAATGTTGATAAACCAGATGCTCAAGTTGTAGATGGACAGCAACGCTTGACTACCCTTACCATTCTGCTAGCTACTTTAAGGGAATTAGTACCAATAGAACATGCTAATGAATTGAGCAATTTTATTTACCAAAAAGGCAGCTTGCTCTCTTGCACTTCTAATCGTTACCGTTTAACATTGCGTGAGCGAGATGCACAGTTTTTCAAAGACTACATTCATGATGAAGGAGGTATCAACAAGCTACAGCAGTTAAATTCTGCCAAGCTTCCAGATAGTCAGAAAAATATCAAAGAAAATGCATTACTGTTCTTCCAACGCTTGCAAGAATTCACAGAATTTCAACGAATACGCCTTGCTCAGTTTATCATTAACCGATGTTTCTTAGTTGTAGTTTCTACGCCAGATTTGGGATCTGCATATAGAATTTTTTCTGTGCTTAATGACCGGGGACTAGACCTTTCTCTAACTGATATTTTAAAGGCTGAAATCATCGGTAAACTACCTGATTATCAACAGGAAGCATACACTGCTAAGTGGGAAGGAACTGAAGTAAATCTCGGACGCGAGGTTTTTAAAGATCTCTTTGCTTACATCCGAATGATTAAGCAAAAGGCGAAGCCCCGTAAAAGTATACTTGAAGAGTTCCAAAATAATATTTGCCCCACTAATAATCCTCAGCAATTCATCGAAAAAGACCTGGTCCCTTTTGCCGATGCCTTTTACGACATCAAAAACTTAGCCTATCAAAGTGCTACAAGAGCAGAGGAGGTAAATGGAATATTTAAGTGGTTAAAGCAGGTAGATAATTCTGACTGGATACCGCCAGCAATTCTTTATCGATCGCAACAGCATAACAAACCTGATGAACTGGTGCGTTTTTTTACTGATTTAGAACGCCTTACAGCAGGGCTAATGATTCAACGGGCTAATATCAATGAGCGCATTGAACGTTACAGTAAATTGCTGAGTGCAATTGAGGGTGGCGCTAACCTGTATACAGATGATTCACCTCTCCAGCTTACAGATCAAGAACGGCGTAATATTCTTAAGGTTCTCAATGATGACCTTTATCTAATTCAAAGAATTCGGCTCTTTGTTTTACTTCGCTTAGATGCTGCGCTTTCAGAGGGCGAAGCTGCTTATCAATTCCCGACCATTACCGTTGAGCATGTCCTTCCGCAAAATCCAGCTTCTAACAGTGTATGGTCGAGAAATTTTACCGAGCAAGAACACGAGAAATATGCGCATCGTTTGGGAAACTTAGTTTTGCTGTCGCGTAGGAAAAATAGTGAGGCGCAAAACTACGACTTTCAGAAGAAAAAGGAGAAGTATTTCACCACGAACACAGGTGTTTCACCTTTTGCCCTGACAACTCAAGTGCTGCAAGAACATGAATGGACACCGACAGTCATTGAGCGACGACAGAAAAAACTGATTGCTGTTCTCAAGCAAATTTGGCGTTAATAGCACAATCCGGTTCAGTTAGGGCTGATGGGTGGAAATTTCTGGTGTGTCTTGACGTTGCATTGCAACGTCAAGACAAAGGTTGAGGGTAGGTACACAACTACTGAACCGTATTGGGTTATAACATGAGACTGTTGTTGGGCGATCGCATAATATAGCGGTTTTGATTCACATTCAATAGACATCTTGTGGGGTGGGCATCCTGCCCGCCCAGACTTGAGTTCGGGTGGGCAATCCTTTCCACCCCACAATAAAATCACAATTGTTTTGTCAACTCGTGTGATTATTGCTGTAGTGTACCCTTGTTCCTGCCCACTGCAGCTTCTCTCGCAGGGTCTTATAATACGAATTGTTTGCCCGCAAAATAATAAACTTAGCCCAACAGTTTGCCATCCGCAGATCAACACGGTGTGCTGGCCAAATTGAAGTTGCTAACACCCCGTCCATCCACAGCTTGGTACTCAAATCGTAGTCTCCCAAAGGCCAAATGCTGACGACGCAACCTGGGGGTAAAACGATTGGGCGACTGGAAAGACTCATCGGACAAATGGGAGTGATCGTAATCGCTTCCATCCCATCGTGAATAATTGGACCATTGGCAGAAACGGTGTAACCAGTAGAACCTGTAGGGGTGGAAACAATCAACCCGTCTCCCACGTATTGATCGACTACCTCACCGTCTATTTCCATCTCTAAAATTGAGGTGATCATGCGGTCAGCAGAAGCGGGTTTGACACACATTTCATTCAAAGCGAGGTAGCGATCGCTCACTGGTTCCAAATTTGTGCCATGACCCTCAAACACTGCGGCTTGCAACATCATCCGCCGTTGAATAGCATAGCGATCCTCATTCAGCCGATCCCAAACTCGCTCTGTATCCTCAAACTCTTCCACAGACTCAGTTAAAAACCCCAGATGACCTCCTACATTCACTCCCAGAATTGGGATACCAGCTGGGGCTAAATGTCTTGCACTCGTTAAAACAGTACCGTCACCACCAAGTACCAAAGCGAGATCAATTGGTTGAGTTGCCGAAGCCAAAAACACCGGATATGGGTTATCCTTCGGTCCACTTGGTCCAATCAACACTTGGCAATTGCGGTGTTCTAGTTGCTTAGCACAGATCTCTGCCCAGCGTTTAGCTTGGGGATCTCGTGCTTTATAAGCAATAATTACATGCTTAAGTTCCACACAACTACCATTTGAGGAGATTAAATTGCTCCATATCGACAGTATCACGGTTGCGATAGATTGCTAGCACGATCGCCAAACCTACCGCCGCTTCAGCTGCTGCTACGGTGATGATAAATACAGTGAAAACCTGACCCTTAATTTCTGTTGAGTCCATGAAGTTAGAAAACGCCATTAAATTCAGATTAATGGCATTAAGCAGCAACTCAATTGACATCAGCACCCTCACGGCGTTGCGGCTGGTAATCAAGCCATAAATGCCAATGCAAAACAAAGCTGCTGCTAATAATAGAAAGTACTGGAGTTGCATGATTGTTAGTTGTTGGTTGTTAGTTGTTAGTTGTTAGTTGTTAATTGTTAGTTGTTAGTTGTTGGTTGTTGGTTGTTGGTTGTTTGTTAGTTTTTAGTTGTTGTTTGTTAGTTGTTTGTTACTTGTTGGTTGTTAGTTGTTGGTTGTTGGTTGTTGGTTATTCTCTTATCCACTATCCACTAACTACTAACCACTAACCACTAACCACTAACTACTAACTACTAACCACTAACTACTAACCACTAACCACTAACTACTAACTACTAACAATATTACTGAATATTGCGACTAGCATCGCCTACTGATACTAGATCTCTGGGGCGTTCTGGCAACGTCAAAAGAGGTTGTTTTTGGTCTGGGGATAATGCTTGTTCTGGCAAATACTCGCGACGTGCTAAAATAATCGCGCCCACCATTGCTATCAATAGCAAAATAGAAGCCAGTTCAAAAGGCACTAAAAAGTCACTGAAGAAATGTTGAGCAATCACAACTATTGAGTTGCTGATGGGGGTAGCGTTGGACTGCGGCCAAGGCGTTGTCACAACCATCGTACTCAAAAGCGCAAACAATCCCAAACTAACTACAGCTGTTAGTGCTTTACGCAACCAAGCCCTGGGGAACGGCACAAAGTTCTCGCGCTTGTTAACCAACATAATGGCAAACAAGATCAGCACGTTAACTGCGCCAACATAAATTAGTAATTGCGCTGCTGCTACAAAGTCAGCATTCAGGAGGAGGTATAACCCAGCAATGCTGGCGAACACGCCTCCTAACAGAAAAGCAGAGTAAACGATGTTGTCCAACAGCACCACACCTAGTGCTGCCCCAATCATCATCACAGCCAGTATGCCAAACGAAACTACCTGTACTCCTTGGGCTAAATTCACTTTTTTTGTCCTTTGTTGATTGTTAGTTGTTAGTTGTTAGTTGTTAATTGTTAATTGTTAATTGTTATTTGTTAGTTGTTATTTGTCAAAAAGTCCTACTAACCACTAACCACTAACTACTAACCACTAACTTTTTCCTGTTGTTAGTTGTCCTACTATCGACTAACTACTATCTACTAACCACTAACTTTTTCCTGCTGTACAAGGTCTTCTGGGCGTGCACCAGCGCGAGGTGCATCTGCAGGCAGGTCGTGGGGGTCCATGACGCCCTTGGGTAGGTAAACTAGTTCGCGCAACGGCGTAACCATGGGGTCATTTGTTACCTTGTATGGCAGACGACCCAGCGCCACGCTATCATAATTCAATTCATGGCGATCGTAGGTGGAAAGCTCGTACTCTTCTGTCATTGATAGACAGTTTGTTGGGCAATATTCCACGCAATTACCACAGAAGATACAAACCCCAAAGTCAATACTGTAGTGATTGAGCTTTTTCTTTTTACTAGCTTTGTCAAATTCCCAATCCACTACAGGTAGGTTGATTGGACAAACCCGGACACAAACTTCGCAAGAAATGCACTTATCAAACTCAAAGTGAATCCTACCCCGAAACCGCTCACCCAGAATCAGTTTCTCGTAAGGATATTGCACGGTAACAGGACGCCGCCGCATATGGTCGAAGGTGACAGCTAGCCCCTGACCAATGTAACGACCAGCTTGTACCGTTTCCTTGGCGTAATCACCAACTTGCTTAAGGAACTTTAGCATAGTGTTTCTCTCTTTTTAGGTAATTGCTAATTGCTAATTCCTAATTGCTAATTGCTAAAAAACTATTAGCCCTACGGCAGCGCCATCCCAGGGCGCGGGAAACAAGCTGCACTTTCCTGGTTTCACCATTAGCCATTAGCCATTAGCCATTAGCTATTAGCCGCCGAAGGCGACGGGAAAGGCTAGTTTCAGGGCTGCGGTAAGTAGCAAGTTTACTAAACCGACTGGCAGCAAGAACTTCCATCCTAAATCTAGCAATTGGTCGATGCGAACGCGGGGTACTGTCCAACGTAACAGGATTGCTAGAAAGATGAGGAAGTAGGCTTTGAGTACGGTCATGGTGATTCCTAGTGAAGCGTCTACAATCTGCAACACGGGATCAGCTTCACTCACTCCAAACCAGCTAGCTATTAGGCTAATGGGGATCGGAAAATCCCACCCACCTAAGTATAAAACTGATACTAGTAGGGCAGAAAGCACGAGGTTAACGTAGGAACCCAGGTAGAACAGACCGAATTTCATCCCAGCATACTCAGTCTGATAACCTGCCACCAGTTCTTCTTCAGCTTCGGGTAAGTCAAACGGTAATCGTTCGCATTCTGCCAAAACGGCTATCCAAAAGATGATGAACCCAGCTGGTTGACGCCAAACGTTCCAGCCAAGGATACCGTAGCCGGATTGCTGATTGACGATGTCAACGGTGCTGAGGCTGTTAGACATTAAGACGATCGCCAGCACCGCAAGTGCCAAAGGAATTTCATAGCTAATCGACTGCGCCGCTGCACGCAAACCACCCAACAGGGAATATTTGTTATTAGATGCGTAGCCCGCCATCAATAAGCCAATTGGCTGAATGCTAGATAAGGCGATCCACAAAAAGACGCCCATACTTACATCTGTAATGATCAGATGCTGTCCAAACGGCACAATCAAAAAGGACAGAAATACGGGAATGACAACGATGATTGGACCGAGGGTAAACAGTAAGGAGTCAGACTTGGCTGGCACTATATCTTCTTTAAAAACCAGCTTAAGACCATCCGCTACTGGTGCCAGCAAACCCGCAGGACCAATGTATTCAGGACCAATCCGCTGCTGTGCGGCTGCCGAGATTTTCCGCTCCAGCCAAGTGGTGACTAACACCCCTACCGTAGCACCAATGATCATTAATATCATCGGCACTGGCATCCAAATCGCTTTGGCTGTGCCCGATGGCAGTCCCAAATCCATAAGGGATTTAATAAAAGTTCCTTGCAGATCAATTCCTGAATTCATGTTCTCCCTCTGAAAGTCATTGATGCTGGTTAGTGGTTAGTGGTTAGTAGTTAGTGGTTAGTGGTAATTTTTGACAACTAACCACTAACCACTAACAACCCTTCGGGAACGCCTGTCGCCGTGAGAGCGGGCGTGAGCCCCCTCATGCGCGCTGGCTCACCAACAACCAACCACTTTGTTAATAACTGTAAATTCATCCACCAATGTCTTTGCCTAAATCCGGCAATATTTTAAGATTTTTTGCAATCCCATGCCTAGTATATCCTTGGTTGGTTTTTGCTGATTTCAACGTTCGTCAGATTTTCTACTTATGGTATTGATTAAAATTACCGAATAAAACGTGCGGAGGGAGTGGGGAGTAGGGAGTGGGGAGTAGGGAGTAGGGAGTGGGGAGTAGGGAGTGGGGAGTAGGGAGTGGGGAGTAGGGAGTGGGGAGTAGGGAGTGGGGAGTGGGGAGTAGGGAGTGGGGAGTAGGGAGTGGGGGGAGATGAGGGAGTGGGGGGAGATGAAGGAGAAAGGGTAAAAAGTAAAAATACTTCCCCTACTCCCCCCACTCCCCCCACTTCCCCTACTCCCCCCACTCCCCATTCCCCATTCCCCACTCCCCATTCCTCCTAACGCTGCTCAATAGGTTTATAAGGAAAGTCGTGCCGACCGTTGTAAACTTGGGTAGGACGGAAAATCCGGTTTTCTTCCAGTTGTTCTTTCCAGTGTGCTAGCCAACCTGCAACACGGGCGATCGCAAATATTGGTGTAAACAAGTCTATCGGAATTCCCATTTTCCTATACACTAAACCCGAATAAAAGTCAACATTGGGATAAATTCCTTTGTGACCCAGTTTTTCCTCGATCGCCCGTTCCATTTCTAGGGCAATGTCATAGTACTTGTCATGTCCAAACTTTGCAAACAGTTGTTCCACCAAATGTTGCAAAATGGTGGCGCGTGGGTCTTTCACCTTGTACACGCGATGCCCAAAGCCCATAAACTTTGCTTTACGTTCGAGACGATCCTCGATGTAGGGACGCACATTTTCTACAGAGCCGATTTCTTCCAGCATCTGAATAACTTCTTCATTGGCTCCACCATGCAACGGTCCTCCCAAGGTTCCCACGGCGCTAGCAACGACGGCGTAGGGATCGGTTAGGGTAGAAGCCGTCACCCTAGCACTAAAGGTGGAGGCATTCATCGTATGTTCGGCTTGAAGTATCAAGCAGATATCAAAAATTCTCGCCATCAGTGGATCTGGTTCTTTCTCGTAGAGCATATACAGAAAGTTGGCGGAGTAGTCTAGGTCATCACAAGGGCGCACCGGATCGTTGCCTTTTCGCATCAACTGGAACGCCGCCACCATTGTCGGAATATTTGCCAATAAGCGAACCACAGCATCCCGAATGTAAACCGGGTTATGCAAGTCACGGCGTGAGTAAAATAAGCCTAAAGCGGCTGCTGAGGCTTGCAGAGCATCCATTGGGTGACCGCTTTCCGGAAAGCATTTCATCATGTCGCGGATGCGATATTTAATCCGTCTGTGGGAGCAAACTTCATCCTCAAATACTTTCAGTTCTTCCATCGTCGGCAATTCACCCCAAATCAACAGATAAGCAGTTTCCAAAAACGTACTTTTTTCTGCTAGTTCCTCAATCCGAATGCCACGATATTCTAGTATTCCCTTTTGCCCATCAACATAGCTAATACTGGATTGAGCGGCGGGAATGCCGTCCAATCCAGGCTTGAATTCGCATTCCATTATGGCAACACCATCGGTTTTGTAAAAGATTCGCTCGCTACTAAATTACCAGAAAATCTTTTTACCATAACAGTATCCGTTGTAACGAAAGTTTCTTCGGAAACGTTGAAAAACTGTTAAAGCAAGTACTTGGGTGGTGTCAACCAGAACATCTGACTACGACCCAAGGGAGAACCTTTTTCTGGTAGTTTTACCCCAATCATACCCGCTTTTTTCAAGACTAGACCTGCAGTTGCTTGCCCCCAAACAAGAATTTCTGCCCAGGAACTCAGATTTGGTTCATGTCCAACTAATGCTAGTTGCGTTTGGGGTGAATATATCCTCGGCTCTAGCCAGTCCACAAGCCAACTGTGGATTTGACCATTAGGATCAAGGTCAGCACATTCCTCTAGATGGGAACTTAGTCCACCTGCTATCAAGATTTCTGCTGTTTGGCGAGCACGCACCAACGGACTAGTAGCAATCAAATCAAAGTGCAAACCCAGCTTTTTCAGTTGCTGAGCGACTTTCTCTGTTTTCTGCCGCCCCTCTTTTGTAAGCGATCGCTCCTCATCCTTAATATCAGATCGCCTCTGTTCAGCAATGCCATGTCGAATTAAATATAGTTCCATTTTGGGAGTAGGGAGTAGGGAGTGGGGAGTGGGGAGTGGGGAAAGTGGGGGAAGTGAGGGAAGTGAGGGAAGTGAGGGAAGTATTTTTACTTTTTACCTTTTCTCCCTCATCTTCCCCTACTCCCCCTACTCTCCCTACTCTCCCTACTCCCCACTCCCCACTCCCCATTCCCCTATTCTGACTGTATCGGGTTATCTCTAGGATTGACCAACCGCAGCAGCTTCTGCTTAATTTGAGCATCGAAAACTTCCCATTTCATTTTCGCATAAGCAGAATTTTCGTTACCCCCAGATAAAAAACCCATTGGAATTTCAAACCCGCCAGCGCTTGTGCGTCCGCCACCGAAAAAGCGCCCACTGCTATCTTGCCCAAAGGCTTCTTTGATAAACTCATCGGGGTCAAGTGTGAGTTTGGAGGTTCTTAGGGAGCCAATGACCACTTCCAGTTCTTCATCTTCATCGTGAACAATGCCGTAAACGACCGCCGTGTGGACGTTTTCTTCTGTTACGAGAAAATCTGCAGCTTGGGGAATGGCATCGCGGTCGTCGTAGCGTAAGTATCCGACACCAGCAATGGAAAAGTTATTTTGCACGCTGCGGTTTTTCAGCGATCGCTCAATCACATCCATAACCCGCTTGGAACGATTCGCTTGTAGTACAGCATTTAACAGTTGAGCATCATAAAATTTACTTAGATACGCTGCTGCCATAAAATCTTCCTCCTGCGCTTGCATCAGCCTATTGGTATCTGACCGCAAACCGTGCATTAAGGCAGTGGCGCATTTCACATGTTGACTGATGCTGCTATCTAAACTCAGTAACCCCACCTGTAGGTATTGGGTGAAGATTGTTGCTGTTGCTCGTACATCAGGACGTATATCAACAAACTCTGACTTTAAATCGAATTGGAGATTGTGATGGTCGATGACTACCAGTAGTGGAATTCCTGCCTGTTGCACCATCGGCACTAACCCAGAAGTCGTTCCCTGGTTATCAATTAATACAAAGCCTTGGTAACATGACAAGTCCTTGCTTTTCAGAGTTTGCAATGTCCAGCGCTGGGCGGGTAAATTAGTCAGCTTGACTAGGGCAATATTTTCTTGGTGGCTCAACGTGCCGGCATAAATAATCTCACATTTGATATCGTACTGCTGAGCGATTAACTGGTATGTCCAAGCACACGACAGGGCATCAGGGTCAGGAAAATCTTGCAGAATTATCAGATGGCGTTCATGTCGGTGTGCAGCAAACATGTGACGCAGTTCTTCTGACTTGTGATGTGCTAACGAATGACTTCGCTGACTAGCAGAATTGCCATATTCACTTGTTAATCCCACAATCGATTGCTTGGATGCAAGTTCAACAAGTTCATTGTCTTGTTCAGCTTCATCTCGGGATGGGTCTAGTATCAAAGGTAAGCTCTCATACTGAGTCAGAGAAGAATTAAATTGCATAGGAAACGTTTTTGTTAAGTGTGAGAATTTTGTTAGTAGTTAGTTGTTAGTAGTTAGTTGTTAGTTGTCGAAATAACCATATAACTACTAAACAATGTCCGGGTGAAGGGTCGTTCGCCCCTACCAACCACTAACCAGCCAGCAATTCATCTGTTTCGCCACACATTTTGAGCGCGAAAATACAAAAGTGCTATGATATATCACTCAGTTTATTCTTTGTCTGGATTGTTTGTATAAGTTTCTTTTAAAGAAAGACGCTGATTGTATTTAGCTTTACAATCAATTTGAGGAATTTAGAACCAAGCTGTTTTTTTCTGAGTCACCATATGCTATATTAGCAAGGTCGATTAGGAGCTTGCATAAAGTTATGCAGGCTGCTTCGTCAGCTTATAGGATATAATTACTCCGATCAGCCTTAAGCTTCAGCTTGATTCCGCAAAGGATTAAGCAATAGTACTTAAGGGTTACAACTGCTTAGTTTTTTTAATCTGAGCAGAAATAGTCAAAGACCGATAACATATTTTTGCCATTCTTGGTGAGTTCCACTTTTGAGGTGTTTGGTTACCTCAAAATACAGGCTACTATAAGGTCTGCGGGGAGGATGCCGTAACGGCATCCGTGCTTCGTGAGGTGTACGGCTGCCCTTGTGAACATTGCAGCGGACGCAGGCTGTTACAATGTTTTCCCAGGTATCCCCACCGCCACGCGATCGCGGTATGACATGGTCTAACGTCAATTCATCTCCGGTGTAACCGCAGTATTGACATGTATGACCGTCACGGTGCAATATATTTCGGCGAGTAAGAGGAGTTTCCTTATAGGGGACGCGCACATAATGGCGCAACCGAATCACGGTTGGGAGCGGAAAGTCAGCGTAAAGTTGCTTGCTGTTGAATTCTACCCGCTCGGCTTTACCCTTAATCAACAAAATCACAGCTCGACGCCAGCTCGTGATATTGAGTGGTTCGTAAGAGGCGTTTAGAACTAAAACCTTCACCATTGATTAACGCTCGAAGGTATTAATTTTACATATAATAACACATATTATATTTGGCGAGGAGTATGAGCATAAATTATAGGATATGGGGCATGCCCCATGCCCCATGCCCCATGCCCCATGCCCCATGCCCCATGCCCTATGCCCCATTCCCCGCAGTACAACACCTATACTTGGTTGTCGCAACGTGCTTGGGTGGAAATTGATTTAGCAGCGTTGTCGTACAATGTGCAGCAGGTTGTCAGGTTATTATCATCGCGAACTCAGCTCATGGCAGTAGTAAAAGCTGATGCCTATGGACATGGAGCGATCGCAGTCGCTCAGACAGTGCTAGAGTCGGGAGCAAGTTGGTTAGGAGTTGCTACGGTTCCAGAGGGAATTCAATTGCGCGAAGCTGGAATCAAAGCTCCGATTTTGATTTTGGGCGCAACCCATACAATAGAGCAAATTCAAGCGATCGCTTACTGGGAACTTCAGCCGACACTGACAAGCCCCAAGCAAGGTTTGGTATTTTCTGAAACCTTAAAAGCCATTAACTGTAGTTGCCCTCTACCAGTGCATATCAAATTTGATACAGGAATGTCCCGATTGGGTCCATCTTGGCAGTCAGCGGCTGAGTTTGTGCAGTTGGTGCAGCGGTTACCCAATCTTCATATTGCTAGTATCTATTCTCACCTAGCAACGGCAGAAAATCTCGATAGAACTGTGATGCAACAGCAACAGCTATTGTTTGAGGATGCGATCGCCCAAATCAAAGCAATGGGAATAGAACCACCACTTCTGCACTTGGCAAACTCAGCCGCTACCCTCACAGAAATTGCATTGCACTACGACATGGTGCGTGTAGGTTTAGCGATCTACGGACTCTACCCAGCAAATCATTTGCACTCACGCATCGATCTCAAGCCCGTTTTACAAGTGAAGGCGCGAGTCACACAAGTCAAAAGTATTGCCAAAGGTTCTGGCGTTAGCTATGGTCATCAGTTCACTGCAGAACACGAACTCCGCCTTGCTGTGGTGGGAATTGGCTACGCCGATGGAGTCCCTCGCCATCTTTCCCAAAAAATGCAGGTATTAATTCGCGGTCACCGAATACCACAAATCGGGGCAATTACAATGGACCAGATGATGCTAGATGTGAGTACCATACCAGATATACAAGAAGGCGAAGTGGTTACCTTAATCGGGCGTGAGGGCGGTGAGCAAATCTCGGCTGTAGATTGGGCAAGTCAGTTAAACACCATTCCATGGGAAATTCTTTGTGGATTCAAGCACCGCTTGCCTCGTGTAGCATTGATTTAGTAAGACTTGTTAGTGGTTAGTCCTTAGTGGTTAGTCGTTAGTCGTTAGTAGTCAGTACAACAACTGTACAAGCACTCCTGCCGTTCGCCCGTACTAACAACTAAACACCTAACAACTAACAACTAACAACTAACAATTAGCCACTAAAACCTATTGCCACAGATAAATTGTTGTGATAACATGTAAAACTAATGCGGATGTGGCGGAATTGGCAGACGCGCTAGATTTAGGTTCTAGTACCGAAAGGTGTGAAGGTTCAAGTCCTTTCATCCGCACTTTTTAAATCTCACCCACAAGTGTAGAGACGCTTAATTAAGCGTCTCTACACCGTTTTTGGGACAGCAGTCCGTTTAAGTCAGGGGATAGCTCTCGCTCGTCGCCGTGAGAGTGGGCTAACACTCGTGCCCATATGCTGCCTCGTCTTTGCGCGATCCTCCCCAATACTGTCTAAAAAGACACAAAATTGTGTCAGAACAAAATTTTGCTAGGCTCTTTTGCCTGTAAAATAATAATAATGTCAATTATTGCTCCGGGATGCGAAGCCAGTCCCGCGATTCTAGAACCAAAGCATTAAACATCTGTAGAGGGTTCCCCGGTATAAAGGAGCCAGTTCTGCAGTCGGGTTTTCCTCCGGAGGAATCTGGCGTCAAGTGGCGTCGCAGGTTCGTTTTCCCTTTCAGGTCTGTTCGCGCAGCGGCGAGGAATTGGGAGAAGACGCAGAGTTTCCAAACTTATCGGAGATTTTAGATGATTGATATTAACGGTGTTAAAATTTGTTTAGTATAAAATTAAACTTGATAACTTTAACTGACTGCGTGAATATCATATTTGAAAGATTAATTATTTCGGTAAGTCTAAAATAGAGTAGCACACTTTTTCCGGTAAACGTGTTTTTCAAGGAGAGAAATACTATATATAAGTAAAAACACTGTTTTTTGAGCGGAGCTTACTTGATAGCTACGAAAAGCTAATAAACAAACTCTTCTTAAGTAATAATACTTAAGGAAAATAAATTTTATCGGATGAAGAAAAACGGTATGATTGCGGTTATGGTCATAGCAGAAGGCTGACTTTGAGGTCATGACTTGATTGAGTCTTTACCTTCTCTTTACTTGTTAGAGAAAAATGCCTGATAATCTCAGTATAAGTTAGTAAATTACCTGCAATTATCGCGCGGGGACTGGGATTTTCCGATCTTAGAGAGAAGGGTGCTACCATCGAGCTTCGCCACAAAGCCTGAATTTAGACTTTTGTGTTTTTAAAGCCTTGCCAAAAATTTAACTCACACCTGTTGAATTTAGCCGAAATTAAAGCCAAATGAGCACAACTCCTATAGGTAGCTACAAGTTTTCCCAGAAACTGCATCCACTATCTCTGTTAGCACAACTAACAAGTCGGCGTGCTACAGGCTGTTTACGGGTATTTATTGAGTCATTTTCCTGGTCAATATATCTAGAAAATGGTAGACTAATATATGCATCCTGTTCGGATCGACTGTTTGATCGGCTTGATAGTCACTTAGAACACTTGAGTCAGGAATTTTCTACTCTCAACCTTGCAAATCTTATGCAGGTGCGAGGCATATTTGAAACGAACAGTGAAAATCAATTGATACCACAGGCAGATTATCAAGCTATCTGCTGGCTAGTTGATCGGGACTATATTAACCCACAACAAGCAGTAGTGCTGATCGACGATTTGGCAAAAGTTGTGTTAGCTTCATTTCTAACTGTCAAAGAAGGAAGCTATGAATTTAGTAGTGTAAGTCCTTTAGATCAACTTCCAAAGTTCTGCCACTTAGATCTGCGATTATTAGTCGAACACTGTCAACAGCAGTTACGAAATCGGCATCAATCTCAGCCATCAGTGCCGAAAGTGGAGACGAACCAAGTTATACCCATATCGACCAAACAACCACAGACTCAAATAAACTTAGGGAGATTAGTCGGACAAACAGATTTTGATAACTCTGATAATAATAACAAAATTTTTCAGCAATCTCTAAAAAAAAATACATATACAGTAGCTTGTATTGACGATAGTCCAACAGTTTTAAATTCCATCAACCAGTTTTTGGATGAGAAAACCTTTTCAGTTGTAATGATAAACGACCCAGTCAAGGCTTTGATGCAAATTCTCCGCAGCAAGCCAGACATAATTTTGCTAGACGTTGAGATGCCTTCTTTAGATGGCTATGAACTGTGTTCCCTATTGCGAAGGCATTCAGCCTTTAAAAATATACCGATCATTATGGTAACTGGCAGAACAGGGTTTATAGACAGAGCAAAGGCAAAGATGGTCAGATCCTCAGGCTATTTGACTAAGCCTTTCACACAATCGGATTTATTAAAAATGGTGTTTAAACATATTGCTTAATTTCTGAATAAGAGGGGTTTCGTCTGTTGAGGAGAGGGCGAATGACGGCTGACCCCATGAAAATAAGGCGCGTACATACCTGAGCATTTCGCCACTGCCTTATGGTTCCGATTCAAGTAAGTGGTGTTGAATTAGCGTACAACTGGCATCAATAATTAGTAAAGTTAACGATCGTAAATTAGGAGAGATTAAGGAGTGAGTCTTACTTTGCTTGGCACAATTTTAATAGTAGAAGATTCCCCCAGTGAATTGGAACTAATGAGCCATTATCTTAAAGAAAGTGGTTACAACGTAATTAAAGCAAGTGGTGCAAAAGAAGCTTTAGAAAAAGCTTTGTTGCAGAATCCAGACGTGATAGTGACTGATGTGGTTATGCCTGGAATGAGCGGGTTTGAGTTGTGTCGCTCTCTCAAAAGAAATCCAGCTACTCAAAAAGTGCCGATTGTGATTTGCAGTTCCAAAAATCAGGAAATTGACCGTTTGTGGGCAATGAGACAAGGTGCTGACGCTTATGTAACTAAGCCTTACACTCGCGAACAGCTTCTGCGTGCTATTAAATCAGTAGCGATTTGAACCTTTGAAATGAATAGTTCAAAAATTACACCTTCCACAAAGCAAACCCACAAGAACTTGGGAGACGGCTATCTCAAGTTTGATCTTAATCGACACACCTCTGCCCTTTTATCAATGAAGCACACGCAAGAAGCGATTATTGTGCCTTTTGAGGCTGTAACCTCAATGCCCAGTATGCCCACTTGCATACTGGGATTAATGAATTGGCGGAGTCGCATAATTTGGGCTATCGATCTCCCCAGAATGCTGAATCTAGAAAACTTAGATTATCGGCTCCGGCAGTATAACGTGATAGTGATCAGGGTGGAATCACTGCTGTTGGGCTTAGTTGTGCAAGATATCAAAGGTACAGCTAAGTTTATGCCAGATGAGATTCGCGAATCCATGGACCAGATTGCCTCTAGTTTAGTTCCATATTTACGTGGCTGCGTTATCCAAGAAAAAGAAATATTGCTGGTATTAGATGCACAAGCTATTGTGCAATCTTCTATTCTCCGTAGTGATTAGGGTGTACTACTAAAAAATTGGTTTTTACTGCTTTTTACAAACACCAAGAAAATTACTTTATGTTTAATAAAACTGATACACCAAAGAGTAGTGATTCTCTTCATGATTCCTCACTCAATTCATCTCAAAAAATCGTCAAAGTAAAACATTCTCAATCTAATATTGAAACTGCTTTTAATTCTCCCAAAAATCGAGCCGAGGCAATTTTTAACAAGCTCAGCTTAAGTGCCAAAGCGACAATATTGTCGATCGCCATCGGCACTCTACCGTTACTAGGTATTGGCACACTCGCCTATCACATTGCCAGCCAATCTATTAACGATAAAATTTCCCAAAATCAAGCAGATGAAGCCCAGGGCTTAGCAGACAAGGTAAACCGTTTTATGCTGCAACGGTATAACGATATTCAGATAATCGCTAGTCTGCCAATTCACACAAATCCCCGAGTCAGGGAAGATACAACTCCCAAGGAAAAACAAGCAGTCCTAGACAAATTCATAGACACTTATAAAGTTTATGACAGCATTGCTTTGTTGAGTTTAAACGGGGATGTGATTGTGCAATCAAAAGGCGATCCTCTGACTAACCAGAGGGATAGCTATTTCTTTAAAAGAGTACAGCAAACCGACCAGACTTTCATCAGTAGTCAGGCAGAAGTACCGAAAAACTCAAAAACCCTGAGTCTTTTCACGGCTGCACCTGTTAAAGATGCTGACACGGGTACAACCATTGCGATAGTCCAAGCACGTATGCCCGTAAAGTATCTAGAAGATGTGATGAAAAATTATGCACAAAAAGGGCGTTCATACTTTTTAAGCGATGCCTCTGGGAAATTTTTCATAGCATCAGCTAAAAAACAAATAGATATAAATCCTACAGAAGCTTTTCCTGATTTGGATGAACAGCAAAAGACAAAAAAGGAAGGTTCTTTGATCGCAGTTAACCAATTTGACAAGACAAAGGATTTGGTGAGCTATGCATCCAGACCACTAGAAGGGTTACCAAACTTAAATTGGCAAGTACTGCTGGCTACAGATACAGCAACTGCATTTGAGCCTCAAAAACAATTGCTACTAACAATAGCAATCGGAACAGGACTGACAGCATTAATCGTGGCTCTAATCGCCGCATGGTTAGCTAAACGTGCCACAAAACCAATTGTAAATGCGACAAGAGCAGTGGCAAGACTTGGGCAAGGCGATCTTAACACCCGTCTACAAGTGCAATCAGAAGACGAGTTAGGCGTCTTGAGTGCCAACATTAACCAGATGGCAGCACAATTACAGACCCTGTTAAAAGAAAAAGAATTGGACGCGGAAAGAGTCAAGTCACTTGCAGAAATTACCCTACGTACTCGCAGAAGCCTCAAAGCCGAAGATATTTATAAAACAGCAACTAAAGAAGTTCGCCAAGCTCTCAAAACAGACCGGGTTGTCATTTATGAATTTAATCAAAGTACCTGGGATGGAGCAGTCGTCGCCGAAGCCGTTACCGCTGGCTTACCAAAAATGTTGGGAGTGGAAATCGACGATCCCTGTTTTCGCGATCGCCATGTAGAAAGTTACAAAGATGGTCGAGTGCGAGCAATCAACAACATTTATCAAGATCCAAATATCAGCAATGCAGATTGTTACATCAGAATGTTGGCAAAATTTGCAGTTAAAGCCAATTTGGTTGCACCGATTATTTCCTCAGAACAACTTGTAGGCTTGATGATTGCTCATCATTGTGACAGTCCCCGCAATTGGCAACAAGCAGAAATTGATTTGTTTAAACAGTTAGCAAATCAAATCGGCTATGCTTTAGAGCAATCAAAGCTAATCGAGGAGTTACAACTCGCCAGGGCTGTCGCGGAAAAATCAAGCGACGAAGAACGGCTTGAAAAAGAAGTCATACAAATGCAACTCCTAGAATTGCTAAGCGAGGTAGAAGGTGCAGCCCAAGGCGACTTGACAGTACGTGCTGAGGTTACTGCCGGAGAAATTGGCACAGTCGCTGACTTTTTCAACTCTATTGTCGAAAATCTGCGAGATCTTGTTACTCAAGTCAAAGAAACGGCTACTCAGGTGAATCAAGCGATCGGCGCTAACGAAGGAGCCATCCGCCAACTAGCAGATGAAGCACTCTCTCAATCGGCAGAAATCAACCTCACCCTAGATGCAGTTGATGAGATGACGTATTCCATGCAAGCGGTAGCATCTAGCGCCCAGCAAGCAGCCACAGTTGCCCAAACTGCTTCTCGCACTGCCAAAAAGAGTGGACAGGCGATGGATTTGACAGTACAAAACATTTTGCATCTGCGCGAAACTGTTGGCGAAACTGCCAAGAAAGTCAAACGGCTAGGAGAATCAACTCAACAAATTTCCCGCGTGGTAGCATTGATTAACCAAATTTCCATGCAAACCAACTTGTTAGCGATTAACGCTGGGATTGAAGCGGCACGTGCAGGTGAAGAAGGTCAAGGGTTTGCCGTAGTAGCAGAAGAAGTCGGGGAATTAGCAGCGCGGAGTGCATCGGCGACCAAAGAAATCGAGCAAATTGTCGAGAACATCCAACGGGAAACCAGCGAAGTCGTAGCGGCGATGGAACTGGGAACCACGCAGGTTGTGGAAGGTACGCGGATCGTAGAGGATGCTAAGCACAGTCTGAGTCAGATATTGGAGGTTTCTCGCCAAGTTGACTCCTTGGTGCAGTCGATTTCCAGCACCACCACATCTCAGGTGCAAACATCGCAAACAGTCAGATCTTTGATGAAAGAAATCGCCGTTGTGTCACAACGCACTAGTACTTCTTCCCATCAAGTTTCCGAATCTTTGCAACAAACTCTGGAGATTTCGCAACAGTTGCAAGAAACTGTTGGTACGTTCAAAGTGAATTAACGCTCTTTGCTAATTGCTAATTGCTAATTGCTAATTGTGAGTCCAGTGCGCCTATGAGGGTTTCCCGACCTAGGCAACTGGCGATAGCGCAGCGTTAGCGTAAGCGTTGCGTTAGCCGGTACTCCGGCGTCGGCACGAGCGTCACCCTTTGGGTTCAATGCCATTAACTATTAGCCATTAGCCATTAGCCATTAGCCATTAGCCATTAGCCCTTAGCGACTATGTCACCAGACAAAGAATTTGAGATCCAGATGCAGTTTCTGGAGGAAGCAACTGATTACCTGAATACCGTGGAAGGGGTATTGTTGGAAATCGACGCCAGCAATCGCATCGCTCCGGAAAAAATCAATGCCGCACTGCGAGCTGCCCATTCGATCAAAGGTGGCGCGGGAATGATGGGATTTCGCACTCTCTCGGATTTGGCTCACCGACTGGAAGATTCCTTTAAAGTCTTAAAAACTCGGAAAAACACCCTCGTGCTTGACACTGAGTTACACAGTTTACTGCTATCTGGGGTAGATTGGCTGCGTCAGATAGTAGAATTGCTCACAGAGGGCAATGCCATAGACGAGCAGTGGTTAGCCAGCTTTTGTTACCCAGTTTTTGAAGAACTGCATCAGCGTTTGGGTGAGCCGACCCCAGAAGACGCCACATCGATGCTATCACCAGAAGATGGGCAAGATATTATACCCTTGCTTTTTGAAACAGAAGTAGAAGGGTGTTTGCAACGCCTAGAATCTGTGTTAGCAGATAGCGAACAGCCTTGTCTTAAAGAAGAAGTTGCGATTATGGCAGCTGAGTTGGGCGGTTTGGGTGAAATGCTGCAGATGTTGCGATTTACTCAGCTTTGTGAGTCGGTTACAAGTTACTTAGAAGCCGCCGATCCTTCGCGTGTAGAAGAAATTGCCCGGAAAGCATTGGCAGCATGGCGGCGATCGCAAGCTTTAGTGCTCATAAATCAACGAGATAGCTTACCGACAGCAATTGAACTTGAAGCTGACATAACTGCCCAAACAGAACTACAGCCGCTAACAATAGAAGAAGTCGAAGAACACTTTACAGAAACAACAAGCGAAGATGCCACTGAAGAAACTTGGCTGGATGAAGAAATCATTGCCGCAGATTTTGAAGCTTTGGAAGCAGCGTTTGCAGATGATAGTACTTATCAAGACGAGGAGCAAGAGCAAATTTCAGTAGTTGCTCGGGAAACTCCGGCAAAAGATTACAAATTTGTCGAACACAAAGCCGAACAAAATTTTGCAGGCAGTAAAAACGATCAGGAAAATACAGTCCGAGTTCCCAGCAAGCAACTTGAACAAATTAATGATTTATTTGGGGAACTAATTATCCAGCGCAATGGGCTGAACTTGCAACTTGAAAGATTACGTAAACTTGTTCGCAATCTTGGTCAACGAGTGCAAGTTCTGGATCGAGAAAACCAGCAACTACGTACAGCATACGACAGAATATCCACTGAAGGCGTAGGTCGATCTGGTATCCCATCACTGGAGTTTGCAGCCGTTGACAATGTTGAAGACAACGAGTCGGACTATAGCTACCAAACACAAGGCATCAAAAATGGGTTTGATTCCTTAGAAATGGATAGCTATAACGAATTAAACCTGCTGTCGCAGGAAGTGATGGAAACCATCGTTCAGGTACAAGAAGTTACCACAGACATTCAACTCAGTATTGACGATACAGATAACATTGCTAGGAAGCTAAACAAAACATCTAAGCAGTTACAACGCAAGCTCACTCAAGTCCGAATGCGCCCACTATCCGATCTCGTCGATCGCTTTCCCAGAGCCTTGCGCGACATGAGTGTGGAGTATGGCAAAAATGTGCATTTGAAAGTTGAAGGCGCTAATACCTTAATTGAGCGTAGCATTTTAGAGGCGTTGAATGAGCCTTTGATGCACATGTTACGAAATGCTTTCGATCATGGCATTGAAGATCCTGTCACTCGCCGCAACAGCCGGAAGCCAGAACAAGGATTGATCGAAATTAAAGCTACTCATCATGCAAATCGCACGCTTATTAGCATCAGAGATGATGGTCGCGGCATTTCGCTGGAGACAATTCGCGATCGTGCCTTAGCAATGGGTTTGGAGCCAACTTTGCTGGCGCAAGCTACAGATGATGAACTATTATCGCTGATTTTTGAGCCTGGGTTTAGTACATCCGAGCAAGTGACGGCATTATCCGGTCGCGGTGTGGGTATGGATGTGGTGCGCAACAAGCTGAAACTGATCCGGGGAGATATCAAAGTTGACACAGTACCATCCGTTGGAACTACCTTTACGCTGTCAGTGCCATTTACACTTTCAGTGGCACGCATTCTGTTGGTAGAAAGCAACAGAATGCTATTGGCATTTCCTACAGATGTAGTTTCGGAAATCTTTTTATTCCAAAATGAGCAGGTTTTCTCTACCCCTAGCGGCGAAGTGCTGAATTTGCAGGGAAACATGCTACCGTTAATTCACCTTGGTCGCTACTTAGAGTTTAATTGCCCCCGCTACGACAGCCCAAACTTGGAAACTCCCCCCGCAATTAATGCGAACAGTATATTGATAGTTAATCAAGGTAATCAATCAGTGGCGGTACACGTAGACCGTTGTTGGGGTGAACAGGAAGTTGCTATGCGTCGTGTTGAGGGCGATATACCTCTGCCTCTAGGCTTCAGCAACTGCACAATTCTGGGTGATGGTCGGGTTGTGGCACTGGTTAATACCAACGAATTGTTACATTGGATTACCACTCATGAACGTACACCCAAAACCAATCAACTACCATCAGCAAGGTTAAAGACAGTATTTGTCGGGCGGACTGATGACAAATTAGTCGCACCATTAACAAACCAAAAAGGCACGATTTTAATTGTAGATGACTCAATTAATGTCCGGCGCTTCTTAGCTCTGACTCTGGAAAAAGGAGGGTATCAAGTAGAACAAGCTAAAGATGGTCAAGATGCTTTAGAAAAACTTCAAAATGGCTTGAACGTTCAGGCAGTGATTTGCGATATTGAAATGCCTCGCGTTGATGGTTATGGCTTTTTAGGTCGGGTAAAATCGAATAATGATTTTAAAAATATCCCAATTGCTATGCTGACGAGTCGCAGCAGCGATAAACATCGCCAACTAGCAATGCAATTGGGTGCGCAAGCCTACTTCTCCAAACCTTACAATGAACAAGAATTACTCCGTACACTGGAAACTATCATTTTTCCTATGGCAGGAGCCACTATAGGTTAATGTTGAAAGTTATGAGTTACTCCTCTATTAATTCAAAACTCATAACTTATAAATTTTGCCGATTTTTTGATTATTTAATAATACAAAATTAGGTGTAAGGGCGGGGTTACCCCGCCCCTACAATGTGGCTTTATGCACTTGCCCCTTTTTCCACACAGGTTGTAGAAACCTTACTGTACGGTCTCTACAGAGGCTACATTAAGCTTCGACCTTTACGCCTTTCCAGAAGGCGACATAACCCTCAATATTCTTTGCCTTCTCCTTGGCGCTGGGATAATACCAAGCAGCATCTTTGTTAGTTTGTCCATCAACTTCAACATTGTAGTAACTCGCAAGACCTTTCCAAGGACAAGACGTGTGGGTGTCGCTGTCTTTAAAGTACTGCTTGTTAATCGAGTCAGCAGGAAAGTAATGGTTGTTTTCCACAACCACAGTGTTATTGCTTTCGGCTAAAGTTGCGCCATTCCAAGTTGCTTTCGGCATAAGTGACCAATGCGAATAAACTTACACATAATATTATGATTCTTAACGTAGCCATCTTGCCTCAAGTGGTTACACCCTAAGAAGGGAAAACCCCATCAAAACACAACCGTAGGGGCGGGGTTCCCCGCATTGGTGTCAACTTAACGTAAAAGCTAAGTAAGCCAAGCATTTAAAGGTTGCCCTCATCCCCTAACCCCGAATCCCAAATTGGGATTCGGGTGATAAGAGGACTGACTCCCCTCTCCCAGACTTGGGAGAGGGGACAGGGGTGAGGGCTATTCCGTGCAGCGAAACAGATTTCGTCTTAAGTTGACACCAATGGGTTCCCCCGCCCTTACCATGTAGTCAATTCAATTGCAAACTGCTGTTGGCATAGCGCTCATTTTTTACCTTAAACAAATCTTAACTTTTATACTTTATCTTAGAAGAAAATTGGAACTCTCCTGCGGCATATAGGCTATTGATGATTGCCGACTAGAGGATCTGCTAGTTAAACATCTTCGACAAGACTGAGAAAAACGTTATGCAGCAAGAACCTCCTAGCGATCGCAACAATGGAAATTCTAGTCAGCCGACGAACCGCTCAATTCCAGAGGAGAAAATTCACCCCGGCTTAGCGAAGCAGGTCCACAACCAGGAGAGAATTATGAGTGGCTGGCAATCGGGTCATCAGTTAGAAAATGGTCGGTTTATTATCAAAGAAACCTTGGGAAAAGGAGGCTTTGGTATTGCCTACCTCGCACGAGATACAAAAATCAAGCGGGATGTTGTTATTAAAACCCTCAATGAAAAAGTACAATGCGAACCAACTTTTGAGAGATTTAAGGAAGACTTCAAAAGAGAAGCAGAACGGTTAGGTCAATGCGGTCACCCTAATATAGTGAAAATTCACGATATTTTTCATGAAGGGCAGTTGCCGTGCATAGTCATGGAATATATACCTGGTGAAACTCTCGCCCGTTGTGTGGAACGGGGCATTCTTAAAGAAGAGGATGCTTTGCATTATATACGTCAAATTGGTGCAGCCCTAGAGGTGGTTCATAAAAATTCGTTAGTGCATAGAGATGTAAAGCCAGGAAACATCATCATTCGAGAGGGTACACGGGAAGCTGTATTGATTGATTTTGGAATAGCTCGTGAACTTCATCTTAGTAGATACACAGCGTATTTTTCAGTGGGTTATGCCTCTCCTGAGCAGTACATAGAAAATGCGCCAAAGGAACCTTATACAGATGTTTATGCTTTAGCCGCAACTCTCTATGTTCTTTTAACTAGAGAGCATCCTGAACCTGGAAGAAACAGAGAACATCAACTAAATAACCATAGTCAAGATCCACTTAAGCCTCCGCAGGAAATTAACCCGACGATCAGCGCTCAGACTAATCAAGCCATTATCAAGGGAATGGCGATTAAACCAATTTATCGTCCTCAGTCAATAAAAGAATGGTTAAATTTACTTCCATTACCTCAAAAAATAGAGCCTAATCCCCCAATTAATGATGTTCAAACTAAGCCTTCTCCACTAACTAGTAAAGAAATCAATGAGGATTCAATAAAGAAAACAGAAAGTGAAACTAAGCCCGAGATAAAGACAAACCAAAATTTAGTTGAGGTAGGAAATAAATCAAAGACTCTGGAATTACTGGGCAGGGTAGGCTTAATGGGGATTGCTATCTGGTTGCTAGTGGTCACCTTGGTTAAACTTATAACTATATCTACTAATATTGGCGATGTATTCAGCCTGCTCTTTTGTTTAGGTTTGCTCTTTATTGCTCAATATCGCATACCAGCGAGTGAACCAACAATTTTTTTATTTACTATTTCTATAATACCCACGATTTTTCTGGCATTATTGCTGCAAATCATTCCGGGATTTGGTTTGGGTATCCTGACAACATTACCAGGATTTGTTATAGGATTATTAACTATTTTGGTGGGAGTTTGTGCATCTACTTTAATGGCTTTTTTAAAGTATTTGAGTGAATTAGAAAATGAAACGTAATTCAGAAAAGAAAAAATTACTATCGTATACTATCTTAGGCTTTTGCCTCACAGTATTTATTCTTTGGTTATTGTATCATTACCTTTCCAAGCTTGAAAATCATGCTGGAAATGTAATCAGCCAGAATAACTGTAGTCCATCACAGATCAAAGATGTAGTAGATGTCCCAACATTACCAATAGTTCCTTTTGCTGGGTCTACAACTTTTGCATCCTTGAACGATCCAAATCCAAAAGGTAGGGATTCTATTTTTACAGCTATTAAGAAAGCCCATCCTCAATTTGGAATCCAATATGTAGATCCGGCAAAAGTGGGTGAGTCTCCTGGGTCTAGTACCGGAATAAAATGGTTGATTGAAGATATGCGCAACCTAAGTTTTGCCCTATCTTCACGACCAATAAGAGACGAGGAATTTAACGCTGCAAAACTTAGGAATGTCTCTATTAGACAAGAAGCAATTGCTTATGATATCATTGCACTCTATGTTAACCCTAAATTGACTGAACAAAATTTGAAGGGTTTAAACTTAGCTGATGTCCAGAGTCTTTTTAGGGGAGACGTTACAAACTGGAAACAAGTAAATGGTCCTGTCCGTGAAATTGCTCCTTTTTTACGTAACTCTCAAAATAGCGGTACAGTTGAGTTCTTTAAACAGAGTGTGCTGAACAACAAAGAATTTGGAGCAAACATACATTTAATTGGACAAAAAGGAGATCCGAAAGAGCAAATTACGACACTAGCTATACGCAACGTTGCTAGAGATGATGGTGGTATCAGTTTTGCTACAGCCTCGGAATTAATCAATCAAGAAACCATACGTATTCTCCCTATTGCTAAGAAAGATACACCGGAAGATTTTGTGTCTCCCTGCACTGATAAAACCTGTAAAACTGTAAATACAAGTATTATTGCCAATCAATCTTATCCAGCAGAACTGATTAGAAAGCTATACGTAATTATCAAGCAGGATGGGAAAACAGACCAGAAGGCAGGCGAAGCTTACGCTAATATGCTCAAGAGTTGTGAAGGTAAAAAGTTCTTACAACAAGCAGGGTTTGTGCCTCTCGAATAAATTTAACGCTAAAATACGTATTCTTTGGGCGGGATGGGAGTAATTTGAGTTGCGGTTGTTTGTGCTTTTAACATTTTGTTACCCTTGCACTTCCTGCAACTCTTGAGTAGTTTGGATTTTTGGCAGTGGTTCAAGCGGCGTGGTAACAGGGGAATATCGACAATAGCAAATAACAATAGATTCAAAATCGTTGGTGGGCAATTCTGGGGTGTACTCCTCAACCCTGGTGACTTCCCAGTCTCCTACCCTGCTATGAGTGCTAGCACCAGGGAATTGAGGGTCAACAAACGGATCTATTTTGTGATACTCTCTTAATCTGTAACCTGGTGTAGGTAGGGGGCGCTTCGATAAGTCAAAGTGTTCGGCGAGAATATCTGTAAGTGCCCCTGTGTGGGCAAGTAGCATTTGTTTCCATTGCTCTGTAGATGCGTCCTCTGCTTTAAAGATTATATATTTACTCATTGTGGTTGTTCTCCATATAATTTGAGAATTCAGTTTTCCCTTCAAAAATACAGTCAAATTCAAGGATTTTGGTTTCAGTTGGTTCTACTCGTAGGAGTTTCCATTAGTCCGCGCAGGCGGACTTTGTTTGTGTAGCCGCGACTTCCAGTCGTCGGGGTTTCATTAAAATAGTATCCTCCCTCGTGCCTGTAATTAGCTATCATGTATGACAAGGCTTGCATGCCTCCTTTGTCAAACAATCACTTATGTCTCAACATCCCAACTTAGAACAAGCGCTGAAATATTACTTTGGCTACGACAACTTCCGCCTTGGACAGCGGCAAATAATCCAACAAGCGCTAGAAAATCGGGATTTGCTGATTGTGATGCCCACTGGAGGGGGAAAATCACTGTGCTTTCAACTACCAGCACTCCTGAAAAAAGGTATAACTATAGTAGTGTCGCCGTTGATCGCCTTGATGCAAGACCAAGTGGAAGCACTGCGAGATAACGGGATCGCTGCAACATTTCTCAATAGCAGTCTCAACGGTCATCAAACACGATCGCGCGAAGAAGCCATTGTCAACGGTAAAGTGAAACTGCTTTACGTCGCCCCAGAAAGGTTACTAAGCGATCGCTTTCTGCCATTTCTCGATTTAGTACATCACCAAGTTGGCATTTCTGCCTTTGCGATCGACGAAGCGCACTGCGTCTCTGAATGGGGACATGACTTTCGTCCAGAGTATCGTCAACTGAAGTCACTACGCAAACGTTATCCTGAGATCCCCACCCTCGCCCTCACCGCCACAGCCACCGATCGCGTTCGGAGTGATATCATCCAACAACTCGGGCTAAAGCAGCCCAGTATCCATACAGCCAGCTTCAATCGCCAAAACCTTTACTACGAAGTTCGTCCGAAGACGAAGAACGCATACGCTGAACTATTAGAAATCATTCGGGAAAATGAAGGTTCAGGAATTATCTATTGTTTGACGCGCAAAAAAGTTGATGAACTCACCTTTAAACTGGAACACGATCAGATTTCAGCCTTGTCTTATCATGCCGGATTAACTGATGAAGAACGCTCAAAAAATCAAACTCGGTTTATTCGAGATGATGTCCGAGTGATGGTGGCAACAATTGCTTTTGGCATGGGAATTAATAAACCTGATGTGCGGTTTGTCGTTCACTTTGATATATCCCGGAATTTAGAAAGTTACTATCAAGAATCAGGAAGGGCAGGTAGAGATGGAGAACCTTCTAAATGTATACTTTTTTTCGGCTACGGTGATATCAAGACAATAGAATTTCTGATCAACCAAAAAGCCGACCCCCAAGAACAGTTAATTGCTAAGCAACAACTGCGGCAGATCATAGATTATGCTGACGGTACAGATTGCCGTCGCACAATTCAGCTGGGTTATTTTGGGGAACGTTTTGCAGGTAATTGTGGTAACTGTGACAATTGCCGTTCTCCCAAACCAGTGCAAGACTGGACAACTGAAGCGATGAAGTTTTTATCTTGTGTGGCGCGAACTAAAGAAAGATTTGGGATGCTTTACATTATCGATGTGTTGCGGGGAGCGAAAAATCAGAAAATCATCCAGAACGAACATGACAAACTTTCTACCTATGGTATTGGCAAAGATAGAAGTGTAGATGCGTGGCGAATGCTGGGGCGATCGCTATTGCATCAAGGATTGATAGAACAAACCGATGATGGCTATTCAGTATTAAAACTTAACGCCCTGAGTTGGGAAGTCATGCGGCGACAGCGCCCAGTTTCTATTGCCGTTCCCGTAGTACAAAAAATCACCGTAGAACACGGGAGTGAGAAAGCAGTCTTCGCGGAAATGCTGATGCAAAGGTTGCGATCGCTTCGCAAACAACTTGCTGACGAACAATCTGTTCCACCCTACGTTATCTTTCAGGATTCTACCCTAAAATTGATGGCGCAGGAACAACCCCAAACAAAAGCGGAATTTAGTAAACTTTCCGGTGTCGGTAGTCACAAACTCGCCCAATACGGAGAGAAATTCCTCGCTGAAATTCGCGCCTACCGCACTGAACAAGGTTTACCAACAAAAGAGGATAATTCTACACCCTCTGTTAGCTTACCTTCCGAAACAGAATTATACACATTACAGCTATATCAACAAGGTCTGACTGTCGCAGAAATTGCCCAAAAACGCAGCATTCGCCCCACGACAATTATTCGTCACCTTTCCGATTTAATTGAGAAAAATCAGTTAGTAGATATAAATCAGTTAATTCCCGTAGAGAAGCAGCAAAAAATTAGGCAAGTGTTAGAAGTACTGGGCGATATCTCCCTTACCCCAATTAAAGAATATCTTGGCGAAAGCTACAGTTTTGACGAAATTCGCTTAGTACGGGGAAAGTGGCGCCAGGAAAATCGTAAAATTAACAAATAGGCGATAACTGAATAATATGGAATGCTTGGATTGCCCCATTTAAGTAAGATGGTGCTGGTTGAACTTGGTTAAAATCAAGTTGTTCTTTGACCATTCGGATCACAGGTATTGCACTCTGGGCATTTTGCACCTGATAAGTTTTTGCTGCCCTTCGGGCTTGACGGTCGTATAATCTTGGCAATGCGATCGCGATTAAAGGTACACCTAAATTCGCACATTCGCAAACGGTATTGTAACCTGCGCTGCCGACAACAAGATCGGCACCAGCGATACATTCGATTCCTGGGTGGTGCGATACCCATAGGTGTTGGAGAGTATTTTCTAGAGGTGTTGCAGCTAAAATTCGCACTACGCATTCTGGAAAATTTTGCTCGATTTGCCGCGCTAATTCGGTAAATATGAGCATTTCCGATGATTGTCCGGTAGCGCACACGAGTATGATTTTTGCATTTTTTTCGCTTTTGAGGAGATGCGATCGCGTCCAATTTCGTTCGGGTAATTCCTCAGCATTGCGGATCGACCAAGGTGCGGTATGGTAGACCTTGGGACAAATGCACAGGGGTAAATCTTCGCCTTCACCCGGTACAATTATTGCATCGAAGTTTTCAACGACAAATTCGCGCAGGTTTTTGGCGGCGACGTAACGCGGGTTTAGATCGCGGTGAATCAAAATTCGCGGGATGTGGGGTAATGCAGGCAAGATATCCGCCAACTCACCCCCCAATCCGCGTGGAAAGGTATCGACGATTAAGCTGTTGTAGTTAGTATTATTGAGAATATTTTTTACTTGTTGGCAAGTTTGAGTAAACCCAATTTCGTGGGGAATTATTTGGATTTTACAACCTTCACCGTTAACTCGATGCGCATAGGGACTGTTAGTAACAATCGTAACATGTCCATGCTTTGCGGCAATTCTTCCCAACGACAAAGCACGGTTCAAATGTCCCCATCCACCACCCAAAGCGTAAATTAGCCAATGTTGATTCAACTTGCACCCATATCGGTTTCAAATCTATCTTGTTCGCTTTCAAAGCTTGCTGTATCAGCTTCCGTAAAGTCTACATTTCCTGTTTCCGAGTTGTAAGAATAATTGTCCCGATGTTCGTAATACGTATTGCCCCAATTATTCTGTTCGTAGCTGCCATAACCCTGATAATATGAATATTCGTTGTATTCATAAATATCATTTTCACAGTGGGGACAGTTTGTTGGGTCAGTGCGATCGCATCGACGTTTGAAGAGGAAGCCGATTGTGCGATCGCATTGCCAGTTGCTGCTAGCATCAAAGTTAATGATAATTTGACAAATACCAATATTGATGATATCATTATTTTCTAGCTTTCTAGTCGATACTTGTTCTCCATTTACTTGGATACTCATACCATTACTTTGGTCGTAAAGCATCATACCTTGATATTGCCAATCAATTAAAAGATGATAATCGGCAATTGAGCTATCTTTGATCGCCATCCGCGAAACTTTTCTGCCGTTTATTTCTGCTGGCATTCGCGCAAATTCTTTACCTATGGCTATCGGAGGTTCTAGGGTAGGTTGTTGCTGTCTACCCGTTGTTGGGTCTGTCCAAGTTAGCTGAATACGCATTTATTTACCTCCTGTTAATACAGCGTAAGCAGGCTGATTTCTTTAACATAATAGTTATTTAGAAAGCACTTTCGCTAAATTTAGTACTTGATACAAGCTTAAAAACATCATTGCAATCGTTTGATACATCTGTGGCGATTTCTCTGCTATATCGGGAGAAATTCTAACTAAAAGGTGAAGCGATTTGTCCGTCACCTTAATATTACGAATTTTACAAAAGACCGGAACTTTGATGGCAGTATCGATTTCATTTTTCAAAACCTTGATTGCACCATATTGCTTTTGCGGATAATTAAGCGTTAAGCCAACATGTAATCCGACTATTTTGGTCTTTGATTTGTACTTATTCTTACCACTTATTCCCCGCTTCCAACCGGATTGGGTTTTAGATAATCCAGTTATAGTTAATATAAAGCGCGTTTTATCTAAAAATTGTCCTTTCATCCGCAACCATTGGTCTTGGAAACTATCAATATTCCATCCCTTTTTGCTAGGATGTGGAGTTGTGGCTAGTTTAAACTGCTTAGCAGTCGATCTTAGGAAGGATAAATATACATCAATCTTACTGGATTTATCCGTATCTCTAGCGAACATTTCCACAAGATCGCTTGTTAAAGTATGTCGATGCTTAGGGAGATTTAATCTAGCATGAAAAATACTTTTTGAAGTTGTGTAAATAAAAGCAATACTTAAGCCTATCAAAATAATAAACAGTAGTTTTACTACAATAGCGAGGAACTTACTGTTAGAAAGAGTCGCAAGCGTAACAATAAGGATAATAGTGCCTACCATACCCAAAAAAAAGTAAAGCTGTAATTTACCATATTTTTTTTGTTCGATTTCGGCAAGTCGTTCGATTTCGACTATTTCTTTTAACTCTTGGATAATATTTACAGGTGTTGCTGTCTGCTGATAAATTAGTTGTTTGCGAAAATCTTTTAAGTTAATTGACATTTAGATAAAGCTCCAACATATTAGCGTTATTCGGAATAATTTACTCTTTCAGTTAAAAAAGTTTATTTTTAGCGCGAAAAGTTTAATTGCTATCAAAAATCTCTGATAATGGTATAAATCTATAAAATTGAGGTTTTTTGCCAAGACCATAACAAATATCAAAATAAATGTCAATAAATTTACATTGATGACGAAATCTCAGATAGCTTACATTTCCTTCGATATAGTTCCATCTCCAAAAGGTGCAGCAATTCATATCGCTGCTTTCTCGCAAGCTTTAGCTTCATGGTATGGAGATATCGAGTTAGTAACAGTTTCTTCAACAGCAAACCGAGTAGATGCTGACAATATCTATCCGCAAATTCAGAATGTGATGTTACCAGCAATTGGAGAAACTCTAATTCATCGAGTTTTATATTTTCGACAACAGTTACTATATTGGTTGCAGGGAAGAAAATTTGAGGCGATCCATATTCGTTCAATTTATGAAGGTTTTCCCATAGCGCTGAATAAGCAAAAATATTGTAATTATTTAGTTTTTGAGGTCAATGGTTTGCCTTCTATCGAACTCAAATATCGCTATCCTAGCGTTGCCGAAGATCGAGAAATTTTACATAAATTAATATCTCAAGAACAAATTTGCCTGCAAGCTGCGGATTTGATTGTAACACCCAGCGGTATTACTAAAAAGTTTTTAGAAACCAAAGGTATTCCTGAATCGAAAATTAAAGTTATCCCCAACGGAGTAGACTTAAATATTTTTACTTTCCTCCAACCCACTCCTGTACAGACGTTCCAGCAGAACGTCTCTTCCCCAATCCCTACTCCTTCGCTTCACCTACTTTACTTTGGTACTTTATCATCGTGGCAGGGTGTAAATTTAGCAGTTGAAGCGGTAGCATTAGTCAACCGCGACATTCCAGCTAAATTAACGGTAATTGGACAAGGAAGAGAGTATCAAAATCAAGCTTTGCAACAACTTGCAGCCAAGCTCAAAATATTGGAAAATCTAACTATATTAGAAGCGCGATCGCAAACCGAATTAGTAGGGTTTATCCATACTGCAAATGCTATCTTAGCCCCATTAATGCCAAACGATCGCAATCTCACCCAAGGTTGTTGCCCGTTAAAGATTTTAGAAGGAATGGCAACAGGAATCCCCGTCATTGCTAGCAATTTACCAGTGGTACAAGAAATCGGTTTAAATAACGAGCATTTTTTATTAGTTAAACCCGGTTCTGCAAAGGCAATTAAAGATGCTGTACTCCGACTTATCCAAGATAGCGAATTAGCGAATACAGTCATTATCAATGCTCGCCAGCGGATTGAAAAACATTATACTTGGGAACAAGCTGGAAAATCATTAATCAATGCCTACACTGAGTTAGGAGTTAAACGATTTAGTACAGTTTGAAGTAATGCTTGTTCCTGAATAATCGCATGGTGAGTTAAAACATGGTGACGTGCAGCTTGGGAAATTCGCGCTTTCTCCTCCCGTGACATTGCCAGCATATCTAACACCGCTTCACCGAGTTTGTGCAAATGCGATCGCGCAACCAAAAATCCATTCTCACCATGTACAATCACCTCAGGAATACCCCCCGCATCGCTAGCAATACAGCAGCAACCGCAACTCATTGCTTCAAGTAAAGCATTTGGCATTCCATCCCATAGCGACGGTTGCAGGTAAACATCGCATAACCGCAAATATTCTGCCACATCCTGAGAATTGGGTAGATGTCCCGTAACAATTATCCGCTGTCCATTCTCAGGATGCTGATTTTTATAAACCTCTAAAATCGATTGCGATGTCCTCACTTCGCCAATAATTAATAAACAAGCCGAAAACTCGTTTCTAACTCTCGTCAAAGCATTCAACAAAAACTGCTGTCCCTTTTTCTCGCGCAACTCTCCACAAAACCCTAAAACCACTTCATCCGGTTCAATTCCTAAATTCTCCCTAGCAATTTTCCCTCTCTCTGAAAACGAGTTTTGTGAAAACACCTCGCTATCCACCGCATTCCTCAACACTAACACGTCATCCCGAACGCAAAGTAACTTAATCTTCTTCCCCATATCCTGACTCACCGCAGTCACAACCGTAGCATGTTGCAGCGTCCATTGAAGTCTGGCAAAATCCCCTGGAGGAAACATCTCACAGTCAATATCATTACCGCGCGCGCTGACTGTACTTGGCAACCCCTGCAAAGCCGCAAACCATACTGCCACAAAGCCGCTAGGAAATAAATAATGTCCCCAGACAGCATCATATTGTTGTATTTTGTGTAGCCAATCTAACACATTGAGAGTATGCGGCATCGTCATATCCCAGTGACGATACAACCCAATCCGATAAACTCGTACTTGCCCATCTTCTGGTGGCAACACAAATCCCGGTTGCAAGTAGCGACTCCATGTAATTACATCTACTTCAACATCTAATTTAGTCAGTGTATTCACCAGCCGCGTTGCACTCCGCGCTACACCTCCTAAATCGGGTGCAAACCTTTCCGCGATCAACAGAAGACGTTTCATTTTCAGGAACCGATGTCAAAATAGAACCAGACTAACACAGAAAACTCTCTCTTCATTTCCTTTGTGTTCACCGTGTCTCTGTGGTTCGTTTCTATAGGGTAGTGTAGAAGGCAATACCGTTGAGTTAAAATGATTGGTGGGAATTTCAGGTGTGTCTTGACGTTGCATTACGGCGATCGCACACCAACTTAACCATCCAGGTTGCTACACTTAGGCAGTACTTCCATTTATGATGTTTTGCCTAAATCGTAGTATAATATTCACGATGATTATGACGTTTAAGGATCTTGGCACAGCAACCTCTCCTCAATTCCGTGCATAACAAATTTTGCTGGCTGTCTAACTATACTCTTGCCTAACTGGATGATGCTGTATAAACATTTACTAATTAAAGTGCGTAAAATCTTTGCATTAACCGCACTGTTGCTAGTTATTGGCTTGGATGGATGTAACCAAGTAAAGCAAGCAGTTGATTCTCCTACCCTGACCCCTAGCACCCCCATTGCCAACAGCACGACCACTGACACAAGCAGCACGCCTAATGCTAATAGCACGACCACTGATACAAGCAGCACATCCAACTCGATGGCGGCGATCGCAGACCGTCCTTTAGTTGTTGCAACTAACACCGTTGTTTGTAACTTAATTCAGAAAATTGCTGTTAGTACTGTTGAGATCAAATGCCTGTCCAATCAGGGCGCGACTCCCCAAGAGGACCAACTCCAGCCGGAGGATATTCAGGCAATTGAGCAGGCTAAGTTAATTCTTTACAGTAGCAACAATTTAGCACCAAGCCTAAGCAAATTGATTCAGACTACCGCAAACCCTGCACCGAAAGTAATCGTGGATGATGTTGCTAATACGCAATCTGAAGTGGACGGTCAAACAGTTAGTAACCGTGATGTTCCAACTGCTGAGAATGCCATCAAGATCGCAGAGGTAATCGACAATAGTTTATCACAACTTAAACCCGACTTAACGTCACTTTACACGACAAACACACAGAAAATAACTAATGAACTGACTCAGATCAACTCTGGGAGCGAATCAGTTGTGACTCTTCGAGATGCTCAACGTAAGTTGGCGATCGCGCATCAATTATCAGCCTACTTAAATCCCACCCCTTGGCCAGAAATCAATCCTAGGGCGAGATTGACCAGAGTTCCAGTGATCATGTATCACGATATCGTGCCAAAGAAACTAGTTTTCTTTGATGTCACCCAAGAGGAGTTTGAACAACATCTGCAGCGGCTTCAGTCAAGTGGCGTCACACCAATTAGTGTGGATCAGCTAGTGACCCATCTCCGGACTGGGCTGCCATTACCAAAAAAACCAGTGCTGCTGACCTTTGATGATGGATATGAAAGCGCCTATGAGTATGTCTTCCCACTACTAAAAAAGTACAACTATCCAGTGGCATTTGCAATTTATACTTTAAATATCGGTAAAAACACTGGCAGAGATCACGTGACTTGGGATCAACTGCGGGAGATGGCGGTTAATCCTCTGGTAACCATCATGGCTCACAGCGTCACTCACCCAAATGATTTAACAGTACTCCCAGACGATCAGCTCAGAACCGAAATCATGGAGTCTAAACGCTTACTCGAAACTCAGCTAGGCATTCCCATACCTTACTTTGTCTACCCAGCAGGTAAGTATGATTCGCGGGCGGAAAAGTTAGTGCAAGAGGGGGGGTATGAAGCAGCGCTGACAATGAACGATCTCAAGGACCGTTTTGCTGGTGAGTCAAAGAACTTGCTAGCAATTAACCGCATAGGTCAGTCGCGGTTACCATATGTTGTTACCCAAGCTTGGGGGGGACCTAAATTGTCGAGTTGGGCTGAAGAATTCGATGTACAATCATCTGGAAAGTTGACTACTTCTGAAGCGTCGGAAGAATACTTATTTAACGAACCGCCAAGACGCCAAGGACGCCAAAAAAGAAGATAGGTAATTTTGTAGCGGTTCGGTCCTACATACTAATAGGGAGACTCACTAGATTTTAGTTAATCGGTTAATTCATATTTCGGCTTAAATTTACAACTTTCTAATAGATTTATGATGTTTTCGCAAGAACACTCAAGCGAGTTGCTGACATAATACTAAAAGAAATATTAAGGCATGAAAGCTGCTTTTAAACATTGCCGGCTTCATCTCCTACTGCTATTGATTTGGACAGTAGTTGGTTTAGGTTTGCGTTTTACCAATCTCACAGAAAAGCCACTGTGGACAGATGAGTTTTCTACAGTTGTGTTCAGCTTGGGTAACAGCTTCTTGTCAGTGCCTTTGGATCGGACGCTGACGCCGGAGCAACTGCTAAGCCCTTTACAACCTAATCCTCAAGGGGATGTGAGGGCAGTTATCAATCACTTGCTTCACGAGAGCAACCATCCACCGGTGTATTTCATCCTGTGTCATTTCTGGCTCTTGTTATTTCCGACCTTGGATGGACTATTGTTAACGCAGGCAGCGCGATCGCTACCTGCACTTTTGGGAACTGTCTCCATTCCGGTAACCTTTGTTTTCGGACGAATGGCATTTCGCTCTTCTGTGGTGGGGCAAATTTCGGCTGCGTTTATGGCAGTGTCTCCCTTTGGAATTTACCTGGCACAAGAAGCCCGTCACTACACTTTAGCGATTCTTTGGGTCATCGTTTCTCTCTACTGCACGGTGAGGGCAGCCCAAACCATTCGCGATCGCATCCCACTCCCTCTTTCAATCTGTGTGACTTGGGTTGTGGTGAATGCCTTGGGATTCGCCACTCATTACTTTTTCGGTCTAACGTTGGCAGCAGAAGCGCTCTTTGTGAGCATATTCCTTGTCCAAAGTTGGCTTAAGCATTCTGCTGTCCATTGGAAACGGATTTTTGGGGTAGCTACTCTTACGGTTGCTGCTGTATTAGTTTGGTTACCTTTCTTGCTACCAGTTTCCGACAACGAGCTAACTGACTGGATCTATCGAAGCGATCGCTTAGGGTTAGAGTGGTTAAACCCAATTACACAGGCAATTGCAGGTTGGATTACTATGCTTTATCTGCTGCCGATACAAGCCAAATCTCAGCTAGTCGTGATTATTTCTAGCATATCATTAATTTTAGCTGTGATTTGGACAATCCCTAAGCTCTGGCGAGGATTGAAGGTTCAACTAAGGGCGCGGGGCGATCGGCAGTTAGCAGTCTATGTTCTTGTCAGCTTTGTAGGGGCAGCAATTCTCTTTTTCTTTGGGATTGACTATCTCTTCAGTACCGAGATAACCAGTACGTTTCGCTATAACTTTGTTTACTTTCCCGCCGTCATGGTTTTGGTAGGTGCTGGACTTGCCAGTGGTTGGAATACAACTCAAGTTCCAAGAGCGTTTTTGAGGTTCTTGAGCATGAGTGGCAGGAAAACAGTCATCCTGATTTGGCTGCTTTCCTTGCTAGGCGGACTGACTGTGATGACAAATTTGGGCTACCAGAAAACCCATCGTCCAGATGTAGTCACTAGAGCGATTCGGCAGGAATCTCAGGGAACGGTGCTGATAGCGATCGCCCACCACCATCATGGACAGACGGGTAGACTCATGAGTATTGCGCTGGAATTACAGCAAGATAAGATTCACGGAACTACACCCCTAAACCCCCTCTTCTTGTTAGCTCAACAAACCCAAAATTCCCAGTCAGGAACCCAGGCACTCAACCAGTCTCTGGCTCAATTACCTCATCCTCTAGACTTGTGGTTAGTTAATTTCCAAGACGTGCCAGAGCAACCGCTCAATACAGTTCTAAATCAACAAAGTTGTATTGCTGCTGATAAAGCAAAATCCGTAGATGGTTATCGGTATCGACTTTATCATTGTAACAACCAAGTACATTCTAGTACGCCACGGCGGAAATAGAGCTACCATTCAAAACTACCAAAAGTCCCTAAATCAAAGCTTTTTAATTTTTAGATTGCTTCGCACAGCGAACAACGCTTCTCTTCGAGACGCTAACGCGAACGCGATTTTTAATTCCGCTTCGCGGTACTAGCACTTAACTTCAATTCCTGGTTCCCCTCGAACACACTCACCAATCACAGTTGAAAAGCCATATCCTTGTGCCAAAAGTTGCTCTAAAATAGTTGATACACTGTCTGGTGCTACGGCAAGCAGCAACCCTCCACTCGTTTGAGGGTCTGCTAGCAGCAGGGTTTCCCACTTTGCTTTATCGCTCAATGTTAGCTGAATCTGAGACTGATAACCATCCCAGTTGCGTTGCGCCGCACCCGGAAAAATGCCTTGAGATGCTAAAGCTTGAGCTTCTGGTAGAATCGGAATCTTCGACAACGAGATTTCCGCCTTGAGATCGCTTCCTCGGCAAACCTCTAATAAATGCCCCAGCAGCCCAAATCCTGTAACATCAGTCATCGCGTGAACATCAGGGTTAGTTGCCAAAGTTGCTCCGACTCGATTCAACTGCGTCATCACCTTAAGAACCGATTGATAAGCATCTGGTGTCAATTGACCTTTTTTGAGGGCGGTAGTCATGACCCCAATCCCCAAGGGCTTGGTCAAAATCAACTTGTCTTTTGGTTTGGCAGTCGCATTCCGTCGCACCTGCATTGGATGCACTAACCCAGCCGCAACCAAGCCAAAGATCGGTTCTGGGGAATCGATAGAATGCCCACCAGCAAGAGGAATCCCAGCCTCTTGGCAAACGGTTGCCCCACCAAGCATGATGCCTTGAATTGCTTCCATTGGGAGAGTGTTAATGGGCATACCCAACACTGCTAAGGCTAAAATCGGAGTCCCACCCATTGCGTAGACATCAGACAAAGCGTTGGTAGCAGCAATCCGCCCAAAATCCACAGGTGAATCAACAATGGGCATGAAGAAATCTGTTGTCAACACTAAGGCTTGGTTATCGTTGAGTTGATAAACTGCTGCATCATCACTAGTTTGAGTGCCTACTAGCAGTTGCTCTAAGGCTTGATTTAAGGGAACCTGGCGTAAGATTTCCTGCAATTGGGCGGGAGCAATCTTGCAGCCACAACCACCACCATGAGAGTACTGAGTAAGCCGAATCATCTATATTTTCTCCTAAATGCCTGCAGTTGCCTTAGCGCTCTTTTATTACTCTCGTCAGATGAAATTTGAAACCCTATTTTCAGATTAGTCCGCGCAGGCGGACTTTGTTTGTGTAGCCGCGACTTCCAGTCGTCGGGGTTTCATGAGATTATTCTTTACCCAGAGTCATATAAGAGCCTTAATTATCCTAGCCACTCTGGGTTCTTAGCGGTACTGTCAAATTTGCTGCTGGTCTTAAATAGTTCGTACTGACCTTTAGCAGCAGCCTTGGCAGTTCGCTCAAGCAACGCTGTGACTTGTTCTTGACTCATTGGCTTAAATGTGCGTACTGCCTCGAAAGCTTGGTCTAGAATTTCCATGCTGTCAATGCCTGTAATCACCGTTGATGTTGGCAGGTTCATTGCGTAGTGGAGACATTCAATTGGTTTGACCACGTTACTCTTGAGAATGATCTGATCGCCCATTGATTTCATACCCAAAACACCAATTTTATTGCCTACTAGCTTGGGCAGGACTGTATGCTCGAAACTCCGAAAATGAGCATCCATGACGTTAAGCGGCATCTGCACCGTGTCGAAATGGAACCCGTTTTCGGCTGCAACTGCCAGCATTCTCAGGTGAACTAATGGATCTTTATGTCCAGTAAAGCCGATATAGCGAACCTTACCCGCCTTTTGTGCCTCCTGCATGGCTTCCAATGCACCACCTTTAGCAAAGATGCGGTCCGGGTCTTCCAAGCGAATGACTTCATGAAATTGCATCAGATCCAGATGATCCGTTTGCAGGCGCTGAAGAGATTCGTTAATTTGCTGGGCGGCGGACTCCTTCGTGCGACCGTCAATCTTGGTCATAAGGAAGACCTTTTGGCGGTAGCCATCTTGAAGTGCTTTACCCATCCGCATTTCGCTACCTCCATTGTGATAATCCCAGCTATTGTCCATGAAGTTGATGCCACGGTCGATGGCACTGCGGATTATCTTAATGCTTTCCTGCTCGTCTTTCTGCCGTCCAATATGGTGACCTCCCAAACCAATGACAGAGACTTTTTCTTTTGTCCGCCCCAGTGTCCGGTAGATCATCTCACCACTTCTGGTTCCATCTGGAGTTGCTGCCAAAGTTGTTGATCCTGATGGTTCAGACTGAGCAGATTGATTTGCCGCTTGGACTTGTTTGAGAAAACCAACTGATGCCGCCACCCCTGCTGCTAAACCTGAAACTGAAGCTGTTTTCAGCAAATCTCGTCTATTAACGCCCACCACGTGTCTCCTTTGCATATGAATTGTCAAAACTCGCTCTTAATGGGGGAGCGATCGCCCTTCACCTTTTGCGTCATTTCAGGTAACTTTAAAGCTAACTTCAGCTGATTTTCATCTTTCTGAAGCATTATTAAGGGTAAGCCGCACTTAATAAACTTACATCTAGTACCGCTTCGCGGTACTAGCCAGATGAGATTTCCGTTGACGATTTGCCTTTGTTGGGGGACTTCAACGAAAATCGCTGACCAAACCGCAGGCTAGGATTGCTTCTTGGGAATTGACCCCTCAATACCCTCAACATACCAATCCATCGCCAGTTGTTTGCGATCGTCCAACACTTTACCATTTGGCACTCGCACCACACCCTTTTGGTCTTTTAGCGGACCATCAAAAGGATGTGCAATACCTTGAATAAATTCATCACGCTTCGCCATCACTAGTTGCTGAACATCTTGAGGAATCGCCGGATTCAGGGGAGAAATATCCACCATTTCTTGAGCAATGCCATCCCAAACGTCTTCAGACTTCCATGTACCATTCATCACCGCAATTGCTCTGTCTGTATAAAATTTACCCCACTTATTAATAGATGATGTTAAGTGCGCATTTGCACCAAACTTACTCATATCAGTGTTGTCACCAAAAGCATAAATGCCTTTTTCTTCCGCCAGTTGAATAGCAGCAGTGGAGTTGGTATACTGAGTCAAAACATCTGCACCTAAATTGACTAAAGCTTGGGCAGCGTCTCTTTCTTTTAGGGGATCGTACCAACTTTGCACCCAAACCACCCTGACTTTTGCCTTGGGATTTGTTGTCCGCAATCCTTGTGTAAACGCACCTATCCCCCTAATCACGATGGGAATAGGATATGCGCCGACAAAACCAATTAAATTTGATTTCGTCATCATGCCGGCAATCATACCAGTTAAGTATCGCGGTTCTTCAAAGCGTCCTAAATAAGTGCCAACATTGGCAGCGCGTTTGTAGCCAGTATTTTCAAAGAAAACATCGCTAAAGTCTTTTGCCACTTTAATAGTTGGGTTCATGTAGCCAAAGGAAGTTGCGAAAATCAACTTGTTACCGTCTAACGCAAGTTGGCGCATTACTCTCTCAGCATCAGTACCTTCGTTGACGTTTTCGACAAAAGTAGTTTTTACCTTACCTTGAAGATTTGCCTCCATTTCTCTGCGACCTAAATCATGGGCATAAGTCCACCCAAAATCGCTCACAGGTCCCATATAAATAAATCCCACCTTGAGAGGTTCATTTGCTACCACAGGCGATGCAGGGGTAGACACCTCACTCTGCCGATGAGATTTCCCCAGAGTACAGCCTGCAAAGGTAAAGCCAGAACCTGCAAAAGTGGCATACTTTAGAAACTTACGACGCTCCATATTTATTTATTTGGTGTACTCAGTCAAAAATTTTTCTTTTTAGTAGCAGAGCATAGTTTATAGTCTGCTACTTGCTTGATTTTTAACTTTTTGCTCCTGCCACCAACTAACTTAAAAAGTGAGATAAGAATGATTTAGATTATACAAAATTACCAGTAAATTTTTCAAAAAATAAAGTATTGTAAAATACATATTTATGAGGAAACTATTTATAAATAGCTATAAAGTATTCTAAAATACATGTTTTTTTGAGGAAACTACTGATTAACAATTAACAAATAAAATGCGCCTAAAGCACCCTAGAGCGTCGATTTAGTCATCATTGCACCACCGCCAATGCCAAACATACCGCCAGCAACGCCAGCAGCTAGACCAGTAAGTAACAATTGAATGCGTATATTAGACATACAATTATTGGTTGACGGCTAATAATTATAAACTGATTTTATTTGAGAATATTAATTTCGGTAGCATTCCATGAACCCCTTTTTGGGGACTGTTGACAACTTGAGTAATGCGAAAATTTACAGCTAAACTACACAATACATAGGCATCTTCCGGCGACAAATTTGTGAAGCGCCCTAAGAAATCAATCATGTTTTGTAAAGCCAGTTCTAAAGCTTCATCTAAGGTTTGAGCAAACCCCATTGTAATGATATCAGTGGCAGTTTCAGCAATTGGTGTTGTCAGATGCACATCTTTGCGAAGTTTTAGGTCAATAGTACCGTTCATAGAAGTTTCAATTGCGGTGACATTAACTTCGCCATCTCCTTGTGCTGAATGTCCATCACCAATGGAGAATAAAGCTCCTGGGACAAAAATCGGCAAAAATATTCTAGAACCTGCTAGCAGTTCTCGATTGTCGATATTCCCACCATAATAACCAGGCGGAACTGAATTTCGCATTGCTTCTGGGGTGGCGACCCCAAGGATACCAAAAAAGGGTTTGAGGGGAATTTTAATACCGCTATTTACAGGAAATTCAGCGATGTTATTTTCTAAATCGAGGGGAATGAATCTGAGAGCCGGTTGATTAAACTGATGTGGTAACGCTCCCCAACCTGTACGAATGGCATTGAAGCCAACGGGTAAACTGGGTTTGATAGCTGCCAATTTTACTTCCAAAACATCCCCAGGTTCCGCCCCCCGCACATAAATTGGTCCCGTCAACAAATGCGGTCCTCCAGCAACTTTCCGTTCTTGTGGAAGATTTTGGCAGATGTCTAGAAATTCTGGCGTGATAAATTCTGGTGGTGCTTTGTCGTAAACGTAGTAACCAGTGTAAGTTTCCACGTCCACAGTATCGCCAGAGTCAATAGTCAGTGCTGGTTCTAAGAGGTGGGAGAAACCACCCAGATGCACGGTTTCCTTAGTGGCTTTTAAAATGTGGTGAGTCATCGCCGCTGTAGTGCTTGACGAGTATTATTGCTTAGAATAGCTGATTTCATGCCCAAGAACTTATATGAAGTTGCATTGTTGCATTCGATTTTGTATTAGACATCTCCAGGAATTAATTATTGGTTGTCTGAAACCCTTGTAGAGAAGCGAAATTCTCGCTGTGCGCTGCAGGAGGGTTTCCCTCCGTAGGCGACTGGTGAGTCCAGTCCTGAAGGAGGGTTTCCCTCCGTAGGGAACAGGTGTTGCAGCGCGAATGACGGCTTTCCCTCCGTAGGCGACTGCACCAAGCTTTATGGCGAACCCGTAAGGGCGTCGCGTCTCTACATTCTTTTTCGGAGATGTCTATTAGCAGCAGAATATCTGCAAGCGAGCGTAGATTTACGGAATTTGATGAAATCCTATCAGTCTTCTCATATAAAACAAAAAATATCACAAATTTGCCAAAAAATAAGACATTTTTTACGCACAAGTCTATTGTAAAATAGGATACAGACTGTTAGGAAAATCGATACCCACTAGCGGCAAAGACTAATTACAGCAAATTTCATTGAGTTGGACCACAATATCACCGTAGGGGCGCGGTTTCCGCGCCCAGACAATGTGGCACGGGTTCAATGGAAAACTACTGTAAATCGAAATACCAAGATCTGCAATTGCCACACCAGGCAGTGTGAAGTTTTTTTCATTGCCAGTATGTACCTTTTTGGAGCAGTAATTTCTATGAAGCAAGTGCGAAAGTTATTAATGACTACCGTCGGCTCAGCGTCTACGTTGCTAGGTACTGTAAGTATCTCTCCCGCTCAAGCCGCCCTTTTCAACTACCAGTTTCAGTTCAACGCTCAAGAAACTGGTGAGCAAGTTAGCGGTAACTTTGTCTTCGACGACTCCATCAAACCAGGCATGACACCCGATGGCGGCACTTTGTATGGAAACGCAAGTCCAGAATATACTATTAATGCGGGAAAAGATGTTTTTAGCGGATCAACCAACTCAATTGTAGTGGCACGTGATGCCTTAAGACCAGATAATAGTGGCTTGAGTGCCGACGTCATCGGCTTTAATGATTTTAGCAAATTCGATCCTACCAATCCTCAATTTTTGGCTACGTTTGCTTACACACCGAATTCCCTAAAATCTGTTGCTTTATCTGCTCTACCCACTTCTCTCCCGTCTTCAGGACTCGCGCTGATCAAGACTCCCACAGGGGCTACCCTATCTTCCTTAAATGCCACCACAAAGATAACGCCTGTTAACGTAACGCCTGTTCCTGAACCCGCTTCTACCTTAGGCATCTTGACAATGTTGGCTTTGGGTACAGGTTCACTCCTAAAGCGAAAACTGCGTTACAAGACGTAACTAGGACTTACGCACTTTACATATTGATCATCATATGCATAGCATCCTTGTTAAGCTACTGGTCTTGCCTGGGATCGTTCCCAGGCAGAGCCTGGGAATGAGATTTTGGAGGCTCTGCCTCCTGGTTTGACGGTCGGCAGAGCCGACACAAGAGCATTACAAGGCTCTGCCTTGTAACGAGAGAAAGGTACAGTTGGTTGTTTGTGTCAATGCGTAAGTCCTAGTAACAACACCCCACCCCGCCAAAGGCTACTTTTGGCGGGGTTGCTTCTGCTTAACAAATATTTGTAGCCACAAACTTAATCACCTCTACCAACCCTTGTTTAGTTTTCAAATTTGTGAAAACAAAAGGTTTATCACCACGCATTTTCTTGGCATCCCGTTCCATCACATTTAAATCCGCCCCGACAAAGGGTGCAAGGTCAATTTTGTTAATTACCAATAAATCAGACTTGGTAATTCCCGGACCACCTTTACGGGGAATTTTATCACCAGCAGCAACGTCGATGACGTAAATCGTTAAATCCACCAATTCTGGACTAAAGGTTGCAGCCAAATTATCGCCACCACTTTCCAAAAACACCAAATCTAAATCTGGAAAACGCACCTCTAACTGTTCAATTGCAGCTAAATTCATCGAAGCATCTTCCCGAATAGCAGTATGGGGACAACCGCCAGTTTCTACACCTAAAATGCGATCGCTTGCCAACGCCTGAGAACGCACCAAAAACTGTGCATCCTCCAGCGTATAAATATCATTCGTCACCACTGCCAGATTATATTCCTGACGCATTGCCTTACACAAAGCATCAACCAAAGCAGTCTTCCCAGACCCCACAGGACCTGCAACCCCGACTCGAAAGGCATTGATTGTCATTTGTTAGTTGTTAGTGGTTAGTGGTTAGTTGTTAGTTGTTAGTTGTTAGTTGTTAGTGGTTAGTTGTTAGTTGTTAGTTGTTAGTTGTTAGTTGTTAGTTGTTAGTTGTTAGTGGTTAGTCCCCCACTCCCCACTCCCCACTCCCCACTCCCCACTCCCCATTCCCTACTCTCCCTCGTTAACTTCTAAATAACCTTGTATACAGCGTCTGGTGGTTCATACTCGCCAGCGACAAACCCCAACTACAACAACTTAGCCGATCGTCCTCTAAAGTGAGAACTTCTTCCACTGCACCGCTAAGTAATGGTTGTAGCAAAAGTAATAACTGCTGTCCTGCGGTTTGTCCCAAGGGAATGAGTTTAACTCCAGCAGTAATCAAATTAGTTGCCCAACTCTGCAAATATCCAAGCAGAGCTCCTTTTATATTGATATCCCAATTAGCGACAGCAATACCAAAAGCGATCGCATAATTACAAGGACTACCAACAGCATCAGCAATAGACTTAATCTGCGGTTGTAATTCCGTCAGCAGTCGGATGAGCGATCGCCCCATTTGCCAGCTTGAGGCGCGTAATTCTTCAGTCTCCCTAGCAGCAGATAACCACCCATTCCAATAAGATAGCATTTTTAAGTCACCCACCTTGGCAGACTGATAAGCTCTTAGCATCACCGCAGCTTCTAACCGAATTGCACCGTAACGCAGTTCCGCCTCTAACCAGTGCTTTAAGCTTGCCTGATTATTAATTGTGCCATTGTCCACCAGCGTTTCTAATCCTTCAGAATAGCTATATGCTCCTACAGGTAAAGCTGGACTAGCCAGTTGTAAAAGACATAAAAGATGACTATCAGTGAGCGTGATGAACACCATAAGCACCCGTTTGTGGTTGAAAGGGTAAAATTTCCTCTTTTACTTCTAGCCCAAGTTGTTCTAACATTGTATGTAAAATTGGATCTATCGATAACCGCAAATAAGTCGGTGTAATTTCTACAGGCACATGACGATTTCCTAAATGGTATGCTGCTCGTAGCAATAAAAGCGGAGTTTGGGCAGTTACGGTTAAAACTGGTTCTGGTTTGGCAGTAATTCTGACTAAACTGCTATGGGTTTCATCTTGCAGAATATCCCCATCTTGTAACACCGTTCCTCTAGGCAAACGCAAAAACACAATTCCATCTTCCGTTTCAAAGCGATGACGACTGCGGGTGCGTTCTTCGGCTGTGAGGGCAAGGGTAAAGCTGACTACTGCATCGGGGTTGGGTGGTTTACGTTCTGTTAAGGTCTGCATGGGCGATGAAAAATTCGCGTTGAGGAAATTGCATTTGGATGAATTGTAAGCGGTTCTCATTTGAATCACACACATGTTCAAAAAATAAATGTAGAGATGCGACCGATCGCGTCTCTACACCGCGTATTGCACACAATCGAGAAGCGCTATATAAGTACATGCCAGTTGTTGATCTCGTAATTTATACGAAATACCCTTAAATGAACACACAAACAAACGGTAGGGGCACAGCAGTGCTGTGCCCCTACAAATACCATGTGCAATCGACCGGGTTTGATATTATACCAGACGAGCAATAATTAGTCAGCAGAGGTAATTGAGGATGATGGAACGTAGGGGCGCGGAAACCGCGCCCTTACAATGTTGCTGTAATTAGTCTCCCCCAACTTCTTCAAATTCCGTTTGGTCAATACTAATCACCAATAATAATGCGATCAATCACAGTCGAGGTAGGGGCACAACATTGTTGTGCCCCTACAATGTGGTCTATTTACCGTAATTGCTGTAAGTTGTTTAGCCACACTCTTACGTTCTTCTTTGCGCCTTTGCTCCGAGTGCGTGAGACAAAAAAAATGTGGTTCATTTACCTGAAAATAGCTGTAATATCATGTCCGGTAGTTGTTATGATATATAGCAGTTTTCAATTAAACCGATGCAATATTGTAAGGGCGCGGTTTCCGCGCCCCTACGGGTTAATGGTGCTGTAAGACCTCACCTTAACGGATCGGATTTCGGGCTTTGGTTACTCTCCAAACGATTTTTGATAGAAACCGGGTTTCTTTAAACCATAGCTACGCGATCAATGATAGAGGGTGAGTTTGCTGGTTTCATTTCTTTCTGTGTTCTCGTCCAATGACGATGCTTAGCGATCGCCTGAATGAACTCTTGAGCAACAGTGTTGATGTCGGAAGCATTTCGGCTCATGACAACACCCATTTCAGATTTCAAATGTCCGTTTGATTGCGGGTCAGCTAATGCTGTATCTTTAATCAGAGGAGCCATCAGCAGCAGATCCACAGCATCACCCGTAGCGGCGATCGCCTTGTAATGCTTGAAAGCGTCATTGATAAACTCAATCACATCTCCCTCCATCTTCAGCATCTCGACACTTTGCTTTCCACCGGGAATGTAAATGGCGTCAAACATCACCGATGCAGAGGTAAGAAACGTTTTGTCAACCTCTAGTTCTTTACCATCAGCACTCTTAATCATGCCCTTGAACTTCGACACGATCTGCGGCTGTGCGCCAGCATTCTTCAACGTCTGCTTGAGATCCATCAGCTGGGAATCGAACCCGTCAGCGGCAAGAATAGCGATGCGCCGACCCTTAACTGTGTTCTTGGGGTTATTCTCCATACTTAGGGCTGCTGAACTACGCCCATGATTTTGTGTGACTGCTTCTTTAGGAGCCGGAATACCAATGCCCATGGCGACAAGTTTTGCTAGCTCATGATCGACGTGGTTGAACAGTTCAACCATGCGTTCCCGAACCTCTTTGCTCTCCACCTTACCCAACTCAAAGTGAGCAGCTTTCACCACGTGTTCCTTCTCAGGGTTAGATAAGCTGTTCCAGAACAGGGTAGCTTGGCTGAAGTGGTCACTAAAACTCTTGCTGCGTTCGCGGATTTTGTGCCCTTCAACTTTTTCCATGTAGTGCACATATCCACCCATCGACTCTGGAGACATCATTGGACAACCACCGCCCAAGGAGTTCGGGAAGTAATTAGTCCGACCCTTGTTGATCTTCATTTGCATAATGCCATCGCGCTCATGATTATGCACTGGGCAGACTGCACGGTTGATCGGCAGTTCCTCAAAGTTCGCGCTACCAAGTCGATGAATCTGTGTGTCGTGATATGAGAGCAGCCGAGATTGAAGGACTGGATCGTTAGTGTAGTCAATACCGGGCACAACATGTGCTGGTTGGAAGGCGATCTGCTCGGTTTCGGCGAAGAAATTGTCTGGGTTGCGGTTCAAGACCATTTTCCCGATTGGTCTGACGGGAACGATTTCCTCAGGGATAATTTTCGTTGGGTCAAGCAAGTCGAAGTCAAACTTGAATTCGTCCTCCTCCTCAACGATTTGTACACCAAACTCGAACTCTGGATAGTTGCCCATCTCAATTGCTTCCCAAATATCGCGCCGATTGAAGTCAGGGTCTTTACCTGCCAGCTTCTGCGCCTCATCGAACACTAAGGAGTGGACACCCAGCACCGGTTTCCAGTGGAACTTGACGAAGCGTGCTTTACCTTGCTCGTTGACAAAGCGGAAGGTATGGACACCAAAACCCTCCATCATGCTGTAGCTTCTGGGAAGAGCGCGGTCAGAAAGCACCCACATGATCATATGCATGGATTCTGGCATCAGCGAGATGAAGTCCCAGAAGTTATCGTGCGCAGCCGCAGCTTGTGGCATCTCGTTGTGCGGTTCAGGCTTGATCGCGTGGACGAGATCCGGGAACTTAATCCCGTCTTGGATAAAGAAGACTGGAATGTTATTGCCTACTAAATCATAGTTACCATCTTCGGTGTAGAACTTCACGGCAAAGCCGCGCACATCCCGCACAGTATCCGCCGAACCACGAAACCCGGTTACGGTGGAGAAGCGCACAAACACTGGCGTCTTCACCGATGGGTTCTGAAGGAATTTAGCTGTTGTATACTCAGCCATCGATTCGTAGACCTGGAAGTAGCCGTGTACACCTGTCCCCCGGGCGTGGACGACTCGCTCTGGAATGCGCTCCCGATCAAAGTGCGTCATTTTTTCGCGGAAGTGGAAGTCTTCCATCAAGGTCGGTCCGCGTTCCCCTGCCTTCAGCGAATCATTGGTGTTACTGATGCGCACACCTTCATTCGTCGTCATGTACTCGCCAGTATCTTGACGAAACTGTTCTAAGCTCTGGTCTTTGGTTTGTTCGTTGATTTTATTAGGTTCGTTCATAAACTTATCCAGTATGATTACAAAAAATCAATTTTCATCCCGTCCGTGAACTTGGGCAGGAGGACTAGTTGCCTCAACGGCGGTGAATGATTCTAAGATTTTGTAGGTGTGGGAGGCGCCTTTTGGCACTACCCAGGAATTTCCTGGCTCTAGCAACACCATTTGACCTTCTATGTGCAACTCGGCACGACCGCTAATCACGTAGCCAACAGTTTCATATTCCCGCGCTGCTGGTTCTTTGGATTCACCGGGTTGCTCGTTTTCCCATAGGCGCATTGATACTGTTTTGCCAGATGCGAGATACTTCTGACCGAGTTGACCTTTAGGGGAGTAGGCGGAGTCTATTTTATTAACAGTTTTGTCAGACATTTTGAGTTCCTTATATTAGGTTTTTGAAAAAACGAACCGCAGAGGAGCCAGCGCGCCGACACGAGTGTTTCCCGACAGAGGCGACTGGCGTCGCGCACCAGATCACAGAGGAGTTAGAATTTCCTCTGTCTTGTAAATAGGGAGTAGGGAGTGGGGAGTGGGGAGTGGGGAGTAGAGGGAGAAAGCATATTTTCATGCTTGGCGGTTTACGGAGTTCATAGGGACTGCCTCCTCTTCAGCTAGACTTGAGGCAGTCGCTTTGGGAAAAAAATTTCACTACCAAGCAATGAAAATATTCTTTCCCTACTCCCTACTCCCTACTCCCCACTCCCTATTTTCAAGTCAGAGCCTATGGTTTAAGGACAACTTTGATGCAGTTGTCTTTCTTGTGCTTGAAGATTTCGTAGGCGTGGGGTGCTTGATCTAGGGGTAGGCGATGGGTGATGACGAATCTTGGATCGATATCACCGTTTTGAATGTGTTCAAGCAAGGGACGCAAGTACCTGTGGACGTGGGTCTGTCCCATCTTGAACGTTAAGCCTTTGTTCATGGCAGCACCCATTGGCACTTTGTCGATAAAGCCACCGTAAGCACCTGCAACTGATACGTGACCGCCTTTACCGCAAGCCACAATGAGTTGCCGTAAGGCTGTGGGTCGGTCTGGTTCGAGACGTACCGCTTGCTTTACCTTGTCGTGAAGCGCCATGCCATCCGTACCGTGGGCTTCCAGTCCTACGGCATCAATGACCGAGTCAGGACCACGACCGCCGGTCATTTCTTTAATAGCTTCGCCGACATCAAATTCTTCATAGTTGAGGACTTCGGCTTTGCATTGTTCTGAAGCCATTTGCAGGCGTTCAGGTATGCGGTCAACGGCAATGACGCGTTCTGCACCAAGCATATAAGCGCTTTTGATAGCGAATTGTCCAACTGGTCCGCAACCCCAAACAGCGACAATATCACCAGGTTTGATGTTGCAGTTCTCCGCTGCCATGTATCCAGTTGGGAAAATATCTGTTAAAAATAATACTTGCTCATCCGTTAATCCATCGGGAATTTTGAACAAGCCTACGTCGGCAAAGGGAACTCTAGCATACTCTGCTTGACCGCCTGCGTAACCACCGAATATGTGAGAGTAACCAAATAGACCTGCAGGCGAATGTCCCATAAACTTTTCTGCCATCCAAGCGTTGGGGTTGGAGTTGTCGCACAGTGACCATAAATCCCGTTGGCAGAAAAAGCACGATCCGCATGATATTGTGAAGGGAACAACAACGCGATCGCCCACTTTCACATTCTTAACAGCGCTGCCTAATTCCACGACTTCCCCCATAAATTCATGACCAAGGATGTCACCCTTTTCCATCGTGGGGATGAAGCCGTTGTAAAGATGCAAATCGGACCCGCAAATCGCCGTTGAGGTAATTTTTATAATGGCATCACGCGGGTTAATAATTTTTGGATCTGGCACTGTATCGACTTGTACTTTATTAGCACCATGCCAGCAAACTGCTTTCATACTTATTATTCCTTATTAATGGCTGATTAGGGAGTGAGGAATAATTAAAAATGTAAAATTAAAAATTAAAAATGAATAATTTATATTTTTAATTTTTAATTTTTAATTCCCTACTCCCCACTCCCTATTCCCTACTCCCTATTTCTAGGGTGCTTGGTAGTATCCTTTTTTATTGCCTGTTACAGGTTCAACCGTCTCTTCAACTCTTTGTTCTGTTGACTTCAAAAATTCCTTCGTAGGCTCAGGAATTGGTTCATCAAGATTGAGCTTTTCTTTGACAGTTTCAGCAGTTTCTTTCAGGTTATCTTTGACTTGTTCAAATATGTTGCTGTCGTGCTTGATATTGTCCTGATGTTCAGGTACTGCTTTGTAATGATTACTTTCTGGTGTTTTCAGCAATTCATCAGAATTGAGTTTTTCTTTGACAGTTTCAGCAGTTTCTTTCAGGTTTTTTCCGGCTTTTTCAACTAGTGAGTTGCCGTTGTTAGTGTGGACAGTAGAATTAGGTGTTCCTTTGTAATAAATACCCTGAGAGGATTCTACAGTTTCAGCTTGCGCTTGCAGTGCGTTGCCATAGCCAAAAGCCTGCATTACGAAAACTGTCAATCCTACCATAAAAACTGTCAGAATCTGACGCAAAGGCAAATTTTTTACCCAAGAAATTACTTTGTTCACAAAGCTCCTCCGATTTCATCATTTAATAGAATAGTTAGGAGTTATGAATTAAAAATTTTCTTCAACCCTTAACTCTTAACTCATCAATATTAACTCTTAAGCGAGCGATCGTAACTCTGTTTATGGTTTTAGTAAAACTTTGATACAGTTGTCCTTTTTATGCTTGAAAAGCTCAAAGCCCTGCTTCGTTTCTTCTAAAGGTAAGCGATGGGTAAAAACGCGGGATGGATCAATTTCGTCTTTCAAGACACGATCCAGCAATTTGGGTATGTACTTCTGACCGAACATTTGCCCCATTTTAAAGGTCAAGGATTTGTTAAAGGCTGCGCCCATCGGTATTTTGTCTACAAAGCCACCATAAACACCCATGATCGAGAGAATCCCACCCTTACGACAAGCCAGCATCATTTGCCTCAACACATGAGGGCGATCGGTTTCCAGCCTAACTGTCTGCTTGGCTTCATCGTAGACTCCTTCCAGACCCATGCCGTGTGCCTCTAGTCCCACGGCATCAATGCAAGAATCAGCACCACGCCCACCCGTCATTTCTCTGAGGGCTTCACCAGCATCAACTTCTTCATAGTTGATAGTTTCCGCTTGACCAAAGTCCCTAGCCATCTGAAGGCGTTCGGGAAATCGGTCGATCGCAATCACGCGTTCTGCACCCAGCATGTAAGCACTGCGCATAGCGAATAGTCCGACAGGACCACAACCCCAGACTGCTACTATGTCACCAGGCTGAATGTTGCACATTTCTGCCCCCATGTAGCCAGTAGGGAAGGCGTCGGAGATGGGCAGCACTTTTTCGTCTGGCAGACCTTCGGGAACTTTAACAGCACCAAAATCAGCGAACGGCACACGCACGTATTCTGCAAATGCTCCTGAATAGCCACCGAAGGCATGGGAGTAGCCAAAAATACCCGCAGTTCCAAACCCGTATATTTTATCTTGGATCGAAGCGTTGGGGTTGGAGTTATCGCACAGCGACCACATTTGTTGTTGGCAGTAGTGGCATTGACCGCACCCAATAATCGAAGATACAACAACGCGATCGCCCTTTTTTAAGAGCTTGACTTGACTGCCAACATCGACGATTTCCCCCATGAATTCGTGACCAATAATGTCACCCTTTTGCATCGTCGGGATGTAGCCATCATAGATATGCAAGTCAGAACCACAAATGGTTGCTGATGTAACTTTGAGAATAGCATCACGCGGGTTGAGAATTTTTGGATCGGACACTGTTTCCACCCGCAGATCATTAGCGCCGTACCAGCAGACTGCTTTCATATTGATTATTGATTGTTGATTGTTGATTGTTAATTGTTGATTGTTGATTGCTATTAACAATTAACAATCAACCATTAACAATTAATTATTCCCCTTTGGTTGCCCTTCAGTTGTAGCAATTTCCCCTGCTTCCATGAGCATTTTGAAACGGCGCAGTTCATCGCCAATTTGTTGTTCTGGTTCTTCGCCAAAAATTTTAGCAAAAGTAGCGGCTAAAGCCCCACCTGGAGGGTTATATTCAATCACAACCTTTACCTCAGTGCCACGGTTACCAGGTGCTTTTTTGAAGCGGATAAAACCTGAGTTATCAACATCTGCACCTTCTACTGAAGCCCAAGAAATAAACTCGTTTTCCCGGTCTTCGATAATCTCGGCATCCCATTCCACACTTCCCCCTAAAGGTGCATTTGCTACCCAGTGAGAGCGCTTATTATCATGCACCGTCACGGATTTAAGATGCTTCATAAATGTGGGCAGGTTTTCAAAGTTGTGCCAAAAGCGGTAAAGTTCATCGGCTGGTTTATTAATCGTTACCGTCTTTTCAACTTTGATCGCTTGATTAATGCCGATTGCTTCTTGTGCTTGCTTAATCGTGCTTTGTTTAGTGGCACCCTGATAAATTAGACCGCCACCAGCTAATGCTGTCAACACCCCTCTGAGGGAACGTTGCTTCAAACCCAATAACACCATTGCACTACCGCCAATCAAAGAAGCCCAACGTTCAGTTTCACCAGCTTCACTCGGACTAGTATTTTGTTTATCCCCCGATATATATTCCACTTATTTACCTCCTAAAGTTAATAACCCAACCTGGCAACGGATGATTAACGGATGCGGCAACGGATGACATAACGGATGTAACGGATAATTTAACTGTGGGATTTACAGATCTTGCTTCCGCACTCGTCCGCTACAACATTGGCAACGGATGACATAACGGATGTAACGGATAATTTAACTGTGGGATTTACAGATCTTGCTTCCGCACTCGTCCGCTACAACATTGGCAACGGATGACATAACGGATGTAACGGATAATTTAACTGTGGGATTTACAGATCTTGCTTCCGCACTCGTCCGCTACAACATTGGCAACGGATGACATAACGGATGTAACGGATAATTTAACTGTGGGATTTACAGATCTTGCTTCCGCTACAACATCCGTTGCCACATCCGCTACAACATCCGTTGCCACATCCGCTACATCCGCTACAACATCCGTTGCCACATCCGCTACAACATCCGTTGCCGCATCCGCTACATCCGCTACATCCGCTACAACATCCGTTACATCCGCTACAACATCCGTTGCCACATCCGTTACATCCGCTACAACATCCGTTGCCGCATCCGCTACATCCGCTACAACATCCGTTGCCGCATCCGTTGCCCTACATCGACACAGCAGTGCCTGTAGTTGGATTTGCTGGCTTCACTCCAGCACCTGTACGCGCCTTATACAAGTTTACGAGTCGCTGCTCGGACGTCAACAGGTCTTTGTGAATTTGTGTGTAAATTTCAGTTGCTATTGGGTCAGTGTATGCTGGCATTAAGTTGCCAGTATCACCTATACCCGTCTGTACATCGCCTAAGGCAGAACGTAATTGAAATATATCGTCACTTCCTGTGAAAGCGCTTTTTACCTTTGCGTATTGGTTAGCGATATTCGCCGTCAAAGAAGGTTTCTCTCCTAGTTCGTTAAGATACGATTCTAGGACTTGGATGTGACGCTGCTTATTAGCAATGATCTCTTGAAAGAGCGATCGCACTTCCTGATCTGATTCTTTCTTAGCGTAGTTCTCCAAGGCTTCTAGCGAATAACGTTCACCGGCAAGGGCTGTATTTAAACCTTTGACAATCTCACCCTTAGTCGAACCACCCCAAGCATCAGCCAATTTCCACCATTGAGCTTTTGTGTCGTTCACCTCAGGCAAAGCTGCATCTTTGCCACCGTAACCCAGATAACCCAAAATAGCTGTCGTGAAAATCGGCAAATCCCCTGGTTGACGCGACGTAATCAAATTCCCGTCAATTACCACTGGTGCATCTACATAATTCGCACCTGCATTAACCATATCTTTACGAATTGCCAGGAAGCCGGTTGCTTTTTTACCTTTAAGCAAGTCGCCTTCAATCAAAACTTGTGGTCCGTGACAAACCGCAGCTATCAATTTTCCTTGCTGCATTGCTTCTTGTACAAAGCGTACTGTATTTGGGTTCACCCGCATTTTATCGGGAGCCATACCACCAGGAATTACGACGGCATCAAATTCAGATGCTATAGCTTCGGTTGTTGTGCCGTCGGCTTGCATGGAAACTTTGCCACGTTTTCCTTTATAGTTTTCGTTCGTACGAGAACCAAGGACAACGACTTCTATTCCCGCTTGTTTAAGCCCGTTGAATGGAACTTGAAATTCTGCATCCTCTACATCGTTTTCGAGCAGGATTGCCACTTTTTTCTTGTCTTTGTTAAAGCTTGCCATTAGATTTCCTTTTTAATGTTAGTTATGACTTAGAACTTAGTATCTGGGAGTTATTAATTCATTACTCATCACTCTTAACTCCTAACTCCTAACTAGTGTGGCACGGGTTGCCTGTTCTGCTTCTTCACGAGAATTTAACTGAGCAACGCTTTGAACGTGTTTAATGAACTCGTCGTATTTCATTCTTATCTCCGTTGCTCAAGGTAAATGCTGGCTTTTTAGCATTTTTTGCTTTTACAATCAACATTTAACTTCCAACTAATTTAGATTTTTTTAACATTAAATTATCGAAATTGACCAGATTCCAGAAATCAATAATCCCCGCTCATTTGTGGATTTTTAGCTGATATTAATTCCTTACCCATCTCTTCTACTATAGTTATCGTCTGCTAATGTTTCTTCGCTCTCAAGAAATAGTTTTTGTTTTTTTTAGTGAGATGTTTATATATATTTTCCTAATAATGCCAAGTTAAGAAAATAGTTATGAGTCAGAAAATAGCAAATATTATAAGATAACTAATATATCCTAATTTATAACTCATAACTTTGTAAAAAGTGGCTATAGCGTGAATTTATACATAAAGGTTATGCAGCAATTGCTGGCTTCTCTTCAGTCTAAGGAGAGAAATTGTTTTCTATCTAAAGTGATACATCTTTTGGAAGACAACTCAGGAAAAAGAAAGCGTTATGGTGAGGATGCAGTCACGGCTAGTAATATGGCGGAACAAAAAGATTTAGCACAGCAAAATAGTGATAACGAAATTCAATCTAGTGATTTGCCACAGGAGATTACTGAATCTTACGGAACCGGTGTTAAAGATCTGCCAGGATATAACATCGGTGGACGAACGATGCGGGATGAGAGGCGCGAGTATACACAAACCAGTCCCGAATTAACTGGCGGTGATGTTGATGCCTATTGGGAAGACGCAGACTCGGTGGGTGAAGAAGCTGTTGGCGGTACTGTTGCCACTCCAGACCAAAATGTGACTGAGGAGTTGGAAGCAGCAGTTGGGCTAGAAATGGACGATAGAGCGTTTTTGCGGACTAACGACATTTTAGAGGAACGGGACGACCGTCGCTGGGAGTTAGATCCGAAGTCTTCTGAAGATTATGAAGATCGAAGAGAGGAAGTATAAGAATTAAAAATTAAAAATGCAAAATTAAAAAATTTTTAATTTTTAATTGATTTGTCCCCAACTTACGATCTCCAGCGTGGGCGATCGCCTTGCCGCCATAATGTCTAATTAAATTTACTGCGTCCTCAATTGGATCGTCAGGCAGTCCGTGTCAAACAACTGATGCTCCTTGTTTGGCAAATTTGTGGGCAATAGATTCTTATGCTTCACTACAAATTTGTCACTTTTTTTAGCTGATGTTCTAAGTGTCCTTCGCTCTTCATACCTGTTAATGGAAGACTGGTAAAAATGCAATTACCAATTAGCCATTAGAAATTTCCCACTAGATAATTGTTCTTCTATTTGATTTGGATACATCTGTCTTCAGTAGGGTTGAAGAGGAACTTACCTTTTGATAGGGTGAAGCATGAAATTGATTAATTGCAATCGGAGTTCTTTATGACATCTACTCAAACTGGCGATCCAATCATTCGTGAACATGTCAAAGCCTTTCAAAGCTTAAATGTTGATGAACAGCTAGGTCTGTTTTGGTTTATTTACAAACAAATGGGTAAATCGGTTACGCCTGCTGCCCCTGCTGCTAGCACCGTTTCCCCAGAAATTGCTGAAGGTTTATTCAATCAAATTAAGGAAAAATCCCACGAAGAACAACTGCAGTACCAGCGTGATTTGATTAATAAGGTAGATAATGAATACACCCGGATGTACGGCTCAATGAGCGACACTACCAAACTGCTGTTTTGGTATCGTCTATCTCAAGGAATGGAAAATGGTACTATCATTCCTGTGCCTGCTGAATATCAGCTTCCATCCCAAGCTCAACAACTACTCAACAAGATTGTCAGCTTAGATTTTGAGCAGCAAATTACTCTTTTCCGTGATTATGTATCGCCAATGGGTGCTGATGCAGCAGCCGCTGGAATTTAATAATTTTGATTTGGTTAGCACTAACCGTTGCTAACCAGCACAATAAAAACCTAGATACTCACAAAGTAAAAAATCGGAAAAATTCTGCTTTTTACACTGTGTTTATCTAGGTTTACCTATTTAGTCGTTGCACCCTAAAGCCGTCACGCCTTTGACGTTTATAAACAATCATCAAGTTTAAGTGTAACAACTTTCATCTGTCTAAAGACAGGTATTAATATATAAATTTAAAATTTATTCTCTATCTTTTAATAGTGAATTAGCTCAAATTGGAATTTCTAACCTTAATAGTGGCAGAACAAGGTTAAAATTTCTACATCTCACATCTTGCGCCTAGCCCTGAACTAAAGTATTGGCTGAAAGCTGAAACCTGTAAAAGCAGGTTTAAATTGTTACACAGTAAGCTAATGCTTACTTGAAATATTAGCAAGTAATTTATTTCTAAGCAGGCTTTAGATCAACAGATGAGACATTATATATTGTTAAAAACAAAGCAGAAGCAGGAAAATTTTATGTTGACCGAAGACACTGTTGCCAAAGGCAATACTATTAAAAGAAAACATCTTGTTTCTAGTCTAATTACTGGTTTGATTCTCGGTACAATCATTGGTACACCTATCGGCTGGTATGCTCATCGATTTTATTATCAGCAACGTTTGGCGCAGATTTTACTTTGTCGAGAACAACATCGAAATCAGCCCGCCACAGTTGTTGATTCTGTTTGCGGTGCAGCATTCTAAAATCTTCAAAGCTTCCTTGTATCTTCCACGCTTCCGCGAATAGGCTTAACCTACCTACTTAGGATTTTGTAGATAAGTATGGCAAGGTTTCGGACATCGCCCAGTTAAAGACAAGTTGAAGTTGTAGGGTGCGTTAACGAAGTGTAACGCACCATAGGACTACCTGTTAACCAGAGGCAAAGCCTCTAGGGCTGTGTTCGGTTTACTTTGCGTAGTCACGAGAAAACACAGATTCACACTGATGAAGTATCTGTGTTTATCTGTGGTTTCATTTCTATCCGTGACATTAACCAGCCAACCCCAATCAGAAGCACACCACTGGCAAGAAATCCCAGATCCCACACAAGTTGATTCGGTCCTGGTTTCACATGATGGATACCGAGAATGTGGTGGTCAATCACTCCTTCAACTAAGTTGAACCATCCAGCACCGCTAATCAATGACCCAAAGAAGATGTTTGATGACCAAGGAACATCATTATGCTGTCCAGCCCGCCACAGCAATACTACTCCAACCACAGTCATCACCCAGTCGAAGGCATGAAACAAGCCATCCCAGATCATGTTCACATCTATATTAGAGACTGATGTCAGCGGTAGAACGCTGCTCAACATATGATGCCATTGGAGAATCTGATGCAGTACGATGCCATCTAAGAACCCTCCAAGACCTATACCCAGGACAATTCCAGCAACAATCAGCGGTTTACGTCGGTTACTTGTCTCGATCTTCGCCTCCATCATCAACCTCATAAACAGACTTTTCCTTTTATATCGTAAAGCCGCGAGAATACTGCACTTTTGGCTGCTTTAAGAAAGTCAGGGTTTTCAGGCGATCGTACTGTTTACTTGTATCTTTTCTCTCTTAATTGTTGGTTACATGGGGCTAATAAATAGCGATCGCACTTGAGTAGATCGCAAACTTTTTCCAAGAAGGCGATCGCCATCATTTTGGTCGTCTGTGATACTTTTTGGGTGGTCGTAGAGATACGTGCATTCAGGGTACACATTGAATTGACCATATTGTCAGGGCGGGGATACCCCGCCCCTACGGTTATATTCTGGTCAACCTGAATGAAATCCGCTGTAATAAACAAAAAACCTGGTTGCTATAAAAGTAACCAGGTTCTACAACAATTACGACTTTTCTATTAGTCAGAGGATTTAACTCTTAGAATGCCCTAGACAAAAGGCCTATGCCGCAGGTTGTTCAAGATTAACCTTAACAACTTTATTTTTCTCGGCTTCAGTCTTGGGTAGTGTCAAGTTTAAAATCCCGTCTTTGTATTCAGCCTTGACGCTGGTATTTTGAATCCGAGCAGGTAGAGGAATTACCCGTTGGAATTTACCGTAGTAAAATTCACTTCTTGTTTTGCCGTTATCGTCGGTTTTGGGTTCAGACTTACGTTCGGCGATTACCTTAACTGCATTTTCGGTGACTTCGATATCTAAGTCTTTAGCTTCAATTCCAGGAAGTTCCAGCTTCAGGTGTACTGCATCTTCAGTCTCGTGCAGTTCAGCAGCTGGAGCTTTGCCAAAGGTTTGTGCTGGGAAATCTTCAAATACACGGTCGATTTGACGTTGCAGTGTGTTCAATTCTTGCCAAGGGTTGTAACGTACTAATACCATAACTTGCTCTCCGATTTGTAACTTTTTATTTACTTACTTCAGGATTTATCCTTGCTTTGATTTTTATAGTAGCGATGATTTTAATTGCTGAAAATACGGTTAATATCACCTATTAATTTGATGATTACCGCACCTAATTTTAGGGATGAATTAAGGAGTGTAAAACTCCGAATTGATTAGTACGGTAAACCCGACAAATAGGAAATATAAGCCAATTGAGAAATTCCCGCAGTGAAAACCAACTCAATGCTCTTGTTCGCCATCAAGTGTAGGCTTTGACCAAATATACGGCTGAAATGGTTGATCGAGGGGTGTTTTAGCGATGTGGTTTGTGTAGTTGTGCATCAGTTTAATTGCCATCCCAAGAATGACTTCTAGCACTTGTTGTTTACCGTAACCAACTGCTAAAAATTCCTCAATTTCACGAGCTTCAATCCAACCCCGTGCTTGAACCATTCGTTGCGTAAAACGGCGCAATGCTTGCAATTTTGCATCTTTCAGTGGGGTGCCATCGCGTAACGCTTGAATATCTTCACTGTTCATGTCAATCATCTTTGCCAAGCCGGAGTGGGCTGCCATGCAGTAGTGACACTCGTGTTCATAATTCGCCGTCAAATAAATGATTTGCTGTTCAATTGGACTGAAACTTGTCGTAGCAAATAAATCCCATAGTGCCATCGAACCTTTGAGCAATGCAGGCGCTTCCGCGAAAATTCCTTCTAAGTTTGGAATAAAGCCAAACGTTTGTTGCGCGTGAACTAACGCTGCTTTGGAGTCTTCGGGGGCGGTATCAATCGTGTGAATGGTAAATTCCATCGGTTGTTGCCTCGAATTTGCGAACAGGGAGACAAGTTTGTCTACCAAAAGTTGGTGTTATTATATTTCAAAGGAGACAAGCTTGTCTACTCATCCTACTATGACTGCTGAATTGAGTCACGCTCGGCAACGAATCTTAGAAACGGCTTCTGAACTCTTCTACCAGAAGGGGATTCAGCATGTGGGCATTAATGAGGTCATTGCAGTGTCAGGCGTTGCTAAACGGACGCTTTACCGTTGGTTTCCGTCCAAAGACCTGTTAATCGAGGAAGTGATGAAATATCGCGCTCTTGAGTGGTTACGCTGGTTTGAGGATGCAGTGTCAGAGCGAGGCAATACGCCCAAAGAACGCTTATTAGCAACGTTTGATGTGCTGCGTGAGTGGTACTCAAGTCCCAATTTTCGGGGTTGTCCATTTATCAATGCTGTTTTGGAAATTGCCGATGCCTCTCACAAGGCGCATCGGGTTTCGGTGGATCTACGTGAGTCGATTCGACAAATTATTATGCGTTTGGCATCTGAGGCTGGTGTCAAAAATCCGGAATTCTTTTCCCAGCAGTACCTTCTCCTGATTGGAGGAGCCAGCTTAATGGCAACAATCGAACAGTCACCCAACGGAGCAACGTTGGCTCAAAGTGCGCTCTCGGTTCTGATTGATGCGAACAGGTGAGTGCGATCGCCACTTTAAGAATATTCTCAGCAGGTGTTGTTGTGGTGTGTGTTTGCAGAGGTTTTTTATGCACAGACACACTACCTATGCACGCACAACGGTGACAGAGCGTCCCTGATTCGTAGTTGTAACTTGAGCCGCCAAGCGTTCCTCTAGGGGTAGTGCATTGGTGCGTCGGTCAAAAATAACTAGCCAACCAAAATCTTCTCCCAAGCGCGCCAGATATGAATCTAACTGTGACAAACCCGCTTCTAATGGGTCGCCTTTCTTGAGGACACTTCCGTGCGCGGGTTCCCCGCGTTGAGGAAAGTGTCCGGTATCGCGCCAAACTTTCAACTCAATCCCTAATATCACATTACCATATCTCAGACACAAATCCATGCGATCGCGCCCAATCGCATATTCGCGTTCAAGAGTTCCACCACCATTAACCACGCGATGTAAAAACGCCATCAAGACTAAATGAGGTGCAATCTCATGGTAAACTGCGCTACCAAGCAACGGTTCGCCATGCTGACGCCAAAATGCCAGAAACGCCTGCAACAAGGCGTCAGTGTCTAACTCACCACCTTTAGTTAACCAACTAGGACTAATGTGGGGTAAACTATCTTGAGTACCCTGCACTAAGACACGGGGAATCACCTCGCGGTAAATGGGATTAGCAATCGTCAGTCCCCCGGCTGGGTCACGCCGTAACAACCCCAAATCAATCAAATATTGGCGATCGTCATTCGGGGTATCCCCCAACGCTCCTCCTGCTAGCATCGGTTCAATAATTGCCTTGACCCTTGGTTCTCGGAGCTTTTCAGCAAGAGAATCGAGATGGGTATCTTGACGTGCAATCAGTGTTTCCTTTGCTTGAAAAATGTCTACATGTGTAATTTCTATGTTTATATCCGTCACCCTTCGGGTTCGGCAGTCGCTCATGGGGGAAACCCCCAAGACCGCGCTGCCTCACCATCTCTTCGACAACTTCTTTAGCTAGAGCATTCACCAACCAAGGTTGTCCCTGAGTCAAATCAAACGCCGTCTGGATTGCCTTGTTTGTGAAGACTTGTCCGGTATCGTCGGTATGTTGTTGGTATAATTGTCCTACCTCAATGGCATTAAAATTTCTCAACGTTAGGGAGCGTACTTTAATATTAAAGGGACTTGAAGTATTCAATCGATCGCTACCCCCTGAAGCCACTTTATAATCCCGCACATCTCGTAAGCCAATCAATCCCACAGAAAGCGGAAAATTTTTGGGGCGATCGGGATAGCCACCGCGTAACTGTCGTAAAACGGATATCAGGGCTTCATCCTGTAGAGCATCAATCTCGTCAATAAACAGTACCAATGGTCGCGACGAAGCTTGTGCCCATGCCTGCAAAGCAGCTTGAATTCTTTGTCCAGGCTTCGCTTCCTCCCAAGCGGGGGGGTGCAAGTCTTCGGGTAAATTCAACTGGGCACGCGCCCGCTAAGCTCCTAGAATAGCGTTCTCAGCCGCTCCCGGATCGTGACTAAAAGGCGCCCCCACTTCTGCCGACACCATTACTGCTGCGTAGCGTCCACTATTCGTCAGTTGTTGAGCTAACGCCAGCATTGCAGTAGTTTTACCCGTTTGACGAGGCGCATGAATCACAAAATAGCTACGTTGTTCAATCAGATGCTCTAAGTTAGGCAATCGAGTGGTCGGCGACAGCATATAATGAATGTCGGCGATGCCTTGGACCTGCGGTATTAAACCAACGAGACATGGGAATTTGAACTGCGTTCTTGGATGCCCTTATGGTAGCTTAAATCGGGCGATAAACGGTCATTAGCTTTATCATTAAATTTCATTTTTGTCAACTTATCTTCAGTGTTTAAATCTAAACATTATGGCAACAATCGAAGAGTCACCCAACGGAGCAACGTTGGCTCAAAGTGCGCTCTCGGTTCTGATTGATGGGAACATCGGAATTTGAATGCAGGGCATTTATAGCGGTTCCCGTATTGGTAAGGTACATATCTTGTGGGGGAGCCAGCGCGCATGTTGTCGGTTTTCCCGACAACATGCGCGCTGGCTCCCTCGCATCCTTGCCCGCCCTTGAGATGGACGGGCTAGAAGCCCATCCCACAAGAGAAAGGCTGTACCTCATTGACAGGAAAATCGCTATATGTATACGCACCTCTTACTCAGGTAACATATGTTCAAGTGAGCGATCGCTCCAGATAGCGGAGGTCAACAACAGTCGTTTATGTCTATCATCAATGAGGAATACAAACAAAAGTTCTAGATTCTTATTAAAAAGATGCAGATTTTTCAACTTCTTAATCGACTAAAGCACCTGAACTTCACTCTTATATTAGGTCAGATAATCATTTTAAGCATGAGCGCGGGTTTTTTACTCAAAAGTACTAGTGCTAATGCTGCTGACACGGTTATTCTAAAATATGGTAGCTTTCAGGAGGCAGTCTCTGTGAGAGAATTAAGTCAGTTCGTGGAAACTGGCAAGACCACCGCTCCCATAAAAGCTTATTTACAGGCAGCCAGACAAGAGCCTGCATTAGCTCGTAAGGCACTGAAAGCAGGAATAAAAGCTGATCCCGCCTTTCTAAATAGTCTGCTGTCCAGTTGGGCTGGACCAATTTTAGTTGACCAAGTTGGTGAAGTAGTTCATCCTCCAGCAAAACAACTAGATAAGCAGGCGCTACGGTTAGCTTTGGCTGGATCGATTCGTCAAAATAGTGAAGTTACCCTGCTGGGAGCCATTCGCAACTATCCTGGTGCTGCTGTTGAAATCGAGGGCGATCGCCTGATCCCTGTTTATCGACGGCTGAGTCAACTGGCGAAAGGCTTATAAAGCGTAGCCAAGATTAGATATTTTGGGAAGTGGCAGTATTTACAGAGGGATCTTGCCCGTTGTCGTACAAGTCTTCTAGTTTGCTCGGACACCATTTGCTTTTAGCTGCGAGTTGAGCGTTAATTAAGGTAAAAATTCGGGCGTTGCTGATTTAAAATATGAATTAGCCTCACGCAAAGGCAAGGCAGTGCGTTGCTCTGGTTCCCAGAGTTGTAGCAACTGCCGCGCAAAGACGCAAAGAATCGTTTGGTTCTATTAGACATCTCCGAAAATTAATTATGCCTTGTCTACAACCCTTGTAGAGACCCGAAATTTCGCGTCTCTACATTGTTTTTCGGAGATGTCTATTGTGCTTAAATTAATTTAGAAGGGTGCAACAAGGGTGCGATCGCATCTCCAAGAATATTCTCAGCTAATACGGTTCAGTTAAGACAATTTGCCAACCGTCAGAAAGAGGCAGGGGGCAGGGGGAAGGGAGCAGGGGAGAAACCCCATCCATGAATGGAGGGGCTTGAAATAAGGACGTAGTATTTCTTGCACTACGTGTCTCGAAATACATTTTTGTCATTCTCCATCCATAAATGGAGGGGCTTGAGACCGCAGATCGCAGGGGAATCCAGAATCTTTTCCCCCTGCCCCCTGCTCCCCTGCCTCTTCGGTCAACCTGTGTAGAGACGCGACCGATCTCGTCTCTACAAGTCTGAAATTCCTACCATGAGCGCCCTAACTGAACCGTATTGTATTCTAAGCAGGTATTGTTGTGGTGTGCTTTTCGCAGATCTTCAAGAATCAGCAAGCGCAAATAATCTAGCGTCCGAATATCAGCTTTCATTTGCCCGTAGTCTGCATCGGTTCCGAAGTAAAATTGGGCAATAGCAGTCACATCAAAGACTCGCATAGTTTGCAAGCGCTTAATTACCTCTTGTTCATTTTCAATCTTACCTCGTGCTTGAATTTGACTGGCATAGCCTCGGATATCCACCGTTAACAGTTCAATTTATTCTAAAATAGTAAATTCTTCATCAGAAGCGGGTGATATAAAAGCTAATTTTTCTCGGTTTTATGTGGTATTTTTATAATCTACAGTTTTCTCATAAATCAACTTGAATGACTCGATTTATTCATGACCAGTTTGCGAAAGACTATCTCGAAGAATTACTAAAACCTTATGGGGAAGTACAAGCCCCCAGTCGTGTGGCGGGAGAAGTTCGACAAATTGATGTCTTATTTTATCCCTCAATACAACAAAATATACAAACACTAGGATTATTAGGGAGATTTGCGGAATCTCCTGCTATGTTTGAACCATTCCGCAACGCAGCATCGAAAGAAGAAATTTGTGATTGTCTGTTGAAATTATTAGAAGTTAGGGGTGCATTACAACGGGAAGCAAATAGAAATGAAACCCCTATTCAAGAATTAGAAGTTCCCAAATTATGGGTTCTCACTCCCACAGCATCTGCAACACTGCTGTCAGGATTTGGCGCGACTCAAGGGGTAGACTGGTTATCTGGAGTACATTTTCTGGCAGAGTATTTGCGGACAGCGATCGTTGCGATTCATCAGTTACCACGTAATCAGGAAACCATGTGGTTAAGAATTCTCGGTCGAGGAACAGTACAAAAACTGGCAATTGATGAGTTAGAAGCGTTACCATCAAATCACCCATTTCGCAAAGCCACGTTAGAATTGCTGTACAACTTGCGGCAAAACTTGAGAGTGAATCAAACCTCAGAAGAAGATGATAGGGAGTTAATTATGCGACTTGCACCACTTTATCAACAAGACCGAGAACAAGCTATATGGGAAGGAAACAAACAAGGAGAACAACGTCTAGTTATACGTTTACTAAATCGCCGTCTTGGTGAGATTGATTCGTGGTTGATTGAGCGAGTTAGGGGATTATCAATTGAGCAATTGGAGGCGTTGGGAGAGGCATTGTTAGATTTTTCAGAAGTGGCTGAGTTAGAAGGCTGGTTAAGGGAACAATCAGCATAAAAAAACCGGAAATTAATTAAATTATAACTAAGTCGGGGATCGGATCTCCGACATTATAAAAATCATTAAAACCAATTGAAATATCGTACAATAATGGACTGGTAAAATCAGAAATATGGTACTAAATTGTGAGTGCCATCGCACCCTTCAATAATATTCTAAGCAGGTATTATTGTGGTGTGTGTTTGCAAATATTCAAGAATCAGCAAACGCAAGTAATCTAGCGTCCGAATATAAGCTTTCATTTGCCCGTAGTCTCCATCGGTTCCGAAGTAAAATTGAGCAACAGCAGTCACATCAAATACTCGCATAGTTTGCAAGCGCTTAATTACCTCTTGTTCATTTTCAATCCTACCCCATGCTTGAATTTGACTACCATAGCCTCGGATATCCACCGTTAACAGTTCGATTTCCTCTAAAACAGTAAATTCTTCATTAGAAACGGGTGATAGAGAAGCTAATTTTTTTCGCTCTTCTTTGGTGTTTTTATAATCTACAGTTAACTGCTGTAACAGATGAGTGATGTAGTTTCTGATGATTTCAGGGTTTTGAGTATTGAGCGTTGCTTCAGTCATCGTTAACTCCATAAGTAACTATTTTTTCAACACCAAATTTATCAGTTCGTACAATCAAATATTCATTCCCTTTTCGATAGACTGCTGATCCATCCCGACGATATCCAGTTTTCGGTACTCTTACTGCTCTGTTTTTATTAAAGTTATGGGCTTTTCGTAGATATTTTAATGGGTCGAATTCTTTTCTTGAAGCATGCTCTAAAATACTCTGAGCCACAGTGATATAAGTAGAGGCATCCCACTCAGGTATGTACCGCTCTATTTCGGCTACTTCTGCCTCGGTGTATCCTTCACATAGCTGGGCTAAAAAGGGATCTACAGGTGGCTCATCCTGCATTAGTTTTCAACTCCAGTTAGTAGCTGAGTAGTCATAGTGTTTGCAGAGTGCCTCTAGCTCTATTATGCCTAGATAAGTTGCGTATTGGCAGAGGTGCAGGTGAGTGCGATCGCTACTCCAACAGTGTTTTTAGCAAGGAGGGTTTTGATGCTGTTATATCGAATCCGGTAGCATCTGAATGATAAAAAAACCTTACTAGGCGCAGAGGACACAGTGTCAGAGGAAGGAGAAATTATTCCAGAGAAGCGCGGATTTGATATTATTGCGAGGATACCGGAAATCTAGGGGGAGACTAGCCATAGGCATTTACAGGAAGTCATTTGTTCCGCAATGAAGAGTGCCAGGAGCAAGTCGCAAAAAGGGAGCTTAGGTGGTATAGGATATTTCGGAAGAGCATTAGAGACAGGTTCACTTATAACTAATTAACTCTATAGTACCCAAGCTGATATCTTGCACCATTCTCAATAAGGGTAGGGTGGACACTGCCCACCAACACAAAAATAGGCCTGATCGGTCAATGGTGGGCGATGCCCACCCTACAAAAATAGCGTTATTGCAACTGGTGCAAGATGTGATCAAGCCCATGCCATACCCATTCCGCCACATCCTGAGCTAACTCTCCACCAATACGACCGGTCCAATACTCGACAATAGCACCTACTATACGCGCAAACAGACTATACTCCTTGTTCTTGACAGTCTCAATTATTTTTTCCTGAATTTCTTCATCTTCTTCTATCAATTCCAATATCTTATATTTTAAAGTATCAGTATCTGCATATTCATATGCTTGTTCATAATAATAGTGTTTAGATTCTAGCTGTTCCTTTACCTCTTCTATAACACAAATATCATCGGATGACATAAATATTTCTCTAACTTATTTCTAAATATTGTAAATTCGTGAAAATTTGATTGCTTTAATTTTGGAAACTAGATATTCATTGCACTTTTTTGTCTAAATCAAGAATATCAAAATTTCTTAATTCCCTAGCTTTTAAAGGAATAAGCTTGTTAAGAGAGTTGTTTCTGTAGACTTTATCAAACCGTAGCACTACTTCTTCCTGCATTTTTTCGACTATTGCTAACATTACCTTCGTAAGATTGTATCTAAATCGTGCTGAACAGGGAATAACTGGAAGCTTGAATAAAATTTCTGACTGAATACTATTTGTACAAATACTTAAAAATAAATTCTGGTAGTAAGAAGACTTTTCTTCTAAAAGTTGCTCTGTTTTACCCTGAGGACGCGGATAAAAATAGCCAGAGTTTGTCTTTTCACTTATAGCTAGAATCCAAGGATCGGGAGTCAGCAAGTCTGCCTTTGTTAAAACAAAAATAATTTTACTTATTAACTGTGTACGCTGCTCTTGTTTGACTCCTAATACTTCACTTAGCGCTTTAAAATCAAGAGTGACAGAACGACTGTCTGCAAGGATTGCCCATACTACAACGTCCGAATCAATCAAAGTTTTACGATACTTGTCAATATATTCACTATCTGTTTGTTCCGACTCTCCAATACCAGGAAGGTCATAGAACCAAAGCTGATGACCAGCCTCAGTTTGAGCGACAACACATTTAATTTCTTTAGTGCATGGACGAAGAGGATCTGTTTCTAGGTTGGTGTTGAATAAAGCATTGACTAGGGAAGACTTGCCTACACCTGTCTGCCCCATTATGGCAACTATAAAAGGCTTGTTTGCTTCATCCTGTATCCGCAATTCCAATTCTTGTCTGATTTTTTTTGCTTCTTCTTCCGAAATAGTTCTTACTATGGCTTCTTGTATCATTATTTTTGCTTGTTTAATATGACAAAAAATTTGCTCAGAATCAAAATTATAGCAATGCAGGTATTATCGCTTTTTTTCAATTTTTGCTATACTGCGCCGATTATGTCTATCAACACGTAAAGCTTATACATCACAATATCGTTTATTACGCCCCTATGATAACCGTAACAATACGGAAAGGCTTGCGGACTTACTGCACTTCCAAATCAACAAACATCGCACTATATTTCCCCTCGACCATAATCGATATACAAAATCAGATCACCCAAGTCAAAGTAAGGACACATTTGTACCCAGGCATCCAGCGGCGCTTCTCTTAGGAATGTTTTTAGAGTATCTAAACAGGATTCTGTTAAAGTTGCAGTCAGCAATAATGTTGTGAAAGAACTAAGACGCAATAAATCTCTTCGCATTTGCGAATTCCGACCATGCTTTCTAATAATTCCATGCGCTCGATCAAGAGTTGATAGTTTTCAGCATCTTGAACGACGACAGCCGCTTTTCCATTGACGGTAAGCACTATCGGTGACTGCGATTCTTTCAATGTGGTCAAAAATGATTTAGCTTCAAGCGATCGCTTCAGAAAAAATCACCCACTCATCTACGCAAATCCTCGTAGTTAGCGCTACTCGTAACGCACCGGAAATCAGCATATAGATGCTGAGTTACATTTCATTAACGCACCCTACAAGATCCGCGATCGCACTTTTTCGTAGGGTATGTTAGCGCGATCGAGTACGACACCGAAAATTGACATTACGGAGGTGCGTTACATTTCATTAACGCACCCTACAAGATCAGCGATCGCACTTTAAAAATGAGCGAACGTACAGTAATTACGAATTACGAATTACGAATTAGTAATTATTCTGTCACTCATCTCCTTTTTCCTCAGATTGAACTAGAGGTCGTCCAGAAACGATAATGAAGCCAACAGAATCAAGGCGAATGCGGGGATGGCGAATTCCTTCTACAATCGCTTTGCTTAAGGCTGTTTCACGACTAAGTTCCCGCGCCAGTACCGCATCATAAATTTGATCCTGTTCAGTAAGTCTGTTAAAGCGCAGGCGCAATTGATCCAGTCGCTTACCTAGTTTTTGTTCTGCTTGTTTTGCACTTTTAGAGCACAATTCCATAAATTTAGGGCGCTGACTGAGTAATTCTAAAGAAGTGCTACGCGCTAGACGACAAAAATCTTGCCATTTGTCCGGTTCAACAAAGTTATCCAGAATCGGCAAACGACTTTTTGCCAAGTTGTAATCTCGGTATTTACCGCTTCTATCTTTATAAGGACGTTGCAGGATATTTAAGAGTACTTCATCTTCAACAGCAGACATTGGCTCATGTCGTGCATCAATAAATATACTCTCTACAATTGGGGGAAATAACCCATCGGCGCGTCTCTGAAAAATTTTTGATGTAGCATCTTGCATGTCATTTGCTAAATTTGCTTCGATGACATAATTGAATCGAAAGCCAAACCACTCCATACCTTCCCCAGAATCCCAAGAATCTTCAACTCGCCACATGGCAAAAGTTTGACCCCGGTCATCCCAGTCGATATAGCTTAAGAGTGCTTCCACCAATTCCTCTCCAATACGGAAGAGTTTGACACCGGAGTTTTGGTTTGCTACCCGGCGGTTATAAGTACCGAATTGGTCTACATAAGAAGCAAAGCGAGTCTTCAAATCATCCGGTGAAACCAAGGTATGCTTGGTGGATTGATAACGCACCACCCCAGGCGTATTCGGGTCTTGACGCTGCCAGAAATGTAGTGCTTGGCAAATCCAGCCTTCAGTTGCACTCTGCATTTCCTGGTGGCAGGCATCATAATTATCTAGCTCTTGAAAATATTCAGTTGCACTATCATCGAGAGCGTCAATTTCATCTAGTGCATTCTGTTCGCTAATTTTCACTATTTCGGCTTTGACTTGTTCCTTGATCGGCTCAATCATCTCCAATAATCCAGCAGCACCCGATTGGAACAAGACAGTTTCCAATTCTGAAAGTTTTTCGTCTACATAAAACTGTAAACTGGCAATTGATTGCTGAAAGATCCCAAACCCATCTTTTAAGAGTTGATACCAAGCATTGTGGGGGCTATCTTCTAAGTAGGGACCAAGAAATACAGAGAATTGGATTCCGATTTTACTGCCAATGCGGTCAACTCTTCCGATTCTTTGCTCTAGTCGGTTAGGCGACCAAGGGAGATCGAAGTGAATTAACCAGTCGGCAAACTGAAGGTTATGTCCTTCTTCCCCAGAGCGATCGCATACGAGAACGAAGCAGTTTGGGTTGTCCTTGAACCTACTGATGTTTTCCTCAACCCGATCTCGCGATGTCCCAGATTGATGGCTAGCTACCGCTTTTTCACCGAAGGTATCAGACAAATATCGCACAATTTCTGCACAGGTTTGCACAAAACTTGTACACACAACAAATTTGGGCAGAATATCACCTGGAATAGGTCTACGAATTCTCTGCTGTATCCTTGTCAGCAATTCGTTCTTATTCCTACGCACAACTGTCGAAATTTTGAAGTACACAGCAAGCTGATTCAACAGCACTGTTCTCAAATGCTCAATGCGTTCTCCGTCTTCTACAGGTTGGCGAATAATTTTCAGTAACGATAGCAGAATTTCTTCTTCCCCGGTAAATTTCGGGGTTTGAGTCAGGATGCGGATATCATTTTCGCCAAACTCCCCGGTTTTAGGGGATATACCGCTTAAACGTGCGGTAATTACCTGTTCTAAAATCCCTAACCAAGTACCGTTCGCCTGGAATAACAGCAAAAAAATTCGTTGATACTGCTCGTTTTTAGGTGCGACACTCCGCCATTCATCGATGAGTTCGTGGATATCAGGCGATCGCTCGTCTAAGTCATACTCCTGTTTAGGCGTAATATTGCGGTCAAAGATCACATCTTCCACTGCAGCGCGACGGTTGCGAAGCATTCGGTTGTGCAGCCGATAGGTGTCGCTGATGTGGGTGCGAATCGCTTGAACAATTTTATCTGTGTCGGCAGCATTTGCTTGTAAACATTTTTCCAACTCCTCCCCCAGATTCAGTAAATACTTATCCTCAGCAAACAGGTTTTGCAGTTGCTTCAGGTTGGTTTTGAGGACAAAAGGATTCGCACCTTCTCGCCATGAAAGGAGAAGTCTACCAATTGAGGAGCGATTTTGAACTCTCTTGCGAAAACCTGCCAAATCATTCAACTGATAGGTAGTTGGATCGAGTAGGTGCAGCATTGCCAAAAAATCCTGCTCGTGGTTGACAACAGGGGTGGCGGACAATAAAAGCAGGCGATCGCTTTTATGGGCGAGATGTTTGCAAATTTCAAAACGCTGAGACTGCGCAGCATCGTTAGAAGTTGCCATCGCCGCAATGTGGTGGGCTTCATCTAAAATTAAAAAGCCGATATCGGCTTTCTGGTTGATTTTATGGATATCCTCAACAGCAAGCACCACGACCCGGTCTGGAAAATGGGAGAGGTAAAACTTGTTTTCTAATTCCTGACGCCATTGTGCCAGCAAATATTGCGGAACTATCACCACCCCACGTCTAGTCGGTTCATCTAGAAGGTATTGACGGAGAATAGCACCTGCTTCAATGGTTTTTCCCAGTCCCACCTCATCTGCTAGTAAGTAGCGTTGAATCGGATCTTCCAGTACACGCCGAACCACTTCCACTTGGTGAGGATAAAAGTTAATGTTCGCCGAAATCAGTCCCGTAATCCCGCGACTCACAGCGCGTTGCTTAATCAAGCATTTGACAAAAGCCAATCTTCTGTCGTGGAAGTAGGGGGTTTCTTGACCCTTCATTGCTAGGGTTTCGATTGGATCTGCTTGCGGCTGATTGCAACGCACGGAAATTTCCTGCTCGCTGGCGACAATTGTCTTACTATCAGGTAGGTCAATTTGATACTTACGAATTTCCTCATCCCATTCGTAAATTCTGCCGATAGTCCATGTAGCTTGGTCTAACCAGATGTAGCATCGAGTCTGGCGATCTAGTCTAACATGATCCAGCGAACTTAAGGGTAAGGATTTTTCAATGCGTTGTCCAACCGAGCAAAAATACTCAACGGTTGCTTGGGTATTGGATATGTCAATAACCTTTCCTACCCCCAAGTTGTTAGTCTGAGAAAGCACAAATGAGCCAAGCTGTATCATAACACCTAGGAATAAACAGGTCTGTTCTTTATTATGTTTCCCCTGGAAAAGAAAAAACGAGTCGCGATGATTTAATTTTCTCCACAATCTGACTGCACTTTCGGGCTGCACTCTCAGGCTACTGTGACGAATACTATAGAAGTTGATATATAAAGAGTAATTTTCCCATGACCATTCACTTTTATAAGGCTTGCGAACCGTATGGCTGTTTTTCCAATTTTTCTGCCCACGGAATCAAAATTCAGGACGTGTACTGGTCAACGGTGGAGCATTATTATCAAGCGCAAAAGTTTGTCGGTACAAAAGATGCTGTGATTATACCTCTAATCCATGCTGCTGAAACACCTGAAATAGCTGCGACATTGGGACGCGATCGCACTCGTCAACTCCGTCCCGACTGGGATGTAACAAAAACTACACTCATGCGATCGGCTGTACTCAAAAAATTTCTGACTCATGCCGACATCAGAGAAGTGCTTTTAAGCACGGGTGACCAGTCGCTTGTGGAAAACTCACCAACCGATTATTTCTGGGGTTGCGGTGAGGAGAAAACTGGTCAAAACCATCTTGGTAGAATTCTCATGAGTGTGCGGGATGAAGTTCGCAATTTATCGTCTTTGTCAGTAATTTCCGATTAATTTATGAAGCATCAGTCCGGAACTTTAGTTCACGGGGTCCAAGATATTGAGCCAACAAATAAGCTGATAATTTATCCTTTGGTTGATGATGTTCTATACGGTACTGCTCCAACTTTCTCATTGTTTCAAATATCCTCATCAAAAAACTATTGCAGGTTTGGAATGAAGACGCTCAGCAATAGGTGTTACCCGCTTAACCACAGAAATCATATATTGATAATCAGGTACATCCCCGTTCGGTGCATAACCGACTTGTTGAATCAAAGTCAGAGGAGCGTCTCTCAGATAATTACGAATCACCTCTTGACGATTTCGATCAACATTTGGTCCAATCAAAACAGCACCAGGCGGAACATTGTGAAGGTCAGTAAATAAGATGCGAAACTCGGCACCACCTAATTTTGTCCTATACAAATTAAATTCCTCCTGGGAAATAGCACCAACATCTGCCTTTCCTTGTGCCACCCATTCAAGCACTGTTTTCGCTGTGGAAGCAAATAGGATGGATGCTAATGTTAAACCATAAAGGTTGTACAATGGGAAATAATATCCAGTGGCAGAACCTGGTATACCTAGGGCAACTGTTTTACCCTGCAAATCTTTTAATTGTTGCAGAGAACTGTCTTTGCGAACAACTAATATAGAGCGAGAATTAACATCTATCTGGAGAGGCAAAATCGGTACATATTGGTAGTTAGCTTTCGCAAATGCTGCCAAGCCGGGAGGAGCAAAGACTAATGACCAAGCAAGATGCTGAATGCGGTACATCGCTATATTTTCATTGAAAGCTGGCTCTAATTGAATAATTGCTCCTGTTTTTTCACCCAAGTAGTCACGGAAGCGATCAAATTTTAAGAGCGTTTCTTGTCCTTTTCCATAAGTAATCACGCCAACAACTAACTCTAGTTCTTTAGTTGATGTTTTCTCCGTTCCACATGCTGCATTCAGGAGTAGCATTTGCAAAATAAATAAACGCCGGGAAAGTTTCAATGACATTAACAGCTTTTAGTAAATATTTTTTCAGTATTATTATCCAGCAATATAAAGCATTATCAGTATTTTATGATAAAATATTTAAAAAAAAAATCCCAAGCTTCAAAAAGTCAATCAGCACACTAATTATATTGTAAATTTTATATATAAGTAAGTGAAAATTAAACAACAATAATCACCATGAAAATCGGCACGAAGGTAAATATCATATTAACGATAGTTTTTATTGGCGGCATTTTAATTAGTGGGATCGCTTTATCAAGTGTACTTCACCAAAAGGCAGAGAATGAGGTAACTTCTAAAGCACTGGATATGATGCAATTTGCCAACTCAATTAGACAATATACCAACGATCGCGTCCAACCTTTATTGTTACCTAAAGTAGAAACTCAAGAACAGTTCATCCCGGAATCTATACCATCATTTTCCCTGAGAGAAGTGTTTGAAATTTTACGAAAAAACCCAGAATATGCCAATGTTATCTACAAAGATGCCACGCTAAACCCAACAAATTTGCGAGATAAAGCAGACAAATTTGAAGCCGATATTGTTCAAAGATTTAGTCAAGAAGCCGGGTTAAAAGACCTATCTGGTTTCCGGACTATTTCTGAAGAGAAAATGTTTTATACCGCCCGACCTTTCAAAATCGAAGAACAAAGCTGTCTGCGCTGTCATACCACTCCCGAATTAGCTCCAAAAAGTCAAATAGTGACCTACGGAAGAGAAAATGGTTTTGGCTGGAAGCTCAATGATATTGTTGCCACTCAAATAGTTTATGTTCCGGTTGAAGAGGTTTTTAAAAGTTTTAATCAGTCGTTTGTATTGATTTTAGGAGTTTTAGGAATTATTTTTACAGCCATCATTATCGCCATAAATTTGTTGTTGAAAAAAACAGTGCTACGGCGTATTAAAAGAATCGCTACGGTGGCAGAACAAGTGAGCGTCGGCGATATGGATGCTGATTTTGGTAAACAATCCAAAGATGAAATTGGTGCTTTAGCGGAAGCTTTCAACCGGATGAAGTATAGTTTAGAAATTGCTCTCAATATGTTAAATAATAAATAAATATTGCCGTAGGTACTTGAATTTATTTATGGGGATCAGTTTCTGACGAATCAACCAGCATACGCTGCTCAAACTCTAAAGCCTGCTTTGGCTCACGAATTTTCGTTGCCAACTTTTTCACAAATTCTGGTTTTGAAATCTGCGGCTGAGATTTCAAAACCTGTTGAATTATAAAACTAGCGATTGGACCAACTGAATAAGCCAATTCGCGCTCACATTTACTGATAAAATTGGCATCGATTGTTTGATATGTCTGACTAGACGAATTAACTGACTTGGTTTGAGGTGAAACAGTGGATGTTTCTAATATAGCCATTGCCTGTTGCTCAAATTGTTGTTGTCGCTCTGGCAATACATAAGTAGCTAAATTCTCTACCAATTCTTGGCAGTTCGCCGCTTGTGTCAAAGCTGTTTGTAATATATTAGGCGCAATTGGTCCTATCGATCGCCTCAGCAACTGTTCCAGTTTTGTGTACTGTTGTGAGTCTACCGCTAAATTGAGTTGAGGTGGTACATTATTTGAAGATTCACGAGTAGGAGGAGAAGCTGGCACCGCTTGAGATGACTGGGGCTTTGGTTCCCAAAATTGTGGCGACGGCTGTGGATGCTCCCGGAAATTGTTTATCTCTTTGGACAATTTGAGGTTATCTTCCTGTTTGTTTTCCTGAATCTTAGGTACGAATGGCTCCGGCAATTCTTGGAAAACTGTGGAAATATTTCCAGGTAAGATATCAATGACAGTTTGTGTGCCAGACAGCCAGACATGAAGGTTGATGCCTTTTCCAAGTAAAAGTCTTTGTAGTTCAGCAACCCATTTGGCAACTGACAATCCAGCTCGCGGATTTGCTGCAACAAGGGTTTCTAGAAGCGTTTGGGAGAATAATTCTGGCGCCTGTGCAGTTGATGCGGCAGCAATTAAACATTGTCCATGGTCTGCGTCAGATTGCAAATCTTCTATCCAGCTATCGAGGGAAGTAGCCTCAGGACAATCCAGAATAATTATTTGTTGAGCTTTAAGAGAGCGTCGTAACTCTTGTCTTAACCAAGAACGACTAAGGCGCACCTCATTACCTAGAACTAACCAAGCTTCTCCATCTTCAATTTCCTCGATGTATCCGCGTAAGTACAATAAGGAAGTTGGTGTATCTTTGACTGCCCCCAGTTGTGTCAGGGATTTCGTTTCTGATTTACCATGCCAACGAATAAATTCTTGGATTGTTCCCCGGATTTCTGACAAAGCTTTGCCTTTTGAAGGAAAATATTCTACCTCAAACCCGCCAGCCCCTCCAAACAACCGACTCAAGTCAGTAGTCGTTTTGTTATTAGAGAGTCCATCGATAACGAGCGCGCGCCGCAGCTTGTGATATTCAGCAAAGTCAGGTTTGAATCCGAGAATTAATTCTCCTACTCCTTCGACAATTCGTTTGGGTGTTTGCGGGGGATATTCTGGATGGAGTTTACCGTCGCCACGGTTGAGCTTTTGCTGATTAATTAGACGCAGTTGCTGATTTAATTTATCAATATATTGCAGCGTTTGGCGATAAACGTATTTGTAAAGTCCATCTGCTTCAATGATGCCATGTGAGTCAGCCGCCTCACCCAACAACCCCCGCATTAAGTAATAGGTAAATACTCCATGCCCTAGTTCTGGAAACTCCCAAGACTGTTGTCCTTGATCGCAAGATAGCAAGGCGCAAAATCCCTTACTTTGAGCAGCGCGTTGTCGCAAGACATCCATCATCTGTGGTGCAGGATTAACTAAAGTCTCAGAGATGTTTCCGTCTCTGGCGCTACCACTGTTTCTCCCTAACAATCTCATGTCGCCGCTATGACATGTATCTAAACAAAGTAGCTGTTGGTTAGCGGAACTAGTCCCCAAAATTTGCATTAATTCTTGTAAACCCAACCCTGTAGCCAGCAAGTCGTCTTTGTTGGTATCTGCCAGACACAGTACAGCTTGCTGATTATTCCGCTCTAACATTCCATGCCCAGAAAAATACAACAGGATGGTGTCCTGGGATTGAGTTTGTGAAGCAATTCGTTGCAGACTACCACGAACTATTTCCCAGGTCGGAGGTTGTGCTGCAAAATCGTGATGAATAATGACTTCTTTATTAGGAAATCCTTGGGTAGCTTTGGCTAGTGCTTCCCCTAACCCTTGGCAATCCACAGCCGGATAGCGCAAAGAAGGCAAACCCTCATCTTGGTATTCGTTAACACCTACCAATAAAAGCCAAAGCTTGGCTTCTCCTGTTTTTAATGTATCAGTAGAGTCACTAGAACCTATACCTACGGGAGACATATTTGTTATTTTAATCCTCAAATTAACTAGAGGCGGGGCTGATTGAATGTATTATTTTGCTCAGATCAACTCTGTAATACTCGAATTAAAATTAAATATCTGCCAAAAGAGCGATTGATAAATAAGCTTAATTTTATGCAAAGTTTAGGGATTGAGGTTGAGAGTTTGTCAACAAAGTATTACTCATGATCAACACCTTCACTCTTCTCAAAAAGGATTACTGAATCTAAAGCCTAGAAGTATCATTGTAAATAGGAGTAAGTAGATAGGACTTACGCATTTTACAAATAGTTTGTTGGGTGCATCAACGACACTGGGGAGTGCAGGGCAGCTGCGTACTCGTCAAAATATGTGGTTTTTCCTGGTCACTAATCACGACTGGAAGAGAGCGATTTTTTCAAGCCTACTTATACTCTAGCGTAAGTTACATGAGTCAAGCCTGACATTTGCTGTTGTTCAAATACTGCCGCTATCACGACAAGGACGCCGTATTCTTGCCCCAAACATCAAATCTGTGAGCGATTTACTGGCATTGTTTTCATTTCTATCCCAAAAGTGCAGAAGTTAATTTTGTTTACATCTAATTAATTAATAATCAGGATAGCTCCCCAGGCTTTCCGTTTAGCAAATCAGGTAGGGTTTATTGATTCACACAATCAAACTTCTGTCAATGCCATCGTCGTTGTAAAAACACTTGCGTGTAATAGATTGGATCGGGGCGCTTGTGTCAAAGTACCCCTCCATTCTATATATAGGGTTATTTGTAACGTCATTATGCAAGAATGAGTGATTTAATTTATGCGTTCCCGCCAAGGTATCACTGAGTTATTTACAACTTTTTTACAATTAGACACTGACAGGGTAATTGGTTGGGCAATCGATGCAAGACTGCGTCGAAATCTACTAAAATGTCAGGCGAGTCTATCACAACCAGAAGATTCGGAAATTTTTTGGGTAAGCTATTGGTATAAAGTGTGGCAAGAACACTCACAAAGCTTGGCAAAAGGACATTTGTCAGCTTATTTACAAGAAGTTTGCTATTGGGCTGCTCACAAAACAATTGCTAATCTTTCCTCTGGACAATACACTGTGTCCGACTGCTTTCAAATGGCGATAGCGAATGTCGATCGGGCTTTAAAAGGGTTTAAACCCAACATGGGTTTTAGCCTTAAGAATTACAGCAGTGCGGTTTTCAGTAGCGAACTCAAGGAATTGCTGCGCCAGCAGCAGGAAATTGATATTTGCACCAATTGGCGATTGTTGCGGAAGCTGACGCAAAAGCGCCTGGTAGAATCTTTACAAAATGTTGGACTCAGTGCTAACACAATCCAAAGCTATGTGTTAGCTTGGAAATCCTACCAGTCGTTATATGCTCCACAGCAAGCTACTGGTACCCGCAAACTGCCAAAGCCAGATGAAGCTACATGGCAAGCAATTGCTGACCTTTATAATTCCGAACGCTACAGCCAACTATCTGTACCAGGGGCAGAGTGCAGTGGAGCAACGATGGAAAAATGGCTAGTTGCCTGTGCGAAAGCAGTACGCGATTATTTTTATCCAAATTTTGCCTCTATAAACGCGTCCATAGGGGATGAGGATTCGTCGGGTGAATATCAAGATATTTTACCCCAACTTCGGCAGGAATCGTTACTGACGGAAATCGTTGCTGAAGAAGAACTACTTGACAGACAGTCACAGCATTCTCAAATCAGCACTGTGTTAATCGCCGCTTTGAATGAGCTCGATCAAGAGGCGCAAAAGATCATACAACTTTACTACAGCAAAAGTTTCACTCAACAGCAGATTGCAAAAGAGTTAGAAATCAAGCAGTATACTGTTTCTCGTAGGCTCGCCAAGGCTAAAGACTCGTTATTGCTCAAACTTGCTACCTGGAGCAAAGATTCATTGCATATTCCACTCAATTCGTCGGTACTTAATTATATGAGTACCGTTTTGGAGGAATGGTTACAAGCTTACTATAGCCGTCCTTCTTCTTAATTGGAGCAAACGTGATGATTATGTTTAACCCAGGCACACTAACTTTAACTAAATCTACCCGTTTGTGGTCAGATATTCCGGAAACTCAGCTTTTTAGTCGGAGCAGTAACTATATTATGTTTAACCCAGACACGCTGACTTTAACTAACTCTACACATTTGTGGTTAGATATTCCGGAAACCGATCTGGAAAAAATTTGGCAACAAAGTCAAGATTTTTCGACACCCAGTCGCCGTTGGATGGCATATCTCAACCGCTTGAGCCTAAATACTTTTCTACCTTGGCTGCGATTCGAGTATGCCCCAGAAGCGACTCCTTTTCCGAGTCTGGCGACTTTACCTAGTATTTGGGAAGTAGCTAACGGTACAGGTATTTCTCTGGGGGAGACACGCTTGGCATTAATTCCAACTGAGGCAGCTGATTTAAGCGAACTGCGCGTTCCTCAAGAATGGGTGGATATTCCTAGCTGGACAGCTGATTATTACTTGGCAGTACAAGTCAATCTGGAATCCGGCTACATCAGGATTTGGGGATACACTACCCACGCACAACTGAAGAACACGGCGAATTATGATGCGGGCGATCGCGCTTATTGTTTAGATGGAGAGGATTTGATTTCTAATCTCAGTATTCTGTGGATGGCGCGTCAAATATGTCCAGAAGAAATTACCCGCAGCGAGACTGCACCACTGCCTGAATTATCCATAGCACAAACAGAAAACTTGCTCAACCGCTTAGGCAATCTGTCAGTAATTTCACCACGCACTGCAGTAGCTTTTGAGATGTGGGGAGCCCTCCTAGAACATGGTGGTTGGAGACAACGTTTGTACGAACAACGTCAAGGACTGCAACAACAGTGGTCGATAGCGCAATGGTTGCAAACTGGTGTGTCAGATTTTGCCCAAAAATTTGGCTGGGGAAGTGTCGAGTTACAGCCCAGTTTTGTGGGAGCGCGGGGTTCTGAGCAGACATCCGCATTGCCTACTTTGGTACGGAGATTAACTATTGCTGGGCAACAATACGAATTACGGCTGCAACCCAAAGGTAATATTGCCGATAGGGTATGGCGCTTTGAACTGCGGAGTGCAACTAGGGGCGAGCTGATTCCTAGTGGACTTAAATTCAAACTTTTGACTGAAGATTTACAGCCATTCGATGGAAACCAAGTGCAAGCTAAAACTCCTGTAGACAGGCTTTACATTGAAGTGGCTCTGGGCGATGCTAGGGAAGGATTGGTGTGGCAGACAGAGCCGACTCCAGAAGACTATGAATCCGAAATCTTGTTTCTTTGAAAAAAAATACAATAATATTTAGTACGCTCAATGTCCTTCAAATAAATGTGTTCAGATCCTACACCGGGATAATCTAACCCAGCACTAATAAAGTGTGCCTCAGTAATATCATTATTATAATGTATTAAAAAGTCATAGCACCGTGCAAAACACCAACTGCCTGGTGTGAGTGTCGCCGCATGCTTATCGGTATCAATACCAACGCCAGCCGCCTCAATTCTAATCATGCATGGAACTGAACGTCCTGAGATTTGTCTTGCCATTTCGACATGGACTATGACATACTCAATAAAATAAATAAAGTACGGTAAATTAGTATAAATAGTGTAGATTAGAATTGACTCGAAAAGTTGGCTTCTTTGACAGGTGTTTGACCTGCGGCTTCCTTTAATTGACCGTGATGCTAGGAATTAAAAATGCTAAAAGACGCTCAAGGACTTGAAGTAACAACAGACTCAAGAGCGGCGATCGCTGCTATCAACTGGTTTATCGATCAAGCCCTCAGTTACGGTAAAGATGCTGAAGCTGCTATTTTGCAAGGGATTGCGGCAGACCCAACCTGTGCAATGATTCATGCTTATGCAGCTGCCCATTTCCTCTCAATGGAAAATGCTGTTGCTGGGAAGAAAGCCCAGAAGCATTTGCAAGCAGCCCAACAGTATTTAGCAGAACTCACAAGCCGAGAACGGTTATATGTACAAGCGATCGCCGCTTGGTCTGTTGGAGCGATCGATCAAGCGATCGCCTTTCACGAGGCAATTGCCCACAAGTTTCCCCATGACCTCATTTCAGTGCAGCAGGGACAGTATCACTACTTTTATTTGGGAGATAAAGAGAGATTGCTCAAAATTGCGCGGCATGTTATGAGAGACAATCGGGAAAATCATTACCTGTACGGCATGGTGGCGTTTGGTTTAGAACAGTGCCATCAGCTCAAAGATGCGGAAGCAATGGGTCGAATAGCAGTCGCCATGAATCGCCATGACCCTTGGGCGCATCACGCTGTGGCTCATGTGATGGAAACTCAGGGACGAGTGGATGATGGCATTGCTTGGATGGAGAGTCTTGCTGATACTTGGGAAAACTGTAACTCTATGCTTTATACACACAATTGGTGGCATGTAGCACTTTATTACCTTGATCTTGGGGAGGAACAGAAGGTTTTAGCACTTTACGATACTCGTGTTTGGGGTCGCGCCGAGAAAGAATCTCCTAAAGACCAGGTGGGGGCAATTGCACTGTTGTTGCGGCTAGAGTTGCATGGGATTGATGTCGGCGATCGCTGGCAAAAGTTAAGTGCTTATCTTCTCCCTCGACTCCATGAACACGCATTACCCTTTCAAGACTTGCATTACCTCTACGCACTAGCCAGATCTGGACGCAGTGACTGGGTGACGCAGATGCAGCTAAGTATGCAGAAACACGCTGAAACAGTCAACCCTTACCTCCGGTGGAATTGGTCTGTTGTTGCCATTCCGGCTGCTAGAGGCATGATCGCCCACGCCAACGGTGACTGGTCAACGGCTCAAGCTGAACTGCAACCTGTATTGCCGCAATTGCATAAGATTGGTGGTAGCCATGCTCAAAGAGTTTTGTTTGAGCAGGTTTATCTAGATGCTTTATCGCAAAGCCAAAAACAGAGTTATTTTTTAAGGGCAGAGGTAGGTAAATTTCAGGGGAAGTTATTAGGATTATCACTTGGCAATCCAATTGTTTGAGCAATTGCAATCAGGCGATCGCGACTCGGTAAGGAAAACCAGGTCAGGTCTGGTAACCTCTAGCTGATTGCCCCATATCCCGCCTGGAAAGCAGTATTGTAGATGTGAGCGAGTGAGTTGTAGTCTTTCAACTCCACTGCTGCAAAACGCTGAACTCCCACTTGTGCCATCGCAGCTTGTAGTTGTGCATCTGGGTGAAGTAAGGTCAACTGAAGTTGATCAATCAGGGATTTCCCAAGATGCTGGGCTACCACTAAGGGTGGCATGGGCGATGGTCCAAGTACCTCTACGACTCGCAGATCAGAGGACAAATCGGGAAAGTTGCGTAGTTCTTGCTCTAATACCACGCTGTCAATTGCTGCACAGTCCACCAGCCCCTCAGCTACCCACCGAATCGAACGCTGGTGAGATCCTGATTGTATTACCTGACCAAAAAAGTTTTTGGGATATCCGCCTTGCATCAATCGATGGCGCAACAGATTATAGCCACTGTTAGAGCCAAGGTCGTTGTAGCACAGTGTTGTATCCACTAAATCTTCAAAACTTGCCTTTTTACTGGCTGCATTCACAATCACATCTGAAAAGTAAATGGGAAGGTTTTGATAACGCGATGCCTGCATGACTGGTGCTACCAAGGTCTGCAACTGGTTAGGCACAACTTGACAATATCGAATCAGCGGTAATCCACAAATAAATGCCAAGTCTAATTGGTCTTGTAATAGCATCGGGTCATCCAAGGGATCGCATTCACCCTGAATGAGTTGCGTTTCCACCCCCAACACACGACTTAGATAAATCAAAACTGCTTTATAGAACTCTAACCAATTGGGAGCTAGATATGACACAACTTGTAGCTTTTTTGACATAGCAGAATGGCACTTGCTTTTTAAGGTAAATTGTGGAAAATTACTTTTTATACAATCTTACAAGTTTATCAAATTACCGTAGATTCAATGGCGTGGCAACGGATGACATAACGGATGTAACGGATAATTTAATTGTGGGTATCACAGATCAAGGAATCCTTTACATCCGTTACCTCATCAGTTGCCGATCATTTAATTGTGGGTATCACAGATCAAGGAATCCGTTACATCCGTTACCTCATTCGTTGCCAATCATTTAATTGTGGGTATCACAGATCAAGGAATCCTTTACATCCGTTACCTCATCCGTTGCCAATTCCAAGCAAAAAGCAAGACTTTGAGATTATATATATAGTATTTTTGGTAAAAGTCTGTCTTTTGGGAAGTCCGATGAAACTGCTCCTCAATCAAGAATTTAACTGGAAAAAATACTTTCAATGGCTATTGCTGCCGTTAGTGACGATAACTATAGCTTTTTCGTTGTTTGTTCCACCCGGAATGGCAACAGGTGTGTATCAAATGCCCAATATTGCACCAGGGTCAAGCACCTGGGTTCTGGATCAAAGTGAAGTTATCAGCCGCCTAAATGAAGCTAAGATTAGCACCGCCTTCGAGGACTTGGCAAAGCAAACCGGGAACGAAGTCAGAATTGTTACTGTTCGCCGACTTGACTACGGAGAAACACCAGAAAGCTTTACCAAAGAATTGTTTGAAAAATGGTTCCCGACAAAACAAGCGCAGGCAAATCAAACCATATTAATGATTGACACCGTTACCAACGGTAGCAACATGATTACTGGAGAGAAAGTAAAGTCTTTAATGCCAGACGAAATCGCTAAAAGTATAGCTTTGGAAACCGTACAGGCACCGTTGCGAGATGGTAACAAATATAATCAGGCGTTTCTAGATGCGAGCGATCGCATTGTCGCCGTTTTATCAGGTCAACCCGATCCAGGACCTCCCCAAATCATTGAAAATGTGCAGGTAGGACGCACCTTTAAAAAAGCAGAAGAAACCAATAAAGGCAATGCCACTGCCTGGGTGATCGGACTTTTAATTGCCGCCACCATCATCCCGATGGCGACTTACTACATCTACTTGGTCTTTCAACGACCATCTTCCGATCAGTAACTGTTAGTAGTTAGTGGTTAGTGGTTAGTTGTTGGTTTTTAGTTGTTGGTTGTTGGTTGTTAGTTGTTAGTTGTTGGTTGTCGGTGAACCAGCGCGAATGACGGCTTTCCGACGCCCGAAGGGTTGTTGGTTGTTGCTTGTTCCACTAACCACTAACCACTAACAACTAACTACTAACCACTAACCACTAACCACTAACCACTAACCACTAACCACTAACCACTAACAAATTCCAATTAATCTTGGATATACTCCTGCCCTGTCAATAGCGCCAACTCAGCTCGGACAAATTCCCGACCTAAATAAGCTGCATGGTCTAATGAAGTCACAGGAGTAGGCTGTTGTTCTTCAAAAATTTTCACGCACAGTTGTTTTGCAGTGCGCCCACTAAACAAGGTAGTATGAGTTCGTTCCACCTTTAAGCGTGCGGGGATTACCAAACCCGTTTCTGGATCGACAGCTAAACCACGCTCATCAATCACATTAGTGAAATGCTTGGCACAAATTAATCCCTCTTCCCGAACCAAGTAAATAATGAAATACCCACCCGAGTCAAGGTCAATGTGACGCTGAGAAAGTTTTTCATCAATTGCTGCCAAATCTTCAACTGTCAAACCCATAATTACTATAGAAATCAAATTGTTTGAAGGGTTTTCGACCCTTTGTAAAGTGTAATTCCTCTATTCCGTAGGGCTGGCAGGAAAGCCTGCCATGTGTTTGGTGGTTAGTTTTCCTCAATCATCCTTCTGACTAAACGGCAATTCCCCATTAATCGCTTCAATTTCCTGCTGTTCAAGCTCATTCACCTCACTAATATAATGTCGTAAAATTTGTGCCAAACGACCATTGTAAAAGCGGTGCAAACTGTAATTAGGGGTAGCAGGAAAACCACGGCGTTTTTTGTGGCGTCCGCCAGCGCCGGGATCGAAAGTTTGGATACCGTGAGCGATCGCCCACTCTATTGGTGTATAGTAGCAAGCGTCAAAATGCAAACAATCAATTTCCTGCAAACTACCCCAATAGCGCCCATACAACCTGTCGCCTTTAACCAGACAAAAAGACATTCCTATCGGTTGGCGATTATCTTGCTCGCTGTATGCTGCAATAAACAAAACGCGATGAGAATAATCGGTATGTAGCCCCTCAAAAAACCGTTTTGTCAGGTATTTGCTACCCCACCAGCCAAATTTATCACAAGTATCGCCATAGAATTCGTACATCAACGGAAACAATGACTTGGGAATTTCATCACCAAATAGCGGTTGCAGTCGCAAAGCAGCTTTTTCCACTGCTTTGCGTTCACGCTTAATATTACGGCGTTGATTGGCGTTGAACACTGTTAAGTAGTCATCAAAAGTTTTAAACCCAAGATTTTGCCAAATGAAGCTATGGTGTAGCCAAGCGGTGAAGCCGTGACGTTCCAAGACGGGACGCCATTCAGGATCGACGTAGAGAAAATTACAGCCTGATATACGGTGCTTTGAGCAAAAAGCATCAATTTCATGTACCATTATTGCTGTGATCTCATCTTCGTCTTCCCCAGGGGCAATCAAGAACCGATAGCCTTCAGCGGGGGTAAATGGAGACATCCCCAGCATTTTCGGGTAATAATTTACGCCGATGCGTTGCGCTAGATCTGCCCACTGGTGATCAAATACAAATTCGCCATAGCTATGTCCTTTAAGGTAAAGTGGGGCAGCAGCAATTAGGGTTCTATCCCGCCATAAAGTTAAGTGATTTGGCAACCAGCCAGTTTTAGCTGTGGCGCTTTGGGAGGTTTCGAGAATATTTAGCCATTTCCACTCTAAAAACGGGGTTTTTAATAGCAAAGCCAAAGCATCCCACGCGTCTTGGGGTACTTCGGCGATTTTGTTAATCCAAGAGACTGAATAGCGAGGTTTTAGTTGTTCAACCATCTGAGGCTTTTGAGATCCAAAAGTTAGCAAAAGCTTTATTTAGCCTAATCCATAATCTGCCGGACGTTGCAGTCGGTAGTGTAGGAATACTTCTTGCTCAACAGTATGAACTTCAATCAATTGTAAACGAGGCGCCAACTGGGGTAAAAACCCTGTACCGGACACTGGTGTTGGTGCGGTAGAACCGCCTAAAATCAAAGGACACACGGTCAACCAAAATTCATCTATTAAATCTGATTCCAGCATTGAGGCGACCAAGGAACCGCCACCAAGTACCGCTAAGCGTGTTATACCCAAAGTGGTGAGATATTGTAAGGCGGCATGAATGTCTATTCTTCTGGTTGATGTTTCAAAAACCAAAATCTGCTCAAATTCTGGAGGACTCTCACGTGTTCCGGTTCCCGGTGTTGAGGGAACTGTCCGTTGGCGTCCTTGCCAAAACAGCGCCCCAGCTGTTGTGGTGAGCAACCAGCGATTGATTTGCTGCTTAAAGAAGCGAATTTCCGGATTCAGGTTGGCAGAGTGTGTAACTACTATATGAACTGGTTGGGGGGTTTTACCCATCTGTGTTCGATGTTGCAGCAGTTTCGGATCTGATACGGTTAGTGTCGTACCATAGGCGCGCAGAGTACCAGCACCGAATAAAACAGCATCAGCAAGAGCGATTTGTTTTTCAAGGTGGGCTTGGTCTGCTTTTGAACCAAACCGCGCAGGCGCTCGTGTAACATCTGCTATCTTGCCATCTGCACTCATTGCCAAAACCACAGTGGTATGAGGACGATGTTGCACCATGAGGTTAGTTCGAGCAGTTAGTCAAGAGTCGATATTTTAACTTTGGATTTTGGACTGGAGGACGATAGTTATGCGCTTGGTGTTGATTCTTAAAAATAGCTCTACAAGGTTCACTGCTTTTTGATTAATTTCCCAACTTTATTTCAAGGCAATAACAGTCGCCATAACACCTAGTTTTTTTAATTATTTGTATAGTGTACTTCTTTTTGCCATTAAAGTATTTTATATTTTTAATGTGGTTATTAAAAGGGATTTTTATGAGGCAATAACTTTATCTGGTTTAAGCACATATTGTTGGTGTTATGGTTGGCACATACTAAGAGAGACTGCCGATGGCTAAACCCCGTCAATCATCCTTTCGTCGTATATTAGTGTCGAGAATTTTGCTTCTGTCGGTTCCAGTGTTATTGATAGGGGAGATTGTAGCTTTTCGGAAGGCACGCTCTAGCCTATTGGAAACTGCTCGTCAAAACTTAACAGAAAGCGCCATTCTTAAGGGAGAAAATATCGTAGATGCGATCGCTGCCCTAAAAACTAACTTGTTAAGTACAAGTAAAACAAAGATTATCCAGTCGGGTACGCCGGAGGAGGTGCAAGAATTTCTCAGTCAGGTAGCGCAACAACTGCCAAGGCAGATCGAGTGCATACAACTGACAAATTTGGAAAGAGCGAAGATCGTTGCCACAACTTGTGACGACGACCAACCAATTAGCGATCCGCAATTACCTTTTCCCAGCGATGGCTTTGAAGCTGAAATAATATTACCCCCACATATGGGAATAACGGGTAGAAGAGATACACGTAATCAACTGCAATTACACTTATCTGCTCCAGTTTACGATCGCTGGGGAAATTTGCGTTATTCCTTGAGTTTTCAAGCGGCATTATTGCATGAGAGAAGAAAACCTAAGCCAGGTGTGCTAACAGGTTCTACAGTAGTAATTGCTGAAGATGGGACAATTTTGGCACACCCAATTGCTAGTAGCATCGGAACTAATATTGCACAGCATGCAGATGCCTCACGACTCAAAAAAATTGTCAAAACAGCGATAGCGGGACAACAATATTTTCTACATTTCTTTTTTGAGAAAGAAGGGGAAGAATTACTGGCTGGCTATACCGCTATTGATGGTCCTACGATCAAAGGAAAGCAGCAAAAATGGGTCATCTTAGCTGTTACAACTCTGGACAATGCTCTGTATGGTCTTAGGGACATCAAACTTATCTTGATTGTTCTGACAGTTGGTTTGATTGGCGCGAGTTTGTTAGCCTCACTGTATGTAGCTCGTTACCTGGCAAGTCCTGTGGAAAAATTGCGAGACTACGCTTTAAATCTTCACCTGAGTCAATCAGCAGAACCAATTCCTCACAACTTCCAAATCCGAGAGTTCAATCAACTGGCACAAGCACTAGACGAAATGGTTGACCGACTAAAAGCTTGGGCAGAAGAACTGGAAATAGCTTGGAAAGAATCAAAAGCTGCTAACCAAGTTAAAAGTCAATTTTTAGCTACAACTTCCCATGAATTAAGAAATCCTCTTAACATTATTATCAACTGTGTTCGCTTGGTTCGAGAAGGCATGTGTGATGACCGAGAAGAAGAAATGGAGTTCCTCAAACGTGTCGATGAAGCAGCAATTCACTTGCTAGGTATTATTAATGATTTACTCGACATCTCTAAAATAGAAGCGGGTAAGTTATCAGTCTTTTTAGAAATTCTTGATCTCCAAAAAGTACTCAAGGATGTCATTAATTTACAATCAGTTACTGTTCAACAAAAAGGCTTGCAGTTGAATATTCCCCAGATGAACGAGCCGATCATGATTAATGCTGACGCAGCAAAGTTAAAGCAGGTGCTTATTAACATCATCGGCAACGCAATTAAGTTCACTGAAGAGGGAAGCATCACTATTACTATAGAAAATCAACAAATTGATGGCAAATCTCAGGTGATTGTTAAGGTCAAAGATACAGGTATAGGGATTGATCCTGCTCAGCAGCAAAAACTATTTCGTCCCTTTGTAATGGTGGAGGGCGCAAACTCAGGCAAGTTTGGTGGTACAGGACTGGGACTGGCGATTTCACGGAACTTAATTGAACTTATGAAAGGTAGCATTACACTTGAGAGTGGTGGTGTTAACCAAGGCACGACTATTGCAATTACTTTGCCTTTAATTGATATCTTAATGTTACCTACTGTAGAGGAGCAAGAAAGTTCAGGAAATCTTGCAGTTACCTCTACCTCTGTTGATGGGGGGACAAGGGAGATAAAGGTTGGAGACGAAGCAGAGAAAAACGCCCAGACTCAGAGAGAGGAAAATGTCCCCGCCCCTACACTACCGCGCATCCCCGTCTCTTTCATCCAGAACCAGAAGGGGAAACGCCCTAGTTCTGCTAAGGACTTAAAGACTTAGGTAATTGCTAATTGCTAATTGTTCATTGCCATTAGCCATTAGCTATTAGCCATTACCAGCCCTTGGGCTGCTTACTTATTTGTGTTTAGAAAAATAGGTTTGCCGCCTTGATTGAGAGATTGTGTCACAGCAGCAAGAATTTGCACCAACTCTGTGCCTACCCAGCCAGATGAAACCACTGAATTCGTATTCGTCAGGACACAGGCAATAAAGCGATCGCACATCCGCCGCAATGGTTCGCCTGTTTCTATTTCCAGCACTTGTTGCCTTTGATTGATAGAAATAAATTGATCGCCCCTCAGTTCAAACTCACCATGTAGTAAGGTCAAAGGAGACGAAACTGACATTTCATCAAAAATTAAGCTCCCACGGCTTCCCACAACCCCAAGTCGTCGCTGTTTATCGGGATTGAGCCAGCATAGGTGAATTAGGACTTGAAAGCCATCTGGGTATGTCAATGTCACCCAGACTAAATCGGCTAATCCATGCTTTTCAGGTAGGGAGTAGGGAGTGGTGAGTGGAGAGTGGGTAAGTTCCCTACTCCCTACTCCCCATTCCCTACTCCCCTCTTTTTGTAGCCATACCGTACCCGTTGCCTGCACTTGGCAGGGCGTTTGACCTAACCAGAAGTTGAAGATGGCAATATCGTGAATTGCTAAGTCCCACAACGCATCAACATCTTGACGGACTGGTCCTAAATGGGTACGACTGGCGTAGCCATAGCGCAAATCACCTAATTTACCCGCCTGAACTATAGCTTGCCCTTCCACGACTGCTGGGTGAAATAAATAGGTATGGTCAACCATGAGTTGCCGTTGCTGTTTTTCTGCTAGTTGGCAAAGTTCCTGGCATTCTAATGCATTCAGAGTTAAGGGTTTTTCTGCCAAAACGTGGTAACCCCAGGTTAAGGCATCGACAATCAAGGAGTAGTGGGTGCTGGCAGGAGTGGCAATGACTACCGCTTCCATTCCCACTACTTGCTCGATCGCTTGCCACTCAGTTGTCAGTAGTACACTGCGATCTAATTTATACTGCTGTTTTACCGCTGCCAAGCGTTCTGGGTTCGGGTCTACTACCGCCACTACCAATGCTTGGGGATGTTCTAAAAAATTTCGCAGCAAATGCACACCCCAACGTCCAACCCCAACAACAGCAATTTTAATTTTCTTGGTCATTAGTCATGAGTTAATAATGGGTAGTTGCTAATTGCTAATTGCTAATTGCTAATTGCTAATGGCAATGAACAATTAGCAATGGACAATTAGCAATTACCAATGACCAGCGATTCTTTTATAGCAACCTTAATTCCTAATAGTATCAGGGTTTTTCCTTCCTACTTCAGTGCAAAAAAAGCTACTTTTGCAGCGGCTTGTTCAGCAGCTTTAATCGAGCGTCCTTTGCCTTGACCTAGCTTTTGTTCATGTAACCACACTTCAGCAATAAAACGCTCTTGATTGTGCTGCGTTTGACTAATTTCCACCACCCGATACTCAGGTAGAACTTTAAAGTGAGCCTGAGTCCATTCTTGCAAAGCGGCTTTGTAATTAAATTTAGCTGGATCTAGACGAATTTCTGTGGCTAGTTGTTTGAAGTGAGGGTCTAGCCAAGGGCGAATAAGTTCCAAATTGTGAGTACTTAGGTAAAGCGCACCCAGAACTGCTTCAAAAGCATCTGCCAGTCGCGACTCTTGACCGACTTGATCGGCGGTAGCACTGCCAGCAATTAATAAGTATAGCTCCAAACCATATTCTCTTGCGATTTGGGCGAGTATGCGATCGCTCACCAACACCGAACGAATTGCCGCAAAATCCCCGACTGGACAATCTGGATAATTTTCCCATAACATAATAGCCGCCACTAACCGCACGACCGCATCGCCCACAAACTCCAGTTGTTCATAATTTGCCGACTCAGAGACAGTGGGATGAGTCAACGCCAGATCGAGCAATTGCCACTTGATCGCTGCTTGTACTGGCAAACCTAACTTTTTTACTAAACTTTCAAGCTGTCGCTGACGGCGTGGATAGACAAGAGACATTGGTTAGTGGTTAGTGGTTAGTGGTTAGTGGTTAGTAGTTAGTAGTTAGTTGGTTAGTGGTTAGTGGTTAGTGGGTTTTAACAATTAGCAATTAGCAATTAGCAATTAGCAATTAGCAACTAACAACTAACAACTAACAACTAACAATTGAAAATTGACAAAAATAAGGAGAGAGCAAGACATAAGCCGGGTTCTGTTCTCAAATTGTCTCGAAGTAGCATGCTACATCTAGACAATGTGAGGGCAGTTATCTATCTCCGACGCCTGTTACCAGACACCTCTAGCGGCTCTTAAATAACGGAACTGGTAAAAGACCAACCGTAGTTCCTTTCGCCTTGCTCCCAACCGGGGTTTACCGAGCCAGCGCCTCTCGACACTGCTGGTGCGCTCTTACCGCACCTTTGCACCCTTACCAGGGAGTGGGGAGTGGGGAGTGGGGAGTGGGGAGTGGGGTTTTTCTTTCCCCATTCCCTATTCCCTATTCCCCATTCCCTATTCCTGGCGGTATCTTTCTGTGGCACTATCCTCACGATCGCTCGCACTGGGCGTTACCCAGCAAGTCTGGTCTTTCGGGAGCCCGGACTTTCCTCAAACCAGTCTCAATGAGACTGATCTGCAACCACCTGCGCCTACTCTCTCCTAATATTTAGTGTAGTCTTGGATGACCAAAGCGTGTTAACATCTGCTCTACCTTCTCTTGTTCCAAGGTAAAGCATACGTCCAAGGTAGTTTTCTGACGGTGAAAGGACACTTGATAATGCATAGGGGAGGAGTATCGCTGCCTGGAGCTAGACCTAGGTTTGTGTCGGCTAGCCGCAGTACTAATAAGAGCGAAAATTCAAAAGTGCGTTTTCTGTCATTGAATTCCTTGTACTGTATTTTTTGCGCCCTGACGGGGCTGGTTTTCCACGCAATGATATTGGCAACTGGCTTTTTTGCTGAGTATGTTCCAGATTCCTTGTCACGCTGTAAAACATTTTCAGATATGACTGCTTCTCTAAGTGTTTTACCAGGAACAATCAGACTAGGAATTTGGGGTACACCTAAGTCGCGTATTAAGTCTGGTGATTTCCGAATGACTCGCCGCGAAGTCCCGTCAAATTCCTCAATAGCGCTATTGTCCCAGTCAACGTATATCGCCAGATCTTGGGATTTGTTTTCAACACTGATTGACAACTCTTTTGGATCTTCAATTGAATATGAAGGTTTAATTGAAAAACTAATCGCAATCTTGTCTTGGAGATTTTGCGCTCCAAGTTGTTCCGCGACGGACCCTTTATTGAATTCCAGCTTAACTTGGTCGTCAATGGATTCCACCATTTGATTAAAGACATAAGTGACGCCGATTATATAAAGCGTCAACATAATTAAATTATTGTCACTGCTTCTCATAACTTAGAAAATAAACCTCCTGTGCTGATTTTAAATATTTGACTGCTTAGCCATTCCAAATATTTAATCATGCTTAATTGTCGAAGAATTTTCGAGCCAGCCTCGTCGCCAAAAAAAGAATACTAACCCAACGGCGATCGCTGCCATAGCTGCCAAGCAAATTGGGTAACCCCAAGGAAATTTCAGCTCTGGCATATGCTCAAAATTCATCCCATACACCCCAGCAATAAAAGTCAGCGGTATAAAAATCGTCGAAACTACAGTTAGCAGTTTCATAACTTCATTCATTCTGTTATTTACTGCTGAAAGATAAACATCCATCAACCCTGATGCTAGTTCTCGGTAAGTTTCCACCATATCCATCACTTGTACCGCATGGTCATAACAGTCTCGCAAGTAAATTCTGACCTCCTCACCGATCAGTTCATAGCCATCCCGAATCAAGGAATTAATCACATCGCGCTGGGGCCATATGGCGCGACGCAGTTGCAGCAATTCTCTCCTAATTTGATATATTTGTTGTAGTGTTTGTCGGTCAGGGTTGACCATGACTTCTTCCTCTAACTCTTCGAGTCGCTCACCATAACGTTCCAACACTGGGAAAAAACCATCTACAACCGCATCTAACAAAGCATAAGCCAAATAATCGGCTCTATACTTGCGAATGATGCCTTTGTTGTTCCGAAGTCGCGCCCTTACCCCATCAAAGCAATCATGCTCTGATTCCTCCTGTACTGTGAGCAAGTAATTTTTTCCCAACACAAAACCTACTTGCTCATTATGAAAGCCACATTCTCTTTCCGTTGGCACTACCATCCGGGCTATGATCAACAGTTGGTCTTCATGGTCCTCTAGTTTTGGACGCTCTACCACATTGACTACATCTTCTAATACCAAAGGATGCAAATCAAAAACTTTACCCAATCTTTGCAAAATATCCGCATTGCCCAAACCCTGCACATCCACCCAAGAAACAGATTCTGTATTTAGATATACGGCGCATTCCTCCGGCGTTTTTATTTGCTTCGAGGTGACATTGGTTGGGTTATAGTCAATCAAGAAAATTGTTGGAGGTGGCGCATTTTCATCAACGATGATAGTTCCTGGTACACTCCCTGGTTGGTGATAGAATTCCTTTGTGGATGGTTGTTCTACTGTTAAAGGAAGGCGGCGACGTTTTTTTGCCATGTACTTTTACTTAAGTAGGTTCGTAGTATACCAAGTACGTAAACTTTTAAAAAATAGAGGAGAAAGGCTTGTATTTGTACTCATAGCGCGCTGTAGACACGAAGCGCGATAGCGTAAGCGTTGTAATCTTCCGGTACTCCGGCGGAGCGCGATCTTCGAGTACTCGAGCGTCAGCGGTAGCGACGTAAGCGTTGCGGTAGCGAGGGACGAGCGTCAGGAGCGTCAGTGGCTTCCCGCAAGGGTAGCGCAACTACGAACCTATAATAATTTATTTTTTTGACCTACTTAATATAGCAGTCCTATCTGATTTGTGAAATTCTTTGTAGGGTGGGCAATGCCCACCAGTAGCAGGTTTGGTGGGCATTGCCCACCCTACAACATCATTTATTATTCACGCTCTCCTCCACGGATTGCTATAGTTCCTGGCAACTGGCTGTGAGCAAATACTGAGAGATCGTAAATTATGCAAGTCTGTTTGGTTACAGGTGGTAACTCTGGTGTAGGTTTAATGACGGCTGTCGGTTTAGCAAAATTAGGAAATCACGTATTTATTGCATGTCGTTCGGCAAAAAAAGCCGCAATAGCTGTAGATTACATCCGCGAAACTACCGGAAATCAAAATGTGACATTTTTACCCCTCGATCTAGCTTCTTTAGATTCAGTTCGTAACTGTGTCAAACTATTTAATGAAAACAATTTACCATTACATATATTAGTGAATAACGCGGGTATATTCAACCCAAAAGGCACAACCAAAGAAGGTTTTGAACTGATTTGGGGAACTAATTATTTAGGTCATTTTTTGCTCACTTATTTATTACTTGAAAAGTTGCAAAAATCCGCACCTAGTCGCATTGTTATGATAGCGTCAGATTTAGCATTATCTCCAAGTTGTATTGACTGGGATTTATTAGTTAAAAGAACACCGTTAAATTTTATAAAATTATATGCCGTTTCTAAACTCTGTTTATTGCTCTTAACAAAAGAACTTTCTCAGCGATTAAATAATTCTCAAATTACTGTTAACGCAATACATCCAGGCTTTGTGCAATCAAATATTACTATATGGCATCGCCTCAGTAAATATTTAGGTTTAGGTATTTCCCCAGAAGCCGGAGCATATAGCACCCTTGTTTGTACTACTTCCCCAGAATATCAAAATATTACTGGAAAATTTTTAGATCGTCACACTCAAGAAATCCCATTAACTAAACTAGCACAAAATCAAGAATTATCACAGCAATTATGGGAACGTAGTTTAGTATGGGCTGGTTGCAACCAACAGCAGAATCCAAAGACAATTAATTATGATGGTACTGATGGTATTTGGGGACCAAACTCTCTGATTTTAAACAGTAATGAGTTAGCTGATATTACGAAACGTATTTTTGAAGAAGTCTTACCAAAATTACCAATAAAAATATTATTAACTGAGCTATTTAAATCATTTTTTAGATTAGATATTGGCTCGTTTTTCATGATATTGTTTCAAGGTTTTACAAGATATTTTTACATGGAAAGACATTTAGATTCACCTGTAATTTTGCAATTATGTCAAGATAAAAATTTATTAAAAAAACTAACTGCACATTTAGGAGAAAATTTAGTATTATGGCGGTCAGAACTGTGGGTAAATTATCCCGCCCAGCAATTAATTCCTTTTTGGCATCAAGACTCTTATCCTAAATTGCTGAAAGGAGATGGTAAAACTATCCATGCTTATATAGCTTTGACAGAAGTTAATGAAGATAATGGTTTTGAGTATATACCTAATATTTACTTGAAAGATTGCCAGATAAAAGGAACCGATCCTTTTAGTGGTAATCACTTTTTTGAAATTCCTGATGAAGTTGCAAAAAAAGCCATTCCTGTGGTGTTACGTCCGGGTGAATTTGTGTTATTTAGCGATCGCCTTGTACATCGTTCAGTACGTAATACTAGCGGTAAAGTGCGACTTTCTTTAACCCTGCGGTTAATTCAACCTGGGGTAACAGTTTTACCTGGTTATACTTCTAATTGTCAGAAACCCGTGATTTTGCAATCACAAAAATAGCTGAGGATATGACACAATACGCTAGGACTTACGCACTATAAGCTCTTGAGCATTATGTGTATAACGCAATTCGGTAGTTTCATCTCGTATAATTGACCACGTGGACCAGAAGCGGAAACCGCGCCCCTACGGTCGAATATCACGCTTTGCCGCCCTACCGAAACCTCATCATACTTGAGTATTTCTGTCAATGCGTAAGTCTTATAGGCAGATGTTTTAATTCTGCCTAGTCATATCAATACCTTCGCCAAAATGCCCTCACTCTAGAAGAGTGGGGCTATACGAACAAAGGCTGCCTCCGCAGCCTGTAAGGATTTCAGCCCACGGAGGTGGGCTTCGTTTGTGTAGCCTCGCCAGCGCGCATGAGGAGGGTCTCCCTCCGTAGGCGACTGGCGTCCAGGCTTATAGCCTGTGGGGCTTTTCAGAAATTGGCGAAGGTATTGCATATCATGTCCGGTTAATTACTCATGTAGAGACGTTGCATTGCAACGTCTCTACATGGGTTGACAGGTTTTTATTGTGTGATTTGCCGGACATCATATCAGCACATGATTAGGACTTAAGCATTGACAGAAATAGTCTTGTATGCAGTCGGATGAGTCCGGCAATTCGCGCCAATTTCATTTGGGTAGACCGTAGGGGCGCGGTTTCCGCGCCCTTACAATGTGGTCAATTCAATTGAAAGTAGTTAGTAGTTAGTGGTTAATTGTTAGTAGTTAGTGGTTAGTAGTTAGTAGTTAGTGGTTAGTGGTTAGTGGTTAGTAGAAAATACAACCAACAACCAACAACCAACAACCAACAACCAACAACTAACAACTAACAACTAACAACTAACTATTACATCATACCCATACCACCCATGCCGCCCATACCGCCCATACCGCCCATACCGCCCATGCCGCCCATGTCAGGGGCGCCACCAGCAGATTTCTTCTCTGGTCTTTCAACCACGAGGGCTTCGGTGGTTAAAACCATACCAGCGATCGATGCGGCGTTTTGCAAAGCAGAACGCACAACTTTGGCAGGGTCAATGATCCCAGCGGCGATCAAGTCTTCAAATTCCCCGGTAGCGGCATTGTAGCCGATGTTTAAATCGGTTTCCTGCACTCTGGCGACAATCACAGAACCTTCAACACCAGCATTGTCAGCGATTTGCCGCAAGGGGGCTTCGAGGGCACGTGCCAAAATATCAGCACCAATCTTTTCTTCGGTGTCGAGGCTGTTTTTAATTTCCGCTATCTTCTTTGCCAAGTGAATGAGTGTCGCACCACCACCAGGAACGATACCTTCTTCTACCGCAGCTTTGGTAGCGTTGAGGGCGTCTTCAATGCGCAGTTTGCGGTCTTTGAGTTCGGTTTCTGTCGCCGCACCGACTTTAATTACTGCAACTCCACCAGCTAGCTTGGCGATGCGTTCTTGCAGTTTTTCTTGATCGTATTCCGAATCGGTTTCTTCTAGTTGCTTGCGAATTTGGGCAACTCGTTTTTGCACGTCTCCCCGGTTGTCACCGCCAGCAACGATAGTGGTGTTTTCTTTATCGATTGTGACTCTCCGGGCAGTTCCCAGCATTTCTAAAGAAGCGGTATCCAAGCTTAAGCCGATTTCTTCAGAAATTAACTGTCCATTGGTAAGAATGGCAATGTCTTCCAATAGTGCTTTACGGCGATCGCCAAATCCTGGTGCTTTAATAGCAGCGACTGTCAGCACACCTCGCGCTTTGTTCACCACCAAAGTTGCCAAGGCTTCACCTTCCACATCTTCAGCAATAATTAGTAAGGGCTGACCCAAACGGGCGACCTTTTCTAACACCGGGATCAAATCCTGGATGCTGCCGATTTTCTTGTCAGTAATCAGGATGCGGACATTTTCAAATTCTACCGTCATCCGCTCGTTGTTGGTGATGAAGTACGGGGAAATGTAACCCCGATCAATCTGCATCCCCTCCACGACTTCCAAATCCGTTGTCAGCGATTTGGATTCTTCAACGGTAATGACACCGTCTTTGGTGACTTTTTCCATTGCTTCCGCTAGCATGTTGCCGACTTCTTCGTCGTTACCAGCTGATACGGTAGCTACTTGGGCGATCGCACTTCCGGACACTGGCTTCGCCACGGCTGCAATTTCTTTCACCAAGGCTTCCACGGTTTTGTCGATTCCCCGCTTCAAGCTGATGGGGTTAGTACCTGCAGCAACGTTCTTCAAACCTTCCCGAATCAACGCCTGCGCTAATACAGTAGCGGTGGTGGTGCCATCTCCTGCGACATCTTTAGTTTTTGACGCCACTTCCTGAATTAGTCTTGCGCCAGTGTTTTCTAAGGGATCTTCTAGTTCAATTTCCTTGGCAACGGTGATACCATCGTTGACAATTTGAGGTGCACCAAATTTTTTTTCTAGAAGAACGTTGCGTCCTTTTGGTCCCAAGGTGATTTTTACGGCATCGGCTAGGGCGTTGATACCCCGTTCTAACGCCCGCCGTGAATCTTCATTAAATGTAACGATTTTAGACATGTGTCAGTTTTCCAGCACTTCCATTAGATAATTTAGCACTCACCGGTCTAGAGTGCTAATACCTTAAGCTTAAGAGATTATATCTGGATTGGAAAAAATTGATTAATATACAATTAATGTTTATAACCATTAGCAGTGGTAGGTGAAGCGAGAGATGAATATACATGGCTTCCTTCAGTCTCTCGGTATTGCTGACCCTAGCGGTTCCGGCTGGTTAGCGGTAGTATTTACATTTCTGTTGGCTTGTGTTGTAACGTGGTATTTAATTCCGGCTGTACGTAAGTTTGCCTTGCGAGTAGGTTGGGCTGACCAGCCAAACGCACGACGGCTGAATAAAGAACCTTTGCCTAATGCCGGGGGTCTGGCTATTTACGCGGGAGTGATGGCGGCAATGGTACTAGCCAGTCTTTTACGACCAATCGAAGTCCAACACGTATTAGCTCAAGTGCTAACTATTCTACTAGGTGGCTCGATACTAGTTCTTGTCGGCTTTATCGACGACCAGTATGGCTTACCTCCCTCTGTTCGGATGTTGATTCAGGTACTCACGGCGCTTTTGCTCGTTGCCAATGGTATCGGCTTCCAAGTCACTTTCGGCACCCCATTTGACACAATACTGTCAATATTACTGACAGTATTGTGGGTAGTCGGAATTACCAACGCCATCAACTTGATGGATGGTATAGACGGTTTGGTAGGAGGCGTAGGCTTTATCACCGCCCTGAGTTTGTTAGCTGTTTCAGCCCAGTTTCCTAACCGTGCAGCAGCGACGTTAGTTCTGGCAGCATTGGGAGGTGCAGCCTTGGGCTTTTTGCGCCACAACTTCCACCCCTCACAGATTATTATGGGTGATGCCGGAGCATACTTTTTCGGTTATGTATTAGCGGCTACTAGTATTTTAGGAAAACTCCAAGTCACCACAATCTTCGCCTTAGTACCTCCGGTTTTATTTCTCCTATTACCAGTGTTGGACACCACGCAAGTAGTCATCCGGCGACTGATGGCAGGGAAAAACCCCATGAGTACCCCTGGTAAAGACCATCTGCATCATCGCCTGCTAGCTTGGGGTTTATCTCAGCGGCACGCTGCAATAATACTTTGGTCAATTACCTTGGTTTGCAACTTGCTGGCAATGAGAATACAAAACTTAACCTTTGTACAAATGCTTGCTACCACCATTGGCATAGTTATACTTTTGAGCTTCACTGTTTGGCAAAGGATACGGGCAGCGTGAGTAATTCGTAATTGATAATTCGTAATTCGTAATTATGGACTCAATTACGAATTACGAATTACGAATTAGTAATTACATCACCATTCCGCCATCGACGTTAAAGACTTGTCCAGTAATATAGGCGGCGGCGGGATCGGCGGCGAGGAAGCGTACCATCCCAGCGACTTCTTCCGGTTGACCGTAGCGATTTAAGGGGATGTATTTGAGAATCTCTTCGGCGTTAATATTGCTTGTCATGTCGGTGGTAATAAAGCCTGGGGCGACGGCGTTAACTGTGATCCCGCGAGAAGCTAATTCTTTAGCAATAGTTTTGGTAAAGCCGATGACGCCTGCTTTGGCGGCGCTGTAGTTAGCTTGTCCGGGATTACCCATAAGTCCGGCGACAGAGGTAATGTTGATCATCCGCCCAGAACGTTGCTTCAGCATGATTTTACTGACGGCGCGGGTACACAAGAATACACCAGTCAGGTTGAGATCAATTACGTCTTGCCAGTCTTCTAGCTTCATCCGCAAAAGTAACGCATCGCGGGTAATGCCTGCATTGTTAACCAAGATATCAACGCGATTAAACTTTTCCATCACCTGAGATAGCAAAGCTTCTACTTGATCCACTTTGGAAACATCAGCTTGCAGTGCGATGGCACTTCCTCCGGCTTTTGTAATTGTCTCGACGACTTCTTGGGCTGCATGACTAGAACTGGCATAGTTTACAACTACGTTCGCTCCCAATGTTGCTAATTCTTGTGCGATCGCTCGTCCAATTCCTCGCGATCCACCTGTGACAATTGCTACCTTACCACGCAAATTTTGCAAGCTTTCTGGCAATAGTTCCATCAGTATTCCTCGTTACTGTTCCACCGCGCTAATTATCATAGGGTGATTCTGGGTTAAAATTGATCAGATTTTTGGCGTTGCTGCTAACCTAAAAGTCCTCGTACTCTAAAGCAAGGTTTATAGCTACTGTAGCTGCTCCAGTAACTATCAGTAGATAATCGATATACAGCATTTGTTTAAGAGCGATCGCCTTAAGGCAGCTTGCTGTATCGGCTGAAATGCTGATTAATAGGTTCTTTTCTGGGATCTCAGTGTTTTGCTGAAATGACTATGTGGCAAGACTTCTAAAAAACTTTGCGATCTACTGACTATAGCTGTATGAGGACTAGCAGGATTGGGATGGGGCATATATCAATTGTTGTAAACCGGAAAAGTTGCTTATCCCCATATAATTAGGAATATTAGGAGAAATAACTGTGCCACTAATCAAAATACCAAGACATTATCTTGTATCTCAGGATGAAGATTCAATTACGATAGATGTACCAGAGTCAATGCTGTTACATTGGAGAAAGGACTATGAAAAAATTACTAAAGCCAAAGGAATTTTAAAGGATAAGAAAGAAGCAATTCTTACTCATTTGGACACTCTTCGTCAGGAGTGGGACTCTTGAGATATCTTTATGATACAAATATTTTTATCTACTATCTTGGCTCGGAGCCAACAGTTAATTCATTATTTACAGAAGATTTTCTGAATTTACATGATGTTCTGGTGTCACCGATTGTCCGCATAGAGTTGCTTAGTTTTTCCGGCTTATCAGAACAGGAGGAGCAGTTTATCGAAGATTTACTATCGCAGTTTAGTTCGGTTCCATTGTCGCGAGAGATTCAAGACCAGACAATCCAGTTAAAACGACGATATAAAATAAAGCTTCCAGATGCAATTATTGCGGCAACTGCACTCAATCAGGACGCATTTTTAATGACAAGAAATGTTAGTGATTTTCAAGGAATTGCTGGACTAAAAATTGAAAATCATTTTGTGAACTAGGGTAAAAAATTAAAAATTCGTAGTTCGTAATTCATCATTCGTAATTATTTTTAATTCAAGACAAAAAATAAATGCCGCCCGATGTGATATTTTCAATATCCGTCACGAATATCATCACAGGTACGACAAGCGGGTCAATACTTCTCGGTTAACCTCTCCCCCAACCCCTCTCCTGCAAGGGTCGGTATGAATTTTTCCCCCATTCCCTTGTAGGGAAGGGGGGTTAGGGGGGTTAGGTTTGCCTTATCCGAGAAGTATTGACAAGCGGGTAGGTGAGCGTGCCAACAGATGAAAACTGGAAGTAATATACCAACATATATTATATATTGGTATATCTCATTTGAAATTAGGTAGAAAATGCACCTATTAACATTGCCACGAATTACTATGGAAATCGAACAATAGAAAACTGGTGCGTGTCACATGTCTACAAAAAAGCAATTTAATAGCTTTGAAGAGATGCTGTCTGCTTCTGATGTCCCTGTGTTAGTAGATTTTTACGCTGACTGGTGTGGTCCCTGTCAGATGATGACTCCAATTTTAGAGCAAGTCAACACTCACCTCCACGGAAGAGTGCGAGTTGTCAAAATTGATACTGAAAAATACCCGGAATTGGCAACTCGGTATGGAATTGAAGCCTTACCAACGCTAGTAGTATTTAAGCAGGGTCAGCCAGTTGATCGCATTGAGGGTGTGATGCAAACACAGCAGTTGGTGGAACATTTGAAAACGATGATTTAATTACGGCTTCCAATTAAAAAAATCTCCAATTTTGTAGGGTGCGCTCTAACGACGAGAGTACGGCACTACAATAGCCTAAAACAGTGCGTTACGCTGTCGCTAACGCACCCTACTAAGGAATGGATAATTTATTTTTTGGTATTCCCTAACAGAGTAATCTAGCAACACTCTGGGCAACCTGGGATAGTAACCCTTGGGGTGAATCTGTCTGTGTTAAGGGTGCTAACGGTAATAATGCAGGATGATCGAGAAATAGCGTTGAATCTTGTTTCCACATCCTTCTGCCCTCTGCCTTACCAAGGTAGCAAATATTTATGATTCAGTTATTAACAACGGCACATTATAAAGTTTAAACTTCTGATCTACAGTAATTATCGTTAGACCTTCTACCAAAGCCTGAGCAATTAGCATCCGATCAAAAGGATCTTTATGATACATTGGCAAATCAGCAACCTTTATTCCATGCGCCAACGTAATCGCTAAAACCTCTAACCGACTAAAGCACAAAGCCTCCTCTAAATTACTAGGAGCTATTAACTTTCCTAAAGACTGTTTAATCGAAATTTTCCAAGCACTAATAGCACTGACAAAAATTAAATTCTCAGGGTTAGTAATTACTTCTCGTACCTGATTTGACAACTTAGAATCATTTTCTAAAAACCATAACAGGATATGAGTATCTAGCAGAAAACTCATTAATCTTCCCCATAAAAAGCAGCAATTACCTCTTCTGAAGTTTCATCAAAGTCATCAGATATCTTAACCTGTCCTTGCCAAAAACCCGCAATCCTTGGTTCTAAGACATCTTCACTACTCATCACCATCGAGCCATGATTTAAACCCGCTTTTTCAACTGTAGCCTCTGCTTGAGGCAGAGGTAAAACTTTTGCCCAAGGAACCCCCTCACGAGTTAGCGTAATTTCAACATGATTTTGGATATCTGATAATAAATCAAGTAAATTATCAGATAAGTCAGCAATATCGAAAGTTTTTTCTGACATTTTTTATGTCCTACTCACTACAAGCAGTATATGTACTGTTAGTTGTTAGTTGTTGGTTGTTAGTTGTTAGTTGTTGGTTGTTGGTTGTTAGTTGTTGGTTGTTAGTTGTTGGTTGTTAGTTGTTGGTTGTTGGTTGTTAGTTGTTGGTTGTTAGTTGTTGGTTGTTAGTTGTTAGTTGTTGGTTGTTGGTTGTTGGTTGTTGTTAGTTGTTGGTTGTTGGTTGTTAGTTGTTGGTTGTTGGTTGTTAGTTGTTGGTTGTTAGTTGTTGGTTGTTGGTTGTTAGTTGTTGGTTGTTAGTTGTTAGTTGTTGGTTGTTAGTTGTTGGTTGTTAGTTGTTGGTTGTTAGTTGTTGGTTGTTAGTTGTTGGTTGTTAGTTGTTAGTTGTTAGTTGTTGTTTGCAATTAACAATTAGCAATTAGCAATTAGCAATTAGCAATTAGCAATTTATTACTAAAATTGGGCAACTTTTCGGCTTTGACACCTACCAAGCTACCCAACCCAATTTGATTTTCGGATGCTGTCACCAGCACCACAGGAACAGGTCTGGACTCTTCTTTGACACTCCCAACGAATGAATTTCGATTCGTCAGATCTGGTACAGAAGAGCGCTCTGCGCGGGACCGCACACTACCCGAAAACCGATGTTGTTGTTGTCGTTGTCCGGGGAGTTCCTGTTGCGGTTGGCAGAACGGCAGTTCTCAGGATTGTTGTTCCACGAACCACCGCGCAGCAGGCGGAGTTGCCTGTCCCTTCTTTACTTCCTCGTCGAAGCGAGAGAAGCAAATATCTGTTGACGTAACTGCCAAGTATCGCCATGCTTTAGATGGGCAAACCAACTTTGTATTGATTGGGATACTTTATCTATGGTAATTATACCATCAGCATAGTCACGCTGCATTTTTCTCAGTCTGCGTCTTGCCCTCCGCAAGTTTTCCGTACGTACTCGGATGCGGTCTGGTAAAACGCGAAAACCGAGAAAGTTCGCTCCATGCTTTGTGTCAAACAACTGACTCTTGGTCGGATGAATCTTCAGCCTCAAACTGGCTAGATACTCTTCAACAGCCAATCGCGCTTCAGCTAAAAATCCCCAGTCATCTGAAAACAAAGCAAAATCATCGACATAGCGAAGATATTTCTTAACTTTAAGTTCTTCTTTAATAAAATGGTCGAAACTGTTGAGATAAATATTGGCAAAAAACTGACTCGTGAGATTGCCAATGGGTAAACCTCGTCGTCGTTGCAGTGGTGTGAATAAATCATCTCCCTGGAAATGCTCAACTGCTGGTAATTGTGCATTACTATTGTCAATGATAGTCTCAATTAGCCAAATTGTATCTGGACATTTGATTTTTCGGCGTAGTAGACTTTTCAAAATTTCATGGTCGATGCTAGGAAAATATTTTTGCAGATCGCATTGAAGCACATAGCGGCTAGAACGCGCAAATGTGATAAATCGCCGCAGGGCGCGATGAGTGCCAAAATTGACGCGATTGGCATATGAATCAGCAATAAATGTGGGTTCTATAATGGGAACAATCACATTACATAAGGCGTGATGCACGACTCTGTCCCTATAAGGTGCAGCGGAAATCATCCGGCTTTTCGGTTCTTTTATGTAAAAGGTTCGATATTTACCAGGTTGATAAGTTTTTTCGCTGATATTTTTTTGTATTGTTGCCAGTTCACCTTCTATATTGTAATTAAAATCTAAGACATTTTCTTTAAATCGCTTCCCTTTTTCGGCTTTTCTTGCTGCTGCTAATAAATTTTCAAAATCAACAATTTGAGGATAAAGATTGCCGTAGCGTTTCATTGTACTGAAAATTATATGTAAGTCCGCGTAAAAAATTAAAGGTTTGTAGTAAGCGCGCTTACTACGAGCGAATTTATGAGCTTTACTTTTCAATAATTACATCTTGCACCACCGCTCTTATACCGGGTTTATTGCGAATCTGTAAAGCTAAAACCCTTAATTTATCGTTTATAAACCCCAACGGGAAAGCCCAACGGGAAAGCAGATCCTGCAGTCGGGAAACCGAAATTCAGGGCTGTCTCACCAGTCGCCTACGGCGGGAAACCCGCCGTAGGCGCTGGACTCACCGGTTTCTCTCACCTTGTTGAGAATGGTGCAAGATATCAGAATACATAGTTTTGTTTATTCGCGCCAACTTACTTAAGTAGGTGGACAAAAATATTTACCGTCATTGCGTAGGCGGAACGCCTTCCCGTAGGGTACGAAGTGACGTTGTGTAATTAATTCTGTCTAACTACTTATTACTGAGATTGTTGGCGATTGCTCTGTTGTTTAATCCAACCACCCAATTCCATCCCAATTTCATTGATTAATTTTCCTGCATATTCGTAACGATGTATGGGAATTAGCTGAAAATCTAGTAGGAGGCGAGTTTGATAGCGTAAAATATCTAACTGGCTATTAAGTGGCTCTAATTTTGCCAATTTTTCTTTGTTGTTATATCGGGCAGAAACTAAACCGTCTAAGAAATTATACAATCCATTGATCATCCTGTCGCCTAAAGTGAATTTATGAGACTTTGGCAGTCTATTAATAATCGGGACATACCATTTAATAAAGTCGTAGGTTTTTTGTATAATTGATAACTCCATCTATTTTTGCTTTGGTAGGGTGGGTAATATCATGTCCGGTTGAATACTCATAGTTAATTCGTAGTTCGTAATTCGTAATTCGTAATTAAGGTACAGGTTCCCCTAGACTGCCCCGCAACGGTCTTGCTGCTTCGCGTTTTAATTATGAACTCGTAAAAAATGCACGAGCCACCGCCACACAGCATTTTGGCTCGTAATAATTACGAATTACGAATTATGAATTACGAATTATTTCGACACGGGAACTGGTGAAGCAGCGCGCATGAGGGGGATCACGCCCACTCTCACGGCGACTGCACCAAGCTTTATGGTTAACCTGAAGGGAGAGGAGAGGTTTTTATTATGGGCAATTAGACGGACTTGATATAACACTACGCTAACGCACCTCTAAACACAATACGGTTTGATTTAGGGCAGTGGACACTAGTAGAAACCCGGTTTCTTCGAGAAACCGGGTTTCTTTTGTTACTTATCGGAAATATCGTGTTTTTACCATGTCCACATGGTATACACTTAAAAATAAAGTTTTAAATCTTTGTTATAATTTATACATTTTGTCCGCTCTGTCAAACCTATTTCAAGGCTTTAAAAAACTTAATATTTCTAATTTTTTTCAAATTGTTAACAATGCAGAAAAAATCTCAGAATAATCTGATATGATATCTTTGATATGATATCTTAGTAAAAAAAATATGCTGAATCATAGTGCGTTACTGCTGTCGCCTAACGATACGCTTAAAATTTATTTACCTACTTCAGATTATTTGCTCCCTACTCCCCATTGACAACTATGTAGGGTGCGTTAGCAAAGCGTAACGCACCATGATTCAGGTGTGCCGACTGCCGCGAGAACGCACCATACCTTTTATTTGCGCCAACCTAGTTACAAATTTGAAAAATTTTTAACAACGAATCAAAAATCTAAGAATAATCTGATATACTACTAATATGGAGGAAAAAAAATCCGCTCGCTTCGCTCGCTAAAAAAAGAGTATAATAAAATAAAAAGGGTAGAGTAAAAAAGGGCAAAAGTATAAAGTGCTACAAGAGCCTCTGCGCGGGACCGCACACTACCCGAAAACCGATGTAGTAGTTGTCGTTGTCCGGGGAGTTCCTGCCGCGGTCGGCAGAACGGCAGTCCTCAGGATTGGTCCCCACGAACCACCGCGCAGCAGGCGGCGATTATCATTCTCATTGTGCTCTTCTTGTTTTAGCCAAGCGCTTCCGTCTACCGGGGCTTCCTCATAGTTTTCTTGCAAATAATCGGCACACCATTCATAGACGTTGCCGTGCATATCAAATAAACCAAAGGCATTTCCAGGAAAGATACCAACTGGAGTAGTCTCTTCTCGATATTCTCCTTTTGGTTCCTCCCTGTAAGTACTGCCGTTGTAATTTGCTAGCTCAGTCGTAAGAGTTTCGCCAAAATGAAAAGGTGTATCAGTGCCTGCACGACAAGCATATTCCCACTCGGCTTCGCTGGGGAGTCGATAATTTTTTCCACTCGCTTTAGATAGTCTAGCACAGAATTCGACAACATCATACCAAGAGACAGATTCTACAGGACGATTATCGCCTTTAAAAGAAGAGGGATCTGGCTTAAGGTCGCGGTCAATTCTGGGTAATGCTGCGACTGCCTTCCATTGTGCCTGAGTGACTGGGTATTTGCCCATGAAAAAGGGTTGAACAGTGACTTCATGCTGTGGACGTTCATCATCAGATCCTTCCCCTTCTGGTGAACCCATCATAAATTTACCTTCAGGGATAGCAACCATTTGTAGAGTGATATTGTTGCCTAGGTCTTCATCATAATATTGAGCTTGGCATTGTTCTCGCTTGATTATTTTTCCCTGTGCGTTGACGGTAACAACCTCGAATTTAAATGACTTTGTTTCGCCAATGGATTGTAGCTGTTGCTTGCTCCATTTAGCCGCTAATTCTTCAGCTCGGCGAGCATATCTTCCACCTTTTCGGCTCAAAACCTCAGCCGTCACCATAGCAAATGGACGGACTTTCTCTACAATCTCCCGATCGCCGCTTTGATCCCAATCCTGAAGTTCAGCTATAAATTGATCTAGCGATCGCCCTTGTGCCACAAACTTTGACAGCACCCGCATCATATCACTGACTGGGGTAGGATCTAGCAGTTCCCGCCGAACTTGTTCATCAACAAAGCGAAACTCAATTTCATCTGGCTTGGTATTAGCGTTAATTTCAACGACAGGTTCCAGTAGTCCTCCCAAAAGTACCTCCGCCACATGCACCTGTCGAGACTGGGGCAGCATGGTTTCCTGAATTAAGCGGATTACTGGTAAGCTAATCACAGGAGAAGCAGTTAATAACCCTGCCAGTCTCCATGCTAGTGAAGAAGCATTGAGCCAGAAACGCTCAACTCGCTGCTTCGGCATCAAATCAGTAGTTCCGCTTGATTCCTTCTCGCTTTTATCTGGAAGTGTTGGTTCTTGTTGAAAGACAAAGCCAGCAGACCAAACACTTCCTCGACCAGCAACCATTTGGCTCCACACAGATGCAAGCTTTGGCTCTAGTGTTAAAATCGGTACTATAATCTCAGACTTTTGAGCTTTCCCATCGCTACCATCCCCAAAACTTCGTCGAATGACCCAGAGCTTTTGATTAGCGACTCCTGGCTCTAGTCCATAAAGGTATACTGGTGAGGCATATCTGAGGGCTGTTCTGATCCACAACCATTCTGGCAGCATTTGTGCGATCGCCATTGGTCCGTGTTCTGCCCACACTTTCAGGGTAGACAAAAACTCTTTACTATGCCACATTGGAGATACACAGTCAGTAATCACCAATATGAGGCGACGATTGCTAGGGTCTATCAGTTCTTGAGGATTCCGAAACACTTGGTTTTTGGCTGCTACACCAATACCTGGTCGAACTCTTACCTTTCCGTTGTCGTTGGTGACTAATCCCCAAATCCGCACATCTCGAAAAGCACCGTAATGCTGCAAGAGTCGTTTCAACTCCAGTATAGTGTGTCGCCAAATAAACATGGACTCACTTTCGTCAATGACGAGAGCCAATTCTAACCAAGGCTCTAAAACCGACTGATTGACTGGCATCCAGACCCGCTCTTCTGCTATTTTTTGCACAGTCGCAGCTTCATCAATTGTAACATCCATACCAGATGGAACTCGACGCATCAGGGGTCGTAGCGATCGCACTAAATCAAGAGGCTGTCGTAAGGAAGGCGGGTTTGGTACCTTTAAGGGTACGCTGATACTAGAAGGTAATTTGGAGTTTGTTGTTGAAGTCCGAAGGAAAACAGGTATTTCTGATTCTTTCAAGTAGGATCGTCGTTCAGTTTGGGGTGGATCGGATTTTGAAATGTCCCCATGTTTTTCAGGTACTAATTTAGACGTATCCAGCCTTTTCTCAGTAGAAGCCGAACTTTTCCCAACAGATTGCTGGCGGATGAGAGTCAGCCAGATGATGTCTGCGACTTCTTCTGCTGTCACGTCTGCTTGTGTTTGCCGCAAAGCAACAATCAGTTGAGATATCATGAGTCAATCTCACTTGTTAGAGGGCTAAACAAAAGATCCTTCAACGTTTCGTCTGCATTATGGTTTAATAGATAAATAGTATTAAGCAGTTGATCTGTTGCTAGATTTCCCTCTTCATTATCTCGTTTATCAATAAATTCTTTAATTAATTCTTCAAATTTTTGTGCTATCCCGTCTTTCTCTAAATAGGCATTCACAATTTCCTTTAAATCTTCTTCTGTTGGATCTGGCATTTGTACTCGGATACATCGCCGGAGAAACGCTGGGGGAAAATCTCGCTCCCCGTTGCTCGTCATAATGATAAAGGGGAAAGCACAACACTTTATTTGACCTGCGTGAATTGAAACACTCAGTCCATCTTTTGTCCCAATCTGAACTTCTTGTTGTTGTTCTGAAAGGCGAACTAATTCGGGAATTTCAAATTTTCCTTCTTCAAAAAGGTTTAGTAGGTCATTTGGTAAGTTTATATCACTTTTGTCAATCTCGTCAATCAGTAAAACGCGAGGATATGGGGAACGCAAAAATGCTGTTCCAACAGGACCAAGACGAACGTACTTACCGATATTCTGATGTGCTGTCAGTTGTGCATCTTGAAGTCTGGCGATCGCATCATACTGGTAAAGTCCTTCAAGAAGGTTAGAGCGTGCAGTAATAGACCAAAGCAAGACTGGACCGAGTTTAAGTTGATATGCTACAGCATAGGCGAGGGAGGTTTTTCCAGAACCAGGTCTTCCTGTAAGTAACAAAGGTCGCCGTAAGTAAAGAGATGCATTAACAGCATCAATAACTGTTTTATCGTCGGATTTTGTATCCTGAGTAGTTCGGATAAAAAATTTTTCCCCCCTTTCTTGCTCTCGCGGATTTTGACTAGCTAACTCTTGTAGTTTTTTCCAGTATTCTACGTCAGCTTTTACAACCTCTGTGGAGTTGCTCAGAACTTGATATGCTAAACAGAAAAATGCTAGATTTTCCGACCAAGAAGTTGCTGCTGGTAAGCGCTCTAAAATTGTGAAGGAATAGGTGAACAGCCACTGAAGCACACCGTTCGTCAAAAAATCGTCTTTGGGTAAATCATGAAATTGACGCCACTTTGGTGGCGGGGGAAGTTTTCGCCTGAGTTCATCATGTGGTTCTTGGCGATCGCCTGTAAAAATCTTCCAATCACTCATCTTCCTATCCCTAGCAGATTTTGATTACTAACTAAGTATGATAGTCGATGACACTCATCATATAAAATAGCTAAATGGTGTCCTAGATGTTTGTCATTAAATTGCTCTCGCTTAGCTGCTAGCTTACGCTCATCCTTGATCAGATTAAGCAATGTACCCAAGTCTTTTAAAGAATCTATTGTGAAAAATTTATCAATTTCCGTCGCTATATTTATTTCTGGCAGATCACTGCATCTTGTCCAAATGACAATTGGTACTCCTGCTGTAAAAATTGCATTAAGTAGTTTTTTTCTCGCGTTCTTCTTAGTTTTTGGTGGTACGCAGGTTAATTTTAGACCTATTTTTTCATCAAGTTCGACTTGTAAATTTTTGGTTTCTACTTCAGCCAGGTACGCAACCTTCTCTTGAATATTTTGTTGTTTTTCGTTTTCAAGAATGTGGTTAAGCTGGTTCCATGTTTCAGATAGTCGATATTGAAACTTTTCTTTTTGCATGTTATTAGGATTGAAGCGTTCCCATGCTCTTACCACTATTCTATATTCAAGACCAAATTCCGATTGGTTAATTGGATTTTTCCACATATCTATCGATTCAAAAATATATTCATTTGGTAAAACGAATTCAACGATCAACTCATTAACACTATATCCTTCTTTTTTCTTGAGATTCATTTCTTTATAACTGTCGTTAATAAACTGATTTATTTCTTGATTTAATTTTTTTTCTGTAAATTTATGCAGAAATATTTCTTGGTTTGTTGAATCCCTGGTTTTATTATTTAAGTTACGAATACGAATAACATTACCGCTATATTCTTTTGTACTATCTTCAAAGACTAAGAAAGCATTGACTTGACATTCATTCTGGATACAAGTTTGCTGAAATATCATCAGTAAATAAGGTTGTACCTGTTGGGGAGAATCAGCATTTATTCTTGGCTTTTTTTGATATTCTCTTTGAATCTTGGCGAGTATAATTATTTTAATTTCATTTGGTATTTTGTCATCTTTTAAGATGTCTCTCTCTTTTTGTAAATGGTCATACGCCTTTCGTGGAAGAAAAGACTCTAATTTTTTTAAGAAATCAAAGTTTTTTGTGCCTTCACTTGATATGTAATCTTTTAAATCTTCTTCTATTAACAATAATTTAATATCAAGATTTTCGATAAACTCTTGCAATTTTTTATCGTAAGGATTCTGTAGTACTGCTCCTCGAACTAATTCTTCCAGTCTTCCCTGTGATTTAGCCCAATTAATCAGGTTAGCTACAATAAAGTTGGTAAGATCCCAGCCATTTTTCCGACCATAATTTAAAATACTTCCTACAATCGTGAACCTTAGATCTTGAGGATTGACTCCTTGGGCAATAGAACGTTGGATAAAAGTACCCGCATCTAATTCTGGATTTCCTGTCAAAGCTGCTGCAAGATTCATAGCAATCTTGTTTGGCAAATTTGATGCCCGTGCGATGTTACCGAGATAGACCTGTGAAGAGAGATTTGACAAAAAAACCTGATTTGCTAGAATCTCGACCAACTCCTCGACTAAAATAGGAGTGCGGTTATTCACAGAGAAGATAATATCCAGCCTCTCATCCAGCTGATCAAAGAGCATTTGTTCTAGCTTCTCTTGATCGGGAAAAGCGCTCATCAGTGCTTCTCGTAACTCTTTGAGTTGCTCTTCATTTAGTTCCATTGCTGAATTATCAACAAACTACAATTTTCTGATGTTCTGAAAATTGACAAATAAATTTATTCTACCGTAAATTAGCTACTGAAATAATGATGAGAAGAACTCAGAAGACAGAATTCAGTATTTGTAGGGTGTGTTAGGACGCAGCAGTAAAGCAGCAAGAGCTTCGGACGATGCCGTACTCTCGTCTAACACATCCTACGTGTATTTCAAAAATCAAAACAGAATTGACCACATTGACCAGAAGCGGAAACCGCGCCCCTACGAATTGCTGGAAAAATCCGGACGAACACAGGAGGATCGGATTGTGAAATGATGGCAAATTTTAAGTATTGTTACTTTCACGAATAGTATTGTCTTTAGGAGGAACAATCAGACCTGAAATGAGGAAAGACAGAATGAGTAGTAATGAAACAAACTTCTGATCGTAGCCTGGTATAGACTTAAATGGTTCTCCCAACTCCGCCACCCAAACACTAAATGCACCAGTAGAAATTAAACATTGAGTGATTGCAGGAGATTTTCCCTTGTCTGATGTCTGTCTTAGAGTCCATAAAAAAGTTAAAACAACTCCAACCGCAAACGCAATCCAAAGCAACTTTATATCTTTATCTATGTCCGTAAGACCAATCACAGCAGTCCAGGCTGCAACAATATCTGACGGAATGTATTTAACAATTCTATCGAAGTATGAGTCTGGTAATGGCGCACCAGGACTTTGATATTGCGTAGTTACAATTCGACGGCTCATTTCACCTCTCTTTTCACCATAATTATTTGATAACTTACATCTTGCACCAGTTGCAATAACGCTATTTTTGTAGGGTGGGCAAAGCTCTCGCCCGCGTCTTGGTGGCTCAAAAACGTGCGAAAATTTTGTTCAATTTTCGAGATTTTACCTGATCCCAATTCCTCGCCGCTGACGCTCCTTCGTCGCTACCGCAACCAGAGGCGCGAAGGACAAGGGTTTCAGCCAGTCCGCGAAGGCGGACTTTGTTTGTGTAGCCCCAGACTTCTAGTCTCTTGGCGATGCGCTGAGATACTGTGAAATTTCTTGATAGATAGCACTCAACAAAATTCCCTCACCAACGACTCCAAAAGGTTTAGCTACTGTAGAGTGGTGCAGCGCTACTACTTGCCAGTTATCGTTAAAACAGGGTGAACCACTAGAACCTCCTGATGTCTGACTGACATACTGAATTCGCCCATCTTGCTCATACACTCCTGTAATTCCATTGCTGCTCAGAGCGATTTTCATCGTTAGCCCACCAGGATGCTGTAGTATGTTTATACCCGTATTCTTCATAGGAAGCCTGACATCTTTCCAATCGGCAGGTTTAATCTCTTGAGCTTGTAGAATTCTGTCCTCCACCTGAAGTAAAATGTAGTCGAGTTGGTTCGTATGACTAAACTTTAGTATAGGTCTATCGCTGGCTAATTGGAAAGTTTGTCCTTCAGTTTCATTTCCAAAATCTGAAGTATAGCTGCCAAAGCGCAGTTTTATGTCTTGAATATTAGCATCTATATCTACCTTATCATCTGGTGCGATAACGTGGTAATTAGTTAAAAGCAGATTCTCAGTCAGTAAAAAACCAGTTCCTACAGAACCTGTTGAGTTCTCAATACGACAAACAGAGGCGGCTTGCTCAATTCCTCGCCTCAAAAAAGTAACATCCAACAAAGTTGGCTTTGGTTTCCAAAGTCCTTGAAGCTCTCGTTCGTCTGTTGGACCTTTATAGACAAAATCAGGTCCAGTATTACTGATTATCTCTTTAATTTGAGTAAAAGGCAGTGGCACTTGATAACGTACCTTTAGCTTCTCAAGTAAGCCCTCCTCTTGGTAGAGACTGTAGCTAACAATGAGCGCTACAATAAACTTAGCATCATCCAAGCCCAATTGCGGTAGCAGGTAATTTAAAATACTTCCTAGAGTCGTGAACTTTGGATCTTGAGGATTTACTCCTTGGTTAATAGAACGCTGGATAAAAGTACGCGCATCGAATTCTGGATTTCCTGTCAAAGCTGCTGCAAGATTCATAGCAATGTTGTTTGGCAAATTGGATGCCCGTGCTATGTTACCGAGATAGACCTGTGAAGAGAGATTTGACAAAAAAACCCGATCTGCCAGAATCTTGACCAACTCCTCAACGTCACGCTGTTCCATGTCCCTACTTTCCCTTGATAACGGGCTTCGAGGTATATTATCTCTTTCTATAAAGCCAAGATTCTCAGCAACTTCTCGTAGCTTTGCATTTCCAGGATTTGCTTGTCGTGCGCCTCGAATTAATTCCTCCAGTCGTCCTTGTGGCTCAGCCCAATCAACAATCAAATTGTTGACAATATCAGTGAGGTTGTCACCACCGACGATATTATCCAGCCTCTCATCCAGCTGATCAAGGAGCATTATTTTCAAAGCGTTTTTATTGGGAAAAGCACTTATTAGTGCTTCTCGTAGCTCTTGGCGCCGCTCTTTATTTAGTTCCATTGCTGCCTTATGGAGGTTTTATAACTTTAAAGGTGCTGTGTAAGTGCCTCGTATCTTTCATACCATCCTACGCCTACCCGGTTGTAGCTCAAGGCTCTTGATTCTAGGTAAAGCGCCCACCCTACGATTATAAAATCCTCCCGCAATTATGCAACACCAGATTTTTAATTTTGAACGTCGAGATGTCTAAATTAGGTAGAAAATGCACTTATTAACATTGGCAGGAATTACTATAGAAATCGAACAATAGAAAAGTGGTGCGTGTCACATGGCGACAAAAAAGCAATTTAATAGCTTTGAAGAGATGCTGTCTGCTTCTGATGTCCCTGTGTTAGTAGATTTTTACGCTGACCGCCCTTCGGTTCGTCAAAAGTCAAAAGTCAAAAGTCAAAAGTACAAAAAAGGTACAAGCCCCTAAATTTATTTATGGAAAATGAAAAATATGTATTTCGAGAGGAGTGCAATCAAGTTATACTACGTCCTTATTACAAGCCCAGACCACCACGCATAGCGAATGGCGCTTCGCGATTTATTTATGGGGTTCTTACTTTTGACTTTTGACTTTTGACTTTTGACTTTGAGAAGCGACTTGACTGGTGTGGTCCCTGTCAGATGATGACTCCAATTTTAGAGCAAGTCAACACTCACCTCCACGGAAGAGTGCGCGTTGTCAAAATTGATACTGAAAAATACCCTGAATTGGCAACTCGGTATAAAATAGAAGCCTTACCAACGCTAGTAGTGTTTAAGCAGGGTCAGCCAGTCGATCGCATTGAGGGTGTGATGCAAACACAGCAGTTGGTGGAACATTTAAAAACGATAATTTAATTACCATCCGTATGTCCGACCAGTTTCGTATACCTGACGAGCTTCGTGTTCCCGAACAGTTTTATCATAGGAGTTATTAGGTAGAGCAGGAGATGCTGCGACACTACAAGCTTTGGTGACCAAGCTAACTGCACTATCCAGGATCGGAGATTTGAGCAAACGCATCGTTAGGTTTCCTATTTGTGAAATTAATTAACGCTTTTTAAATTCAAGTTATGTCAATCATAAAAATTAGAGTCGAGTGCCAACATCAGTCGGAAGTCACGAATCTAGCTATGAGAAAAGTCATGTTTTTGACTACAACCTACCCCGGAAATATCTGCCTACAATGAAAGGTAAAAGACTCGAATGGTAGCAAATGGCTGAAATTATCACCTTGGAACTCCCTGAGACGCTGCTACAAAGAGCAAAGGAAATCGCTGCTCTCACACATCGTCGGTTGGAAGATGTATTAGTAGAATTCATCGACCGTGCGATTACCGACTTACCTATTGAGTCACTACCTGATAAGCAGGTTTTGGCTTTGTGCGATCTGCAGATGGAACCTGAACAGCAAGAGGTTTTTAGTGACCTCTTAGCGCGTAACCGAGAAGGTCAGTTGAATGATCTAGAAGTTCGTCAACTAGATGAATTCATGCAAGTCTATCGGCGTGGTTGGGTACGTAAAGCGAGAGCTTTGAAAGTAGCTGTTGAACGTGGTTTAAAACCATCTCTCACCTAACAGCAATGGCTCGAATTTACATTCCTGTAGAGATAGAACGTCGTGTCCGCACTGTTGCTAGAAATCGCTGTGGTTATTGCTTGAGTCCTCAGCATTTGGTGATGGCACGTTTAGAAATCGAACACATTATTCCGATTGCTAAAGGCGGTAGCAATGATGAATCGAACCTGTGGATAGCTTGTCCGCTTTGTAATCGCTACAAAAGTTATAAAACTACAGGCGTTGACCCGGAAACGGGTGAAACGGTAAAACTTTTCAACCCACGTACCCAAGTCTGGTCTGAGCATTTCTGTTGGACCGATGATGGTTTGCGTATTGTTGGCAAAACACCGACTGGTCGGGTAACGGTTGCAGCCCTACATTTAAGTGATGATCCGGATGCTCTGGAAGTTCGCAGTTACTGGATGCTTGCTGGTTGGCATCCTCCAGTGGACTAAGCAGTAAATAGCACTCTTTTTTTTTACCAATGTTTACATAGTTTGTAATAAGTGCAATTTTCACGAAAATAGACCACAGACAGACTGTTATTGAGTATTCAACAACAGGTTCTAGGATTCGAGAACTTCTAGAAAAGGCAATGTTCGTTTGTAAAAAGCGGCGAAGTTTTTTTATGGAATGAGTCAGATAGTCAGTGAAATAGCTATACTCCAAAGTGATACCCTCAATACACTGAAGATTTTTAGGGCTGGATATTATGACATCCTATGCAACCTCCTCTGCCAAAGCAGAAATGAGTGAACTACGGCGGTTAAAAGGTTTACTACCGCCAGAATTGCAGAGTTGGGTCACAGTTGAAGGCACAACTGAGGTCAATCCACCCCTGATCCGTTGCGAAGAAATTGGTAAAGACCAAGTAGAAGTTCAAATTGACTTGGTGAAATGGGATTCACTCGCGATGGATCAGCGTAATCTGCTATTTTGGCACGAAGTTGCCCGCATTCAAAATGACACTATCCCCAAAGATGGCTGGGAAATGGCAGCCCTGGCAATTGGGTTAGGTGGTGCTGTTGGTGAGTTGTGGGTACAGGATGGATTGCTGTTGTTGCTGGCTTTGTCTCTGTGCGGTGTTTCCGGCTGGCGACTCTATCAAAAAAATAGTGGCGAAAAGCAAATTAAAGAATTGACTGACGCGGACGACAAAGCGATCGCCTTAGCAACGCGCTTTGGTTATAGCCTCGCCAACGCTTACAAGAGTCTAGGTAGTGCCTTGAAAACCTTGATTGACACTACCCCAAGCAAGCGCCAGCGATCTAAATACGAAGCACGACTTTCTGCCCTCAAACGCAGTGCTAATAAGGTAAAAGCGAAATCCCGGACTCCGGACGACGAAGGTGGAATGTAGTTCGTAGGGGACAATTCAATTAAAAATTAAAAATTAAAAATTAAAAATTTTTAATTCTTGTACTCCCTCATTTCCACGATCTTCGCTTGTCGCTTGGGAAACCCGACACAGAGTACTGCAGAATATTCGGAGAAGAGAAGTCAAGTCGCTTCGCTCCAAGTCAAAAGTCAAAAGTCAAAAGTCAAAAGTAAGAACCCCATAAATAAATTTAGGGGCTTGTAATAAGGACGTAGTATTTCTTGCGCTACGCGTCTCGAAATACATATTTTTCATTTTCCATAAATAAATTTAGGGGCTTGTACCTTTTTTGTACTTTTGACTTTTGACTTTTGACTTTTGACTTCCCGAAGGGCGGTCACAAGGAGGAGCGAGTGCGGCTATAAGGGTTTCCTACGAGCGCGAACTCCAGGGAAACACTTATAAGAACTGCTCGCTGGCTCCCCTACTCCCTCATCAGAAGCGCTGCTTCAACCATATACTACCAATTATGTTTTTGCTTGATGATATCTTCATAAATTAGTTAAGTAGATAAATGATGAAAAAGAGATTTATGTAAACAAATGTAAATTCAATGTCGGGTGCGTTAGTCACAGTACGGCACTATGATTGGCTTCGGTGCCGTACTGTGACTAACGTACCCTACTCTTAACATTTATTTACACATTCACTTTTGTTTGCGCCTACTTACTTAGTAGTTAGTAGAACAACTAACCACTAACCACTAACCACTAACACTTATAGTTGATTCAGCATTTTATGAGTTTGGGGCACCACACGTACTTGCTTCACAAACCGCTTCATCAAAGCTTGCCAATTCAGAACTTGATGGGGAGAAGGAGCTAGCACGGGCATTTGTGTGAAAGAAACAGGTGTTTCCAGAGGTGTGACAGGCTGTAAAAATACTGGAATTTCTGGACTGACTGTTGCTACTAACAAAGCTGAGTGTTCCAACTCGGCAGAATCTGTATTTTGAGAGACAATTATCTTCACAAAAACTTCTAATTGTGCGTCGTAACAGAGTTGGAGAAATTTTGCATGTTCAAGCCAACGGCTTTCACCACTCGTGCTGGGTAGTTTAAAATCCATGCCTACAGAATCCAGGTAGGGCAGAATCAGCGCTAGTTGTTCTGGACGATGCCCGCCAGTTTCCAAATATATCGGTAACCCGATGACTGAACGCACTTCGGGTAAAAATTCCATTAAGAATGGGGCATGAAGAAGTGGTTCGCCTCCAGTAAGGCTTATACTATCGTGTAGACCGGGTAGATTTTGTCGCTTAACCCATTCCAATAACATAAGTAGTGGAACTGGATTTGAGCAAATTTCAAAGTCACGTAATCCAGGAGATCGTTCTATCTTACAATTAGCAGGTGCATCCCAAGTATGAGCGCTGTCACAAAAATGACAGCGTAGGTCACAAAGGGCAAAGCGAATAAATATTTGACGTGTTCCCACGTTTAGTCCTTCCCCTTGAATAGCAGAAAAGACCTCAATCAGGCGTGCATGGGGTGTTATGGCAGTTTTATTAGTCATCTGACGATAGCAATGCTACAAACTTGGCTGACGCAAGCGCGTTATCGCGCCACTTTGGCACAATAGCAAGGATACTTTTTGGGTTCTAATTATATTGTGAACTGTCGCTGGCAATCCCCAATCTCAAACCAAGTAAAAGCGCGGTTATCCGGCATTCCTACTGATTAAACATTAAGTTAGTTTATTCCCAACAACAAAGTAATGTCTGGCAGATGATATTTATATGGCAATAAAAGTGCAGGGCTTCATGACTAGCCAATCCATAGATGCAGATTTTCCGGTTACGTTCCTAAATGATACGGCAATAGTGCAGGTATCAGCACGGTTGAGTGTGCTTGAGGCTGTAGCCTTTAAGCACACCTGCCAGGAGTTAACCGAGATCGTACCAGTTCCCAAGAAAATCATCATTGATTTTCACTCCACTGCTTTTATGGATAGTAGTGGTTTAGGTGCCTTGGTTAGTAACTTCAAACTTACCCAAGAAAAAAAAATTGAATTTATACTGCTGAATGTTACCCCTCAGGTCATGGCAGTACTAAATCTTACGGGATTGAATAATACTTTCTCAATCGAGTCTGGTGGCGAAACACCACCATCTTCTCACCGACAATTGGAACAATTACCAACGACCCATCCTTCTGTGCGATCTTGGATGAAAAGGTTCATAGACATCGTTGGGGCAATGATAGGTTTGGTAATTACAGGAATTTTGTTTATCCCCATTGCTGTTGCTATTCAACTTGACTCGCGTGGTCCTATTTTCTTTGCTCAAACCCGTTGTGGTTGGATGGGTAAACGTTTTCGGATTTGGAAATTTCGCTCGATGTCTGTTGATGCAGAAGCTAAAAAAGCCGAACTAGAAAAGCAAAACCAAGTCCAAGGGGCATTTTTTAAGATTGATAACGACCCAAGAGTGACGCGAGTGGGTGGCGTTTTGCGGCGAACCAGTTTGGATGAACTGCCACAATTCTGGAACGTTCTCAAAGGAGAGATGAGTTTAGTTGGCACTAGACCACCCACACCTAACGAAGTTGAACGCTATGAAGTACCGGAGTGGCAACGTTTAGATGTGAAACCGGGTATGACCGGAGAATGGCAAGTTAATGGACGCTCTAGTATACGTAAATTTGAGGATGTCATTCGCCTAGATTTGCAGTATCAAAAAAACTGGAGCTTACTGTACGATCTGAAGCTGATTTTCAAAACAGTAGCTATTTTGTTAAACAAAAACAGTGGTGCTGTCTAAGTATTAGGGGTTAAGGGACTTCCAGAAAATAAAATCTCTTAACAATAGACCGAGCAATCGTATCATTCTTAAGGGCGGGGTAACCCCGCCCCTACAATTTGGGACAATTTATTTCTTGGTGTTCCCTAATATCAAGTCCGGTTAATCACTTATGATTTAGGTCTGACCTCTCCCCGCCTTTGACTAAAGTCAAAGTCTCCCCTCCCCTATTAGGGGAGGGGTTGGGGGAGAGGTTCTTTATTATAAGTAATTAAGCGGACATGATATAAGTCGGTAATGAGTAATGGGTAAGAAACTATTACCCATTACTTAATATATAACTACAAGTACTAGGATTTTTACTTACGTACAAATACCAGAGTAAAACTTTCTGAGAATATTTACTTAGTATTAAATTTATCATTAACCTATTAATCTCATAAGTTAAATTTTACTCAAACTTTAATAAATAATACTGACATTAAGAGAGCCTGAAGAGACAATGCAATAGAGGTGTAATAAAAGCGCGAATCTTGAAGAAAAATGTGATTATTGCACGAAAAATCAGAGTTCTTCAGACTAATTTGTTATGCGAATTTTAATTTACTCATACAATTACTATCCAGAACCAATTGGTATTGCTCCCCTGATGACTGAATTAGCAGAGGGACTAGTCAAGCGTGGACACCAAGTGCGTGTAGTCACCGCTATGCCCAACTACCCTGAGCGTCAGATTTACGAGGGCTATCGGGGTAAGTGGTTTCTGACTGAAGTCAAAAATGGTGTTCAAATTCAACGTAGTTATGTTTGGATTCGTCCGCAACCTAATTTACTAGATCGGGTTTTGCTAGATGCTAGCTTCGTGGTCACGAGTTTTCTGCCAGCCCTGATGGGTTGGCGTCCAGATGTTATTTTCTCGACATCGCCCTCTCTACCGGTTTGCATCCCAACAGCTGTTTTAGGATGGCTGCACAATTGCCCTGTGGTACTAAATCTTCAAGATATATTACCGGATGCTGCAGTCCATGTCGGTCTGCTGAAAAACAAATTGCTGACTCACTTGTTTAGAGTGTTGGAAAAATTCGCCTACCGTACCGCTAGCAAAATTACCGTAATCGCCGATGGGTTTGTAGAAAACTTACTGGCTAAAAAAGTAGCAACGTCCAAAATCGTGCAAATTCCTAACTGGGTTGATGTCAATTTCATCCGCCCCTTGTCAAAAGAAAATAACGCTTTCCGTGCTGCCCATAACCTGAATGGCAAATTTGTAGCGTTATATTCTGGTAATATTGCTCTCACACAAGGCTTAGAAACCGTAGTCAAAGCTGCTTCTATGTTGCGGCATATTCCAGATATTGTCTTTGTCATCGTTGGGGAAGCTTCATGTTTGCAGCGATTGCAAGTAGAATGTCTGGAATGCGGTGCAGATAATGTTTTGCTACTGCCGTTCCAACCACGGGAAGATTTGCCTGAAATGTTGGCAGCTGCTGATGTGGGTTTAGTGGTGCAAAAGAAAAACGTTGTATCCTTCAATATGCCATCAAAAATCCAATTGCTACTTGCTAGCGGTCGGGCGTTGGTTGCATCGGTTCCCCATAATGGCACAGCCGCAAGAGCCATCAGACAAAGTGGCGGTGGAGTTGTTGTGACTCCAGAAGATGCCCATGCTCTAGCCAAAGCTATTTTGAACTTGTACAAACATCCCGAAAAAGTCAAAACTCTAGGTTATAAAAGTCGTCAACATGCCGTTGAGCAATATAATTTTGAGCAAGCATTAAATCAATATGAGTCTCTGTTTTACTCGGTGACAGCAAATCAAGCCGTAGCTGAGTCAACAGTAGTTTCCAATTTAAATCCTTAAATATTTTAATTCAAGGCTAAAATAGCAGCTAAAAATCTGGTACAATATCAAAAACCAATTATTCAGGTATGCTGCCAGGTTGCACTCTTTGAACTGCTGTATCTAGCTTTGCCACGAGCAGGAAATGTCTGGTTCTCCACATTTTCTGTCGCCACGATCGTTGTGGGATTTTGCCCCCGGCCTCTTCATGGCAGCGCGTGCTTTCGGGGGTAGTAAACTCTTGCTTTGGGCAAGTCAGAAGAGCATTATCTCTCCGCTAAAATAGAAGAAATAGAAAGTGCTACTTTAAAAGTCTTTATGCGCGAACAAGTCCTAGCTTGGTTAGCAGAGAATGTTCCACCTTCGAGGGTCAATCATATTCTCAGGGTCGAGCAGATGGCAATGGACTTGGCTATTCATTATCAGTTGGACAGAGAAAAAGCATCAATGGCTGGTTTGATGCATGATTTGGCCAAATATTTTAAACCACAACAACTTTTACAGATGGCTCTTGCTGATGGGTTAGAAGTAGATGAAGTCTTGTTCGTAAATCCCCATCTATTGCATGCAGACGTAAGCGCCATTATAGCTAGAGATGTATTTGGAGTCAAGGATGAATTCGTATTACAAGCGATCGCCAATCACACTTTAGGTAGACCAGGCATGAGTCTGCTCAGCTGTATCGTATTCTTAGCAGACTGCTTGGAGCCAGGACGCGGCGACACCTCGGAATTACAAGCTTTAAGACAAATGAGTCGTCAAAATATAGATCAAGCTGTGTGGAAGACTTGCGATTACACTCTCAAACTCTTACTAGAAAGCCCAAATTTGATTCATCCGCGAGTCATAGCAACCCGCAATTGGTTTTGTACAAGGTCGAAACCAAAACAACTAATTGTAAAATCTACCGCATAAGCACTGGTTTTTTTGTTAGGATGCAAAAAATCGGTTCACACAGTTGCAATTCAATTGTCATTTGTCAGTAATTGTAAAAAATCACAAGAAAAATAAGCAGCTGAGGTTTAATGTCAGATTATTTCCAAGCAAATTTCCCATCACAATCTGTTGCAGTGACAAATAGTGCATTCATTGCCACATCAGCGGACGCTGACGATGTGACTAAAAAGATAGCTTTAACCATCGCTAATGCAGCCGCCGACCGGAAAGCTGGAGATATTTTACTGCTGTTTGTAGCAGATGTATCCTACCTAGCAGATTACTTTGTGGTAGTCACTGGCTATTCTAAGGCGCAGGTAAGGGCGATCGCCGAAGCAATAGAAGAAAAAGTAGAAACTGAGTGGCAACGCCGTCCCTTACGGACCGCCGGAAAAGCTGAGGGAAGCTGGGTGCTACAAGACTACGGCGAAATCATCGTTCACATTATGATGCCCAAGGAACGCGAGTTTTATAATTTAGAAGCGTTCTGGGGTCATGGTTCACGTGTCGAGTTGACAACGGACGTTGACAGTAGGGATAAGCCAACATGATTAGGTCCTCCGTGTCAAATTGCCCAGTTCCCACTGAGCAACAGCCACTAAATGAGTACGAAGAGTTAAAATCGTCCTGGCTGTTTCGTGACTGTACGTTAAGTTGGGGCGGTTATATTACAAAAATAGCTTGGATTTGGGGTTTATCTGGGCTAGTGGCAATCCCTGTGGTAGCAGTAAGCTTTCCCCCAGAAAAGTATATCGCACAGTTTATCTTTTGTAGTGCCGCCGGAGCAAGCATCGGAGTAGTGCTAGCGCTCTCACGGTTATATCTAGGCTGGTCTTATGTACGCGATCGCCTCATAAGTCCAATAATTTTTTATGAAGAGTCGGGGTGGTACGACGGTCAAATGTGGACAAAGCCACAGTCCGTACTCATGCGCGATCGCTTGATTGTCACCTACGAAATCCAACCGATCGTCCGGCGGTTGCAAATTACTTTTGTAGGCTTGGCTGTGTTGTTCATTGCTGGTACTATAGTTTGGCACTTAGTGTGAGTAGTGAGGAGTTATGAGTTATGAATTATTAACTCCTCACTACTCACTCCTAACTCATAACTTAAAATAGACCCATGACAATGGGAAAACGAACTCAAGCCGCTGCCTTGGAAGTCAGGTTGCTGCGAGAAGGCATTATTGAATCAAGGCATATAGTCCAGGCCGTGGTCTGCGACGAACGAGGACGGGTACTATCCGTTTCCGGAAACGCCGAAACTGCTACTTTTGTCCGCTCAGCGCTCAAACCATTTCAGGCACTTGCGGTCACCACTACAGGTACACTGGAAAGTTACGACCTTAGCGATCGCGACTTGGCAATTATCACAAGTTCCCATAAAGGAACAATCGAGCAGGTAAGACAGGTATTTAATATCCTTTGGCGATCTGATGTTGACCCCTCGGCACTCCAATGTCCGCTGCCTGAAGGCAAACACAGTCGTCTGGAATATAATTGCTCTGGCAAACACGCCGGGATGTTAGCTGTTTGTCAGCAATGCCATTGGCCCTTAAATAACTACTTACAGCGTAAACACCCAGTACAGCAGCTGATTTTAAACAAAGTATCAGAATTGCTGCGAATGCCAGCAGAAGAATTTATCAGCGCTCACGATGACTGTGGCGCACCCACCTATCTGATGCAACTCGGTCAAATGGCGTCTTTATATGCCCAGCTAGCTTCAAGGAGCAATTTGGATGTGGAGCGCATTGTCCGTGCCATGACTAATCATCCAGTTATGGTAGCAGGAGAAGGAGAATTTGATACGGAACTGATGCGTCTCACTCCCAGGGAACTGGTAAGTAAAGCAGGTGCTGAAGGCGTGCTGTGCATTGCCAGACTTGGGGAAGGCATGGGATTAGCAATTAAAGTTATGGATGGGGCGAAGCGAGCAAAACATGCTGTTGCCATTCACTTACTTCGCCAGTTGGGTTGGATTAGTCCCAGCGTTGCCGAAACCCTGTCAGACAAGTTTATGAACCTGGGTAAATACAAGCGTTTAGAAGTTATTGGAGAATTATCAATTTTGTAGTTGCCAAATTCGGATTTAGCTGTTATAGTAAAAAGGTAGACAAAGCGACGCGGGATAGAGCAGCCTGGTAGCTCGTCGGGCTCATAACCCGAAGGTCAGTGGTTCAAATCCACTTCCCGCCACCAAATCAAAATAAAATAAAGCCCTGTAATTCATAATTACGGGGCTTTATTTTATATGGATACAAAATTAAAACGAGACATAGCAGAACAAGCTGCTGTTCTTCATGCCTTAAAAAGTGGTTGGGGAGTTCTAAAACCTGTAGGAGACAGGCTTTCTTCTGATTTGGTATTTGATGTACAAGGAACTTTAATTAAAATTCAAGTCAAGTACGCCTGGTTTGATGAACCTTCTGGCAATTATGTTGTAGATAATCGTCGCACTAAGACAAATAGACGGTTAATGCTTAGAGATGCGTACAAACAATCAGATTTTGATTTTGCCCTAGTATATATAGAAAAATTAGAGCTGTTTTATATCTTTCCCTGGGTAAGCTTCAGCAAATGTCATATATTATACCATGGCTATTTCATGCTAAAAAGTTGTAGGAGTATGGAAGAAGCACCACCACTTTCTTCTCTTCCCCCCCTCCTTTGTTTCTTCAGAGATTGTCCGATTTTCTGGAAGTCCCAGATCGCATTACCGTCAATAATTTTCATTCGCTCCGGTAAAGTATTCGTAAAGTAACCTAAAGTAACCGTGAAGTACCTATAAAAAAGCAAACTCTTAACCCATCTATAACCTATCTGTCATCGATAATCCGGTAATCTAATTTTCACACCTGAAATGGCGATCGCAGAGGCTAATTGTCCAAAATGCGCTCACCGACCCAAAGAATAATCAAGGATATAAATGATCGCAAAGCTGGGCTACTCAGTGTTTCAACGCGTCACCACTGCGCGTTTGCTACGGAAAATGTGTTTACTGGCGCTGACTGTGCCGTTACTGGCAAGTTCCACAATCAGTTTGGCGACTGCTAGCAAGAACGAGTACGAGGGCGAGAACGAGTCATACGCGATCGGACTTTGGGGCGATTTCCCCTACTCAGACCTGCAGGCGACGAAGGGGGTCCCGAACCTCATCGCTGACATGAACGCGCAAAACCTGGCCTTCACGGTCCACGACGGCGACCTGAAGGCGGGCAACGCTACAGAGGGATCGGTGACGCCGACCAACTGCAGCAATGCCCTCTACACCCAGGCACTCGGCTACTTCAACGCCCTGAAGGCACCAGCAGTCTTCACGCCGGGCGACAACGATTGGACCGACTGCGATCGCCCCTCAAACGGTGGATTCAACTCACGCGAACGCCTCGACTACGAGCGATCGGTATTCTTCAGCACGAATTCTTCCCTCGGGCAGCGTCAGCTAGTCCAGGAGGTGCAGACGGCACCGCTGTGCTTGAGTGCAAACGACACCGCTGTGCCCTGTGTTGAGAACCGCCGCTGGGCGGTCGGTAAGGTTACTTATGCGACACTCAATATCCAGGGTTCGTGCAACAACCTATGCGACACTGCGCCTGACCCGGAGGAGTACGCAGCGCGAAACGCGGCTAATATTGCATGGATGAGAGAGACCTTTGAAGTGGCAAAGGCACACAATTCGGTGGCGGTCATGTTTATCTCCCAAGGCGATCCGGGGTGGGATCTGACCGACGGAACCAGAGCACCTTTGCGCGATCCGATGACGCTTGCCGAAACCGATGGGCAGCCTGATGGCTTCCAGAGCTTTTTATTAGCGTTGCGCGATGAGGTGAAAGATTTCCGTAAACCGGTTGCCTACGTACACGGCGACTCGCACTACCAGCGCGTTGACAAGCCATTTCAGGATGCTCAAGGCAGACGCCTTGAGAACTTCACTCGTGTCGAGACATTTGGCGACAATGCGGCGAACGGTACCAACGATGTGAATTGGGTCAAGGTGACCGTAAAACCCCGTAGCCGAGAGGTGTTTTCATATCAGCCACAGATTGTTCCCGGCAATCGAGTAGCGGTTCCGTCTCCGTAAAGCCACGCAGTTTCTAATTGGATGCCTAAGCCAATTAGTAAATTTAAGTTTCAAACCACAGATACACACAGATGAAAGCAGATAATTTATCTGTATGTATCTGTGTTCATCTGTGGTTTGTTTCATGCTTGTGTAAGAGGTTGAATGACGAGCGATCGCCCTAGTATCTTCTCTTTTTTTGCTGGTTCTGGCTTTCTTGATTTAGGGTTTGAAACCAGCGGTTTTAACATTGTTTATGTCAATGAAATCTTTTCCGCATTCATAGAAGCATACCGCTATTCACGAGCTGCATTTAATCTACCTTTGCCAGAATACGGATATCACTACGGGGAAGAAGCAGACGTAACAAAACTTGTCTTGACGTCGCATTCAACGTCTCTGTTAGAGTTAGTAAAAGACTGCCGCAAGTCTACTGATATTGTGGGATTTATTGGCGGTCCTCCCTGTCCTGACTTTTCTATTGGCGGTAAAAACAGAGGACACTTGGGAGATAATGGTAAGCTTTCTGCTGCCTACGTTGAATTAATTTGCCGTACTCTACCGGATTTCTTTTTATTTGAGAACGTCAAGGGTTTATGGAAAACGAAAAAACACCGTTTATTTTTTGAAGCACTTAAACACCAACTAAACCAAGCAGGTTATGTATTAACAGAGCGGTTAATTAATGCTATTGAATACGGTGTACCCCAGGATAGAGACAGAATTATTCTCATTGGTTTCCGAAATCAGGTAATCAAGGATATGGGAATAAAACTTGCTCGGGACAATTTAATTCCTGAAGGTATTTTTCCTTGGAATAAACATATTTTATATCCTAAAAATCAAGTCTTTTCTTACGCTTGGAGTAAGTGTGGACCATTTAAAGAAGATTCTATTCTACCTTGCCCTGATAGTATTCCTCAAGAACTAACAGTTGAATACTGGTTTAGGAAAAATAATGTGCTAAACCATCCCAATGCTGAACACTGTTTTCAACCAAGGGCAGGTATGAAAAGATTTGCGTCTGTTGATGAAGGAGATGATTCGCGCAAGTCTTACAAACGTCTTCACCGATGGCGTTATTCTCCCACAGCTTGCTACGGTAACAATGAAGTACACTTACATCCTTATAAAATTAGACGAATTTCAGTGGCTGAAGCTTTAGCAATACAATCTTTGCCTGTAAACTTTGCGCTTCCAGATAATATGTCACTCACGAATATGTTTAAAACAATTGGTAATGGTGTGCCTTACCTAGCATCAAAGGCGTTAGCCCAAACTCTTCTTAACTTTTTAGTTACTGACGGTAAAAACGCTTTCCAGTTTTCCTGCATATAGGACAATACGGTTCAGTAGTTGTTGACCTACCGACAACCTATGTAGAGACGCGACGCCCAACGGGAAAGCCAGTTCCCTACGGAGGGAAACCCTCCTTCTCCCAAGGGGAGACGCTTCGCGAACAGGACTGGACTCACCAGTCGCCGGGGCGCGGGAAACACTCATTCAGCGCACCGCGAGAATTTCGCGTCTCTACACAACCTAAAATTCCTACCGATCAGCCTTAACTGAACCGTATTGGCATATAGGAATCCTATTTGATTTTTGAAATATATCTAGGCAGGGCACTGCCCACCACATCCTGGTTCTGGTGGGCAGTGCCCACCCTACTGACGATAAAAAGGCTTTCCAGTTTTACAGCATAGTAAATGTCTAATGTTAAATAAAATTAAGCAGTCGAAGTTCAGGTAAAAATCATAAGATAAGAATTGTGGATGAATTTATCAAAATAGTCTGAAATTTTTATAAAGTTTAATAATCAATAACAGGTAGAAGAGACGATGGCAGCAGATTATCCAGACATTGATATTGCTCCATATATCGATCACACCCTGCTGATCCCAACGGCTACTTCAGAACAGGTGGAGCGATGGTGCGAAGAAGCAGACAGATTTAACTTTGCGGCGGTTTGTGTATACCCAACCTACGTCAGGCGAGCAGCAGAACTCCTCCGGGGTAGGAAGCCCAAAGTTTGTACTGTGATTGGCTTTCCCAGTGGGGCGACGACGAGCGCCACAAAACTTTACGAAGCTCAAGAAGCGGTGGAAAATGGTGCCACTGAGTTGGACGTAGTCATCAACCTAGGCTGGTTGAAATCTGGCAACACTGAGGCAATGCATCGGGAAATTGCTGAAATTTGCGAAGAGACTGGGCAAACGGTGAAGGTAATTTTGGAAACGAACCTGCTGACGGATGCTGAGAAAAGACAAGCTGCGGAAATATTTATGGATGCAGGGGCGGCATTTCTCAAAACCAGTACAGGCTGGAATGGCGGTGCAACAGTGGAGGATGTACGCCTTTTGAAGGAAGTTGCACGGGAGAGGATAGGAATTAAAGCCTCAGGAGGTATTCGTACCATACACCAAGCCCTAGACTTAATCTTAGCGGGTGCAACCAGACTGGGAACATCTCGCAGTGTCGATTTGCTCAAAGAGCGCGATACGCTGGAAAAGAGTGATTAGTTATTTGTCCTTTGTCGTTTGTCGTTTGTCTAAAGCTAATGACCAATGACCAATGACCAATGACCAATGACCAACGACCAAATGACTAATGAGTAAAACTTATAAAGCGACAGGGATTAATCTGAAAGCTCAGGGGTTCGGCGAAGCGGATAGACTAGTGACAATTTTGACTGTTGAGTTCGGTTTGATTCGTGCAGTTGCTCCAGGAGCACGCAAGCACAACTCTAGCCTAGGTGGTAGGAGTGGGATGTTTGTCGTCAATGAATTACTGATTGCCAAAGGGCGATCGCTTGATAAAATTACTCAAGCACAAACTATAAAATCTTATCCCGGTCTTGCCAAGGACTTGGGGAAACTAGCAGCAAGTCAGTATTTAGCAGAAATAGTGCTGTGTCAGGCGCTCAGCGAACAACCTCAACAAGAACTGTATGAGTTATTTAACGAACAACTCAGTCGCTTAGAAGCACTGCCTAACACAGACACAATTCGTGTTTTACCACATCTGGCTCATGGAGTATTTCACCTTCTAGCTTTAGCTGGACTGACTCCCCAGGTACAAGTTTGTTGCTTAACTGGGCTGAAGCTAACGCCAGATTTTACAGACCCTCACTGGCGGGTAGGATTTAGCGCTTCTGAGGGTGGAACTGTTAGTTTAAAAGCTTTGGAGCGCTTACGAAGAGAGGGAGATGGGGGAGATGAGGGAGATGGGGGAGATGAGGGCGCAACATCCCCCCCTACTCCCTCATCTCCCTCATCCTCCTTATCCTCCCCTGCTATTGTGAAAGAGAAGCTTTCCGGTTACCGAACCATTGTCCATCGACAAAAAATACCAGTGCTTTCCAGCCGCCTGAATGCTACAGAACTCGCTATACTCCAGCAGTTGTCGCAACCAGAGATAATGCAAGATGCAGCCAGTTCGGGCTGGTTATCTGTTGAGCAAGTTTTGCGCTCTTATGCTCAGTATCATTTTGGACGCCCTATTCGCTCCGCTACCTTGATAGATTCTTATTTTGCTGCCAACCATGATGCAACCGTCTGATCGGGATCCAAAAATCCTGCCATTGTCACCAAGCTACATCAAAAAACAGCATCGGGCACATACGTCGCCTAAACTGAACAACCATTTAAGTGCTGTTCCAAAATGCACACCCAGTAATATGTACCACCAAGAAATGTCGGCAAAAGACGTTTCTCAGATCGATGAACATTGGACATCGGAAATACCAAAAACTGATGTCAACAATCAGTCTGAAAAAAAATCCGACGAGCAATCAATTTTTAGTGATGTTTCTCTTGAGAATAAGCAAGTAGCTACTGCCACAGTAGATGGAACGGAGGATACTAAGCTCTCAGTTTCAAAGGTCGCCACATCAGGTGATTTACAACAGGGTTTTTGGCCAGTATTGAAAAACCCCAACTTTTTGGCTCTTTGGGGTGGTCAACTCTTCTGCCAACTAGCAGATAAAGTGTATTTAGTGCTGATGATTGCCCTGATTAACACTCAGTTTCAAGGCAGCGATGAAAGCATAAGTGGTTGGGTGTCGGTGCTGATGATTGCTTTTACTATTCCGGCAGTGCTATTCGGTTCAGTTGCTGGTGCGTTTGTAGATCGCTGGTCGAAAAAGACAGTACTAGTAGCAACCAACGTTTGGCGCGGTATCTTGGTTTTGATAATTCCCCTGCTTTTGTGGCTGACTCATGATTGGCAACCAGTGGGAGTGTTGCCAGTGGGTTTTGGCATCATTCTGTGTGTTACTTTTTTAGTTTCTACGCTAACGCAGTTTTTTGCACCAGCAGAACAGGCGGTAATTCCTTTAGTGGTGAAAGAGCAGCATTTGCTCTCGGCTAACTCTCTTTACACAACGACGATGATGGCATGTGTGATCGTCGGGTTTGCTGTCGGAGAACCACTGTTAGCGATCGCCGATCGCCTTTGGCAGCAACTTGGTGGTGACGGCGAACTAGGTAAGGAACTTGTGGTGGGTGGCAGTTATGCGATCGCGGGCATAATTTTGTTGCTCCTTGTCACTGACGAAAAACCTCTCCAAAGCGAGAAAGAATCGGACCATATTTTTACTGACTTGCGCGATGGTCTACATTATCTCAAAGACAACGATCGCCTCCGCAATGCCTTAATCCAACTGATCATCTTGTTCTCCGTATTTGCGGCATTGACCGTTCTAGCCGTTCGCATGGCAGAATTAATTCCCAACTTGAAAGCCTCCCAATTCGGCTTTTTACTTGCAGCCGGCGGCGTTGGCATCGCTATTGGGGCAACGCTTCTGGCTCAATTTGGTCAACGTTTCTCCTATACCAAGTTAAGTCTGTATGGATCTATGGGTATGACAGCATCACTCGTAGGTTTGGCGGTAATTACTAAACAGCTTTGGCTTGTTCTGCTGTTGGTGACGCTATTAGGTGTGTTTGGGGCATTAGTGGGTATCCCCATGCAAACCACAATCCAAACAGAAACTCCGCCGGAAATGCGTGGCAAAGTCTTTGGTCTGCAAAATAACGTGATTAATATTGCCCTCTCCTTGCCCTTGGCATTAACAGGCATCATCGAAACCTTTGTCGGATTACAGACTGTATTTTTGGGATTAGCTGCGATCGTCTTTTCAGGTGGTCTATTAATCAGGTATAACTCTTCTAAATAAGTAGGAGAAAATCGGACTTGATTATTAATTACTTTAAAGTCTTCTCTCAATTACTACTGAAAGCTTGTGTTTTCGTGGTATAATCAGCAGTAGTTTAATTCTCACGTACTTGCTGGGGATGAATCTAACCTAGGTTAGATATGATTTCTTCCTTCCCTATAAGTTGTTATTAAAGTATAAAAAATTAACAACTTAGAAAGAGAATAAATAAGTATATAGATGCAATGGTGGAAAACATATCCAATGCATCCAAATTTGTTATTGGGGTTGTTGTATGCAATTACTAAAAACCAGCAAGTACCACAGAACAAAAGACAAAAAACAAAGGACAAAAAGCTGATAAAATAAATCCGCCTTTCTGAAAGCTTATCAAGAATGCGTATAGCCTGGATTGGAAAAAAATCACCCTTTTGCGGTAACGTCACCTATAGTCGAGAAATTACAAATGCCTTATTAGACCGAGGACACCAAGTAAGCTTCCTCCACTTTGCCCAAGAAGAATCCAAACTGGATAACGGGGCAAATTGCCAAGAAGTTTCCCTACCCTTCATTTACAAGTCCCAGGTTTACACAATTCCGGCTTTCAAAGCAACCAAGGTTCTAACCCAGTCCCTACGGCGCATTAAGCCAGATATAGTTCATGCTTCCCTCACTTTATCTCCCCTTGACTTTGTTTTACCGGAAATCTGTGACCAACTGAATTTACCCCTAATCGCTACTTTCCACACACCGTTTGCAGGCAAGGGAGCAAAACTGTTATCGGGAACACAACTTTTGGCTTATCAACTTTATGCGCCTTTTTTGGGTAATTACGATCGTGTGATTGTATTTTCCCAAATTCAACGAGAATTGATGGTACGCTTGGGTCTGCGGTCAGAAAATATTGCTGTCATTCCTAACGGGGTTGATCCGACAAAATATTGTCCAGCCCCTTCTAACGTTAAAGCAGAATTTAAAGCCGATCGGTTGTTTGTTTACCAAGGTCGGATAGCCCCAGAAAAAAACGTTGAAGCCCTGCTTCGTGCATGGAAGCAGGCAGAAATGGAACCAGGAAGCAAGTTACTGATTGTTGGCGATGGTCCATTAAAGTCCTCTTTAGAACCGTTTTACGGTGCAGAATACGGCATTATCTGGTTGGGATTTGTTGCTGATGAAAGCCGACGTATCGAAATTTTACAAGGGGCAGATGTATTTATTCTGCCATCAATAGTAGAGGGGTTATCCCTGTCTCTATTAGAAGGAATGGCGTGTGGGATTGCTTGTTTAGCTACAGACGTGGGTGCCGATGGAGAAGTCTTAGAAAAGGGAGCAGGTGTAATTCTTAACACAAAAACTGTGCGTACACAATTGAGAACTCTATTGCCACTATTCCAAGATCACCCAGAGTTAACAACCCTGCTTGGACACAAAGCAAGAAAGCGGATACTAGATCGCTATACCATTAGCAGTAATATGACTCGGTTGGAAGAGCTTTATACTAAAGTTTTGGAACAGGGACGTTTGCAACTAAGCAGATGGGCGTAGCTTCAATTAAAAATTAAAAATTAAAAATTAAAAATTAAACCCCATAGAAGACAACTAGGGGCTTGAAATGTGGATGCCCCGTGTAAGAGTAGACTTGACGCTCGACACAGATTTTTCTTTGTTCTCCTGTATCCGTGGAATCAATTTAAAATTAATTGAATTCTTCATTTTTAATTTTTAATTTTTAATTTTTAATTCAAAAAAGGTTACTTACGATCCATTGACAATGAGTGGAAGGCAAACGGTGAAAGTAGACCCTACCCCAGGTTGACTGTTAACAAAAATCTCACCGCCCATCATATGGCAAAAGTGACGGCTAATCGCCAACCCCAGTCCTGTACCACCATACCTTTTGGTAGTCGAAGCATCTCCTTGGGTAAAGGGTTGAAATAACTGTAGTTGTTGTTGATGAGACATACCGATACCTGTGTCGGTCACAATGAAAGTAATGATTCCACTGTTCGTGTTTCCTACTGAGTCAACTTTGTCTTTTTTGACCAAGAGCTTTACCTTGCCGTTTGTGGTAAACTTAGTGGCGTTGCTCAACAGGTTGTAAAGTACCTGCCGTAGCTTAGTCTGGTCAGTGTACATGATGCCAAGTTCTTCGTCATAATCGACTTCTATGACATTGCCATTCTTCTCGACTAAAGGCTTGACTGTCAGAACGATATTATTAATCAGTGTTACCAGTTCAAACGTCTCTGGGTAAAAAGACATTTTCCCGGCTTCAATTTTCGATAAGTCAAGGATGTCGTTGATTAATGTCAGTAAATGCTTGCCTGAAGAATTGATCGATTCCAAGTCAGTGATAAAATCTTCTGCCAAACCTAGATCAGTAGCATCATCTTCCAGCAGTTGGCTCAAGCCAATAATCGCATTCAATGGTGTGCGTAACTCGTGGCTAATATTTGCCAAAAATTGGCTTTTTGCCTTGCTAGCATCTTCTGCTACCCGTTTAGCTTGTTCTAGTTCTTTAGTATGCTTTGAAACTTGCTCGATTAAACGATTGAGAGATTTGGCTAATAGCCCAATTTCATCGTCTGTGGTGATGGGAGCTCGCAAATCGAAGTTAGATTTTCTCGCGACCTGTTCAGCAACTTGAGTGACAAGGATCACTGGTTCAGCGATCGCCCGAGAAGTCCGCCAAGCGATAATCGCAGCAATTGCCACAGATAGCAGCATACTAGCTATAACGATGAATCTCTCAACGACTTTTGAATGATCTACATGTCTTCCTATCTCCTGTTCTTGCTGTTGGGCAGTTTGCAGGATGTTGGTCAATCTTTGAGACAGCCGATCTAGCTCTAGGGCTGTGTCACCATGCATAATTGTCAGTAACTCGTTTCGTTCTGAGGAGATCTGCCGTGGCTGACGTTGCTGCTTGTCAATTTGCTCCAACACTGGCGCAATCTGCTCAACGTAGGAGTCTAAGTTAGTTTTGTAAAGATGCAATAAAGTCTCTAATGAGGCTTCGGTTGCTGCTAACCTCCCTGGCTTGCTGTCTAGGAATTCTACAATTTCATGCTCCGTTTTCTTAGCTTTGTCAACACTCTGAAAAAATTCTACTTTTTTGGTTGAAAACCTTTCTGGATTTTCTATGGCAGCTACTAGGCTGAAGCTATTTAATTGTGACCCTACTAACGCATCTTTATAATCAGCCAGCATTTTTGCTTGATACTGGGCATGATTTAGTTTCCTTATTTCTATTGCTTGGTAGGAGTTAGAGATTAATAATCCAGCCAGTGAGCCGAAAAAGCCAATCCCAATTGCCAGAAAGTACCCATAACCTATTTTTTGATGGATGCGCCAGGAACTAGCTTTAAGTTTTCCTCTGGAGGGAAATTCTATGGTCGGTAATTCGTCGGTAGAGAGCTGATCGGCTGACACTTGTTTGCTTTGTGAGTTCCTGTCAACAGCGGATGGCTTTTGAGTTTGCATTCCTCAACTCTCCTTGCCTTCCCGCGAAAATCACTCAAATCGGTTTAACTGGTAATTAATAATTAGAGGTTGTATGGGCAAATGCCTTTAGTCCACTTTTCCCAGTCTAACCTGGAATTGTTAAACTACAATACTCTTTTATTTTTAAAAAATGCCTAATTATATGATGAATAATCACGAAATATTTAAATTTGTATGAGTGTGGATAATTGACATAATTTGAGCATAAATCTATTGAAGTTTTAATAAAGTTACTCATAAGTTGGCGAAAATAATACCAACTATGTAAACTTTTTTAAAATAACATAGAAAGGCTTGTAGTTGCGCACGAGCTTGAAAGCGCAACTACGAACCAATGATGATTTAGTTGTTAGTTGCTAATTGCTAATTGCTAATTGCTAATTGCTAATTGTCAATTTTACTATTAGCGATTAACCACTAACAACCAACAATCAACAATCAACAATCAACAATCAACAACCAACTTTTCTAAACCTTCGCCACCGACAGCACATTGCTTGCTGCTTGTTTCAACAATTCTGCCTTATCGGTACGCTCCCAGGGCAAGTCTAAATCATTGCGTCCCAAATGACCGTAAGCCGCGACGTCCTGATAAAAACGTCCGCCACGTTCACTGGGCAGGTTGCGTAAACCGAAGGTATGAATAATCCCCGCTGGGCGCAGTTCAAAATGCTGTTTCACTAATTCCAGCAAGGTGTCGTCATCGACTTTGCCGGTGCCAAAGGTTTCCACCAAAATGCTGACTGGTCGCGCTACGCCAATCGCATAACTTAACTGGACTTCACATTTTTCTGCTAACCCGGCGGCGACAATGTTTTTCGCCGCATAACGACAGGCATAAGCAGCACTGCGGTCTACCTTTGTGGGGTCTTTACCAGAAAAGGCGCCGCCGCCATGCCGGGAATAGCCACCGTAGGTATCAACAATAATCTTGCGTCCAGTTAGACCCGAATCTCCCTGAGGTCCACCAATGACAAATTTGCCAGTAGGGTTGACTAAAAAGCGTGTTTGTTCATCCGGCTTAATGTCAATATCGACAAAAGCTGGTTCAACCACCGCTGACCAAAGGTCTTGTTTAATCTTTGCCTGCACGCCTGCTTCATCGGTAATTTCTCCGATTGTCGCTGTGTGCTGAGTGGAAACCAAGATAGTATCAATTCCTACAGGTCGTCCGTCTTCGTAGGCTATAGTGACTTGGGTTTTGCCATCTGGGCGCAGGTATGGCAACTGACCTGTCTTGCGGACTGCTGCTAATCGGCGAGCAACGCGATGGGCTAGGCTGATAGGCAAGGGCATGAGTTCTGGTGTTTCGTTACAAGCGAAACCGAACATCAGCCCCTGATCGCCAGCACCAATGCTATCGAATAGCTGATCGCTATCCTGCTCACGGATTTCTTGAGCGCTGTTAACGCCTTGGGCAATATCAGGCGATTGTTCGTCCAAAGCTACAATCACCGAACAGCTGCTGGCACAAAACCCGTTCTCGCCATCGTTATAGCCAATTTCGGCTATTTTTTTGCGGACGAGATTTACGTAATTTACATTGGCTTTGGTGGTAATTTCACCAGTGAGTAGTACTAAGCCAGTATTGACCACAACCTCAGCAGCAACACGGCTGCTAGGATCTTGGGTAAGTAGGGCATCAAGAATTGTATCAGAGATCTGATCGCAAATTTTATCTGGATGTCCTTCGGTCACTGACTCGGAGGTAAAAAGATAGCGACGTGACAAATGTAATTCCTCCATAAGAAGGTTGGAAGCTGGCTAAATGTATACCTTTAGTTCAGCTACTTCAATTTGTGATCATAACAATATTTTTACAATCAAAATTCACACTTATGTTATCTTCATGAAAATAAGCAATTATCACCATGCTTTTTTGAAGATAAACAAAAGTTGTCTCCAAGATTGAGGGTGTTAGTTGACTGTTGACGGTTGATGGTTGATTGTTGATTGCTGCCTACCAACTAACCACTAACCACTAACCACTAACCACTAACTAATTACAAAAAAACGGGGACACCCAAAAGCATCCCCAAAAGCTTTGAAGGTCAACACAGCGGCTTTAGACTTGAATAGCTAGCTTTGCTTCCTTAGCTGTTAACCGCTCGTAGGCTCCACGCATTTTCAAACCTGTCAATACTTGGAACAATCCAGTACCATTGTTAGAACCTGGATACTCGCGGTGCTGGAGTAACAAGTGAGTCATTTCACCTTGGTATTTAGTGGATGTTTTGCTCAGATGAGTTTCGATGTAAATCACTTCCTCTAGGTCGTCAAATTGACCATCTACCTCCAATACTGAGACGTAGCGACCGTAGTAGACATCTGAACCGTAGTACAGTTGCATACCTGGGTAGGAACAAGTCAGCTTGCGTCCGCAGGGAGTCCATTGAATTGTTGACCCTTCATCAAATAGGTATGAGGGTTCAAAACCTTCTTTGTCTTCCCGTTGCAGCATGCGTACCCGCAGGACTTTGCGGTCTTTGTCGTCTTTAATCAAGTTGGTGGGTAATACCTGGAGAACCACATCGGCAAACTCTCTTTGCGGTTCAATGTACTTTGTAAAATCAGGTTTACGGGAATTAATTTGCGCCAAGACATCTTCGTAGCGGTGACCGCGTTCAGCCATGTCTCGCTGAATTTTCCAGGCAATTTTAACTTCATCGCTAATGTCGAAGTAGACGCTGAAGTCAATGAGCGATCGCACCCGCTCATCATATAAAGGATGCAGCCCTTCGATCACTAAAATGTGATTTGGATTAACTCGCTCTGGCGGATCGATAGCACCAGTTTCGTGGTTGTAAATCGGCTTGTCTATTGCTTGACCATTTTTGAGCGCTTTAATTTGCTCATACATCAGGTCAAAATTGTTGGCTCTGGGGTCAAGTGCAGTGATTCCTGTTTCTTTGCGCTGCTTGCGATCTAGAGAATGATAGTCATCCAAGCAGATGACTGTCATTAACTCTTCACCAAATAAATCCATCAGACGACGCAAAAATGTAGATTTTCCGCACCCTGAGTCTCCAGCAACTCCAATTAGTACCACCCGTTCCGCCTTAAGAGTCATAAATCTCCTCGCTTATACTAAATAAAAGATGAGTCAATGAATAATTTTTCACACAGCTTTGTTTGAAGCTAAGCGCTCACCCATTGGTTTGTTCTGCGTTTTTGCCATCCAGCAGCGTAATGACACATTGGACGGGTGTACAACCAAACAGTAGTTGCCGTCTAACTAGTCTGAATCCGTTGCTAGTAAGTATTTAATCCTAGTATAATATTGAATTTTAACAGAAGCGGGTATTCTATACAAGGCTTACTGTCAGGAAGAGTGATGCGGTTCCGTAATCATGCCGACTGCAAGATGCGGGGCGGTAATTTTGCCCAGATCCTGAAGAAATATGAGCCATAGCGGATGTTACATCGCACTGACAGAGGTTGACAGATTTTTCACATTACGTAAAAATCATCATAATTACTGATCTTCAGGTTTACCTCTGTCAGAATATTGTAGCTAGACTTGTCCTGTTCATGGAAATAGCGGTATTAATTCACAAAAAAACATTAAATTGACTCATTATTAACATTCTCCAAAAGACTTATCCTCTAGTTTAGAAGATGTACAGGTGTGTGCTTTGCAATGCCTGCAGGTCGTTGGCGAGTGTACGAGCGCGTTTGCATTGGTCAGGGAATGCCACTTTCAGAGGGTGCTAACTTTATCAAACCGAAATCCGGTAAAATAAAGCTAGCTTGTGCTAAGATTCGTTTTTTTTTGCGAAAAGGTTAAGTAAACATCGGAGTGGTAGAAGGAATGTACATTCAAGGTGCTGTTGAAGGTGCTGCCAACACAGAATTAGGTAGCCGGGTCTTCGTCTACGAAGTGGTGGGTCTGCGTCAGAGCGAAGAAACAGATAAGACGAACTACCCAATTCGTAAAAGTGGCAGTGTGTTCATCAAGGTGCCTTACCACCGCATGAATCAGGAAATGCGACGGATCGCTCGCCTAGGCGGCAAAATTGTTAGCATCCAGCCCTCGAACGCTTTACACCAAGTTAATGGTAAAGCCTCCACAGTCAGTGCTAACACCGAAGCGATTAGCAACGCCACATTTGAGGAGACTGCTAACACTGAAGGAAATGGTAAAGCCGCATCTGTAGCTGAACAACAGCCCACGAACAAGGAAACAAAAGGCAACACCATGACTCAAGCGAAAGCCAAAAAAGAAGCCCACGCTGATGTTCCCGTAAACATTTACCGTCCAAATGCTCCTTATATTGGTAAATGTATATCCAACCAAGAGTTGGTTGGTGAGGGTGGAATCGGCACTGTCCGTCATCTGAAATTTGACATTTCAGGTGGAGATTTGCGGTATATAGAAGGACAAAGTATCGGCATTATCCCGCCGGGATTGGACAAGAATGGTAAGCCAGAAAAACTCCGGCTGTACTCGATCGCCTCAACTCGTCATGGCGATGACGTAGATGACAAGACAGTATCACTTTGCGTCCGCCAGTTAGAGTACAAGCATCCAGAAACAAACGAAACAGTTTACGGTGTTTGCTCTACTCACCTGTGTTTTCTTGAACCCGGAACAGATGTAAAAATCACAGGTCCTGTGGGTAAAGAAATGTTGTTACCAAAAGACACCGACGCTAAGGTGATCATGATGGCGACAGGAACAGGTATTGCCCCCATGCGGGCTTACTTGTGGCGCATGTTCAAGGATAAAGAAAGAGCAGCTAACCCAGAGTACCAATTTAATGGTTTCGCTTGGATGATATTTGGTATTCCCACAACTCCGAATATCCTGTATAAGGAAGAACTGGAAGAAATACAACAGCGGTATCCGGATAACTTCCGCCTCACTTACGCCATCAGCCGCGAACAGAAAAACGCCCAAGGTGGCAGAATGTACATCCAAGACCGTGTGGCAGAACACGCAGATGAACTGTGGCAGTTGATTAAAGAGGAAAAAACCCACACCTACATTTGCGGTTTGCGAGGCATGGAAGATGGCATCGATGCTGCTTTGACAGCTGCTGCTAGTAAGGAAGGTGTAACTTGGAGTGATTACCAGAAGGAAATCAAAAAAGCAGGTCGCTGGCACGTAGAAACCTATTAATTTTAGTCACTAGTGAGCCAGCGCTGCAGTCGGCTTTCCCGACAGAGGCGACAGGCGTTCCCCGAAGGGGTCATTAGTCATTAGTATTAGACTTTGGACAAATGACAATCAGTTAGTTAGTAGGTGAGGTACATGCCTCACCTACAATTGTTATTACTGATATTTGGTGTGAGGCTTGTGGGTGTAAAGCTGGGAATCCTAGGATTAGGCACTGTGGGAACGGGTACAGTGCAATTGTTACTAGATCGCGTTGGACGTCACCCGTTGTTGCAGGAGATAGAAATATATCGTGTGGGGGTGCGATCGCTTGATAAGCCGCGTGCAGTCCAACTCCCAATGGATGTGTTTACCACAGATTTAGACAGCATTGTTACCGATCCTCAGGTGGATATTGTGGTCGAAGTCATGGGGGGACTAGAAAGGGCGCGATCGCTGATCCTGCTCGCAATCAAAGCTCATAAACACGTTGTCACCGCTAATAAAGCAGTGATCGCCCGCTATGGCGATGAAATATTCACAGCAGCGGAGCAAGCTGGGGTTTATATCATGCTTGAAGCTGCTGTTGGTGGTGGTATTCCAGTGATTCAACCCCTAAAGCAATCTTTAAGTGTTAACCGCATTCACGCCATTACTGGCATCGTTAACGGTACTACTAACTACATCCTCACGCGAATGACAACGGAGGGCAGTAGCTTTAGCAATGTCTTGGCTGATGCCCAAAGGTTGGGTTACGCTGAAGCCGACCCCACTACTGATGTGGATGGATTGGACGCGGCAGATAAAATTGCCATCCTCGCATCAATAGCCAATGGTTGCCGCATTAAATTAGAAGATATTTATTGTGAAGGTATTCGGCATATTAGCAAGACGGATATTGCCTATGCCGAAAAATTGGGATTTGTAATTAAATTACTGGCGATCGCCAAACGTGTTACTCCCCTATCTTCCTCATCTCTCCCTGCCCCCCTCTCAGTCAGAGTGCATCCAACCTTGGTATCTCAAGCACACCCCTTAGCCAGCATCAACGGGGTTAATAACGCCATTCTCGTCGAAGGTGAACCCCTTGGACAGGTGATGTTTTTCGGTCCTGGTGCTGGTGCCGGAGCAACAGCTAGTGCTGTTTCATCTGATATTTTAAATATAGTAGCTGCCCTAAAAACTAGTACAATAACAACACCAAATCCGCTGCTAACTTCTAGGCATCAGGACTTCTGTCAAATTTTACCGATGGCAGAACTGGTGACACGATTTTATGCTCGTTTTCTAACTAAAGACCAACCAGGAGTTATTGGTAAATTAGGCACTTGCTTTGGCAATCACAGAGTTAGTTTGGAATCAGTTGTCCAAACAGGCGAACAGGAAGAACTAGCAGAGATTGTTGTTGTCACCCACGATGTTCGAGAAGGCGATTTTCGCAAAGCCTTAACAGAAATTAGCACATTGGAAGCAATAGATAGTATTCCCTGTTTACTGCGAGTGCTTTAAAGGGAGTAGTTAGTGGTTAGTGGTTAGTGGTTAGTGGTTAGTTGTTAGTGGTTAGTTGTTAGTGGTTAGTGGTTAGTGGTTAGTTGCTAGTGGTTAGTTGTTAGTGGTTAGTGGTTAGTTGTTAGTTGTTAGTTGTTAGTGGTTAGTTGTTAGTTGTTAGTAGTCAACCAACAACCAACCAACAACCAACAACAACCAACAACAACCAACCAACAACCAACAACAACCAACCAACAACAACCAACCAACAACCAACAACCAACAACAACCAACCAACAACCAACAACAACCAACCAACAACCAACAACCAACAACTAACAACTAACAACTAACAACTAACAACCAACAACCAACAACCAACAACCAACAACCAACAATTCACCAAATATGTCTCCCTCCGATCCCAAATCATCTCAAACAACTCCCCTTAGCTTTGATGAATTTATTGGCATCTTCGTTGCCTTTACCACCATCGGAGCAATTCTATTTTGGTCATTTTCCCGCAGTGACTCAACCTGGAACTTAGGGGGGTTGCTTTTGCCAAAGCCTACTCCCAACTCCCGTACAGATGTTCCGCCGTCACGTCTGTACCCTACTCCCCCTACTTCCCCTACTTCCCCTACTTCCTCTACTCCCCCTACTTCCCCTACTTCCCCTACTCTGAACAGTGAACCTTTTGATACTCTATTCCTACCTAATCAGGCGACTCCTAAAGTTGTGCCTCCACCAGTTACCAGGGTAGTTCCCTACGCACTACCACAAGTACAAGCACCTGTACTTCCCGTCCCCATCGTCACTACACCACAACCTAGCGTGGCTACACAACCGGAAAAAATGCCGGTAATTCCGCCGCCAATTGCCTTTGTAGATGTGCCTACTGACTTTTGGGCTCGTCCTTTTATTGACACTCTTTCTTCCCGTGGAATGATCAAGGGCTTTCCCGATAACTCCTATAAACCAAATGAGCCTGTAAGCCGCGCTGAATTTGCTGCCATACTGCAACAAGCCTTTAACAAAGAGCCTGGTAGTAATACGGTACTCAGGTTTAAAGATATACCAGAAAAATTCTGGGCTATTCCAGCTATTGACCAAGAAATCAGCACAGGCTTTTTAAAAGGCTACCCCGATCAAACCTTCAAACCAGAGCAAAGGGTTTCGCGAGTGCAAGTTTTAGTTGCCCTTGTCAGTGGGTTGAACCTGAAAGTTCCCTCGGACCCAACTCCAGTTTTAAGTACTTACAAAGATACTCAGGATATTCCTAACTACGCTACTGACAGGGTAGCCGCTGCTACAGCAAATAGTCTTGTTGTCAACTATCCAGACCCAAAAATCTTAGCTCCTAACAAAGAAGCTACCCGTGCTGAGGTAGCGGCGATGGTTTATCAAGCTTTAGTGCAAATGGGAAAATTGGAACCAATTCAATCTCAGAATATTGTCATCCCACCTCATTGAGATCTTTACTAAAAAGTGGTCAAGAGTTTTTGAAATTCTTCTTGACCACAAGCGAGATCGGGCGATATACCCTCTTCTCCATGAATGAGGTATCAGCAGTTATAGCTCTTAAACTTCTGGTAATTGGTTACCGACAACTTGTGTCTTGAGTGTAGAAATTTCATGAGTTAACTCTTGACGAGTCGAGGCTTTGAGCAAATAACGGTAAACAAACCACACGGAATAACCAATACCAATCAGTTCAAAGGTTGGTGATACCAAGGGAATATCATTCAAAGCATCCAATACTGCGAAGAGTATTTTAACTGCAACAATCGATGCCAGTATTAAACCAATGGTAACTAGGGGTTGTTTGTATGTATTAAAGAAGCTGACAACGTAATCGGGTAGTGTTGCTAAAAAGCTAGAAACTTGTTCGCCATATTTTACCCATTCCTCTTGAGACTCCGTAGTCGGCTGAATTTTGGTGATAGTTCCTGTTTGGTTATTGATTTGTGGCATTGTTGCTTCTGGAGATTTGGTTTCTTTGTATTCCGGTTCTGGCATTTCCGCTTCCATAATTTTCACAGTTAATTCACTTTCATCCGGATATTTACACCAATCGGGTGTTGACTAAAAGATGCATTTGTGCATCAGAGTCAAATAGTTCCGGGATCAAAAGGGCTTGGTCTATTTATAACCATAGTTGCCCTTTAACCACTACTTCATCAACTACAAGGTAGAAAGTTAGTGGTCAGCACGTATTGGGATGAACAGCAATCGGCAATTCTCAGGAGTGCAGTTAACCATCCTACTTTGTGTTAGTTACCAATAATCGTGCTTATCTAACTACAAATCATGCTTAAATCAGGTCTCCTCTTAGTTATACAAGTCTAAATGCCGATTTTACCTGATATTTAGGCTATCTTAAGCTGCAATTCTCAATTAATACACTCAATATTTATATAAATACGTAATCAACGTTTTTTTATTGATAAGTACTAGACTTTCGGACTATTTTATGATATAAGCTTGTTAGTTATCTAGCTTTCTGGTTCATACGCTCTGTGTGCGATCGCACTTATTGGGGCTGCCTCCTGTAATTTACCAGAGGCAGCACTGCGACTGCATTCCCAGGAACAGTGTCTCCTATCCAACACCCGCCCAGATTCGCAGCTTTGTTAATTTTATCGGAAGAACTTAGTTGAGGGATACACAACAAACGTAGCTAAACGAAGTCAAACAACGTCAATTGCTGATAATTCGCTCTCTGATTGACCGAAAGGAGTGCGTTTTCTTTTCGGTTCTAGAGTCGTGGGTTTATCCGTACCCGATATCGCCTCAAAAACACTATCCCAGGTTTCTTTAGTTACCTCAGCAACCTTGTTCAATTGTTCTTGAAACTTCCGCGTCCGTTCAAGCAATATTTTTTTAACATCCGTATGCTTCATAAATCTGGGAATTTCATCATCCCCAATTCTTGCTTGAACGTTGTCGGCAGCATTAGTATCTGATTGCAAAACGACCCCATCAAAACAGGTGAACTTGTCCCCCGCGCGTTCGCCCAAAAGGACGCCGTGACGAGAATCAAGTTGTGACGTATACGCAGCCGAGACACCAATAATCGTGCAACCTACACGAGATGAAACTTGCTTGAGGGCGTCCGCAACTATTCCCTTACACCAGGTATTAAGGTTTCGTCTGGTACGCTTTGACCGCTTTTTATTTGAAGCGAACTGTTCGGTCAAGTCCTCAAATGCCACAGCCTTAATTGCATCGTGCATTAACTGAACTGTAGCAGTAAATACTAATGTTTTAATCCTACCTTTAAAGGAATTTTCTCTTTGATTCCACTTAATTCGTCCTAGATTATTTTTGGTAATCCGTTCAGCTTTTACATGATTACCTTTTTCTGAAGCTTTATTTGCAATAGAACGAATCTTGTTACGCTTTGTCCCTTTTTGATTGCGGTAAGAGGCAGATTGGGTTTGTAGCTTACCAAATTCAATCCCAATAAATTTAGCGCCATCATTGCTAGAAGTGGCGTAAACCTCTGAGTAACCGCGATCTACACCAATACTAAGACCTTTAACTCTTTTGGGCGCAATTTGAATGTCCTGCGAATAATGAATATACCATTTGCCTCGTCGCTTAATCAGCTTAAACTGTCCGGTAATCTCACTTTTTAGTGTGGTAGGAATTCTTAAAACTTTACCCTTCTTCAATCCCCCGAACTGTACCCACACCACACCGCCCTCGTCAGTCTGACAATCATATGCTTTGACAACAATCTGATTGGCAACTTTTGTGTGACCTCTATACCAGAACTTTCTCACAAGTGTTCTTAGTTTCGGGTGATTCATCCAATCACGAGACTCTAGGACATGTTGCGCTACCGACTTTTTATCAGTGAATTTTTCATAACGCAATCCAAGGCAGAGGAGGACTTTCTCAATGCAAGATGCTTGTACGGTATGAATATCTCCGATGACATCATAAAGCGTACTCTCCCACAACTTAGCTGGTAACCCATACTTACTATTGTTGGGGCGTAGTACCTTATCTATGTCATATTCAGTTGTACCCCAAGCTTTAAGAGAGCCGTACTCGTTCCACAAGTCACAGCGCAATGAACCTAAGCGAGAAGAAATAGCATCCAGTTCTTCGGCTTTCCATTTGTTGAGTTGAATCTTCGCGATCACAGCAATTCGAGTTACCGTTTTTGTACCTTTTAGCTTTTTTTTTCTCGCCATGAGTTCGACCGACCCCTGTGTACTTTTCTAGAGTACAACGTTTAACTACTTTTGACTACTATTTTCACGATCTTTTTTATAGTCATTTTCGACTTTATTTTGATATGCACGGAGAAAATATAAGCTCGAACTCATGCAGTGCATAATGCTAACAAAGTCTTGCATCAACTCTTCACGGGGTGAGAGTTGGGTATTGTCCAGAACCACGATAGTACAGTTGTTCAGGTTACAGAACCATTCACAAGCTAATAGCCAAATCTACATAATCTATCTTTGTGTCCAACGACGATCGTCTTGACTTCCAAGGCTTGCGACTCTCTCCATCAATTTGACAAAGTTCTTCCGCTTCCAGTTCATTCCACTGGCAACATCTTTAACCAATTCATTGCCTGGGTAGCATTGACCTAAGTACTTAATTTGAGAGTCAAGGTCATCTAACTGAGAACTCCTTCCTTACACGGGCATATAGAACCGTAACACGATCTGCTTCCTTGCTGGACAGGTTCTCTAAGCTAGAGAGTCGATACCGTCTATGACCGCCAGGAGACTTGACGCATTCGATCTTTCCTTGATCAGCCCATTCAGCCAATGACTTGGGGTGATATCCAAACTGCTTGTAAACTTGTTGTGGTGTAGTTGTGCATGGATGGGAGTGATTAGCAGCTTTTCACTCCACTATACTACGTTATTCGATGATTAGATTGTTAGGCTACTTCCAATCGGGAATTTTTGCTCCATCTTCACCACCGATACCAATTCCTGTGTTGTATATTTGGGCATTACTAATATCGAGGTTATTCATTGATGCCCCATACACATTAGAATCATTAATCGTGGCGCGAGTAAAATTGACTCGGTTGAGATTTGCCTGCTTAAAATTAACATTTGTTGCAAAAGCTGACGTTAAGTTAGCACCAGCCAAATTAGCATCAGTTAAATCTGCACCTTCGAGGTTAGCTCCTTTAAGGTTAGCTCCTTGCAGATTTGCTTTTCTCAAATCGGCGCCAATTAAGTGGGCGCCTTGGAGGTTTGCTCCTGCTAGGTTGCACCCGACACATTCCCCAGTTGATCTTAGCTTTTGTACATGCTGCGGATTTTCTGCTCTCACTAAACTAGTGAAAAATAGGGGAGTAACTAAGGTTAGAGTAACTAAAAATTTGCCGATCATAAATTTTCCCCCTTTATCTTGAAGTTCCGTCCGTTCTTTTCCTCACTCTTATATTATGTCACTAAATTCTTAGAGGAGTATTGATGGACTACATATGCAGGTTGTGATTTGAGATCTGTTAACGCCAGAAAGCGAAATTTTGCGTCAGGATAAAAGCCCCAGAAATTCTCGCATGTACAGATTTACTAACACAGGCTGTTCTTGCTGTACCCAGTGACTACAGTTAGGAATGTATTTAATTTGCAAGTTTCTCACGTAGTGTTCTGTGCCGTAGGTTAATTCTTTACCCAAGGCAGTATCATTTTCTCCCCAAATCATTAATGTTGGCACTTCCAGAACACTCCAACTTTCATTAAAGATTTTTTGCTGAAAAACGTTGCGGTAATAGTTTAACATGGCTGTCAATGCACCGCGTTTAGCTGCTGCATTTTTATAAGCTTCTATATCTGCTGGAGTGAAAGCGCTTTGGGCGATCGCCATACCTTTAAAAGCCGTTTCAATTGCTTGATAGTCTGACGATTGTAGGAGTAACTCCGGTAGCCAAGGAAGTTGAAACAAGAAGATGTACGCGCTACGTAGCAATTGTTGGGGAGTACGTATACCTTGGGCAAACTTGGCGGGGTGAGGAATGTTGAGTACAATTAATCGCTCTACCATTTCGGGGTGGGCGTAAGCGAAAACCCAAGCAATAGCACCTCCCCAATCATGTCCAACCAAAACACACTTATCGTATCCTAATCCTTTAATGACTCCCTCAACATCTCTGACAAATTCATCCATTACATAAGCTAATTGGTTTTGTGGCTTATCGCTATCGTTATAACCACGTAAATCAAGGGCGACGACTTTAAAATGTGACGCAAATTCCGGTATTTGATGCCGCCATGAGTACCAAAACTCAGGAAATCCATGTAACATTAGCATCAAGGGACCTTCCCCTTGAGTGACGTAATGCAGTTTAACACCATTGGTAGTGATATACGCGTCCTGCCAAGAACCTTCTAGTACAGACATAATTAATACTCCTATTATGTGAAAAATTTAAATTTTCGCTCTTTATATAAGAATCCTAAATCATCTATGAAAAATTTTAAGTAGTGTAGGGTGGGCACTGCCCACCAAAACCTGGATCTGGTGGGCAGTGCCCACCCTACGTATATTTCAAAAATAAAATAGGAATTTTATAGTTGGAGTTGTTAATGATAAATTTATAAATAGTATAGTCGCTGAATAATTTGTAATTCCACAATTCTCCTTTTGGTAGATATAAATTTTTTGTAGATTTTGCTAAAAATATAATAATAGAAGCTGAGCGCCAAACAAATAGACGTCTCCGAAAAAGAATGTAGAGAAATTTCGCCTCTCTACAAGGATTTCAGGTTACGCATAATTAATTTTCACCAGATGTCTAATGAAAACAATAGAGATACGTGGCGTTTGGCTTACCACCACAGATAGTAAAGTACTCCTTTCCCGGCAATGCATTGCGGAAGCGATGGACTTCCTTGCCGAGACAGGATTTAATGTTGTGTTTCCTGTGGTTTGGAACAAGGCAACGACATTATATCCTAGTCAAGTAATGCGACAGACATTTGGGATAGAAATTAACCCAACATACATAGGGCGCGATCCTTTAGCGGAAGTGGTTACCGAGGCGCGGCGTGTAGGGCTTGAGATCATTCCCTGGTTTGAATATGGATTCGCCAGCTCTTACAATTTAAATGGTGGACCACTGCTGGCAAAAAAACCTGAATGGGCTGCCCGTGACTATCAAGGTAATTTGCTCAAAAAAAACGGCTTTGAATGGCTGAACGCCCTTGACCTCGAAGTCCAGGGTTTCCTGTTAAACTTAATACTGGAAGTTGTAAAAAATTACGATATTGATGGCATTCAAGGTGATGACCGCTTGCCGGCATTACCCTCCGAAGGTGGTTATGACCTAGGAACAGTGGAACGTTATCGCGCTTCATTTGGTAGGAATCCACCCCAGAACCCCAAGGATAGACAATGGTTGCAGTGGCGTGCTGATATTCTGACTGACTTCTTAGCGCGTCTTAATCGAGAAGTCAAAGCTGTTAATCCTAACCTGCTGGTGTCAATGGCTCCTAATATTTATGATTGGGCATTTAAAGAATATCTGCAAGACTCACCCGCCTGGCTTGAACAGGGATTGGTGGATATCATTCACCCACTCATTTATCGCCGCGACTTCAAAAGCTACAAAGTTATGCTTGATCAACTGCTAACTCAACAGTTCACGGATGTGACACTGCCGAAGTTAGCACCGGGAATTCTGATGAAGGTTGGTTCTTATCGGATGACTCCAGATTACCTGTTGCAGGTGATTGAGTACAATCGCACTTGTGGTATTTCGGGGGAAGTTTTCTTCTTCTATGAAGGTTTGCGAGAAGATAATAACGCCTTAGCTCAAGTGTTGCGACGTGGTCCTTATGGCCAGAGTGGGGAGTGGGGAGTCGGGAGTCGGGAGTAGGGAGTAGGGAGTAGGGAGTGGGGAGTCGGGAGTAGGGAGTGGGGAGTCGGGGCGGGGTACCCCCGCCCACACAGGAGTAGGGAGAAAGCATATTTTCATGCTTGGGGCGGTGTGATATCATGTCCGGTTAAATACTGATGATATGCAGCAGTTTTCAATTGAACCGGTGCCACATTGACCAGAAGCGGAAACCGCGCCCCTACGGTTTAATGGTGTTGTAAGGCCTCAAACACGTGCTTGGGAGAGGGTTTGGGGGTGAGGGGTGGATATTATAACTAATCAATCGGACTTGATATGAGCAACACTCATGTCATTTTCAAATTGGCAGCAGATGCTGGGATTTTTGAGAAATATTTTTTAGTTAGCTTTAGCATGAAAAATCCATCGCAGCTTATACGAGTCATTGAGACTCTCAAACAGGATCTACCAACTCTTTTTGAAAAAGACATTTCCTACGATATTTATACGCAGGATATCTACTTTCAAGATCCGGTTAACAAGTTCAAAGGAAAAGTGAACTACCGGATTATTTTTTGGACTTTGCGATTTCACGCTCAGCTATTTTTTACAAAAATTTACTTTGATTTACATGATGTTTCTCAGTCAGATGAGGAGACGATTTTAGCCAAGTGGACAGTACGAGGCATTTTGCGTGTTCCTTGGAAAGCTAAAGTTTTTTTCAATGGCTACTCAACGTACAAACTTAATCAAGATGTTCTGATATACCAGCATCTTGATACTTGGGACCGCAAACCAAGCGAGATTTTGCAGCAGTTCTTCCGCAAGGGCGGAGACATCTGAGTATATAGCAATCCGTGGAGGAGAGCGTGAATCATAGCTGTAGGGTGGGCATTGCCCACTCCTCCTGGTAATGGTGGGCAATGCCCACCCTACAAAATAATTTCACAAATTTGATAGGACTGCTATCAATACGGTTCGGATAAGATAATCTACATACCGATAGCTCCTGTAGAGACGCGAAATTTGAGCCAGCGCTGCAGGCGGGTTTCCCGCCGTAGGCGACTGGCGTCGCGTCTCTACACTTATATAATCCTCACCAATAACTCTTAACCGAACCGTATTGGGACTGCTATATGTTATTTGCCTTCCTGGGATTCAGCCCTTTTGTGGGAAATCTAGTAGCAACAGCGTTAACATTTGTTTACGTTTTCGGTCTTGTGGCGCTGTTGAATTTGTGCGTTACAAGATTTGGGATGCCGCAGGATCTTAGCCGCAAAATTACGCACATTGGTGCAGGATCGCTCATCGGATTTTTGCCACTTTACAGCGATTTAGACTGGTCGAAGTACTTGAATGTAACGATCTTCGTAGTGTGGATCGCCCTGCTTATATACAAAGGGCTTTTTGCCAACCCAGAGGACGAAGCAGTTAAAACCATGACCCGCACAGGTGACAGGCGCGAACTTCTGAAAGGTCCGCTTTATTTCGTAATTGTCGCAACTATTTGCGGCACACTATTTTACAAAAGTTTCCCAGGAATTGTCGCTATGGCAACCCTCGGCTGGGGCGATGGCGTTGCACCAATAGTCGGCTCTAAATACGGCAGATTGAAGTACAAAATTTTCAGCGACAAAAGTTTTGAAGGCAGCCTCTCGATGTTTATTTTCGCTTTTGCTGCCAGCCTCTTTTTTGTCTGGCTTGTTTTACCAAGCTTCGTGAATATCAGCAGAATTTTGCTGCTAGCTTTTGTTGCAACGCTTGTCGAAGGATGTAGCCCGAAAGAAGTTGATAATATTTTGATTCCAGTAGCGGTAATTGTGGCGGCATTTGTTTACTCCCGAACCGCCTAAAGAATACCTAATTTAATGAACCGCCAAGGCGAGGGCAGCGCTACAGGAGGGTTTCCCGATAGAGGCGACTGCCCTGCCTATTCTTGAGGATGGCAATGGCAGTCGGATCGCGATCGAGTAGTATAAGCGCACTGGCGATCGCGCGACTAGGCAATAAGTCCCCAGCCTCGTATTTTTGAAATGCCCGTGGTCCACCACCAATCAGTTCTCCTGCTTGAGACTGTGTCAGGTGCAACTTTTTACGGATTCGGCGAATTTCCTTCGGGTCAAGCAACCCCTCAACCCGCGCTTTCAAAAGGTTCAGCATCCGGTCAGATACCTTCATATCCTCACTTGTATGGATGCTCTCGTCCGACTGATCGCAATACCAGCCGGGCATATCGAATGTAATACTCTCTGTGCGATAGGTTAACGTCATAGGGCGCAGATCGCGGCGCATTGAAGCCCCAGTAATTGGGCAAACAGGTGTGATGTCAGTCATTCTCCTTCTCCTTAAACGATAGCAACAGAAACTCTGTTACTGCGTCCGCTGTAAATTTGATCTAAAGGACTCCAAACTCTGATGGAACATGGTACACGTCCTGCCAGATGCGATGGTCGGCATAGCTTGTCATCGACTTGTAGAAATGTGACCTTTCCATTGTTTTAATAGTCGCTACAATTTCTGCTCGTCCAAATCCTATGCTTGCAGCTCCTTTAATGGCACTGCTAGTCGCATTGAGACCATTCAGTGTGCCTGCAACAGCTTTAAACGCTTCGAGGTCATAGGTCGGCTTTCGCTTATCCGTCATATAGTCATATTATACACCATTAAGGTGTAAAAAGCCAGAAATGCTTTTATAACACAAAAAAGTTAGATTAAAAAAAAATTAGAACATGTCAATCTAGGGTGTAAGTAGGTTGGCTCAAAAAAACCTAACTATGTAACGAAATGTAAAATGCTCAAAACCCTTGCGATTGCTTCGCTCCACTTCGTTTCGCTCGCAATGACATAGTTATAAATTTTCCCACCCACCTACTTAACCTAGATTGACTCACACCAACACCGCTTTATCCTGTTAAACAGCGGGAATTTATTCCCCGTCAAAAATCTATGTTTTTTGCTACAGTAGAATCAAACGGGTCGAAACGGGTCGATTTGAGTTGTGAAAATTATTTTTTTTTAACGAACCGCCAAGGCGCCAAGAACGCCAAGAAAAGAAAGAGAGGTTTTCACGAATCATTTAGGAGTGCTATATACCCTTGAGTCAAAATAATTCGTAATTGATAATTCGTAATTCGTAAGGCATCTTTACGTTCAAAGTTTCCCCCGAAAAATGCCGTAATTATTACGAGTCAAAATGCGGTGTGGCTAAGCCGGACAGCATTATTGGCGTCCCCATGCATAAATGCAGGGGCTTGTACCCTTAATGAATTAATTATTAATTTAGTAATTTTTAATTACGAATTACGAATTACGAATTACGAATTATTCGGTCATCGGGTGGCGGAATTGGAAACTAAAGTTGAAGATCTGCAAGTTTTGATAATAAATCAAAGTTTTAGAGGTGTAAATGAGTAAAATTCCTCTGTGTACAATAGTTATTTCATCCCAACTGCCACCAGATGAAATAGAGTTTTTAGAAACATCGCTGGAGATAAGTTCGATCGAGGTACAGAAGTTACCAAGTCGGATAGTAGGTGCAGATGACATAGTTTTTGTGGCTACAATACTTGGAGGAATAGCAGCAACAGCTAATTTGATAGATTACAGTATCAAAGTGGCTAAGGCGATCAATAATTGGCGGCGAAGATTGCGAGAAAAAGGGATAGAACCAAAAGGCAAGTTAGAACACCCAGATCGTTCCTCTATTGACTTAAGCACTGCTACTGATGAAGAAGTAGAAGAATGGCTGTCTCAAAAGTAGCTGTAAAAGTTCCTCTGAGTCCCGGAGTAAAAGAAAGTACCGGACAAGATAATTTATTCAGTAATCAAATTCTGATCTTGTTTTCAGCCCCTCTACTCAATGAAGACTTATTACCAGTAGAGACTTTATCGATCCAGGAAGAAATTAATGCGATCGCTTTAGTTTTAAAGGATATATCTCGTCCGATAGCAGTGGAAATAGTGGTGAAAGTAGCCACATCACAGACTCTACAAGATGTGTTGTCTAATCGTGTCAAACCACTGATTATTCATTTTATTGGTCATGGAATGAGAGAGGGGGATAGTACAGCCCTAGTGTTAGAAGATGAGGTAGGAATTACTCGTTATTTTACCGAAGAAGAACTAGCGATCGCCTTATCAAATCAGCAGCATCCACTCTGTCAATTAGCATTATTGAATGCCTGTCATTCAGAAAAGTTAGCTCAAGCTTTTGTAATAGCTGGAGTGTCTCATGTAATTGCGGTTAATGCTGAAGATGAAATTTTAGATGTTGCAGCCAGATGTTTTTCTCGACGACTCTATCAAGCATTATTTAATGAAGATTCAGTTGCTAATAGTTTTTTATTGGGTCGGAATGCAGTTAAACTTGATGATAAATTAAAAAAACTGTTTAACTCTGTGACTTTTCAGCAAGGAGTTAATTTTGATGAAGCCTTCAAATTTCGATTACTACCTCAAGCTTCCCATCATCAATCGCTGATTATAGAACCAGCAGATTCACACCAGGTTATCTATCCCCAATGGTCAAATACTAATATTCCCCGTGACGATCCATACTTTGTCGGACGCAAACAAGAAATACACCAGGTAATTAAAGTGCTGGTATCGGACAAACGTTGTATTGCTCTTCATGGTATGGGAGGAATAGGTAAAACTGCTTTAGCTTATGCCATTGGTCAGTGGTTACATGAGCGCAATCGCTATCAGGATGGAGTTTGGTTTATTAGTTTGCGCGATACTGATTCTGTCGGAACGCTGATTACCAAAGTTAAACAGAGTCTTGAATTAGGGAGTTTTGCTTTAGATAGAGAGTTAAGTAATAGTCGAGTATTTTTGATTCTCGATGATTTGGATAGATTGATTGAGAAAGAATCCAATGAACTAATTGAGCTTTTGAACTCGCTTTTAGAACAGTGTCCTAATTTAAGACTGTTGTTAACTTCCCGTGATTCTCTCGTAAGGGATATTGTTTATTGTCATCAAGAAGAAGTTTGCAGCATGGGAGCATCAGAAACAAGACAAATATTTAAAAAGTATGCTCCATCACAAGAAAAATGGGGAGATCATGATGATTCGGCGTCAGACTTTAATCTTTTAGTAAAGTTTCTTGATGGCTATCCCTTACCCATTAAACTAGCAGCATCTTATATGGCAGAAACTCAATGTACTCTCAAGATGCTGTGTGAAGACTTGGACATTGAACCACTGTCCGTTCTTGATTCTTATTCTCCTGAAGAAAGAAAAGAAAGAAGTCTGCGTATAACTTTAGAGCGTTCTTTTGAGATGTTATCAGTAGAAGCTAAAGATATATTTCCTTTGTTGGCTTTCTTTCCAAGTGGGTTGAGTCGGGATTTAGCTAGGGGTATTTGGGGTAGAAGTGGAAATCAGGCTTTAATGGAATTGTTTAAGTTTTCCATGGCAGAAAAGTCTTCTACAGCATCTGATTGGAGAGTAACTTTACCCGAACCTGCCCGTACTTACGCAGAAAGTAAATTGCAGACAGGAAGAGGAATTGACTATCTTGCTCCTCAAGTTTTGGATTTTTATTATAGTAATTTCTGTGACATAGTTCTTAAGCTTTTTGGTAATAGAGATGATAATAAGGGGCAGCAGTTGCTTCTGCAAGAAAACTCAAATTTAATTTTGTTTCTGCAATGGGGCTATGAACATGAAAAAAGTTCAAAAAAAATCTGTTGCAGTGCTAGGATGACAGCTTCATTAAGTCCTTATTGGCGTTGGATTGAAGCGAATAAAGACCCGAAGGCTAGATTAGATTTGGCTTTAGCAGCAGCCCAAAGAAATCAGGATCGAGAGGGAGAAGATTTAGTTAGAAATGCGATCGCAGCTTTTTCTTCTAAAGAAGCATTTAAAGATGTTCAATCTTTGGGACAACAAAGTTACGATCTAAAGTCCTTTGAGTTTGAAATCGTCACCGTCAACCCTCGCGGCGAAATCATCGAACGAGAAATCAAACAAGCCCAACACTTCACCGAAACTCTACAAAGCCCCTCTCCCACTCTTAAAGGAGTTGGGGGTGATGCCCTAACCCTTGATCTGGTCGCCATCCCCGGTAATACATTCCTGATGGGTTCAACACCAGGGGAAGGATATGATTCGGAAAAACCTCAGCATGAAGTAACGGTTCAATCATTTTTCATGGGTAAATATCCAGTTACTCAAGCCCAATGGAGAACAGTAGCAGCCTTACCCAAAGTTAACCGTGATTTAAAGCCAGAACCATCGTACTTTAAAGGAGACAATCGTCCTGTCGAAAGAGTTTCATGGTATGATGCTAGTGAGTTCTGCGATCGCCTCACTCGTCAAACAGGCAAGCCCTACCGTTTACCGAGTGAAGCTGAATGGGAATATGCCTGTCGTGGTGGTACGACTACGCCTTTTCATTTTGGCGAGACGATTACTTCAGAACTGGCTAACTATAATGGTGAAGCCATTTATGGTGCAGAACCGAAAGGAACTTATCGAGGAAAAACTACACAAGTAGGCAGCTTTAGTGTAGCAAATGCCTTTGGGTTATATGATATGCACGGCAACGTTTGGGAGTGGTGTGCTGACCATTTCCATGATAATTATGATGGAGCGCCGACAGATGCCAGTGCTTGGCTAAGTGTAAATGATAATGATAATCGATATCGCCTGCTGCGCGGTGGTTCGTGGGACCTCATTCCTGAGTTCTGCCGTTCTGCCAGCCGCTACAGGTACTCCCCGGACTGCCACGACGGCATCGGTTTTCGGGTAGTGTGCGGTCCCGCGCGGAGGACGCTTAGCCCTTGACACTTTAGCACTTTATCTCTCTACACTTCTTATATTTGCCCTTTTCGAGTGTAGCGGAGCGGAACGATCAATTTTTTTTGCAGATTCGCGAGGACTAAGATTTATTTGGCAGCTGCAACTTTGGTTTCAACAATAATAACATATAAATTTGAGCATGTAAATCCTATGTCAAAGTTTTCTGAGTCAAAATAATGGAAGAATTGCCAATCATTCAAAAAACATACGATTTAATCAAATGGTATGTGCCAATTCTGCATCGCCTACCTAAGACTCACAAATTTACTTTAGGCGTTTCAATCATAAGACTTGGGGTGAAAAATCTTATCAGAGCAGGATTGAAACCAGTATAGCACTTTTTACTACTCAAAATTAGCCGGATAAAATCAAATATAGACTGGTTTTCGTACTGATTCCGTGTGTTCTCATATCGGACATTTTTTTGACACCTCATGAACGGTTACAGTATTTTCTCGCGAATGATTTCGGATTGCTACATATCAATACGGTTCAGTTAAGGAAGATTGTAGGTTGGGTTGAACGAAGTGAAACCCAACAAACTGTGAAAAATGTTGGGTTTCGTTCCTCAAGCCAACCTACACAGCTACGAACCAATGATGATTTATTTATGCCGACCTACTTAATCGTTACTTTGCTAAGCACTAAATTAAACCATTAAAGTGTTATCACCCCTTTTTTTTTAATTTTTATTCTTATAAATTAGACATAATAAATAGTTGATTATAATTATATAAAAATGAATATTTTTTAAAAATTACTGCCAAAGTGGCAACACTTCCTTATTGGATTTGTTATTCATTAGTACTTACTAGGGTCGTTTCATTTATGTCCATTTACTGAACGCCATAGAGCGTTCAATGAGGGTGTGCTGTAAGGAATACAATGCTAACAAATATACACTTATATCTATGCTTAAGCCCTTAAAATACACCATTTTTTTGCAAAATCTTCAGATAACTTTCCCAAAATTATTTACACACAAAATAGGTCATACCAATTCCATTAAACAATGTGACCCAGGTCGTAGGGGCACGGCAGTGCCCATGGGTGTCAACTTAACCTCAAATGGGCGGTTAAAACCGCAGCTACACAGACAAAACCCGCCTACGCGGGTTTCAAAACCCTTAATTTTCCAATTAGTCCGCGTAGGCGGACTTTGTTTGTGTAGCCGCGAATTCTATTCGTCGGGGCTTAAGTAGCAATAATTTTTGGAATTTGTATCAGATACCTAGACAGGGAAGCATTACACCAATTTTTTAAAAAGAATCTTCAGAATATGATTGGTCAGTTACTAGCAGGACATTATAAAGTCCTTGAAGTCTTGGGTGAGGGGGGCTTTGGGCAAACATATATTGTCGAAGATATTCACCTCCCTGGAAACCCTAAATGTGTCCTCAAACATCTCAAAACTACTAGTACCGACCCTGATATTTTAGAAACTGCAAGAGATCTCTTTCAAAAAGAAGCCGAAATCCTGCAACAGTTGGGTAACCACGACCAAATACCTCGCCTTTTAGCTTACTTTGAAGAAAACCAAGAATTTTACTTGGTGCAAGAATTTATTGATGGGCATACCCTAAGTAGAGAACTACTTCCTGGAAAAAAGTGGACGGAAAGGCAAATTATTGAAATGCTTCTTGAGGTATTAGAAATTTTAGAATTTGTCCACAACCAAGGCGTAATCCATCGGGACATTAAACCTGACAATATCATCAGACGTGCCTCAGATCATAAATTAGTACTGATTGATTTTGGGGCAATTAAGCAACTCCGAAGCCAAAAGGCGATGGGGACGGGACGGCAAAACATCACTTTAGTGTTTGGGACTCGAGGTTATATGCCTTCAGAACAAACCAGACGTTTACCGCGTCCTAGCAGTGATATTTATGCTTTAGGAATGATGGGTATTCAGGCATTAACGGGGGTATATCCACATGAACTTCAAGATGACCCAAATACAGGGGAAATCCTGTGGTCACACCTAACGCCTGTCAGTCCAGAGTTAGCTACTGTCCTGACGAAGATGACGCACTACCATTTCAAAGACCGCTACCAGACGGTGAATGAGGTATTGCAGGCGCTATGGGAATTGGCACCGGTTGATACGACACAGTCAACTCCCGTTACCACTACCACCTTGCATGTACTGACTTTAGAGTGGCTGGAAGCTGGAGAGGTCAAAACTCGCAAAATTCTGGAGAAGCAACAAAGTAAAAACTCCGGGAAAATCCGCCTCGGTCGTGACCCCTTATTGTGCGATATTGTTGTACCAGATCCGACAGTATCTGGGCTGCATGTTGAAATATTCTTTTATCCCCCTCAGCAGAGGTTTTACTTGCGGAATTTGCGCCAGAAGAATCCTCCTATTCTTGACGGTCAATTGCTTTTAGCTGGTGACATGCCACTTTCTATTGGGAGTAGTCTGCGCTTGGGACAACAAGATTTTAAGGTGAGTGCTATTACCTGCAAAGATTATCCTGCCGGTTACGTCCCTAGGGAGTACGCACTTGTTCACGTTCCACCGCAACAACCTGTAGTTCAGACGGAACGGATACGGAAAGTTAAGAGTAAGCTTGAAATCCCACCTACATTCCCACCAGGAAATCCTTCCATAGTTCTGCCTTTACATCGTAAAATGTCGCCAGTACTTGGAGCAAGTTTGGGAGTTGTTGTGAGTGCGATCGCATGTGTAATATTTTTTAACGCTAGTAATCTAGGTGGAACTAATGCACAAGAGAATTTCATTACACAACAACCAAAACTGTGTCGTGTAGTATCTCCCGCAGGCGGCAGATACTTGGCAAAATTACGCCCTGAACCTCAAACAGAAGTTGGCGCATTGAAACAACTCAGTCTAGGCGAGAAGGTCTTATTTGTGCGCTCAAAAGGTGACTTTGTAGAAGTTAAACTTTTTGATGGAACTCAAGGTTGGATGTTTGATGATGAGGTGCAGCCTTGTGATACATCAAAAGCGTCAAAATAGGGAATTGTTAGTGGTTAGTGGTTAGTGGTTAGTGGTTAGTGGTTAGTGGTTAGTAGTTAGTAGTTAGTGGTTGATGGTTACTAGTTAGTGGTTAGTGGTTAGTGGTTAATAGTACTTTTGGACAACTAACAACTAACAACTAACAACTACCAACTACCAACTAACAACTACCAACTACCAACTAACAACTACCAACTACCAACTACCAACTACCAACTAACAACTAACAACTACCAACTAACAACTAACAACTAACAATGCTTTAAAAAGATGACCCAGAATGTTCCAAAAACTCATTCTCCTGTGGATTGGAGACTCGTCCCAAGATCTGATTGCGATGGGGAAAGCGCCCAAAACGCTCAATCACTTCCATGTGACGAATTGCGTACTCAATGCAACTAGCACTATCAGGGTGATCACTGAGTTGACTAAATAGCTGCACGGAGAGTCGCTGATCGTCTAGATTTTCACTGTGTTCAAACGGCAAGTAGATAAACCAGCGTTGTACAGGCAGCAATTTTTGATCGTAACCTTGTGCTACAGCGTGTTGCGCCGCTGAGAGTGCTTCCCAATCAGTTGCGAAGGCTTCGGGAGTACCGCGAAACACATTTCGGGGAAACTGATCCAGCAGCAAAATCAGTGCCAAACAGGTTTCGGGAAACTTTATCCATTCGTCTAAGTATCCTGCCGCTGCCGAGTAGTAATTTTGCAGAAACAGAGTTCGTATTTGTTGGTCGAAATCCGGTTTTTTGGTAAACCAAAAAGCTCTTGGTTTGCCGTAATCTGGTTCTTCAGGACCGCCAAACCAAAAGTCTAAAATTTCTTTTGCCTGTAACATGGGTTGTTAATCTTTACACAGCACTTGTCGCATCTTACGCATATTGGCTGGCAATTCTAGATTCATCGCTTGTTGAATAAAAATTGATGGTATGGGAATAGTAAGAGTCGCTTGCACAGTATACGTAAGTAAAGTGCCACCACTATAGTCTTTTAACTCTAAATCGGCATTAAAATCCTGAAAACTCCCTTTTTCCAATCGGAATTGAATTTTTTGCCCAAGTTCTTCTACTATATCAAGGTAAATTTCTACTCGAGCTGTGAGAAATAAGAAGGTTTTTTCAGCAGCTTGATATAGACGCTTGACCTCGCCTCCTGGCAAAACTTCACTTTTGGTAATATCGGGAAAATATTGCACCCACCGGGGGTAATCAGTCAGTTGCTGCCATACATGCGATCGCACCAATGGTACATACATACAGGCAGTGACAGCACCACCCCAAGTAGTATACGGTTCCGTTTGCACCAAAATCTCACCCTGCATCAGCGACAATAGTTTTTCCTGACTCCAAACCATAGCCGCTCCTGTGGAAACCCCGTTTAAGATAGAATAAGCACACATAACTCAGTCACTCCTCAACACATGAACTTCAGGCGTTTAAACTAGAAAATATCAGATTTGACGAGTTTAACCTACTAAATCTAGTTCTAACTCAATATAGAAGTATTCTGGAAACAGCTTAATTCAAGACCATTATTCCAGAAGACTCTCTAAAACTATGTAACTTTTATTACTATAGCTATCGCCAGCAAATTTTTGAGGACATCAGATGACTTCTTCTAAATTAAACCGCAAATTAACCCAGGCATTCGGCATATTTCTCGGTATGACCATAGCTGTCTGGGTACTGAGAGGCTTTGGTATTTTCACAAACATACCTGGAGGAGTTATTTTGCTATTGTTCTTGGGGGCGATCGCTGTAGGGATTGTTAGTTATGTGCAAAAAACCTGGTGGCGGTTCTAATAATTCGTAATTCGTAATTCGTGAGAATTACGAATTACGAATTATCGCAAAGATTCAAAATAATTCGATTTAATGAGTAGCTTCTTTGTACCCTTTTAGTTACGAATTACGAATTACGAATTACGAATTATCGCTTTGCGATTTGACTCCTTTAACAGGGCATAAGAGTATCTAATCTCCCCAACACTGCCATGTCTTCCGCATCTAATTCCACTGGTGTACCGCTGCGAATTAATTCGGCAAAATCTTCATTGGGAACCATAAAAGTCAGTGTATACAAGCGACTAGAACCTGTATTTTGAATCAAATGAGTACCGGTAGGAGGCACTAGCAAACTATGTCCTGCTTGAATTGGGACAGTTTTGCCGTCACAAAATGCTATTCCTTCTCCTTTAAGGACAAAAAACATTTCCACTGCCCACTGATGACGATTTGGTGGTGTTTTACCACCAACATCAAAAATTTCCAAGCAACAAGTCAAGGAAATATTAGCGCTTGCTGTATCGAATATAATCGCTAAGCGATTTGTGTCATCGGGACTAATGCGATATGCTTGGTAATCTTGCGGAGATTTGACAACAGCAATCACACAACTAGCAGAGTGCATTATTTATCTCCTCCTGGTTGTTCAGGTTGGTAGCGGTTTTCATCCCTTGCCCTTACACATCCAGTCGCGTCATAGAATGTGGTATTATATTTATAACATTTGTTGCTGTTGTGTCGGAATCCCTAGCAACGATTGAAATAAAATAGTTTGCGAGTCGGTAACAAAGCCAAAGCACTGCTTGACGTTGTACAGAGTTGCTAGCCAACAATACTCAGGAGAAGTTGTGGCGGTGCAGTCTTTGACTAACACACAGTCATATCCTAAAAAGTTGGCATCACACAAAGTGGTCATGACACATTGGTCAGCGTTGACACCTGCAAAAAATATTGTTGTCCTGCCTAGGTTCCGTAAGATACTATCTAATGGGGTATCCCAAAAGCCACTCATACGGTATTTGTCGATGCGAATATCTTGGGGCAGTTGTTCTAGTTCGTCTACTACTGCCGCCGCCCAACTACCCGCCATTAGTACCTTAGCACCGTTGCTAGGTAGCGGATCGCCCAATCCCACACCAACACCTGTGGGATTGTAGACGTGATGCGAACCCGCACTAATATTGAGTAAGTCGGGACGATTTCCCCAATTCACCCAGACGACAGGAACACCAATAGCCCGGAATGCAGGCAGTAAGGTTTTCAGAGGTTCGATGGGGGTACGCGCTTTTGTGATATCCACGCCGATATGCGCCAACCAGCCATCAGGGTGGCAAAAGTCATTTTGCATATCGATGACGAGGATGGCAGCTTTTGCTAAGTCGAGGCGTAAAGTTTTGGTTTCTGTTGGTAAGATAACGGGTTGTGGAGTCTGGGGAGGACGAGTAATGTCTGCGATCGCATCATTGACCGCCCAAGCGTTCGGTGCAACACCTAAAATCCGAAGAGGTAAACTCATAAAAAGGGAATGGGGAGTGGGGAATGGGGAGTGGGGAGTGGGGAGTGGAGAGTGGGGAGTGGGGAGGATGAGGAGGATGAGAAAGTTATCCCCCTTATCTCCCTCATACCCTTACTCCCTACTCCCCACTCCCTACTCCCTACTCCCTACTCCCTATTACTAATACCATTATTTTTTTAGCTTAAAAATAAGAAGGTTAAAATCATGAACTTTACTATCCAAAATGTTTTAATTGCTGTTGAGGATGGTTACACAAACGTTGATGTACAGATTGTAGATGGAATTATCGTCGCCATTGCACCTCGTCTAGATGTTGTTGGCACAGTAATTAACGGTGAAAATAAGCTACTACTGCCAGGATTTGTTAACGCCCACACCCATTCTTCGGAAATGTGGCAACGAGGCATAATGTCAGCCTTTCCTCTAGAATTATGGTTGGCGGAACTGTACGACTTTGCCCCCCTCGATCCAGAAAAAGTTTACCTCAGTGCCTTGGGAACGGCGGTGGAAACCTTGCTTTCCGGCGGTACAAGTGTAGTAGATCATTTGGTGCTGATACCAGGCAAAGAATTAGAAACCATTGCCACAGCGGTTCGCGCTTACAAAGAAATCGGTATTCGCGCCTTTGTCGCACCTCTGATTCAAGATGAATCTCTGACTGCTGGTATCCCATCAGGAGAAACAGAACAAATCCATGAGCTTTATTTTCGCTCAACTGCAGTAACATTAGAACTTATCGAAGAAGCAGTCAGGCAGTTTCATCGTCCAGATGAGGGTGTGAGTATTTTAGTTGCACCCACAGGAATACAGCTGTGTTCTGATGCTTTGTTTGAGGGTTGTATTGAGTTAAGCGATCGCTACAATCTTTGCCGTCACTCCCATTTACTGGAAACCAAAGCGCAAGAAAAACTAGCGCAAGAAAAATATGGTTGTACTGCTGTTGAACATCTCTTGCACATCGGTTATTTAAGCGAAGTCACTACACTAGCCCATTGTGTCTGGTTAACTGAAGCCGATATCGCTATCCTTGCCGAAACCAAATCTACAGTCGTTCACAACCCCTTAAGTAACTTGCGTTTAGGTAGTGGCATTGCCCCTATTTTAAAATATCAGCAAGCCGGGGTAAATGTGACTTTTGGCTGCGATGGTGCATCTAGTAATGATTCTCAAGACTTACTAGAAGCTATAAAAATTGGTTCTTTATTACACAACGTTACTGATTTGGATTATCAGCACTGGATTAAACCCCGACAAGCAGTAGAAATGGCATCTTTGGGAGGTGCGAAAGGACTGAACATGTCAGAACACCTTGGTTCCCTGACTGTTGGCAAAAAAGCCGATTTGGTACTGTATGACCTCACCAGCTTATCACTGTTACCGCGTACAGACCCTATTGGTTTACTAGTTCTTGGTCGTCCTACCAATGTTGTCAATAGTGTGTGGGTAAACGGTAAGCAAATAGTCGCTGAAGGCAAAGTTACCACTATTAACGTGGATGACTTGCGACAACAACTCTTTAACCACAGTCAGTGGGATACACAACGCAAGTCTCAAACTGTCGCTCAAATTGAAGCTCATTATCGCACAGTCATGGGTTTTTGAGAGTGAAGTACCTCACCCAAAGACGCGAATATCTGTAGAGACGCGAAATTTCGCGTCTCTACATTTTGGCGTGAGATTATTCCTTTTAAGGTTCACCCAGCTTGTCTGGATCTCGGCGTTGGCGAAACAAACCTGTCATACTTACACCAGTAATTAACAATCCCACTAATCCCAAACCGTTTAAAAGAGGATAAATTTTTTCTAAGTGTATAATTTCTAGGGTGTGAATTTTGAGGATAAGTTCGCCTAACTCGTTTTGATTAAACCATTCATGAACAATAGTAAAGCACATGCCAGTGAGAACAGTGAGAAATAAGGGCAGACATAAGGCGATCGCTATTTGGCGATGGTAGCGGCGAAAAGCACGATTCACAGACAATCTCCTTTTAAGTAACTTAACAGGTGGTGAGCTTTAATTCCAAGTTACATCATGTCCGCCTAAATACTTGTACTATCGCCAAGGTTGGTAATGGCTAATCGTAACAATTGACAATTAGCAATTAGCAATTAGCAATTAGCTTTTTCCCAATTACCAATTATCTTTTTCCTCGATCTTAGTGTAACCTACTCTATGTGCAGAGATTACAAACCGAACTCACAAGCCAAGCAATCCGATTACAAGACTGCTGCGAATTTTAGGGAACTGGCACAAAGTTTCCCACTGTTGAACCGGCAATCTATGCAGTCTGTCAGAGTGGTTGTGGTTCAGGAACCGATGTGGGCGGATTCCTCAGCCTGGAAAATCCCGCGAGTGCCGTCTGCTAATTCAGCATAGAAGGCAATCTGACCGAGGTTGTTCAAACCTTTTTTTGAGAAGCTTAAGTTGGTGACGGTGGAACCGTTCAGGGAATCGCCAGTGAGAATCACCTTGTTAACAACCGGATCGGGTCCGACGAAAATGCCTTTGCCACTGACAGTCAAATCCGCCCGAAACGCCACCTTACCAATGTTATTAATCGCAGGGCTGCTAAAGGTTTTGAACCCACCACTGCTATCGGCAATGGTGGTGAGTGTATGGCTAGTGTTGTTGAACAGGCGGATGGCATTGTAACTTTTTTCTATCTATAAAAATTAATATCCTAAATTTCCCCACATAGAGAAAGCCTCTTCACACAAAAAATATAAATTTTATGAAAAATTCATCCCAGCTTCAATAAAAATCAACACAATTCCTATATGTGTCTGTACCGCGAACATTCAAACAAATGTAAATTGAACTTCTGGGAAAGGTCTTCACAAACCTTAACTCCCCGGACACTGTTACCACGTGAGTCTAGCAGGGGTGAAAATACGCTAATTCCCATGAGATTCGGCACCACAGCAATAATCCCACCACAAATACCACTTTTTGCGGGAATACCAATTTTATAAGCCCATTCACCTGCAAAATTATACATGCCGCAAGTATACATAACACTGAGAATGTCTTTTACACAACGGCTATCTACAGCTTGCTCTCCTGTAATTGGGTTGATACCCGAATTCGCCAAAGTAGCTGCCATAACTGCCAAGTCATGGCAATTCACCATGACAGAACATTGCTGAAAGTAGAGATCTAGCGCTTCGTCTATGTGAGTGTCAATCATGCCAAAATTCAGCATCAGGTGTGCCATTGCACGGTTACGATGTCCTGTGCTGCGTTCTGAGGTAAATACTGAAATATCAACAAAAACATCGTGACCAATGTATCGCTGGAACATATCCAGCATCCGGTTAAGACGTTCGGTTGCACCTGACCCTTTGATCAAACTGGTAGTGGCGATCGCCCCTGCATTCACCATTGGATTATAAGGTCGCTTTGATTGCTCATCGAGGATAATTGCGTTGAATGCCTCCCCTGTCGGTTCGACGCCAACCTTAGTCAAAACGTAATCTCTTCCATGATCCTCTAGCGCCAGTCCATAGACAAACACTTTGGAAATTGACTGAATCGTAAATAGCTGATTGTAATCCCCAACTTCGTAAAAATCGCCGTTAACAGTAGCGATGCAAATACTGAATAAGTCCGGGTTCACCTTTGCCAGTTCCGGAATGTAATTAGCTACTGCACCATCTTGTAGCAATTTGTACTTGGAGTGTAAGTTGTTGATAAAAGATTGAAATGATGATGCGACTGTTTTTAAATCTTCTGATGCCATTTGAATTATTTATAGCTTAGTTCGTCTACATCCTTGATCCAGGAATTGGCAACTCACTCTGAACGCAAGTGATTGAAACCGTGAAATATAAATTTTTTCTATTTAAATTACTTATCTCATATCTTGCACCACCGTCAAGTTGCGATCGGCAGAGCAACAAAAAGCATATCCCGATCGTCGGTAGGGCTAAAGCTTACCTACACGAACTATCGAAGGTGCAAGATGTCAGTTATTCAACTTAAACTTCAGCACTATCAGTAAATTTTTGCAATTGTAAGTAACCTGAATTACATTAACAGCAATTGGTTTTATGGACAACCGTACATGCCACTCGATCAATTTAGTTCCTAAATATTGTTAAGGTTTAATAAAAAAATTTCTAAGCTATCAAAAAACTGACGTACAGCTAAAATCCTCTATTCTGAAAGGGTTTGCGCTTAAAATGCGAATTTGATTTTAGTAAATTTACCAAGGCGGAGGCTAAAGCCCTCGTCCCCAAGCATAGAGGTTCGTGCTAATGTATTGCAGTTATAAGTAAAAAGTGAAAGCGGAACGAGTTTGAATTTGGGGGAACGTCACTCTCCGGGGTGTCAAGTCCCAATAAATTATGAAACCTCAGTTCTACAGTCGCTTGAAAATTTGGACGCATGAATCAAAGACATTTTTGGACTGTTGTCGTATTTACTACTGTTTTGGGGATACCGTCAGTTGGGCGCGCCGAAACGACCAAGGAAAAGACTCCAATTTCACCATCTACGCCTTCTGATGAGGTAATGAAAGTGGGAGAGTACCAATCCCCGACACAGAAGCTTACCTCAGATGCTGTAATTACTGAAATTCACACTTCATCTCTCGCCGGTCATGAAGCGGCAACCCTCTATATTCGCAATATTCCTGTTCTCACCTTTGTTGGTCAACAACCAGTTGCAAACCAAGATGAGCAGAACTCAACTAAGCTGGCAACAATTGGGACAAGTGTGGGTATTAACAATCAAACTAACAAAGCCTCGGATGACCCAGTTGAAAGGGCGACATTAGTCGCAGCTAGGATCAACCAAATGATCTTGGATAAAGTCGATGCTAGCAAGATAACAGTGAGTTGGAAAGCGGGAGGCGAATCTACATCTGCCAATGGAGATCGGAAAAAAAGCTCACTTAGTAAGCTTAAATCAGGCGATCGCTACATCATTAAAGTTAATAGCGAAGAACTCGTAGAAATGGATGGCAATACACGACTACCAGATACAACAAACAATCTGGCAAAAGATGCATTGCAAGTAGCCAATCGTCTACGGAAACTGATCGGCAATGCATCACCTTTAAGTGAGATTGCTAACGTACCGAGTAAATTATCGATGCCAATACCAAAGTTGCCAAAAAAGATTGCCATCGGACCGATGGTAATTAGTTTTAACGGTATGGCTTCTTGGTACGGGTATGATGGTAGTGGGAGTGAAACGGCTGCTGGTGAAAGGTATAATCCAGAAGGCATGACGGCTGCCCACCGCAGCTTACCCCTTGGTACAAAAGTCCGTGTTACCAATACCCACAACGGCCGCTCTGTTGTGGTGCGCATTAATGACCGAGGTCCGTACATTCGGGGCAGAATTATTGACCTCTCCGCTGCTGCTGCACGGCTTTTGGGAATGATGAGTAGTGGCGTTGCACAAGTACGGATAGAAGTACTAGGAAGATAGAATTTGTTGATTGCAATTTTGTTGATTGTTGATTGTTAGTAGCAAATACAATTAGCAATTAACAATTAACAATTAACTAACTATAAAATAGTTTACTGTCTTAATTTCTGCTTTGACATCTTCCGAACGTCATATTCCTTTAAGACTATATTCTCATAAGCGAAAGTTTCCGGAATTTGACAAAACTTAAATACCGCTTCTTCAACTCCCAACCCTCGGGATCAATCAGAGGGCGGGGAGAGTTTTTGCTCTATCAAAAAATTTCCCCATCAAGCCAATGGCAGTGATGGTAGTCTTCGTGCGGTTTTTAGATAAACTAACGGGGAGAACAGAGAAAAACTAGGGGTATTTTGTGCGCCTGTGGACGACAGTCGCAGCTTTACGCTGCTATGTAGCTAAACGCCGATTAGAAAAACAGCTTCTGGAGCAACAGCCTCTACAATTTGAGGTGACTAGCTGGTCCCAGACAGCGATCGGTCTGATTCCCACGATGGGAGCCTTGCATCAAGGTCATTTAAGTTTGATTCAACGGGCGCGGCAAGAAAATACCACAGTTATTGTTAGTATTTTCGTCAATCCTTTGCAATTTGGTCCCACGGAGGATTATCAACGCTATCCCCGCACTTTAGAGCAAGATTGGCAATTTTGTGAACAAGCCGAAGTAGATGCAATTTTTGCTCCGACTCCGGAAGAGATGGGAGTCGCCTTGAAGAGTATACAAGAGTCAAAAGTTACACAAGTTATCCCTCCATCTGTTATGATGTCTGGCTTGTGTGGTCGTTCTCGGCTAGGTCACTTTCAGGGTGTAGCTACAATTGTGACCAAGCTTTTCAACTTGGTACAACCTGACCGAGCCTACTTCGGTCAAAAGGATGGACAGCAGCTGGCAATTATCAGACAGCTAGTTGCGGATTTGAATTTGCCAATCGAAATTGTTGCTTGTCCAACAGTGCGGGAAGCATCAGGTCTAGCCTTAAGTTCGCGTAACAAATATTTGACTGCAACACAAAAGCAGCTTGCAGCAGTATTGTATCGCGGCTTGCTGCAAGCTGAAGCAGTATTTCGCGGCGGGGAACGGAACACGACAAAGCTCTTGGCAGTGGTGGAGCAAGAAGTGGCCATGGTCAGTACTGTGTCTGTGGAATACATTGAATTGGTTGAACCGACTACGTTGATGCAACTACAAACAGTTGAGGAAGAAGGAATGATTGCGATCGCGGCTCGTATTGGTTCTACACGTTTGATTGACAATATTATTTTGCGCGATCGCCAACCCATCATCGCCATTGATGGACCAGCAGGTGCTGGAAAATCCACCGTCGCTCGTCAAGTGGCGGCAAATTTGGGCATAGTGTATTTGGATACAGGAGCAATGTACCGTGCTGTCACCTGGCTGGTACATAATTCAGGAATTGCTCTTGACGATGAGTGCGCGATCGCACAATTAGTCAACCAGTGTGTCATTGAACTTGCTCCCAGCCCAGATTTACGATCTCCGGTGCAAGTTTGGATTAATGGTAATAATGTTACCCAAGCAATTCGCACTATTGAGGTGACTTCTATTGTCTCGGCAATAGCCGCGCAAAACGCTGTGCGTCAAGCACTGGTTAAACAACAGCAAAGCTGGGGCAAAAAAGGTGGTTTAGTTGCTGAAGGACGGGACATTGGTAGCCACGTTTTCCCAGATGCAGAAGTAAAAATTTTCTTGACTGCTTCTGTAAGTGAGCGCGCACGTCGCCGCCAGCAAGACTTTAAAAAACAAGGTCAACTTGAAGTAAATTTAGAGCAGCTGGCAAGTGATATCGCCGAACGTGACTGGAAAGACAGCACCCGCAAAGTTTCTCCTTTGCAAAAAGCCGCAGATGCAATTGAAATTAACACCGATGGTCTCTCGGTGTCTGAGGTCACCGCACAGATTGTTAGTTATTATAAGCAGCGCTTATCTGAGTTTTGATCGCGGAAGGTGGGAGTACAAGAATTAAAAATTAAAAATGTAAAATTAATTTTTAATTTTTAATTTTTAATTGATTTGTCCTCCTCCCCTCCTCTTATATTTCACTGCCAGTTAAAAATAATCTTTTTAGACGGGTAGCTATTGTTAAAATCTATTTTAGAAAATGCGTAGCGCCTAAGACGATGAAAGCATCTGTAAATTTCGACTTTGAGGACGAGAAGTTCAACGCACCACCTTCTCAAATCATCCCCTGGTGTCAGATGATTAATCCTCGGTATGGCAAAGATGGTATCCAGCCCCACGGCTTGGCGGTTAAATTGGATAATGCTCATTCAGTTAGCTTTCAACCGGATGATAATTGGCAGCAAGTTGAGCATGAATTTAGCTCCGGAGTTGAAGAGGTGTTTCTCACCACCACTCCCCGCTTAGTGGTAGTACGTCGGGGACCATTATCTGTAAAAGACCGGGAATCTGGAGTAAAACTAGGTACACTCAAAGACAATTATGATGCTTTTTTAGCAGACAAACTTAAATTTAAAACCTTTACTCGCTATCTAATTTTTTTAGTTGGAGAAAATCAAAAATTTTTACATGAATTACCATTGCAATTAACTCTCAGTGGTGCAGCGGGAGCAAGTTTCAGTAAAGCTTACTGCGAATACCAACAAGGTAAGGTAGTTAGTGGGTTTGTTGCCGAACTAGAAAAGGCTTATGCCGGATACCGCAAGCAACCCTTGACATCAAAAGGTCCGCTATTCCATGCCCACGGAATTTTTTGCCCGATCATTGATAGTGAAGAAAGAGGTATTGAACCAAATACAGTGCTGGTAGCTTCAACTGTGGACTATCAACATCCCACACTTGCCACGTTAACCCAATACCTGATTGCCTCGGATTCAGAAGAGTCGGCAATTATCTCCAAGACTTTTGAAGAACACAAGGAGTTTGGTAAAGAATCTATAAAACTAGAAACACCCAAGATGGCAATGGCGGTGGTGAATAGTTCTTACGTTTACCCTGATGAAGATGATTTTGCTTATCCGCCATACTGAAACGCGATCAACCCAGATGCATGTAGCGACACCCTTCATTGCCATCTCCAAACTTTTTAACAACCAATAACTGTACGGGCGCTCTTGCCGTTCGCCCCTACTAACAACCAACAACTAACAACCAACAACCAACAACTAACAACCAACACCCAACACCCAACAACCAACACCCAACACCCAACAACTAACAACTAACACCCAACAACTAACAACTAACAACTATCAACTATCAACTATCAACTATCAACTATCAAATTACAACCTTGGCAGTATTTCTGGTAACAACTGACCGGGAATTTTGGATAAAGCGAGATTTTGTCCCTGTATTCCTAATTCATTGTGAAAAGCGCGAATAGTTTTCACTATATAATTAAGAGTTGTTTGATAAGCCTCCGATGGTTTACTCAACCCATTTAAGGCTTGCAAGTGGTTGTCTAATGCTGCTTCTAGATGTTGAGAACGAGCTGCTTTGTCACCATTGAAATAAGCATCTGTTACGAGTTGATAATGGGCTAATCCCAAGTTATTATGAGTGCCAAACAAATCAAAACTCAAAGACACAGCGTTAAGTGAGTGAGCAAGGGCAAGTGCTTCTTTGTAGGCGGTAATGCACATGGACAATAACTTCTGCCGCTCTTCTTTGGTTGTTTGCGATTTTGTGGCTAGATGCCAGTAGGCAGTGCCAAGATTATTTTGCGTGGCGGCACAGGCGGCGGGAGCATTAGCTGGAGTGCGATACTTTAATGCTTCGCTATAAGCATCAATACCTAGGCGCAGATTATCCTCTAGCTGTTCGTATTGTGCCAAATTCCAGTAAGCAGTGCCAATGTTGTTTTGAATCATACCATACTTAAATGGTTCCTCTTGTTGGGTGTAGTGAGCCAGTGCCAGGTTGTAGGATGCGATCGCATTCTTGAGATGCTCGACAGGTTGATTGTATAGTGCCAAATTCCAGTAAGCAGTACCCAAATTGTTTTGGCAGGCAGCATACTTCAATGGCTCCATCTGAGCTGTACGAAAGCGAAGTGCTTCACTGTAAGCTAAAACTGCTTGTTGCCAGTTTGACGCTGCGTTAGAAAAACGAGCTAAATCACCGAAAGCTGTCCCCAGATTATTTTGTACGCGAGCGTAAGTTTCAGGATGTGTTTCCGGTGAAATTAGCTTTAAAGCTAACTGGTAAAATTCAATTCCCTGTTCTATGTAAGATTGTCCCTCTTCAGAATTGGGTGGTGTGCGATAAAGCATCCAGTAGAGTGTACCCAAATCATTCAAGATATCTGGCACTTGAGGTGAAGTATCATCGAAAGTAATTGCCTCCTGATAAGCCAGAATTGCCACCATGAGGTTTTCTAGGGTTGACTGTCCTTGCTCAATGCGAAGGCGATATAAAGTGCCCAAGCGATGATAAGCGGCTGCTAATTCTCGAACTAAGGCTTTGTTGGAGTGTAATTCTTCGATCTCTTGTAGAATTTGCTGCACTTGCAAGTTCTGGTCGCCGCCTTCAGCGATTGTAGTGTTAATCGTTGCCAGTACTAGCTCTGTTAACTCGTTGCTAATGTGAGACAAATTCTGTGGATCTGGGATATTGTTAGCGCTTGCAATGGTTGTCGATTCTTCCTGATTAGGTGTGGTAGCAGATAATTCGGATTTTGATGAACTTTCCTGCAGTTTTTGTTCGCGATCCACTTGTGTGTCGCTTTGGAAATCAAAATCTTCCTTATTCATTGATTCTTCCAGCATGGATTGCTCAATATTTCCTAAATCCAACCTTCTTGAACTAGAAGAAAGGCGTTCTGGTGAGTTTTTACTCCTAGTCGTCGGTGTGGGTTCTCCGGCAAATACAAAAACACCAGTACGGCAACGCCAAAACTGTGGTGCAGACTGCTGGATAGCATACAACCAAGGACGTGGTACCCACAATAGGAGGCTGGATTCTAAGAAGCGGCTGGATTCAATATTGGACAGATTCTGCTGTGCTGAACGTAGATTGTGTAAAAATAAACGTTGTACTGCTACTGGTTGCCTGGTTAGCTGCTCAACACCCACAATCTGAAATGCTGGTCTTGGCAAGGATCGCCCAGGGGTGTCTTTAGTTGCTCCAACAACTGGCGGTGGATAATCAGCTAACCATTGATTTAGCTGGGCTATGGGATGAGGATCGCTTAAATTCAACCGCAAAGTAACTAATCGCGGATAAGCTGGGGTGCTGGCTTCCTGTGCATCTGATGGGTGATACAGTACTTGCCCAACAGGATAAGCCAAAGTCGAATGCAAACGAGCCGCTACCTGATTTCTCAGATTTAAATCATCACATACCGCCACAAAGATTTGTCGCCGCAAACCAAGACTGAGAGCAAGTTTCAGGCGCTGATATGCTTGCCTGTTCCAAGCAAAATTATGGGAGTGTGCAGTATCATTCACGCTCATGGGGGCTAAACAGCCAAAACGCAGTGTACATAGCCTTAAAGAAGGCAAGCAGCCTATAATCGTAACTATGAATACGATTTTCAGGTGGTTGTTGCTCTGCTCAGGATAAATCTAGCCTTTAAGACCCAAAGGATTAAAAAATCTATAATTATACTTATTAATTGAAGATAATTTTAACAGATAAAAAATTAGGCTCCTGTAAAACTGGGAACCTAAAAGAATATAAAAACTAATTTACTATAACAGTTTATGATAAATTCACGCTGGAAATAGAGAAGGCAACGAAAATCAACCCACCGACTAAAATTGTGGCGACGATTCCCCAGATAATATAATTTCGCCTTTGCCCCGCTGTGGGAGGTTCTGATTGATAAATCTTTGGTTCTCTAGCAAAATTATTGAGACGACCGCCTTCTTCTGTTGTATAGGGCATGAGTTTACTCCCTCATCTCTGTATCCTTCTGTATTATGTTACATAAATGTTATAAATAATCTCTCAGCGGTCAATAAATCGTTACATTAGTCAATTGATAGTAGTTAGTGGTTAGTGGTTAGTGGTTAGTAGTATTTTTGACATGTAACACTTAACAATTAACAACTAACAACTAACAACTAACAACTCCCTAATTAGTAATCGTCCCAGTTAAAGGTGAACTAGCACTAGCATAGGTTTTGATCGGCATTCTGCCAGCAAGGTATGCCAGACGACCAGCGAGTGTGGCGAGATTCATCGCCCTTGCCATTGCATTCGGCTTTTGTGCTAGGGCGATCGCGCTGTTAATTAATAAAGCATCTGCGCCCATCTCCATTGCTTGCGCCGCCTCAGATGGCGATCCAATGCCGGCGTCTACCACTACTGGTACGCTAGCATTTTCAATAATGATCTGAATATTAGCTGTTGTTTGCAACCCCTGCCCAGAACCAATAGGGGAAGCCAAAGGCATGACCGTAGCACAGCCGACTTCTTCCAAACGCTTTGCTAACATGGGGTCCGCGTTGATGTAGGGCAACACAGCAAAACCTTCTTTCACTAGTTGTTCTGCTGCAAGCAGAGTGCCAATCGGGTCTGGTAGTAAATACTTAAGATCGGGAATCACTTCTAACTTGACGAAGTTGTTATCTTCCTGTCCTAACAGTTTAGCCATTTCCCGACCTAAACGCGCCACACGAATTGCCTCTTCTGCTGTTTGACAACCTGCAGTATTAGGCAACATCCAAATTTTTGTCCAATCCAGTGCTTCGGCTAAACCTTCGTGTCCGGGGGCTTTGGTTTGTACCCGCCGCACTGCCACAGTCACAATTTGACAACCGCTAGCAATGACGCTTTGCTGCATTTCCTCAATACTACGATACTTGCCTGTTCCTGTCATTAAGCGGCTAGTAAAGGTTTTGCCTGCGATAGTAAGTGGGGAGTCGGCAATAGGTAGGGGCGAGGTTACCTCGCCCTTACAGGAGTCGGCAATGGGTAGGGGCGAGGTTACCTCGCCCTTACAGGGAGTCGTTCGTGGAGAGTGAATGAGCATTGAGGTAGCGGTAGATGACTGTGAGTGGAAGCGCGAATAGTTGAATTGATTTAGTAAGGGGTCAGACTTTTGCTCCCAGATTAAATCGGCAATCAATTTTGCTGTTATGGGTGCTAAGAGAATACCATTGCGGTAATGACCAGTAGCAAATGTTAAATTTTTGCTCTCACTAAAGCCAAGGATGGGTAATTCATCGGCAGTGGCAGGACGAAATCCCCACCATAATTCCTGGATGGGATAATGTTGTAATTGAGGATATAGTCGAATAGCTTTTTGTAGTAAGGTTTGAATGCCTTGGGGTGTGTTGTGGGGAGTAAAGCCCACATCTTCGCTAGTCGCCCCAATGATAATTTGCCGATCTCGTCTCGGTACAATGTAAATATCCTGCCCATACAAAATCCGCGTTAACAGCAATTCCGGCTCAGATTCCGGCAATCGTACACTCAGCATTTGCCCTTTAAGCGGACGCAACGGTAGCGGTAACAATTTACTCGACCAAGCACCTGCTGCTAAAACATAATGTTCGGCGCGAATGACTCCAGTGTTTGTTTGTACGCCAGTAACTTGTCGCTGTTGCTGCCCAATTCCCTCTACTGTAATGCCTTCAATGAGTTCAACACCAAGGGTTCCGGCCGCTGTCAACAGTGCTTGTGCGAGTGTGCGATTGTCTACTTGTGCGTCTTCAGGATACCACCAACCACCAGCCACTTCTAAGGACAGACCTGGCTGATGTTGATGAATAGCTTCTCTGTCTAACCAGTAGGAGGGAGAGGCAGCGGATGTTGTAGGGGATGTAGCAGATACAATAAAATCATCCGTTACATCCGTTACCACATCCGTTGCGTAGACTGGTGCTAAGACGCCGCAGGACCAGAAATTACTGTTTAAGCCTGTGAATTCTTCTAATTTTTGAGTCCAATCGTGATATAAAAACAGAGAGCGCTGACACAGATCGTACATAGCCCCTGCAGAAATTTTTTCAGCATTTGGTGCTAACATCCCTGCTGCAGCGTGGGTAGCGGCGGCGCGAAAGCTACGGCTTACCACGGTGACACTTGCCCCGCGTAATTTTAGTTCAATGGCGATCGCTAAGCCAATAACGCCGCCACCAATAATTAAAACGTCATTAGTCATTAGTCATTAGTCATTAGTCACTTATCACTATTAACTCCTAACTAATGAAGGAGCAACCACTACCACAAGGCTTGAACTGGTCCCTTGCTCTGATTTGCATCATTTGTTTGAGAGTCAGTTGTTGCGCTTGGGCTTTGATTGTTCTCACTGAGTACTGAGTCATTGGTGTTGCTATTTTGGGCAACATTGTTTTTATTGGTAGTGGTAGTGGTAGGAGCATTTCCACTATTCGTGCTATTTACATTAATATTAGCTGGGAGGACTCTAGATTTTTTGCTCTCAGTCTGAGGTGCCTGGGCAGTATTTTGTTGTCCGCCCATAGGAAAGCTGATGCCCAGCAATGTCCCTAGTAAAATCGCTAAGCCTCCAGCCATAAGAATCAGTGGTGTCCATCTGCCCATTTTGTTTTTCTCCTTTTTAACCCTTTACTATCCAAACTATTTGAGAACCTTCCTGAGAAGGAAAATTCTCTAACTTTCACATCGGCTAAAACCTTAGTTTGACAGGCTAAATGTAGGTTTATTGTAGGAGAATGGGGCGGTAGCGACGAACTGCGTACACTCCAGAGCGTTGAAGTGTCTAGGCGACACAAGTGCAGACGCCATACTGCAAAACTGTTCAAGAAGGCGCTACGACTGCCTTTTACTTGAACTGCATCAACACCACAGCCACTAATTCTCCAACAGTTTATTACCTTAGCACCGTTATTGTAGAGGTATACACTATTTTGCAGCAATATTTGCCGCAGATTGGCTCCGCGATTACACCTTATTGTCTTTAAGACCCCGCATACCTCAGCCATTAAAGATAACGATAAAGGCAATTGAATTTTCTTTTCCCAATTTGTTTCTCATAAATAAAAATACACAAATACTATATATTATATGGTTTTCCTGAGCAAGGACAAAGGCTAGGACCAAATCCTCGATTTTTGGCAAGTCCTGGGATTTACATGTAATACAAAGTCTCAAAACTACTTGATCGGAAAATGTCGCAATAATACATGATACCATTGATTATCTTCGCAGTCAAGGGCGTCATGTTATATACGATGCAGATCAATGGTTTGATGGCTACAAGCACAATCGAGATTATGCTTTACAAACTCTAGAAGCGGCGATCGCTTCTGGTGCGCAATGGCTTCTCCTTTGCGATACTAACGGTGGCACTTTACCCCAAGAAGTGACTCAAATTGTTCAATCAGTTAATAGTCATTTGTCATTGGGAGCCAGTGCGTTGGCGAGGAAAACTCGCAGTTCTTATGAGTGAAACCGGACGTAAGAATGGCGAGTACTGAATGAGTGTTTCCCGCGCCCTAGTGAGGACCAAACAACGAACAACGAACCACTAACTACTAAACTGTTCTAAGAGAAGCTTTCCCAAGCTTGAGCAACCACTTGGCTGAGCCAGCGTCGTTGTTGTTTATCCAGCAGGCTGTCATCTGCTAGCACTTGGGCAGTTAATTCTTCCAATGATTGACCCTGAGCGCGGACAATTTTAATTACTCCTGCGATCGCAGCAGCAACCATTTCTTCATCAACAGGCTTTTGTCTTAGATCAACGATTTCTTGGGGGCTGTCTGGGATGGGATAATTCATGGCGTGCGTTTACATAAACACAGAATGAACGATAAATCCGACCAACTCTTAAACTTTTTTACTGAATATTCTGGCGATTGATAGGGCGGAGTTTACCTCACTTTATGCCTTTCTTACATCCGTCTTAATGCGTAGATTTATTGGAGATTTCAGAAAAAAATGAAAGAAATACTTTACTTAGAAATACCAACTCCGGATACAGCCGCTGTACGCAACTGGTTGCAAATAGATTTTGAACCAGGAATTGGGGAAAAATTTCTCACTCCGGTAGGCATTCGCCTGAGAGTAATTAAAAATACAACTGGTGAAGAAAGTATTTCGGAAAATTTAAGAGATGAAATTTCTATATTCGTCTGGTCGGTACAGCGAACCACTTATCTCAAAGCGTTTCGTTGGGCAGATAAACCCAATCCTTGGGAGCAGCAAATTCTCCTCCGCCTGACTACTGAAATCCGTTACTACTTTCCCCATCATTACCCCGAACCACCAGCGATTGATTTATCTGGGCAATCAATTTTTGAGGCACTTGCTTCCTATTACCCCCTCACCGTCAAATATTTCCAGAAAATGCCTAACGGGGAGTATGACCTGAAGCGCGTCTACTGGTGGGAACAACGATGGCGTGAAGGTGTCCGAAATCCCCTGCAGCCTCGTCAGGTGTTGTTCTCTCACAGTGGAGTCGGGGGAGATAAGGGAGACAAGGGAGATGAGGGAGACAAGGGAGACAAGGGAAGGAGGGGGGATGCTTCCAAGTCCTCCAAGTCCTCCAAGTCCCCCTCATCCTCCTCATCCCCCACTTCCCCCACTTCCCCCACCTACGATCTCATCTACATAGGTGGTGCACTCGGCGTCATCCATGCAGCTGTGATGGCAAAACTAGGGTATCGAGTGCTGCTCGTGGAGCGATTGCCTTTTGGACGGATGAACCGGGAGTGGAATATTTCTCGCGATGAGCTCCAAAGCTTAGTTAACTTGGGTTTGCTCACGACTGCTGAGGTGGAATCGATAATAGCACGGGAGTACAAAGACGGATTTAATAAATTTTTTGATGCTAATGTTCCTAACCGATTAAAAGCGTCAATCTTGCACACTCCGACAGTGCTGAATGTGGGTTTAGATTCCGAAAAACTACTACAACTGTGTGGGCAAAAGCTGCTTGCAGCAGGCGGTGAAATTTGGGATGAGACAGAGTTTATCAGATCAGATATTTATAACACACAAAATCTCATTACCTGCAGGCATTTACCCAGCCAAACGGACAAACAAGTGAGTGGGCGACTGCTGGTGGATGCGATGGGAACCGCCTCGCCGATCGCATGGCAGTTGAATGGCAGTCGTGCCTTCGACAGTGTTTGCCCAACGGTAGGAGCAGTGATTGAGCGTGGATTTGATCCGGGAGTGTGGGATTCCCAGTATGGGGATGTTCTCAATAGTCATGGGGATATCTCGCGGGGACGACAATTAATTTGGGAATTGTTTCCCGGAGCAAATGAAGAACTGACGATTTATTTATTTCATTACCACGAAGTCAATCCCAAAAACCCTGGTTCCTTATTAGAGATGTACGAGGACTTTTTCACAATATTGCCGGAGTATCGGCGGTGCGATCTGGACAAATTGGTATGGAAAAAGCCGACATTTGGCTATATTCCCGGTCATTTTAGTGTAGGGAGTAGAGATCGCACGGTTGCCTTTGACCGTTTGATAGCGATCGGTGATGCTGCATCACTTCAGTCTCCCTTAGTTTTCACCGGCTTTGGTTCCCTAGTTCGCAACTTGGAACGCCTAACAACTCTTTTGGATACTGCCCTCAAACACGATCTACTGAGTTTTGGACATTTGAACCGAATTCGCGCTTTCCAAAGTAACATTGCCGTCACTTGGATGTTTTCCAAAGGCATGATGGTTCCGACTGGGAAATTTATCCCACCCCAGCGAATCAACTCCATGCTCAATAACTTTTTCGGGTTGTTGATAGACGAACCCCCTAAAGTGGCAGATAATTTTATCAAAGATCGAGTCGATTGGTTAACTTTTAATCGTCTAGCACTGAAAGCAGCCCGCAAAAACCCCTTATTGCTGCTATGGATTTGGGAACTTGCTGGTGCAAGGGATTTGCTGCGGTGGGGTTGGAACTACTTAGACTTTAGTCGTCATGCCTTTGTCAGCACTTTGCTAAATAGATGGTTTCCACTCTTCCTCCGCCAGATACAGCCAAAGCTTGAACCCCGCTATCCAGCATTATGGCTGCGGCTGTTAGCTATTAACTACGCGGTGAACACTGGTAAAGCGCGTTTCTTACAACCAGTTGCAGCAAAGACCCCAGAAGCCATAATCCAAAAGCCAGAAGCAATTTAATCAGGGGATTGTTGATTGTTGATTGTTGATTGTTGTTTGCAATTAACAATTAACAATTAACAATTAACAATTAGCCATTAGCTATTGACTTTTTGGCGGAAAATTTGGAAGTTCCACAGATGCCAAAGACTTCCGCCCCTTGGGTGGACGCTGTGGATAGACAACTGGTGAGGGCGAGTTGGTGTTAGCTTCGTCACTGAAAGACTCTTCTAGGGGTGGTAATTGTGATGCTTCTGACCAGTAGTCAAGCGCTTCCGGATCATTCTCTTCAATGAGGGTGATGGTGGCATTTTCTGGTTCCTCATCATCTGCCACTGGCGTGGCATAAGTCTCCCAAAGAGGCTCCGAAGTGTGTTCGCTTTCTAGATATTTTTGTGTAGAAGGCTGTGGTGATGCAGATGCAGGGACATCCTGGAAAAACTGTTGGATCACGCTATCTAATTGTTCTTCTAGGTTTGACGACTCTGAAGGTGAAACTGCTTCCAATGTAGTCGGGTAATCATGAATAATTTCTGGAGTGTTAGCTGGCGGTGCTGGTGTTGGGATATCTTCTTGGTCTAAGGTATCCCAAGTAAATGATTGAGTGGGTGCGGGGAGATCGTCCTGTTCGTGTTCAGGTGATGCTGAAGATTCCTCCCTGAAATTATCACTCATCTCTGTCAAGGATTCCAGTTCTGCTGACCAAGGTCGAATTGGTTGGGCGTTGGACTTTGTTGGCTGACAATATTTTGGTTGCTTAGTGCTTGTGTTATTTGGGCTATTTGCCGTATCGTCTGGGGAATCATAGTTGGGGTAGGGTGTCTCTAGACATTTTTCCAGCGCTGCTTTAAATTGCAGGGTCTGGCGTTGTTGTCGCATCAGCCTAGTACGTAACTCACGACAAGCATTTTCTGATTGCAATAGCTGATGAGACTGTTCTTGGTAGTTAGATTGAATCACGGCGCATTCCCTCTCTAACTGAGCAAGACGTTGTTGGTTAATTTCTTGCTGTGCTTTGTAGTTTTCGATGGACATTTCCTGGTGTTGAACAGTTTGCACAGCAGTTTCTAACTGTTTGTATAGGGACTGTACCTGCTCTTGAGCGGCAGATAGTTCCTGAGTTTGTTGGTTGAGCATCGACTCGGTGACACAGCTGCGTTTTTTCTGCCACTGCAAAGCCAATTCCTTCTCAGCTAGGGCTGCTGTGAGCTTCTCTACTTGGTCATACAAGTCGTTGTTGGCACTCTGCAATTCTTCATTCAACGCCAGCAGCTGCTTAAATTCAGACTCAATTATTGTCTGCTGTTCGCACTCAGGCTCTGCAACCCAGTCTTCCTGGGGTGCATTTGACGGCGTCCGTTCAGTTTTGCACTGTTCGTTTTCTGCTGGTCCTAGTAGTGGGAATTTCTCAATTGCTATGTTTTCATTAGGTAAAACTGAGTAAAAGGGACAACTCGCCTGCTCAGGTTGTGGCGAATTAACAGATTCCAGTGGTTCAACACTAGCCCCATTGTTTGGGGTGTCAGCTTCATTCATTACTCTTCACCCACCAGCTTCAAACTAAACAGCAAAGACTACGCCAGAATTCAACAAAAACGCTGTCTTACCAAAATATACTCTCTTATGCAAGAGTGTCACTATAGGTGTAGGGGAATGGGGAATAATTAAAAATGCAAAATTAGAAATTAAAAATGAAGAATTTATATTTTTAATTTTTAATTTTTAATTTTTAATTTCCGCCATAACGTCTCTTCTACGGTAGCCAACGGGGATGAAATCCTAATAGGGGAAGTTGTTCTGGTTTGATGTCAGAAGCTGCCGTTGGGTCGGTAATGGGCAACAAGGGCATTAACCACAAGCTACTGGTAGCAATTGGCTGTCCATCATCGGTTGTCAAACTGTTTGCAGGTGATGATGTGGAATTTGTTTGTGCTACTACTTGGTCAAATAACAACCCCAAACCGTCGGGTGATAAACTCATCTGCACATTCCGCTGTCGCGGAGGTAGCACTAGTAGTGGTTTCTGTTGCCAGGTTTTCAGGTCGATCGCTACTAAATATGGCTGTTCCTGATATTCTTCCCCAGGTAGTAGCTGTGTTAGCAAGCAGTAAAGAGTGGGCGAGGCAGTATCAAACTGGCAGCTAATAATTGAGCCTGTAGTGCGTAACAGTTGTTTCTGCAAGCCTTGGTTAGTCACCAAAAATAAATCACGTGTATAGTCTGTATTAAATTTTACCATTACTGCTTGCGAACCGTCCTTGGAAAAAGCCTGTACTAAGCCAAACTGCGGCAGAAAATCCAAAGGCTTATTAGCATCCGTTTGTAAGGGTAAAATTGCTGCTCCTTGCCCTTGGGCAACTGCTACGGCTTTACTGTCTGGAGTGATCGTAAAATCTCCCCCTGGTTGGCTTTGCAAACGTAATGGTTCCTTTTTTTCTCCAGAACTACTGGGGCTTGCTGGCATAAACCACAGCGCAAAGTCGCCAGGATTAGCTTTGTTACCGCGTTGAACTACAATAGTCTGCCCATCAGGTGATAAGTCAAATTTCAGGTTTTGATATTCCTTATTATCTAAAATTATGTCAACTCTACCTGCTGCTTCTGCTTGTTTTCCTAATAGTGTAGGAATGCCTGTTGTCACTGTGTACAACTTAGCCGACAGTAGATCTTGGCTTTCTTTTGTGCGTCCTGAAAATAAAATTTTCTCTCCATTTGGAAATGGCTTAAAGTCTAAAACTACCAAGTCTGTTGGGGTCAGTACTTTTTTTTGCTCTTGGGTTAAGTTGTAGAGAATTAACCGTCCTAGGTCTTCTTTTTCAGATCCTATATAAAGGATGACGCGATCGCGTGTACTGAAGCTTCCTGTAAATGGTTGTATGACTCTAGATTTTCCTTCTTTTTCGGAAAATTTATCTTTAGCATTCTGCAACTTTACTTGATATTTTGTTCCGTAGGGTGCTGGTGTTAAAAGCGTATAAACCATTCGCCGTCCTGCCCAACTTACTTTACCTGCTAGAGGCGGATCGATTTTCCAGTTATCCTCTACGCTTTTTTCGTTCATTGGACGACTAAAGGTGAGAGTTAAGGATGTATCGTCTGCTCCGATTTGTTGGTTTTGCCAGCTAAAATGCCGAACGCTAGGCTTAACTACATCACCTACTAATATTAACAGCCCAATCAGCAGACTGAGGATGAGCATGAGTGCGATCGCCACACGATCTAGAGGTTGGAAAAAAGTCTTATTAGTAGTCATTGAGGAATTGTCGATTGTTGATTGTTGATTGTTGATTGTTGATTGTTCACTATTAACAATTAACAATCAACAATTAACTAATAACTATATGGATTTTTAGGTTGGGGAATTTTTTTCAGGGACGTAGCAGCAATGGTAAGTTGACGTTTACCTAACAGATTTTCTGTTAACATTTGTCCTTCTACTTCCAGCCAGGTATCAGATGAGTAGGAATCGCCAGTTTCTTTTAGTTTGACAGGTAATCCTGCGGGGTAGGCATCTGCGGCACAGCAAGTTATGACAAATCGCGCCAGAAACAAATATTCTTTTTCTTTTTGTAATTCTGGGGGATGAATGACAAATCCTTGCACCTTGACTTTTTGCCCCGTATATGCATCCGGTTCAGGATAAACGTTCAGTGTCCGTACCCAGTCGATAAGCGATCGCTCTTCGGGACGAACGGAAGCGCGAAATGCTTGGGGTTGAGCACGTGTGGCGCCGACTAAATCAGTCACACCCCTTGAAAGTGCCGTTTGACTAGCAAAGACGCTGGGTGCGATCGTTAATCCCAGAATTGCCGCTATCAATAGCAAGACACTGCCCCAGGCTGGAGGAACTATGGTCAGGTGTTGGGTGATTGGAGTCACCTCATGGCGACGCTGCTGTAAAAGTTGTCCTGCCTTCAATAAACCAACAATTAACAAGCCGATCGCACCCAAAATTGCTAACCAAAAGTAATCGGGGTGAATCAACAAGTTCAGCTTGCCCTGCATCCAGTATTTTAGGATTAAAATGCCCCAAGCTGTAATTGCTAAAACATCTAGCCAAGGCATTAATCTATTTGGGATTTTAGATTTTAGATTTTGGATTGAAGTCATAGGTGGTTAGTAGTTAGTGGTTAGTGGTTAGTGGCTAATGGCTAATTGCTAATGGCTAATTGCTAATGGCTTTTAACAATTAGCACTCTCACAATTAACAACTAACAACTAACAACTAACAATTAACAACTAACAAAGCTTAAATGACATGTAAGTTAAGGAAAAGTGTGAATAAAAATGTCAATTGTGCTGCTAAAGCAAATAAGTAGATGACAGCCCGAGGTTTGAAAATTGATAACATTAAACCAATACCTTTAAAGTCAATCATGGGTCCAAATACCAGAAAAGCCAATAAGGAACCACTGGTAAAGGTGGAAGCAAAAGACAGGGCAAAGAATGAATCAACCGTTGAACAAATTGACACTATTGCTGATAAGATCAGCATCGCAGTGATTGAGCTGACTGGACCTGCACCCAGACTAAGGATAAGTTCACGAGGTACAAGTACTTGAATAGCAGCAGCAATCGCACTTCCGATCACCAGCACTGCCCCCAGTTCCCGCAATTCCTGCACCATATTATCCACTACAAGTCGCAGTTTATCTGCTAGGGGTTTACTGGGGCTTGTAGCAACCGCATCCGTTGCTTGCGTTACATCCATCCGCAGAGTTTGACCTGCTGTTCCTCCTAGCAAATAAGTCCCTGATTGTAACAAAGTGGGTCTGGTTGCTTCCTGTTGTACCGGGTAATTTCTCTGTTTTCGTTTGGGTTCAGGATTAGGGGGTGGGTTAAATTTCAGATAACGAGCGATCGCAGGTTGCAATATCGGAGTCAGATCCTTTTGAAAACTGAAGACAAAAGCGACAATAGTTGCGATTAATAGGGAAAACACGACTCGTAACACCACTATTTCTGGCTGATCGCGAAATGCCGTCCAAGTTGCCCAAATGACGATGGGGTTAATTGTCGGCGCTGCTAGCAAAAAACCAATTGCTACTGGTGTGGGTACTCCCTGCATCAGCAACCGCCGCGCTACTGGCACGTTGCCACACTGACAAACAGGAAACAAAAAGCCGATTAAGCTACCGACTAGCGCACCTAGTAGCGGGTTTTTCGGCATTTTTTCCACCAGTTTGCGCTCATCAACAAAAAATAGCAGCAAACTGGAGAACAAAACCCCCAGCAGCAAAAAAGGCATCGCCTCGACTAGCAGACTAAGAAATAAGGTGAAACCATTATTCAACTGATTCATGGGTGTCGCAGTCACTCATGGGTGTTGTGTTTTAAAGTTATGCCAAGTCATTGTAGCGAAATTGTTAACACAAACTGGTATGTTGATTGAGGATCTGTACAAATAGTCGGCAGATTATCTGTTTGTCGTAGCTTGCACGATCGCACCTGCTGACTATGACTTGTATTACAAGATGGTCAGACTTAAGAAATAGTTCCAATTCACAAATGTCAGCATCTACCTACACAATCAACACTTTACCCACTTATTTTTATACTTACAGCAATTTGGCTTGATATTATGTTATTTTAAACCCATTTTCATCAATCGTTCACAGTTTTTAAACATTTGGGCATAGGACATAGGGCATGCCTTATGCCCTATACCCTACAGATTAGAGACTGGCAGACGGTGAAAATGCTAGTTTATTGGTTAGTGATTTTCAATTTTTTGTGTTTATTTATACAAAATAGGGTTTTCAGTGCCACAAGAATTCAGTTCGGAAATATTACCACCATTTTTGTCTGTTGGTAGCGATCGCGATCTCGGTTTAGACTCAACCCTCGAAGAACTGCCACTGTACAACTTTTCAGTAGAAGTAGGGGCACAGCACGGCTCTACCCCGTTCGGGGTAGAAGTTGCTAAATTTTTTGAAAAAAACCCACTGCTACCAGGAGTAATCTTGGTCGAAGAGGGGAAGTACATAGGGATGATTTCGCGACGGCGACTGTTGGAATTGTTAATTTGTCCTTATGGAGAAGAGTTGTTTTTCCACCAACCCCTAAGTGTTCTCTACAGCTATACTCGCACTGCAATTTTGCTGCTTCCCGATACTACGCCGATCATGAGTGCGATGCAACTGACATTAAGGAGATCGCCTGAACTTTTGGCAGAACCAGTGGTAGTGCAAACAGCACTAGATACATATAGGTTATTAGATATGCAGGAATTGAATGTCGCTTCTTGGCAAATTCGAGGAATAGAAACTCAGGTACGGTATGAGCGCAGCCAAGCCCAAATGATTCAAAATGATAAGATGGCGAGTCTGGGGCGTCTGGTGGACGGAGTAGCACACGAAATTTTAGACCCCGTAAATTTTATTTGGGGTAACCTAACTCATGTTTCCAACTACAGCCAAGACTTGATTAAGCTGGTAGTAGCTTACGCTCAAGAATTAGGCGATGCCTCTAGTCAAATCAACCATCTTAAGCAAGAGATTGAATTTGATTTTATAGAACAAGATTTGACCAAATCACTTGCTAGTATCAGAACAGGAGCAGAAAGATTAAAAAAGCTCGTTGTTGGTTTACAAAATTTTTGTCATATTGATGAAATTTATCCGAAACCCGCAGATTTACATGCTTGTATAGATAGCGTTACATTATTAATAAGTAGCCGCCTTCGGGGAGAAATTGAAATCGCCAAAAATTACGGACATCTCCCTCCCATGTATTGCTTTATCGGTGAATTAAATCAGGTGTTTATGAATATTTTGAGTCAATCGGTAGATGCATTGCTTAATGAAGCCGTGAGACACCAGTTAAATGTAGATTCAACAAAAACTGATCGTAAACCGCAAATTCAGATTACTACAAAAATTATTTCCCAAAAAGCTACCACAATAGATGCACTCTTATCTCGCTGGGTTTCAATTTGCATTGCTGACAATGGTCCGGGAATGTCTGATAAGTTACAACAGCAAATTCTTGAGTCTTTTTCTATTAAGAAACGGGCTGATAAAGAAACCAGTTTAGCAGTAAGTTATAGAATTGTAACGGCAAGACATGGGGGCAAACTAAATTTCCGTTCAAAACTTGGCACAGGCACTGAGTTTGAAATTCTGCTGCCCTTGGTTTGATCTCAAAATTTTCTCTGCGGCTTTTTGCGCCAAACGATCCCAGCAGAGCGATAATTAATATATAAGCTCGAAGTACCTTATATGCCGTTTGCCTCCTGCTCCTGTTGTGTCGTTGTCGTCAATCAACAACGAGAGCAAAATATCTCCCGTCAAAACCAAAACGAGGATGTACCTGCCAACAACAGTAAGAACTCGTCTAAAAGCTGTACTGTAGTTGAGAATGGTCGGGTTGTCGTTAAACCAGTGCAACCACCAGTTGATGATACTACTGAGTAGTGTTACGTCATACCCTTTTTCCCCACAGGTTGTAGAGACCGTACTGTACGAACTCTACAGGGTCGCTATCAAAAAGGGTGGGGTTATGCAGAATCTAGAGACACAACATCGTGGAAGTGCTTATAATCGATGTAGCGGTGTCCGTCGGGTGTTTGGTGAATGATATCCACAAACCGATAGTTCCACAAGATTTCATGAGCAGCATAGGTATGGCGAGCATAAACGACCTGTGCAACTGTTTCATCAATGCCACTGATAGAGATAACAATTGTCGTATTCGTCTGAATCAAGGACTCTGCTGTCATCCCATTAAGTGGACTAAATTCATCAATTGGGTGCAATGCTACCCAGGTTAAGACAAAACTAGGTGACTGGTTTCTTAGCAATTGGAGGTCGTGGATTCGACGTATAGACTGTCCCTCAGCAGTAACTTCGTCACGCATCAGGTAGACCCGCATCTGCGCCTCTATGATTTGGTTGCGGCGCCGATTAGCGGTACGAAATATAAAGGTGGGGACTCCTTCATAAGGTTTAATCACCGCAATACGGCTAAACACTACACGCGCAGTCGGTTTAGAGAAACGGGCGAACGCTAGTCCGGTTAAAACAGCAATTTGCACCATACCGATCATCGATTCAATTGTGACGATGCTATTGGCGTAAATTGTTTTCGGATACATCGTGCCGTAGCCGATAGTTGCTAAAGTTTGAACACTGAAAAAGAAGAGATCTAAAAAAGAGCCAGGTTTGGCGCTGGCAATACAATCTCCTCCTGCCATGTAAAGTAGAGCGAAAAAAAAATTAACTGCTAGATAAGAAACTGCAACAACCGCCAGAAATGCTGTCCAAGGAAGCGTCAGTAGTAGATGGTAGGGGTCACGCCAATAGGAATACCAGGCATTCATGCCTACGATATGAAAGTGCCCATCCTTAATTTTGATGTGAACTCGTTTACGTCGGTTCTTTAAGGGTATTTTCAGTCGAAATCTCATTGGGAGTAGCTAGAAGAAGTGCGTAGGCTAGGCAATATTGCCCACCCTACTACTTAGCTTCTCACTCATGTGTATGTTTTTGACACTCCCCATGCCTAAAGGAAAGGGGATTCTCTAAAAGGTTCAACCGTATCTTTTAGATATCCAATTGTCGGAGTTTCCCACACATGGCGGTGATTCCCGTAGGTTTGGTTCCCAGACTCAACCCACAAGGGATTGATAACTTCTTGGGCGTAACTTTCCCCCAGTCCGGGGGTAGGGTCGAAACAATTGACCAGTTTGTTTTATTGTAGCAGAAAAACAATTTTTTGAAGGGGACTGAAGTCCCTAGCGGCTCTACCCCATGTCCTCCGCTGTGGGGCTTGCGCTCTAAGAGTTTCGGTCAGTGGAAGTGCGCTCAAACCACTCCAGGTATGTTTTCTGGCGTTCTTCATCTTCCACAACAATTGTCACTCGTACCTTTTTGCATCCGTGATTTCGCTCTAGGGCGATCGCATTTAAAAGTAAACTAGCAATTTTAGGTGAGTTGAATTCACCACTCACACTTAAACCGTTGTCAACACTAGCAAAGTCAAATTTTTCTGCTTCTGTCAAGTTAATGTCTGAAATTTCCGCTAACCCTAAATCAATCTCTGCTAACTGTTTTCGTTCGGGGCTAACTTGTTCTACAATAAGTTTTTCGTGCCGAACCGGAACCTGTATCATCCTGGTTTCAATTTCTTTACGAACAATCACCTCGCCGATTTTACGCTTGCTACGGTCAACGACTAATCTTTCTCCTAGCAAACGAATAATTTCTTCTTCTACAGTTTGTATATTTTCTGTAGTGACTGAGGGGATATCGCTATTGTTCTCTGTTGCTAATGCGGCACTTGACGTTATGTTACCAGGATTTTCTTCTTGAACAACTAAGGGGATCTCGCTATTGTTATCTTTTAATGCGGCACTTGACGTTATGTTACCAGGATTTTCTTCTTGATTGATTGAATTTTCTTGCATGTCGCTAATTGTATTGTCTATTTCTATATATTCAGGCAGTTCCTCTATTTGGGAACCATCTATGTTTGTAAAAATACGATGACTCTGTGAATCAATTTTCTGGACTAGATTGCTCCGTAATTCATAGCAACGGTTTTTTTCTCGCTCTACCGATTTAGTTATGACGAAGCCTAATTGACGATTAGTATCAACAATTAGATCTTTCACCTCACCTATTATCTGACCTTGCTTATCTACTACAGCATACTTTTTTACTTTTTTCCGCAAACTTTCTAGCAAGGTACTTATTCTGGTGTTTTGGTGGAAATTATATGCGTTTAAAGAAACCATTTTTTTTTGCTCCCCTGATAATAATTTATCTTTTTAATTTATAAATAAGTATTCAGCAGCAAATATGGTTCATACACATGCTGTGAATGATTACTATTCAGAGAAAAGACTATATCTCCTGACTCCCTTAATAAATTTCTTTATTTAAATAATTTTTTTTATCACCCACCCGACGCAAAGACGTTCAGAAAAAAAATTTTGCAATAATTCTAATTTTTAGTTAATAAGTAGGTTTATGACAATAATACCAGCTATCTAAATTTTTTTGAAGTCAGTGTAAAGGTTTGTAGTTGAGCTTTAGCGCGAGTCGCGCTCAACTACGAACCAATGATGATTTAGTTTTTCGACCTACTTAGCTCTTATTTATTGACTAATCAAAATCTCATGGATTTTGATTAGGGCGTTCTTCAATCGGTAAACCTGGAGCATTTACATCCAATTCTTCGCGGCGAATTGTGTCTTGAGCCTGAACGGTTTCTTGCTCTACAACTTTTGAGACTCTGACTTCTTCACGAACAAAGGCTTCTTTGCGAACGTCAGCAATTTCTTCGTAGATTTCCACGCGAGCAACTTCGCCTTCACGGAAGTTAGCTTCGCCAGGAGCAACAGCTCTACCTGCGTCCTGTGGAGTTACGCGTTCAACAACGACTCGCTCTTTTTCTACCGGAACTGCAACTCGTGCAGTCTCAGTTTCAACGTGCTTGCCAATTGTCACTTCCCCTGTTTTTTGACGCTTTTTACCAGCAATCAAGCGCTCTTCATACAATCTGAGGGTTTGATGATCTTGGTCATTTAGCCCGTACAAATTAGGCTCTTGCTCGTAAGCGTAGTTATCGCGGTTGTAAGCCGGAGCGGTGGTAGGCTGCTGATAGGTCGTAGGTTCAGTAGGTAGAACAGGTGCGGATGCGGCACTTAGACCTGCTGCGGCTGCACCTAAACCAGCTCCAGTTAGACCAGCTGATGTGTCCAAAGGCGCTGATGTTTCTAAAGGACTGCGATATACGCCACGTACCCGCTCTTCGTAGTCGTAGTCAAGAGTCTGGCTCTCGTCGAACTCAGGTAGGTTTTCGGCTTGCTCTCTTGTCATCCCAACAGCATAGACGCGACCAGCACCATAATCGACCCGAGAGCGACCTACTGGTAACAATACTTTCTTACCAAAAATCCAGAAGCCTAAGTCAACCACCATGTAGCGGAAATGCCCTTCTTCATCCACTAATACGTCACCGACAGTGCCGATTTTTTCTTCGCTTCTATCTGCATACACACCCAAGCCTTTAACGTCATTACCTTGAAAGGTATCGCGGTAATGTGGGTCAAAATCTCCAATTTTATAAAGAGCCATAATCTTTCCCCTCTGGTTTTTGACATCTGCTTACGACTAAGCTAAAAAATTATCTGATAAAAATCATCTTCCTTACGACTGAATTAAATTAATAAACAGTTCTCACAATTGATACATTTTCGTTGGTTTAATGTTTTTTTAATAAAGAGAGTTTATGCTGTTTATATTTTTTAATAAATTACAAATTGTCTAAGCATTATTATATAAATTCAGCAAATATACTAGACTTCTTACACTTCTCTAAAATCACATCTTGCACCAGTTGCAATAACCCTATTTTTGTAGGGTGGGCATTGCCTACCATTGACAGATCGGATCTATTTTTGCGTTAGTTGGCAGTGCCCACCCTACACGAACTATCGAATGGTGTACGATATCAGTAAAAAAACTCAATTTCATTTTCAGCGGGCAAGGTCAGTTGAGTGAAGCTCTGTGCCGGATGTTTCGCTGGGCTTAACATGACTGACAGATTGATCATTTTTACAATAGATGCATTAAATTAACGTCTTTATAAAAAATACATTAAGGGATTTCCAAGTAAAAAAATATTCAACTATTTCTTGTGGGATGGGCATCCTGCCCGTCCTAGGAACTGGGCGGACAGGATGCCATTGGTGTCAACTTAACTTTGAAACCCTTGTAGAACGCTCGTTTCTCGTTCCCATGCTCTGCATAAGAATGCACTCGTTGGGGCTGCTGCCTCATTGCAAGCAAAGTGTGGAGGCAGAGCCTCTAAGACTGCATTCCCAGCCAGAGGCTAGGAACGAGAACATGCTTAAACACGGTCAATAGGGTTTGTACCGATTTGATTTATCGGTAAATCACCTTCAGTTTTAACATCTAACTCTTCTCGGCGAATTGTATCTTGTGCTTCAACAGTCTCGTGTTCTACGATTTTCTTGACTCGGACTTCCTCACGCACGAAAGCCTCTTTATGAATCTCAGGCGTTTCTTCGTAAACTTCTATGCGTGCTACTTCCCCTTCTTGGAACTTAAGTTCGGTTGAATCTACTACTGCGTCCGATCCTGTTGGTGTAACTCGCTCGATGACAACTCGCTCTTTTTCAATTGGGACTGCAACCCGTGCTGTTTCCGTTTCAATATGCTTGCCGACTGTTACTTCCCCTGTTTTGACACGGGTTTTGCTAGCAATTAATCTTTCCTCATACAATTTGAGGGTTTGATGATTCTGATCGTTTAAACCGTAAAGGGATGGTTCTTGTTGATAATTGTATGTGTCGGGATTGTAATTCAGACTGCTAGCAGAGGCAGGACGATAAGCTTTGCGTACCTGCTCTTCGTAATCGTAATCAACAGTCATGCTCTCTTTGTATTCAGGCAGACGTTCTACTTGCTGCTTGCTGAGTCCATCGACATAGACACGCTTGGCATTATAATCAATACGGGAAAGACCAATGGGTAGTAAGATTTTTTTCCCAGCAGAATTGAAATTAGAGTCTATAACTAGATAACGAAAACGACCCTCAACATCGACCAGAGCATCTGCGATGGGACCTACTTTCTCTCCCCCTTCTGTGTAGAGACTTAAGGTCTTGATGTCGTCACCACCAAACGTTTGTATGTAATTTGGATCAAAGTCTGCAAGTTTGTAAAGAGGCATAAACCTGTTACCAAGCGAAAGTTGAAGAAAATCTACATTTAGTATAAAAATTGATTTTATTGTTTTCATCCTGCTGGCGACTTAATTTAAGTGCTAAAGATTAGCCATTTTTCCGGAATTTTTGGGAAGTAGACTAATAAATAAGTCCAAATATATATTCCTAAAGATTGAATATTATGGGGTTGAATTAAAACTTGGCTGTTGCCGATGGTTTTAACGCAGAAAATTTACCAAATAAATTCAAGTCATCTGTATCCTAGAAAGGATAAAATTCCTTGCTTAATTTTTATAAAAATGTCTAGTCAACCTTGGTTATTACAGTTACAACAGCATCGAGCGATCGCAGTGATCCGCGTTCAAGAATTATCGTTGGGACGCAAAATGGCTTTAGCTGTAGCATTTGGTGGAATGCGGTTAATTGAAATTACCTGGGATAGCGATCGCGCCCCTGAATTAATCGCGCAACTACGTACTGAATTACCAGACTGTATTATTGGCACCGGTACACTATTCAATTTGCAGCAGATGCAAGAAGCAATAAAAGCCGGGGCGCAATTTCTCTTTACTCCTCACGTTGACTTAGCAATGATTCAAGCTGCTGTGGCTGTAAGTGTACCAATTATACCTGGAGCGCTCTCCCCCACAGAAATAGTCACAGCTTGGACTAGTGGCGCAAGTTGTGTGAAGGTGTTTCCTGTGCAAGCAGTGGGAGGATCTCACTATATAAAAAGTCTACAAGGACCACTGGGGCATATTCCCTTAATTCCCACAGGGGGTGTCACCTTGGACAATGCCAAAGAATTTTTACAAGCCGGGGCAGTGGCAGTTGGTTTGAGTGGTCAATTATTTCCCAAAAAACTTTTAGCAGCCGAAGATTGGGAGGCGATCGCCCAACTCTCAAGAATCTTGATCCAACAGTTAGGACTTACGCAACCGGGCGACTAGTACCGCTGACAAATTGAGCAATAGTTGTGCAAGAACCCTCTACAAACGTTTAGCTCAGACATATCAATTCTCGCATCTAACTTGGGAACTATATATATGTACAGACTTTTGCCATCTTAGTTTCAAGGCGATGCCTGGGGCAAGGACTTCATGCTACGCAAACTGATGTTGTTGAAAACGATCGCACATGCTAAACGTTCCCAGAAAGTGCCGTTGCGCTTTGTTCTGGTCGTTCCCTTTGTCCTGCAAATTTTTACAGCGGTGGGACTCGTGGGATACTTCTCCGAACGCAACGCACACAAAGCGATTCATGACCTAGCGACTCAGTTGCAAACTGAAGTCAGCTCACGGATCGAGCAACACCTGGATACTTATCTGGGTACTCCTCATGAGATTAATCAAATCAATGCAGATGCTATTGAGTTAGGCTTGCTAGACCTGCGAAACTTTCCTGGTATGGGGCATTACTTCTGGAAGCAAATGCAGGTGTTTGATGTCGGTTACATCTCCTGTGGTTTGGGAACAGGTGAGTATGCAGCGTCTGGGTATGATTTGGATCGTAATAGCATTACCATTGATGAACTCTCCCCCAATACCAAAGGTAAAACTTATACCTACGCTACAGATAGTAAGGGAAATCGCTCCCAGAGGATAGCGATATTTGATCGCTACAAGTTTCAAGAAGAAGGCTGGTATCAGGATATAGTTCGGGCAGGTAAAGTTGGGTGGAGTCAAGTTTATCAATGGGAGGAGTCGCCAGAAATTTTATCTATCTCTGCTGGTTATCCCATCTATAACAATGCTAATACCTTGATAGCAGTCTTATCTGTTGACCTCCGCCTTTCACAAATCAGTAAATTCCTCCGCAAATTAAAAGTTAGTCCCAGAGGCAAGACTTTTATCCTAGAGCGTAACGGATTGCTAGTAGCAAGCTCCTCTAGTGAAGAGCCTTTTAAGGTACTGAAGGGTAAAGGACAGCGACTCAAAGCAGTAGACAGTAATGAACCCTTCATTCGCACCACGTCTGTGCATTTGACAGAACGTTTTGGTAACCTCAGTGCCATCAAAGCGAGGCAATTTCTGGAATTTACCCTCGACGGTCAGCGCCAATTTGCTCAAGTTACCCCTTGGAAAGACAAATATGGTCTAGAATGGCTCGTGGTCGTGACTGTACCAGAGTCTGACTTCATGGCACAAATTAACGCCAACACCCGCACCACGATTCTACTGTGTCTTGGGGCTTTGGTACTAGCTACAGTGCTGGGTATCCTCACCTCTCGCTGGATTAGCGCTCCGGTTCTGCGGCTGAGTAAAGCAAGTGAAGCGTTAGCGAAGCAAGCCGCGCTAGAAGATTTCGCTTGTGGAGAATTAGACCAAAAAGTTGAAGAATCAGGTGTCAATGAACTAGGGGTTTTAGCTCAGTCTTTTAACCGCATGGCACAGCAGTTAAGAGAGTCTTTCACGGAGCTAGAAACGCGCGTCCAAGAACGCACCGCTGAATTAGAAAACGCGAAAGCTGCTGCTGAGGTCGCAAACATTGCCAAGAGTGAGTTTCTCGCTAACATGAGCCACGAACTGAGAACTCCCCTTAACGGCATCTTAGGATATGCTCAAATCCTCCAGCGCTCACTCGTCTTGACTGAGAAAGAACAAAAAGGCATCAGCATCATTCACCAATGTGGCTCCCATCTGCTGACCCTAATCAACGACATTTTAGACCTCTCCAAAATCGAGGCACAGAAAATGGAACTCTACCCCACAGATTTTCATTTTCCCTCCTTCCTGCAAGCAGTAGTAGAAATTTGCAGCATCAAAGCCGAACAAAAGGGCATTGCTTTTGTTTACCAACCAGATGCTCAACTGCCCACGGGTATCGATGCCGACCAAAAACGCTTGCGCCAAGTACTGATTAACCTACTAGGCAACGCGATCAAGTTTACCGATCAAGGTAGCGTGACATTCAAAATAGAGGTAATTGCAGCGGATTCGGCAACGGATTTTGTAGCGGATGTAGCGGATGCTTTATCTGTTAGTCCCACAGTTAAATCATCCGTTATCTCAGCGGATGCTTTATCTGTTAGTCCCACAGTTAAATCATCCGTTATCTCAGCGGACGCTTTATCTGTTAGTCCCACAGTTAAATCATCCGTTATCTCAGCGGATGCTTTATCTGTTAGTCCCACAGATAAAGCATCCGTTATCTCAGCGGATGCTTTATCTGTTAGTCCCACAGTTAAATCATCCGTTATCTCAGCGGACGCTTTATCTGTTAGTCCCACAGATAAAGCATCCGTTATCTCAGCGGATGCTTTATCTGTTAGTCCCACAGTTAAATCATCCGTTATCTCAGCGGACGCTTTATCTGTTAGTCCCACAGTTAAATCATCCGTTATCTCAGCGGACGCTTTATCTGTTAGTCCCACAGTTAAATCATCCGTTACATCCGTTACAAAATCCGTTGCCAAAATTCGCTTTCAAATCGAAGACACTGGCATTGGCATGACTAATGAACAAATTGAAAAAATCTTCTTACCTTTTGAACAGGTGGGAGACAGCAAGCGTCAAGCAGAAGGTACCGGACTGGGATTAGCCATCACTCAGAAAATCGTCCAGATGATGAACAGCACTTTGGAAGTAAAAAGTCATCCAGGTGAAGGTAGCATGTTTTGGATGGATTTGGAGTTAACGCCTTCTGAGTCAGGATGGTCAGAGATTGCCAAAACTAACTCTTTTGGTAAGATTGTCGGCAACACTTGCAACATTCGCAAAATTTTAGTTGTGGACGACGCTTTTGAAAATCGCTCGGTGTTAGTGAATTTGCTGCAACCAATTGGCTTTGAAGTCGCCGAAGCCAGCAATGGTCAAGAAGGGTTGCAAAAAGCTAGTGAGTTTCACCCTGACTTGATCGTCACTGACTTGTCAATGCCGATCATGGATGGCTTTGAGATGATGCACCATCTGCGGCAGACACCGGAGTTGAAGGATATCCCGATCGTAGTCTCCTCCGCCAGCGTGTTTGAGATAGACAAGCAAAAGAGTTTAGAAGCTGGCGGAGATGATTTTCTCCCCAAGCCCGTGCAGGCTGAAGAACTTTTAGAAAAGTTACAGAAATTACTCTGCCTCGAATGGGTCTACGAACAGAAGGAAGAATTAGGAACTCTTCGCCATGATGCATCACCGATGGCGATCGCGCCCCCACCGCCTGAAGAACTTGCTCGCCTATATGACCTAGCTAAGCGAGGTCGCGTCAAAGCTATTGAGGAGCAAGCAGAGAAAATTGCCCAATTAGACGATAAATTTGCAGCTTTTGCCCATGAAATTCGGACATTAGCTCAAGGATTTCAATGCAAAAAAATCCAGGATTTCATCAAACAATATTTGGATAGCAATTAAGTAGATAGACAAAATAAAAAACAAGTATGTAAACTCAGATCTTGCACCAATCCCTAACGAATAGAATTCGCGCGCCAGTCGCCTCTGTCGGGAAAACCGTCAGGTGCAAGATATCAGTAAACGAATATTGCGACAGCTTGTAGTAGCGCCACGCTACTACGAACCAAGATTGCCATATCTTAGCTATCGGTTAATATGGAATTTTTATAAAACATTTAAAAATGGAAACAATTACCAACAAAAACCTGATTTTAATCGTAGATGACAATTCAGCAAATGTGGAAATGCTTGTTGAGGTGTTGATGAACGCTGGCTTTGAAATTGCGGTAGCAATTGATGGTGAAAGTGCAATTGAAATGGCTGAATATGACCCTCCAGATCTGATATTGCTGGATGTGCAGATGCCCGGAATTGATGGATTTGAAACTTGCCAACGACTGAAGGCAAATCCGAAGTCGCAGAATAGTCCGGTAATTTTTATGACGGCACTTGCTGACACAAAGGATAAGGTCAAAGGTCTGTCAATGGGGGCGGTTGATTACATTACTAAGCCATTTCAGGAAGAGGAAGTTTTGGCACGGGTCAGGGTACATTTCAAACTAAGTTGCTTGACCAAAATGTTTGAGGAACAAAACATCTTGCTTAAGCAGTTTGCAGAAAATTTAGAACAACGAGTGGCAGAGCGGACATCTGAACTTACGCACGCATTACATGAACTAAAACAGGCTCAAATCCAACTGGTTAAAACGGAAAAAATGTCTACACTAGGTCAGTTAGTAGCGGGTGTTGCTCACGAAATTAACAATCCCGTTAGCTTCATTGCTGGGAATATTAAACATGCTCAAGAATACGCACTTGACTTAATCAAACTCTTGAATCTATACAGAAAAAAATTTCCGCAACCTGGGATTGAAATAGAACAGGAGATAAAAGCGATTGACCTAGATTATTTGATTTCAGACCTACCCACACTCATCACCTCAATGCAAGAGGGAACCGATCGCATTTGCAATATCAGCACCTCTCTGAGAACATTTTCCCGGTCGGATACCGACTCTAAATTTAGCTGCAACATCCATGAAGGTATTGATAGCACCATCCTGATTTTGAGACATCGCCTGAAAGCAAACGAGAAACGTCCGGCGATTGAAATCATCAAAGAATATGGTAACTTGCCCTTGGTGAATTGCTACCCCGGACAGTTGAACCAGGTGTTTATGAATTTGCTGGCTAATGCGATTGATGCGCTACAAGAGGGAAATATTGGGCAGAGTTATCAAGAAATCGCAGTTTGTGGGAATGCGATCGCCATTAAAACGGAAGTTAGCGCAGACAAAACTCAGGTAGTGATTCGGATTAAAGACAATGGACCGGGAATGTCTGATGAGGTGAAAGACCGGATATTTGACCACTTATTCACCACAAAAGCAGTCGGGAAAGGAACAGGCTTAGGTTTGTCTATTTGTCGGCAAATTGTGGAAGAAAAACATGGTGGTTATCTCAAATGTATTTCATCTTTGGGTAAGGGAGCCGAGTTTGCTATTTTCTTGCCTATCTAGCGAACGCCCAAATCCTACAACGCGATCAAACTGCTAGTTCCAAGCAACAGGATCGAATCAGCATCGTTTACCAGTGCGGTTCCCACCTGCTGACGCTGATTAATGTTGCCGCAATAAAATGGGAATTATAGGACAAAGCTAAATGGTCTGCCATGAAAAGTCTGATTTCTCATAACCGGATACGTTCCTTGAAACTATTTCTCATTGCTCTATTGACATTTGGCATGGTTAGTGATATTGAATGTAAGGTTTTGGCAGAACCAAAAAACCAGAGGATTGTAGAAACAATCAAGACGCTACAACAATCAGATCAGCACTGGATTCAAATTAACCTGACAACGCAACGGTTAACTGCTTGGGAAGGTGGAAAACCTGTCTATGCAATTGTTATTTCTTCTGGCAAAAAATCTACCCCCACTCTCACTGGTATTTTTAACATTCAATCCAAGCAGAAGTCTTCCCGGATGCAAGGGGAGGACTATGACGTTCCTAACGTCCCATATGCAATGTATTACCAGGGTAACTATGCCATTCACGGAGCATACTGGCATCGAAAATTTGGCACACCAATTAGCCATGGCTGCGTCAATATCGCGCCCGATCACGCTAAATGGCTGTTCCAATGGGCATCGTTAGGAACTCCAGTAATTATACAAAAGTAGTCAGGACACAACCAAACCAACCAAAAGCCTGTTTCACTTTCTTCAGTTGTTGGCAATTTGGCAACTACTGAAATTGAAGGATAAGTATCGTAGATGAATTGATGCGGTCTTGCTAAGACATAGCATAACCTAAAACCTCCTCTGCCCGGTTAGCTACCGGGTTCTTTTTACAGAGGCTTTTAGGCACTTGGCGAATCAACATGTAGGGTGGGCACTGCCCACCAACTTGTGCTATTTTCCCAGTAGCACGACCATAGACTTTCGGTGCGTTACTGGGGGAAAGTCTGATCCGAACAGTATTGAGGATTGTTGCAGTAGTAGGGTTGGAACTGGTGAGTTCAGAGTTGGGATTGTGTTCAAGGTCAACGTCGTAGTTAAAGTCTCAGACACAGTCAGGGTCTTAGTCAAGGTCAAAGTTGTGGTCAATGACAGCGTTCTTGTCAAGGTCAAAGTCTTAGTCAACAACGGGTCGGACTCAAGGTCAGAATAACTTCTTGTGCGCATAAAACTTGAATTGATCGCATTGTCAGGGCGGGGGAACCAGATTCTCAGGGCGGGGGAACCAGATTCTCAGGGCGGGGGAACCAGATTCTCAGGGCGGGGGAACCCCGCCCCTACGAGTTAAATGAAATTTGGTGTAATGTAGCCCTGCGTTCTACATAACCCAAACTTACAGCACCATTATCGTAGGGGCGGGGTTCCCCCGCCCTCCCGCTTTCCGCGCCCTCCCGCTTTCCTCCCGCTTTCCGCTTCTGGTCAATGTAAGGAGAATCTGATTTAACTCAACTGTGCCACGAGTTGATTTTCCATCAAAGTTTCAGCAGTCAATAAATCCTCGACCGTGATTCGCAAAAATCTTTGCTCATCAACTTCAAAGAAAATTTTGATGCGATCGCTTCCTGGATAACCAAGCGGTGTCAGTTGGGCAATTGTTCTGGCGCCATCTTTGTCGTTAAGGGGTTTGATAGTAGTTTGATTGCTGTCAAGACGGCGAGTAATCAGGCGATCGCCATCAAAATAAACTTCAGTACTGCCTGTGTCTGCTCCCAATTCTCCCATAATCAATTCAATGCTGGGCTGACTCTCAATAGAAGCGCCCAAGACTAATTCCACTGGCTGATTCATTGGGAAAGCCTGCCCAGCCCTAATAATCGGATGCCAGTTGTGGCGCTTGTGGCGGCGATCCCAGTAGCGGACGCCGTAGCTGTGGTAGAGAAAATCTTTCAGTTCTACGCCTCGCCCTAGCTGTAAAGCGCCTTGGGCGATCGCTTCAAAAGGACGTTCGCAACGAATTTTGTCGGGTTCAAAGTACTGTTTTACCCATTTTTGTACCGCTGGTAGTTGCACAGTACCGCCGACTAACAAAACTGCGTTAATATCAGAAGTTTCGATTCCCTGGCGTCGCGCCTGCTGCTGAAGAGTCATCATCGACTCATCTAATAACTCAAAAAACGAGTGTTCTTGCAGGATAGTTTCTAGGGTGTCGCGGTTGATTTCTAGTTCATAGCTTTCAAATGTCTCATCGTTGAAGTAAACTTCACTCGCCTGAGTTTGGCTTGATAGCTGAATTTTCAAGCGTTCTGCCAATCTGATTGTTAGGGGACTTACCGCCAACCCTTGAGTTTTGGCAAAGTAATCAACCAGCCAATTATCAATATCAGTACCGCCTAAATTTTGTCCGGCTTTCGCCAGTACGCGGGCGGTTTTTACTTTTTGCTTTGAATCGCTTAAAGACTTATTACCCCACTTAAGAAGGAATCCCAAGGGTTTTTGAGTTGCTTGCACACTTTTATCTAACTGCACAAGCGATAAATCTAACGTTCCGCCACCAAAGTCGATCACCAAGAGAATTTCTTGGTCTGCCATACCATATCCCAAAGCAGCGGCTGTGGGTTCATCCAGCATCCGCACCTGTTCTACAGGGAGGGCTTGGCAAACGAGTCCCAACCAGTGACGATAAGTTTCAAAGCTATCTACAGGTACGGTTAACACCAGAGACTCTAAATCACCTTGCAGCGATGTCAATTGCGAAGTCACTTGGGTGAGGTACCATTGTCCTACTTGCTCAAAAGTGACTGTCTGTTTATCTAGTTCGGGTAAGAAACCTTGGATACTTGCACCGATCCCGCGTTTAAAACTGCGGAAAAATCGCGGATCGTTTTTCAAATCAAGACCGCGATCGCGCACTTGTTGCCCGACTATAACTTGTCCTCGTGCCGCATCTTCAACATAAACTAAGCTGGGAATTAATGGCGGATTCAGACTTTGTTGAATTGATAAACCAGGTATGTTAAGCGTCTCTGGCTGCTGGGTTACGGGGTTCCAGCGAGCAACAACTGTGTTACTAGTGCCAAAATCAATTGCTATTACCATAATTTTTTAATTATCTTATACCCAGACACAAACTTGGCAACGGATTTTGTAACGGATGTAGCGGATGCTTTATCTGTGAGTTTCACCATTGGAGGAATCTGTTACTTGATTAAAAAGTTGCCGCGCTATTACTTCTTGTTTACCTGTGAGTCCCACCGTTAAATCATCTGTTACATCCGTTATTTCATCCGTTGCCAATAACCCACCAAGAGTGCAAATGGGCGATCGCCTCTTCCTTGTGTTTAGCTTCGACTTCTATCCAGGGTGCTTCTCTATACACATTTGGCATATGGGTGATTAAGTCGCTGTGTTTTCTGTCTTGAAAAGCCTCTTCACCGTTGGAAATATGAACTAACTGCCAATCCGGGTTATCCCAAGTTTCTCTTGCTGCATAAAACATTTCTGCTACACTGGGATCGTCGTAACTATCTAAATGTTCATGGCAAATATGGTGATGAGCATCAAATACTAGTGGTATGCCTGCGTGTTGGCAAACTTCTATAATTTCACTTGCACTGTAAGAGTATTCGTCATTTTCTAAAGTTAAGCGGCTTTTTATTGGTTCTGGGAGTTCCGAAATCACCCGCACCAGTTGATCCGCACGTTGGGATTTACCACCATGAATGTTCATTAATGACCAAGAGGAACGTGGTAAACCGAGTAAATCCAGTGTGCGGGCGTGTCGTTCTAAAATTTTGATACTTGTTTCCACCACTTCTGGTTTATCCGAACTTAGCACCACGAATTGTTCTGGGTGCAGTACCATTCTGACGCCCAGTTCTGCTGCTCTTTGCCCAATTTTAGCTAAATCTGCGCTCATCTCCTCTAATATATTAGCGCCGATTTCGTCTTCTAAGTCACATAGGGGAAATAAAGCAGAGGACATGCGATAAAGCTGAAGCTGCTGTTCCTGACAAAAAGACAATCCCCCATCCAAGCGCTGCAAGTTATCCCGATAAAGTTCTCTCAGGGTAGCTTCGCGTTGTTCTAGGGAGAATTGTAAATAGCGTGTGCGCGTTATTGTTCGGAAGCGCACCTGTTTGGAAAAGGTAATGCAAACTAGCCCTAAATGCGGTGCGCTTTTTTGTAGCTGCTTTGCATTCTTGTCTTTGGTGTTAATTCCTGATCGGGATTTAGATTGCTGCACTGCTGTTTTGTTTCGTTTCAATCCCTGATAGAGATTTATACATATATAGATGCTTCCATTATAGATAAAATACCACGTTCAGTGTGGTGTATTCGCCGCTGATGTCGTGGAAATACATCAATTTATCTGCAAATATTAATATTTGTTAACTTTTATTGTGACCACTGTAACAAAACTTCTCCAGCTTCATGATTAAAATTTCCACACCAAAGGCATTACTTGCCTTGCCACACTCAATACTGCTCGGATAAGAGAATAAACTAACCGATAACCTTTGTAGAGACGCGATATATCGCGTCTCTACACGCGTGGAATTCCTACCAAAAACCAAAACCTGCGCAGTATTGACACCAGACTGAAGATCTAAAGCACAGCAAAAAAGTACAAAACTAGGAATGTACCTTTGGGGAGTGATGTCAAGCATATTAAATTATTTTTAATATAATGAAGATGTTGGCGTCAAAAGCCAAAAAAGTTAACACGTGTGGTAAGGGTCGGAATCTCACCTGTAGCCAAAGCTGCTGGTGAATTGCTCTCAATCATCAGGTTCTTCATCAAGGAAGTAGAAAATTATGAATCACCAGCAATCATCAGATGCTAGGGAATTCGTGGGTAATCTCAAAAACGGAATTTGGCTATTTGGGATCTCATCTTGGCTGTTTGGGATTACCGATCGCAGCATCGCTTCATTTTCGGATGGCTATCTGTCTGCTTTGGATCTGGTACAACTATTTACAGCTGCTACGTTTTTTGCAGCTTGGCTATTTCTGAAGCCAGCATCTAGAGTTCAGTAGCATTTTGAATTTTTAATTGCTTGGGATATCTGTCTTGCTTGGCGCTGGTGTTGTAAGGATAGTAACGGTTGAGTCTCTGAGGGAGAAAACTTTTTACAGCAACGGAGGTTGCGCCAACAAGCAAGACGCGACGAATAAAGTCGCGGCTACACGAATAAAGTTCGCCTGCGCGGACTTTATTCGTGAAAGTCTGCTGAGACAAACTTTTATGATTTGTGCAACAAGTCTGTAGAAATTGAAGCGATGTTGATGATGCTATTGTTTCAGATAGCGTCTTTAATCATCCATATAAAAAATCCAATAATTTGCGATACAGGAGTCAATTGGTAGTCTTCGAGGTCAACTTCTACCGTTTGCCCAATTAACCGCATAAACCGCCACACTGTTCCAGTGGTAATGCATCCGTAGATTGCACTAACCTCTTTTAAATAAGTTTGATTGAATCGCTGGGCAGCGATCATTTCAGCAATGCATTGACCTACCCCCAGTCTTAAATCCCCTTTTTTTGCCTCTAGAAGCACAATTACTGGCGCTTCTACTGCCATTTGTTCCGTTGAACCGCTAATTAAAAAATCGCAAACTCCGTTCAGCCCCACGCTTTCATCAACATTGAACTCTTCACCCGAAAATAGACTGATACGCCGATCTAGAATGCGCCTCACCTCTATGAGAACTGGGGTTATTATGGCTTCCGATCTAAATTTCTCTGTGCTAGCGGCAACGGCTAGGGGTACGCTCTCCGCTAAATAGTCCAACAAGGTGTTAGATGGAGTGACAGGTTCTACGTCAGGGAAAAACCTGCTTCCCTCTACAGTGGTAATGCCGAATGCTTCTTTTACTTTTGTTATAGTGGTGAATTGGCTGTATGGCATAGGTTTGCGTTATCGACCAATTTCGTGTTTAATGAAATGTTATTATAACTACTTAGTTAGGGCGCTAGCTAGGGATCATGCTACCGTGTCATTATCTTGTTTCAATCCCTGATAGACATCTCCGAAAAAGAATGTAAAGACGCGAATTTTCGCGTCTCTACAAGGATTTCAGGTAATGCATAATTAATTTTCACCAGATGTCTAATAGGGATTCGTAGAAATTGGAACACTATTCGCACCCGATTCATCCTTACCAACACAGCGACTAGTTTCAATCCCTGATAGGGATTCGTAAAAATTGGAACATTTTTGCTTGATATTTATACGATTAGTAGTTATGTTTCAATCCCTGATAGGGATTCGGAGAAATTGGAACAGCAATCGATAGCCCTGCCATCACATTGAGAATGTTTCAATCCCTGATAGGGATTCGTAAAAATTGGAACGGTAACAGCGAGTACGGTATTGAATTTATCAGCATCGTTTCAATCCCTGATAGGGATTCGTAAAAATTGCAACTCACCGCAAAGTTAGATCCTCCAGTTACTAGATTGTTTCAATCCCTGATAGGGATTCGTAGAAATTGGAACATCCCTGAAAATTCTATGTCGCCATTTGAGTTTTCGTTTCAATCCCTGATAGGGATTCGTAGAAATTGGAACAGAGGATGCCGAAGCCATCCTGATTCAATGGGCGTTTCAATCCCTGATAGGGATTCGTAGAAATTGGAACGGATAATATTATTGTTTTCTGGGTAAAAGTCTTGGTTTCAATCCCTGATAGGGATTCGTAGAAATTGGAACTTTCAAAGTCCTCCGTCAGGAATTTAGCTGTTATTGCGGAAGTTTCAATCCCTGATAGGGATTCGTAGAAATTGGAACGGATAAAAGGATTTAGTACTGTTGACACCTCTCGTTTCAATCCCTGATAGGGATTCGTAGAAATTGGAACGCAGACTGGAAAACTGCGAATACTCTCAAAAGCTTGTTTCAATCCCTGATAGGGATTCGTAGAAATTGGAACTTTAAGCCACGTTGAGAGCGTGGCTTTTTTTTAGTTTCAATCCCTGATAGGGATTCGTAGAAATTGGAACTTGCAGCACTTTTCTTGATTCTCTGTATATTTTCGTTTCAATCCCTGATAGGGATTCGTAGAAATTGGAACCTGTACCGCATTCTGCTGCGACTGCACAGCATATTGGTTTCAATCCCTGATAGGGATTCGTAGAAATTGGAACATGGGATGCAGTGCTTTTGGTGCTGTTCATCATTGTTTCAATCCCTGATAGGGATTCGTAGAAATTGGAACAGTGGTACTTAGCAAAGGATAATACAACTTTAGTTATTAGTATACCTAATGTTTCAATCCCTGATAGGGATTCGTAGAAATTGGAACTAGCTACCCATACTGATACAGCTAAAGAGGATTCTGTTTCAATCCCTGATAGGGATTCGTAGAAATTGGAACCAAAGTGGGAGCAATCCCTATGCCATAATATTTGGTTTCAATCCCTGATAGGGATTCGTAGAAATTGGAACCGGTCTAGTACAATGAACAGATACCCATAAGGAAGTTTCAATCCCTGATAGGGATTCGTAGAAATTGGAACCGGCGGCAGCGCAACAAGACTATGAAGAGCACTTGTTTCAATCCCTGATAGGGATTCGTAGAAATTGGAACTTGTTCTCATCAACAATACACTTGAATCACAATCTAGTTTCAATCCCTGATAGGGATTCGTAGAAATTGGAACTTGGTAACTTTACCATCCAGTTGGGCTAGCACGCGTTTCAATCCCTGATAGGGATTCGTAGAAATTGGAACCGTTGTACCGCTTGATGCTAGCCAAGGAGCTGTTTCAATCCCTGATAGGGATTCGTAGAAATTGGAACTTATCCACGCATCAGCTTTTTTGTAATCATCATCCTGGTTTCAATCCCTGATAGGGATTCGTAGAAATTGGAACGCTATCACCGCTCAGTGGATTCTAGCTAATATCCCGTTTCAATCCCTGATAGGGATTCGTAGAAATTGGAACTGATGCGCATACCTAGGGATATTCCCTCTTTCTTCGTTTCAATCCCTGATAGGGATTCGTAGAAATTGGAACAGTTGTACGCCGGGTTCAACGCAGCTACCCCCGGGGTTTCAATCCCTGATAGGGATTCGTAGAAATTGGAACGATAGACGCACTCGGGGCTAAAGCATCAATCAAGCTGTTTCAATCCCTGATAGGGATTCGTAGAAATTGGAACCCTTATGTAGTTGTTGGAGACGATACTCTTGATTTGGTTTCAATCCCTGATAGGGATTCGTAGAAATTGGAACTAATCGATACGGTCACCCATCGGCTTGCTAAGGGAGAGTTTCAATCCCTGATAGGGATTCGTAGAAATTGGAACTGTAATCCCGAAAGATTAGTATCTGGGCTACTCGTTTCAATCCCTGATAGGGATTCGTAGAAATTGGAACAGTGATGTATGCGAGCTCATCAACTCTCTCTAAGAGTTTCAATCCCTGATAGGGATTCGTAGAAATTGGAACCTCTTTATAGAAGTTCTGTAGAGAGTTAGAAGACTTGTTTCAATCCCTGATAGGGATTCGTAGAAATTGGAACTTCCTTCTCCGTGAAGGCTTCTGAAGCTAGACCGTTGTTTCAATCCCTGATAGGGATTCGTAGAAATTGGAACGGGAGTGTCATTCCAGAGTAGGGGGTAATGCACATCGTTTCAATCCCTGATAGGGATTCGTAGAAATTGGAACCTGGTACTAGGGGTAGGGCTACTTTGCGCAAAGTTTCAATCCCTGATAGGGATTCGTAGAAATTGGAACATTCTTAGCTATTGCTTCCAAAGCTTCAACATTCTGTTTCAATCCCTGATAGGGATTCGTAGAAATTGGAACAGTTTGACCAGAACGGCGTGACTCCGCATCTTGGTTTCAATCCCTGATAGGGATTCGTAGAAATTGGAACCCAACTACAAAGCCAGCAACGACGCCAAAACTTCTGTTTCAATCCCTGATAGGGATTCGTAGAAATTGGAACAGCCCTCTAAGATTTCTAGAGGTTGTCACAAAATGTGTTTCAATCCCTGATAGGGATTCGTAGAAATTGGAACCCTTGTATCGATATTTGAGAGGTAGGCAGAGATAAGTTTCAATCCCTGATAGGGATTCGTAGAAATTGGAACCATTACTGGCGATAGCGCTGCTACTACCACGGTGGTCACCGGTTTCAATCCCTGATAGGGATTCGTAGAAATTGGAACTCCTGAAATGGATTTAGGAGCCCTCCGAGATTCCAAGTTTCAATCCCTGATAGGGATTCGTAGAAATTGGAACTATTGAGATAGCTAGAGAGCTCCACCAACCTCCTGTTTCAATCCCTGATAGGGATTCGTAGAAATTGGAACCCCCTCTAGCCAGTACCAGTTTCCAGAGCTATCACGTTTCAATCCCTGATAGGGATTCGTAGAAATTGGAACAAATGTTTACCCGCATCAGTCCCTAGAAAGTCTTTGTTTCAATCCCTGATAGGGATTCGTAGAAATTGGTTACTCCCCCAATGGAGCATGCAAGTGTATTAAGATGGTTTCAATCCCTGATAGGGATTCGTAGAAATTGGAACGAAACTGTGGGTGTAGTAACGTTTCAATCCCTGATAGGGATTCGTAGAAATTGGAACGCAGGTTTCAATCCCTGATAGGGATTCGTAGAAATTGGAACAAATCGTAATACTACTCTCATATCAACTAATAAGGGTTTCAATCCCTGATAGGGATTCGTAGAAATGCTTACTATATTTGGTTTTCGAGGTTCAGTTGCGCGACTCAAAACTATTATACCCTTTTCAAAGCACCCGTCAAGTGAACTCTGATTGTTCTTAAAAGCTACAAGCCATATATAGCAAGCTTTTGGGAGACTGCGCGGAGGGCAAATTGGGTAAGTGTTACTCAAATCCTGATGGCAAGGATTGTTCAGCCATTTTTTAGCTGTACCCGGGAAAAACACCTACCCCTCCGCGCAAACTGTCCATGAAACTAGTACATAGGGCGCGCCTGCTGCATAAATGTGATACTTATATTCCAATACGGTTCAGTTAGTGACGTCTACTGCCTGAAGATCCCCCCAAGCCCCCTTAAAAAGGGTAGCTCTGTTCCCCCCTTTTTTAGGGGGGTTAGGGGGGATCAAAGCCTTAACTGAACTTGCGAGCGGGGTCTTCTGTACGCAGCGCAATCCGATAGTTAATGAACTGACCAAGAGCAGTATGAAACTCGGAAATTTTCGAGGCGCTAACAAAACTTTTAATTTCAACCGCTATTTTTTGTCCGGCTTTCTGGGCAGCAATAAGTCTTTGAGCACCCAAATCAATTTGGAGATCGACTCCGCCACATCTAATACTGAGTGGATCATCCGTAATTGTCCACCCCTCTTTTTCGATCGCAGACCTAACTATCTCATGGAACAAATCACGAGCCATATCTCTCCTTGATCGTACTTGATGCTGATGCTGCTTTGTCCTTGAGAGGTGCAACGGTCGTAAAAAACACTTAAACCAAGACTTTAAAAATATTTTCAGCCCTAATTGCCGAAAATGTAGCTTCTTATACTGCGAAAGGTTCAAAACTTCACTTAATATGGAACCCCTCTCCAAACCTCTCCCCGATGCGGGGAGAGGCTTAAGAACCGGATGCGCGAATGTTAAATAAGTATGGTTTTTAGCCGTTTTTAGTATAAATCTCAGGTACGACTATCAACTCCATCACACTTAATTCATTTGGTTTTCTAAGTTATAAATTTTCCCGCCTACCTACTTACTTGTTTTTTCTCTATTAGCCATTGGTCAAATCATTTTATTTCAGATGATATCGTAATCCTTGATTAGCGCCCCAATGAAGTAGTTGTGATAAAATTTCATTAAAAAGACAGTGTGAACTACAAATGACATCTGAAGAACTTGAAGAACAAGAACTAAAGCAACAAATTATTGCAGAGCTAGAAGACATTGCCCCAGAAACGATGCGGGATGCACTTGCCTTGATCCGAAGGCAAAAAGCTGAGGAGGATGAGGAGGATGAGAAAGAAGCAAAAATTGCACGTGAAGAGGCGCTTAGAGAGGGGACAATACCCTGGGCAGAAATTAAGCGGAAAATCGGATTGTGATTTATCGCATTGATTTTACGCCAAGAGCAGAGAAGCAGCTTCAAAAGCTGCCAAAAAACATCCAAGAAAGAATTGGCGAAAAAATAGCTGATTTATCAAGCGATCCACGCCCAGCAGGTGTCAAAAAACTAGAATCAGATCCCTCGTATAGGATTCGAGTTGGCAGTTATCGAATCCTATACGAAATAAAAGACGACATCCTACTAGTTACCGTTGTCCGTGTCGGACATCGAAAAGATTTTTACAAATAGAGAAACCGCGAGAATAATGGTCACACCGCACCGTGGCAGCAATTTTTAACACTCCTGCTGTCAGGTCATCGGTAAGTTTGACTACTTTGATGATTTTTGCAATTGTTCTAAATAAGCGGCAACCCTCATCATAATTCTGCTAGATTTTTGTTAAGAAAAGTTACAACCCTCTTAACAAAAGGAAATAGTTCTTATGGTAGTTGTACATGAGAATAATGTACTACATAATGTTGTAATCCTTGGTGGAGGCTTTGGTGGACTTTATACAGCAAAGACTCTTGCCAACGCGAATGTAAATATTACTCTGATCGATAAACGTAACTTTCATTTATTTCAGCCGCTTTTATATCAAGTTGCGACAGGTACGCTATCACCCTCTGATATCTCCTCACCATTACGAGCTGTATTCAGAAAAAGCAAGAATACAAAAGTGTTGTTGGGACTCGTAAACGATATTGATCCAGAATCCCAAGAAGTTATTCTGGGTGATAGAGTAATACCGTACGATACATTAGTTGTTGCCACAGGTGCTAACCATTCCTATTATGGTCATGATAGCTGGAAACCAATGGCTCCTGGCTTGAAAACTATTGAAGATGCCATAGAAATACGTCGCCGGATCTTTTCGGCATTTGAAGCAGCAGAAGAAGAAACTGATCCCGAATTACGGCGTGCTTGGTTGACTTTTGTAATTGTCGGAGCAGGTCCCACCGGTGTAGAATTAGCAGGTGCGATCGCAGAGTTGGCACATAAAACTCTTAAAGAAGATTTCCGCAACATCGACACAAGAGAAACTAGAATTTTACTCTTGCAAGGGGGCGATCGCATCCTCCCTCATATGGCACCACAGTTATCAAAAGTAGCAGAAGTATCTTTACAAAAGTTGGGTGTGGTCACCCAAACTAATACCAGGGTAACGAATATTGAAAATGACGTTGTTACTTTCAAGCAAGGTGATGAAGTTAAAGAAATTGCCTCAAAAACTATATTATGGGCAGCAGGTGTGAAAGCTTCCTCTATGGGGCAAGTTTTAGCAAACCGTACAGGTGTAGAGTGCGATCGCTCCGGACGTGTGATTGTAGAACCTGACTTGACAGTCAAGGGTTATAAAAACATCTTTATAGTAGGAGATTTAGGCAATTTCTCCCATCAAGATGGGAAACCGTTAGCTGGTGTTGCACCCGTAGCTAAACAAGAAGGAGAGTATGTAGCTAAACTCATTCAAAAACGCCTTCAAGGTCAAAAATTACCACAATTTCGTTACAATGACGTAGGTAGTTTGGCGATGATTGGGCAAAACTTAGCTGTTGTAGATTTAAGCTTCATCAAACTCCAAGGTTTCGTTGCTTGGGTATTTTGGTTAGTAATTCACATCTACTTCTTAATCGAGTTCGACACTAAATTAGTAGTAGTATTTCAGTGGGCATGGAATTATATCACTCGTAGTCGTCGCTCTAGATTGATTACAAGTCGAGAACCTTTTGTCGAAACTAAAATTGTTACATCGGACGTGACTTCGACGGCTATAAAAGCGCAAAAAGCTTACAATGTAGGAGTCTGAAGAAAAGTCGAAGGTGCTATATTTTTGCAGTTTTGTTTCAATCCCTAATAGGGATTCGTAAAAATTGGAACAATGTTGTCGTTTTTATCATAAGGCGGTGAAATAGTTTCAATCCCTAATAGGGATACGTAAAAATTGGAACCTGCATGGTTTGTCGCCGCAGGACACTAAGTTACCTGTTTCAATCCCTAATAGGGATTCGTAAAAATTGGAACTCAAACGACTGGAATCATCGGAATTCCAGTCGATCTGTTTCAATCCCTAATAGGGATTCGTAAAAATTGGAACGCTTTGACACTATTTCTTCAATCGTAAAGTTACTAGGTTTCAATCCCTAATAGGGATTCGTAAAAATTGGAACATGCGGTACAGCCGATTCGGGTGCCGTTGGTGTTTGTTTCAATCCCTAATAGGGATTCGTAAAAATTGGAACGATATTTCGGATTCCCCTACAACCACCTTTCTCCGTTTCAATCCCTAATAGGGATTCGTAAAAATTGGAACCTGATAGGTCTAGTCGATTGGTTCTCGGACCTCACCGTTTCAATCCCTAATAGGGATTCGTAAAAATTGGAACCTGATGATAGGAATGTATAGCCTAAGAGTTTCAGGGTTTCAATCCCTAATAGGGATTCGTAAAAATTGGAACGGCTGTCCTTTCGTAGCACCTCTTGTAGAAGGTGTTTCAATCCCTAATAGGGATTCGTAAAAATTGGAACGGCAATCTTGATATCAGGTATTATCATAAAGAAAATCGTTTCAATCCCTAATAGGGATTCGTAAAAATTGGAACGCTTGCCATATGCAGCGAACGACGAAGGAGCTTGTTTCAATCCCTAATAGGGATTCGTAAAAATTGGAACATAGTCATCCGGATTCTTGAACTTACTATCCAGCTGTTTCAATCCCTAATAGGGATTCGTAAAAATTGGAACCTACAGGGGTAGACGGGCAAATAATAGATGTCGAGGTGTTTCAATCCCTAATAGGGATTCGTAAAAATTGGAACGCTGAGATTTAGTCCAAGTGGATGTAAATACCCGTTTCAATCCCTAATAGGGATTCGTAAAAATTGGAACCAGTCCATCCACCAAGAGCGTAAGCTTCGCATAATGTTTCAATCCCTAATAGGGATTCGTAAAAATTGGAACGGTTACCAAAGCTGCCAAAGCTTCTACCTAATGGGAGATGTTTCAATCCCTAATAGGGATTCGTAAAAATTGGAACGAGACGACTTCGGCTACTGGGGAAACCTTGACGATGTTTCAATCCCTAATAGGGATTCGTAAAAATTGGAATTCTTATAGAACCTCAGGTCTGTTCCGGCTAGGATGTTTCAATCCCTATTCGTAAAAATTGGAATGGGTATCCAAATCCCTGAGTAGAAGTCATGTTTCAATCCCTAATAGGGATTCGTAAAAATTGGAACTGGGCTTTTTTTTAAGCAATGTCATTAAAAAGTTTCAATCCCTAATAGGGATTCGTAAAAATTCTACCAAGAGGCTTGAAGGCATCCTGGTTTCAATCCCTAATAGGGATTCGTAAAAATTGGAACGCAACGCCCGGCTTACCTAGCTTGAAAGCTCTGGTTTCAATCCCTAATAGGGATTCGTAAAAATTGGAACGCAGGCACTTGAAATGCTTACTATATTTGGTTTTCGAGGTTCAGTTGCGCGACTCAAAACTATTATACCCTTTTCAAAGCACCCGTCAAGAGAACTCTGATTGATATTAAAAGCTACAAGCCATATATAGCAAGCTTTTGGGAGACTGCGCGGAGGTAAAATTGGGTAAGTGTTGCCTAAATCCTTATGCCAAGGATTGTTCAGCCATTTTTTAGCTGTACCCTGGAAAAACACCTACCCCTCCGCGCAGCGTATCAATAAAACTAGGCAAAAAAGATGGATTCGTCTCGTGGCTGTTCTCCCCCGATCCTTTCTACTTTGCCTTGACAACAGGCACAGAGAAAGTAAAACCGGACACTATCTTCAGTTTTGATGACTTTAGCCAAGCGCGATCGCAACTTAGCATATTGAGTCTCAGTCAAATTGCACTCAAAAATACTATACTGCACCCACTGACCGTAGGACTTGAGAATCGAGTGAATTTTCGTCCGACGCTTGTCTTCGGAAATGTCGTAGGAAACAACAACAAACATATTTGCTCACCACCGCCTCTACTTCAGCACTAATGGAGGATACTTGTCGGTTTCGCCCATCAGATACTTTGCTAGCAATCGTGCTTGAATTTCAAACGCTTCCTGGTAAGTACACTGACGACCCAACACTGGATGCTTAAACTTAGATTGTTTCTTTTGCTCATACAACCGCAAAAATGTCCGCAGTCCTTCCTTAGTCAGAGATACAGCTTCAGACAGTGGCTCTGTGGTAAAGTCTGCTGGTACAATTACTTTCTTATTGAGCGCCGATAGTACAACTGCATCCACTACCAAAGGTCGAAATTCCTCCATCAAATCCAGTGCTAGTGAAGGACGACCGTAACGTTCAACGTGCAGGTAGCCTAGGTATGGGTCGAAACCAACGATATTGACTGCACTTTGGACATCATGACGAAGTAAAGCATAGCCCAAACTTAATAGGGAGTTGACGGGATCTGTTGGTGGTCGGCGGCGTCTTGCTTCAAAGCTAAAGCCTTCTGCACGAATTAACTGGTTAAAGCTTGCGAAATAGCCAGCACTACCAGCACCTTCTAAACCACGCAAAGAATCAATGGTTGGTGTTGTGTCGATGGGCGCGATCGCATTCTCCAAACGTGTGATACTACTATTCAAGTCAATAGCATTTTCCCGCTGGGCGCGAAGCAAGACGTTGCGGTAATTTTTGAGTTTGCCCCGCACAAAACCCTTGACAATATGCACAGCTTGTGTACTTTCTCCTGAAGCTTGCCATTGAGCTTTACGAACAAAGATATTTTTAGTTACCTCTGGTTCTAATCGACCAAGATATCTACCTGTACCAGTTAAGAAACTTAAGGGAATATGACGTTCTAGCAATTCAGAAATAGCAGCCGGAGAAACAGTAGCACGTCCTAAAATTACAATACCATCTACTTTCAGTAACGGTACATCCAGAAGAGTTTGTTTATTGGCTTTCACACTGAGACGTTCATCGGTTTTGCCGATAAAAGCATCGGTTTCGGTAACGTAAACTGTGCCCATAATTCTTTTAAAACCGAGTATTAATTTGCTTCTTGATAGCGTTTAACTTTTGCTGTTACTTGGGGTAAGCATTGTGAATACAAACTACAACCAGAACAACGCTGGTTATATACTGCTGGCGGCATTTTTCCCGTTTCGAGTAAAGTAGTAACAGCTTGAATTGTCGCCAGAGTAGCCGATCGCATTTCAGCATTTATTTCTACTAACTGACGCTGATGAGATTCTGCGTAGTAGATATAACCTTGAGTTACCTTTTCACCACTCATGTCTTCTAAACAAAGCGCTTGGGCGGTGACTTGCATTTCGTCATTGTCCCACTCCCCCTTACGTCCGCGCTTGTATTCTATAGGGTAAAGATGACCATCAGTTTCTTCAATTAAATCTGATTTACCAATTAACCGATAACGCTCAGATTTTAACCAAATTGCACGTACTTGCCAAGTTTCCTCCCGATATCCTTCTCCTAATGTGTGAACACGTTCATGCAAGCTAGTTCCTTCAATAGTGTAGTGATTCTCGGTAAATTCGCCTGCACAAAATATCCTCCAACAACGATGAGGACAATAGGCATATTGGTTGAGGGCAGCAATTGGAATATATTCAGTGTCATTCATAGTATTTATCAGTGAAGATTGTCTTTTTTAAAGAGGGAATGGGGAATGGGGAGTGGGGAGTGGGGAGACAAGGAGGACAAGGAGGACAAGGAAGCATCCCTCTGTTTTGTCTCCCTCATCTCCCTCATCTCCCTTGTCTCCCTTGTCTCCCTCATCTCCCTCATCTCCCTCATCTCCCTCATCTCCCTCATCTCCCCACTCCCCACTCCCCACTCCCCACTCCCTACTCCCTACTCATATATAATCGTCGCAGCATGCCCATACCCATCGTGGTTTTGCGTCCTGCACCACAATAGAGAGCAAAATTAGCTATGGCATTGATTTGTTTGATAATTAATGGGTCAACATCTCCTAATATTCGATAGCTAATTTCGCCAACACAGCCGATAAATTTACTGCGAGAGTCGGCTGCTATGACAGTGCGCATATTAAAAAAACTCGGAAAAATGACTTCTGTCAGATTCGGTTCCAGGGAAATACCGCTGTATTTATTCCAGCGCTGGATGAGACTGTTAAACACGCATTCTCTCGTTGGTAAAGCAGTATCAAACTCACCTTGGCGGAAGCTAGTGGGAGTGCAGAAACTCAAAGCTATCTGGCGTTCAGAATCAGAGGCTTGCTCGTACAATTGAGGGTAGGTAGTAGCATTTGCCCAAGGTTGTGTGAGCTGGCGAGTGCCAAGGATGCTGGTAATATATAAGTCAGCAGAACCGAGATGCCAAGGTTGAGAGGGGTTAAGATTCAGCCACAGTTTGGTAAGTTGACTGAATACGGTATCGTCTAGTAAGGAGATGCGCCACCAACAAGAAGTCCCTGTGGGGATAGGTTGGTCATGCTCCCATTGCAAGGTATGATGTGGTCTGCTTTTGCTGGTATGGTGATCTGGTTGCAGGGGGCTGAGGGTGAAAGCTTTGTCAGCAGTTGATTCGTGGAGGCGATCGCCTAGTTCTCTATCCACGGAACTAACAAGGGTTAAAAATAAGGCGTGGAGATGCCTGCCGCTTAAGAATTGTGGGTAAATAGGAGATTGGGGAATTAGATTCAGGACAAGGCTGTGAGGCATGGGATTTTTCTTAAAGCACGGTCTGGAAAGTCATAATTAACTGCTAAAACGATATTCCATTTGCGCCGGAATTTTTAGCCCTTTTATGTCATCAAATTGGTAGTATTGTCCTCGCATTTGTACATTTTGAATGAGGCTGACTGGAGGCATATTCACAACGTCATAGCTAATCACTTGATTATTGAACATGATGTCCAAGGGATTTAAAGGATAGACACAGGTAAATACACCTTCAGCAGTTTTATATTTGGGTAACTGTTCAACAGTTACCTCAGCTTTACTCATCCATTTGCCTAAGCGAATCCACTTTGGCAATTTGAGTTCTTTTTGAGAGATGAGAAAAAACTCAAATTGACTTTCGGGTGCAATCTCTTTTGCTCTACCAAAACTCGGGATATTTTTTTGAGTTTTCTCCATTTCAACATGGTAGTTGTTGTTGGCATACTTCCAAGTGCTAAGAATAGTAGTATGCTTAATTGAACGCGCCGGAGTAACGTAAATTCCCTGTTGATTGAGTGGTGTCAAATGCTCTTCGTACTTAGGCACTTGCTCTGGGCAAAAGTAGCGGTAGGAATGTTGCTCAGCAACGGTGGTGGAGTAAACTACGCTATCAACTAACCCTAGCGCATAACAGAGGGCATAATTGTGAATGACTGGTTCTGTTTCATACAGTCTACCAATTTCACGAGTGGCGTAGTAAAGGCTCTCATGTAACTCCAACTGACAGCGGTAAATAATTGCCATTGCTGTTACCCCGCCTTAGCAGCAGTTTTCTTCTTACTGATATGCTTGTGGGCATAACTTTTGGCTTCTGCATCAGCCTGTTGTAAAATAGCCTTAATACCTGTCTCACTACCTGTGAGCGTTTTTACCTCATTAAGCAGGGGTGTAAAAGCATCACCGATGTAGTCGCTGTGAACGATAAATTCATTAGACATCAGCGATTCAACGGCAATTTTGGCAGCAGTAATGACATCATCCTCATCTAAAGGATCGGGAGATTTGAGAGTTTTATTATCTTTCATGACATCATATATAACCTGAGTCCAACGCAGGTTGCTGATAATTTCTCCGTCTGAAAAAATAACACCAATTAACTCATTTCTAACGCGACCTGTACGAGTTGTTTGTGCTCCGTAGTGACGAGTTCGCTGGATATTGTTAAAAACGTAAAGAAAGCTGGCTTCGGTGGGGTCTTTGAGTGTGACAATACTGGGAAAGAAAACTTGAGGTCTAATGTGGTCTTGCTGATTAATCCTGCTGGTGACTTCACCTGGTTTAGAACCATTTTCACCCTTAGAAGCCATTGTACCGTTTTCATAAGGAGCGTTGAGGGTGAATGTTTCATGAGATTCATCGAAAGCTGTAATTGAAAATGCTGTGTCTACAACAACTTTCGACTTTTCAGAACCAGAGTCACCAATAGCAAATCCATAAATAATGCAATCAGGATTGTCCATTGCAAAATTTACATTGTATTCGCATTCTTCTGCCGTCATCAAGCCATAGTTACGTAATAATTCCCTACCAACTAAACGTTCTGGCGTAGATTGCTTGCGTTTGAACATTGAAAGACGGCTAATCGTGGTTTTGTCTTTCATTCCAGCTTTTACCCGTGCTTTATTCAGTTCTCCATCTGTTTGAAAGAGAGGATAAGATTCGGTGATGCGAATAGTCAGAAAGTGGACATATTTCCCCATTGGCTTGTAGGGAATTTCTGTGTGAAAAAATTTAGATTCAACGGTTTTGAGAAATGTCATAATTAACCTCCTGTAATTTAATTTTTACCTCGTTACCAGGCTCCAGCCTGGTAATGCAGTCATGGAGGCTCTGCCTCCAGAGACTAGAGGCAGAGCCTCTCGGTGTTCATTCCCAGGCTCTGCCTGGGAACGAGATCTATTACTCATTTTCATGCTTAAGTTCAAGAGACTGCTCGTCTTTTTCTTGGTTTTCTTTGTCATCTTCTAAGCGATACAAAAACTCGCAGGTGTCGCGAATTAAATTGAGTTGACGACCTGCTAAACGAGCGCGATCGCCTGCAAATGATTTCTCAAATACCTCCACTACAAAATACTGAGCAAAATCTAAAACCACTTGTCGTTCTACCTCGCGTTTGCTCAACACCCAGTGTCCTTCAGCCGTAGAAGCATGAACCCGATCCATAAGTTTAAAAACTTCAGCGGCGACAGCTGCAACTAATGTCTCTCCCTGAAAAACACTTAACTCAGCTTTGAGTATAGTTTCAGCTGCAACATCAATTGGTTTTAACACAGCATTAGATTTGGGATTGTAACGCTTATTTGCTCTGTAAAATTTGCGGTAAAGTTCTGTTAATTTTTTTGGATGATTCAATCTTGATTCTTCTCCCACAATTAATTCCTCCGAATTCGAGTCATACTTGACGTAAGGGTCAAAGCAGGGATAAAAGTGATAGGCATAAAGCCTAATTTTTTCAATTCGAGCCGTTTCAACTCCCTGATTGCGAACCCAACGATTGAGATAAGAAAAAACATAAAGTGGACTCGTTTCAAAACATGCAGCCAGTTCAGTAAATTTACCCCAGTTGGCATCATAGCCAGACTTACCTTGTCGAGCATTAACATCAAGGTGAATAGCATAAGCAGCAGTGAGAACATTCAAAGGAGCAGGATATCGGATGCTGTTTTCCTCCCAACCTTCCAAGATGTAGTCAAGGCGGAAGAGATCGCGTCTTACTAACGAACGAATTGCATGAGGCGCACTGTCCAGAAAAACGCTTTCCTCAAACTCAGATCCATCGTTAAAAGGTGGAATAGGGGATTCAGAAACTACCGTTTTCACATCCAAAATCATCGGGAAAGCAAACGCTAACCAACTTGGCATTACCCAAGATTCGGTGTCGGTGCTGTCTCGCCCTGGTGGAAGTGCCATAAAGTAGAATGTTAAAGGCTGGTCTTCAGGGTAGGATAATTTAAACGTGCGGTCTTTGTGACGCTGTAAATTTTCATCAATTAAGAAAGCATCTACACTTTGATAGCGTTCTCGCCCTAAATCTGCCTGCAAATCTTTACTGATAAAATGATTGCGGATGCTAGTATCAAAGCGAGTTTGGGCAATACCACTGTAAGCTTTCTGCAAAAACTTATTAGTTTCTGGAGTAAAGTAATAAGTGGGATAAAAGTAGAGATAACGGTATTTGCTATCCTCAAATCTTTTACCTACTGCCTGAGTCTGATTCATTAATATTTGCCGCAGCATCATCTCCACACTGGCAATACTAGAGATATTGCGTTTAGCATTTGAACCACCCAACATCTGCTTATTTGTATAAACTTGGGGTGTGAATAATACCGCTGATTCCATTTGCTCACTCACTGTGTAAGCAGAATGTGAAATTGAACAAATTAACTGCCGCCCTCTCCCTGACTTTTTGGCAGCATTATAGTTATTTAACTCATTTAGAAATGTTTCAACCTGAGTTTCAATTGATGATACTTGATCGCTACCTGGTAGCATCACAACTCGGTTTACCCACAATCGTAAATCATCCCAACCGTCAGGTTGTTTGTACTGTGCGATCATCGGTTCAATCAAGCTCTTTACATAAGCAATAGCTTGCTCACAGGTTTCGCGTATATCCTCAATACCAGGGTGATGTTCCAGATACCTAGCTGCTAGATAATACCATTCATAGGGAACTCCCCCGGTATTGCCCTTTAATTTGTTTTCTTTCAGGCTTTCATTGATGCGTTGAATTGCGCGAATTTGGGGTAAATATTCTACCAAATTCCAAAACTCTGCAACTTTGTGAGTTATTTCGATGTTGTGTATTTTTGGCAGTTTTTTGTCTTTTTTACAAGCAGCTTCGATGCGACTGACTTTTTCACCCCAAATTTTCCGACTGACCAAATCTCCAAATTCTGCTAGTTGGTCAATGCGGATGTCATCATCAAATTTAAAGTTGTAGTCAGCAGGTAAAACACTCTGCTGCTGAAATTTTATTAGATTATCGCTGCGACTTTTGGCAACAGAGCCTTTATTAAAATTTAAGATGCGTAAAGTAGCGTCTAAGGCGACTTGCATCAATCCTGGCTCATCAAAAAATAAGTTGTAATATTCGGCATATTTCATGCCTTTACCATCTCTACTAAATCCTGTTTGTCTGAGACTTAATTGACCTGCACAAAGTGATTTAATACTGTGAACGACTCGGTCTGGTAAATCTTCTGGTAGTTGGGTGGGAGCATCACGCAAAGCTAGATATATTACTCCTGTTGGTAGATATAGCAGTGGTTCATAGTAGGTATGCTCATCAGTGTTAAGACAGGTATGAGCCTCGATTAAAGCATTATTCACCACGTTAGTCAGCACACCACGATTTTCAGCAATGTGGTGATAGGTAAATTTCAGTTGTCCATCACTGAGAGTGTGGATGATTTCCTTAAGTCTGGGATGTTCTGCGTCTTGGGGATGTTTGACAATTGAGGCGAGAGAGTCGGCTAAACAGGTTAAATCAGACAGACTGCGAAGAGTGCGATCGCGCAATACGGGATTTAACCCATATTTAGAAAAATTCCAATTAGTATCCCAACGTCGTTGAGCATTATAAGCCATGCACAACAAATCATCTAGATACTCTCGAGCTTGCTCTGGATCGTCGGGATTAATAAAGCGATCAAGTCCTAACTGGCGAACCTTTTCATTTATAATTTTGCGATGTTCTGCTAACGGTAACTTACGACAATTTTCAGGAACATCAGGAAACTTTTCAAAATCATGCAAAATAAACCCAGCAATTACTAATCTACGTTCTCGTTCTCGCACTACTCGCCGCACAGTGGTATCAAGTTTTTCCAAACGTCGCTCAATTAAATTAGCTGGGAATAATCCATTAAGTAAGTGTGTATTCAATGATTGGTCTGCAGCGTTATCTCGCCTGACTCTCGTTTTACCTTCCGCTTCTCGCTGTTGGTCAATTTCATCAAAAAATTTACCGCCTTTTGCTGTGACTCCAATTGCTATCCTTAGCAGATTTGGTAAGACATACTTAGCAAAATCTGCCATCACTTGGTCATCGGCATTTTGAGCCAGAATCGCTTCACGCAGTAGCTTGAGTGTGAGTAACTCTCTTGCTTGAGGTTCGATAGTGCGGTCTGATAATTCAAAGTCAAAACCGTAATCATCGTCTAATAATTCATCTCCTGAATCATCAGATTGTTCAGATTTTAAATCAATTTCTATTTGAAATATTGAAAGTTCTTCTTGCTTATCCGAGCCTTTACGTTTTCTAGCCATTTTCTGCCTCTAATGAATCAAGATAAGCTGAAATTTGTTGTATATAAAGTTGATATTGCTCTAATGCTTTTGGAATTGCTGAAAATACTATTCTGCTGTCGATGTCTTTGTACTGATGAACTAAAATATTTCGCATTCCTACTGAACGTGCTAGTGTTGCAGCTAAATCTTGTGTGATAATGCCTTGCTGTCCAGCTTCACTAAAAGAATCAAAACTTGTGGCTGGACTAATTTGATGTAACCGCACCAAAAGATATTTATTAATATCTGTTGCTGCTTCAACCATCAACTGTAAGAGTCTTTCAACAATAAGTTGTTGGCGAAAATCACTTAAGTATTTATCAAGACTGATAGACCTAAACTCTTCTAAAGTGTTGCAATATTTCACTATCAACCTAAGTCTGACTAAAACTACTTCCAAATCTATGTCACTCATACTCCCCCTTACTTTTCACTCTTATCTGGAAAACCTCTCTCCAAACCTCTCTCCTGCAAGGAGAGAGGCTTTGAATTCTCCCCCTTCCCTAAAAGGGAAGGGGGCTGGGGGGTTAGGTTTTGCGTTGGTTTTTCCACATGACGTGACTCGTCAGATACTCCCCAATTTTTCAATTCCATCTCAATAAGCTGGCGTTGGTCTTGCCGAAATTTTTTCATTTCTGATTCTGGTCTTAGAGAAGTTAGCCGAAAATACTCAAATCCTCCAGAGTCTTTCTCATAAAGAAGAATGCCATCACGAGCAACAAAATGAGCGATTAACCATGAAGAGTTATTTAGTTCTACAACATCAATCTTTTCGTGATTTATTCCAAAAATATTACCCAGAAGCCAAGGTAGTTCAAACCAATCCCAATCATTATCGTTGATATAATTCTTACGCTTTTCTTCATCGTAAAGTGCAGCAAAATCCCAGTCACTGTTTGCATGAGTTTTTCCGGTGGCTCTGGAACCAAACAGAACTAACATTTTGAGATAAGGAATTTTTTCGGGAAGCTGTGCAGCAAGTTCCCTAAGTTCTATAATTGTTGGTGTTTTCATGTCATTATCCTCATTAACCATTGTCTACTTCAGAATTTTCATTCCATTCCCTCCAGCAACTTGGCAACTTGCTCTGGAGCCGGAAGTTGATGTTTAAGTTCTTGAGGCACTGTGGAAACTCTCTGATAAGTTGCTACTCCAATAGGCTTGTTCGATTCCCTCAATGCATATTCCACAGTCGTTTTTTTCTTAGACTTCCCGTTCCAGATCATCCTTGCACTTCTCCAAAATGACCAGATTGTGAGTCCAGCCAATTTCTGCAACCATTAGTTGCAGTTTTTCATTCTGGCTGTACGCAACATAAAAACTCCGCATATTCCAGATATTGCGGACAGAAAACCCGCTAATCCCAGGAAACTCTACCTGCAAGTCCTTTGCTAACTGTTCCACCACTGATTTACCCCAACTAACTCCCTGGTGTCGGGTGACAATCATCTGTCCAATGTCCCAGTAAAGAGCAATCAGTTCTTTATTGACTACTTTCAGTGCTTCATACTGAGCAGAACGAATCCGCTGTTTTACTTCAACTAGGAGATTTCTGTAGTCCTCTGGAATCGGGTTACTCATGACGGTAATTGATTCTTGTGCTTATCTGTACTTGAAAGCTTACGCGACCAAGTAGACTGTAACATGAATTGATAAGTACAGTATTGGAAGACAGTTTAACATTTTGGGGTGTTATTATTGTATTCTTGTATTTGGAGGGCAACTAAGAATCCCTATCAGGGATTGAAATTTCCAATGCTGAACTTGCCGGCTCATGCCCTCCCACTGTACCCAAGTGATTTGAATCCCTATCAGGGATGGAAACCTCAAGCAATCCATAACTCACCTCCTTTGCTTCTAAGCCAGTAAGCAAGTGTATCCAGCAACAGTGCCGACTGAGCGATCGCCAGAGAATACGGCGCAGTTACATCATGAAAACTGTACTGATCGCTAATTGGATATATCTGGAAGTGCATTGGTAGACGTAGCCGCATCCGCACGAAGGACACCGGATGACGAATCACGTAACAAACTAATCCCTGCTTTTTCAGGCGTTTGTTAATTTCCCCAACCCAGCGGTTTTGGGGTTGCCAAATTTCGATACCAGTCAGTACTTGCACCTTCCAAGCATCAGCAATCGGCTGCAAGTCGCCAGAGTAGGTAAACTTCCAGTTCAATCGCTCCTCTCGGTAGGAGTACAACTTCATAAATGCCAGACAGTGTGCAAAACGACCTTTGGGGATGGGTTGTCCTGTGAGTGTAGTGGCTTCCTGTAGCGATCGCATAAACGCTGCTTCTGTCCACATTTCAATTGACAAATTTCCCAAAATACCTGGTAAATCGTAGGTTTTAAACCTGTCGGCTGCGTTTTCCTCACTCAAATCATATAATCCACATTGCAGAGGGCTAGAGCCTCGGAAACTAGAAGCATCCTCAGCAATCGGGTTTCCCTCTTTCAAGCCAGATAGCTGTCGCCACTCATTTGCCCAGGCTTTGATACGTCCAGCTACAGATTTGAGCTTTGTGTCAAATACTTGTTCACAGGCTTGTTGAAACTTCTCTCGGCTTTGTGCATATTGTTGTTGAATTGTGCGATCGCCCAATTTGTAAAATAGCCAAGATGATTGTACGGCTCCCCAACGGCGGTAGTAATTTTCAAAATTGTTGATTTCTCGATAATTCTGATTAATTGTGTTGTGAAAAAAGGGACGTTCATAAATGCTGTTAGCTTTTAGCGCTGGAGAATCTCCCTTAAACAATCGTTCTACTAAAAAGTTAGGGACAAGGGCATAAGCTTTAAATGTTTCAAACTTAATTTGTTGCCCGTCCCGTATATAACCATCATGCCTTCCTAAGCGTCCTAAACGTTGGATAAAGTTACCAGCATCCGACGATTCAAAAATTAAGAAATTGATTTTGAAATCAACCCCAACATCAATTGTGCTAGTGCCAATCACCAAATCAGTTTGAAGACTTTGCTCTCTTGCAGCTTTTCCAGACAGACCAGTATTTTCTCCTACCATTAAGCCATAAGGCTGTAAAATATCCCGGAAAAATGGCATTAGGCGTTTGACTGCTGTAATTGAGTTGAGAATGATTGCACCCTTACTACCTGGATACTGCTGGAACTGAGACAAAATTAAATCACTATTTTCTCTTAGCCAGATTTCATTCGCTTGAACCGCAGGTTCCAAAGAAATAAAATTTAGCGATATTGTTCGAGATACCTGCCGCCATCGCTTTGCTTGAAGTTGCTGTTCCTGCTCTAATGTATCGGGAAATTCATACTTGTTTTCTTCTATAGGATTAATTTGCTGGCAACGGAATCCTGCTGTTTCTAATCGCCCAATTAACTGTGTATTTGGCGTGGCTGAAAGAAATAAAAATTTCTTGCGGCGATTTGTACAGTGCATCAGCAGCATTGTGTTAATCGTGCTGGCAATTTGCGGTGCTTGGAAAACATGAAATTCATCAAAAATAAATAAGTCAAAGTCTTTGTCAATCCGTCCCCAGAGTTTATCAGGACTATCATCATGAGTGAGATAAGCACCTCGATGTAAATAGTGCCAGATGTCAGAGTTAGTGAGTACAACTTCAGATTGATGAGTGCGAGTGGCGATCGCAGATCCTTTTCTCAATCCTTCGTTTTCTGCATAAATTTCTAACTCAGCCCCTGAGAGTCGCACGACACGGGGATCGTTTGCAGGTTGGAATTGTTCAATATATCCTCTAATCTGCATTTCTTGGTCACGAGCAAGTTCATTCGTAGGGTAAAGTCCGATGGCAGAACATTCTCCCTGAAGCACCTCCAGGTAAGCAGCCAAGCTTTTACCATCGCCCGTCATGGCGGTATTAAACACTACGTCAATGTTTGGATCGCGCAGTGCTTCCAGTGTTGCTACCTGATGCCAGGAGAGTAACCAGTTTTTGGGCAACTTCAAGCCTTCAAGCGTTGGCACAGTCTGAGAGTAAACAGGTTTGAGAGTAATGGTGTATTCGGACATATGCTGAAAAACTGTCCGTAAATAGTTGTTGTTTCACATCATGGCACTCAAAATAGAGATTGACAAGAGATATCTGTATAAAAGTGTCCGTATATTATGAGTCGAAAAGGTCAGTCTATTACCCTGTCGCTGAAAGAACGGGACAAAGCCGAACTAGAAAAGCTTGCCTGTGAACTCGGTATGATGTGGGGCGATCGCCCGAATATTTCCAAGCTGGTAGAAGCGATCGCTCGTCGCCAACTGTTAATCACCCCCAACAACGATTGGACAGAACCGCGTATCAAAGCCCTAGTAAAAGCTGTCCGTGCATTAAGCGACGCCGGACATATTGAGGATGCTCAACTGATTGCTAACTTACTGTTGGAACGCAGCGAGCTATCATTACCCCTGAAAAGGGATATAGAACGCTTTCAAGAAAATCTGCCCCCAACTTGGCGGTTAGAAATTGAAAGCTATATCCACCGCCAGCAACCTTTTCAGTTATCTTATCAAGACGCAGCAGAGCGCTTGTGGAGCTTCACAGTCCACTATGCTCAAATTACCAATCATGAAGAACGCAAGTATCTTGATTGCTGGTGCGAACAAACAACGGGAAATCAGGATATACAGGAGCTGCAACACAACTGGTGCCTACGCTTAGACCGCATCACGGAAGCAACTGTAGCACCAATTTCTGGTAATTGGCGCTCCCGACTGGATGAAATCTTAGTAGAAATACACTTACTACATGGTTTGGCATTTGCCTATCAAGCCAAACCCCAGGATGTGACAAATGAATGGTTACCAGAATTAGAGCGAGTCCGGCGAGTCGTGAGGCGCGTGTCCAGTAGCTTTTGGTTTATTCGAGAAGTGTTGCGGTATGCGCCAGATTGCGTAATTGTATCGCCGGAGAGCGTACGCGAGCGTCTTAAGCACAAACTACGCACCCAATGCGATTTGTACGATATTGAAGCTAACCTGTGAACTCGGTTTTATGTGGGGCGAATTTTCATTCCATTCCCTCTAGCAACTTGGCAACTTGCTCTGGATCTGGAAGTTGATGTTGAAGTTCTTGAGGCACAGTGGAAACTCTCTGATAAGTTGCTACTCCAATAGGCTTGTTCGATTCCCTCAATGTATATTCCACAATCGTTTTGTTTTTGGATTTACAGAGTATAATCCCAATGGAAAGGTTTTCGTCTTCTAAACGAACTAAATCATCCAACGCCGCCAAGTAAAACTGCATTTTGCCTACAGGAGGAAGGCAAAAATTCTCCACTTTTTAGTTCAATTGCCACCAAGCATTTCAACTGACGGTGATATAGCAGTAGGTCAATAAAATATTCTTGATTGCCGACTTCTAAACGGTACTGGCTACCCATAAAAGTAAACATCCCGCCCATTTCCTGCAAAAAGGGTTCCACCCTTGCCAAAATTGCTTGCTCTAGCTGCCGTTCACTGTGTTCGTCTGCTAATTCCAAAAAGTCAAAAGTATACTCATCCTTGACTGCTAGTTTTGCCTGGTTACGTATTTCCTCTGGTACAACTTGATCAAAATTGGTTTGATTAAGCAGAGTCTTTTCATAAGTTTGATTCTCAATTTGGTGTATCAAAACGTTCTTTGTCCAACCAAACTTGCGAGTCATTCTGATATAAAACTCTCGCTCTAAGTCATCCTTACACTTTTCCAGAATGACTAGATTGTGAGTCCAGCCAATTTCTCGCACCAATGGTGCGAGTTTTTCATTGTTGGCATAAGTTTCATAGAAAAGTCTCATCCGCCAGAGGTTGGCAGCAGAAAACCCACTAATCCCAGGAAACTCAGCCTGCAAATCTTTTGCTAACTGTTCCACCACTGATTTACCCCAACTACTTCCCTGCTGTCGGGTGACAATCATCCGTCCTATATCCCAGTAAAGAGCAATCAGTTCTTTATTGACTGCTTTGAGTGCTTCATACTGGGCGGAACGAATACGTTGTTTTACTTCAACTAGAAGATTTCTGTAATCCTCTGGAATAGCGTTGCTCATCGTGGCAATTGATTTATAAATGATTTTTCAATTTTTTACTAACTTTGCTCGCACCCCACACACTAGTATCGAGAAGTAGCTTCACTCCTAATGACGATATCACCTCTCTGTGTTTGATCGCGTCTGTGTGGTTCGTTAAAGCATTTTTATTGTGTTGCCGTTCTCGCGTGCGCGATCGCCTCAAAGACAAACTCATTGCTTTATGCTATCATTACCAGCTATAAATTCGGGATTAAGGCAACTCCAACAAATAAATTATCCAATATTGTGGGGTGGGCTTCTAGCCCGCCCTATGAACTGGGCGGGCTAGAAGCCCACCCCACAAGAAATAGTTGGATATTTTTTTACTCGGAAATCCCTAATACTTCACAACTTCACCGAATGTACGCATTGGAGTGGATTCTGTTCACCAATGTCCCTCGCAGATCTCCACAATTATTGGATATGTGGTAATTTGCGCTTCCTTTGTGGGAACTATATAACTAGATATCCTGTAAACGCTTAGGTTACAGGACATATCCTTCGTCCTTTTACCTTCTATTGTGCCTCCTCTCATGGAGGAACTTGCCGGGGTCTATGACGCACGTTAGACACCAACTCAGTAATCCTAGAAGAACCTCTCCCCCAACCCCTCCCCTACGAGGGGAGGGGCGTTTTTCTCCCCCTTCCCTTGTAGGGAAGGGGGCTGGGGGGTTAGGTTTTTGATTACTGAATCGATGCTCTAGGCAACGTCGCATCAACAGCTGAATCGAGCCAGTCGAAAAAATTGAACAACAGGATGAGAAATTTGTTTCATCTGTTTTTAGGTGGAAAAAATCCGGGAATTCCTCCAACCCTATCTTGATAGGCAAAGCTAAAATAAAAAAAACCGAAAATTTAAATATTTAACAGCAACAATTCCTCTAAAAATATACATGCTTCAAAATCAACATAAAAACACTATTTTACTTGTCGATGACAATACTGATAATTTACAATTTCTCTCTTATATTTTAAGTGATAACGATTGGCAGATAGCCGTATTAACTGATGGTAAAACTGCCATTGCTCAGGTTGAATATAATCCACCAGATTTAATTTTGCTGGACGTGATGATGCCTGGACTAGATGGATTTGAAACCTGCAGACGGCTGAAGGCGAATCCTCAAACCCAAGACATCCCCGTAATTTTCATGACGGCTCTTTCCGACAATAAGGTCAAAGGTCTGAATCTGGGGGCGGTGGATTACATTACCAAGCCGTTTCAAGAAGAAGAGGTGTTAGCCAGGGTGAAAGTGCATCTAAAACTGCATTCCTTGAGTAAGACGCTTGAAAAGCAAAATGTCCTCCTCAAGCAGTTTAATATTGAGTTAGAACAAAAAGTGGCAGAGCGAACACATGACTTGAAGCAGGCTCAAGTCCAGTTAGTACAAAGTGAAAAAATGTCTTCCCTTGGTCAACTGATAGCTGGTGTAGCGTATGAAATTAATAATCCAGTTAGTTCCATCTTTGGCAATCTCACCCATGCTGAAGAATACATCTATAACCTCATCGACCACTTAAATCTTTATCAGCAGCTATTTCCCAAAAAAGCCGAAATTGACAAGCATGCACAAAAGATAGACTTAGAGTACCTAAGATCAGACCTGCCTAATCTTATTTCATCAATGAAAATAGGGACTGAGCGCATTAGCGAAATTAGTACCTCTCTAAGAGCTTTCTCTAGATCAGATACATCCCCGAAAGAAGCAGTCAACATTCACGAAGGGCTAGATAGTACCCTTCTGATTTTGAAACATCGGCTTCGCGCCAACTCTAAACATCCAACTATTGAGATTATTAAAGAATATGGTGACTTGCCCCTGGTGAAGTGTTACCCAGGACACCTCAACCAAGTATTTATGAATATCATTGCCAATGCTATTGATGCCCTTGAGGAATCTAATTGTGGGCGATCGTATGCTGAAATCAGCGATCGCCCCAATGTCATAAACATTCGGACTGAAGTTTCCGCTAACAACAACAGTGTCGTGATTCGGATCAAAGATAATGGCAATGGAATGTCAGATGAAGTCAAAGAGCGGGTGTTCGACCCTTTTTTCACTACCAAACCCCCAGGCAACGGCGCTGGACTGGGGTTAGCAATTAGCTACAAAATTATTGTGGAAAAACATGGAGGTAGCTTACGTGCTTCTTCCATACCGGGTAGGGGAACCGAGTTGGTCATTGAAATTCCCTTGTCAGTAGCCTCAAATTAGTATTGAGCCATATCATTAGCAAACAGTTCTCGCAGTATCTTAGAAGTAGAGGCTTAATATTTTTTATGTGAAAATGATGACTCTAGAGGAATTCAAGCAATTGAGCGAAAAAGAGCCGCCACCACAAATCTTGCCACCCGTGCTACAAGCTTTGTGGTATGCCAAGAAAGGCAACTGGGACACGGCACATGAAATAGTCCAAAATGCCAACGATCCTGATAGTGCCTGGATTCACGCCTACCTACACCGAAAAGAGGGTGATTTGACCAATGCTCGTTACTGGTACAGACGCAGCAATCAGCCAGAGTTTCAAGGGGAGCTAGATCAGGAATGGGAGCAAATTGCTTCTATGTTGCTGATGAAGGCAAGTAAGTGAAAAATGGATGCAGACGAACTAAAACGACGTTATGCTGCAGGAGAGAGAGATTTCTCTGTAGCTAATTTAAGCAAAGCCAAGCTAATTGGCGCCAACTTGGTTGGAGTCAATTTATTTGCAGCAGATTTAACTGAGGCTAATTTAGCCAAAGCCAAACTCTGGGGAGCCAATTTAGGTGGTGCTAACTTAGCCAAAGCAAATTTGACGCGAGCCAACCTCAGTGGTGTTAACCTACAGCAAGCCAATCTTAGGGGAGCCAAGCTAAACCATGTCAAGCTGTTTGGGGCTGATCTCAGTGGCGCTTGCTACGATGAAAGCACCCGCTTTTCTAGAGGTTTTGATCCAGCCAGCAAAAACATGCGGAAGTTATGACATATCCGGGCGCTCACTTTCAGGATCTGAAGCGGGACTTCCACCGATTTGGATTAAAATAGTTTTTTTTAGCTCTTTTTCACCTGCTTCGCCATGTTGAGGAAGTAGTCATCCGTCTTGGCATCAGGACGACGACGAGTCGTCGCAGGGGCAACAGTCGCTTTGGCAGACGCGGTTTCAGTTAATTCTTGAGTTTTGGCTGATTTTTTCCCCTGTACTTCATTAGATTCTACGAAGTATTCAGATTGGGAAAATCCCAATAGCTTACTCAATAAACTGAACAACTGAGAGAAGAAGCCAAAGAAAGTTCTCAAGACAATAGAGACAAATCCTTCTAGGCGAATAAATAAGTTCCGAATAGTTTGATTGAGACGAAACATAGTAGTGCCTCCGATAACAGCCTATTATTATTGTGACTTAACGCACTGGAATCAGCACAATAGAAAGTAAGTTGCGGAAAAATCTCATGGCAGATATTAGTGGCACTTGGCTTGGCACCTACTGGCAACAAGGAATACCTACCCGCTTTGAAGCAACACTCATCCAGAGTGGCAACACTCTCACAGGCAGCATTCTAGATGATAGCTATTTGGGAGAAGCAGAGCTAACTGGTGAGGTGATTGGACGTCGTGTTAGCTTCATAAAACGTTACTTTACCACATCTCAAGATGTAATTAAATACACTGGTAGTTTATCAGAGGATGAAGATTACATGCAGGGACAGTGGAGTCTTGGCAGGGACTCTGGTCCGTGGGAAGCCCGACGTAGTGGGGATGCCTTAATGGCAGACTTGCGAGCTATCCTGAAAAAGCAAGTGTCCTTGACAAAATAATGTCGCTTTCGTAGAGACGTTGTATTATACAGTAGTTTTCAATTAAATTGACCAGATTGTAAGGGCGCGGTTTCCGCGCCCCTACGGTTATATTGTGGTCTACCCGATAATGGTGCTGTAAGCACTTATCCCACCTATCGGGCATCGCTCACACACACGGACACATGTAGGTGACTCAGTCACCTACATGCTCGTAAGCTCTTCTGCTCAGGATATTGTAAAAGCAGGTTTAATATGGGAGTATGAAGAGAAAAATGTTTATTACCTGCTCATCCTCAAACCTAAACTTGGCTTTTGCTTATGAATTCATCGTCAGCGCGCCAACATTTTTACCAAGAGATCCAGCAGCCTGATGAGTATATCGACTTAGCGAAGGCAGCTTTGTATATTGCACAGGAAGAATATCCCGATCTGGATCCAGAGGAATACCTCAACGCTCTCGATACAATGGCAGGAGAAGTTGAAGAACGTTTGCCTACCCAGGGGTATCCTCTGCGAATTATTCAGAGTATTAATCAGTATCTCTACGATGATTTGGGATTTGCAGGGAATAAAAAAGACTACTACGATCCCCGCAACAGTTTTTTCAACGAAGTGATTGATCGGCGAGTGGGGATTCCCATTACCCTATCGCTAGTTTACTTAGAGGTCGCACGACGGATTGATTTTCCTATGGTGGGAATCGGAATGCCAGGACATTTCTTAATCCGCCCAGATCTTCCAGAAATGGATATTTTCGTTGATGCGTTCAATCACGGCGAAGTGATGTTTGCTGAAGATTGTCAGGAAAGGCTAACTCAAATTTATCAGCAACCCGTGCCGCTACAACCAGAGTTTTTAGCGACAGTAACTCATCAGCAATTTTTAGCACGAATGCTGGCGAATCTGAAAGATGTTTATCTGCGGCGAGAAGAGTTAGAACTCGCTCTAACAGCAGTTGAGCGGATTTTACTTTTGTTTCCTCTCGCCACTTCTGAATTACGCGATCGCGGTCTTCTTTGCTACAGACTGGGCAGATTTTCTCAAGCTGCCAACGACCTGGAAAGTTATCTAAGAGAAGCTCCCGATGCCCAAGATGCCCCTGTAATTCGGCGATTACTAACTCAGCTTGGTAGATAATTGCTAATTGCTAATTGCTAATTGTTAATTGCTAATTGTTAATTGCTAATTGCTAATTGCTAATTGCCCTTGGTTACCAACAACCAACAACTAACAACTAACAACTAACAACTAACAACTAACAACTAACAACCAACAACTAACAACCAATTTGCATTTCCTCTGCCACACGTTTGAGGCGATGCAGTTGAGATTGCATGTCTTCTTTTGTCCAAGCTTGGGCAAAGGTTTTGAAACCCCAACTAACTAAAGGGTTGGGAATCTCAAATTCAAAGCGGTTAAGTAGGCGGGTTCCTTTATCTACTGGTTGACACTCCCAGCGATCGCGCCCTTTAAAAAAACCGTTAAATTGCCATACTATCAAACCAGGTTGTCTTTCCACAACTGTGCTATTTAATTTAGGTTTTATTATAGGTATTTGAATAACAAAACGACTTTTACTACCCACATTAGTACTCCAATCACCCACAGGTTCACAACGCAAAGCGGGGTTGAGCCAACGGTGCATTAATGTACGCTCGGTAATACAGCGCTCCACTATTGTAGCTGTGGCATTAATTTGAATTGATTGTTCAAAAACTTGTGGCATTTCAAATATTTGTTAGTTGTTAGTTGTTAGTTGTTAGTTGTTGGTTGTTAGTGGTTGGTTGTTAGTTGTTAGTTGTTGGTTGTTGGTTGTTAGTTGTTAGTCATTATTGGTAACCCAGGACAATTAGCAATTAGCAATTAGCAATTAGCAATTAACAATTAACCACTAACATTTTTAAGCAATTCATCCTTGAGCCGGTTGAGAATTGAACTTTCATCAAGAGTTGCCAAAATTTTACTAATTACGGCTTTAGGACCATCGGGTCCCCAAGTAGCGCCATTGGCTAGATAAGCTTTGGTGACTTGCCCAATGCCATAAGAAGAAACCCCTGCCACTCCCCCTTGAGTTAACGCCACCGATAGATAAGGACCGAATGTTGCACCTCCAGTGGCTGGTAGAGAAATGCCGAGTAAAGTTTTCAGAGAACTCAAGCCGAAGTTTGCTACCAGTTCACTGGCACTGATGCCGCCCATACCTAGGGCGATTTTTTGTAACAATTTTACAGCTCCAACGGACGTCATGGTAATGCCATAAAGTTTCGATAAACCGAGAATGAGGAGAATATCAATTGCTGTAGAACTGAGAATATCTACTACCGTTATCGGATTGAGAGCGATCGCAGCTGCTTTGGCGATCGCCGCCTTCCAAATCAACTGATTTGCACTTTGGTCACGAATTGCCAGTTTTCGCTGCACCAATTGCTCATTCACGTTATCAGCATAAAGCATAGTGTTGAGAGCGACCAAAGCTTTGCCCTCGCGGTGCAGAATCTCTAAAATTTTCAGTTTTAGTTCCTCGACTTGGGCAGTACCTGTACGCAACTGTAGATCCTTTGTACCATCGGGGCGACGAATCACCGTCTTTACCAATGGCGATGCTGCTGCCATGACTATTTCATCCGGTGAGAGTAACGAACGTACTCGTTCATCTCGGATTTTTTGGTAGATTGCCATCCGGTCTGCTTCTGGATACTGGTCTACTTTGTTAAACACCAGCAATATCGGTTTACCCGCTTTGCGTAACTGGGAAAGGGCTTCGTGTTCAACTTTTGTCATATCGCCTGCAATCACAAACAAAAGCAAATCCGCTTGTTTTGCTACCTGTTCGGCTAAAGCAGCGCGAGTTTCACCATCTACTTCGTCTAACCCAGGAGTGTCAATTAACTCCACCTGAGATTGACCGATTGCTTTGAGAGTGACTCGCAAGGCACGTTCAGTTTCCCCGATCGCTTCTTCAGTAATACTCCAACGAGCTCGTTGGGCATCACGGGTGACACCATGCAAAGGACCTGTTTCAAACACCGCTTGCCCTACTAAAGCATTAAGTAGGGAAGATTTGCCCCTTCCGACCATACCAAAGGCGGCAATCTGCACCACCATCCGGTCTAACTTCAAGAGCATCATTTCCAAATCAGCAATTTCCGTTTCGAGTCCTTCTTTTTCCTGAGGGCTGAGGTCGAGATTGGCTACCAAATTTCGCAGTGCTGTTTGTGCTTGTTTATAGTTTAGTTCAGCTTGAATGTCTTCAAAGCTAAAAATAGCGCTATCTAGTTCTTGATCCCAGTCAAGGGAATTTCCTTCCGGACTGGGCGTATCACTATGCTCAGGGTCGGGCAAGGGTAATGTTGAAGTCATACTAATTTTAGATTGACACCACATTCGATCCTAGTAATTTTTAACAGGGAGTGGGGCATGGGGCATGGGGATGGGGCATGAGGCATTCCCAAACTAATGACTAATGACTAAGAAAACGTCATAAACTGAAATATGCATCTAGTAGCTTTAAGATCTGGACTATATTAACTGTGCGGAAAATAGTTATTGCTGGTAACTGGAAGATGTTCAAAACCCAGGCAGAGTCAGAGGAGTTTTTACAAGGATTCCTGCCTACATTGGAGGAAACGCCCCAAGAGCGAGAAGTCGTATTGTGCGTCCCTTTCACTAACTTAAGTGCTTTATCTCAGAATTTGCATGGTAGTCGTGTACATTTGGGGGCGCAAAATGTCCACTGGGAAGAATGTGGAGCCTACACGGGGGAAATTTCTGGACCGATGCTGACAGAAATGGGGGTGCGCTATGTTATTGTCGGTCATAGCGAACGGCGGCAATTTTTTGGTGAAACAGACCAAACTGTTAACCTGCGCCTCAAAGCAGCTCAACGGTATAGTCTTACCCCGATTCTGTGTGTGGGTGAAACTAAACACCAACGGGATGCAGGGGAAACCGAATCACTGATTATTGACCAACTAGAAAAAGACCTAGAGGACGTGGATCAGGAAAATTTGGTGATTGCTTACGAACCAATTTGGGCGATCGGCACTGGCTACACTTGTGAGTTTACGGAAGCCAATCGGGTAGTCAGCTTAATTCGCAGCCAGTTGAGCAATCCCAATGTGTCGATTCAATACGGTGGTTCAGTAAAGCCGAATAATATTGATGAAATCATGGCTCAACCAGAAATTGATGGTGTCCTAGTTGGAGGAGCGAGTCTGGAACCTGCGAGTTTCACTCGGATTATCAACTATAAGTGATTGTATCCATCTTTTCCTCGTTCCCAGGCTCTGCCACAGAATGCATACCATGTGGGCTGCTGCCTCACTCACAAGAGGCAGCAGCCCACATGGTAAGTGCGTTACCAGGCAGAGCCTGGTAACGAGAGTTTAGTAAAATTATGGCAAATCCAAGCAATTTGATGATTGGAGGACGCTGTTTCGAGTGGGGACAGCGGACTTATCTCATGGGCGTTTTAAATGTCACGCCCGATAGTTTTAGTGATGGCGGCAAGTTTAACACGATTACTACTGCTTTAGCACAGGCACAAGCAATGGTAGCAGGTGGTGCGGACATAGTCGATGTCGGAGGTCAATCAACTCGACCAGGGGCAGAGCAAATCACTTTAACAGAAGAACTTGACCGAGTGTTGCCAGTGTTGCAGCTGCTGCGAAACGAAATTTCAATCCCGATTTCTGTAGATACAACCAGGGCAGTTGTAGCAAAGGCGGCAGTGGATGTTGGCGCCGATCTAGTTAATGATATTTCTGGTGGCACATTTGACCCAGAAATGCTGCCAACTGTAGCGAGTCTGAGTGTACCGATTGTGTTGATGCACACCCGAGGAAACCCACAATCCATGCTACAACTTACTAATTATCAGGATTTAATGGGAGAGATTTCTAGTTTTTTAGCAAAGCAAATTGCGACAGCAACAGCTACGGGCATTGACCAGGGAAAAATAATCATTGATCCTGGTATTGGCTTTGCTAAGAACTACGAGCAAAATTTAGAAATTTTTCGTCGCTTACCAGAATTGCGTAGGCTCAACTGCCCTATCTTAGTAGGACCCTCCCGTAAAAGTTTCATTGGTCGCATTTTAAATCAACCAGACCCGAAAGCGCGAGTTTGGGGAACAGCAGCAGCGTGTTGTGCTGCTATCTTTAATGGTGCGGACATTCTCCGAGTTCACGATATTCAAGAAATCCGCGAGGTGTCGCTGGTCGCTGATGCACTCCTGCGACAGTCAATCCCATTCTTGCCTATGGATTAGGAGAACTATTCTTTTCATCAAAGTCATCATGAGGATGATTAATTTCGTGATGTGCATGTCCGCCTGCCATACGGTTAATCATATCGTGCGTTTGTTGCGATCTGTTTGAGTTTGCGTCTACAAAGACAACTTTGGCATTATTGCTTTCACTCAGTCTGTAGCTGGCATTGATGTGTTCTTGAGCCTCAAGATATCGCAAGATTTCCTTACTTTCGGGATTGGCACGTAAAGCCTCAGAAATTATCTGTACTGAGGTTTTAGTTCCTTCTGCTTTCTTAATTGCAGCTTGTCGCTCCCCTTCTGCTTCTGAAATCGCAGCGCGGCTTTTAATTTCAGCAGCTCGCTCCTCTTCCATGGACTTACGTACACTCTCAGGTGGTGTAATGCTCTGAATATCTACCCGGAGAATCTGAGCTCCCCAACCTACCGTTGTCGCATTCAACTCGTCCAATAAGGTTCTGTTCATCTCAGCTCTTGCTGCATTGGTTTCCTCGAATGTACTCCGGGCAACAATTTCCCGAAGCGTAGTTGCAGCTACGTTTGTCAGCGCTTGTTGGAGATCGTCAATTTCGTAAAAGCTTTTCTCTATATCTTTGATGCGCCAGAAAACGACGCCATCCACTTCTAGGTAGATGTTATCTCTGGTAATTGCGTTCTGAGGCTTGATGTCTAAAACCTGCTCCCTTGTAGTATCCTCCATAACAATTTGATCGAGCAAGGGAACTATAAAGTTCAGCCCTGGTCTAAGTTTGCGATGATACTGCCCCAAACGTTCCACTAGGGCTTCATTTCCTTGATTAATAAGTTTTGCAGACCCTAAGGCATAGCCTATAAGCACTAGGACTATGGCAATAACTGGCTCCATGTATGCTCCTATTTAGCTTTTAAATGAATTTACTGTGAATTTATTGTAAGGACGTAGTACTACCACGTCCTACCTTCAGTCTAATATCTAGAATATGTAATGTTACTATCACAAGTAGTGGATAAAAGCAAGATACACAACCGAATTCGTAACTACGAATTACGAATGGCAAATAATTCTAACCACAGTTTAATACTTGTTGGTAACTCGGAAATAAGACGCAACGGCAGTTGCGGTGTAGAGAAAGACTGGGCGTAAGCTGGTGTCAGAAAAGGTTGGTAAAATTTCGCTTCTGGTGTCAGTTGTTTGATAAACGCCAAACTAACACCCTGAGTTAATTCACGTAGAGATTTGGTTTCTTCGCCTCGCCGTTCTTTAACGATGGTGGTAGCTGTACTTACGGTAGACCCAGGATCGCTAATACTCAAGTGAGTACCACCAATCGCAGTTAAGAGATATTTTGGTCCCCGTAGTTGGGTAAAAGGTTCTATTTGATGCGTTAGTGCTGGAGTCAGGGTGTCTTCGGTGCCGCTTAAAATTAAGACTGGCTTGGTAACTTGAGTAAGACCATTTTTGCCAAAGAGTTTGCCGACGAGGGGGTTCAGGGCGATCGCGCTTTTAACCCGCCGATCTTGCAAATGTAATTTTTTGTCTCGTAAAGAAGCTGCTGCACACTGCAACCAGTCACCAGGAGATTCGCCAATACTTAAATAATTTTTGCAGAATTGCCGTAACTCCTCTAAGTTCACCTCTCCTCCTACCAAAGCCAAGGCAGTATAACCCCCCAACGAGTGACCGATCGCAGTCACTTTCTCTGTGTTAAATTTGAGCTGAAGTTTTCCTGGTTTAGTATTCAATTTTGCCAGTTCATCTAGCAAAAAGCTGATATCTTTTGGTCTGTCGATAAATTCACTGGCAGGTAGAAGCTGCGCTAAGTTTGCTTGTTCTGAAGCTATATTAACAGCGGTCACGTTACTACCAGGATGTTCAATTGCCGCAACGGTGATCCCACGAGAAGCTAAATAAAGCGCTAAATAACGAAAAAATTTGCGGTTGGCACCAAAACCGTGGGAGATGACAACTAGCGGATCTTCTAAGCTACCTCTACTCCAATAAATGTCTACAGGAATAATCCGGTTCCGTTGTCGGTCTTGTAGAGTAAGTGTCTGCTCCTGAACAGTTTGGTTGCCGATCGCCGTTGGCTTGAATCTAGGGTTAAAGGGTGTGTTACTTTTTGGAGACGACTCCTGTAGCAAGATGCCCAAAACTTGGCTTTGCAAAACGTTAGTGTTGAATTCAACTACCAGACCGAGCGCTTTAGTTGCCTCTATGGTAACATTTTCTTGTGGGTAGGCTCGCAAGAAACTAAGTGCGTTCAAGCCGTTGATTTGCCGCAGTGCCAATTTAAGCGTTGCTTGCAGGCTTTCCACCGTACTGCCTGGTAGGGCAACTCCTAAGGATGCTATTAATTGTTTGCCCTGTGGCGTTATGATTAAATCATTGATAAATTTATCTGTAAAAGCCGGATCAACTGAAAAACGCTTTGTCAGCAATTCTCGCACTTCGGGCGTGAGCAAAGGTGACAGCACTTGTAGCCTTTGTGACAGATGTCCAGTTTTTGCAAACTTTTCCAAATCTGCGATCGCTACCGACTGTTGAAATGGTCCCAAACGAATCGTAACTGTTTGTGCCGCTAAAGTAGAGGGCATTCCTACACCCCAACCACAAGCTAGGCTCAAACTACATAGTAATCCTTGTGCCCAAAATCCCTGACGCTGCATATTAGTCATTAATCATTAGTCATTAGCCTCCCATACAGACGTTCCGCCGGAAAGTCCCTTCCGCGCCGGAGCCCATAGGGACAGGGAGGGTATAAAAACCTCCCTAATTTGTAGTTGTGCCTAGAACCCGAATAAAGTCCTGATCACACCGAGACTTCCTATAGGACCGAACAAAGTGGTTAAAGAGTCACCAGTTTTGGCTAAACCATTGCGGCTAACTAGCACAACATCATTGTTGCGAAGTATGGGATTAGTTTGCTCATTAAGTCCTGCTTTCAAATCCACTTTGACTAAACGCTTGGTAACAGAACCATCAGGGTTGAGGCGAATCAAATCAACAGATCTCCTATTAGCTCTGCCATCATTAAAACTGCCAGCTACCATCAGAGCTTGATTCAAAGAACTGTTAGGTTGAAGCTTGATTGTTCCTGGTTTTTTCACCTCACCTGCTATATTGACTTCAATACTTGCAGGAGACAAAGTAGTAGTAGCTAATTGAGTTGCTTCTGCTCGGTTGACGTCTGTTGCGGTAGGAAAAAAAATCGTATCTCCATCTTGCACAATCAAGTCTTGATTGACATCACCACCTACCGCTAGTTTCCAAAGATCTAAATTTATAGTTTGTTCTCCACCAGTTCGTGTCGCACGCCGTACCACTACATGACGAACATCAGCTTGTGGTGTAATTCCTCCAGCTAACTGTAGCGCCCGTGCTACAGTTGGTAGACCAGTTACGGCGGGCGTACCACTTGTGTTGTTTGCCGTACCAGCTTCTGCAGTACCTTCGTTGACAAGATACGAACCAGGACGGAGAACTTCACCAATCACTGCTACTGTGCGTGGTTTGGCAGGATCGGCGGCATAGCTAGATGACGCGGCATTACGTGCATCTGCTAGATTATAGGTGGTAGCTTGTGGCACAAAGATCGTGTCTCCATCCCGCAAGGTAACATCTTGTGGTAACCTACCTGTTTGTCTAACTTCCTTCAAATTGAGACTGATGACTTGCTCTTGAGTGCTATGTCCTATTCTGCGCCGCAATTCCACTTTAGTTTCATCTCCACTTTGCAACACTCCCTGAGCTGTCGTTAGTGCCGATAGTACAGTTGGGTATTGCACACCAGGATCGGTTCCCGCACCTCCTGATAAGTTGAGACTGTAAGCCCCAGGACGTGACACCTCTCCAGCAACGATAACATTGATGGGACGTGGTGATAAAAGATTTACTGAGATTAGGGGACGTTTGAGATAGCGAGCGTATTTCTTGCTAATTAAGTCAGCAGCCTGTTCTGTTGTTAGTCCTTCAATGCCTACGCTGCCTACCAAAGGTAGGTTAACTGCTCCACCGGGGGGTATTGAGTACTCTCCTGTATATTCAGGCACTTCAAAAACGTTAATCTTAACGCGATCGCCGCCGCCTAATGTGTAAGTTCTATCTATTGCTTGTATAGTTAATCTTTCTGTAGTAGGTGCTGCTGGTGCTTTCTGAGCAAGACTTGCAGGCGTCCAAGAGACAATGACAGCACTCAAAAATACCACACCTGCTACTGACTTGACGACGAAGTTGCCGGAAACTGTATTCAGCATGTTTACCTGAGACTACTATAAATAAAGTACTTTCTAAACATTCTAATGGTGACTAAGGCTTAGTACTCAAGTTTTATCACACTTTTATTTTCATAAAATAGCTTGTTCATCGGCAAGAAAATGTTTATTGAATTTTAATTTTCAATGAAGTTTATTTAAAGTTAATTCGTAATTCGTACTGATTCATACCTCAATTACGAATTACGAATTACCCTTCGGGTGACGCTCGTGCCTCGTTCGCCCTTGGCGTCTCCCTTTGGGAGAAGATCGCTGCGCTATCGCAGTCGCCTACGGAGGGAAACACTCATAATGCGCGCTGTCTCACGAATTACGAATTATTGGGCAGGGATTTGACGGTCTTAATAAAAAACTCTTCGAGTGTTGGACGCAATAAGTTCATAGCAATGATTTGCCCACCCATAAGACGGAGGCTGGCAAGAAAATCATAGGAATCTCCTTGTAGTGTACCTTGCCAAAAACCATCAGGCGCAAATTCAAGATTAAGTACCCATTTTTTAAGAATTTCCCAATCACCACCTTGACCTTTGAGTTGATATGTGTTTTGTGTTCCTAAAAGATCGTTAAGGGAACCAGAGCAAATTAACGAGCCTTGAGTCAGGATAGCAACGCGATCGCAAATTTGCTCTACCTCACTAAGAATATGACTGTTGAAAAAAATCGTCTTACCATCGGCTTTAAGCGCCAGGATAATTTCCCGCATTTGGTAGCGTCCCACAGGATCGAGACCAGACATCGGTTCATCCAGAAATACCAGTTCCGGATCATTAATTAATGCCTGTGCCATACCAACTCGCTGTAGCATTCCTTTAGAGTATCGACGCATTTGCTTTTTGCAAGCATCGGATTTAGATAAACCTACTAGTTCTAGCAGTTGAGGAATGCGTTGGCGTTGCACGCGCTTGGGAATTTGGAATAGCCCAGCCTGAGCTTGTAAAAATTCCCAGCCAGTGAGATAGTCGTACAAATAGGGATTTTCTGGCAGATAGCCAATGCGTTCCTTGACGCTGCGATCGCCGAGTGGCTTACCCAACAATAATCCCTGACCAGAGGTGGGGCGAATAATTCCCAGTAACAATTTTAACAGAGTGGTTTTCCCAGCACCGTTTGGTCCTAGTAAACCAAAGGTTTCACCTTTGTAGACTGTCAAAGAACAGCTGAGGAGCGATACGACTTTTTGATTCAAAAAGAAGCCAGTGCGATAGACTTTTCGCAACTCAGCAGTTACAACTACTGGCGGAGTGTCTTGGGCATTCAGTTGAAAATCAGGGGCGTCTGCGACAGACTTCATTTTTGCTTGCTGTTGTATTCGGGGTAACACAAAAAATCCGATTCAATTACAGGTTACCCAGTTGCCTAACAAAAATATCAGGACGAATTTTTTTCCCGTTCCCAGATTTATACTTTATAGCATACCTTTTGAACTAGGAATCATCCCAGCACGACGTGGGTCAATGTCCACCGCCATGCGCATTGCTCTGGCAAACGCCTTAAATGTCGCCTCAATAATATGATGGGAATTAATGCCCTCTAGTTGGCGAATGTGTAGGGTCATCTGGCTATGATTCACCAGCGCCACAAAGAATTCGCGCACCAACTGAGTGTCATAAGTTCCCACCCGTTGGGTAGGAATTTGCAAGCCGTAGCTGATGTGGGGGCGGCCAGAGAAGTCCAGCGCCACCTGAATTAAAGCTTCATCCAAAGGAGCAAGGAAATTACCAAAGCGGACAATACCTTTTTTATCGCCTAGTGCTTTACTTAAAGCTTGTCCCAGGCTAATGCCCACATCTTCGTTGGTGTGGTGGTCATCAATGTGCAAATCTCCCGTAGCTTGTACCTCTAAGTCAATTAGCCCGTGGGAGGTGATTTGATGCAGCATATGATCCAAATAAGGAATACCAGTTGCTGCCGTGCAAATCCCTGTACCATCAAGGTTGATGGTTATTTGCACATCTGTTTCGCTAGTAGTACGGCGTAAAGTTGCAATACGAGGGGAGATCTGAAGAATTTGGCGATCGGTTATTTGCATAGTGAATGGTTAGTTGTTAGTTGTTAGTTGTTAGTTGTTAGGGGTAATTTTGACCACTAACCACTAACCACTAACCACTAACAATTATGTTACATTCCCATGATTTCATATCCTGCATCTACATACAGGACTTGCCCGGTAATTCCACTTGCCAGTTCACTACACAAGAAAGCTGCGGCATTGCCGACTTCTAGCTGAGTTACGGTACGTCGTAGGGGAGCTACTTGCTCTACATGATGAATCATATCTAAAATGCCTCCGACGGCACTAGAGGCTAAAGTGCGGATGGGACCTGCGGAGATGGCATTTACGCGAATATTTAACGGACCGAGTTCAACTGCTAGGTAACGTACACTTGCTTCTAGCCCAGCTTTGGCGACTCCCATGACATTATAGTTTGGTACTGCCCGTACACCGCCTAAATAGGTAAGAGTGAGTATACTTCCTCCCTGGGTCATTAAAGGTTTAGCAGCGCCACAGAAGCCCACGAGCGAGTATGTGCTAACCTCTAAAGCTTTGTTAAAACCTGAACGGGAGGTTTGGCTAAAATCTCCAGTCAAATCTTCTTTGTTAGCAAACGCGAGGCAATGGATGAGGATATCCATTGATCCCCATTGATCGCGGATCGCCTCAAAAGTAGACTGAATTTGTTCGTCTGACTCTACATTACAAGGAACAAAGAGGTTGGGGTTGAGGGGTTCCACCAATTCCGCAACTTTTTTCTCCATTTTGCCTCGTTCATCTGGCAAGTAGGTAATACCTAGGTTAGCTCCGGCTTTATGTAGTTGTTGAGCAATCCCCCAAGCGATGGAACGGTTGTTGGCGATGCCTGTAACAAGGGCGTTTTTTCCAGTCAGGTCCAGCATATAAATGAATTTTTCATGCGATCGATCATTAGGAGCATACTAGAATCTGAAGCTCACATTGACTTTGTTTTAGGCAGGATTTATAAACAATAATTATTAAGAAGGCTGTTGGCAACCAGGAAATTACGGCTGATTTCTTAAGATATTCTCAATATCTCTGGTTTTTTTCTTCATAAAACTTTTTGATTACAACCTTTCAAGTAACTATGAAAAAGTAGTAGATTGAAGATTGAAAAATTATTGTATCATGAGGGAAAAATCACTATGAGGCAAACAAGTTGAGTATAGGAAAGTACAAAAAGGTTGACAATGTGTTATTTAATTTTCGGGTGTATTGTTAAGTAATCTGTTTTATTTTTCCGGCATTAGGTAGGGGAATGGAGATGATCGTGACACAAGATAAAGCCCTAGCAAATGTTTTTCGTCAGATGGCGACCGGAGCGTTTCCGCCTGTTGTGGAAGCGTTTGAACGCAACAAAACGATCTTTTTTCCTGGGGATCCTGCCGAACGAGTTTATTTTCTTTTAAAAGGTGCAGTTAAACTCTCCAGGGTATACGAAGCAGGAGAAGAAATAACGGTAGCGCTGCTGCGGGAAAATAGCGTTTTTGGCGTTTTGTCTTTGCTTACAGGAAACAAATCGGATCGTTTTTACCATGCAGTTGCTTTTACGCCTGTAGAATTGCTATCAGCACCAATTGAACAGGTGGAACAAGCACTCAAGGAAAATCCGGAATTGTCGATGTTAATGCTGCGGGGTCTGTCTTCGCGGATTTTACAGACAGAGATGATGATTGAAACGCTCGCTCACCGAGATATGGGCTCAAGGTTGGTGAGTTTTTTGTTAATTCTCTGTCGCGATTTTGGCATACCTTGTGCAGATGGAATCACAATTGATCTGAAGCTATCTCATCAAGCGATCGCGGAGGCAATTGGCTCTACTCGTGTGACTGTCACTAGGTTACTGGGCGACTTACGCGAGAAAAAGATGATTTCAATTCATAAGAAGAAGATTACTGTGCATAAGCCAGTTACTTTAAGTCGGCAATTTACGTAAAAACAATTGGGGGAGTGGAGGTGGCGCGTGTGGTGTTTTTTAGATTCGGTACAAACATGAGTTCAGGAGGTAAATCTCGGATAGAAAGCAATTTCAGTGATTGCCAATCTCCAATCTCCCACAGACAATGGTTAGAAGTAGTAGGCTGTATCTGGAAGGATTTCGTCGGTAGCTGAAGATGACCACCGGGTACATCCTCATAGCAGTGATTTTAATTGTGGGAGGCTTAATTGCCACCGTGGGCGATCGCATTGGCACACGAGTTGGCAAGAAGCGGCTCTCACTTTTCAACCTACGTCCGAAAAACACGGCAGTACTGGTTACTATTGTGACAGGGTTGCTGATTTCAGGATCAACTTTAGGAATTTTATTTGCTGCAGACGACAAATTGCGACAGGGGGTGTTTAAACTAGAGGATATTCAAAGAGACCTTCGGCGCAAGCGCGAACAGCTTGGCAATACAACTCAGCAGTTAGAAACAACGCAAACTGAGTTAAAAGGCGCGAAAAAAGAACAAGCACAAGCTCAGTCAGACTTGCGGACAATTAATAAATCCTTGCAGGCGGCGAACGCCAAACAACAAGTCACGCAAGCCCAACTTAACAGCACTATTACCCAAAAAGCCCAAACTCAAGCTCAACTCCAAAGCACTCAAAACCAGCTTGCTCAAGTTGTCAATCGCTATAAACAAGCCATCGCTGAACTCAATAGCGTTGACGACCAGAAAAACAAGCTGATCTTGGAAGTTAAACAACGTCGGGCAGAACGCGAGAAACTTGTTAAAGAAGCCAACGACACGATTAATCAAGCAAAGGTTGCGATCGCGCGGCGCGATCGCGAACTTGCTAACCGACAAGAAGCTGTTCAAAAGCGCGATCAAAAAATTGCCGAACTGGATCAAGTGATTCAAAAGCGCAATCTAGAAATTGCGGCGCGAGAGCAACTACTTTCCCAACGGGAATCTCGCCTCCAAGAATTGGAAACGCAACAGAATCATCTGGAACAGGAAGTGGCAAGCCTGCAAAAATATTACCAGTCATATCGTGACCTCCGGCTGGGTAAACTTGCTTTGGCACGCGGCCAAGTTCTTGCTGCTGGCGTAGTTCGCGCCTTCGCCGACGCCTCTGCCCGTGAAGCTGTGAGCCAAATTTTACAGGAAGCAAACCGAAATGCCAATAATGAATTAACTGAGCCTGGTGTACGTCCTCCGACAAATGAGCGGATACTGCGCGTTACCCAGGAGCAGATTGACCAATTAAGCAAGCAGATTGATGATGGTAGAGAATACGTGGTACGCATTTTCTCTGCTGGTAACTATGTTAGGGGAGAAAAGCCGATTGAATTTTATGCCGAGGCTACGCGAAATCAAGTGGTTTTTTCCGGAGGTGAGGTGCTAGCGACAACTACAGCCGATCCCAAGACTATGACATCCTATCAAGTGCAGCAACGGGTGGAACTTCTGATTTCTGCTTCTCAATTTCGCGCTCATAATGCTGGTATTTTAGAAAACCTTCAAATAGACGGAACATTCCTTCGCTTTATCTCTCAGCTAAGGCAATACAATCAGCCTGTGGATATCAAAGCCATTGCCGCAGAGGACACTTATACAGCTGGACCGCTGAGAGTGAAGCTGGTGGCAATCCAAAATGGACAAGTGATTTTTAGCACATAATGGGGAATGGGGCATGGGGCATAGGGCATGGGGCATGGGGGAGCCAGCGCGCATTATGAGGGTTTCCCTCCGTAGGCGACTGGTGTCATGGGGCATGGTTCAAAAGATGATCAATGGCTGCTTGACTACGTACTATTTCCAAATATTTAATCGGTTGTAATCGTGTCACCTTTGACTAATTATGCCCTATGCCCTATGCCCTATGCCCTATGCCCTATGCCCTATGCCCATTATTTATCTTTATTTTCTATGAATCTCCGTGAATTTTCACCAAGGCAACCAGTGATTTTAGGCTTTGATCCAGGTAGAGATAAGTGTGGTTTAGCCGTGATGGGACTGGATCGGCGATTACACTATCACGAAGTTGTATCGGCACCCTTAGTGGTAACCACTATTGTAGCACTGCGTCAAAAGTTTCCCATTTCCATACTCGTCATGGGTGATCAGACCACAGCTAAACGCTGGAAACAGCAACTGCATCAGGAATTAGCAGATCCGCTGAATATCGTTTTAGTAGATGAGCGCTACACCAGTCTAGAGGCACGCGATCGCTACTGGCAGATGTATCCCCCCAAAGGATTTTTAAAGCTATTGCCACAAGGTATGCGGCAACCACCAAGACCGATAGATGACATTGTTGCCATCCTCCTCATTGAAAGATACCTAAATCGCCTCACTGAAAATGAAGTGAGGAGGAATTATGAGTTATGAAACTTTTTCATAACTCATAGTTCTGCCCGAATAGTAAAAGCATAATCTCCTCCTGGCTCGAGCTGGTAGTCTCGTTGCTCTAGGAAGCGACCGAGGGGTTCTTTGATTAGAGCACGACCTAGGTTCGGCTTAACGGAAAGTTCACCTTGGCGGAAATGCCATTGGAACTGCCACTCAAAGTCACCTGCTCTCACTTCACCTTCAAGGAAGCCGAGTTGCCAGGATTGGCGGGTAATCCTGACATGGGCGGTGGTTTCTGGTAAACGTTTAGCACTCACGATGCTTTATGTCAAATCTGGAATGAAAGCTTACTTGTTATAGCTTTACAATTACCCAAAATACATCAAATATACTAATGAGTGAAATTAAGTATTTGAGAGGAGAATGGGTTGAATAGACAGATCGCCAGACGAGATTGCCAGACGAGATTGCCAGACGAGTGAACTCGCGGCTACACATACAAAGCCTGCCTACGCAGGCTAAAAGAGCCAGACGAGTAAACTCGCGGCTACACATACAAAGCCTGCCTACGCAGGCTAAAAGAGCCAGACGAGTAAACTCGCGGCTACACATACAAAGCCTGCCTACGCAGGCTAGAAGAGTGCGATGACCCGAAGAATTTTAATGGTTTTTGCTGGTGCTTCTTAAATAAATGGGCGTATTTTATGCGTGTTTATTCGGTTGTTAATAACTGACATAAAAGGCATTTTGGAGTAGCAGTTTTTTTACCAAGCTACTCACGTCAATTACCAGCTATGACAGAGCAGAATTTTCTGGAACTTGCATTGAAAGGAGATCCGCAAGCGATTGCATCTCTATTGAACCGCTCTCTACAACCAAAAGGTGTCACTGTAGAAGCTATTTTAAAGGATGCTTGCTTACAGGTATGGCTAAAGTCCAATCGAGTTCTAGATCAACAAGTTCTGGTTGCATTTATCCGTAAGGGGATGATGAGCTTGGGGGCTGAATCGATAACTACAGTTAGGGTTTATGCACAACAGACATGTGAAAGTTTTCCAGATTGGACTGAAGAGTTTAAATTAGGAGACATACAGCCACCTAATTTAGAAGTAAAACAGCCAGTTCAACCTGTCATTCCCAAACTGGAAACGCACAAAGAGCAGCTTAACCTCAGGGAGCTTGCCTGTGGTGGTGATGTAGATGCAATTACAACTATTTTAAACCGCGCTATAAATCATAAAAATATCACTGCAAAAGTCAGCATAAAAAATAATTACTTACAAATAGTATTAGATTCAGCACAGGTTCCAGATGAAACGGTTTCAATAGCAATTATCCGTAGAGAACTGACAAGCTTGAAATTGCAATTTATCAAGACTGTAAAGGCTTACGGGCAAGAGATAGGAGAGGAATTTCCAGCTTGGAATCAGCAATTTGAACTTGGTAAACAAGGCAATTTCACGCTCCTTTCAACAGGAGCAAAGCAGCAGTTACACACCTCTGAATTTTTGGTAGCTTTGCGGACGTTCAAGTTTTCCTCTGTTGTACCGTACAAGGATGCTCTCAGTTCCGAATTGTATAGCAGTAATACTGTGAGACTCCTACTGTTCTTTGGTCTGTTTCCCCTAGCAGTGAGCTTGATTGCTAGAACAGCAAGTCTTGAGCAGATAGCTTGGATCTTAGGGATTTACTATTCTTCTATCTGGGGGGTAGTACTGTATGACTTGCTCAAGCCTACTCAGTTTTCCTGGGCTGATACGTTCAAATGCACAGTATTTACAGTATTTGTCGGCATGCCATTAATGCTGTTTGTTTACAAAATTCCTCCCTTGAGTATTCTTTCCGCTGCAACAGCGGAGTCTGGGGTAATAAGGCTAATTGGTTATGTACTTGGGGTGGGTATACCGGAAGAAATTTGTAAAGCTTTGCCCGTTTACCTATTTTTGCTGCGTCTGGGTAAATTGAAAGACCCACTAACCTCAGCTTTTTATGGGGCTATGTCAGGACTGGGATTTGCGGTTGCAGAAGGAGTTAAATACTCACTGCAATTGTATGCTCCTGGATTGATAAGCAATCTTATAGAAGGACAAGGCGATCGGGGCTTTGGCTCTTATGTACTTGTAAATACCATACGTTTTGTCTCTCTGCCTCTATTCCACGCTATTTGGGCAGGGACTGTCGGTTACTTCTTAGGGTTAGCAGCAATCAACCCATCTCGACAGGGTTCTATTATCTTTATTGGTATAGCAATTTCCGCTGTGTTACATGGTTGCTACGACATATTTTCAGGTGATTTACTCGGTTTTGCTATCCTCGCATTTTCAATCTTGCTGTTTGTCACCTATCTACGTCGCAGCAAACAGATGGTAGATGAAATGCAACAGGCAGAGCTAGGTTACAAAACATTAAGGTGACCAAAGCCGGACGAGCCGGACGATCGCCGGACGAATGAACTCGCGGCTATACGTACAAAGCCTGCGGAGGCAGGCTTTTAAGTTAAAAAAACAAATTAAAAAATAAATTAGGGAAAATGCATAGAAATTTTACGCAGTTGCACATACATTGTGTTTGGGGAACTTGGGATAGGTTGCCACTGGTTACGCCAGATATTCAAGACATAATTTACGCAGCAATTGTTAAGCAATGCAGTGATTTAGGATGCAAGGTAATTGCTATTGGGGGCACAGTTGATCACGTTCACTTACTAACTGGTTTTCCGCCTACCTTGACCATATCTGAGCTAATGCAAAAAACCAAGGGCAGTTCTTCCCATTTAATTACCCATGAAATCAAACCTCAAGAGTTTTTCAAATGGCAAGGTGGTTACGGTGCATTTACCGTCAGCCATCATCATCTAGATCAGTTAGCCAATTACATCCGCAACCAAGCCTCCCACCATCAGCAAAAATCCCTCATCCCCCACTGGGAAATCACCTGATTTACTTTAGCCTGCGGAGGCAGGCTTTGTCCGTGTAGCCGCGAGTTTACTCGTTCGGCTCGTTCGGCTCGTTTGGCTCGTTCGGCTCGTTCGGCTCGTTCGGCTCGTTTGGCTCGTTTGGCTCGTTTGGCTCGTTTGGCTCGTTTGGCTCGTTTGGCTCGTTCGGCTCGTTCGGCTCGTTTGGATCGTTTGGCAATCGTCCGGCGATTATCCGGGGATTCAACACAAAGCGATCGCATCTTTTACTATTGAGCGATCGCTTTTGAGATTTTGGAGAAAGCAATTCATCCAAAGTCCTGATTGAAAAGGTTGCTAGGGAGGGTTTCCCTCCTGGTACGCCAGTTCGCACAACAGAGGACGCCTCTGGTGCTCGCTGGCTCAAATTTTGGCAAAATCCAAAATCTAAAATTGAGTTACCGATTTACCGCTGCTGCTTCTCGCGCTGCAGTTGCCTGATCTGGGTGAATACCCAAACGGGTGAGATTAATCCTGCCCTTGTTATCAATCTCCCGTACTTTAACAATCACTTCATCACCAACTGCAACTTCATCCTCAACTTTACCCACTCGGTAATCAGCTAGTTGCGAAATGTGAATCATACCTTCCTTACCAGGCAGAAATTCTACAAACGCACCTATAGGTATAATCCGAGTGACGCGACCCACGTATACATCACCTTCACTCAGCTTCCGCGTCATGCCTTGGATAATATTTCTAGCTTTTTTAGCTTTGTTTTCATCCACAGCAGAAATCGTTACCGTGCCGTCATCTTCAATGTCAATTTTTGCACCAGTTTCCTCAGTGATCCCCTTGATTGTTTTACCTCCAGGTCCAATAACTAAACCAATCATGTCTGGATCGATCTTGATTGTCAGTAGACGTGGGGCGTAGGGTGACATTTCACTACGCGGTTGATCGATAGTCTGGAGCATCTTATCCAGAATGTGCAACCGTGCTGCTTTGGCTTGGTCGATAGCTAGGCGGATAATACCCAAAGACAAACCAGGGATTTTCATATCCATTTGCAAAGCGGTAATTCCGCTATCCGTCCCGGCGACTTTGAAGTCCATGTCTCCCAAAAAGTCTTCGATGCCCTGAATATCAGTCAGAACCCTCACTTCGTCGCCTTCCTTAATCAGACCCATTGCCGCACCGGTGACAGGTTTGGAAATTGGTACGCCTGCATCCATCAACGCCAGTGTGGAACCGCACACCGAACCCATTGATGTGGAACCGTTGGAAGAAAGTATTTCTGATACGACTCGAATCACGTAGGGAAATTCTTCTCTTGATGGTAGCACAGGCAGCAGCGCTCGTTCTGCAAGCGCTCCATGACCAATTTCCCGCCGTCCAGGCGCACGCATGGGTTTGGTTTCCCCTACGGAGAAGGGTGGGAAGTTGTAATGATGCAGGTAACGCTTTTGCTGATCCGCTTGCAGGTCATCGTTTAATGATTGGGCATCTCCTGGTGTACCTAAGGTACAAGCGGATAACACTTGGGTTAGTCCCCTGTTAAATAAAGCGCTTCCATGGACACGCTTGGGCAAGACGCCAACGTCACAAGAAACAGGGCGGACCTCATCCAGTTTGCGACCATCAACACGAACATAGTCTTCGATGATTTGACGGCGCATTAGCTTTTTGGTAATTTCTTTGAAAGTATTATCAAGCGCCTTGCTATTTGCGGTTGCGGCAATCCGGAGAGGGTCTTCTTCTGGCAGTTCGGTGATTGTAGTTTCAATTGTTGTCTTGACTGCATCTAAAGCTGCGTCACGCGCTGTTTTGTCCAGATCAAATTGTGACAGGATTTTCTTAATGTCAAAATTTGCGCGATCGCGTATATAATTTTCCAGTGTGGAATCTACTAATGGTGGAGCTTCGTAGGTGATTTCCAGACCTAATTCTGCCAGCAAATCTTGCTGTGCTTTGATTAAGTCTTGGACTGCTTCGTAGCCAAATTCAATCGCTTCGAGAATGTCTCGTTCCGGCAACTGATTGGCTCCTGCCTCCACCATGATCACACCTTCTGGTGAACCTGCCACTATTAGATCCAAGTCTCCGGCTTCTATTTCTGCATAGGTAGGGTTAATGATAAAATCATCTCCTACTAAACCTACGCGAACTGCCGCCATGGGTCCATTAAATGGTATTTTAGCTATCAGGGTGGCGATTGAAGCACCCGTGACTGCAAGCACATCGGGTGGCACTTGCTCATCCATGGACAGCGTTAAGGCAATAATTTGCAGGTCATCTCGTAACCAAGACGGGAACAGAGGGCGCAGCGGACGGTCAATAAGACGGCTGGTTAGAGTTACTCTTTCTGGCGGACGACCTTCCCGTCGCATCATCCCTCCAGGAATTCTACCTGCCGCATATAATCTTTCTTCGTAATCTACTGTTAGGGGAAGAAAATCAATGCCTTCTCTGGCTGTTGAACGTGTTGCCGTCACTAAAACTGCTGTATCCCCAGATTGTATTAAAACCGACCCACCAGCCTGGGGAGCTAGTTGACCAACCTTCAGTCGAATATCCCGTCCGTCAAAGGATATTGACTTTTCAAATTCTCCCATTCAGTTTTTTTTCCTTATATGCACGCTATTCTCTCTCTGTGGCAATCCTAACATTTATGCTCTATAGAGTGTCGTCAGTTGCATACAAAGATAAACAACAATGACTTACACACCGCACCTAGTCAATTGAAGCTGAGTGTAAGGGTTTCCGGGGATAATGGTGTAAGCGAAATTTATTCTCCTACACGACTTGACTCCCACACCTCCAGAATAACGCCCGATTTTTAGAAGATCGCAGTCTAGGTTGTACAATAAAACTAGCACTGCAAATATATCTACACTGTCTGGGAAAGTTTGGTTTCAAACGAACCGCTCCCAATGTTTCCTTTGGCTGCGCGATTGCGCCACAATCCATGTGTCTATAATCCGCCGCCCCACAACAAAGGCATCATGACGAGCGCCTAAATCCACTGCGTTCTTTCGCATCTGAAAGGGGTTATTTTTTTGAAGATATCTGTGACTTTAATCATGAAAATCTTCATCAATATACTTTCCTTATCCTGTTATTGTATATGCATGTAATCTATTTTTAGTAAGACTCTATTTATTTTAAATTTTCTTAAGTAAAAATTGTGTTATTGCTAAGATTTATTAAATGAACTTTATATTTTTTTATAAAATTTAATGATTAGCAATAATCATTTGGAAAAATTGAAAAATCAACTAGAAAATAAGCACTTTTCTAGGCTTTAGTTTTGTGAAAATCCTCCTTCGTTAGCACATGGCAATTTTACACGGTAGTTGGTTACTAAAAAATCAGGGCGGTTGTTTATTTATTTGGGGAGAAACTTGGCGAATGGGCGCGAATGCTCTGTTGAGTGTATCAGCAGATGTGCCCCTACATCCATTGGCAATGACACCAGTGGAATTATTAGAGTGGTTACGTTTGCATCAAATGACTTGTGTCAGTTCGGTACGACAGTTTGTCTTGAGGTTGAATGCAACGTCAAGACAAACTGCCGTACCAACGTATTTCCACTCCTGTAGTCAGGATGGGAAAGTATCCATCTCTCCAGTGCATTCTGCCACTGTAGAGACGCTCCTTTTCGCGTCAACACAAACAGAATCCCCGCAATACCTACAACCATGGCAAATTGAGGGTTTCTGTCTCAACCCCCCGGAAGCCATCAAGTTTCTGACTTCTCTACCTCTAGGTGTTACCAACGGGGAGGATGCCTTTTTGGGAGGAGATTTACGCTTTTGGGCGCAGGTTGCCCGTTGGAGTTTGGATTTAATTTCGCGGTATAAGTTTTTGCCCATACTGCAACGGCAACCAGATAATTCCGTCGCCGCCAAGTGGCAAGCACTTCTAGACAGCGCCTTAGACGGAACTCGCTTGGAAAAATTTTCCCAGTTGATGCCACTGGCTTGCCGAATGTATGAATGGGGAGTGGGGAATGGGGAGTGGGGAGTGGGGAATGGGGAATGGGGAGTGGGGAATGGGGAATCTCCTACTCCCTACTCCCTACTCCCTACTCCCCACTCCCCTCTTCATATAGATTTGCCACTTGAACCCCAAGAATTGCTGCTGGGATTTCTCAACAGTACGATCGATGCCCAAGTACGAACAATGGTGGGTTCCCAGCTTTTAGGAGAAACAAGGGTGATGGCGTTACCATCTGCGGTGCGGCAGTGGTTGCATTCTTTAACATCTGCATCTATTTCAGTCCCCGATCAAGATTCACCTAGAACAGATGCCAGTGAAAACCGCAATAACACAATCAATGCCGATCCGTTTGAGGTGGAACGACTAGAGGCGGCGCTGAAGGCTTGGACTATGCCGTTGCAGTATGAACTAGCTACGATCAGCCTCTTTCGTACCTGTTTTCAGTTGCGTCCTCCAGAGTCAGGAAAGACAGATTGGACTTTGGCATATTTCCTGCAAGCGACTAACGATCCAGAGTTTTTGGTGGATGCCGCAACGATTTGGAACCACCCAGTGGAGAGATTTGTTGATCAAAACCGAACAGTTGAACAGCCCCAAGAAATGTTTTTGCGGGGTTTGGGGTTGGCTTCGCGATTGTATCCACCAATTGTACCCAGCTTAGAAACCCCATATCCCCAAGAAAGTCACCTCAATCCATTGCAAGCTTATGAGTTTATCAAGTCCGTGGCGTGGCGGTTTGAAGATAGTGGGTTGGGAGTGGTTTTGCCGGACAGTTTAGCGAACCGTGAGGGATGGGCAAACCGTTTGGGTTTGAAAATCACTGCCCAAACATCAAAGAAAAAGCAGGTTAGCTTAGGTTTGCAAAGCCTGTTAAATTTTCAGTGGGAATTAGCAATTGGTGGGCAAACTCTTTCTAAGGCAGAGTTTGACAGACTTGTGGCGTTAAATAGTCCACTGGTGGAAATTAACGGCGAGTGGGTGGAATTACGCCCCCAAGATATTAAGACTGCACTTGCCTTTTTTGCTTCTCGTAAAGAGCAAATGGCGCTTTCCTTAGAAGATGCTTTGCGCCTTAGTAAGGGCGACACCCAGACGATTGAAAAATTACCAGTGGTCAGTTTTGAGGCGTCTGGGGCATTGCAGGAGTTAATTAATACACTCTCCGATAATCAGGCGATCGCTCCTTTAAAAGCACCAGCAAGTTTCCAAGGAACGCTGCGACCTTATCAAGAAAGAGGAGTTGCTTGGCTTGCCTTTTTGGAACGTTGGGGCTTGGGCGCGTGTCTGGCAGACGATATGGGACTGGGCAAAACGATCGAATTCATCGCCTTTCTCCTACATTTAAAAGAGCAGTCATCTCTAGAAAACCCAACACTGCTTGTTTGCCCAACTTCAGTGTTAGGAAACTGGGAACGGGAAGTCAAGAAATTTGCTCCCACCTTGAAAGTGGTGCAATATCACGGTGACAAACGCCCTAAAGGTAAAGCGTTCGAGGAAGTAGCTAAAAAGCACGATTTAATGATTACGAGTTACTCACTGATTCAGCGAGATTTAAAGTCATTGCAAAACGTTTCTTGGCAAATGATCGTTTTGGATGAAGCGCAGAATGTCAAAAATCACGAGAGCAAGCAGTCACAGGCAGTACGGCAGTTAGAATCTACATTTCGCATTGCCTTAACGGGAACGCCTGTAGAAAATAGACTGCAAGAACTTTGGTCAATTTTAGATTTTCTCAATCCGGGATATTTGGGAAATCGGCAATTTTTTCAGCGGCGGTTTGCCATGCCAATAGAAAAGTATGGAGATGCTGCTTCGTTAAGTCAGTTGCGTTCATTAGTGCAACCCTTTATTCTCCGACGCTTAAAAACCGACCGCGAAATTATTCAAGATTTGCCAGAAAAACAGGAGATGACAGTGTTTTGCGGTTTGAGTGCTGAACAAGCAAAACTTTATCAACAAGTGGTAGAAGCGTCTCTATCTGAAATTGATCGATCCGAAGGATTGCAACGCCGGGGAATGATTTTAGCTTTACTGGTCAAGTTAAAACAAATTTGCAATCACCCAGTACAGTATTTAAAGCAAGACTCCTTGGACTCATACCATTCTGGTAAACTCCAACGCCTGCAGGAAATGTTGGAGATAGCTTTAGCGGAAGGCGATCGCGCTTTAATTTTCACCCAATTTGCTGAGTGGGGTAAGTTACTAAAACCATATTTAGAAAAACAGTTGGGGCGAGAAACGTTGTTTTTCTATGGCAGTACTAGTAAAAAACAACGTGAGGAAATGATTGACCGTTTCCAACACGACCCCCAAGGACCTCCGATCATGATTTTGTCACTAAAAGCTGGTGGTGTCGGACTCAATTTAACACGGGCAAATCATGTTTTTCACTTTGATAGATGGTGGAACCCAGCAGTAGAAAATCAGGCAACAGATAGAGTATTTCGTATTGGTCAAACCCGCAACGTACAAGTGCATAAATTTGTCTGTACAGGCACTTTAGAAGAGAAAATTAATGACATGATTGAAAGTAAAAAACAACTAGCTGAACAAGTCGTAGGTGCAGGTGAAGAGTGGCTAACTGAACTAGACTCAGATCAACTCCGCAATTTACTAATACTTGACCGCAATGCAGTAATTGAAGAAGATGTAGATGGTTAATTGTTGATTGTTAATTGTTAATAGAACAATCAACAATCAACAATCAACAACCAACAATTAACAACCAACAACATGGAAAATTATACCCTTCAGGCAAGTCGAGAATGGTGGTCACAACGTTGGCTTGATTTGTTAGATTCCTATCGTTTTAAAAAACGTTTGGAACGTGCTAGAAATTATGCCCGTCAAGGGAATGTCCTCAGCATTGAGTTTAAAGGTGCAAAGGTACTGGCTAAGGTGCAAGGTAGCGAAGCAGAACCTTATCAAGTTTTCCTTTCACTTGACCCCTTTAGTGATGAACAGTGGGGTTATGTGATTGAAACGATGTCAGAACGAGCAATTTTTGCCGCTAAACTATTAGCAGGGGAAATGCCGCAGAATATAGAAGACGTGTTCACGAACAATGGTTTGTCGCTATTTCCTTTTACACTGTCTGACGTCCACAGCAATTGTTCTTGTCCCGATCAGGCTAATCCCTGCAAACATGTTGGTGCGGTTTACTATCAGTTGGGCGATCGCTTTAGTGAAGACCCGTTTGTACTATTTCAATTGCGAGGACGCACCAAAGAGCAAATTATCAGCGATTTACGTAAGTTACGTGGTGCTAAAAATGTAGAATTTTCGGATGCAACGTCTTTACAACCTGATGTTCAAGAGTTAATTCCTCACAATCAACACTCTGTAAAAATTGACTCTTTTTGGCAATATAATGAACCACTAGAGTCTTCTTTGGTGGTGATTGCACCAGCAAGTAGCGAAACAATTTTAGATATATTGGGGTCTATTCCCTTAGCAAATGTTGAGGAAACAAGCTCAACTGTAACTGCTGCTGATGTGGTAATGAAGTATTTAGATACAGTTTACAAAGATGTAAGCCAGAAGGCTGTTTTAGCGGCGATGAACGTCGGAGGGGGTTAGCCTGATTGACATCATTGAGTATGCTGACACGCAGCTTCAGGGCGGAGTCAGTTTTGGATCGTAGGAAGTATTTATACTTACATGCTATAAAAACAGCGTAATCCACTCAAATAAACATGGAACTCCAAACCAAAATGATTACAGTAGAACTTGCTGATGGTACTCCTGTCAGAGTTGAAGCTACATCGATTGGCGATCGCAAAATAAATTTTCAAACCCGACCTTTTCAAGAAGTAACCGTTGCTATTGAATCACTTTCCAAGGAAATTGCCGAATCGTTGCGGAAGGTTAAGCCAGATAAAGCGACCGTGAAATTTGGTATAGATATTGGCGTTGACTCTGGCAAACTTACAGCTGTACTGGCGAAAGGTTCTAGTACAGCTAATCTGGAGATCACCTTAGAATGGTGGGGTCCGTAGAATGACCCGAACCCCTCACGATCAATTCGCCAAGCAGTTTCTTGCTGAATTATTAGCACCTTTGGGCGAAGTACAAATTACCCGCGAAGTAACACCAGAAGTACGGCAAGTTGATATCTGGTTTGTGCCAAAATTCCAACCAACCGCCCTTGAACCGCAAGTTTTGGGATTACTGGCGGAAATGGCAGAAAAACCCTGTCAATTTGAGCCTTTTAGAAATTCACCATCCTCAAAGGAAGTCCGCGACTGTCTGCTAAAACTGTTCTCCCTACATAGCGAATTTCAGCGCCAAGCTAGACGCGAGGCAAATTCCCTCTCAGAAGACGATCTCCCTCGCCTGTGGATTTTATCCCAGTCTTTTTCCCCAACTTTAATCAGCGACTTTGGCGCGAAATTGGATGAAAAAGGACACTGGTGTCAAGGCATTTACTTTTTGCCAAAAGCCTTGAGAACAGCTTTTGTCGCTATCAACCAACTGCCATTAGATGAATCAACTCTATGGTTGAGGGTTTTGGGACGCGGTTCAACTCAACGTCAAGCAGTCGATGAAGTGAATGCACTTCCACAGAATCACCGGTTTCGGAGTAGCATTTTGGAGATTTTGTCCAACTGGCGCATCAACCTACAAATGAGTCAAAATTTAAGTGAAGAAGACAGGGAGTTACTTATGAACTTATCACCAGCTTATCTACGTTGGCGGGAAGATACTTTAGAGCAAGGTAGGCTTGAAGGTAGGCTTGAAGGTAGGCTTGAAGGTAGGCTTGAATTTATTGAAAACCTGCTGAAAGTTCGATTTGGCGAAGTTGATGAACCATTGTCTAGGGCGATCGCGCCTTTATTGGAGTTGCCACCACAGGAGTTAACTAGAGTACTTGTGACTCTTTCTCGTGAGGAGTTGTTACAGCAGTTTGGACAAGAGTAGTTATATTTTAGAGGTTGTTGGTGAGCAGACACGTAGCGATCGCCTAAGCTGAAAAACACTGCGGGAACTAGGTAGATTATGATTGTCGTCAGTAACACTTATAGTGGCGATCGCGAAATAAGTTTTCTAAGCCGACCTTTTCAAGAAGTAAGCGCTGCTATTGAATCACTTTCCAAGGAAATTGCCGAAACGTTACGCAAGATTAAGCCAGATAAAGCCAACGTGAATTTTGGTATAGATATTGGCGTTGACTCTGGCAAACTTACAGATGTACTGGCGAAAAGTTCTAGTACAGCTAATCTGGAGATTACCTTAGAATGGTGGGGTCAGTAACTGTTTGCTGAGAGGATTAGCCTCAATACAGTTCAGTTAGTAGTATTTAGTCCCTCTCGATCCCCCTAGCCCCATCCGTGACAGGTTAAAGTTATGACGCATTGGTCAATATACCTATTGGCTGAAAATAATGCGAAAACCGTGAGAAAAACATCATTTTTCAGTTAACGATTGCCCATTAGAGGCAGCCCAGATTTTTCACAAGCGGAGCGCGATCGTAGTGATAATAATTGATTATTGAACAACCCCGACTTCTTAAGTCGGGGATTCTATTTTAACCAGCCTGTTCAATCGGCTGCTATTGCCCTAGCAGCAAGCTGCTGTGCTGTCTCACTTTTTCCCACTATCCATCCCCGCCGGCGGGGAGACGGGGAATTCCGTGGAATTTAGTTAAATTTTGTTGCAAAAAGTTGTTGTAGACAGGAGAACATTTTGAGAGCAATGTAGCTACACAGATACTGCAAAAATTTGTTGCTCAAACTTTGTGAAAAAAATTTTAATTTTATCAGCAAACCCTAAAAACACAGACAAACTGCGTTTGGACGAAGAGGTACGGGAAATTCAGACCGCACTCAGACAAGCCAAAAATCGTTCTGAGTATGAAATTGTGACTGAGTTAGCACTAAGAGTTGACGACTTACACCGGGCGTTGTTAGACCATCAACCGACGATTGTTCACTTTTCTGGACATGGTACTGGAAATCATGGCTTAGTTTTGGAGAACAATTCTGGGCAAATGCAGTTAGTGAGTACAGAATCCCTAGCAAGATTATTTGGATTGTTTCAAAGACAAATTGAATGTGTCTTACTTAACGCCTGCTATAGTGAGGCTCAAGCTTTAGCGATTCACCAACATATAGACTATGTAATTGGTATGAATCAGACGATAGGTGATCGAGCGGCAATTAAATTTGCTGTTGGATTCTACGATGCGCTTGGTGCTAACAGATCCTACTCCGATTGTTTTGAATTTGGCTGTGCATTGATTGACTTACAAGGAATTCCAGAGTCAGAAACTCCAGTAATCAAAGCTAGACCGGGTCGTTTTAAAACAGAACTTAAACTAAATACTGAGGATGCAGTATCGCTGGCATCTCCTGCTAGGGATTCTTCTTGGCACAACGAGAACAAAGTTGGACAAAATCGTTCTGTTTCTATTGGGGGTAATGTTACTGGCAGCGCCATTCAAACAGGCGATCGCAACGTTGCCAACGTGCAATTTCAACCAGTAAGTTTACCTGTACCAGAAAGTGTTGACATTCGAGCAGAATTGGATGCCTTGCATATAATACTGGCAAAATTGGAAACTTCTGACCGTCGCAAAATTGACAACGCCCTTGCTGATGCCCAAGAAGAGGTAAACAAGCTACAGCCAGATAAAAACGAAGTGGGTAACTTACATCTTGCACCTGGGTGAAAAACCGGGTTTCTTGAGAATGAGTAATGGTCAAACCCTTGATATCTGGTTGACAAACCCGGTTTTTTTAGTCTTGTTGAGAATGGTGCAAGATATCAGGTAAGGCATTAGACCGAGCGCTTGACTATGCCAAGAAAGCAGAGGGATTTGCCTATGTAGTTGAAAAACTTAAACTCCACCTTATCAAAGCAACGGCTTGGCTTGGAGAGGACTGGTACAAGCTACTTAATACTGTTGGTTTGACAACTTGATGCTGAGACATTGATTTTGAGACAGAATCCATGAATAACAGTGAGCAAACTAGCTTTGAGCGCAACATCACGATTGAACAGGGTGTAGACAATAGCGCCATTACTACCGGGAATGGTAAAGTTATCACTATCACCAACTACTATTACCGCGAAGATATTAAGGTAGCACCTGTTACATTGGCTGAAATTAATGCTGATGATGATCTTCCATGTCCTTATCGAGGTTTATTTCACTTTGGTCCCAACGATGCCGAATTTTTCTTCGGACGCGATGTCTTTATCGAAGAACTGATTCAAGCGACTGTAAAGCGTAACTTTATTCCTGTACTAGGTGCATCGGGAAGCGGTAAATCTTCAGTGGTGTTGGCGGGATTGGTACCAAAGTTACAACAAGAAGGTGGCTGGCTGTTTACTCACTTTCGCCCTGGTTCAGACCCCTTTCATGCTTTGGCTGAGTCCCTAGTTCCTCTGTACACATCTGGTGATGCTACCGTGCAGATAGCCCAAGCACGAGCCTTAACTAGGTATTTTCACGATTACAAGGTTACACTTCCTGATATATTTTCCCATATTCAACGTCAGCATCCCAATCATCGGGTGCTGTTAATTGCAGACCAATTTGAAGAACTTTACACTCTATGCAACGATGAAAAAACCCGTCGTAGTTTCTTAGATACGTTATTAGCTGGCTTTCAATCTTCTTCTGGTTTCCAATCTCCTCCTGTGCTAGTTACAACAATGCGGGCAGATTTCTTGGGAAATGCTTTATCCTATCCTCCTTTTGGAGATGTGTTGCAGAATACTGATATCAAAATCAGGTCGATGAACCACTCCGAACTTTCACAGGTGATAGTAAAGCCTGCTGAAAAAGTGGGGATAACCTTTGAAGCGGGACTAGTGGAACGCATCTTAGATGATGTAGAGGATAAGCCGGGAAATTTACCGATGCTGGAGTTTGCCTTGACGCTGTTGTGGCAACAGCGAACGGGTAAACAAATAACTCATACAGTTTATGATGCGATTGGTAATGTGCAAGGCGCTCTAGCCCGCTATGCAGATGAAATTTATGACAAGCTGAGTGCGACCGAGCAAGAACAGGTGCGGCGGATTTTTATCCAATTGGTGCGTCCGGGTGAGGGAACAGAAGATACGCTAAGGTTGGCGACAAAAGCGGAATTAGGTGAAGCAAGCTGGGCATTAGTTACAGAAATAGCTAATGCACGATTAGTTGTTACAACCCGCAATAGTGCAGATCAAGAGACAGTAGAAGTTGTCCACGAAGCACTGATTCGTAATTGGGATAAACTGCGACAATGGATGCAAACAGACCGTAGCTTTCGGACTTGGCAAGAAAGACTGCGGGTAGCAATGCAGCAGTGGGCTGCTACTGGTAGGGATGAGACAGCTTTGTTGCGCGGTAAACCTCTGGCTGATGCTGAAGAATGGTTACAAAAGCGCCCAGAAGAGTTGACAGCAGAGCAGGAATACATTCAAACTAGTTTGGCATTGCAGGAAAGAGAGCGCAAACAGCAACAGCGCCAAAGACAAAGAGTAATTGCAGGGCTTACTGGTGGTTTGGTGGGAGCATTGTTTTTGGCTGGGATCGCTGGAGTAGGTTGGTGGCGTGCAAATGTAGCCGAGACTGATGCTCGACTCCGCGCTCTTGCTTCCTCATCAAAAGCACTTTTTGCTTTGAATAAACTGAGTGAAAAGGATTTGAAATACTATGAAAGCGATTTGAAGCGCCAGTCAAAAGACACGCATCAACCTCTGTCAAAGGAACAGCAAGATGAATTCAAAAAGCGACAGAACGATTTATTAAAGCAACAAAAGAATGTTTTGATGACAGCTATTAAAGCAGGAAGAGAACTGCAACGAGCAAAGGATGTAGAAGGGAGTACCAGCATTGAAGTTTTAGCTGCATTACAAAAGGTAATATATGGATCTGCTATAGAGGTAGAAAAAATTGGCTATTCTCAATGTACCAGTTCTCTTAAAAACTCTTTCTTTCTATACTTAAATGATCTTAATAGCAAGATCATCACTTGTGTTAGAGGGTATGACAGTACAGTAATGCAATTGAATTACACTACTCACAAAAAACTCAAAACCCTAAAAGGTGATTTAGGCTGGGTGGCGGATGTCCGCTTCAGCCCCGATGGCAAGACCATTGCTTCTGGTAGTATGAGTGATGTAAAACTGTGGGACCGCACTACTGGTGAAGAAATCAAGACCTTTAAAGGGCATTTAAGTGAAGTGAGTTCCATCAGCTTTAGTCCTGACGGTAAGACTATTGTTGCTGGGAATCTCGACGGTACAGTAATCGTATGGGATGTTACAAGTGGCAGAGAACTTAAGACCCTTAAAAGCCATTCTGGTGAAGTTGAAAGTGTCAGTTTTAGCCCCGATGGGAAGACTATTGCTGAAAGTTCTATAAATAGACTAACACTTTGGGATGTGTTTACTGGTACAGAACTTAAAACTTTTACCTTTGAATTGCGTAATTATGGTTTCCAATTCAGTCCAAATAGTAAGGCGATCGCTTTTGTTTACGGTTACAATGACAAAACAAAACTGTGGGATATCACTGCTGGTAGAGAACTTAAAAGTCTCTCTGGTGGTCATCCTACTTTCAGCCCCGATGGCAAGACTATTGCTACCACTGATAACTCTAGAGTCAAACTCGCTCCTAACAGCAATACATCAGCTTTAAACGGTAAAGGCTATGTGAGACTGTGGGATGTTTCAACAGGAAGGGAACTTCAGACTCTCCAAGGCCACTTAGCCGGAGTTAATAATATCAGCTTCAGCCCCGATGGCAAAACACTTGCCTCTGCCAGTTCTGATAATACAGTAAGAATATGGGATATTGCGACTGGTAAAACACTCAAAATCCTCCAAGGACATTTAGAGGCTTTAGATGTTAGCTTCAGCCCTGACGGCAAGACGCTTGCTTCTAGTAATGCCGACACTCGTACGGCTGACCCTGGCATTGTTACTAAAGGCTCGGTGAATTTATGGGATGTTTCGACAGGTAGAGAAATCAGAACTCTGATCCAAGGGGATCTGTTAGGTTCGGTTAACAGCATCCGCTTTAGCCCTGACAGCAAGATCTTTGGTGTTACGTATGTTGACGGCACAGCAAAACTATGGGATGTTACGACGGGTATAGTACTCAATATCCCTAGAGAGCATAATTTCCGAAAAGATGTTAATAACATCATGTTCACTCTTAACAGCCAAATGATTGCTTCTGCCAGTGCTGACGGTACAGTAACTTTGCAAGATAGCATTAATGGCAGAGACATCAAGACTCTCAAAGGGCATTCAAACTGGGTAAATGATGTCAATCTCAGCCCTGATGCCAAGACAATTGCTACCGCTAGTGCTGATGGCACAGTGAGGCTATGGGATGTTTCTAGTGCTAGGGAACTCAAGACTCTTGAAAGTCATTCAGGCGAGATGACTAGCGTCAGCTTCAGTCCTGACGGCAAGAAGATTGCTACTGCTGGTGCTGACGATAAGGTGAGACTGTGGGATATCTTTAGTGGTAAGGAACTCAAGCTCCTAACAGGATATTCTCACAAGATTATTAGGGTAAGCTTTGTCGGTAAAGGCGGTAAAAACATTTTTGCTAAAAATTTTGATGGTACAGGGGAATTTTGGGAAGCCTCGACAGGCAGAGAGATCAACTTCTTCAACTCACAAAGATTAAAGGTTGGTGATTTCAGTTTCAGCGATGATGGCAAGAAGATTGTTACTGTAAACTGGGACGGCATCGTAAGATGGCGGGATATTTCAACGGGCAGAGAAACCAAAACTCTCAAAGTGAGTTTCCCCGTTGCAGCTAGTACCAGCTTTAGTAAAGACGGCAAGATGATTGCTGCGGCAACACCTGAAGGTATTGTATTGTGGGATATTACAACTGCTAAACAGCTCAAATCCTTCAAAGGGCATTCGGATTGGTCAAAGAATGTTATTTTCAGTCCTGATGGCAAGCTGATTGCTGCTTTGAGTTCTGATTTAGTTAAAGACAAAGACAGAACGGTAGAATTGTGGGATGTCAAGACAGGCAGAGAAATCAAGACCGTTAAGGAGAATTTTAATTTGGTTAATGACATCAGTTTTAGCCCCGACAGCAAGATAATCGCTTTTGCTAATCGTGACGGTACGGTGAAACTGCGGAATATCGCGACAGGCAGGGACATTCTTAATCTTAAGGCACATTCCGATAAAGTTACTAGCGTCAGTTTCAGTCCTGACGGCAAGACAATTATTACTCAAGGTGATAACAAGTTGAAACTGTGGAATATCTCTTTAGGTATAGAAATCGAAACTTACGACGATACTGATTTTTCTTTTTCTTCTTTTTCTAAAGCCATTTTCAGTCATGACGGCAAAGCTTTGATTATAAACTTTAATACTAATAGTGGAAAAGAGTTAATTCTATTGAATTTCGATTTAGACGATTTACTGTGGCGCGGTTGTAATCAAGTGAGCGACTATCTCAAGACAAACCCCGATGTTAGTGAAAGCAACAAGCATCTTTGCGATTTTACTCGTTAAGTGAACTGGTAATTGAAAGTGGGGTCAAAGGGAAGAAGCGATGTTTAAATGTTGCGACCTGCAATATAGCGGTTCAACCCCTACCAGAATAATAATCATTATCATAAGCAGAGGGGTGGGGAAAGGGCTGCCTCTTTAGGGCAATCGTTAACCGAAAAATGATGTTTTTATCACGGTTTCTCGCATTACTTTCAGCCAATAGGTATATTGACAAATGCGTCATAACTTTAACCTGTCACGGATAGCGCGGTTACTGGCGATCATCATGAAAATGACCTCCTTGTACCTGCAAGATAACAGTTGGAATTGGTGCCGTACTCTCGTTCTGGCGCACTCTACTTTATATTGATAGAAACGGGAAATTTCCCGTGGATCAATCCATAGCTCCAAAATCGGATCACTGTCCAAACTCAACCCTAGCTTGCTCAACTAACTCTGCTGTCACAATTTCTTGTTCTGCAAGACTCGCCAGTTGCTCAATTCGAGCTTTTGCTTGGGGGCGGACAAAGAAGGGAATATTCTTCAACTTTTCCTTGGCTTCATCTGTCCATTGCAAGGCGTCTAGAAAATAAGAGTTGTCCATATTACCTAAACTCTCATACAAAGCGTAGTTTTTGAGCAGCGATGATGGCGATGACTTTATGCACCTTATATACATTAAAGTTTAACTGACGGCTTACCCACAGAACAAACAAATATCCGCGCTGCAGTTGCTTCAACGGGGGAAACCCCCGCAACGCACTGCCTTGTCCATCTGCGTCCATCTGCGGTTCAAAATCCAAAATAAAAAAAGCTCCTGCTTTTACACAGGAGACTCTCAACTAATTAATTATCAGTGAAGAAAGAAACTTAGAAACCTAGTCGAGTTCTTTCATGAACAACACTGGCTCAGTTTCACGGTTGATACCTTTCTCGAAACCACCAACAGCAGCGCGGGCGCGACCAGCGTGCCACAGGTGACCAATGAGGAAGAAGAAACCTAACACGTAGTGAGAAGTTGCCAACCACGCACGGGGAGATACGTAGTTAAAGGAGTTAATCTCAGTCGCCACACCACCTACAGAGTTAAGAGAACCCAGAGGAGCGTGAGTCATGTATTCAGCGGCACGACGAGCTTGCCAAGGCTGAATATCGTTCTTGATTTTGTCCAAATCAAGACCGTTAGGACCACGTAAAGGCTCCAGCCAAGGACCTTGGAAATCCCAGAAGCGCATGGTTTCACCACCGAAGATGATTTCACCAGTGGGAGAGCGCATCAGGTATTTACCTAAGCCCGTTGGACCTTGGGCAGAACCGACGTTAGCACCCAAGCGTTGGTCACGGATCAAGAAAGTTAAAGCTTGAGCCTGAGATGCTTCCGGACCAGTAGGACCGTAGAATTCGCTGGGGTAAACGGTGTTATTGAACCACACATAGATGGAGGCGATGAATGCCATCAGGGATACAGCGCCTATGCTGTAAGACAGGTAAGCTTCACCAGACCAGATGAAGGCGCGACGTGCCCAACCAAAAGGCTTGGTGAGGATGTGGAAAATACCGCCACCAATGCAAATCAACGCCACCCAAATGTGACCGCCAACGACATCTTCCAAGTTGTTGACGCTGATGATCCAACCTTCGCCACCGAAGGGAGCTTTCAGCAAGTAACCAAAGATGACTGCTGGGTTGAGTGTTGGGTTGCTAATGACACGAACATCACCACCGCCTGGTGCCCAGGTGTCGTACAGACCGCCAAAGAACATTGCCTTTAGCACCAATAGCAGCGCACCACATCCCAAGATGATCAGGTGGAAACCGATAATGGTGGTCATCTTGTTCTTGTCTTTCCAGTCGTAACCAAAGAAGGCGGAGTACTCTTCTAAAGTTTCTGGACCACGGACGGCATGATAAATACCGCCAAAACCTAGCACTGCTGAGGAAATTAGGTGCAGTACACCGACAACAAAGTAGGGGAAGGTGTCAATAACTTCACCACCAGCACCAACGCCCCATCCTTGGCTAGCGAGGTGAGGTAGCAGGATTAAGCCCTGCTCGTACATGGGCTTTTCGGGAATGAAGTGAGCGACTTCAAACAAGGTCATCGCTCCAGCCCAGAATACAATCAAACCAGCATGGGCAACGTGAGCACCCAGTAGTTTACCAGAAAGGTTGATGAGACGAGCGTTACCAGCCCACCAGGCGAAACCGGTGGATTCTTGGTCACGACCACCCAAAGCAATAGATCTATTAGAGAGCGTTACCACGCGGTAGTACCTCTTCGGGGAATACAAATTGTTCGTGAGGCTGATCTTGAGGAGCCATCCAAGCACGGATACCCTCGTTCAGCAAAATGTTCTTTGTATAGAAAGTTTCAAACTCTGGGTCTTCTGCCGCCCGCAATTCTTGCGACACGAAGTCGTAAGCCCGCAGGTTCAGTGCTAATCCGACAATGCCAACCGCGCTCATCCACAAACCAGTGACGGGCACGAACAACATGAAGAAGTGTAACCAGCGCTTGTTGGAGAAGGCAATCCCAAAAATCTGTGACCAGAAACGGTTTGCCGTCACCATGGAGTAGGTTTCTTCCGCTTGGGTGGGATTGAAGGCGCGGAAGGTATTAGAACCTTCACCATCTTCAAACAAAGTGTTCTCGACTGTCGCACCGTGAATTGCACACAGCAGCGCACCACCGAGAATACCTGCGACTCCCATCATGTGGAAGGGGTTGAGTGTCCAGTTGTGGAAGCCTTGCAAAAACAGCAGGAAGCGGAAAATTGCCGCGACACCGAAGCTGGGAGCAAAGAACCACGAAGACTGTCCCAAGGGGTACATCAAGAACACACTGACGAAGACCGCGATGGGACCCGAGAAAGCGATCGCGTTGTAGGGGCGAATCCCTACCAATCGGGAAATTTCAAATTGTCGCAACATGAAGCCAATCAAACCAAATGCTCCATGCAACGCCACGAATGGCCACAACCCACCGATTTGAAACCAACGGGTCAAGTCCCCTTGTGCTTCAGGTCCCCACAACAGCAACAGGGAATGTCCCATACTGTTGGCAGGAGTGGATACTGCCACTGTGAGGAAGTTACAGCCTTCGAGGTAGGAGGAGGCTAATCCGTGAGTATACCAAGATGTGACGAAGGTAGTCCCGGTCAGCCAACCGCCTAATGCTAGAAAGGCACAGGGAAACAGTAAGATCCCTGACCAACCTACGAATACAAAGCGATCGCGCTTCAGCCAGTCATCGAGAGCGTCAAACCACCCTCTGCTACTGGGGGCGCGTCCAACTGCGATGGTCATCGGACTAAAATCCTCTTTTTTACTAAAATTGCAACGTTTTTGACGTATTAACGTTTATTTTCGACACTTTCAGCTGCTTTTTGGCTGCTGATTTTATGAGAATTTGCCTTCTATTTAGCTGGCTCTTCTCAATATAAGTGCCATACCGTTTTCACTTGCTGTTGACACTCGTACACCTAGAATGAGTAGTATTGTTAGACTCAGACTGCCTATAAGCGGTTGTCTACTTAAGGTCTTACATTCTGATGTGCCTAGTCTTTACAACTTGCTACTAAGTGCGTTAATTCTTAGAGGCAACACGGTACTTAATTAAGATTGTACAACTGCGTCTCAATGTCGGCAAATTAATCTCCACCTTTATACAAGGTAAGATTTGTTTGCAACTTTTGTAACTTAACGATTCTTAATTTATCACATTGGTGGGCGTTTGTACTCAATCCACATGAACCTATAATTATTATAAATATCAGAATTTTAACAAACTGACACAAGTTTTCTCATAAATCTTAAAAAAAAGCGAGTGGAGAGGAAGCGGTCAGCAAGAGGAGCAGGGGAGCAGGCGGCAACAGAGAGTATCATAATTTCTCCCCTACTCCCACGGAAGTACAGACGTTCCGCCGGAACGTCTCTTCTTATGGCAAACTTGATCGTGGGGAATATTGCACGCGCCAAGAATGACGACATCAACAACCATTAACAAAGGCGAGTCGCCTAACGGCGATCGCCTCCCTTCACGCTTGCTGCATCAGGAAGTTCTCGGCTCTCGCCGATTCAGCAACTACTGGTGGGCAACTATCGTTTCCATGGGAGCCACGGGCTTCTTGCTCGCTGGAATTTCCAGTTACCTGAAAATTAATTTACTCCTAGTGAGCAACCCAACTCAACTGGTATTCGTACCTCAAGGTTTGGTTATGGGGTTATATGGGATCGCTGGCTTGCTCCTAGCCTTGTACCTATGGCTGATAATTTTATGGGATGTAGGCGGCGGCTACAACGAGTTTAATCAGGAAACTGGCACTGTCAAAATTTTCCGATGGGGATTTCCTGGGAAAAACCGTCAAATACAAATTGACTGCTCTACACAAGATGTACAATCTGTCAGAGTTGATATGAAAGAGGGTCTTAATCCTCGTCGCGCACTCTACCTGCGCGTGAAGGGGCGTCGAAATATTCCCTTAACACGGATCGGTCAACCCTTATCTTTAAAAGAGTTGGAAATTCAGGGTGCTGAGTTAGCTCGGTTTTTAGGAGTGACATTGGAAGGACTTTAAGGGATTGTTAGTTGTTAGTTGTTAGTGAGCCAGCGCTGCAGGAGGGTTTCCCTCCGTAGGCGACAGGCGTTCCCGAAGGGTTGTTAGTTGTTGGTGAGCCTGCGCGCATGTTGTCGGGTTTCCCGCAACTCACGGTGACTGGCGATCTTCTCACTCGGGGAGACGCCAAGGGCGAACGAGGCACGAGCGTCACCCGTCCCTTGCGCGTCTCCGACTGGAGTTGGTTTGTTTGGTGCTAAGGAACAATCAACCAATAATTAATGACTACAATCCAAAATTGCGTGAGAAGATAGGATAATCTGGTTAAGTTTGTTACTAGCAATGCGGTTAAAAATTCCACAATTTTTATTTACTCTTTTGATTGTCGGTGCGTTGATGTTAGGGAGTTGTTCAAGCAAACAGGTAACTTCTAATACAACAAGCACCTCGGCTAGTGAAGCAAGCACTAATAAAACTGCCGAGACAACCACAGCAACCACACAGACGACCTCTGTATCTGAAACTATAAGTGAGAGTATTCCTGGAATGAAAGATTTACCACGACTCGAAGGCAAGGCGACTGTGGTGATGACCGTAAAAGGCTCACCGATTACTATCGAAGTAGATGGCTTAGATGCGCCAATCACCGCTGGCAATTTCGTAGATTTAGTTCAGCGGGGCGTTTACAATGGCTTAGTTTTTCATCGAGTTGTGCGCCAACCCCAACCGTTTGTGGTTCAAGGAGGCGATCCCGAAAGCAAAGACCCGAAAGTTTCAGTAGATAGGTTGGGAACAGGTAGTTTTATCGATCCAAAAACCAAAAAAGCTCGTTACATACCATTAGAAATTAAACCGCAAGGCTCAGATACGCCGATTTACGGAAAAACATTAGAATCGGCTGGTGTGACTAAGCCGCCTGTATTGCAGCATAAGCTGGGTGCAGTCGCAATGGCGCGATCGCAAATGCCTGACTCTGCAAGTTCCCAGTTTTACTTTGCATTAGCAGATCTAGGTTTCCTAGATGGTAGCTACGCTGTGTTTGGCAATGTTACCCAAGGTATGGATGTAGTTAACAAGATTCAGCAAGGCGATCGCATTGACTCAGCTAAAGTAACCAAAGGCGCAGAAAATCTCAAAAACGGCGGACAACCACCTGCTAATGGCTAATAGTTAATGGCTAATAGTTAAAATGCAATCAGCAATTAGCAATTAGCAATTAGCCCAACGGGAGCGCCATAAAGCTTGGTGCAGTCGCCTACTCCTGCGCCAGTGCGCCTATACGGGAAACAAGCTGCACTTTCCTGGACTCACAATTAGCAATTAGCAATTAGCAATTAGCAATTAGCAATTCAAAATTGGTTAAAGTTGTTGTTACTGGTATTGGTTTAGTCTCAGCCTTAGGCAAAAACCTAGAGGATAGCTGGAAAGAATTGATAGCAGGTAAATCTGGAATCAAATTGCATCAACCATTTCCCGAACTGGGACTACGTCCTCTAGGGTTAATTGGGACTCAACCAGCACAAGTTAGAATGCTGACTCAACTGGTTATTGCTTCTGCTTTGAAAGATGCTGAGTTAGTTCCACCAATGCCCACCTGTGGAATAGTGATTGGATCAAGTCGCAGTCATCAAAGAGAGTGGGAGCAGATGGTATGCCAGATGCAAAGAGGAGTGGGGAAGAGACGGGACAGCGGAATGTCTGTACGGATTGGAGGAGTAGGAGGAGTAGGGGAAGTGGGGGGAGTAGGGGAAGAAATTACTCCCTCATCTTCCCTATCTCCCTCATCTTCCCCTACTCCCCCTCTTCTTTCGTGGTTGGATACTTTACCCCACATGAATGCGATCGCCGCAGCACGACAAATCGGTGCATCTGGGGTAGTTTTGGCACCGATGGCTGGTTGTGCGACTGGAATTTGGGCGATCGCCCAAGCAGCTTTACTGGTGCAAACCGGGCAATGTCAACAGGTGATTGCTGGCGCAATAGAAGCACCAATTACACCCATGACTATAACTGGGTTTCAGCAAATGGGCGCTTTAGCAAAAACAGGGGCTTATCCGTTTGATTTACAAAGATCCGGTTTTGTGTTAGGAGAAGGCGCAGCAGTGTTTGTCCTAGAATCAGCAGAGTTTGCTCTTCAACGTCAGGCAAAGGTGTATGGTGAAATTCTCGGTTTTGGTTTGACAGCGGACGCATATCATAGCAATTCCCCACAGCCTCTGGGGAGGAGTACGATCGCTGCTGTCAAGCAATGTTTAGAGCGCAGCCACCTAACACCAGGTGATATTGATTACATTCATGCTCATGGCACAGCTACACAACTCAATGACCGTATAGAAAGCCTGGTGATACAGCGGTTATTTTCCCATGAAGTGGCAGTCAGTTCAACAAAAGGCTCTACAGGTCATGCGTTAGGAGCATCGGGAGCTTTAGGAGTGGCGTTTTCTCTCATGGCTTTGAAGCATCAAATATTACCTCCTTGTGTGGGATTGCGTCACCCAGAATTTGATTTGAATCTAGTGAGGGCGGCGCGTCACAGTGCAATTAAGAATGTACTGTGTTTCAGTTTCGGTTTTGGGGGGCAAAATGCGGTGATAGCCTTGACTGGCAACGGATGTTAGAGCGGATGAGCGCGGATGTTCGATCTAGTCGTCCCACAATCAAATCATCCGTTACATCCGTTACCCCAACGGATGTGAGAGCAGATGCGGATGTTTGATCTAATCGTCCCACAATCAAATCATCCGTTACATCCGTTACCCCATCCGTTGCCAAGTTCCTGGACTCCTACCAAAAAAAATGGATAGGATATGATATAAAAGTCGATAAATCTTAAAAATTGTTTATCAATGCTGATTTCCTCCTCTGGCTTGTCCAAGGTCAAAGACTCAGTAAAAGAAAAAATTCTCTTCGGTAACGAACCTAGTACCGAGTTAATTGCAATCCTTACGGTTTACTTTGTCCAAGGCATTTTGGGGTTGGCGCGTTTAGCCGTCAGCTTTTTCCTTAAAGATGAATTGGGGCTAACTCCGGCTCAGGTTTCAGCGCTATTAGGCATTGTCGCTCTACCTTGGATTATCAAACCACTGTTTGGTTTTATGTCCGATGGCTTACCCATCTTCGGCTATCGACGGCGTCCATACTTGATTTTATCCGGCATACTGGGAGCAATTTCCTGGGTGAGTTTGGCAACAGTAGTTCACACAGCGATCGGGGCTACATTGGCGATCGCACTTACTGCCCTCTCGACCGCTGTCAGTGACGTGATTGTTGACTCGCTAGTTGTGGAAAGGGCAAGAGGAGAATCTCTTGCTCAAGCAGGTTCCCTTCAATCCCTTAGCTGGGGTACTGTAGCCTTAGGAGGCTTAATGAGCGCCTACTTTAGCGGGATGCTGCTAGAGCATTTCACCACCCGGACTGTATTTTGGATTACCGCCTTATTCCCCCTAATTGTCTCAGCAGTCGCTTGGTTGATTGCTGAATCACCCGTAAGCCAAGCAGTAGAAAACAACAATAGCAGCAATCCCCCCACAGTCAAACATCAACTGCAGCAACTACGCAAAGCTATTACCCAAAAAGCAATTTGGCTACCGACAGCGTTTCTCTTCATCTTCCTAGCTACGCCAAGCGCTGACTCAGCCTTTTTCTTCTTCACTACGAACGAACTACACTTTCAACCAGAATTTTTGGGACGCGTGCATTTGGTAACGAGTATCGCTGGTCTTGTTGGTGTTTGGATTTTCCAAAGTTTCCTCAAAACAGTCCCCTTTCGGGTAATTTTTGGTTGGAGTACAGTCCTCTCAGCAGTATTAGGAATGTCGCTACTGGTGCTGGTTACTCACACAAACCGGACTCTGGGTATAGATGACCGCTGGTTTAGTTTGAGTGATAGTCTCATTCTCACCTTGATGGGGCAAATAGCCTATATGCCAGTGTTGGTGCTAGCAGCAAGGCTTTGTCCCCCAGGAGTGGAAGCGACATTATTTGCTGTGTTGATGTCCGTGACAAACTTGGCGCAAGTGGTTTCCAAAGAACTGGGGGCAGTGCTGACGCATTGGCTGGGGGTTACCGAAACTAACTTTGATGCTCTCTGGCTGTTAGTCATCATTACGAACCTTAGCCGACTGCTGCCATTGCTATTCCTTAACTGGCTACCTGCAGCAGGTTCTCAAACTCAGCCACCAACATTACATCCAGCGTCAGCAAAGGATGGAGAAAAACCATTAGTGGTTAGTTGTTAGTCGTTAGTTGTTAGTGGTTAGTTGTTAGTGGTTAGTTGTTAGTGGTTAGTTGTTAGTAGATTGATGTTTGGTGTTTGATGTTTGACGCCAACGAACAAATAACCAATAAAAAAAACAACTAACAACCAACAACCAACAACCAACAACTAACAAAAAACAACCCTTCGGGTTCACCAGTCGCCTACGGAGGGAAAGCCGTCATTCGCGCTGGTTCACCAACAACCAACAACTAACAACTAACAACTAACAACTAACAACTAACAACTAACAACTAACAACCAACAACTAACAACCAACAACTAATCTCAATTAGTATGCAGAGTTTTCAACTTTACGAACGCGCCTCTACAGTTCCAGATAAATCCTACACTCGTGGGGATTGGCAGTCAGGATATGAATCCCTAAAGCAAGAGTTTGATTACTGGATTGATGATGTAGAAGGACAAATTCCGCTGGAACTGCATGGTACCCTGTTTAGAAATGGTCCAGGGTTGTTGGATGTCAATGGGCAACGTATTCATCACCCGTTTGATGGCGATGGCATGATTAGCCGCATCACCTTCGCCAATGGTCGTGCCCACTTCCGCAACCGCTTTATCCGCACCAGTGCTTATATGTCAGAACAACAAGCTGGCAAAATCCTTTATCGCGGCGTCTTTGGTACGCAAAAACCTGGTGGTTTGCTGAACAACGCCTTTGACTTAAGACTGAAAAATATTGCCAACACCAACGTGATTTACTGGGGAGGTAAACTGCTAGCGCTTTGGGAAGCGGCTGATCCCCATAGTCTCGACCCTTACACGTTAGAAACTTTGGGCAAAGAACACTTCAACGGTGTTTTGTCCGAAGGCGAAGCTTTTGCAGCACATCCACGTATTGACCCCAGTTGCACTCAAGATAATGGTGCGCCTGGGTTAGTAAATTTTTCCATTAAGCCGGGATTATCCTCCAGAATTACTATTTTCGAGTTAGACCTGACAGGCAAGGTAGTACGGAAGTACTCTCATAGTATTCCGGGTTTCTGTTTCATCCACGATTTTGCAATTACTCCTAATTACTGTATATTCTTTCAAAATCCAGTCGCCTTTAATCCCATACCTTTTGTCTTGGGAATGCGTGGTGCAGGTGAATGTGTGAAGTTTCAGCCAAATCAACCGACTCGCATTGTAGTTATTCCCCGCAACCCCCAACAAGGGAAGGTACAGATTTTAGAAACTAAATCGGGTTTTGTCTTTCACCACGCCAATGCTTTTGAGGTGGAGGATGAGATTGTTATTGACTCGATTTGCTACGAATCTTTTCCAGAGGTGAAACCAGAAAGCGATTTCCGAGAAGTTGATTTTGATGCTCTTAAGCCTGGGCATCTGTGGCGGTTTCATCTTAACCTTAAGGATAAAACCGTGCAGCAGCAGTTGGTTATTGGTCACTGTTGTGAGTTTCCCACCATACATCCTGACAAGGTGGGACGCCTTTATCGCTACTTATATATGGGTGCGGCACATACAGATACTGGTAATGCTCCGTTGCAAGCATTTATGAAAGTTGATTTAGAATCGGGAGAAAGACAAATTTGGAGTGCTGCACCCCGTGGTTTTGTCAGTGAGCCAGTTTTTGTCCCACGCCCTGGTTCTGAAAAGGAAGATGATGGCTGGTTGCTGGCTTTGGTCTACGACTCCACACACCATCGCTCAGATGTGGTGATTTTGGATGCAAGTGATTTTAATAAAGGAGCGATATCCCGTTTACACCTAAAGCATCACGTTCCTTACGGTTTACATGGGAACTTCACTCCTGAGGTGTTCGTGCCAAATAGCTAAAAATGCCTCCCAGAGATACCATTCACCAAATTGTCAAACAAGCCATTATTAAAGATGGATGGAGTATCACAGACGATCCCTACGTGATTTCGTATGGCGATCGCTTCAAGTTTGTAGACCTGGGAATTGAGGGACGGTTTATTGGGGCTGAACGTGAAAAGAGCCGAATTGCAATCGAGATTAAAGAATTTCGAGGTTGATCCGCAATTGCTGATTTAGAACAGGCGATCGGACAGTATGTGTTATATCGACTATTGCTTAACAGAGTTGATCCTGAACGGGAAATCTATCTGGCGATTTCTGATCTAACTTATAACGGAATCTTTAACGAGCCAATTGGTGAAGTTGCGATCGGTGACCTACCACTGCAATTACTAATTGTAGATGTAGTTACAAAGTTGGCAACGGATAGGTAACGGATGTAACGGATATATTGTATTTAATTCCCACAAATCACTCATCCGTTCGTGGGTCATCCGCTGCAAATCTTCGTGTTTTGGTGCGAAATTTTATAGCCAGCTTATTGAAAACTTTACCAAAATACCAGTACAGCTACTGGTATTTTTTTGTGGCAATATAAATAAAATTTAAATAAGAAAAAAAATCTAATGTTTGCCTATCAAAGATTACAGCCTCAATAAAAATACATGCAAGATCAAAAAAACTTGCGCAAAATACGTATGAAGCAGTCATTTATATCTGACAGTCTTTCTGTGCCACTCAACAAAATCTATCGCTTCGTTACTTTGGCGTCAGCGTTAATGTTAATTGGTGCGATCGCCATGATTTTTGCCAACTTCTATAAAAGTACGGTTTCATCATATTTTTTTGGCGTCGGTGCGATTTTAAGATTGATATGTTTAGGGTTTTTCATCTAAGCACATTTGAAGGGTTTGGGTAATTCTAACATCGTGTTTCATGAAAATAATGAGGCAATAGATACCCGGTAAAAAAGTGCCATAGATTTGACACAAACTGCAAGTGCAATTCACTTATTTGCCTCCAGAAATGCTGAACAAGTAAGCGATATCTTGGACACTAATATACCGCTGTTAGCAACTATTCCATTTGTCGGCAAGAAAATCGATAACACCAAACTCTCAAAACTACAAAATTTGTCTAAGACTGTTATTAATGTCAGCACACAAGCGGCGACTCTCACACAACTCCTCAAACAACTCGCAAAAATGGGTTTCTTACTTTTAGCTCTTTACGAATGCCGTAAATTTTGTAACACTAAGTTAGCATTATCACTAAGTAACATACCATCTACCACTTTGTTATGCGAATGAAGCCTGTATACTATCTGACTGCTCACATAGTATTAGTGACCAAATACCGCCGTAAAGTCATCAATTTTCCTGTATCCACTCGGCTCAAAGAAATATTTCAGGAAATCTGCTGCAAGTCCGGTTGCGTTCTCAAAGAGTTTAACGCAGAACTTGACCACGTTCACCTGCTGATTAGCTATTCTCCACAAATGCTGTTGAATAAGTTTGTGGCAGAACTCAAAACAATTTCTACCCGTTTGCTCCTCAAAGAGTTTTCAGAACATTTGAACCACTATTACGGTCGCCAACCTGTCTTTTGGAATGCTTCATACTTTATTGCCAGTTGTGGGAGCGTCAAGTCGCTTCTCAAGAGTCAAAAGTCAAAAGTCAAAAGTCAAAAGTAAGAACCCCATAAATAAATCGCGAAGCGCCATTCGCTATGCGTGGTGGTCTGGGCTTGTAATAAGGACGTAGTATAACTTGATTGCACTCCTCTCGAAATACATATTTTTCATTTTCCATAAATAAATTTAGGGGCTTGTACCTTTTTTGTACTTTTGACTTTTGAATGAGTGACTTTTGACGAACCGAAGGGCGGTCACGGTTGAGCAGTTGAAAAAATACGTTGAGTTGCAACAAGCATGCCCTCAAGAAGGGTGATAATCATATTAGCGTATGAAAAACTGTAACAAAATTTACAGTTTTTTTATTCTCCTCTAAAAAAAGGCTACGCTAGATATATATCCGGTTCGCAAAGATACCGCGATTAGGAGAAAATAGTATGATTTCAACTTCCCTGCTGCCAGTGGAGAGTCCTTCCCCTGCGCACATCTGCCCATTCGATCAAGCCTGTAGCTACCTAGAGGAAGCGGCTCGTGAATTAAGGCTCGATCAAGGTATTTTGGAGATCCTCAGCAACCCACGTAAGGTCGTCACGGTTTCCATTCCGGTGAAACGGGATGATGGTGAAGTACAGGTTTTAGCTGGACATCGAGTGCAGCACTGCGACATCTTGGGTCCTTACAAGGGTGGCATTCGATACCATCCGGCTGTGACATTGCGGGAGGTGTCAGCATTGGCAATGTTAATGACCTGGAAATGTGCGCTGTTAGGTATTCCCTACGGTGGTGCTAAGGGAGGCATTGCTATAGATCCCAAACGGTATAGTGTTGGTGAGCTGGAGAGGATTACTCGTCGATACATTAGTGAGTTGATTAAAGATATTGGTCCGGCGGTAGATATTCCCGCACCAGATATGGGTACTTCTGCCCGTGAGATGGCTTGGATGATGGACACCTACTCTGTGAATGTCGGTCATGCTGTACCAGGAATTGTGACCGGTAAGCCGCTTTCGATTGGTGGTTCGTTGGGACGGGAAATGGCAACCGGACGCGGCGTGATGATTATTGTGCGTGAGGCGCTGGCGGATATCGGCAAGTCTTTGGTGGGAACGCGAGTGGCGATCCAAGGTTTCGGGAATGTCGGAAGTGCTGCGGCTTTATTGCTGCACCAAGCGGGAGCCAAAGTTATAGCTGTCTCAACAGGCACTGGGGGAGTCTTTTCGGAAGTTGGTCTAGATATCCCAGCATTGAAAGCTTATGTTGCTGAGAACCATAAGAGTCTTGTTGGTTTCCCGCAAGCATTACCAATTAGTAATGCCCAGTTGCTGACTTTACCCTGCGATGTACTCATCCCTGCTGCTTTAGAAAACCAGATTACTGAGGAGAATGTGAATCAGGTGCAAGCTCAGATTGTCGCAGAGGCGGCTAATGGTCCAGTGACTCTTCAAGCAAACTTGGCGTTAGAGGCGCGGGGTGTGACGGTGCTACCGGACATCTTAGCGAATGCGGGCGGTGTTGTGGTGAGTTATCTGGAGTGGGTGCAAGGTCTTTCCTATGTATTTTGGGATGAGGAACGGGTTAATCGGGAAATGGAACAGTTGATGGTGCAGGCTTACCGTCAAGTGATTCAACAGTCGCAGGTCCGGCAAATTCCTCTGCGGTTAGCAGCTTATACGCTAGGTGTAGGTCGTGTGGCGCTGGCGCTGAGCGATCGCGGTCTTTATCCTTAATTTTTTTGATGACTTTGCTAGGACTTAGGGACTTCCAATTAAAAAAATCTCCAACTATTTCTTGTGGGATGGGCTTCTAGCCCGTCCTTGAACTGGGCGGGCTAGAAGCCCACCCCACAATATTGGATAAAAATTTACTTTATCTAAATTTAAACAAAATTTAACCAATACATAATATTTAGATATTCTAAATTTAATCTTTTTAGACGGGTGTAAATCTCATCACTAAATAGCTTTGAAGTTTTAAAACGATCGGCTATTATTTTTTAGTGAGAGAAAATTAGGGTTTCAAATTCATGCAAATATTGCAAAAACTAGCATTGGCAAGCGCTGGCGTTGCCCTGAGTTTTGCTGTCATGGGGATCGAGACAGTGAGAACACAGGCTGCTGCTGTGCCAAAAAACTCCATAATTGCCGCCAAGTTGAACGCAAATCGCTACTATGGCAATCCCGACATCTACGGTCAAGAGGTAGCCAATGCCTGGGGTTTGCACAAGAGAGTCAGCCGTGCAACCATACAAAGCAATTCATTGCGGACGCCGCTGCTGAGTGCAACTGTACAGGGGGCTTATGTGCCGAACCAGGTTCAAGTTCCCAGTTCCATGAGATCGCAGCCGTTTGACGTTGAACGTAAACTTAATTTGCCTGTTGGCTTTAAAATAGCTGTTTATGCGCGCATTCCAAACGCACGCTTTATGGCGATCGCTCCCAACGGCGATTTACTGGTTTCCCAACCCAACTCGGGCAAGGTAGTGATAGTCAGCAATAGGGCTGGTGGCGATCCGATCGTCACAGACTTCGTGACTGGGCTGCGGAAGCCGCATGATATTGTATTTCACAGCATCGGCTCTACGACCTATGTCTATATCTCGGAGACGAACCAGATTAATAGGTTTGTTTATAACTTTGGAGACAAGAGTGCCCACGACCGCCAAATCGTTGTTGCCAACCTCCCCGACAGCAGCAGTCCCGAATTACACGGTAGTTACGGACACGAACTTAAAAACATTGCCCTTGATGCCAACAATAAGCTTTACGTTTCCATCGGCTCTAGCTGCAATGCTTGTCTCGAAGATACGGTCAGCAATCCGATTCGGGGTTCCATCTACCAGTACAACGCCGACGGTAGTAATGGTCGTCTGTTCGCTCGCGGTCTGCGTAATGCCGAGGGGCTTGCCATGCTGCCTGGGACGAACGATCTATGGGTAGTAGTCAACAATCGGGACGAGATTGCATATCCGTTTTATGATAGTAACAGCAAATACCGTCAGGTGATGAGCTACTATGTGGACAATCATCCACCTGAAGAGTTTACTCATGTGCGCGATGGCGGAAACTATGGCTGGCCCTTTGCCAATCCTAACCCGGACACCTCTAGCGGCTACGACAATATGCCATTTGACCTCGATGTGCAGTTCAACGCCGACGGTCATGTGAATCTTAACAGCCTGGATCGGATCAACAAAGGAATTCAAGCGCATTCTGCGGCTTTGGGTGTGAAATTCCTGCAAAATACCTTATTTCCTGTCGCCTATCGCTCCGGGGCAGTGGTGGCTTTACATGGTTCGTGGGATCGTGCTCAAAAAACGGGTTACAAAGTCATTTATTTCCCTTGGGACACAACGACTCAGCTACCTAGTCAGCAAGTGGATTTAGTGACAGGCTGGTTGAATGACTTTGATCAAACGGTTTGGGGACGACCAGTGGATATGGTTGTCGATCTCCAAGGAAATCTCCTAATTTCCGATGACCAGAGCGGTACTGTTTACAAGTTAACCTATACTGGGCTGTAAACTAACCGAATAATTACTAATTCGTAATTCGTAATTCGTAATTGAGCGAAGATGCACCTTGTTCATTTATGAAGAAAGATTAATACGTAGGATCTTTTTTTCTGGCGAACGCATTTATGCGTGGGGTAATAATTACGAATTACGAATTACGAATTACGAATTATCAATTACGAGTGCTAGTTGTCAGTGATAAAAAAGAAATGACAACTAGACACTGAGTATATATGGCAACAGAAATTTCCGAACAGGCGTTATTGCTTTTGCGCTACTGCCTTGATAACTCCACAGCTGACTTTCGTGCTGGACAATGGGAAGCTATTGAAGAGTTAGTACAGAAGCGATCGCGTCTACTCGTCGTTCAACGTACTGGTTGGGGTAAAAGTCTAGTTTACTTTTTAGCAACTCGCTTGTTCCGAGATCAAGGTGCTGGTTTTACTCTTTTGATTTCACCACTACTAGCGCTGATGCGAAACCAAATTGCCGCAGCGCACCGCATAGGCGTTAAAGCCGCTACAATTAACTCCAGCAATACAGATGAGTGGGAACTTGTACAAACGCAGTTGCTAGCAGGAGTTATAGATATCCTACTCATTTCCCCTGAAAGACTGGCTAACGACGAATTTCGAGAAAAAATTCTTTTACCAGTATCTCAGAAAATAGGCTTATTTGTCGTTGATGAAGCTCACTGTATTTCCGATTGGGGACATGATTTTCGCCCTGATTATCGGCGGATTGTCAGAGTTTTACAAGCACTTCCGCAAAACATCCCAGTCCTTGCCACAACTGCCACAGCTAACAATCGAGTGGTGAATGATATTATCACTCAATTGGGATCTAACCTACGTGTACTAAGAGGTACTTTAACCAGAAAAAGTTTGCATCTACAAAATATTTCTATCCCTAGTCCAGCAGCACGAATGGCATGGTTAGCCCAACAGCTTCCTAATTTACCAGGAAGTGGTATTATTTATACATTAACTGTTAGAGATGCTGAACGAGTTGCCGATTGGTTAAGAACCCAGAGTATTGATGCTAAAGCATATCATAGCGACTTAGATAGTGATGAACGTGTTGCCTTAGAAGAGCAACTTCTCAAAAACGAAATCAAAGCGTTAGTAGCAACTACAGCTTTAGGAATGGGTTTTGATAAACCAGATTTAGGATTTGTCATTCATTATCAACGCCCTGGTTCTGTTGTACACTATTATCAGCAAGTAGGACGAGCAGGTAGAGCAGTAGAAAAAGCCTACGGAATTCTTCTCAGCGGTGATGAAGATGATGAAATTACTAACTACTTCATCAGGACAGCATTTCCTCCAGAAGCCCATACGCAACAAGTTTTAAACATCCTTAACCAGGCGGAAAATGGTCTTTCGGTTACTCAGTTAGAGCAGCAATTCAATCTTTCAAAAGGACAAATTGATAAAGTTTTAAAACTGCTGTCGCTTGAATCTCCCGCACCTGTAACTAAGCAAGGTTCAAAATGGTATGCTACCGCAGTATCTTATCAACCTGACCCCGATAAAATAGAAAGATTAACACAAATCCGCCGCCAAGAACAAGGTCGAATGTTGGAATATATGCAAAGTCAACAATGCTTAATGACTTTTCTCGCGGCAGAATTAGATGATCCAAATCCAACCGCTTGCGGTAAATGTGCTGTGTGTTTGGGTAAACCTTTACTACCAGAAACTTCCGAAATTAAACTTGTAAATCAAGCAATTCAGTATTTACGTCGCAGCGACCAAATTATTGAACCGCGCAAAATGTGGTCTTCACAAGCATTGCCAATTTATGGTTTTTCTGGAAAAATTAAAGACAATTTAAAAGCAGAGTCAGGGAGGGCGTTATCTCTACTAGGTGATGCTGGTTGGGGAGAGTTAGTAAAGCAGGGAAAATATCGAGATAATTATTTTGATGATGCACTGGTGGAGGGTGCATTTGAAATGATTCAACGTTGGCAATTGCAGTCGAGTCCGACTTTGGTCAATACCTCTCGAACATCCCCTCTCCTACAAGGAGAGGGGGGAAAAATTCCCCCATTCCCTTGTAGGGAAGGGGGGCTAGGGGAGTTAGGTTTGCCTTATCCGAGAAGTATTGCGACTTGGGTAACTTGTGTTCCCTCATTGAATCGTCCAGAACTTGTGCCGAATTTTGCTCAACGGCTAGCTGAAAAATTAGGCTTACCTTTTATGCCAATTGTGCGGAAAATTCGCCAAAATCAGTTACAGAATAATCTGCGCAATAGCTACCAACAAGCTAGTAATTTGGATGGTGCTTTTGGTGTTGACTCTTGGGAAGGAATGAACGGTCCTGTGTTCTTAGTTGATGATATAGTTGATTCCCGTTGGACTTTTACTGTCATTGCCGCACTTTTGCGTCGTGCTAGTAGTGGATCGGTTTTTCCTGTAGCATTGGCACTTAATACATTTAGTCAAGGTGACTAGATCATGTTAAATCATGTGCTGCCAACAGATACTCAAGCAATTTTACTGTTGTGTGCCAGCTTTGGGCAAAATCGTCAGATTGAACCCGAACCCTTGACTCTTAGTGAGTATAATTCTTTGGCTGACTGGTTGCGGGAAAACCACATGCGTCCAGCAGATTTACTGGAGTCAACAGCAAAAGAACAGTTACAAAAAATTACTGATAGTAAACTTAATTCCGATCGGCTGACAGCTTTGCTAGAACGGGGTGCGATGCTGAGTTTTGCAGTTGAGAAGTGGACTAATCAGGGACTGTGGGTGCTGGGACGAAGTGACACTAACTATCCCAAGCGTCTCAAGCAGCAACTGAGATATTCAGCACCAGCAATTCTTTATGGGATTGGCAAGATTGAATTGCTATCTATGGGAGGACTGGCAATTGTGGGTTCTCGTGATGTCGATGAAGAGGAACTTCGCTACACTAAAAGAGTTGCACAAACCTGTGCTGGACAAGGAATGCAGGTGATTTCTGGAGGGGCGCGTGGGGTGGATCTTGCAGCGATGCTAGGGGTGTTGGATGCTGGGGGAGGAGCGATCGCTGTGCTGGCAGATAGTTTGACTAAGACGGCAGTCAACGGTAAGTATCGCACTAGTATCAAAGAAGGCAGACTTACCTTGGTTTCTAGTTACGATCCTGATGCTGGTTTCAATGTTGGTAATGCCATGGGGCGAAACAAGTATATTTATGCTTTAGCGGATTACGCCCTTGTTGTCAGTTCCGCAGTTAGGAAGGGTGGTGCTTGGGCAGGTGCAGTGGAAGCTTTGGAAAAGCTCAAGGATATCCCAGTTTTTGTCCGGATGCATCCTACTGCATCAGAAGGTAACCGACAACTGCACAATCAGGGAGCAAAACCTTTTCCAGATGAACCCTGGAATGATTCTTTGAGAGAACTTGTAAGGCATGAAACGCTGTAATCGAGAGCGATCGCGCCCCCAACTGCGCCATCCGGCTAGAAATATAACTATCGAGTGGTTCAAAGAGTGGCAACTTTCCGATGGCAACTTTTATCCCCATTTCCCAAACGCTAGCAACGGAGAACCACAATTCATTTGTTTCATCGGCAATCCGTGCGATCGCCTCCTCATTCAAACGCTCTGGTTGGGCAAACCACCACAACCAGCACTGCGTATCCAGCAAAAGTCTATAGCGTACCGCCCTCAAAGGCTGTCAATAGCTCTGACGGCAAGGGAGCGTTGAAGTCTTCTGGCACTATGAAACGCCCTTGGTCTTGCCCGAGACAATTCCGGCGATTTAATGAGGAGCGAAACGGCACTAACTTCGCGACCGGAACGCCTCGCTTGGAAATAATAATTTCCTCTCCAAGTTCTACACGTAACAAAAGCCGTGAGAGATTTGTTTTAGCTTGATGGATGTTGATTGTTTCCATGATTTTATAGACTAAGTCTATAAACTAAGTTTACGAAGAGCGCTAACGCACCCTACAACTAGCGGATAATTTATTTTTTGGAGTTCCTTAAGGTGTTTATCTCCTTAAAAAAGGGGGGAACAAGCCCCCCTTTTTAAGGGGGGTTGAGGGGATCTTCAGGGAGTAATAGATAAAATAGGGTGCGTTACGAAGAGCGCTAACGCACCATACAACTACCGGAAAGGAGCTTTTTGATGTGCAGCCAGACTTAATAGGCTTGGAGATTACTAAAGGAGAACTGAGGCGCTTAACTGGATTCAAACCAGATCAAGTCTTGCGGTCTTCTATTATGGCAAATAATGAACAGCGATTAGGGTTTTTTCGGAATGAAATGCTTGTAGCGCTAGTGCTAACCTTAATAATTGTCGGGTTTGCTTATGCGTTTATTATTCTACCAACAATCGGTTCCTCGATCTCGCTCTTAATCATCTTATTAATTATAGTACCAATTGCTGTGGTGGGTGGGCGTTGGCTGTGGCGGCGTTTGACTTTCCCCAAAACACTGAAAACACTTTTAAATGAAGTCGATAAATACCATCGAATTATTAAATCAATAGATATTAATGACGAACTAGCAATATCAGGGAAGACTGAAATTAGTACATATGACAGAGAGAAAGTTGTCAGCGCTGTGCAACTTGTGAGAGAAGATTTAGTTCAAGCTTTGAAAACAGAACGAATTTTGCGAGATAATAAAAAACTGCTTGCAAATAACCAAGACTTATTTGTCAATAATGTCAAGACGTTGCATGCAATGTCTCGACAAATTAGTAGTGAGGTAGGCGAATACGCTCAACTGCTAAATCAATTATTGCAGATAGCTCTTGATGTACAAGCAGAGGTAAGAAAATTACAGTCTTCACGATGACCACTAAACCGAAAATTATCGTCTTGGATGATGATCCCACAGGTTCTCAAACAGTCCACAGTTGCTTGCTACTCATGCGTTGGGATGTAGATACCCTACGCTTAGGACTAGAGGATGATTCACCTATTTTCTTTGTGCTAACTAATACAAGGTCTCTTGCCCCAGAGTCAGCAGCATCTGTTACTAAAGAAGTCTGTCACAACCTAAAACTAGCCCTAGAGGGAGTAGGGGGAGATGAGGGAGTAGGGGGAGTAGGGGGAGTAGGGGGAGATGAGGGAGTAGGGGGAGATGAGGAGGATAAGAGAATAATTAAGTTCTCTTCCCCCACTTCCCCCACTCCCCCCACTCCCCCCACTCCCCTCACTCCCCTCACTCCCCCCACTCCCCACTCCCCACTCCCCACTCCCCTCAAGGGCGGGTTTCTCATCGTCAGTCGTTCTGATTCGACATTACGAGGACATTATCCAATTGAAACCGATGAGATCGCTCTTGAACTTGGTCCATTCGATGCCCATTTTCTCGTACCAGCGTTTTTTGAAGGCGGACGCATCACCCGCGATAGTATACATTACTTAACAATCAACGGTGTCCCTACCCCAGTGCATGAAACGGAGTTTGCCCGTGATTCCGTTTTTGGCTACAATCATAGTTATTTGCCCAAATATGTAGAAGAAAAAACTCAAGGGCGGATCGTAGCCGAGTCAGTAGAAAGATTTTTGCTTGCCGATATTCGCGCTGGTAGTCTAGATCGTTTACTGAAACTTAGTGGTAACAAGTGCGCTGTTGTAGATTGTGAAAATCAAGCAGATCTCAACCGCTTTGCACAAGACGTGCTAGCAGCAGCAAGTCAGGGGAAACGCTTTCTGTTTCGTAGTGCTGCCAGTATCTTAACAGCTTTAGCAGCATTACCTCCCCAACCGATCGCCCCGGAAAATATGGCACAGTATGTGCGAGGAGGCAAACCGGGTGTGGTCATCGTTGGTTCCCATGTTCAAAAGACCACTCAGCAGCTAGAGGTTCTATTGCAAGCAGAGGGTATCCAGGGGATCGAAGTGGATGTAACGCGGTTACTTGATGATACAGTCAATCAATCTGCTGCACTGAAGAGCGAGATTGCTGATAGTGTCCAGAAGGCATTCAACTCTCTTAAAACACCAGTGGTTTATACCAGCCGCCAGGAACTTGCTTTTAAGGATGTAAAGACACGGTTGTTGTTTGGGGTCAAGGTTTCAAGCTTATTGATGGACATTGTGCAGGCTTTACCGAATGAGATAGGATATTTAATTAGCAAAGGTGGTATTACCTCAAACGATGTTTTAAGTACTGGTCTGGAATTGACCTCAGCACGTTTACTAGGTCAAATCTTAGCTGGTTGTTCGATGGTGATCACTCCATCGGACCATGCCCAGTATCCTAACTTGCCAGTAGTACTGTTTCCAGGAAATGTCGGTGATGCTGACGCCTTAGCAACTATTTATCAACGATTAAGTCAAAATAGTGGTTGAGGATTTTCATCATCAAGAGGATTGCAGTTGCAAAACGCAACTCATCTGTTATAAAAAGTTACCCGGTTTCCATAGTTTGGCTAGTGCTGCATGACTTCTGATTCTGCCATCCCTGATTTAGAGTCAAATAAAAACCTAAATGAAGTAGAGTCAATCTCTGCTCTTTCTGATATAGAGGAAATTTCTACCCCTTTTGGTGTAGAATTAGAGTCTATTGTTGCTGACGCAGAGGTAAATTCTATTCTCCCTGATGCAGAAGTAGATTCTGTCATCCTTTTTTTAAAGTCAAATTCTATTCTCTTGGATGTGGAATCCACTGAGTCACCGTTATTAGAAAATACGGTAAATAATAATATCCAAGTCCAATTTAGAAGAGAGGGGGAAAGACTGTTATTGATTTTACCAACAGAATCTCAAGTACCAGCCTCAGAAAACAACTGGTATGAGATTTGGCAGCAGGTAAAGGTGCGGTTATTTGGTAGCGATCGCTTCTTTTCACGCAACATAGATTTGCATCTCGTAGCACAGAACCGCTTGCTAGATGGCAGACAGCTGCAAGAACTCGCCGAAACCTTAAGTGAAGCCCATATTCACCTAAGATCGGTTTCCACCAGTCGTCGCCAAACCGCCATTGCTGCAGCAAGTTCAGGCTATTGTGTAGAACAAGTAAAGCCAGAAACTTCCCTGAAGTTAGAAACACTCGCTGCCAAAAAACCCTTAGCAGACGCTCTCTATCTGGAAATGACGGTGCGTTCAGGTGTGGAAATTCGTCATCCCGGTCCCGTAGTTATATTGGGAGATTTAAATCCTGGTGGTATCGTAGTTGCAGATGGAGATATTCTAGTTTGGGGTCGTCTTCGTGGAGTTGCCCATGCAGGTGCAGGAGGCAATCAAGAGTGTTTGATTATGGCGCTGCAAATGGAACCTACCCAGTTGCGAATCGCAGACGCTGTCGCCCGATCGCCGGAAAAACCCCCGATGCAATTTTATCCTGAAGTGGCTCACATGACGCCGCAAGGTATTCGCATCACTAAGGGTATTGATTTTTCCAGATTCCAATTGAGTAGGATGTATCAAGAGCGTTAAATCTTTATTGTTCTATATTTTTTATTAATCCCTAATCGAGCGCGTTTCTATCATGACTCGCATTATTGTCGTTACCTCCGGTAAAGGAGGAGTGGGTAAAACCACATTCACAGCAAATATGGGCATGGCTTTAGCCAAAATGGGACGTCAAGTAGCCTTGGTTGACGCGGATTTTGGTCTGAGAAATTTGGATTTGCTGCTTGGACTAGAGAACCGCATTGTCTACACTGCGATTGAAGTCTTGGCTAGGGAGTGCCGTTTAGAGCAAGCTTTGGTAAAAGATAAACGCCAACCAAATCTCGTACTCCTACCAGCAGCCCAAAATCGCACAAAAGATGCAGTCTCCCCCGATCAGATGAAGCTGTTAGTGAATGCACTGGCACAAAAGTATCAGTACGTTTTGCTTGACAGCCCTGCAGGAATTGAAATGGGGTTTAAAAATGCGATCGCCCCAGCCAAAGAAGCTTTAATTATTACCACACCAGAAATTGCCTCCGTTCGTGACGCCGATCGCGTCGTCGGATTGCTAGAGGCACAAGGCATCAAGCGCATTCATTTAATTATTAACCGCATCAGACCTGCAATGGTACGGGCAAATGATATGATGTCTGTACATGATGTTCAAGAACTTTTAGCAATTCCCTTGATAGGAATTATTCCAGATGATGAGCGTGTTATTGTCTCTACCAATCGCGGTGAACCTTTAGTATTATCGGAGAATCCCTCTTTAGCTGCTACAGCTTTTGAAAACATTGCTCGCAGATTGGAAGGGGAAACAGTCGATTTTCTTGAACTCGACTCATCCAACGACAACCTCTTCACCCGCCTCCGCAGGTTGTTGTGGACAAAGATTATTTAACTCATCTTCCTTTGGACGCACACCGACTTGCAAATGATTCTTGAACTTCTAGAACGACTTTTTTTTCGCAATCCTGAAAACAGTCGCCATCAAGTTAAACGTCGCCTGCAATTGGTCATTGCCCACGATCGCGCTGATTTAAGCCCTCAAGCATTGGAAAAAATGCGACAAGAGATTTTAGAAGTTGTCTGTCGCTACGTAGAAATTGAAAATGAGGGCTTAGAATTCTCATTAGAAAGTAACCAACGCACGTCAGCTTTGATCGCCAATGTACCTATTCGTCGGGTGAAAGAAGTTGAACCTGAATTAGACACCAGTGATAAATCCGAGTAGCTAATGGCTAATGGTTAGTGGATAGTTGTTAGTGGATAGTTGTTAGTGGATAGTTGTTAGTGGATAGTGGATAGTGGATAGTGGACAGTGGATAGTGGATAGTTGTTAGTGGATAGTGGATAGTTGTTAGTGGTTAGTAGAAAACAACCAACAACCAACAACTAACAACCAACAACTAACAACTAACAACTAACAACCAACAACTAACAACCAACCAACAACTGCCTATCGATAGGCGACAGGTGGAGTTGCCCAAAGTTCTGTAAATTTTTGACCAAAGATCACTGGCTGATCGGCTTGGGGTGCAATTACAGTACTACCATCATTAGCAACTGTCACTAAAGGCCAATTTTCCTCGCCCATTTCGCCAGCACGGAATAGCACATGGTCGGGATAGGTTTTACTCCAACCTAACAACACCGCAATTTCATGTTCAACTTGTTCTCGTTTGGGAGTAACACAGTGGAAGCGATTTTTTTGCCGATCCCAAATCACTGCGTGATCTCTAAGATCAGACGTGTTCATTAACCCTTCAAATTTGCGTGCTAAGAAGCGATCGCCTGAGGCTGACCAGCTGACAGGAACTAAGACCCCAATGCTTCCTTGCGTATCATTACTTGATGAAGATACCTTGACTTTTAATAAAGGATCGTTAATCGGATGCGTTGCAGTCACAACCTGCAACTTCTTGGCTTGCCTATCTTCTACAAACAAAACGCTGGTGACACGGCTATTGTACATTTCTGGTTTGACCTCTAGCTGCACCCGGCTGTAAACAGCATATCTACCATCTGGGGAAATTACAGGCACACTGCGGTAATAGCGCACACCAGAACCACCCTTAGAACTAATTGCGGACTGCGTCGCCTGTATCCATTTCCAAGGAATAGGATAAGGACTTCCGATTGGGTCGTTCTGTTGTGCTACGCTTTCCTCATTCCGTTGTTCAACAGCAGAACCTTTTGTTAAGGTTTTTTGGGATTCCCCGAAAGAAGGCTCGATTTTAGCTAGCACCTGCTTAGATACAGAACCATCAACTCTTGTCACTGACCGAATGTGGATTTTAGCGTTTCTTAATCGTTGTACTAAATTGCGTTGACTAGCAGACACCTTTTCTGACATCGAGTCATCCCTAGTCGGTGGTAGTAGTTGAACTGCTGCCAATTGGTCAAGACCAGACATTTTCTTGGACAGAAGAGCATTTTCTTCTGCGGCGTTAAATTTATCTTGTAATTGTTGTGGTTTTGTAGCAGCTACGGACATCGGTATAGAGTAAGATTGTCCTCCCAAAAACTCATTTTGAACTGCTTTTGATACTTGAGTTGAGTTAGCGTTAACAGCAGCCGTTTCCGTTAACACATTCAATTCTGTTGTCTGGGGAATCGTTTTAGCTACTTGGAATTGTTTCGCTGAGGTAGAGTTACCCGATGCTGCCACTAATGGTGCAATTAGTGTCACAATAACAACATAGTTAACGAATGGTTTTAGGCCGAACGATCCCGATCGCAAAAAGTGTTTAAGCATTTGTTGACTCTCTAGAGGGCGGTTGCTGTGCGAGGAGTAATGCCTATACAACAAGGGAGCAGTCTATTGACTATATGTTATGTATAGTAGGGAACTAAAAGTTTTCCAGAAAGAATTTACTACTTTAATTACGTATATTTTTTATTATACTGTGTATTATATATAACCTATTTTTTTCCTCATGGATTCATGGTATAACATACCCACACAGTATTAATAAAGACTAACTAGAGAGTCACTCAGTTCCAGTCTATTTAAACAGATGAATTGCAAGATCTGCGCCTTAGTGGAATATTGCAACAATTATTACAAAAAAGCACTGTTAGCACAAAAGATCAGCTATAAATGCGGAGTTCCGGTAAACGTATAGAAATTAGCTCAAGCGCCATTGCCAAAGAATTCAGCTTGATAGAAGCAGACCTGGTTAATGCTTGCTTATTTTCCAGCCTATATATTCTAACTCTACTTGGCAACTTTTTGATGCACCTCAACGAAACTATTTTGCCACCAAAAAACCAAGTTATCTTAGATAGTCAAGAGTCCACAGTCTAAAGGGGAGTGGGGAGTGGGGAGTGGGGAGTCAGAAGATCGCAACGAGGATCGCCACTTCGCTCTGATCGGGCGATCTGTCCCCTTCCGGACTTGACTCACCAGACGCCTATAATTTGGGAAACCCGACATAGAACACCAAACACCAAACACCTAACACCTAACACCTAACACCAAACAACTAACAACTAACAACTAACACCTAACACCTAACACCTAACACCTAACACCTAACACCTAACACCTAACACTTAACATGAAAGTAGTATTCTTTGGCACTCCTCAGTTTGCTGTCCCTACCCTAGAAAAATTGCTCAATCACCCAGAATTTGAAGTATTGGCAGTTGTCACTCAACCAGATAAACGCCGAGAACGCGGGAATCAACTTACACCTTCACCAATAAAAACCATCGCTACCTCTGTTAAGCTGCCTGTATGGCAACCCCAGCGGATAAAAAAAGATGCTGAAACCTTAACTCAACTTAAACAAACAGGTGCAGATGTGTTTGTGGTTGTCGCCTATGGGCAAATTCTCTCTCAAGAAATTTTGGATATGCCGAAGTTGGGTTGCGTTAACGTACATGGCTCGATTTTACCCAAGTACCGAGGTGCAGCTCCTATTCAGTGGTGTCTGTATAACGGCGAAACCCAAACTGGCATCACAACAATGTTAATGGATGCGGGAATGGATACTGGTGCAATGCTTGTGGTGGCTACTACACCCATAGAATTATTAGATAATGCTCAAGATTTGAGCCAGAGACTTGCAGCAATCGGTGCAAATTTATTGGTAGAAACGTTGTTGAAGCTGAAACGTCAGGAAATTGAGCCAATTCCTCAAGATAATTCTGAAGCTACTTATGCGCCTTTAATTAAGAAGGAGGATTATGGGCTGGATTGGTCAAAGAGCGCTTTAGCATTACATGATCAAATCAGAGGTTTTTACCCCAACTGTAGCACTATATGGCGCAACCAACCCCTAAAAATTACGAATAGTGTTCCCCTTGAGTCTGCTTGCGTTAAAGATTTACCACCAGAATTCAAGGAACTAGTTGATAAATTACCTGATTTGTCAAAGGAATCCAGTAGCCCAGGATCAGTAGTAAGCATCGCCAAGGGAATGGGAGCGATCGTCCAAACAGGAAAGGGTTTATTGTTGTTGCGCGAAGTTCAGCTAGCTGGTAAACGTCCCCAGTCGGGATGGGATTTTGTTAATGGTATGCGATTAGCCGTCGGAGAGGTGCTTGGGAGTTAGGAGTGAGGAGTTAGGAATTATTACTCCTCACTCACAACTCCTAACTTTTCATAGAGTCGGCAAGTTTTGCATGGTCCCTCTGGGTTAACTGCACAACGAATGATTTCTGAATGAGCATTGTAGCGACAGTTAGCATCTCCTACCACCCAGCGCCCTTTTACAAAACTTTTTTCGCTTGGTCGTTTAGCAGACTGTACATATATGGCAATATTGTGCAAGCGGTATCGCCCTGCGTTGAGCTGATAACGGTGGCGGCGCTCTAAAACAGCGTAGGTTTTTCCTTCAAGGTCGAGATAGTTCCCTGGTTGTGGTGTCCAATCAAGTTGCACATTACCGAGGGACTGGCGCGGATGCGTCAGAATCACCTCAGTTGGTAAAGAGTCTGGCTCCATAAGCTTTTGTAATTAGATTTACATTACTAGGATGGTAACGCACCTGCTTGCAACCGGAATGGGGAGTAGGGAGTGGGGAGTGGGGAGTAGGGGGAGTAGGGGGAGTAGGGGGAGTAGGGGGAGATGAGGGAGATGAGGGATGCTTCCTTGTCCTCCTTGTCCCCCTTGTCCCCCTTGTCCTCCTACTCCCCCGACTCCCCACTCCCGACTCCCGACTCCCCACTCCCCATTCCTGGCTTATTACATTCTTTAAAGTTCTGTAGCCTTTTGATTACGGACGCTCAGCCACTGCAGTAAACTATGCCTTGATTATGATTGTTTAGTACCAGAAGAACACTCGTAAAGGAGCTTTTTTTAATGTCTCATACCGTAAAAATCTACGATACCTGCATAGGCTGCACCCAATGCGTCCGTGCTTGCCCCACTGACGTCCTGGAGATGGTTCCTTGGGATGGCTGCAAAGCCCAGCAAATTGCTTCTTCACCTCGCACAGAAGATTGTGTGGGTTGTAAGCGCTGCGAAACCGCTTGTCCTACTGACTTTTTGAGCATCCGGGTTTACCTAGGAGCTGAAACCACTCGCAGTATGGGTCTAGCTTACTGAGAAATTAACTTTTTGGGAAAAAGCTAATTGCTAATTGCTAATCGCTAATTGCTAATTGGGGAATTGCTTGCCAGTCTTCCATTAGCCATTAGCCATTAGCCATTAGCTATGTAAGGAGCAGATTGCTCCTTTTTTTTTCTTTGCAAAAACTTTGCCTTTGCGTTAAGAAGTATACAGACATAGTTTCATAATCCTGAAAATGGAGTGGTGTAAGCAATGTGCGGTATCGTCGGCTATATTGGCACTCAAGCAGCAACGGAAATTTTGCTATCTGGGCTGGAAAAACTGGAGTATCGGGGCTACGATTCAGCAGGAATCGCCACGATATGGGAAGGTGAAATTAATTGCGTTCGGGCAAAGGGTAAACTCTACAACTTGCGTTCCAAATTAGAACAAGTAGAAAGCCCCGCCCCAATTGGCATCGGTCACACTCGCTGGGCAACTCATGGTAAACCAGAAGAGTACAACGCCCATCCCCATATGGATACGGCAAACCGCTTGGCAGTAGTGCAAAATGGCATTATTGAAAACCACCGCGAGTTACGCGAAAAACTAAAAGCCGAAGGATATCAGTTTCGTTCAGATACCGATACCGAAGTTATCCCCCACCTGATCGCCCAATTTTTAAAAGAATCCTCTTCCCCCTCTCCCTTTCTTGAGGCGGTGTTCAAAGCTGTGAATGAACTCAAAGGGGCGTTTGCGATCGCAGTCATTTCAGCAGACTACCCCGACGAAGTGATCGTCGTCCGCCAACAAGCCCCCTTAGTCATTGGTTTTGGGCAAGGAGAATTGTTTTGCGCCTCTGATACACCAGCGATCGTTGCCTATACCCGTGCAGTGCTACCCCTAGAAAATGGTGAGATAGCACGTCTGACACCTTTAGGCGTTGAGGTTTACAACTTTGCTGGTCATAGGTTGAAAAAACACCCCCGCCTACTCAACTTGAATCCGACAATGGTGGAAAAGCAAGGATTCAAGCACTTCATGCTCAAGGAAATCTATGAGCAACCAGGAGTGGTACGGGCTTGTTTAGAAGCTTACTTTAATACTGAGTGGAATGCCTCCCGCGCTGTTAATTCTCCGATTAATCTCGGTTTACCAGCAGAACTTTATGCCGATTTAGAGCAAATTCAAATCGTTGCCTGTGGTACAAGTTGGCACGCAGCATTAGTAGGAAAATACTTACTAGAACAACTGGTGGGAATTCCGACTCAGGTACATTATGCTTCAGAGTATCGTTATGCACCATCACCCTTGACACCACATACGCTGACTATTGGCGTGACTCAATCTGGTGAAACCGCTGATACATTAGCGGCTTTGGCGATGGAAGAAGAACGGCGTAGTGGCAAAGAAGCCAAGTATCAACCGCGATTGTTGGGAATTACCAATCGTCCAGAAAGTACTCTAGGTCGAATGATACCTAATATTATCAATACTCTGGCAGGAATTGAAATTGGGGTGGCAGCCACAAAAACTTTTGTCGCTCAACTGATGTCATTTTACGCTTTGGCATTGGATTTAGCCGATCGTCGCCAAACAGTTTCGCCAACAAGATTAGAGGAGATCGTGAAGGGATTGTGGTGTCTTCCAAGGGAGATTGAGGCGAATTTAGAAAGTCAAGAGCGTTATATTGAGCATTTGGTTCATGACTTTGCTGAAACCACAGATTTCATCTTTTTGGGAAGAGGGATTAACTTCCCCATCGCCCTAGAAGGAGCGTTGAAATTGAAGGAAATCAGCTATATCCACGCTGAGGGGTATCCAGCGGGAGAAATGAAGCACGGACCGATCGCCTTATTAGATACGAAAGTACCAGTAGTGGCGATCGCTATGCCTGGTAATGTCTACGAAAAAGTTATTTCTAACGCCCAAGAAGCCAAAGCCCGAGATTCTCGTTTAATTGGTGTGACTCCCGTCAGCGAGGGAGAAGCAGCGGAAATATTTGACGATATCATCCCTGTCTCATCTGTGGAAGAGTTACTTTCCCCCATTATCACCGTAATTCCTCTGCAATTGTTGGCTTATCACATTGCAGCACGTCGCGGTTTGGACGTGGATCAGCCAAGGAATTTGGCGAAGTCTGTGACGGTGGAGTAGCCTCATGATCGGGAGGGCTATTTCATTATTGGTATAACCCACACGAAAATCATCAATTTTCGGGCTATGTAGAGACGCGACGCCAGTCGCCGTGAGAGCGGGCTGACACTCATAATGCGCGCACAGCGAGAATTTCGCGTCTCTACTACATTAAAAGTGTTAGCGGCGGGAAATATAGGCTAGAAAGTAGAGAGCGATCGCTATCCCTGGTGGTGTCTACGAAAAAGTTATTTTTGACGAATATTCATGTATTGCCAGAATCTAGTATTTTCTCGTCATGCTATCCAACAGATGTTTTTGAGGCGTATTAGTCAAAAGGAAGTAAAAGCTGTAGTCGCTTATGGGGAAGTTATAGAAGAAAATCCCCATGATACACCCTTTCCTAGTTATCTATTATTTGACTTTGTAAAAGGTAGACCTATTCATGTTGTATTTTCCTATGATGAATCTGCAGATACAGGATATGTAGTGACGGCTTATATTCCAGATATAAACCTCTGGCAAGATGATTTTAGAGCTAGGAGATAAAAATTATGAGGTGCGTAATTTGTAAACATGGAGAAACAAAACCTGGTTTAGTAACTGTTACTTTGGAGAGAGACGAATGTATTATCGTCATTAAGAAAGTACCAGCAGCTGTTTGTGATAACTGTGGGGAATATTATTTAAGCGATGCAATTACCGAACAAGTGTTACAACGAGCGGAAGCAGCTGTTAATAATGGGGCAGAAGTTGAAATTATCAGATATGCGGCTTAGTAAGAAGTTCCCTTGATCGGCAGGGCTATTTCATTGTTGGCATAACTGTGTGATCCGCAGTCAGCATAGGTTGACTCACACGCTTATTGAGGAAAAGATAGTCAGGTTTTGATCCCACTATGCAGCCACCACAAACAGGGCAGACAGCGAGAAGAGGAATGCAAAGTCTCTACGAAACTGATTTCCGGGCTTGGACTCAAGAACAGGCTAACCTTCAAATATGGAATGTTAAATCAATCAACAAGTTCTTTGTAAAATTCCAATTGTTGCTTGGCTAAAGCTTTATTTGTGTATTTAGCCATTGCTTTTTGATAACCCGTTTCACCTAAATTTTGGGCTAATTCTGGTTTGTCCATTAATTGAACTAAGCAGTTAGCAAGTGCTTGAGGATCGCCTTCGTAAAATACTAACCCTGCATCGCCAATCACATGGGGAATTTCGCCGGAGTTGGAACCAATGACAGGTACTTTGCAAGCCATTGCCTCAATAAGTACATGACCAAATTGTTCTTTCCATCCAACGGCAGTTAAGGTTTTAAATTCGTTAGCTGTTTCTGAAGGTAGTATCAAAGTACTCATTAAATTGATATAATTACATACTTGGTCATGCGGAACGCTTTCTACCAAAATTATCCGGTCTTTGATTTTGTTTTCCTCCGCGAGACTGATTAACTCTGACTGCAACGGACCGCGTCCAAGTAGCAGCAATTTCCAATTTTTATCTTTTAAAGTCACTAATGCCTTTAAAAGGGTCAGCAATCCCTTTTCCTGCACAAAACGTCCCACGAAACCTACAACAAATTCACTTTTTTCAATACCCAATTTAGCTGCTAGTTCTGGCTGAGGTATAGGAGTAAACAGTTTTTCATCCACACCTAGTTGAGGCATGACTTTAATCGGACCTTTGTAACCGCGCTGTCTTAAAACTTCTGCACCATCTTGATTTCCCGAAATAATACCGTGGCTGTGGTTGAGGTTGTATTTTTCTATTAAAGAAACTGGAAATTTTAGTTTGTAAGGAAGATTCCACCATGTAAAAAATATATTCTTAGCCTTTAGTCCTAAAAACTGATTGAGAGCTATCATCTGAGTATAAGCTAGTCCTCTAGACCCTTGTTCTACCTGAATAATTTGAGGACGAAACTCACGTAGCAAAGATATTAAATCAGCGCCAAAGGTCAGGAGTCCCTGATGATTTTGACTGAAATTCGACACAGGAATTATGCGAAATCTGCCTTCATCACAGTATTGAGTTGTGATGATTTTGTTTTGAACGCCACCAGGTTTCCAGCGCTTTGGAACTATAACCGTTACCTCAATTCCAGACTCTAGTTGTGATAGAGCGCGTAGTTTTTCACAGTTAAGATCTACAATATAGGTATGACTGGCTACTAAAATTTTCATTTAAATTTTGATAGTTGATAGTTGATAGTTGATAGTTGATAGTTGATAGTTGGTAGTTGGTAGTTGGTAGTTGATAGTTGATAGTTGATAGTTGATAGTTGATAGTTGATAGTTGATAGTTGATAGTTGATAGTTGATAGTTGATAGTTGATAGTTGATAGTTGATAGTTGATAGTTGATAGTTGATAGTTGTTGAAAATAACCAATAACCACTAACAATTAACCACTAACAACTAACAACTAACCACTAACAACTAACAACTATCAACTAACAACTAACCACTAACAACTAACCACTAACAACTAACCACTAACAACTAACCACTAACTACTAACCACTAACTACTAACTACTAAGTTCATCCATATGAGTGTAAGTTTGACCATCATTCCAGAGTGATTGGATGACTGTACCCAAGGCTTTAAAAAAGCCTAAAGTGTAGAAAAAACCACGAGTGATGATTTTAATGGGACTCCCGCTTTTGTGACAAGGAGGGCGTCCAAGGACATGACAGTCAAATAAACGAGTATAAAGTCGTAAAGCTTGGATAGCAGTGAGATTTTTTAGCCCCATTAAGAAATGGTTGTGGTAGAAGGTGAGTTGATACTGAAGCGATCGCATACTAATATCATGACAACCCCCAGTCTCTTCGCCTAAATGCACTAAATCAGCTTCTGGGTCATACCAAATCTTATATCCGGTCTGCCGCAACCGCAAACAAAAATCAGATTCTTCTCGCACCGCACTACCGCGAAATCTTTCATCAAATCTCAGTCCGTACTTGGTAAAAATCTCGCGACGATAAGACATATTGCAACCCCTGACTGTGAGGACTTGCTGAGGTTTGACTGTATGCACTAAATCAATATAATACCAAGCAATTCCTGGGTCCATCGCCTGGGGAGGAAGATATTCAATCTGTAATTTTCCCCCAGAATCACCCAATTTCATTCTGTCAAATACTCTTCCAGCCACAGCCCCCACCTCTGGTGAGTCCAAATAGTTTTTCGCATGGGCTGCTAAAAAACCAGGATTTAACTGGACATCATCATCAATAAACAAAATTATTTCACCTGCTGACCGCCGCACAGCATAATTCCGCGCCCCAGGCAAACTCGCCCACTTGAGGCGGAACCACTTGATTTTACTTGCTGCTGCTAATTCCTCTAGGTAAGCTTCAATTTCTGGCTGATGTTTCGGCGTTTGATCTACCACCAAAACTTCAAAATTTGGGTAGTCTTGTTTGAGGACATCTACAAGGCTATTGCGTAGTGGTTCCTCACGACCATAGGTCGGTATAATCACGGAGATTAGCATATTTGGTGGTTGTTAGTTGTTAGTTGTTAGTTGTTAGTTGTTAGTTGTTAGTTGTTAGTTGTTAGTTGTTAGTTGTTAGTTGTTAGTTGTTAGTTGTTAGTTGTTAGTTGTTGGTTGTTTTACTAACTACTAGCTACTCCCTCATCCCTACTCCCCCTACTCCCCCTACTCCCCCTACTCCCCTTACTCCCCTTACTCCCCCTACTTACTTTCACTCCTTCTCGTGCTTCTTGGAGTGTTTCGAGTTTGTCTAGTTCCGGCAATTTTAAAAGAACTCCAGCAAAAAACCAGTAATATACAGCTACTGGATCGACATCTAGAGGGTAGTAGTAGGTGTTGTAGCTAATAAACAATATAAACACCCACAAGGCAGATCCGTAACTGCGGAAATTACGGTTTTTTATGGAACGATACGTCTGGAAGCAAATGATTGTTAAGGTGGTGACCAAAACTATAAACCCTACAAGTCCAAACTGTCCAACTTCATGGAGTACTTTGGGGTAGTAGGTTTCCACCAGTTTGGTTTCACCTAGCGCACGCGCAGAGTTCGTGGCGCGACCTAAGCCACTTCCGAATGGTCCAGGTAAATTTCTCCACACCTCGTCAAATTGTTGGGTGATAAACGAGTAGGGCGGTGAAGCGTTCCAGCGATCGACAAAACTTCCTATTCTCTCTGCAATCACATCAGGGTTATTTATTACCGCAATTCCCAGAATTAGGACGAGTCCGATTCCTATAGGAAGAAACCGTTTGAGGTTGACAATTTGACCGGTAAGTAATAACAAAGCTACGAAGCAGACGGGTACTAAGGCTAAGGCAATTCTCTGTCCGCAGACAACTGCATTCATAAATACCAGTGCTGTAGAACCTAAACCGATAATCCGCCACCAGAAGGAGGGGTCGCTAAAGCCAGTAGCAAAGGCAAAAAAGGTGCTGGAAATCAAGAACCAAGCCCATTGCCAAGGAGCAACAAAAGTTCCTGGCAGACGAATCGTGTTTACCTCAGGACTATAGACTAGAGATCCACCAATAAAACAACGAGCTGTGATTGATGCCTTGAATAAGGCTGCACCTTCTAAATTTCTCGTGCCTTGACAGACTCCCTTTACTAGTAACAGGTATTGAATCAATCCCAGCACACAGCAGCCAATAATTATCACAATCTGCAACCGTGACAAAAATAGAAAATCTCGCTTATTGCGAATGACATAGTAAGCACAACTCATTAAGGGCAAATAACCTAGAAATACTTTTAAACCCAAAATTCCCATTAAGAAGGGTTTTTCGTTGCCTGAGTTTTGCGCGAATCCAGAAGGCGGGGTGAACTGCTGCCCACCATTAACAAAGACCAGTGTGATTAGACACGATCCCAATAAAATAAACAGTGGGATTTTAATTCCTTGGGGAATAAGCAGGGGTAGCCGCTGTTGGCGGCAAGTCTGCCAAATTCCAATCAGCGCCGGAATGTAAAAGGAGTCTTTAGCCAATTGGAGTACAGGGCTACTGCCAAGGTAATAGGTGATAGTACCCCCAAAAGGCACGTAAATCATGAAGGCTAAAAGGGATTGGCGGGGGTATTTGTATGAAAGGGACATGCAGAGGATTCCCAATATACCTGGAAGTGCTGCTTTAATTCCGCCGACAAAAGCCAGAAGAATGCCAAAGAAGATCGCGCCACAAGTGGTGTAAGTAACCAAGCTGATGAATTCTTTACGTGCCTGTGCAGCTTTGCGCTTTTGGGCGGAACGTTCTTTAAGGCTTAGGGTTGGGGTTTCCAATTCCTGCTGCTTTTTTGTTTTTTTGGATTTTTTGGATTTTAACTTTGATGTCACCATGGCAGCTTTCACGCTTGGGTGTGGGGGGTATAGGGCAATACCGTTCAAGTAGGGGTAGTGGAGATTTCACAGGTGTAGAGACTTTGCATGCAAAGTCTCTACAAAGGTTATCATTCCTGCAAATTATCGTTATCTGAACCGTATTGGGGTATGGGAGTCACCCGCCTGCGATTTAAATCACAGGCAGGATATTGGGCTTGGTGCAAGATGTCAGTCTCTGTATCCCCTTATATCAAGTCCGGTTAATCACTGATCATTTACAGCAGTTTTCAATTGAATTGACCACATTGTAAGGGCGGGGTATCCCCGCCCCTACGGTTATACTGTGGTCAACCTGAATGAAATGCGCTGTAAATCTGACCTCTCCTCGCCTAAGACTTGCGTCAAAGTCTCCCTTCCCCTAATAGAGGAGGGGTTATGGGAGAGGTCGTTTATTATAAGTATTAAGCGCGAGCTTGATATTATACCTTTATACCCTTACACCCTTATACCCTGCCTGCTTTAAAGGCAGGGTAAGTTTGCTTGTTGTTTATACTAAAAACGGCTGAAAACTATACTTATTTAACATTCGCGCATCCGGTTCTTAAGCCTCTCCCCGCATCGGGGAGAGGTTTGGAGCTCAGTCCATATTAAGTGAAGTTTTGAACCGTTCGCAGTATAGTTAATCATGACTTTTTTTTAGGAATTATCTGGAAGATAGTGCTTCCGTAACTAAATTTTTATTTAATGGGTGTAAACCAAATTCTTCCTGAATTGATGGGTTTAAGAATTTACGATTGAGAATGTTAAATTTTAATTTAACTGAGCCGTAATAAAGATTTTCTCCTGTTGCAATAATATAAACAGCACCAGGAAATGGCAACGGCTTAATGGGAGTCCCTTTTTGAGTTAAAGTTTCTCTTACTTTTTCATGGTCTATATAGAACTTATAGTAACCATAACCCCGGTTATATTCAGGATTTTCTGGTAGTTGATTTAAATCATACTTAATAATATTACAGGTTCCACACATTTTATAAAAATTGCTTCTTTTGATATATATAATATTGCTGCAATTTTGATACTTATAGCCCTTGTTGATAAACCAACCATGACCATTTTGATTTTTATGTACAAACGCTGCTAGATGCTTACTTACACAATCATCAGCATCAACAGCCATCGTGTGAGATGGTGAAAATGCTTGAGCATGAATTAATCCTTTCAGGATTTTACGCCCTTTGTCTGTGTTTCCGATAGATATGGGATCAGACTCGTTAGCCGGGGGAAAATTTACTTCAATATATGTAATGTTGGGATGATGAAATTTAATACGTGGTCGTTCATGGCAAACAACAATTACCCTGTAGTTTTGTGAAGTCTGATTGCAAAGTGATTTGACACATCTTTCAAATAACTGTGTTACAAGCTGCCAAGATTTGGAAGCTTGTGGACTTTTGAGCGGTACTACGAAAACAAGCATAAGCCGGAGGTTAGGAATTTACCTTTTTGTATTGCTAATTGCTAATTGTTGATTGTTGATTGTTGATTGTTGATTGCAATTAACAATTATCAATCAACAATTATCAATTTCTTGCTAAATATTGCTGAACTTGTGACACCAATTCATTTGTCCAGTATTCGGCAAGTTCGGCTGCTTCGGCTTCTACCATAACTCGGATGAGTGGCTCCGTACCAGAGGCGCGGACTAAAATTCTGCCACCATCACTCATTGCAGCTTCGGCGCGTGCGATCGCCTGTTGCAAGGAAAGGCAATCTTTCCATCCCAAGCGCTTCGATCTGTCTTCTACCCGCACGTTCCGTAACAGTTGCGGATATGTCTGAAAGCTTTCCTCGATCATCGACGCGAGGGAAACACCTGATAATTGCACCAAAGCTGATATATGTAAAGCTGTTAACAAACCATCTCCGGTAATGCCATAATGACGGCAGAGGATGTGACCTGATTGTTCGCCGCCCAGCATTCCACCAGTTCGCAGCATTTCTGCTTGGACGTGCTGATCGCCCACTGCTGTGCGAATCAATTTACCACCCACTTGTTTCCACGCCTTCTCAAAGCCTAAGTTTGCCATCACAGTGGAAACAATTAGGTTATCTGGCAGTTCTTGCTTTTGTTGCAAGCTGCGTCCCCATAAGTAGAGGATATAATCACCATTTACTTGGCGTCCGCTGTTGTCCACAGCTAAAACGCGATCTGCGTCGCCATCAAAGGCAAAGCCCAAGTCAGCATTGTATTCCTTAACTGCCGCTTGGAGAATTTCTAGATTAGTGGAACCGCAGTTAACATTGATGCGATCGCCATCTGGTTGATCGTGCAAGCAGATCACCTCTGCCCCCATTTCCTTAAATACCAATGGCGCCAACTCAACTGCTGCCCCCCATGCTAAATCTAAAACAATCTTCATTCCTTGAAGATTCACGGCGCTGTGCAGCGGTTTTTTCAATGACTCAACATAATCCCTCACTAACTCTTGGCGTGAGTAATGCCGTCCGCAATTACTAGCGCGAACAGAAGATGATGCCATGCCGCGTAAGCCTGCTTCAATTTCTGCCTGCAATGCTTGGGGTAACTTCGTACCATCTGCACCAAAAATTTTAATCCCGTTGTCCTCTGGGGGGTTATGGCTGGCAGAGATCATGACTCCGCCGATGGCATCACTGATACTAGTGAGGTAGGCGATGCAGGGAGTTGGGCATAACCCCAAATACCAAACCTCTAGCCCTGCTGCTGTTAACCCTGCACTCAAAGCCATAGCCAGCATATCGCTGGAGTTTCTAGAATCCTGTCCGAGAATAACTGGTCCTGGGTTGGAACCATGTGTACGCAAAACAATACCTACCCAAAAACCAACTTGTAATGCTAAGGGTGCGCTTAGCAATTCACCCACTCGTCCACGAATACCATCTGTACCAAACAGGGGAGTCGCCGGCAGATCTATTAAGTTCTGGGCTTTCCTACCCCCAAGGATGCACGGAGTCTGGGTTATAGATGAATCCATAATTTGAAATACTCCACACAGTCAAATTGCAGAATAATAGTTTAAGCTTTGTTTAAGAATTCTTTTCTTATACTTTATCAGAATTATTTACAAAAAAAAGTGTTCCCTGTTAAGAGTTCCCTGTTAAGAATAAACTGTATAAACACTTAATGTATTGCCAAAAAACTACAAATTCTGACACTTAAGAAATTTTAATAGAAATTCTCATCAAATGGCTTTAATGTTACGTTTTAGTAGCTTTAGTAGCCGGAAGTGAATCCAAACTTCGGCATTATACCATTTAAAGTTGAGAAATTTAGCATGAGCAGCAATTTAGCCACAAAATTGCGTGTTGGGACTAAAAAAGCCCACACCATGGCAGAAAACGTCGGTTTTGTAAAGTGTTTTTTAAAAGGAGTCGTAGAGAAAAATTCTTACCGGAAGCTAGTTGCTAACTTCTACTTCGTCTACTCAGCGATGGAAGAGGAGATGGAGAAGCACCATAACCACCCGATTGTTTCTAAAATTAACTTTCCTCAGTTGAACCGCAAGGAGAGTCTAGAGCAAGACCTCAGCTATTACTATGGTGTCAATTGGCGGGAGCAAATCCAACTATCTGCGGCGGGTGAAGCATACGTGCAGCGTATCCGGGAAATATCTGAAAAAGAACCAGAACTGTTAGTTGCTCATTCCTACACCCGTTACCTTGGCGACTTATCTGGCGGACAAATTCTCAAAGGCATTGCCCAAACGGCGATGAATATTTCTGACGGAGAAGGTGTTGCCTTTTATGAATTTAAAGACATTCCTGACGAGAAGGGATTCAAAGCAAAATATCGTCAGTCTTTGGATGAACTCCCAATTGATGATGCAATGTGCGATCGCATTGTCCATGAAGCTAACGCTGCCTTCGCCATGAACATGAAGATGTTCCAAGAATTGGAAGGCAATTTGATCAAGGCGATCGGTCTAATGCTGTTCCACAGCTTAACACGGCGTCGCGCACGCGGCAGCACGGAATTAGCAACCGCTGAGTAAACAAGATTAACCAAATATTTTCGGTCTTTAGTAGGGGCAGCACCCCTGGGATTACCCTAATGCAATAGGGCAATTTCGGGAGAGTTGCCCCTACAATCTAGAAAAAACTACAATTAACGATGGCTGCCAAAATTCCTGTCACAGTAATCACAGGCTTCTTAGGAAGCGGCAAAACTAGCCTCATTCGCCACCTGCTACAAAACAATCAGGGACGCCGAATCGCCGTTGTAGTCAACGAATTTGGCGAACTTGGTATTGATGGCGATTTGTTGAAATCCTGTCAAGTTTGTGCAACACCGGCAACGGATGAGGCAACGGATGACCTAACGGATGTAACGGATGAGTTATCTGTGGGACTTACAGATAAACTATCCGCTACGTCCGCTACAACATCCGTTGCCGCATCCGCTACATCCGCTACAACATCCGTTGCCACATCCGCTACATCCGCTACAACATCCGTTGCCACATCCGCTACATCCGCTACAACATCCGTTGCCACATCCGCTACATCCGCTACAACATCCGTTGCCACATCCGCTACATCCGCTACATCCGCTACAACATCCGTTGCCAATATCTTTGAATTAACCAATGGCTGCTTGTGCTGCACAGTGCAGGAAGAGTTTTTGCCCACAATGCAACAGTTACTCAAGCGGCGAGATAGTATTGATTGCATTTTGATTGAAACTTCCGGTTTAGCGTTACCAAAACCGCTGGTGAAAGCTTTTCGTTGGCATGAAATTCGCTCTGGCGCTACAGTCGATGCTGTTATTACTATGGTAGATTGTGAAGCAGTAGCAAATGGGACATTCGCCAGCGATCCAGAGGCAGTAGCAGCGCAGCGACAAGCAGATGATAGTCTAGAACACGAAACGCCCTTGCAAGAACTGTTTGCAGACCAACTTACTTGTGCAGATTTGGTAGTCTTGAGTAAAACTGATTTGGTGAATGCGGAAACAAAAGCTCAAGTTGAGGAGTTAATTAAACAAGAGTTGCCTAGGGTGGTGAAGATTGTAGAAAGCGTTCGAGGGACAATCGACCCATCTATATTATTAGGATTACAAGCCGCAGTTGAAGATAACCTAGATACTCGTCCTAGTCACCACGACACAGAAGAAGAACACGACCACGACGATGAGATTACTTCAACTCACCTGATTTTAGACCGTGCCTTTGACCCCCAGAAACTACTGCATCAGTTGCAAACACTGGCAGAACAGCAAGAAATTTACCGCATTAAAGGGTTTGTTGCAGTGCCTAACAAATCCATGCGTTTAGTAATCCAAGGTGTGGGAACCAGATTCGATCAATATTACGATCGCCCTTGGCAACTAGAAGAAGCGAGACAAACCCGCTTAGTTTTCATTGGTCGAGATTTGAACTCCTCTGAAATCGAATCTCAGTTGGTAGGATTAGGAATAGGAATTGCTAATTGCTAATTGCTAATTGCTAATTGTTCATTGCTAATTGCTAAATTACCGTAGGGGCGCGGTTTCCGCGCCCTTTGTGGTCAATTAAATTAAAAGCTGCTGTAATAAACAGATACAAATAATTCTAAAAAATTTTTTCTACTACATATAGGGCGAACAAACGTCTCACCCCACAAGAGAACTGGTTTTCTTGTGGGGTGGGCATCCTGCCCGCCCTATTTTCAGTTTATTCGTGCCTACCTATTTATCTGGCATTGCCCACCCTACTCAATCATCAGGGTGTGGCATTTTTGTAATTGGCATCTAACCAGCAGCGCGGTAGACTTTCCCCTGAAGGAAAAACTAGATTTTCTTTTTTGTAAGAATCAGCTTGCTGTTCTTCTTGACCTTGTTGTTCTTTAGCCTGAACTGTATCACTATTAGGGTTAATCAATTCTTGAACATCAACGATCTTCACCAATTCACCATTCTCTTTAAGTTGTAAAAGCATCTAAATAGCCTCCAAAAGTTTTTGTTAGTTGTTAGGTGTTAGTGGTTAGTTGTTAGTTGTTAGTTGTTAGTAAAACAATCAACAATCAACAATCAACAATCAACAATTAACTATCTTGTGCCAATAATTTCTTGAACCGCAAATAAGCCTCTTCTGACGTCAGCGGTTCACATTCTTGTTCGTTAGGAATATAGTATTGGCTGCTGTCGGGAAAGTGACGGACAACAAAACTAGGTATTAGTCCTAACTTTAAAGCTTGTTTGCCTAGTTTTTCTGCTGTTTCTGCCAAGCTGGATTCATCGTGGAACTGGTACGCAGTCATAACTTTCCCTTACTCAAAGAGGGTTGATGAAAAGCAGATTATATTTCGCTCTGATATTTTTCCAATATATCTACTAGGTTAACCTGGCATTGTAGCGGAAGTAAATCAATTAGCGAAATTTCCCGTTTCCCGCCACCAATTTTGACGGGAATGGATGACAACACTTCTGTAACTCGGTCTTCACTCACGGAATTGGATGTAATTAGAGGATACATCTTTTCGGCGACGAGAGTATGCATTTTGGCATCTGATAAATAAAGATGCCACTTAGCAATGTCTATGTAGACATTTTCGCCTATTTCTGCTGCTAGGGCTTCCAGTAGTTCGGTGGTGTTAGTTTTAGCCATAAAAATAACCCTAAATAATGAGCCGAAATTCTCAAGCTATTTAACATTATCGCTCTTTGTTGCCAAGCTGATACCACCACAAGTTACAATCGCCCTAGCGTTAGGCTTCCATCTTCAGGTGGATTTGGTGTCAGTCTGTGAGTAGTCAGCGATCGCTGAAATATAAATCAGATGCACCAACAAAACTACTATCGAACTTGCTGTGACCAAAGGTAGCCACTCCCAGGTAGTAGATCTCAATTGGTGGAAAAACCACAACCCAGAATTAATCAAAGCGGCGATCGCCACATGAACGGCAAAATTCATCCGGTCATCTAACTTGCGGTAATCTGGGTCTTTACGGTTTGGTTCACGAGGCCAACGAGGAGGCATAGATATTTTTTATAGACTTTGGTAAGGTGACTTTGTGACCCATTTTAAGATTTTTGTGGGCTTAATTGGTGTTCTGCTAAAAAATCTATTTTACTTAGAATAAAATTATACAAAATGTCGGTAAAAAGCCATGACTACCTTTTCACACATCGATGAGGATGTCCTCTTTCCTGACAGTGACGGCAAACCACTGGCAGATAATACAGAGCAGTATCCTTGGATAGTCATTATCAAAGAGAATGGTGATTTACCGTCCAGATGGACAAAAATTTTTGACCTCAGTGGAACTAGAACAACGGGTACAGCAGGAAAGCCAACGGGCGGCACGGGCGGAGTTGTTATTAGAGCAAGAACGCCAACGGTCTGTTGCAGAACTCCAACGGGCGGATATGATGGCAGAATATTTGCGCTCAATCGGCGTTGACCCTGACAATCTCCCATAATTTAAGCGGCTACCAACTTACGGATATCAGTAAACCAAAAAGTTTTTCAACGAAAAATCAAGCCGAGTCAAGACCGGAATGCTGGTTTTTACATATATGGAGGTGCAATGCCCTTAAGCTTAATCACCAAAAACAAGAGGAATTTATGGGACGAGCGACAAAAAGAAAATAATGAGGGAGATGAACGTTTCAACCCCTCAATAGTAAAAAAATTTAAAGTATCAACAGACCCGACTGTTACAAAACTCGTTCAACTATGTTAATGGGATGGCTAGTTATTGGCTAATTAGTTCACCTTTTCCATTAACAATGGTATCGGAGTCAGTTCGAGTGAAAGTAAACTTTATACTGTTATCGTAGACAACACCGCTATAATTAGCAGTCGTCCCATCGGTTCTAGTAAAGGATGCAGTAACGCTACAATCACCTTTCAATTAATAATCACTTACTCTCTGGTATTTTCCAGCTTGGTTCCGATTATTAGTTGTTTGTAGCACAAGGATTTCCTTTCCACCTCCAACAACCACACCGAACTGCTTGTATGGCACTGTGGTTCCATCGTCAAAAACTTGGGTGCCGTCCAGAGTGAATTTGCAATCACTTGCTACTTGGTAGGTGCCCGTCACCGTGTAAGCGCTAATGTTTCCGTCAATGCTGAGAAAGCCACTCCCTTCTTGGTTGCCTTCGGCATCAAAATTAGCCGTTCTCACGGCATCGTAAAACACGGTAGCATCGTTAACTTTTCGAGTGCCTGTATCTTGAAGTCCATATTCACCACTTATGGTTGCATTGTTGCAACGAGAGTTTACCTCTTGAGCTTTAACCTGGGGGCAACTAAGAACAGATAGCAGGGTGGCGGCTGAAAAAATACCTGTTGTCAACTTCACAAAATTACGACAAATTGTCATCTTGTAATTTACGCTTTTTAGCGTAATGGTAATTGCATCTACGTTATAAACTCTATACGAAAACACTGCTTTATTAGGTAAAAATCTGGTTAATAAATAACATACTTTTTCCATAAATAAATACGTGATATAGGACATTAGATATGCATTTAGCTTACGTTTACTACTTTTAATACTTTTCCTACTTAATTACCAAGCTTGATATTACCAAATTTTTTTTAAGTACTAACACAGGGTTATAAATGACTTTTCACGCTCCGCTATATATTCATTTTCTTATGGTATATTGCTAACAAACAGCCTCAGGATTTACCGAAAACTATAGCTTGCAGCCATACACTAAGCATGGTTTGTTGTGAACCTTATCCTTTCAAAGAAAAAAAGTAAAAATAGCACTTTTAAGGAGACAATTATGTCATTGCCAAGGCGAAATGGTTCATTCTTAGGTCAGCGGATTTCAAGCATAGCTCTCATGTCTACTATGCTCACCTTAGGAATTCTGAGTTTTGGAACTAGTGCAAAAGCACAAAAGGGTGTGGCAGCTATTCGACATGGTGGCTGCACAAATGCAACTCTAAATAGCGACTACGGCGCTCAAATTACTGGTTATCGCCTGCCCGGACCTGTCCCTTTTGCTTCACTCGGCTTGCGCGAGTTTGATGGAAAAGGTAATTATAAGGGGAATAGTACGAACAATCTTAACGGTACTTACTCTTCAATTACTGCTGAAGGTACTTATCAAGTCAACCAGGATTGCACACTCAACATAGACTATACCGTCACGAATCCTGATGGAAGCACTCGAAAAACATCCCAAACTGGCGTTATTGTCAACGAAGGACAAGAAATACTCGTCATACAAACATCTCCTCCTAACGACAATGTTGAAAGTGGAGTTTACAAGAAAGTTACAAGATAGTTTCGTGTCAATAGCAGGATTTACGTAATGTAAGTTTGCACTGTCCTTGTCAGAGTCGGTGGAAAATTCTCTTGTGCTTGTGTGTAGGTTTGGCAGCGCTGTATGCTGTGCCAGATAGGGCAGTTTTGCAGGTGCTGATTAAAGACTATTTGCAGATTTTTTTTCGTCACCTTCTCCCCAAGCGCTTCTGATAACTTATGCCATAAGTGGCAGCCAGTTCCTTTGAGGTGATAGATACTGTAGGCACTATCCTTTGCCATTTCGCTATAATTCTGTCCTTGCCAGGAGGAGCGCAAGATGAATCGCTCAAGGGGACTGAGTCGCTGCTTCAGCATAACTTTTTCTACATATGCCGAAACTTCATTTATATTCATAATTTTTCATACACTTGTAATTGAGTACGCTTCAACCTCAACTAAAATTAGCCTTGCACCCTAGAAAAAAAACCACCAACCAGCCTGACTATTGGTTGAATACTGTTTGCCATCAGTGTGGCGCTACCTACCATTAGGTGTTTAATTAATATTTTGACATTAAATAATTACTTGTAATTTGTCAAATTCACGAGATAAATAACATATATGCATGAAATCGATTTGTCGGAACTGGATCTTAATCTTCTACTGGTGTTACATGCTTTGCTGCTTGAGTGTAACGTCACTCGCGCAGGAGAAAAAATTGGTTTGAGTCAATCAGCAACCAGTCATGCGCTGGGGCGATTACGTGAAGTATTCAACGATCCACTGCTTGTGCGATCTACAAACAACATGGTTCCCACACCACGCGCCCAGAAACTTCTGGAACCATTAGAGAAAATTCTGTTGGATATCGAGCAGTTGATTCAACCAACCATTTTTGAACCGAAAACAGCACTCGGCACCATTCAACTAGCAGGATCAGATTACGCAACTGTTGTAATTCTGCCAAAGGTTCTCAAGCAAATTTCTGACAATGCACCCCATTTGAATGTGGAGTGTCATCATTGGCGTTCTGACACATTAGATAACTTACGAAATGGAGCGATCGATCTAGGCTTAGGAGCTCTAAATTTACCCCAAGCTTCGGAGTTGAAGTTCCAAACGTTATTTGCCGAAGATTTGGTATCTGTGGTTCGGGCTGATCATCCCATCACTCAAACAGATTTGACAATTGAGTCTTACTTCGCTTGGTCACACGCCTCAATCACAATCACGAATTCGCCTGCAAACCCAATCACGCACTCGCCGATAAAGCATGTAGATAATGTGTTGCAAGACTTAGGTGTGAAGCGTCGAGTGATGTTGAAGTTACCGCATTTTCTCAGTGCTCCGATGATTGTGCAAGAAACCGATCTCATTCTGACATTACCTCGTCGAATTGCAATGCTGTTTGCTAAATACGCAAACCTTGCTATCCTTGAGCCACCGATTGATTTTGGTCAGTACGACTATATGCAGATTTGGCATGAGCGTCGCGATCGCGATCCCCTACACATCTGGCTACGCGATCTCATCGCGTCCCAAACCCAACTACTCTGAAACTCCAACAAAAATCCGCCTATGGTGCAAGATATCAATTCTTAAATCCGAGGACGATTGATCTAAACAGGAGAATCTAGCGGCAAACAACCACCAGGAAATTTAATCTCTGTCCTTGTCAAAGTCGGGGGAAAATTATTTTGTGCTTGTGTGTCGGTTTGGCAGCGCTGTATGGTCTGCCAGATAGGACAGTTTTGCAGGTACTTATTGAAGACTATTTGCAGATTTTTTTTCGTCACCTTCTGCCCAAGCGCTTCTGATAACTTATGCCATAAGTGGCAGCCAGTTCCTTTGAGGTGATAGATACTGTAGGCACTATCCTTTGCCATTTCGCTATAATCCTGTCCTTGCCAGGAGGAGCGCAGGATGAATCCCTCAAGGGGGCTGAGTCGCAATAGCATAACTTGTTCTACATAAATCAAAAATTCATTAATATTCATAATTTTTCATACACTTGTAATTGAATGCGCTTCAACCTCAACTGAAATTAGCCTTGCACCCTAGAAGAAGAACCACCAACCGGCCTTCAGATCGGTCGGTTTGATACTGTTTGCCGTAAGTGTGGCGCTAAGTACCATTAGGTATTTAATTAATATTTTGAGAGTATATAATTACTCATTATTTGTCAAATGCATGATAAAAATAATATGTATGCATGAAATAAATTTACGGAAACTGGATCTTAATCTTCTATTGGTGTTACATGCTTTGCTGCTTGAATGTAACGTCACTCGTGCTGGAGTTAGAATTGGTTTGAGTCAATCAGCAACCAGTCATGCTCTGGGGCGATTACGTGAAGTATTCAAAGATCCACTGCTTGTGCGATCTACAAAAAACATGGTTCCCACACCATGCGCCCAGAAGCTACTCGAACCATTAGAGAAAATTCTGTTAGATATCTCGCAGTTGATTCAACCAACCGTTTTTGAACCGAAAACAGCACTTGGCACCATTCAACTTGCTGCATCAGATTACGGAACCGTTGTAATTCTTCCAAAGGTTCTCAAGCGAATTTCTGACAATGCACCCCATTTGAATGTGGAGTGTCATCATTGGCGTTCTGACACACTAGATAACTTACGAAATGGAGCAGTTGATCTAGCCTTAGGAGTTCTCAATCTACAGTCAGCTTCGGAGTTTAGGTTACAAACGTTATTTGTCGAAGATTTCGTATCTGTAGTTCGGGCTGACCATCCCATCACTCAAACAGATTTTACAGTTGAGTCTTACGTTGCTTGGTCACATGCCTTAATCACAATTACGAACTCGCCTGTAAACGCAATTCCTAACTCGCCTATAAGCCATGTCGATACTGTGTTGTCAGGCTTAGGTGTGAAGCGTCGAGTGATGTTGAAGTTACCGCATTTTCTCAGTGCTCCGATGATTGTCCAAGAAACCGATCTCATTCTGACATTACCTCGTCGAATTGCAATGCTGTTTGCTAAGGGAGCAAACCTTGCTATCCTTGAGCCACCGATTGAACTTGGTCAGTACAACTATCTGCAGATTTGGCATGAACGGAGCGATCGCGATCCGCTACACATCTGGCTACGCGATCTGATCGCGTCCCAAACCCAACTACTCTGAAACTTCAACAAAAATCCGCTTTTGAATATCTGACATCTTGCACCTTCGAGTGGGAGGGCTGGCGAGACACTCGTACCTCTGCAACAAGACACCATTGCATTCGCGACTATGCTGGGTCTGCCTCAAGCAAATGTGCTTATTATATCGCACTTCGTAGGCAGTGGCTTCGACTGCAAGTGCTTTACTTGGTCCCATGTCATTCTAGCGGCGATCGCAGCTAAGCAGCTGCTAGAGTCAAGCTGTTTGCCGATGGTCGGGCGATCGCTCATCTCCCCACAAAAAAGCGATCGCTCTCCAGCTTAGGGCATCTTAGACATAGCACCGACAATTGAGAAGGTGCGTTGCGCTTTGGCGATCGCACTAGCGGATATCGCCCGCTACTCGTCGCAGCTGTTGAGAAGGGCAGTTGAAACTACTATAGCAATCCTATTTCAGTTGTGAAAAATCTCAGTGGTGGCTGTTGACTGTTAACAGTTGACAGTCAACAGCCTGTATCCGAGATTTCACAACTCCTGCACGGACTGCTATATCTATTCTCTAGTTGCTAAAAGCATCCTTGATCTTATCAACAGTGCGTTCAACAACATTCTTTGTATTGTCTACTGCTTTCTGCGTCCGAGCCGCATCTTCCTCTGCTCTTTGCTCGATTCGAGCGGCATCTCTATGAGCTTTGCGCTCAACAAAACTACCATTGTCATCCGTTGCTTCCTCAACTCGAGCCGCATTTTTCTTTGCAGTTTGCTCAACCTGATCTGCCGTATCTCGGATGAAATTCTTGGCTCGTCCAGCATCTTCTCTTGTTTTATCTTTAACTTGATCGCCCAAGTCTGCCGATGCCATCAAGTTTACAGCCGGATCGGCGATTGCTACGGTGTTCGTGAAAAACGCACCCTGCCAAACGAAGGCGATCGCTGACACGCAAAACAAAGTTGTAGCCAGAAAGCGTCCTACAGTCGAAAGCCGTTTCAGCAAAGAATTCAGTTTCATAGAATACAATTTTCATTAGATTTAGCTTTCTATTTTTACTTTATCTGGCTGAGCAGCTATATCTTTCATTAGACAGAGGTTCTCCCGTCATAAGTTATTAAATGAATTCGCTCTTTCAATAGATTGAATGAACGTCATGCAATCTGCATTGTTGAACAAACATGTTTTGCTGTAGCTGCTCCAGAGATGCACGACAGTTGACCAAATAATTATTAATTCATAATTCGTAATTTGTAATTAAAGACGGTACAAAGAACACGCTCACATGCACGGTCAATAGTGCTTCTAGGTGGTGGGGAAAAAGCGAACACGCTCATGTAATTACGAATTACGAATTATCAATTGCGAATTACTTTGACTGGTACGCCTGTAACTGCGATCGCAATTGAGCAATTTCCTGAGCCATATCTAAAACCATTGCGGCTCCGACTAAATTGAGTCCTAAATCTCGACGCAAGCGCAAAATCTGATTGATCCGAGCAATATCACGCGCTTGTAACATCGATTCCTGCGGCGAAATTAATCCTAAGGTGGCAAAGCGTTCTACCACGGTAATCGATGTTTTTGTCACTGAAGCCGCATATTCAAACGTATAGAGGCGATCGCCTTCTTCTGAAACAACGAAGCGTGACAAACTATCCTGATTCATAACTTCACCTCATCTAAACCTGTACGCGGATCAAAAGTGCTATTGTTGCGGATTTTTTCATAGCACTCTCGTTCAATAAGACTCAGTTCCTTGGGAGATACAATCTGCAACTTGACAATCAAATCACTACGTCCACCTTTTGGCAGTATCCAACCTTTACCGCGTAGTCGTAAGGATTGTCCAGAACGTACAAGAGACGGGATTGTCATTGTAACACTACCATCGGGAGTTGGGACTTTAATTTGCGCTCCCAAGACTGCTTCATCAGGTCTAATCGGGATGTCACAAACAATATTATCGCCGTCAAATTGGAAAAAGGGATGGGGGAGTAATTCGATGGTGAGGTACAAATCTCCTCGTTGCTGCGAAAAGGGGCTTTTGTGACCTTTACCTTTGATCCGGATGCGACTTCCGGGTTCAGATCCTGGTGGAATGCGAACATTAATAGTTTCATCGTCGATTTGTAACCGCTTCTGCACTCCGTGGAATGCTTCCGAAAAATTTAGTGTAATTGCTGCTTCGGTGTCAGGTGCAGGAGCTTGATTGGCAAAATCTTCCGAAAAATTGCTGTCGCGATCGCCACCTGTGTAAGTCCGATAAGTTCTACGCCCGCTTCCACCCGCGCCCCCAACGCGACCAAGTAGCTCATTGATGAAATCATCAAAACCGCTGTAGGAGTCGAAATCAACCCCACCAACATCAACTCTGGCACCTCTGCCGCGTGGTACGCCACCTGCACCAGCCTGCTGCCAGGATTGACCAAAATCATCGTATTTTTGACGTTTTTCTGTATCCGAAAGAACCTCGTTAGCTTCATTAATTTCTTTAAAGCGTGCCTCTGCTTCTTTATCTCCGGGATTGAGGTCGGGGTGATACTTACGTGCTAGCTTACGGTAGGCTTGCTTAATTTCTTCTGGTGTTGCTGTTTTGCTAACCCCTAGTATTTTGTAATAATCTTTGAAGTCGCTGGCAACGGGCATAATTCTTGAAGTACTTATCTAACTGATAATATATAGTGTAGAAAGAGGTGATACCCTCTTTCCACAGTTAAGAATAAATCGCAAGCGGATGAAGAATCTCAGGTAGAGAGAAAAGTTAACTTGCTTGAGGTGCTTGTTGTGCGTCGGATTGATTAGTTTGTCCGTCTTGTTGTGGGTTCTGTCCGTTAGCCCCGATTAGGGGAATTAAAAATTAAAAATTTATTTTTTTTTTATTTTTTATTTTTAATTTTTAATTGGAGCCGAAGCGACTTATTCTCCTGACTTTCCGCCAGTCTTACTGATTAAACGTATCGACTCAATCTGAATGGTTTTTTCTAAGGCTTTCGCCATATCGTAAAGAGTGAGAGCAGCAATAGAAACGGCAGTTAGGGCTTCCATTTCCACGCCTGTTTCGGCTTTAGTTTTGACTGTAGCGTAAATTTGATAACCAGGTAATTCCGGGTCGGGTGTCACCTCCACTGCAATTTTTTGCAACGGCAAGGGATGACATAGAGGAATTAAAGACGCTGTTTGTTTGGCTGCCATAATTCCAGCTAGCCTTGCAGTTCCCAAAACGTCTCCTTTGGGCGCGTCACCTGCTTGGATTGCAGCAAAGGTTTGAGGCGACATCCGCACCTTGGCAGCAGCTACAGCTTCACGGACAGAGGGTGCTTTACCAGACACATCGACCATCTGTGCCTGTCCCTGATGATCCAGATGAGTAAGTTTGGCAGAATTAATTTGAAAATTCTCTTGCGTCATTTCTTAAACGTGTGTTAGTATATGATTTCAATAGGGGCGTGTAGCTCAGTGGACTAGAGCACGTGGCTACGGACCACGGTGTCGGGGGTTCGAATCCCTCCTCGCCCGTTTACAAATTAAAAATGCGAAATTAAAAATTAAAAATGAAGAATTTTCTTGTCTCATTTTTAATTTTTAATTTTTAATTTTTAATTCCTTTCAAGGCGTAGGTATCTTGACCGCGACCGAGAGCAAAACGCAGGGAACTAGGTAAGTTTTTGTTGGACAGGGTAAGGAAGATAAATAGCGCACTTAGAGTTAAAAGGGCAGCATAACCAAACATATTGCGGTAGCCGAGTTGTTCAGCAACAGAACCAAGTACTGGACCGGCGATCGCAGTACCGACATCAAATCCAGCTAAGCAAAGAGCGAAAACTCGCCCTCGTTCCCTAGGCAGCGCTCTCTCTGCCATCAAAGTGGCAATCATCGAGATCAGCGTACCACCAGCAGCCCCTTCAAGGAGCGCGGCTAACAAGAATGCGTAAGCGTCTTGAGCTTGCCAAAGCGTTCCCATCGCCAAAGTGTAAGCAATTAGGCTCAGGGTGATAAACAAACCACGACCAAAGCGCTCGCTGGACCGACCAGTAAACAGCCTGACACTAAAACTGGCAATTGCCCCAACAGAGTAAAACAACCCAGCATTTAAATCTACCTTAATTGATTTGATAAACAACGGTACAAAAGTACTCAAACTACCAAAAGCCAAACCAACCAGCAACAATACTAAAGCCGGGATTCTGACTCTGGGACTAACCAATATTTGCCAAAATCGATGAGATGTGGCACTATTCTGTTGCGGCTGGTACTGTCCTGGGGGATTGAGGACTTGTAGCGTACCTAACACCGCAACAAAAGCCAATTCAGCGGCGATGAGAAATAAAATTTGGTTCCCAAACTCTGCTTGTAAATAACCACCCAAAATAGGTCCAATTGCCATGCCAATTGGATTTACCAAACTCATATTACCGATAATTTCACCGCGCTTTTCTGGGGGAGCTAAGTCCGCTACCAATGTAGTGAAGCCAGTAGAAAAAGCGGCGAGGCTAATGCCATGAAAGCCACGCAGCACGAACAACAGGGGAATAGATTTAACGAATAAGTAGCCCAGAGGTGCAGCAGCAGCTATTAGCGTACCGATGAGCAACACAATTTTACGACCTCTAGAATCCGCCAACCTTGCCAAAAAAGGGCGAAATAGCAACAGTCCAATGGCAAAACTGCCCATCACAATCCCAATTTGCAACTTGGTTGCGCCTACTTGAACGAGGTAGAGCGGTAGAGTTGGCAGTAACGAAGCCATACTGCACCAGTATAGTAAGCCGGTTACGAATAAAATCAGCAGGTTGCCGCGCCACAGTTGGGCGCCAGATGCACGAAATACTTGCACGATAGATGGAAGTTAATTTAGTTTTTTGTTGGTTGGTTGGTTGGTTGGTTGGTTGTTAGTTGTTAGTTGTTAGTTGTTGGTTGTTGGTTGTGAGTTTTTTTACTAACCACTAACCGCTAACCACTAACCACTAACCACTAACCACTAACCACTAACTAACTTTTACTATTGTTCCATCACTTCTGATTATTTGTTACTACCTCACGTACCCGATAGATGGGACGTCCTTGAGACTCATGGTAAGTACGCATCAGCAACTCTGCCAACAGACCAAAGCAAAACAGCTGCACCCCAGTCACTAATAGGAGAACCGCCAAAATCAGTAAAGGGCGATTGCCAATGTTCTCACCCAAAGCCAATTTGACCCAAGTCAAGTAAATTCCGATCGCCGTCCCCGAAACCATTGAAATTAAACCTAACAGCCCAAAAACGTGCATCGGGCGTGTCAGGAACCTTTTCATAAACAAAATGGTTAACAAATCCATCAACACCCGGAATGTCCGCCACAAGCCATATTTACTGCGACCAAAGCGACGGGCGTGATGACGCACAGGCATTTCTGTAATTCTTGCCCCTTCAATGTACGCGAGAGCCGGAATAAATCGGTGCAATTCCCCATAAAGGTTCATATCTGCCACCAATTCCGCACGGTAGACTTTAAGCGAACAGCCATAATCATGAATATTAACCCCAGTGGTGTGCCGAATCAACCAGTTGGCAATTTTGGAAGGAAGTAACCGCTTTAGTGAGCCATCTTGTCTGTTTTGCCGCCAACCACTGACCAAATCATACCCTGACTCCAGCTTTGCCAACAGCATGGGAATATCCGCTGGGTCATTTTGGAGGTCAGCATCCAAAGTGACAATCGCTTTACCTAATGCATAATTAAACCCAGCAGCCATCGCCGCAGTTTGACCATAATTGCGACGCAAAATTACCGCCTTTAAATCACCGCGTATTTGTGCCTCTTCTTTAAGAAACAATGCTGAACCATCTGTTGAACCATCATCCACACAGATAATTTCATAACTCAACTCACTCTTAATCAAAGTAGAAGCGATCGCCTCAAGCAAAAGCGGCAAACTTTCCACTTCGTCATGCACCGGGATCACCACCGAAATATCTGGGACAAGGGACGACATCGCCCCATTTTCCCCAACAATCCCCTGAGAAACTAACCCACTCCTCATATTTCTCTGCGTCCTCAGCGCCTTTGCGGTTCATAACTCTTCACAACTCTTCCAGCCCCTCGCAACTGCTGATAATATGACTGACTAACCTCATCCCCTTGTTCCGTCATCCGGTCAATGCCAATACCGTTACGCCCCAGATCTTTCCCAGAACTATGAATATAGCAACCATCCACCAAATAAAGTCCCACATGAGTTGCCTTGACGTTAGTTCCAAAAAATACAAGGTCGCCTGGTTGTAATTGATCGATAGCAATTGGATCGGTGAAACCTTCCTGCTGATAAGCATCTCTAGGCAACCAAATACCGGACGAGGCGAACGCCGCCTGGATCAACCCCGAACAGTCATAATTTGGTCCTACTGTACCACCCCAAAGGTAATAATTTGGTTGTTCCATTGCCAGGTGAGTAAACAAGATGATTTCTGGCAATAGTTTTTTAATCTCAAATTCAGAAAATGATCTAGCCTGATAAGGTACAGTGCATGGTTGTAACAAACTCAAATCTGAAAGCGACAACCACCCTAGATAATCATCCTCACACAAACAAGCCTGTACAGATGTTGCATGAGAATTTGATGTCACCCGCAAATGTCGTCTAGCTGCGGCTTGAGTTGCCAAACGGTCACAATTGGGAGAATCATATAAGTTCAGGTCAGCTAAACACTGATACTCTCCTGATTTTAGATTTGGGATTCTGGATTTTAGATTAGGAGACATTTGATTTTGGACTTGGGATTTTAAACAGCTGACGGACGCAGACCAGCGCGGATGATTTTGTGTTTTATCTGTGCTGGCAATTTTAGATTGAGGGACTTACTAACAAAAGCAATGATTTTTTTTAATCAGGACGAACAACACGAAAATCTTGGTAATGGCATTTTAGAAGCAATTTGGTCAGCATTTCCCACCTTAGCCCGCAACCAAATTGCTCTGACTTGGATTGTCTACGATCCACCTGTACTAGTAAATACTGGTGGTGCTCTGACTCCAAATGCTTTTTGGAACCACCACTACCGTGGTTTTACTTATCGCGGTGTTGAGCGAATTTACCCTGCTAGTGTGGTAAAGCTGTTTTATCTGGTAGCTATCAACGAATGGTTGGAGAAAGGCATGATGCCTAGATCTGCAGAGTTGGAAAGAGCCATAAGCGATATGATTGTTGATTCCAGCAATGATGCTACTAGCTTGGTTGTGGATATACTGACAGGAACCACTTCAGGACCAGAGTTACCAACTGGTCCATTTGATACATGGAGGTATCAGCGTCATATTGTTAACCGCTATTTTCAGTCTTTGGGGTGGTCGGAAATGGAAACAATTAACGTTTGTCAAAAAACTTGGTGCGATGGTCCTTATGGACGGGAACGGGCATTTGTGGGAGAGTTGCTAGAAAATCGCAATATGGTAACTACAAATGCTACCGCTAGGTTGCTACATAGTATTATCGGTGGGGTGGCGGTGTCTAGTGCGCGCTCGCAAGCCATGATGGCTTTGATGAAACGTAATTTGTTGGATTTGCCCACTGACGTTGAAGAAGATCAGGTGACAGGCTTTTTAGGCGGTGGTCTTCCCCCTGATGCCCAAATTTGGTCCAAGGCAGGTTGGACAAGTCAAGTTCGTCACGATGCGGCGTATATAGAGTTACCAGACCAGCACCCCTACCTCTTAGTGGTATTCACTGAGGGCAAAGCGAACGCTAAAAACCGCGCCATTTTACCTTTTGTTTCTAATTTATTTGCCGAAGCAGTTGGTAGGTTCTAAAGAAGTTTATTGAACCACAGATTGCCTTAGGGACACGGCACTGCCGTGCCCCCGCTGAATGCTTACAGCAAAAATGATCATTTTTGCATGGATAATTTATTTTTTGGTATTCACTTAAGCACCTTCTAGGCTTTGATACCCGTTAAGTAAATTGATTCTGATTTGTGTTTCAGATTATCTGTTTCACCTAGTATTCCTTCCTTAAAACTAACTTCTTTTACTTCTGTAAATCCTACCTCCTCCATGAGAATGGTTAACAACTCAGGATCGTACATGAACTTATGTCCCCAACCATAGATTAGACTATTTTTAGCTAATATACGGTTACGAACTCCTTGACATTCCGGTAAATTAGGCTGGCTATAAGCTTCTAGATAAGGAACAGAAATACGTATACATCCACCTGGCTTCAAATAAGCAAAACAGTTTTTTAGTGCTGTCATTGCTAATTGAGGATAAATATGTTCCAAAACATGAGATAGTACAATGCCATTTGCATATTCTAATAAGTTATTATCATAATAATTGATATTAACAAGCAACTCATATTTGGTAGATTTTCCCAAAATAACTTGGGAAATTTCTTTAACGTCTAACCAACTCTCTAAAGTTATCAAATCGGTATTGACATAGCTTTCGTTGACTGTTTGCCAGCAACCAATATTTAAAATCACCTCCTCTTTTTTAAGAGTTAGTATTTTTCTTTTATTGTATCCTAGCCGTTGCATTAGTGTCGTCAAGTTGGGAATCAGCCATTCTTTAAAGTTGTCTTTAAATTTCTGTAAGCTTGAGGAAGGAGGCGCTAGATAAGAATAAATTAAGACTTTTTTAAATTCTTCTAAAATAATTTCTCTTTGAGTGTTATGCACAATTTTGGTCATTTTTCCAGGTCAAGCAGTTTTTATTCCTACCGATTTTCGCTCTCAGAAACAATAAACTAGTGGTTTTCTTAGTGAGGCGATCGTAAACCTTACTAAGCTTCATGTTTTGTTGGCGTTACTAGTGAATTATTCTTACTTCAATATTCACATAAGATAGTATCAGATTTTTGTTGATACAAAGTTAGTCAATACGATTCGGATAAGATAATTTACATACCGATAACGACTGTCCAGAAGCGAAATTCTCGCTCTGGCACGCTCTCCGGCGGGTTTCCCCGCTCTCGCGGCGACGGCACCAAGCTTTATGGCTTTCCCGTTGGGGTTTATAAACTGATATCTTGCACCAGTATCAAAAACCGGGAACGAGTGCAAATATTGAAGGCTGAAGCCCTTTATTTGTCGTTGAGAAACCCCTGACGCTCCTTCGTCGAAGATCGCAACGCTTAGGGGTGACGCTCGTTCTTCGGCTCCTTGTACCGTTTGATCGCAACGCTTACGCCAGTCGCCTACGGCGGGTTTCCCGCCGGAGAGCGCGCTTTCTCACCGAGGCTTATATCGTACTGGCGGGAAGAGTTGGTACATCAATGCAGATGCTAATGCCGCTGCGAATATTTTACGCAAAGTAAGCGCAATGCTAGGACTACTTCTTAGTGGAGTGTCTAGACGCGGCATCTTTTCGGGGGTTGCTGACCCCGAAAAATGCCTTGGCAATTGACTGCCGTAACCCGGTTAAAATTGTCGTACGGATCGAAGTAGATCCCTCTACCAGATTTTACTAGGTGGAAAGAATCCCCTCGGCGCATATCCTTGGGAGTCGTCAATAATCATGAATTATGAATTAGAAATGCGACGTTTTTGAATAGAGCCTACGATTTTTATAGCTATGGACTCTATTTGATGGTAGAGCGATCGCGGCATTAGCCAGAGGAAATAGGCAGCGGCTAAGGTAATAATTGTCCGGCGTGGTTCTTCTAGTAGAATGCGCCAGTAGGTAGATAAAGCTCGATGCATGAACTGGATAGCTGTTTTACTGTCGGACAAAGTTACTGCTCTGCGGGCTAAATGCCGCAGTTGATAAGCCATAGCTATGTTTTGCCACTTAGTCATTGACTCTGGTTCTACATAAGCACTTGCTTTTGAGAGCATCTTTTCCCAAGAATTTAACTTTTTCAGCAGTTGGGCAGAAAATCCCTGGGAGTTTACACGATACAGTGTTAATGCTTCCGGAATTCCCTCAATTTGCCATTGAGTTTTCATCATCGTCCGCAGCCAACACTCCACATCTTCGGACGGGTGCAGAAGCCTGTCATCATCAAAATAAAATTTTTCTACCGTTCCGTAAAGATTATCAACGAATGCAATATCTGACAGCGTTTCTCGTCGAATCACAGGCACAGATCCATTGCCAATTGGGGTGCGACAAAGTATATCTAGCGGGGTAATTTCCTGAAGCTTAGTTATCTGATAAATACCCAGCGGTTTCCCCGCTTCATCAATAAACGCAGAACGACAAAAACTAACTCCCACTGTTGGTGACTTATCTAGATGCTCAACATGTTTTGCTAGCTTTTCTTTTAACCATAAGTCATCTGCATCTAAAAAAGCCAGATATTCTCCTGAACTATGGCGGATACCTGTATTTCGAGCCGCCGCCACGCCGCGATTTTCCTGACGGATAATTTTTATTCTGTTGTCGGTAAATTGCTGGCAAATTTCTATACTTTTATCGGGAGAACCATCATCAACAATCAGCAGCTCAAAATTTTTGTATGTTTGAGCAAGCACTGACTCTACCGTAGCAGCTATATATTTCTCTACTTTGTAAACTGGGATAATTACAGAAACTAGTTTCATGTTAAGAATCCTTGCTATAAATGCTTAATTTTGGGAAAAACGTAATTTGAAGTCCAGATTGTAAACAAGGGCAAGCAAATCATGTGGACTAATAAAACAGACGTAGCTACCCCTATGATATTCAAGTTAACTCCTATAAAAATTGCAGCTGTAAATATCCCAGTAAATATGACATGCCAACGCAAATCTAAGTGAGGTTTCCCGATCGCTACTAGCAACTGGGAGGCAGCATCTGCAAAAGGTCTAGGAATTGCCGATAAGCAAATCAAGATCAAAATTGGAATTGCTGGTATCCACTTATTACCAAAAACTATTGGTACATAAAAAGGAGCCAAACTTGCCTGGAACAAAACAAAGGGAATAATCACAAAGGCAATAGTTTTGAGACTGCTCATGTAGCGTTTTTTCAGTTCAGTCCATTCACTGCGTACTGCACATAAATGCGGCAGTATTGCTGAATTTATAGAATTTATAATACTTAAACTAATTCCTAACCCGGCGTTGAAACCAAAGAAGTACATTCCTAATTCTTCAACACCGATAAAGCGTCCAACTATTAAATAATCTAAATTGTTTCTTAAAGTTCTAAGTAAGTTGACACCAAGAAGATTTTTACCGAAGTTGAAAATTTCCTGCCAATACTTCGTTGTAAATTTTCGAGTTGGACGCCAAGGATGATACTTGCTATACATGAAAATTTCCACAGGTGCAGCGAAAATTACTGGCACAACAAATGACCAAATACCCATACCTGCTGCTGCAAATACTGCTGTTAATACGCTAGCCACAATGTTTTGGATACTGTCAGTAACAGCTATGACTTTAAAGCGATTTTCTCTTTGAATTAAAGTTTTTTGTATATTTCTTATAGGCCAAATTAAATAAGCTATTCCTGAAACACAAATTGGTAGAATAATGTCCTGTGTTTTATAAAACCAAGCAATAGGAAAAGCGGCAAGACACTGGATAATAAATAAACTGCCAAAAACCGTCCAGTTTAACCAATAAGCAGAGTTACATAAAGCCTCAACTTCGTGTTCTTCAGCCTGAATAATTTTCGAGCTAATACCTACGTTGGCGAACGTCAGTGTGAACTCCCGGACTGTCATCACGATCGCTCCCAGACCGTAATCGTAGCGAGTCAAAAACCGTGCTACGATCACCACGAGCCCCACACGCATGATTCTGTAGATTATCTCTGTTATACCTAGCCAGCTCAGATTGCGAATAAACGGGTTAGATAGTTTTTTCTTGCCGAGTCCGATCAGTTTCTCTATGAAATTCACTATTTTCTTATAAATAAAATCATTGCTTCCTTCTTAAGTGCTGAGTTAAGAGGACGAGGGCGATCGCTCGCACTCAGCACTTTCAAAGCAAATTACTACTTAGGATTATTTGCTACTACACCCCAGACTGGAAGGCGAGATGTTTTTAATTCATCTAACGCCTCTTCAAAAGCGTGACGACCTGTTTTACCCAGACCCACAACTACGACAACTGCATCTAAGCGTTGACCTAACACATGGGTATCTAGAAAACCTACTAGATGTATAGTATCATAAATTACTAAATCAAAATCTTTATGTGCTTTCTCCACAAAATACTGCATTTGTTTGGAGGAGAACAACTTAGTCGGATTTGACGGTAGTTGACCTGCCGTCACAACAAAGAGGTTTTCTTCTCTTGGGTAAGGTTCAATGACATCATCTAAATCTAGATCGTTGGATATTACCTCACTCAATCCTTTAGTGTTTACTAAACCTAATCTTTTATGCAACTGAGGGTTACGCAAATTCGCGTCTACCAGCAGCACTCTTTTACCAGCTTCTGCAGCTATCCGTGCCAAATATTCTGCGATCGTGGATTTTCCTACACCGCTTGTCGCTGAGGTGATAGCTATTGAACGGATAGGAATCTCATAAGACAAAGATTGTATTTTATTGTATAGAGAGTAAAAACCCAGTAAGAATGGAGTTGCTTCTTCCATATGCGACTTGACAGCCGTCTCAACATTCTGTCTTCTTTCTTCTTTTTGAGCCAAATAGCCTGGGTCCGCACTCTTCAGTTTTTTGAGTTCTTTTTTGAGTTCTTTGTTAAAAGGAATTATCCCTAACAAAGATAATTTTGTTACCCGTCTTACTTGCCCTACGTCATGAAATACCTTTTCTAAATTTTCCAGCAAAAAGGCAGCTAAAATACCCAAAAGTAAACCTGCTATTCCTCCCAGAATCACATCGCGTTTCCGATCGGGTGACACTGCTATAAGTTTGCCTGTTCGATCGTGTGGTATTGTCGGAGGCATGATCAGTTCCCAAGGCGATTCCCGCTGAGCTGCATCTAAGCGCAGTGCTTCTTTCTTAGCTAAAATTTGGGTGAGCGTATCGCTAGCGACATGCAACTCTCGCTGCAGATTGGAGTACTGACGTGAAATAGCTGGGTATTGCTTAACTTGCTGGCTTATTTCCCGATCGGCTTTACGGTTGGCTTGCAGGCTACTTTCGAGTGAATGAATTTGGTTAGAAGTATTAGCCAGTTGTTGGATGAGTGTACGTCGAACAGTATTTTGATAAACTCCTGCCTGCGCAATATCCTTGGCACTGGTTGTGTTATTTCCCAAGGCACCTCTTGCTTCTTGATTTAATAAAGGTACCAACTTATCTCGTTGATCGCGCAACGATTGGATAATTGGGCTGTCATCTCGAAAACGAGCTGATTCTGTAGCAATTTTGGCATCTAGTTCTCTGACGCGAGTGAGTATCTGTTGATATTGTGGTGACTCACTTAACGCTGATGCCGCGATCGCTTGATTTTGCTGCATTCCTAACTGATTTTGTAAAGAAGCATAAAGTGATTTAGCTTCAGCTAGTTGTCTTTCGGTTTCTGTGATCTGTGTTTGAATGTCATCTTCTCTCTTCAGCAGTTGGTCACCTTGAAGTTCAGGGTTAAACACACCATAGCGCTGCTGAAAACCTTGCAGCTCTTTTTGCAGTCTATTAACACGTTGTCGCAATGTGGGAATCTGCTGCTCAACAAATTTTATTCCTTGACTAACATTCGTTTGCTGCTGATCCAAGCTGTAGTGGCGATAAGCTTGTGATACCTGGTCTAATACAAGTTGAATTTTCTCAGGACTGGAATCCCGATAGCGAACCTCTATAACTCTAGATTCTTCTTTGCCTTTGGTGATGCGGGTGATGATGAGTGTGCCTTTTCGCCCAGCAGCTGGTTTGCCCGACTGATCGTTGCCAACAAGTTGGTCGTATTTAATTTCTGGATATTGGGTTTGGAGTTTACTGACCACTGGAGCGATAACTTTCGGGCTCTTTAAAACCTCCACTAAAGCTTGATAATCTAACTCTGTCTTGTTTTGCTTGGTGATTTCGTTGACATTTTGTTTTAGGGTTTCTGATAGCAAAACCAGTAACTCACTTTCCGAAGTTTTTAAAGGTTCAACTAACAACTGAAACTTTCCTTCATACTCGGAAGTGCGAGTTGAACTCCAAGCTGCTACTGCTGTGGTAACTATGAGTGCCACGCTAGCAATCACACCTACCTTACGACTTAAAACTGCAAAAACCTGACCAAGACCCGGATTCTCTTCCTCGCCCTCTGGCATTCTCCTACTCCAATTCGGCTTTATCTGTGTTGGGTGATAAAGTTTTTGCTGCTGGTAGTTTTGTTCCTTAATTGGCATTGTGCTATTAGTTCCAACAGTTTTAAGTATAATAAAGCTTTACTAATACTAATACGTCGTTGTTTTGTCTCCAAACTGATTTATTGCTTTCAGCCTGCATACATATTAATACTTACATCTTTTAGCACTAAATATACATAGACCATGAATCATCCAGCCTAGAGTACGAGTAAAGTATACATTATTGTGAGGTCTGTGCAGTTTTTATTTTGTAGAATTTAATTTCCACAAACTTACTGAGTAGATGCACCGGAATATAATTTGATATATCCTACACAATATCTTGATAGCTCCGTAATCCTGCAGTCATTCACAAAAACTTTATTAAAAATTGCAAATCGATGAAGATTAAGTGAAAACATGATTAAATGTTTTATTTTGGGGAAAAAACTCTGGTTTATCCATGTAAGCTGTCATATTAATCGCTGATTCTATTATGGGTTCTCTTAAGCTGCTTGTTACTTACTATAATTGACTAGATAAACTGTTAGCCTAAGGATTCTGAGAGTGTAACTTTTGCATTGCGGCAGAAACACTTAAGGAGCGCAAACATCGCCGTTATGGTTAGACTTAAAAGTATTGCCGAAAAGGCTTTTGTGGTTTTGACTCTGTTCTTCTCCACAGCTGCTTTGATACCTGTTCTTTTGGATACTGAAGAGGCTTCTGGTCAACCAGTCGATCCATTGACTCCAATCCTGTTTAGTAGTATATACGCCGTTACTCTGTTGCTGATCGTTGTTAGGCGCAAGAGTTTTATGCGTGTTGCTACCAAAGAAATTTTTATCTGGCTGCTGGTAGGGTTAGCAATGGCGTCAGTCTACTGGACATTCGCACCGGAATTAACGCCACGCCGCTCTTTGCTGCTGCTAGGATCTACAATTTTTGCGGTGTATGTGTCTGCACGTTACAGCTTAAGAGAGCAGTTGGAGTTCTTAGCCTGGACGTTCGGGATCATTGTTGTACTGAGCTTTGTGTTTGCAATTGCAGTACCATCCTACGGGTTAATGACGTTTCAGGAGGGAGGCGTTCACGCAGGCGCTTGGCGAGGTATCATGATGCACAAAAATATCTTGGGTCGGATGATGTGCTTGAGCAGTATAGTTTTTCTATTGCTAGCTACTGGCGAATCTACATCAAATCGCAAATCCAGTCGGATTTTTTGGGCAGGCTTTGTTCTCTCAGTTGCCTTAATTATACTTTCAACTTCCAAATCAGCTATAGTTGTTTGTGTAACAATGACGACTATACTGCCACTGTATAAGGCTTTACGAGGAAAGTACACGACTCTCGTGCCGATACTGATTAGTGTGGTGCTTGTGGGTTCCGGTGCGGCGACACTGCTTTTGGATAATTTAGAAGTTATTGCGGGTGCATTAGGTAAGGATTTGACACTGACAGGACGCACAGATATATGGGCTGTAATGTTGGAGTTGATCTCCCAACGTCCGCTGTTCGGCTACGGGTATAACGGATTCTGGATGGGCTGGGATAGTGAAGCCTCTGCTTACGTTTGGCGTACACTTGAGTGGGAATGTCCCTATGCCCACAACGGTTTTATGGATCTGCTGGCGGAATTGGGTGGATCGGGATTAGGACTATTTTTAATCAGCTTTGCGATCGCCACTTTTAAAGCAATAAGTTTGGTGCGTAAAACCAAAACGGTCGAAGGACTTTGGCCACTACTTTATCTGACTTATCTGATCCTGTACAACATTACTGAAAGTTCACTGCTATCAAGTAACAGCATCTACTGGATAGTGTATGTGTCAGTAGTTTTCTCAACGATGGTAGAATCTGACCTAGTTAAGAGCGGCTATGCAAATGAGATTTTAGAAGCAGAATGGATGCATATAAGCGCATCTAATGAACAAAATTTATAACGGAGATGTGAAGATGTTAGTTGCTATATGTATAGCAAGTTACAAGCGTCCGGAAGGATTGCAACGCTTGCTGGAAGGGATCAATCAGTTAACTTTTAGTAAAAGTGAGCCAAATATAGAAGTCATTGTTGTAGATAATGATGCCAACGGCTCCGCTAGTACAGTTTGTGAAAAAATCAGATCAAACTTTAAATGGTCGCTGAAATACGATGTTGAACCGCAGCGCGGTATTTCCTACGTCCGGAATAAAGCGATCGCCTGTGTTAGCAAAGATGCAGAATTCGTGGCTATTATAGATGATGATGAAGTTCCCGATCCCTGTTGGTTGGATGAGCTTTTATCTGTTCAGCAAACTTATCATGCTGATGTCGTAACTGGACCAGTTTTACCCCATTTTGTGGAGTCAGTCCCCGATTGGGTTGTGAAAGGAAAGTTTTTTGAGTGGGGTCGTTATCCTACGGGTGATGCGATGAAAGTCGCATTTACTAATAATGTCATCATCCGCTCTGAGATCTTAAGGAAATTCGCAGTCGTTTTTGATCACCGCTTTGCCATAACTGGTGGAGAAGATTCCCACTTCTTCATGCGTGTCTACCATATGGGATACAAAATAGTGTGGGCAGACAAAGCCATAGTGTATGAATGGATACCCAAAACTCGCACAAACATGAAATGGATTTTGCTGCGAGGTTATCGAGGTTGGAGTACACACAGTTTATGTGAACGAGAGTTTGAACCCTCAATTAAAGTGCAAGGGATACGCATGCTAAAGGGTAGTGTACTCATTTTTTTGGGGCTTTTCTACCTTGTTCAATCTCTTGGTTTCCAGCAACATATATTTGTCAAAGGCTTACTGAATATTTTTAGGGGATTTGGGACATTTTCCGGTTTAATGGGAAAGCAATACGAAGAGTACAAAAACATTGACATCCAAAAAAACCAACAGGGCTTACCGACCCAAATTTATCCACAGATGAACACATTTAAATAAATGTAACAAAGAATTGGTGTAGAAGCATGAAGATTATTATCAAAAGCGTGTTAGCAATGACATGTGCACTCTTGTTGTGGGAAGTCATTTTAGAAAATACACTACAACATAGTCCTGGGTTTACACAGCATCCAGTATTAGGCAGAATTAATAAATCAGGAATTGCTGTGGAAGGAATGGAAGGATTTAGCCGAACAAAAATCAACTCTCTGGGTATGAGAGGAAAAGATATTCCCCCAAAAAATAAAAATGAATACAGAATTTTATGTATAGGTAATTCATATACAAAAGGACTGAATGTATCAGAAGAAAAAACTTTTGTCGATGTCCTAGAAAAAAAATTAAGAAATCAGTATAAGTCACCAGTGATAAATACTATCAATGCTGGCAGAGATGGTGCCTCACCCGCCTACTATATTCAACTGGCTGACTTTTATAACTCCACATTTAAACCAGATGTTGTGATCGTGCAAGTTATTGACGCGGATTTTGCTGATTTTATGACAAATAAAGGAAAGCAATTTTACGTGGTTCCAGAAAATAATACTTTTAAACCAGTATATGTAAAAAACTTTTCGAGCGATAACGCTTTATCAAAATTGGTTTTAAACAAATTCCCGCAACTAAGCTTTTTACTAGAATACACAGTTGTCAGACTGGGAGGAGATAACTTAAGAAAATCATTGGCTACAAAAGAAGGTGGAAAGGAAAATCCTGAGGCAAAAGTATTAGAATTTAAAGATAATAAACCTCTTGTAGATTGGACAGTGCAGCAACTAAAAAATAAATATAAAGAAAAGTTAGTTATTCTATATCTTCCCTTCTTGAACTACAACAATACCAAAGAAGCAAATACTCCAATAGAAAATTCCTTAAAAGCTAGTACTAATAAGTATGGAGTCAAATTTATTGATATGAAACAGGATTTTTTGGAATCTTATCAATTAGAACACCAACCAGTTTATGGCTTTAATAACGCTACTCAAGGAAAAGGACACATGAATGAAATGGGTCATGAATTAACTGCAGAACGTCTGGCAACTGTTTTAAAAGAGAGGATAGTAAAGTGATATTTTCTAGCGGAGAATATTTTATTTTCTTTGTTGTCGTTGTTTTATTGATGCTGGTTGTCAAATCAAATTCAGTCAAAAGATATATTCTTATAGGAGCAAGTTATTATTTTTATGCGTACTGGGATTACCGCTTTGTTTTTTTGATGCTAGGGCTGACTTGTATTAACTACTATGCAGGATTAAAAATTGAAGACAGTAAAAGCAAAAAAGAACAAAATAAATGGTTGGCAGCCAGTATAATTCTTGATCTAGTAACTTTAGGGTTTTTTAAATACTTCAACTTTTTCATTGACTCAGCTAATGTAATTTTTAATCCTCTCAATATTCAAATTTCTTCATTAAGTATCATCCTGCCAATAGGAATATCTTTCATTACTTTTGAAGTAATGAGTTATACCATTGATATTTACCGAGGAGTCAACAAATCAGCCAAGAGTTTTTGGGATTTTGCACTTCTGGTTGCTTTCTTTCCCCATTTGATTGCAGGTCCAATACTAAAACCAAAACAGTTTTTACCGGAAATCAGGCAAGATATCCTCATCAAGTGGGAAAATGTTAGCTATGGGTTACAAATATTTTTACTGGGTTTAGTTAGAAAACTGTTGATCGCTGACCGTTTAGCACTTTTTGTAGACCCTGTATTTGAAAATCCATTGAATTATAGTGCGATCACACTATGGCTTGCTGTTATCGCTTATGCCATGCAAATTTATTGCGATTTTTGTGGTTATACTGACATGGCGATCGGCTCAGCAAAATGTTTAGGTTTTGATATTCCTAAAAACTTTGATATCCCCTACATTTCCCAAAGTGTCACAGAATTCTGGAGAAGATGGCATATTTCTCTTTCTTCATGGCTTAGAGAATATCTTTATATTCCCTTGGGTGGTAATCGCAAAGGAAAGCAAAGACAGTATGTTAACCTTTTAATTACAATGTTATTAGGAGGCTTGTGGCATGGAGCAAGTTGGAATTTTGTTGTATGGGGAGGCTTGCATGGAACTGCATTGGTAGTTCATAAAATTTATACAGAGAATATTCAGAAAACATATATAATTGAATCATTAGTTTACAAAATATTTGCTTGGTCGATCACATTTACATTTATCTGTATAACGTGGGTGTTCTTTAGAACAACTCATTTCTCGGCTTCCGTAGGTATTCTGGAAAAGATGTTTTATGTAAGTAATCCTGTAGGTATTAATTGGTATGCAACTTCCTTGTTTATCTGTCTTCCTGTGTTAATTGTCACCGATTTTTGGGGAAACAAATTAAGTCAAGGAATTAAGCTAAAGCTAACGACTTTTCAAGGCATGTTTTTCATATTTTTTGTGATACTTGGTTTAATTCTTTTAGCACCTCAAAATTCGTCTCCTTTTATTTACTTCCAATTTTGAAGACATTGATAAATGAAAAAATTTGATTTTGCGATTATTACTCCTAGCTATGCTCCTGACTTTGAAAGATGTCGCCTACTATCCTGGAGTATACAAAAGTATGTATCACCTTCTATCACCCATTACATCATTGTAGACCGTCGGGATTTATTACTTTTCCGTCAGCTACAAGGTCCAAATACGGAGATTCTTACTGTTGAATCGCTACTACCTTGGTGGATTCAACGTATACCTGTTTTAAAGAACGGTTGGTTCAGTTTAAAAACTCTTCCCATTCGCAACTGGATAATTCAACAAATTGTCAAAATCCTAGTTGCTGAATGGATTAATCAAGATGTTTTAGTGTTTGTTGATTCCGACACAGCATTTGTCCGCCCCTTTAACCTTGAAAGCTTCATTCGCGGCGATCAAGTTCGGCTTTTTCGAGAACCGCCTTATGATGTACCAGCGCATGTCAAAGGACACCAAACTGCTAATCAATTACTGGGTATATCTAATGTGAATTACCCAGACCCTGGTTATATTGGCAATGTGATTACTTGGAGGCGGGAAAATGTTTATAAGTTATATCAAAAACTTGAGAGTATTTCCGGAAAAGGGTGGATTGAAACCCTAGCCAATTCATGGAATCTTGCTGAGTACATCCTATACGGAGTATATGTTGACTACTTTCTTCAAGAAGAATCTGGGCATTATTATGATTCTCAAAAGATTTCCCATGAGTACTGGAATCCCCAACCTTTGTCAGAGGAACAGTTGCAAAACTTCTTCGCAGAAATTCAGCCTGAACATGTGGCGGTCATGATATCCGCTAAAGCTGGGATACCTGTTGAGCGATATGAGCATCTACTTCATAAGATTCCTGAAGTGTAATACTTATGCAAAAGATCGTCAAGAGTCTCAAGCTAGGACGGTTAAACGATCGGCAAATCCCAGAACTGTGGTACGGTGATGGTTACACGGAGGCTGACTGGCTTGAAACCTGGTTGCTTCTCGCAAACCGCTACAAAAACCAGAAGAATGCGATCGGGGCTGACCTCAAAAATGAGCCTCACTGTAAAGCTAGTTGGGTAACTGACGAAGTCGCTACAGACTGGCGGTTAGCTGCAGAAAGAGCGGGGAACAAGATTCTCAGTGTGAATCCAAATTGGCTAATTGTGGTGGTACTGGTGTTGGAATCCTAACAGTCAGCTTACTGGAGGCATATTATTAGATGACTGGCGCAGTATAGATACTCCGAAACAAGCACTTGTCAACTACCCTAACTAACCCTCCGGGTTTAGTTAGGGCTTGCTGAACCCCATAGAAGGCTATGGTTCACGGTAGGTGAGAGCAATTAGTTGGTTAGCGCACTAGGGAGAGTCTCCGTACTTGTATACCTAGTTCTGAGATGTGGTAAGGCGGTAAGTACGAACATTTCCCTCATTCGTACCTCTACCCGGCTCGGTCGTGTAACGAGAGATACGCTTGCTGCATTGCGCTAAGGGACTGGCAAAGATGCCTAAATACAAAACCGCATATGTTTTGGATTATCTCCATGAACAACCAAAATCAAGCAACTCGTGTTCCCGTTATAGACCCAGAAGGCTGCCCTTTAATGCCGACTACGCCTGCAAGAGCGAGGAAATGGATGACATCGGGTAAAGCAGTAGGTAGGCGCAATAAATTAGGTGTCTTTTACGTTCAGCTAATAAAGTTACCTTCCGGTTACAAGACACAAACGATAGTGGCTGGAACTGACAGGGGCAAGTGTTTCACTGGCATTGCTTTTCAAACTAAGCTAGCAACGATTGCATTGTTTCATGCATGTTTGCCAGGGTTTTATAAGTCCAAAAAGACGACCAAAGATCGTCAATCAGTGACGGGGAAGATGGCAAAACGTCATGTGCTAAGACGGACTCGTAGAGGTCAAAGAATCGACAGATCCAAACCCTTCGCTCTGCGCAATCATCGGCAAAAACGGTCTAAGAATAGACGCAAAAAGAAGCTGACGCCCAGCGTCAGGTCTAACCGAGAAATGGAGCTACGAATCTTAAATGAAATGGCACAAATCTTGCCCATTTCTGAAATTAGGGACGAGGCTTGCGGGGGTAATACTCTTAAGAATGGTTTTGGCATTTCACCTGTAACTGTCGGGCAAGAATGGTTCAGAGAGCAGGCGTCAAAAATTGCTCCTGTTGCTGAAGTTAATTCATTAGACACAGGTAAGTATCGTGACCGATTGGGGCTTGTTAAGGAAAGAAAGGATAAGTCAAAGCAAACTCCTGAAACTCACGCAAATGATGCTATAGCCATAGCTGCAACTGTTTTTATTGAGTACAAAGAGTTCCATACCGCTAACACCCACGGTCATGAATGGGTGGGAGAATGCAAAATAACACCTACACCGTTTATTGTACTAACTCGCCCTAAATTATTTCGGAGAAAGTTACATCAAGAAAATTACGAAAAAGGTGGCACTCTTAAGCGTCAAGGCGGAACAATTACACCCTTTGGTTTTAGGAGTGGAGATTATGTCCAATCATCCAGAAAAGGCGAAATTATTCAAGGCTGGATTGGTGGCTGGACTGATACCAAAAAGCAAAAGAATGTATCAATTTACGACCACGATTGGAGTCGAATCGGGCAATTCAATCCTAAAAACGTTGAGTTACTTCAACGCAGTTCAAAATTGTGCGTTGTCCGATAAATCATTTGGATGCCTCCATTCTTCCGGCATCCCGCTATCCCTCCCCAACCAAATCGAGTACGATTTTGGTTGGGGACTCCCGCGAAGAATTGTTGAAAAAGCTACTAAATTAACTCGGACACATTTGATTTGCATCTACCAGGAAGATACTGTATGAGTACAGATAAATCCATTTTTGTGTTAATTGGTCGCTACGGGAAGGAATATATATTAACAGGAATCTTGGGAATTATTCCTACTCCCATTGGTAAAGTGCTACGTAATATTATTTATCGATTTATTTTTGGAAAAGTCGGAAAATCTGTTTATATTCAACCCCATGTTCGATTTATCGGCATTGATACTATTGAAATTGGGGATTCCGTCCGCATTTATAGTGGCAGTTACATCAGTAATAAAGGTAGTAGAATTCACTTTAATAATAGCGTCTCTATTGACCACGGTGTAGATATTAGAGCTGATGACCAACCAGACGGTGATATTACTATTGGTGAGCATACCTATATAGGACCTTATGTTTGTATGGCTGGTCCTGGGTTTATTAAAATCGGTAAAGATTGCATGATTGCTTCTCACTCATCACTTTACGCCAATAATCATATCTTTGCTGACCCCAATAAACTCTTCCGAGAACAGGGAGTTAGCACCGTTGGGATTGTGATTGAGGATGATTGTTGGGTAGGTACTGGAGTTAGAGTCCTCGATGGGGTAACAATCGGCAAAGGTAGTGTAATTGGTGCGGGCGCTGTTGTCACCCGTGATATTCCATCTTACTCTATTGCCGTTGGTGTTCCCGCTAAAGTCATAGGTAAACGTGGAGAAAATTATGTACCTCAAAAAGTACCTGCCCTTGAAATATCATGATATTTTACATCAAAAAATCCGGTTCGTGAAGAGTTGTTGGCGATCGCCAAGCGATCGCATCCTCAGCAAAACAGACCAGAGTCGTTCGCGCTGCGGCGAGGAATTGGGAGAAGGCGAAAATCCCAAATTTACGTAAAAATACTGAACTATTTTATTTAATTGCTACTTTATCATTTAAAGTATTGGTAAATACCTGTATTAATTCTGAATCATCTGGCATTTATGCAACCCTGAGAGCACCAATTCAGTCATCCTAGAAAGACCTCTCCACGCCCAACGGGAGCGCCATAAAGCTTGGTACAGAAGCGATGAGGGAAAACCGACAACATGCGCGCTGGCTCCCCCTAACCTCGTAGGGAAGGGGGCTGGGGGGTTAGGTTTTTGATTACTGAATCGATGCTCTAGAAGCAATACAGCTTCTATTATCTTGCTTTTTATCACTCAATCAACCCCGATAAACTTATGCATTGGACAGTTGCAGCTCCCTTTATTGATAAGTACAACCGAATTAACGAGGCTTGGTTAACCGAATATGTTCCCGGATCTCGACACAAGTTACATATCGTCCCGCGTCAAGAACCATTAAAGAGTTGGCATAATCGTTCGTCTTCTGTGACCGGATTTCGGGATTGGCTCATATATTGGCAACATAGTATGGCAGCAATCAATGAGACTGAAGGAGGTGCGATCACGCTCTTTCCTCAACTACCAGCAATGGCAGGTATCCAAAAGCGTATTACTGGCAAGCGTATTCCTATAGTAGCCTGGCAATTCAATATCGGCTCCTACTATAGTGGGCTGCGGCGCACTATAGCCCGAATCAGCTTGAGTGAAGTCGATCACTTTATTGTTCACTCGCGGCGTGAAATTGATATCTACCATCAATGGTTGGGAATCCCGTTAGATCGTTTGGAATTTGTCCACCTTCATGAAAAAGAGCTTCCGGTAACCGCCCAAGAAAATACAACAGATCCTTTTATCGCCGCACTCGGTTCTGCTCATCGCGACTTCCCCACCTTATTCCAAGCAGTGGAAAAGCTTAGCATACCAACGGTTGTCGCATCACGTCCTCAGGCATTAGAAGGATTAACTATTCCGCCGGAAGTGAAAACACCGTTTGGTATTAACAGGAAAGAGTGCCTGCGTATAGCCCAAGAAGCGAGAATAAACATTGTGCCTTTGCTGCCAAAGCCGGACGCCATAGCCGCAGGAATTATCACAATTGTGGAAGCTATGCATATGGGTCGTCCAGTCATCGCTACACGCTGTCTTGGTGCAGAAGATTATATTCAGCATAGCGAGACAGGTCTGTTGGTTGAACCGGAATCCGTTGATGACTTAATGCATGCAATTAAAATGTTGTGGCACGATTCAGCTTTACGCGATCGCCTCGGTAAGGCAGCTCAATGCTATGCCAAACAACATTTTTCTTGCGAGGCTGCAGGAGCAGCTTTGGGCAGGATTCTCGATCGGGTTGCAGATAAAGCAGGTATGTATTAAGGATAGAGGATAAAAGTTATCTCTCAATTATGCTAATCAAATAGTTGTCTAACTATACCATTGTTGAGTCTGAACACTGTCAGAATTCGTTTCTCTTACCATCTTAATGACAACACATTGACCGAAAAAGACTCCTTTGAACGGAATTGGGAGATTTAGCCCTGGTATTATACTATGAGTAGTATGTATCTGTTGAAAATTGAATTTATCTTTTGCCATTCTTTCAAGATTCCAAATATAGATTGGAGTAATGTGACCTATTTTTTCATAAGAAGATAAAAAGTTATACATTTTTGATGTCAGTAAGAAGAAAAGTCTGACGTACCAATTGTGTAAATTAGGAGTACTTAATATGACAACACCATTAGGTTTAGTAATTCGATGAAGTTCTCGCACTAAATGCCACGGATTCTCTAAATGTTCTATCACTTCGGTTCCAGTGACATAATCAAAGGTGTTTTCCTCGAAAGGAAAGGTTTTATTTAAATCTGCTGCCTGAAACGGAATATCTTTAGGTAGAAAATTTTGTGTTTGTAGGTCACAGGCAATCACATCAAACCCATCTTCTTGTAGCTTCTTACTCAACGCTCCTGTACCCGCCCCAATATCAAGTAATAATCCTCTTTTTTCATCTTTTAATAAATCACGAACAACCCGATGAATATTTTCTTCAGTAAATGATTCCATGCCAAATGAATTAAAAACCATGTTGCTACTCCTTCGATTCAATTTCTACACGGTATATTAGCTTGTATTTCATAACTTTGGGACTTTTTTTTAAGTTCAGTGATAATTCAATCCCCTTGAAGTAGGGGCATTGGCAATTTTATAGGTATAGAAACGTTCTGTCGGAACATCTCTAGATAGGTTGACAGTAGCTAAATTAGCTTAACTGAACCGTATGGCATTATGATTTATCAGCAATTTGCAACACGGAAGTTTTATCCTTATAATCTTTTGCTATATATAGGTTAAGTTTTTGTCTCAAAATTAGCACAAAGAAAGAGACATCTTCTATTAAGTATCTCTTCCACAATCTTTTCGGTTCGCATGACATTCTAAAAAGCCATTCTAATCCTACTTGACTCATCCATTTAGGAGATCTTTTAACATTCCCTGCTTCAAAATCAATAGTTGCACCTATTGCCATAAATATTTTGATAAATGGCAACTTCTCTTTATATTTATATATCCACTTTTCTTGCTTCGGTGCACCTACTCCTATTGCCAAAACTGTAGCACCAGAATTATTGATCATGTTCACTATGTTTTGACATTCTTCTTCATCTTTCTCAAATCCAAAAGGCGGAGAATAAGTCGCTACTACAATATCTCTCCCGATTTTATTATTGATTTTAATTTGAGCTTTACTAGCAACGCCTTGCCTTGCTCCTAAAAGGAAAATTTTGATTTTTTCATTGCTTTTATGATAATTGTAGAAAGCAGGGAAAAAATCAGAACCTGAGATTTTTTCTTTAATTGGCGTTCCTAAAAATTTAGAGGCATGGATGATGATTTGACTATCACAAAGTTTGTAATTACAAATACTATAAGCTTGGAAAAAATCCGGATCTTTTTGAAGTTTGATCAGATGATCCACATTCGGTGTAAATACAACTCCAGATTGCAATTTCTCTAACAATTCTACTCTCGACAAATTGTCAATTTCTAGGTTCAAAATTTTAACTTTTATCATGGCAAACTCGGTTTATCTGATCGTAAAATCTCTCTTAAGGGTGAAAAATGACGATAATTTGTAGACTAGGTTGAGTGTTTTTCTGAGTCAACTATGAAATAAACACTCTTCAATAGAGGTGACTTGAATTGTGAACGGGATTCGAGTGCGATCGCGACGACTTAGTCGATCGCACTCGTGCGTAAATCCGTAGCGAATTAAGATGTTTGTGAACCGCACCTGACACACATAAAAATCTGCTTTGCGCCTGCCGTAGAATCGCGAACTTTGGTAACAAACAGAGAAATCTCGTTCTTCTACTGTGCGCTTCTGCGGTAAATTTATTACGAATTTATACACCGCAGCACTTATAAACCCTGATCTGTCAAGATAATCAATTACTTGAGAAATCAGCAAGTTTAAAATGTGATATCTTACACCATTGTCAACCAGGTGACACAAACAAGGTAACTGAGACGGAAAATTCAGGGTTTCAGCTTTACTGATTCGCCTATATTCCTTGTTTCTCGCGGTGGTGCAAGATGTAACAGAGAGTAGCTATAAGGGGAGGATCTAGCACTCTCAGGCGGAAAACCCGCCGTCGGTGACTGATGAGTCGAGTCCTTGCAGCTTGTTTCCCGCGCCCTGGGAACAGGTGTTGCAGCGAGCAGATCTCTCGTCCGGAAACCGGAAGAAAGAAACTGCGGTGCGAATGACGGCTTGACGACGCTCTTGTCCTGCACTTGCCGAACGTAGTTTGCAAGGGAGGGAAACCCTACCGCCAGTCGCCGGGGCGCGGGAAACCCGCCTCATGCGCGCTGGCTCCCTTGCCACTTCTCTCCGTATAGGCGCACTGGCTCCGGAGTAGGCGACTGCACCAACCCGAAGGGCGAACCCGTAAGGGCGTTGGCTTAAGCGAAGTTCGCACGCGGAGGGTTTGCCGAATTGCGACTTCTCTTTTGCGAAAGAAACTTTGGTGCAATTTGCTTTTGCTCTCAATTTTCCACCATACCTAGCGCCTGTGAAAGGCAGATAATTTTCTCCAGTGATAGTAATTCGTAACTAATAACTATTAATTTGTAAATTATCATGAGCGATAAAATTATCCTAGTAGTTTTACTGATTTTTCATGAAAACTACATAAATTTAACCTTCTATATGGTTGATACCAGCGGAAAGTTTCTTTTTTTCCAATGCTTTTTACCTATATTTACTTTCAAGCTGTCAGTATATGAAAATTTTGTAAAGCCGCTGCCGATAAACCTGTGAAAATTAACCAGCAAAAATACTTAACAATAAAGGCGCGATCTCATCAAACGATCAACTTGGTGTAACTTTTGATGTCGAGTTGTGAGCTTATATATTTTTTTTGATGATTTTTTATTATATGTCAAGTATATGATATGATACTTAATTGATTGGTGTTAAATCTGGGAAGGATATCCCCGTCAAATTATGGATGTAGTATTCGTATTTTGGTGCTAAATTTTGATTGTTGCCAAAAGTTGTCTAAAAACAACAAAATCCATGGTTTATTGCGGCAATATTCTTTGTAGGAGTGAATGTGAATACTATTGTTTCTTATAAGGGAGTTTTCCGGTTACTGAGTTTCTCCGCTCTCGCAGTCTTAGGTAACAGCATATCTGCTGTAGCTCAAACTGTGGAAACAACAAGCAGTTTTCAGTTAACCCAGTCTTCTGAAACCAAAGCGTCTTCCAGCAACGTAAGTCCTGAATTCGAGACTATCACCCCATCCGTCTCTACTCAAACTCCAGTAAAATCCACCGTTCCATCCTTCAAACCAACGGCAGTAGCATCAAATTTAGCTGTAGGGAAGCAGGATTTCTCTACAAGCGCTCAAAGAGAAAGCGCACTTCGCGTAGTTACACCAGTTCCAGGCTCAACAGCAACGTCATCTGCGGCGTTCTCAAATTCCATCCCGACGAATCAACCATCTGTTCCTAGTGTGGCGCAAACACATAAACCATCTGCTCACCATGTGGCGCAAGCAGATATTAATGTTAGCCCTGGTAAAGCTACTCGTGGTGGTCCAAGTTATGTCGGCATAGCAGCAAACGTTGGTCTAAGTGGTGGATCGGCTTTGGGCGATGGTAACTTTACGATCATCAGTAAAATTGGACTTACAAATACCTTCTCTGTACGACCATCTGCCGTGCTGGGGGATAATCCAGTCATTCTGGTTCCTCTCACCTACGACTTTAACCTGCGATCGGTAGAGCCATTTACCGAACCCTTGCCGATCTCGCCTTACCTCGGAGGTGGTGTAGCTATTAAAACTGGCGACAGCACTGATGCTGCCTTCCTCGTATCTGGTGGTGTCGATGTACCTCTGACTCGTAGATTTACGGCAACAGCTGCTATAAATGCGGCATTTTTTAGTGACACCGATGTGGGGTTGTTGATCGGAGTCGGCTACAACTTCCGTGGCTTGTAATTAAATTGCTAATGACTAATAGCTAATGGCTAATCGCAATGAACAATTAGCCATTAGCTATTAGCTATTAGCCATTACCTTTATTCTATTTCGGACTAACTTTGTCAATCGTCTTAGTTTTGCCGTTTTCTTCGATTGTCCAGACATCGTAGACACCAACTACATCGCCGTAAGGGTCAACATTTACATTACCGCTAGCTCCCTGGTATTTAATTTTTTTACCTTCTTTGAGTAGCTTTAGACCCTCGCAGACATCGCTAACTTCTGTGCCAGGGGGATTGGAAACCTCACGGATTTTGTTGGCTATGCCAACGCCCGTGTTGTCTTTAGCAGCTTGCGCTGACAGCACCAATAAAGCAGCAGCATCCCAAGCATGCGGAGTGTATGGTGCAGGTGGCGCTCCTTTTTTAGATTGCCAAAGCTTGGAGAAAGCTTCTAATCCTTTACCATCAGAACCGGGTACAGTGCCTAAGGCTCCAGCTACGATATATTTACCATCAGAGGTTTTGCCAACCTTTTCAGCGAAGGTATCTGATTTTTCGCCATCTGTAAGTAGAATCTGCACCCCCTGAGTTAGACCTTGCTGGTAAGCAGCCTTTAACAGTAGACTAGCTGTTTCTTCGTAAGCCACCATCAGCACTGCATTTGGCTTTCCAGCAAAAGCAGCTGCGGCTTCCGTGTCAAAGGTGGTAGCTTTGGGGTCATAGCGTACCGGGTTGTTTTTGTTAACTACGGTTCCCCCCAATTTTTCAAAAGCTTGTACAAATGCTTTTTCAAACCCCACACCATAATCATTGTTAATCACGACTGTGGAAACTTGCTTGTAACCTTTTTTATTAGCAAGTTGGGCTAAGGCTAGTGCTTGGTAGGTATCCGGAGGAGCTGTACGCGCCCAAAAACCTTTAAAGTCACCTTTTTTCGCCTTTTCGGTAAACACGGGGCTGGTGCTACCAGGAGAAATGAGCATAACTTTATTTTGTGTGGCGATTGAAACTGCCGCTGTAGAGACGCTGCTAGCAAAGGAGCCAACGACACCAGCAACCTTATCCAAAGTTGCTAGTTTGTTCATACCAGCTGCACCAGCTTTCGGATCTGTTTGGTCGTCAACTGACACAAGGGTAACTGGTGCCCCATTCACGCCACCGCAAGCGTTGACAGCATCTACAAGCAAGGGAACGGCTCCCGCCATTTGCTGTCCGATCGAAGCCAAGTCGCCGGTTGCTGGTAACAAGGAACCAATTTTCAGCCCGTTGGCGCTGCTGACTGTAGTAGTTGTGTTTGCTGCTGGGCTAGCGTTACTTCCATTGTCAGCCGTGTTATTGCGGGTAGGGTTTTCACAGGCAGTTGCCAGAAAACCTGTGATTATGGTAATTAAAGTTAGGGCAAAGGTAGCACGAAATCTTTGCATATATTATTTTCACTCCTCTTGTTGGTGGAGCCTAAAAGCAAGATTTATGCTTAATTTAGATATAAGTTTAATCTTTGGTCGCTCCAAATGATAAATGATAGCATCTTCCAACAGGAATAAATTAGAAGAGACATTCTGGCGGAACGTCTGTACGGGTTTAAAAAACGGAGAAGGAGGGATTCGAACCCTCGGTACGGAGTTACCTGCCGTACAACAGATTAGCAATCTGTCGCTTTCGACCACTCAGCCACCTCTCCTGGGTCACAGTAATTAATGATATCAGATCTTAAAGTGGGATGTCAATAGTCAATCTTAGTAGTTAGTAGTTAGTTGTTGATTGTTGATTGTTGATTGTAAAAAATACTACTAACAACTAACAATTAACAACTAACAACACTCATAGCACTTGCGATCGCAGCAAAGCCACTGGTATACTGAGCAACTTTTTCCACTGAGGTACGTAGGCACGTTGATTGAACACATCATAATAATTGCGTTCAATTACGCTCAAAATGCGACTGTAATGCATCAGAGATGCCCACACAGGCAAACGGGCATCAGCAGATAGGTAACTAATTCCCGTTTCTGCCTTGGTGTAGAATTGCCTTGCGCGTTGGATTTGGAAGCGCATCAGAGAGCGCCAGCGCTCATCGACCACTCCTTTGAACAAGTCTTGCTCAGTATAATTAAATCGCGCTAAGTCTTCTAGGGGTAAATAAATCCGCCCTCGCCGCGCATCCTCCCCCACATCCCGCAAGATGTTGGTGAGTTGATGAGCAATTCCCAAGGTAATAGCTTCTTCAGTGGGAATATAGGGCTGTTGATAGCGATTCCACGGAGCTGTGGTTGTGGAGGTATCAACCCCCATCACCGCCGTTGACATTAAACCAACAGTGCCAGCAACGCGGTAACAGTATTCATATAACTGCTCAAACGTTTCATAGCGACTGCGGTATAAATCCATACGCTGTCCGCTAATCATATCCCGAAATGGCTGAATGTCCATTGGGAAACGCTGGATGGTATCTACTAACGCCACATCGAAATTATCCACTGGACGTCCCGCAAAAATTGATTCCAGTTGCTGCTCCCATAGGTCTAGGGTTTCTGGCGTGGTAATAGCAGATGCGGGACCATCCACCAGTTCATCTGTACGGCGACACCAAGCATAAATTGCCCAAATAGCCGGACGCTTTTGCTGGTTTATGAGTAAAGTGCCGACGTAAAAAGTCGTGGAATACTTTACTATGAGCTGGCGACAAAGTTGGTAAGACTCGTCTACAGAGATCGACGTTTTCATGCATGGGGGGGAATCAGACAGTTGCAGCATTCGTTGCAGACTGAAGGGTTTGCATTTGCAGGCTGGAAGAATTTGCCAATCGGTATGCTTCGGCGATCGCCTGCGCTGTCAGCTTACCAGAAAGTACGGCACCTTCCATACTCCCTAAGTAGCGTTGCTTAGTGTAGCTTCCTGCTAAATAGAAGTTAGCTATCGGGGTTTTCTGGTCAGGACGGCACTGTTGACACCCAGGCGTCGCTTTATAGACTGAACGCGGCGTTTTAACTATATGGTATTTCAGCAATGAAGCTGGATTTTCTTCACCAAAGTGTGTGGGGAAAAGTTTTTGCAACTCAGCAAGGGTTACCTGCAAAATTTCTTCATCGGATTTTGATATCCAATCTGCAGCCGGAGCCAGAACTAATTCTAGCATCGAGCGATTGGGGTCGGCGTATCCATGACAGGTATTACTCATGTCAGCGTAAACACTGAGTAGAGAGGAGCGAGAAAATAACAACTGATCGATATTTGTAAGTTTCCGGTCAAACCACAGTTGTAAGTTAATTACTGGAACACCTGACAATCTTGACAACGATTGGAAATACTCCATCTGCTGCCAAGCCGATGGTAATATTACCTTCAAGCAGTCAACTGACATTGCCGAGACATACAAATCAGCCGTTAACACTTGATCTTCTGCGCCATTCAACCCCCGTATCTTGAACCCCTTTACTGTGCCATCATCGCCCGTCAAAATTTCTTTCAAGGGCGCTTCTAATCGCACTTCTCCACCACGAGCGGTAATGTAATCTACTAGTGGATTGCACAATCGCTCAGTCGGAGAACCATCCAGAAAAGCCATTTTTGAGCCGCTTTTTTCTTGGAGAAAGGCTCTGAGGGCAGTCAGTAGAACTACTGCCGAAATCTCGTCTGGATTAATGAAGTTAAGCGATTTGGATGCAGCGATAAAGATATCTTGTTGTACCTCCTCGCTGACGCCTTGCCGCTTTAGCCATTCAGAAAATGTATACTTATCCGTCTGTTCGACATAGTTTTGCCCCCGAAGCATGGCTGGAACCAAGCCTTTAGCTAACTGGATCTTCTCGCCCCAAGTCAGCATATCGTTGTTCCGCAAAATTGCCACGATGCCATTAAATGGCGCTGGCAAGTTGGGAAAATCAAAGCGGCTGTAAGTCCCTGGTTTCTCCGGCTGGTTGAAGATCATGGTGTGTTCTTTCCACTGCAAGCGATCTTCAATACCCAGTTCTTTAAATAGCTGCAACATATTGGGATATGCCCCAAAAAAAATGTGCAACCCAGTTTCATACCAGTCTCCGTCTGCATCTTTCCACGCCGCCACCAAACCCCCCAGTACGTCCCGGGCCTCCAAGACAATAGGGGTGTGACCTAAGTCGGTAAGATATTTTGCACAGGAAAGTCCTGCTAAACCTGCTCCCGCGATCGCTACTCGCATTTAACTTTACTGCTCTTCAATATTTCTTAATCGTTTTGCCGTTTTCATTATACTTTGCAATCCGTTACATTTAGCAGTAGTTGTGCGATCGCTCGAATTAAGTTAATTTTGCACGTAAATATTGTCCCACGTCTGCCCTTTTTTGCCGCCTACAGTATCCGATGATACTTTTACCCCAGGATGCGCGATCGCCTGTCAGCATTTTTCCTTTCAGCGAGACTTGGGGAATGGGAGTACTGCCTCGCGTTGCGGGGCAGTCTAGTTGCTAGTAGCCCTCAATTACGAATTACGAATTACGAATTACGAATTAGTAATTATTCGGTCATCCAGGAAGACGGGATATCGGATGCCGCTATGAAAATCCTATTGAATTGCAAGTAGGTGGCGATTGAATTCATCTTGATCGGCAAACTTTTCAAAAATTCTATCCATTTTAGTTAGTTCAAACAACATTTTGACTTGACCGTTTACGGAACATACAAAGAGTTGACTTCCAGCAGTTCGCACCATTTTCATTACTGATACTAAAGCACCTAGACCAGAACTATCGATAAACTTTACATCTTTGAGGTCAATCAACACAATATTCGCTCCGATATTCACAATTTCGTTAACCTCCCGACGTAGTTCATTACCTCTAATACCATCTAAAATGCCTGAAGGTTGAATTATTTTTACAGTTGGAATCATATATTTTGTCGATGAATTTTTGCTGGCTAACCATCAATTAATATTTTGACACTCTTTTATAATAAATTGCAACATTTAAACCAATAATTATATTTATATTCATTCCTAAAAAGTTTTTTCATAATGACTCAATGCCTTAAAAAAACTACCATTAACCAAATGCCGAGAAATTTCAAATGCTTCAAAATAGCCTTCTTTTTGACCGAGCTCTCGTGCCCAAAAACGAGATAAAACAAGTATAGCGTCGAGTTGCATAAATGCTTTTTCTTGCTCAGATTCATAACAATCAATAGCTGCAATTTTTTCCTCAATCACTGAGGTAATATCCACAAAAAAGTTTGGTTCAAATCCCCGTAAAAAAACCGGTGGTGCGGAATACCATAAAGGAATGTTTTTGCGGGTAGCGACATTGGAAACAGCGATCGCACAAACTTCATGGTCTCTATGCCCGTATTTTTCAGGTTGTGGTGCGTGAGTGATGATCAGATCCGGTCGCCAACGCTGAATAGCTTCTTCAGTAACTTTCACGACTGCTTGTGTTGAAAAATTACACTCCTCAAGAGCATAAAACTCGTAAGTTGCACCGATGATTCTGCCAGCAGCTTCTGCTTCCTGATGACGTGTATTCTTGATGTGAGAACTGGAATGACTGCCATCAGTCAAAATTAGGCAAAGAATGCTCCATCCTGCCTTAGACATGAGACTGAGAGTGCCGGCGGCAGGTAGCACTTCATCATCAGCATGAGCATATATTGTTAAAACAGTTTGCTGAGGAAAGTTCTCAGAATTTGAAAAAGTGTTCATAGTCAATAAGTAGGTCAGCGCAAATAAACTTAACTAATGAGGACGATCATTTGTATTTCTCCTACGGACGTACAGATGTTCCGCCGGAAAGACTTAACCTGTCGGACTAGGGGACGCCACAACCCAATCACAAACATCACGCCGCCGAAATAGCTATAAATTTCTGCTAGCAGCAACGGAATAGAGATCCATAGCGCATCAAAGTTAATTGAATGGGTGATGCGCCATTGCAAATACCAAGCACCAAAAATTAAATTGATTTCTGCTAAGTAGCGAAATAGCAGCGTTCTTTCTTTCAGCTTCGAGTGGCTGTTACCCGAAAAGCTGACAGTAGCTTCAACAATTGAAACTGAAGTCATCAACGGCACCCAAAATAAAATTAAAAGACCACGCAATGGGGAATGGGTAATAGCTAATGGCTAATAGCTGACAACAATTAGCCATTAGCCATTAGCAACTACCAATTACCTTATACTAAGTATTCCCAACTTCAATTCATTACTAACAAGCTTGGCTTTTTAATTTGGCAAAAAAAATCGAGTCGGGGCGACTGTTCCCCCCAACTCGATTGCTAAAAGCACCCCAAAAAGAGGTGCTTGTGAGAATATTAGATTAACTGCTTCAAAGGCTAGCTCTGAATCATCTGCTGCACTTTTTGCTTGAGTGCGGGATCTTGTTTTACGGCTGCCATAATTTGCTGGAAGCGCGCTGGCTCTATCCCTTCCTTCTTAACGATTTGCTGCATCTTTGACTGACCCTGTTGCTGAATCTCTCCAAGCTTTGTGAAGGTCCGATCAAATTTCTGCTTTTCTTGTGAGCTAATGGCAGTTTTTGGTTGAGATGGAGGATTGTTTCGTGCCTGATAGATTTCAGTAAATCGTTGTTCGCTCAAACCTGACTGACTGACTGCTTGTGAAATCTGCTGATTCACCCCTTGTTCAATCACTATCAACTGTTTTAAGGTTCTGGCAAATTTTTGGAGTTCCTCTGGACTAATCTGGGTTTGGGGTGCTGTTGTTACTTGAGGTTGAGTGGATGGAGCGGGGTTTGGTACTTGTGCTTGAACCGACCGGATGCCGGCAAGCAACAAAACAAAAACATAACTACCCGTCAGAAGTTGCTTTAGCACTTTGATTTCCTCCTTAGGATGACCTAGTCCGCTTGTCAGGTTTTCTTGATGCGTCAGACACGTCCCAAGGCAGAATTAAAACAGCAAAAAATTGTTGCTGCTCGTAGCAAACTGCTCTAGGTATGCACTGTCGCACAGTATAATGTATATTAGCCAGACAGATTTCTATCTATGGGTGGTTCTTTTATTCTACCATTAGGCAGAGGGTATTTATTTTAGCTCATGCTAATTTATCGCGGGAGTGCGATCGCCACTACCTGAAACCCAGTAATTTCCCGAACTATCAGAAATCAACCGCGCTGTTTGCGTGGCAGTACTGGGTAAACCTCGATCGGAATTTCCCGCCTTAACTGCCCGCCACCAGGGAGATTTCATATCGTCCGTCGGACCAGTCAAGGGCTGTCGATTCGTGACAATGTACAGCAAGGATTCCAGAATCATGCTGTTGGTGCTACTGGTGAAACCGATCGCCGTTTTGCCCGTTGTTTCATAGAAGCCCTCATAACTGGCGTGTGTAATTGGTGTTGTAAAGTACATGCCAGCCTATGGCTGCCTTAGCACTAAGGAATCATCTTGCGCATCTTCGCTTCAAATTCTGCCACTGAGACGATATTGAGTTCTCTAGCACTGACCAAGGCGGCGATCGCGGCTGCTTGATCCCACATAGTCACGGAAGTAAAGCGATCGACGGAATTGACCAAGCCTGTTTCATCATTCCAGTTGCGCTGGAAGTACGACCAAGCCTGACGGGCAGTTTCCGTTTCCTGCTGAGTAAGTGTTCCCACCCATCCAAATTGAAGGGGAATGTTGGTAATTGATTGAACACCGCGTTGCTTAAAGTAATCAAAACCAGTCTTGAAAGTTATTTTATTGCCGTTACGTAAACGAAATTGCGCTGTTGGTTCAATGAATAAATTTTCCAGACCATAGTTATCTGTATCATAGCGAAAGTTTGTGTGGATACTTTCTAAAACAGCATGAGGCGTAACTGGTTCGGTAGACGTTCGCGGTGGGTTTGAATTCTTTGGTGGTTTGGGTGGTGGCGGTGGTGGTGGTGGCAGTATCCGCAGACTAGGATTGAAGTTTTCGGGCGCAGCAATCAAAAAAGGTTTTGGTTCTAGACGATATCTGAATTCTTCTTTGTCAAGATTTTCCAGATTATGAACAGAGGTGACTTGTTCGAGCAATTCTGAGGGTGACCAATTCTCATCTAGTTGAGGAGAAGTGGAGGACTCTGTTGCAGCCTGTAACTTAGCTCCACATAACGTCCAAATAACTATGCTCCACAACAGTACCCGTTGGAGCTGCTGACACCCTAAAAGAAACTTGGTGTACAAATGCCAAGAGACAAAAATATCACATCTAAAATTGTCTGTCATCAGTAGATACTACAGTTTCATCTGAAAAATCTGCTCTCTGTGTTCTCTGCGCCTCTGCGGTTAATAAATTATTTTTAAACCCGCAGAGGCGCAGAGGAGCCAGCACTGAATGAGTGTTTCCCGCACCCTGGTGACTGGCGTGAAGCAGATAAAAAAAGATGAGGAATTACCTCAAAATTTTCTGAGCCACCTTAACAGGGCTAGGCTTATAATGCCCAACATACTGGTATTAATCTCTACTGCTGTCAAAAATTAAATATGATTCCTATACTGATATCTTGCAGCATTCGATAGTTCGTGTAGGGTGGGCACTGCCCACCCTACGTATAATTTCAGAAATTTAATATGATTTCTATATTACACTAAGTTACGTAAATTTACATGCGGTGAAGCAGGCTCAATCGTCAAAGAGGAAAAGTTTTGAGTGAAATTACGCTAACGCTTTGAGGCAAACAACTGTCATTAATGGAATAAGTTTATTTACCTCAAATGACGACTTCAGCCCTGGATAAAAATCAAGGATGAAACCACCACTACCTGATAACGAAGCACAGAGAATCGAGACTCTTTTGGAGTATAAAATCCTTGACACTCCGCCTGAAGTTGCCTTTGATGACCTCACCCGTTTAGCATCGTATATTTGTGGGACTCCTATTGCCTTAATTAGCTTAGTTGATGCAAACCGTCAGTGGTTTAAGTCCTCAGTTGGTTTAGAGGCGCTAGAAACACCCCGCGATATTGCGTTCTGCTCCCATACCATCCTCCAAGCTGAGGTTTTTATTGTTCCTGATGCTACAACTGATGAAAGGTTTGCCACAAACCCATTAGTCACATTTGACCCGAATATCCGGTTTTATGCTGGTGTCCCTCTGATTAACCCTGAGGGATACGCACTGGGAACGCTGTGCGTGATTGACTATGTACCGCGAGAACTTACTCCGGAACAAGTGGAAGCATTACGAACTCTAGGTCGCCAAGTCATTAAGCAAATGGAACTACGACGCAACCTAGCAAGTTTGGTACTTGCAACCGATGAGCGCAAACACGCGCATAGGGTACGTAGGCAATTCTTTAAAAAGGTTGCTGGAGGGTTTGGGCTGGCGTCAGCAATTTTAGTCCTCATTGGCGCGGTTTCGTATCAAAATACAAGAGTATTAATTGATACTAATAATCACATAAAAAAAACTCAAGAGAAAATTAACACACTCGAACAACTGCTTTCTGAGTTAAAGGATGCTGAGACTGGACAACTTGGTTACATCCTCACTGGAGAAAAGCTTTATCTAAGACCGTATAAAGAAGCACTTGGAAACGTCGTTGAAGAAATTGAAGATCTGAAAAATTTAACAGCAGATCAACCCAATCGACAGAAGCAGCTCATCACCCTTGAATCTTTAATAGCAGCAAAACTGGCAGAACTCAAGCAGACTATCGACTTGCGCCAGAAACTCGGATTTGCGGCGGCGTTGCAGGTGGTTCGGACAAATAGGGGACAGAACCTGATGGATGAGATCCGCAAAATCATTAGCGATCTGGAAAATCAGGAAAAGGGGCAACTTCAGCAGCAGTCAGAAGCAGAAAAAGTCAGTACACGCAACTCGTTTCTGACACTGGCGATCGCCATCTGCCTGAGTTTTGTCATTCTGGCTGTGGTTTACTACCTGATCTATCGTGAGGTGATTGAGCGCAAGCGGACAGAGGAATCACTAAACAAAGAACGTAACTTTATCTCCGCAGTGGTTGATACAGTCAGTGCCTTAGTAGTGGTTTTAGATCCGCAAGGGCAAATCGTTCGCTTCAACCAAGCCTGTGAGCAAACAACGGGTTACTCATTTGATGAGGTGAGGGGTAGGCATTTCTGGAACCTGTTTTTGATTCCTGAAGAGGTTGAGGCTGTCAAAGCAGTTTTCCAGCAGATAGGAACTAGTCCTAGTCAAATTCTGAACGAGTACGAAAACTACTGGGTCACGAAGGATGGGAGTCGACGGCTAATTGCATGGTCAAACACCGTCCTTCGAGACCATGAGGGGTCGGTAGAATACGTTATCAGCACTGGCATTGACATTACGGAGGGCAAACGGGATCAACAGCATCTAACTGCACAATATGCCGTAACCAGTGTGTTAGCAGAATCCACGACAATCAGCGAAGCCACTCCCCGAATTTTGCAAGCGATTTGCGAGAGTTTAGGATGGGACTTGGGTGAAATTTGGGTAGTGGATGAGCAAGCAAATGTTTTACGCTGTCTCGACATTTGGCACAAAGCATCCCTTGAACTAAAAAAGTTTATAGAAGTATCCCAGCCAACGACTTTTGTACCAGGAGTAGGACTACCTGGTTGTGTATGGAGTGGCGATCAACCTGTTTGGATCGTTGATGTCGCCGGTGAGCGCAACTTCCTCCGCTCCCAAATAGCCACTAGCGCCGGATTGCACACAGCTTTTGGTTTTCCTGTCTGTAGTGGGAACAAAACCCTTGGTGTCATGACTTTCTTCAATCAGCAGATTCAGCAAAGTGATGCGCATTTACTGATGATTATGACCTCTATTGGTAACGAGGTCGGTCAGTTTATCAAGCGCAAGCAGGCAGAAGAAGAACTCCATCGCCAGAACTTGCGAAGTCATCTGTTTACTGAAATCACTCTCAAGGTGAGGCAATCTTTAAAAATCGAAGAGATTCTCCAAACCACAGTGACAGAGGTACAAAAGATTCTTAATTGGGATCGAGTGTTAATCTATCAGCTTTTACCGGAAGAATCGGGAAATGTCGTCACAGAGGCAGTTGTTGTTGGCTGTGCTGCTATCAAAGGGCAAAGCATGACTGACCCCTACTTCCGAGCAGAATACTTACAGCAGTACTGTTTACAGGAGTACCGTCAAGGAAGGATTCCGGCTCAAGCTGACTTGGATTTAGCTGAAATCCAATCAACTCATGTGGAATTACTGCAACAGTTCGGGGTGAAGGCTTATTTAGTCGTACCCATTCTTGTAAAAGAAGAACTTTGCGGTTTGCTGATTGTCCACGAATGTACTAGTTCACGCCAATGGTCCAGCTTTGAAACTCATCTTTTGCGGCAACTAGCTGACCAAGTAGGGGTTGCTATAGCCCAAGCTCAATTGCTAGAAGCAGAAACTCGTCAGCGACAAGAACTGGAAGTCGCTCGTCGTCAAGCCGAGTTAGCGTCTCAAGCCAAAAGTGCCTTTTTAGCAAACATGAGTCATGAAATCCGCACTCCGATGAATGCTGTGTTGGGAATGACAGGACTTATGTTAGAAACGGAACTAACTGCGGAGCAGAAAGATTTTGTAGAAACAATTCGCATTAGTGGAGACGCTCTCTTAACCCTGATCAACGAAATTTTGGATATATCCAAACTTGAGGCTGGGGAGATGGCTATGGAAACTTTAGATTTTGACCTGTCCACTTGTGTGGAAGAGGTGTTAGAATTACTAGCTCCCCAAGCCCATAGTAAGGGATTAGAAATTGCGGCGTTAATCTATCGCAACGTCCCTACCCACCTTCAAGGGGATGCTAGTCGCCTGCGGCAAATTCTGATGAACTTAACAGGCAACGCTATCAAGTTCACTAGTGCTGGAGAAGTGGTAGTGCGAGCAGAATTGCGATCGCAAACCCCGACTACAGCAACAATTCTCTTTGCCGTCACAGATACTGGTATTGGCATTACCCCTGAAGATCAACACAAACTCTTTACCCCGTTTAGCCAAGTAGATGCTTCTACCACCCGCAAATATGGCGGTACGGGTTTGGGCTTAGCCATCTGCAAGCAGCTCGTGACTTTGATGGGAGGAGAAATTGGGGTGGAAAGTCATATGGGGCAAGGATCTAAGTTTTGGTTTGAAATTCCTTTCGCTCTTTCACTCCAACCTGTTTACTCAACACAGGATTGTGGGCTTCTAAACAATCGGCGCGTTTTAGTAGTGGATGACAACGCCACCAATCGCAAAATTGTCCATCATCAAGCTACCCGCTGGGGAATGCAGGTGGATGAGGCTGCTGATGCTGCTTGTGCTCTCAAAGCTATTCAGAACGCTACCACACAGAAGATTCCTTATGATGTCGTCTTAGTTGATATGCAAATGCCTTATACAGATGGCATGACTCTGGGAGAAAAAATTAAGGCAAATTCTGCTATTGCTGATATACCTTTGATTATGCTTACCTCTACTAATCAACGGGATGAAGTGCAACGGGCACTACAAACCGGATTTGCCGCTTATCTGGTCAAGCCTGTTAAACCATCCCGTCTATTCGATACCATTATGACTATATTGGGAACCCGATTTGAACCGGAAGAAAGGGAGAGGGGGAGCACAGGAGACTTAGAACAACTTTCTCTTCAGCCTTCTTTTCCTTCTCATAAATTCCGGATCAGAATTCTCCTAGCAGAGGATAATTTGGTGAATCATAAAGTAGCGATCAAGCAGCTCAAAACCTTGGGCTACGAAGCCGATGTCGCCGGCAATGGCAAAGAGGTTTTGCAGATGTTGGAAAAAATTCCTTACGACTTGATTCTTATGGACTGCCAAATGCCGATTCTTGACGGTTTTGAAACCACAAGAGAAATTCATCGTTGGCAAGAAAGCTCCTTTGCTAGTCGTCGTCGCCCTGTAGTAGTTGCTATGACGGCTAACGCCATGAAAGAAGACCGACAAATGTGTCTAGATGCAGGCATGGATGATTATCTGAGTAAGCCAGTGTTGAAAGAAAAATTGGCTCTTGCAATCGAACATTGGGCAAGCGTGATATTCAAGAGACAGGAGGCAATTGTGTCTGCACAAATTTCTCCTACAGAAGTTGGTTCAGATGACATCCTGATTGATTGGGAACACTTGCACCAGCTTTCGGAATTTAACACAGAATTTGAATTGGAGCTATTACAAATGTTCGTTGAAGATGCCCAGTCTCATTTAGAAGTAACCAAAGCGGCGATCGCTAGTAATGACTTTCAGCTTTTTGAGCAAGAAGCTCATCACCTTAAAGGTTCTAGCGCTAATGTAGGAGCTACAACCATGCACTTAGCCGCAGAAAAACTAGAACAATTGGCTCGCACTCAAGAGCGCAGAGGTGCTACTGACTTAATCTTGGAGTTAGAACACTTTGTTAATCGCCTGAAAGCCTTTTTAATTCGTAATTCGTAATTCGTAATTCGTAATTAAACCCTCTTGAATTACGAATATCGTAATTATTGAAATAGGGGGAACCTGAATAAAAAGTTGCGAGTTTCGCGCCTATTGATTACTCTATCCAGCAGACTTCGCGCTGCGAATTCTTTCTTTTACATAAATAAAACAAAGTTATACCATCAATTTATTAATTACGAATTACGAATTACGAATTACGAATTATTTTATAATATTTACTAATAAATAAACAATAACGATTATCTGGTGTGTGTTCATAACTCAACTTATCAGCAATTGCCGACATGATTTTCAACCCACGCCCACGCTCTTCATCATTCTCCTTAAATTCAGATATTTCTTGCAATTTTTGCTGCATGTTGAAGGGTTTACCTAGAGACCAAATACGAATTTCTATGCGTTCATCTAACCGCTCAGCTTCCAGATCAATAGGAGTTTCAATAGGTAAATTTTTGTGGGCGTGTTCAACAATGTTAGCAAAGCCTTCGATCAGCAGTGTTTGACATTCCCACCAGACTGTTTGGTCAGAAATAGGCGGTAGATTGATTTGCTCGAACCATGACAAAACTTCAAAAGTAGCAGTGAGGTCTGTATTGACTTTGAGATAAATTTTGCTATTCACTTTCTAACTACTAAAACCTTTTGATACAATAATAGGATGTAATTAATTTAGCTCACTTTGGTATTGATTGTCATGCATTATTTAGAAGTAGCGACGCTCCTGTCGTCATTGGTGTCAACTTAAGGAAAAATCTCTTACTAAACGCTCGTTCCAGACCTTTCTCGTTCCTACGCTCTGCGTGGGAATGCATTCAGTGAGGCTCTGCCTCCTTACCCTGGAGGCAGAGCCTCCAAGAACTGCGTTACTCAGCTTGTGCCTAGTAACGAGAAACGCTTGGATTTTCAAAGGTTACAGCTTAAGTTGACACCAATGTCCTGTCGTTCGCCCCTACAGCTGCATTCTTTTTAGTTAAATTTCCGCCGCGATAAATTATTTACTTTTTATTCTGTAGTTTATGTTTAAAATCCTGATTATTGATGATGACCCGATTGTGCGGACGGTACTGAAAAAAACACTCCAAAATCAGGGTTATGATACTGCTGTAGCCAGCAATGGTCAGGAAGGAATCGTAACAGCACAACGGGTACGTCCCGCTCTAATTATCTGTGACTGGATCATGTCGCAGCTAGATGGACTGGAAGTGTGTCGTCGAATTAAGGCAGATCCAGAATTAGCAACGACTTTTTTCATTCTACTGACTGCTAAGGGAGCGGCGCCAGGAGAAGAGTCAGATCGAGTTAGAGGACTTGACGCTGGAGCAGATGAGTTTGTTTCTAAACCCATAGAAATGAATGAATTGAAGGCACGGGTAAGAGCAGGACTAAGGTTACACCACCTGAATCAGGATTTACAGAGTCAAAAGCAAGCTTTGGAGGTACTGAACCAGAATCTGCAAACCCAAAAGCAAATTTTGGAAGCAGAATTAGCTGAAGCAGCCGATTATGTGCGATCGCTTCTACCCTCACCGCTTGTAGGACCAGTAACGACAGAAGCGTTGTTTATGCCTTCAGTTCAGCTAGGCGGTGATTGCTTTGACTATTATTGGCTCGACGATCGGCATTTAGCAATTTATCTGTTAGATGTGTCAGGACACGGAGTGGGTTCAGCTTTACTGTCTGTATCAGTGCTGAATGTGTTGCGATCGCAATCTCTGCCCAAAACTAACTTTGGTCAACCAAGCGAAGTCCTCAAGGCTCTTAATTATCACTTCCAGATGAGTAACCACAGTGATAAGTACTTTACAATCTGGTACGGAGTTTATAATCGCCTGAAACGTCAACTTATTTACGCCAGTGCTGGACATCCTCCTGGTGTACTCCTATCTATGACATCACAGGCAGATATCCAGATTAGACAGTTACGCTCTCTCAGTCTACCAATTGGCTTCATACCTGATGCTGATTTTGATGATGATGTTTTGCAAATCCCAGAAAGCAGCACTTTATATATCTTTAGTGATGGTGCTTACGAAATTCAGCAGCCAGACGGCAGCATTTGGAGTCTCGACGCTTTCATTGACTTACTAAGCCAGTGTAGCAAGGCAAATACCTGCGATCTCCAGCAAGTGCTGGAACACATTACCACCTTAGGCGCAAAAGCAACTTTTGATGATGATTTGTCTTTGCTAAAAGTTAACTTTGGTTAGTTTGGGTTTCCCCCAACTTAAAAATGTGTATTAGACATCTGGTGGAAAAGACGTAGAGACAAGGGTTCATCGCGTCTCTACCAAGGGTTTCAGGTAACGCATGATTAATTTTCGCGAACTGTCTATTGAGTCAATTTCATCAATAAACAACACCAACGGTCGTGGCGAAGCTCGTGCCCATGCCTGGAAAGCAGCTTGAATTCTTCGTCCTGGCTGCCCTTTATCCCAAAATGCGCTTGGGTATAAATCAGAGGGTAAATCGAACTGGGCACTCGCCCACCAAGCATCCAGCATAGATAGTTCAGCGGCACCTGGGTCATGACTAAAAGGTGCCCCCACTTCTGCCGACACCATTACTGCTGTGTAGCGTCCACTACTTGTTAGTTGTTTCGCTAGCGCTATCATTGCAGTGGTTTTACCTGTTTGGCGAGGCGCATGAATCACAAAATAGCTACGTTGTTCAATCAGCCGCTCCAAGTCTGGCAATCGACTAGTTGGCGACAGCATATAATGAATGTCGGCGATGCCTTGGACCTGCGGTATTAAACCAACGAGACATGGATGATAAATATTTCGTGGGGGGTAGTTACTGTAACTTAATTCCTACCCACTTCTACCCATTACTACTCCTGATTGGGTAGATCTGAGATAAGTTGGTCAACAAATTCTCTAAGCTGTTCTTGCCAGTTAGGGACGGCTTTAAGTTTTGCTAATTGACCTTGACGTAACCTCACTGTTAATGGTTTAGAGTCTAACGGTTTGTCCCCAATAGGTTTAAAGCCCAGTTTGTTATTTTTTTGGAATTGTCCTTCTCTCGGTCTTGACATTTGCTCACTAACGTTAGTATACTTACGTTATATCGCAGTATAGCAGTTAATTAAAATATAATTCAATCTTGTAAAGTGATTAGATGCCTCAAATTTATCAAACCTATGTCACTCAAATTTCCAATAACCAATTTGGTGAAACGTCTGCTATAAGGTTGCTGGAGCAATTTTCACCCGTAGCAGCATCCATGTCAAAAATGGCATTAGCTGGTTTACAGAGTAACATGAAGAAAGAGAAGCTTAATTCTTTAATTCAAGATGCATTTCGTGTAAACAAACGTCATGCAAACAGTGTTATTAACTTTATTGCAGGTGAGCTAAAGTCAGCAGAAGAATGCCATAAAGCGCATATTGAGACGCTAGACGCAAAAATAAAATCAATTAAGCAGTCTATTGAACATTTAAACAAAAGGCTGAAATATCATCGGGAATATACGAAAGCTTTAGAAAAGGCGCAACGGCAAATTAAATACCCGCAGAAAACTAAAACTGGGAGACATAAGAAAGTATCAGACTTAAAGAAATCGCCGGAATTTGAGGTGGCTTGTCCCATTAACGGAAAGCCTCATGGCAAGACTTATTTACAGCTAGCCAAACACCACCTAAGTGATAAGAAGCGTCAACTTCAGATGTACTTAGATCGTAAGTCGGCAGCAATTAAGAGAGGCGTCAAGTCGCTTCGCTCCAAGTCAAAAGTCAAAAGTCAAAAGTCAAAAGTAAGAACCCCATAAATAAATTTAGGGGCTTGTAATAAGGACGTAGTATTTCTTGTTGCACTCCTCTCGAAATACATATTTTTCATTTTCCATAAATAAATTTAGGGGCTTGTACCTTTTTTGTACTTTTGACTTTTGACTTTTGACTTCCCGAAGGGCGGTCAAGGTAAATTTAGGTAATTTGGGAAAAGTTCCTTTTGTTGGCTCTACAGGTGAAACTAGCAGCAATCAAATATGTCAACTCACCCCAGACCTTATTCCAAGTTTAAAAATTCGTGTTCCTTATTTCTTAGAGGAAACATTTGGAGAATATGTAACTCTGCAACTTTACAAAATTAATCAACATGGATATGACAAGATATGTGCGGCATGGGCATTAAATAACGCTCTTACGTATGTCTTTAGCCTCAATAAAAAAGGTAAATGGGTTGTAGCTATCACTTGCTTAGTAGATTTTGTTATTACTAGTAATGACAAATATGACGGATGCATTGGCTTAGATATTAATCCTGGGTCTATTGGCTGGTGTGCTACTAATCATCACGGGAATCCAATTGCATGGGGGAAAATTAATTTAGATTTACATTCGTGCTCCACAGATCAAACGTCAGCGCGATTAGCCGACGCTGCGTGTGAAATTACTACTAGAGCATTGGCTACGAAAAAGCCAATTGTAATTGAAAAATTAGACTTTTCTGATCAAAAGAAACAGTTCAAACTCAGTCGTAAATATCGGCGGATGTTATCTGGCTTTGCTTATGCCAAGTTTTTTGAATTGTTAAGAGCTAGATGCTTGAAATTAGGTATCAGAGTTATAGAGGTAAGTCCTAAATATTCCAGTCAGATTGGCGTTGTCAAATACATGCGTCGTTATGGTATGGGAAGCGATAGCGCAGCTGCTTTAGTTTTAGCGCGTCGGGGAATGGGAATTTACCATGAAAGGTTGCTGGCGAGATACGCCTTTCAGACTTCAGTTCGACCTGAAGCTCGTAAGCACGCGAAGCTCGCCGGGGGAAGCTTCCCCCGGCAGACTTCGCGTCTTTGCACACTGGCAACGTTTTAATAGTTATTACTTGAAGGTAGGTTCTCGTAATGCTTGGTTTGCACCTAATCTGACAGGTTCTACTGGTGAGCCAGCGCGAATGACGGCTTTCCCTCCGTAGGCGACTGGCGAACCCGAAGGGCGACGGCTTGGCAAACACCGTTCGTACCATCAACTCGGTGGTTAAAAGGACGAGCAAAGCTTTGGCACAAGCACTCTTAGTCCGATTCTCTCCGTCAGGTAGTGGAGGCGTGAATCCTCCAAGGGAGAAGAGATTGACCGCTATCTCTTCGGTTGACCAGATTTATCCACTTATGGGTAGCTTTGGGTAGACTTGATCGAGCGGCGCGAGTTCGATGCTACAAGTGTAGCTCATAAATGAATCGCAGCTTTAGAACATATAACTGGGACAAGGGGGACAAGGAAGACAAGGGGGACAAGGGAGAGGTGTTCACGAATCATTTAGGATTGCTATAACAACTAACACCTAACAACTAACACCTAACAACTAACAACTAACACCTAACAACTAACACCTAACACCTAACAACTAACACCTAACACCTAACAACTAACACCTAACACCTAACAACTAACACCTAAATACCATGACTTTTACCAATAACCCAATGACGCCGGAAAAAACGGGCTAAAGCCTTCTCTTCCAAAGATAAATAAATTGGACGTCCGTGGGGACAGGTACGGGGGTTGCGAGTAGACTGCCATTGGTCCAATAATGTTTGCATTTCCTGTAAGCTAAGGCATGTGCCATTGCGAATGGCGCTGCGACAAGCGACGGCTACTTGAGCTGCTTGTAAGTCGCCTCCCCAACTGAGTTCTAAAATTGCATCTGCACAGTCTTCACGAGAAAGTAAAAGTGCAGGTACGGTGCGGATTGCCCAAAGTTGCTCGCCAAAGGGTTCTATATCCAAACCGATGCGTTGCAATTGCGACAATTGAGCCGGAGACAATTGATAAAGAATGACTGGGGGTTCGATGGGAATAATTTGCCAATTGTCGCACAATTGCTCATACAAAACTCGCTCATGAGCAATGTGCTGTTCTACCAACCACATTCCACCTGGATATTCCGCCGCAATATAGGTGTTATTGACCTGACCAACAGCCTTTAATCGTAGGGGCGGGGTCCCCTCGCCCTTACTAGTATTTTCTTCGCTCTTAATTGAACGATTGAAACTGTAACCACCTTTTTCTTCTGCAGCTTTGATTAATTTACTGACTCGCGTTGTCTGAACAGCTTCTGGGAGGGTGTCAGAATTGATGCGAAGTGCTTGGTCGATCGCGCCGGATACTTGTTCTTGCCAGTAACTGAGTTCGTTGAGATAAATTTCTGCTTTTGCTGGATGTCGGTTCCAGTTAATTTGATTGGGAGAAATTGATAGATGTAGGAAACAGACTGGATAGCGATCGCGCGGTAATGTTCTATGAAATGCTGACAAGATCGTTTGTTCCAGTTCCGGTGACTTCACCATTCTTCCGTTCATCGCTACCCGCACCCAGTCTGGACGATGGCGATGACAGCGATCGGGTAATCCGATTACCAAATTCAGTAGGGGCACGGCAGTGCCGTGCCCGTACAAGTGTTGGGAGTTGGGTAGTTCTACTTTTAACTCTTGCAAGTCACCAAGTCGTACTTGATGTAAAATCTGAGGCAACAGTTGTCCGATAGTAGCACCGGGACTAAGGGTAAACCATTCACGGTCATTTTGCCAAACTTGCCAGGTCACATGGGGATGACATAAGGCGATTTGTTGAATCGTTGCTTGCACCGCCTTCATTTGCTGTGCTATTGTTGGCAACCCTTGACGACGTGCGATCCAATTTCCAAATAGATTGGAAACTGTCACGACTGTACCAGGTGCGATCGCTGTAGCTTCTACTTGTACGGCTTCTCCTCCATAACCATATACAACCTGCCAGCCTAACTCGACCGCCGACGAACGACTCAAAATTTCTAAATCTGCCAGAGTCGTCAAACTGTGCAACGCTTCACCACGAAACCCCAAACTAGTGATTTTCCATAAATCTGCACAAGAGCGAATTTTACTGGTACTATGGGCAGTTGCCGCGTGGTGCAAATCATCCAATGCCATTCCGCAACCATTGTCTACAACGCGCACCCGCCATTGATCGGGCCACAGACAAACTACAATCCGTGTTGCACCTGCATCTAGGGAATTTTCTACCAATTCCCGCACCACAGAAGCTAAAGAGTCGATCACCTCTCCAGCTGTAATCAGATGTACAACTTCTGTTGGTAAAGCTTGAATAGTAGAAACCATAATTTCCAGTTTAGCTGAGCAGTCAACCTCTGTATAGAATTACCAGATTTCATTTAAATTATTTAGTAAAATTTCTATAAATGCAAAATATCTTAATAAAATTATTGAAAGCTTAGATAAAATCTTTATTAATTATAAAATAGGACTTTTAGACGTTTTTATCAAAACAACTCCGGACTAATATGCAGAAATTAACTAATATTTTAAGCTTACTTAATAATAAAAATATTTTAGCGCTAATATGCCTATTTCTGCTCGTTGTCTGCGGAATTGTAGTTCATACACTTCTTCTTACAGTACAAGTATAACAGTCCTAAATCATTTGTGAAAATTTCAAGTGCAAGAAACCGGGTTTCTCGGCTTTCACGAATCATTTAGGATCGCTATAGAAAAAAAGAAGACATATATTACCTTTAAATAGAAGGAAAACGTCTTTTGTCTGGAGAAAATCCTTATGGAAGGGTTTTATCAGGCAATACGAGAGAAAATGATAAATATGCTACGGACTTTCCTCTTTTCTACTTAATGTCATATTTAACCCAAATTTTTGGTTTTAAGAATTACCCAGACTAACTTTATTTGTGGCGCAATATTTTTTTATATTTAACCAGGGAATTGCCTTAAGTATCTTTTATCCCTTGTACGAATAGGGTCTAGTGTTACTTGCATTTTTTTCAGCCTTATTTTGGTTATTTAACAGATGGACACTTCATGTAACTTAATTAATTATCAAGAAATACCACGTTTTGCCAGCATTAATGCAGTGGCTAGCCCTGCCGGACCTCCACCAACAATTAATACGTTTCGATGAGAATAGTTAGGTTCCTGTGTGAGTAAGGATTTTTCAGTAAGCATATTGTTATTTGAAAACACCCCCTAATCTCTGTGAATCGTTCAGCAAATCAGCTAAAAAAACGAAATTTCTCATCGCCGTAGATTCACTCTAGCCACGATTTACCGGAAGGCAAGTTCGATGTAATTGGTTTGGGTAATACCAGTAAGCCTTCCCCCAGTAGTACTCTACCAGCACCTGTTCAATAGTAGTTTCAATGACCAGACCAATGGGAGCACCTATCTGGGTGTAAACGCGATCACCTACTTCAAAAACTTTGTGGGGATTCATTTTAGTTCATAAGAGGGAGAGGGGAGTAGGGAGTAGAAAGGGGAGTCAGGAGTCAGTTTGATACATCATTTTTAAGCAACGCTTGATTGAACTCGCATTCCAGTTCTATGAAGGCTTTAGACCATGCTAATAGCTCTAGAGATGGTTTATAGCTAGGAGATCCGATAAGTTCTGCAAGGGTTCGCTTAAATGCGATCGCCATGATTTTAACAACAGCTTCTTGTTTTTCTGCTTCCAAATTATTCATTCAAATCTACCTTGCAAAACACTTGTACTAGCTCTTTAAACAACAGTTTAGCGGCTTTCACCGCGATGCGCGATCGCACCAGTCGCACCGGACGACCAGATGCTTTTTCTGAGTCCAGTTGTTGTCCCAGGGCAACACCGATTTCATTTTTCAATCGCGATCGCCCTGGTTCGATTCTGGTAAAGACCCATTGCCATAGAGCCTTGCGGCATAAATCAGATCCACCAACAACCTTTGATTTTTTTAAGTCACCAGAGGATACCTGCGACGGCGCCATGCCCAAGGCTTTCTGGAAGCGACGTAGTGACAGGTAGCGTTTTGTTGGCTTGGCACTGACTCGACCCTTTCTGATCCGGACAATAGGTTTACCATCAAGACCAAGGTAATTCTCCAGCGGGTAAATTTGGGACAACAGGACGGCCGTCAGGCGATCGCCAAAACCAAACTTATTAAACACCTCACGATACAGTTGAAACTTAGGGTCAGCAAGGAGAATTTGCAATTCCGCCTCGATGGCTTGTTCCTCGCCCTGGAGGTTACACAGGCGCTGCGCGTGGTGAACAACAGACGAGGTAATGCCCAGCCCAATGGTGTTTTCGTAGAGATAGTCATATCTTTTACTTTCACGTTCACCACCAAGCCATGCCCACAGTAGCGGCATTTTTCCACTAGCAGAACGACGGCTACGCACTTGGGCTACTTCCGGGAATTGCCAAGCTAAATCCTGTCGAAGGCGGTTGATGATTGGAGACTGAACACGATTTAAATGCGCGAGGCGTAATATCAATTCACGTATGCGCGTTATTGTGTAGTCACGTATTTGAACGAATCGCCGCACCTCGTTCTGGTAATCAAAAAAGTAGCAAGCTAGTGCTAGGGCGTCCGCGTCATCATCTTTATCGGGTAAACCCAAGTGGTGTTCACGATAACTCCTTAACTCTTTATGCCCAACGAGGCACACCTCGACCCCGGCGCGAGCCAAGTGCGTACCCCATAAACGTGAGTAGTTCACACCTGTAGGTTCCATAATTGCCACATCCGGATGCAGCGCAAGCATGGCGCGAATGCCAGTAACATCAGCTTTTAAACGATCAAAGCGACATTCGTAGTAAAATTCTCTTGGTTGAATCGGTCTTTCAGTTAGCAGGCATGCCGAAACTGAAGACTTGGCGATATCAATTCCCAGTACTCTCACAATTCTCCTTTTGTGTGGGTGGGGATTAACCCGTTGTCAACGCTTGCGAATCACCCAAAGGCTCTTGAGCCTACTTCACTCTCAAAGCAATACCAAGGCTAATTGCAGCCTTGGTGACACGGGGGGACAGCAGTGTTGCAGCAGTCGAGCTTATGAATCTAAAAAAGCCGCTTTACGCTTGTTTCTGTACGAAAGCCCTAAGCTGTTGCGCGTGTGCTGTGCGACTGGTTTGGACCCAGACCGCGACGGTGGAATACTAAGGCATCTTTACGGGGGTTACTGATCCCGTAAAATGCCGCACCGTTTCGCCAATGGGTTAGGTTGGCTCGTCGGGCGGTTCCGCTTCTTGTAAAGTTGTTTGATAGGTGATAGTTTTGATTTTCACGGTTAATCAGGACTCTACAGGCTCCTCCAGCAACTGGTTAACCATTAATAATAAGTGACGGGTAGAGGCAGCCTATGGCTAATAGGCTGCCATTGAGGTTCAACTGCGAAACGCGATCGCCTGGCGTAGGGTGGTCGCGTTTTAAATTGGGCGTTGAGTGTTGAACGGGTCAAACACGACTTTGAAACTAGCTCCTGGCTTATGGCGACTGAAAATCTTCACATATAACTGGGCGTCTCTCTGGTTGCGGAATCGAGCCATAGGGATACTGTATTTGACACAGAGCAATCGGAAGATAGCCCACGGTTTTTCGCTGTAAACTGTTGGTGGTTGATTCATCTCAAGACTTGTTCTTTAACTCAAAACTGGATGGAGAAAAGACCCAGCTTACTTGCGCACCAAGTAAGCTGAGGTCAGTTAGCTTGTGTAAACATTCCAAAACTGACTGTTACTTCATAGGCGTTTACTCCTGACGATACGGCTGGTCGCCACTAGCAACCAGCCATTGATCATTGGCTGATTACCAATGATCAATAGCTAGTTACTAGTGGTGGTGCTAGCTAGTAACTAGTGGTGCATACTAACAGTCACTGTCCTGAATGATTTCCTCAGACTCAATCAAAAACTCCAGGTATTGGCGCAGTCCAGGATTTTGGCAGCTGCGGTTGGGGTAGTAGATGCTTTTAGAAAGCAGTTTCGGAATTTTCTTCACTACTTGTATGTCGAGTAAGAACGCTGTCATCGCGTCTAGGTCGGCGCGATCGCCTGATATACGAATTTTGACTATTCCCAAATGTCTTCTCTCCTTACGTTCGGTTAGTTTGAGGTTGGTTCCGCGCACTTTTCTAGGCGCGGGTGAGGTGCTCCGGTTTATTTGGATGCCGCGCACAGGCACTAGGCGCGGGGGAGCGACGATGTGTCAGTTTGCCTAACGGCTGAGTGCGAGACTGAGAGAAAAGACCAGCCGGAACTTTGACCGTCTAAAGCCAGTTACACTGGCTGGTCTTTTGTTGTCTACAAAAGCAAGCATACTTGCTTTTTCTGGCTTATGTCAAGCATGCTTGCTTTCTTTTGCTATTATGACAAGAAAGAAACGATCAGAAAACCTAGAGGAGATGCCAGCCTTGCAACGCTTGAGAGAAGCTTCTGGCTTGACACAAGCACAGCTAGCAAGCCGGATACCCGACAAAAGCAGAAAAAAAACTTTAAGCCGACAAGTTATCAGCGGATGGGAAAGGGGTGAATATGAGCCAGAGCTAACAATTCCACAAGTCAAAGCATTATGTCGGGCGTTAGGTCTCTCTCTAAATGATCAAAGAACCTGATAAAACCGTCTTGGTCCACCAAAGACGAGTTTTCTTAGAAAGCGATCAACCTTAAAAAACCAAAAAGCCGCTTACAATCCTGCAAATAACTAAGCGGCTCCTATGGCGATAATAGATTTCATCTAATCCTATGACATTCTACTACAAAAACTCTGTCCCGAAGCAGACAGAAACCGACAAAGTTTGGACCGAGAGAGCACGACGAGTTCTGCCTAGAGAATGGTATAAAACCATCTAGCGAAGTTACTTTGGCAGTGGCTAATACGACAAAGTAAACTAAGTGCTGAAATTGAACCAGACCTAAAAGACTTCAACGCTTGGGTAGCGAAATTTCGCCGTGTGCTCCTTACTGTAGAGACACCCTGAAAGATGCACTTCAGCAATTAATAGATCTGCGAGTTGTTCACTTAGTAAAGCGCTTTACATGGCGCGTAGTTCGCATTGTTACTAGAACTATTGAAGATTTATTCCCGAGAAAAAAATCGCGACAGCGAGAAGAAATTCGTAATTTACAGGCATCAAACCCGCAACCTGACGATGGGGGTACTAAGCAGCAGCAGCAATCCTCTTCTATCCAAGAGAATGTTGCTGAACTAAGAAATGCTGGTTTTGATTTTGACGAAAGCGATACTGAGGTTGTTAATCGCCCTAATAACGAAATCAAGCTGGCTTTGGAGATATTTAATTTGCGAGGAGGTTTTGAAAAGATACAAGACAATCCGGAAGGCTGGATCAGAACATGTTTGCGCGAACGTTATTGGGAGGAAGATCGAAACTATGAAGCTTTATTTAAGAAATTGGGAAGTTTAGAAATATGGGGGGAATTATTTCCGGATAACAATTTAAATCAGCTACGCCCGCTATTAACACTATTTGGGCTTGATATTAACAGCATAAAAAAACTTCCTTCAACTTGAAGGAAGCAATCAAAATAAGCTACTTAAATTATGAAAGAAATATCTGATAGTGAAACACATAACTGTTCAAAGCAGAATTATGTGCAAACTGAGCTTGAATTGGGCATTTCTGCTACAGAACGAGTCGTCTATACCCCTAATCCTCGTTGGGACTCCCTTGGGAATACACACGATCCTTACTGGGATTCTCTTGACTTGGATCTGCCGAAACAGCAGCAAGAACCTTGTGATAATCTTGAGCAAACCAGTGTCGTCTCCGTTGGTAACTTTTCGGCTAACCCCATTGGTGACACCGATCGTGAAATATTTTCGGTTTCTGCTCACCAACACCTGCATCCTGTTGGTGAGCAGCTTTTTATAGAAAGTGATGAACTCACCCCATCTGCTCACCAACAGTGTTTTTGTGTTGGTGAGCAAGTAACTGATGCTACCAATTTACATATAAGTGAAAGTATTGTTGGTGAGCAAGTCAAACATCATACACAAAAACTTGCTCACCAACAGTGTTTTTATGTTGGTGAGCAAGTAATTGATGATACCAATTTACATATAAGTGAAAGTATTGTTGGTGAGCAAGTCAAACATCATACACAAAAACTTGCGCTACCTAACGAGCAGCCTACTCACTGGATCGAGAGATATTGGGTTGAAAGAGGAGGTAACAAATACTGGTACTACCGTTATACCTGGATGGCTGGACGCAAGATGCATCGAGTTTACATTGGCAGTACGCGATCGCGCATTGCACTCTTCAAAGCGGAATTGGTGAAGTCCGCGATCGGCGACGGCAAGTCATCTACGGAGATTAAGCAGTTAATTAAAGGTGAGTATGATTGATAGCAATGACTCCACACAATACAACTTGTGTTAACCCTCTATACTGCTCGCTTAGTACCCAAAGCGAGCAGTTTTCTCTGTAAAGAGCTAGCTAAAGTTGGTCGCCTAGCGGGTTAAAGTTGGTCGCCTAGCGGGTTAATCGTCGGAGCTAGTGGGTTAATCGTCGGAGCTAGCGGGTTAATCGTCGGAGCTAATATTTTACTAGGTTCTAGGGCGATCAAATTTCTGAGCTTCCTCAGTTCATCCCACCGACGAGTGTTGGTTGAAGGAACACAAGTGTACTGATTGGGATGGAATTTCTCTAGCCGCTGCTGTACGAATGTGTCGATCGCCAGGAGGAAAGTTTTTTGTAACTGCTCCTGGTTGATATAAGGAGCAGTTACGCCAGAATCTAGTGAACGAGCATATTCCATTATGTGATTACAAAGTGCCTCAGGCACCCGGATTACCTTGGTTTTCCCGTAATTCCAGTTTCCATCCCAGCTTGTATTTCTGCGACCGCCTCTAGTAGCCATGATTAACCTCAATTACCTATTACTCGGTAATTTACCTGTTTCTATTGCCTGTTACAAGGCAATGAATTCAGGCGATCGCCTAAAATTAAGGGTCAATCCGGATCGACGACTGATATTCACAAATATCATCTACTTCATCCCATGCCAGATTTGCTAGATCTTCCAATGCCTTGGCTCGATCAATGGGGTGTTTGTAGTTGTTTTCCTTCAGCCTTTCGTAAAAATCTTTAACCTTGAAATATAAGTATTTGTTCTCGTTAAGTTGGTGCATTCTATCTACGTAATTAAATTTACAGAGTGGCGATCGCGCCCTTAACACGATCGCTGTCAATTTCCACATAGCGCCCCAGAGCCTTCACGTCCTGGTGACCAGTGATTTTTTGAATTGTGTACACATCTACACCAGCGCGGTGCAGTTTGGTGATGAAACTCCGGCGGGTGCTGTGAGTACTAATCCCTAGTGCCTCTAAACCCGACTGTTCAACTGCAGACCGCAAAATTTTATCAGCCCAGCGGACAGTGATCGGATCATCACCCTCACGATTTGGAAACAGCCAGGGCGAATTTTCCTCTGGCTTGTATCCCCGCAGCGCCTCAGCCAAAATCTCATGTACAGGCACCTGGCGAGTCTGACGCTTACCATCAGGGGATGCTTTTCGAGTCGATGCCCGAAAAGTAATCTCTGCTCTAGGTGAGCCGTTGGCATTGTACACATCCTCAGTTCTCAGCTGCACCAGTGCACCCCACCTTTCCCCCGTGTACCAAGCCAAGTCAAGAAGCAGTTTGTATTTTCTGCTTTTAATCTGTTTTCGCAGTTTAGAATAGTCACTATCATTTAGAACTGATGCTTGACCATTGCGGTTATTTTTCATTTCATATTCTCTTTTGAAGAAGTTCCGATTTAACCTTACTCAAGGGTTTAACCGGAACTTTTTAATTTGTAGGTGTTCCCTCAATACACTTCAATGCTAGCTACAGTAAACCTTTCAAGTCCTCAGTAGTTATTCTGGTTTTACATAAAAGACGAATATTTACGCTTTATGCAATTGTGACTAAAACAGATTTATTACTATTTGCAATATTCAATTTATGGCAACACCAGCTTTAACAGATGTTTTCGGCGCAAGTGCTTCACAAACTGCTACTCAGTTAGTAATTTCAAAATCCGACTTGGCTAGCACCGGACTTACTGCTACTGCAAACAATACTGCTGAGTCTCTCGTGGTCGCCTTAATTAAGCAATGGCAATCTGTTTTGAATACAACAGCCCAGCAGGCTAACTCTGCTATTCAAGTGACAGTTAGCGATTCTTTCTCATCAATCGCTAATCGTAACGGTCAGGCTTACAGGCAGTTTACAAAAACTGTAGCTCTTCAAAAGCCTGATGTTACGCCTGACTTAAATCCTAACGATTATTTATGAGTCGGTTGACGTTTACCCAGTGTTTTGGCACTGGTGCAACGCAAGACAGCCAGTTCCTCATAATTCAAAAGTCTGACTTGCCCGGTTTGATTGCTGACTCTAATAACCGGGCAGAGCAACTACTAGCAGCACTGCTTTTTAAAATTCACCTGGAATTTGAGGGAGTACTTACTGATCCACAGGGACAAGCAGTTATTGACCCTAAAGGAATAAGCATTACTTATGACAACTCTGGTTTGTATGAGCTTCTAAACTTTTTTCGCTGGGATAGACAATTTATCAACCGCAATAATCAGCCGTACATTCAAGACACAATAGTTTGCAAATTGTCTGTTACTGTGTCTACTCCAGTAAATGCACCTTTAAGTCCACAGGATTTTAGTTGATGCAAATTAAAGATTTTCCCAATATAAATACTTTAGCAGACAGCGATTTGGTATTGATTCAAACTGCCTCTGATGGAGCATACAAAAACATACTGGTGAGCGACCTTAAAAATATATTTGTCAGTAGTGCTAACAATAGTGGTACTGGAACTGGAACAACTAAAACAGCGGTAACACTAACGTATGTGTCTGATGGCGACGCTAATGGACTTTTCTACTACCTTGGTACTAAGGGTTATAAACAATTTTGGCAGAATCCAGCAACTATTGCTGAATGTTTGAGTAGCATGTCATCGTGCTACGACAGTTTAAATTGTCATCCTGAATACCTTACCGACAGACAACCATCTGCCTATATCGCCACTCAAAATGTTGTTGGGTCTTCTTATCAAATCTACATTGATAACTACACAATAATTCCCAATTACTACTCTATTCGTGCTAGAGATTATCCTTATAACAATCCAACTGGATGGATATTAAAAGGAAGTTTGACCAGTGCTGATTGGGATACGATTGACACTGTCTCTAATATGCCATTGTCTCAAAATCAATGGGTGTCACGTCCTCTTACTGGGAATAAAAATTACAGATTTTTTCAGATAGTAGAGAACGGCTCATCAACCAGTGGTGACAACATATTTTGTATTGGGGAATTCGAGATATATGGCAAAGTTACGCCTGTGTAATTAACTATGACACAATTTTGTAAATTCGGTGAGCAACCAAAACTGTATTATAAATTTCCAGGTGATACTCAAGATAAAATTATAAGTTTTGAAATATCACCTATAGACGTATCTGTGTCTAATACTGGAAGTACTTCTAACAATAAATGCGGAAATACTTATGGTACTTGGTCAATGATTACTTATGACAGTATTACCGCTAGCAGTCCTTTCTCTTATAAGGGATATGACCAAGAATCTCCAGTCTTTAATAATAGAACCATAATAGCAGCATGTAGTAATCGGGTAATTTATTCTGATAGTGGTTTTGCGGGTGGTTCTATTAATGCAAGAAATATTATTTTTACTTCTGAGAGTAGTAATACTTACACTATTCAAGTTAGAGATATAAAAACTAATTCATTAATATTTACTGATACAAAACAAAGTATTTCACCACCAACATACAAAGTTATTTGTAGTGATGAGTGCCCAGATGGTTACATCAAATGCACTACTACTTCCTACCCTGGTTACTGTTGCATTCCCTGCGATGAAGTGAAAGGTGGAATTGCAAACATTACTGCCATGCTGAGGAATGTGACGCATGGCTGATTGTTGCGCTGAAATTAAATCTGAATTATCCCAATTAAACCAGTTAGTAGGGGGATTAGTAGGAGAAGTTGGCACATTAAAAGCTGAAAATGGTCAACTTCGTAGTGCAGTCGCTCAAATTTATCGTGATCTAGGAGCAGATGAAGCACGAATTTCTCAGCTAGAAACAGAAATGGCATTTGTTAAAGGTGTGCTGGCTGCACTTACGGCAGCAGCGTTGATCGCCGCAGTCCTTGCTGCAGTTTTTGCAGTTGTTAACCCTGCGCTGGCAGCTGTAGAAGCGCAAGTGATTGGATTGCAAGGTGAAATCGCTGGACTACAAGCAGAACTAACAGCCGCCGTTACCGCATTAGAAGGGCAAATTGCCGCTGCCACTACTTCATTACAAGCTGAGATTGGTGGGCTTCAAGCAGAAATTGCCGGGGAACAAGCACAGATTACTGTGTTGGACGGTGGTGTAGCTACCCTTCAATCAGAAGTTGCTGGACTGCAAAGCGAAGTTGTAGGCGAACAAGCACAAATTACCCAAATTGAAGGAACTCTTGGGGCTTTAAAAGGTGAGCTTAGCACGATAGAAGTTGAGTATACAGAGCTAAAAACTGAAGTAGCTGGTGAGCAAGCTCAAATTGCCCAAATTGAAGGAACTGTTGGGGCTTTAAAAGGTGAGATTACCACCATAGAGGTTGAGTATACCGAGCTAAAAACTGAAGTTTCAGGTGTTGAATTTCAACTAGGCGGGTTAAAAGGTCAAGTTGCTAGTGTTGAAGCTGAATATGCCGAACTTCAACCTCAAGTAATAGTAGCAGAACGTCAAGCTTTGCAAGCTATAGAAATTAGCACAGAGGCTAAAGGTGAAATTGTTGTTGTCAAAGCACAACTTAGTCGGGAAGAAGCTGAAATAGCGGCTGTACAGCAAGAAATTGCCACATTCGATGCAGAATTAGAAGCTCAAATTCAAGGGCTGCAAGGTGAAATTCAAGCTGAAGAAGCGCAAATTAATGCACGACTTGCTGAACTCGAAGCTGAAGTAGAACTTAAATTTGCTCGTGAAGAACTTGAAATTCAAGCAGAAGAGGCACAAGTAGCAGAAACAAGGATCGAGCTAGCAGCGCTCACTGGACGAGTAGCAAGCTTTATAGCTCAGTTAGCAGAAATTCTAGTAAAATTTCCGCTAGTTGCTGCTGCCGTAGGGTTCCTAGAAGTACAAATAGCTGCTCTACAAGCAGAAATTGCTGCTATTGGACTTCATCCAGGACCACCAGGACCACCAGGAAGGGACGGGATTGATGGTGCGCCCGGACGGGATGGGATTGACGGCACACCAGGAAGGGATGGGATTGACGGCACACCAGGAAGGGACGGGGTTGACGGCAAGGATGGACAGCCGGGGACGAACGGCAAAAATGGCATTGATGGTAGGAACGGGGTTGATGGTAAAGACGGTCAACCAGGGATAAATGGCTTGGATGGCACTGATGGTAGGAACGGGGTTGAGGGTAAAGACGGTCAACCAGGGATAAATGGTAAGGATGGCACTGATGGTAGGAACGGGGTTGAGGGTAAAGACGGTCAACCAGGGATAAATGGTAAGGATGGCACTGATGGTAGGAACGGGGTTGATGGTAAAGACGGTCAACCAGGGATAAATGGTAAGGATGGCACTGATGGTAGGAACGGGGTTGAGGGTAAAGACGGTCAACCAGGGATAAATGGTAAGGATGGCACTGATGGTAGGAACGGGGTTGATGGTAAAGACGGTCAACCAGGGATAAATGGTAAGGATGGCACTGATGGTAGGAACGGGGTTGACGGTAAAAATGGCACAAACGGTAAAGATGGGGTTGACGGTCTTGACGGCGTAGATGGTAAGGATGCAAAAGTGGAATTTACAACTATAGAAGTTTCTGTATTCGATGGGTGTGACTCAAAAAAACCTACACCAAAATTTGTTAAGAAAAAAGTTCAAGTTATTAAAGGAACTGAGACACAAGAGACTTTAAAGTTTGAGCGGATAGCTTCGCTTGAAGGTGAGCAATGTACTCAAACGCAAAACCAAAATTTAGACTTTGTTGATTTAAGTATTTCTGTATTTGACAAATGCGATCCAGTTACTAATGAACCATTATTTATTCGACAAACGATTCAAGTTGTTCAAGGTACGGAAGCACAAGAACTTTTAAAGTTTGAACGACTAGCTGCACTTGAAGCGGAGCAATGTAATTCAAATGGATGCTACGCTGCTGTTCCGGAGTGGTGGCAGATTCGCATAGAGGGAAAACGTCCGCAACTTATATTTTTATTTGCAGAAGAACTAGGTGATAAAAATTTTGGCTCACCCAAATATCCGATAACAATCCCACATCCAATCGAACAAAGATACAAGAAATCTCCCTTACCACCATACCAAAAAGGGCAATATGAAGGCATTCTGACTCTTAATGACAATTCTAAAGTTATAATTAATGCCATTTCTGAAGCCGAAGCAGAGAAAGTACTTGAAGCTGCTAAAAAAATAATAATTCCTAAATTTTTGACAGGAGCGTTGCAAAAAGTTGCGCCAAGAAAAGGTGCTGAACTTTTGACTATAAAGGTATCTCCAAAACGTGCTGAGTATTTTGATGAAGGATTAAAAAATACTAAACCTAAATGGATAGATATGTTCTCCGAGTCAGAAACATCCAAATAATTAAGATTTAATTGATTACAATTAAGACGCTTGTATTGCCTCAAAAGATATTGAGTACTTTTGTCCGGCTTTAAAAAAAGCAGCCGTGTTTTCATCTGTAATATTTACTTCAATTCTTCCTTTAGGGTTATCCCCTAAAATTTGTTTGTTTTTAGCACTTTTTGTGTCGGGAGATAACTCTACTCTAATTGGGGAAGGTTCGCCATACTTAGTAATGGCAATTACCGAAAAGTCTATATTCATTTTTGTTAGTAAGTTATGACATTACAAAATTATAAGCTTAAATGTCAGTGTTTTTCTCATAATTAAAAAAAGTAAAAATTCAACTAAATAGCCAATTAAGTAAAATCGCTGAGTCGTGGATAATTTAATTTCCTTTTGTACGGAACTTGGTGAAAGCGCATAGAGCATTATAGGGCTGAGCGACCCTTAACCCGTCGCATAGAGCAGCATAATTTACGTAAGCTTGAGAAAGCTTGTGTAGCAAAATTTCTGAGCAATTTTCGATGCTAGCTTGTTTGAAGTTAATCTTTGAACTTATTCAACAAGCGTATGGCTAAGAAACATACTAGATTTTCAAAACTACATCAAGCTTTAAAGGACAGTGGTTACACCGCTACTACTGGCAGGGCTGGTGAGTACTTGAACTACCTTAAAGGAACAAATAAGTTAGTAGTTAAGCGGAAACCAGATTCTGCATATTTGAAACGGTTTAATGTCGGCGTTATACCTTTTGGGCTTGAAGTTAGTACGAAGCAAAACGCTGTTAACTCTCGCCAAGCTGCGATGACCGTGTTAGCAGATGTTGTTCGTTCTTCCATCGATACACTTGCCCCTACGACTCTTTTTGGGATAGAAACCGACTTGACAAAGACAAAAGAGCAGTTTGGTTTCTACGCTGCTACAGCAACTATTAATATAGTTGCTACAAGCGCAACCAAAAGTAATGCGACATCAGGGATTACAAAAAAAGATTATAAGCGTTACAAGTCTCGTAGTGGTTCTGTACCTTATGGTCGGGTTACAACTGGTGTTGTAGATGATAGTGGGACTGCTGTTTCTGATATCAGCAAAATAACTGAAGAGGATGTGCGCAGCCAAATCATGAAGAAGGTTAAAGGGCATAACACGGATGCTTATCGAGTTTTAGGAGTTACTTTTCATCCAGAAGTCTATCCAGAAAATCAACTTGTTGACGTGGTTAAAGACCCGAAAGCTCCGAATACTTTTCCTGCTGAGCCAGCATAATAATTGAAGTAACCAATGGAAGATATCATCTTTCAGCGGTTGGTCGGGGATTGTTTTTATTTAACAATCCCTAATGAACCAGAAGCTGAAGTACAAAAAACAATCAGAGACTCTTTTCTCGTTGAACAAGCAGTTAAAGCTATGATCTACGGCTCTATTTCTCCTGAAGAATTGCTAGAAATGGTAGAACCTGTTATTTCAAATATGGATCAGTACATTGACGAAGTTGAAGATAATTTAGCTGAAATTTATTTAGTATAGGTAGCTAGATGAGCTATTTAGTTTTAAATTTATCTAGTCCAGATAACTGGGTAGGTTTCTATCAAGGAAGTTTTCAAGCTCAAAGATCGCCGGGAAACACAACAGTCATTTCAATTCCAGAAATCATTATTCCCGGCTCTCTGAGCAATCATATCCTTGCTGTTTCTGCATCTTCTAGTACAGCTAAACCCCATTGGCGATTTGCCGGATTTTTAAATCAGAGGATTGAGTTAGGGCTGGCTGCTGTTGGGTCGCCAGATACAGATGCTGCTAAGCATAAGGCTTGGCTTGATCGGCTTACCCTAATAATCTTTCCTAGACTAACTTCTACCTATTCTCTTTCTTTTCAAACGCCTAAGTGGATTCAAGACATAAATCTAACTATTTTTAAATATGTTGGACCAGAGTCGGATTCTACGGATAATCTTGTTAATCAAATTATTAATGTTGAGTTACCGCGTCTTGAAAGTGAAATTCATAATTCATCTTAATTTTGATAATTGATGGTGTGTAGAGATGAAATTAAACAAGAGATTTATATTTGCTGGCTGTTTAATACTAAACACTTTTCTGACTATTTTAGCGATTAACCTTACAACGACCCAGGCTCAAGCACAGTTACTGAAATCAATAAAAGTTGGTCTTGAGTCTCAAGAGAAATCAGTCAAGGCTCTTGATCAAAAACTCCAAAATTTAGAGTCAAGTTATAAAAAGCTTGACAAAGCTCTGAACAAAGAATTAACTTTCCGCGAGGGACTAAAATTTGTTCTAGCTTTTGAAGGCGGACTTACAAACGACGAAGGCGACCCTGGTGGACTAACTAATCTAGGAATTACTCATACTGAGTATGACCAGTATCGTACTAATAAGGGATTGCCACTTCGGTCCGTCGCCAACATTTCATTTAAAGAAGCATCAGACATTTATCGAAACACTTACTGGATTGAATCTGGCTGTGGCGACTTAACCCGCCGTGTGGCACTCTCTTGCTTCGACTGGCAGGTTAATAGTGGTCGTGGTGTAACTACGTTGCAGCAAACTTTAGGCGGTATAGCTGTCGATGGGGTAATTGGACCTGAAACTTTGAACGAATTGGATGCCTGGATTTCCAAACCCGAAAACGACGATAAATTGTTGCACAACTACTTTGAAAGAAGAGAGGACGATTATCGGCGGTGGAGTGTAGGGATTCAATCAAAATTCCTCAGAGGTTGGTTGCGACGGTCTGATAGCTTAAAGGACTATCTTAAAGTTCCCTAAGATCACATTAATCCCTACTATCGAAGGCTCACGTGCCACGTGAGGTATTAATGTAGGTAGTGGGGATTCTGTACAGCAGATTTAAGTATATCTATTGAGCCATCGGCGATGAGTTGAACGGCGATCGCCAAAATTAAAAATCCTAAAATTCGATTTAGCTATGATTTCAGACAACTGAGAGGAGAAGTTGAACCTTGGGGACTAAAACCATCAGGTGACAACAAGCATATATTTTTAAGAAATAAATCTTCAGCCGAACGTTGCTGACTATTTCGCGTTTCGTCCAACTCACGTTCACGCACTGAAGGTTTAACTATTCTAACAGCTTGACTAACAATATTTTTTCTCTTAACAACACCCCAACAACGGCTATCATAGCTACTATTGCGGTTATCCCCTAACACCAGATATGAGTCAGACGGTATAGTCTGAGGTATAGAAAGGAAGGGCGGTTGCTGTCCTGATTTACAAACATTTACAGATGTGTTTTGTGTAGGAGATAAGTACTTATCTTCTTGAAGGGGTTGGTTGTCAATATATACTTTGCCATCCTTAAGTTCTACCTTTTCTCCAGGCAGAGCAATGATGCGCTTAATATACAGGTCTTTATGCTCTTCCTTGAGCAACTCTTCAGTAGGCTCAAATAAAATCATGTCGCCACGCTTGGGTGATTGGGAGCGATAAGCGAGTTTATCAACTAATATCCAATCTGCTTCCCAAGAGTTTGTTGCGCTATGTAGAGTTGGTTCCATCGACGCCGATGGCAAATACTTAACTTCAAAGGCTTCTTCTAAAGCCTGAATATTACTAGTATCAAGCTGTTGAACTTTCTGTGCCTGCAATGAGTTTGCTTTGATTTTCGACGGTGAGTTTTGCGCCAGCACCTGTGAAGCTCCCAATGATGCTCCCAGAGTGAAAGTAAAAGGCGTCAAAACTGGGGCAAAAAGTAGGATGATAAAAGTAAGACTAGTTTTCGGTAAACGCATGATCTGATATTTATATTGTTTACTATAAACTTATTTATTATCACTTTTAACTTATAAAAACCTGTCAACCAATGTAGAGACGTTGCATTGCAACGTCTCTACATTATGGGTAATTAACCGGACATGATATAATTACCAATTCGTAATTAAAAGGGTATAAAGAAACTGCTCATTAAAAATGAGCGTGGTCTACAATCAGTCGAGGGTCCAAGCGAACACTGATTGCAATTACGAATTACGAATTACGAATTACGAATTATACTCACTAATCCTTCATCGCCAACACCTTAGAAGGTTGAGGGTTCAGCAAGCCATTCAACAACGACACCGGACGTTGACTATAGGGCCAAGCAAAAGCATGGCGGAAAGCTGCATCCTGACAAGCTTGCAACTGGTCAAAGTTGATGATGTCGTAAGTCAAGAGATTTTCATACTCAAAGGGCAGACGTACATTATGTAACCCGGCGTTATCAGTACAAATAGCGATGTCTACTCCTGCATCAAAACAGCGGTCAAAGACTAACTTGAGTTGACGTATATCTTGCAAAGTACCAGTTTTGAGATACGTTGTCGGGCAAACTTCTAAACACTGATTGCGTCTAGCCAAATCTGGGAGTAACTCTGGATGCAACAGCGGAATTTGGATGCCGTGACCAATCCGCATTAGATATGGTAACAGTTGGGGATAACAGCCTGCAGTGGTTTCGTAAAGGTGTCCTGTGGTGTTAATCCCAAGCGATCGCGCATACTGATACAGCTCGACCCATTCATCCATGCGCGAGGCGTAGTAGCTATCTCCCCCAGCGACGTCTATAGCACAGACATAATGCCTATTTTCCCCTGCCAAATCAACGATCGCCTTATTCACCTCATAAGGTAAGCGCGTGTGCATGCAGAGAATTTGGCTTGTGACTATGGGATATTCCGATAGCTTGCTGGCTCTGCCCACAACTTCCACAATTTCCGCCATCTTGTCAATTCTTTCTGACTGGCTCAAATTTTCTGGTGTCCGTAAATATGGGGTGTAGCGCAGTTCCAAATAAGCCAAATTTTCAAAAATGTATGCACCCCTCAGGAGGCGATAGATAAAGTAAGGCAAAGTGTCCACAGTTTGCACGCTTTCCACTAGGGTGTGCAACTCCAGATATTCATCTAGGGTGTTGCGCGGGCGCGTATAAAACTCTTCAAATTCTTGATAGTCAGCAAAGCGGGAAATTTCCTGAGACGAATGGCGCTCGAAGTATCTCCATAAAACGCGAGGTACAACAGAACCGCCCAGATGCCTATGTAGTTCAGCGTATAAAGCCATAGTAGTCTTTTTACTAAAAATTTTAAATTTTATTAACAGTAACAAATAAAAAAACAAGTTATACCAGAAGGAAATTCTGCGCTTCTTTTGTGAACTCCCACTGATGGGATCGTTAATTATCTACAGTAAATACGAGTGCTGTCAAGCGTTTGAACAAAAATTGCTTTAACTCCCATGCCTGATTTTTCGGCTATCTTTTGATTTGAACAGTATTTCATCTCTGTAATATTTTTAACATATAAATTATTTTTTTATAACTGAACGATCGCAGTAATTCCACACACCACGGAAACTGAATCATCATAGCTAGGTTACAGGGATCGGAAAATAGGTTATACTAGGCAAATTATCATACGTAAGTATTTAATTCTTTTAATTTAGTTTTTATACATTATGTTATCAAGGCGATCGCTTTACAAATCTTAAAATAAATTAACACTCCGGGAAAAAATCGGGTTTCTAACTAGATTAATAATTTGGAATTTTGAGAAATATCTTGACTTAAATGATAAAATATGTATATCATCGTAATTTGTGAAAACTTTAGCTTTAATATAAACGCTTGGCTAACGTCATTGTCATAGGTGCCCAGTGGGGCGATGAAGGAAAAGGTAAAATAACAGATTTGCTCAGTCGGTCAGCAGATGTTGTTGTCCGTTACCAAGGGGGTGTCAATGCTGGACACACAATTGTAGTGAAGGGTCAGACCTTCAAGCTGCACTTGATTCCCTCTGGTATTCTGTATCCAAATACCGAGTGCATTATTGGGTGTGGAACAGTCATAGATCCAGAAGTATTAATTACAGAACTCGACCAACTAAAGGAACTTGGTATTTCCACTCGCAATCTGCTAATTTCTGAAACCGCTCATGTCACGATGCCTTACCATCGAATGATTGACCAAGCATCGGAGGAGCGAAGAGGAAGCCATAAAATTGGTACGACAGGTAGAGGCATTGGTCCAACCTATGCTGATAAATCAGAGCGAACTGGCATCAGGATGCTAGATTTGATGGATCAACAGGGGTTACGTAAGCAACTAGAGTGGACGATTAATTATAAGAATGTCATTTTAGAAAAGCTTTACAACTTGCCACCGTTAGATCCCAAAAAGGTAATTGACCAGTATCTGGGGTATGCGGAACGGTTGCGTCCTCACGTTGTCGATACCTCCTTAAAAATATCTGATGCGGTTCAGCGGCGGCGCAATATTCTATTTGAAGGAGCACAAGGCACACTTCTCGACCTAGATCATGGGACTTATCCCTATGTCACATCCTCTAACCCAGTAGCAGGGGGGGCTTGCGTTGGTGCAGGTATAGGACCGACAATGATTGACCGGGTGATTGGGGTAGCGAAAGCATACACCACCCGTGTGGGAGAAGGTCCATTTCCCACGGAAATGCATGGGGAATTGGGAGAATTTTTGTGCTCGCGCGGTGCAGAATTTGGCACAACCACTGGACGCAAACGGCGTTGCGGCTGGTTTGATGCAGTTATTGGTCGCTATGCCGTGCGGATTAATGGTATGGATTGTCTAGCGATTACCAAACTAGATGTTCTCGACGAGCTAGAGGAAATCAAAGTTTGTGTCGCTTATGAAATAGATGGCGATCGCTGCGAAAACTTTCCCAGCAACGCCCGTCGGTTCGCTCGATGTGAGCCGATCTACAAAACCCTGCCAGGATGGCGCGTGTCAACCACTCACTGTCGCTCCCTAGAAGACTTGCCACGGCAAGCACTAGATTATCTCAAATTTTTGGCAGAATTGATGGAAGTGCCGATCGCGATCGTCTCTTTAGGAGCTAGCCGCGATCAAACCATCATCGTAGAAGACCCCATCCACGGTCCGAAACGCGCTCTGTTGCATCCCCAAGGCACGTCCGCTTCCTTGCTAAGTGCTTAAATTAGTTAATTGTTAATTGTTAATTGTTAATGGTTAATTGCTATTAACAATCAACAATCAACAATCAACAACTAACAACCAACAACCAACAATCAACAACCAACATGGAAATCGAATGTCAAAAACGACCAGAAAACAGCAAGCCAAATGCTTTGCGCCGTTCTGGGAAAATACCGGCGAATTTGTACGGTCATAAGGGTACTGAGTCAATTGCTATCACCCTAGATGCTAAAGTCGTTGAGCGCTTGCTGAAAAAGGGTTCTATTCAGAACACTTTGATTGATCTCAAAGTTACTGATGTTCCTTGGCGTGGGAAAACTCTGCTGCGGGAAGTTCAAATTCATCCAGCGAAAGGTACGCCCTACCACCTCAGCTTTTTTGCTGTTGCAGGTCACGGTAATACTGATGTGGAAATACCTCTGCGTTTTTTGGGAGAACCAGTGGGTGTGAAGCTAGAAGGTGGTGTGTTAGACACTCAAATGACACAATTGCAGGTGAGTTGCGCGCCGGAAAATATTCCAGACGCGATTGAGATTAATGTGTCTGAGATGAAGGTGGGAGATAGTTTGCATATTGAGGAGCTTATTTTGCCTGAGGGTGTGAAAGCTATTGCTGAACCTGGGCAAGTGGTTGTTTCAGTTTTGCAGTCGCAAGTAAGTGCTGAGACAGCAGAAACAGAATCAGCGTCTGAAGCTACTTAAAGTTTGTTATAGTTATCGTTGAAACCAGGGGGTATTCCTCTGGTTTTTTTTGTGTTTGAACCGCCAAGACGCCAAGGGCGCCAAGAGAAGATGACAGAAGTTTCTATTCCAGCTATTATTGAGCAGATGTTGCAGCCTGGGTTTTATGCTCATGCTGTGAAGGAGCCGATTCAATTGATTCAGACGCATATTTCTTATGTGCTGTTGACTGGGGATTTTGCGTATAAGGTGAAGAAGCCGATGAATTTTGGCTTTTTGGATTTCTCGACTTTGGAGAAGCGAAAGCATTTTTGTGAGGAAGAGTTGCGCTTGAATCAGCGGGGAGCAGCTGAACTGTATTTGGAGGTGTTACCTGTAAGTTTAGTCGGGGAGCAGTACCAGATCGGGGGAACGGGAGAGGCTGTGGAATATGTGCTAAAAATGCACGCCTTTTCTCAGGAGGCGTTGCTGAGCACGATGTTTGAGCAGGGTAAGTTGAATGAGGCACACCTAGAAGAGTTGGGACGGGTGGTGGCTCAATACCATGCTAAAACTGAGACGAATGATTATATTCGCAGTTTTGGGGAAGTGGCGCAAGTTCGGGCTGCGATTGATGAGAATTATGCGCAAACTATGAAGTATATTGGTGGTCCTCAGACGCAGGCGCAGTTTGAGGAAACTAAGGCATATACTGATCGCTTTTTTGCGGAACGTCCAGAATTATTTGCTAGTAGAATTCAAAATAATTATATTCGGGAATGTCATGGGGATTTGCACCTGCGAAATATTTGTCTGTGGCAGGATAAGATTTTGTTGTTCGATTGCATTGAGTTTAATGAGCCGTTTCGCTTTGTCGATGTGATGTACGATGTGGCGTTTACGGTGATGGATTTGGAAGCGCGCCACAGTCAAGAATTGGGTAATGTGTTTTTGAATACTTACGTGGAGCAAACTGGAGATTGGGAAGGTTTGCAGGTGCTGCCTTTGTATTTGAGCCGTCAGGCTTATGTCCGGGCAAAGGTGGGTTCGTTTGTGTTAGATGACCCAGGTATTCCTTCAAAAGAGAAGGAAGAGGGGGCAAAAACGGCGGCTGATTACTATCAGCAGGCTTGGGATTATACAAAGCCTCGCCAAGGGCAATTGATTTTGATGTCTGGTTTGTCGGGGAGTGGCAAGAGTACGACGGCGCGTTACTTAGCTGGTAAATTGGGGGCAATTCACCTGCGGTCGGATGCAGTGCGCAAACACTTGGCGGGAATTCCGTTGGCGGAACGTGGTGGCGATGATTTGTATACGGCAGAAATGACCCGGAAAACTTATGCAAGGCTGTTAGATTTGGGAGTGATGCTGGCTGGTGTTGGTTTTCCGGTGATTTTGGATGCTAAGTACGACCGACAGGAGTTGCGGTCCGAGGCGATCGCCCTAGCGACAAAACACCAAATTCCGCTTGAGATTATCCAGTGTACGGCACCACTCGAAGTTTTGCGTTCTCGGCTGGAAAGTCGCACTGGTGATATCGCTGATGCTACTGCTGATTTATTGGCTTCACAGGTTGAACAAGCTGAAGCATTTACTGAACTTGAAAAACAAAGAGTCAAAATTTTGGACACAACTCAACCTCTAGAGGCACAATTAAAAGAAGTTATTCGCCAATAGTCACCTCATGGCTGAACCAAAGAAACCCGGCAATCCTCTGTCTTTGTCTGGAAATTTAATTACTCAACTGCTGTTTGGGTTATTTATATCACTCGTGTTAGGGACGACGTTGGGGAACGTAGCCCTAAGCATCTTCTTGGGCGTATTGGGTAGTTTAGCCGTAGGCTGGTTTACAACGGTAAACGCAACTAATCCCCAAGCTGAAACCGTAGCTTCCACTGAGGGTATTGATGCCGGACTGAAATACTGGTTATTTTTCTTGCTTTGCTTTTCGGTTTTGGGGTATCAACCCTCCATGAGTATCTTCCTCGGTGCAATAGCTGGTGGAGGTGCAGGTTGGACTATTGCTTGGTGGAAAAGCAATGAAGAATCTAGAACTCAATTGCCCGATGAATCAGAAGACACCGAAGCCGATCTGTCCACCGATGCGGGAACTACTAGACGGCGCAAACGAAAAGCTTCCCGCCGCTACCGTCGTGGTTCGGGATTCCCCAGTTTTAGGTTTTGGAGAAGGTAATATTTGTTAGTGGTTAGTGGTTAGTAGTTAGTGGTTAGTGGTTAGTGGTTAGTGGTTAGTGGTTAGTGGTTAGTGGTTAATAAAACAACCTACAACTAATAACCAACTCTAAGGTAATAATTGTTAGTGGTTAGTATAAAATACAACTAACAACTAACAACTAACAACTAACAACTAACAACCCTTCGGGTTCACCAGTCGCCTACGGAGGGAAAGCCGTCATTCGCGCTGGTTCACCAACAACTAACAACTAACAACTAACAACTAACTCTGATGTTTTTATATCTCTCCAAGTTGCTACCGCTGTTTTTTTACCCGTTGGGACTAGTCTGTATAAGTTTGCTCTTCGCACTGGTTATGTTATGGAAAAGACCACGGACTGCGGCGATCGCGATCGCCGCAGCGCTAATTTTGTTGTTATTTACCAGTAATAGCTGGGTTTCTCACTTAATGGTGCGATCGCTGGAATGGCAAAATCTCCCACCTGCCGAAATCCCAAATGCAGAAGCAATTGTGGTTTTGGGTGGTGGAACAAAACCAGCTTTGCCGCCAAGACCAACTGTAGATTTAAATGAACACGGTAATCGCGTCATTTATGCAGCTCAACTCTACCGCCAAAAAAAAGCTCCTGTGATTATTCTTAGTGGTGGTCGCATCGATTGGGCAGGTAAGGGATCCTCCGAGTCGGCAGATATGGCAACAGTCCTCACTTCTATTGGTATACCACCAGAGGCGATTATCGAAGAGCCTGACTCCCTCAATACTTATCAAAATGCGGTTTATGTCCGAAAAATACTGGAGTCTCGTGGCATTCGTCGCGTATTGTTGGTAACTTCGGCAATCCACATGCCGCGATCGCTACTCATTTTCAAGCATCAAGGCATTGACGTCATTCCTACACCTACTGACTTTATAGTTACTGAGGGTGACATAAAAGAATTTACCAGTACTCCCAAAGGCGCGATTCTCAATTTGTTACCTAATGTCGAAAACCTAGATCAATTTACTGGCGCTTTAAGAGAGTACATTGGTATTATTATCTATCGCTTACACGGTTGGCTATGAACAAGAGTGAGGAGTTAGGAGCTATTAATGTAAGTCATAATAAATAAGGAACGTCCGTAGTATTCCTCACTCCTAACTCCTAAGTCCTCACTTTACTCCTAGCTTCTAACTTTATGTCGAGAAATTTCCCCCAGATTATTCCCTCTCCTCAACCTGAAGTTGAGGAAACCTTTGCTGCTTACCAAACATCCCACCAGTTTTATCAGGAAGTTCAGGTACGGTCTGAGCTTAAGCGTCATAGTGAGTGGTATTATACAACAGCAGAATGCCATCGTCAAGAGCTAGAAAGAATGCGCGGCGAACTGAATTTTTTCCGGTTGTTTCGCCGCAGATGAGGGATTTAAACGAGTTCTAATTCATTCTCACGCAAGTGGGCTTTAAATTTTTTACTAAACAGGACTTGAATCGGCAAGTTAGCGCTGACAGGTCTACCTTGCCATAAAGTGACAATTTGTACTACTTCGCCTTCTGTGCCTTTGAGGTCAAAAGCCTTACCGCGATGCTCAGGATGATGGTAAACTACTACGGAATCTTTAACACGGACGCGATCGCCAATTTTCATATTAATATTTACACCTAGCTTCTGCTTTTCCTTAAGTATCTCCACAGCCATCCCTCATTGAACTTGCTTTTTTAAGCAATAGACTGCTTGCACTAGTTTGCTTTTGGTTTGAGTGTGTACAGACAAGAGCGAAGTTTTCAGTGTCGCTCCCTAAGTCCCTAACCTTAACGACCCAAGCCGTCACTCAAACTTATTGCTGTTTGACGCCTCTCTAAGAGCTAGACAAACAAAGCCTGCCCATGCAGGCTTTAGTATTTATGAATTAGTCCTCGCCTTACCCTCTGTTTTTACCTCGTAAAGGGGTAAAATCAAGGCAATGAGACGACGTCAGAGTCGCCTAGTACTTCAGCAAAAGGTCTAATCCTTTTATCTTCACCTTATACGGTCACTCAGTCAATTCTTTCATTATTTGGGTCACGACTCGCGATCGCGCATCCGCATCCATGCGCTAAGCTTTTCTTACCCAAAAACCCGGTTTCTCAAAGAAACTGGGTTTTTTAAAGATATTATTGGATATCTTTGTGATAAAATTATTTAGTTCTCATATCGAGAACTAGATCGAGTTCAAGATATAGATTGTTTTTGATGCACGTCATCAGCTATAGACGTTTGCAAGAATTTGGGGAAAAACACGCGCTATTGTCGTGATGCTTTGGATGATTCGTACAAGATTGTAAATAAGGCGACTTGGTCGAACTTGGTTGAGGTTCAATCGGTTTTGCCAACAGAGTCAAGCGGTGGGTAATTTTACTGTCTTCAATATTAAGAGCTAATATCAGTCGGGTAGACCACAATATAACCCAACGGGAAAGCCAGATCCGATTGGGAGTGAAACAAGCTGCAAGGGCTGGACTCACCGTAGGGGCGCGGAAACCGCGCCCTTAAAATGTGGTCAATTCAATTGAAAACTGCTGTAAGGGTAATAGATATCGGTTAATCGTGAGCATGGATTATGAAAAGCAATTAATCTATATCAAATATGTTTTAACCCACGCACAGTATGACAAGGAGAACTGGAAAAATGATCCTTACTTTTGACCCAGACAAATATAGGGATTTATTATACAAATATCAACCTAAAATTATCAGAAATGAAGAAGAAAATGAAAAGGCTTTGGAAATTGTTGAAGCATTAATGCATTGTCAGAATCGAACCCCAGAAGAGGATGAACTTTATGAGTTGCTGATTGTTTTAATTGAAAAGTTTGAGCGAGAATATTATGCACCTGGAGAAGGATCGACTCTTCATTCTATGTTACATTTTTTAATGGAGCAACAAGGAATAAAACAAGCCGATTTAGTGGGGGTGATTGGTTCTAAAGGCGTGGTGTCGGAAGTAGTAAATGAAAAGCGAGAAATCAGTAAAGCGCAAGCGAATGCTTTGGGAGAGTTTTTTCAAGTCGATCCGGGTTCGTTTATTTAAAAATGTTTCCCAATTCCAAATTGATTGCTTCTGGGCTGATGTTGAGTTTCGTGGGATGCACAATAAACGTAGTTAAACTAGGTCAAACAACGTCAATTGCTTATGATTCGCTCTCTGATTGACCTTACTCGTGCGTTTTCTTTTAGGTTCTAGAGTCTTGGGCGCATCCTTGCCCGATATCGCCTCAAAAAAAGGCAGCTTTTCGGGGGAAGCTTCCCCCGAAAACGTGCCGCCTCCATTCCAAATTTCTTGCGTCACTTGGAGTGAGTCCTGAAACTTCCGCGTCCTTTCAAGCAATATTTTTTTAACATCCGTATGCTTCATAAATCTGGAGATTTCACCATCCCCAATTCTTGCTTGAATGTTATCGGCAGCGTTGGTATCCGATTGCAAAACGACCCCATCAAAACAGGTAAAGCTGTCTCCGTTACGTACACCCAAAAGGATGCCGTGACGTGAGTCAACCTGCGACGTATATGCTGCCGTTACACCAATAATCGTGCAACCTACACGAGATGAAACTTGTTGCAGCGCATCAGCTACTATCCCCTTACACCATGAGTTAAGGTTTCGCTTTGTGCGCTTTGACCGTTTTTTCTTTGAAGCGAACTGTTCGGTCAAATCTTCAAAAGCCACAGCTTTAATCGCGTCGTGCATTAATTGAA
>CBDFMX010000002.1:0-680000 GCA_965249805.1 Stigonema sp.
CACTTCAATGCTAGCTACAGTAAACCTTTCAAGTCCTCAGTAGTTATTCTGGTTTTACATAAAAGACGAATATTTACGCTTTATGCAATTGTGACTAAAACAGATTTATTACTATTTGCAATATTCAATTTATGGCAACACCAGCTTTAACAGATGTTTTCGGCGCAAGTGCTTCACAAAACTGCTACTCAGTTAGTAATTTCAAAATCCGACTTGGCTAGCACCGGACTTACTGCTACTGCAAACAATACTGCTGAGTCTCTCGTGGTCGCCTTAATTAAGCAATGGCAATCTGTTTTGAATACAACAGCCCAGCAGGCTAAACTCTGCTATTCAAGTGACAGTTAGCGATTCTTTCTCATCAATCGCTAATCGTAACGGTCAGGCTTACAGGCAGTTTACAAAAACTGTAGCTCTTCAAAAGCCTGATGTTACGCCTGACTTAAATCCTAACGATTATTTATGAGTCGGTTGACGTTTACCCAGTGTTTTGGCACTGGTGCAACGCAAGACAGCCAGTTCCTCATAATTCAAAAGTCTGACTTGCCCGGTTTGATTGCTGACTCTAATAACCGGGCAGAGCAACTACTAGCAGCACTGCTTTTTTAAAATTCACCTGGAATTTGAGGGAGTACTTACTGATCCACAGGGACAAGCAGTTATTGACCCTAAAGGAATAAGCATTACTTATGACAACTCTGGTTTGTATGAGCTTCTAAACTTTTTTCGCTGGGATAGACAATTTATCAACCGCAATAATCAGCCGTACATTCAAGACACAATAGTTTGCAAATTGTCTGTTACTGTGTCTACTCCAGTAAATGCACCTTTAAGTCCACAGGATTTTAGTTGATGCAAATTAAAGATTTTCCCAATATAAATACTTTAGCAGACAGCGATTTTGGTATTGATTCAAACTGCCTCTGATGGAGCATACAAAAAACATACTGGTGAGCGACCTTAAAAATATATTTGTCAGTAGTGCTAACAATAGTGGTACTGGAACTGGAACAACTAAAACAGCGGTAACACTAACGTATGTGTCTGATGGCGACGCTAATGGACTTTTCTACTACCTTGGTACTAAGGGTTATAAAACAATTTTGGCAGAATCCAGCAACTATTGCTGAATGTTTGAGTAGCATGTCATCGTGCTACGACAGTTTAAATTGTCATCCTGAATACCTTACCGACAGACAACCATCTGCCTATATCGCCACTCAAAATGTTGTTGGGTCTTCTTATCAAATCTACATTGATAACTACACAATAATTCCCAATTACTACTCTATTCGTGCTAGAGATTATCCTTATAACAATCCAACTGGATGGATATTAAAAGGAAGTTTGACCAGTGCTGATTGGGATACGATTGACACTGTCTCTAATATGCCATTGTCTCAAAATCAATGGGTGTCACGTCCTCTTACTGGGAATAAAAATTACAGATTTTTTCAGATAGTAGAGAACGGCTCATCAACCAGTGGTGACAACATATTTTGTATTGGGGAATTCGAGATATATGGCAAAGTTACGCCTGTGTAATTAACTATGACACAATTTTGTAAATTCGGTGAGCAACCAAAACTGTATTATAAATTTCCAGGTGATACTCAAGATAAAATTATAAGTTTTGAAATATCACCTATAGACGTATCTGTGTCTAATACTGGAAGTACTTCTAACAATAAATGCGGAAATACTTATGGTACTTGGTCAATGATTACTTATGACAGTATTACCGCTAGCAGTCCTTTCTCTTATAAGGGATATGACCAAGAATCTCCAGTCTTTAATAATAGAACCATAATAGCAGCATGTAGTAATCGGGTAATTTATTCTGATAGTGGTTTTGCGGGTGGTTCTATTAATGCAAGAAATATTATTTTTACTTCTGAGAGTAGTAATACTTACACTATTCAAGTTAGAGATATAAAAACTAATTCATTAATATTTACTGATACAAAACAAAGTATTTCACCACCAACATACAAAGTTATTTGTAGTGATGAGTGCCCAGATGGTTACATCAAATGCACTACTACTTCCTACCCTGGTTACTGTTGCATTCCCTGCGATGAAGTGAAAGGTGGAATTGCAAACATTACTGCCATGCTGAGGAATGTGACGCATGGCTGATTGTTGCGCTGAAATTAGATCAGGACTAGCTGAGTTAAACCAATTAGTAGGGGGATTGGTAGGAGAAATTGGCGCATTGAAAAGCGCGATCGCCCAAGCGCAAGGAGAGATCAACGAGCTTTCCACCTCAGTAGCAAAAGCTGTAGATTTGGCAATCAATGCTGATAGGAAAGCTGAATCAGGCATTGATTTAGCCCATAAAGCTCAACAAACAGCTAGCATTGCTTTTAGTATTGCAACTGGTGCACAAAGTACAGCTGATAAAGCTCAACAAACAGCTAGCATTGCTTTTAGTATTGCAACTGGTGCACAAAGTACAGCTGATAAAGCTCAACAAACAGCTAGCATTGCTTTTAGTATTGCAACTGGTGCACAAAGTACATCTGATAAAGCTGAAAATTTAGCTAACACTGCTTTTAATCTCGCAAAGAAAGCCCAGACTACTGCTGACGAAGGCTGCAGTCTTGCTATGAAAGCCTTAAATGAAATTGCTGGGTTAAAGACTGGCAATGTAGACGAGGAAAGAATTATCAGTACTGCGGTACAACGCGCTACAGCCTACCTTGAACCGCAAATTCACAATCTCATCAGTTGGCAAGGCGATCAGGACAGAAAATTAGGAGATCTGGATGCTGAGATTAACTATATAAAGGCAGAAATCATTGCCGTTACAGCAGGATTGGCTGCACTCGTGGCAGTGCTAGCGGCGCCACTGATTGCTGCTGCTATTGCCCCCTTAGTTGCTTCAATTGCCGCTGCCGCCGCCGAGGGTGCTGCAGCATTAGCAGCAATAGCTGGAATAGAAATTCAAGTAGCGGGAATGGTAGCTGTGGCAACCGCTGCCGAAACTGAAGCCACAGCAGCATTAGCTGCAACAACAGCTCTTCAAGGAGAAGTTGGCGGTCTTCAAACTGAGATTGCGGGTGTGCAAGGAGAAGTTGGCGGACTGCAAGGAGAAGTTGGTGGGCTGCAAAGTGAACTGACAACTATTCAAGGGGAAGTAAGTGCCGCACAGCAAGAAGCAGTCGCTGCAATTCGAGATGCCGAAGTTGCCAAAGCTGACGCCGGTGTGGCGCTTCGAGATGCCGAAGTTGCCAAAGCTGACGCCGGTGTGGCGCTTCGAGATGCTGAAGTTGCCAAAGCTGACGCTGGTGTGGCGCTTCGAGATGCTGAAATTGCTAAAGCCGATGCAGCACGTCCACTAATTCCAGGTCCGCCTGGTCTTCCAGGATCACCAGGACCGCAAGGACCACCAGGACCACAGGGACCACCTGGTGTAGGCGAACCCGGATCACCAGGACCACAGGGACTACCTGGTGTAGGCGAACCAGGACCACAGGGACCGCCTGGTGTAGGCGAACCAGGACCACCCGGACCACAGGGACCGCCTGGTGTAGGCGAACCAGGACCACAGGGACCGCCTGGTGTAGGTGAACCAGGACCACCCGGACCACAGGGACCGCCTGGTGTAGGTGAACCAGGACCACCCGGACCACAGGGACCGCCTGGTGTAGGTGAACCAGGACCACAGGGACCGCCTGGTGTAGGCGAACCAGGACCACAGGGACCGCCTGGTGTAGGTGAACCAGGACCACCCGGACCACAGGGACCGCCTGGTGTAGGTGAACCAGGACCACCCGGACCACAGGGACCGCCTGGTGTAGGCGAACCAGGACCACAGGGACCGCCTGGTGTAGGCGAACCAGGACCACAGGGACCGGAAGGTCAGCAAGGACCGCAAGGTCAGCAAGGACCACAAGGTTCAGAAGGTCCAGAAGGTCCGCAAGGCAACAAAGGAGACAAGGGAGATAAGGGAGATAAGGGAGATAAGGGAGACAAAGGAGACAAGGGAGACAAAGGAGACAAGGGAGACAAAGGAGACAAGGGAGACAAAGGAGACAAGGGAGACAAAGGAGACAAGGGAGACAAAGGAGACAAAGAAGAGGAAGAATTGAAATTTACCCAAATAGAAGTAAAAACTTTTGATAGCTGTGATCCCAAAACAAATACCCCAGTATTTAAAAATAAACCAATTAAAGTAATAACTGGAACTGAATCTCAGGAATTACTTAAATTTGAGCAAATAGCAAATATTGCGGCAGAGCAATGCTATCAATTAGTTGAAATAGAAGTAAAAACCTTTGATAGCTGTGACTTAAAAACTCACAAACCAAAGGCTTTAGATCCACCTAAAAAGATAAAAGTTCTTCCAGGGATGGAAGAAGAAACAAAAGCTATTTTTGAACAAATCTTTGAGATTCTTGGTCAGCAGTGTAGTGCTGATGATTCTGAATTTGTAGATATATCACTTGAAACAGTTGTTGGCTGCAACAATGACGGAACGCCTGTCATTAGGTATCGAACTATCCATTGCCCGAAAAAACTAGAAAATTGGTTAATCTTTCAAATGAAAGCTTTAGCTAGTATTCAATCTAGTTTGTGTAAAAATACTTCTGATTTTGTGGATGTATCGATTCAAACAGTTATTGGTTGCAATGATGATAGAACTCCTATTCTAAGATACCGAACGATCCATTGTCCTAAACAAATGGAAGCTTGGCTGATAGAACAGGCGAAATCTTTAGTAAGTATTCAATCTAGCTTATGTGCAATAGTTGGAGAAATAGATGATTCTGGAGCTAATACTATTAATGAAGTTCGAGACATTGGCACTTCACTGATTAATGCTGTAGAACAAACAGCATTACTAGTGGGCAAAGGATTTAACGCTTTTCAAGATGATGGAATCTTATCCGAAAATAATTGGCAGTATACCCCTGACAAAATTTCACTTAAGAGTGGAACCCTAAAAAAATTAGATGAAATAGGGCAAGCTGCCAATCAAGAAAACGACAAAAATAAAAATCAAAATAGTAATCAAAATAGTAATGAAGATAGCAAGAAGATTCATGAACTCGATGCAGAAATAATTGCTGTATCATCTCCGGCAACTGCTAAAGAGTTAAGTAAAAAGATTACAACGTATTCTGGTGAAGTAAACGATACTTTGAGCAAAGCAATAGCTGATGCTCAAAAAGCTAGAACAGACGAAATAAATAAATCTAAGCTATCTCCTAATTTTACTTGGGAGGATTTATTATGAGTATACGTGATTGGGCTGCAATTAGAAAAGCGTTAATTAATGGCGATTCCTATAATTCTGAAGTAGTTGATCATTTTGGAGATACTTCTACAAATCCACAAAGAGAAGCTGTGAAAAATTTGTGCTTAGTCCAATCAAATGACTCAGTACTAATTGCACAACAACGTATTCGATTTTTTCGAGAAGAAGTGCAAAAATGCCACTTGAAACCAGTTATCATCGGACAACCAAAATCAGACTTTGATGCTGATGTAAAATACCATCCTCAAGTAACAGTTTATTTTGTTCAAGACAACCAGAGTGTACCAAGGGGTAGTCGTCCAAAAAATGCGCGAGTTACCTGGCGCTTAATGGATCAAACTAGTGAAACGATTAGTAATCAAATTTTAAACAACTGGGCAACCAAAGTATACAATTCTTTCTTTAACCCCGTGTACTCTTTTAACAAGGGTAAATACATTGGTTGGTACAATTCTCCAGCAGACGGATTGCACCTACAACTTTACTGCTTAGACGACATAACCGCTGAATCAGTAGCAAAAAAAATAGTTACTTCAGCAGATAAAACTTTTAATGATGACTTATTCAAAGTTACAAAACCAAAAAGAAATAATATTGCTCAATCTCAGCAAGTTACAATTCTTGGTCAAAGCAAGAGTGTTCCCAACTGGCGACCGAATATTACTGTAAATGCTGCATATGCTTACATTAATATTTGGGCTGATAATGATGTGCGCTTAATTGTAGACAAAGTCGGTTCTAAATTTCATCTAATTTTAAGACAGTGACAGGACGTGCAACAGAGCTGTAAAACCCTATAGGGTTGCGTAGTCTACGATCGTTGTTAGAGAGCCATATAAAGGTTAATGACGATATCCTAAATCTAAATGGCAAGACCAAAACGTATACCCCATGTGGTAGGAAGTGGAAATACAAAAATTATCCTAATCCTACCCGACGAATACGATCAAATCGGCAGTACTTGTGGTGTTAGTAAATTAACTGGTGCGCCTCCTGCTGATGCTCACTCGAGTTCAGTGCGTGACGCAATCTCCACAGGAAAAGCTTTTCATGCGATTGTTACTTATACTGCTGGCGGCAAGCGCAAGACAGTAAAAATAATCATGGCTCAATCAAATGTAGCGCAAGTACATGCACTTGTTGGGAAGACAATTAACAGTAACGAAATTTCAACTGCTTACTTTAAAGAGCATATTACTTTAGGTTAGTTTTCCCTCTGTGAATTTTTTCTCTCTGTAAACTTTTTATAACAATACAACAATGGCTGCTTTTCTCGAACTTGTTAAAACCACAGTCGGAAGTGCGACTGGCACTAATGGTGCTGGCGCTGGTAGCGCCAGCACTACTTACTACTTTTTAGGAACCCCAAATTTTTATAAGGGTGACATTGCCACCGCAACCGGAATTAGTATCGCCGATCCAAAAACTGAGGCGGATATGCCACGTATGGCAGTAAAAGAGTTACTATTGCGTGACATTTTGAAAACTGCTTACGCAACTGTAAAAGTTGGAACAAAATCTTACAGATACAAAATACGTTACAACGCTTCTAAGTCCGCTACAGTTGAAACTGAATTGCTCCAGAAAACAATCACTACGGGTAAGGGCAACGGACAAAAGATTGTCAGAGTTGGCGATCCGCGCCGGATTACTTCTCGCGAATAAGAAGTAATTAGTTATTCTGGCGTAAAGATAATTGAAACCCTGAACTTCTTACCAATGGGATAGTTCAGGTCTTTCTCTTGTGCAATATAGAACTCACACCGCCCACATGGATTGTCTGGGTCTGCCCAAAAGTCAGCAGAAGTTGTGTCTTTTGGCACTGGTTCTAATTCAATGCGAATTTGTTTTGGGTCACTGTAGTACGTTTTGTTTTTGAGAACAAATAACGGGTTAGACATGGAATTCCTCCAACATAATTGGGAATTAATTTGGGAACAGAGTTATCAATCTAGTGTGCCCGGAAAAGGAAGTTATGCCTTCATTATTGGTGAAATTGTAGTACCACTTTCACTTGATAGCAACACTTTGGGTGTTTATGCCACTATCCCTAAAAAAGAGCAATGTTATTATGTTGGATTTTGTCAGCAGAAGATAGCGACTGGGATTTTTTCGGTCACCACCCCAGATGCTTACGTTGGTGGGGGATACAGCATATGGTCAAATAAGCTGATTATTATCAGCTTTGACAAATCTATCAAAGCTTATTCGCTTGCACTTCGCCCTAAAAGCTGGATTCAAAATCTCAATTTACAAGTTTTTCGGTATGTTGAACAGTCAAGTAATATGCAAAACTCTATTAACTAGCAGACACGTATTTTAAATTATTAAAATCAAATGGTCAATCATGAAATTAAGCAAGACAATTCTATTTTTTAGTTGCTTAATGCTAAGCACTTTTGTAAGTATTTTGGCAAGCAATCTAACAACAAGTCAAGCCCAAGCACAACTACTGAAATCAGTTGAACAAGGACTTAAATCTCAAGAAAAATCAGTTAATGCTCTCTCTGAAAAAATCCAATATCTAGAGTCTAACTATAAAAAGCTTGACAAAGCTCTGAACAAAGAATTAACTTTCCGCGAGGGACTAAAGTTTGTTCTAGCTTTTGAAGGCGGACTTACAAACGACGAAGGCGACCCTGGTGGACTAACTAATCTAGGAATTACTCATACTGAGTATGACCAGTATCGTACTAATAAGGGATTGCCACTTCGGTCCGTCGCCAACATTTCATTTAAAGAAGCATCAGACATTTATCGAAACACTTACTGGATTGAATCTGGCTGTGGCGACTTAACCCGCCGTGTGGCACTCTCTTGCTTCGACTGGCAGGTTAATAGTGGTCGTGGTGTAACTACGTTGCAGCAAACTTTAGGCGGTATAGCTGTCGATGGGGTAATTGGACCTGAAACTTTGAACGAATTGGATGCCTGGATTTCCAAACCCGAAAACGACGATAAATTGTTGCACAACTACTTTGAAAGAAGAGAGAACGATTATCGGCGGTGGAGTGTAGGGATTCAATCAAAATTCCTCAGAGGTTGGTTGCGACGGTCTGATGGCTTAAAGGACTATCTTAAAGTTCCCTAAGATCACATTAATCCCTACTATCGAAGGCTCACGTGCCACGTGAGGTATTAATGTAGGTAGTGGGGATTCTGTACAGCAGATTTAAGTATATCTATTGAGCCATCGGCGATGAGTTGAACGGCGATCGCCAAAATTAAAAATCCTAAAATTCGATTTAGCTATGATTTCAGACAACTGAGAGGAGAAGTTGAACCTTGGGGACTAAAACCATCAGGTGACAACAAGCATATATTTTTAAGAAATAAATCTTCAGCCGAACGTTGCTGACTATTTCGCGTTTCGTCCAACTCACGTTCACGCACTGAAGGTTTAACTATTCTAACAGCTTGACTAACAATATTTTTTCTCTTAACAACACCCCAACAACGGCTATCATAGCTACTATTGCGGTTATCCCCTAACACCAGATATGAGTCAGACGGTATAGTCTGAGGTATAGAAAGGAAGGGCGGTTGCTGTCCTGATTTACAAACATTTACAGATGTGTTTTGTGTAGGAGATAAGTACTTATCTTCTTGAAGGGGTTGGTTGTCAATATATACTTTGCCATCCTTAAGTTCTACCTTTTCTCCAGGCAGAGCAATGATGCGCTTAATATACAGGTCTTTATGCTCTTCCTTGAGCAACTCTTCAGTAGGCTCAAATAAAATCATGTCGCCACGCTTGGGTGATTGGGAGCGATAAGCGAGTTTATCAACTAATATCCAATCTGCTTCCCAAGAGTTTGTTGCGCTATGTAGAGTTGGTTCCATCGACGCCGATGGCAAATACTTAACTTCAAAGGCTTCTTCTAAAGCCTGAATATTACTAGTATCAAGCTGTTGAACTTTCTGTGCCTGCAATGAGTTTGCTTTGATTTTCGACGGTGAGTTTTGCGCCAGCACCTGTGAAGCTCCCAATGATGCTCCCAGAGTGAAAGTAAAAGGCGTCAAAACTGGGGCAAAAAGTAGGATGATAAAAGTAAGACTAGTTTTCGGTAAACGCATGATCTGATATTTATATTGTTTACTATAAACTTATTTATTATCCCTTTTAACTTATAAAAACCTGTCAACCAATGTAGAGACGTTGCATTGCAACGTCTCTACATTATGGGTAATTAACCGGACATGATATAATTACCAATTCGTAATTAAAAGGGTATAAAGAAACTGCTCATTAAAAATGAGCGTGGTCTACAATCAGTCGAGGGTCCAAGCGAACACTGATTGCAATTACGAATTACGAATTACGAATTACGAATTATACTCACTAATCCTTCATCGCCAACACCTTAGAAGGTTGAGGGTTCAGCAAGCCATTCAACAACGACACCGGACGTTGACTATAGGGCCAAGCAAAAGCATGGCGGAAAGCTGCATCCTGACAAGCTTGCAACTGGTCAAAGTTGATGATGTCGTAAGTCAAGAGATTTTCATACTCAAAGGGCAGACGTACATTATGTAACCCGGCGTTATCAGTACAAATAGCGATGTCTACTCCTGCATCAAAACAGCGGTCAAAGACTAACTTGAGTTGACGTATATCTTGCAAAGTACCAGTTTTGAGATACGTTGTCGGGCAAACTTCCAAACACTGATTGCGTCTAGCCAAATCTGGGAGTAACTCTGGATGCAACAGCGGAATTTGGATGCCGTGACCAATCCGCATTAGATATGGTAACAGTTGGGGATAACAGCCTGCAGTGGTTTCGTAAAGGTGTCCTGTGGTGTTAATCCCAAGCGATCGCGCATACTGATACAGCTCGACCCATTCATCCATGCGCGAGGCGTAGTAGCTATCTCCCCCAGCGACGTCTATAGCACAGACATAATGCCTATTTTCCCCTGCCAAATCAACGATCGCCTTATTCACCTCATAAGGTAAGCGCGTGTGCATGCAGAGAATTTGGCTTGTGACTATGGGATATTCCGATAGCTTGCTGGCTCTGCCCACAACTTCCACAATTTCCGCCATCTTGTCAATTCTTTCTGACTGGCTCAAATTTTCTGGTGTCCGTAAATATGGGGTGTAGCGCAGTTCCAAATAAGCCAAATTTTCAAAAATGTATGCACCCCTCAGGAGGCGATAGATAAAGTAAGGCAAAGTGTCCACAGTTTGCACGCTTTCCACTAGGGTGTGCAACTCCAGATATTCATCTAGGGTGTTGCGCGGGCGCGTATAAAACTCTTCAAATTCTTGATAGTCAGCAAAGCGGGAAATTTCCTGAGACGAATGGCGCTCGAAGTATCTCCATAAAACGCGAGGTACAACAGAACCGCCCAGATGCCTATGTAGTTCAGCGTATAAAGCCATAGTAGTCTTTTTACTAAAAATTTTAAATTTTATTAACAGTAACAAATAAAAAAACAAGTTATACCAGAAGGAAATTCTGCGCTTCTTTTGTGAACTCCCACTGATGGGATCGTTAATTATCTACAGTAAATACGAGTGCTGTCAAGCGTTTGAACAAAAATTGCTTTAACTCCCATGCCTGATTTTTCGGCTATCTTTTGATTTGAACAGTATTTCATCTCTGTAATATTTTTAACATATAAATTATTTTTTTATAACTGAACGATCGCAGTAATTCCACACACCACGGAAACTGAATCATCATAGCTAGGTTACAGGGATCGGAAAATAGGTTATACTAGGCAAATTATCATACGTAAGTATTTAATTCTTTTAATTTAGTTTTTATACATTATGTTATCAAGGCGATCGCTTTACAAATCTTAAAATAAATTAACACTCCGGGAAAAAATCGGGTTTCTAACTAGATTAATAATTTGGAATTTTGAGAAATATCTTGACTTAAATGATAAAATATGTATATCATCGTAATTTGTGAAAACTTTAGCTTTAATATAAACGCTTGGCTAACGTCATTGTCATAGGTGCCCAGTGGGGCGATGAAGGAAAAGGTAAAATAACAGATTTGCTCAGTCGGTCAGCAGATGTTGTTGTCCGTTACCAAGGGGGTGTCAATGCTGGACACACAATTGTAGTGAAGGGTCAGACCTTCAAGCTGCACTTGATTCCCTCTGGTATTCTGTATCCAAATACCGAGTGCATTATTGGGTGTGGAACAGTCATAGATCCAGAAGTATTAATTACAGAACTCGACCAACTAAAGGAACTTGGTATTTCCACTCGCAATCTGCTAATTTCTGAAACCGCTCATGTCACGATGCCTTACCATCGAATGATTGACCAAGCATCGGAGGAGCGAAGAGGAAGCCATAAAATTGGTACGACAGGTAGAGGCATTGGTCCAACCTATGCTGATAAATCAGAGCGAACTGGCATCAGGATGCTAGATTTGATGGATCAACAGGGGTTACGTAAGCAACTAGAGTGGACGATTAATTATAAGAATGTCATTTTAGAAAAGCTTTACAACTTGCCACCGTTAGATCCCAAAAAGGTAATTGACCAGTATCTGGGGTATGCGGAACGGTTGCGTCCTCACGTTGTCGATACCTCCTTAAAAATATCTGATGCGGTTCAGCGGCGGCGCAATATTCTATTTGAAGGAGCACAAGGCACACTTCTCGACCTAGATCATGGGACTTATCCCTATGTCACATCCTCTAACCCAGTAGCAGGGGGGGCTTGCGTTGGTGCAGGTATAGGACCGACAATGATTGACCGGGTGATTGGGGTAGCGAAAGCATACACCACCCGTGTGGGAGAAGGTCCATTTCCCACGGAAATGCATGGGGAATTGGGAGAATTTTTGTGCTCGCGCGGTGCAGAATTTGGCACAACCACTGGACGCAAACGGCGTTGCGGCTGGTTTGATGCAGTTATTGGTCGCTATGCCGTGCGGATTAATGGTATGGATTGTCTAGCGATTACCAAACTAGATGTTCTCGACGAGCTAGAGGAAATCAAAGTTTGTGTCGCTTATGAAATAGATGGCGATCGCTGCGAAAACTTTCCCAGCAACGCCCGTCGGTTCGCTCGATGTGAGCCGATCTACAAAACCCTGCCAGGATGGCGCGTGTCAACCACTCACTGTCGCTCCCTAGAAGACTTGCCACGGCAAGCACTAGATTATCTCAAATTTTTGGCAGAATTGATGGAAGTGCCGATCGCGATCGTCTCTTTAGGAGCTAGCCGCGATCAAACCATCATCGTAGAAGACCCCATCCACGGTCCGAAACGCGCTCTGTTGCATCCCCAAGGCACGTCCGCTTCCTTGCTAAGTGCTTAAATTAGTTAATTGTTAATTGTTAATTGTTAATGGTTAATTGCTATTAACAATCAACAATCAACAATCAACAACTAACAACCAACAACCAACAATCAACAACCAACATGGAAATCGAATGTCAAAAACGACCAGAAAACAGCAAGCCAAATGCTTTGCGCCGTTCTGGGAAAATACCGGCGAATTTGTACGGTCATAAGGGTACTGAGTCAATTGCTATCACCCTAGATGCTAAAGTCGTTGAGCGCTTGCTGAAAAAGGGTTCTATTCAGAACACTTTGATTGATCTCAAAGTTACTGATGTTCCTTGGCGTGGGAAAACTCTGCTGCGGGAAGTTCAAATTCATCCAGCGAAAGGTACGCCCTACCACCTCAGCTTTTTTGCTGTTGCAGGTCACGGTAATACTGATGTGGAAATACCTCTGCGTTTTTTGGGAGAACCAGTGGGTGTGAAGCTAGAAGGTGGTGTGTTAGACACTCAAATGACACAATTGCAGGTGAGTTGCGCGCCGGAAAATATTCCAGACGCGATTGAGATTAATGTGTCTGAGATGAAGGTGGGAGATAGTTTGCATATTGAGGAGCTTATTTTGCCTGAGGGTGTGAAAGCTATTGCTGAACCTGGGCAAGTGGTTGTTTCAGTTTTGCAGTCGCAAGTAAGTGCTGAGACAGCAGAAACAGAATCAGCGTCTGAAGCTACTTAAAGTTTGTTATAGTTATCGTTGAAACCAGGGGGTATTCCTCTGGTTTTTTTTGTGTTTGAACCGCCAAGACGCCAAGGGCGCCAAGAGAAGATGACAGAAGTTTCTATTCCAGCTATTATTGAGCAGATGTTGCAGCCTGGGTTTTATGCTCATGCTGTGAAGGAGCCGATTCAATTGATTCAGACGCATATTTCTTATGTGCTGTTGACTGGGGATTTTGCGTATAAGGTGAAGAAGCCGATGAATTTTGGCTTTTTGGATTTCTCGACTTTGGAGAAGCGAAAGCATTTTTGTGAGGAAGAGTTGCGCTTGAATCAGCGGGGAGCAGCTGAACTGTATTTGGAGGTGTTACCTGTAAGTTTAGTCGGGGAGCAGTACCAGATCGGGGGAACGGGAGAGGCTGTGGAATATGTGCTAAAAATGCACGCCTTTTCTCAGGAGGCGTTGCTGAGCACGATGTTTGAGCAGGGTAAGTTGAATGAGGCACACCTAGAAGAGTTGGGACGGGTGGTGGCTCAATACCATGCTAAAACTGAGACGAATGATTATATTCGCAGTTTTGGGGAAGTGGCGCAAGTTCGGGCTGCGATTGATGAGAATTATGCGCAAACTATGAAGTATATTGGTGGTCCTCAGACGCAGGCGCAGTTTGAGGAAACTAAGGCATATACTGATCGCTTTTTTGCGGAACGTCCAGAATTATTTGCTAGTAGAATTCAAAATAATTATATTCGGGAATGTCATGGGGATTTGCACCTGCGAAATATTTGTCTGTGGCAGGATAAGATTTTGTTGTTCGATTGCATTGAGTTTAATGAGCCGTTTCGCTTTGTCGATGTGATGTACGATGTGGCGTTTACGGTGATGGATTTGGAAGCGCGCCACAGTCAAGAATTGGGTAATGTGTTTTTGAATACTTACGTGGAGCAAACTGGAGATTGGGAAGGTTTGCAGGTGCTGCCTTTGTATTTGAGCCGTCAGGCTTATGTCCGGGCAAAGGTGGGTTCGTTTGTGTTAGATGACCCAGGTATTCCTTCAAAAGAGAAGGAAGAGGGGGCAAAAACGGCGGCTGATTACTATCAGCAGGCTTGGGATTATACAAAGCCTCGCCAAGGGCAATTGATTTTGATGTCTGGTTTGTCGGGGAGTGGCAAGAGTACGACGGCGCGTTACTTAGCTGGTAAATTGGGGGCAATTCACCTGCGGTCGGATGCAGTGCGCAAACACTTGGCGGGAATTCCGTTGGCGGAACGTGGTGGCGATGATTTGTATACGGCAGAAATGACCCGGAAAACTTATGCAAGGCTGTTAGATTTGGGAGTGATGCTGGCTGGTGTTGGTTTTCCGGTGATTTTGGATGCTAAGTACGACCGACAGGAGTTGCGGTCCGAGGCGATCGCCCTAGCGACAAAACACCAAATTCCGCTTGAGATTATCCAGTGTACGGCACCACTCGAAGTTTTGCGTTCTCGGCTGGAAAGTCGCACTGGTGATATCGCTGATGCTACTGCTGATTTATTGGCTTCACAGGTTGAACAAGCTGAAGCATTTACTGAACTTGAAAAACAAAGAGTCAAAATTTTGGACACAACTCAACCTCTAGAGGCACAATTAAAAGAAGTTATTCGCCAATAGTCACCTCATGGCTGAACCAAAGAAACCCGGCAATCCTCTGTCTTTGTCTGGAAATTTAATTACTCAACTGCTGTTTGGGTTATTTATATCACTCGTGTTAGGGACGACGTTGGGGAACGTAGCCCTAAGCATCTTCTTGGGCGTATTGGGTAGTTTAGCCGTAGGCTGGTTTACAACGGTAAACGCAACTAATCCCCAAGCTGAAACCGTAGCTTCCACTGAGGGTATTGATGCCGGACTGAAATACTGGTTATTTTTCTTGCTTTGCTTTTCGGTTTTGGGGTATCAACCCTCCATGAGTATCTTCCTCGGTGCAATAGCTGGTGGAGGTGCAGGTTGGACTATTGCTTGGTGGAAAAGCAATGAAGAATCTAGAACTCAATTGCCCGATGAATCAGAAGACACCGAAGCCGATCTGTCCACCGATGCGGGAACTACTAGACGGCGCAAACGAAAAGCTTCCCGCCGCTACCGTCGTGGTTCGGGATTCCCCAGTTTTAGGTTTTGGAGAAGGTAATATTTGTTAGTGGTTAGTGGTTAGTAGTTAGTGGTTAGTGGTTAGTGGTTAGTGGTTAGTGGTTAGTGGTTAGTGGTTAATAAAACAACCTACAACTAATAACCAACTCTAAGGTAATAATTGTTAGTGGTTAGTATAAAATACAACTAACAACTAACAACTAACAACTAACAACTAACAACCCTTCGGGTTCACCAGTCGCCTACGGAGGGAAAGCCGTCATTCGCGCTGGTTCACCAACAACTAACAACTAACAACTAACAACTAACTCTGATGTTTTTATATCTCTCCAAGTTGCTACCGCTGTTTTTTTACCCGTTGGGACTAGTCTGTATAAGTTTGCTCTTCGCACTGGTTATGTTATGGAAAAGACCACGGACTGCGGCGATCGCGATCGCCGCAGCGCTAATTTTGTTGTTATTTACCAGTAATAGCTGGGTTTCTCACTTAATGGTGCGATCGCTGGAATGGCAAAATCTCCCACCTGCCGAAATCCCAAATGCAGAAGCAATTGTGGTTTTGGGTGGTGGAACAAAACCAGCTTTGCCGCCAAGACCAACTGTAGATTTAAATGAACACGGTAATCGCGTCATTTATGCAGCTCAACTCTACCGCCAAAAAAAAGCTCCTGTGATTATTCTTAGTGGTGGTCGCATCGATTGGGCAGGTAAGGGATCCTCCGAGTCGGCAGATATGGCAACAGTCCTCACTTCTATTGGTATACCACCAGAGGCGATTATCGAAGAGCCTGACTCCCTCAATACTTATCAAAATGCGGTTTATGTCCGAAAAATACTGGAGTCTCGTGGCATTCGTCGCGTATTGTTGGTAACTTCGGCAATCCACATGCCGCGATCGCTACTCATTTTCAAGCATCAAGGCATTGACGTCATTCCTACACCTACTGACTTTATAGTTACTGAGGGTGACATAAAAGAATTTACCAGTACTCCCAAAGGCGCGATTCTCAATTTGTTACCTAATGTCGAAAACCTAGATCAATTTACTGGCGCTTTAAGAGAGTACATTGGTATTATTATCTATCGCTTACACGGTTGGCTATGAACAAGAGTGAGGAGTTAGGAGCTATTAATGTAAGTCATAATAAATAAGGAACGTCCGTAGTATTCCTCACTCCTAACTCCTAAGTCCTCACTTTACTCCTAGCTTCTAACTTTATGTCGAGAAATTTCCCCCAGATTATTCCCTCTCCTCAACCTGAAGTTGAGGAAACCTTTGCTGCTTACCAAACATCCCACCAGTTTTATCAGGAAGTTCAGGTACGGTCTGAGCTTAAGCGTCATAGTGAGTGGTATTATACAACAGCAGAATGCCATCGTCAAGAGCTAGAAAGAATGCGCGGCGAACTGAATTTTTTCCGGTTGTTTCGCCGCAGATGAGGGATTTAAACGAGTTCTAATTCATTCTCACGCAAGTGGGCTTTAAATTTTTTACTAAACAGGACTTGAATCGGCAAGTTAGCGCTGACAGGTCTACCTTGCCATAAAGTGACAATTTGTACTACTTCGCCTTCTGTGCCTTTGAGGTCAAAAGCCTTACCGCGATGCTCAGGATGATGGTAAACTACTACGGAATCTTTAACACGGACGCGATCGCCAATTTTCATATTAATATTTACACCTAGCTTCTGCTTTTCCTTAAGTATCTCCACAGCCATCCCTCATTGAACTTGCTTTTTTAAGCAATAGACTGCTTGCACTAGTTTGCTTTTGGTTTGAGTGTGTACAGACAAGAGCGAAGTTTTCAGTGTCGCTCCCTAAGTCCCTAACCTTAACGACCCAAGCCGTCACTCAAACTTATTGCTGTTTGACGCCTCTCTAAGAGCTAGACAAACAAAGCCTGCCCATGCAGGCTTTAGTATTTATGAATTAGTCCTCGCCTTACCCTCTGTTTTTACCTCGTAAAGGGGTAAAATCAAGGCAATGAGACGACGTCAGAGTCGCCTAGTACTTCAGCAAAAGGTCTAATCCTTTTATCTTCACCTTATACGGTCACTCAGTCAATTCTTTCATTATTTGGGTCACGACTCGCGATCGCGCATCCGCATCCATGCGCTAAGCTTTTCTTACCCAAAAACCCGGTTTCTCAAAGAAACTGGGTTTTTTAAAGATATTATTGGATATCTTTGTGATAAAATTATTTAGTTCTCATATCGAGAACTAGATCGAGTTCAAGATATAGATTGTTTTTGATGCACGTCATCAGCTATAGACGTTTGCAAGAATTTGGGGAAAAACACGCGCTATTGTCGTGATGCTTTGGATGATTCGTACAAGATTGTAAATAAGGCGACTTGGTCGAACTTGGTTGAGGTTCAATCGGTTTTGCCAACAGAGTCAAGCGGTGGGTAATTTTACTGTCTTCAATATTAAGAGCTAATATCAGTCGGGTAGACCACAATATAACCCAACGGGAAAGCCAGATCCGATTGGGAGTGAAACAAGCTGCAAGGGCTGGACTCACCGTAGGGGCGCGGAAACCGCGCCCTTAAAATGTGGTCAATTCAATTGAAAACTGCTGTAAGGGTAATAGATATCGGTTAATCGTGAGCATGGATTATGAAAAGCAATTAATCTATATCAAATATGTTTTAACCCACGCACAGTATGACAAGGAGAACTGGAAAAATGATCCTTACTTTTGACCCAGACAAATATAGGGATTTATTATACAAATATCAACCTAAAATTATCAGAAATGAAGAAGAAAATGAAAAGGCTTTGGAAATTGTTGAAGCATTAATGCATTGTCAGAATCGAACCCCAGAAGAGGATGAACTTTATGAGTTGCTGATTGTTTTAATTGAAAAGTTTGAGCGAGAATATTATGCACCTGGAGAAGGATCGACTCTTCATTCTATGTTACATTTTTTAATGGAGCAACAAGGAATAAAACAAGCCGATTTAGTGGGGGTGATTGGTTCTAAAGGCGTGGTGTCGGAAGTAGTAAATGAAAAGCGAGAAATCAGTAAAGCGCAAGCGAATGCTTTGGGAGAGTTTTTTCAAGTCGATCCGGGTTCGTTTATTTAAAAATGTTTCCCAATTCCAAATTGATTGCTTCTGGGCTGATGTTGAGTTTCGTGGGATGCACAATAAACGTAGTTAAACTAGGTCAAACAACGTCAATTGCTTATGATTCGCTCTCTGATTGACCTTACTCGTGCGTTTTCTTTTAGGTTCTAGAGTCTTGGGCGCATCCTTGCCCGATATCGCCTCAAAAAAAGGCAGCTTTTCGGGGGAAGCTTCCCCCGAAAACGTGCCGCCTCCATTCCAAATTTCTTGCGTCACTTGGAGTGAGTCCTGAAACTTCCGCGTCCTTTCAAGCAATATTTTTTTAACATCCGTATGCTTCATAAATCTGGAGATTTCACCATCCCCAATTCTTGCTTGAATGTTATCGGCAGCGTTGGTATCCGATTGCAAAACGACCCCATCAAAACAGGTAAAGCTGTCTCCGTTACGTACACCCAAAAGGATGCCGTGACGTGAGTCAACCTGCGACGTATATGCTGCCGTTACACCAATAATCGTGCAACCTACACGAGATGAAACTTGTTGCAGCGCATCAGCTACTATCCCCTTACACCATGAGTTAAGGTTTCGCTTTGTGCGCTTTGACCGTTTTTTCTTTGAAGCGAACTGTTCGGTCAAATCTTCAAAAGCCACAGCTTTAATCGCGTCGTGCATTAATTGAACTGTGGCAGTAAATACTAAGGTTTTAATCCTACCTTTAAAGGAACTTTCTCTTTGGTTCCACTTAATTCGCCCTAGATTGTTTCTGGTAATCCGTTCAGCTTTTGCTTGATTGCCTTTTTCTCTTGCCTTGTTTGCAATAGAGCGAATCTTGTTACGCCTTTTCCCTTTTTGGTTGCGATAATCGCTTACGTAGGTTTGTTGCTGACCAAAATCTTCGCCCAAGAACCTAGCACCATCATTTTTGGAGGTGGCATAAACTTCTGAGTAACCGCGATCTACTCCAACACTAAGCCCCGCTTCCCTTTTTGGCGCGGTTTGTACATCCTTTGAATAGTGGATGTACCATTTACTATTACGCTTAATTAACCGTACTTGTCCTGTTACTTCAGTCTTCAGTGTGGTAGGAATCCTTAAGACTTTACCTTTTTTAAGCCCACTAAATTGCAACCAAACAACGCCGTTGGAGTCGGTCTGGCAGTTGTACTCTTTGACGACAATTTGATTGGCAACTTGAGTATGACCGCGATACCAGAACTTTCGTACAAGTGTTCTAAGTTTTGGATGATTTAACCACTCGCGAGACTCCAAAACATGTTGTGCAACTGTTTTCTTGGCGGCAAACTTTTCATATCGAAGCCCAAGAGACTCAAGAACTTTTTCTATACATGATGCTTGACAAGTATGAATATCTCCAATGACATCATAAAGAGTTGTTTCCCATAATTTAGCAGGCAATTCATACTTGGCGCTGCTAGGACGCAATACCTTGTCTATGTCGTACTCAGATATACCCCAAGCTTTTAGAGAGCCGTATTCATTCCATAAATCAGAGCGTAGCGAACCCAAGCGAGAAGCAATACAATCGAGTTCCTCGGATTTCCACTTATTAAGTTTTAGATTGCCAACAATAGCAATCCGAGTTACTGTGGTCACTCCTTTAACTTTTTTCTTTCTCGCCATGAGTTCGACCAACTCTTGTGTACTTCCCTAGCATACAACGTTTAACTACGTTTTGCTACTTTTTGCAAGATCTTCTTGGTATGCAATCTCAATCTTTTTTCGATAACTTCTTAAAAAGTAGAGTCTAGAACTCATGCAATGCATGATGCTCACAAAGTCTTGCATTAACTCTTCGTGAGGTGAAAGACGAGTACTATCTAGTACGACAATCGTGCAGTCATTTAGATTGCAGAACCACTCGACAAACTCAAAGCCGAATCTGCAAAGCCTGTCCTTGTGTCCAACAACAATGGTTTTAACCTCTTTTTGAGCTACACGTTCCATTAACTTGATAAAATTTTTGCGCTTCCAATTCATCCCACTAGCGATGTCTTTGATTAACTCGTTTCCCGGATAGCGCTGCCCTAAATACTTAATTTGAGACTCAAGAGCATCCATCTGGGAACGAGTACTAACACGAGCGTAAAGAACAGTAGCGCGATTATCTCGACCACTCCCCAGCTTTTCTAAACTAGATAACGGGTAACGTCTGTGACCCCCAGGAGACTTAACACATTCAATCTTCCCTTGATCAGCCCACTCAGCTAACGACTTAGGGTGGTATCCAAACTGTCTATAAACGGATTGCGGCGTGAGGTATTGCATAATGGACGGGTTTAATTACTTTTAACTCCATTATGCTACGTTATTGTGCTACTAGGTTGTTAGGCGATCGCCTAAGTAGCAGAATGCAGGTTAAAATAAAGCCCCTGATTTCCAGACTCTGAAGTTTGAGTGTGTTGTCTAATGAACCAGAAATCACCTGCATGCTATTGGGGGTAACGGCGACGGCTCCTACATAGTAGCTTGCAGTTGGGCTACTAATTTTATATACTTCTAATTAGATGTGGATTGAAATAGAGGTAGATAAATGGAGCCTGATGAGTTTCAGACCGTCCTGCGCTTTTTCAAGGCGCTCGCTAATGAGAGCCGCCTCAAAATGGTGGGGATTTTGGCAGGGCGTGAGTGTAGCGTCGAGGAATTGGCAGCCCTCCTGCAGATCAAAGAACCGACAGTCTCTCACCATCTGTCTGTTCTGAAGGATCTGAACTTGGTGCAGTTGCGCCCCGAAGGTAATACCCACTGGTATCGGCTTGATTGTGAGGCACTGCACAGCATCAATCGGTCTGTCTTCAGTCCCAACCACATGGCTTCGTTGGTTAAGGATGTGGAAAGTGATGCCTGGGAACGCCAGGTTCTCAGCAATTTTCTCTCAGGTCTCCGCCTCAAGGAGATTCCCGCCAGCCGCAAAAAGCGTTGGGTGATTCTCAAGTGGTTGGTGAGTCAGTTTGATCTGGGACCAACCTATCCTGAAGCCAATGTCAATGAAATTATCAAACGTCATCATCCAGACTGCGCCACGCTGCGGCGGGAGTTGATTGGCTATCAGATGTTGCAGCGAGAAAACGGTCTGTACTGGCGCAAGCCAGAAGCTGATTGGCAATCCGCAGAGAATAATTAAAAATGCAAAATTAAAAATTAAAAATGAATAATTTCTATTTTTAATTTTTAATTTTTAATTTTTAATTTTCAATCCCCTCTTCGACACAGTTGCTGGGGAAGTTGCCGACACGTGTGTTGGAATGTTTGAGAATTAAATTGCCACCTAGCAAATAATCCCAGAGTCAAACCTCCGATCAGCATTGCCAACAATTTTCCCACTAGCATCCATCGTTTTTGCTGACCTTGACTTTTGACAGGATCTGTCGTTTCAGGTTCTGTAAAGTCCAACTCCAAGAGTGCTTGAGAACTTTCTGCCAACTCAGGTTCTTCTGGTTCTACTTGTTGTATGTGTACTGGCATCGATGATGATACTGGTACTAGATACCCGGTCGAGACACGGCAATGAGTAAGAACTACTGACGTATTATCATGACCATTTTTCTGGTTTGCCAGGTTAATCCACTTGCGGACTGCGTCTTCTAAAGAAAGTTCACCTGTTAACACTGGTTTACCATAATCCTGCCAGGATTGTTCTACCCAGTTATTATCACTTAAACCGTCAGAACATAGCAGTAATATGCCGTCTTCATCCAAAATAAATCGCTCAATCCAAGGGCGGAGAAATTCGCCATCTTTTGTCCCCAATGCTTGAGTCAGGGCAGTAGCATCTGGGTGTTGTAGTGCGAGTCGGTACAGACTGCGGACAAAACGGACTTCCCTCGCCGCCACATCATCATCTACTGTCAGTTGCTGGCAGTAGTTGCGCGTCATCCAGTAGGCACGACTATCGCCGATATTAACTAAATAAAGTTCATGAGCATTTTCTGACTCCCACCCGGAGATAGTTTGAATGCGTTGTGGCACTTGCACTGCCATCACAAGGGTTGTACCCATCCGCTTAGTACCTTCGCGTTTTTGCTCGTTATTGCAGTTGCAAATAACGTTATTTACAACCCGCAAACTTGCTTCTAGTTGTTGCTGCAACAATTCTGGTGGTATAAGTTCAGTAGAATCACTTACCTCCGTCACTAAGGCGCGGATTTGCAACTTTAGAGACTGTACTGCTAATTGACTTGCAACCTCACCGCCTTCGTGTCCGCCAATCCCATCACAAACAATCGAAACTTGTGGCAGTAAGGGGTCATCCCGATCGCCATCCGTAGGATAACAAGTGTCTTCATTTTGGATGATTATCGGACCAGTATCTGTTGCTCCTGCTACCTCGAGAGTTAATGGCAATTCCGCAGCAGCAGATAGTAATAACTCATTGAGTTGAGTGGCGATCGCCTTTAACTGGGCTTGTCCACTACACATCTGCTGGACTATTTTTTGTAACCCTTGTGCTACAGGTGTTTTTGCTTCAGCTACCCAAGGCTGCCAACACTCTCCCAAGTGTTGTAGAGACGTTGCATTTAGAGACGTTGCATGCAACGTCTCTACAAGTTTTAATAGTCGCACACACCAACCTTGGACTCGCAAGTTGTCGGGAAACAGCAAACTATCTGCTACTCCCAATTCTAATAAAGGTGTCCACAGTTGAAGAATTTGCCACAGCCAGTAAACCTGCCGTACCGCCGTTGCTTGCGTCCATGCATCTGTAATCGCTGGGTAAAGATTTCCCGTCTCATCTATAGGCACATTTTCCAGCAAGATGATATCACCCACAAACCCATACACCTGAGGAAGGTGTAACCGCTGTTGATATAATTGTAGGTAAGGAATAATTTCTTTTGGCAATTCTTCAGGTAGATCTGGCAGTAGTCCTGGTTGAGTATCCAGCCAAATCTGGGGTGTGATGACCTCATACCTATTTGCCACCTTGTCTCCTGGTTGGATATTGGCTTGACATAAGTCTGTTACCCAAAGATGGCGGTGAACTAGAGGAGTTTGGCAACTTGTACATAAGCGTTCACCCACAGGATTAATCGGGTTAGTGCAGCCTGGATTTGTGCAGTAAATTATCCGCTGAGTAGAAATCATGCAAGTGTGGGTTTTCCGACAAAACTATTACGTGAATTTCAATTAAATATAGCTGTCAAAAAAGGAGAAGGTTAGCATAAACTGGATTTTTGTCTTTGTGGTTAAACGTTGTTACTAAAAGTAATTAAAATTTACTTTAAAGATACTAGTACAGCTTGGCGGTATTAGTTTCTATTTTCAGGAAATAGTCAGCGCATCGGTGGATCTAATAGTAAAAATACACGGAAAATTTTTGAGGATCTAGGATGGCTTTATGCCAAGTACTACGTTCATTTGGTTTGTAGCAGGAACAGTTCTGTGTTTAACGGAACTGTTTCTACCCATGGCTTTTGTTGCCTTGATGATGGGAATAAGCGCTTTGGTGGTAGCACTGCTGTCTCAAGTGGTTATGTTTGTATGGTTGCAAGTTGTAGCTTGGCTGCTACTTTCCACAGTGCTAGTTTTACTTTCCCGTCGATTTGTGCGATCGCCTCGGCGACGCCCGGGAAAAATTCAGGATGCAACTACAGCTGAAACTTTAACAGAGATTCCTGCCGGGAAAACAGGGCGGGTGCGATACGAGGGAAATTCGTGGCGGGCACGTTGTGACGATGACGAACTCAGCATAGCAGCTCATGAACGAGTTTACGTAACCAGACGCGAAGGCACAACCCTAATCGTGATGCCAGAAAATCTGTTGCATTCCTAAAGACATCTGGTGAAAAACAATGTAGAGACGCGAAATTTCGCGTCTCTACAAGGGTTGTAGACAACGCACAATTAATTTCTGGAGATGTCTTAAAGAAGTTCTGACTTTTTTTAACAAAATTGGGAAATTTAAAATGGAATCTTTGTTTTTACTGATATCTTTGGCTTTGGGCGGTTCTGCTTTGGCAGGTTCGGTTAAACTCGTCAATCAGGGCAATGAAGCCTTGGTGGAACGTTTGGGTAGCTATAACAAGAAACTAGAACCGGGTCTGACCTTTATTGCCCCTTTTGTCGATCGAGTCGTCTTTCGTGAAACCATCCGGGAAAAAGTTTTAGAGATCCCGCCCCAACAATGCATCACCCGTGACAACGTGTCGATTACTGTTGATGCTGTGGTTTACTGGCGCATCATGGATATGGAAAGAGCTTACTACAAAGTGGAGAATCTCCAATTAGCCATGGTGAATTTGGTACTTACCCAAATTCGTGCCGAAATGGGTCAATTGGAACTGGATCAGACCTTTACCGCCCGTTCTCAAATTAATGAACTTTTGTTGCGAGATTTGGATATTGCTACTGAACCTTGGGGTGTGAAAGTCACGCGTGTGGAACTGCGGGATCTTATACCATCGCAAGCGGTACAAGAATCAATGGATTTGCAAATGTCGGCGGAACGGCGCAAACGGGCATCGATTTTAACTTCTGAGGGCGATCGCGAATCTGCTGTTAATAGCGCCAGAGGTAAGGCTGATGCCCAAGTTCTGGATGCGGAAGCCCGTCAAAAAGCTGTCATTTTGCAAGCAGAAGCTGAACAAAAAGCGATTGTTCTCCGAGCACAAGCCGAACGCCAACAGCAGGTTCTCAAAGCCCAAGCTATTGCTGAGTCTGTGGACATTATTGCCCAAAAAATCAAAACCAACCCCAGTGCTCATCAAGCATTGGAAGTTCTCATTGCTTTGGGCTATCTAGATATGGGCGCAACAATTGGCAAGAGTGATAGCAGTAAGGTGATGTTTATGGACCCACGAACCATTCCCGCCACCTTGGAGGGTATACGCTCCATTGTCTCAGATAGTCAGACTGACTCCAACCCCCTACTTGCCAAGGAAATACCTTCAGGGAATAATAACAGATAGTTGTTGGTTGTTAGTTGTTAGTTGTTAGTTGTTGGTTGTTGGTTGTTGGTTGTTGTTTTTCCACTAACCACTAACCACTAACCACTAACCACTAACCACTAACCACTAACCACTAACCACTAACCACTAACCACTAACCACTAACATTTTGTGCTATCTGACATTTTTTACACAAACCAAAAAACTCCAAAGTGTGGTAAAAAATCTTAAACTTATGAGTAGCTTGCAACTGAGTTTCTAGGTCATGGACGGGGCATTCATTAAACGGAATGGAGATACCACATTGCAGGCAGGTGAGATGGTGCTTGTCTTGCTGTGCTAAGCTATAGAGGGCTTCACCGTTAGCCAATGTCCGCACTTGCACTAAGCCTTCGAGTTTTAAAGCTTCTAAGGAGCGGTAAACTGTTGCTAAACCCATACTTTGGTTGCGGTTCCGCAGTTCCACGTAGATATCCTGTGCGGAAATGCTTTGTTTGATAGTTTTGAGCAGGTTTAGAATACGCTCTTGACTGCGGGTGTGTACGGCTCTCATAGACAATTTTTTAAAACTTTTGTCCTGACTAAGTTCTAGCTTAACGCTAATCACTCTGTAATCTGATTCTCACCCAAATGGAACAGAAAGATATAGTATGAGCGTAGCAAAATGAGAGCGAGAGCCAGTGCAAAGGAAATATTTAGCCAAAATTTTTGTGACGCTTCGTCCTTCAGTCTTAGACCCTGCTGGTGTAGCAGTGCAATCTGGGCTGAAGCAGTTGGGATACGATAACGTTGAGCGAGTGCGCATTGGTAAGTACATTGAAGTGACTCTCATCTCACCTGATGAAAGTACAGCCCATCAGAACTTAGATCTGATGTGTGACCAAATGTTAGCAAATTCGGTAATTGAAAATTATCGCTTTGATTTGATTGAGGTCGAATCACAGACGGGAACGTTTAGTAGTTAGTGGTTAGTGGTTAGTGGTTAGTGGTTAGTAGTACTTTTTGACAACTAACCACTAGCAACTAACAACTCCCAACTCCCAACTCCCAACTAACAACTAACAACTAACAACTAACAACTAACAACTAACAACTAACAACTAACAACTAACAACTAACAACTGACAAATGACAAAATTCGGTATTGTTGTTTTTCCGGGTTCTAATTGCGATCGCGATGTTGCTTACGTGACCAGAGACTTGCTCTTACAACCAACTCGTATGGTTTGGCATCAAGAAACCGATATTTCCGATTTGGATGTGGTGATTCTACCCGGTGGCTTTAGCTATGGGGATTATTTGCGTTGCGGCGCGATCGCTCGCTTTTCTCCTGTAATGCAGCAAGTTGTAGAACATGCACAAAAAGGTAAGTTTGTCCTCGGTATTTGTAATGGTTTTCAGGTATTAACTGAGGCAGGACTTTTACCTGGGGCATTGGTGAGAAATCGGGATTTGCATTTTGTGTGCGATCGCGTCTTGATTAAAGTCGAGAACACACATCTAACTTGGACTCAAGGTTATGCAACTGGTGAAATCATCACCTTGCCTATTGCCCACGGAGAGGGTCAGTTTTATGCCGATGAAGCAACATTATCAGAAATTGAAGATAACGGTCAAGTCGTGTTCCGCTATGAAGGAGATAATCCCAACGGCTCACTCAACAACATTGCTGGGATTTGCAATCCTACAGGCAATGTGCTAGGAATGATGCCACACCCAGAAAGAGCGTCAGATCCGATGTTAGGTGGTAGCGATGGTTTGAGGTTGTTTCAGGGATTGTTGGAGAAAGTGGCGGCGTTTGTGTAGGTTGTATTTTGGGATAATCCTGGCAACGGATGATATAACGGATGTAGCGGATGAGTTATTTGTAAGTCTTACAGATAGCTGAATACGGTTGCTGATCAGCACGACTCCCAGAAATGGGGTTTCTTTGCCAAGAGCTACCCTTAATTGAACTGTATTGACAGATAGAGGAATCCGTTACATCCGTTATATCATCCGTTGCCTGATATTTATGTTCCTTCAGGCTTGAAAAAACCTTCGCGCCCTGCCTTATTTTTTAACTTAGGGTGTCTGCCTTTGAAAAAAGAAGAACCAGAACTGAAACCGATAGCCTCATGGAATGAAAAGGCGACTGACTCCCTGGTAATTTTCTATCGACAGCACAATGTCAGCAAGACGGGCACTACATTGCTCCCGATACTCTCGCTCAACAAGTCGATCCATACTGCCAATCGTAATCACGGGCAATGATGTAGAGGTGCCTTCTTCACGGATTGTTTGTTCCAGTGAATCCTCGCCTTTTGCATTCCGATTCGCAGTTAACAGCAGCATTTGCTTGGATTGTGCGAACCGCCAGATGATCCGATCATTGCTGTCAACAGCTAAACCAGCCTCTTTCAATGTCACAAAACGAATTGACAGAAGATCAAGCCAACCTTCAGAGGCTAGAGTTCCTTGAAACAAAACCACATAGCCTGTTAGATTGTAATCAACCAGAAAAATCATGCAGTGAGTCCAAGCTTAGCTTTCCAGGTTTGGAGTTTAGCATGAATCTCTTCCTGTCCTGGCTTTGGAGACATCTTCGCAATTTGTGCTAGGCGCTCACGATTTTTGTCTTCCCAGTATTCCCGCATCTCTTGGGTTGCCTGTAAGACAGTTTGATATTCTGCTTCTACCTCAGTACGGTTGGCATCAATGTAGGAGAGTGCGGCATTGAGTTGTTCTTCTGTCAAAGGGAGCCAGTTCAGGATCAGCTTGGGTGTCCAGCCTGCTGTGAGATGATCCATGACATCGTAAATGGTGATGCGCGTGCCTGCAATGGTGAGACCGCGTTCTGTATAAATGATTGCTACTTGTCCACTTGCTCCCACCATACCCATACCTCCTTTGAAACTAACTCCATGCTACTTTACAATCCAACCAGCTGCATCTAATAAAAGTCCGTGAATACTACTAACAGCAAGCGTATTAACTTTTGTGTAGGTCTTACGTTAGATTACGGTAGCCTTTTTGTGACTATCAAGATTAATACTTGAATAGTCACCATACGCGTCCTGAATTAGGGCTAGGAGTAAATCAGAGTGAACAATAGTATAGAGGTTGGCAAAGATTTAGCTTACGTAGACTACAGCGATTTACTAGAGAAAATTTTATCTTGTCTGCGTCATCAAAAGGTATTTAAAATCTCTGCTGATAACAACCGATTACTTATTGATATTAATACTGTAGCGACTCAGGTTGCTGCTTTGCAAATTAATAATCCCTTAGGGAGTACCAACAGTGTTCGTTCTGCAACTGTGAACATAAGTCCAGGTTCTCAAGAACGCTTTCGCAGTCAAATTCGAGAGATAAAAGATTGCGTCAAGGGGCTACTGGAGTCGGCGCTAGGAGATAGTTCCTCTATTGAGGAGTTCCTCAGCAAATTAATTACAGATTTGCAGACTTTCAAAGCTGAAAAGGCTAGCTTAGATTTTACCTATCCTTTTAGCCCATATCAAGGCTTGCAAAAACAGCGGTTAACTTTCTCGGATAAAAGTCCTAATGGCAAGGAACTGTTGAGATTTCACAAGCTGACTATCACTGTACAGAAAACCCGTGATTTTAATGAACAGTTACGAGAGGGATTAGAAAAGTATATCAAAGTTCAGTTTACTAATGCTAGTGAAGAAGAATGCGAAGAACTAGGTTATATTCTTGACGATCTACACAAAGAAAAGGAAAATCCTGAATTCGACTTCTACCGACTCAAGCGCATTGTAGACCAAGAAACTATTGGAAAACTTAAGAAACAAGCACAGATCAATTACTTAGAGTTTCTCCACGAAAATATTTATACTGATACAAGCACTGCCAATACCGCAGGCGCTATCTATCTTCAAGACTTAATCAGGCGTTTAAAGCTGATAGAAGAATACATCAGCGATTTCAAATCTGATGGCTATTACCAAGTAAACTATGCTGGTGTTTCCTTAAACTACAGGGACTTTTTTTCCCGTGGGGAAGCTTTTGACATGCTGCCGATTATCCCCAAAATAGAGGGGTACTTGGGAGAAACCACCGATGATGAACGGGGACTGATCCAGTTTATTTTTGGTCTTAAGCTTAAGTTTGATGGTAAAGCACAGGCGCATGGTGGGAGAAGTTCTTTTGAATATTACATAAATCTGCTCAACCCAGATAGTGAAGAACATAAAACAGAACTAAAAGATGCTCTCAGACGAGAAATATTTGCGAGAAAGGTTTTAAAAATCGTCTTTTTATACTACTTTTTGTTTGCTTCTCGTAATAATCCTTCAGCCGAAAATTATCATCCATCTACAGAATTATCATATAATCCCATTCCGAAATTTGAGCAAAAAGTCATGCAGACGCTCAAAGGTGATGATGAGCAAGCAAAACAGCAGCTTTTTAGGGATATAATCAAATACTTTCAACAGTTTAATATCCAGCAAAAAATCAACCACCTCAAAAAATTACTGATCAAAGTTATCAATTACAAGCAAACATTTCCCACTAGAGAATATCCCCTGCATATTTCTGTTAACACAAGCATCCTTGAGCAGGAGGTAAAAAATATTTTTAATCAAAATACATTCTTTCAACCTGTCTTGAGAAGTAACCCAAAAGAAGTCCTTAAATACATATCCATTGGGGAAGCGAATGCTAAAGCAAATTCACTTTGTACTCTGCCTGCTAAAATCACGATTAGCGACATTCACTATATTTCTACCGATGAGCAACAAAGCTTTAGCATGGAATATGATGATCTAAAAAGTATACGTGCGTTACCTTTACTATTTCTACCTTTACAAGATAAAAGATGCCAGGATATTTACAATAAAAATTTCCTACAGCGTCAACTAGTATTATTTCCTTACAAACTAGAGGATATGAGGCTGGAATCCCAGCAGACATTTACTTATCGGTTTACATTTTGCTTGCTAGCATATATCTGTATAAAGGTACTGTTGCACAAGCAGAGTCGGTTATTTATTCCAATTTTGCGACTGCACCTGCACAACAAAGAAGACGATGCACCGATAGAAAAGTTCATCGTGTCTTTATCTGGTGTATTATCTCATCTATTAAACGAGGAACATCGCTCTAATGGTCAAGGCGTTGACATTAGAGATTTGCAAAGTAAAGGAAAGTTTAAAGTTCCTAATATTCTTAGTTCTTTGTACTCGGTGTTACCTAAAAAGTTTACTTTCGCCAATGCATCAGACGCTCCCAAATTAGTGGATAAGCTGGCGATTGTAATAGTCTCTAGTCGGGAATGCGATCGCCAATGGAGTAGTTCTCAAAAACTATCCAATTTGATGGGAGAGATCTTGGGTTTGAGGTGTAAAGATGGCACTGTCAGAGTCCAACTACTTAGTACTTTCTCTGATAACTATGAACACCAGCAGATGTTTCAAAACCCAACAGCCATCATCGACGAAGTTGCTAAACTTTACCGCATGGGATACAGGCACTTTGTGTATATTGCCAAAGCTCCCTATTCCAGTACTTTACACATGACACAAACTGCAGATGATGGACTATTCTTCATGTCTAGAGAGGTGATTAAGGCTTTTAAAGCACAGCATGATAACATCAAGATATACCCGATGTTTTTTGATAAATACTATGCGGTAAATTTTCTCAAACACCTGGGTTCAAATTCTTTTTATATTCAAGATACAGCCGAACTGACAAATCTCGTAGACGATCCAAGTCAAAAATCTGTTGTATTTTTCAACTTGTTTAATGGGATTACAGTCGGTAAGGAGGAACGCAACTACAACGGCGTTATTTCCTACGCCACATTGTTAAAAATATATGAAGGTATTCTCGATGATGAAGACATCTACAAAGGTCTGATTTTCAAAGGTGAACTTAAGAATGATATTTTGCAGTATTTGACCTTGTTTCACTTCTCACGGTACGAAAAATCAAACCAAATTAATCTCAAGCTAGACCCCTATGAAAATCTCATCGGGGATGCATCAGTTGGCGCACTATCTTTATTTAATCACATGCGAGGAAAAGGGGAATTTAACTCTTTAGCATTTTTGACTGAAGTTCAGAAAATATTAAACGTACAGCAAGAGTAGTACATCAGTCAATACGGTTCGGATAAGATAATTTACTTAGCGATAGACCCTGTAGAGACGCGAAATTTCGCGTCTCTACACTCACAAACAACCTTTAACCGAACCGTATTGGTACATCAGTCATCAAAAACCTAACCCCCCAACCCCCTTCCCTACAAGGGAAGGGGGAGCCTTCCTTACTCCCCTCCCCTACAAGGGGAGGGGTTGGGGAGCCAGCGCTGCAGGAGGGTTTCCCTCCGTAGGCGACTGGCGTGGAGAGGTTCTTTCTAGAAAAATAAAATCAGGAATTTAGTAATAATGACATCCAAGATAGCAGAAGAATTGGGGCGTTTATTTGAAGTTGGATTTAATATTGGAATTCTTGCCTATATTAAAGATAAGCAAATTAAGCACCGCTTTGGGGACTTGTATCTTCAGGAATTGCAGCAGCTAAAGTTTCCCAAAATGCTACAGCAAATTGTGAACCAAGTGATCGGCACCCTCGAAAGAGAGATGGTGCAGAAATGGAGTGCGTTTTTTCTCCAGAAAGGTTTTCTTTCTGGAGTAAATTTTTTTGGTGAATACATCCAATCTATAGGTTGGAGTGAGACATTTAAGTTAAAAAATGTAGAAATTTTGTATTACCAATGTAGGTTTAGTGGCGATAACAGCATAGGAACTTATGAGAAGAATACGACGCAGTGGTTTAGAGAAGTATTGCGCCAATTGGATAATTTAAAAGAAGATGAGATTGAGCGATATATTGAACGATATATTTGGCAAAACTTAGAGATAGGAAAGAAAGGGGAGTTTGTGAATGCAGATACTTTAATGCTGCTGCGAAACCGCAGACAGATTAAAGTTCTCTGTGTGGATTTATCTGTGTTTTCTATTAAGGTAGATGAAGAAGTCAAAAATCTCGATTATATAGAAATTATCCGGAGTTTATTAATCAGGGATATTAGCTATTTACGATCAAAAAGTGTTTTCTCTGAACTTCGCATAGATACGGAATCTTTAGGTTTAGATTTTTCCGAAGATTTAAAGAGTTACTTTACTGCTTTTAAATATAAAGATAAGGAAAGTACCAAATTAATTCAGGCTGCTGGCTATGCCTATAGTTTTTATCAATTTTTGCAAGAAACTGGCATGATAAATGATGAAGCGCCAGTGGTGTTGAATGCTGTAGGATATAGCGATCGCGGACTCAGCGCCATGTCAATTCGCCGAGAAAATCTAGAAGTCTTGAAAACTTGCTATGAGATTTACAAACATGACTCCAGCGGTAAAGAAATTAACGATGCACGCAAGCAGGTTTTGAATCGCATCAAGCGCAGCGCCTATGGAAGTTTTGCCAATGGTAAAAATTTTATCGATGCTCTTTTAGCAATTCCTCCGAATGATACAACCATTATCACTCATCAAGAGCAAGTAAATGGGTTTTTCAATTCTGTGGGCGAGGTTCCCCAAGAACTGATGAATCAACTGGGGTTAACTGGAAATATGAACCTGCGACAAGCCCATGCAGAACTAATTAAAAAAGCGTTGATTTCTGAAGATACCTATATATTTTTAACCGGCAATCCTGGTATTGGTAAAACTACTGCCATTGTAGAGTTTCTCAAAAATCATCTAGACGATGGTTTTCTATTCTTTTATGTTAGCCCGCGAAAACAAGTCAACCTGGATATCATCGAGAAATTTAAAGAAGAAACGGGTGAATTGTGCGATCGCCGGATATTAGCCATCAACACTCATAGTAACCTGATTACAGATAACTTCGGAGCATACACAGTTCAATACCTTTGTAATCAGCGTCAGGGAGATTTTTCTGCACAGTCTGTGAACTTTCGCGATCGCAGGTGTATTGAACCACGGGGACGCCGTTCAGACAGGCTTGACAGACAAACAGAGGATGTGATTCAAGATAGTGGAAAGAATTGTAGAGGTGCTTTAAATAGTATTTGCGAGGCTATATCCACAATTGTAGATCGCGAACTTTCCAATAATATCGTCGCTACTGTTTGTATCCAGTCTTTGAAGAAAACCTATAGTGGCGACACTTTAAAGCACTTTGAGAAAATTTTTAGAAACGCCTACAACGAAAGAGAGAATTTAGTCATTCCTGCTGGGATGAAAAACATATCTAGCAGAATAAAGCATCTATTCATCATGATCGATGAAATTACAGGTGATGATGGTGGTGTAGAGTTCTTAGATGGCATTAGCACTATCTTGTCCAAGTACCAATTGATGCTTCCACAGCATGGGTTTAACACAAAGGTGATTGTTGCTGACGCTTCTATTGTTGACAAAAATGTTATAACTCAACACCTTGCCGATAAATCACCAGAACCAGAGAAGATATATTTCCGTAGGGCTGCAGATACCTTTCAACCTCTTTCATATGAACCATTTAAATTTAAAAATTTACCAGCAACTGTCATCAATGCTAACTCCTACCCAGCGAGAAGTTTATCCATTACTTACAAAGTCATGGTGGAGTCTTGTAAATTTAGCGAAGAAATTCGCCTTCAGCGTCAGAATAGTTTAATAAAAAACATCCAAAAAGAGATTTTCACAGATATAGAAGCTTTTTTAAAGCGGTCAGATGTTGACCAAGTGATAGTATATATTCAAGATAAACAAAGATTAGCAGAACTGATCAATCAAATTCAAAATCAGCGGGAATTTCAGCAGTTTAAAGATTACATAGAAATTCATGCGAACATCTCCGAAGAAGAAAAAGAGAAAATTAACAGGTATAAAAATGATGTAAAAATAGTTTTTATGACCGCGTCTGGGAGTAGAGGGCTATCCTTTCCCAAGGCTAGACATATCTTAGTAGAAATTCCTGGATTTCAGATTGAGAAAAACCTGATGGAAGTGATCCAAGTAATTTATAGAGGTCGTGGGAATGATGAAATAGACAATCAGGACAAAGAGCTAGTTTTTTATTTAGCAGAACGATCTGTGTATTATCAAGATGACACTGAGAATCAGCAGTTGTCTTTACAGGAAAGTGTGCTGAGTGTGTTGAATATTTTATTGATTTTGAAAGCCTCAATCATGACCAGAATTTTTGGTCATGGCAACATAGGTAGGGATAAGTTTATCATTATACCAATAGGCGGCAAATCTGTATTTGCTGTTGGGGAAACATTCTCTGCTCAAATGGCAAACCTGATCGGCCAGTTAAAGCAAGAACATAAGAGAAATAGGAGCAATGTTCTAGTAGAAAAGGTTTACACAAGTTTAGAACATCTGCTGGAAACAGCGGAATTTGTTGTCAGGGATAAAACTGAGTCTAATTATCTGGCTCTCAGAAAGTCTTTTAACAGCCAGTTTACGCAGATTTGTCATAGCTTAGATAAGTTACTAGACTTTGGCAAAATTGAACTTGGCTATATTAGTGGAAGTCTGCTACTAGTCAAGATTGCTAACAGTACTTTAGAAGAAACTTACTACATGCGGGTGCTGGATATAGCAACATATGCCAACGAGGAACTTTGGCAAAATATGCAGCAGATTAGTCACCGCAAATCTTACCCAGAAAGTTTGCGTACTGCTATCAAAGATGCAATAGAGTTAGTGAAAAAACTGAGGGATGGGGTTAACAAAACACAGAGACTTGAGCAGAATAGTCAGCGATCGGATCAGTATTATGCTTTGCCATTGTTTGCATTTATTAGTGGCGAGGTGATGAAAGACTATTTTGCCAATGAACCCAATGAACCAGAAGATCAACGCTTCCGGAGTATTCTCGCTACATATATCCGTATACTGTACCCTGTAGGTAATATTTTGCCTATTGGTAACAAGTATAAAGATTTCCCGTTTGTAGTGTTTAGAAGTTACAGCTTAGAAGAGATTAGAAAAAAGAGTTTTACGGACAAGTATCTGTTAACTTCCAATGAGTTGAATGTACTAAATTTGATTCTTTCTCAAAAAACGGCGTAAGTAAATGGATATAAATAAACATCAAATACAATTTGTATTTTGGGGCGGGCAAGATGCCCACCCCACAAGAAATTAAATATATTGTGGGGTGGGCATCCTGCCCGCCCATTTTAAGTTTAATTGTGACCACCTACTTCTTCCTTCTTTCTTTCCCGGTTGCCTGCCCTATGCCTTCTGCCTTGCCCTTCGGGCTGGTCAGCGCGGAAGATACCACTCTCGCCGTCGGCTAATGTGGCGAAAAATGCAATTTGTTGGTTATTGTTCAGCCCCCTAGAGGTAAACTTCACGCTGGTGACAGTAGAACCAAGCAGAGAATCACCTGTAGCAATCACTTTGTCGGTTAGAGGATCGGCGCCGATGAAAATGCCTTGACCGCCTGCATTTAGTCCAGCTGCAAAAGCTACTGTTCCCTGGTTATTAATCGCAACATTACCAAAGCTTTTGAACGCATCACTGGTGTCGGCAATTCTAGTTAGTAACCCGTCACTACTTTTAGTGAAGATGCCTGCTCCTCCCGTAGTCAGATTTGCTACAAATGCTACTGTACCAGGGTCATTGATCGCTACTGTACCGAAGCTTGCAAAGGCGTCATCTTTCAGCACAATCGGCGTTAAATCTGCACTACTAATGTTAGTGGTAAAAACGCCCGTCAATTGAGGCTGGTCCATGAGTGGCTTAAACGGACTTAAAATCGAATCACCTGAAAAAGCTATCGTTCCCGCGTTATTAATGGAGGGGTCACTCAAAACGGTGTCCTGAGCGTTAACAGCAAGGATGGTTGTTTGCTCACCGTTGATAGCACTGATTATTCTAGTGGGTACAGCAGGCTGATACGCTATTGTGCCGCTGTCATTAATGGTTAGACTGTTGAACCCGTAGCTGTAAGGGCCTAAGCCTGTTTCATAAGGAATACGGGATACATTTCCATCCTGAGCGGTAAAGATGGTTTCGTTTTGATTTTTGTAATTGACACTATAATTCAGGATATAATCAAATGTGACTGTTCCTGTATTGTTGATTACAGGAGCATTGTCGGTATCGCGCTTTCCTATGAGTAAGTTATAGCTGTAAATAGTGTGAAGCTGATCTCCGTCACCAGTAAAGATACTTGCGGACAAATCGTTGTGACTTCTGAAAGCCACTGTGCCGTTGTCATTAATAGTGGGACTACTAGTGAAGGAGAATTGGCTGGTATCAGCAATTCTTGTAAATGAGAAATTCCCTGCTAAGGCTTTTCCACTCGCTACTAAGCTGAGGCACAAGCCCATCACTACTGCCGGAATAGTTAGATTTAATCGCATTCGCTTACTACTTCCTTTTGATGCTTTGTCAGTATGGGTTTAACACAAAACAGACGGCTTTTTGCACTTCTAGAGAGATGGAAGACTTAGGCTCTTACCTGGATTTGGTAAAGAACATATTTCAACCCAAGAAAAACATTCTTATAACTTTTTGATTATCTAGATTTTACATTCAAGGCTTATCCTAGACAATGACGGTTGCTGGGGCAGATGAATAATTAACATCCTCTGCGTTCATCTAACATAAGCTAAATTTACCTTCGTCATATGGATTTATTACAAACTAACCCTACTACAGATTTTAAATCTCTGTTATCTACATCCCTAACACCTGTATTTGCGGACAATGTGCAAGACCTGCTTGGTGTTGGAAATTTTCAGGTAAGCCCCAGTTCCATCATTACGGTGAACAGTATTGCCGATGTGGTGGATGACAACAATGGCGTGACCACCCTGCGGGATGCCATCAACTCCGCAAACACCAGCACGGAAGATTCCTTGATTGTTTTTGAGCGATCGCTCTTTTCCAGTCAACAGACCATTAGCTTGAGCTTGGGAGAACTAGACATCACCCACAACTTGAGCATCATCGCCCCACGGGACTCGCTGACGGGTGGGGACTTGCTAACGGTGAGTGGAAACAAAACCTCACGGGTGTTTGATATTGGAACGGGAGCAACAGTGAGCATCTCTGGGTTGGTGATTGCCGATGGTCAGGTGACGGATGACAACGGTGGTGGAATTAAGAACTCCGGTACCCTCTCCCTAGACAACAGCATTGTTCGCAATGACTCTGCAACCAGGAATGGCAACACCCCTATCGTTGGGGGCGGCGGTGGCATCTATAACAGTGGCGCCTTGACGGTAAGTAACAGCACCCTCACCGACAACTCCGCAATTTATGGCGGCAGCATCTATAACGTTAGCAAGGGCACTGTTGATGTGAGCAACAGCACCCTCAGTAACAACTCGGCACCTGAGGGTGGCGCTATCTATAACATTTACAGTGGCAAGGTTGAGGTAAGCAACAGCACCCTCAGCAGCAACTCGGGCAGCAACATCTTTAACGCTAATGGTGGCACTGTTGAGGTGAGCAACAGCACCATAAGTGACAACACGGGCAACAACGGCGGCGGCTTCTATAACATTGGCACCTTGAATGTGAGCAACAGCACCATAAGTGGCAATAAGGCAAGCGACGGCGGCGGCATCTTTAACGCTAGCTACTCTACTAACCTTCCCGGCATCTTGCTCGTGAGCAATTGCACTTTCACCAACAACTCCGCTGTCGGTCCAGCCGCTATACAAGCGTCCGGCGGCGGCATCTATAACGATTACAATGGCACTGCTGAGGTAAGCAACAGCACCTTTAGCGACAACTCGGCAGATTATGAAGGCGGCGGCATCTATAACGGTTTCGAGACCATGAAAGTGAGCAACAGCACCTTTAACGGTAACTCAGCAGGCAATAACGGCGGCGGCATCTATAATTATCACATTCTTGAGGTGAGCAACAGTACCCTCAGCGGTAACTCAGCAGGCAATAACGGCGGCGGCATCTATAACAATAGGGGCTTACCTGGCTACAAAAGCATCTTGACGCTAGTGTTCAGTACCCTCACCCAAAACCAAGCCGCCAATGGCTCAGGTGTGTTCAATGATGATCCAGGCTCTACCAGTGCGCGGAACACGATTATCGCTGCCAACCTCAAGGGTGTGGATGGTATCAATCCCGATGTATCTGGTAGCTTCACAAGCAATGGCTACAACCTGATTGGCAACGGCACGGGTAGCACCGGATTTGATGCCACAGGAGACATAGTTGGGACTGGCGACAACCCCATTGACCCCCGCTTGGATGCCTTGCTTTTTAATGGTGGTTCTACCGCGACTCATGCCCTGCGCCCAGATAGTCCGGCAATTGATGCAGGTGACCCAACCGTGCTAGATACTGACCCCACCACCGACCAGCGCGGTTTAGATCGTGTCAGCGGTACTAGAGCCGATATTGGGGCGTTTGAATTCTCCTTGGTGTAAATCTAATAAACATCTCCGAAAAAGAATGTAGAGACGCGAAGTTTGAGCCAGCGCTCTCCGGCGGGTTTCCCGCGCCTAGGCGACTGCACCAACCCAAAGGGCGCTCCCGTTGGGCGTCGCGTCTCTACAAGGGTTGTAGACAACGCACAATTAATTTCTGGAGATGTCTAATAATATAGAAGTGGATTCAGGAATGCTTCTAGGGTTGGTCGCTGTTCTGTTCAGCGCGGAAGATACCACTATCGCCGTTAGCTAATGTGGCGAAAAATGCAATCTGTTGGTTATTGTTCAGCCCCCTTGAAGCAAACGTCAGGCTGGTGACAGTCGAACCAAGCAGAGAATCACCTGTAGCAATCACTTTGTTGGTTACGGGATCGGCGCCGGTGAAAATGCCTTGACCACCTGCATTCAGTCTAGCTGCAAAAGCTACTGTTCCCTGGTTATTAATCGCAACATTACCAAAGCTTTTGAACGCATCACTGGTGTCGGCAATTCTAGTTAGTAACCCGTCACTACTTTTAGTGAAGATGCCTGCTCCTCCCGTAGTCAGATTTGCTACAAATGCTACTGTACCAGGGTCATTGATCGCTACTGTACCCGAGTCATTGGGCTGATTACCGAAGCCTGCAAAGGTGTCATCTTTCAGCACAATCGGCGTGAAATTTCTTCCACTGCTAATGTTAATGGTAAAAACGCCGTTCAATGTCCGGCTGTCTGGTCCGATGCTATGTTCAGAGGGATCTAGAATTAGACCTGAAAAAGCTACCGTTCCCACGTTACTAATGGCGGGGTCACTAAGTTGTCCCGTGGTGCGATTAAAGTTAGAAGCAAGCACGGTTGGGTCACCGTTGCTGGCATAGATTGTTTCATAGCCTTGAAAATCAAATTTAAAAGCTATTGTGCCGCTGTCATTAATGGCTGGACTGCCCAACCCGTTGCTGTAGCCGCCTGTTTGATAAGGAATACGGGATACATTTCCATCCTTAGCGATAAAGATAGTTTGGTTTTGATATCGGCCATTGCCAGCATAATTCAGGATATAATCAAATGCGACTGTTCCTGTATTGTTGATTACAGGGCTACCAGTAGGTCCAATGTTTATAGTACCACCAACAGTAGTAGTGTAAATATTGGTAAGTGCCCCGACATCACCAGTAAAGATACTTAGGGATAAATCTTTATCAGTTTTGAAGGCAACTGTGCCGTTGTCATTAATAGTGGGACTACTAGTGGAAGGGGTTGTATCAGCAATTTTTGTAAACGAGAAAGTTTCTGCTATGGCTTTTCCACTAGTTAATAAGCTGAGACACAAGCCCATCACTGCTGCCGGAATAGTTAGATTTAATCGCATTTGTTTACTACTTCCTTTCAGGTCACCTACTGACGCACACTATGAATGCTTGCTTGAAAAACAATTAAGTAGGTCGGTGTGATTAAACTGAAGTATGTAAAGTTTTGTTAAGGGTAAAGTACGGGTAAGAAAACTTCCCTTTACCCTTGCCTTTACCCAATTTAATAGTTATGTTTATTACACCCACCTATTTATCAGTTTATACATTGAAGGTCGCTTTATATTATCTTAATCCTGTTCACAACTTTAAGATTAATTAAGTACTGAATTGCATAGATCAGTTGTTAAACAGATATGCTTCAACCCACAGAACACCACTATATTGTCAAAGATGATGATATTCTGAGCGGTGAGCCGATTATCAAAGGAACCCACACACCTGTCAGGGCAATTGTCGAAACATGGCGGATGGGAGTTGCTCCTGAGGAGATTCCTATAGGTATGCCCCATCTTACCTTGGCACAGGTGTTTAATGCCCTCAGCTACTACAGCGACCACCAAAGTGAAATTAACATCTACATAGAGCGAAATCGGATTCCTGATGAATTGCTCGATTCACTGCTGAAAAAATTATGACCCGTTTGTTCATCAGCCTCTATTTAGATGAGGATGTCAATGTGCTAATAGCTGACCTTTTAAAAGCACGGGGTTTTGAGGTAACTAATGCACGCGAGGCAGGTAAACTGCAAAAAAGTGATGTTGAGCTACTTGCAGACGCAGTTAGTCAACGCAAAACATTACTGACTCATAATAGAGTTGGTTTTGAAGCACTGGCAAAAGCATGTTTTGCCACAGGTCAGATGCACTACGGAATTATCTTTACAATCCGCCGTCCACCTCAACAAATCGTGCCGCGACTCCTGATTATTTTAAATCACGTTACAGCTGATGAGATGCAAAATCAGGTGCGCTACATTTAACCTACCCCAATTACCCGCAAAAGTTGATTTCCACCTTTCTGAAACTCATAGGGAACTTGTTTCATCTCTACTAAGTAACCTTGGGCTTCTAATTCCCGCATTACAGGTTGCAACAAAGGTGAAGTTTCTCCCGTCATGTTCACCAACAAGGGAAAGATGCGAACTTCTGTTGCAACCCGGCACATCTGTACGATCGCCGCTAGATGAAATTCCATTGTAAGCTGGTCTGAGTAGGTAAATAACAAGTGAGAACATAACGCTAGGTCAAACTGTCCTCGTTCAAATGACAAGTTTGGCAGTTCCTCTATGACGTAACGCCCCTCTTGTAGTCCTTGGGTAAAGTCTGCTAAAAAGGAACGCATTGAAGCCATGCGAACCTGACACAAATTTTCAGGAGACTGCATCGTCGTCCAAACAAACTTTTGCCGATTAGCTTCTACACCCTTTAAAACTACCTGAAAGGTTTCCTCCATCTGCTTTTCAATCTCACTGGCTGAAAACTCGTAGATTGGGTCACAAGAAATAACCCTATGCCCAAGCTGCGTCATTTCAGCATTGAAACTAGCAGGACCACCTGCACAATCAAGAATTTTGCGTTGTAGGTCATCAGCCGTCAGGTCAAACATCTGAATATATTCCTGCAGAGAACGACCCCAAGGAACAACTTGCTCAAGCCTTAATCCCATACATTTTTCCCTCGCGATCGCACTGCATCATTCTCCCACTATTTAATATCGCCCTGTTTTTCTTGTGGTGGCAGGCAAGAATGCCTGCTAATTGGGCGGGCAAGGATGCCCACCCCACAAGATTAAATTATTTATTTATTGGAATACTCTTAGCATCACACAGATGGAATGAACCAGATATTTGAGAGACAATGGTAGTGAGAGAATCAGGTTTTTGCAATGGAAGACACAACGAAGACGATTGAGAACGAGACTGAAGAAAACACCGAAGCGATCGCCACAGCCAGAGCGATTAAAATCCAAGAGCAAATCAACCAGCACCTGAAACAATTATCCCTGGAACGTCTGCAAGTCGTCGCTGACTTTGTAGCTTACTTGGCAGATAAGGAAAGTGAGGAAGCAACTCAGGAACTTCAGGAAATTCCTGGGTTTGATGAATTTTTTGCCAGAGGAAATATTGACATTTCTGAAGGTCGTATCACGCCTCTTGAGCAACTCAAAAGGAAATATTGACTTGTATAACATCGACCTGAGCGAAGAGGCAACGCAGTTTTTTGAGGCGGCATCGGCTAAATTACAAGAACGCCTGGATCGTGCCTTTGAGCAGGTGAAATTTAATCCTCGATTTCACCCCAATATCAAACCCCTCAAGGGAAACTACGCTGGCTACTACCGTTATCGAGTAGGCGATTATCGGATTGTTTACTCGATTAATGATGAAACCATGCGGGTACTGGTAAATACAATTGCTCACCGGAGCGAAGTCTACGATTTATATTAATAAGGCAGTATTACATTAGGAGGAAAAGATGAGAGCACAAGAAGTTATGGGAACTGTAGATGATCGGGGTCAACTGTCTTTAGACGAACCACTAGCAGTCCCAAAGCATAGCCGTGTCCGGGTGATTGTGTTGTTTACAGAAGAAGAAATAGATGAAGATGATGAACCCAAAGAGTTTGTGTTAGGGAACCTTCGCAAGTCGCTACAAGAAGCAAAGGTAGGTAAAACCAGGCCAGTTTCTGAGCTATGGGATGAAATTGATGCCGAGTAAAGTACCCTTAATTCAAGTCAAATTTACTGATGAATTTCAGCGCCGACTACGCGCCCTCTCTAAAAAGTATCGCCAAATTCGGTCTGATATTCAGCCAGTCATTGAACAACTCCAAGTAGGCGAGTTTGTGGGCGACCAGATAGCTGGAACAGGCTATACAGTCTTTAAGGTGCGAGTCCGCAACAGTGATATCCAGAAGGGAAAAAGCGCTGGTTATCGGCTAATCTATCACGTTGAGTCGCCTACAAGTGTTCTCTTACTGCTTATCTACTCTAAACTTGAGCGGACAGATGTTCCAGCAGAGGAGATTCGGTTTGTGCTCGAAGAGTTTCAAGAAGATAGCGGTGATGTTTCTCTTGATTCAATGGAGCAATAAGTCAGGCGATCGTATCCTGAGGTCATGGAGAGCGATCGCTCCACTTCATAGCAAGCAAATCATAAAAACGGCGTAGTCATCGCTTTAGAGCAGCCAGAATTCAAGGGTAAGATTTGAGAGACAATAGCAGTAAAATAATCCGATTTCTACAATGGTAGACACAACGAACACGATTGAGAACCAGACTGAAGCGATCGCCACAGCTAGAGCGATTGAAATTCAAGAGCAAATCAACCAGCACCTGAAACAATTATCCCTGGAACGTCTACAAGTCGTGGCTGACTTTGTAGCTTACCTAGCAGATAAGGAAAGTGAGGAAGCAAATCAGGAACTTTTGGAAATTCCCGGTCTTCTGGAAACGATCGCGAAGAATCGAGAAACTACTTCCAAGGATCGCTTAGTGAATTGGAGAGCAATTCGCGTGCGATGAATGAAGTAATCTTGTATCCTGATGCCCAGAAATTCTACATTGCGGCAGACAAAGCGATCGCCAACAAGATTGCTAAGCCGAAATATAAACTTCACTGTCATTAATTAAAGTTTTAGCAATATCAGTTAATTTATCTGTCAAACCAGAATATAGCCATGCTACTACATGAGTATCAAGATAAATCAATATTAACCTCCTGCTCCCAACTGATATTAACTAAATCATCCGGATTTCCTTGAATGACATCAGGTTGAAAAGTCAAATTTTTAAGTTTATCTTTTTTTTATACAAGAACAATTTTTAACAACTTTCCATTTTTGTTAATTTCTAGTGAAATACCTGTTTCTAGTACCATCACCAGTAGACGATCAATATTATTACTCAATTCCGTTAGTGTAACCTTTTTCATATTGTTTCATGAGTTTAGATATCATAGCAAAAACTCTTCCCTTACCCTGAAGATTGTTATGGAATGTAGCAACAATGTCTCAAAGTCGGTAGTCCTGTCAGGGCAAACGCATTTAAATGAGTCTTGACAAAAACCTTGCTTCATGCATAAAGCATCATAATTAGAATTTATCGTTTGAGTGATTTTCGCTCGTGTCAAAGCGATGCCTTACGGCAAGCCCTTCTCATGTTGGAGACGCGGGACCTGTTTGTTGACGCTGTCCAAGTATTGAAATAGCTCCTTCCATTTGTGCGATCCGCGTTGAAAGCATCAGAATTATCCCTTTCCACTATTAGACATCTCCGAAAAACAATGTAGAGACGCGAAATTTCGCGTCTCTACAAGGGTTGTAGACAATGCACAATTAATTTCCGGAGATGTCTATTAGTAGAACAACTTCAGCGTCAACGAGATCCTAGTGGCGAAGTTTAGAATCAGTTCGCAGCTTTACGCAGAGGTTTTACTACTAGCAGGCGAATGAGCGTAGACGTAGAGCGGCTTGTTGTCAGATTTTGCAGGCGATCGCACTTTTATAGCGGTTCTCATCGGAATGAGGTACAGATTTATCTGCTTCCATCTGCGTCCATCTGCGGTTTTTAAATTCTTAATGTACTGCACCCAATTGAAAACCGCTATAAGTTTTGGTGCAAGGAGAGTTTGAAGGGCGATCGCTTAGTAAATATATCAGTATCAGGAAATACCCTTTTATTTTGCAGTCCCAATACCATCGCAGAGGTGTCTGTCGCTCTCACTCACATTAGCGTTAGTTTTTAGATAATCACGCACCCAATTGCAACCCCTTACCAATAAATCATTCAGATTCAAATTCCACAGTTTCACCGTTTTGTCGAGACTGGCAGAGGCGATAGTCTGACCATCCGGGGACCAAGCGACGCCATATACCACATCACTATGCCCAGTGAGGGTGGTGAGCAAAGTGCCATCGCGCTGCCACAGTTTCACCGTTTTGTCAACACTGGCAGAGGCGATAGTCTGACCATCCGGGGACCAAGCGACGCCAATTACCCCATCACTATGCCCGGAGAGGGTGGTGAGCAAAGTGCCATCGCGCCGCCACAGTTTCACCGTTTTGTCAACACTAGCAGAGGCAATAGTCTGACCATCCGGGGACCAAGCGACGCCATTTACCTCAGCACTATGCCCGGAGAGGGTGGTGAGCAAAGTGCCATCGCGCTGCCACAATTTCACCGTTTTGTCCCAACTGGCAGAGGCGAGAGTCTGACCATTCGGGGACCAAGCGACGCCAAATACCCAATCACTATGCCCGGAGAGGGTGGTGAGCAAAGTGCCATCGCGCTGCCACAGTTTCACCGTTTTGTCAACACTGGCAGAGGCGAGAGTCTGACCATCTGGAGACCAAGCAACGCCAAACACCCCATCACTATGCCCGGAGAGGGTGGTGAGCAAAGTGCCATCGCGCTTCCACAGTTTCACCGTTTTGTCAACACCGGCAGAGGTGACAGTCTGACCATCTGGGGACCAAGCGACGCCAAACACCCCATCACTATGCCCGGAGAGGGTGGTGAGCAAAGTGCCATCGCGCTGCCACAGTTTCACCGTTTTGTCCCGACTGGCAGAGGCGATGGTCTGACCATCCGGGGACAAAGCGACGCCAAACACCCAATCACTATGCCCGGAGAAGGTGGTGAGCAAAGTGCCATCGCCATGCCACAGTTTCACCGTTTTGTCAACACCGGCAGAGGCGATGGTCTGACCATCCGGGGACCAAGCGACGCCAAAGACCCCATCACTATGCCCGGAGAGGGTAGTGAGCAAAGTGCCATCGCGCTGCCACAGTTTCACTGTTTTGTCCCGACTGGCAGAGGCGATGGTCTGACCATCCGGGGACCAAGCGACGCCATTTACCTGAGCACTATGCCCGGAGAGGGTAGTCAGCAAAGTGCCATCGCGCTGCCACAGTTTCACCGTTTTGTCCCAACTGGCAGAGGCGATAGTCTGACCATCTGGGGACCAAGCGACGCCAAATACCCCATCACTATGCTCGGAGAGGGTGGTGAGCAAAGTGCCATCACGCTGCCACAGTTTCACCGTTTTGTCCCGACTGGCAGAGGCGATAGTCTGACCATCCGGGGACCAAGCTACGCCAAAGACCCCATCACTATGCTCGGAGAGGGTGGTGAGCAAAGTGCCATCACGCTGCCACAGTTTCACCGTTTTGTCCCGACTGGCAGAGGCGATAGTCTGACCATCCGGGGACCAAGCTACGCCATATACCGCATCAGTATGCCCGGAGAGGGTGGTGAGCAAAGTGCCATTGCGCTGCCACAGTTTCACCGTTTTGTCCCGACTGGCAGAGGCGATAGTCTGACCATCCGGGGACCAAGCTACGCCATATACTGCATCAGTATGCCCGGAGAGGGTGGTGAGCAAAGTGCCATCGCGCTGCCACAGTTTCACCGTTTTGTCCCGACTGGCAGAGGCGATAGTCTGACCATCCGGGGACCAAGCTACGCCCCAAACTCCATCACTATGCCCTTCCAAACGGTTATACTCTCTTACCTCGTAAACCAGTTGGTGCAGCGCCGTCTCAACTCGCATCTGGGTGTCGGCTTCTACCCAGCCTGCCTGTTTGAGTTTTTGCACCTGTTTCAGTTGTTTCCCTGTCTTGATACCTTCTCTGAGCGCCTCTATCTCTAGATGGGAGGCAAAAATTGCTTCTGAATTGGCACTGTGGGCAATGAACTGTGCATTTTCTTTCCCCTTTTGTGCCTCATCTGCGCGGTCGAAAGCATACCATGTCAGCACCCCCATCGAAACCGAAATCACCAAAAATCCTCCAAAATAGGGAAGTGTAGGTTTGAGGCGCTCCCACAAATCTCGCAAGTTCAATGGCAATTGTTCATTGATCCACCTGTGGTCAAAAACTTGCTGATAAATGGGATTCCGCACCTTCAACACAGCGTTCTCCCGACGCACAACACCCGATAGCTTCAGGTGAGATTTAACTATCGACTGCTCTTCATTAGGAACAGGACGCTTACCTCGGCGAATTTCTCGATAGGTGGTCAAAACACCTTCCGGGTCTGGTGCGCGTTTGGTCAGCATATCGCGCACGAACTGCAAGTTATTGTCTTGCTCGCTCATTGCTCCCAAGAATGTACTACTGACCACGCGGTCAACATCAGCTTTTGAGCAACTGCTCTTACCTTGCTTCCTCATAGTGCTACAAAGGCGCTGCGTCAGATAAGGGTGTCCCCCCGTCCACTTCACCACCCACTTAAGCACTTGTTGTCCTTTATCGGTTGGCAGCCCCAATCCATCAGCTAAAGGTCGTGCTTCCTCGAAGGTAAAATCTGTGAGATCCACTCGCTGTCCAATATTGAAAGGTGTCCGCTTGGGGTCGCGGATCAAATCGCCCGGAGTTGCTACCCCGATCAGGACAACAGAAAGACGCTGAAATTCCTGTTCCAATGAACGAGCAACATAGAGATAGCGAATAGCCGCAAAAAAGTCATCTGTAAAATTCAAGCTGAGGGTAGTGTCAATCTCGTCTACAAAAATCACCACTGGTGACTTAACCTCAACCAGTAAAACCTTCTGAAAAAATAGAGTCAGCCGTTGGGTGAAGCCCAGATGGGTGCGTTTCTGCCACCACTGCACCACATCTGTATCCAAATCCAGTGTTCCTTCAATAATCGTGAGCAACCCCAGATACCATTGTTCAGCAGTCACCTGTACACCCAGTTGAGTCAGATCAATAATGATAGACTGAATGTCTTCTTCTGCTAGTTTTTCAGCAGTACGCACCATCAGACTGGATTTTCCCATCTGACGCGGGGTGAGGACGTATGCAAAAATTCTCTCCCGACACAGTGTCAACAGTTCCTTATCGGCTTGGCGGGAAATGTAAATACCACGGCCAGCCTGTACAGTTCCACCAACAGTATAAATGTTTGCTTTATCCACGCAGTTGCTCCCGGAAATATTTGGCGTAAAGCTGACAGCGCGGCAGAACCACTCGTCCTTCCTCGCGTAACAAACCCGCACCTCGTAAACGCCAGAAAACATGCTTGTCAGAGCAGGTATTCTGGCGAATAACCTGGAGTAGATATTGGATCAATTCCGTTTTGTTATGCAGTAGCGAGAGGTGATGACGCAGATGATCTCCAAACGGACCATTGTCAGCAGTAGCATTGGCGAACAAGTCAGCCGTGGAGATGCGCTGGCTAGCAATCAAGTAAAGCGCCCGACGTACTAGGTAGGGATGTCCACTTAACAACGCTATTAATTGCCGTTCCTCACTCTTGTTCACAGGTGAACCGTGACGGTGGTTAAGGTCAGCAACTTGTTCGGGTGTAAAGTCTGCCAGATCAATCACCTGCCCAACGTTGAAGGGAGATTGGTTAAGGTCGTCAATCAGCTGATATGGTTCAGTAGAGGTAACTAGCGTCAAATCAAGCTGCTTCCAGATGGGAGTGGTAGCACGGCTGTTATGCCAGCTACGCAACATTGCGAAGAAATCATTGCGTCCGTCGGTAACAAAAACTTTATCCACCTCATCCATTGCCAAAACCAGGGGATTGCCTAACTCCTTCAAGATGTAGCGTTGCATGTAGCGTGTACAACGTTGGCTGTTACCCAGTGGCGTATTCCAATACTCATCAACTCGGTCTGGCATTTCCAGTATATCAGTTAGCCAGATGCAGAACTGGCGAAAGAAAAGTTCCGCATCCGTCAGGGCTGCTTTGTCAAACAGTTGGAAATCAAGGAAGGCGATGCACTTACCTGCGTTAACAGCCGCCTCCATTGTACGAATCAACAGTGAACTCTTACCAACTTGCCTCGGTCCCTTTATGGTGATGGTCACTCCCCGTTCTCCTATTGTCCGCAGTGCGATCGCATCCGATGGGCGTTCCACTTAAAAAGCTGATTGACTTTCCATCGTCTCCAGCACCGTGACCGCAAAAGTGAACAATTTGGGGCTGAGTGTCTAGGATTGCTCGGTAAAAATCCCGTTGACGCACTGCCCATTTTTGCTCTAGCTTGAACTGCTCCCGCTTATTTGCTCGTCGCAATCCCTCATCAATCTCCCTTACCTCTTCATCAAGTCGTAGCTGAGATGTATTTCTGGGATTCGCTGCCAGAAGCAAAATTGTTTTGACATGCGCGTTATTACTCATCTGGTAGCTTGAAGGGAGTGTAATGTCTTTAATATAGAAGAATTTATTAAGCCCTTGGAGTTAGTACAAGTGCCGATCAAAAAATGTATGTAACAGGATAATCAGGATTTGCCGGATTTGGAATTAACCTTTGGTTTTTATAATCCAACTTCTCTAATATAACCTGACCAATTAGCACTGTATCACTTATTACCAAAGCATCTTCAGTCGTCTTAAACCAACACATTCAATGAGCAGCGCTTCAGTTACTCTTAGCATTTCTTCACCTCCATTAGCATACTTGGCTTTTTGTTGACCCCGAATCCGTAAGCCTAATTGCTGCACTAGCTTTGCTGGAATCACCAAATATGTTACGCCTGTATCCACAAGAGCATCGGTTTCCAACTCACGTAAGTATATATAATATTGATCAGTTAATTCGTCAGTATTTGAACCATAACAAGGGACAAATTCTTGGTAAGATTTACAAGAGTAAAGTTAGCTGAGTTTAAGAATTAGAACTTTATTCTTTAGTTATTTTCAGTTTAATTATTTACACCTACTTACTCAGGTTATTATCTTGACTCAAAGGAGGAAAATCTAAATTGACTAACCACTCATTCTGGTTCTCTTGGTTTTTCTTCTTCAGTATTATTCTTGTCCGTTACTTTCTGATTGCTGGAGGAGCATACTTGCTTTTCTATTCAGTTCTGAAGATGCCTCTCGCCAACCGGAGTTTGCGTTTGAAGCCGCTGAAGGGTTCTTCCGTTCAAAAGGATATCGAACTATCTGTTCTCTCGGCAGTGGTTTTTGCTCTTTGTGCAGCGCTGATCACAAATTACGGTTTAGAAGTAACACTCATCTACACTGACCTGCATAAGTATGGATTTTGGTATTTAGGAGTTAGCTTTGTTGCGATGCTCATTCTTCAGGATACGTACTTTTACTTTATCCATCGGATGTTTCACCACCCTCTAATTTTTAGATGGATGCATCATGGACACCACAGTTCAGGAGAGCCAACACCTTGGACTTCCTTCGCGTTTGACCTGCCGGAGACAATCTTACAAGCACTTTTCTTTGTAGGTGTAATCTTCATCGTTCCGATCCATTTCATCACCTTGGTTGTTCTACTTATGACCATGACAGTATGGGCAGTGTTGACTCATCTTGGATTTGAGGTATTTCCGAGGTCATCTACCCCCCAGTGGCTTGGAAGGTGGTTCATCGGTTCTAGGCATCATTTAATACATCATTGTAAATATACGGTACACTACGGATTGTACTTCACGTTTTGGGACAAGCTGCTTGGTACTGAAGACGCTAATTATGAGAATAAGTCCCACGCAAGCGAGTTCTAAGTCCTATGGAATTAGGGCGCGTTCATTTAAGCTGGTGGCTGCCTCTTTTAAAGAGTAAGCGATCGCTTGGGGGGAACAAGCCCATTGGTGTCAACTTAAAAAAAAATGGGCGGTTGAAACCGTAGCTACACAGACCAAACCCCCAAGTCAAGGGTTCAGAACGAGCGGAACGATTAGCAGCAAAACTCAGAGCAGCTGGAATTGAACCAGAGATTTAAAACGAGCGATCGCTTCATATGACAACTACACTCCACCAACCTATCACCTTAGCAGAGTTCCTCAAACTTTTAGAAACAGAGCCTGCTAGTGAATTTATCGATGGTCATATATACCAGAAACCTATGCCACAAGGCAAACACTCCCGACTACAGCTTAAACTATGCGATGCAGTTAATCAAGTAGCCGAGGAGCAACAGATTGCGTTAGCTTTTCCAGAATTACGCTGTACTTTTGGTGGGCTGTCAATTGTGCCAGATGTTACTGTGTTTGCTTGGAACCGGATTCCTTTTGACGCTGATGGGGAAGTAGAGAATAGCTTTGAAATTTATCCTGATTGGACAATTGAAATTCTTTCGCCTGAACAGAATACAACAAAAGTTATCCGGAATATCCTCCACTGCCTGAAACATGGTACTCAGTTAGGGTGGCTAATTGATCCAGATGAACGCTTGGTGCTGGTATTTCTACCAGGACAGCAGCCATTGGAGATGACTGATAGTGATAGATTACCTGTGCCGGAATTTTTGCAACTACAACTGACTGTTGCACAGGTGTTTGGATGGTTAAAGGCTGGAAAGTAGGGAATGCACACAGAAGGCAGAGCCTTTCTGATCGCGTTCCTAGACTGAGTCTAGGAACGAGTATAAAAAAATATCCGCTCCTCGTAGGGTGCGCTCTTCGACAGCGTAACGCACCGTCCTAGCCTCTTGTGGTGCGTTACGACGTTCCGTCTAACGCACCCTACCCTACACGAGAGTGGAGATTTTTTTAATTGGAAGTCCCTAAGGCAAATCCTCTCCCCTCTCCAAAGCGGAGAGGGGCTGGGGAGCCAGATCTGCAGCTGGGTTTACCGGCGTAGGCGACTGGCGTGGAGAGGTTCATCGCAAACAGCGAATCGCTTCTAAAAGACCTCTAGCTTTATTTAACGTTTCTTCATATTCTTTCTCAGGGTCAGAATCGGCAACTAAACCTGCACCTGCTTGCACAATTAGCGTATTATCCCGGAGAACCATTGTGCGAATTGCTATAGCACAATTTAATTGTCCTTCAAAATCGTAATTTCCATAAACACCAGAGTACACACCACGACGAGAAGGCTCCAACTCATGAATAATTTCCATCGCCCGAATCTTAGGTGCGCCGCTGACTGTGCCTGCTGGGAAGGAAGCTTTGAGTAAATCCCATGCCGTTTTACCTGGTGCTAGTTTGCCCACAACATTACTCACAATGTGCATCACATGCGAGTAGCGCTCAATCACCATTAATTCATCCACTTTCACCGTGCCACTTTGGCAAACGCGCCCCAAATCATTGCGCCCTAGATCAACGAGCATAACGTGTTCAGCAATTTCCTTGGGGTCTTGAAGCAAATCAAGAGCGAGCGCTGCATCTTCCTGTGGCGTCTTACCTCGTGGGCGTGTCCCAGCAATTGGGCGTACCGTTGCTATCACCCCGCCCTCTGGATCTTGTTCTGCTTTCACCATCACTTCCGGACTGGAACCAATAATTTGCCAATCGTCGAAGTGAAAGTAAGCCATGTAAGGCGAAGGATTAATCTGGCGCAGAGAACGGTAAAGGGCAAAGGGGTCACCAGTGTATTCTGTGGTTAGTTGCTGGGAAATAACAACTTGAAAAATATCTCCAGCTTTAATATAATCCTTTGCCTTTTGGACGCTAGCACAAAACTCCGCTTGCGTAAAGTTACTCTTATACTCCTCTACTCCCCCTACTCCCCCTACTCCCCCTACTCCCCCTACTCCCCCTACTTCCCTACTCCCTGGCGGTGTCCATTCCAATACAGTATTTTGCGGCGACAAGGGTAGAGAGAGCTTGCTGACTAACTGGGTGACGCTCGCGCACGCTTGTTGATACGCCGCCTTTAGAGACGTTGCATCTTCTCTCTCTACATCACGCAAATCAGCATAGGCAACTGCCCAAATTTTCCGCTTCACCTGGTCAAAAATCAATAGGTTATCTACCTGCATCCACAACCCATCAGGGATATTTCGGTCATCAGGTGGATAAATTGATACACGCGGCTCTATCCAACTAATCAACTCATAGCCCCAAAACCCAAATAAACCGCCAATTCCTGGTGGTAATTGGGGTAACTTTACTGGGTGATAAGGTTCTAGGCATTTGGCTAAAGCTGTAAAGGGGTTCCCTTCAAACACGACTTGCGAACCGTCGCGGTGTGTTTGGGTAGTGCTGCTGCCTCTTGCTTCTAAAATCCACAGCGGATCGCAACCGACCATACTATAACGTCCCAGTTTTTCCCCACCTTCTACCGACTCCAACAAAAAGCTATAGGGCTGACCCGCGCAAACCTTATACCAAGCCGATACCGGTGTATCCAAGTCGGCTATCCATTCCTGATACACTGGGACAAAGTTACCACCTTTAGCTAATTCGGAGAATTGAGAAAATTCGGGAAAAATCATAACTAATAATAGGTAATTGGCAAAAAGGTAATCGGTAATTGGCAAAAAGGTGATTTTTCTTACCCTATTACCAATTACCCATTACCCATTACCTATTATTAGTTATGGAGCGTCGTATGTAGCTGTACCGCTAAACTTGACAGATGCCGGACTGGGGTTTGCACCAATGCGACGGTCTACATAACGTACTTTCTCACGACCTGGGTTGACTTTTTCTGGGAAGACACCGTCAGATGGGTGGATGTACTCAATCTCTCCGTTGGGATAAATCCGGTAAATTTTATAGTCTGTGATTTTCATTTTCCGGAGTTGCTGACCGCCAAGAAAGATACCATATTCTTTACGTGCCAAGTACAGCAAGTTTTGCCCTTGCCGCATGATAGCAGTGCCACCTGTAGGCATTTCAAAAGGTTGTTCCTTAGGGCTAGTCCAAGTGATAGCGTACTTTTCTTCCTCGAAAGCTTTTGTCAGTAAGCCGCCTGTGCTGCCACCAAATATTGGGGTTTGTCCTGAAAGTGTTTCTGCCATAAAGGTTTCACTCTACGTTTTTACGGCATCCTAACACTGCAATTAGGATCATATTGCGATTGTGTTATAGTCTGTAACAGTTTTTAGTCATTTGTTAGTTGTTAGTTGTTGGTTGTTAGTTGTTGGGTGTTGGGTGTTGGGTGTTGGTGAGTGTAAGCGCCGGCACAAGTGTTGAGCGTAACTCACGGCGAAGAGAGATCTTCTCACTCGGGGAGACGAGTCGCGCACTTGTGCATCGGAACGAGTATCACCCGTTCGCGCAGGGTCTACTGGAGTTGGGTTGTAGTTTGTACTTCTCACCAAACACCAATCAACAACTAACAACTAACAACTAACAACTAACAATCAACCAACTCCTAACTCTTGTACGTAATGCTGGGCAAGGTAAAGTGAAACTTACTGCCTTGGTTTTTGCCATCTGATTCTGCCCAAATCTCACCACCCCAGCCATTGACAATTTGGCGGCAAATTGCTAAACCAAGACCAGTGCCACCAGTGGTACGGCGTAGAGCTCCTTCTTCTTGATAGAAACGGTCAAAAACGACTTCCAGAAGATTGGGTTCAATACCGCGTCCGTTGTCAGCTATGGTGACCTCCACCATTTGATTGCGGTTGTATTCACATCTAATCGTGATTTTTCCTTGTGGCGGTGTGAATTTGCAAGCGTTATCTATGAGTTTGGCAAGCACCTCCACCAACCAATCACCGTCAGCTCTTACCAAAGGCAAGTTCTTGGCAATTTGAGCTGTGATTTTAGGCAGCTTTTGGTTAGCAGCGCGGGCGCGAATGCGGCTAAGTGCTAAATCCACAGACTCTTGTAGGGTGAGAGATTCTGGATGCCATTCTACCCGCCCACTTTCCAAGTTGGAAAGAGTCAGGAAATCTTGCACGAGTTTCTGCATCCGTTCTGAGTCAGCAAGAGCAGTGCTCAGCATGACCTCCTGCAACTCCAAGGGCATATCCGGTTCACTGGCAAGGCTTTCCAGGCACACTCGAATCGTGGATAGGGGGGTGCGGAGTTCGTGTCCAGTAATAGCTATCAGGTTGCTGCGGGTGCGGTCAAGAGCTTCTAGCTGCTGGTTGAGGTCTTCTAGGTTAGCGTAAGCTTCTGCTTGAATGAGAGCTACTCCCACAGAGGTAGCGATCGCCTCCACCAGTTCAAATTCCCCAGGCTGCCACTCGTGCAGATGATCGCTGCAATAGTGTAACTCGACAATGCCCAATAATCGCCCCTGATACAAAACTGGTTCGATCAACCAAGAACGAATACTCAACCGACCAATCAAATCCGCAAGTGGTTTAGAATCGGTAATGCGACCGTCAGTCTGAGTATCGGCAACATAGATGCCCTCACCCTGTTCTACTACGGATCGAAACAAGGGATTGTTCTCCAAAGACCAAGGTTGCCCCAAAACAGATAAAACACCAGGACTCAAAAACTCGTGTTCAATTATGGCTTGGTCATCTGTTGCTTGAGCACGGTAGATGAGACAGCGACAAGCCTCTAGGTTTTGTCCCAGTTCTTGCGCCGCCACTTTGAGAATTTCTTGGGGATTAAGCGATCGCCTGATGGCAGTACTAATTGAGTTCACCAAGCGTTCTTTGCGTGCTTGGGCAGCAATTGAACGGTAGGCTTTGTGCAACTTGTACTGACTTGCTTGCAGGTAAGTCACCAAGCGCTGTACAAAAGGGTCAGTGTCGATGTCGCAAGCGTATTCGTTCAGCATATCGGCTCCTTCGGCGCTTCTAGTCCGCCCGATGCCATACCTTCGGCGTGCCTGCTTGATTTTCAGAGCCAACTCTGGTCTGTAAACCGAAATCCTGTCTAATAGCAATTCGGCTACTTTGAGACTGACTCCCCGTTCTGCTGTCCAAATTCCCTCAAACCTTCGCGCCGTATCCATATCCACACTTGGGCTGAGATCTGGCAGTTGCTTATTTTTGGCTTGTGAACCAAGGCTTTCCCGGCAGACCAAGCAAGTGGCGTAGTTTTGGGCGATTACTACCAAATGCCACTCTTGACTTAAACCATCCTCAGGATGAAAAGCTATCTTTTCGTAGTGTTCGGAGCTGTTGGTGAAATCTGTTTCTGGTGCAGATAATACGTATAATTGATTACTTCGCTGCGCTAGTCGTTCATACCGATGAGCTTCTTGGCGGTAAAATCGCTCTCTTTGGAAGCTAGCAATGACTAATGGCTGCTCTAAAGTTGCAGCCAAAACCTGATCTTCCATCGCATGGGAAAGCGCCGTTAGTGAAGCCTTAAAATATAGCTGGGGCCGCAGGTGGGGTAGAGCCTGTAGCAGATCACTCAGCATGGAAGTTGAAATGCTGCTCATCAATGTCCTTAAGAGCCACTATCAAACAAAAGATCGTTAGTCACAGATGCATTGTACAAATTACAACGGGATCTTAAGTTAATCAGATAGTTGCAATATGTAAAGAATGGTAAATATCAACTGAGAACATTGACGGTTGCTAACTCTGTATTTTGGTAGTTCAACCTCTTGATCTCAGTAGGTAGGCACAAATAAACTGAAAATAGGGCTGGCAATACTACCTACCTTATGATAGAAGTGTATTGCTAAATATAGCTATTTCATGTAATATTACCATTACAACGAATTTTAAACTTTCTTAAGCTATGTGACGAATATCAAAATTATTGTTTTTTGCTCACAGCAGTGAAGTCTCGGATAAATCCATTTGTGAGCTAGGCTAAACTCAAAAAAAGCCTTGATGTAGAAAGTGATTGCACAAAATTTTTCTAGAGAAAAGCACAAGAAATCATTCCGTAATGCCTTCATCCGTAAGTGTACTTGACTTTAGTTCCAGCATCAGGGCTTGCAACAGTAAAAACAAGGCTTATATATTAGCCCACACTTCTTGAAACTATTAGTTTCTCAGTTATGGTTGATTTTCCTCAAATTTCCTGGGCTAATATGCTTAAATCTACCAGCTCAGGTGAAACATGAGAATTGCCCAAATTTCTCCTTTATGGGAGCGTGTACCTCCCTTTCGATACGGCGGTATTGAACTAATTGTCCAGCTACTCACAGATGAATTAGTTCGGCGCGGTCATGATGTTACTTTGTTTGCTTCCGGTGACTCGATTACGAAAGCAAAGCTCAATTCAGTCCATAACCAAGCTCTACGACTCGACCCGAACGTCAAAGAGCCGCTCATTTATGAGCAAATGATGCTCGCTGATGTTTATCAACACGCCCATCATTTCGATATTATTCACTCTCACTTAGGCTGTTCTGCACTTGCCTATAGCAGTTTTGTGAAAACGCCGACTGTACACACAATGCATGGCATTTTCACACCTGATAACGAGAAAATGTATCGGCGCTTTGCTTGGCAACCTTTCATTAGCATTAGCGAGGCACAACGAGAACCGCGCTTAGGCTTAAACTACATCCGTACCGTCTACAACGGCATCGACACAACCGCCTACGCCGAGTACCCCAAACCTATACAACCTGCTTACTTAGCGTTTGTGGGACGGCTTTCTCCAGAAAAAGGACCAGTGGAGGCAATTAAAATTGCTCGTGGCGCTGGCTTACCTCTGAAGATGGCTGGCAAAATTGATGTTGTTGACCGGGATTATTATCGCGAACAAGTAGAACCCCTGATTGATGGCGAACAGATTCAATACCTGGGTGAAGTTTCCCATGAAGAAAAAGTGAAACTGCTTGGTGAAGCATCAGTAACTTTGTTTCCCATCAGCTGGCGAGAGCCTTTTGGTTTAGTTATGATTGAGTCAATGGCAACGGGTACACCTGTAATTGGCATGGGATTAGGTGCTGTTCCGGAGGTGATTGCCCACGGAAAAACAGGTTTCGTCTGCCACTCAATAGAAAAAATGATTGAGATGATCCCAGACGCAATCAAACTAGACCGGAAAATTTGTCGGGAAGACGTTATTAGCCGTTTCAGCGTTAAGTCTATGACTGACGAGTATGAAAAGGCTTACGGGATAGTGCTAGGGTAAAGACTTAGTTATCAGTTATCAGTAGGGTGGGCAGTGCCCACCTTCCAAGGTAATTGGTGGGTACTGCTACGGATTCACTCATCCTCAGAGCTTCCTTGATTTACTTTTAATTTAAAACTATATAATTAAAATAAAGTAATATTATTTAGTTAGATAAATTATTTAAATAAAATACAATTATTATAGATAATAATTAAAATCTGTATCAATTTGTGCTTTACACTCAGTAAAAAGGCAACTTTTAGAATGTGGCTGAGTCTTAGCTGCGCCTCGTCGGTCAGCAGCAAATAATTCAGGCAAAAATCCCAAGTTTTGGGAGCCAGTTCACATTGATAAAGTTTTATAAAGGCTATATTTATAAAGATTCGATGATATGGGTTTTATCCATCTCCTCTAATCCACCTGTGTGTGATTAATTATTGTTTTTGCTCAGATGGCTCAAATTAGTTTTCGAGAGCGTCCTGTTTCCTACTGACGCTGACAAAACTACGAAAATGTAGACCTGTACACGGAATATTTGCTCATGACACCGGACTCGCTGATGACACCGTCCAAGATTTTTCTAGACGGAAAAACTTTTGTTCCTGCCGACCAAATACCTATCCCAGAGTGGCCTTGCGTTATAAGTGAAAGACAGCAGCTGACACTTACGGTTAAAGATGATGATTTATTTTTTGTTACAGACACTTTAGGAAACATTTCTGGCTGTTCGATCAACGATGGCAACCCCAGCATGGGACTGTTTTGTTGTGATACGCGATTTCTTAGTCGTCTAGAGTTGCAAATTGAGGGACACTCACCTGTACTACTGAGCAGTACAGCTGATAAAGGTTTCTCACTAGCAGTTTTGTGTACCAATCCTAAAATAGACGATCGTCTTAGAGCCGATACTGTGGGTATTCGGCGGGAGCTTGTGCTTAACGGAGCACTATTTGAGGAATTAGAGATTTCCAACTATAGCACAACTTCTCTCAGCTTTGAACTAAGTTTAAGTTTTGATGCAGATTTTGTTGATTTATTTGAAGTGAGAGGCTATGGCAGGGATAACCGAGGTAGACTTTTACGGCTCGTAGAACCGACGCCTGAAGAAGGAGTTCCCTCGAATAGTGACAGCTTTTCGTCTCCCCAACAAACTCACTCACCCGCCCATAGGGAACAAAGCTTGACACTCGCTTATCAAGGTTTGGATGGCTTGCTGATGGAATCCCGCATCCAATTCCAGCATCGACAACCAGATTATTTTAAGGGTTACACAGCGGTTTGGCAGCTAGAGTTGGCTTCTCACGAAACTCAAAAGTTGGGTTACCGAGTGAATCTGTTCACAAACAACAATTCCAGTTCCACTGTTAATGCGGCTGTCACCTTAGTACAGGCAAAAGCCGCTGAGTTGATGGAAGAGCAACACTGGGTGCAGCAAATTACTCAAATTCGCTCAGACAAAAGTACGTTCAATCGAATTATTGAGCGGGCTGAGCAAGATATGTATTTATTGCGCCAGTCCTTTGGTAAGCATAAGACTGTTTCTGCGGGAGTGCCGTGGTTTTCCACGTTGTTTGGGCGGGATTCACTGATTACAGCTTCCCAAAGCTTAATGTTAAACCCGCAAATCGCCAAGGAAACTCTGATTCTGCTAGCAGCATATCAAGGCAAAACTGACGATGAGTGGCGAGAAGAAGAACCGGGTAAGATTTTGCATGAATTGCGGTTGGGGGAGATGGCTCGTTGTCAGGAAGTTCCCCACACACCTTACTACGGTACAATTGATGCCACTCCCTTGTGGTTGATGCTGTACGCTGAATACTATGCTTGGACTCACGATCTGGAAATCTTAGAGCAACTTTGGCCTAATGCTCTCATGGCAATGGAGTGGATTGACCGCAACATGAAGCAAATGGGCTACCTCAGCTATTTCCGCACGTCCAAACGAGGTCTTGCGAACCAAGGTTGGAAAGACTCTGGCGATTGTATAGTTAACCGTAAGGGAGAACTGGCAAACGGAGCAATTGCTCTTTGTGAAGTGCAAGCTTATGTTTATGCCGCGAAATTGCGTCTGGCAGAAATTGCTAAGATGAAAAAGCGGCTTGATTTGGCAGATCGCTGGCTTGAAGAGGCAAGAAACCTTAAGCTTCGCTTTAACAGGGACTTTTGGATCGAAGATCAGGATTTCTGCGCTCTAGCTTTGGATGGAGATGGCAAACAGATGGACAGTATTACGTCAAATCCTGGTCACTGTTTGCATTTGGGAATTTTTACACCAGAAAAAGCTTATAGTGTGGCGGAGCGGTTACGAGCACCGGATATGTTTAATGGTTGGGGCATTCGGACTCTCAGTAGCCTCTCACCAGCTTACAATCCGATGGGCTACCACATTGGTTCTGTATGGCCCCACGATAACTCACTGATTGCCATGGGATTGCGATCGCTTGGTCTGGTCGATCAAGCCTTGGAAGTATTTGGAGGGTTGTTCGACATGACCAGCCAGCAACCTTATCATCGCCCACCAGAACTCTTCTGCGGTTATGAGCGTAACGGTGATGGTGCTCCTGTGCAGTATCCTGTTGCTTGTACCCCTCAAGCTTGGGCAACTGGTTCGGTGTTCCAACTGCTACAAATGATCGTAAACTTGGTTCCTGACGCTCCTAACAACTGCCTGCGAATAATCGACCCCGCTTTGCCAGAGTCGATTAACCGTTTATCACTGCACAACTTGCGCGTCGGTCCCACCATCCTTGACTTGGAATTTGAGCGCAGTGGTACTACGACTGCTTGTCGTGTTGCTAAGAAACGCGGAAACCTCCGAGTGGTGATCGAAGCATAAATGTTGTTAGTAGTTAGTTGTTAGTTGTTAGTTGTTAGTTGTCAAAAAGTACCACTAATTACTGTACGGGCGAACGGCCGTTCGCCCCTACTAACCAAATAACGAATTTAGCCTTCTTCATGATGATCGCTTTTATGTCCTGGAGAAGCTTCATAAAGAGCATCTAGTTGTTCGCGGGCGTCGTCAACGTTGATTGAACGCATCACTAACAGCGGCTCTCTAATTAAATTACCTGAGTTATCCAACAACTCTGGATGAGGATTGAAGTGCTTTTTTGATGAGATATAAGGATTGCCCATTGGGGAATAAGTCCGTTCTGTATCAAAACTAAACATGATCAGGTTGCGGATTAAGTTAGCAACAGCTATAAAGGCAAGGATAGTAAAAACCAAAATGTAAAGTAGGTGTAACATAGATTTTTCCTCCAGAGGTAACAAATTTCCCAAATTTCTACTTTAAAAGTTGCACAAGGCGATGCTGAATGGTTAACGCACACTTAAATGCGCCTATACAGTGATGTAAAGAAATATTTAACCTAAGATAAAAAGAGGTGGCATAAGATACATTCGCACTGCTAATTTAGATGAGGTCAAGAGTTTTGTACTATTTAACTTGTATACTGTGTTGCTAGTCCAAACATCTTACTAAAGTTCAGGCATTGGCAATGGGGACAGCAATCCTTAGACATCTCCTCGTGTACGAAAGCGCATTGCCACTTTCCAGCATTCTGTTACTAGTTGATGCCAAGGCATTAAAGTTGCCATATCCAGCCCGACTTTTGCGTCAGTTGCACTAAACAGCATCTTTGCCGTTTTGAGTTCCTCCTGTGCTTGCTTAACTCTTGTCAGCAAGTCACATTGCTCCACTTGACTCATAAATGAGATTTGCTCACTTTCCAGCAATTCACGCGATCGGGCAAACCAATACTGAAAATCTTCTAATAGCGGCTGCAAAACAGTCTTGAGCAACTCAGTTTCTGGTATATTCGAGTCTCGCATAAATGAGAAACTTGTATCTAATTTCTTAACTAATCTTAACTCTATTTAAGATTCTTAACATTATAATAATTTTTTCTCATAATTAATTTTTATTTAAAGCAATTGTAACAAAGATTACATTTTAGTTATTATAAAGATTCGTTAGGGTATTTGTCCATAGTCCCCAGAGGGATTTTTTTAAAATAGTAACGATCCTTCCTCTATCTTCACTCAGTACACTCGTTCGGCAAAAGCATCCCATCCGCCGGAAAAGATTCCCGTGTAATATTAGGGTGGATTTTTTGATAAGTCCAACTGCTAAATCACCGATCTACAATCACTTCGTCAATAGTTCAACAGCCGATGTCGCCAAATTTATCTTCCAATCAGCCAGAACAACCTGAAGCACAACCAGAAAAAATCTATTTACCGCGTACCAACGAGTCGGAAAGGTTGAAAAAGATTCGTCACACTGCTTCCCATGTGATGGCGATGGCAGTACAAAAGCTGTTTCCCAAAGCGCAAGTCACAATTGGTCCGTGGATTGAAAACGGATTTTACTACGACTTTGATAATCCAGAACCATTTACCGACAAGGATCTGAAAGCCATTTATAAAGAAATGGTTAAGATTACCAATAGCAAACTGCCAGTGATTCGCGAAGAAGTCAGCCGCGACGAAGCTGAACGCCGGATTAAGGAAATTAACGAACCTTACAAGCTAGAAATCCTCACAGATATCAAAGCGGAACCGATTACGATTTACCACTTGGGGGAAAAATGGTGGGATTTGTGTGCGGGACCTCATTTGGAAAACACCAGCGAACTCAACCCGAAAGCGATTGAATTAGAAAGTGTCGCAGGCGCTTACTGGCGTGGGGATGAAACTAAGGCACAACTGCAACGCATTTACGCCACCGCTTGGGAAACGCCAGAACAACTGACTGAGTACAAGCGGCGCAAAGAAGAAGCACTGCGGCGCGATCACCGGAAACTAGGTAAAGAACTAGGATTGTTTGTATTTTCTGACCAAGTGGGACCAGGTTTACCTTTGTGGACGCCCAAAGGAACTGTCCTGCGGAGTGTTTTGCAAGACTTCCTGCAGCAGGAACAGCTCAAACGGGGTTATTTGCCAGTAGTGACGCCTCACATCAGTAGAGTAGATTTATTTAAAACCTCTGGACACTGGCAAAAATATAAAGAAGATATGTTCCCTCTGATGGCAGAGGATGAGGAAGCAGCAGCGCATGAGGTGGGCTACGTCCTCAAACCGATGAATTGTCCCTTCCACATCCAAATATATAAGAGTGAGTTACGCTCCTACCGAGAATTACCGATGCGACTAGCGGAATTTGGTACTGTTTATCGCTATGAGCAATCTGGAGAATTAGGTGGCTTAACGCGGGTGCGAGGTTTTACAGTGGATGACTCTCACTTATTTGTGACGCCAGAACAGTTAGACAGCGAATTCCTCAAAGTAGTGGATTTGACTTTGTCGGTGTTTAAGAGTCTGCAACTGAAGAACTTTAAAGCCAGATTAAGTTTTCGCGACCCAGCTAGCGATAAGTACATCGGTTCAGATGAAGCTTGGGAAAAAGCCCAAGGAGCAATTCGTCGGGCTGTGGAAAAGCTGGGAATGGATCACTTTGAAGGAATTGGGGAAGCGGCGTTTTACGGTCCCAAACTCGATTTTATCTTTCAGGATGCCCTAGAGCGAGAGTGGCAACTGGGAACTGCGCAGGTCGATTACAACTTGCCTGAAAGGTTTGAGTTGGAATACGTTTCTGAGGATGGCTCTCGCCAACGCCCAGTTATGATTCACCGTGCGCCTTTTGGCTCCCTCGAACGACTCATCGGGATTTTGATTGAGGAGTATGCTGGAGATTTCCCCTTGTGGTTAGCGCCAGAACAAGCGAGATTGCTACCAGTGAGTGATGCACAACTGGATTTTGCCAAGGATGTAGTCGCAAAGATGAGAGCCATCAGTATCCGTGCTGAAGTGGATACCAGTGGTGAACGTCTGCCGAAGCTGATCCGCAACGCTGAAAAACAGAAAATCCCTGTGATGATCGTGGTGGGAGCAAAGGAAGTTGAAACCAACACCCTGAGTATCCGCACTCGCGCCTCAGGAGAGTTGGGAGCAATCGGGGTGGATGAGGTGTTGCAAAAGATGAAGGATGCGATCGCCAACTTCGAGAATTTCTAAAACGTAGGGTGGGCACTGCCCACCTCACAAAATTGCACTTTTAATTGAATTGACGACATTGTAAGGGCGGGGGAACCCCGCCCTTACGGTCTACCCGATAATGGTGATGTAAAGGACGCAATTAAGGGCGATCGCTGTTGATGTAAAGCCTCAAGCATTCCGATAGCGTCCTACAGGAGAGCGAAAACTCTAGGTATATTCTCTCTATATTAGGTAGACTAACTGTAGAGCGCTCTTGTAAACAACTACTGAACCGTATTGCGATTAAATTTTCGTTTGCAGGAAGTATATTAAGGGACTTCTAAAGAATAAATTATCCAACTATTTCTTGTGGGATGGGCTAGAAGCCCGTCCTATGAACTGGGCGGGCTAGAAGCCCACCCCACAATATTGGATAATTTATTTGTTGGAGTTCCCTAATGACTAATATCAGGTGTAATTTTTGTCTTGATATCTGTCTGTTTTAAACGAACCCTCTGCAACACCACCATTAAAAATTCTGACCATAGCCTGCCATAGAACTTGTGAGAGGATACCAGCTTGGAAAAGCGCTGTGGGATCTTTGAGCATATGAACTACTTCCCCAAAGGTCTGGTAGATCTCACGATGGTCTAACGAAAGTATTAGCACCCGATCTATATAGCGCTGCATAAGTTGGGACATCCTGTCTGATTGCCCTCCTTCCGTATTTGGCCAGCGCAAATCCTCCCCCGTCGCCATTAGCCAGGAGTTAGCGTTCACTTTCGCCAGTCGCTTCTGAAACCGCTGCGTCAGACCCTTTAAGCTGCCTTTTTCACCTCCCAATTGCTGATGCAGGCATTCATCCAGGGTTAATGCTCCTAAGGCGGCAACAGTCATGCCTTGACCATAGACGGGATTGAAAGCACATGCCGCATCCCCCAACACTACCAATCCCGAGGGTAGTTTGGACAGCTGCTCGTAGTGATACAAACGATTTTCTGTCCCCCGATAACTGTAGACTGGGGAGAGGGGTTGGGCATCTTTGATTGCTTCGTAAATCACGGGACTCCGCAAATCACGAGCAAAGGAAAGAAAGCCAGCTTCATCGTTAGGCGGATAGTCCCGACCTATACCCGCCAAAGTGAGCGCCCAACGGTTACCTTCCACCGGATAAAGTACGCCACCGCGCGGATGATCCGGGGGCTTGAACATCACCGTCAGCCCCTGCCAGTCTGCCTGAAAACCCTCTGGGCGCTGATACCAACGGCTGGCGTAACCCAAAAAAGAGTCAATGACAGTTTCTCTTGGAGGTTGATAGCCTAGGGCGACTAACCACTTGGGCATAGAGGAATTGCGACCTGTGGCATCCACAACGAGATCGGCGGCTAACTCTTCTGACTGGGTCACTTCCAGATTGCGCAACCGTACCCCTGTCACTCTGGATTTATAAGGAAACCCGATGAAAACTCCTGAAGATGTATCCGACTCAGTCGGATACATCTGTACTTCAGGCAGGAGGATGAAAGCGGTATGAAGTCCTTTAGGACTGAGTGCCGTTTTGTTTTTTCGGATCAGGCAAATTATCGATCCATTCATCAAACAAACTTGCTACTGACCTTTCCTTTTGTGCGGCTAATAAGGTCAACTTATCATATCTACGCTCCGTTACACGAAAATCAAATCTTTTTGTCTTCATAATTCCGTACAAATTCCGTACATTGACGCTACTATGGTTATAGCAGTAAAAGGAATCAAGTGGAAGACGTAATTGTTCAGACAAAATTAATTAAAATCAATTTACCAACATTCGAGAATAATGTTCTGGAGTTCATTTGCAAACGCTCAAACAGCTTATACAACCAAGCCATCTATTTTGTTAGACGAACACATGAGATGACCCATCCAGGTAACAGGCTTAATGTCCCATACGAAGCGATGGCAGGCAATCTAAAAGATGAATGGAACTATGAAATGTTATATTCTCAGGTTGCCCAACAAACTTTAAAGTCGGTTGCAGAAGCTTTTAAAGGATATAAGGAACTTATTGAATTGTGGAAAGAGGGAAAGTTAAAAAAAGAACCTAGACCGCCTCACTTCCGTAAAAAGGGTGGATTGTATCCTTGTACTTATCCAAGTCAAGCCCTAACTTTTGATTTAGAAATTCCTTTTGTTAGGATTCCTTTAGGGAAAGGGTTGACGTTGGAGGAAGGAGTTTCAGAGCTTCTTATCCCTGCTCCTACAGGTATTCGTCCTGAACAAATAGTAGAGCTTTCAATTATTCCGAGGAATGGTTGCTTTTATGCGGCATACGCCTACAAATCTGTTCCGACTGTTAAGCTAAACCTAGATAATTCAAAGGCTCTGGGCATCGATCATGGACGAGATAACTGGCTGACTTGCGTATCAAATATTGGTACATCCTTCATTGTTGACGGGCTGCATCTAAAGTCTTTGAATCGCTGGTATAACAAACAAATATCTACTATTAAGGAAGGAAAGCCCGAAGGATTTTGGAGCAATAGGCTAGCAGCTATTACTGAAAAGCGTAACCGACAGGTACGGGACGCGGTTAACAAGGCAGCAAGATTAGTAATTAGCCATTGCATTGAAAACAACATCGGCACAGTTGTTTTTGGCTGGAATGATGGACAGAAACAGCGCTCAAATATGAGCAAAGTTAACAATCAATCTTTTGTCCAAATTCCAACAGCTAGATTGAAAGACCGAATAGCGCAATTGTGCGAAATATATGGAATAAATTTTGTAGAAACTGAGGAGGCGTACACCTCTAAAGCAAGTTTTTTGGATGGCGATGAGTTACCGAAAATTGGTGAAAAACCCATAGGTTACAAGCCATCTGGAAAAAGAGTAAAGCGCGGATTATATCGCAGCGGCGCTAAGAATCTGTACATCAACGCGGACTGTAATGCAGCCGCGAACATGTTGAAGAAAGTATGCATAAAGCTGAGCTTAGAGCTTAGTGGAGTGCGGCATTTTTGGGGGGAAGCTTCCCCCCAAAAGATGCCTTGAGTATGAGTGCTTTGCTTGCACCGATTAAACTACGACTGTGGCACGTGGCGAGTAAGCCACCTCTGCTCAGAGCGACCGTTTAATGAATCCCCTCGGCTTTAGCCAGGGGAGAATCAACACTGTCAGTCAACAATTCCGTTACCTGAGTTGCTGCCAAAAATTGTAGGTTGTCGTAGGCAGCTAGACGACGGTAAAGCATCCACTCTAGTAGGTAGCGGCTACAGGCGTGACCAACCAAGCCTGAAGGGAAGCGGGGTGCCCAACCCCAAACACCAAGCGTTAACCAATCTGCAATCCAGTCTACACTAGGCGCACCAGCCGCAGTCAATTCAGCTTCTAGACCCGGAAAAAGCTGTGACAAAATCCGCTGTCCTTGGGTAAGCAGCACATGGACATGGCTAGATTGGGGGACTCCCTGACGCGGCGTCGGCTGTTCTGGTAAGCGATCGCGCTCAACAATCGTCACCCGCTCAAAGTGGTTAATTAACACTCTTGCTGCCAGCAGACCTGCTATACTGCCACCAATGACTAGGGCATGCTTACCGTTCTTGATTGCTTGTTTTTGCTCTATAGATGTAGAAATGAGTAATGTTTTGCTCATTGGATCTGCACTCGTTGGTTGAGATTCTCTCCATTTTCCTGTGCGTACCACTTGTGGGCGATCGCATCAAGTTGATCTAGAACTACGATCAAATCCTCCTTTGCTCGTTCCGTCAGTCCGTAGGTTACTTGCGGCGGTATTGTTGGCTCATAGGTGCTGTAAACTACCTCTGCCTCTTCAAGCATCCGTAGTCTTTCAGTCAGAACTTTCGACGATATCCCTTCAATTTGGCGTTTTAGAACACCAAAGCGCGTAGGTCCATTATTACGCAAAATCCAAAGAAGGTAGAAAGTCCAAGGTCCGCTCAGCAAGTTTAACAGGGTTCCTATCGGGCAAACCGCAGATTCCTTAAACAAGGGCATAGTTAGTTAATTTCTTTGGGTGTGCTACTTACTTTAAGTTACTTACTTTACTTTTTCAACCAGTAACTTATAGTAACTAATGTAAAGTGACTGACATCTTGCACCTCGCCCATACAGCGCCTTGAACTGAAGTTCAAGGCTGATAGCTCAACTCCGTTAAACCGGACTGAAAACCTTACCTAGGAGGCTTTTGCAGACTTTAGCTCTTAGCCCCAGAATTTATTTCTTGGCGGACAAGAACGTAGATGCAAGATATGAGCCTCGCGCCTAGCGGCGTAGCCCGAAGCGTGATATATGGAAGAAACATATTTTAATGTTCCCGGTTCCCGGTTCCCTGTTCCCTGTTCCCTGTTCCCTGTTCCCTACCTTAGCTGAAGGTGAGGTGACTGTTTTAGCCTCTACGCCTACCATAGGATAAGGTTACCAGAAAAATATGGTCAATTGCCGCCTCACCAGTGGTGTTCCCAGTGGCTTTTATTAGAAACCAATGCAGAACTTAGGCGAGTGCTAATTGAAGGTATGTCAGCAAAAATAAGTGGGGAGTAGTGAGTTTGGAATGTGCGATCGCACACTAATAACCTCTCAGCACTGGTATCGTTACATTTTTTGATGTCCGATCGCATATTTCCGAATCATTCCCTATTGACTTTTAACATACATTCCGCAGCGTCTACGTTTAACCCAACCTGCTAGTACATATTTGCTCTGCTATTTGAACTGATATAAGACCACCTTCCACCAGGACCAACCTTAAGAACCATTTGATGCGGAGTAAACATTTCCCAGTAAGGTAAGTCAACATCGTCATCACTATTTGGTAGCAGTATTAACTTACATCCATTACTAAAAGTTACTGTCAGAGCAAGATTGCAGTACTCAGTCTCAATTCCAGCGATAGTACTGTCTTTAATAGCATTAACTTTCTGTCTGATAATTTCTGGGTCGTCGTTGGCAGAAACCAGGGTTTCACTTGGTCCGTCAAGCCGCCATTGCGTTGCCCGTGTACCTAATATCCACGCTCCTTTTTCCTTACCTGCCATCGATTTTTGTGAGTAAGCAATTCTTGCTCCAATATGAAGAGTTAATTCATCTCCGTAGCTTAAGCTTGCTTTCCAGCAGATTTCTCCAATTACTCCACTAATTATTTCGATAAGCTGCTCTAAATCACTAGGTTGGGTTATATTCTTAACTAGATTTATTATCATATTTTCACATTTAGCTTGATTTTTATAAATCTAAAAAAATCTGAGCTTTTTGTCTAAGTTCTTGATAGCTAAAGTCTCCACGTTCATTTTTTGTACCACCGTAGCCAACGGCTTTCTCATCTTCCAAATAATCGCCGAATTCTCTTCTCTCTTCTTCTGTCATGTTGAATTCACGAGCAACAGCTTCTACTTGCTGAATGTCTTTTTTCTTAACCAAATATACTGTTACGTAGTAGCTTTAGACAAGCGCGATCGCTCTCTTATTTTAGTGCAACACAAAACTTACACGCTGATCTTACGGCTTTCCCGTTGCTAGTCAACGTCAATCCACAGACTGTTTTTAGTATTTATACTCACTGCTATCACCCGATCTTGAAAGTTTCTTGTACTACTGTACTTACTACAAAGTGACGTGCGGAATGTGGGTTAGATGCAGATCAAAGCTCTTTCCTTAGTATGCCTTGCATTGCATTGCACTGCAAGATGAAAGTCAAAATCTTTTAAGGACATTCTCGACTCACCACCAAATCACCATTTGCCAGTCGATAAATACGTTGCGCTTCAACAATCGGCTGTAGATTTTTCTTGGCACGGCGATCTCTACTCTGAACTTTTAATGCTGTCAACCAATGCTGATCGGAAAGAGGATGCGATCGCTACACTGGATTTTTAGACTATATGCACTATATGTTAATCAATCTCACTACAATTACCTGTTTACCGATCGCAGTTTTGAGTCTAAAAATTACTCCCTTTTGTGATTTTAGGTGAAGAACGAATGTACTCAATAGGAGTTTATATAGTTTCTGTTAGAACAATGACGCAAGAACCAGTGGAGGCTATCGTAGAGCCTGCGACAGCAGAAGATATGCCTGATAACTGGACTTTTAGTTGGAGAGAAATTTGGAGCAAAACAAATTTTGAGTACCAAAAAATTATCAAGCTCTCTTCTCAAGGTTTTATCTTAGGTTTGATTAGATATGCTGTTTACTTATCTGAGGATGATACCCCATACTTGCTGGAGGTCTTACACCTAGAATCTATGCCCAGAAACAGAAAGTTGGTAGAGCCTATAGGAAAATGGCTCCTCTGGTACGCTATCCAAGCTGGGTTAGAATTTTGTACTCCAGAGGAGAATGGTGCTCTGATTTCTCTTGACTCTGTTGAGGATGCCATCCCCTACTATAGAGATATAATTAAAATGGAACCTCTAGGGTGGGTTACAATCGCCCCAGGAGAAGATGGTTATGCCTTTCAATTTACCATTGCAGGAGCAAGAGACTTCTGCGAAAGACAAACAAGTACCTATGCCTGCCCAAGGAGAATTAACTCCTGAGCAGGTTAGGGTTGGTTACAAAACTGAGATGAGTTATCAAGAAAGGCAGAAATGGCTGAGAGCAAGGACTTATTCACAAAGTAAGCCTGTTATTGAGTAAAGCTAACTTCAGTAGCAATTACGAAGCTAGGCTTTGCTCCCAAGGCGTTCAATTTCGCTGCAAATGTCCGCAACCGTCATATTTCCAAACAGTTGCTCTTTCACCTTGATATAATCAACCGGCTGCGACATCGTTTCACGGATAAAAAACGCAGCCTTACCAATTCCCAAACGTTCAACCAATGCTTGAATCGCTTCACATCTAACATCATCACTTTTGGGTACAGATACTACTCTAGTCATGGTTATTTAAGGCTCCTGATTTTCCAAGTTCGTTAAACACGGAACTAATTACCAATTACCCATTACCCATTCCCCTACTCCGTAACACTTCTCGCCCCTCGATCATCAACACAAAGCGATCGCACAACAGCTACAACTCCCAAATCCTTCCAAGCCGCAGCCATCGCCGCCGCCACAGCATCAGAGTGTACCGTATCCGTTAAAGCCAACAACGTTGGTCCTGCCCCACTAATCACCATGCCATAAGCACCAGCAGCAACAGCCGCAGCAAGTACAGCATCAAAACCAGGAATCAACCCTTTCCGGTAAGGCTGATGCAACCGATCTTGCAAACCAGCCCTCAACCAATCTCCCTTACCAGTTTCCAACCCACGCAACAACAACCCCAAATGCGCCGTATTGAAAATCGCATCCCCACGACTCACCTCAGTAGGCAAAACCCGCCGCGCCTCCTGAGTTGAAAGCTCAAAATCCGGAATCGCCACCACCGGCACAACATCCCCACACCAAGGAACCTCACAAACCTCCCAATCTTGGCAGACGCGATTTATCGCGTCTCTACTTAGCGGTTCGTTTTCTAACCCCGTCGCCGCCAACCGACATCCCCCCAACAACGCCGGCACCACATTATCCGGGTGTCCTTCCAAAGCGATCGCCAACTCCATCACCTGCAACTGACTCAAAGCTTCACCGCAGAGCAAATTTGCACCCACCAACCCACCGACAATAGCCGTTGCAGAACTACCTAAACCCCTTGCCAAAGGCACACCCAGCCCAATCTCTATTTTCACAGGCGGCGGTGCCACATCAAGGTGTTGATATAACTTCATAAACGCTTGATAGAGCAAATTACTCTCATCAGTGTTCACACGTTCCGCCTCTGCACCAGTGACATAAATTGTCAACCCTCCAACGGAAGATTCGAGGCGAGTAAACTTAAACTCGTTGTACAGTGTTAAAGCTGCACCGATACAATCAAAACCCGGTCCCAGGTTAGCAGTCGTAGCCGGAACAGTGACAGTGACAGAAGAAATCACAGACATATCATTACTTATACCATTTTAGATTTTAACCGCAGATGGACGTGGTTCAAAATGCCAAGAAGAAACCCGGTTTCTTAAACAATACCTTCGCTCCTATGCCCTCACTCTAGAAGAGTGGGGCTATACAAACAAAGCCCACCTCCGTGGGCTGCAAGGATTCCAGACTCGCGTTGGTGGGCTTTGTACGTGTAGCCCCAGACTTCTAGTCTGTGGGGCTTTTCAGAAATTGGCGAAGGTATTGTTAAAGAAACCGGGTTTCTGTAGGCTAAAAAATGTTAAATTCATATGGGGCTAATTAAATTGATCCCCATAAACCAAAAAAAGTTGGGGCGAACGGTCATTCGCCCCAACTAACAGAAAAAGGACTGGAAATAATTCTAGTCGAATGCTGAAAAAAGCGGGTTAACCGCTAATGACTTGGTTAACCCGTGCAGCTTTGGGAACGCGCAGAGAGATTACTATTGCAATACCAACTTAACGTTGGCGTTTTGCAGACCGCGCTGCTTGACTTCGGTCAAGGTCTTGTTAACAGCATACTTCTGGTTGATTGAGTTGATCAACTCGGTCTGGTTGTGCTTCTTAGCAACGCCCCACAGGTCAGCGATGAGGTCGAAAGAACCATCGCTGTTGCGAGACCAACCCAGGTCATATTCGCCTTCTAAAACTGCAACAATGTCAGAACGAAGGCGCTGACCGTTGTAGCCACGTACATCAGCTTCGGTCTTCACTGTGATACCCAGGTCACGGAGAGAAGACTTGAGGATTTCAGCATCGGTGATTTTGGTACGCAGAGTGCTAAAATGAGACATTTGGGTTCCTCCAAAAGAGAAGATTGAGAAAAGGACAACGGTTTGTTTCAGGGACCGCGTATACTGTACGCGGTTTTTTTTAACTGCTAGCGTTTAGCGCTAGCCTTTCCCCCTGTAGTAGCAGGGGAAAGCTTTTAAAACTCCATTCGCTGATATTCAGCAACGGAGGATGCTGCAGGTCTAGCACGCTGTCTAGCCCAGTCTCTCAATGCAGTTACTTGTTCTTGCATCGTGCGAGACAGCGGTAGTGTCGCTTTAATTGCAGCAATAATATCTAACTGGGTGAACTCTCGATCTTGGGCAAAAGCTTCGTACATTGCCGCAACGATCGCCTGTTCTATTTCCGCCCCAGAAAACCCATCTGACATTTTAGCCAGTTGTTCGAGATCAAATCTCGTTATGTCTTCACGGCGTTTGGTCAGATGAATATTGAAAATATGTTGGCGTTCTTCGGGAGTCGGCAGGTCTACAAAGAATATTTCATCAAAGCGACCTTTCCTCAAGAATTCCCCAGGTAAGCGTTCAACTCGGTTGGCAGTTGCCATCACAAACACCGGTGATTTCTTTTCTTGCATCCAGGTGAGGAAAGATCCGAATATCCTGCTTGAAGTCCCTCCATCCGAATCACCGGAACCATTGCTCCCAGCAAAGGATTTATCTAACTCATCGATAAACAGAATTGCTGGAGAAATAGATTCTGCTGTTTTCAGGGCATTGCGTAAATTTGCTTCCGAACGTCCTACCATGGAACCGTCATATACCCGCCCCATATCCAACCGCAACAGTGGTAAACTCCACAGTCGAGAGGTTGTTTTGGCGATTAAAGACTTTCCACAACCCGGTACCCCTAGGATCAGCATTCCTTTTGGTTGCGGCAACCCATACTCCCGCGCCCTTTCAGTAAAAGCATTGGAGCGTTGCTTCAGCCATTTCTTTAATTCTTCCAAGCCGCCCACAGCATCAATGGTAGCATCTTCTTCCATGTACTCTAGTATACCATTGCGCCGAATGAGCTGTTTCTTCTCAGATAATACTATATCAACTTCATCTTCCGTCAGACGCCCTTTAGTTACCTGTGCCTTACGGTAGACTTTCTCAGCTTCATCCTTAGTTAAACCCAAGGCTCCTCTAAGAAGCTTTTCTCGCGCATCTGTTGAGAGACGCCGCCCACGGTTTTGCTCTATATGGTGTGTCAAAACTTTATTCAACTCACCCATATCTGGCAGCGGAAAGTCGAGAACAACAACTTCTTTTTCCAGTTCAATGGGTACTTGCTGCATCGGCGACATCAAAACTATGTTTTTCTGCATGCCTTTGAAGCTGGCGATCGCATCTCGTAAAGACCTTGTGGTCGCCGGACCATCAATAAAAGGATGTAAATCTTTAAGAATAAATATACTTGGTTCTTTCTGCCGAATTATCCAATCAATTGCCGCTTCTGGAGAAAGCGTGTTGTTTTGAGTGACGTTCCGGGGTTGACCATACTCCACTATGCCGTGAGTTACTGTCCAAACATATACTCGCCTTGGTGGCTTTGATGTTTGAGCAATTCCAAAGATCGCCTGCTCAGCCCGCTCTTCCTCCGAGGTCACAAGGTAGATTAGAGGGTATTGAGCTTGAACGAGGATATTGAGCTCTTCTTTCATACATCGACCTACTTGAGACCTTATACAGACAGTACAGACATCGATTTTGGCTCGGCAAAGATTAGGGAATTATGAAAACATAATTCATAATTCCGATTTAGCAAGGAACTAACTCTTCCTCACCCTTCTGCTTAGTTTCATCCCGTTCCATATCGTCGATGGGTAGATGTTCGCTTCCAATGAGTCCTGGTTGATTGCCCAAGGTAAGCAAGTCCCCATCACGCAATACTAATGAACTCTCACAATTTGGACAAGAATAAACTCTATGAGTTCTTCCTATAGAAGATTCCACTTCTTCAATTAATTCCGAGTTAGCCAAGTAGAACCCCAAAGCACGTTCGGCTAAGTCCGACATCGGCTGGGAATCAATTGCTGAACGAATCTTCAACCTCTTGTGCAGTTCCGGCGACAAATACAAAGTAACCTTTTGCTTAGCTTGCATATAACTCTTTAACAGTCTTACCCGGGTATGTATCTCACGATATCGGCTTCTTTTTTAGTTGTCAATCCCGCCAGACGCTTTAACGTCATTATCGTAACTTTTCTTTACATTACTCACGATCGTCAGGCAAATAAAGGAAAATCTGTAAATTTAGATACGATTTAGCTGCCTACTGCTGGCTTGATTAAAACGTGTGGTTTGGGACGAAGAATTTATGCTCTGCTTTTGATCGGTGAAACTGAGGAGTCCGTCAGAGAACTCATAACTAATAAGTCTTAACTAAGATAGTTGAGAGGTGACACAAACCTGATAGATTTAGCTATCAGCGAGTAAAAGCTAGTGAAAATGAAAGTCCTGGTTATTGGCGGTGACGGTTATTGCGGTTGGGCAACCGCGCTTTACCTTTCTAATCGAGGTTATGAAGTTGGGATTTTAGATAGTTTGGTGCGGCGACACTGGGATAACGAACTGGGCGTCGAAACTCTCACCCCCATCGCGTCAATTCAACAACGCCTCCAGCGCTGGCACGATTTGACTGGTAAATCTATCGACTTGTTGATTGGTGATATTACTAATTATGAGTTTCTCAAAAAAGCATTGCACCAATTTGAGCCAGAAGCCATTGTGCATTTTGGCGAACAGCGTTCGGCGCCTTTTTCGATGATTGACCGCGAACACGCGGTTTTGACCCAGGTGAATAACGTAGTCGGGACCTTAAATTTGCTGTATGCAATGCGGGAAGACTTCCCAGACTGTCACTTAGTAAAGCTGGGAACAATGGGCGAATACGGTACACCTAACATTGATATCGAAGAAGGGTACATTACCATTGAACATAATGGACGGAAGGATACGCTGCCCTATCCAAAGCAACCGGGCAGTATGTATCATTTAAGCAAAGTTCATGATAGCCATAATATCCACTTTGCTTGCCGGATTTGGGGATTAAGGGCAACAGACTTAAATCAAGGTGTAGTTTACGGCGTCTTAACTGAAGAAACAGGGATGGACGAATTGTTGATTAACCGCCTTGATTACGATGGAGTTTTTGGTACGGCGCTAAACCGCTTCTGTATTCAAGCAGCGATCGGGCATCCCCTCACCGTTTACGGTAAAGGAGGGCAAACTCGTGGATTCTTGGATATTAGGGATACAGTAAGATGTGTGGAAATAGCTCTAGCTAATCCAGCCCAATCAGGTGAATTTCGTGTATTTAACCAATTTACCGAACACTTCAGTGTCGGCGACTTGGCAATTTTGGTGAAGAAATCCGCAACCGCGATGGGCCTAAATGTAGAAATAAACCACCTAGATAACCCCAGGATTGAGAAAGAAGAACATTACTACAACGCCAAAAACACTAAATTGCTGGATCTTGGCTTGCAGCCTCATTATCTCTCTGATTCTCTACTCGATTCTCTCTTAAACTTTGCCGTTAAGTACCAGAACCGAGTTGATAACAACCAAATTCTGCCTAAAGTCACTTGGCGGAGATAGTCAACAATCATAATTCGTAATTCGTAATTCGTAATTCGTAATTGAGGGTACAAGCCCCTAATTTTAATTATGAACTTGTAAACAATGTGGAGCATCTTTATGTACAAGCCCACGCATCAATGATGTTGTTGGCGAATTAATGTCGGGTGAAACCCCACATCCTAACTCGTTCGGCAGAGCGTAGGAAAGCAGTCATGTCCGGCTCTGCCTCCTGAAATTTACCAGAGGCAGCAGCCCTCCCCTTACTGCATTCCCAGGCTCCTGCCTGGGAACCAGAGATGGGGGGTATGACCCCATATGAATTGACCAACAGCGTCATAAATACATCGGGGAATAATTACGAATTACGAATTATCAATTACGAATTATTTTTACTAATGACTAATTATGCGAATTGCCCTATTTACCGAAACATTTTTGCCCAAGGTTGATGGGATTGTGACGCGCCTGCGTCATACCGTTGACCATTTACAGCGACATGGCAACCAAGTGCTGGTAATTGCCCCTGACGGTGGTATTGTTGAATACAAAGGAGCGAAAATTTATGGTGTCTCTGGTTTTCCCCTACCACTGTATCCCGAGTTAAAACTGGCATTACCCCACCCAGCAATTGGTAACGCTTTAGAAGAGTTTAAGCCGGATATTATTCATGTGGTAAATCCAGCAGTTTTGGGGTTAGCTGGTATATTCTATGGCAAAGTCCTTAATATTCCCTTAGTAGCGTCTTACCATACCCATCTACCTCAATATCTTCAACATTACGGCTTGGGGATACTAGAAGGTTTACTATGGGAATTGCTGAAGGCAGGTCACAACCAAGCGATCTTGAATTTGTGTACCTCTACGGTGATGATGGAGGAACTGAGGGGACACGGTATTGAAAGAGTGGATTTGTGGCAACGAGGAGTAGATACAGAAACATTTCATCCTGAGTTTGCATCCAAAGAAATGCGATCGCGTCTGTCACAGAATCACCCTGATAGCCACTTGCTACTATATGTCGGACGTCTCTCCGCCGAAAAAGAAATTGAGCGCATCAAACCAATTTTAGAAGCAATACCTGATGCTAGATTGGCATTAGTGGGAGATGGTCCTCACCGCCCAGCACTAGAAAAACACTTCGTCGGCACAAACACCCACTTTTTCGGCTATCTCTCTGGGAGAGAATTATCTTCTGCTTTTGCTTCCGCCGATGCCTTTATGTTTCCTTCCCGTACAGAAACGCTAGGATTAGTGCTACTGGAGGCGATGGCAGCAGGATGCCCGGTAGTAGCAGCCCGTTCCGGTGGTATTCCTGATATTGTCACAGATGGAGTCAATGGATATCTTTTTGAGCCAGAAGCAGATATTCAAAGTGCGATCGCCGCGACTGTTCGTCTCCTACAACAGAAGCAAGAAAGAGAAGTTATCCGTCAAAATGCCCGTTGGGAAGCAGAACGCTGGGGATGGGCAGCCGCTACACACCAGTTACAAACCTACTATCAAAAGGTAATCTATTCTCAACAGTTGGCAGGTGTTGCATAATTTAATTTGGGAATTGTTGGTTGTTAGTTGTTGGTTGTTAGTTGTTAGTTGTTGGTTGTTAGTTGTTAGTTGTTGGTTGTTAGTTGTTGGTTGTTGGTTGTTAGTTGTTGGTTGTTAGTTGTTGGTTGTTAGTTCTACCGTTAGCAATTAACAATTAACAATTAACAATTAACAATTAACAATTAGCAATTAACAATTAGCAATCAAGAGTCTTCTACTTTTCCATCGTCATTACTGAAGGGATTTTCACCTATTCCCAACTCTTTTTTCGCATGTTTCAACTGTTTCCAAAGAGATCTTATTTGTTCGTAAGCTTCCTCTGGACTTATTTTGCCAGATGTTTCTAGACCACAGATGTATCCTATTCGTTGGGCAAATTCCTGCAAATTAGCGTTAAAAACTAAGTTTTCTGGCTTGACCTGACCGTAGTAGCGACCACGAGGATAGAGAAAATCATCTTTGTTCACTATTGTTTTCTCCATTAGTTTTTTAAACCTTGTCTTTTCAAATTTGAAGCTGAACGACTAGCAACCCTTAATTTATTTTCCTCAAAGCTAGTTGTTTATTTAATAATTTATTAAATGTTCATTTTATTTAACTTCACTACCAACATCTAAGTAAATAATAGGTATTAATATATACTAGCATACTTTATTTCTGAAAGATTAGCATTTTATTCAGCTAAAAATTATTACAATTCAATGTAAACAAAAGTACAACTCAGAGTCTACAGTAGAAATACTTGATTAATCTCGGGGCGATTTTAACAAGATTTCGGATCTGCTCACAGCTTATATAAATTAAACCCGCCCCTATTAATAACTAATGACTAAAGATAAAATGGTTAAGCTTGAAAGCATAAAAGCTAACCATCGCCTACAATTTTACCCACGACTATGTCAGTCAATTCAAAATTATACGAAGGCAAAGCGAAGATTTTATACACAACTGAGCAATCAGAAATTTTATTGGCTGAGTTCAAAGATGATGCGACTGCCTTTAACGCTCAAAAGCGTGGCAATATTTTGGGGAAAGGAATAATTAATTGTAGCATTTCCAGTAAGCTATTTAAAGAATTAGAGGCGCATGGTATCAAAACTCACTATATTGACAACCCAGCCCCGAATCAAATGCGGGTGAGGGCAGTGAAGATTTTGCCATTGGAAGTGGTGATCAGGAACATAGCCGCCGGTAGTCTCTGTCAACAAACAGGCATGGCACTAGGCACTGTGCTGGAACAGCCGTTGGTAGAGTTTTATTATAAAAATGACTCTTTAGGAGATCCTTTGTTGACACGCGATCGCCTCTATTTGCTTGAACTAGCTACTCCGGAACAAGTTGACACAATTACCCATCTAGCATTAAGAATCAACAATTTTCTCAGCGAATTTTTCCAGCGGTGCAGCATTACCCTAGTGGACTTCAAACTAGAATTCGGCTTGGACGCACAACAGGAGTTGCTCTTGGCAGATGAAATTAGCCCTGACACCTGCCGTTTGTGGGACACATCAGTTGTCAGCGACCCCGATCGCCGGGTATTAGATAAAGACCGCTTCCGCAAGGATTTAGGAAATGTAGAGCACGCCTACCAGGAGGTTTTACAAAGAGTGCTAAAAGCAGTAAACACTAACAAGTAAGTGGGCAAAAATCAACTAAACTCGTGTGGATTGTCCTTTGTCAGCTATCAGCTATCAGCTATCAGCTATCAGCTGAATGCTTTCTAAAGACTAATACTACCTTTTGATGGTGTGCGGACGTGAAGAAAAATCCAAATAAAATGCGCCTATCCCCCGTCTTATTTACAGTGGTGGCGATAGCAGCCCCGCTGGGCGACTCGCTGAGTGCAAATGCACAAAACCTCAAGAATTCAAAAGTCGAGGTTTTCAGATTATCCACAAATCAGGGGCATCTTGCCGCCCCCCTGGGCGGAGTATTGAGTATAAATGCACAAACCTTTAACAAAGCAAAAGAAAAAACGGAGGTTTTAACATCACCCAGCAATCAGGGGCATCTTGCCGCCCCACTGGGCGGAGTGCTGAGTACAAATGCACAAACCTTCAACAAAGCAAAAGAAAAAACAGAGGCTTTCACATCACCCACTTTTCAGGAGCAGAAAGTTGTCGCATCGGTAACGAAGCCAGAAGCCATATTACCATCCTCCACCACGATCAAGACAGCACAAAACGGACAGCAATCAACCCCTGTTCCAGACATTCCGCCGCCGAATACGCTACAAACGCCAAACCAAGCTCCGATTCCAGGGGATTCCAACCAACCTTTTCCGAATACGCAACAACAAACGCCAAACCTAATTCCTGGGAATCCCAATCAGCCGAAGCCAAATACGCAACAACAAATACCCCAACCTCCCGCAAACACTCCGATTCAACCCAATCCTAACCAGCAGCAGCCAAACACGCAACAACAAATACCCCAACCTCCCCCAAACACTCCGATTCAGCCCAATCCCAACCAGTCTCCTCAACCGACACTGCCAACAACTCCAAATAATAACGGCACTGACCTTGCCCCAGAAGCAAATGAAACTCGTGTGCTGGTTTCTGAAGTAACAGTAAGAGCCGAAACAGGACTTCTATCACCGGATCTGGAAAACCAAATTTACAAAGTGATTCGCACCCAACCAGGACGAACCACAACCCGTTCCCAGCTACAAGAAGATATTAACTCCATCTTTGCCACTGGGTTCTTCTCCAATGTTCAAGCAGTACCAGAAGACACTCCTTTAGGCGTGCGGGTAAGCTTCGTTGTTCGACCTAACCCTACCTTGAGTAAAGTGCAAGTGCAGGCAAATTCTGGTACAAATGTTGCCTCTGTCATACCGCCCAACACTGTAGATGAAATCTTTCGCAACCAGTACGGCAGGATACTTAACTTGCGGGAGTTGCAGGAGGGTATTAAGCAGTTAACTAAGCGCTATCAAGACCAAGGTTATGTTTTAGCAAACGTGGTTGGAGCGCCGCAAGTATCTGAAAATGGAGTAGTCACCCTACAAGTGGTAGAAGGGGTGGTGGAAAATGTTCGAGTTCGGTTCCGCAATAAACAAGGTTCGGAAACAAACTCAAAGGGACAGCCGATTCGAGGTCGGACACAACCCTATATCATTACCCGAGAACTGCAATTGAAGCCCGGAAAAGTCTTTAATCGCAACACGGTACAAAAAGACTTGCAACGGGTATACGGACTTGGGCTGTTTGAAGATGTGAATGTGTCCCTTGACCCTGGTACAGACCCTACCAAAGTTGATGTTGTACTAAATGTAGTTGAGCGCAACAGTGGTTCTATAGCAGCAGGGGCAGGTATTAGTTCTTCTAGTGGTCTATTTGGTACCGTTAGCTATCAGCAGCAAAACCTGAACGGCAGAAACCAAAGATTAGGCGCGGAGATCCAGCTGGGAGTGCGGGAATTGCTGTACGATCTCCGCTTTACAGACCCTTGGATAGCCGGAGACCCCTATCGGACTTCCTACACAGCCGATGTTTTCCGCCGTCAATCGATTTCGTTGATTTTTGAGGGTCCAAAACAGAACGTTGTAACCTACGATCCCAAAACCTTTAGAAAAGAAAATCCGGGCGATCAAACCGATCGCCCTCGCGTTGTGCGTTTAGGTGGTGGTGTCAACTTTACCCGTCCCTTGTCAAAAAATCCCTTTGAGAACTCTGAATGGGTAGCAACAGCAGGTTTGCAGTATCAACGAGTTTCGATTACGGATGCCGATGGCAATATTAGAAGGTTGGGAAGGTTAGAGAACACAACAGATCCACCTACGGTACTTAACTTGAGTCAATCTGGGACCGGTGAAGACGATTTGCTGCTACTACAATTGGGGGTGGCACGCGATCGCCGGAATAATCCCCTCGTACCCACTAGTGGGTCTTTCCTTCGCTTTGGGCTAGATCAGTCGGTGCCGCTTGGACTGGGCAACATTCTGCTTACTAGGGTAAGGGGTAGCTACAGTCGATATGTCCCCTTAAAATTGCTGAAATTTAGCAAAAAACCAGAAACCATTGCTTTTAACGTTCAAGGAGGAAGCGTACTTGGTGATTTGCCACCCTATGAAGCCTTTTCTCTGGGTGGTAGTAACTCAGTCCGGGGCTATGACGAAGGACAATTAGCTAGTGGACGCAGTTTCGTACAGACATCTCTTGAGTATCGATTCCCAGTTTTCTCAGTAGTTAGCGGCGCAGTATTTTTTGATTTCGGTTCTGACTTGGGAACTAGTACTACGCCATCTGTGTTGCTGAACAAAAACGGTACTGGCTACGGCTACGGTATTGGGGTGCGGGTGCAATCCCCACTAGGACCAATTCGCATTGACTACGGTTTCAATGACGACGGTGGTAGCCGGATCAATTTTGGTATTGGCGAAAGGTTTTAAGTTATCGGGCATGGGGCATGGGGCATGGGGCATGGGGCATTGGTGATTTATCATTATCCTGATAACTAATAACTAATGATTAAGGACAAATATGTTTCCTGAGTGAGTTGCTAATTTTTGCCTTTGTCCCAATACTGTTCCAAGAAGCGTTTGAGCCATACCCTATGCCCTATGCCCTATGCCCCATGCCCCATGATAATATATGCAACAGCACTCAATAGCCGCAGAAATTACCCAAACAGGAATAGGACTCCATAGCGGTTTGACTACCTGTGTACGGATACTACCAGCTTCGTCGGGATCGGGGCGCTACTTTGTGCGGGTAGATTTGCCGGACAATCCGGTAATTCCAGCGCAATTGGCAGCGGTTAGTCAAACTGTTCTCTCAACTCAGTTAGGTAAAGCCGAGGTGTGCGTCCGGACAGTGGAGCATTTATTGGCAGCCCTTGTTTGTATGGGTGTGGATAATGCCCGGATTGAAATTGACGGTCCAGAAGTGCCACTTTTAGATGGTTCGGCGATGGTTTGGGCCCAAAGCATCACCCAAGTTGGCTTAGTAGCACAAACCAATACTTACGAACAACAGCAACCACTGATACACCACCCGATTTGGGTGCGTCAGGGTGATGCCTTTGCCTGTGCAATGCCTGCAGCCCAAACCCGCTTTACCTACGGCATTGACTTCGACCCGCCTGCGATTGGTAACCAATGGCACAGTTGGTCGCCGACATCCGTTGGAGAAACAGCCGACGCCTGCTTTGCTACCGAAATTGCTCCAGCCCGTACTTTTGGTTTAATGGATCAAATTGAACAACTACAGCAGTTGGGGTTAATCAAAGGTGGAAGCTTAGATAATGCTCTCGTTTGTGGACCATTAGGCTGGCTAAATCCGCCATTAAGATTTGCAAATGAGCCAGTACGTCATAAGATATTGGATTTAGTAGGAGATTTGAGCTTACTAGGAACTTTCCCCTGCGCTCACTTCTTGGCGTATAAAGCCAGTCATAATTTACACATTCAACTGGCGCAAAAAATTTGGGAATTGGTAGTAGTTAGTGGTTAGTGGTTAGTGGTTAGTGGTTAGTGGTTAGTAGTAAAAAACAACTACCAACTACCAACTAACAACTACCAACTAACAACTACCAACTACCAACTAACAACCTCTAATCAATCCAAAATTCACACATTCACAGAGTGTCAATGTCAATCCTCAGCGAAGCGAATACCATCAATGTTCCAGCAGCAGCATCTACCCAAAATCAGCAAGATTTTGCCACCACTGACAAATCTGATCGGAAAGTTATTTTCTCAGTAGAAGAAATTCAAAAACTGCTACCTCACCGCTACCCTTTTGCGCTTGTAGACAGGATTATTGAATACGTGCCAGGGAAACAAGCTGTTGGCGTTAAAAACGTTACATTTAACGAACCCCATTTTCAAGGGCATTTCCCAGGGCGTCCGATTATGCCGGGAGTACTAATTGTAGAAGCAATGGCACAAGTCGGCGGAATCGTCATGACTCAATTGCCAGAATTTGAAGGCGGACTCTTCCTATTTGCTGGGATCGATAAAACCCGCTTTCGCCGCGAAGTTGTACCAGGAGATCAATTAGTAATGACCTTGGAACTGTTGTGGGTGAAACAACGTCGTTTCGGTAAGATGCACGGTCGTGCCGAAGTTGACGGTCAACTCGCTGCTGAAGGCGAACTGATGTTTTCCGTGGCAAAATAAAAATTTGCTGAGTAGTAAGGGCACCCGCCTGTACCTTTACTGAACCCCGAAAAAGGATATCAGTAAAATAAATAAGCCACAACAGCATAGTGTAAATTCTCGATTCTCGCCGCCCTCACACATAAGAAAGCTAACCCGAAACTTTCGGCTACTGAATACTAAAACTCTCAGCACGCTAACTCTTCTGGAGATGCACCATTGAAGACTCTTATTCATCCAACTGCTGTAATTCATCCGAATGCGGAACTCCACCATACAGTGCAAGTTGGTGCTTATGCTGTGATTGGAAGGCATGTGAAAGTAGGTCCTGAAAATGTAATTGGCGCTCATGTAGTGCTAGAAGGACCTCTGGAAATTGGGGCGCGAAATCAGATTTTTCCGGGTGCCGCTATCGGCATGGAACCCCAAGATCTCAAATTTGTGGGAGAACCCAGCTGGGTTAAAATTGGAGACAACAACATAATTCGCGAGTACGTAACCATAAACCGCGCCACTGGTGCAGGTGAAGCAACGGTAATTGGCAATGGCAACTTACTGATGGCTTATGTCCATGTGGCGCATAACTGTGTAATAGAAGATTGTGTGGTGATTCCCAACTCTGTGGCGCTAGCGGGTCATGTCCACATAGAGTCAACAGCAAGGCTTGGTGGGGTTTTGGGTGTCCATCAATTTGTACATATTGGTAGGTTGGCGATGATCGGAGGTATGGCTCGCATCGATCGGGATGTACCTCCGTATATGCTGGTAGAAGGAAATCCAGCGCGAGTGCGATCGCTCAATCTTGTGGGACTCAAAAGATCTGGTCTAGATTCAGCTAACTTGCTTTTGCTGAAAAAAGCCTTTCGCATTCTCTACCGTTCTAACTTAACGTTTAAAGAAGCCTTGGAACAACTAGAACTGCTAGGAGATACCGAACAGTTACAGCAACTACGTCGATTCCTACTACTTTCCCAAATGCCAGGAAGGCGCGGTTTGATTCCTGGTAAAGGGAAAGCCGTTGTTAGAGATGAGTGATTCCCTGATCAGATCGGGAAGATGAGGGAGTACAAGAATTAAAAATTAAAAATGCACTCATTAAAAAATTTTTAATTTTTAATTTTTAATTTTTAATTTTTAATTTTTAATTTATTTGCCCCCCACTTCCGTACAGACGTTCCGCTGTCCCGTCTCTTCCCCACTCCCTAATTAACAAATGCGAATATTTATCAGCACTGGCGAAGTGGCTGGCGATTTGCAGGGGTCGCTGTTGATTGCTGCTCTGAAGCGTCAAGCCTATAAAGCTAGTTTGGAATTAGAGATTGTAGCGCTGGGTGGCGAAAAAATGGCTAGCGTTGGAGTTACCTTATTAGCAAATACTAGTGGGATTGGCTCTATAGGTATTCTAGAATCGCTGCCTTATATCTTGCCAACACTTCAGATTCAACGACAGGCGATCGCCTATCTCAAACAACAGCCTCCTGATTTGGTGGTGCTGATTGATTATATGGGACCAAATCTTGCTATTGGCAGCTATATCCGTCGAAATCTGCCACAAGTTCCTGTAGTATATTACATAGCACCACAGGAGTGGGTATGGTCAGTAAATTCACGTAATACTAACCTGATCGTTGGCATCACAGATAAGCTGTTAGCAATCTTCCCAGAGGAAGCTCGTTACTTTCAAGACAAAGGAGCCTCAGTAACCTGGGTAGGGCATCCTTTAGTGGATACAATGCAAAAATTTCCCAGTCGGGAAACAGCGCGAACTAAATTAGGTATTGGTGCGGAGGAAATGAGTGTAGCTCTTCTTCCTGCTTCTCGCCGCCAAGAACTTAAATATCTCTTACCAGTAATGTTCCAAGCTGCTCAGGTTATCCAAGCGAAATTGCCCCAAGTGCATTTCTGGATTCCCTTGTCTATGGAAATATATCGGCAGCCAATTGAACAAGCAATACAAAATTACGGTCTGCGAGCGACTGTGATATCTGGTCAAGCTCAGGAAGTTTTTGCGGCTGCCGATCTGGCAATTACCAAATCTGGCACTGTCAACTTGGAACTGGCTCTAGCGAACGTGCCGCAAGTTGTTCTCTACCGACTTCATCCAATTACTGCCTGGATTGCTCGTAGTTTACTTAAAGGTTCTATACCTTTTGCGTCGCCGGCAAATTTAGTAGTGATGAAACAGATTGTACCAGAATTTTTACAAGAACAAGCAACGCCAGAAAATATTACCCAAGCGGCGCTGGAATTATTGCTGAATCACGAGCGCCAACAGCAAATGAAGGCAGATTATCAGGAAATGCGGCAGTATATAGGTGAAGTGGGAGTATGCGATCGGGCTGCTAAAGAAATTTTACAAATGCTGTGGTGACCGAATAATTCGTAATTCGTAATGACGCTCGTGCGTCAGCGTTAGCGAGGCACGAGCGTCATTATCAATTACGAATTATTTTGACAGGTTACCCTGAAGACGAGTTCGGCGCTGGCGACGAAGATCGGTATCTACCCTAGCAATTAATTCATCGAGTGCCATAGTAACAAGCTCAAGTTGTCGGTTACTTTCGCGCAACTGCTCAACAGTGCGCTTAACTTTCTCCGGGTCAGGAATTTTTTTGGGCTGAGTCATAAGAGGTCAGTCGCTTCGCACGCCTGTCAAAAGTCAAAAGTCAAAAGTCAAAAGTCAAAGTCCCTTTTGGCTTCTCGAACACTTGCTACTGAAGCATCGCAGGCAGCTTGGGCTTGAACGATGGTTTGATACAGTAAATTTAGCATATCCGCAGGAAGTTAGGGTTTCATCCGGTAGCTTTGCCATTCTGCTTAGTTTCCAGGGACAAACAAACACCTCACAGAATAATATGAAAGTGCGATCTCAAAGTCAAGAGTGCGATCGCATGTGGTTTATTATCAAATTACCGTAAGACCTTAGATAGTAGAAATGATTTACAGTCATAAGCAAGAAAGACCTATAGCTGTTGACTTATTTGCTGGTGCTGGTGGCATGACTCTTGGTTTTGAGCAAGCAGGGTTTGACGTGCTAGCATCTGTTGAAATTGATCCGATTCATTGTGCAATACATAAATTTAATTTTCCGAGTTGGAGTATTTTATGTAAAAGTGTTGTGGATACGACAGGACAAGAAATTAGAAGTTCTTCATCTATTGGTGATAGAGAAATTGATGTTGTGTTTGGCGGACCTCCATGTCAAGGTTTTTCATTGATAGGTAAACGTTCTTTTGACGACCCGCGAAATTCTCTTGTCTTTCATTACATTCGCTTGGTTTTAGAGTTGCAGCCGAAGTTTTTTGTTTTTGAAAATGTCAAAGGAATAACTTTAGGGAATCATAGAACCTTCCTCACAGAAATTATCAATCAGTTTGAGGAAAAAGGTTACAAAGTATGTAAAGAGTACAAAGTATTAAATGCTGCTGAATACGGAGTACCACAGAATCGAGAGAGATTGTTTTTGCTAGGATGCCGTTCTGATGTAAAGTTGCCAAATTATCCAGATCCAATTACTAAACCTGCAAAACAAAAAAAATCTGGTTTTACTAATGAACTTCAATTAAGTCCCACAGTTTGGGATGCAATAAAAGATCTTCCGGAAGTTGAAAATTATATAGAACTATATAAACAAGATTGGGTGGTGGCTGATTTTGGTAGGCAAAGTGATTACGGGATGCAACTTCATGGTCTTTGTTCCATAGATAACGACTATTCATATGAACGTAGATATAACTCTAGAATGCTCACCTCAAGTTTAAGAACAGAGCATACTTTAGAATCTATTAAAAGATTTGAGTCTACTCCACATGGTAAAACGGAACCAATAAGCCGTTTCTATAAACTAGATCCTGAAGGAATCTGCAATACACTCAGAGCCGGAACTCCTAGTAATAGAGGAGCTTTTACTTCTCCCAGACCCATCCACCCATTTACCCCAAGATGTATCACTGTACGCGAAGCTGCACGGTTACATTCTTATCCAGATTGGTTTAGATTTCATGCGACAAAATGGCATGGATTTCGACAAATAGGAAATTCTGTTCCACCTTTATTAGCTAAGGCAGTTGCGTTGGAAATTATTAAGGTTCTAGATATCAAGCCATATAGACCTGCAATCATACAAGAATTAAGAAATGAGAGTTTATTAACAATTGACATGTCATCAGCAGCTAAATATTATGGGGTAAATCCGCATGCAATTGAACCTAGAGTGAGAAAGTCAAGTACTGGTTCTTGCCGACCAAATTTCTGAAGCAGATTTGCAAAATTATAGAAACTATACATAAAGAACTATTTTATTTGCAACGTACAATTAACGGCTATTTGCTTAATGCAACGCTAGTAATGACAATACAGGCAGCCCCTAGCATGAGTGGTGTGATTGTCTCACCTAGTAACAGTACAGAAAATAAAATCGTCAAAAAGGGCTGCAAAAGCTGTAACTGACTGACTCTTGCAATGCCTGCAATGCTCATTCCATGATACCAGGCAAAAAACGCGAGGAACTGACTGATGATGCTGACGTAGGCGAAGCCTAACCAAGCAGTTGGGGAAGCGACGAGTCCATGCTGTAAGGCGGCGATCGCTACCGGAAAAACTAGAATTGGCGCCGCCAATACCAACGCCCAGCAGATAACCTGCCATCCTCCTAGAATCCGGGCTAACTGTCCACCTTCTGCATAGCCGAACGCAGCTGCAACCACTGCACCCAACAAAGCTATATCTGCTGGCTGTATATGTCCAGCACCCTCGCAGTTCGCAAACAAAACAATTGTCGTACTACCAACAATACTAGCAATCCAAAACTTTAGCGAAGGACGTTCTCCCATTCGCATTGTGGCAATAATCGCGGTTGCTAGGGGGATAAGTCCTGTGACAACTGCGCCATGTGCTGCTGGTAGTTGCTGCATTGCCCAGGCTGACAGCAATGGGAAACCGAAAATCACACCAGCAGCAACAATAAGTAGGCTTCCCCAATGTTTGCGTACTGGTATTGGCTGATGAGTTGCCCATAAAACGGTCATTGCTAAGACAGATGCAACGATAGCACGCCCTAGTCCAACTATTGTCGGATCAAGAGTAGAAACAGCCGCGCGGGTTGCTGGTAGTGTCAGACTAAAACCAAGGACACCTAAAAAGCCGTAGCATAGCCCCAGCATTTCTGGTTTCATACCATTAAGTATTTTCATCGAAAAAGTCCTGGCGATCGCTACTTTCTAGAATTACTCAGTAACCGCATCGCCAGAAGGTACAGATTTGTCGATTTTGTAGCGGTACAGTTGTCACAATTCCAACTGTTCTAGTTAAACTTTGCCTAACTGTACTAGTCTAGCTGTGAAAAATCTTTTATATTTCCTGTAGTGCAACACGCAGAATCCAGGGGCTTCCACTCGTTTTATGGTGAATATTTTTTTAGATAGACACTCACCCAATCCAATTTATCTCCAAATCCGCAACTACTTGAGCCGTCTGATTAAATCTGGTAAACTGTCTGCTGGACAACGACTGCCATCGATTCGGGTATTGTCACAAAGTCTGCAAGTCAACAAGTTGACGGTGATTGAGGCATACAGCGTTTTGGAAGCTGATGGGCTGATTCATGCACGCCTTGGGTCTGGATACTTTGTCAACCATGTAGCCATTTCCGGCTTTACCTTGCGATCAACTTTTGCACCAGACCAAACCGTAATCATTGCAGAAGGAAAAAGTTCATTTTTCGAGCAATTCACGAACTCTATTCAGGCGCAACATCAGCCAGGGATGATTGACTTCAGTTCTGGTTTTCCAGTAACTCCAGGCTTGGAGAATCTCCAACGAATTGCTAAGCGGGCGATCGCCAATTCGCAAGATACTCTATTTCGATACGACTTTCCTCAAGGGCAACTGCAACTCCGGCAGCAGATTGCTCAAATGGCATTACAGCAAGGATTAGAGATTTCACCGTCAGACTTAATCATCACCAGTGGTTCAGAGCAAGCCTTATCACTTGCTATGCAGCATTACCTTCAGTCTGGCGATTGGGCGATAGTGGAAACACCTACATATCACGGCGCACTAGGTATTCTAGAAAACTTGGGAGCCAAGGTGATTGGAATTCCGATGACTGCGGCGGGAATGAATCTGGAGTTGCTGGAACAATATCTCAAAAGCCACCGACCGAAATTAATCTACACCATCAGTACTTTACACAACCCAACAGGTATCACCACGAATAGTACCCATCGCCAACAGTTACTTGCATTGGCAGAACAATATGAGTGCCCGATTTTGGAAGATAACGCCTATGAAGGATTAAACTTTGAAACCGTACCGCCTCCCATCAAAGCCATCGATCGCCACAACTTAGTTATTTACGTAGGTACGTTCTCGAAAGCTTTGTTACCTGGGCTAAGAGTGGGTTACATGGTAGTTACTGGTTCAGATTATCAGCAGTTGCTTAAGCAGAAAACGCTGCACGATCTGCACGTTGCGACAGTCTCTCAGGCGATCGTCAGTGAATTTTTAGCATCAGGACACCACCGCCGTCACCTCAATCGCTTACGCAGCAGTAATCTACAGGGTCGCAATGCCATGTTGCAAGCTCTAGAACGCTACTTTCCTGACGAAATTACCTGGACAGTTCCCAAAGGGGGGTTATTTCTTTGGACGCATCTTCCAGACTACTTACCTATTCAGGCAATTTGTCGAGAAGCCCTCTTCCAAAAGGTGCTTGTTGCTAATGGAGCCGTATTTTTTCCAGGACAAGGGTATTCGGCAATGCGCTTGAACTTTTCTCAACCACCAGAAGCGATTGAGCAGGGGATTGCAATACTGGGTCAGATACTGAAAAGTTTTTTGGAGGAGGAGTGTGGGAAATTTTCAGCGACTCTCCAAGAGTGTAGTCACTTCTACTCAATCGATTGAGGCAATCACTACGAAAGCTATGGCTGAGATACTAAGTCCAAGCACGGAAGAATGTGCTATCTTCCCAAATACCAGCAGTGCGTTGTTCGATCGCTGCTAGTTCCTTATTTGTCAGGGGCTGAAAAGTACGCGCTATCTTGACATTATTTTCTAATTGTGCTGGTGTTTCAGCCGCAATTATAATGAATCCCGTTGAAAACTCTTGAGAAACAGGACACGCTAGTGTCCTAGTTTCGTACTTCAGGCAAGAGATGAAAACGGGTTGAAGTCCTTTAGGACTGAGTGCTGTTTTGTTTTTTCGGTACAGGTAAAGTATCGATCCAATCTTCTATAAGTTGTGTCATCGACTTCTCTCTCTCTTCAGCCAATAATTTTAACTTATTGAATCTGCGAAGAGTCGTTTTAATTCTGATGTATTCAGTCTTCATTTTTGTTTCCTATTCGTTTCCTATATGTTACCATAACAGTGACATCTAAAACGGCAAGGGAGGTGATTACTAGTTGCTGACAAACTATGCGTACAAGCTGCGTCCTAATGATACTCAGTCAAATGAAATGGAAAACTGGCTAAGTATGCTGCGGTCTAGCTACAACTGGAGTTTAGCGGATAGAATCAATCAGTATCACTCCTCGTTTATCCAAGGAGAATACTGTGATATTAGAACTAAGGCTGAGGCGGTCGGCATAACTTGTTTTGTTAGCAAAAATGGTGCTACAGGTGAGCCGTGGAAAGACTCCAAGACTGACAAGGATGGTAATCTAAAAAATCCGCGTCGTAGTGCTGGTGATATCCAGATAACAGCGTTGCCACAGTTAAAGAAATCTCGACCGTGGTTCGGTGAAATTGACTCTACTGTGCTACAGCAAAACGTTAAACGATTAGATGCAGCTTACAAAAACTTTTTTGAAGGCAGAGGCTTTCCAAAGTTTAAGAATAGGTCTAACTTTACGTCTTTTACATTTGCTGTTGGCATTAAAATTCAAGATAATAAAATCTATCTACCTAAAGTTGGGTGGATGAGATTTCACAACTCTAGAGCGATTCCAGCCGGATTTACTATCAAAGCGGCAACTGTTAGAAGGCGTCAAGATGGCTGGTATGTGTCAGTCCAGATTCAGGATAAATCTGTACCCGATTACGTTTCCATGCCTTTAACTGAAGTTAAAACAGTTATCGGTTGCGACTTGGGTTTAACTAAACTTGTCCACCTTTCTGATAGACATCAGATTAACAACCCTAAGTTTGCTACCAACAAAAAAACCAGACGTACTTTAAAAATTAGGCAACGTCGGGTTAATCGGAAAAAGAAGGGGAGCCTTAACCGTAAAAAGGCAGCACAAATAGTAGGAAGACTTCACAAGAAGGTAGCTGATAAACGTCAAGCATACCAGTGGGATGTCGCTAACAAAATAGTATCTCGCAATGTAGACGCTATTGGGTTGGAGGATTTAAACGTTGCTGGTATGTTACGACGGTGTAAAGTAAAAGTCGATGAAAAAACTGGACGATTCTTAAAAAATGGTCAATCAAGAAAAAAGGCATTAAATAGCTCTATCTCAGATGCCGGATGGACGGAATTAACTTCAAAAATCGAGTATCTGGCTGCGAAGCAAGGAAAGATTGTAGTTAAAGTTAATCCGCGATATTCCTCGCAAGAGTGTCGGAACTGTGGTCATGTTGACAAACTGAATCGTGATAAAGAACGCTTCATCTGTACAAATTGTGGTCACATCGATCACGCCGACATAGCGGCAGCAAAAACAATCAGGGACAGAGCAGCAGAAGCTATTCAAAGTATAGTACTCAGGGACTCTGAGGAACTTGGTGCGATTCGTTCAGCCTAAATCCGAAAGGAGAGGACGGCTGGCAATGGTTGAGTAACCCAATTCTAGGGTAGAGTTCGCACTTTCGTCCTCAACCAATGACAACTCACTGTCCATGTAGGTGAAGAAATCTAGCCCAGCCATAAGCCAAAACAGCTAGAGGAACGGGGAAATATTTAATGTCCAACCAACTTAAATTATAACCCAATCTAAAATACACCAAGTCCTACTGTCCTGGTGCGGGATTAAAAGCACACAGACTACCAGACGGCTGGTAGCCCCTACACCTGAGACTGACTATCAACGGTGTAAAGCGGGGGTGAAAGCAGGAACAGACGGTAATAGCTGAAAGCGTCTACTGCGAGCAAGAGTCTATGGGTAGAGCAGGCAAAGTGTCGTTTAACCATCGTCACTCGGAACCAAGGGATATAAGCTTGTAGACTATAGTCTACCTCTTGGGTCGGAAATAGCCGATAAAGGTAAGGACTATCAGGTTTCAGGTACCGAGATAGCGCACCTCCTACAACCTCGGTGGATAGACACACCCTAAGGACTCAACCAATGGATTGTGGGAACGAAATAACCCTTTTGTCTGCTCCCGACTATGGTAACGGGTAGGTGTCAAACCATAAGCAACAAAGGGACGGGATGGTTCAAGAAGCTAACGCCTAACCCGAATTAACGGGTAATGCCTGAAAAGGGATGGTGTAATTACCGGGATAAGCAGACGTGAGCCGCAGTGTGGGAAAGCTAGAGGTAACAGTAGCTATGCATAAGCCTAATTCAGATTCAAACATGAATACTGAGGGATGGAAGGATATCGACTGGCGACGAGCCGAGCGGTACGTCTTCAAGTTGCAAAAACGCATCTATAAGGCATCTTTTCGGGGGAAGTTTCCCCCGAAAAATGCCGCGCTGCTTCCCGCCGTGGTGATGTCAAGCGAGTCCGCAAACTCCAGAAGACACTGATGAGGTCTTGGTCTAATAAAGTGTTAGCGGTACGACGGGTCACAGTCGAAAACCAAGGAAAAAAGACCGCAGGAGTGGATGGGGTTAAATCCCTGTCCCCATTCGCGCGTATTGAATTGGTTGGGGAGTTAAAACTCACTGGCAAATCCAAACCTACTCGTAGAGTATGGATACCCAAGCCCGGTAGAGACGAAAAACGCCCCCTTGGAATACCCACAATGTACGACCGCGCACTACAAGCCGTAGTAAAAGCTGCGCTTGAACCAGAATGGGAGGCGGTCTTTGAACCAAATTCCTATGGTTTTCGACCAGGGAGGTCAAGCCACGATGCGATAAAACAGATTAAAAACTGTATTCAAAGCAAGGCAAAATTCGTGCTAGACACGGATATTGCACGCTGTGTGCGCCGCGACAGTCAACGCGGTATCCCCAACTCAGTTGGGAGAGAGTAAGAAGAATGTCTCTAAGTCAACCAACCCACCTAGAGTCGAAAGACAAAGGGGACAACAGCATGTTGGTAAAGCCGAAGATGGAGAGAAGGTGTTCAAACCATAGCTCGGCAAGACTTGTGTGACATGGTGAAGGTTAAACTACCTTAAGCCCAATTCTGACGGCATAGGCGATTGCCTATTCCTACAACACCTAACAGGAATAATCGTTTGTGCGTAGTTATAAACATTGGAACCACGCAACTTCTTCAAACGATGTCAGCCATCGATGAGACGGCTTAAAGAATGAATGGGACACCTAAATCACACTATGACGTATCGAGTTGATAAAGCGCGGGATGGTCTAAGGGACGCGAGTCCTATGACTACAGAGTTTTCATAGTAGTCCGAGGGCGGGAAAGCCGTCCACATGGCGAAGGAAAACAGGTATTCCTCACATTTTAACCATGAGGTACGCGGGATGCGGAACGCCGAAACGGTTCTAAATGTAATCCGAGATAGAGGCTATCGTGAGTTACCTCTGGATGATGTCTATAGACAACTATTCAATCCCAATCTTTACCTCCTTGCCTATAGCCGCATCTACAAAAATAATGGGGCAATGACGCCAGGAGGTACTGAGGAGACTGTTGACGGTATGTCCAGGAAAAAGATTGAAAGTCTGATAGAAGACATTCGTTACGAACGTTTTCGATGGACACCAGTGCGACGAATCAACATTCCCAAAAAGAATGGTAAAACTCGACCACTGGGTATTCCTACTTGGACAGACAAATTGGCTCAGGAGGTAATACGCTTGATTTTATCAGCATACTACGAACCCCAATTTTCTGACAGCAGTCACGGTTTTAGACCTGAGCGCGGATGCCATACGGCTCTAACTGTAATAGACCGCACTTGGCAGGGAACCAAGTGGTTTATCGAAGGAGATATTCGCGGTTGCTTTGACAATATAGACCATAAAATCTTGATGTCAATTCTGGGCGATAAAATCAAAGATAACCGCTTTCTCAGGCTGATTGAAAATTTACTCAAGGCAGGTTACTGCGACTCGTGGAACTATCACTCTACCTTGAGTGGAGCGCCACAAGGCGCGATTGTTTCACCTATTCTCGCTAACATTTACCTTGATAAATTGGATAAATTTGTCGAACAAATCCTCATCCCAGAATACACACTCGGTCAAAGAAGGGCAGAGAATCCGGAGTATTCAAAACTCCAGAAACTCGCTTGGTACTTTAGGAAAACCGGACAAACACAAAGAGCGCGTGCTCTGGAAATTCAATACCAGAAAATGCCTTCTAAAGATGTCCGTGACCCTGAGTATAGAAGATTGTCTTACGTACGATATGCGGACGATTTTCTACTTGGCTTCATCGGGTCAGTTGCAGAGGCAAAGGAAATCAAGGAAAAACTGAGGACATTCCTAGCCGAGAATTTGAAGCTGGAACTATCACCAGAAAAGACCTTAATTACCAATGCCAAAACCGGGGCGGCAAACTTCCTAGGATACGAAATCGTCGTTCAATACTCTGACAGTAAGCACACCTCTGGTAGACGCTCACTCAATGGAATTATTGGACTACGAATTCCAGCACGTTTTGTAGAAGAAAAGTGCGCCCTCTACATGAAAAATGGTAAACCCATTCATCGGACTGAACTGATTAATGATGACGATTTTTCGATTGTCAATATCTACCAGTCAGAATATAGAGGATACGTACAATACTACAGTCTTGCCCTAAACATCGCCTGGCTTGAAAAAGTCAGATGGATTATGTGGAGTTCGCTGATGAAAACTCTCGCTTGTAAATATAAAACTAGCGTGGCGAAAATCTGCGAAAAGTACCAGAAAACGGTCAAACTTCCGCATGGGCTAAGAAAATGTGTTGAAATTATCGTCCCCAGGGAAGGCTTGAAACCACTAGTGACTCGTTTTGGTGGTCTGCAACTGAAACGCAATCCCAAAGCGACCATTCTAGACTTGCCAAAATTGCGAAAGCCTGCATTCAGAAATGAATTGATAAAACGGCTCTCAGCAGACGAATGCGAGGTCTGTGGCGCTAATGGTGATATTGAAGTTCACCACATTCGCGCTCTCAAAGACCTCCTCGTCAAAGGTAGGAAGGAAAAACCGCTCTGGATGCAAATTATGTCCGCCCGCAAGCGGAAAACCTTAATGGTTTGCCGCACTTGCCATGATGCCATACATGCTGGTAAGCCTATAAATAAGCGGGTCACGGAATAGGAATACTGGAGAGCCGTGTGCCTGGAAAACTCGCAAGCACGGTTCGGAGGGGGCTAGTCGGAAAAGGAACCAATCGGAAACCTCGCTGGCTAGCTACCCACTTTTGACCGCATCAACCAGGAAGTACTGCTCCAAAAGCTTAACATCAAAGGAAAAGTCAGGCAACAAATTAAAGCATGGCTCAAATCTGGTGTGATAGACCAAGGAGCATTTACCGCCACATCTGAGGGTACACCGCAAGGAGGGGTAATTTCCCCTCTCCTAGCAAACATAGCCCTCCACGGTCTAGAAAACCACATCAATAAATTTGCCGAAACCTTAGACCTTAGATACCCTAGCGGTGGAGTAAAGTCAAAAAAGCATAAGGTAGAATCCTTATCCTTAATAAGGTACGCAGATGATTTTGTGGTACTACATGAACACAAAGCCGTTGTCCAAAGATGCCGAGAAATTATCTCGGAATGGTTAGCTGGCATAGGACTTGAGTTAAAACCGGAAAAAACCCGACTAACTCACACATTTAAATCTGAACTAAGTGAGGATGGTAAAGCCGGATTTGACTTTCTTGGTCATCATATCCAACAATACCCAGCCGGAAAATACCGGAGTAACATCAATGCTCAAGGTACAATATTAGGTTTTAACACTCTCATCACCCCATCCAAGAAGGCGAGTAAGGTTCACCTTGAGGAAGTCGGAAGAATCATCAAGGCATCTTTTCGGGGGAAGTTTCCCCCGAAAAATGCCGCACAAAACATAGGTCTTCGCCCCAATCGGCACTTATAAAAGACCTTAACCCTGTCATAAGGGGGTGGGCTTCCTTCTATTCAAACTCTGACGCAAAAAACGTTGGGGAACTCTCAAAACAAGATAACCTCTTATACCTGAAACTTCGACGATGGGCAAAACGCCGTTGTGGAAACATAAATGATGGTCACATCAAATACTGGACATCCATAAAAGGCGATAACTGGGTATTCGCAACCAAGGAGAGGAAAGCGAACCCCCTCCGGTTACTGAATCATAATGATATTGCTTGCAGTAGCACTGACTATGTGAAAGTCAAAAGCGATAAAAGCCCCTACGATGGCGACCTAGTTTACTGGAGTTCAAGACTAGGAACACACCCGGAAATGCCTAATCGTAAGGCTAAGCTGCTTAAACAGCAAAAGGGTAAATGTCCCTGGTGTGGATTAAGCTTCCATGATTGGGATGTTCTAGAAATAGACCACATCATCCCCAAGGCTCTAAGCGGAAAGGATGAATACAAAAATCTACAACTATTACATCGGCATTGTCACGACGAAAAGACCGCACTTGACCTAAAAGAAATTAATAGGAAAGACCACTCCAAATTCTGGGATAAACTCTTCCAATTTTGGGAGAAATTCGACTGGAATTGGATTAACGATATCCCTAATTTCATTGGTCGTGCCGTCAGGGAGTCCGATTTGACAGATGGATAACACATTGAGTAGCCGTGTGCGGTGAAAGTCGCAAGCACGGTTTCGGATGGGAGGGGTTGTGCAGTAATGCACACCTCGACCCTACCAACCACGGGGTTCTAAACGCCTAAAACACTGCAAGGAGATATCAGTACGCGACACGGGTCGCAAATGTGCTGAGCCTGGGAACCCTGGAAACAGGGATATGTTGGCTGAGAAGTCTTCAGAATCCCCTGCATGACGGCAGGGGAGTGTCAAGCAACAATTAACACCTGGCTGGGATAAGCTGTATCCCAAAGCTTGGTGCATACCTTCCAGTCCACCAGGTTTAAACAGCCGACCGTAAGCTGGTACTTTCATGGCAATCACACCGACGTTTTTTTGCTGCGCTACTGGTAGAACTACGGGGATGAATGGACGTGGGTGATGTTTGTCAGCCGCGTTTACAGGGATCAGGGTTGTGTGAAAGGAATAGCGACGCAATCCTTCAGCAATTATCTGTGGATCGTGGTGTCCTGTGATACCAACAAAGCGCACGAGTTTCTGCTGCATCGCCTGTTCTAGCGCTTGAATCGCCCCAGATGAACTAAATATAGTATCGAGATCTTGGCGTGAAGATACGTGATGTAATTGCCACAAATCAAGATGGTCTGTATTTAGACGTTTGAGACTTCTCTCCAATTCTCGCCACGCACCATCTCGATCTCGTTTATCTGTCTTACTTGCTAAAAACAGCTTTGAACGATGGGGTGGTAGGACTTTGCCTAAATAATCTTCACTTGGTCCATAATCGGCGGCGGTATCAAAGTAACGGATGCCAAGTTCAAGTGCTTTTTCGATAATTGCTGCAGCATCTTTTTCTTTTCCTTCCCAGGATAGCGGTGTTTGACCAGCTCCACCCAACCCGAAGATGGGGACTTTTACACCTGTACGTCCTAGGACTCGTTCTGGCATAGTTGCTGGTGGTGTAGCAGTGTTGCTAGCATCCTGTTGCAAGGCTGTACCTCCCACTATGCCACCAGTAACGGCAACAGTAGTAATTATGAAATTGCGGCGCGTTGTTCCTGTCATAGTTTACTTCTGAGGTTGCAGGTGAAGACAATGGGGGGGAAAGATCCCTTGTTTTATGGTAGCTAGGGAGAGGCAATTTGAGACAGCAAAATTACCGATAGACTAGGGACACTCTGAAAGCGCTGATCATTCCTCAGAAAATTATTCGTAGTGATACCGACAAGCTAGAAAATCAATCTGAGTGTTTTGCACCCGATAGACAAGCCGATGCTCTAAATCAATTCGCCGCGACCAAATATCTGCATCCATATATTTCAATGCTTCAGGTTTACCAATACCCTCAAACGGGTGCTGCATGACAGCCGTAACCAAATCCAAAATTCTCGATGCTTTCTGAAAATCTTGCTTGAACCACCAAGCTAAATCTTCTTTGAATTTAGAACTAAAACCAGGACTTCGATTAATAACAACCGACTTAATTTCATCAGGTTGGGCATTATTTTTCTTCTTTTTGCTCAATCCCCAACTCCTGCTGAAGTTCTGCCATAGTTTGAGATTGGATCTTTCCTGTTTTCGACTCCTCTATTGCATCCAGTAACCGACGGGCATTCGCAGGCGATCGCAAAAGATAAACCGTCTCCAGCAAACTCACCAAATCTGACTCAGCAATCAAGGCTACATTTTCACCATCACGACGGTTGACGATATACACCTGATGATTTTCTACTACCAGTTCTAACAACTTAAAAAAGTCATTTCTCGCATCGGTTGGGGATGTAATTTTGTAGGACAACATTACTTTATGTACAGAAACCTGTACATACATTATAAACTATCAATCATCATTGCATAAGTTGATTTTGCTTACAGCTAATACAAACATGTAGACAAACAAAATTAACTCACAATTCGTAATAAAGGTAATAACTATATTACATAATAAAATTTTTGTCAATGCCATTCATCAAGATTGTCATTTGTCCTGACTTCAAAAATGACAAAGGAAGAGCCTCTTTTCTAGCCTTGGACTTTACCCTACTACTAAACATCATGCCAATGAGCGTAGATATACTCAAGCGCAAGCAAACCAACTTTGTGCTGTGGCGACCTGGTGCTACAGACCCAGATCCCAAACTCTTGATCGGACTCACCACCCAACCCATATCTCAGTTTAAAGAAATTCCCCTCACTCCCTCACGCGAGTTTCCTGAACTGTGGCAGGTTGCTGCTGCAGACTGTGGGTTAGAAGAGGGTCAAGTCTACTATTACTGGTTCAAAGTCCGCAATAGCGAACCCTACGATGCGGTCAGCCATAACGAGATTCTCTACTGCACAGACCCAATGGCGTATACCATTGATCGCCGTACCCAAGATGTTCCTTCAGGTATGAAAAGCGTCTCCAAAAACGACGACCCAGCCAGTGTTATCCTCTACCAAGGCGGCAAGTTAGTCCCCAGTGACCCAGGTAAACAGACAGCAGATTGGAGCGGCGATCCAACGCCTGCGACCTTACCCGCCAACAATAAACTGGTGATGTATGAACTGCCTACTCGCTGGACCAGCATCACCTCTGAGAATGGTATTACAGTTGGAAATGGCACTTTCCAGGATGTCTTAGCCCTTCTAGTCACTGAGCAAATAGCCCCAAACTTCCCGACAGTCGCCGCCTTGAATAATCGCGCCCATCTAGTGGAGTTGGGGATCAACGCCCTAGAACTATTACCCCCTGCTGACAGTACACAACAATATAGATGGGGCTATGGAACTGCAAACTTCTTTGCTGCCAACTATTTCCTCGGCTTGCCGTCTGGCAAATTAGAACCGACAGCATCCTTTGACCTCACAAATCTGATCAAAACGTGCCATCAAAATGGGATTCGCTTCTTCAAAGATGCTGTCATGGCATTTTGCTCAGATATGCCCTACCGCCATATCAATTACCTAGATTTCCTGATTAAGTACGCCCACCCAGGCGATCCAAATCGCGATCCAGAACAGGGTGGACGCGATGGCTTTGGTGGAGATTTGATTAAGTACCGCTACCACGTGGAAGGGTATAGTCCAATTAGCGGAGAGAAGTCTGGCATTTTCCCCTCATGGGAGTTCTTGAAGGCATATATTTTTCATTGGATGGACTACTTCTATATCGATGGACTCCGTCTTGACAGTGTGAACAACATCGACAACTACGATTTCTTGCAAGAACTAAAAGATTTTTCCCGTAGTGTGTGGCAGCAACGAGGAGGACGGGACGACAATTTCCTAGTCGTTGGGGAAGAGTTGAGTGTGCCTTTAGCACTTATTGAGCAAAACCGTTTGGACGGAATGTGGAACGAGAAGTTCAAGCAGATCGTTCGGCGGGTGATACTGGGGCGAAACTGGTCAGATGAAGCCAGTTTTGAGTGGAGTGTTCGCAAGATGATTGATTGTCGGCTGTTGGGCTTCCGCGATCAGGCTCAAGCTGTCAACTACATCACCTCCCACGACGTAGGCGGTCTAGGCAATGAGCGTCTCTACAACTGGTTAGATTTTGCTGGAGTGTATGATAAAGAGCAGCGTGCCAAGTTAGCTTTTGTTTGCTTGCTGACTGCCGTTGGCATTCCCATGATTCTCGCTGGAGATGAGTTTGTCGATCAGATGGACCCCGATATCTTCAGTGGTAACCTCTCGGATGGCGATCGCAATTACAGAAAACAAGTAGATCCAGTTAACTTCAGTCGTCTAGATAACGATGCTTGGCGACAGCGGGTGTTCAACTATGTGGCGCGGCTGGTCAAATTCCGTACCACATCCAATGCCCTGGCTACAAACGACACTAACTTCCTCCACGTAGACTTTGAGCAGGGTAAACGTGTATTGGTTTGGCAACGAGGTAAAGGCGACGACCTTGTGGTTGTCGTAGCCAATTTCTCCGATTGGGGCACTGCAGATCCGGGAAATCCCAACTCCAAGTACTTAGTTCCCAGTTGGCCCAGCCTTAGACAAGGCAAAAAGTGGCGTGAAATTACGCAGGATCGCGATGTTCCTGTGGAATGGGCAGGGAAAGAACCCCTCTTTCCTTGGGAAGCAAAGGTATATGCCACTATGTAGATAAGCCCTAATTGCTGTAGAGACGTTATATGTAACGTCTCTACTTACAACAGTTTTCAATTGAATTGACCACATTGTACGGGCGCGAAAACCGCGCCCCTACGGTGAGTCCAGCCCTGAAGGCGGGAAACCCGCCTGCAGGATCTGGCGAACCCGAAGGGTTATATTTTGGTCTACCCGACTGATATTCGCGCTTAATACCGTTTTACAAAAACCTTGATACAAATACAGACCTTTAGAGACGCAATATATCGCGTCTCTACAAAATTCATATGTATTGCTATTAATGAGTCATTTATGAACGCGGCTTTCAGGTTCCCGCCTTATTTTAGGTAATTTTAGAGAGCAAAACTACTGGTAGACTAGGGACACACTGAAAGCGCTGGTCATTAGTTAGAAAGGTCGAACACTGAATCAACAGTGCTGTCGCTGCATGAATAGCATCAGGTAATTTCATGTTGAAACTGGCACGGAGTCTAGCAGCTTCAATTAAAATATCACGGCTGACAGGAAAAACTGATACATTCTGTGAGCTACTGATGAACTGTTTGTACATCTGCTGTTGTGCTAAGTCCTGATTTTGGAATGGTTTTACCAATACCTTAGAAGCGTGACAGTTCACTGGTTATAGCACTCAAATTCCCCTGCTCAATACTTTGGAATAGCTGAGTTAAATCTTGGACAAAGGCTGGATATGCTTCTAAGGCATAGATCCAGATGTTAGTATCGAGGTAAATTCGGTTACCTTGAATAGCATCTAGGATTCCCATGCATCCCGTTCTTGGCGAATAAACCGATCAACTTCTTCTGGGTTAGCAAAACTACCTTTTGCGCTGCCAATAAAGCTGGTTAAAGACTTTTGAGGCTGCTGTACGGGTGACTCCAAAAGGACGATAACATTTACAGTCGCACCAGTTTATCCTCATTCAGGAAAATCGCCTTTGATAACAACACGTGAGCGCAAGAGCGATCACACTTCTTTTTCTAGCCTAGCTTTGAGGGGAGAACGCGATCAAACATGCTATGCGATCGCATTCATAAATTCTCTACCAACTGATCGGGAGTGACCTTTGCTTGCTTAAGAACACCACTGAGTGTACCAACTTTTAATTCGCGGTGCAGTGGCACAACACAAACAATTTCTCCTTCTGGAGTTTGTTTTTTCAGTACGACATGACTACCAGTTTGCCTAGCCTAAATAAATCCTAAACGCTCTAAGGCACGAACTGCCTCGCTGCCTGATATTCTTGGCAATCTAGGCATAGCTAACCTGTATGCTGGTTACAAATCTGGGACTTGTATCTGGCAAAGGACACTCTTCTAGATACAGCCTTGTAGCTTCTTTGAGATTAGCGATCGCCTCTTCAATCGTTTCCCCTTGGTCAACCGTGCCAACTTCAGGACATTCGGCAACATACATATCTTCTTCTTTGTAAACGATAGCAGTAAAGGTCTTGGTGTCCATAGTGTTTTCTGTTTTTGCTGATACTGACAATCGAGCGATGTCTGGCGATAAGCCGCGTCTACGCACTTCTTTTTCTAGCCTTGTATATGGTAGTCTTTAACCCAATTCCTCCCCATCTCCCCAACTACCCACCTAGAGCATTTTGCCTCGCAAAATCCAGATGAAGCTGATACTGGATAATTTTTTGCTGAGCTAATGTATAATTGGGGCTAGAAATTGGCACAGTTTCCAAGAGTTCAATAGCGTCTTTCCATTTATTCTCAACTATCTTCCACTCATCGTGAGATTGTGCTGTCTTTGTGAGCTTTGCCGCACGCTTACCTTTTTTAACAGCTAGTTCAAAATTATCATTTTTCGGTGGCGAATCAGGTGTTTTAGATTTAGTTGCTATATCATCTCTTGGTGGCAAATCAGGTAATTTAGATTTAGTCGTTACCAATTCTGAAATGGCAGACGATGGATTTTCTAAAACTGGATTTGCAGATATAGTTTGTTCAACTTCTGGTAATTTAGTAAATAAATATACCCACAGAGCTACCAAGGGAATCAAAATAATTGTAAATATTTTTTTGGGTAAATTTCGCTGCTTTGCAACCAATTCAAAAATAGTTGGCTTTTTGCTAGCTGGTTTGTCGGTTGTTTGAACCTGTTTTACACCTATTTGACTCCCCATACTTTCAGGCGCGACATTTGTCGATGCATCGCTATTTGCGCTTTCTGGTTTACTACTAACAGAATCACCAAAAACTAAACGCAGCTTAACTAAATACTCAATCTGGTAGAATATAGCAGCGCCAAGCAGCCAGACAAGAGCAAAAATTACTTGTATATTTTGGTGAGGTTGACTGTCAGTAGAAATAATTGTTTTGTAGTTCAGCTTGAACAGGGGTAACAGAGGAGTACAAAACAGCGTTGCAATCAGCGTAGATAGGACAATCACCAACCAGCTATATAAACTTTCCCACCAACTTATGAGTCCGGGAACGAATCCTTGAGTTTTGTTGAACTTTTCCCCTGGAATTGCGGGAATGAAGCGACTGAGAAAAAAGTGATGGAAAAGAGCGATCGCCGGTATGGGTGATATGAGTAACAATATCAACAAGACGGTCAACAGTTCCTGTCTGTCCGCCAATGTAGCCAGATAAAGCAACAAGCCGTTATTACGCCTGATGATAACTATAAACCAAGTCATCAGCACCAGACTAGCTAAGGCACTTAACCACGAACTGAGGTAAGGAAACCATACAGGCAATCCAAGCTTTTTCATCTCACACAACTCTCTGTTTTATTAGACTGAATGGCTGTCTGCACCTAGTTTATTAGTAAATTTATCAAGTAAATACATCTATCTAAAGTATAATTTTATTTAAAAATTCGCAAAATTGCAGAATTACATAATCCCACAAACAAAGTTATGGTAGTGCCAGAATTGAGAAAGATCGTGTTTGACCGTCATAATGCCACCTTTACCTAAATACACTCAACAGCCTTGGACAGAAACTTACAGTGAAATAATAGATGTCCGTTCTAAGAGCGAATTTGCATCAGACCATATTCCTGGTGCAATTAATTTACCAGTATTGAATGATGCGGAACGCGCCCAAGTCGGAACAATCTACAAACAATCCCCCTTCACCGCCCGAAAAATTGGCGCTGCTTTGGTATCAAAAAATATTTCCCAGCATTTAAGTCAACATTTTGCGGCAAAAGAAAAAAACTACTATCCTCTGGTGTACTGCTGGAGGGGTGGACAGCGTTCTAATAGTTTGGCTTTAGTGCTGACGCAAATTGGTTGGCGGGTGACGCTTCTTGAAGGTGGTTACAAGACTTATCGCACTTATGTCCGCCACCAAATGGAACATCTGCCACAAAAATTCACCTACCAGATATTATGTGGTCTAACTGGAAGCGGCAAAACCCATATTCTACACCAGATGTGTCAGCGTGGCGTTCAAGTTTTAGATTTGGAAAGTTTGGCTAACCATCGCGGTTCTCTACTCGGTCAAGAATGGGAAGATAAACCTTCACCTCAACCTTCACAAAAATACTTTGAATCTTTGTTACTGCGACAATTGCAAAGCTTTAATCCTCATCAACCAGTGTGGGTAGAATCGGAAAGTCTAAAAATAGGGGAAGTTTATTTGCCCCAGTCTTTATGGCTGAAAATGAAACAGGCTAGCTGTGTGGAAATTGAACTACCTGTAACTGCTAGAGTCCAATTTCTCTTACAAGAATATCCGCATCTAGTGACTCATCCTAAGATTTTAAAAGCAAAGCTAGAAAAACTTAAATCTTATTGTGGTTGGGAAAAATTAAGTATGTGGTATCAGTTGATTGATGCTGGCAAGTGGGAATTATTGGTGCAAGATATATTGCAGTTCCACTACGATCCAACGTACCGCAAATCAATCAACCGGGATTTTCCCAAAATAGAACGAGTGCTATCAATACCGAATTTATCTGATAGCAGTATTGATACTTTGCTGGATTCTTTGTTGCCGAATTGTGTTGCAGTAGTTTAATAATAGTTCTCTCAGATTGCATCTACCCGACAAATTGTAAGGGCGCGGAAACCGCGCCCCTACGGTTATATTGTGGTCTACCCGACTGATATTCGTTGTAATGTAGACTCTTCTAGAACGTCGATTCAGTAATCCTAGAAAGACCTCTCCCCTTACCCCTCCCCTACGAGGGGAGGGGAATCTAACTCCCCCTTCCCTCGTAGGGAAGGGGAATCTATAGCCGTTCCCGTATTGGTGAGGTACATATCTTGTGGGGTGGGATGGGCGCCCGCACGAGACATGGACGGGCTGGAAGCCCATCCCACAAGAGAAAGGCTGTACCTCATTGAAACGAAAAGCGCTATAACTCCCCCTTCCCTCGTAGGGGAGGGGAATCTAACTCCCCCTCCCCTCGTAGGGAGGGGAATCTAACTCCCCCTTCCCTCGTAGGGAAGGGGGTTGGGGGGTTAGGTTTTTGATTACTCAATCGGTCTCCTAGAAAGTGAAAGTGGTACGGAGTACACCCACTGTTGTTGTTTCGTTTCTACTATCACTTTCAGGATTAAAGAGGACAAATGCTCCCGGGGTAATGCTAATATTATCGCTGACCTTAAAGCGGTAGTAAGCCTCTAAATGGTAAGGAGTATTTCTGCGCTCACCTGGAAGGTTCAAACGAGCAGCACCACCAGCATCGCTAACAAAAAGTGGCTGTCCAAAGATCAGACCTGCATTGTTACCTTTGAGAAAGAGGTCAGTGAAATGAAGACCTACCATCCAACTGGTAAAGGTAGTAGAAGCATCAACACGGTTTGAAGCATTTTGAACGAAGAGGGCAGCACCGTAGGTAGAGAAAGCAATTTTCGGGGCAAACCGCCAAGTCAAAGTACCACCCACCGAGTTAATTTCGATCGGTGTTCCGGCAGCAACCCCAGGCAAAGCCGCCCCAATATCTTTAGCAACTAATCCTGTTGCCAGAATGTTGATTTCGTGATAGCTGTGGGCATAGTTGAAACCAATATCTAAACTTTTGCTAGGTTTGATAGTCAGTTGCGCTGCTTCAATACTGCTACCACTAAAAAAGCCTGCTCCCAGTGGCGTACCAGAAACTCCGGGAAGTATATCAGGAGCTTTAGATGGAAATGCTGCGTTAACATCACCGTAGAAGGCAGCCAAGTTCGCTTCCTTAGAGATATTCCAAATGAAGCCCGCAGCAGATGCCAGACCATAACCAGAAGTACCACCGGACATACGAACCACAGGGTTATAGCCTGCAAACCGAGAGATCGCCTCTTGTCCTTCACTAGCAAAAGGGGTGATCGCCGGAAGAGCATCTGTTGCTTCCACCCGAGGCGCGACAAACAGAGTTAGTTTTTTAGCAACTGGAAAGATGTAAGCCAGTTTATAAAGTTGAACTGAGTTGGAACCAATAGAGGATAGGTTCCCAACATCGGTGCCAGGAAATTGGGGTTCAAAACTCAGGCGAGCACTGCTAGCACTCAGACCTTGTAAAGGACCATTTGGTACTAAGCCTAAAGCACCGCCAATACTGCTCCTACCACCCCCTAAGTCATAAGCTTGCAGACCAGTAATTAATAAGTCCTTACCTGTAAAACTGGTAGTGAGATTCAACCGCACCCGATCGACTAAGATGGCATTAGGGTCAGGTGTGTTAGGCGCACCTCCGCCAGCACCAGCTACTGCAATAATTGCCTCGCCGTTCAGTTTTGTCGTGGTAGAAAATTGATTAGTCTCTATTTGAGCCGTGCGAGTTTCCACAGCGTCCACACGACCTCGCAGTGTGGCTACTTCAGGCGCAAATGTTTCTTGTAGTTTTTGGAGTGTGGCTAAATCTTCTTTTCTGACTAGGTCACTTGTTGCCGTAGCAATCAGTTCATTAACGCGATCCAAACAGGCATTCAAACCTGCCGCAAACTCATAGCGAGTCATAGCCCGATTGCCCCGGTATGTGCCATTCGGATACCCAGCAATACAACCATAGCGCTCGACGAGAGATTGTAACGCTTGGAAAGCCCAGTCTGTAGGATTCACATCTGAGAGTTGCGATACAGAGGTTACCTGATCCTCTGTAGAGTCTGATGGCGGGGAAGGGTTGTCTTTGCTGGGAGTTTTGCCGTTTTGCTGAGATAAAGGTTGGGATACTAAGGGACTTGAGGTATCTGGCTTTGAAGAGGCAAATGCTTTTAAAGGTAACAAGCCAGCGAGTAAGCACAGGAAACTTACTCCACCAGCAAAAGCTAGTAGACGTGCTTTCATTATTACTCCTCACACAATAAAGTTAAAAAAAATTGACTGTAGCTACTAAGGTGTTTTATTACAACTAATACACCCGTGGAAAATTAAGGACTTTTACAGTGCAGTAAATTTATTAACATATAGTAAGTCCTGCCTGTATCGAATATTCACACGACTGCCAACAAAATGCAAGAATATATGGATAAGCAAGACTGATGGATACGATAGGCTAATATTGATGCTTAACAGACTAGTACCGCGAAGCGGAATTAAAAATTAAAAATTAAAAATTATAAAAGCTTACATCATCAGCTTTTCGCGCTATCCCTTTAATGGTTGCTTTATTTGGGCGCCCACTGTACGGGTTAGCCCGAAGAATGCGGCAAGGAGTTAGGACTTACGCACAAGATAATTCGTAATTGCCAGGTACAGGTACTTTAGTCTTCCTGACAAACACTTAAAATTAACGTTTAAATTACTGATAAAAGTATGAAGATTTATCAACGTCATGCTTGGCCTCTCACCGTCGAAGACGCTATAGCTATCCAAGAAAAGCTGCAAGCTGAGGTAATTACCGAAGATCAACTCAAAGAACCAGTGCAGTACGTTGCTGGGGTGGATATGGGTTTTGAAGCAGATGGTACAATCAGTTGTGCAGCGGTAGCGGTGCTAAGCTTTCCTGACTTGCAGCTACAAGAAACGAGCTTAGCACGGCGTCCCACAACATTTCCTTACATCCCTGGCTTCCTCTCATTTCGGGAAATCCCAGCTATCCTAGACGCAATGGAAAAGATTAAAATAATACCAGACCTCATATTATGTGATGGTCAAGGAATCGCACATCCTCGAAGATTTGGTATAGCTTGTCATTTAGGGTTAATCGTAGATATACCGTCAATCGGTGTAGCTAAATCATTGCTTGTAGGTAAGCATGAAGACTTGCCAGAAGTGCGAGGTAGTTGGCAACCACTAACACATAAAAGTGAAACAATTGGGGCAGTTTTACGGACACGTGTAGGAGTCAAGCCTGTATATGTCTCCAGTGGTCATCGAGTTAGTCTACCTACAGCAATTGACTACGTATTGCGCTGTACTCCAAAATATCGGCTACCCGAAACGACACGTATTGCCGATAAATTAGCGTCTTCTAGATAAGAATATCAGGAGCTAGCAGTCAGGAGCCAGTAGTCAGAATATGGAAAACTCTCCTTGAGAACCAATACAAATTTCTTGTCAGTTTATTATAAATACTTGCCTACTCCTGCCTAGTCGTGTTAGGAATCGCACAGGAAGAGTTGAAGTAGCTTAACAAGAGTTACGGAGCTTGAACGATGAACGCACTAACTTTACAGTGGCACGATGCAGGCAAAGAAAAAACTCAGAAAATTTATGAACAACAACCCAGTAAAAATCATGGTACTGTCCGCATTGGTCGCGACCCACTCCGGTGCGACATTGTTCTGAGTCACCCTACCGTATCTGGTCTGCACGTTGAAATTTATTTTCACTCCTCTGGGCAGCGCTTTTTTATCAGGAATTTGCGCGAACAAAACCCCCCCCTTGTAGACGGAAAACAACTCCTTGGGGGTGAATTCGCTTTAAGCGAAGGCAGCATTATTTATTTGGGACAACAAGAACTCAAAGTTACTGCCGTTTCCATCCCAGCAGCCTACACCGTTCCAGAAACAATTTTGGCACCGCCGCAACCACAAGCGGTAAATCCCCAACGAGTAACACCGATCGCACAGCACCACCCTCAACTACAAGTGTTACATCACAACCATCCACAGACACCTCCTGTACAGCCGCAAGGGGTTTATGGGTTAAGGTGTCCCAGATGTCATAAAGTTTCCTCTGCTGAGTATTTGCAAGTTGGTTGTCCTTGGTGCGGCACATCTTTAGCAGCAGCAGTCAGTGTTTTGGTTAGTTGATTGTTAATTGTTGATTGTTAATTGTTGATTGTTGAAGAGTACCAACCAACAACCCAACGGGAAAGCAGTCGCCTAGTAGCGGGAAACACTCGTGTCGGCGCGCTGACTCACCAACAACTAACAACTGTACGGGCGATCCTGCCGTTCGCCCCTACTAACAACTAACAACTAACAACTAACAACCAACAACTATGCATTATGACTAATATACAAATTCAATTGAGTTGGGACGATCCAGCAACGGGAGAACGGCGCGAACCACGCTTGAGTGTGCCGATCGCCTTTGGCAGAGAATTTGCTCGGATGCCAGTAGAAATCAGGGGACAGCCTGTGGCGCGAATGTTGCTCAATAGTAGTGAGGTTTCTCGTTACCATACCCTAATTGACTGGGAACAAAACCAGTTGATGGTCATTGACCAAAACAGCGCTAACGGCACCGTTGTCAATGGTCAACGTCAAACTCGTATTGTTCTGGCTAACGGCGATACTTTGCAAATTGGACCATATATAATTACTCTCAACTTTGGCGCGATTCTCCTTCGGAGACGCTTCGCGAACGCACCTGCACCAACCCCTAGCCTCAATTCCACTATTCAATTCAACCCCAACACCGATCTACCAGACCCTAGCTTGCCTCCACCCCGACCTGTAACACCACTAGGAAGCAATTTCCCGCCACCAGTGTTTCAGGCACAAAAAGTTGTTGTGCAAGCAGTTCATGCTACGGGTTTACCGATGGATGAATGTGACTATGCTGCTATTGGGGCTGGATTAGGTAGCTTTATGTGGGCAGATTTACTGAGGGTGAGTGGTGTAAAAACAGACAATATTGTGGCATTGGGATTGGAAAAAGAGCCTTATGCGCGATACAAGCGCCTTTGTCTCAATTCACAAATTCCTTTACGTGAAAGACTACGATCGAATTCTGACTCTTGTCCTGATAATATTTGGGGTTGGCCCAGTTATGCTTGGCGGGAGGCTTGGCATGACTTCACTCGGGGTCAGTTTAACACAGCACTGAAGTATTTGTGGCAAGTATTTGCCGAACCGACATTTGCCGAAACTTATACACCTCGTGCAAGTAATGTTTTTAACTCTATAGATCGAGAGGCAAAGCGCATCGGTTGGGAGCAAATTTATCGCTATGGACGAGTGCGAGGGATACGCAAAACTGAGGATGGCAGGTATTGTGTAGCTTATTCACGCGGACCTGGAAATCATGCTTTTTTAATTGCTCGTTATTTGCATTTGTCAACTGGCTATCCAGCAATTCAGTTTCTTCCAGATTTGCAAGCTTACAGAGAAAAATATCAAGACTTTAAGTCTGTGGTGAATGCTTATGAAGCTCACGACCATGTTTATGAGCAGCTAGAGCAGCAGGGTGGTAAGATATTGATTCGGGGACGGGGGATTGTCGCTTCCCGGATTGTGCAGCGAATTTATGAAGCACGACAGCGGAATCGAAATATTACAGTTTTGCATTTGATGCGATCGCCTAAACCCCAAGGTAATAAATTCCAGAAAACGCAACGCCTAGTTAAAAATCATTACGAATTTCAACCATTCAATTGGCCTAAAGCCTGTTGGGGTGGTGAACTGAGGGAAATGTTGGAACTCGCTTCTCCTGATGAACGCAAACGCTTACTATCAGACTGGGGCGGGACTACCACCGCCGATCGCCGTGACTGGCAGCAGATCGCAGAGCTTGGGTTAAGAGAAGGCTGGTATAAAATTGAGTTCGGTGAGGTGGAACTCGTGGAACGCGATGCCCAAAAGCGTCCCATTACCCATATCCAGCAACAAGGCTTTGGGCAAATGACTCTAGACGCTGACTTTATTGTTGATGCCACTGGACTTGATGCCAAGGTGGAGGCAAGTCCTCTGTTGGAGGATTTGGTGAAACATTATAACCTACCGTTGAATCACTTAGGGCGGTTGGTCGTGGCAAACAATTTTGAGTTGGTAGAAATGCGTAATGGTAACGGTCAAATATATGCAGCCGGGGCAATTACTCTAGGTGGTCCCTATGCAGCAGTTGATAGCTTCCTCGGTTTGCAGTATGCTTCTCTGTGTGCAGTGGATGGTCTTGCTGCTGCCCATGCGCTTGGGTTAGATCGCTTAAATGGCTTGAATTCTTTTAGGCAATGGTGTTCGTGGGTGTTAAATCAATCACCTTAACCTTTCTTCGGTAAGCTCAGATCTTGCCCCATTCTCAATAAGACCTAAAAAACCGGGTTTCTCAACTACAAATCAAGGGCTTCAGCCTTCAATATTTGCAAGAAACCCGGTTTTTGATGCTGGTGCAAGATATCAGTAAGCGCACTTGCAAGCAATTGGGGAGGTAAAAAGAAAAAAAGATTAACCTCAATGGTATAGAAATGTATAGAATCTTTGAAAGATATAAAATTTAACCTTTTAAGATGCAGGCATTTGTAACACATTCCGCAATCCAGTCTTCAGTTGTATCCAATCGTTGTCAGCCGTTGAAGATTGTGGCACTGGGGGACAGCTTAGTTTATGGATTTGGCGATCCACAAGGAGGAGGATGGGTCGAACAACTGCGGCGGAGATGGATGTTACCCACCTCCGCAGGTCATACTGTATATAGTTTAGGGGTGCGGGGCGATCGCATCCAGCAAGTGGCGCAAAGACTAGAAGTTGAATTTCGTCATCGGGGCGAACTGCGAAATCGCGTCCCAGATTTGATTATTCTTTCAGTAGGAGTGAATGATTCAGCACGGGTAAGTCGGACAAATGGACGAAATTGTACAGAATTTGACATTTTTCAATCCCAAATTACTTCTTTGCTGGAACAAGCACAGCAACTTTGTCCGGTGCTATTTGTGGGTATGGTCCCAGTTGATGAAGCCAAAATGCCATTTTTGGATTGCTTTTACTACAATCATGTAGAGCAGTACCGATATAAAGAAGCTACTAAACTTGCCTGTATTAAACGAGGAATTCCCTATCTCGATATTTTTCAAAAATGGATGGAGTGCAGTGAAAACTGGAGAATCAAACGCTTAAGCAACGATGGACTTCACCCGAATACACTAGGTTATCAAACCTTGTTTGAGGATGTCATCGCTTGGGAGGCGATCGCTCCTTATAATTGTATGTCCTGCTATTAACTAGCTTGTGAGTAGGGATACAACTGCTCTATCTTCATCCACTTGCCACTACTTTACAGCAGTTTTAAATGGAATTGACCACATTGTCAGGGCGCGGAAACCGCGCCCCTACGGTTATATTGTGGTCTACCCAAATGCTAAAATTAAAAATATAAAATTGTCTATAGCAATCCGTGGAGGAGATGCTTACACCTCTCCCTTGTCTCCCTTGTCCCTGTTGTTTGAAAATCAAATAGGATTGCTATATGACTCCCACTTTATTGGGTCGCTGGCAAACTCGACTATTCCTACTTTTTACTGTAGGTGTATTGGTATCCATACCCTTCGCGATGGGTTTCATTGCTTCCAGTCCTGGCATAGGTTATTTTTGGATACTTGCCTACGTTGCCATCTTTGGCAGTGGCTGGGATGTAGTTTATAATCAACTTCAAAAGTACCGTTGGGATCGGGACTGGCCTGCAATTTATCAACTGTTTGCGGGTCTTTGGGAAATGGTGTTTATCTGGTTTGGGGTAGGGGTATTTCGCTTCTTACCTCTTCCCCAAGAGGTTTCGCTCTCAGTTTTTCTCCTGCATTATAGTTTGGTGTGGCTAGCGGTTTTTCTTGCCTCGCAAAGCCTGATGCGGATTATATTTCCCCGTTGGCGCTTTCGGGGTGGACAGTGGTTGTAAAGCTTAGCATCTTGTCAGCAAACTCACTTTAGAATGGCTTGAATAACCGATAGGTTGTGCAAGTAACCAAGCAGCATTCAAACCAATCTGTGTCCAAATAGCATGATTTAGTACAAACATTTAGGCTTGTAAGCACGGTATATACATAGCTCATGCTTTGTAAGACATCGAATCATCGCCGTCAGCTCAGCAGTATTATCTATAGACGCTAGGGGTTCAGTGTAGCTAATATAGCTGTTATATCATTCACTACGTTATTCTATGTGGTGGTTCTTAAACTAAATGATCATAAAAAACCCTTGATAATCAAACAACTAGAACTTGGGCAACTCCCAAGTCAACTCCGGCTTTTGACTGGTTTAATCCAAGAACAATTTGCAGCCCACTTGGGCGTCACTTATCCCACAACGATCCTAAGTTGAAGTGAGTTTTGTAGCCAGTTAGGGAAAACTATACTTGGTACACATGGTCCTTAATTGAGCGATTTTGGTGTGTCACTGGCTTTCGCTTAACTAAGCACCATTGATGCTTGTCCTATCTAAACATCCAGGAAATAAGACCACCATGGTTCACATATCTTCGATCAACAACCACATAGAATCCTTAGAATTACCGATCGAGCACAATCAGTTTCTGCGCACAATGATTCGAGAATTGGCTGGAACCTTACAAGATGTCATTGGGATTGAAGAGGCAGCAGGCTTTTTGAATGTGGTCGGCTATCGAACAGGTCAACATGTCAATCAGCTCTACCAGAACGCTTTGCAACTGCCCGCTCTTTCTCGTGAGCAGGTAACTGCCGTCCTCGTAGATTGGAAACGCCGGATTCAAGGCGACTTTTACGTTATTGAAGAAACTGATGAGAAGATCGTTTTAGGCAATCGCAGATGCCCCTTTGCAGAACAGGTAGAAGGGCGCGAAGCCATGTGTGTCATGACATCTAATATCTTTGGCGCAATCGCCGCCGACAATCTCGGCTACGCTAGAGTCGAGTTACAAGACACGATCGCCAGAGGCGCACAGGAATGCAAAATCGTCATTTATCTCAAACCTAGCGAAGCATCAGGCGAGTTTGCAGGACAAGAATACTTCAAAGCAGGCTAGCAGTGTCAAGCCTAAAGCATAGCTTAGTCTCTTCACTTTTACCCCGTCAGTGCTCCGAGCAAGGTAAAGCTCCCTGCTTCAATACCTTAAGATCATGAAACCCGATCAATTTTTGACGTTTGCCCATGTTTTGCCTGAACCTCTGTTACTCGTGACAAGTCTTGGTGAACTTTTGGCTGTGAATCAACCTGCAGCCAGACTATTGAGCAAGACCAGTAAAGCGTTGATTGGTCAGCATCTTACCGATTTGGTCACTGATTCTCCAGAGAAGGTGCTCGAGTATCTTCGGGCTTGCTCCCAAAGTCGTCAAGTTATTTTGGGAGCTTTAACTATCCACCAAGCCCAGGGAGAGGGAATTACCTGTCGTAGTCGAGGAGCAGTTATCCAACCGCGATCGCCAGAAAGCCCAGCCATCAATTTACTGCAGTTAGAAAAGCGAACGAGTAGTGAATTTGTTTTGCTGAACCAAAAGATTCATGCACTGAGTCAGGAAATTCAACAGCGCCAACGGACTCAAGCAGAACTCGCGCAATTGAATGAAACCCAGAAACAAACTCTGATCAAACTGCAAAATGCCCTGGAGGCGATTCAAACCGAAAAAATGTCTGGGCTAGGGCAGTTAGTTGCAGGAATTGCCCATGAAATTAATAATCCGATCAGCTTTATTCATAGCAATCTTAGCCATGCTCATGAATACTATAGTGATTTACTGAAACTAATTCAACTCTATCAGCAAGAATATCCCCACCCGAGTCAAGTAATTCAGCAAGAAATTGAAGCACTGGATCTTGACTTTCTGCAGCAAGATCTCAAAAAATTGCTCCAGTCAATGTATACAGGTTCCCAGCGTATTAGCGAGATTGTTAAATCTTTGCGAAACTTCTCTCGATTAGACGAAGCAACATCCAAGGTGGTTGATATTCACGAGGGTTTAGAGGCTGCATTGATGATTTTGCAAAGTCGTCTCAACCTTAACGATCAGCATTCTGCTATTGAAGTGATTAAGGAATATGGACAATTGCCTTGGATCTATTGTTCTCCAGGGCAAATCAACCAAGTGTTTATGAATCTCCTGAATAATGCGATCGATGCCTTAGAAGAGGCTGGAAAAGAGCGCTCGCAAGAACAGGTGCAAAATTACCCTAGTCGAATCTGGATTCGCACGGAGAAATTAACTGATCGCTGCATTGCAATTCGCATCAAGGATAACGGTGGCGGTATCCCAGCCGAGGTTCATCATCAGATATTTAATCCCTTCTTCACCACTAAGCCAGTGGGTAAAGGGACAGGATTAGGATTATCGATTAGTTACCAAATTATCGAGAGCCATCATGGTCGAATTAATGTGATGTCCGATCCGGCTTGGGGCACTGAATTTAGCATTGAGTTGCCCATTGTTGACTCATGAAAACTGCGCTATAAAGCTGCTGAATCGGCATAGCACACCACAACAAATCGTACTGCGAGCCAAAATTATAATGCTTGCAGGGCGTGACCACACAAGTTTTACAGTGAAATTCCCGGATTTCAGGGTGTGTACGCTAGCAGAGATACACTTGAAGCAACCCGTGAAGAATTGGCTGAGGTTTTGGAAGAGTGGATTTTGTTACGGCTGTCTTGGAATTTACCATTACCCGTTGTTGACGGCATTGAATTGTCCGTTAAGGAAGTTGCATAATGCCTACAATAGGACCAATCAAGCGCCGCGACTTGATTCGCTATGCAGTCTTTCAGCTTCGTGATGCTATTTCAACTAATCTACTAATTCATCTAATTCTTGCATGGCTAAATTGCGATAGTAACCTACGCTCTCTTGTGAAATATACTTTTTGAGTAAAACTTCTGCAAGGCTTGCATCTTCGATTTCGTCTAACTCAATCAGCATCCGACTATATCTTTTGTTAGCTTCTTGATTTTTCACCTAGTCCTTCGTCTTGTTCTGGTGTTCTACGTATGCGGTAAGTACCGAGTCGATCATCGCCTGATACCCCCGTCCCTGGCTTTTAAACCAAGCAAGGGTGTGAGGGCTGAGTTTGATATAAACGCCCTCCTTCTTCTCGGGTCGTCTCAGATCGGCATTCTTCCAGAACTCATCAGTCAGGGGAGGGATGTCCGAGTAGTCGATATCGTCGTCGGGCATTTCAATGAGCTTCCGATGCCTTTCTTCGGGGGTCATATCAGCTGAGAACTTTTCGTTCTTCATAGTTTTTCCTCTCCTTTCTACTCGCCTTTCTTGCGGAGATGATCCGAGTGATACCGTCTCGGTCAGTGTGAACGACAACGACAACGATGGTCGTCTTAAGGGTCGTGAGAGGGATTTCGCCTACGGTTATCTTCCGCACCTCTCCGTACTCAAAGCGATCGTCAAGCGACGTTAGTACACACGGGTCCTTAAAGATCTCCTGTGCCTCCTCGAAGCTGATGCCATGCTTTTCAATATTCCGTCGGTTCTTGGCTTCATCCCACTCGAAAGTCATGACATGAAATATATATAATTATATATATTTTGTGCTGCCAGCGAATAGAGGAAGGCGTTTCTCCTTTACTCCAAGTGTCGCTAAAGATGTGCGATCTCAAATCCGGTTAAATGAACACACAAACGGTAGGGGCACAGCAGTGCTGTGCCCCTACAAATACCATGTGCAATCAACCGGATTTGGTGTGACATGGCAGCTTCGTTTCAGGCGATCGCCGCCAAGATAGTCAGGATGCTTAAGGGAAATAAGTGTCGCTTTGAACACAGTAGCGTTGTCTCTTGCTACTACTTGTAAGTTTTCACCTATCTCAGTGAATTCACTTAATTTGCTTTCACTCTGTATTTTTACGCACGACACTCCTTGAGCCTCTCTCTAGGATAGAGAGAAACATGTAGGAATCCTAAATCATTTGTGAAAAATCTTAAGTAGTGGGCACTGCCCACCATCTCCTGGTATTGTGCGCTTGCGCCCTGCTTACGTGTATTTCAAAAATGAAATAGGAATCCTATATATAACTTGCTATCAAGTAAGCGACTATCTGCAATCTACAAAGTTTGATTGAAAGCAGACATAATTTGCTGTGCATTTTTTTGATGAATCAAAGCTTTTTTCTAGTCAATTTTTCTACTTTAAGCTTATACCAAATACTCCTAGGAAATTCACGTGAAATGACAACTTTCTTGAAAATTAGGACTTACGCATTGACAGAAAACGCAGACTGTGTGTCACTTCTCGTTACAAGGCTCTGCCTGGGAACTAGGCAGGGCAAGATGTTCAGCTTAACAGAGCTACAATGCATATGATGGTTGATGTGTAAAGTGCGTAAGTCATAAAAATTTATCCGCATCACAATGAAAACCTTATTTGAAATTTGTACTCCTCGTTCTGACATATTAAAAGGAGATATTCGAGAATCTGATTTTGCGGCAGATTTAGCCCAAGTTATTAATGGCACAGCGCCAATAGAATATACTCAGCCTCACCTTTTTTTCGCCAATACTCACCCTACTCAAGGATTCAAAGCATTATTAAAAACCGTTTGTCAAAGACTGCAAGGAGTGGGAGGTTCAGCTGTGTTGCGTTTGGACACTCAATACGGCGGTGGTAAAACCCATAGTCTGATTGCTTTAACTCATGCAGCACAAGGGATGAAAGGAGTCAATAACATTGCTGAATTTATTGACCCTAACCTCGTTCCGACAAGCAAAGTTAGACTCGCTGCTTTTGATGGAGAAAATGCAGATCCTGTAAATGGCAGACCGATTGGTGATGGCTTAAGGGCTTATACACCTTGGGGGGAACTAGCTTATGGATTGGCGGGGGTAGCTGGATATGAAAAAGTTCGTCAAAGTGACATTGAACGAGTTGCACCAGGGGCAGATACGATTCGGGAGTTATTTGACAATGAACCAGTCTTAATTCTTCTGGATGAGTTATCTATATATTTACGCAAAATTAAAGGTAGAAAAGAACAAGAACAACTGACGCCCTTTCTGACTGCTTTATTTAAAGCAGTTAGTTCTTCAGCACAAGCTTGTGTGGTCTTTACTCTAGCAATTGGCAAAGAAGGTAAAGGCTTGGATGCATATTCTCAAGAAAATGAATTTATCGCCGAAAAACTCGACGAAGTGACTAAAGTTGCAGGTAGACTGGCGACGTTGCTTAATCCTACGACTGAACAGGAAACTGTACAGGTTTTGCGCCGGAGATTATTTGCTGATATTGATGATAGTGCGGCTTGTGAGGTGATTCGTGCTTATGAACAGTTATGGATGACTCATCGTAGTGATTTACCGACTGAACGGGTGAATGTGGATCGCGGAGTAGATTTTCGCAATGGCTTTCCTTTTCATCCAGCGTTGATGGATTTACTCACGGATAAAATCTCTACCCTGAGTACTTTTCAGCGTGTGAGAGGAATGTTAAGGCTGCTGACACGTGCGATCGCCCACGTATGGCAAGAAATACCCTCAAATACCTACGCAATTCATTTACATCATGTCGATCCAGGTTACATTCCGATTCGAGATGAGATTAACACTCGTCTGGAATTGGGACGGTTTGACCCCGTGATTCAAAATGATGTAGCGGCTACTGTTGGAGGAACTTCGTTAGCACAACAGTTAGATGCTAAATGGTATGCAGGTTTAGCTCCCTATACTTCTTTTGTGGCTCGTAATATTCTTTGGAATACCTTCGCATTTAATGAGAATTTACAAGGTATAGACGAGTTGAATTTACGTTACGCTATCCTTGCTCCTAACTTGGATGTCAGCTTTATCAACGATGCTCGTCAAAAGTTTATCGCTGAATCTGCTTATCTTGATGACCGTCCGATTGCTCCGTTACGGTTTTTGACGGAAGTCAACCTCGGTGTTTTAATTCGCCGTCTGATGAAGCAGGTGGATACTAACGAGGCTAGAAACCTATTACAAGACCGGATTCGTACTATTTTTGCCGGAAAAACCTTTAATTTGATTCCCTTTGCAGGTGGAGCTTACGATGTAGCGGATGATGCAGGGGATGGCAAACCCAACTTGGTACTGATCGGCTACGATGCTGAAACTGTGCGTAATGAAGCGCTGACAGTACCGCAATTAGTAGAAAATATTTACCGCACTCAAGGTTCTCAAGGCAGATTTCGTCAATTACAGAATAATTTGGTGTTTCTGGTTGCTGACGATGCCACCCGTGATGAGATGAAAAATAAGATGATCTATCGCTTGGCATTAGAAGGGATGCGATCGCCTGACCGTATAGCACAATTACCAGAACACCAGCAAGATAAAGTCAATGAACTTTACAAGAAGTCTGAACAGGAATTAGCGATTATTATTCAGCAGTGTTATCGTCATCTTTTTTATCCATCTCGCAATCGGCTAGACGGAGCAAGCGTTGATTTAGCGCATACAGCGTTTGATTTACCATCTGTTTCCGAACGACCAGGAAATGGACAGCAGGAAATTGTCAAAGCGCTGATGGATAATCAGAAATTACTTCCGCCCAACAGTGACCCTCCTGCACCAAATTATGTGAGGGATCAGACTCCATTGAAAAAGGGACAAATCAGCACGGCTGAACTCAGAGCAGAGTTTCGCAAAGACCCTCGTTTTCCGATCATGCTTGGTGATGACGCCTTCATTAAAATGGTACGACTGGGAATTGAACAAGGAATTTATGTTTATCAAAGTGGGGATTTACTCTTAGGACAGGGCGATCCCTACGCCGAAATTAAAATTGATGAGCAGTCGATTGTTTTCACAACAACATATGCCAAAGAACATGGTATTTGGCCCCGTCCGGCTGTAACAAAACCCACTGATAACCCAGACACTTCTCAAGAAAATACTTCCCATAAAGTCAGTCAAACAGGAACATCCAAAGCCGGGGAAAAAAGTGGAAATTATGCCACTGCGACTTCTACTGATTCAGAAGAAATCCTTGTAAAACAAACTTCTCGTCCCCCGGCGTTTAAAGCAGAAGCACCATTGCGGGAAGCTTTAACCAAAATTTGGGAAGATGCACGCAGCGCACGAATTAAAAAAATTAACCTGCTCAGTTTAAGGGTTTTTGATAGTAGTGATGGATTTAAGCTGCTTGGTGTCATTAATACCGTGTCAGGTGCAGAGAAACAAGTAAAACTATCTGCTGAATACGAAACCACCAGTAATAGTAGTTTCAGTATCGAATTTGAAGGACAGGTGGGTGATGCTCAACCTATTAAAGATTTCCTGCAACCTCAACTGCGGGCAGCTTCCGAAACTCGTTTAGATCTAACCTTTACCTTAACCTATGCCAGTGGGCTAGACCTCAACGGAGATGAACCGGAAAAGATGACTGAAAAGCTAGCCAGATTTGCTACTGGTGCAGCTTTTGTAGAAGCGTGTGCAGAGGCTTGTTGAATCATGGTTACTTCTATTCTCCCTTTCATTCAATTACCTCACCTTAATTCTTTCACCCAGAATTTGAGTAAACCTCACTATCAGTTAAAAGCCGAAAAACTGCCAGGAAGCGATTTATGTTTAGAAATTTGGCAGTTACCTTCCCCTGCTACACCGCATTTAAAAAGCCCCAAACGTATTGCCAGACTTAAAGGCAGAAATTTAGCTTTAATTGAACATCGTTTATTGCGCCAACTCAAGCAGATCAATATTGATTTAACCAATGTGCAACGGGGCAAAGTCAAAGAGTTTGACCTTGATGAAGAACAAGCCCTGAGAATCGGCTTAATATTTCGCGTCTTAGCACCAATGCGAAATCGCGAAAATATGGGTTATTGCGCTGAGGGAATTGAAGTTATGGGAAAAGAAGAAGCTGCTTATTGGCTAGGAATGGCGATGCATCGTAAAAATCCCAGACGAGTTTTAATGGCGCTGCGCTGTTTGTTGACTGAGAATACAAGCTTTTCTCGTTACTAGGCAGAGCCTAGTAACGCATTCTGGGAGGCTCTGCCTCCCCTCCATAGGAGGCAGAGCCTCCCAGAATGCATTCCCACGCAGAGCGTGGGAACGAGAAAAAGGTTGGGAACGAGCGTTTAGTAAGGGGTTTGTCCTTAAATTGACACCAATGGAACCAGTCCGTGAACACTACTTACACACAAAGATTCAAGGAATTAATCATGACCCGACGTTTGATTGAGGAGTGGCTACCTGTAGCAGAAATTGGTGAAGAAAGTCTCAGAGAAAGACGTTCCATGACAGCTTTACCCCCTATTTATTATCTTCATGTTTGGTGGGCAAGGCGACCTTTAGTAGCGTCACGCGCTGCGGTTTTGGCTTCTTTATTACCTGCGGATGCTGACCAGGAAAAGTTCTTGCATGTTTTAGGGATTCATGGAGATCCAATTGCAACTCGAAGAAAGATTGATTTAGCAAGAAGAAAAGGGGAACGTTTTGAAGGAGAAGCCTATACTTATAAACGTGCTTTTTCTTATATTCTGTCTGATAAAGATAGAGAATGGTTAAACTATGAAAGTCACAGAATAGGTTTAGACAACCCTAGTATTTTGGATCCAACTGCAGGCGGTGGTAGTATCCCCTTTGAAGCCATGCGACTAGGTGTAAATGCATTTGCTAACGATATTAATCCTGTCGCTTCTCTTATTCTCAAAGCAACTGTCGAATTTCCTTTAAAATATAGCATACAGGTTTTAGAAGAATTTAATCGAATGGCTAATAAATTTATTCAATTAAGAGAAGAAAGATTAAAAAACTTTTATCCTAAAGAACCTCAAGCAAATGCAATTTCAACAAATTACATTTACGCCCGCACTATACGCTGTCCCTACTGCGAGGGAATTATCCCTCTTTCTCCTAACTGGAAACTTGCTCCAGATGGAACAGGAGTACGCTTAAAGCCTGATATAAATAAACGGATATGTGAATTTGAAATTGTCTATAAAAGCAAAGACCAATCAGCAGCTACAGTTAGCAAAGGTGATGCTCAATGTCCCTATCCTGATTGTCATCGAATTGTTTCAGGAGATGAAATAAAAGCTCAAGCACAAGCGGGAGAAATGGGCGAGCAATTATTTGCTGTTGTTTATAAAGAAAGAATTGTTACTACAACTAAAACAGGAAAAACAAGGGAGAAATGGGAAAGAGGATATCGCGCACCTGTACCTAGCGATGATAATTCAGCAGAGATTAAGGCAAAGCTAGAGGAAAAATTAATTGATTGGGAAGCTTTAGATATTGTCCCTTCTGAGAATGTTCCTAGCAATATTAATGATGATAGACCAATTCAATATGGAATGCCATTATGGAGAGATTTATTTAACCACCGTCAACTCCTCTGTCATGGAACAAGTGTAGAAGTATTCCGAGAATTATTAGAGAAAGAAGAAGCACAAGGAATATTAGATGAAGCGACCAAAGCTGCTTTTATTTATTTAAGCTTTGCTTTAGATAAATTGCGTGATTATAATTCTCGAATGACTCGATGGCATAGTAACAGAGAAGTAATGGTTAATACTTTTGACCGCCATGATTTCGCCTTCAAGTGGTCTTACGCTGAAATGTCACCTCTGATCGCGGGATTAGGCTATGATTGGGCGATCGCACAAACTGGAAAATGTATCGAAGAACTCATCCAATTAAGTCGTCCAGATATTGACATCAAAAAAGCTAACAGCAAAACTAAGCAACTCGATTTAAACCTGACGACTTCTTTCAACTGTCCTAATATTACCATCACCAATGAATCAGGAGATAACCTTTATCATTTAGACGATAACAGTATAGATGCCATTGTCTTTGACCCACCTTACTATGACAATGTCATGTATGCGGAATTGAGTGATTTCTTCTATGTTTGGCTGAAACGTACTGCTGGTTATATTTACCCGGAATTATTCACTCGCCAACTCACAGATAAAGAAAACGAAGCCGTAGCTAACCCTGCGAAATTCCCAGATGAAAAAGGTGCAAAAGCATTAGCAGCTAAAGACTATCAAGAACGCATGGCGAGTATTTTCACAGAATGTCGCCGTGTCCTCAAAGAAGATGGTATTCTCACCCTCATGTTTACCCATAAAGCCCAAGGTGCATGGGATGCGTTAGCCAGTGGTTTATTAGAAGCCGGATTTACCATTACCGCCTCTTGGCCTGTCAACACCGAAGCCGAAGGAAGCCTACATATTAAAGATAAAGCCGCCGCCAAAAGTACCATATTCCTTGTTTGTCGCCCCCGTTCTCCTAAGTCTGAAGATGATACCGTCTATTGGGAAGATGTAGAAAAAGATGTCGCTAAAGCTGTGAGAAAGCGGGTGAAAGAGTTTCAAAATTACGGTATTAAAGGAGTTGATCTATATCTATCCTGTTTTGGTCCGGCTTTACAAGAACTCTCCCAACACTGGCCTTTAACTCGCGGTACTCCTAAATCCCAACCAAAAACAAAACAGAAAAGCAAACAAACTAGTTTATTTGATAACTTTGATCCTTATGCTGTCACCCCAGAAGACGCCCTAGACGCAGCCCGCCGGGAAGTGAAACAATGGCGGATGGAACAACTGTTAGGCACAAAACGCCAAACAAATTTAGACTCCATTACCGAATGGTTTGTCCTCGCTTGGGATGCTTTTGAAGCCCCTCGTTTTCCCTACGATGAAGCCTTACGGTTAGCGAGAGTCGTAGGCGTAGATTTAGACAGAGAAATTGTTGGTTACCTAGCACAAAAACAATCTAGCGATTTAATTTTATGGGATAGTAGTCAAAGAGCCGCTAAAGCTAGTCTAGGTTCACCAGATGGTAGTCGTGCCATGATTGACGCATTGCATCATGCTGCTAACCGTGCCCGTAGCAATAGTTTAGAAGCTGCTAAAAAACTGTTAGAAAGTAACCAAGTTGATCAAAGCCCTGATTTCCAAACTGCTTTATTAGCTGTGTTAGAAGTATTACCTGTCTCTAGTACCTACACAGGTTTTGCAGAAGAAGAAGGAGAAGTTGCGGAAGCTGCTAAAGATTTTGATGTCTTAGAAAGCTTGCGGCGCTTGGCATTTAGCGAAAAAGTAGCACGACCAAAACAATTAGAACTGTGGTTGAATGTTTGATTTTGGAGCGTCTAGCTTCAAATGGTGAGTGACGGTGCGTTACGGACTCACGTCCTAACGCACCCTACAACTTGAAAATATAAGCGAGTCTCGTTACTAGGCAGAGCATGGGAACGAGAAAACGAATTAGGGGAACGTATACCCTCAATGAATTAATTATTAATTAATTCATAATTCGGGAATTTTTAATTACGAATTACGTTAGCGTAAGCGTTGCGTTAGCCGGTACTCCGGCGTCAGCGTTAGCGATAGCGCAGCGTTAGCGAGGAACGAGCGTCGGCACGAGCGTCATTACGAATTACGAATTATTCGGTCACGTCTCTTCCTGACTCCTTTCAGGATGCATTATTCTTATGACTTACGCACTATACAAATTGACCATCATATGAATAGCCAGCTTGTTAAAATAAAAGCCTTGCACTGCCTCGTTCCCAGGCAGAGCCTGGGAATGTCATCAAGGAGGCTCTGACGGACCGAATGACGGGAGGCAGAGCCTCCTGAAAGAGCATTACAAGGCAGAGCCTTGTAACGAGTGATAATACACAATTGTTTTTTTCTGTCAATGCGTAAGTCCTAATTCTGATGAAATCTTGCCAATAACTCAGAGCGAGATAATTGTAATAATAGAGGAGTAAATTCTTCGGGTGGTAATGCTAACATTGGTGCAACAATTGCTGCTAGTTGCTCATCTAGGATGCCAAACCGTACTCGAAGTAAATTTTCTATCAACGTGCGACGTTCAGTTTGAATTCCTTGTTGAACTCCTTGCTGAATTCCTTGTTGAACTCCTTGCTGAATTCCTTGTTGAATTCCTTGCTGAATTCCTTGCTGAACTCCTTGTTGAATTCCTTGCTGAACTCCTTGTTGAATTCCTTGCTGTGTTGCCTCTGCCAACCGTTGTTGGTACAAGGGTGATAACTGCATAACTAAACTCCTATCCTCTGGATCTAAATCGGAATTGAATTCTAAAGTTGTCTTTAAACCTAGCAACAAATCTATTGCCTTGGCACGTAAAGGATTGTTTGCCTCAAGTGCCTGTAGTTCCATAATAGCTTGTTGCTGAACTCCTCCTTTGCCCAATATTCGCAACCACAAAGTTTCTTCAGTCGTCGGTAATTGATGGATTGCTACCACCGCCGCCCGCCAATATTTCCCAAAAAAATGAATACCAGGTAACCAGTTATCTTCATGGCGTGTGGGTTACGAATTCCTTCTGCCTTGCCGCCCTTGGCGGCTTTACGATCGAAGAATGAAATAGCCCTGCACTGATTCCAATTACGAATTACGAATTATTTTGACTGTACATAACTGGTTAGCTTAACTAATGCCTCTCCTCAGAGATTACACTTGGCAAACTAAATACGACTCTGACACTTTCAGCTTGATTCAAGAGTTTTATGAACCTGCCCTTAATTGTGCAGCACGCTATGACCGTTCCACTGGCTTTTTTTCAGCCCGTATTCTCACTTTAGCTGCACGCGGAATTGAAGGCTTAATCCGTAATAACGGAATTATGCGGTTAATTATTGGCTGCACTCTTCGGGAAGAAGAAGTAGAAGCGATCGCCCAAGGCGAAAAACTCCGAGAAGTAGTAGATCGTTCCCTATCTAATTTTCCCTTGATTCCAGAAAATCCTCAAGAAGCAGACGCATTAGAACTGCTTTCCTGGATGATTGCCCAAGGCTATTTAGAGGTTAAACTTGCCTTACCCTGTTCTCCTCTGCGTCAGCCGATTTCCTTACAAGCCATTTTTCACGAGAAAGCCGGAGTTATTGAAGACAAAGCCGGAAACAGACTAGCCTTTAATGGCAGTGTAAACGAAACAGCTCAAGGCTGGACAATAAATTGGGAGAGTTTTCACGTCTTTACAGACTGGGATGGTACAAGAACTTATGTAGATGACGAAGAAAGGGGGTTCGCTAAACTCTGGACAAACCAAGCCAAACGCTGTCTCGTTATTGATGTTCCGACTGCGGTAAAAAACCAACTCTTGAGTTATCTCCCACATCATGACCAAAAACCAAAGCGATTAGAGGGAATACATCCGTCAGCAGTCAGCAGTCAGAATGCTGAAACCAATGAAACAGTTGTTGTTGAGAAGAATCAGCCTCTCGATCTGCAAGCACAATTTAAACAAGTTTGGAGTCTGATACAATACGGGGCAGCAATTCCCGGACTAGGCGATCGCGTTGGCGAAGCTACCTGTGCAATTACCCCCTATCCTCACCAGATCAACGCTTTCCAACGTCTCTATCAAAACTGGCCCCCTAAACTCCTCATTGCTGACGAAGTTGGCTTGGGTAAAACCATTCAAGCCGGATTATTAATTCGTCAAGCTTGGTTAGCAAGAATTGCCAAGCGAATTCTCATCCTAGCCCCGAAAGCGGTTCTCACTCAATGGCAAATTGAACTCAGAGAAAAATTCAACCTCAATGTTCCTATTTATGATGGTAAAACTCTGACTTGGTATGATTGCCCAGCTTTGAGAGTATTAGGTAAACCCTTGATTAAACCTGCTAGCCGTGAAGAATGGCACAAAGAACCGATTGTGATTACCTCCAGCCAGTTAATGCGAAGGGCAGATCGGGCTAGAGAATTAATTAATGAAGCTGAACCTTACGACTTAGTATTTCTCGATGAAGCACATCACGCCCGCCGCCAAGGAGTGAGTGGTACTCAACCCAAAGGAGCAAATCAATTACTGCGATTAATGCAGCAGTTAAAGCATAGAACTCAAGGTTTAGTGTTATTAACTGCTACTCCCATGCAAGTTAGCCCAATAGAAGTTTGGGACTTACTCAACTTACTGGAGTTACCTCAGTTGTGGAATCTGCAAAACTTTCAAGATTTCTTCAAATGTGCTGGCACAGCCAACCCTAGCCATACTCAATTTGAATTTATGGCAAGTCTGTTTCGTGCCGTTGAAGCACAATTTGGCGAAACATCTTTAGAAGCTGCCCAAAGATTTGTTTCCGGTAGTAGTAAATTAGCCACCAAAAAAGTATTGCAAGCCCTGAGAGATGAAGCCACCCTACCCAGAAAGCAATTGAGTAGCGACAAAAGACGGGCGGCGATCGCGATTATGCGCTTTAACACTCCCGTCAATCGTCTGATTTCTCGTCATACCCGTGAACTATTGCGCCGCTATTACGATGCCGGAAAAATGAGTAGTCGCATTGCTACTCGTATTGTTGAAGATGAATTTGTTTCTTTAACTGCTGCTGAAAGACAACTCTATGAAGCAGTTGAAGATTATATTTCTAGCACCTATAACAATGCCTCCCAAGCAGATAAAAATGCTGTAGGTTTTGTGATGACCATTTATCGCCGCCGTCTTGCCAGTAGTTTCGCCGCTTTAGAACATACCCTAAGCCAGCGATCTAATATCCTTAAAAATCACAATTTCTCTCAACTAGAACTTAATGAAGAAAATGTTTCCGATGATGAAATATCAGATGAAACAATGGATGTCGATGAAGCCAACGAGTTAGAACGAGAAGCTTTACAAAAAGAAGAATTACAAGCATTAGAATTTTTATTACAACAAGTTAAAAAAATACCCATAGATAGCAAAGCTCAAATTCTGCACCAAAAACTTCAGCACCTTAGACAACAAGGCTATCAGCAAGTTATTGTTTTTACTCAATATACCGATACCATGGATTTTCTCCGTCAGTATTTAGTGGATATGGAACGCTATCAAGTCATTTGCTTTTCCGGAAGAGGTGGAGAATTAGCCAATACTAATGGCAATTGGCAAGTTATTTCTCGGGATGAAACTAAACGGATATTTCGCCAAGGAAAAGCCGATATTCTCTTATGTACAGACGCGGCTGCTGAAGGTTTAAACTTTCAATTCTGCGGGGCATTAATTAACTATGATATGCCTTGGAATCCCATGCGAGTTGAGCAGCGAATTGGCAGGATTGACCGTTTAGGTCAAGTCTACGAAAATATCAAAATAATGAATTTACACTATGAAAATACCATAGAAGCAGATGTCTATTTAGCTTTAAGAGAACGGATTGGTTTGTTTTCTCAATATGTAGGTAGATTGCAACCTATTTTAGCCACCTTACCTAGAAGTATTATCAATGCTACTTTATCCAGTCGCTCTGAGCAAGAGCAACAACGGGCAAACTTAGTCAGTGAATTAGATAGTAGTATTCTTCAAGCGCAAGTAGAGAATTTTGATTTGGATGCAATTACCGAAGCTGATTTAGAAGAACTCTCACGCTCCGAACCACTATATGATTTAAAAACCATAGATAAATTACTACAAACTCCCTCTCTACTGCCTCCTGGAATTGAAGTTCAATTTATGCAGGATGGCGAATATAAATTTTCTATGCCGGGAATGAAGGAAACTTTGCGAGTTACTACTAAACCTGATTATTTTGACCAGCATCCTGGTAGTACAGAGTTATGGTCGCCTGGTAGTCCTTTATTTCCCATTGTTGATGAGGTGACAGATTTAAAAAATATCTCTCAGATCGCACGCTTATTCTGAATAGTGTTATGGAAGACGGCGATCGTTGTCCGAATCGCTTTACAGACCACATTGTAGGGCGCGGAGTAGGGCGCGGAGAGGGCGCGGAGACCGCGCCCCTACGGTTATATTGTGGTTTACACGAATGAAATTTGCTTGAAGCTGTTTCGGTATTGGGGGCAGAAACTCGCTGTATTAATTTTTAATTTTTAATTTTTAATTTTTAATTTGAGCGAAGCGATTGACTTTCTATGCATTATGCTACTGGCAAGCTTACAAATAAGTATAAGACACTTTAGATAATTGGGGTGCATCGTTTGTTCATCTATGGATTTGCTTAAAGTTGGTTTGTAGATGAATAACATCACTCCTCAAAAGGGAATACTATGTCGAACTTTGAGCTAGTTCTCAAGCTATTGCTGCAATTAACGGTTATTTTAGCCACTTGCCGTATCATTACTATTTTGGGACGGCGCTATCTTGGGCAAACCGATGTTGTCTGCGAAATGATCGCAGGTGTGATCTTGGGACCATCGCTGTTTGGGTTGATTGCACCGGATGTGCAGCAATGGTTGTTTCCTAAGGCTCCTATTTTACTGGCGACGGGAGCAAAGATTCCTAACCCATCCATGTCAATTCTCTTCGCCATCAGCCAGATCGGGCTGATAATATACATGTTTTTGATTGGGTTAGAGTTTAACACCGATTTGATTAGGCAACGACTCAAGAGTGCTGGTTTGGTTTCAGCCGCAGGGATACTTGCACCATTTAGCTTAGGTGCAGTAGCAGCTTTCAACTTGTACAATCAGGGCAATTTATTTAAAGGAGGGGTGACTCCTTGGGCGGCGGCGTTATATCTCGGTGCTTCCATGTCAATCACGGCGTTTCCGATGTTAGCCCGGATGCTGTACGAACGTGGCATCGCTAAAACCAGCTTTGGAACTTTGGCATTAGCTGCAGGTTCGATAGATGATGCAACTGCATGGTGTTTGCTGGCGATCGTACTAGCAAGTGTGAAAGCCAATACGAGTATTGCAGTCTTTGCTATTGGTGGTGGTATTGGCTACGTCCTATGTTCGGTTTTTGTCGGGCGATCGGCATTTACCATCTTTACTAGGATGACAAACCGTGATGGTGGTGTGACGATCCAAACCCTGACTTTAGTATTGATAGTTTTGATGTTCTGCGCTTGGTTCACTGATGCAGTTGGGATCTATGCAATATTTGGTGCATTTATTTTAGGTACAGCAATGCCACGGGGTGAATTCGCTGTAGCAGTTCGTGAACGCACTGAGTTTATGACCACTTCGTTTTTGCTGCCAATTTTCTTTGTTTTCTCCGGACTCAACACTCAGATTGGACTGGTCAATACACCTGCTTTGTGGGCAGTTACAGCCTTGATTTTAGCGATCGCCATTTTTGGAAAAGGTATTGCTTGTATGTTAGCAGCTAAAGTTGCGGGAGAAAATTGGCGTGAAGCTGCGACCATCGGTGCTTTGATGAACGCACGCGGTTTGATGGAGTTAATCATCCTGAATATTGGTTTGGAGCAAGGTCTTATTACTCCAACTTTATTCACAATCATGGTGATTATGGCAATCCTGACTACACTTATGGCATCACCGTTGGTTAACTTTTTGTTACAGGGGACAGCTTATGAAAAATCCCTAGCTTAAGAATAGTTTTGCAAAAAATTGAACTGCCAGTCAGATCCTATTGTGGGCTGCTTGCTGCCTCCAAAATAGGACTTACGCATTGACAGAAATAGTCAAGGTCTGCTGATTTTTCCGGCAATTCGCGCTTATTAATTACAGTTGTGTCTACCCAATATCGTAGGGGCGCGGTTTGGGCGCCCTTACTAACTGAAATGTATTGGGGTTGGAGGAGGCAGCAGCCAACCGGAATGCATTCCCAAAGCAAAGTGGGAACGAGTTGGGTTGGGAACTGATTGTGGACACGAATGGCATCGGGTGAGCGCAATTTTTAGTTTATTTGTGCCTGTAGGCTTGAATTATTTTATACTTTAGAGTATAATTAATAACTCTTTACTAATAACGAGTGCAACTGTGTTGTAACACGAATTAACATCTATACCAAGCGTGAATGATTTCTCAGTCAGCCTAAAAAAGGTTGACATGATCAAGTGATTTAAAGAATCATCTTAGGGACATCCGATAGTCGCTTGTGAGGAAACTATGCAGACAGTTATTCTCGTTCTCATTGAGGTGCTGATTGTTATTGGACTGTCACGGTTAGTGGGGCTTGCCTTCCGGAAGATTAAGCAACCGCTGGTGATTGGTGAGATTGTCGCTGGGATTATGCTCGGACCATCTCTGTTTGGTTTAATTGCTCCTGGGTTAGCAGCTAGCTTGTTTCCACCGGAAACGCTTCCCTTGTTAAATTTGCTGTCTCAGGTAGGTTTGATATTTTTCATGTTTCTCATCGGGCTGGAACTGAATCCTAAATACCTCAGCGGCAATTTAGAAATAGCAATTTTGACTTCGCACGTTAGTATTTTAGTGCCGTTTTCTTTGGGAACGCTGCTAGCGGTCCTGCTTTATCCTATAGTTTCTAATGCTAGCGTTTCTTTTACCGCCTTTGCCTTGTTTTTAGGGGCGGCGATGTCGATTACTGCTTTTCCAGTACTGGCGCGAATTATTGCCGAGAACAACTTGCAAAACACGCGGTTGGGGACATTGGCTTTAACTTGTGCAGCAGTGGATGATGTGACAGCTTGGTGTATCCTTGCAGTGGCGATCGCAGTAGCACATACTGGTAGCATTAGTAAGGCTATCCCCACCGTTTTTTATTCCCTGCTCTACATCGTCTTCATGGTGACAGTGGGACGTTGGTTTCTGCAAAACCTTGCCAACGATTACCGTCGCACAGGACGCCTCAACCAATTTGTCCTCGCTTTGATTTACATGCTCGTGGTTGCTTCTGCACTGATCACCGAACTTATTGGTATTCACCTGATATTTGGAGCGTTTTTACTGGGAGTAGTCATGCCCAAAAATGCAGGTTTGGTGCGGGAGTTGGCGACCAAAACTGAAGATTTTGTGCTGATATTTCTGCTACCAGTTTTTTTTGCCTACAGTGGTCTAAGGACACAAATTGGCTTGCTTAACCATCCCAAATTGTGGTTACTTTGCTTAGCTGTGCTCGTGGTCGCAATTTTAGGTAAATATATTGGCACTTATGTAGCAGCTCGCGCCAGTGGCATTAGTAAACGGGAAGCCTCGGCTCTTGGTTGGTTAATGAATACTCGTGGCTTGACCGAGCTAATAGTGCTAAACATTGGTCTTAACCTAGGTGTTATCTCACCCTTACTGTTTACCATGTTGGTGATTATGGCATTGGTAACGACGTTTATGACTTCGCCGCTACTAGAGTGGACATATCCGAAAAAGCAGATCAGGTTAGATATGATGGCGGAGTCGGAACCTGAAGAAGAACTGGCGCACACCGATGCCAATAATCGTCCCTACCGGGTTTTAGTCCCAGTAGCTAATCCCAATACCCAGAAAGGTTTGGTGCAGTTAGCGTGTACTCTAGCTATTAACTACCGACAAACCGCCATTGTTCATCCCCTGAGTTTGATTGAACTCAAAGAAAACTATGTATTTGAGAATACCCCAGTAGAGGCAGATCGATTAATCATGCAGCGCCTCCAGCAGCTAGAAGAATTGACGTCACGTCTGGAACCGGCAGCACTACGCTCTTACGTACATCCGATAGTTCGCATATCGAATAATGTCGCACGGGAAACAGCAGAGATTGCCGTACTCGAGCAAGCTGATTTGATTATCGTGGGATGGCATCGCCCAGCTTTTAGTAAGAATCGTTTAGGTGGACGAGTTGGGCAAATTCTCTCCACCGCCCCCGTAGATGTGGCAGTGTTTCTAGACCGGGGAGAAGAGCGCCAAGAACGCCTGTTGGTTCCTTACTCCGCAAACATTCATGATGATTTGGCACTGATACTTGCTCTCAGGTTATTGGTAAATCATGATACCTGTAGTTTGATAATTTTACAGATTGTGAAGGACAATCAGGTCAAAAATGAATTAAGTTATGAATTACACAATATGATGGAGCAATTGCCTCAAAATGTCCGCGATCGCATTGACATCCAAACTATCGAAGCCGTAGAACCGATCCAAGTCGTAGTATCAGCCTCAGAAGCCGTTGACTTAACTATTGCCGGCACCAGTCGTGCTTGGGGTATTGAGCGTCAAACTTTAGGACGATACACAGACGAACTCGCCATTCAGTGTCGTTCCTCACTGCTCATTACTCGCCGCTACAGTCAAGTTACCCCTCACCTAGCCTCGGTGCTTACTGACGTTAGCCCTCAGAATTCAGGAGCCAATAATTAACGTTAATAGTTAGTAGTTAGTAGTTAGTAGTTAGTGGTTAATAGTTAGTGGTTAGTAGTTAGTAGAACAACCCAACGGGAAAGCCAGTTCCCAGGGCGCGGGAAACAAGCTGCAAGGACTGGCTCACCAACAACTAACAACTAACAACTAACAACTAACAACTAACAACCAACAACTCCCTATGCATCACTTCAACTTCAAATCCTTAACTTTTTATGGCGTAGCAATAGGCTCAGTCCTGCTGTTGTTTAAAGTCGTAACTGCCTACGGCGAAAGCAATCTCAAGGCGCCTCCCGCAATTAACGGTCGCTATCGCCTCGTGTTTAATGATTTACCCATTTGTGAAAAATCAGATGCCCTAATTCTAGACATTCAGCAATCAGGAGTTTATTTAAATGGGTTTTTATTACCAGTAAACGCTAACGCCGATACAGCCACAGCAACTAACCCAACTCTGACAGGCACATTTAGTAATCAAGAGTTGAGTTTATCCGTAAAAGTTAAAAGAACTATCATTTGCGATCTTGCTGGTTCTCAAAAGATGGCAAACACTCGGACTCAAGATAATTCTTTTAATTTAGTCAAAATGCAAATCCAACGAGTTAATAAAGAGCGTTTCACTGGTCAAATGTATTTGAGTGACACCAACAAAGGTATTGCATTTACCGCCATACCACAAAAAGCTCAAAAATTGAGAGATTAAAATATGGCTAATTGCCAACAGATAAAAATTAGGAGTGAGAAGTATGAACAAGCGATTTAGAAATAGGCTATTTTTCCTGTATATCAAGCAGTTGTTTGGAATGACCTTGTTTGGCTTGTGTGCAATAATTGCCCTGGAAACGGTGAGTAGTGCTGCCAAAACAGTTGTACCAAAAAGAAATTTACACCACTTAGCAGCTACACAAAGACTCGAAACTGTTAGCAGTCCTACCAAGTCAATGACAATGCTAAAGGATTGGCGCTTTTACCAAAAGGCTTCACAACTAGAATTTACCCTCTCAACAGCCTCGAAACCCCGCTACTTCTACCTCGCCCAACCCCCTCGCATTGTTGTAGATTTGCCGAATACCAAGTTGGGCTATGTTCCTACCAACCAAAATTACTCAGGAGCAATTCAACGCATTCGCATTTCCCAATTAAAAACGGATGTCACTCGCATTGTTATGGATTTAGCACCTGGAACTTTTGTAAATCCAAAACAGGTACAACTACAGTCTGTTTCTTCACGCAATCCCACTCGTTGGGTATTACGTCCTTTTATTGCAGGGGAGCGCAGATCTTTACCATTGGGAAACCTTCCACCTAGACCCAATTATTTATCACCAACAACTATTGCGCCAAAACCTTTAAGTAACCAACCTTTGAGTACGGGTAGTCATAACTCCCCACAACCACTCAGCAACCAACTTATGAGTACGGGTACTCATAACTCCCTACAACCACTCAACAGCCAACCTTTGAGTAGGGGTACTTCTAACTCCCTACAACCACTCAACAGCCAACCTTCGAGTACGGGTACTTCTAACTCCCTACAACCACTCAACAACCAACCTTCGAGTACGGGTACTTCTAACTCCCTACAACCACTCAACAACCAACCTTCGAGTACGGGTACTTCTAACTCCCCACAACCAGCTTTTAATGTACTGCCTCCATTAACAACCCTACCCCCAACAACAACAAACCAACAACAACCCTTAGTGAGTGTACCGCCCCTCTCTTCTAAGAACCCCTCTCAATTACCTAGTTCTCTTCTTCCCCCAGCTAGTTTCCCAAGTCAGTCTGCAAATCCTCAGAGTGTCCCTACTGTGTCTACGCCAAATTTTCCAGTTCCAACTGTCCCCAACTATCCACCCAGTCCTCCCAATTCCAATGTGATTAACTTTGGTCAACCCTTTCCTACTTCCACACGGTAGTTAGTGGTTAGTGGTTAGTGGTTAGTGGTTAGTAGTTAGTGGTTAGTGGTTAGTGGTTAGTGGTTAGTGGTTAGTAGCACAACTAACAACTAACAACTAACAACCCAACGGGAAAGCCGTCATTCGCGATCTTCTCACCAACAACTAACAACTAACAACTAACAACCAACAACCAACAACCTTAAAATCTGTCCGTTCCCTGCGACGGCGCGAGTGCTCCTGGTTGATTAACAAAGAAGTTCTGAGCTGCCTCGTTCTGGTAAATGCACGAAATATTAGGTTTATCACCGTTCAAATCGCCTGTATAGCCAAAGGTGTTCAGGCGGTTCTTGCATTCTCTTTCCTGTTCCGATGTCAAAAGCTTTCGTTGCTCTAAAATTGCCCAGTTATTCTGACGTAAGACACATCCAGGACGCATATTGGGCTGAGCAACGTAGACATTGAAGGGGTTGAAGGTTACAAACAGTCTGGCGTCCATCACCACAGCGCTGGCTCCATACTGTACGCAAATTTCAGGGTTCGGTGCTTTGGTGTCAATGTATTCACGGGAAGCCACATTTGACGGTGTAAAGGTGGCTGTAGAGCTAAAAGCAATACCAATACCAATTCCCAAAACAAGCACTCCCGCTAAAATTGCTATGGTGGTGAAATTAAATATAGAGCCTTGAAAAGCAGGGGGTTTAGAAGTAGTATCTGGTCTATCGTTATATTTACGTCTCATAGTCGCTTTTTCAACTTTACGCTTGTTTGGGAGTGAGTGGTTTGAACTGTCCCTCTTTAAGTATGCCGATTCTTCACTGTCATTGGCTGCAACTTCTTGTTTTAGTTATTTGTCATTTTTATGCTTATTCGCTCTGCCACACCATCTGACGTACCCGCAGTCCTACCGATGGTTGCTAAGATTTGTGCCTTGCACGAATCTTGGGACTCTGCTAAATATGGTTTTCTCCCCCATCCCGAACAGCTTTATGAACGATGGTTGAAGCGGGTGGCGACTGACGAACGCAATGTGTTTCTGGTCGCTGCTGATGAAAAGCGACTTGTGGCGTTTTTGGTAGCAACAGTTGAGGGAGAAATACCAATTTACCGTTTACAGGAATTCGCTTTCATTCACGATCTTTGGGTAGAGCAAGAATATCGTCAATCAGGAATTGCACGGCAGATGGTGATGCTGACTATTGAACGCTTTCATGATCTGGGAATCAAGCAGATTCGCCTGGATACGGCTGCTGTTAATGAAGCGGCGCGGCGGTTATTTGTATCTTGTGGCTTTCGGATCAGCAATATAGAAATGTTGAAAGAGTTAGGAGTGAGGAATGAGGAGTTATGAGTTATTACTCCTAACTCCTAACTCCTCACTTTTTTAGCTAGCTAGCAGGGTTTGTTGTAAAGGTGTCCAGCGGAAGGCGCGATCGCCACCCCTCTCAATTACCACTTTTACTCGTGGTTCTAGCTTAGGCAAATCTGCTAAAAACTCAACTTCCTGATCGGAAAGGATATGCCCTTCGATAATCCACAACAGCAACCCCTTTGACTTTGGTGGTAGCTGTTCTAGCTGATAATTGACGATCGGTGGTAGATAGTATGTAGAACCTACTGCCGCACCGCTACCAGTACTTTTTTTACCAAGGTGAGGAGGTCTGACTCCATGAATTCCTGTAAGATAGGCAGCTACGTCTCCCAGTCCTCTTGCAGTCATGTGGAGGCTGATATAGCCTGCTGCACGTAGTCGCCGTCTATACCGACCTTCAAAACCTCCTTCCAGAGGTACATAAACACCAAGAGCGCCAAATTTTTCCAAATCGCGGATTAAACCGTTGCCAGTGGTAATTAGTGCCATAGATTGATTTTCTTCCTATCCCACTTAGATATCTCTATATATTAGTCATTGGGCATGGGGCATGGGGCATGGCGCATGGGAATGAAAATAATAACCTATGCCGTGGCTAAAAACATCTTAAAAAAAATCTAGACAAATATCAATAGATCAGGTATATTATTAGATTGTGACCTGAAATTGACATAGACTCCTTAATTCAAAGCTAGTTTGATCATCAAAACCTGATGAGTAGAAACACTTTGGGGTGATCTTAGAACGACTTGGGTGAAAAAACCTCAGTCCAGCTTAAGACGTAAAGTGCATTCACCCCTGTAGTTATTGAAAAAAGTAGGCAAAACCTTGAATAATAGTTTAAGGTAGTCAGTGAAGTGAAACCTGAGTCGTCATGTTGTTTTTTAGCATGCTGTAAATCTCAGTTAATGGATACTGAGCGGATGAAAGCCGCTTAAGTCCTAGTAAAACTAAAAAGTACCAGAGCAATTGCTTGGATGACAGCATTGCTGGACAAAGCGCAAAGCAATAAAGCCTTGCATTAAATCCCGAAGTTATCCCTTCCAAAGAAGAAGGCGCTTTTGGCTGTTCTGGTAAATAAGTGGGTAAAAATCAACGGATTCACCAAACAGTAGAACTTGGTGAAGACAACAGAGAAGTTTGAACTGCCTCACCTAAGCTGTTCAGACTTCGGAAATCGCTCAAAAAAAAAGAGGAAAGTCGCCCCACCCACGGGCGGTAAACAAGGCGTGTCCTCTCAAATCTGATTCTTAGATCAGCAACTAACAAAGGAGAGCCAGTAACTGTGTCTGTAGGAATTCTCGGCACCAAGCTGGGCATGACCCAAGTGTTTGACGAAGCAGGAGTAGCCATTCCTGTCACTGTCGTTCAAGCGGGACCATGCACAGTAACACAAGTTAAAACGAAACAGACCGACGGTTACTCCGCCATTCAAGTAGGCTATGGCGAAGTCAAGCCAAAGGCGCTAAACAGACCACTGCTAGGTCACCTTGCTAAGTCATCTGCCCCAGCAGTGCGTCACTTACGGGAGTATCACATAGATAACGAGAGTGATTATGCTTTAGGTCAACAGATTAAAGCAGATATTTTTACTGCAGGTCAAATTGTCGATGTAGCTGGTAAAAGTATTGGTCGCGGTTTTGCAGGAAACCAAAAACGCAACAACTTTGGTCGGGGACCGATGTCTCATGGTTCCAAAAACCACAGAGCACCAGGTTCCATTGGTGCTGGTACTACTCCTGGTCGTGTCTATCCAGGTAAGCGGATGGCAGGACGTTTGGGTGGTTACCGTGTGACAATTCGCAAATTGACTGTAGTGCGAGTAGATCCGGAACGCAACTTATTGCTAATTAAAGGTGCTATTCCTGGTAAACCGGGTGCCTTGATAAGTATTATTCCTGCCAACATAGTTGGTAAATAGTTAATAGTTAATTGTTAATTGTTAATGGCAATTACCCAATCAACAATCAACAATCAACAACTAACAATCAACAACTAACAACTAACAACAAACGAAAATGGTTGAGTGTGTAGTAAAAAATTGGCAAGGAGAAGAAGTCGGGCAAAAAACGTTCGATTTGCGAGTTGCCAAACCGGAAACGGCATCCCATGTTGTGCATCGAGCTTTGGTAAGACAAATGACCAATGCTCGCCAAGGAACCGCTAGTACAAAAACTCGTTCCGAAGTCAGAGGTGGTGGTCGCAAACCTTGGCGTCAAAAAGGTACCGGTCGTGCGCGTGCAGGATCTATTCGTTCACCCCTCTGGCGTGGTGGTGGTGTGATCTTTGGACCAAAGCCAAGAGAATTTAATCTGAAGATGAACCGCAAAGAGCGGCGTTTAGCACTGCGGACAGCGCTGTTCGGTCGCATTGATGATTTGATTGTGGTCGAGGAATTTGTCGAACAATTATCCCGTCCTAAAACTAAAGAATTGGTAGAGGCGATCGCCCGTTGGGGATCTGCTCCTGAAAGCAATACTCTCTTAATTCTGCGGGAACGCACGGAAAACGTTTATTTGTCAGCTCGCAATATAAAGAATTTAAAGCTAATTGTTTCCGATCAGCTAAATGTTTATGATTTGCTACACGCTGACAAAATTGTGGTAACGGCATCAGCTATAGAAAGAATACAGGAGGTCTACAGTGCCTAGCTTTGACCCCCGCGACCTAGCCGACTTAGTACGTCGCCCAATTGTTACGGAAAAGGCGACTATCTTAATGGAGCAAAATAAATACACTTTTGAAGTGATTCCAAAGGCAACCAAGCCAGAAATTAGAGCAGCAATTGAAAATTTATTTAATGTCAAGGTCGTAAAAGTAAATACCCTACTACCACCACGGAAAAAGCGGCGCGTTGGCAGATTTGTTGGTTACAAGCCGCAATACAAGCGAGCCATTGTTACAGTGGCGGCATCTGACGTGGAGAAGATTAGACAAGTTCTATTCCCAGACGTGTAAATAAAGTGGGGAGTGGGGAATAGGGAGTGGGGAGTAGTGAATAATTAATAACTCCTAACTCCTAACTCCCAATTCCTCACTCCCAATTCCTCACTCCCCACTCCCCACTCCCCACTCCCCACTCCCCACTAAAATTAATTATGGGTACCCGTTCTTATCGCCCTTACACCCCCAGTACTCGCCAAGTCACGATCTCTGACTTTGCGGAAATCACAAAAACTGAGCCAGAAAAATCCCTAACGACATATGTACATCGCGCTCAAGGTCGGAATAATAAAGGGCGTATTAGCGTTCGCCATCGGGGTGGTGGACACAAGCGCCTTTACCGCATTATCGACTTTAAACGGGATAAGCGTAATATTCCTGCCCAAGTATTAGCGATCGAATACGATCCCAACCGCAACGCGCGAATTGCCCTTGTGGAATACCAAGACGGCGAGAAGCGTTACATCATCCAGCCCAATGGGTTGAAAGTCGGGACAACAATTATTGCTGGTGTTGATGCTCCCTTCGAGGATGGTAACGCTTTACCCCTGTCCAACATTCCCTTGGGAACGAGCGTTCACAATGTGGAACTGAAACCTGGTAAAGGTGGTCAAATCGTTCGCGCTGCTGGTGCTAGCGCTCAAGTTGTGGCAAAAGAAGGTAACTATGTTTCTCTCAAATTGCCTTCCGGAGAAGTTCGCTTGATCAGGCGCGAGTGCTACGCCACCATTGGACAAGTAGGGAACATTGAAGCCAGAAACCTCAGTGCAGGTAAAGCAGGACGAAACCGCTGGAAAGGTCGCCGTCCCACAGTCAGAGGTAGTGTGATGAACCCAGTAGACCATCCCCATGGTGGTGGTGAAGGTAGGGCGCCAATTGGTAGACCCGGACCCGTAACCCCCTGGGGTAAACCTACCTTAGGTTACAAGACCCGCAAGCGGAAAAAACCCAGCAGCAAGCTAATTGTGCGTCGTCGCCGCAAATCTTCTAAACGCGGTCGCGGTGGACGCGAATCATAAAGAGTTAATTGTTAGTGGTTAGTAGTTAGTGGATAGTAGGCTCGTCAACTAACAACTAACAACTAACAACTAACAACTAACAACTAACAACTAACAACCAACAAACTATGGGTCGTTCTTTAAAAAAAGGTCCTTTCGTTGCGGATCATCTCCTGAAGAAAATTGAAAAGCTTAACGACAGCAACAGAAAAGAAGTTATTAAAACTTGGTCGCGAGCTTCGACAATCTTGCCTTTAATGGTAGGTCATACGATCGCTGTTTACAACGGTCGTCAGCATGTCCCAGTTTTTGTATCAGACCAGATGGTGGGACACAAATTGGGGGAATTTTCTCCCACACGGACTTATAGAGGTCACGCTAAGAGTGACAAAAAAGCAGGTAGATAGTTAGTAGATAGTAGTTAGTAGTTAGTAGTTAATTACCACTAACAACTAACAACTAACAACTAACACCATTGGAGAAAATTATGGCTACTGATACTACTGAAGTGAAGGCGATCGCCCGCTTTGTACGCATGTCCCCCTTTAAAGTACGTCGCGTACTCGACCAAATTCGGGGACGGTCTTACCGAGAAGCGCTAATCATCCTAGAATTTATGCCTTATCGCTCCTGCGATCCAGTATTGAAAGTTCTCAGAAGCGCTGCCGCTAATGCTGAGCATAACGCTGGGCTAGATAGAACCAACTTGAAAATTACGCAAGCTTACGCCGATCAAGGTCCCGTACTGAAACGGTTCCAGCCAAGAGCACAAGGTCGCGCTTACCAAATTCGCAAGCCAACGTGTCATATTACTGTGGCTGTGGGTGCTGATACTACAGCAAGTTAGTAGTTAGTAGTTAGTAGTTAGTAGTTAGTAGTTAGTAGTTAGTAGTTAGTGGTTAGTGGTTAGTAGTTAGTAGTTAGTAGTTAGTATGAAAGTCAACAAATAACCAACAACCAACAACTAACAACCAACAACTAACAACCAACAACCAACAATGAACAACCAACAACCAACAACCAACAACTAACAACTAACAACCAACAACTAACAACTAACAACTAACAACTAACAACCAACAAATTAAGGAAGTATTTGTGGGACAGAAAATTAATCCAGTAGGTTTTCGCTTGGGAATTACCCAAGAGCATCAATCCCGTTGGTTTGCCGTTCCTGAACGTTATCCAGAACTTCTACAAGAAGACTACAAACTCCGTCAATATATAGAACAAAAGCTGGGTAGATACGCTCAAAATAATGCGGGGATTTCCGAAGTACGGATTGACCGCAAAGCCGACCAAATCGATTTAGAGGTACGTACAGCTCGACCAGGGGTAGTAGTAGGTCGAGGCGGGCAAGGCATAGAATCATTGCGTACCGGACTTCAGGAACTGTTAGGCAGTCATCGCCAAATTCGCATTAACGTAGTTGAAGTGCAACGAGTTGATGCCGATGCCTACCTGATTTCTGAATATATTGCTCAACAGTTGGAACGCCGCGTTTCCTTTCGACGAGTAGTGCGACAAGCTATTCAGCGTGCCCAACGCGCTGGTGTGCAAGGCATCAAAGTCCAAGTCAGTGGTCGGCTTAACGGCGCAGAAATTGCCCGCACCGAGTGGACTCGTGAAGGTCGAGTACCTCTACACACATTACGGGCTGACATTGACTACGCTTACTGTACAGCCAAAACAGTCTTCGGCATTCTCGGCATCAAGGTATGGGTGTTTAAGGGAGAAATCATTCCCGGACAGGAAGAAACTCCACTCCCCCCAGCATCTCGCGAACGCGAACGCGAACGCGAACGCGAACGCGAACCTCGTCGTCGTCAACAACAACGTCGTCGTCAGCAATTTGAAGACCGATCAAATGAAGGATAGTTAGTGGTTAGTGGTTAGTGGTTAGTGGTTAGTGGTTAGTGGTTAGTGGTTAGTGGTTAGTAGAAAATTAAACTATCAACTATCAACTATCAACTATCAATTATCAACTATCAACTATCAACTATCAACTATCAACTATCAACCAACAACTAACAAATCATGCTAAGTCCTAGAAGAACTAAATTCCGTAAACAACAGCGCGGACGGATGGAGGGCATGGCTACACGTGGTAGCACCCTAAACTTTGGCGATTTCGCTCTTCAAGCTTTAGAACCTGCTTGGATTACCTCGCGTCAAATAGAAGCTTCTCGTCGAGCAATGACCCGTTATATTCGTCGGGGTGGAAAAATCTGGATCCGCATTTTCCCAGATAAACCTGTAACTATGCGTCCGGCAGAAACCCGGATGGGTTCCGGTAAGGGTTCGCCTGAGTTTTGGGTAGCCGTAGTTAAACCAGGACGGATTTTGTTTGAAATCGGTGGTGTAACCGAAGCAACCGCCCGGGAAGCTATGCGCTTAGCTGCGTATAAGCTGCCGATCAAAACCAAATTTATTATGCGAGCGATTGAGGAGCCGCAGTAAGTTATGCCTCTTCCTAAAATTTCAGAAGCAAGAGAATTAAGTGACCAACAACTGGATGAGCAAATTCTTGCCGTCAAAAAGCAACTATTCCAGCTGCGGTTGCAAAAAGCAACTAGACAACTCGACAAACCCCACCAGTTTAGACACGCCCGACATCGCCTAGCCCAATTGCTAACAGTAGAGGGTGAGCGCAAAAGGGCAGCAGCAACTCAACCCGCTAAAGAACAAGAGTAGGAGATTATGGCAGTCAAAGAACGAGTGGGCTTGGTAGTGAGCGACAAAATGCAGAAAACGGTAGTCGTCGCTGTAGAAAACCGCGCTCCCCATCCCAAGTACGGCAAGATTGTAGTCCAAACCCGACGCTATAAAGCTCACGATGAAGACAATAAGTGCAAAGTGGGCGATCGCGTTCGCATTCAGGAAACTAGACCCCTAAGTAAAACCAAGCGCTGGCAAATCACAGAAATCCTAAATGTCAAAAATATCTAAAAGTTAGTGGTTAGTGGTTAGTGAGCCTGCGCTGCAGTCGGTTTAGCCCGCTCTCACGGCGACTCGCTTTCCCGTTGGGTGGTTAGTGGTTACAACCAACAATCAACAACCAACAACTAACAACTAACAACTAACAACCAACAGGAGATAAACAGTGATTCAAACCCAAACTTACCTTAATGTCGCTGATAATAGCGGTGCCCGTAAACTTATGTGCATCCGTGTAATAGGCGCAGGTAACCGCCGTTATGGCTTCGTAGGCGATAAGATTATCGCCGTTGTTAAAGATGCTATTCCCAACATGGCTGTAAAAAAGTCTGATGTTGTGGAAGCAGTTATTGTCCGTACCCGCCATCACATAACTCGAGACAGTGGTATGAGTATCCGCTTTGACGATAACGCCGCAGTTATCATTAACAAAGATGGCAACCCTAGAGGAACACGGGTATTTGGTCCAGTGGCACGGGAACTACGAGACAAAAACTTTACCAAAATTGTTTCTCTGGCTCCGGAGGTGCTGTAATGGCAAATAAAAAAGCTGAAAAAATCTTCTACAAAATGCACGTGAAAACTGGGGACACCGTGCAGGTGATTGCTGGGAAAGACAAAGGCAAAGTTGGTGAAATTGTTAAGGCATTTCCCCAACTTAGTAAAGTCATTGTCAAAGGTGTAAATATTAAAACTAAGCACGTAAAACCCCAGCAAGAAGGTGAATCCGGGCGGATCGTCAACCAAGAATACCCAATTCACAGTTCTAACGTGATGCTTTATTCTACAAAGCAAAACGTCGCCAGCCGCGTTTGTTTCACTTTCACATCTGAAGGTAAGAAAGTGCGGATGCTCAAGAAAACTGGAGAAATCCTCGATAAATAGTTAGTAGTTAGTGGTTAGTAGTTAGTAGTTAGTGGTTAGTAGTTAGTGGTTAGTAGTTAGTAGTTAGTTTTAATAAAACAAATAACAAATAACAACTAACAAATAACAACTAACAAATAACAAATAACAAATAACAACTAACAAATAAATGTTCCCTGACAAAGTCCAGGGATAATCAAAACAAAAACTATGGCACCAACAAGACTTAAAAAGACATACCAAGAGACGATAGTTCCTAAACTGATGGATCAGTTTCAATACACTAACATTCATCAAGTACCAAAGTTGGTGAAAGTTAGCGTTAACCGGGGTTTAGGGGAAGCAGCTCAAAATGCTAAATCGATGGAAGCGTCTATAAGTGAAATTGCACTAATTACGGGTCAAAAACCCGTGGTTACACGTGCGAAACAAGCGATAGCAGGCTTCAAAATTCGTCAAGGTATGCCTGTCGGCATCATGGTCACCTTAAGAGGCGAAAGAATGTATGCCTTTGTTGATCGTTTAATCAACCTAGCATTGCCTAGAATTAGAGACTTTCGCGGTATTAGTCCCAAAAGCTTTGACGGTCGCGGCAATTACACCTTAGGTGTGAGAGAGCAACTGATTTTTCCGGAAGTTGAGTACGACAGCATCGATCAAATCCGTGGGATGGATATTTCCATCATCACCACAGCTAAGAATGATGAAGAGGGTCGCGCTTTACTTAAAGAAATGGGAATGCCTTTTCGGGATCAATAAGTTCATCTAAAGAGGACAAGATGGCGGCAAACGACACAATAGCAGATATGCTGACGCGTATCCGCAATGCTAACTTGGCACGGCATCAAACTACACAAGTGCCAGCCACAAAATTGACCCGTAGTATCGCAAAAGTGCTGCGGGAAGAAGGCTTTATCGGTGAATTTGAAGAAGCAGGAGAAGGCGTAAAGCGTAATCTGGTGATTGCCCTAAAATACAAAGGCAAAAATCGCCAGCCCCTGATCAACACCTTGAAGCGCGTGAGTAAACCAGGGTTGCGTGTTTACTCCAATAAAAAAGAATTACCAAGGGTACTCGGCGGTATCGGCATTGCGATTATTTCTACATCCAGTGGAATTATGACCGACCGAGAAGCACGTCGTCAAAATTTGGGTGGTGAAGTACTTTGTTATATCTGGTAGTAGTTAGTAGTTAGTAGTTAGTTGTAAAAACTAACAACCAACAACTAACAACCAACAACTAACAACTAACAACTAACAACCAACAAAAGGAGTTTTATGTCTCGAATTGGTAAACGCCCAATTACGATTCCCGCAAAAGTTCAAGTGACTCTTGATGGCACAAAGGTTGTAGTCAAAGGTCCAAAAGGAGAACTTTTTCGCGATCTGCCGACTAATGTAACAGTCCTCCGTGAAGGAGAAATATTACAGGTAAATCGTCGGGATGAGTCCCGCACCTCAAGACAACTGCACGGTCTGTGCCGTACCTTAGTTGCCAACATGGTCGAGGGAGTTTCCACAGGCTTTCAGCGCCGTTTGGAAATTCAAGGAGTTGGCTACAGGGCACAAGTTCAAGGTCGTAATCTGGTTTTGAACATGGGTTACAGCCATCAGGTACAGATTGTGCCACCTGAGGGAATTCAGTTTGTAGTTGAAAATAACACCAATGTCATTGTCAGTGGCTATGACAAAGAAATAGTAGGCAACACAGCCGCCAAAATTCGGGCTGTTAGACCACCAGAACCTTATAAAGGTAAAGGCATCCGCTATGCCGGTGAAGTGGTAAGACGTAAAGCTGGTAAGACTGGTAAGAGTGGTAAGAAGTAAAAATGAAGCTTACTCGTAAAGAATCAAAGCAGCGTCGCCACCGACGCATCCGTGGTAGAGTTAGTGGTTCTGCCGAACGTCCACGGTTAGCCGTATTTCGGTCAAATGAGCATATTTATGCTCAGGTAATTGATGATACTAAGCAACATACTTTGGCGGCAGCCTCAACTGTAGAACCAGACGTGAAATCCAAATTATCCTCATGCGCCAATTGCAATGCTTCGGTAGAAGTTGGCAAGTTGATCGCAGCGCGATCGCAAGAATTAGGGATCACCAAAGTAGTTTTCGATCGCGGTGGTAACCTTTATCACGGTCGCGTCAAAGCGCTAGCGGAAGCAGCACGTGAGGCTGGTTTAGATTTTTAAAATTGAAGAGTGACTAATAGCTAATAGCAATTAACAATTAGCAATTAGCAATTAACAATTCTGAGGAATTAATTATGGCAACTAATCGTCGGAAAACTAGCCGCACGAAGAAAGAAGAAACTAACTGGCAAGAACGGGTCATCCAGATCCGTCGGGTGAGCAAGGTTGTTAAAGGAGGTAAAAAACTCAGCTTCCGTGCGATCGTCGTTGTTGGTAATGAACGCGGTCAAGTAGGCGTGGGAGTAGGTAAAGCCTCAGATGTCATTGGTGCTGTCAAAAAAGGCGTAGCCGATGGCAAAAAACATCTCATTGATATTCCCATCACTAAATCCAACTCTATTCCCCATCCAATTAATGGTACTGGGGGTGGCGCTAAAGTGATGATGCGCCCAGCCGCACCTGGTACTGGGGTAATTGCCGGCGGTGCCGTTCGCACTGTACTGGAGTTGGCAGGGGTTCGGAATATCTTAGCTAAGCAACTCGGATCAAACAATCCGCTCAACAATGCCAGAGCTGCGGTCAACGCCCTATCTACCCTCCGTACCTTTGGAGAAGTCGCTGAAGACCGGGGCATTCCCATTGAAAATCTTTATATATAGTTATTTGTTAGTGGTTAGTAGTTAGTGGTTAGTGGTTAGTGGTTCTTCTTCACAATCAACAATCAACAACTAACAATCAACAACTAACAAATAATTGTAAATAATCATTACAAATAGTTACAAAATGTTGCGATTATGAGACTAAACGATGTTGGTCCTCAAAAAGGCTCAAAAAAACGCGGACGCCGTATAGGTCGGGGTATTGCTGCCGGTCAAGGTGCAAGTGCTGGTAAAGGTATGCGTGGTCAAAAAGCGCGGAGTGGTAGCAGTACGCGACCTGGATTTGAAGGTGGTCAACAGCCCTTGTACCGCCGCATACCTAAGTTGAAGGGCTTTCCGCAAGTTAATCGTAAAGAGTACACTACGATTAATGTAGAAAAGCTCGCCTCCCTGACAGCCAATACACAAGTAACACTGACCTCGTTAAAACTTGCAGGTATTATCACTGCAGTTCGGGGACCTTTGAAAATATTGGGGGATGGGGACTTGAGCGTTCCGCTGCAAGTGCAAGCGGCGGCATTCACAGGTACAGCTCGTAGCAAAATTGAGGCAGCTGGTGGGAGTTGTGAAGTTTTATGAAGGATGAAGAATGAAGAATGAATTTTTCACACTTCATACTTCATGCTTCACAATTCATAATTCATAATTCATAATTCAAGGTAGCCCTCTATGATCAGTCGAGATAAAGGTCCAACGGCTCAAGAAACTTTTATGCAAATGGCACAGGCGGCTGGACTGCGAGGTCGGTTGCTTGTTACTCTCGGTATTTTAATGTTGATTCGTATGGGCATACATATACCCATACCAGGAATTGATCGACAGCTGTTTTCTGCACAACTCCAAGGCGGTAATAACCAATTATTGGGCTTTTTGGATATCTTTTCCGGAGGCGGACTTTCGGCTTTGGGAGTGTTTGCCTTAGGCATTTTGCCTTACATTAATGCCTCGATTATCATCCAATTGCTGACTGCTGCTATCCCAACTTTAGAAAATTTACAAAAAAATGAAGGTGAAGCAGGAAGGCGGAAAATTTCCCAGATTAGCCGCTATGTATCTTTGATTTGGGCAATTATTCAAAGTGTCTTTATAGCAGCAATTTGGCTCAAACCCTTTGCCTACAGTTATGGTCCTTTCTTCGTGGCGCAAACAGCGATCGCTTTGGTAGCTGGTTCAATGTTTGTCATGTGGGCATCAGAACTGATTACAGAGCGGGGAGTTGGGAATGGAGCATCTTTGTTGATTTTTGTCAACATTGTGGCAACTCTACCGAAAGCTTTGGGCGACACTATCTCCTTTGTAGAAACCGATAATCGAGAAGCAGGTCAAGTTGTTGTGCTACTGCTACTTTTCCTCGCCACGATTGTTGGTATTGTGTTTGTTCAGGAAGGAATGCGTCGCATCCCGATTATTTCAGCTCGTCGTCAAGTAGGTCGAAGAGTTTTGGCAGAACAGCGAAGCTTTCTACCTCTGCGGCTCAATCAGGGGGGTGTGATGCCAATTATTTTTGCAGCTGCGATCCTGAGTTTGCCACTTCTGTTGCAGCAGTTCATCAATAATCCAGAATATTCCCGAATTATTAACACTTATCTGACTCCAAAGGGGTCTGGGGCTTGGGTTTATGCCCTTGTCTACCTAGTTTCAATTGTTTTCTTCAGCTATTTCTATTCTTCGTTAATTGTCAACCCAGTTGATGTAGCGCAGAACTTGAAGAAAATGGGTTCGTCGATTCCAGGTATTCGTCCGGGTAAGGCAACAAGCGAGTATATTGAGCGCGTTTTGAATCGACTCACTTTTCTGGGTGCGATATTTTTAGGTTTGATTGCTATTATCCCAACTGCGGTCGAATCCTTCTTGAAAGTGCCAACCTTTAAGGGACTGGGTGCTACTTCTTTGTTAATTCTGGTTGGTGTGGCAATTGATACGTCAAAACAAATCCAGACCTACGTTATCTCTCAGCGCTATGAAGGAATGGTAAAACAATAGTGACGCGATTAATCTTCTTGGGACCGCCTGGAGCTGGTAAAGGAACTCAAGCTAAAGCACTAGCTTACCACTGGAATATTCCCCATATTTCCACAGGTGATATATTGCGTCAAGCAATGAAAGAGCAAACCCCTTTAGGTATCGACGCTCAAAGTTATGTAGATAAGGGTGAGTTAGTTCCCGACCAGCTCGTGCAAGATCTGGTGCAGGATCGCCTTAGTCAATCCGATACCAAGTCAGGTTGGATTCTTGATGGCTTTCCCCGCACTGTTAATCAAGCAGTGTTCCTAGAGAAATTGCTGCAAAAACTAGATCAGCATGGTGAACAGGTGGTCAACCTGGAAGTGCCAGATGATGTTGTGGTAGCGCGGTTACTGGAAAGAGGGCGAAAAGATGACACTGAAGAGGTGATTCGGACACGTCTAGATGTCTACCGAACTGAAACTGCACCCTTGATTGACTATTACCGCGATCGCCATCAACTGCTGATGGTGAATGGCAATCAGTCCCTAGAAGAAGTCACGATCGTACTAGAGGCGGCGATCGCAACCAGCCGATGTTAGTTGTTAGTAGGGGCGAACAATCGTTCGCCCTTACAATTGTTAGCTGTCAAACAGTATCACTAACTACAAACATCTCCTCAAGCAAGATGTTTGGAAATTTTGATAAGATATATTAATAAACTGTTGATATATTCAACCAAATGTGTTCATTTGCAGAAGATGATCGTTGACTGCAAATAAATGGGAGGCTGTTGAGTTGAGGAAAAAACAAATTGTCTAAGCAAGATTTGATTGAAATGGAAGGAACGGTCACGGAATCATTGCCGAATGCGATGTTTCGCGTTGACCTTGACAATGGCTTTAACGTCTTGGCTCATATTTCCGGCAAGATTCGCCGTAACTATATCAAGATCTTACCTGGCGATCGCGTCAAAGTCGAGTTAACCCCTTACGACCTGACTAAGGGTAGAATCACTTATCGACTGCGTAAAAAGTAGGTAATAGTAATTTTTCCGGGAGGTAAATAAATTATTGACCAAACCACCTGAGGTGTTAACTCAAACGTAACTTGCGGTTTAATCAGGAAAATGACTTTAATGCCTTTGTTTACAGATGATCGTATTAAACCAGACAATAGCTCTTATGTCTTAGCTTACATCTATTTTGGTTTGGCGGCAGACATAGCATTTTAATGATTAAACAAGGTATTACGTCAAAAGGCAGGAGTGAGTATGGATTGGGTAAAAAGTAAGCTTATGTAGAAAATTTTACCATAAAACCATCTTTTTGGTTGCTTCTGAAATATTTAACTGTTAAATTTCTCATAACGCGCTATAATCTAATATTTGGAGTCAACCGGGAAATGAAAGTCAGAGCTTCAGTCAAAAAAATTTGTGAAAAGTGTAACGTGATCAAACGCCGTGGTCGAGTGATGGTGATTTGCGTCAATCCCAAGCACAAGCAACGTCAAGGATAGTGCAGATACTGCGCTGTTGATAACAGGTACACAACACAATAAAGTTACACCAATAACTCAAAACATAGGGAGACATTCATCGTGGCACGTATTGCCGGAGTAGACCTTCCACGCGACAAACGCGTTGAAATTGGTCTGACTTATATTTACGGAATTGGGTTATCGCGCTCAAAAGAGATTTTAGCCGCAACGGGTGTGAATCCAGACACCCGCGTTAAAGATCTGAGCGATCCTGACGTAACAGCCCTACGAACAGAAGTAGAAGATAACTATCAAATTGAAGGCGACTTGAGGCGCTTGGAGGCACTAAACATCAAGCGCTTAATTGAAATTGGTACATATAGAGGGCGTCGCCATCGCATGGGCTTACCAGTAAGAGGACAAAGGACTCGCACTAACGCCAGAACTCGCCGTGGAAGAAGGCAGACAGTGGCTGGTAAGAAGAAAGCACCAGGTAAATAATCTTTTTTGTTGATAGTTGATAGTTGGTAGTTGATAGTTGATAGTTGATAGTTGATAGTTGATAGTTGATAGTTGTTTAGTGAAGAGTGCCAACCAACAACTAACAACTAACAACCAACAACCAACAACCAACAACCAACAACTAACAACTAACAACTAACAACCAACAACCAACAACTAACAACCAACAACCAACAACCAATATCAATATGGCGAGACAACCAACTAAAAAAACCGGGAGCAAAAAGCAAAAACGCAACGTTCCAAACGGTATGGCTTACATCCAGTCTACTTTCAACAATAGCATTGTCACCATTACCGATCAAAATGGAGATGTCATCTCTTGGGCAAGTGCTGGATCTAGCGGTTTTAAAGGGGCAAAAAAGGGAACTCCCTTTGCAGCGCAAACTGCGGCAGAAAGTGCAGCACGGCGAGCAATGGATTCTGGGATGCGCCAAATAGAGGTAATGGTAAGTGGTCCTGGTGCTGGTAGAGAAACCGCTATCCGGGCACTTCAAGGGGCAGGGCTGGAAATCACACTTATCCGGGATATTACCCCAATTCCTCACAATGGTTGCCGTCCGCCCAAGCGTCGTCGAGTTTAGACACGAAGTATGGGGTCTTCCTCCAAGGAGGGCGGCTATTCTTCAGAAAACACAAAACATTATTAGTGCCTGCAGGCTATTAAAGGTGTCAGATACGAGAACGCGACCAGAAGCAGTTTGATATACCTTGAAGCTTTCAAGGCACTAAAGAAATATCTTTGGCAATTGATTTGCCTGCTAGCAGGACCTTAAAACGAGGGAGGCTACTCCGTGGCGCAGTTTCAGTTTCAAATTGAATGTGTAGATTCAAATACAGAGGAAAATAGAAGCCAGTATAGTAAATTTGTCCTAGAACCTTTGGAGCGTGGTCAAGGAACAACAGTTGGCAATGCCCTGAGACGAGTTTTACTGTCTAATCTTGAGGGAACTGCTGTAACCGCAGTGCGAATTGCAGGCGTTTCACACGAGTTTGCCACAGTACCAGGGGTACGGGAAGACGTGCTGGAAATGCTCATGAAAATGAAGGAAATTGTCCTCAAAAGCTATTCCGCTCAACCTCAAATTGGTCGGTTACTTGTGACAGGTCAAGCAGTCGTCACTGCGGCACATTTTGATTTGCCTAGTGAAGTAGAAGTCATCGATCCAACCCAATATGTAGCTACCCTATCTGAAGGGGCAAAGCTGGAAATGGAATTTCGGATTGAGAGAGGTAAGGGTTATCGTACTGTGGAGCGAGGTCGTGAGGAAGCCACATCTTTGGACTTTCTCCAAATCGACTCGGTATTTATGCCAGTGCGGAAAGTCAACTACAGTGTCGAGGAATCTCGTGGAGAAACCGGAATACCAAAAGACCGCCTGCTATTGGAAATTTGGACAAATGGCAGTCTAACTCCCCAAGAAGCTCTTTCCTCTGCTGCTGGTTTGTTGGTAGATTTGTTTACCCCGTTGCAAAATATCTCGCTCGAAACCGTAGATATAGGATCGGAGATATCAGAGGATCCAACCGCCCAAATTCCTATCGAAGAGTTGCAACTTTCTGTGCGAGCATATAACTGTCTCAAGCGGGCACAAGTAAACTCTGTAGCAGACTTATTGGATTACACCCAAGAAGACTTGTTAGAAATTAAAAACTTTGGTCAAAAGTCAGCAGAAGAGGTAGTAGAAGCATTACAGCGCCGCTTGGGCATTACCTTACCGCAGGAAAGAGCCTCTAAACACACGTAAACTGGATAGTGGATAGTGGTTAGTGGTTAGTGGTTAGTAGTTAATAGTTTAGTAGAACAACTAACAATTAACAACTAACAACTAATAACCAACACCTAACAACCAACAACTAACAACTAACAACTAACAACCAACAACTAACAACTAACAACTAATATTATGCGTCATCGTTGTCGGGTTAAAAAACTTAGCAAACCAGCTGACCAGCGCCGCGCTTTGTTGCGAGCACTGACCACCGAAGTGATTCGTCATGGTCGGATCAACACCACTTTAATTCGAGCTAAGGTGGTAAGAGCAGAAGTAGATAAAATGATTACCCTAGCAAAAGACGGCTCCCTAGCAGCACGCCGTCAGGCTCTTGGCTACATATACGACAAACAACTGGTTCATGCTCTGTTTGAGCAAGCTCCTACTCGGTATGCTAACCGCAATGGAGGTTATACTCGCATCCTCCATACCGTGCCTCGTCGTGGTGATAACGCTGAAATGGCAATCATTGAATTAGTCTAATTGCTAATTGCTAATTGCTAATGGCTAATTGTTTTTTCCATTAGCCATCTCCGAAATAGAATGTAGAGACGCGAAATTTCGCGTCTCTACAAGGATCTCAGGTAATGCATAGTTAATTTACGGAGATGTCTATTAGCCATTAGCCATTAGCAAATCTAAAAGTATGTTAGAAAGCCACCAGCCTACACCACAAGAGCGAGTTGCCCTGGTAATCCAATACTTGGGCACTCATTTTCATGGCTGGCAACGGCAAGCACACCACCGCACCGTGCAGGAAGAAATAGAACTCGCTATCTCAAACGTACTGGGTCATCACGTGACACTACATGGCGCGGGAAGAACCGATAGCGGAGTTCATGCTGCAGCTCAAGTAGCCCATTTTGATGTTACAAGTAAAATTCCAGCTCATAAGTGGGCAACAGTTCTTAACAGTTATCTACCGAAAGATATATTAATTCGGGCTTCAGCAGGTGTAAATAGCCGTTGGCACGCTCGTTTTAGTGCAGTGTATCGACGATATCGCTACACACTTTATACTGAAGAACTACCAAACTTGTTCGTTAGACCCTTCAGTTGGCATTATTATTATGCACCCCTAGATGAATTCCTCATTCAGGCAGCTCTCAAACCTCTATTAGGTCGCCATCACCTAGCAGCTTTTCACAGAGCAAACTCAAGTCGCGAGCATTCTTGGGTAGAGGTGCAAGCAGCAGAGTGCTATCGGACTGGACCATTTCTCCATATTGAAATTCAGGCAAATGGATTTTTGTATGGCATGGTAAGGCTGTTGGTGGGGATGCTGGTTCAGGTAGGTTGCCAACAAAGAAGCGAAGCTAGCTTCACAGAACTTTGGAAACAGCAACGCCGAGAAGAAGTAAAACATGCCGCACCCGCCCACGGCTTATGCTTATTACGAGTCGGCTATCCTGATTTTCCCTTTCCTCCAGAGATTTGGTTTGACACTCAACCAAAATTCGTTAGTGGTTAGTGGTTAGTAGTTAGTAGTTAGTGGTTAGTTGTTAGTAGTTAGTGGGGAATAGAACAACCAACAACCAACAACCAACAACCAACAACCAACAACCAACAACCAACAACCAACAACTAACAACTAACAACTAACAACTAACAACTAACAACTAACAGCTAACAACTAACAACCAACATCATGACAACGAACAAAACATACCTTCCTCCTGTTAATACCCTAGAGCATGACTGGTACGTAGTAGACGCCACCGATCAACGCCTTGGTCGCTTAGCAAGCGAAATCGCCATGATCCTGCGAGGCAAAAATAAACCTGAATATACCCCTCACATGGACACAGGTGACTTTGTTATCGTAGTCAATGCCGAAAAAGTAGTAGTCACAGGTAAAAAGCGTACCCAAAAGATTTACCATCGTCACTCCGGTCGTCCTGGTGGGATGAAGACGGAAACCTTCGCTAAGCTGCAACAGCGTTTACCAGAACGGATTTTGGAACTTGCCATCAAAGGTATGCTGCCAAAGACTAGCTTGGGACGGCAGTTATTTACTAAGCTGAAAGTCTACGCTGGACCCACTCATCCCCACGAAGCACAAAAACCTAAAGAGTTACAAATTCAGACAATTCCCGCAGGAGAGAAAAACTAATGCAAGCAGTAGATACCACTAGTGGTCGTGCCATGTACTGGGGTACTGGTCGTCGTAAGGCCGCAGTAGCACGAGTACGCTTAGTTCCAGGTACAGGACAGTTGATTGTCAATGGCAAACCTGGAGACCTTTATTTCCAATTCAATGCTAACTACCTAGGAGCACTCAAAGCACCCTTAGAAACTCTAGGATTGGAAAACGAATATGATATTTTGGTGAAAGCCGAAGGCGGCGGTTTAACCGGACAGGCTGATTCCATTCGCCTAGGAGTCGCACGCGCTTTGTGTCAACTCGACCCAGAGAACCGCCCACCTTTGAAAACCGAAGGCTACCTCACCCGTGACCCTAGGGCAAAGGAGCGCAAAAAATACGGTTTACACAAAGCCCGGAAAGCACCTCAGTACTCTAAGCGTTAACTGCTATACTGCGAACGGTTCAAAACTTCACTTAATCTGGAACCCCTCTCCAAACCTCTCCCCGATGCGGGGAGAGGCTTAAGAACCGGATGCGCGAATGTTAAATAAGTATAGCTTTCAGCCGTTTTTAGTATAATTGCTAATGGCTAATGGCTAATAGCAATTAACAATTAGCCCTTCGGGTTCGCCATAAAGCTTGGTGCAGTCGCCTACGGAGGGAAAGCCGTCATTCGCGCTGCAACACCTGTTCCCTACGGCGGGAAACCCGCCTTCTCCCAATTCCTCGCCGCTGCGCGAACAGGACTGGACTCACAATTAGCAATTAGCAATTAGCAATTAGCAAGTTGAAAGTTATAATGAATATAGATAGACCACAAAAAGAACAATGGCTAAACCAGAGATTCATCCTAAGTGGTATCCAGAAGCTAAAGTTTACTGCAACGGTCAAGTTGTGATGACTGTTGGTTCTGCTAAGCCAGAACTGCATGTAGATGTCTGGTCTGGAAACCACCCATTTTACACCGGGACTCAGAAGATTATTGACACCGAAGGTCGCGTTGAGCGCTTCCTCCGCAAGTACGGCATGACGGAAGGTCAATCCACAGGCGGCAAAAAGAAAAAGTAGCGGGGCTGGCTTTTGCTGTTAACGACGACCTTGCATCGGCTGGGTCGATTGTTTTATTTAATGCTTGAGCCAACTTTGCTATTTTTAAGGAGCGATCGCATTCATCATGGCTGAAACTTACCTGCTGGAGAAACTGAAATCCGTTGAACAAACTTTTCATGAATTAACTCGTCGTCTTGGCGACCCCGATACTGCCAAAAACCCCGATGAGTATCAAAAAATTGCGAAGGCACGTTCTTCTTTGGAAGATGTTGTCGATACTTATGACATCTGGAAAATTTCCTCTGAAGAATTGGTAGGGGCGCGGCAGATTCTCAAAGAAGCTCTGAGCGATCCAGAGTTGCATGAAATGGCAGCACTGGAAGTACAAGAACTGGAGCAAAAAATAGAATATTTAGAAACTCGTCTGAAGGTACTGCTGCTACCTCGCGATCCCAATGATGATAAAAACATCATGCTAGAAATTCGTGCGGGTACTGGCGGCGATGAAGCAAGTATCTGGGCAGGTGATTTAGTACGAATGTACTCTCGCTACGCCGATACCCAGCATTGGAAAGTAAAGCTGTTAAGCGAGTCCTTGGCTGAAATGGGCGGCTTTAAAGAAGCTATTTTAGAAATTCAAGGTGACAGTGTTTACAGCAAGCTGAAGTTTGAAGCAGGAGTGCATCGCGTGCAGCGCGTGCCCGTCACAGAGGCTGGGGGGCGGGTTCACACTTCCACCGCAACTGTGGCGATCATGCCAGAAGTGGATGAAGTGGAAATCCACATCGACCCGAAAGATATTGAAATGACTACGGCTCGTTCTGGGGGTGCTGGTGGACAAAACGTCAACAAGGTGGAAACAGCGGTTGACTTGATGCACAAACCCACTGGTATCCGCATTTTCTGTACAGAAGAGCGCAGCCAGTTGCAAAACAAAGAACGGGCGATGCAGATCCTGCGGGCGAAGTTGTATGAGATCAAGTTACGCGAACAACAGGAAGCTGTAACCAGCATGCGGCGATCGCAAGTCGGTACAGGATCGCGTTCCGAAAAAATTCGCACTTTCAACTATAAAGATAGCCGTGTTACCGACCATCGTCTTAATCAAAACTACTCGCTCAGCGGAGTTCTGGAAGGCGATTTAGAAACCATTATTCAGTCTTGTATCTCTCAAGACCAGCAGGAACGCTTGGCGGAACTCGCTGCTTCTGTTGGTAGTGGTTAATTTTAAGGGGAGTAGGGAGTGGGGAGTAGGGAGTAGGGGGAGATGAGGGAGATGAGGGAGATGAGGGAGACAATTTTACCTCCATCACCTCCATATCTTCCCCCACTCCCCACTCCCCATTCCCCACTCCCCATTCAGAAATAACCGCTTGTTGTAATGTTACTTTTAACACAGACAAGCGGTTTTCTAATGCGTTCTGAAGTGCATCTTCCATGTCTCTAAGATACGGATAATACGCAAATTCATACTGCATGATGTGATTTAATGTGTGCCATTCCTCTAAGGTATGGCAGCAGAAAATTAACTTGGACACTTCCCTTTGCCAACGGGCGAAAATCCGGTAGCTGAAAAACCCACTGCACACGTTGCCTTTTTCATCCCAGTAGGAAATACATACTTGATGCTTCAATCTGTGGATTTTCTTGATTTCCTTAACGTTACAGCCGAATGCTTTCAGCGCTTCTTTCGCCTCTACGTTGGAAATTTGCCACTGTTCTGGTTTAATTTTGTTAGCCGCTATTAAGCTTTGACCTTTGCGGCGATATTGATTTTTCTTGCGTGTCCTACCAACCATGATGAAATCTCTATTATTTGACGCCAGAGCAACAAATCCATCTGTTCCGGGTTAAGATGGATTTGTCTGCTATATTTTCTTAATTAGCTTACATGTAAACTGATAAATTGCAATTCTAGATTAAATTATCATTGGCAAGGAAACTTGTCAAGGCTTAAATAAAAATTTATAGAAGAGAAAGTAAACTGGTAAGTACAGTGGAAGCAATACTACAGCAGTGGATTTAGAGGCAAGAAAAAAACTGATTGAAATCGTGAAATTGGCTCGTGGATCTATGAGTCAGCGAGGGTTTGGCAAGCTTCTGGGTGTGTCTGCCACAGCTGTACAGCTGTGGGAAAAGGGAGAGTCTATTCCAGATACACAAAATTTGGCTAATATTGCAGCCAGAGCAGGATACACCATGGAGGAGGTGCTTAACTACTTGGGTGTTAAGCCAGTGCCACAATCCTCAGATGTGAATCAGATTGTGAAGTATATCAAGTCTATGCCATTGAGTGAAGTGGCGATCATTGGTAGAGCTGTGATGGATAGATTGGCTACTGCTGCTGAGACGTCAGCGGATGAAGCAAAAGCAAGTTGAATATCTATAATTACAAGTTTCTTAACATGAGTCGGGAGGAGATAGCAGCAATGTTTGAATTGGGCGATCTCAAGCAAACAAGGTTTTATCAGGAAGCGTTTGATGATGGTGTCCGTCGGGAAAAGTTGAGAACAGTACCTCTGTTGTGAAAATTAGGGTTGACTGTGGAAGAAGTGGCACGGGAGTTAGGTTTAAGCCTAGTGTCAGTGCAGCAAGCAGCACCTCATCAGCAATCCTCTTGATACTGTGTTGTCACAATCGCGCCTGGGTGCTAGGCTTGGTAAAGTGCGCGATCGGCAGCGGCAATTAAGGCTTGGGGTTTGTGCGCTTATTGCCTTGCAAAACCCAGTAGGTAACAGTTATACTGACATTCATCATGTTTGGGGAGTGTAAAACGCCGAAGTGAACATGCTGGCTGGACGCTACGAAATCACGAGGCAATTAGGTGGAGGGGGGTTTGCAATTACCTTCCTAGCAAGGGATCACCTGCAACCGAGTAAACCATTGTGCGTAGTCAAGCAACTGCGTCCCAACCATACCCATCCCCGCGTTGTCGAGTTTTTTGAAAAAGAAGCCGCGATTCTCGAAAGGCTAGGTAAACATCCGCAAATTCCTCAATTACTGGCACATTTTAGCGAGAACCAAAATCTTTACATCGTTCAGGAGTTTATTGAAGGACAAGACCTGAGTAAAGAAATAGTACCAGGTAAACAATTGAGTGAGGGTTATGTCTCCAAACTATTGCAGGAGGTGTTGGAAATTTTATGCTTTGTACATGACCATGGGGTAATTCATCGCGACATCAAACCCCAAAATCTGATGCGCCGACATCAGGATGGTAAGATTTTCCTGATCGACTTTGGGGCGGTCAAGGAACTTGTCTCGTTGATGGTGAATACTCAGGGTGAACTGATTTCTAGTATTGTCATTGGTACTCCTGGCTACATGCCCAATGAGCAAAAGAATGGCAAACCTTGTTTGGCTAGTGATCTGTTTGCCTTGGGTATGACCGCTATTCAAGCCCTAACTGGTATTTTACCCACTGATATACCTGAATATCCCTTAACTGGTGAACTCATTTGGCGACACCAAGCACAAGTAAGCGATCGTCTAGCCGATGTGTTAACCAAAATGGTACGTCGCCACTACACTTTGCGCTACCTCTCAACTGCAGAAGCACTGCAAGCCCTCACACCGCCCCCACCTCCGCCACCTCCGCCACAACCTTCGCCACAACCTTCGTTACAACAACCTACTAATTTGTCGCGGCGCAGGTTGATTCAAACTATTAGTTTGTTCGGGGCTGGTATTGTAGTTACAGTTGTGGGAGAGAATATTTTTCAACCTGATTCTACGAAAAAAACTGTTTCGCCAACCTCCTCACCAATCTCCTCAGGCGCAACTCCAATATCTCCCCTAACAACTACAAACACAGGTAAATTAGCCCTAAAAACCAAGACATTTGACGTGGTGACGGTAGATGAACAAGGAAACATCACTAATCGCAGCCCCAGTCAGGCAAATTTCTTTACACAAAGTTTGGGCAACGGCATCACTTTGGAAATGGTAGAAATTCCAGGGGGAAAGTTTCTCATGGGTTCCCCACCAGGGGAGAAGGATCGAGGTTCATTTGAAGGTCCACAGCACACTGTTACCATTCAGTCCTTTTTTATGGCAAAGTATACTGTAACCCAACAGCAGTATCAGGCACTCATGGGTAATAATCCCTCTGCTTTCAAAGGATCAAAAAGACCAGTTGAACAAGTAAGTTGGGATAATGCAACTGAGTTTTGTGCTAAACTATCACAAAGGACTGGAAAAACCTATCGGTTGCCCAGTGAGGCCGAGTGGGAATATGCCTGTCGGGCAGGGACAACTACCCCGTTCAATTTTGGTGCGACTATTACGGCAGAACTTGTAAATTATAACGGAAATTCTCCTTATGCTTCTGCACCTAAAGGGAAGTCCCGACAGCAAACAACAGATGTCGGCATTTTTCCCCCCAATGCCTTTTTCTTATATGATATGCATGGGAATGTGTGGGAATGGTGTCAAGATACCTGGCATAATAATTATAATGGAGCGCCTGTCCATGGTAAGGCTTGGCTAAATGATAATGATAATCAACGGTTGCTACGAGGGGGCTCGTGGAACGTCGACGCGAGGTACTGCCGTTCTGCGTATCGTTTCGGGTTCCCGCGCGTCAACTGGCTCGTCAATGTAGGGTTTCGGGTTGTGGTGGGGGCGTTCAGGTATTAGTTGCCCTTTGCACTTTAGCCCTTTTTTCTTTACCCTTATTTTTATTTTCGCGCCCCGCGCAAACAATTTTTTAATCTCCACTATACTAACAAGAAACAGATGAATTAGTCAAGTGGTAATTAATAACTTTCTCCAACCCTGCCTGAGCCTGCTCTAAATCCAGCAATTAGGGTAAATAGACCTTTTTTGTCTCACGCTCTACGCCCAGATGCAAAGAAGAATGCCAAGAAATGTAGAGACACGATTAATTGGGTCAAGACAAAAATTGTGGTTGTACAAAAAACCAATTTCATCCGCGATCTGATTCGTAGTTAAGGGAACTCCAACAAATAAATTATCCACTATTGTGGGGTGGGCATCCTGCCCGCCCAGTTCCTAGGACGCAAGGATGCCCATCCCACAAGAAATTGACTGCATTGTAAGGGCGGGGTTTCCCCGCCCCTACGGTTATATTTTGGATGAACTGGGTTTGTTTGCACGGAAGGTGTTAACATTAACCATGGGGCTGGCAATTCCGGATGCTGCGGGGCGGCTCGTGGAACAACAACGCGAGGAACTGCCGTTCTGCGTATCGTAACGGGAACCCGCGCGACAACAGGAACGACAATGTCGGCTTTCGGGTTGTGGTGGGGGCGTTCAGCGCTCTTGTGCTGTCAGAACTGGTGGATGGGAATCCATCGGGCGTACCAAACAAGAGTCCAGACCTGCTCCAGTGAGGTTGATCGCGATCTCCAAATATAAAACTGAGTCGGATAGCTTGGTAGGCTGCAAGGTCGAACAGTTGTCCGGCTTAATTATCATACTTTTCCATTGAATTCTCACAATATGGAAAAAGACTTAGCTGCTATGGCAGGCGATCCAGACATCCAAATAGAGATAGCCACAATTAACGAAGAGTTTGCTGTTGCTGAGATGGATGGTTTGGAAAAGCTGTGAGCATTCAGCGAGTGGAAGTACAACTAGAAGCAGTACCTCGGTTGTTGGCATTGCGGTTGACTATGGAACAAGTAGCAGAGGCATTAGGTTTAAGTGTAGAGCAAGTGCGGCAAGCAGCACAAAATCAACAACCCTCATCATACCCCACAGGCGAAGTTCTCAAGGATATCCACTGGGGAGTAAAGTCAGGCGATCGCATTGCCGATCGTAAGTGTCAATTTATACTATGTCTGGTTGAACACTTATAATTAAGACTGACGCGGAAACGCAGGGAAAAGGGGAAGCGGAGAGTTTTTATTATAAGCAATTAAGCGGACATGATATTAGTCCGCGTTCGTCGAAGACGTTGCCGAAGGCTAGGCGGACTTTGTTTATCTAGCCGCGACTTCCAGTCGTCAGGGCTTAAGTTGACACGAATGGCATCTTGCCCATCCCACAAGAAACTATCTCTTTCTTAAATTTTTGGACTTACGCATTATACAAATTGAGCATCATATATATAATGGAATTCGGTCGTTTCATCTCGTAGAATTGACTACATGGTAAGGGCGGGGAAACCCCGCCCCTACGGTGAGTCCAGCCCTGAAGGCGGGTTTCTCGCCGTAGGGGACTGGCGAACCCGAAGGGTCATATTGTGGTCTACCCAAATGAAAGAAAACGCTCCGTAGCCCAATTCATCCCACTGCATACAAGACTATTTCTGTCAATGCGTAATTCCTAAAATTTGTGAAAACTGACAGCATTTTCTATCGCCTATTTCAAGAATTTCCCAATATCTTCTTTGAACTCATTGGTAATACCCCTCAAACAGCTAACACTTATAAATTTTCATCGGTTGAAATCAAACAAACGGCATTCAGAATCGATGGTGTGTTTCTGCCCTCACAAGGAGACAAAAACCCGATTTACTTCGTTGAAGTCCAGTTTCAACAAGATCTAGAAATTTACTCTCGACTGTTTTCAGAAATCTTTTTATACCTCCGCCAGAATAAACCTACAAACGATTGGCGTGCTGTAGTTCTATACCCAACCCGCGATCTAGATACAGAAAATATAAAACATTATCGTGAATTCTTCTCTAGTCAGCGAGTTAGTCGGATTTATTTGGATGAATTAGGTGAAGCTGCGTCCCTACCAATTGGCATTGCTACTATCAAGTTAGTGATTGAAAGTGAAGATACAGCAATTGAACAAGCAAGGGAGTTGATAGACAGAACCAGGCAAGAGATTAACTCAGCACCACAACAGCAGCAACTATTAAAATTAATAGAGACAATCTTGGTTTACAAATTTTTGAGCATGAGTCGAGAGGAAATAGCAGCAATGTTTGAATTAAGCGATCTTAAGCAAACAAGGTTTTATCAGGAAGCCAAGCGGGAAGTCAGGCAGGAAGTCAAGCAGGAAGTCAGGCAGGAAGTCAGGCAGGAAGTCAAGCAGGAAGTCAGGCAGGAAGTCAGGCAGGAAGTCAAGCAGGAAGTCAAGCAGGAAGTCAACCAAGAAGTCAAATTAGAATTAGTACCTCGGTTGATAGCATTAGGGTTGAGTGTGGAACAGATAGCAGAAGGGTTAGGTTTGAGCGTAGAGCAAGTTAGGCAAGCAGATCAACAACAGCCTCCTAATCTGGATGGTAAGTAAAAATCATAAATTTTGTTAAATTTGAAGGGAGTTAGGACTTACGCATTGACAGAAATAGTAAAGGTAGTAGTCCGGATTTTCCGGCAATTAGTAGACCACAATATAACCGTAGGGGCGCGGTTTCCGTGCCCTTACAAGGCGATCAATTATCGATGAACCGCGATCGCTCTATAGTCTAAAACGACTGAATTCTGTCATACAAATGACGCTTAATTTGTATAGTGCGTAAGTCCTAGGAGTGCTAGTACTTCTGCCTTCCCTAACCATTCCTTACCTTGGCTACACTTGATGCTGCAACTTAAACAGATCAATAAAATTTACCATCGTAATTGAAGAAAGGGTACTGCAACCATAATTGTACTCAATTTGGTTGTAGGGGAATTTCGAGGTAAAAACGAAACGCCCTTCAGTCGAGTTGAGCCGCAGGCTCGACAGGCTGAAGGGCAGTTGAGTTTTTACCAGTTTACCAGTTAAAGCATGTCCTGATTCCTTTCCCAGTCCTTAATAAGGTTTCTAACCCAATCTGAGTATTTCTGCTCAGCAGGCTTTACTTTATCAATTTTCGCCAAAGTGTCTTTATGGAGAACTAGGTTAACACGTTCCTTATCTTCTAAGTACTTTTGAACGTATTTTTTTACTTTTTCCGGGTTCCTTTCTTGCCACTCTTTATCTGTTTTTGGTTTCGGCATTTTCGTCTTAAACCTCTTGACACACCTATGAGGATAGTTGTATGTTATGGCAAGGAGGCAAACAGATGCAAGTAGCTTACAAGTTCAAACTTCGACCAAACCCAACCCAATTCAAGCATTTTGACGAAGCACAGCACCTTGTAGGCTACGTACAGAATCGCGCTCTTGGTGATAGGCAACAAACTTATTTACAGACTTTTATAGAAGGTGCATATTGCGACCTTTATACAAAAAAAGAAGTTTGCCCAGAGCATTTATACTGTGACTTGGTAACCTTCGCGGTTTGTAGCCCACTACATTGTTCTGTCAACAAATCAGCAACATTGGGTAATCCCTGGAAGGAAGATAAACCAAATTTAAGGAGGGGGAAGCCAGATAAAAATGGAAACTTAAAACCCTTCAATCCGCGCCGTAGTGCGGCTGAAATGTATTCATCTTGGTTGCCAATACTCAAGAAACAGCATCCAAAATACGAATTGGTTTGTGCAGATGTTTATCAGCAAGCATTAAGACACGTAGATACTGCATTTCAAAAGTTTTTTGCAAAACTTGCTGGTTTTCCGAGTTTCAAAAAACACAAAGATGTAGGCTTTGAGTACAAGCCTGGTACAGTAAGGATTGATGGAAACTACATTACTTTTCCTGTAGTAGGAAGGATGCGTTTTTTTAAATCGCGTGAAATCCCTGCCAGTTGGTTCGTCAGGACAGTAACAGTTAGTCGTCAATTAGATGGGTGGTATGCTTCTGTTCTATTAAGAGATGAGACTGCACCTGATATCATCATCAAAAAGCCGGAAGAATGCAAAACTATTCAGGGTGTTGATGTTGGCATAAATAAAATAGCTGCCTTGAGTGGTGGTGACTTCATTCCCAATCCTCAATTTTTAAAGAAAGCTGAACGCAAACTAGAAATTGCACAGCGTAGAGTTTCTAGGAAAAAGAAAGGGTCAAATAATCGCAAGAAAGCTGTTGAACGACTAGCTAAAATTCATAAAGATATAGCTAGGCAGCGTGAAGACTTTCAATGGAAGGCAGCGAAACAGATAGCTGCTGGAGCAGATATTACTGCTTTCGAGGATTTAAATATCAAAGGCATGAAAGCTCGTTGCAAGCCTGTTAAAGATGAGGCAACGGGACAGTATTTAAAAAATGGTCAAGCGGCAAAAGCGGGTTTGAACAGAGCAATTTCAGACGCTTCATGGTACTCATTGCGCCAGAAAACAGAGCAACAAGCCGCAAAACTAGGAAACTTAATTATCCTAGTAGACCCTAAATTTACAAGCCAAGAATGCCCAGTCTGTCACTTTATTGATAAAAGTAACAGAAACAAAGAAAAGTTTATTTGTGGGCAATGTAATTTTACCGACGATGCAGATCGAAATGGGTCGGTAAATATTGCAAATCGTGGTTTGAAAAAGCTTGGAATAGAGTCCCTACTGGTGGTCAGCCAGAAAGTTACGTCCTTGGAGCCTGCTAGTCAGGAAGCATCATCCGTACCGAGGGATGAGCCGGGAAACCCTGCTAAGTCACGTGCCAAACAAGTCCAGATGCGGCTATTAACAGTTAAAAGTATTGCATACCCAACCCAGCCCAAGGCTAGGAAAAAACGGAATACTCAAGAACCTAGATATACGCAACTAGACTTGTTTGCTGACTGGGATGTAAGGAACACAAATAGCTAAGTGTTTCTTAAGAATCTGCGACCTTAGCGAAGCTAGGTCGTAGAGGTTCAAACGGACTAAGTTTTCAAGCATGTCAACTGGTTCGTTAAAGTTGGCGATCGCATCAATTTGGTTAATGTCAATGGTCCAATAAAACCGTCACAAAGTGCTGACGTAGTATCGATCGCGCCCCTGCTGCTTTGCTTGGTAAAGTTCGCGATCGGCTGCGGCAATTAAGGCTTGGGGTGAACTGTTGGGACTGGGAACAGTGCTGGCAATACCTATACTGACTGTGACATAATTTTCGACATCAGAGGCAAGATGGTCTAGCTGAAGCTGGCGCACCTGGTTTTGAATAGTTATCGCCACCAGCACCGCCTCTTGCTCACACATGTTAGGCAAAATTACGGCAAATTCTTCACCGCCGTAACGCGCTACTAAATCTGCTGAGCTTTTAACGGCACGCTTGATTGCTTGAGCAATTTGCACTAAACACTCATCTCCAGCTGGATGACCGTAAGTATCGTTATAGCGTTTGAAATAATCAATATCAGATAAAATTAATGATAAGGGTGTCTGCTCCCGCATTAATTGATTCCACTGTTGCTGTATGTACTCATCGAAACGACGACGGTTAGCAACTTGGGTAAGCCCGTCTATCATGGCAAGGTACTCTAGTTGCTGATTTGCCTGTTTTAGTTTTTGGTAGAGTTCTGACTGCTGAATGGCAATCCCTAAAGAATGTGAAATTTGACGGAGTAAATCAACTTCTTCCGGTTGCCATTGACGGTAGTCATAACAAGCATGAAGGATGAGCACCCCCCATAATTTTGCCGTTTGAGATTTGAGGCTTGTTGTGTTCGTGTCTTCGTATTTCATAATGGGGATAACAACCTTGGACTTAACGCCAAATTGCTGCATCAATTCCCTCATGCAGTTGCTCGAACACTCCGTATCAGTAATCACCACCGGCTCTTTTCGCCTGTAAAACTCATCACTATCGGGCGGAAAAAATTCATCTGGAAATCTAAGTCCAAATGTTGCCGATAACCCAGAATCAACCGATTCTTGAACGACTTCTGCCGAACCATCTGGATGGCGCTGAAAAATTAACACTCGTTCAACCTGAAGGATTTGCCGCACTTCTGTCACTACTGTGGTCAGAATTTCATTCAAATCCAGAGATTTATTAATTTGCTTGGCAATCTTATTAAATAATTGTTCGCGCTGCAATTGCCTTTGCAACGCTTGCTCAGTTCGTTTGCGTAGACGCGAAGCGGCTTGCTGTACGGCATCGCTGATATCCACAATCAAGCCATCAAAAATTATTTCCCCATTTGCCTGTTGGGTAGGGCGGCTGATGACCTGAATCCATTTAATTTCCCCAGAAGGAACGAGAATGCGTCCCTCCCATTTCAGCGGTTGCAACGTAGACAGGGCAGTATCCAACGCGAGTTGCATGGAACTGGCATCATCGGGGTGGATGGCAGTTTGTAGGCGATCGCCCCCCTGCTGAAAGGACTCCAAATCCATTTCAAACAAATTTTGAAAACTGGGACTGATGTAGTTCCATTCAACTGAGCCATCTAGCTGATGCAGCACCCGATACATCACCCCTGGTAGGTTGGCTGCTAGCAGATGAAATCTGGCTTCGCTCTTTTGCAATACCGTTTGCATGCGCTGACTTTCGGTAATGTCCCGAAAAACCATCACCCCGCCTTGTACGTTACCAAAAGCGTCACGAATTGGGGTAGCGACATGATCAATTAAGCGTTCTGTGCCCGACTTTGTCAGCAACAGGCATTGGGGCAACTGAATAGGTATACCCTCTTGCATTGTCCGTAGCAGTGGATTTTCCATCGCCAGCCCCGTCTCACCGTGATACAGATTCAGCACCTGATTGATTGACTTGCCAACGGCTTGTGACGCCTGCCAACCTGTAATAGTTTCAGCGACAGGATTTATAAAGTTGATGCGACCTTCAAGGTTAGTTGCAATCATGCCATCGCCGATGCTATTCAGGGTGGATGCCAGCCATTGCTTTGTTGCAAGTAACTGGTTTTCTGCTTGACAGCGGCGCAAAGCTGTGATTATAGTAGTATGTAATTCTATACGTTTGAAGGGTTTAATCAGGTAGCCGTAAGGGTCAGTAGCAATTGCCCGCTCTATGATGTGGTCATTACTATGGGCAGTCAGGTAAACAACCGGAATATGAAACTGATTGCGGATTCTGGTGGCAGCTTCAATACCATCCATTTCACCAGGCAAACGTATGTCTATTAGCACCAAATCCGGTTTGAGTGTTTCGGCAAGATCAACTCCCTTTTTACCAGACGCCACATTAGCTACAACAGTATACCCAAAGTTTTGCAAGGCAACTTGAATATTCCAAGCTGCCACACGCTCATCTTCAACTATTAAAATGTCAACCATAAATTTGTTACGTTATGTCATGTTCGGTAAATGACTTAATTTAGGTTTGACATCGAGAGCGCCTTTGACTTGCGTCAAAGTCTCCCCTCCCCTATTAGGTAAGGGGTTGGGGAGCCAGCGCTACAGTCGGGTCAGACAGATCTCACGGCGACTGGTGAGTCCAGTCGTGAAGGAGGGTTAGCCCGACCTAGGAAACTGGCGAACCCGTAAGGGCGTGGATAGGTGGCTTATTATAAGTATTTAAGCAAACATATTATTGAATATCTTAACCTAAAATTTCAGATCTTCTCTAATTTTGGATGAAAAATGAAATTATAGTCCGAATTGTGAACTCGGCGTTACTTAATGTAACTTTGAGAGAATTTAACTTTGAACCATGTAATTTCGCCCCTATCTACATCAATTGTGCCAGCAAGTTGTTCAACAAACATCATAACTAGCATCAGCCCCATTGAGGCGTTTTGCTTGATGTCAAAATTGTTCGGGAGGCGATCGCCATCATTGCCAACGGAAAGCTCAATCCAGCCATCAGCAAGACTTGTGATCCGGATGTAGACCTGCCCGGAACTCCTGGATGGAAAGCCGTGTTTCAGAGCGTTAGTAATTAACTCATTCAGCAGCAATCCGCAGGGAATGCCCTGGTCAATACTAAGGAAAACCGGATCGGCATCAAAATTGAGCATCACCTTGTTGGCAAGAGATTCGTAGGTTTGCAGCAAATCAAGAGCCAGTTGTTGAACGTAGTCGGCAAAATCGATCCCGGAAAAGTCGTTGTATCTGTCAAGCTAATTGGCTTGTACTATTTGTAGTTAAATTTTGTTAAGATTGATTCGGAGCTAGCACTTCTGCCTTCCCCACCCATCACCTACCTTGGAGACACTTGATGCTGCGACTTGAACATATAAATAAAACTTATCCCACAGGCGAAGTCCTCAAGGATATCAACTGGGAAGTCAAACCAGGCGATCGCATTGGTTTGGTCGGTGTCAACGGTGCAGGAAAATCCACCCAACTGAAAATTATCACTGGGGAAATTGAACCGACCGCAGGCGAAATCATTCGTCCTAGCAGCTTACACATAGCCTACCTCAACCAAGAGTTTGAAGTAGACCCGACCCGTACCGTCAAAGAAGAATTGTGGCGTGCCTTTAACGAAGCAAACACAGTTAATGAAGCATTGACACAGGTACACCGGGAAATGGAAACTGCCACGCCTGAGGAGTTAGACAAACTGATCGACAAAATGGATCGCCTCCAACGGCAGTTTGAAGCCTTGAATGGCTACAACTTAGAGGCGCAGATAGATAAAATTTTACCAGAAGTCGGATTTGAATTGGCAGATGCAGAGCGCCTCGTAAGTTCCTTTAGCGGCGGTTGGCAAATGCGGATGAGTTTAGGCAAAATCCTCTTGCAAAAACCAGACTTATTGCTGCTGGACGAACCGACAAACCACCTAGACTTAGAAACCATCGAGTGGCTGGAAAATTACCTCAGAGGGCTGATGACGCCCATGGTCATAGTTTCCCATGACCGTGAGTTTCTCGATCGGCTTTGCACTCAAATAGTCGAAACCGAACGCGGCGTTTCCGCCACCTACCTAGGCAACTACTCAGCATACCTACAACAAAAAGCCGAAAACCAATCAGCGCAACTGAGTGCATACGAACGTCAGCAAAAAGAACTAGAAAAACAGCAAACGTTTGTTGATAGATTTCGTGCTAGTGCTACCCGTAGTACTCAGGCAAAAAGCCGGGAAAAACAACTGGAAAAAGTTGAGCGCATTCAAGCACCCATATCTGGTGTAAGAACTCTACATTTCCAGTTTCCTCCTTCACCCCGAAGTGGCCGTGAGGTAGTGATAATTAAAGATTTAACTCATACTTATGATGACAAAATACTGTTTTTGGGGACAAATCTTCTGATTGAAAGAGGCGATCGCATCGCTTTTATCGGTCCCAATGGTGCAGGTAAGTCTACCTTGTTACGCCTGATTATGGGGATTGAAAAACCCACAGAAGGCAGTGCCACATTAGGCGAACACAACGTTATTCCCGGTTACTTTGAGCAAAACCAGGCGGAAGCTTTGGATTTGAAAAAAACTGTCATGGAAACCATCCATGATGAAGTTCCCGACTGGAAAAATGAAGAAGTCCGCACCCTTTTAGGAAAGTTTTTATTTAGCGGCGACACCGTATTTAAATCGGTTGCGGCATTGAGTGGCGGAGAAAAAGCACGTCTGGCGTTGGCAAAAATGCTGTTGCGTCCTGCTAATTTATTAATTTTAGATGAGCCGACAAACCATCTAGATATTCCAGCCAAAGAAATGCTGGAACTCGCCCTACAAAACTATGAAGGCGCCGCAATTGTGGTTTCCCACGACCGCTATTTCATCTCTCAAGTCGCCAATAAAATTGTAGAAATCCGGGATGGCGAATTCCGCGTCTATCTAGGTGATTATCATTACTATCTGGAAAAAATTGCTGAAGAAAAAGAACAAGCTTTAATAGCTGCACAGGCTGCCGAAAAAGCAGCTAAGAAAGCCGCTAAAGCTGCCAAAACTACTGCAAAACGCAAATAGAGAATGGTTAGTGGTTAGTGGTTAGTGGTTAGTGGGCAATTAACAGCGATAGAGAATGGTTAGTGGTTAGTGGTTAGCGGTTAGTGGGCAACCAACAACGATAGAGAATGGTTAGTGGTTAGTGGGCAACAACTAACCACTAACAACCAACAACTAACAACTAACAACTAACAATTAAGTGTGATTAGCAACACAAGTTAAAAAATTAAGAAAGTTTAAGAAATCTTGAAAAAACCGAGGAAGTTGTAATAAAAGAAGTTAATAAGCAAAAATTCACTTGCGGCTGCCATTAGCAGTGGTATCATTCGAGTATTACAAAAAGTAAAGGGTAATTTTATTATGACCAAAGCACCTGTTGCTCCCGTGGTGCTAGTCATTTTAGACGGATGGGGCTACTGCGAGGAGAAACGTGGAAATGCGATCGCTGCTGCTAGAACTCCCGTAATGGAAAGCCTCTGGGCAGCCTATCCGCATACCCTCATCCGTACATCAGGAAAAGCTGTGGGTTTGCCAGAGGGTCAAATGGGCAACTCAGAAGTTGGTCATCTGAACATTGGCGCTGGGCGAGTTGTACCACAAGAATTGGTACGCATATCAGATGCCGTAGAAGATGGTTCCATCCTTAGCAACCCAGCACTTGTCAAAATTTGCCAGGAAGTGCATAGTCGCAATGGCAAGTTGCATCTGATCGGGCTTTGTTCTGAGGGTGGGGTACACTCGCACATCAGCCATCTATTCGGATTACTTGACCTAGCAAAGTCTCAAGGTTTATCATCCGTATGTATCCACGCGATCGCCGATGGTCGTGACACGTCCCCAAAAGAGGGCGTGACAGCAATTGGGCTGATTCAAGATTACATAGACCGCATAGGAGTAGGGCGCATAGTCACTCTCAGCGGTCGCTACTACGCGATGGATCGCGATCGCCGCTGGGATCGGGTTAAACGTGCCTACGACGTGATGACACAAGATGGTCCTGGGAATGGTAGTTCTGCAGTGTCCGTTCTACAAGCATCTTATGCAGAGGGTGTAACAGACGAGTTCGTGCTTCCAGTCAGAATTGCACCGGGCGCAGTAGAACCAGGAGATGGGGTAATATTTTTCAACTTCCGCCCCGATCGCGCCAGACAACTCACCCAAGCTTTCTTAGTTTCAGAATTTAATGGTTTTGAAAGACAGCAAATTCAGCCGCTGTCTTTTGTCACCTTTACTCAGTACGATCCAGAGTTACCAGTTGGGGTTGCCTTTGAACCTCAAAACCTGAGTAACATTCTGGGGGAAGTCATTGCTAACCACGGTCTAAAACAGTTGCGGACTGCGGAAACAGAAAAATACGCCCACGTTACCTACTTCTTCAACGGTGGTTTGGAAGAACCTTTTGCTGGAGAAGATCGGGAACTGGTAAATAGTCCCATGGTAGCGACTTACGATCGCGCACCGGCGATGTCAGCGAATGCATTAACAGACCTAGCGATCGCCGCTATTGAAAAGCGCATCTACTCTCTAGTTGTGATTAACTATGCCAACCCAGACATGGTGGGACATACTGGTAATATAGAAGCTACGATTAATGCAGTAGAAACAGTAGATCGCTGTTTATTGAACCTACTTGCTAGCATTAGCAAAGCCGGGGGTACAACCATGATTACTGCCGATCACGGCAATGCCGAGTTGATGCTAGATCGTGAGGGGAATCCTTGGACAGCCCACACCACCAATCCAGTCCCCTTCATCTTAGTGGAAGGAGAAGGGGTGAAAATCCCCGGACATGGCACAAACGTGGCTTTGCGAAGTGATGGTAAGCTAGCTGACATTGCTCCCACGATTCTGGAGATTTTACAACTGCCAATTCCTCCGGAAATGACAGGGAAATCACTCCTGGAACCTGCTTTGTATGAAGTGCAATTAAGTCGCACTCCCGCACCAGTTGGGCTATAACAGAGTATTGTTGATTGTTGATTGTTGATTGTTTTAGTAATAACAAACAACAATCAACAATTAACAATCAACTCTTAACTCTTAAAACAATTACTACCATGACAATTACTAACGTCGTAGAAGCTATCTGGGTTTTTTCAGCTGTTGGTTTAATTATCTTAGTTTTACTACATAGCCCTAAAGGTGATGGCATTGGCGCCATTGGCGGACAAGCCCAATTATTTAGCAGCACCAAAAGTGCTGAAAACACATTAAACCGAGTTACTTGGGCACTCACAGTCATTTTTCTGGGTTTAACTGTGGTTTTGAGTGCCAATTGGCTACCTAAGTAGGCGTAGGGGGAGTAGGGGGAGTAGGGGGAGTAGGGGGAGATCAGGTACAGAAGGAGATTGTTCCCCTTTTACCATTCCACTTACGCCATCAATTTAATGAGTACAGTGTTGCAGCGGTTAATTGCAGCTTTGGGATTAGCTATTGTTACAGGACTGCTAGTAATTATGCTGAACATGCAGTCTAGTACTGTATTAGCTGCTTTTCCAAATATATTGACAAAAACAACCCAATATAGTAAAGACTTAATAAATCCTCCCCCCACTCCCCCCACTCCCCCCACTCCCCCAAAATCCCATCCCCTGCCACCAACATTGACTCAGTGGCAAGATAAAACCAATAGTGGTGACTACTTTTCTCAAGTCACGCCAACTCAAGTTGGTTATTTAGTCTGGTCGCAGTTTCCTGTTCAAGTTTATGTAGAACCACCGTCATCAGTTAGCGGTAAGCAGGCTGAAGCATGGGTTAATGCTATCTTACAAGCAGTGCATGAGTGGAGCGCTTATTTACCTTTGGCGGTAGTTGAAAACCCAGAGGTCGCGGATATTAAGATTGTACGGAAAGCTCCACCACTCCAGACTTCCCCTGACAACAAAATACCCCGTGCGCGATCTGCCCAAACCACTTACGTAACATACATCAAAAACAACTTTTTATTACATCGCTTCACTATCCTGCTAAGTCCTAGCCAAACAGGTCAGTATCTCGTTGCATCTGCCCGCCACGAATTCGGTCATGCTTTGGGAATTTGGGGGCATAGTCCGCTCCAAAGTGATGCTTTATACTTTTCCCAAGTTCGCAACCCACCGCCAATTTCTGCTAGAGACGTGAATACCCTGAAACGGGTTTACGAACAACCAACCAGTTTGGGATGGTCTTTGCCTTAATAGATGAACGAATAATTCGTAATTCGTAATTCGTAGTTCGTAGTTCGTAATTAATAAATTAAGGGTACTTGCACCTTATTTTATTAATGAAGTACTGGCATTGATGTTGCAAGGGACACTCAGAGCAGTGCGGGTTCCTAGCTGTGCAGACAGCTGCCCCGAAGTCAAACAGTGCTAAATTCCACGCGCCGATTTTTGTCTTGGGAGCTGCTTGCTCTGCCGCCTCCCAAAGCTGTCGGGATCGCGACTTTACCCGACCGCCCTCCAGTCCAAAAAAGCGCTCCAAGATCCGAGCAACGTTGGTATCAATTACAGCTTTGGGTTGTCCAAAGGCATTGGCACAAACAGACCGCGCTATGTACTTGCCGACTCCAGGCAGTTTGAGCAGTAGCGCCTCTTTGTTGGGGATTTTCCCATCATATTTTTCGACGAGCAGCTGTGCTGACTTGTGCAGTCGTTCAGCTCGGAAGAAAAGACCTAAAGGCTGTAAGAGATTGGCTACATCTGCAAGTGGCACATCAGCCAAGGCACTCACGGTAGGGTATCGCTCCATAAACGCCTGGTACAAGGGAGTGACTAAAGGCGCGTTAGTCTTTTGCAGCAGAAACTCAGCCACCAAGATGGCATAGGGGTCTTTTGTGCTACGCCAAGGAAACTGCCTGCCATGTAGTTTTGCCCAATTTCGCAATTGGCTGCGGAACCATCTGAGTTTGGCTTGATCAAGATGCACAGGATATACCCTCTTGAGAGTGCGATCGCAGTTTAACCAAAAAATTTGGGATAGAGACAAATGACACGGAGAAAAGCAATAGTAGACTGGCATAAATTCCATAAACTAAAAAACACGATAACCGCTCAACAATGTTGTGCCGTTATCGTGTGATCTATAACTGGATGTTATTAATATGGTCTGGTGGTGATGAAAGCAAGTTAGCGAGTTAACGCAACTGCTGCTTCCAGGATGTCGTCTTCAGTTTCGATTTGATCCAGATTATCCACCTTCATGTGAGCCATAATCTGCCGATGCACCACCTTATATTGAGCGTGCAGCAAGGTGCGTGTGATTTCTCTGGTTATTTCTTCAAAATCAGCAGCAGAGGCAAGTGCTTCAATTTGCCACAAAGCAGCACGCGCTTCTGGAGTCAGACAAACAAAAAACTTCAGAGCCATTCCTGCAATTTGAGAGGTTCGCCGTTGTTCCATCTTGGCTAGATGGGTAACACCGCTGGCCGTCTCTGTATCGATATGAGCAGATATTGTTCTTCCGGCCATACAATCCTCAACTTAAATAGCTTTCTAGAGAAATTATAGTTTCTCTGACACCTATCCTATATCCGCCTATTCTGAAAACCACTCACACTGATTGCACCGCCATTTAAGTGCCTCTTTTTTAGGCAGATAAGATGAAATTTTCGGCAATTGCAAATATTTACCATCCATTTCGCCATAGGAAGTACGCCGCAAACTAGGAGCAAAACGTACTTGCATTGTCTCCGGGTTAATAGCAATCAGGTTAAGGTCAAATAGTGTATGTATATCTGCCCGCAGGAGCAATCCATTTGAAGGGTTGTAAATTGAGGACAATCAAATACAAGAGCAGAACTCGTGGCACAAATCAAAATCTACGGTCTTAAAGAATATCTTAATCCCATTAAAGCCAAACTTTCTGACACGATCCATTCTTGTGTGGTAGAAGCTTTGTCTTTTCCACAAGATAAAAGAGCACATCGTTTCTTCCCGTTAGATGAATCTGACTTTTATTATCCGGTTGGACGCACACCAAGATATACGATTATCGAAATTAGTATGTTTGAGGGTCGGTCAGTCGAAACGAAAAAGAAATTGATTCGCCTGTTGTTTGAAAAAACAAAGCAAGAGTTGTCGCTGGCGAACTCCGACCTTGAGATCACTATCTTCGAGACACCTAAGCATAACTGGGGATTTCGCGGCTTACCGGGTGATGAAATTAGCCTGAATTATGAAGTTGAGGTTTAAAGTTTTATAGGTATACTAAAAACGGCTGAAAACTATACTTATTTAACATTCGCGCATCCGGTTCTTAAGCCTCTCCCCGCATCGGGGAGAGGTTTGGAGCTCAGTCCATATTAAGTGAAGTTTTGAACCGTTCGCAGTATAGCTTTTAAGCTATTTCTTTCCCGTCATTAAATTACCTAAAGGTTCAATGATGGTGCGTTACGGACTGCTGTCCTAACGCACCCTACAAGATAGGTAATTTTTTAGTGGTTCGGGAGTAATCGGCAAATAAGAGTACAGATTTTAACATGTAGAGACGTTCCGGCGGAATGTCTCCACATAGGTTGATGGTAGGTAAATTATCTAAGCAGCAAGCGTATTACCTTATAGGTACTTTTGCAAATGTTGAATGAGTTGAGGGGCTTGAAGTACGCCATTGATGCGTAGGACAGGCTCACCATTTTGAAACAGGATCAAAGTAGGTAAGGCTTTGATCTGATATTCAGAGGCTAAACTTGGGTATTTTTCTGTATCTATTTTTACCACTTTTACCCGAGGTCCCATCTGAGTTTTGACCTGTTCTAAAATCGGTCCCATCATTTGACATGGACCGCACCACGTAGCGTAAAAATCCACTAACACAGGAAGATTTGTGCTGGCGATCAGTTCTTGGAAGTTGGAAAATTGCTTTTGAACTGCCATTAGACTCCTCGGTAAGCTTTGTTCAAGACGCGATCGCCTGACTGCAATCGTTCCAGATTTGTTCCTTATATTTGTTAGGTTGATCGGCAATTTTCAGCTATCTTGCTGTTCGTTGATTTGGGTCGTATTGACAGGACAAGCAGAACTTGCGTCTATTTCTTCAACTTTCCTGACTCTCCGAATCAGGATAATTTCTTCTTCACGTCGGACAACGGTACGTATGGGAGCAACGCAGACGACATCCGTTTGTTGATTGCGTGGAAAAGTATCAAAACTTATATTGATGTCACTGTAACTTGATGGCATGACACGAGTTGGGGAAATGACACGAGTTGCGGGAACGATTTGCTCGATCGCAAGATTAATTTTCCCCTCATTATCCTCTTTGTAGATATCGAAAAACAAGCCGCACAGTGTTGTTGTTTCTTTGACATCTAAAACGACTATATCTTTATATCCATTCAAAGAACACCAACTTTCTTCAACCTCAACCCCCGTTAGTTGAGTAATAAACTTTCCTCCTTTTACCCAAATTAAAGCCCAAGGCTCTAATTGAAACTTTTTGTCTGATGACCAATAACTAAAATTCCCATCCCTAATTTTAATCTCATACTTCCCTGGACCTAATGCATTGTAATTTGATCCCCATTGCTTTAGACTCGACAAGTGACTTTCATCCAGCACATAACAATTTTGTTTACTGTCAACCGTCAGACTTTGAGGGCTGATGGATGAATTAGGGCTTTTTATTGAAAGCGTCACTGACCCGCTATTATTCGTTTGATCAATATCGAAAAATAAGGCGCATAAAACAGCTTTTTCTTTGACTTCTAAAGTCAATTTATCCTGATAACCATTCAAAGTTGTCCAGGTGGCACCTGTCTCAACACCTGTATTTTGATTGATAAATGTACTTCCATTAGTCCCATATATCCAAAGTAAGACAAATGGTTCTCCTTCAGTTTTAGCTGCGGCATAACTATACCGACCGCTTTCAATTCGGACCTCATAATTTCCCCGATCTAATGTGATAGAACTCGCAACCCTTTCTTGCAAGTCGTTCATTTGACCTTCATTGATGACGTAACAATTATCTTTAGTATCGATGGTCAAAAGATTCATATTTTACCTCTAGTACAGTTTTCAATTGTCAATTGTTGGCGCAATCTTTTTGCTTCGATCGCTATGATTGTCACTCTGATCAGAGTAACAATCACAACTTAAGTACAAGTATAACTACTATAGCTTAACGGCTGTGTAAACACTGATTCCTGCCCAACGACCTATAGGATCGGTCATCGCTACTAAAGTTCCTGTGCCCGTGGCGGTGTTAATTCGGATCAACTGACCGTCGCTTCCTAACCCGAAGAAGTTGCCAGTCACTCCGTAGAGAACATTGCCGTAAAATTCCATGCTGGAGAGATTAGGAAATCCAATATAGCCAATGGTGGTGACAGTATTAGTATTCAGAAGGCAGCTTGCCAAAAACTTCCTTTTGTCATAACCAATCAGGGTGATATAGGCTTTACCATTGCGATCAAAGGCAACTTCGCCGCAGTTATAGTCTTCATTAGCCACAGTTAACACAGGTGTACCGACACCCGTATTGATATCAATGGCAATCAGTTGTTTAGCAGTTGAGGCATAAAGAGCTTTGCTAGAGCGATTATACGCCAAGCCGATGGCATTGAACCCTATATCACCCACCACTGTCCCTTTGCCTGTGGCGGGGTTAATTTTGATGAGATGCGTCCCTTGAGCACCGTTTTTCTGACCGAGACCATACAATTCCGATCCCACAAAAGCGATATCGGTGACAAGGGTAGAGATCGATCCGATTAAAGTGGCAATGCCAGTAGATAAGTCTAGACTGTAGAGATTGCTGTGTTGGTTGGAGACGTAATCTTGGACGTAAACCGTCCCAGAACGAAGGACAAATTGAGAGGTTGGAGGTGCATCCGGGTGACTGTTGTAAATAACCTTTTCTAAAACTGCTGTAAAGCCACTGATAGCATCTCGATCCGTGAAAGCTTGTCCCCCTGTCTGGGATGCAAGTCTAGCATATTCTTTTTGGATGCCTTCCCGATGCTTACTTTTAGACGTACCGTAATAGGTGTGAACAGTAACTCCAGCAAGATTTGCTTTCTCAATAGCAAGATTAGCGGCTTCAATATCCTTTTGATCCGTTTTCCCCCCACCGCCTTCAAGGGCTTCATCTCCTAGATAAAATATGGCTCTTGCTGCCCCCGATCGCCAATTAAAGTGAGCCGATATATCTTCAATTGCACGGGCACCATCTTCCTGCGCACCTGCATCTGCAACGAGTCCTCGCTTCCTACCGCGAATACGAGACTCAGAGATGTTGCATTGAATAGTGAGATAATCCCGGATTGTCCGGTCAAATCTTGTCCCTGACCATGTACCTTCGATCCCAAACCAGGCAACTCTCACATCCGAATAACCCTGAGATTTAGCAGCTTCAATGGCAGCTTCTGCTATCTGACTGAGATTTTCTGCCTCATCTTTCATTGAAGGACTGGTGTCAATCACCACTACCAAATCGACGGGAGGGATAATTCCCTTTTGTTGATTACTCGGGGAAATCTCATTCCCTTGAGCAATTAGGCGATTTTGCGCAACTGTACTTTGTTGCTCAATAGAGCGATCGCCCTCTTCTAAGGGCGATCGCTCTATTGTACTTTGTTGCTCAACAGGGCGATCGCCCTCTTCTAAGGGCGATCGCGCAACTGTGCTCTGTTGCTCAGTTGCGCGCGATCGCCCTTCTAGGCGATCTTGCTCAATTTTTTTTTTCTTCGCTATAGGCAGTCTGCCCTTGTTGGTTAGCTTGCGATACTTGAACGCTGTTCACGGGGCAAGCTTGACCTGCTTCTATTTCTTCAACCTTTCTGACTCTGCGAATCAGAACGATTTCCTCTTCACGTCTAACAATAGTGCGTATTGGAGAAACGCAAACGATGTCCACATTAGGATTGCGACCAAAACTATCGAAACTTAATGAGTCTATGCTAATGGGAACTAATTGATTGTCTGCCATGATTTATCTATCGATTGTTACAAGTTATACTATATAGTAGTTTAGTTGATTGATGGGTAAATTTCAACATTCCTAAAGAAGGAAAACACTTTATCTAAAGATATAAATTTGATGAAGATTTAGTTATGTCAAGATAAAAGTAGGAAAAGCATAAAACAATTACTTTTCCTACTTTTCCTACTTTTGTCCGTTAAGAAGGTATGGAAAGCTTGCCATGTTCTGACCTACGCAACATTGACGAACTTTGGGTAAAATACCGCAAAGGGCGCTTTGGTTATAGTGTCCAGATTCGATTTGGTTGTAAAAGTAACTTAAAAAGGCGATCGCACTCTTGCAGTAGTTGCGATCGCCTCAAAGCGAATCCCGTTTGATTTCCATAACGGTGAAACTTCTTGCAAAAGTACTTGACTATATATGTAATGTGCTACAAAAACAAAGTCTGCATGACAAGAACTTTATAGAAATTGATATTAGACATCTCCAAAAATTAATTATTCGTTGTCTGAAACCCTTGTAGAGACGTAGCAGTGCTACGTCTCTACAATCATTTTCGCGAACTGTCTATTGATAGGAGATTGATATCTGACGGAATCAAATTTTGAAGGGATGACACGGCAAGAGCTACTAGTCTATGTCACCCTTATGATTGGGTACCTTTCATTTTAATCGGCAATGGATTGTGAGTATCAACTCCTATTAACTACAAAAGTTTGACAAACCCCGCTTGCTCAAAATGGCGGTCAGACGTAAAAGCTTGAGTCATCCCCTCATGAATCATCACCACAAAACTGATACAGTCAGTTAGCCCCCAATCTTTGTCTGTACGCTGACTGTAAAGCGTCCAACCTTCATCCAACAACTTTTGGCTAACTGGGATAATTTGCACACTTTCCAAAAGTCGCAAACTGCTGATAAAAGCAACTGTCTGACTGCGACTGTTAGTTGCAGACAAAGCGTCTGCAACTTCTAACAGTACAAACTCTGTTGTCACCAAAGGCGTTTTCAAACGAAGCAATTTGTCCATTACCTGATTTGCCAGGGGGTGAAGTGCATCCCTGACATTAAGAAGGGCGATCCAAGCAGCTGTGTCTACAAAAACTTTCGTCAAAGTTACTATTCTCGCTTCAGCGTTCCATGAAGATAATGGTCATGCTGGTGTGCTAGGTCGTCAATACCCGTATCAACTGCACAGTCGTTAATTAACTGTCTCAGCTTATCCCAATCTGAGTCCTCTTTTGGTCCTGGCTTGTCAGTATTGTCGTCTTGTACAAAGACAATTATGACTGACTGTCCCTCGCGCCCTTCTATCGATTCGCTTGGGTGAACCACACCTTTTTGAAATGTGCCTTTGACTGACAGCATAGCTTTCTTTTTCTTGGTTCTACATTGATTATCTCAGATCTTGCATCTACCCGACAAATCGCCCTGAACTAAAGTACTGGCTCATAGCTCAAGTCAGTTAAAACTGACAGAAGAAGCTGGGTTATTTAAGGGTTTTAACCTGTTTTAACAGGTTTTAGCTTGAGCGCCCGAACTTTAGTCCAGGGCTTGGTGCAAGATGTGAGTTATTATAGAGTCGCGTTCTAGTGAAGTGTAAGGACTGGTTGTGGGAAGCATTCTAATGAGTACAAATACAGCGCTTCTCGGTTGCATACACCATGCGGTAGGGGCAAAGGCTTTGCTCATTGGTGTCAACTTAAGGTCAAACCCTTGACGCGCAACAACCGACGCTCGTTTTCTCGTTCCCACGCTCTGCGTGGGAATGCCTTACCAGCGGCTCTGCCTCCAGAGTAAGGAGGCAGCAGCCCAAACGATCTGCGTTACTACGCAGCAGCCCAAACGAGAAACGTCTGTATTTTCAAAGGTTACAGCTTAAGTTGACACGTATGAGCAATGCTGTGCCCCTACAAACGACACGCCACTTGCGAGACTCGGGGGAAACCCCCAAAGGCACACTGATGATATTTAAAATAATAAGCGAACGAGAAAATACAAAATTATTCCCAGACAACTTGCAAATCCAAGATAAAACCAGGTAAAACATCTTCTCCCGATAACTCAGTTGGGGACTCTAGCACTTCTACATCTTTTCCTGGGCGATAGATTTCGACTCGACGATTTTTTCTATCGATTAACCAGCCGAGTAAAACATGGTTGTCTATATATTCTTTCATTTTGTCCTGTGTCTCTTTTAAAGTATCACTAGGAGACATTAACTCCAAGACAAAATCGGGAGCAATAGGGGGAAATTTTTATTGCTGTTCAAATGTGAGTGCTTCCCATCTTTCTTGTCTTATCCAAGAAACATCGGGAGAACGGTCTGCACCATTAGGAAGTTTAAAACAGGTAGAAGACTCAAAGCAAACGCCTAACTTTGTTCGGCGATTCCAAATAACAAAATCAGCCCCTATTTCAATATTTCGTTTCCCTGTTCCTCCTCCCGTTGGTGACATAATAATTAATTCTTCCTTAGCGTTGCGCTCAAATTTTATTTCAGGGTTTTTCCGACAAAGTTGATAAAATTGCTCGTCGGTTAGTTTAATGATAGAATTAAGATCGATAGTAAAAGCTATCATTGCAATTGTTAGATTCAGGATCGAATAGACCTATAACAGACCTGACTGCTGCGTGAGATTCTCTCTCTGTCTTTCTTTTCTTAGCGCTCTTTGCGCCTTGGCGGTTCGTTAAAAAAATGAGCCTCACAACTCAAATAGAATTACAATAATCTTAGCAATCCTAGCTGCATGATTCAGGAATTCAAGCTGCCATACGCCATCTTAGTGGAGTCTCTGTTCGCATAGACCTAATTTGATTGACAAACTTTGGGTAGGATAGTGTAGCCTAATCAATAGCGATGTAACCCGATTTGATATCTGCGGCTTGTGTATTAGCCCTACCCACTCCTCACACCCATGACCACAACCATCGACTTCCTCAGTCACCTCAACCCCAGTCAACGCCGCGCCGTTGAACACTTCTGCGGTCCCTTACTAGTTGTTGCTGGTGCGGGTTCCGGTAAAACACGAGCGCTGACTTATCGTATTGCTAACCTAATTGTGCAACACCGTGTCGATCCAGAACATATTCTGGCGGTAACCTTTACCAACAAAGCTGCACGGGAGATGAAAGAGCGCATTCAGAAGCTATTTACCGAACAGTTGGCAATGACAGAATACGGTGAGCGTTTTGATTTGTTGCCAGAATACGACCAGACAAAGCTGAAGTCCAAAGTTTGGAGAACCATCATCAAAGACTTGTGGTGTGGCACTTTCCACAGTTTATTTTCTCGCATTCTCCGCTTTGATATTGAAAAATACCAAGACGAAAAAGGACGGCGGTGGAATCGCAATTTTTCGATCTTTGACGAATCCGACGCCCAAAGCCTAGTCAAAGAAATCGTTACCAAACAGCTTAACCTAGACGACAAGAAATTTGAACCACGTTCTGTCCGCTACGCTATTAGTAACGCCAAAAACCAAAGCTTATCACCAGAAGAATTCGAGCGAGAGCAACCAAATTATCGGGGACGGGTGATTGCAGAAGTTTACAATTCTTATCAAAGTAGGCTAGCAGAAAATAACGCCCTCGACTTTGATGATTTGATTCTGGTTCCAGTCAGACTGTTTCAGCAAAACGAGCAGGTATTGGGTTACTGGCACAACAAGTTTCGCCATATCCTTGTAGATGAATATCAGGACACCAACCGCACTCAATACGATCTGATTCGCCTGTTGGTAACGAACGGGGAAACCAAAAAAAGTGAATGGGACTGGGGCGATCGCTCGGCTTTTGTAGTTGGTGATGCTGATCAATCGATTTATTCATTTAGAATGGCAGATTTCACCATATTATTGGACTTTCAGCAAGACTTTGGTGATGGGTTGCCCGACGACGACACCCGTTCAATGGTGAAGCTAGAGGAAAACTATCGCTCTTGCGAAAACATTCTCCAAGCAGCTAACCAACTGATTGAAAATAACACCCAACGGATTGATAAAGTCCTCAAACCGACACGCGGTGCTGGTGAAGAAATTTATTGTTATAAAGCAGATGATGAAATTGCGGAAGCAGAATTTGTCATTAATCAAATTCGCACTTTAGAAACCCAGAATCCCGAGTTGGACTGGGGAAGTTTTGCCATACTTTATCGTACCAACGCCCAATCTCGCCCCTTTGAAGAGATTTTGGTGCGGTTAGGAATTCCCTACACAGTTGTGGGAGGATTGAAGTTTTACGATCGCAAAGAAATTAAAGATGTCATAGCTTATTTGAGAGCGATCGCCAACCCAGCTGATACGGTAAGTTTATTACGAGTCATTAACACTCCCCGACGCGGTATTGGTAAAGCCACCACCGACGCACTCGTTAACGCCGCCCGAGAATTAGGCACACCCTTGTGGGAAATACTGACTGACGAAACATCAGTTAATACATTGGCAGGACGTTCAGCTAAAGCTGTCAATACCTTTGCCGAGATGATTCGCGGCTTACAAGCACAAATAGAAACGGTTCCAGTTTCTCAAATTGTCCAAGGAGTGCTGGACAACTCTGGTTACATCCAAGACTTGCAAACCCAGAGTACAGATGAAGCCGAAGACAGATTGCGAAACGTCAAAGAATTGTTTAACGCGGTGTTGCAATTTGAAGAAGAAAACCAGGAAGTTTCTCTACAAGCATTCCTGCAAAGTACCGCCCTCAGTTCCGATTTGGATAACTTAAAAGAAGGACAAACAGCGGTTTCACTGATGACTTTACACGCTTCTAAGGGGTTGGAGTTTCCGGTTGTGTTTTTAGTGGGAATGGAACAGGGACTATTTCCCAACTACCGTTCGATCAACGATCCCTCATCTTTGGAAGAAGAACGCCGCCTGTGTTATGTAGGTATTACTCGCGCCCAAGAACGATTGTATTTAACCCACGCCCGCGAACGTCGCCTTTACGGTTCCCGCGAACCTGCACTAGCATCGCAATTTCTAGAGGAGTTACCCGAAGAGTTATTAGCTACTCCACGCAGGAGTAGTCAAGTTGCAAACAAAAGTGCTTCTGCAACCCGTGGAAAGCAAGGTGCTGCTGAGAGTTGGCAAGTCGGTGAGCAAGTGCTTCACAAAACTTTTGGCATCGGTGAAATTACTCACGTTTTTGGTTCGGGTAGCAAAATTTCTCTGGCGATCAGGTTCGACAGTTTGGGTCAAAAAATTATCGATCCCAGGGTAGCCCAGTTGCAAAGAGTCGAGTGATACTCATTATACCCCAATACGGTTCAGCTAAGGGTTATCGGTGAGAATTTTAGGCGATAGTAGAGACGCGATTAATCGCGTCTCTACATAGGTTGACGGTAGGTAAACAACTACTGAACCGTATTGCATTATACCCTCGTTCCCTGGCTCCGCCGGGGAATGCATCTCTTGGAGGCTCCGCCCCTGTAACCTTAATCACACATGTAAATATGCAACAAGCGTACTAGGTGAACTCTCATAGCTGAAACTATCTTACCCATTTTTTGGTACTCTCGTCGGGTGGCGCAGATGAGGTGATTCATGGCGATCGCCCCACTATCATCTGCGGCGAGAAAGGCAGCAGCGAGGGCAATATTGCGAATGTTACCTCCAGCAATCTCAAAACGACTAGCCATGAAATCTAGGTCTAAGTCTGGGCTTTTGGGGGTAGCATCTGGTAATATCTGTTCCCAGATCCGTTGGCGTTCTTTTTTGCTGGGGAAGGGAAATTCGAGACTGAAATGCATCCGCCGGATAAAGGCGTCATCCATGTTTTTGCGTAAGTTTGTCGCTAAAATAACAACACCTTCATATTCTTCCATCTGCTGTAACAGATAGCTAGTTTCAATGTTGGCATAACGGTCGTGGGAATCACGGACTTCACTCCGTTTACAGACTCATCAACCTCGACAATCTGTTTTGGAACGAATGGGCGGAGTGCCTAAGCATTTGCTCTCAGTGGGTAATCTATCCGATCGCGATACTCGGAGAGAGATTATTGCTTCATCAGGCGATCGCACTAGATTTGCCCTAAGATTTCATCGTATTTGCTGTGCGGACCGATCCAGAACCATAGAACTCCCTCTGGTTCATCAGAACCTAACGCTCTATAATTTCTACCTACTCTTACCGACCATAAACTTCTGATCTTTTTGAAGTGCAAAGATGGATGTTTGGGATCAAGCTTTAGCAACTCATAGTTCTTATCTGCCAATTCTTGAATTTCCTGTGGCAACTGACGGTAGTATTCCCAAAACTGTGGAGTGGTGAAATGCTTTAAATTTCCTGGCACTTTCCCTCTCTGAATTCTTGCCTTGCTTGTTTAATTAGATGATCTAGCTTGCCAGATTCAAAGTCTTCCTCAATTTGCTTATCCCATAGAGATTCAGAGAATTCATCAAGCCATTTAACCAAATCTGTTAACTCTCCCGTAGAAAGTTTCATTACTGCTTCTTTGATTTCTGCAACACTCATAAAATGCCCTCGCCTTTATCTACTCCATCTGTAATTATAAGTATTGATATCCCTAGCCGTCAAATTGGGGAATGGATGGAAGTCCAGAAATGCCACACTTAATTTGAGATGAGTAGAATTTTGTAGGGTGGTGTTCCGTGCAAATCCACCCTGATTAAGTCATTCAGAGGGGAATTAGATGGTGCGTTACGCTGTCGCAACGATTGCGGCGATGGCACTACAAGATCAGGCGATCGCACTCAAAGAGTCTTCCCTTGAAGATACCGACCACTTTGAATGCTGTATAAGTAGGCGAGAAAAATTCAATGTATATAAAGAAATGTAAATTGACCGTAGGGTGTGTTAGGCTTCGCCGTAACGCACCTTGAATGTGGACGGTGCGTTGCGCTGCGCGACAACACACCCCGGGATTTGAAAGATTGGGCGATGCGGAAGCCGCCACTTCGTGAACGCATCTATTGCCATTAGGCTATATTCTTGGTTTTGCTGTTCTTCAAAGCGTTTCTTTTCTTCAACAAACAAGTCTTTGTCTAATGTTGTACTGACAAATTATAACCAATTGTACTAGGTGAACTCTCATAGCTGAAACTATCTTACCCATTTTTTGGTACTCTCGTCGGGTGGCGCAGATGAGGTGATTCATGGCGATCCCCCCACCATCATCTGCGGCGAGAAAGGCATGGGTTTTGCTAGTAATTGCTCTAGTTCTTCTTCAGATATGTAGAGTCCTTGAAATGCTTCGTTGCTTAACTGGATTTGGCGCGAGCGCTGAATTTGGACTTGAATGAGCAGGTCAATTCGTTCGAGTTCTGCTAGTATGCAGGGTAAGCGCATCTCAAACGCTATTGACAGCTAGGTTGCGTCTGCTGACTAGGGTCGGGTAGTGCAGCCGCCAATAGGGTGAGCATATAGGCATCATCCATTGCAGCACGCCTCGACTTCTGTTTTAGACTGCGCTTGAAGGTCGATTCTCGATTTAGGGTATTGACGGCAAAGCGACGCACAAGAGCAAGGTTGTGAGGGGCATGCAGAGAGCGCACGCGACAATCATCTTCACCAAAGGTGACATCGAGCGAGAGCGTGTAACGAATTTTCAATGCCCCAATGCTGACGAATGGCAGAGGCAATTTTGGGACTTTCTGAAGGCAAACTGCTGAGATCAAACTGAATTTCATGAGTGGTTTTATTCCACAAATGGCGGGTGCGTTCAACGATAACAACCGTTTGCAGTCCTATCCATTCTTCTGCCTGATGCAAGGGGGGCAATTGGTCGAGGGAGAACGTCCACACCTTGCGAATTTCAGTGCGATGATGCCCTGCAACGGTTGCGTGTTCTGAAGGCATGGGTAAGGTGTCCTGAGCGATCGCCGTCTTAAACCAAGCATCTAGCTGCTCAAACAGGGTAGGATGATTGGCTTTAAGGCAGAGGATGTAGTCGGCTTGCGCCTGCTGAATAGTAACGCCGCAATGCTTTTTTGAGTACCCATCGCATCTAGGGTGACAATACAGCCAATGATTACGAGCAATTCCAGTAAGGCAGGGATAGCGGTAATTTCATTCGACTTATCCTGTACTTTGCTCTGTGCCAACACCAATCGCTGTTCAGTCGCCCACGCACTCACGATCGGGCAATGCCTTAGAGCCAGACTCGCGGTCATAGGAACCCCTCAAGTTCAAGCCATCAATAGCAATGACTTGAATGCCTAACTCCTGCACTAACTGATTCACCCATTGCTCAAAGCAGTGCTCAAATTGTTTCGGATTCAGCCGCAAGGGACACTCTGCGAAACGTATCCGCACTCGGAATGCCATTGGGTAAGGCTAAAAATGTCGATAACCACGCTTGTTTACTGACTCCGTAGACTTCCATATCTTCCCAACCATTGCCCCCGGACAGCACCGCCAGTATTGCGATGGTTAAAATATCACGCTTGTTGATGCAACCGAGTCCGTTCCACTCGTGGGTCTTGAAGGGAGGCAAAACAATCGTTGAGGCGCTGACTCAGGGCGATCGCCTCAAGAGTCTTTGAACGGTTCGCCTGTTGAACACAAGTAGGAGCAAATCCTTTGGACAACATTAACCCTGGAATTTAGGGGGACAAGGATAATCATCTCGTAGAAACACTCTCCGAGTTATTCCGCCTGACCAATTGTGGTGCCTCTCCTCATTACCATCATTCGTCTTAAAAGTCTGTACAATTAGCTACATTTTTAGATGCGCTTACCCTGGTATCCGGCTGAGTACAAGTGTCATCACTTTTGCACTTGAACAAGCTGGCGATCGTGATAAATCTTAACAGAAAACTTTGTTGGAGACACAAGAGCGCGATCGCCACCAAAATATACTAGTCAACCACTATCACAACCTGCATAAGAAAAAAACAGTGTAGTAAAATAAGAGTAGATGGATTCGGGGGACCAGTTCACTGGTCGTAAATATCTATAGAGACTATCTTTGGTAATCTCCAAGGTCTAAAGTCCAGCCAGCTGAAACAACTACAGCGGCTGTATCACCAGCGCATACCAGGCGATCTCATCATTACGCCTGAGTTTTCCCAGCGACTGGCAGCAATTAGCACTGAAATTAATCAGCCCATATGTGCCTACCTCAACCGACGCGGACAAGTGATTCGTGTCGGGGTAGGCACACCGCGTCAGACCCAAATTCCACCACTGGAACTGCCCCGTTATGGTGCAGAACGACTCAGCGGTATTCGTTGCATCGCCACTCATCTGAAGGCAGAACCGCCTAACGAAGTGGCGCTGACAGCTATGGCAATGCAACGCCTAGATGCCCTGGTAATGCTAAATATAACCGGGACAGGATTTCAACGGCGGGGTGGTGGCGCTACTGGGTATGTAAAAGAAGCTTATTTAGCTCATCTTACACCCCAAGACTCTCGCGCCCTGATCGCCAGTCCGGCTACGAAAAAAGTTTTTCCCGATCTTCCCCCTGCTAGCAGTCAGGAACTAGGGAGTAACCTCGTATCGCCAAGTTGGAGCGTATCGCCGCCCATGAGTTTAGATATGCTGACAAAGCAGGACTTTATTAACTTGGTGGAAGGACTGGAAACAGAATTCCAGCGAGAGTTTGTCGCTCAAGAAGTAGACACCGATCATGAGCGCGTGCTGATTGTTGGTGTGATGACCGAGCGGATGACTGCCCAACAATTCCAAGACACCTTAGCGGAATTGGCGCGGTTAGTGGATACGGCAGGAGGCGAAGTATTGGAGATAGTGCGGCAAAAGCGATCGCGCATTCATCCCCAGACCCTAGTTGGTGAAGGTAAAGTCCAAGAAATTGCTCTGACTGCCCAAACCTTGGGAGCTAATCTCGTCGTTTTTGACCACGACCTCTCACCTGCGCAAATTCGCAACTTAGAAGTTCAAATTGGCATCCGGGTGGTTGACCGCACCGAAGTCATTTTGGATATCTTTGCCCAACGCGCTCAGTCCCGTGCAGGTAAGTTGCAAGTCGAACTGGCACAATTGGAATATATGCTACCACGACTGACTGGTAGAGGTCAAGCAATGTCTAGGCTAGGTGGTGGTATTGGTACGCGCGGTCCTGGTGAAACTAAACTAGAAACTGAACGTCGTACAATTGCGCGGCGCATTGCCCGACTGCAACAAGAAGTAAACCAGCTACAGTCACATCGAGATCGGTTGCGACAGCGGCGACAACATCAGGAGGTTCCCTCTGTGGCTTTGGTTGGTTATACCAATGCTGGCAAATCCACGCTGCTGAATGCCCTAACTAATGCCGAAGTTTACACAGCCGACCAACTATTTGCCACCCTCGATCCCACCACGCGCCGCCTCGTGATTCCTCATGCTGTTAATGATGGTCCCCAGGAGATTCTACTTACAGATACGGTGGGGTTTATTCACGAACTGCCTGCATCTCTGGTAGATGCATTCCGCGCCACCTTAGAGGAAGTCACGGAAGCTGATGCCTTACTCCATCTGGTTGATTTGTCGCATCCTGCTTGGTTAAGTCATATTCGCGCAGTTAGAGAAATCTTGGCGAAAATGCCAGTCACTCCCGGTCCAGCGCTGGTTGCTTTTAACAAAATTGATCAAGTCAATAGCGAAACTTTAGCTTTAGCGCGGGAAGAGTTTCCCTTAGCAGTGTTTATTTCGGCAACTAAGCGCCTAGGATTGGAAACCTTACGTCAGCGTCTTAGTCAACTGATTCAATACGCCACTGCCTCTTAGCGCTCTTTTATTACTGTCGCCAAATTAAATTTGAAACCCTATATTTAGCTTAGTCCGCGCAGGCGGTGAGTCCAGCCCTGAAGGAGGGTTTCCCTCCGTAGGGGACTGGCGTTAGCGAAGCGGTAGCGACGAAGGAGCGTCACCCGAAGGGACTTTGTCTGTGTAGCCAAGCCAGCGCTGCAGGAGGGTCTCCGACGCCAGGTGCCTGCGACGGGAAACCCGTCTTCTCCCAAGGGGAGACGCTTCGCGAACAGCACTGGCTCCTCCGTAGGCGACTGGCGCGCGACTTCCAGTCGTCGGGGTTTAATGAGATTATTTTATCTCCAGAAGAGCGTTAGTAAGTACAAGGCAGTTTGACAGCAGTTTTCAATTGAATTGACCATATTGTCAGGGCGGGGTGACCTCATTGTCAGGGCGGGGTGACCCCGCCCCTACGGTTACGAATGCGGTAAATACGTAAAATATTTTTTTATGGCTTTAAAAATTCTCAGTGCTACTACTGAGGCTATCAGTATTTCAACTAGAATACTATCAGTTCAAGAGCGCAAGTAAACATACATAACTAATGCTGACGATCAGGCTATGATTATGTGCAGGCTGACATGCGAATGTTTTACTCCAATGCTGCTAAACATTGGAAAAATCTGCTAATAGCTAATAGCTAATTGCTAATCGTATTCAGGCAATTAGCAGTCCTCGCCAGTTACCTTTATTTGCGATCGCTTACTTAACTAAGTGTAATCGAACACTTTGTAGTTGAAACTTTAAAGTGTCTTTTTACACTAATAACGCTCTTATGCTATGTGTTGATTTAGCTCAACCTACTTACCATGTTCTCAGGATAACCATATTTAAGGGATAAAGCTCCGATTGCCAACGTGTAGATCTAAAATTAAGAAATATGAATGACGTTGAGGACGTTATGGCTGCAAAAGTAGAGATTTACACATGGAGAACTTGCCCGTTTTGCATTCGTGCCAAAAATTTACTAACGACAAAGGGGGTTCAATTCATCGAATACAGCATCGATGGAGATGAGGTAGCACGAAAGAAAATGGCTCAAAGGGCAAATGGACAACGCACCTTGCCCCAGATTTTTATTAACGATCATCACATTGGTGGCTGTGATGATACCTACGCCTTAGACGCTCAAGGCAAGCTCGATCAGCTACTGGAATGATGGATGATGAATGATGAATTATGAATCATAAAAAAATTCATAGTTCATAATTTATGATTCATAATTTACTTGGCGATTGAGGCACAACGAGTGAAACTGGCTTTTATCATTGATCCCATCAATCAGCTTGACCCATGTCATGATACCAGCGTTGCTCTGATGGAAGCAGCACAAACTCTGGGACATGAAATTTGGGTGACGCAAGCAAACTTACTAAGTGTCGTAGAGGGCGTGGCATCGGCAGTTCTAGAACAAGTGGAACTCGTACCAGTGCAGTTGGTGGAGGGACGTTATTCGGCGACGAACCCTTGGTACAAGTTGAGCGATCGCACCGCTACAAGCCTGGAAACAATGGATGCCGTATTCATGCGGACAGATCCACCAGTCACAGAGGCTTACCTCTATGCCACCTATATTCTGGACTACATAAACCAAAACAAAACCTTGGTAATTAACAGTCCTAGCGGCATCAGAGCGGCAAACGAAAAAATGTATGCTCTGCAGTTTAGCAAGGTGATTCCAGAAACCATCGTTACCGCTGAGAAACAGTTTATCCGGCAATTTGTCGAAGCTAAGGGATCGGCAATTCTCAAGCCATTGGGAAACAAAGCTGGAGTTGGGATTTTATTCTTACAACCTGACGATCGTAACTTCAACTCCATCGTCGAACTCAGTACCTTCCAAGGTCGAGTGCCAATCATGGTGCAAACCTACTTACCAGAAGCAAAAGAGGGAGACAAGCGGATTATCCTGCTTAACGGCGAACCAATCGGTGCGCTTAACCGCCTTTCTGCCCAAGGTGAATTTCGCAATAACATGGCTGCCGGTGGCACAGTTGCCCAAACTGAAATCACTCCGAGAGAACTGGAAATTTGCGCTCAACTAGCTGAAACCCTACGCCGGGACGGCTTGATTTTTGTCGGCATCGATGTTATTGGTGGCTATCTTACCGAGGTTAACGTTACCAGTCCGACTGGGATTCGCGAGATAGACCGACTAAACGGCTCTGACGTTGGTCATCAAGTTATTAAATGGGTGGAGCAGGCAAAAAAATGATTAATTATAAATGATGAATTATGAAATTTTTCGGCATAGCCTGCGGCAAGCTACCGGAAGGCGTCTACATAATTCATAATTCATCATTTTCTGTTTTCTTGACACCGTAGTTCACAGCGACGGCTTCCGGCAATCTGCCAGTTTCGTTTATAAGGTTTCCTCAAAAAATGAAACTCTGGCTCCTACAAATTGCTGACCAAATGATTCTTATTGATCCCAAGCGTGTTTTCGAGAGTGTAGATGTAGTGCTAACGCCCGTAGTCGGGCAATTCCCCTGTTAAGACAAATGGTCGTGGGACCAAAAGCGGTCATAACAATGCGCGGAAACTCTCTGCCCCGGCTTTTTTGTAGCAACCGTACTGGGGGATATCCACTCAAGTGGACGATCTACCCAAATTAATTCAGCCTGTAGGTAGCTTTGACGAGTTTTGTTTCTTATTGGCTAAATCGGGCTCACAACCAAATTGCTTACCCTAGCCTCTAGTGAAACCCTAGAATGGAATTAAGCTTTATAGCTAACTCCGCGCTTGGTGCGATCGCCCTTAATTGCGTGGTGGTCGCCGCCGTTGCAGGAACTCAGGAATATCCAATCCGGGTTTTTCTTTGGGATCGGGAGTTGGTGTTGAGGGATTAACTGGTGGTGGCTGTGGCGTTTGTCGTTTTGTAGATGATGAGGGTGCTACTCGGGCGTTGACAGCGGCTTGCTGTTGTGCCGCTTGCATTTCACCTGTAAATCCAGTGGCAATTACGGTAATTCTCACTTCACCTTGAAGCCTGTCATCAATCACTGCCCCAAAAATAATATTGGCGTTAGGATCAACCACTTCATAGATTGTTTCTGCAGCAGCATTCACCTCATGCAAAGTCAAGTCGCTACCACCAGTAATGTTAAAGACTACGCCTCTTGCTCCTTCAATAGAACTTTCAAGTAATGGAGAGGAGATCGCTGCGATCGCCGCTTCTCTTGCTCTTGATTTTCCCGAACCAATGCCGATCCCCATCAACGCCGATCCCGCATCAGCCATCACAGCTCGCACATCAGCAAAGTCAACGTTTACCAACCCAGGAATTGTAATGATATCCGATATGCCTTGCACCCCTTGACGCAGGACATCATCTGCATAACGAAAAGCTTCTTGTACGGGCGTTTGCTCTGGGATCACTTCTAACAGCTTATTGTTAGGGATAATGATTAGTGTATCTACCCTACTTTTAAGACCTTCGATGCCTTGCTCTGCTTGGCTGGTGCGACGGCGTCCCTCAAAGATAAATGGACGCGTCACTACTCCAACAGTCAGAGCGCCCATTTCTTTCGCTACTTCGGCAACAACTGGGGCTGCACCCGTACCAGTTCCACCTCCCATACCTGCCGTGATAAATACTAGGTCGGCACCTTCTAAAGCTGTAGCAATCTCGTCCCGTGATTCCTCAGCTGCCTTTTGCCCAATTGCAGGATTGCCACCAGCTCCCAACCCTCGCGTCAGCTTCTGTCCAATTTGTAACCGCCGGAAATCTGAAGCTAAGGTAAGAGCTTGGGCATCAGTGTTAATTGACCAAAACTCTACGTTAGTCACATCGGAAGCGATCATGCGGTTAACCGCATTTCCACCACCGCCACCGACACCAATCACTTTAATATTAGCGACCCGACCGGGAACAATATCGCCAATTCGGCTGTCTTCACTGGGGATCTTCCTGCTGTCATTGTTTTGTCCAAAGTTTAACCCGGAATGATTAAAGGGATTAGTCGTATTGACTGCCAGTGAAACCCCTGACTGTCCCGTAGACTGGGAGTGCTTATAAGTAAGCTCTTGGTTATGATCAAGTGTCATTGCGTTCAGGAAGGTAGATAAACGACTTTTTAAGGTGTTATTCACCTAAGAATCAACTATAGTTTGACGCTGCCATAATCTATGGCACTTTTGTTTCTTGTTCTGGAAACTCCAACATTGTTGGCGATGGGAAACGCCTTTATTTTCCTATGGGATAAGCAATGAAGGCATCCGTCGCACGGCTAATGCTAAAGAAGTATACCGATATTTAGCTAAAATTAAGCTGTATAGCTTCCACAAGATATTAATATCTTGACTAATATTTTGCCGATTTTGCGATAGATACCAAAGGTATCTCAACTGCTGCTTTTGACCTGTTTGTCCTAGTTATTTATACTTATAAATAAAATTACAAGCTTTGTACTAGTTTTTAGCTACCCGTTACCAACAAGTCGCCTCTTGGCATCTGTTGGCTTCTTGCCCAAGTGTCTTCAACGTGCAGTAGTTGTAGGCAGCGAAAAATTGGTTGCAGCAAGATGGTTGGTTCAGCCGCGCCACCCATTCTCCGAAAAGCCGCCCTCTCTCTTTTCTACCGAGTGCATCTGCTGGTGAGTTAACTTTCTAATGAAACACTCACAAACTCAACTTGATAACGCTGAAGCATCATCAATTTGAGTTTTACGATAGCAAGAAATGCGTTTTCCTGCCCAGAGACCGTCATTAAATTGTCTAACATTTTGCACCCATGATTCAAATATGAGGGTAGTAACGAGAGAGGCTTTGCATCCCAATAAGTAGTTTGACGATTGTTCCTCCCATTTTAATGAGAAGTTAACGCCGATGTTTATGCGGATTGCTGAAAAACCAAAAATCATATAGCAATCGTAAATTATTCATGAACAATAAATGATTTTGTTGGTAGGGCTATGCCGCACATTACCAGCTTTTGTGGGCAATGCCCTACCTACTAATAATTTCACAAATCAAATAGGACTGCTATAAATATATTTGTCAGCATATAACTTCTTTATTAACTAGGAGTGCTGTATAGATGAAATATACCAAATCTTTTTAAGGCGTTTGAGAATTCGACGGTTTGTGGTTCATTTGTACTATGGGATTATCTGGATTTTTCAAATCAATATACTCTATTTGACTGAGATTGAGTTGTGCTGGTAAATGACGCATCTGTGCCATTACCCTGATTTTTTCGGGAATATGGAAACTTGGAGTACCAAGATACACCTTTCCTAGTTCTGTTTTCAAAATTAAATTCGTTGGATCTTGCCAATCAATTTCCATCACTTTGACGGAACTTTGGCTCAAAGCTTGATAAAATGATGCCCAATAGGGGCGATATTGTTCTGGCAAGCCAATAACTTTCAGACTGGGCAACTCAGATCGATTGAGTGATGTGTATTTTTCTAAAGGCATCCAAACACCACTGGCATCTAGTAACCCCACTGATGGTTTTTTGCTGTTAGTGTCACTATTTTGCTTTTGACGAGTTTGCGCGATCGCTACAGGTACGCGTTCCTTGATTTGGACTATTAATCCAGGCGGAAACAGGCGACGAGTGACAGTTGCTTGTGCAATAGTTGGTTCCACCTTCAAAGATTGAGCGATTTGAGACGGTTCAATTCGCCATAAAGACCGAGGATAGGATAGCACGAGCAATGACTGAATCGCTTGTTGAGAAAGTAATTGATTGCCGGAAATCACAATGTCGCGGGCATCAGTTAGCACCCAAATCGGTTGAATTGCCATCCACAGCAGACCGCCAGCCAGACCACTTATGGCAAAGGTTTGCCACATAGCCTGAATAATTCTCATCTGCCGCTTTTTGCGTAATTTCTGACGCCGCCATTCTAAACTTGTGCGGGAAACTGATAAAATGCCAGCCATTCAAACCCCTTCCACACTTTCAGTCCAAGTCTTTGTTGTACTCAGATCATTAAAATAATTTGAGTACATCCGGTCATATACGTTGAACCACTTGGCACCCCTACTTTTTTCAAATTTAATAAAACTTATAGCAACTATACTGGCACATCACCACAGGTGACGCTAGTAATTCTTAAATATTAAAGTTTGCAGTGTCTCTCAATTGAATGTAGCCGACACAGAGCCATTCTTCACCAACTTGGCTAAAAACAGGTATTGACAAATCACCAGCAATTTGTATACTGCTGTTGTTCAAGGAAGCGCTCAGAGTATTTGTGGAGAATATTATACCAAAATTTCCCTGTCTCCGAGGAATTAACCAGCACATATGTAACCAGTTTTCGTAGTAGCAGGCAATATCTAGGACCAGTAATTAAATAAAATTTTTTGCTGTTGCTAAAAAATAATTATTGCTTATATACTCTAAGTTAGTTGACAAAAATATTTTATCATGATAATACAATGACGTAATTCCTGACTGACGTCAGTAGGTGGGCACAAATAAATCATTGGTTCGTAGTTGCGCTACCCTTGCGGGAAGCCATAAAGCTTGGTGCAGGAGCCACTGCGCGGGAAACCCGCGCCCTGAGCGCTGCCTCACCACTTCGTGTCTACAGCGCGCTCCTTCGCGCGCAACTACAAGACGACAGACTCTATTTTACAAAACTTTACATAGTTGGTATAGTGCCGACCTACTTAGCTCATCAGCCGCTATCTATAGCGCTGCAATACACGCGAATCGACACAACAATGTTGTGCCCCTACAAGCCACCCGTATTTCACTATGAGTGAAGCGTAAATATCCAGCGCTGTACTTTGCAAGGTAAAACTTGCGAGTTAATTATGTGCCTAAAGATTTAGGGAAAATTATTTGTATATTAATATACAAGTAAAAATGCGTCTACATCTAAAAATATACATGAAAACAACACTGAATTTGTCACGCTTTTTCAAAGCCTGCAACCCCAGTAAAACGTTGGTTATGGGTCATGCGTCCGATCGTTCGTACTACATAGATTTTTCTGATGTACGTGGTTGCAAAATTGTGGAAGAATTACAACGCACCATCGTGCGTATTTCTCCTGATGAGCCAACCTGCCAGTTATTTACAGGTCATATTGGCTGCGGTAAGTCAACGGAGTTGCAGCGCCTGAAAGCAGAACTAGAACTAGCTGGGTTTCATGTAGTTTATTTTGAGTCAAGCCAAGACCTAGATATGGCGGATATCGATGTTAGCGATATTCTGCTGAGTGTAGCCCGTCAAGTCAGTGTTAGTTTAGAAGCGATTGGCATCAAAGTTAAACCGGGTTACTTTGCCAATCTGTTCCAAGAAATTGGGGATTTTTTGCAAACTCCGATTGATTTATCGGCACAAGCAGAGTTGTCCTTAGGTATTGCCAAAATTACTGCCAAAACCAAAGATAGCCCCCACTTGCGCAATCAACTGAGACAATACTTGGAACCCCGCACAAATAGTATTTTGCAAGCAATTAACGAAGAAGTATTAGACAAAGCTGTTGAACAGCTAAAAGCTAGGGGTCAAAAAGGACTGGTCGTAATTATCGATAACTTAGATCGAGTGGATATGCGTCCCTTAGCATCTGGGCGATCGCAACCAGAGTACCTCTTCATCGACCGTGGCGAACAGTTACGCCGACTCAAATGCCACGTAGTTTACACAATTCCCCTAGCATTAATTTTCTCTAACGAGTATGAGACACTAAAAAATCGTTTGGGAGGTGGTATTGCTCCTAAAGTTTTGCCAATGGTACTGGTGCGGCAAAGAAATGGCAGTGACCACGAACCAGGGATGTTTCTGTTGCGCCAGCTTGTCATGGCAAGAGCCTTTCCAGAAATTACTTTTAATGGGAGGCTAGGATTAATCACCGAATTATTCGAGCATCCAGAAACCTTGGATCGGTTATGTCGCATCAGTGGTGGACACATTCGTAATTTACTGGGGCTGCTTTACAGTTGCCTGCAAAGGCAAGATCCACCTTTTTCGCAGGACTGTTTAGAAGCAGTGATTAAGGACTACCGCGACGACCTGCTGTTAGCTATCGATGAAGAAGAGTGGGAACTACTGTATGAAGTAGTAAACCAGCAAAGCGTTAGAGGTGAGTCTGAATATCAAAGATTGCTGCGGAGTATGTTTGTATTTGAATACCGCGATCCGTTGGGGCGCTGGTTTGGCATCAGTCCAGCATTAGCAGAAACTCAAAAAGTCCTTAGTTGGCAGCAACGCAAGTCATAAGGCAAGTGCTGCACGATTCAATAGTCAATAGTCCTCACATAAAAAGCTATTGATTATTGACTCTTAAAAAATAGAATTAGCTTTACAGCCCTGTTTTTAATTATGAAAGAGTGGCAATTTCCAGTAGCGATCTCCACTGAAAATCAGCGTTCTCTGCAAAGGCTGCGTCGGGCGATCGCTCTCTCTAAAGGTCAATTTTCCTTGATTTTAGTCCGCTGCAACTACGGGCGATTAAGCGAGCAAATATTAGTGCAGCTTCGCTCTCTCAGCAAGGATATAAATTTACGCGAACTCGTTCTTTCACCATCAACAACTTCTCTACACACCGCCATCATCACAGGATTTATAGATAATCCTATTGCCACAGATTCTTTGCCGTCGGCTGTGATGGTTTTTGGTCTAGAGTCAGTTATCACTCTTGAAGACCTAATCGTTAGCGTTAATCAACTACGAAATTTCTATGCCGATAGTTTTGACTTTCCATTGGTGTTGTGGCTACAAGATGAAGTAGCAATATTGCTTTCCAGGGTAGCACCCGACTTGAAAAGCTGGGCTGCAACTACCATCAAATTTGAAATGGAAAAAGAAGATTTAGTCACTTTGATAAGGCATCAAACGGAATCTCTATTTACCAAAGTTTTAGAAGTTGGTGCTGCTCAGTTTTTATCTAATGCTGCCCAAGATTTAGATCCTAACTCTCAGCAAAGGTGGGAAATTGAATTTGCTCGTAATGATTTGCAACGCCAGTATAACATCAAATTAGAACCAGAATTAGAAGCAGGTCTGGAATTTGTATTGGGGCATGATGACTACGCCAACGACCAAATTGATGACGCGCTATCTCATTTTCAACGGAGTATAGTAATTTGGGAGCAAATGGGAGGAGGGGAAGTGGGGAGTGGGGAGTGGGGAGTGGGGGAAGTGGGGGAAGACAAATTAATTTCCCCTCATCCCCCCCTACTCCCTCATCCCCCTCATCTTCTCAAAAAGGCAGTAGTACTATTCCACTTAGGGCTGTGTTATCGCCGCATGGCGGATTTACGCCCACAAGCTAACAAGAGTTCCTGGCAAAAAGCTCTATATTCGTTCAGACAATGCTTGGAGATCTGGTCAGCGGTACAAAGAAAAGACTTGGTTGCCAAATTCATTTTGACGAATTGTGAAATATTGCAACGCCTACAAGCTTGGTCAGAGTTGCAACAACTGGCTCAAAAGTCCTTGGATTTGCATCAAATTTATGGGACACAAGCGCAAGTGGCGCAAGATTATGGTTTTTTGGCAACCGTCGCTGCTGCTGAGTCTAACTGGTTACAAGCTTATGAACTAGCTAATACAGCGCTTTCGATAGCAGAGGTTGCTACGGACGTTTCGCGACAGCAGGAAAGTTGGTATCTTCTGTTACTTGGGCGATCGCAGCGGTATTTGGGTGAGTGGGAGGAAGCTATCAATAGCTTGGAATGGGCTTCGGTAGTATGCGAAGTTAAGTATGAGCCATGCTTGTACTTGGAAATTGTCGAAGAGTTGCGATCGCTCTACTTTTTTGAACGTCATGACTACCTAGAAGCATTTAACCTCAAACTAGAAAAAATTCAAATAGAGCATCAGTACGGCTTTCGCGCCTTTATCGGGGCGAGTCAGTTACAGCCGCAACGCTACAGAATTAACCCAGTTTACGGTTCAAAAAAAATCCCATCATTTCCTGAGGAAGTTGCCCAGGAAATAGCAAATTCCGTTCGTCAGCAAGATGTGAATCGCTTAATTGAAAGAATTACCCGTGCTGACTACAAACTTACAGTAATTCATGGACCTAGCGGCGTTGGTAAAAGTTCACTTCTTAAAGCTGGGTTAGTACCAGCTTTAAAACAAAAAGTCATTGGTCTGCACCTACCGTTGCCCGTTGTCTTGTCTGTTTACACCGATTGGATTACAGGCATTTTCTGTAGTTTAAATCAGGTGGTTGCCCAAACAGAAATATCGCTGGCTTCAGAAATTTCACCTATTGCAATTGTTGAAAGATTGCGATTATTAGTTGAACGTAATTATACAATTGTTCTCATTTTCGATCAGTTTGAAGAGTTTTTCTTTGTGAATACACAAGTAACACAAAGAATACAGTTTTACAAGTTTTTAAGTGTCTGCTTGAACATTCCGTTTGTGAAAGTAATTATTTCCTTAAGAGAGGATTATTTGCATTACTTATTAGAGTTTGAACGCTTGAGTCACGAGAAAGTAAAACATGCCTACGATTTGGGGGTGATTAACAAAAACATTCTGGATAAAGATATTCGCTACTACTTAGGTAAATTCTCCATTCAGGATGCTATAGGCATCATTCATAATCTGACTCAAAGTTGTAAAAACGCGACATTTCGCATTTCAACAGAGGATGAAGTCATTAACCAACTCGTGCAAGATTTAGCTGGAGAAATTGGTGAAGTACATCCAATTGAATTACAAATAGTAGGCGCTCAACTGCAGGTAGAAAAAATTACCACTCTCGAAGAATACAAGCGTTGCGGTGGTTCAAAAAAACTGGTACAGCGCTGGCTTGAGGAAGTTATCAAAGATTGTGGTGAAGAAAATGAACAGCTAAGTTGGAAATTACTGTTTGAGTTAACTGATGAAAAAGGTACGCGACCGCTGAAGACGAAAGCTGATTTAACAACTGCGTACTTAAGAGGGGGAGGGGAGGACATGAGGGAGTGGGGGGAGATGAGGGAGATGAGGGAGATGAGGGAGCAATATCCTCCTCATCCTCCAAGTCCTCACATCTATTCCACGTTGGAACTAATTTTAGAAATTTTGGTTGGTAGTGGGTTGGTAGTGCGAGTTTTGGAAGAGTCAGGCGATCGCTACCAGTTGGTTCATGATTATTTAGTTGAACCGATTCGCCAAAAAAACAACCACCGGATAGTAGCCGAACTAGAAAAAGTCCGATTTGAAAAAACCAGAGCTGAAGTAGCCCAAAAGCTTTCTCAACAGCAGCTGTATTCGGTTTTGCAACGACGACTGCGAGAAGCACGTTTAGCAGGCGTAATGTTGGCAATAATGGTAGCGATGATCGGAGGATTATGGTGGCAAGCTGACTTACAAAAAAGCGCAGCAGTTCTCCAAACCGAGAGAGCTGAACGTAGCCAAATTAACTTAAAAATTAGCGCCATTACTGCCGCTAGTGAAGCTTTGTTTGCTTCAAATAAACAATTTGATGCTCTATTAGAAAGTTTACGAGCGTTTCAGAGACTCAAACAACTCAAACAGACAAATGCAATCCAAACCGACACCCGAATGCGGGTAGTGACAGCCCTACAGCAAGCCGTTTATGGAGTAACGGAGGTAAACCGTTTAGAAGGGCATAATGATACTGTCTGGGGTGTGGCTTTCAGCCCTGATGGTCAGTTATTGGCATCAGGTAGTACGGATCGGACAGTGAAACTTTGGCGTTCTGACGGTGTCTTACTCCAAACCCTTAAAGGTCATAGCGATGCTATTACCAGCGTGAGTTTCAGTCCTGATGGTCAGAAGATAGCCTCCTCCAGTCTCGATAAAACAGTGCAAATGTGGCGTAGAAACCCGAATACGGGTGAATTTGACCCACTGCCTTACAAAACCTTAGAAGGACACGGAGATTGGGTTTATAGCGTTAATTTCAGTCCTGATGGTGAGTTACTAGCTTCTAGCAACAAGGATCAAAGCATAAAAATTTGGAGTATAAACGGTAACTTAGTAAAAACACTGAAAGGACATCAAGGTTCGGTTAACTGGGTAAGCTTTAGTCCTGATAATCAGTTCCTTGCCTCAGCAAGTGAGGACAACACAGTGAAAATTTGGCAACGAGACGGGAAGAAAGCACAAACTTTGTTGGGGCACTTGAAAGGTGTAACCTATGTAGCTTTCAGCCCTGACGGTCAGATGCTGGCGTCAGCTAGTCGAGATAAAACAGTGAAACTTTGGCGGCGGAGCAATAACAGTGAAGACGGCTTCGCCTTTCGTCTTTACAAGACCTTGCAGCATACAGGTATTTGGGGCTTGAACTTTAGTTCTGATGGTCAACAGTTAGTTACAGCAGGTGATGACAACTCGATCAACTTCTGGAATGTCAATGGAACTTTACTCAAAACCTTTAAAGGTCACAACGAGGCTATTGCCAGCTTAGCTTTCAGCCCCGATCGCAAACTCCTGGCATCAGGAAGTTACGACAAAAGTGTGAAACTGTGGCGTTTAGATGCCCCAACATTACCCATCCTTCAGGGTCATGAAGATCGAGTTTTGAGTGTCGCTTGGAGCCCCGATGGTCAGATGTTAGCTTCTGGCAGTCGCGACCGTACAGTAAAACTCTGGCAAAGATACAGTAGTAGCAGTGGAGTAGAAACGCGGCTCTACAAAACTTTGGTGGGACACACAGATAGAGTCAAGAGTGTCAGTTTTGACCCAAACGGTCAGATGCTTGCCTCTGCAAGCTATGACAAAACTATAAAGCTTTGGCGGCGCGACGGCTCCTTACTTAAAACCCTCCCAGGGCATAGCGATAGTGTGATGAGCGTCAGTTTTAGCCCTGATGGGCAGTTGTTGGCATCAGCTAGTAAAGATAAGACAGTAAAACTTTGGAATTATCAAGGCAAGTTGCTCAAAACTCTCGAGGGGCATCACGATTCGGTGAATAGCGTGAGTTTCAGTCCTGATGGTCAGGTTCTAGCCTCTGCCAGTGACGATCAAACTGTAAAACTTTGGCGGCGGGATGGTACTTTGTTAAAAACTTTCTCGCCTCATGAGAGTTGGGTGTTAGGTGTGAGCTTCAGTCCTACTGACAAGCTGCTGGCAAGTGCTAGCTGGGACAACACTGTGAAGCTATGGGGGTGGGATGGGACATTGTTGAAAACGTTGTTAAAAGGTTATGGCGATAGTGTCAACGCTGTCAACTTCAGTCCGAATGGGGAAGTTCTTGCCGCCGCCAGTTGGGATAGCACAGTCAAACTCTGGAGTAGTGATGGCAAATTGATTAAAAGCCTCAATGGGCATCGTGCGCCAGTACTAGGTGTCAGCTTTAGCCCAGATGGTCAAACATTGGCATCAGCTAGTGATGACAATACGATAATTCTGTGGAATTTGGACTTAGATGACCTGCTTCGTCGTGGTTGTAACTGGGTGAGTGATTATCTTAAGTCCAACCGCAATCTTGACCAAGGCGATCGCACCCTTTGTGATGGCGTCACTAAATAACTGGGGAGTGGGGAGTGGGGAGTGGGGAGTGGGGGGAGTAGGGGGACAAGGAGGACAAGGAAGCATCCCTCTCCCTTGTCTCCCTTGTCTCCCTTGACGGACTCATCTCCCTCATCTCCCCCTACTCCCTCATCTCCCCCTACTCCCCACTCCCCACTCCCTACTCCCCTTCTCTTGTCGCTTCTTGTGGCAAATTCCCTAAAAAGGCTTGCAGCTTCATCCGCTCAATGTAAGGCCAGCCGCCAAGAGACTCTATATCCTTAAGCATTGAGTAGAGTCCCTGACGGTTATCAGGCAAACTCTTTTGAAAAACTCCATCCCGGATCTCTCGGTGTAACTGCTCCAACTGTCGCAGCAAAGCCAAAAGAGCCATAGCGTCCCCTTGACAATGTTGAGATGCATCATGTACTACAGATGCAATCGCTTGCAGTTCATAAGACAACTTCTCTGACTCAAAACTTTTGCGGTTGCTCATGCCTCTTTAATCCCTGTAAATGAGGTCAAATCAAATCTACCTTTATATTTTTTGCTTTCATCGATCTTATTGCCGATAAACCTGCCCTTGAAAAGTGTAATCGATTTACAATGTGTCACAAATTTAATTTGCATACGTAAAATTGTGCTAAATTTCGTTTGGCTGCTGCAAACTCGAGGAAACTGCCTTCGGTGTTCTTGGTAAAGAATAAAGTGCTTTGATTTTGAGTTTAAAAAAATCGTATGATCTGGCTGCCGAGCGGAGAATTTGTTTGATATGCATGAGTATTAATACTCAAGAGCAACACACAAGGTAATGTTGGGAATTTTTCCCAACCGAAAATGACGCCGCCAACAGTACGCAGTGGTTTTTTGCCCCCTTTGACTACACATTCCAAATAGATGTAATGTGCTAAGTAGACTAGGGTTTAAAGCCTAGGCTTCAAAAAAGGGATACGTTGCAGCACTTTTAGCAACAGAGAAGTTTGATCGGCTTCGTCTCAATACTTCTCGGATAAGGCAAACCTAAGGTAATTACTCCCCTTCCCTACAAGGGAATGGGGTAATTTTTCCCCCCTCTCCTTGCAGGAGAGGGGTTGGGGGAGAGGTTAACCTATCAGTATTGGGCTTCGTCTATCAAATCTTCGGTGCAGTTTTACAACTTAGATATTAATTTTTGACATTGAGGTTGACCATGAGGTATCGCGCTTTAATTGTTTCATTCTTGGCTTTGTGCTTGGGGTTTCTAACTGCCTGTAGTGAGGCTTCAACAAGTGCTAGTACAAGTGCTCTAACATACGATCAGATCAGAGGTACTGGCTTGGCTAACAAATGCCCCCTACTGGCAGAAACAAGCCGTGGTTCCATCCCCATTGATGCTAATCAGTCCTACACCATAAAAGAACTTTGCTTAGAACCAACAAATTTCTTTGTACTAGAAGAACCCACAAATAAACGGCAATCGGCAGAATTTATTGCTGGCAAGCTGTTGACTCGCCGCACCTACTCCCTTGACCAGATTCAAGGTGGGGTGAAGGTGAATAAAGATGGTAGCCTCACCTTTGAGGAAAAAGATGGTTTTGATTTCCAAGCTATCACTGTGCAACTCCCTGGTGGTGAGCGAGTGCCTTTCCTGTTCACCGTCAAAAGTTTGGTTGCTCAATCACAACCTGGGTTGACCAGCATTAACACCTCAACTGACTTTGAAGGCACATTCAAAGTCCCCTCCTATCGCGGTTCTGCTTTCCTCGATCCCAAAGGTCGAGGTGTGACCGCAGGCTATGATAATGCGGTAGCTCTCCCTGCCCAAGCGGATGGTAAAGAACTCATCCGCACTAACGTCAAGAGTACTGATGTTTTAAGTGGCAAGATTTCTTTGCGAGTCGCGAAAATAGATAACTCTACTGGTGAAATTGCTGGTACTTTTGAAAGTGAACAGCCCTCTGATACCGATTTAGGCGCTGACGAACCTAAAGAGGTTAAGGTTCGTGGTCTGTTTTACGGTCGGATTGAACCAGCCCGTGCCTAGATAATTCGTCACTAGATGTAGAGACGTAGCATGCTACGTCTCTACATTGACTGCAATCGGTATAAGTACAACAAGGGCGTATAGCCCTTTTTTTTTGCTGTTATGAATTTTAAAGCTGGCATGAATCAGATCTTAGATAACAAGTATTTTTGACTAGAAAGCTTTGCTCTCATTCTCAAAATCTTTTTTATTCTCGTTTTATATCTATAAATTAACTTTATCCGGATTTCCTTTAATTCCGTACAATCTCGGTTCTGATTTTAGTAAAAAATTTCTTACTTTGATGTCATGTAGTTTTTAAAAGCTACTGTTCAGACCAAAGAAGATCGAAAAACAAAATATATCAAATCACTCATTTAAATTAGGCTTGATTGTCAATTCGCTTGTGGCAAGTATTTCCATCAAAAAAGTTGTTTGCCATAAGTACTTCTCGGTCATATAGGGCGATGTGTTCTGAAGAGCGATCGCCACTCATCGTGCTGCGCCAATGGTAAGCTGCAACAACCGGGTAACTATACACAATCACAGCTTAGTTTAAAGGCTCTAACTATTTGTTTAACCAATAACCGGGGTGCTATGCCAACTACAGTCACCAACGAACTGAAGCATCAAATTTGGCAGTTGTTGCGAAAATATCAGCAATCTCAGACAGCAGATGTTCGCAATCAACTGGTGAAACTCAATTTTGGACTTGTTAGAAAAGAAGCTTACTACTGGATAAATCAATGCCATGAAAGCTACGATGACTTGCTCCAAGTGGGCTGTTTAGGTTTGATTAGAGCTATTGAGAAATTTGAAATTTCTAAGGGTCATGCTTTCAGTTCCTTTGCCATTCCCTACATTCGCGGCGAAATTCAACACCACCTTAGAGATAAAGGGGTCACAGTCAGAATTCCCCGGCGCTGGTTAGCGCTGCAACAGCAAGCAATAGGGGTTTCACGTTCTTTGCGGGAAAAATACAATCGCCAACCAACTGACTCTGAATTAGCAGCAGCACTGGAAGTTTCCCCAAACGAGTGGCAAGAAATTAAATTAGCGTGGGTTAATCGTGCCCCCCTAAGCTTAGATGTGCCAGTGCAGGATGGGGAAGAAGGTTCTACATTACTGGGAGAACTGGTTCCGGATCACAACTACCGCAGCTTTCAACTAGTGCAAGAAGACCAAATTCGCCTACAACAAGCACTAGTGCAGCTAGAAAATCGCACCCGTGAAGTCTTGGAATTTGTGTTTTTGCATGATTTGACGCAAAAACAAGTAGCAGAACGTCTTGGTATCAGTGTAGTTACGGTCTCTCGTAGAGTTAAGAAAGGGCTGGACTTGATGAAAGACTTAATGACCGTGGCAGAGAGTTAAGTACGTATGCAAAAATATTTGTGTCATTGCGAACGAAGTGAAGCAATCCCAAACCCTCGCGATTGCTGCATTCGCGGCGGAGATTGTATATTTAATTTTGCACGACTACTTAACAGCAAAACTAGTCGGTAGTATAGCAGGTTTGCTGAGTTGTGTAGTGTCTAAAGAAACCTTTAAAATCTAGAAAATTAGGTTATAACGGTATCAGATTTCACCTTAGATGCAAATTTCAACAGGTAGATTTCGGCATTTCAATTTTTCTATGGCTTTTGAGAACGGCTAATGGGCAGAAATTTAAAAATTGCAGTTGCAGCCATTCTAGCTTTAGCAATTGCCGGATGTTCCTCCCAAGAAGTACAACAACCTAGTAATCCGACACCGGCTAACACGCCAGCAGCAACGAAAAAAGCGGCAACTCAACCCTTTAATAATCCAGTGGTGCCTGCCAAAAAGGCTCAATTAGTTGCTTCGACTTCTAGCTTGATTCAACCGACTAATGCTACAGAACGGGTAGGTGTGGTGTTAAAAGGTCGAACTGACCCGTTTGGACAAATTGTAGAGCAGTATCCTGTCGGAGTACTGAATCCGACAGGAGTACCGAATAATACTGTAGTGCCAAAACCTGTCCCTGTGTTACCACGGTTGCCTATTTTTACACCGCCTGCAAAACATCCAACACCAAAGGTGGTCATATCGACGACAGGCAGAATTAACAAACCGCCGATGCCTGTGGCAAGCAGAATTAACAAACCGACGATGCCTGTGGCAAGCAGAATCAACAAACCGACGATGCCTGTGGCAAGCAGAATCAACAAACCGACGATGACTGTGGCAAACCGCCCTAAGAACGTCTACGCTTCTTCTTCTGGGATACAGAAAAAAGCTAACCCTACCCCGAAATTAACTCCTCCAGTTCTGCCTAAGGTACTGCCTCAAGTTATCCCCAACCAATCTTTAGTATCTGTATTACCACCACCACCACAACCTGAGTTAGCAAAAGCAGTTCTGGTTTCAGGTGTAGTTCTCGTTGGTAAAGAACCCCAGGCAATTATCAAGGTACCAAATGAGCCAACTAGTCGGTACGTGCAAGCAGGACAGCAATTGGCAAGCGGACTGCTGATTAAACGTATTGAAATGAATGAAGGTTCTGATCCGACCGTTATTCTGGAACAATATGGTATTGAAGTTGCCAAAATGGTCGGGGAAGCGCCTGTCAACGCTAAACCGTCATCTACAGCTTCTGCCGGAAATCCTGTTTCGGTACAATCACCGCCTCAAAACCCTGTTTCTACGGGAGCTATGTAACTATGGAGACAAGAGAGATCATTGAATTTGCTCGTTTACCTTTAGCCGTCTATCGGGAGATAGCAGCTCACTTGCGTCAAGTGGAAGGGGTCGAAGTGGGTTTAATTCCCCAGTCTTCCCAACAGTTTGACTACAATCAAAGCCAAATCGGTGGTTTGTGGATTGATTACACACCGATTTCCGGATCGCAAAGTCGGCAAGAAGTCAAGCAAATTTTGGCTTACTATCAAAATCGCTATGGTGTTTGACGACTTAGAGTAATATCAAGTTCCTGAACTTGACTCTTAAGATAATTTGTGCATACCAACTTAGGGACTTCCAATTAAAAAAATCTCCAATTTTGTAGGGTGCGTTAAACGGAACGTCGTAACGCACCGTTTTGTGCCGCCGTACTCTCCCGAAAAGCGCACCCTACAGAATGGATAATTTATTTTTTGGTATACCCTTAGAATTACTTTTTTTTAACGAACCGCCAAGACGAGGCAGTGCTGCAGGAGGGTTTCCCTCCGTAGGCAACTGCCGTGCAAAGAGCGCCAAGAAAAGAAAGAGAGAATTTCACGCTCTTATTTAGGATTGATATACTAAATAAATTTACTGCTTTACCTGTATATCAAATATATTGATACGTAGATTTCCTGAAGAGTATCAGTCAAGCATGCGGATAGAATAGAGTCTCGAACTTTTTTGGCTGAACTGTCTTGAATGATACTTCTGTAAAAGTTACCCCAGGACAATTACTTACCCCTTCACAAACAACCGGCTTAAAGATAGTCTCTTTTTTACATAAGGGACGGGATGTTGTTTTGGCAATTGATATGACGGAAAGCGTCGGACTCAATGATGAGGGTCATATCCGCTTACGTCAGATAGTTGCAGATAGCCTTCAACCAGGAGATTTAGTCTACATTGTTCCTTTTGCCAAAGATGTAGTTTTAGGGGAAGTAGCACTGGGTATAAATCCATTGGGAACACCCATTGTCTTTACTAGTAAAAGTAAAGACAATATTGACAAAATCTTAGAAAAAATATCTTTTGCATCTGATCCAAACCGCTACGGTACAGATATTCAAAGATCTGAGTTAAGTGTTTATCAAGGTATTGCTCAGATAAATCACAATCGCCTCCAGCAAAATCAACCAATCAAGCCCCAGTCCATTATTTGGATTACTGATGCACCTCTATTTACTCAACCAGGAATTACTTCAAAAGTATGGATAGAAACTCCTGCTGATAGTCCTTTTCGTGTAGCAAAATCTCCAGAAAGTCAACAGCGACAGGCTTGGATTCAAGCTTTGCCATTGCATAGGCGATCGCTACCAATTAAAACCAACAACAATCAAGTATACAACCTTACTGTAGTTGACGTTGCGCCTACAGTCCAGGAATTTTGCACTCCAGCACCAGGCGGTCAAGAAACCTGTTTAGTCACTCCTTATTTAATTAAGCAGTTATCGCTACCTGGATTAATTTCCTTGTTAATCTTTGCTGCTTTGGTTTTTGGCGTGAGCAAATTCTTGCGCCTGCGAAAGAAGTGGGAATTGAGAGTTGATTTTGAGGGAACAGACAACCAGGAAGACCAAAAATGCAAACTACCGAATAATAAACGAATTGCCATTGGTCACGCTGAAGATAATTCTACTTGTGTAGATTCTATTAACTGTCCAGGAGCAGAAGTCAGAGCTTATTTAGAACGCAAAGGAGAAAAGTTTTACTTAGTGCCTACTAATTCCGCACCAATTTTCTACAACAGTCAACAAATTACATCGCGGACTCCTATAGCTAGTTCTCGGTTTAAAATCAATTGTCCAGATCCTCGCTACCGCGAATATGAAATAGTTATTCAAGTAAAAAAATAGCGGATAGGAAAAGCGCTCATCAGTTCATTCTTTGAAAATGTATGCAAACGAAAATAGCCATCCCTACTTTTGATGAACTTTTTGAGCCAACTATTAGAGTAGCAGGTCGCTTCTGTACAACGAAACTACACTCAGTCAAGCAATTAACAGACACACCGCCAATTATTTTGATTAAAGATGAGCCTTTCTATTCTTCAAGTTGATTTAACCATGCCTGTAAATCAGCCAACCCAGAAAAATCTAATAATGCTTCTCCCAATGTTTCGAGTTGTGCTATCGATAATCTTCTAACTTGCTGAGTTAATGATGCATCGATTTCACCAAGGCGGCGATTTAGAAGACGTATCACTAGACTTTGCTCTCCTTCAAGTCGTCCTTCAAGTCGTCCTTCGCGTTGTCCTTCAAGTCGTCCTTCAAGCTTGGCTTGTTCCCGATTTCGTTGATAAAGTGGTTCTAATCGCATAATTAACTCCCGATCATCTTCATCTAAATCTTGATTGATTCTCAAGTTTTCTCGCAGGTTGTAAACTAATTCTAGCGTTGCTTTCTGAAACGGATTATCAGATGATAACCCAAGCAATTCCGTAATTGCCCTCTGTTGCACCGTTCCCCTACCCAACAGTCTTAACCACAATGTCTCTGGTGTTGACGGTAGCTGATGTATGACAACAATTGCTGCCCGCAATGCGTCTCCTAAAAAGTATACTCCTGACAACCATCCGGCTTTTTGATTCACGTTAAAGCTAGATAATATGGTTGTAGATGCAGTGGGGGTCAGAACCCACAATTTGGGTATATTCTGTTCTTGAAGTGTAGTATTATTTACCTTCGCTTTGCGTCGCATTCTCGCCTTTGCTTCCAATAATTTGACCAGACAGTCGCAGATTTCATCTGCAGAAGCTGCATTGCGGAATGCTTCTAATAGCATCGGAAATTCGGCAAATCTGCCCAGCAGACCTAAGATTTCTAAAGCAGAAGTTTGTGGTTGAGCTGGAATGAATAAAATATCGATTTCTTTAATTTCCCCTGAAACTTTTTCTGAGGGTTTGACCTCTCCGTAATTTTTAAGTAATTCTTCCAGATAATACGAGCGCAAACTGGTCATGTATAAAGCGAGTCATTTCATTTTCCTACAGAAGAAATTTCGCGTCTCTACAGAGGCGATCTCGCTCGTAAATTATCTTATCCGAACCGTATTGGGACTGCATCAACTTGCCTACCTGTTCCGGGTCGAGGGACAAGCTTCACGGGTTTCGACCTTCTGGAATCATTTAGGATTGCTATAGCAATCCTATTACATAGGTGAAAATTCCATAAATACACGTAGGGTGGGCACATCTCGCGCCCGCGTCAAGGTGGCTCAAAAACTGAGAAAATTTTGTTCAATTTTCGAGATTTTACCTTCGTGTCCTTCGTGTCTTCGCGGTTCAAAACAAATTTTAAACCACGAAGACACGAAGGACACGAAGAAATCTTCGTTTTTTAACTTACACTCCTGAGCGGGCGCTTGTGGGCACTGCCCACCACATCTGGCTTTTGGTGGGCAGTGCCCACCCTACACCACTTAAAATTTTTCACAAATCATTTAGGATTGCTAAATTAAGTAAATTTACTACTTTACCTGTATATCAAATATATTGATACGTAGATTTCCTGAAGAGTATCAGTCAAGCATGCGGATAGAATAGAGTCTCGAACTTTTTTGGCTAAACTGTCTTGAATGATACTTCTGTAAAAGTTACCCTAGGACAATTACTTACCCCTTCACAAACAACAGGCTTAAAAATAGTCTCCTTTTTACACAAGGGACGGGATGTTGTTTTGCCAATTGATATGACGGAAAGTGTCGGACTCAATGATGAGGGTCAACCCGTACGTTCAATTAAAAATTAAAAATTAAAAATGCTTCCCCATAAATGAATAATGTTGCTCCACTAAGGAATCATAATATGACTAACGCCACTGAAAATGAACTTCAGTATCGCGGAATTAATCGCACAATTTGTATAGGATTAGGCGGTACTGGTCGGGATGTTTTAATGCGAATTCGGCGGTTAATTGTAGACAGATATGACGATTTAAACCAACTACCAATTGTTAGTTTTGTCCACATAGATACAGATAAAGCAGCAACGCAAGTAGCTGGTATTCGTACAGGAAGTACCTATCATGGTGTTGACCTCAGCTTTCGGGAAGCAGAGAAAGTTTGCGCTACAATGTCCTCTCCTGAAGTTACCATGTTTGTGCAAGGATTAGAGCGTCGTTCAGCTTATGAACGCCACGGTCCCTACGACCATATTGGTATTTGGTTTCCTCCACAATTACTGCGAAATATTAAAGCAGTGGAAGAAGGTGCAAAAGGCATTAGACCTGTAGGAAGACTAGCTTTTTTCCACAATTACCAAAAGATTAAAACAGCAGTTGAAAGTGCAGAAAAGCGCACACGAGGACATGAACCACTATTGCTGAGATCGGGTTTAAGAGTTGAGCCGGGACTAAATATTTTTGTCGTAGGTTCTCTTTGTGGTGGTACGGGAAGTGGAATGTTTTTAGATGTTGCTTATAGTCTCAGGCATCTTTATGGCAGTCAAGGCTCTCAAATTGTTGGCTATTTAGTTATTAGTCCAGAATTATATGGTAATACCCCGAACATGAGTGCCAATACTTACGCTGCTCTCAAAGAATTAAATTATTACAGCACTCCCGGTACAAAATTTGAAGCCTGTTATGATATCCAAAATTTAGTATACGTACAGGAACAGCGACCGCCTTTTGACTACACCTATTTGGTTTCTAATCAGACAGGAGGCGAATACGAAATCTTGGCACAAGGTAAGCTGTGTAACGTTATTGCACATAAGATTGCTTTGGACTTCTCTGGTGAATTAGCACCAGTCGTCAAAGGCAACAGAGACAATTTTCTGCAACACATGATTCAGTGGGATAAGCACCCCCGTCCCAATGGACAGCGTTATTTAACATTTGGACTAGCGGCGATTTATTTCCCCCGCGATACCATTGTCCAAATCGCTTTAAATCGCGTTAGTTTAGGTCTGGTAACATTCTGGTTAAATGGGCAAGGTCAAAGTCCCGACCCCTCTAGCTTACTTGAACAATTCTTAATTCAGTATCGTTGGCACAGCGACCTTGGGAAAAAGGACGGTTTAACTACCAGAATAGCTGATGCTGTACAAGACTCGAACAAGAATTTTGTTAATACAATCAATGCTTGGAGAAATAAATTAGATCGGTCAATTGCTGAATGTAAAAATCGCGACGATCGCAACGCAATCTGCCAACAATTGCCAAGGGAGTTTCGAGAGCAATTCCGCAAAACCCAACCAGGCGAAACTGAGAGTAACAGGGGAATTTGGCTGACAAGACTGCAACAGATTTGTCCAAACATCACCAAAGAACTCCAGACAAATATTGACGATTTTATCACGCGGTTACTCACTCCTAGCGAACCTAATTTCGCGATGAAAAGTACCCGTGACTGGCTAGATGCTTTGCAACATGAACTGCATAACTATCAACGCAACCTCCAAGAAGAAATTGCCAATTTTGGCGGGATGCGCCGCTTGGAAGATTTAGATAAAAAATGGCGGGATGCTGAACAAATAATTCAGGACATTGAGCAGAAAGCTGGTATTCCTTTTGTTGGCAATAAAAATAGCCCAGTACAAACTGAAGCAAAAAAGGTGGTACGGGAAGTTTATGACTTGATCAAGCATAACTTTCAGTTAGCAGTTTTGCAGTCGGCGCTACAAATTGTCGATGCTTTACAAAAGCATGTTCAAGGCAGATCGACTCAAGTCGCTGCTTTTAGTGCAAGCGTAGAGAATTTGAAAAGCGGCTATGAAAAACAGGAAAAAAACCTTAAACAACTTAATTTTGATGAGATGAGTGGTGAGGCAATCATTAATAATGAAGATATTGAGCGCTGTTACCAAACTATCTTGCCACTCGATGACTTTCGCCGCCAGTTGGTGCTAGTGAGTTCCGAAATTACAGAACCCACTGGACGAGGACAGTCTTTGGCAAGTTTTATAGACCAGGAACGTGCCACTCCACACCAGCTGCAAAAAGAAATTGATCTTAAGGTTGACAGCTTATTTGCTTCTCGCGGTATGAATATTGTCAACTCTGTGATCAAGCGCTTCATGCAAAACTACTCCCTGACAGCGCGTTCAACTCGCTTTGCACAAATTTTACAGCAAGCTGAACCTCTGCTACGTCTTAATTTGAATGACCCCTACTTCCGCGATGACCCTGCTAAAAGTAGTAAGTTAATTGGTTTTAAAGACATAGATGAGTTAGAAGTACAACAGTTTAAAACTTTGCTGAGTCAGGACTTGGGAATTGCTACAAGTGTCCTCAGACCAACTCAAGCTGACGACGAAATTTTAATCGTGAATGAGTACGCTGGGTTTCCTCTGAGATTGATAGTTAGCTTAGAACAGATGAGAAACCCTTACATCAGGGAACAGAATTCTGCTACATCTTTTCTCCACAATGACTACCGCGCCTCCTTTCCTGACCTCATCCCTCCTGATGCGAGAACAATAGAGAATTTGGAAGATGTTTTCTATCCTTGTTTAGCGTTTGGGTTGCTGGAGGAAAACCAGCAAACTCAGCAATTAGAGTTCCAATATTATGATTCATTGCGAGACAGTTATTACACAGCTTCTCTGAGTCCGGAGTGGAGTCAAGCTTTGGAGGAACTTGCTAACCGCAAGGATATGGCTACAGCTTTGAAAACACTTCTGGATGAAGAAATTGCTCAAATAGAAAGACAACCTGAACTTTGGGAAAATGAAAATTTACCTAAACTGCGGCAATTTGTCAAGGAAGTCGATCAATTACCAGAAGACAATTCCAATTATCCCTACAAAGCAACAGTAGTTGGAACTCCTGTAAGCGCCGACCTCACAGCTAAAGAAGGAATTATTATTCGCTTCCGCAAAAAGATGGATGAACGATTTAGGACATTTCAAAACCGAATCACACCCAGCAATACACGAAATACGAGAGCTATTCCTGGGGAGATAGTTGTAGCTTCTCCTGTATGTTCTAACAACAACCTAGAAAAACGTAGGTTAGAATTTGAGCGACTACAACAGGATTTAGCTAATGGCTTTATAACTAAAGACGAGTACGAATACCTCCGCTGCGAGATTTTGAACAAATACCCCTTGTAATCAAGTTTGTCGGGTGAGCAATGCTAGCCCTGTCAAGGTGAAGAAAAACTCAAAAAAATAAGTGATTTTTGACCTCTTAACTTTGTGTCACGCCAGTCGTCTCTGCGCCTCTGTGGTTTAAAAAAACTTATTAACCGCAGAGACACAGAGAAAACAGAGAAAACAGAGAAAAGAGAAGAGGAATTATCTCCTGAATCAAAATTTTCCTTCCCACCTTGAAAGGGCTAGATGGGCAATGCTCACAAAATTTAAAATATCCTATCAAATCACGATTGTTCTACTAATGCCACCAGTACCCATATACTTAATTGTTCCAACTTTTGTATTAGTCGTTATACCATCTTTAGCCGCTATTTTATTACGCTTGGCTCTTTATCAACATCTGGTATTTTTACAGGAACGGGTAAGAAGGCTAATTAAAAAGCAATCTGGTGGACAAAAGCCCAGGATACTAGAAGAATTAGAAAAAAGATTTGAAGATGCTTGCAAAAGTTTAGAGCAGGTAAACACAGCAGCATTAATAGACCAAGTTTACAGCCGAGAAAAGGTTTGGTTCTTCTCCTGTGACCAAATTGATTATTTTTGCCGCATTTTACCTAACTTACTGCTAGCCTTTGGCTTACTTGGTACTTTTTCCGGTATTACATTTAATTTATCAGTGCTAAGTCAAACAATCCATCAGACTACTGCTAGTAATGTTAGCAGTTTGGTAGCGCAATTAGAAAAACCACTACAAGGCATGAGTATTGCCTTCATTGCTAGCTTAACTGGACTCTTATTTAGTGCTTTGTTAACAGTAGTTAACTTTTTTTTCAATACTAGCCTAATAAAGTACAGACTTATAAGTTCTCTAGAAGATTATCTAGATAATGTTTATCAGACGGAAGTAAAGGGTGATACTCGCCTCGATAAAATAGTTAATAGAATGGTATCTCAGCAAGATGAGTTTTTAACTAGATTTGGTGATACTGTGCGGGATGTCGTCGAGAAATCTCTAGGTGATGTAGCGAGACAAATTGCTCAAGGAAATAAAGAAGCTGCTGATTTAGCTAAGCAAGTTTACGAAAGATTTTTTGAAGCTGCTGGTACTATATCGACTGCTGCTACTGACTTTGAGAATGCGATCGCAGAACTGAAGGCAAAAGCTGAGATATTTATACAAGCTGGTGAAATATTTGAGAAAAGTCAGTTCCCTCAAAAATTATCAGCAGCTACTGTAGATTTAGCTAGTACGCAAGAGAAATTTTCTCAGTCTGCTACCAGTTTAGCTCAGACAGCACAATTTATTGCTACCGCAGTAATTGAAGTGCAGCGTTGCAGTCAAGAAATAATTAACTTAGGAGCAGAACTCAAGAGTATTAATCAAACTTCAGTGCAAGTATTAGAGTTGCATCAGGCTAACCAAAACTCATTTGGGGAGATTATTCCCCATATCCAGCAAGGTGCCAACAGTTTCAGAAAAGCGGTTACAAGGCTTGATAAATTAGAAATAAGAATTGTGGATAAAACCGATAGCCTTAATGGGGTGGAAGTTGCTCTGACACAGTTGGTGGAAACTGTGAAAACCTATACCGAACAGGTGAATTTGCCAATAGAGTCTTTAGGCGATGAATATAAAAACGTAGGTAATCGCCTGTTAGCAGGTATGAAACAAGAAGTTGAAATGAGTATCAAAGGTGCTCAATTTTTAGCAGGTAAAATTCAAGAATGTAGCAAGCAACTTACGGAGATTAAACAGGGTATTTCTCAATTAACAAGTGTAAGCAATACTACTTTTAAAAATCATCTTAAATAAGTATATGATGTTTTCAATATGAATAGGCGCTCTCGACATACTGATTCTCATGAAGACCTAAACATTTGGCCAGCTTTTACGGACTTAATGTCCAATGCTTTCATGATACTTCTCTTATTTTTGTTCATAGTAATAGTTAAGTCTGCCAATTCACAAAAAAACTGGGAGATAACGCTAAGTAATTTAGTTAACAATAAAGATAAAGCAGTCGAATTAGCTAAAAAAATTGAAGATTTACAACTCAAGGCAAATAAGACTAATGAATTAGAGCAGCAGGTTGCTTCTTTACAACGACAACTACACTCAGTCAAGCAATTAACAGACACACCGCCAATTATTTTGATTAAAGATGAAGGTGCTTACCGCTTTGCTTCTGGCAGTGCCGATCTACCACAGCCAATGTACCACTATATTTGGACGAAAATAGTTCCGGAAATTGAACGAGAAACAAAACAATACAATATAAATACGGTAGAAGTCATTGGTCATACGGATGGTCAGGTTAATGGTAGTGGAACGAGCAATTTAGACCTGAATTTAGAAAACATCGCTAGTGGTAATCTTCCAGTCCAAAATCTGAAGGCAGGATCTAATGCTGATTTAGGATTGATGCGATCGCTTGCATTAGTCAGAGTACTGCGTTACATCCAAACAAAAGAAGGTAGGCTACAAGGACTGAAATTTCGCGCCTATTCTGCGGCACAGTTAATCTTAGCCAATGGCGAGTTTGCGCCACCACCGACTTCTCGCCAAGAAGATTCCACACGACGACGCATCGAAATTCGCTTTACACGTTTGGGTGAAGTGACATTCGTCAAGTGAGTAATGTTGCAGAATAGCGCGGATGAGGATTTCAATTTTGAATCGCCTGTAAAGTATGATCACTGATATCTTGCACCATTCGATAGTTCGTGTAGTAGGGTGGGCACTGCCCACCAACGTAAAAATCGGCCCCGGTCAATGGTGGGCAATGCCCACCCTACAAAAATAGCGTTATTGCAACTGGTGCAAGATGTGAGATCGCAAAAAAACAAGGAATAAAGTATGACAAAACCACAAGACCAAACTACAGATGCATATAAACGGATTGTGGAATCTGCTGGTCGCTTAAAGGTTCAACTCAATGAGCAAGAATTGGAACGTTGGATGAAGTCCATCACCGAGGCGACAGGCGACAGCGATATTGTCGTGGATAAAGAAACAGGTGTTTTTGGGCACAAAGTCACCATGTTGGATTTCGACCCGCAAGAGGTGGCTCGCTTTCGCGCCATAGGCAAAATCGTAGAATTTGAGGACATCCCTGGTGTCGTGGAAACCGCGTTGGCGCTGTCTGGTTCAGCGGCTCAATCCAAGATTCAGACCTACCCCGGCGACTGCGACTACTTCGAGCGGGTGAATATTATTGCACCCACCCGCACCGAAGCCTGTCAGATTATTTCCCAACTGATGCGCGAAAAGTCGCTCAAGAGCTTGTCCGGTCCCAATTACCAGTTAATTGAGGTGAAGTTTGGTAGCTATCCCCAAGAGGTGATTCGAGGGGAACAAACCCTGCGCGCTGGTTCACCAATTAGCTGGCAACCCAATGATATTGCCGCCGGTCAGATCGAGGCGATCGACGCCTTGGGCAATCCTGTGGTCATCACCTGGGATTCTATAGCACATGACCCCGGTTGGTGCAAGCTGGACTGGGTGATCGCCGACACGATACGCGGTCAGTTGTCCAACGCCAGCAACATGTTGGATGTCACTTGGGAAGCACCAGATGGGACTATCACTCCACTGGACGGCTATCTGGACGGCTACTTCCAAGAGGTTTACCTGGACGCTGAGTCCGCCCCAATCTTTTCCAAGTTGGTGAAGCAGGTTTCCACTGATGTCATGGATGATTATGTGACGCGACTGGAAAAGGAAGTCACAAAATGTGTCAAAGGCGAGAACCTCAACTACGGCAAAGCAGCCAAGCGCCTGTACAACATCTTCCGACTGAACGGGCGTTATGAGGAAGCAGCCTTTCTGCGTGAGTTGTTCGATGAACCTGCGGCGCTGCTTTATCAAGTCCACGCGCTGGTGCGAACCGTCCAAGAAGCCAGGGACAAGGCCACTGTGTTTGATATCGAGAGCATTCTCGATCAGACGGATGAACTGATCGTGGCGGTCGTCAAGGTTTTGGAGGGGGAAGAGGAGTTGGAGATCGTGCGTTATCTGTTGCGCCTATACCGCAGTCTGTGCCGCCAGGAACCTGGCATTCCCCTAGGTTTGGAAGTGGATGTAGCCCAAGCGGAGGTGATGAAAATTGTGAACAATTTCTTCTATGAAAAGATGACGGCGTTACCCACCATTAAGGCTTATATCGAGGGTTTCCAGGCATAAGGCAAGATCCTTTGGCGGACTTGACAACAGCCAAAGGATCTGATATATCCGCGAAGGATGGTTCTGCTTCACGACAGTAGCGCAAATTCTCGCGGCGAGGATCGGCTATCTTGGTTAACGCTCTTGATTGGCTTGCAACAGATTGCAGAATAACGTCCCCTGCTGGATGGCATCATCTAGGGCAATGTGCGCCAATGGAAGATTCTCTAACCATGCAGCGGGTAGATTGTGCTTGCTGGATTCGCTGTAGTTTCGTTTCAGGAATGCCATTGCATACGATCGGATATCCAGTGCCGAGTGTTCAAACGGGCTATCGCCCACAAAGGTCATCAAGTACCAGTAAACAAACATAAAGTCAAAGGCGGCTGGATAGCCAACGAAGATCGGTTTACCCGGCAATGCTACAAGCCAGGAGTGGTATGCCAGCATGACCTGCGCCGGGGGCTGTGGGTTGGCTCGACTGGCTGCCCAAGCGGCTGGCTGTTCTGACCACCAGCTCATATTTTTGGGGTGTCCTTGTGCCCCTGGTAAAGTCTCTAGATTAGCCGTAAAAGTCGCAACCAATTGTTTGTCTGCGGTATACGCCGCCGAGGCAATGCTAAGCATGGAGTGGGGTCCGGGGATAGGACCATCCGCTTCTATATCGGTACTGACGTAGATTTCGATTGTCACCTTTTATCCTGCCTATCTTTTATGACAAAGTTTTGATGAGATATTGCTTCTTAAATTTTTCATAGCTTTGCTTTAACCTTATACAAGTAGACTATTTTAACTGCCACATATCAATATAAATACTGTATGTTCTTTAACAGTTCCAAACTTGCACTTGCCGTCACCATGGTTTGTGGTGCCTGTGCTTCTATGGTAATTCCTAACCGCACCGCGATCGCATCTGTTGCCCCTGGACCATATCAGCATGTCCTAATTCTGTCTGTAGATGGCTTGCGTAGTGCAGATCTTCTAGACCCAGCACTGCAACCCTACTTAACCAACATCAATAGCCTCCGTTCCGTGGGGGTAACTTACCCTAACGCTTTCACCACTAGCCCATCCGACTCTTTCCCAGGGACTCTGTCCTACCTCACTGGTGCAGGTCCTGCGACGACTGGCGTTTACTACGATGATACGTATGCTCGCAACTTGACTGCACCGATCGCGAATGGTGGTAATATTAATAGCCCCTTGGGAACTGAAGCAACCTACTTTGAATTGCTTGATTATTCCATTCCTGCCGATCCCAGCAATCCCGATCCGAACAATGTCGTTTGGAGACTTGATGGTGGCGGTTATGTGAGCGGTGACCCGACCAAACCCTTTGTACAAGGGGACTATGGCAAGGGGAGCATCGACACAACTCGGTTGCCCCAAAATTGCTCTAGTGGCACATGTAAGCCAGTTTATCCCTGGCAATATCTCAACCCCGGCATCAATACGATTTACAATGTAGCTCATAACGCTGGGCTGTACACTGCCTTTTCTGATAAACACGCCGCTGCCTACAATATCGTTCAAGGACGCGGTGGCAACTCGATTAACGACTACTACTCCCCTGAGATCAATGCAAGTGTCATCTTCGATCAAAACGGCAAGTTGACAGATGCTGTTTCCTTTGACGCAGATGGCAAGCCGGTAATCGATCCCAACGCTCATGTCGTCACAGATAACACAACCTATACCAAGGCTTACGACGACTTGAAAGTCCAAGCCATTCTCAATGAAATTAATGGGCGGAACTCTTTAGGAACCGAGGATGCAGCTGTTCCTAACGTGTTTGCCATGAACTTTCAAGCTGTGAGCGTTGGTGAAAAGGCACTTGCTGGCGGCATCAACAACAGCGGTAATCCAACTAACAATCCGAAAGCGACCGGGGCAACTCCGACCACCGGACCGTCTAGCGTTTTGGCTGATGCTGTGCAGCATACTGACGAGAGTATCGGTAAAATTCTGACAGCGATTCGCAGTAATCCACTTCTAGCTAACAATACCCTCGTGGTTCTAGTCGCTAAGCATGGTCAAGACCCCCGTAATGGTGTCGGAACTTTGCTTAAAGATAACCTGATCCCGGATGCGATCGACTTCCACCTCGGAGATCCCAATGCCGTGAATCAGGCTACTCAGGATAATGTCTCTCTGGTTTGGCTCAAAGATCAAAGCAAGATTAGCGATGTCACTCAATATCTGCGCGGTTTGAGAAATCTCCCTCTCTGTACAGGTACTTCATCAGGCTCTACGACTTCAGCACCTACCTGTAATCCTGGCATTGCCAACGTTTACTCTGGGGCTAAAGCTTATAAGCTTGGTCTGGCTAAGAGCCCTAACCCGGACAACCGCACGCCTGATGTGTTCGTCCAAGCTCTACCTGGCTATATCTTTGTTGGTAATCCTTCAAATGGTAAGAAGATTGCTGAACACGGTGCTTTGTTTACTCCGGATGCAACCAACATCGCTCTAGTAATCGGTGGTGATGGTTTATCTTTGAATGTTAAGGGCACAACGGTAAACGATCAGGTTCGTACAACTCAAATTGCTGTAACTGTTTTGAATGCTCTGGGTCTTAATCCTAATCTCTTAAAAGGTGTACAGATTGAAGGAACTCAGGCACTGCCTGGAACTGGAATTCAAGCAACTTCCAAATAGGGGCTTTGATTAAACAGGTGTAATACAACCTAAGTGTGGCTTCACGCGCTTAAGTGAAGTCACACAAGTTCACCAAGCCCTCAGAATAGAATTCTGGGGCTTTATTTCACACGCTTGCAAGCGCCCAAGCAGGTGTTAGTTATTACATTTTACTATTGTTTGAATTAAAACAACATATTGTATGTGCAACTACAGATTACTGAGGTAAACTGGCAAGCAAGATAATGCAAATATTACCAGAGTGGCTTTAGGGTCTGGGTAGCACTCACCATGGAACACTGGGAATTTCTGATACAAAAACAGGGTGATCGATATTGGCGTCCCTTGGAATCGCCAAATGTAGAAATTATGGAAGGTAAGTATAGAGTTGTGGCTCGTTCTCACCACGCCAATTTAGATGTGGACGTGCGGGTGATTCACGAATCAACTCTGGAAGTTCCATCAAAGCGCCGAATTCAGAAGCGATCGCGTCGCACTAACACATCAGGCTTAATGGCGGTAATACCCTTTACCTACCTCAAACCGGGAATTTGGGAGTTGCAATGCTCCGGTGATTTGATGTCGAATATTCTTGGTACATCCTGGCAATACAGTGTTTATTTGCAAGTCTTGCCCATCTTAGGTTCAAAAGATGAGGGAGATGAGGGAGTAGGGGGAGTAGGGGGAGTAATATCATCTTCCTCATCCTCCTTATCTTCCTTATCCTCATCTTTCTCCACCAAGGGCGAGAGTGAAAACGAAGAAAAAGATGTCATTATTGATGAGCCGATCAGCCCAGTCTGGGTCAAAGCCGAGACAGCAGAACAGATTTTAAAAAACCTGATTGAATTAGCTTTACCACCTTCTGAACCACTGCTATTCGATGAAACAACGGTTGAAGATTCTCCAGCTATTTCAGATCTACCACTACTGCTGACTTTAGAAGAGGAAACCTACGTTGCTTATTGGGGAAAAACTCTTACTATTAATGGATATCTAGAGCCAAAACAAACGATAAATCAAGTTTTGGATCAGACATCAAACTTTGAAAGAGTCTGTGCTGGAGAACTACGAATAGAACTATGTTCTCCTCAAGAATCGCAAACATTGACCCAGGTGCGACAACCCTTACCAGCAAAGTTACTGCCATTCACTATTAAATGCTCGATTGAGATTCCTAGTGATTGGGAAACCAAGCTGATTTTGGCAGATATCAGTTTCTATGGCGCACTTGCAGGCGCTGGTGAAACAGGACTGTTAGCACACAAGTCCTTCACAATTACAGCAGATGTGACACAATTGCTGGCAATCAGCGCTGCCGCAAACAATAGTGAACCAGACACGCTAGACCCAATAGAATCGCCTGCGTCACTTGTTGCGCCACCATCTGTACCGCTAAAATTGGAACTTTTCAATCTTGTAAAAACTGCAAAAACAATCCAGTATCAGCACTTCCGTCCATCCCCGAAAAAATCCTTACCACCGGAAATTTACCCACTAGCGCTTCGTAAATCAGCTGCTTCTCCTTCTTCACCTCAACTACCGAAGTTTTCTAGGCAAAAAACTAAGACCATCAGTGTTGCTACTTTTGTTTCAGAATCTCCTACACAGTTGCATCTTTTAAAGAACGATGAGACTACTGCCATGAGTCGATTCACGAGCATAGGCACTACTTTTCCATACTTGAGACGGCTAAAAGCCTTGCCTAGCGACAGAGAAGGAGTAAAAAGCAATCAACTAGATGTATGGGCGCAGAAGACGTTTGAGAATTCTCAGAATCAAGCAACTGAAGACCATCATGAAGATGCACAGAAATTAGTAGTATATTATACAGAATCTTCGGAAAACTCTTTTGAAGATGCACATGAGTTAGTGGTAAACGACGCACAATCTCAGGAAAACTCGTTTGCAGAAGTCGTCGTTCCGCCTAGTTCTGAATTAACAACAATGGATAGCCCCTACGTATCCCCCCTGATTAAGAAGTGGATGCACAGTCAAGGATACTCCTTACCTGAACCGATCAATATGCAACATCAAGACTACGAGGATCTTATCCCCAGCCACGAAACGATGTCCTCCGAACTCTTAGACCAATCGGCAACAGATTTGGCAACGGATGTGGTAACGGATGTAACGGATGTGGTAACGGATTTGGCAACGGATTTGGCAACGGATGTGGTAACGGATGTAACGGATGTGGTAACGGATGTAACGGATTTGGCAACGGATGTGGTAACGGATGTAACGGATGTAACGGATGTAACAGATTTGATAACGGATGTAACGGATGTCATAACGAAATTAACAGATTTAATAGATGAGTTATCGTTAGGTTTTACAGATCAACCATCCGTTACATCCGCTACAACATCCGTTGCTGGGAATCCCCCCTCTCCCAGTCATACTCAGACCCCATCGGCAATTTTGGCGCGAGAAATTGTAGTATATGACACATACAGTGAAGCTGATACTTTCAAGAACCACCCTTCTAAAGAGCAGTCACAACCAGTGTCACATGTATCAGTAATAACAGAACCGCTGGCAATTCCACAACTGCATCTCCCAAACGGCGAATTGATCTCTGGAAACTCTGTCAGGGTGTTCGTAAAGGTCGCTGACCGACGCCCTCAAGTAGCGGTGAAGTTATGGGTCGAAGATTGCCAAACTCGGTGGTTGCTGGATGGTCCTCGGTTGTTAACAAATTTGCTACCCAACTCTTTAGGAGGGTTGGAAGTTATGACTCACATCAGCGTTCCTTTTGGCTGTCAGGAAATTCGCGTGGAGGCGATCGCTGTAGATATGCTAACCCAACAGGAAAGCCACAAAGTCACTATCTTGCGGACTGTAATTCCGGAGAATCTACCAAATTTGCCGCTAGATGAACTCCTCCTAAGTATATAAAAAAAGTCAGAAGTTGTAGAGACGCGATATATCGCGTCTTTCCAAGAGAAAGCGGAGTACAACGGGATCGCGAAGGCGCTGTGTTAAAAATCTTTAGGATTTAAAAAATCAGGCGGAATTTGCAGTAAGCTCATCTTGAATTGTGCTGTATTTTAGGAATCTTTATTATGGCAACTTCATTTTTGCCTTCTATCTTGGCTTATACCACATTTTTGCCTTCCATCTTAGTACCTCTGACTGGTTTAGTCCTTCCTGCTGTGACATTCGCGTTTATGTTGTTATACATTGAACGTGATGAGATTGGTTAGTTGTTAGTTGTTAGTTGTTAGTTGTTGGTTGTTGGTGAACCAGCGCGAATGACGGCTTTCCCTCCGTAGGCGACTGGTGTAAGCGTTGCGATCTTCGACGAAGGAGCGTCACCCGAAGGGTTGTTAGTTGTTAGTTGTTGGTTATTTCCACTAACCACTAACCACTAACCACTAACCACTAACAAATTAATACCGCCCCTCTCAATGAGACGGGCGGTTTTTTGATGCTGATTTCTAAACAAGTGCTAGAATATTCAGACTTACGATAATCTTGAGATCAAGCTAGCATTAGATGGAAGAGCCGAGTCCGGCATAAGCTCCATAAAAGAAAATGCCTAAAACGGTTATCAAAACTAGCCCTACGACCGTAGCAACGATCCACAGGGGAATTCTTCCACTTCCTGACACAGTTTTTTATCCTCCCTTAATCAAAATAGATAACGATTTATAGCAATTGTTCCAGTTAGTTAAAGAAGTAACTGGAAAACAAAATCCCCAGAACGAAAATGAGTAGTAGTCCTAGGAAAAGCGAAGTCCGGTTTAGTTCAACCGGCTGATTATTAGGATTCGGGCTTTTGTCCATGATTTTCTCCTAGCGTTGAATGAACTGCATTGAGGCGATCGCGCCCAAGAAGAATACGGTAGGCACAGCTAGAGAGTGAACTGCAAGCCATCTAACTGTAAAAATCGGATAAGAAATTGGTTGATTGATGTTATTGCCGCTAGTCATGATTTCAAACTATTTTTCGTTAATAAATTGATCAACTTGTTGTTTTGCTTCAAACCGTTTATCCAGGATTGGCAATTCCTGCCTTGATTGTGTGTAATACTCGTTGGGGCGAGGTGTGCCAAACACATCATATGCCAAACCAGTGCTGACAAATAACCAACCCGCAATAAACAACGCTGGAATGGTGATGCTGTGAATTACCCAGTAACGAACACTGGTAACAATGTCCGAAAATGGCCGTTCTCCAGTAGTACCCGACATCTAGACCTCTCCCTTCAGAATGATTGTCAATGAATTTATTATCCTACAATCTTTAGAAAGAGTTACAAGTTGCAACCTCTTTCTCAGAAATACGGAGCAATACTTAACATGAAGTTACATTAAGCTGCCTCTGGCTCTCGAAGCATCTGCGACCGGAGGTTGATATTTCAGCAAAACACCGTGATCGCCGAGAATAAACCCCAATTCTGGCGATAAGAAAACAATCTTGTAAAGATTTGCGGGAACTCCTTCAACATCGCGGTCTTTTTCCCAAGTTTTGCCACCATCAACACTCCGTAGCAGATTAGAGCTACCACCACTGACCCAAATTTCATCGGGTGTGCGGTAAGCTAAATCAAGCAAACCCCAGCTTGTAGCGCGTTCTGGATATAAAGCTTCTAGCCAATCGTCAGGCTTGGCTGGATCGGTAAACCGTATTTGACCTCCCCGTGCTAACATCCACAACTGCCCATTTTCAGCAAATCCGATATTTTCGACTCGCCGAGAACTATTCCGGTTGTGGGGTACCCAAGCATTTTGCCCCGGCTGCCAAGTCGAGTAGAAGTTGCCCTTAGCGGAAACAGCAACATATTTGCCATCAGCAGAACGATCCATGTTGCGAACCACGCCGACGGCTTCTTCTACCCGCGCTTTCCAGTTTTGACCACCGTCTGTCGTCTTATATATTGCTCCCACATTGGTAGCCATCTCAGCTGTGTTTTGTCCTAAGGCTACGATGCCGATCGGATTACCGGGTAGCCTTTCACTCATGAGAATGCGTGACCAAGAATGACCTTCATCGGTACTATGCAATAGCAGAGAGGGTTCTCCGACTATCCATCCTTCTTTACCCGCAAAGCTTACTGAGTTAAAGCGATACTTGGGGTCATCCAATTGTAATTTTAGCGGTTGCCAAGTTTCTCCACCGTCTTTAGTTTCCAAAAGAGCGGCACTGGTGCCTACTAAGTAGCCATGCTGGGGGTTATCACTAAAGGCAATGTCCAACAGGTTCACATCTGTTGGCACCTTAATGACTGCCCAAGGGTTGTAGCTTGTAGAGGGAACTTTACTACAACCTACGCACATCAGGACAGCCACAAACAAGGCAAATATCCGTTGCCAAATTCTCATACTTGAACACATGTGTATTTGTTAGTTTTTTGTGAATTTGTTTATAGTAGTCAGCAGACTGCGTCCTTCCTTCCTGTAGAGACGCAATATATCGCGTCTCTACTCTTAAAAGCAGCGCGTTTCATTAGACATCTCCATAGATTAATTATTCGTTGTCTGAAACCCTTGTAGAGACGCGAAATTTCGCGTCTCTACAATCATTTTCGGAGATGTCTATTGTACGCCGTAGAAACTCATAAAAAACAAGAAGCCAAGAACCAAAGCACCAAAAATTAGAATATTCTTCTGTGCCGGCGTCATCTTGTTAACACCTAAACCATAATTCAGATTTTCTTGGAAGCCAGAAGCCTTGCCTAAAGGACCAATGTTCGTGAAAGCTTTTGCCTTGGCACTGCAAACTGGACAGGTCCAATTTAGCGGCAGTTCCAAGAATGGTGTTCCTGGGGGAATGTCATGCTTATCGTCCCCTTGCTCGGGTTCGTAAGTATAACCGCAAACACGACACTCGTAGCGGTCTAAGTCAGTAGTTTCAACAGCTTGTTCGCTCATAGCTCTTGGAGTCGCTGAGGGGCGAATCTTAAATGTACGTTAAAAATTATGACATACCTGTTAGTTGTTTTTATAGCTAGCAAAAACGAATCAAATCATCTCCGGCTCTATTTTTCAGGGATCAAAAAAGTCAAATAGATATAATGTAAAAGAAGTTAACACTAGCTTGAACACTCCTACTGGTAGATATTGATTGTGTTTGTCCTCAGCGGTTACGAGTACCTTCTTGGCTTCTTCTTAGTATGCAGCCTAGTGCCTGCCCTAGCTCTCTCAGCGTCCAAGCTCGTGCGTCCCAGTGGTCACAACCCAGAACGGCGCACCACTTATGAATCTGGCATGGAACCTATCGGTGGTGCCTGGATACAGTTCAACATCCGCTACTACATGTTTGCCCTGATCTTCGTCGTCTTTGATGTAGAAACGGTATTCTTGTATCCTTGGGCGGTTGCCTTCCACAGTCTTGGGCTGTTGGCATTTATTGAAGCGCTAATTTTTATTGGAATTCTTGTAGTTGCCTTAGTGTACGCATGGCGTAAAGGAGCTTTGGAATGGTCTTAGATACTAACTTAGAGGAGCAAAAACGCATCCTCAACCCAATTGAGCGTCCTACAGTCACCCAACAGTTGTCAGAAAACGTCATCCTCACCACAGTGGATGACCTCTACAACTGGGCGCGGCTTTCTAGCTTGTGGCCGTTGCTGTTTGGCACTGCTTGCTGCTTTATTGAATTTGCAGCTTTGATTGGTTCTCGATTTGACTTTGACCGCTTTGGTTTGATTCCCCGTTCTAGCCCCCGCCAAGCTGACTTAATTATTACGGCAGGGACAATCACCATGAAGATGGCACCCCAACTCGTGCGTCTTTATGAACAAATGCCAGAACCGAAGTACGTGATCGCTATGGGCGCTTGCACGATTACTGGTGGTATGTTCAGCGTCGATTCTCCCACAGCAGTGCGTGGAGTCGATAAATTGATTCCCGTGGACGTGTACTTGCCTGGTTGTCCACCACGCCCAGAGGCGATTATCGATGCGATCATCAAGCTGCGGAAGAAGATAGCTAATGATTCGATCCAAGAACGGGGTCTGATTAAGCAAACCCACCGGTACTACAGCACCACTCACAGCATGAAACCAACAGAGCAAATCCTCACAGGCAAGTATATGCAGTCAGAAACTCGCGTCGCACCGCCAAAGGAATTGGCACAGGCGATCGGGATGCCAGTACCACCAGCTTTGCTGACACAGCCACAAAAGGAGGAAACACCCCGTGGCTGAAGAATCAAAACCAGTACCAGCATCTGAACAGTCTCTGGTAAAAGCGGCTAAAGTTTCCCAGTGGCTGACGGAAAATGACTTTGCCCATGAGTCTTTGTCAGCAGACCATAACGGTGTAGAGATCATTAAGGTCGAACCAGATTTCCTGCTCCCCCTTGCTACAGCACTGTATGCCTACGGGTTTAATTCTCTCCAGTGTCAATGTGGTATTGATTTGGGACCAGGACAGCAGTTGGTCAGTGTGTATCACTTGATTAAAATCAGTGATAATGCCGATCGCCCTGAAGAAGTACGCTTAAAGGTTTTCTTACCACGGGAAAACCCCAGAGTGCCTTCAGTTTACTGGATCTGGAAGACAGCAGACTGGCAAGAGCGTGAGACTTACGACATGTTAGGCATTGTTTACGAAGGACACCCGAATTTGAAGCGGCTGTTGATGCCGGAAGATTGGGTAGGTTGGCCCTTGCGTAAGGATTACATCTCGCCTGATTTCTACGAGTTGCAGGACGCTTATTAGCGCACCTCACCCCTAGCCCCTCTCCGAAGCGCGGAGAGGGGTGATTTTTTTAAAAAAACTAATTTCCTGCCTATGCCCGGACAATAGTAACAGAACGTCCATTTTTTGTAGTTGTAACTTGAGTATTCAAGCGCTCTTCTATAGGTAAAGCTTTTGCGCGTAAATCGAAAATAACCAACCAACCAAAATTTACTCCCAACCTCGCCAAATAAGAATCTAACTGTTCAATACCTGATTCCATTGGGTCGCCCCTTTTATCTCGCCAAGCCTTCAACTCAATCCCTAACGTTATATTCCCATATCTCAAACACAAATCCATCCGATCGCGTCCAATGGCATATTCCCGTTCTAAGGTTCCACCCCCGTTAACCACACGATGTAAAAATGCCATTAGTACTAAGTGCGGTGCAATTTCATGGTAAGCCGCACTACCAAGTAATGGTTCCCCATGCTGCCGCCCTTCGGGTTCGCAGATCCTGCAGGAGGGAAACCCTCCTTCAGGGCTGTCTCACCAAAACGCCAAAAACGCCTGTAACAAAGCGTCCGTGTCTAACTCACCATTAGTAGTTAACCAAGTAGGTGCAATTTGAGGCAAAGAAGCCATCGGTGTTACAGTTAATACTCTGGGTAAAACCTCGCGGTAAATCCGATTGGCGATCGCCAGTCCTCCCAAGGGGTCCATTTTACATAAACCCAAGTCGATGACAAACTGGATATCATCATTGGGTATATCTCCAAGTTCCAACCCTGCTAAGATTGGTTCAATAATTGCTTTGACTCTCGGTTCTCGCAGTCGTTCGGCAAGGGAATCGAGATGGGTGTCCTGTCTTTCTATCAGGATTTCTTTTGCCGAGTGAATATGTTTAGGTGTGATGGCAACACCTGTATCTGTCACCATCTCTTCAACAATTTCTTTGGCAAGGGCATTTACCAACCACGGTTGTCCTTGAGTCAAATCAAAAGCTGTCTGAATCGCCTCAAGTGTAAAAACTTGTCCCGTATCTTCAGTATGCTGTTGGTATAATTGCCCTACCTCCTCCGCATTAAAATCCCTCAAAGTTAGGGAGCGGACTTTTATATTAAAGGGACTTGCTGTATTCAATCTGTCGCTACCCCCTGAAGCAACCTTGTAATCGCGTACATCCCGCAAGCCAATTAATCCCACGCTGATAGGAAAGTTTCGGGGACGAACGGGATAGCCATCACGTAACTGTCGCAAAACTGAAATCAGCGCTTCATTCTGTAACGAGTCAATTTCATCAATAAACAGCACTAACGGTCGCTTTTGAGCTTGTGCCCAAGCCTGTAAAGCCGCTTGAATTCGTCGTCCTGGCTGCGCTTCGTCCCAGTTTCGTGGAGGTTGTAAATCCGGGGGTAAATACAACTGGACACGCGAATGCCAAGCATCAAGAATAGCAAGTTCTGCCGTCTCTGGGCGATCGCTAAAGGGGCTTCCCACTTCCGCAGATACCATAACTGCTGTGTAGCGTCCGCTTTCTGTAAGTTGTTTCGCCAGCGCCAGCATTGCGGTGGTTTTGCCTGTCTGGCGCGGTGCATGAATTACGAAATAATTACGTTGTTCAATCAGCCGCTCCAAATTAGGCAACCGAATCGTGGGCGGTAGCATATAGTGAATGTCAGCTTGACAAGGACCTGCGGTATTAAACCAACGAGACATAGGGCTGTGGGGCGCGATCTGGCTGCATCAAGTTTAACAGTAGTTCGCGATTGGTATTTCTAAACAAGTTGCTTAACTAAAGCCTTAACACCAAGCGTATTGCAAATTGCCAGTTGAGAAACCCCAACGGTCAAGCAGAAGCGATGAGGGAAACACTCGTGTCGGCGCGCTGTCTCACCGGTTTTTTAGGTCTTATTGAGAATGGTGCAAGATCTGAGTATTTCAGATGTTTAGGACGACTACTCCCGAACCGCCACAAGATTACCGATCTTCTTCTCAGTAGCACCAGACGCTGCGCGAACGTGTACTTCGCACGGGCAGTCGCGTGACTGTCGGCAGAGCCGCCCAAGTCTAAGGCGGTTGGTTAAAATAGGTAATCGCGAGACCGGTTCGGGAGTAACACTAGAATGACTCATGGATTTACCGCAAAAATCAGAGTTGAAATATCTGAATTAGAAGAATATTCAACTGTTGCAGTTGATTGACTCCCAAATTACCGAGACGGCGGGTAATCAGTGTGCGATCAAGTGTAACAATTCTCGACACAATGACTTTAGAGGTAACTTTTAAGCCAGTACCTGGAAACTCTACATCATCATCATTGAGCAAAAATTATTCTGGTTTTATATTGGTGATATTTTGGGATGAAATAAAGCATAGTGTAACATCATTACTACCTGTAGAACTTACCCACAGGACAATAGCAGGACGTAACTTTGTTTGACTTAAATCAGTAAATGGAAATGGCGCTAGAACCACATCTCCTTTTTTCAAGGACATTAGACAGGTTCTCCATCTTCCAAAGTATAGATATCTGGTTCATCATCCAAGAAATTAAATGAGCCGCCAAAGAGCGCGAGTTGCATTAACTCTTGAGTTGACGGTTCAGAATTATCAAAAAATAGTTCTTTCTCTAAAAGTTGACGTTCCTCTGGAGAAAGGGAGCGAATGATTTGAACAAGGGTATTTACAAGTTGAATGTTTATATATTTTTGTGGGACTGTCTTACCATCTATCATGCTACTATCTTCTGTTGTCGATAAATTGCCTCTTGTAAAAGCATATCTTTTTCTTATGGTGATTTTGCTCCCACAAGGTGAAAAGCTGTCATGCGGTGATTTAATTTAGGCACATAGGTTTTCCAACTAAGTTACCATTGTCTATTACTTGCACACCCGCTGGGGCTGCTAATTGCTAATAGGTAATAGAAGAAGAAACCATTAAAGGGTAATAATTTCATCAATTACCAATTACCGACTTTAACTAATAAATATGCACCTTAGATGCAAGGGCAGCTTAGTCTCAGTTTCTCCTAAACTTTAGTAAAGAGTTATACATCGCATTTGCCATAACTGAGACTGCCCTCGACAGATTGTGTTTGCTTGTAACAAGCGCTGCTGCCCTCAATACTGAAGCCTTGACGCTGATTCAAACCCTACCCCTTGCTTCAAAAGTAGCCTTGAACATCCTACTGATTGCCGGCTTTTCTCAGGCTTTAGGTCAAGCCATTGTGCTATTCGTTAACCGAGTCAAACCGATTCGCTTTCTCCTCAGCCTGTTGATGGCGTCTGTGTTATTTGCATTCAGCGTTTGGTTTTGGGGCTTAAGTACATGGTTAGTAAGCCGCACACTATTTAATACTAATACCTCCTATAGCATCGTGTGGTCTACCCTGGGACTTGCCTACGCACCGCTGATGTTGAGTTTTTTAGTAGCATTGCCTTATTTAGGTGTGCCAATTCAAGTATTGCTCTCTATTTGGACGCTGTTAGCATTTGTGATGGGCTTGCATGTCACCCTTGGTCTTAGTATTTGGCAGGCTTTTTGGTGCTGCGTGTTGGGATGGGTTGTATTTCAGATTTTGCCGCGCACCCTTGGACGACCGATTGCAACACTTGCCAAGTGGCTGTCTCATACAGTACCAATGACCAAATAATTACTAATTCGTAATTCGTAATTCGTAATTAAAGAGGGTACAACATGCTCATCTTTAATGAGGGTGGTGCTTCTAGGTGGCATTTCCCTGGAGACTGATTGCTGCAATACTTGCCAAGTGGCTGTCTCATACAGTACCAATGACACAGTAGATAACCTGACATTTTGCACCTCCCTTGTGTTCGTGTAAGGTGGGCAGTGCCCAACGCCCAACGGGAAAGCCAGTTGCCTACGGCGGGAAACCCCTCCGGGTGACGCTCGCGGACTCGCTAACGCTACGAAGATCGCCAGTAGCCTCTGTCGGGAAACCCTCCTTCAGCACTGGTTTCACCGCGCACTCTTTGTGGCTCCCCTACGTTCGGCAGAAGCTTTTTGTTGCTTTGATTTTCGCAACTTGATGGTGGTGCAAGATATTGAGTAACCAAACTAACGCAGGCGATCGAGGAAGCAATGGGAGATTATGACTGTAAAGGAAGTTAGCAAATTTTTAGCCATTGTTTTCATTGCCCTACTTTGTACTGTACTGGCACCGCCACTCGTCAATCTGTGGTTATCTTGGTACAACGCCTTAGGGAGTGCGATCGCAGTACGAATCGATTTAGTGCAGATTGGTTTTCTTGCTGTCCTCTTCGCCGGACTCCTGGTTCCCCTCGAAGCTTTGGACTGGTGGGCTGAGTGGTATAGAGATCCTCTCGATCCCGCCTCAGGAACATTACAGTCAGTTCCACAGCCATTGGATATTGTCGGTGACAAAGACCTAGTAGAACGCTTAGGTGTGATTTTGTCTCCAAGGCGCTGGAAGATCTTCTTCTTATCCTACTGGAATCGTGCCCAACATATGGGCAAAATCAGTGTGATTTCGCTCAGTCCAGTTGGTCATAGTGCGAGTGGCGGTCCATTGGATGCCAATAGATTCTTACCCGATGGTCGCAGCTATCTGCGCCAGACGGTTGATATGATATCGAGAATTTTGCTTGGGGAGTTTCCCAACAATCAAGAAACTGTGAAAACTAAGATTACCAATTACGAACGGTTTTTGCAAGCAGCGTTTAATCGACCAGAATACTATCCCTTAAGTCAGTCGGTAAACCCAAAGCTTTATCGACCAATCGCTGCTTGGATGGGACGATTGATTTTACCACAGCAGGAGCAACGCCAATTAGGTGTTCTGTTTGAAGTACATCACGCAGATGCCGAACACGAAGATTTGGAGGGACTGGTCGTGTATTTGAAATGGATTGACGACCCTAAAGCCATATCGGTTCAGTCGATGAAAAAGGATGTTCACTTCAGCGAAGAAGCACTTTACAACTACAAACAAGGTAAAATCGAGCCAACTCGCGTGAATCATTGGCGACAGGTGACTCCCTTGGAGTCGCTGGCTGGTTCCAGACCCAATGATGATATGATTGTTATGTTGCATGACCCGGTGGTGGTTGAGCGTGGGGAGACTCCTAAAACCCTTAGCCCTTCACAGACAACTATCACTCTTTACATTACCAGTGAACCTGTGCAAATTTCTGGACGCTTTTATGGGTTAGTGAAGTTTTTGCAGCCCATCCAACCAGATAGCGAACAGTTCCGGGTAGTTCATTTCAATCGGGCTTCCAGTCAGTTTGACGGAGTTGAGGAAGTCGTGCGAATGCCTGAGGTGATTCCCTTTGAGAACGTAATTTACCCCTCAACCAGCCGCGATATCGAAAAGTCTGTTCTCAATGTTACTGGCTGGTATATTTACGGTGCAAAAAATGCGAACAACATGTTTGTTGTGCAGGCGATCGCCCCTCGTGCTTTGTTGCGACTCCAACCCCAACAAGTGATTTTTGGCAAAAAACCAGCAATTGAATATCTCAAAAAACGCTCCTGGCACGATATTACCACGCACAAAGGACAAATACAATCTGTGCTTTTGAGTCAGAAAGGCTGGGATATGCAGGATGCTGTGTCTCATTGGCGTGAGGGTGACCGTGCCTTGCTGATACACGTTTATGGCGGTATTGGCGGCAAAAAACGCGAAGCCGCAGCTAAATTACCGATCTACTTTGGTCATTTCGCTTATGGAGTGGCACAGGTGGTGCGGGAACCCTTGACAGGTGAGTTGCGCTTTGACATTGAGTATCACCAAGTTTATTGCCACAACGGTGATGCACTAATTGCGGGTACGCTGTCTTGGACCCGTTATATGGGCGATCGCCAGTTTGGTTGGTTGGGAATTCGTCCCGTTTCCGACATCCTAATCAAGTTAGATGCGGTCACTCAAGACTACGAAGTTGATGGAGTGAAGCACTCACTATTAAGAGTTCTCATCCGTCAACTTGAAATTATGACAGCGCGTTACCGAATTGGGGATGGCACAGGTGTCACCTACGTTGGTCCGGCAAACAACTGCGCCCAGGATTCTAACCAAGCATTGTATGCAGCAATTAAAGCTATCCAAGTTGCCATCCAATCACGTCCTACAGATCTCCCGTTTGCCATCAAATCCAATCCGCAGTTTAAAGATTGGTTACTTCGCCATCCCGAACTAGCCACCTACTTTAAACAGGTGGTAAATTTAGGTAAAGCTCTCAGGCATGAGCTATTGCCTTTTGGGGTAGCACGGGCTGACTGGCAGAACTCTATTGAAGACTTGGGGAGTTCTCTAGAGGACAGTCCTCTAAAACAACTTTTCACAGCTTTATTAAGTTGGCGAACCATTCTGCCTCACAAGGCAAGCGATACCGTTACTCAGATATTTATCAACCAGGGAGCGTCTGTATGGATACTCAGTACCAGTCAGGTAGGCAACTCAGATCCTGATATTGCCGCGATCGCTCCCTTCACCTTTTAGCCTTGCAGTATTTATGACTAGACGCACTGGTTGTCCAGCGCTGTCGATTGATTGGCTGATAGCTTGAATAGTCGATAGAGGAACTTCAGCAAAATACTCTCGTTGAAATTGTTCTTCGCGAACACCGGCTAAAAATTGTGCAATAGCAGCTCCTGCAAATGTTGGTTCAACGCTTGAATTTTGTGTAAACAGCAAATAACGCTCTTGTGTTTTCACAGTAAATCCTAAAAACTTTAAGGCTTTGAAGCCTAAATATAAGGTTTGGTCTTTTATGCCAAGTTTTTCTAAAATTTGTACGCGGGTGACAGGTTGATTTGTGCGACTGAGGTATTTGGCAATTCCCACCAGGGTCAACCATGTTTGCTCTGGTGGTTCGTGGTTTGGTTTAGACCATGCTATTGCCAATGGTTGTCGATTGTAAAGCGATCGCCTCAACCACGCACGTAAATCATCCCAACTAGTGGGACATTCTTCTAAAAGGAGTGGGGCATGGGGCATGGGGCATGGGGCATGGGGAATGGGTTGATTGCGCCAATCTAATATTGATGCTGAGTGCAGGCGTGCCTGCGCCGGGGTGATCCGGTTCTCCGTTCTGAGTCGGGTCTCCGGACGTAAGAAACTGCGGTGCTGTAGGCGGGAAAACCGCCGTAGGCGACTGGCGTTGCTGGGTGGCGCGTGTTCACTCTGACGTACAGCGATGAGTCTGATTTCGTAGCGTTTTTTGAAGGTGTTGTAGTCTAGTTCCGCTATACAATCACACTTTCCTGACGGTAATTCTTCCTTGTAATGTCCCCACCAAACACCAGGAAAAGGGCTGAGGGTAGAGTCATCGCGAATGTCAAACTCGGTTTTGATGTATTGCACCTTTTTCCCCTGTGAATCTTGCTGATTGCGATGCCAAGCATTTTCAAAGCAGCAGTTTTGAATCAGCAGTTTTGGGACGGGGTTACCCATGCCGCAAGGTTCTAGTAGTTTCAATTCTAAGAATAACTCCTTCCCCAAGTCCGCAACATGAACTGCCAAGTCTGCTTGCACCGTTGGTGTCAAGGTTGCACCTCCTAAAGATTGGCGCAACTGCTGATTAATCGCTTCTGTAAATAAAGGAATATTCTCTACTGGTAGACTCAACCCAGCAGCAAAAGGATGTCCCCCAAAGCGATGCAACAGATGTGCTTGATCTTTTACCAATTGGTATAAATCCACCAAGTTGACTGAACGGGCAGAACCTCGGGCAAGAGGGGGACTTTGGCAACGGATAGCCTTCGGCATAACGGATGTAACGGATGAGTGATCTGTGGGTCTGATAGACAAGCCATCCGTTACATCCGCTACATCATCCGTTGCCAAACTCAACAAAATCGTCGGACGACCTGTCTCTTGTGCTACTTGCCCAGCGACTAAGCCCAAGACGCCTACAGGCCATTGGGCATCTGCAAGCACGATAACACTGGTGGTTGACAAATCTATTTGTTTGAGCTTTTGGGCTACTTGCTGGGCAACATCTTTCTGTAAAGACTTACGGCGCGTGTTCGCTAGTTCTGTGACTTCTGCGAGTTGAGTTACGCACTTTTGGTCGCGACTTATCAGTAATTCCACGCAGAAGCTGGCATCACCTTGAATGCGACTGACGGCATTAATTCGCGGACCAAGACCGAAGGAAATATCTGTAGGGCGATCGCCACTTTTCTGGCACAATTCCAATAATCGCCCTACCCCCGGACGCCGTCGTGCTGTCGGTGGCTGTTTAAAATCCGCTTGTAGTCGTTGAATTCCCAACTGTGCCAAATAGCGGCAATCTCCATTTAACTGCACCAAATCAGCAATTAACCCAACCGCCACTAAATCCAATAAATCTTCTAGTGGCTGTTGCGGGACATTGGGTAGGGTTTGATAAAGGGCTTCCACTAACTTGTAAGCTACCGCCACCCCAGAAAGATGAAACAGCTGATGTGTATTTGGTAAATAACGAGGATTAATAATTGCCGTGACTGGTGGGCGGAGTGGAGGCAGCGTGTGGTGGTCTGTAACTATAATATCTACACCTAGCTGTTTCGCATACGCAATTTCACTAACATTTGTACTGCCTGTGTCACAAGTCACAATTAACTGACAACCTTGCTTGACTAAGTTATCAATTCCTTGACAGTTAAGTCCGTGGGATTCTGTTAAACGATTGGGAATGTAGTAAATTAACTGCGTGTTTTGATGGAAAAACTGTCCCAAGCCATCCCACAGCACAGCAGTGGAAGTGATACCGTCAGCGTCAAAGTCTCCCCAGATAGCAATTTTTTCGCCCGCCTCACGTGAGAGTTTCAACCGTTTCACTGCAAAAAGCATTTCTTCACCAAACTCAAACGGACTGGCTGGTTGATAAGCTTGAGGGTTGACGAAAGCCGCTAGTTGTGCATCATCTCGTATTCCCCTTTGCCATAGCAACTGCGTCGCATAATGTCCACTTGATGTCGGTGCGTACTTTTTTACCGCTTGCATGAACCACTCTGGCGGTTGTTCTGTTGGTGCAAGAATCCACTGTTGTTGTTCTGGCATATACCAAGTCTTAAGTAGGGTGGGCAGTGCCCACCATTTCCACAATCGGTGGGCACTGCCCACCCTACTAACTCTCAAACTTAAATTGGCTTTTGCTCTTCGGTTATGTGAGAGTCATTTACTAGAGAATTCAGGGCGACTTCACTAACAATTCCATCGGACTTGCGAGTGCCGCGTATGGTAGGACGAGAACGCCTGTAACCAGCCCTTTCAGCTTTTTGATGTTCGTATTCAATTAGTCTGCCATAGTATTCGTGCTTGCTTAAATTCATCGACAAGAAAACATGCTGGCGGACATTACCAAAACCTTTACGGTTAAAAAACTTGACTGCTGAAGTATTGGTGGGATCGGTGTCTACCAGCATGAACCGCGCCCCATCTTCAATCATCCGGGCGACTACCTGATCAACCAGTTTATCTCCCACTCTCCGACGCTGAAACTGAGGATTGACTCCTAACCACAGAATGTATCCATAAGTCCAGGACGCTTTGGTAATGATGGTTCCCAAAATGAATCCTGCTAGTTGTCCCTCTATTTCAGCAACGAGGCAATAATCTGGATCTGTGTTATACAGTCCAATCACCTCCCACTCATCCCAGGTTCTGTACAAGTAAGGATATAGATCGCTGGTAAATAGGTCTTCCCCCAAGTGGTAAACAGGGGCGATGTCATCAATTCCTAGGTCGCGGACATAAACCGCTTCATTTTCATCAAAATTCATAAAATAAATATTGTTAGTTGTTAGTTGTTAGTTGTTAGGTGTTGGGTGTTAGTTGTTAGTTGTTAGTTGTTAGTTGTTAGTTGTTTGGAGAAAAATCAACCATCAACCATCAACAATCAACCATCAACAATCATAAAGTTATCTCTTGAATACTAGCGACATTCAGTAGGGTAGTGTCCACTCTGGAGTCAGGATTGGTCGCAGACATGTGTTCAGAAGTTGTCTGACGATCGCACCGCGTGGTATAGTTACAATTAGTACATGCTTTGTTTCCCTCTGGCACTTGTGGAAATTGTTCTCCTCGTTGGTAACCTAACAGCCACTTGGTTAACTTGCCCAATAGCTGACTCAGTTTCTTTGCTGTTTGCTGATGCTGGACTGTATTGTAAATAAATTTAATACTTTGCGGTTTGCCCTCAGATTGGACAAACCAGTAAGTCATAGAAATATTTTCAGGCAAGTAAACGCTTGTCTCAGCCAACACATACATATAAAGACGTGTCTGCCAGTTTTGTTCTAAGGAGCGTTTATTTGGCGGTTTAGGATTAGTTTTCCAGTCGAGGATTTGCGCTTGCTGGTCATCTGCAATCAATAAATCATAGACAACTGTGAGTAAATAGTCTTGAACTTGCAGGGTGCGGTAGTGTTCGCTTTCACGGAAAGTTTGGCGATCGGGAGCAGGGGTTAAAATTTCAGGTGCTGCATTAGCAAAAGCCGACATCCAACTTTGCAGTTGAGTGTCGGCTTCTAGGAAAGTATTAATGGGCAAACCCATTTCTCGTTGCTGCATGAGTAGGTGAAGGCGACTCCCTAAAGTCTGCCGTTCCTCATCTTCAGGGTCGGAGGGAGAGTGGAGTTGTTCTAAGTAGGTGTGTTGGAACTGACGCGGACAACGTTCTAGCAGGTTGAGTTGTCCTTGGGAAAGTCGCAAGAGTTGAGTTTGTGTTGACAGCATTCTTTTAGGTTAGCAAGGATTTTTAGGAAGCGGAAACCTTGGGTGCGGAGAATTAGGGTGCGGAGAATTAGGGCGGAGAATTAGGGTGCGGAGAATCAGGGGGCTGAGAACCGGGGTGCCGAGAATTAGGGCGTGGAGAATCTGGGCGCGGAGAAACGGGGTGCGGAGATTTAGGGCGCGGAGAATCGGGGCGCGGAGAATCGGGGTGCGGAGAATCGGGGTGCGGAGAATTAGGGTGCGGAGAATTAGGGCGCGGAGACCGCGCCCCTACGGCGGGTCAAAATAATTCGTAATTGATAATTCGTAATTCGTAATTATTACCCCATAAATGCATTCGCAAGTAGTAAAGATGCTTTGCCTTTTTTTTCTTTTTCATAATCCAAAGTTGGGTAACCTATACCCCAACGGTTAATTAATAAGGAATTTAGGAATTTTTAATTACGAATTACGAATTACGAATTATTCGGTCAGGGTTTTGTTTGTCGGTTGTCTAATGCTGAGGATTTGTGATGATGTATTGCTGGGTGTTTTCTAATTCTTGGGTATTGCGGATGATACGTTCGTAATAATTGCGTTGCCAAATACGGTTTCTGGGAGTGCCATCAATTTGATTGATAATTTTCGTAGTTTGGTATTTGTAATAGGCAACGATTTTCCCCAAAGTCTCTTTATGTTGTCCCCGTAGGGGCGGGGTTTCCCCGCCCTTGTCATTGTCAGGAAAATTTTCGATTAACAAAACAATGCCATGAATGTGATTCGGCATCACAACAAATTCATCCAATTCAACATGGGGGAAATGTTCAGGAAGATGAAACCAAAATTCGCCTGCAATAATACCTCTAATGGTAAATTGCATTTCTCCATCTATGACTTCGCCTAAAAAACATTCTCGATGTTGGGTACAAATGGTGACGAAATATGCACCCGTTTGGGAATAATCGTATGTTTGTAAACGGATAGAACGACGATGGTGAATGTGGGGATTGTATTTCACAGTACATAGTTAAATTGATGATTAACCCGTAGGGGCGCGGTCTCCGCGCCCTGCTTCTGGGCGTCCAGGGTCTCCGCGCCCCTACTGTGATTATTCCCAATCTGACGTTGATGATTAGGCTTTTTATTGTTTTATTGTTGAAGCGTTGGTGACATGGTAAAAGGGCGCGGAGACCGCGCCCCTACGGGGTGGTGGGTTTAAGCGCAGAAAAAGAAAACCAGGCTGAAAGCTTTGAGAACAGTAGAAGATGGTGAATGAGTTTGGGCGATCGCCATAGCCAACTAAGGAATAAAAGTCGCCGTTGCGCCTGTTCCCATCGATGCCATAATCCTCTGGGTCAGGTTGAGTGTATTCTGCTTGACAATGCCCAAGGGTGCTGGAAACACAGTCCCCATTGAAAGGGACTACATCATTAATAATATCGATGGTCGTCAGTAGGATCAAGATTTCAATGTCGTACCGATAGCACTTTTGGGCTGATGATCAGAAAGCGCCTTGTCAGGTCACGGGATTAAGTGGCACTATAAGTAGACGGATATATATGAGAAGCAGCAGTTAAGCTTGTTGTTGGAGTTTGCCAATTGTGCGGCAAGGTTTCCGATGACGCCATTGGTAAAATCATTAATAACAGGATTTCAGCAGGCGCAAAGAATATCCATATCGGAGCATTCTAGATATTTCTAAATATCAGTATCAAAATGCTCATTTGTAAAGGTAGCAAAAAATGGCATCTAGGAGACTATGGTCACACGACGAACTCATAATTGCCATGAATTTATATTGTAAGCTACCGTTTGGTCAATTTCATAGAAGGAATCCAATTATTATTGAAGTTGCTCAAAAATTGGGTAGGACGCCAAGTAGTTTAGCAATGAAACTCTGCAACTTTGCTTCAATTGACCCTGTACAAAATGCTCGGGGCATCACAGGATTGAAAGGCGCTAGTAAAGCAGATAAAGAAATTTGGGATGAATTTACAAATAACTGGGAAGAACTTGGAATTAAAAGTGAAGAGATGTTTAAAAAACTATTTGATAACTCAATCACTGCAGATAAAACACAAACTGAAAAGCGCAAAACAAGAAACAACCCCAATGTAGAGACGGAAGCTGAAGCCACTGTCAAAGTAAGGAGAGGACAGGATTTTTTTCGGGAAACTATCATGGCTGCATACGGTAAGCGATGCTGTATCACTAGTAATCCTGTACCTGAACTTTTGATTGCTAGCCACATACTCCCCTGGAGTAAATATCCAGACCATAGGTTGAATCCTCATAATGGTCTTTGTCTTGCCCGGACTCATGATGTTGCTTTTGACAGAGTATTAATTACATTGGATGAAAACTATAGACTTGTGATTAGTACATATCTTGAAAAATTCTTGCCTGAAGAAACGTTAGATATTAACTTTTTTGCTTATCGTGGAAAGCAAATCAATCTGCCTGACAAGTTTTTACCTAATCCTGACTTTCTCGGTCATCACCGGGAAGAGATTTTTCGGGCGTAGATAAATATTACTTAGAAATAAAATAGGCGCGTTGCAACGTGCGAATACTCAGATGTGCGTCTTGTACACCTTTGGCAGCTTACAATAATGAAAGCTATCTAATCTTTTCAGTTGTCTGAGTTATTTGAGCCATTTCCATCATCCTGGTTGTTGGACTCTCTGATTTTGCGTTCCGGCTTGAATGAGTAGACAACTACTAAGTCGACTATCTCGAAGTATACAGGGCGGTTTTCCTTGTCCACAACTGCTAAAAAAAGCGACCAAGTGAGTAAGATGACTACAATCGGTGACAGTATATTTTCCTTGGGACTACTGCTGTTGTTGTTTGACATAATCTAATCTCCAATTTTGCACCCCTTAGCTAAGTGGAAGTCAGCCAAAGGTAATTTATGAACCTTCAGAATTCGCTTTGGATAGTACGTCTTGAGACAATTAACGCGAAGACTCAAAAATGATGGCGATCGCAAGCAGAAACAAGAGGAAAACAGCTATGCGGACAAACCATTCCCATAAACTTGGAAATAGCAGCATGTTGACAATAGCGACAGCACCAAAAACTGTAGATACAACATAGGCGATCGCAAAGCCAAGCAGAGTCAGCAGAAGATACTTGAGTCCCTTACACGCCAACTTTAACAGCGGATTATAGTCGTTTTTAAGATTGGTTTTCATGGTTTTTGCCCTTAGTTGAGAGTTGAATCTAGGGAATTCTATTGAACCTGTTTCCAGCCAAGAGGGTGGGTTCTTGGTCTTGATTAGATTCGGAATTGACAGTTGTAGCCTTTTCCTTAACTTTAAACTCACTAAGTTTCTTTTGGGTAACTAAGTTACTTAATCTCACTTTAAAGTAACTTAGTTACAAAAACAAGGGTAAAGTTAGTAAAATTATGTAACAAACTCCAATCTTAGAACACCGATTCAGATCACGCATTAAAAACCTAACCCCCCAGCCCCCTTTCCTACAAGGAAAGGGGGAGTAAGATTCCCCTCCCCTCGTAGGGGAGAGGTCAGCCCCTTCGGGGAAGTCAAAAGTCAAAAGTCAAAAGTAAGAACCCCATAAATAAATCGCGAAGCGCCACGAGCGAAGCGTGGTGGTCTGGGCTTGTAATAAGGACGTAGTATTTCTTGCACTACGTGGATCGAAATACATTTTTTTCGTTTTCCATAAATAAATTTAGGGGCTTGTACCTTTGATTTGCTTCGGTCATGAATGCAAGATGTCCGGATGATTTCCTCACTTTGACTAAAAACTTTTATCTCACTTGGTGAGATAAAATAAGAGTTGTAGTCCCGAGAAGTGTGAGTATGGGATTGATTTCCGAAGACTTTCTGGAAGCTTTAGCTGTGAAACGAGGTGTGTCTAGCTGTGAGCAAGAGGTTTTGTTGCTTGCCGTACAGGACAAATCGCCAAGTGCGATCGCCGTCGAACTGGGTATCAGTGCCGAAGCGGTACGCAAAAGATTGAGCGAGGTTTACAAGAAATTTAATATCAATGGTAGTGGTCCTGGGAAGCTAGTTAAGTTACAGCAGGTTCTCGAATCCGAGTATCAAGCATCGGATGATACTGTTGAACCAATGACAAAGGGGCGCCAAGAATGGGGCGAAGCACCTGGGATTTCGGTTTTCTACGGACGGGAAGCAGAACTGTCTAAGCTAAAGCAGTGGATTGTCAAGGATAACTGCCGACTAGTAGCACTATTGGGTATGGGAGGAATTGGCAAAACTACTTTGTCTGTACGCATAACAGACGAGGTTAAGGAGAATTTCAAGTACTTCATTTGGCGAAGTCTCCGCAATGCCCCACCTGTAAAAGAACTCTTGGCGAACTTAATCCGGTTTTTGTCCGATCGGACGGAAATTGATTTACCAGAAACCGTAGACGGTAGAATAACGCTGCTGATTCAATATTTACGATCGCGCCGCAGTCTTTTGGTACTGGATAATGCTGAGACGATTATGCTTGGAGGCGATCGCGCCGGACACTACACACAGGGATATGAGGGTTATGGCGATCTCTTCAGACGAGTGGGGGAAGAACCTCATATAAGTTGCTTGGTGCTGACGAGTCGTGAAAAACCGAAAGAATTGGCACCTCTGGAAGGAGAAGCATCACCAGTCAGATCGCTATCATTAGCAGGCTTGGGACAAACAGAAGGGCAAGAAATTCTCCAGGATAAAGGCTTGTCTGGGTCAGAGAAAGAATGGAAAAAGCTGGTTGAGAAATATTCAGGTAATCCCCTAGCATTAAAGCTAGTCTCTGAGCCAATTCGGGAGTTATTTGGCGGTAATATTGCTACCTTTCTTAATGAAGGTGAGATAATTTTTGGTGACACCCGTAATTTATTAGATCAGCAGTTTGAGCGCTTGTCAGAACCAGAAAAAGAAATCATGTACTGGCTAGCAATCAAGCGTGAGTTAGTTTCCCTGGATGAGTTATTAGATGATATTATACGTCCATTGCCAAAAAGGGAATTACTGGAGGCGCTAGAGTCGCTACGACGGCGATGTCTGATCGACAAGGCTACGCCTACGCTGATTGAGAAAAGTGCTGCACTGTTCACTCTACAACCCGTGGTGATGGAGTACATAACTGACCGAGTGGTTGAACAGGTTTGTCAAGAAATTACCACTGGGGAAATTGCACTCTTCATGAGTCATGCTTTGATTGGAGCTACAGCAAAAGACTATATTAGGGATATTCAAATTCGCCTCATCCTGAAGCCAGTTACAGAAAGGTTGCTAAATATTGTTAGAAGTCAAAGAAGCCTTGAAAACAAGCTAACTGAAATTATCTCCCACCAGCAGTTGCATTTTTCTGCCAGACCAGGATATGCAGGGGGCAATGTACTCAATCTGCTTCGTGAACTGCAGACTGATTTAAATGGCTATGACTTTTCTCATCTGACTGTTTGGCAAGCTTACTTGCAAGGTGTAATTTTACATCATGTAAATTTTGCTGGCGCAGACTTATCTAAATCGGTTTTTACGACAACATTAGGACCTATTTTGTCCGTGGCATTTAGCCCCGATGGCAAGCTTTGTGCTACTGGTGATACAAACAATCAAATTAACTTGTGCCAAGTGGCGGATGGTAAACTACTTTTTCACTATGATGAGCATACTAAGTGGATCAGGTCAGTTGCTTTCAGTCCGGATGGCAGCCTACTGGCGAGTGGTAGTGACGACCAAACTGTAAAGTTATGGGATATCCACACTGGTGTGCGGATAAAAACACTCCAAGGACACACTAGTCGGGTAAGGTCAGTTGCCTTCAGTCCAGATGGCAGCCTACTGGCAAGTGGCAGTGACGACCAAACCCTGAAGTTATGGGATGTCCAGACTGGTCAGTGCGTCAAAACTTTGCAGGGACATATCAGTTGGGTGTGGTCAGTTGCCTTCAGTCCTCAAGGTAAAACATTGGCGAGTGGCAGTGACGACCAAACCCTGAAGTTATGGGATGTCCATACTGGTAAGTCTCTCTTAACTTTGCAGGGGCACACTCGTCCGGTGTGGTCAGTTGCCTTCAGTCCAGATGGCAACTTACTGGCAAGTGGCAGTGAAGACAAAACTGTGAAGCTGTGGTCTGTCAGTGATGGTAAGTGCCTCCTCACGTTGCAGGGACATGCCAATTGGGTATGGTCAGTCGCCTTCAGTCCAGATGGCAACCTACTGGCAAGTGGCAGTGAAGACAAAACTGTGAGGTTGTGGTCCGTCAGTGATGGTAAATGCCTGAAAACGTTGCTTGGACACAGCAATTGGGTAAGGTCAGTCGCCTTCAGTCCGGATGGTAGCCTATTGGCGAGTGGCAGTGAAGACCAAACGGTGAAGTTGTGGGATGTCCACACTGGCAAGTCTATAAAAACTTTGCAAGGATATACTAATTGGGCGCGGTCAGTCGCCTTTAGTCCGGATGGTCGCACCTTGGCTTGTAGCAGTGAAGACAAAACTGTGAAGTTGTGGTCCGTCAGTGATGGTAAATGCTTGAAAACTTTGCAAGGGCATACCAGTTGGGTGCGGTCAGTCGCCTTTAGTCCGGATAATTGTACCTTGGCGAGTAGCAGTGAAGACAAAACTGTGAAGTTGTGGGATGCCCACAGGGGTGTGTGCCTCCTCACGTTGTCAGGACACACCAGTTGGGTACAGTCAGTTGCCTTTAATCCTCAAGGTAGAACCTTGGCAAGTGCCAGTGATGACCAAACCGTGAAGTTGTGGGATGTCCACACTGGTGAATGTCTCTTAACGTTGCGGGGACATAAGAATCGGGTACAGTCAGTTGCCTTCAGTCCGGATGGTAACCTGCTAGCAAGTGCCAGTGAAGACCAAACTGTGAAGTTGTGGAATGTCTGTAATGGGAGATGCCTTTCCACCTTGCTTGGACATACCAGTTGGATCAGGTCAGTCGCTTTCAGTCCCGATGGTAACCTACTGGCGAGTGGCAGTGAAGACCAAACCGTGAGATTGTGGGATGCCCGTGATGGCAGATGCCTTTTCACCTTGCAGGGGCATACTAGTTGGGTAAGGTCAGTCGCTTTCAGTCTCAATGGTAACCTACTGGCAAGTGGCAGTGACGACAAAAGTGTGAGGTTGTGGGATGTCCACACTGGTGAATGCCTTTTCACCTTGCAGGGGCATACTAGTTGGGTATGGTCAGTCGTTTTCAGTCCTGAAGGTGCGACTTTAGCGAGTGGTAGTCAAGATGAGACGATTAAGCTTTGGGATATTCAGACAGGTGAATGTTTGAAAACTTTAAGAGCTAATAGACCTTACGAAGGTATGAATATTACTGGGATCACGGGTTTAAACGAAGCTCAGAAAACTAGGCTGAAAGCTTTGGGAGCAGTGGAAGATGGTGAATGAGATGGAGCGATCGCTTGCTGGGAAGAAAAGGCGATCGCCCGATCTATATTAATGAAGAAATTAAATTACCATAGATTACAAAGTGCTGGAATCTTGGAAATATCCACAATGTTTACAGTACGGTAAATCTTTGTAAGTAAGATTGTGGCAGTTTTGGCATTCAGTATAAAGACGGCGTATTTTGGCAATCATATTCTCTTTTTAACTGCATCCGTACCACTCCTGTTGTTTAACCTTGTAGTTTGCAGCGTTCGCCGGATGAATCACCACTCAGGTTTTCAACACAAAGTCTTACTTTAAGTGTTCCCCTAGCTTAAGCTTTTCTAACGTGAGTCTCTTAGATCCCAACTTTAACAGCAGATTACGATCGTCTGTTAGATTAGTTTTCATGGTTTATTTTGAGTCATCTATTACCTTGGCGATCGCAAAGCCTACTAATGCCAGTAAAAAATGAATCCCTTAAATACCAACTTCAACAGTGGATTATGGTCGTTTGTTAGATTAGTTTTCATGGTTTCTGCCCTTAGTTGATTCTTCTGGTTTTCATGAAGAGTATTAGTTTTGAAAATTTAAAGATTCTAGGACTTACGCATTGACAGAATTAGTCAAGTATGGGGTGGTTTCGTCCGTGCGGCCGCAATATTCATTTGGGTAGACCAGAATATGACCCTTCGGGTGACGCTCGTTCCGACGCCGGAGTACCGGAAGATCGCAACGCTTACGAAGATCGCAACGCTTACGCCAGATCCTGAATGAGTGAAACAAGCTGCAAGGGCTGGACTCACCGTAGGGGCGGGGTATCCCCGCCCTTACCATGTGGTCAATTCTACGAGATGAAACGACCGAATTCCGTTATACACATGATGATCAATTTGTATAGTGCGTAAGTCCTAGATTCATAAACCCGGTTTCTTTAAGAAACCGGTGAGTCCAGCGCAGCCAAGTTGGTTTCTAACTGTCACGGCGACTGGCTTTCCCGTTGGGGTTTATCCGCTTTCACGAATCATTTAGGATGGCTATATGGAATTAGAAAAATTATTTTGCTATCGCTTGACAATCAAGACATTCGTTACCAAACTGATTGGAAGACAAATTAGCCAACTGGAAAATCAGTGCTTGTGGGACGCACTTTTGTGCTAAGAGTTTTAAGAAGGCGATTGCACTACTTCTGTGCTAAGAGTTTTGCTCAGGCGATCGCACTTCTGTGCTGAGAGTTTTTAAGAGGCGAGGTGCTGTAAGAATTTTGACTTATGCGATCGCACTACTTTGGTGTACATTACTTTTATATGATTGCAACTTCTTGTGGCACACCGTCACATAAGTAGTCATGCAAAATTAAATATACAATGTCCGAAGCGAATGAAGCGAAGCGGAATGAGGCAATCACAAGGGTTTGAGATGGCTTCACTTCGTTCGCTTCGGACATAAATATTTTTGCATACGTACTTAGATGGCGATCGCTCTCATCAACTTTGGGGTTATTCTTACGAATTACGAATTACGAATTACGAATTACGAATTATTCTGACTCGTTCTGCTTGCTCTACTAACTTTGCCCACTCATCCCAGCTGTAATTTTCATACCCTAACGCCTCACTAGTTAGATGTTGATTATCAGTGGTAGGGGGTGTGGATACTGGTGTCGGCAATTCTTTAATAAAAGCATTAAGTAAATCTTGGAACCTAGACTTGGACTCCTTGCGCAATTTTTGGGCTTTGAACCGAACGAGGACGCGATCGCGCACCTCCCGATAGTCTATGGCGGTAGCCCCAATACTTGCTAAAAGTGCCTGCAACCGCGCATTTTCAGCCTGTAGCTGCTGAACTTCTTGGCGATGAGTTGCTTGGATTTCTTGCAAAACCCCCTGGTCCTGCCTAAAAGCTGGGGAATGATCTTTTAGGCGGCTGATTCCCCCACTTTTTCTTCCAGCTTCCTATTCAGTTTTTCTTCTAACATGTTGTCTAGCCGAGGCATTAGTGCCTCTATAATTGTCTCTAAGGAGGGTGTAGATTGTACCGAGGATTCTAGATCTTGCCACTCTAAGACCGTCTTCAGGGCATTGATCACAAAGCTATTTACACTAGTGTCTTGTTTTACTGCCTCGGCTTTCACGGCTTCAAATAGCTCTCGATTCCCATCCAGTCGCAAGTTAAGTTGAATACGTTCCGTCATGCCATCTAGTATTACTACTAGACATAATGCTAGCACTAGTAATTGTGCTTTGGGGCAACTAGTAGATAGTTTTTTATTATTCAGATCAGAACCACGAAGCAATGCTCACCTTCCCGATAGAATCTGTTGCCATCCGAACCGATGTCCGAAACGCTGAAGTTGCCTGGTTTGACGACCTTTGCGGGGGCGATACACAATATTTAGGCGTACTGGATGGCGATCGCCGGAGCAACTATGAACACTGCCGTAATATTATGCTGACTGCCGAACAAATGGGCTTTGGCAATATACTGCTGCCGACTTCATACCTTGTTGGACAGGAAGTGATTCCGTTTGTTGGAGCTATGGGACCACAGACCTCTACGATCAATATGCTGGCAGCTTTGCGGACGGGCGAAATCTTCCCAACTATGCTGGCGCGTCATATCGCTACGCTTGACCATATTCTCACAGGCCGACTGACGATCAATATCATTAATTCCAACCTGCCGGGTGTGAACGAAAGCCCCGAACTGCGTTACAAACGATGCTCCGAAACCATTGACATCCTAAAACAAGCTTGGACCCAGGAAAGTATTGATTTTGAAGGCGAAATCTATCAAGTAAAACTCACTAGCACCGACCCGGTGAAGCCCTATCAGCAAAATGGGGGTCCCTTGCTTTATTTCGGTGGCATTTCGTCCGAGTCGAAAGAAGTGTGTGCGAAATACTGCGATGTGTTCTTGATGTGGCCCGAACCAGAAGAAAGCATCTACGCAACCATGCAGGATATGAGCGCTAGGGCAGCTAAATATGGACGTTCGATTGATTTTGGCTTCCGTGTTCATGTTATTGTGCGCTCTACCGTTGAGGAAGCACACGCCTACGCTCAGAAAATTATGTCAAAATTTGATCCCCAACGCTTTAACTTGAAAGAGCGCACACAAGATCACAAATCGCTGGGAGTTTTGCGACAGGATGAGTTCCGGGCAAAATCGACTGATGATTACCTGGAACCACTGTTGTGGGGTGGAATTGGTCGGGCGCGATCGGGCTGTGGGGCGGCATTGGTCGGTACACCAGACCAAATTCTTGAGAAGATGAATCGTTACATGGATATGGGCATCCGAGCGTTCATCTTGTCAGGTTATCCTCTAATTGAAGAGTGTAAATTGTTTGGCGAGTACGTTCTGCCGCACCTACCTACGGTTAAATTATCAGTTGTGCAGGGTCGGATGCCAGCCCTTGAGCCTGTTACGCCATTGACGACGGCAGTGCTGCGTTAGTTGTGAAAATTCCAGAAATACATGTAGGGTGGGCACTGCCCACCACATTCAGGTTTTGGTGGGCAGTGCAGTGCCCACAAGCGCCCTGTCAAGGTGGCTCAAAAACTGAGAAAATTTGTCAGCCATGGAGATGGCAGAAATATTTGTTCAAGCAGTACCCTCAATGAAACGCTTCATTGCAAAGATTCCAGCACCTTTCATAGCTAAAATCCACAAGGATGCTAGTGTGAGGGCGAGTAAGTAACATTTGGGAGCATCCCATTTTTGTAAATTGCCCTCAGACTGGAAGTCTGGACGGCAGTCGCCTACGGAGGGAGAGCCGTCATTCGCGCCGCCTCGGCTACACGAACAAAGCCTGCCTCCGCAGGCTATAATTAGTCCGCGCAGGCGGTGAGTCCAGCCCTGTTCGCTGCAGGTCGAACAAAAGTCATAATTTTTCGTGAAAGAGGGTTTGCCCTGCAATACTGCAAGGGCTGAGATAAATTATCAACCGTCAACCTATGTAGAGACGCGAAATTCTCGCGGTGCGCTCTCATGAGTGTTTCCGACGCCAGTTGCCTGCGATCGCGTTACCCGTATAGGCGCACTGGCTCCAGAGTAGGCGACAGGTGTTGCAGCGCTGCAGGCGGTGAGACCAGTGCTGAATTTCGGTTTCCCGACAGAGGCAACAGGCGTTCCCGGAGGGGTTTCCCGCGCCCCGGCGACTGCACCAAGCTTTATGGCGTCGCGTCTCTACACACATTAATTTCCCACCACAAATCCAAAACCTACGTAGTATTGGTTTGCCCTGCACCTTGGAATATGGGGGCAATCTGTGGATCGAGGGGGTCAGCTTCGTTCATATTTCGCTTGCATCAATTTGCGTTAAAACACTTTTTTGTTTATTCTGAAAGGGTTTCAGGCGAGGATGGTTACTCATATAGGTTTGCGTTAAAACACTTTTTTGTTTATTCTGAAAGGGTTTCAGGCGAGGATGGTTACTCATACAGGTTTGCGTTAAAACACTTTTATGCTTGTTCTGAAAGGGTTTCAGGCGAGGATGGTTACTCATACAGGTTTGCGTTAAAACACTTTTATGCCCAAAAAGGGAGATAGCGAGCATAGCGGGTAGAGGTTGATTCGGATTCGTCTGCCTTGATCAAGCCAGCTTCTTTGGTAGCTCCTATAATCAGAGAAACGGTTGCTGTCTTTGACTCACTTAGACGAAAACGATCCCGTAGAGTTTGGTTAGACATGCGTTGATTGCTGACGTACAACAGGCAACAATGTTGGTAGCAGGCTCGTATTCGGTCTGGTTTGCTCATATCGGCAAAATCTTGATGGGCAAACAGTACTGCTGTCGTGCGTGTCTCACCCACTCGAAAGTCTGGTGCGGGTAGTTGAAACACCTCTGCTTCACTTACAACTTTGTCAATGCCACTGCCTTTTTCTTCACATATCCCGAAACGTCGCATTAGGTCGGCAAGTTGTTCGTTGCGGGAGCGATATTCATCAATAAAGCGCTCCACCTGAATGGGCGGGATGCCTGGATTAGATATCTCAATGCGATCGCTGTACATCTCGATCATTACTGAAGCGCCCGTCGCTAGAAAATCTTAATGCGGGCTTTGATCTCGTTGAGGGCGGTTGGGGATGGAAAAGCTTGGGAACCTACGACTCGACGCGGGGGCTTGTCGGTTACGCCCAAAACCAGATATCCACCGCCTTCGTTAGCTAGAGCTACACAGTACCGTTAGATGTAGATAAAAATTATGGGATTAGATGCAGTAAATTTATACTTGGAAAAAGTGACAGAACAACATGCTGAAACTCTATATCCCTATCTAAGTGATTCACGATTGTATGAATATCTTGAGGATCCTATTCCAACCCTCGCAGAAACTACTCGTAAGTTCAAGTTTGCTGCCCTAGAAAAATCACCTGACAACGACACAATGATCTGGCTAAAATGGGTAGCCACAAACTTTCGACGCCAACATGTAGGTGTTGTCGAAATAGGTCTATTTGAAGATGGATATGCTGAGATTGGCTTCATGACATTCGTTGATTTTCAGAACCAAGGATATGCTTCTACTTATTGCTCCTTAGCCCTTACCAAAGCAAAACAGCGCTTCAGTTCATTCACACTACACGCATCAGTTAACGAGCAAAATATAGCCTCCCGTAAAGTAATTGAGAAACTTGGACTTGAGTTATATCAAGTGAATAAGAATGCAGAATTTATCAAAGGAAAACAATCTGATGAACTAATTTACCGTCTATTCGTTTGAAGCATAAAACATACAAACTTATATAAAAATTTATACTAATTGACAATTAGCTTATGGGAAAAGAAACCAATTATTTTGATCAATGAGAACCGATTTAAAAAGTAAATTCTTTACTGACCCTGTTGATCGTGATGATTAATAAATTTCTAAGCTTACCCCAAGTTGACAAAGGGACTTCCAATTAAAAAAATCTCCAACTATTTCTTGTGGGATGGGCATCCTTGCGTCCTAGGAACTGGGCGGGCAGGATGCAAGGGCGCCAGTCGCCTCTGTCGGGAAAACCGACAACATGCGCGCTGGCTCCCCTACAATATTGGATAACTTATTTTTTGGTATTCCCTAAAAGCGTTACCGGGTAAGGCTTTTCTCATAATAAAGCATTGTACGCTTCAATCAGGTTCTTCCGACATATTAGCTGTCTTTTTTCATGGATTACGACATATTACAGCTGTTTTCTGTTTATTACCCAGTAGATTGCCGTAGGGGCACGGCACTGCCGTGCCCCTACAATGTGGTCTATTTACCCTAATTGCTGTAATGACAAAATGAAGTGCGTTAGCGAAGCTCATCCGTTCGCGCAGCTGCGACCACAGGAGAAGGATGTTCGCCACCAGTTGCGCCTGTTATCAAAATGCCTAAACTGTGAAATTTCTTTCCCAATACCTGCTAATTGGGCGCAAGGGGAATGTTCACATTGCTTTTTACCTTTTGCGAAAATGGCTAAACGTCAGAAATTATCTCCAAATAAATAGTTTTTGGCAGAATATTAACTATTTTGTTGAATTTGGGAATTCTAAGCACATAAAAAGCTATTTGCTTGCCCTTTGGCTGGTGGAGGATTCCCTTGGAGAAGAAGAAAACGGCGAAACAGAACGCGAACGGTACAAAGCTGGGTTTTGAGGAAAAATTGTGGCAGGCTGCCGACAAGCTGCGCGGTCACATGGATGCCGCCGAATACAAGCATATCGTTCTCGGTTTAGTTTTCCTCAAGTACATTTCCGATGCGTTTGGCGAACGCCACGCCAAGTTAACCGCCGATGAATATGCTGACGCTGAAGATCGGGATGAATACACGGCAGAAAATATTTTTTACGTTCCTAAAGAGGCACGTTGGTCATTTCTGCAAAACCAAGCCAAGACACCAGAAATCGGCAAACTGATTGACGATGGCATGAGTGCTATTGAGAAGGAAAACCCGTCTCTGAGAGGGGTACTGCCCAAGGAATACGGGAAACCCTCGCTGGATAAGCGCTTGCTGGGGGAACTCATTGATCTCATAGGCACAATCGGGCTGGGAGACAAAGACAGCCGTTCTCAGGATATTCTGGGGCGCGTCTATGAATATTTTCTGGGTAAATTTGCTAGTGCCGAAGGGAAACTGGGAGGACAATTTTATACGCCGCGCTGTGTGGTTGAGGTAATGGTATCCATGCTTAAACCTTACAAAGGGCGCGTGTATGACCCCTGTTGCGGTTCGGGAGGTATGTTTGTGCAGTCAGAAAAGTTTGTTCTGGCGCACGGCGGACGAATTGGGGATATTTCCATTTACGGGCAGGAATCTAACCCCACCACCTGGAAACTGTGCAAGATGAACCTGGCGATTCGGGGCATCGAAGGAAATTTGGGAGAACACCATGCCGACACTTTCCACAACGACCGACACAAAGACCTGAAAGCTGACTATATCATCGCCAACCCGCCGTTCAATGTCAGTGATTGGGGCGGGGAACGGGTGCGGGAAGATGTACGCTGGCAATATGGCATCCCATCGACGGGCAACGCTAACTATGCCTGGATGCAGCACATGATCCATCACCTAGCACCCACAGGCATTGCTGGCTTTGTCTTGGCGAACGGTTCGATGAGTTCCAACCAGTCAGGAGAAGGGGAGATTCGCAAAGCCATTATCGAAGCAGACTTGGTGGATTGCATGGTGGCTTTGCCAGGGCAGCTATTCTACAACACTCAGATTCCCGCCTGTCTGTGGTTTTTGACTCGCAGTAAGAAGAACAGCAAGTTGCGTCATCGGCAAGGCAAAACCCTGTTTATTGATGCGCGAAAGATGGGGGTATTGATTGATCGCGTGCATCGGGAGTTGACCGAGGATGAGATAACTCGCATTGCCAACACCTACCATGCGTGGCGGGGAGAGAAAGACACTCTTAATTATGAAGATGTCCCTGGTTTTTGTAAGAGTGCCACGTTGGAGGAAATCAAGAGTCACGGTTATGTGTTGACACCAGGGCGGTATGTAGGGGCTGAGGAAACGGAAGATGATAATGAGCCGTTTGAAGAGAAGATACAGCGCTTAATAGGGAAGTTAGAGGTGCAGTTTCAGGAGTCAGCAAGGTTGGAGGCGGAGATTAGAGAGAATTTGCGAGGTATTGTATGAATGTAGGCAATAATTTTCTCTATTTTTCTAATGCGGCTCAACTTATTAGAGAAACTGTTGAGCCAAGTTTAGTAAAAAGTGAAAAATATATTGGGCTTGAACATATCCAAGAAGGAACGCTGCATTTATCACATTACGGATATGCTGAAGATGTGAATAGCATCAAGTCAAGATTCAAAAAAGGTGATATCCTTTTTGGAAAACTTCGTCCATATTTTAGAAAACTTATAATTGCTCCGTTTGATGGTATCTCTTCAACAGATATCTGGGTTATTCGAGCAAAAAAAGGAGTAGATCAGAAGTTTCTTTTTTACTGGATGGCATCCGAAGATTTTATCAATCATTCTATGGCTGGTGCAGAAGGAGCAAGAATGCCTCGTGCCAGTTGGGAATATGCAGGACGTTTATCTTGCCAAATTGTTGATTTTGTAGAACAAAAAGCGATCGCCCGCATTCTCTCCTCACTCGACGACAAAATCGAACTGAACCAGCAGATGAAGCGCACGCTGGAGGCGCAAGCAAGGGCAATCTTTAAATCGTGGTTTGTTGATTTTGACCCCGTTCGCGCCAAGATGGAGGGTAGACAGCCAGCAGGGATGGATGCGGCGACGGCAGCATTATTTCCTGATGCGTTTGAAGATTCACCTTTGGGGATGATTCCGAAGGGGTGGACAGTTAAACCTTTCGATGACGTAGCTAATTTTTTGAATGGTTTAGCACTTCAAAAATATCCTCCTAATGGAGATGATTATTTGTCCGTCATCAAAATTGCTGAACTACGCAGAGGCGTAACCGGATCAAGTGGAAAAGCAAGCATGGACATTCCAAAAGAATACATTATTCAAAGTGGAGATGTATTGTTTTCTTGGTCGGGTAGCCTTACAGTTTGTATTTGGTGTGGAGGAAAAGGAGCCTTAAATCAGCATTTATTCAAGGTGACATCAAAATATTATCCTAAATGGTTTTACTACCAGTGGGTAAATCACTATTTGCCTGTTTTTCAAGCTATCGCTGCAAGTAAGGCAACAACAATGGGTCATATTCAGAGGCATCACCTATCTGAAGCATTAGTAATAATACCGCCAGAAAATATTTTGCAAGTAATGGATAAAACAATGATGCCATTACTGCAAAAAAGCATTCCTACTAGTCTTGAATCTAGCCAGCTATCGGCTATACGCGATACTCTTCTCCCAAAACTAATATCAGGCGAAATCCGCGTTAAGGAAGCCGAAAAAATCGTGAGGGAAGCGGCGTGAGTCGATTTACCGAGTCTATTGTTGAACAAGCAACTCTCAAATGGTTCGATGCACTAGGGTACAGCATCCTTAACGCCTCGGAAATTGCCCCAGAAGAACCGAATTCCGAACGCCAAACCTACGCCGAAGTTGTTTTGCGCGATCGCCTCAAAACCGCCATAGAAACCATCAACCCTGATATTCCTGCCGATGCAATTCAGGATGCCATCCGCAAAGTCACCCAAACTGAAACCCCAAGCCTCTATGAAAACAACCGTCGCTTTCACAAATATCTCACCGATGGCGTAGATGTTGAATATCAAGCCGAAGAAGGCTACACCAAATACGATATAGTCTGGCTGATAGACGAGCAAAATCCCGATAACAACAACTGGCTAGCAGTAAACCAGTTCACTGTCATCGAGAACAAAAATCACCGCCGTCCCGATATTGTGGTTTTTATTAACGGCTTGCCGATCGCCGTCATCGAACTGAAAAACGCCGTGGAAGAAAACGCCACCATCAAAGGCGCATTCAACCAGCTTCAGACCTACAAGAAAGAGATTCCCTGCCTATTCTTCTACAACGAAATTCTCGTTGCTTCCAATGGCACAGAAGCTAGAGTCGGCACACTCACAGCGGACTGGGAACGCTTCATGCCTTGGCGCACCATCGACGGGCAGAAAATTGCCCAAAAAGCCATAGCAGAACTGGAAACGCTGATCAAGGGTGTCTTTCCCAAACAGCGCATTCTCGATATCCTTCGCTATTTTATCATCTTTGAAACCGAGAATTATACTATCATCAAAAAAATGGCTGGCTACCATCAGTATCATGCCGTCAACAAGGCGATCGCCGCGACGTTGCAAGCCACCGATGCCAAAGGAGACAGGAAAGTCGGAGTGGTTTGGCATACGCAAGGAAGCGGTAAAAGCCTGACAATGGCTTTCTATGCCGGAAAAATCGTACAGCATCCCGCACTCTCCAATCCGACGCTGGTTGTCCTCACCGATCGCAACGATTTAGACGATCAACTTTTCAACACCTTCTCGAATTGCGCTGATTTGCTGCGCCAGATTCCCGTTCAGGCGGACGATCGCCAACACCTTAAGGAACTGCTACAGGTGGCTTCTGGTGGAATTGTGTTTACCACCATTCAGAAATTCTCAGCCGAACTAGGCGAACAGTATCCCCAACTCAGCGATCGCCGTAACATCATTTTCATTGCCGACGAGGCGCACCGTAGCCAGTACGGGCTGAATGCACGCGTGGCGATCAAATCTGGAACAGCAGCGAAAACTGATAACGTTTACCCGATGGGGAAGCGTCGCCAGTCTTCTCCGGTGGCAGCGGAATCCTCTAGCAATTCCTATCAGGTAGGAAAACAAGAGAACAAAGAGGCGTATATCTCCTACGGTTTTGCTAAGTACCTTCGGGATGCCTTGCCCAGTGCTTCCTTTATCGGGTTTACTGGAACACCGATAGAGACGACCGATAAAAATACCCCTGCAGTGTTCGGGGATTATATTGATATTTATGATATTCAGAGGGCGGTAGAAGACGAAGCCACCGTGAAAATTTATTACGAAGGACGGCTGGCAAAGATCGAATTGTCAGAATCACAGCGCCCCCACATTGACAGCGAATTTGAAGAACTTACCGAAGACGAGGAACTGAACACCAAGGAGAAACTGAAAAGCAAATGGGCGAGGTTGGAAGCCCTGGTAGGGGCAGAAGAACGGGTAAATCTGATCGCCCAGGATATCGTGAGTCACTTTGAAAACCGCCATTCGGCAATGTTCGGGAAAGCGATGATCGTTTGCATGAGTCGCCGCATTTGCGTCGAACTCTACAATGCGATCGTCAAATTGCGTCGCGACTGGCATCACGATGACGATGATCGAGGAACGATCAAGGTGGTGATGACAGGTTCGGCTGCCGATGACCAAATTATGCAACCCCACATCCGCAATAAAAAACGCCGCCACGATCTTGCCAAACGCTTCAAGACACCCAGTGCTGCGATGAAACTGGTGATCGTGCGGGATATGTGGCTGACAGGCTTTGATGCACCTTGCTTGCATACGCTGTATGTTGATAAACCGATGCAGGGACACGGACTTATGCAGGCGATCGCCCGTGTCAATCGCGTTTTCAAGGATAAACCAGGCGGGCTGATCGTAGATTATCTGGGTATTGCCGACCAACTCAAACAAGCCCTGAAAAATTACACCGAAAGCGATCGAGGAGAAACGGGCATCCCCACGGAAACAGCCCTTGCCATCCTTCAGGAGAAATACGAAGTTGTCGGGGCTATTTACCACGGTTTCGATTACTCCCCCTTTTTCACGGGTAGCCCCAGCGATCGCCTTGCTGTGATTCCGGCGGCGATGGATTTCGTTCTCAGTTTGTCGGATGGCAAAAACCGTTACATCAAGGCTGTCAGTGAACTGGGCAAAGCCTTTGCCTTGGTAAGCAGTATAGATGAAGCGATCGCCATTCGGGATCAAGTGGGCTTTTTTCAGGCAATCAAGGTAGCACTTAGCAAACATACCACCAGAGATCACCGCAGTTCTGAGGATTTGGATACCGCCGTCCGTCAGATAATCTCCAAAGCCGTTGCTTCCGAGGAAGTGATTGATATTTTTGCGGCGGCGGGCTTGAAGAATCCTGATATTTCGATTCTTTCCGACGAATTTCTCGAAGAAGTACGTGGCTTACCCGAGAAAAACCTGGCATTGGAAGTTTTGCGAAAGCTGCTTAACGATGAGATTAAAACGCGATCGCGCCAGAACCTGGTTCAATCTCGCACCTTCAGCGAGATGCTGGAAAATACCATCAAACGATATCAAAACCGATCAATCGAAGCCGCCCAGGTGATTGCCGAACTGATCGAACTTGCCAAGGAAATTCGCCAAGCGCAAAGCCGTGGCGAAGATTTGGGGCTAACAGAAGATGAGTTAGCATTCTACGATGCCCTGTTCGTGAATGACAGCGCTGTACTAGAGTTAGGAGATGCGACCCTGAAGGCGATCGCCCAGGATCTAGTACAGGCAATCAGGAACAACGTGACTATTGACTGGACGATGAAAGAAGGGGTGCGGGCAAAGCTGCGGGTAACGGTTAAAAGGCTACTGAAGAAATACGGCTATCCTCCTGATAAACAGGAAAAGGCAACTACGACCGTTTTGCAACAGGCTGAGTTGCTGTGTAAGCACTGGATATCTTAGACATTTAATCTGAGGGAGCTCCAACAAATAAATTATCCAATATTGTGGGGGAGCCAGCGCGCATTATGAGTGTTTCCGACGCCCGTAAGGGCGTTGGGCATCCTGCCCGCCCAGTTCATAGGACGGGCAGGATGCCCATCCCACAAGAAATAGTTAGATAATTTATTCTTTGGAAGTTCCTGAGACTCAACAATCAAAATCGGGATGACTGGATTCGAACCAGCGGCCCCTTCGTCCCGAACGAAGTGCGCTACCAAGCTGCGCTACATCCCGGCGTAATCATGCCAATATAAGGATATCACAACTATGTTGAAAATGGGGAGTGGGGAGTGGGGAATGGGGAGTAGGGGGAGTAGGGAGTGGAGAGTAGGGGGAGTAGGGAGTGGGGAGTAGGGGGAGATGAGGGAGCAACATTGACAACATTGACAACATCCTCTTCATACCCCACATCCTCCTCATCCTCCTCATCCCCCTCATCCTCCTCATCTCCCCCTACTCCCCCTACTCCCCCCACTCCCCACTCCCCACTCCCTACTCCCCACTCCCCAAAAAGCTTGCTAGCATAAACGTTGTATATATATAGTGGTAAAAGCGGATTGTGACTGTAAAACCAGACTGGTTGCGGGTAAAAGCGCCACAGTGGGAGCGCGTTGGTAACGTTAAAGAAATTTTGCGGGATTTAGCCCTCAACACGGTTTGTGAGGAAGCGTCCTGTCCGAATATAGGTGAGTGCTTCCAAGCTGGTACTGCGACGTTTTTGATTATGGGACCTGCTTGTACACGCGCCTGTCCCTACTGCGATATTGACTTTGAGAAAAAACCTCAACCCCTAGATTCTACAGAACCAGCACGACTGGCAGAAGCTGTACGCCGCATGAAACTTAATCATGTGGTGATTACTTCCGTGAATCGAGATGATTTACCAGATGGTGGTGCGTTGCAGTTTGTCCGATGTATTGAAGCTGTTCGCACTATCTCTCCCCAAACAACAATTGAGGTACTGATTCCTGACTTGTGTAGTAACTGGGATGCACTGAAATTGATTCTCCAAGCACAACCAGAAGTCCTCAACCACAATACAGAAACGGTTCCACGTTTGTATCGGCGGGTGCGTCCCCAAGGTAACTATGAGCGGACAATGGAATTGTTAAAGCGATCGCACTCCTTTGCACCTTGGATATACACAAAATCCGGTATTATGGTCGGACTTGGCGAAACCGATGCGGAAATTCGCCAAGTTATGCAGGATTTACGAGCAGTGGATTGTGATATTTTGACAATTGGGCAATACCTCCAACCCAGTCAAAAACACTTGCAAGTGAATCAATTTATCCACCCAGAGCAATTTGCCGCTTGGAAGGCATTCGGTGAAGAACTCGGATTTTTACAAGTTGTTTCTTCACCCTTGACAAGAAGCTCATATCATGCAGAGCAAGTGAGGGAATTAATGGAACGTTATCCCCGCAGTCAATTTTAGAAAGGGGAGTGGGGAGTGGGGAGTGGGGAGTGGGGAAATTCCCTACTCCCTATTCCCCACTCCCTACTCCCTATGAAAATGAATCCAAAATCCAAAATCCAAAATTTAAAATCCGTAGCCATTTTGGGCGCGGGTGCTTGGGGAGCAGCTTTAGCAACTTTGGCAGCGGCGAATGGTCATCGGGTGCGCGTGTGGTCGCGCCGAGGTTCCCAAACGCTGGCGGCGGCGATCGAAGATGCGGATATTATCCTTTCAGCTATTTCAATGAAGGGTGTAAGCAGCGTTGCTTCTCAAGTCAAATCTTTACCTGTTTCTCCTGAGACAATTTTTGTCACGGCGACCAAAGGCTTAGATCCGGAAACTACCTGCACTCCTGCGCAAATTTGGCAAACAACATTCCCTCAGCATCCGGTAGTTGTCCTCTCTGGACCCAATTTATCTCAGGAAATTCAAAGGTCATTACCAGCAGCAACGGTAGTTGCTAGCAGCATGACCACTGCTGCAGAGTTAGTACAAGTTGTGTTTTCTTCTCATCGTTTCCGGGTTTATACCAATCCCGATCCTTTGGGAGTGGAACTGGGGGGAACGCTGAAAAATGTGGTGGCGATCGCCGCTGGTGTGTGTGATGGCTTGCAACTCGGAACCAATGCCAAAGCCGCCCTCGTCACTCGTGGTCTCACAGAAATGGTTCGCATTGGTGTTCACTGGGGTGCGAAGATGGAAACATTTTACGGTTTATCTGGTCTTGGCGACTTGCTCGCAACTTGTAACAGCCCCTTAAGTCGCAATTACCAAGTTGGCTACCAACTCGCTTGTGGCAAAACACTCACAGAAATTCTTAACTATCTCGAAGGAACCGCTGAGGGAATTAATACGACACAGGTTTTAGTACAGCGGGCTAAGCAGGAATATATCTCTATGCCGATTACCGAGCAAGTTCATCGCTTACTCCAAAATGAACTCACACCCCGACAAGCACTCTTAGAATTGATGCTACGAGACATCAAGCCAGAGTTTTCAACTCCTGATGTTAGTTGTTAGTCGTTAGTCGTTAGTGGTTAGTTGTTAGTTGTTAGTTGTTAGTTGTTATTGAGCCGACACGAGTGTTTCCCGCTACTAGGGGACTGCGCTCCCGTTGGGTTGTTAGTTGTTGGCTCACTAGTAACGACTAACCACTAACCACTAACCACTAACCACTAACCACTAACGACTAACGACTAACCACTAACCACTAACCACTAACCACTAACCATTCCCAATAATCATTGAGAAAAATTCCTAAATCTTCAGGAAAGCATCTAGATAGTCATGTAGATATGAGTATGGTTACCCAGAACTTCAATGTTTTGACATTTGAGTGCCCTGGGTACTATAGTCCCGTCACACCTGAACCGTCTCGCGTCCTGATCGATAGCGTTGCAATCTGCTGCCACAGACTTTTGGTTCAGGCTTTGGTTATTCCATTTACATCGCGGGTGCAGTGAGGATAAACCGAGGATGTGTAGGGAGATCCTCGATAGTATAGCGACGAAAAAAAATGTGTAACAGAGTACTACGTACAGTCAGGGGTTTAGCAGCAAAAAACTTGTGAGCGAAAAATTCCGTAATGAATTTTAGCCAGTATATGTTTATACGTATGAGCTTCACATTTAAGACTTATCAAGGTGTAAATCTTGACTAAATAGTTTGTAATATAACGCAGATCTGTGCATTTGAATAGCTATTGGTTCAATCCAGTCAGCTGACCTCAGCTATTCGAGTCGGGGAAACTCTGTCAAATAAAACCAGACAGGTTTTTTTCAAAAATCTATTAACCGTGATGTTAGTTCCTCGTTAATCACGGGAACAATAGCAACAGTTGATTAGCTGACCGTATTCTATTGTTACCTGGAGCCATTGGGACGATCTTTATGCCAGCAACATCTTTTTTTGCAGATGCCGCTTACGATGTCAAACAATCTAGCCAGGTCTTTGAGGAGGATCTCACAATTGATGAGAATGAATTGCCGATAGTTGATGATCTAGATGATCTAGAAATGGCTTCTACTGACCCGGCTAGTTTTGCTGCAAGCCCTAACCGTCGCAGTACAGATCTGGTACGTTTGTATCTTCAGGAAATTGGCCGTGTTCGTTTGTTGGGGCGAGATGAAGAAGTTTCAGAAGCTCAAAAAGTCCAGCGCTACTTGCGGATGCGGATCATTTTGGCAAATGCTGCCAAACAAGGAGAAGAAGAAGTCATTGCACTTTATTTTCGAGTCATTGAAACTCAAGAGCGTCTGGCATGTGGGCTGGGACATCGTCCTTCTTTTGAACGGTGGGCTCGTGCTGCTGATGTAGAAGTGTTAGAACTAAAGCAAATATTATCACAAGGGAAACGGCGTTGGGCTGAGATTGCCAAGTTGAAGGTCGAAGAACTGGAGCAAATTCAGAGCGACGGACAACAGGCAAAAGAACACATGATCAAGGCGAATCTTCGCCTAGTCGTATCTGTTGCCAAGAAGTATCAAAATCGCGGTCTAGAATTGTTGGATTTAGTTCAAGAAGGCACTCTAGGTTTAGAACGAGCCGTCGAAAAGTTTGATCCAACAAAGGGTTATCGCTTTAGCACCTACGCTTACTGGTGGATTCGTCAGGGAATTACACGGGCGATCGCCACGAGTAGCCGCACAATTCGCCTCCCAGTTCACATTACAGAAAAGCTGAACAAAATTAAAAAAGCTCAGCGCAAAATTGCCCAAGAAAAAGGTCGCACTCCGACTCTAGAAGACCTTGCTCTAGAGTTAGATATGACCCCAGCTCAAGTGCGGGAAGTTTTGTTACGAGTACCTCGCTCTGTTTCTTTAGAAACCAAGGTAGGAAAGGATAAAGATACAGAGTTAGGCGAATTACTCGAAACCGATAGTGTAACGCCAGAAGAAATGTTAATGCGCGAATCTTTACAAAAAGACTTGCAGAATCTTTTGGCAGATTTAACGAGCCGTGAACGCGATGTTATATTGATGCGCTTTGGTTTGGCAGATGGTCATCCTTACTCACTAGCAGAAATTGGACGTGCTCTCGACTTATCGCGGGAAAGAGTGCGGCAAATTGAATCCAAAGCCTTGCAAAAGCTGCGTCAACCCAAGCGCCGCAACCTGATCCGCGACTACTTGGAATCACTTAGCTAATGGGTAGTTGTTAGTTGTTAGTGGTTAGTTGTTAGTGGGTAGTGGTTAGTTGTTAGTGGGTAGTGGTTAGTTGTTAGTAGAAAAATAACCACCCAACGGGTTTGCAGTCGCCTACTCCGGAGCCAAGGCGCTTATACGGGGGCAAGTGCAGGACAAGAGGGTTGGAAACACTCGTGTCGGCGCGCCGCAGTTTCTTACGTCCGGAAACACTTTGGACGTACTGCTCGCTCTCGTCACCAACCACCAACAACTAACAACTAACCACTAACAACTAACAACCAACCACCAACAACTAACAATCCCTCCCTAAGTAATTATTCTCAACAGAGTATGATTATTGCAAATTGAGCTAAACTTTTGCTATATTCGCAACTAACAGGCTTTGTTGAGAAAAACTACTATGACTGTATACACAGCAACTTCACTCAGGGCAGAACTAAACGAACGCGGATGGCGTCTAACCCCCCAGCGACAAATAATTCTACATATTTTTCAAGAGCTTCCACAAGGAGAACATCTGAGTGCTGAGGATCTTTACCAGAGGCTAGAAGTAAAAGGAGAAGGAATTAGCCTTTCCACTATCTATAGAACTTTGAAGTTGATGGCACGGATGGGGATTTTAAGGGAACTAGAACTGGGAGAGGGACATAAACATTATGAACTCAACCAGCCATACCCCCATCACCACCATCACCTAATTTGCGTCAGGTGCAACACGACCATTGAGTTCAAAAACGACTCTATCTTAAAAATTGGCGCAAAAACTGCCCAAAAAGAAGGTTATCAGCTGCTTGACTGTCAACTGACAATTCATGCAGTTTGTCCCAAGTGCCAACGGGCACTAATGCCCCTATAGCACTTGGGTGATTGAGGGAGATGCTCCCATCAACAACTGCAAAGGAATTTTTGAGCAGGTTCCAACTTGCTGTCATGGGAGGTAACAAAGATGCATGAGAACTGTCCAGAGAATAAAGAGTCATGCTAATAGCGTCCGCTTTTAACGTCACTCAGGCTAATGCCGTAAAATTCTTGGGCTTGTTTAATCGCTTTTTTGGTTTGATCCCCCAGAACACCATTGAGAGGACCTTTGTAGAAACCCCGTTCTCTGAGTCGTCTTTGTATTTCTAGAACATCAAACTGATTTTTTTCGGAAGTAGTATTAACCATGGTGTACAATTTGGCGCGGGTGGTTGGACCAGCAACTCCACTGACTGTCAAGTGATTAGCTTCCTGAAAACGCCGTACAGCATCTGCCGTATAGGGCCCATAGTACCCATTTGGCTCTCCCTGCAAATATGCTGCTTTAATCAACTGTTCCTGAAGAACTCTAACTGCTTCACCGCGATCGCCTAAGTGCAGTTTATCTCCATCAATATGCGCGTGTGGAGTTTCTTCTCCATAGCCAACACCAGCAGGCGGCAATTTTCTTAGTGTTACTGGTCCGACAACGCCATCAACATTTAATTTGTAAGCCTCTTGGAACTGCTTCACCGCTTCTTCGGTAATCGGACCAAATATTCCAGTTGAGTTACCGTAATAAAAACCTGCCACTCGCAATCTTTCTTGTAAAGATCTGACATCTTCACCTTCATCTCCCTTCTTCAGGAAATCAGAATGGCGGTGGTAGCTAGTTGTGAAACTTTCAGGACTGGGTCTTTTGGTTTCAGAAATTTCAGCTAGTTGCCAATTAGGGTTTCTGTCTTGGTAACCAAGAGCATGGCTATAACGCCAGTTCTCTAACTTCTGCACAGTTGCTGCGCCAGCAATGCCGCTAGTGTCTAAGCCAGCAGCACTTTGGAAACGACGAACCGCATCTTCTGTACGAGCGTCATAGACTTGGGTAATGGGAGCTTGATAGAATCCTGCCGTTTTCAACTTATGTTGTAAACTTCTAACGGAAGGACCTTGATCGCCTCTTTCAAGTGCTAAAGCGTTACTTACAAAACTAAGTACTGATAAGGTGATGGCAAGAGGTAGCATATACCTCCAAGCCTTACTCGAAAGCCGATTCCAGTCCGGTGCTGCTGCATTTTTTAACAAACAGCTCAGGGACACCAATTCATTTGGTGGGCAGTCTTCGTAGTCCGAAGCTACGTGAAAATACGCAAGAGAGTCCATAATTTTTTTCTACACCACTGATTTTTCTTCAATCGCTGCTTCAGCTTGATGAACTAAGTTTCGCAAATTTTCCAGTGTTTTTATATTTATATCCTGCCATAAACCGCGTTGATTTGCTTCTAATAATCTCTCAGCAATATCACGCAAAGCCCACGGGTTATTATGTTCGATAAATTGTGCGACAACTGAATCAAATAAATATGCCTGTGCTATCCCTTCGTACATATGATCTTCCACACATTTTGCTGTCGCATCGTATGCGAATAGATAATCCACTGTCGCCGCCATTTCAAATGCACCTTTATAACCGTGGCGCATCACTCCAGCAATCCACTTAGGATTAACTACACGCGAACGATACACCCGTGCAATTTCTTCTTTCAGTTGGCGGACTCGTGGTTTTTCTGGAATGGAATTATCACCAAAATATGTTTCGGGATTTTTTCCTTGTACAGCACGTACTGCTGCTGTTAAACCACCCTGAAATTGGTAATAATCATCAGAATCGAGCAAATCGTGTTCGCGGTTATCTTGGTTGTGCAGCACAATCTGCATGTTCTGCAATCGCTGTGAGAAGGCTTCGGGTGCCGCAACTGGGGAGTGGGGAGTGGGGAGTGGGGAGTGGGGAGTGGGGAGTGGGGAGTGGGGAGTGGGGGAAGATGAGGAAGTGGGGGGAGAAATTACTCCTCCTACTTCCCCTACTCCCCCTACTCCCCCTACTCCCCCTACTCCCCCTACTCCCCCTACTCCCCCTACTCCCCATTCCCCATTCCCCACTCCCCTCTCTGAGGTATAGGCGTAGCAACTCCAGTTGATGTAAGCACGAGCTAAATCTTGGTCATCTGTCCAGTTTTGGGATTCAATTAAGCCTTGGAGTCCAGCACCGTAAGCACCTCCTTTAGAACCAAAGATGCGATAGCGCGATCGCACTGTAGCCTCAAGTAAACTCAAACCCGATCTTGTCCAAAACTCGGTTTCTTGGCGAACTTGCTTTGCTAAGGGGTTTTGTTCTGGCGGTTCATCCAACGCCGCCACTGCTATGACTGCAGAATCAAATAAGTCAATTAAGTTGGGAAAAGCGTCTCGAAAGAAACCTGAAATACGCAACGTTACATCTACACGGGGACGTCCCACTACCCTTAGTGGCAAAATTTCAAAATCTACCACCCGCCGCGCTGCACCATCCCACACAGGTTGCACACCAAGTAAAGCCAACGCCTCAGCAATATCATCTCCCCCAGTTCGCATTGTAGCCGTTCCCCACAATGATAAACCTAGTGTTTTTGGATACTCGCCATTTTTTTGGGTATAACATTCGATTAATGTTTCAGCTGCTTTTCTACCTACACTCCAAGCAGTTTCTGTTGGAATAGCGCGAATATCAACAGAGTAAAAGTTTTTACCAGTTGGTAGAACTTCCGGACGTCCGCGCGTGGGTGAACCTGCAGGACCACTCTCGACATAACAGCCATCCAGCCCTCGTAATAAATGACTAATTTCTTGGTAAGTTTGTTCCACAGCCGGAAGGAGACTCGAACTTATCCAGTTGAGAACGGTGGGGAGTGGGGAGTGGGGAGGAGCCAGCGCCGTGCGGGGGTTCCCCCCGTTGAGGCGACTGGCGTTGGGGAGTGGGGAGTGAGGAGTGGGGAGTGGGGAGTGGGGGGTGATGAGTTGTTCTACCAAGGACGCGGCGTATTCTTCCAATACCTCAACTGCATCGCCGACAGTGCGACATGAACACCCAAGTTTCTCAGCTAAAACCTGACATTCTTTTGCTGATAGCTGAGTGCTGAAATCATCTGTAAGTGGGTCAAAATCTAAGCCAAAATCTTGAGCTAAAGCGCGGGTGAGTCCTGATGAATTGCGATTAGGATGACGAGCGATCGCCACAATTAAATCCCGCAACTGGCGTCCTTGAGGACACTGTCCAAAAATGTGCAACCCATCGCGGATTTGGGCTTCTTTTAATTCACAAAGATAGCCATCCATCTTGTTAATTGGTAATTGTTGATTGCTAATTGCTAATTGTTGATTGCTAATTGGTAATTGTTGATTGTTAATTGCTAATTGTTGATTGCTATTAGCAATTAGCAATGAAGCATTAGCTAATCCCAAATCAAGATGAAGATTTTCTTGGGCGACCAACTCCCGTATACGCTCACAAATAACTGGTAACCGTTGTGGATCTAAACTCTCAGCCTCATAATACTCATCAATTAAATTTTCCAACTTTTGTAAAGGACCGTAGAGTTCCGCACGAGTCATTGGCGGCGTCAAGTGATCCAAAATCACTGCTTGAGCACGACGCTTTGCTTGTGAACCTTCACCTGGGTCATTAACAATAAAAGGATACAAGTGGGGAAGCGATCCCAAAGCCACCTCTGGATAACAATTATTAGATAAAGCCACACTTTTACCAGGTAGCCATTCTAAATTTCCATGTTTCCCCACATGAATCACAGCATCAGCACCAAAACATTTCCTTACCCAGTAATAAAAAGCTAAATAAGCATGTGTTGGCTCCAAATCTGGTGCATGATAATTCAAACTAGGGTCAACATCATAGCCTCTTGAGGGCTGAATTCCCACAAACACATTACCCAACTGAATCCCCGCAACGGATTTTGTAACGGATGTAGCGGATGCGTTATCTCGTAGTCCTACAGTTAAATTATCCGTTACATCCGTTATCTCATCCGTTGCCGAATCCGTTGCTCCCCAACGCCCACCAATACCCTGCCTGACTCCCTCCGGCAAAGTAGCAAAATACTCTTCATACTCCTCCGAAGAAACACTCTGTCCCACAGTACGCAACTCCCTACCTTCAGGGTCATTCGTCACCCCAGCAGTCAAGCGTTGAATCAACTCATACCCAGTATCAGGTAAATTTTCTACCTGATACCCAGCCAACTCCAAAGCCTTGAGGATTTCGACACAACTAGCTGGCGTATCCAGTCCCACACCATTGGCGATACGTCCATCGCGGGTGGGGTAATTTGCCAAAATCAGGGCGACGCGGCGTTCTTGTGGTGATTTTGAGCGCAAGCGCACCCAATTGGCTGCAAGATCGGTGACAAAATCAATGCGATCGCTCACTGGTTCATAAACCACCACATCAGTTTCTAAATTAGAATTGCGGGATTGCACTGTCTTAAAAGACACAGCGCGAGTAATAATTCGCCCATCCACTTCTGGTAACGCCACATTTATCGCTATATCGCGCGGTGAAAGCCCTTGAAACTGTGACTCCCACTCCTCAACCGATCCGCTGCTGTGGATCACCTGCAACACCGGCACATCCAATTTTTGCCATAAATCGACCTGGGGTGTTTCTGTATCTAACCGCGCTAAAGAAAAACTGGTTGTATTCAGCAGCAGTGCAATTTGCTCACCAGAGTCCTTGGGCTGGAAAAACTGACTCAATTCAGCTTGCACATCAGCTTCACGTAAAGAAGAGACAAACACTGGTACTGGTTCTAAATTTCGCTTTGCTAAGGCTGCACACAAAGCATCAATGACTTTGGTGTTCCTCGCCAGATAATGTGCACGGTAGAAGAGAATACCAACTTTGGGGAGTGGGGAGTAGGGAGTAGGGAGTAGGGAAGAACCCCACTCACCACTCCCCACTCCCCACTCCCCTTTATACAACCCCACACGAGGAACCACTTGCGGTGGTGGGGGATTGAATGAAGTTAACAAGCAAGTATCGGCGATAAACAGGAGGGCGTTGACAATATTTTCCACGCCGCCTTCGTTGAAGTAGCGCCACACCTGATGAACGGTACTCAAAGGCAAGGTAGAGTGGGAGATTAAATCAGGATCAAGAGTGTCGTCCCCTGAGATGACAATTAGGGTTTTACCACTACGTTGCACAATTTCCTGCACCACTTCCAACCCATAACTCCAGTAGGAACGTCCTCCTATTAAGCGTAGAATAATTACTTGGGCAAGTTCTAAAACTTGCTCGGCATAAGCGTCAATAGTTATTTGTTGCTGCAATTGCAACAAGTTAGCGGCTCTAAATTGAGGAAATGTTGCCGGTAAATTGGCTGCTGCGGCTGCCAAAGTTTGAATATCGGTATCAGCAGCCGTCAGAAACACTAAAGGTGCTGGAGTTTGTTCTAGAAAAATTATACCTTCCGACTGAGGATTCCATCCTCCCGATGTGGCATTTGTACGATGCATAATCTTTAAAAGTAGGGAGTGGGGAGTGGGGAATGGGGAATGGGCAGTGGGGAATGGGGAATGGGGAATGGTAACAATTGACAATTAGCAATTAGCAATTAGCAATCAACAATCAACAATCAACAATTAACAACCTCTAATGACTAATCATTATTCAATTCAATTCTTACGTCACGGACTGATTGTATCCTGTCAAGCGCCTGTTGATTCACCATTGCATGAACCAATGGTGATTGCAGCAATGGCGCAAGCTGCTGTCAATAATGGTGCGTCCGGAGTAAGGATTGATACTCCAGTTCATATCAGCGCTGTGCGGGAACGAGTGACAGTGCCAATAATTGGGCTATGGAAGCAAGTCATATCTGGATCTGATGTCTACATTACACCACAGTTTCACCATGCTGCTGCTGTGGCAAAAGCGGGAGCAGATATCATCGCCATAGACGCGACTACTAGAAATCGACCTGGTGGTGAAACGATGGTAGATATCATTACCCAAATTCATCAGGAGTTAGGCAAACCAGTGATGGCAGATGTCGATACAATTGAGGCGGCGATCGCTGCACGTGCTGCAGGTGCAGACATAGTGGGGACAACTCTTTTTGGCTACACTGAAGCAACTAAGCATCTTTCTCCTCCGGGCTGGGAACTACTGACTCAGATGGTACAATTAGACATTCCAGCGATTTGTGAAGGCGGCATTTCTTCACCTCAGATGGCTCGACAAGCGATTGATTTAGGAGCATACGCAGTTGTCGTTGGCACTGCTATCACTGGTATTGATTATCTGGTGAGAGGGTATATAAAAGAGTTAGGAGTTAGGAGTGACTCCTTCATGAGTTAAAAATTAAAAAACTCACAAGGCGCACCAAATTTTAGAGGAAGTCTGTCCTCAATTAGAGAAAATGAGTTTAAAACCAGAACTTTGGCAGGTACAACGGATTGTGATTTGGTGTCGCTCAAATCAGAGACGCGATATATCGCGTCTCTACATTACTTTGATTTCTCGCGGTTCGACCGTTAGCAACCAACGCGCAAACTCGGTTGGATATTTTTCAGCTAATAGTTTACAAACGTTATCGTAGCTCACACTTCACACTCACTTTTATCCTGAATTTATATTATTAATATCAAATCCGCTTGTATCGGAATTATTCGTCCTTCCTTTTTCTCTGCGCCCTCGGCACGGCAGTCGCCTACGGAGGGGTTTCCCGCGCCCCGGCGACTGCACCAAGCTTTATGGCTTTCCCGTTGGGCGTCGGAAACCCTCCTGTAGCGCTGCCTTGTCTGGGGCGGTTTTTTTATCATTCAGATCAAGCGGATTTCATATAAGATAGCAAGCCGAATTAAATTTTTCTCAAACTTAAAATAACAAAAAAGGTCAGAGTTATTATCTCCGACCTGATAATATTTAATTATCTGAAGTTAATTGCTTGACTGCTGCTCTAACCAAGCCACTAAATCAGAGAGCGATGCTACCATTAATTACGAATTACGAATTATTCATCCTACGGTTGTGTACCCGTAATCGCCTCGTACATCGCTTTATAAATGTGAACTTGGTCTACTCCACCCGGAATGCCAGGAATATCAAATCCGTAGGCTTGATAACCCTTGCCGATATACTTGTCCAACTGGAACGGTCTGCCTTGATAGTAGACCGGCACTGGACGACGGGTGTGGTTCCCCCAACCGTACTTGTCTTCAGGAATTGACCCAAAGCTGTGACCCACCGAAGCCGAATCAGTTTCAGAACCGTAGGTAAGTTCTTTAGCACCGTTCGTTCTCAACAAGCTTGGGAAGTTGGGGTACAGTGTCAAGTAATGGTCGTGATCGGCAGTGACAATCAGGACATTCTTTTGCCAGCCACCGTTACGCTCGATCCAATTGATGACATTGCCCACAGCCTTGTCAAAGTCGCGCACCGTACCGATGACATTGTCGATGTTGTTGTCATGGAGTCCCCAGTCAATATCACCACCTTCAACCATCAGCCAGAAGCCATCCCGATCCTTACCCAAAACGTTCAGTGCCGCCTTGGTCATATCCGCTAGGGTGGGATTTTCGTTCACCTCACGCGTAATGAATTCTTCATTGGTTTCACCAGGCTGGAGTGGGCGATCTGTATCATTAACTGGCAGATTGCCGCGCTTGTAAGGGTCGTTGGTGCGGTAGTACAGAGAAGTCTGACGGGCAAAGTTGGCAAGACCCGTAATGCTGTAATCTCCATCAGATCCGCTAACTGGAATGTTGCCCTCCTGTCCTCTAGCACCGTAGAGTCCTAGCAGGCGTTCGCCTTTGTTAGGATCGACTTCTTTGGATGTCTTCAGGAGCAGCTTTGCCGCATTGGGACTGCGTTCCAAGAAGCGATAGCCGTAGCGGTTGTTGGGATTCGACGAAGCTGTAGCAATGCAAGCCTCTGCATCACTGAGAGATGTCTTACCTGTCAGTTCTTTATAAGTGGATGACTTAATGTAGACGTAGTTACAGGTTCCAGGCTGTTTGTAACCTGTCTGACCCGGTGTGTTAACCGTGTTGTCATGATCGAGAGGATGACCACCGCCTAGCAGCACCGTGGGTAGGAAAATGTCTTTCAGGTCAGGTCGGTCTGGATTTACATCGAAATCAGGTCGAATTGCCTCCTGTAGAAGGCTATCCAGGGTGGGAAAATCAGCATCGTACTTACTGCGACGGTTGATAGACGCTTCAGCCGAACCGGGTGTTGCGTGGCTAATGGGAACGGAGGTCAGCAGCCCTGTTGATTTGCCTTGCTTTCTGGCTGTTTGCAGAATCGTTTCAACGGGCTTTTCAAAGATGTCTACCATCGCATTGTTGTAACTCTTCACTCCCGTGTAGAGTGTGAACGCCGTGTTGGCGGAATCTGGCAGGCTGAGTTTGATGTATTCTGCTTGACAGTTGAACCGATTCGGAATGTCGTTAATAGATGCTCCCACTGGAACCTGGGTGTCGCAAGGTGGTGGTGTTGCAGGCGTCCAGGGATTGGGACCACCCCTTTCTACCTCCCAACCTGTGAGATTACCCAACGATGGGTCAGTTGCACCACCTGATGCACTTGCCGTCAGGTCGATACCGGGGTTGAACGGAAAAGGCTTAAAGGAAAAGCCGGAGCGAACATTGCTCTGACCGGTAATCGGATTGCTATCATCCAGTGCCGAGTTGCTGGTGACAAACTTACCACTCTTAGAATCGAAAATTGTGGTGCCGTAGGTTGTCGCGTAGGTGTAGCCGTTCAGCTTTTGCATGTTTAAGCCACTACCTTTGCCACGAGTGTAGAAAGGTCCACCTTTGGCTAGAGCACCCGCCCGCGCTGGTTCCCAACCCATTCCATCGCCAATCATAATGATGACGTTAACACCATTACCTTGTACGTCTTGAGCAAAGGCAGGTTGCTCAATGAGGAATGTTGAAATAAACAGCAAACAACTAGCGATCCATGCGATCGCTCGTATACGCTTTCCAAACCAAAAAGTCATCGAAGTTCCTCTGAAAATTTATTGAGAAAAATGGAATTACCAAAACCTCAGAACCACTAAAAATTCGGCAGGTGAGTTGAATCCCTGGTCACCTTAGCCGACCAATACTGAGTTCCCGGTCGATTTTTTGGCGTGTATGCATGCACCTGAGGATTTGGGCTGGTTGCCGTTGAAGCTTGCTGAATCAGCGGTAATCCGAACGCGAACATGAACACACAGATTAAGCCTACTGCAAACCAGTAAAGCATTCGTAGATTACTTTTCAGGAGTTGAATCATAAACACTACCTTCCATAAAGTTCCGATACTCTCCGAAGCTTCCGATCCCAGTTCTGCTGGAATCGGGGTAATTCGCATTGCAAAACTTACCTCAGTCCATAACCCCTATGGCATAGCAATGCCCGGGTAATATGAATGACGACATTGGCAAATAGGTAAGTATAAATGCGCTCAACAAATACTGTTGTTTAGACAGTGCTATCAAAGACTATCAACATTCAATTGCTTGAACAATAAGGTTTGGTTAATCTTACGTAAAATCTCTTCTTCTAAAGTGCAAATATTTATAAATTTAGACTATTGGTATACAGGGGCGCTCCTACTTAATTTTCCCGGAGAATTTTAAGAATGATAATCAAACTCAAAACTGATTTTGGCTGGGAATTCCGAAAATATCGAGCAACAAAAAGCTTATTCTTTCGTAATTCCCTTGCAAGTGCATTTATATATAGGGTAATAATTACGAATTATTATGACGCCAGCCGCCTAAAAATTACCATTTCATCACCAACAACAGGGTTACGCGCCACTAGCCTATCTTGGTAATCGAGAATCTCCAGATGACTAAAATCCAGTGCTTTAGAACGTTGCAGCATCTTGTCGCATAGTTTGTCCTGTTGGGATTGATTGAGAGTGTACCAATCGTCACTAATTTTGAGCGTCAGACTACTACTGCGAAAGTTAGCTTGAATAGATTTTATCAGTCCAGAGGCAAAGCGATCGCTAACTTCTGCCACTTGATTTTCGATCCCTGCAATCAACTTTTGTTCTGGCGTCAATATTATTGTTGGTGTTGGGGTTGGCGTGGGAATCGGTTCTGGTTCTGGCGATGGCGGCGTTTCCTCTACTAGCGGCGGCGTGATTTCTGCAGTTGGCGGCGTAGTTTCCTCTACTGGCGACGGCGTGATTTCTACAGTTGGCGGCGCTGACGGTGGTACTGCCTCTATTGAAGTAGCTATTGTTACAGGATATTCTGCTTGTTGAGGCGGAACATTTGCTACCTGAGTAGGGGCGATCGCCCGATCGCCCCTACTTGAATTTATCGAAACTAGAATCACAATAATACCCCCAATAATCCCTGTCATAGCTGTATCCGACAATTTTGCTGATAGACTATCGGGTAACAAAAAGCGGATCTTAGCTAAAGCTGCACTCCACCACGACTGAAGCCGCTGCAAGAAATTGGGGGTTTCCTGAGTAGCAGGAGGTGCTGTTTCCAGTTTCACCACTGTTGTTTCTAACAGCCCAATAGTCCCTCTCAGGATTTGGATAATTTTATGCTTCCAAAATGGCTGGACTCTTTGGTAGGGTTTTTGGGGAGGTCGAGTTACTTGGTCAGCCGCCGGTTCCGACCGATTCGCTTTTGGTCGGGGGGAAAAAGGTGGTTGGGAATTTTGATTGTCTTGAGACATGGAACTTTCATCGGCAGCAGCGAATCAAGGACAGCTGCCTCCTCTGCCCTAATGTATCACTTCGTTGCTTCAGCTAAACTTCCTACATATTTAATTTAGTCAATCATGAAGCTTAAACGCCGTCAATTTTTATTTTTTAGTAGCCTCAGCGTTATTGGTATGGGATTTATCGGTTGCGTAGCCCGTCAGGCTGGTAAAAAAGCTGATATTGCTGCATCAAAAACAATAATAGCCTCCAGCCCAGCCAAAAACGACTTATTACTACGTTTTATTTCCGTAGCAGATACAGGCACTGGTGATTCTGGTCAGTATGCTGTAGCTAAAGCAATGACTAATTATCATAGCCAAAATCCCTATGATTTAGTAATTTTGGCTGGAGATAACATATATACTAATGGCGAATTTGAAAAAATTAACGCGGTGTTTGAGCGTCCCTATGCACCTTTGTTGAAACAAGGTGTGAAATTTCAGGCTTGTCTAGGAAATCACGATATTCGCAGTAATAATGGCGACTTGCAAGTCAAATATCCCCGCTTTAATATGAATGGACGCTATTACACATTTCGCCGCGATAAAATGCAATTTTTTGCCTTAGATACTAACGGTAATGCTGACTGGAAAAATCAGCTAGTTTGGTTAGAGCAAGAATTAAGTCGCTCTGATGCACCTTGGAAAGTTGTGTTTGGTCATCATCCCGTTTATGCATCAGGTGTCTATGGCAGTAATCCAACTTTTATTAAAACCATTACTCCCCTTTTTGCCAAATACGGCGTCCAACTTTACATCAATGGTCATGAACACCATTATGAACGAACTCGTTCTATCAATGGCACAACTTATTTAATTAGTGGTGGTGGTGCTGGTACTCGTCCTGTAGGACGTTCGGCGTGGACAGAGTATGCAGCTTCAAAGTTGAGTTTTGCCACCTATGAAGTGTATGCAGATAGAATAGAAATGAGCGGCATCGGCACTGATAACCGCGTTTTTGATAAAGGTATTGTCCAGTTAAAATCAGCCTGAAAGAATTGGGGAGTGGGGAGTAGGGAGTGGGGAGTAGGGAGATGAGGAAGATAGGGGAGATGAGAGAGTAATGGGAGTAATAACCTCATCCCCCTCATCCTCCTCATCCCCCTCATCCCCCGCCCTTTTGTGAAGTTATTGCGTATATACTTAAGCAGTATTTTGTTGCTTAGTGTTCAGGTTTTAGAAGAAACGAACCGCAGAGGCGCAGAGGGCGCGGAGGAAGAGAAAAAACAGAGAAGGAAAGAAAAAGGATATATATAGAATGAAATGCTCATAATATTAAAGAGTACAGAAGTTACGCAAAAAATCCTCTCTCTACTCTCCTCCTCTGTGTTCTCCGCGCCTCTGCGGTTCGTTTGAAAGTACTTGATAAGGAGAAAGTCTATGATTTTAGAGGCAGCTTTGCTTAATGTCAAACCCGGTTTGGAGGGCGATTTTGAATCTGCTTTCAAAAAGGCTTCCAATATTATTTCGTCGATGAAGGGATATTTATCCCATGAACTCCATAGATGCATAGAAGTTAAAGGCAAATATTTATTGCTTGTGAGATGGGAAAGTTTAGAAGCTCATGCAGTTGGATTTAGAAGCTCTCCCAAGTATCAAGAGTGGAAAAAACTTCTTCACCATTTTTATGAGCCATTTCCAACTGTTGAACACTTTGAAGAGGTGGAAATATAGTAAAGTGCATTTGTACACAGCATTTTTACTATGCCAGAAGTTCGGTTCGACAAATACTACCGTTATGAAGATTTAACAAGCATCCTGCATGCTTATGCTAAGGAATTTCCTCAGATCGTAAGTATAGAAAGTATCGGCAAGAGCTATGAAGATCGTGACATCTGGCTGCTCACAGTTACCAATTTTGCTACAGGTTTGCATCAGGAAAAGCCTGCTCTCTGGGTTGATGGCAATATCCACGCTACTGAAGTGGCATCATCAAGTGTCTGTCTGTACCTTTTACAAACATTAGTTACAGGTTACGGAACGCACCCTGATATCACTCGTTGTCTAGACACCCGCACCTTCTACATTTGCCCTCGCGTCAACCCTGATGGATCTGAGTTCGCGTTGGCTGAAGCGCCGAAATTTATTCGCTCCAGCACTCGTCCTTATCCCCACGATCAGGAAGGTGAGGACGGTTTAGTCATGGAAGATATAGATGGCGATCGCCGCATTTTGATGATGCGAATTCCCGATCTTAACGGAGTTTGGAAAATCTGCCCCACTGAACCACGTCTGTTGATACCTCGTGAACCGACAGAGACAGGTGGTCAGTATTACCGCGTACTGCCAGAAGGACGTATAGAAAATTACGACGGAGTCCAGATTCATGTCCAGCCTGCTAAGGAAGGGCTAGACTTAAACCGCAATTTTCCCAATATGTGGCGACAGGAGCATGAGCAGGTTGGGGCTGGTCCTTATCCTACATCTGAGCCGGAGGTGCGTAGACGCGGAGCGGCTTGCCGCAGGCATCGCTTGTACAGTTTATCAGCACTCATCCTAACACCAAGGACCGGGCGAAGGTGGAATGGGTTGTGCGTGCTCACCTTGGTGGTACAGTCAAATTGTCAGCCCGTCATGAGCGTGCGGGAGTTGTGCGTGCTGAGGTGACTTTGCAGTGAAGGTTGCTTGCCGTCGCTGAGCTTAACAAAACCCCCCGTTTTGCTAGATTAAAAACGCATCCCAATAGTCATTCTAAAGTTCATTATCTCCATCGGGTGGTTTTTCTCTAACACGCTCTTTCCAGTATCCTGGTTCGCGGCTACAGTGCATCACCGCCACAATCAAAATGCGATCTTCCTCAAGGTGTATAAAACTCCATAGGGAAATTTGCGCGTTAGACATCGACGAATGTCTTCATCAACAGCAGCCCAACGATTTGGTGACTGGACGATTCGGAAAATTACATCCTCAACCGCATTGATAAATGCCTGTGCCAATTCAACCCGACGCTCTGCGTAAAACTTGACCGCTTCACTATATTCAGTCAATGCTACTGGGTGAAAGACGTATTTCATTACTCTAGAAGTTGTCTTACCTTAGCTAACGCTTCCTCTCCAGGAATGGGTTGAACTGCACCGCTTCGGACTTCATCTCGACGCTTCTTGGCTTCAGTTACCCAAAGTTTTTGGAGTGTGTCGTCTACATCAAACTCAAGACTTTCAACCAGCTTCTCTGCCAACAACGCTCTCGATGCACTAGGCAACGATAAAGCTTCTTTCATGACTTGCTCGACAGATGCCATAATTTTATCCAGGATAGGGACTATACAGACTGTAGCAAGAAAGCAGCAGACATGCCACATAACCACAGAGCGACCGGGAGACATCGGGCGATCGCTGTCATGCAGATCCTACCAAGGATCGGGCGAAGGTGGAATGGGTAGTTAGCAGCTAAGATTGAGTTGTATCGATAGATAAGAGAGATTAAAGATGCTAGGTGCGGTTGAGTTTCAAGCTAAGATTCAAAATGGTTTAATTCAAATTACAAATGAGTATAAACAAGAACTCAGTGATTGGATGATATTAAAGTAATTGTTTTGGTGAAGAAAAAATCATCTCGAAAAAGAGACATAATTGATGAATTGACTGAGAATCCCCTTCAAGTGGATGGTGTACTCAGCCGGGAGGAAATTTACAGTCGATAATTATGAGTTCTGGTTCATATTTTATTGATACGAATATTTGGCTTTATCGTTTTTTGCATGTTTAAAAACAGGGCAACCTGTACCCAACTGAGCAATTAAAAACAAATTCAATTTTTAATTTTTAATTTTTAATTTTTAATTCAAAAAATGGTCAAAGATTTTCAATTGCCAAAAGTTCGACTGGTTCAGCGAGTTCAAAGCCGAAAATCCGTGAGTAGAAGTAAATTTCGCCTTCCATTGAGCGTTTGATGCTTTGGGCACGGCGGAATCCATGCTCCTCACCTTGAAACATGACATAAGCCACAGGTAACCCTTTAGTCCGCAGGGCTTCGACCATTGCTTCAGTTTGGTTGGGCGGGACAACTTTATCTTCTAATCCTTGAAAGAAGATGACCGGACAGGTAAGACGGTCGGTGAAGTGGATTGGCGATCGCTCCTGATAAAGCTGACGCTGCTGCGGGTAAGCACCAATCAAACGATCCAAGTACCGCGACTCGAACTTGTGGGTATCCCGTGCTAGGGCTTCTAGGTCACTCACTCCGTAGTAGCTTGCGCCGGCTTTGAACGTGTCGCGGAAAGTCAAGGCACAAAGTGTTGTATAACCACCTGCACTACCGCCAGAAATTACCAGGCGATCGCCATCCACGTCCCCTCGTTCTACAAGGTAACGCGCACCGTAGACACAATCATCAACATCGACAATTCCCCACTGATTATCTAGTTGCTGCCGATACTCGCGCCCGTAGCCTGTGCTACCACGATAATTCACATCCAGAACCGCTATCCCTCGGCTAGTCCAGTATTGAATTTTCAAATTGAGGCTGCTGGAAGTTGCTGCTGTTGGACCACCGTGGCTTTTGACCAGCAGGGGAGGTTTCTCACCTGCTGGGGCAGTGTAATCACGGTTTTGCGGCGGGTAGAAGAAGGCGTATGCTGTCTGCCCATTGGTTGTTGGGAACTCAATTGCCTGGGGTTGGGAAAGATAGTCAGTATCAATTGTCACTTCACTGGAGCGGCGTAGCACCTCAAGTTTTCCTGTCGTTAAGTCCATCTGGACAATAGCTGTTGGCTGGGTAGGAGAACCACCACGAAACACCACTTTTCCACGAGTTGCTAGGAGGGAATCAATTTCTGTGTAGGGTACCTCCAGTGGTTGCAGTTCGCTGGTTGTCGTGTCCAGACTTGCTAAATGCCAAGTACCTTGTTGAGTATAAGTGCAAATAATGCGGTTAGTTGACTCGAACGCATAGGTGGACATCCCCAAGTTCCATTGAGGCTTGCCAAACTCAGCTTTCATTTGAGTCAGCGATTCCACATTTTCATCTGCCCAGCGATAGAGATTCCACCAGCCTGTTTTGTCAGAGATAAAATACAAGTCACCGGACGGTGACCACTCTGGTTGGAAGATAGATTCATCTGCACCACCAGCAATTTGTTGAGTCTGTCCGATGCCGTCTGCTTTCAGTTCCCCTACCCACAGTTGAGTACCATCCCACGGCATATTCGGATGATTCCAGGTCAGCCAAGCCAAGCGAGATCCATCTGGGCTGAGGCGGGGCGAGGCATAAAAGTCGTTACCGTAGACCAGCAACTGAGGGTTTCCATCGCCCTCGAGTCCGATGCTGACCAACGTGTTAATCGGCTCACGTCCTGCAACGGTGTGATCCTCGCACACGCAAATCATCCGGTTGCGATGTAAGTCAACAATACCATCTGCATAGCGCATAGTTGCAAGCGGTGTGATCGGTTGCGGTTCGTTACCCATATCCTGACGATAGAGACGACCGTCGGCATTGGAAAAGTAAACAGTGCGATCGGCAACGAGGAAAGAACCACCGCCGTACTCATGGACGCGGGTACGCACATTAAAGGGAGGAGGCGTGACATCCTGAATTTGACCATCTACAGTTCGTCGGACAATGACAGTCCGACCTTGCTCCCACGGTCGGATCTCGGTCCAGTAGATGTCTTCGCCATCAAGAGCAATCTCCCCCAAGCCGAAGAAGTGCGAAGTAATCAAGTCTGTTGTGATGGGCGATCGCCAAGATCCATAAGATGCTATCTGTGGTTTAATCACGCGCTACGTACCTCCCTTAATTCTCGTTCCCTCGCGACCGTGGGGAATGCCTGCAGTGAGGCTTTTATCCCTACCCATCTTAAGCTAATCAGCAAACAAGATCCCATCTTCACCCGATAATTCATCCGTATTTGTGGCTTTTGTATACTGACTCTTGGCTCCAGAAGGAGCCTAGCCTTCAAAAGTGCAAATAAAATGCATAAGGTATGTTTGTTCCCGGTATTTCCCCAACAAACCCAACTAACAACAAACGAAATCGAACAGATTGAAAGCTTAAGTTTACTCAACCAGTAAACATTGAACTGAGGCGACAAGAGCGATCGCTCTACGAATCAGTTTTGCCATTCCAGTCAAAAACTACTGCACAAGCAAGACCGTTATTATTGCAGCAGCAAGGGGTTGTAGATCGCATCAGGGACAATTTTCTATTTCCAAGGACCTTACGGTATCGGTAAGTAGGCGACTGCTGAAGCGCTTTGTCAGGAGTTGGGTATGGGATTGTTGATTGTCGATAGCGATCGCATCATTGGACAAAGACTTGTTTGTTGAAGAAAAGAAACGCTTAGAAGAACAGCAAAACCAAGAATATAGCATAATGGCAAGAGATGCGTTCACGAAGTGGCGGCTTCCGCATCGCCCATAAATAAGACTCATACTCCATCGTAGATGATAATCAATCTTCTAGCATTCTTCAACACATACTCTGCGGAGGATATTAGCGATCGCGCAAACAAAAATCACCTTTTCCAACCACATGACTTCCGCAACCGTTCTCAACTGGTAAATTTTTGCCAAGAAACTGGGTGTATTGCGATCGCCCTACAATACCTATAAAAATGTATAGTTATCAATATATGGATACTCAGAATAAATACAGTAAGTTATTGACAAAAAGAATGAATGGGACTCACTGCAATGGAATATTACGCAACTTCACTACAACACATACTAGCACAGGGTAAGCGCATCTAAAAATGTAGCTAATTGTACAGACTTTTAAGACGAATGATGGTAATGAGGAGAGGCACCACAATTGGTCAGGCGGAATAACTCGGAGAGTGTTTCTACGAGATGATTATCCTTGTCCCCCTAAATTCCAGGGTTAATGTTGTCCAAAGGATTTGCTCCTACTTGTGTTCAACAGGCGAACCGTTCAAAGACTCTTGAGGCGATCGCCCTGAGTCAGCGCCTCAACGATTGTTTTGCCTCCCTTCAAGACCCACGAGTGGAACGGACTCGGTTGCATCAACAAGCGTGATATTTTAACCATCGCAATACTGGCGGTGCTGTCCGGGGGCAATGGTTGGGAAGATATGGAAGTCTACGGAGTCAGTAAACAAGCGTGGTTATCGACATTTTTAGCCTTACCCAATGGCATTCCGAGTGCGGATACGTTTCGCAGAGTGTCCCTTGCGGCTGAATCCGAAACAATTTGAGCACTGCTTTGAGCAATGGGTGAATCAGTTAGTGCAGGAGTTAGGCATTCAAGTCATTGCTATTGATGGCTTGAACTTGAGGGGTTCCTATGACCGCGAGTCTGGCTCTAAGGCATTGCCCGATCGTGAGTGCGTGGGCGACTGAACAGCGATTGGTGTTGGCACAGAGCAAAGTACAGGATAAGTCGAATGAAATTACCGCTATCCCTGCCTTACTGGAATTGCTCGTAATCATTGGCTGTATTGTCACCCTAGATGCGATGGGTACTCAAAAAAGCATTGCGGCGTTACTATTCAGCAGGCGCAAGCCGACTACATCCTCTGCCTTAAAGCCAATCATCCTACCCTGTTTGAGCAGCTAGATGCTTGGTTTAAGACGGCGATCGCTCAGGACACCTTACCCATGCCTTCAGAACACGCAACCGTTGCAGGGCATCATCGCACTGAAATTCGCAAGGTGTGGACGTTCTCCCTCGACCAATTGCCCCCCTTGCATCAGGCAGAAGAATGGATAGGACTGCAAACGGTTGTTATCGTTGAACGCACGCAACAAAATTGGAAAACAAAAAAAGCGCAGCATCCTTGATTCAAGACCGAAGCTTTAGAGATGGGGTATTAATTTTTAATTTTTAATTTTTAATTTTTAATTTGAGCGAAGCGATTGACTATTCTATCCTTTTTAGGCATTGTCTAAATCGGCAATAAGTTCCTCTTCTGTTAAATCAATCATTGGCACTCCGTACCGATGCAAGTTGAGCAAGAAAGAAACTCGCTCCATGCCTGCTAATTGTGCTGCCATACCAGAAGAAATACGTTTCATCTCAAACAGCTTCACCGCCATTGCCATTTTAGCTTCCCGTTCAAACTGTTCTCGCGTCTGTTGTAAAGCATCTGGTAGGGTTTCTGGGTAGTCTATTTTGAGTTGTAATGACATATTTTTGTTTTTGTGAAATATTCATTCTTAATTTTGCTTTTTAATTACACTGATTCAGTTTCCCAGTCTTCCCCTTCGAGAACAGAAAACTCTGTATCAATTGCCATTAAAATTGAGGCTTAATATAGTCCTTCATCTTCTGGTGCGTAGCCTTTCAAAAATGCATCATGACTGCGGGTAATTACAGGTGCTGTAGCTTCTTGTGCAATAGTGATTACCCAGCGTCCTGCACCTACACTTTCCAGTAGTGATACTGTTCGATTCAATTTTTATCCTGGTTGAAGTTCAATTTCGTAAGTCAGTTTAATCAGTTCTCTTTTCATAGATTTAATGATTTTTATTTGGGTGATTGGGTACGTTCAATGTTTATTCTGATAAAGGAAATAAGGGGTGCTGTGTTAATGTCTATTCTATCCGTTACTTTGATCTTGGTCGTCCTGCGCTCATTTTTGAGGTGAGAACCGAAAAAGCTTGGGGACAAAATCATGCAAATATCTGCGCCAAACCTGCCATTCATGCCCACCAGAACCAGTAACCCAAACGTGTTTGATGCCAGCTTTTTCTAATGCCTCATCCGCAGCAAGATTACTTTGATAAAATTGATCTTGAGTATCGCACCCCAGCCAGAGTAAGCGCAGCTTGCGATTAACATTAACTACGTTATTAAAAACGGAGGCGTAAGATTTCTTCACATCGAAATCTCGCAATAAAGAACTGAAACCGCCCACCCAGGCAAACTTATCTAAATTATTCAGCCCCACCTCCAACGCTTGCCCACCTCCCATTGACAGTCCAGCAATAGCACGATATTCCCGATTGGGAATTGTGCGGTAAGTGCTGTCAATTAGGGGAATCAAATCGAGGAGTACAACTTCTTCAAAAGCTTCAATACCCCAAGAACCAGGTGGAAGTACTACGCCTTCTTTATGAGCATAGCCGTTGTCCATAACCACAATCATTGGTTTGGCTTTACCTGTGGCGATCAGGTTATCGAGGATGAAATTAGCTTTGCCCTGTTCCGTCCACGCACGTTCGCTTTCACCTGCACCATGTTGTAAATATAACACTGGGTAGCGGCGTTTAGTATCGGCATCGTAACTGGGTGGAGTATAAACGTAAACCCGCCGTAGTTCCCTGGTGACTTGGGAGTGATACCAGCGTTCACGCACTTCCCCATGAGGTACGGGTTTAGCTTCGTAAAAATCAAGTTTGGCGTCGGGTATTTCTAGCCCACTGGTAGGTTGTCCCCAACCAAAGTAGGTTTGGCTCGATGGGTCGTTAACAGGTGTACCATCAATAATTAATTGGTAGTAATGAAAACCCGGTGGCAGTGATGGAGTCGTTACTATCCACATACCATCTTCACTACGAATTAAATCTATTGGCTGTTTGCTAAATACATTTTTGCCGCTGCGCCCCACAACCTGCACTCTTTTCGCTTCAGGTGCTTTAACGCGAAATGTCACCCGTCTGTCAGAATAAATATATGGATATTGTCTACCCGGCACATTAGAAGCAGCAGGACGACCTACCTCTAGCTGTGCGTGGATGGGTAGCGGTAGAATTATCGCAAGAGTTATGAGCGCAGGGTAAAGGGCTTTCACTTTCTTTATGTATAATCAATACAAATAATTAAACCTGCCAGTAATTCTTGAAGAACGGCTACTGAAACTTTTCCTAAACAGCTGACAAATCTCTCAGTTGTGACACTACGGACTTGCAAGACATTACCTGCTGAATCTGAGTCTAACCCGTTTTCATGAGTTTTTTGGATGGGAATCATGAAAGGGCGATTTTGGAATTTAGGTTGCCATGTTGCTACTGGAATAATAATTCGTATGGGAATAGAGCTAAAAATCTCGGAACTAATCACAACAGCAGGGCGAGTCTTCTGAATTTCTTGTCCTCTAGTGGGATCGAGTTGCACCAGCCAAATTTCCCCTCGTTTGGGATTAGTCATTTTCAGTTTCCCAGTCTTCCCCATCGAGAACAGAAAACTCTGTTAATTCAGGATCAGTCAAAAAGTCTTCGGCTGTTGCAGCTATAAACGGTGCTAGTAGTTGGTGTCGTTCTGCCACGGGTAGCCTAGCAATTTCTTGCAGAGATAGCTGTTTTTTCGGTTGGGTTGTTGATGAAATACATAATTCCCTTGCTTCGCTATTTGACTGCTTTACCTGTTCTGTTTTTTGCACAAGAAATTGTATAAAATCCAGCACTTCCTGTTGTTTTTCATCTGGAAGCATCTGTAGATTATTTAAAACCGCTTGCTCAATATTAATTGTTTCTGACATCTGGGGTACCTTACTTAAAGTGGTTTACTTTAAAAGTCTGCAACCTGAAAAATAATTTCAGAATCCGTTGCTCCTATTTTACAAAATCGCGCTCTTGAGTCATCTTGATAATTGATATCACTCTTGACTTCTTAAAGTTTGGGCTACCAGATAGACTTTAGTCCATTCGCCCATCACTTGATGAGTTTTGAGTTTTAACTGTTGGGCGATCGCATCTATTGAATTTTCTGCAAGGCGCAGTTCCAGGATCTGCCGTTGCATAGCAGTCAATTTTTCTAACAATTTGTCAAATTGCTTTTGCGTTAGTCCCAAGTTATGTTCTTTTAAAGAAGTTGAGAGCCAGTTATCTACAAGTTCTGGTTTACCTTTAAGGGCAAACACACGCACAGCATAGTAGCTAATTTTTTCTCGCAAACGGTAAACGAACTGAATTGGCTGATTTAATTTTTTGGCGATCTCATCCTGAGACTTGCCTTGCAGGTAAAGTCGCAGCCACTGCACAGCCTCTTGTCCCAGATTTTCAAGTAAATAATTCTCAAATTCCTGTTGGACCGCTTGACGCAGCGCCTGTTGCTCGTCCTGCTCTGGTGCTTCAAGATATTCTGCGATTACCTGGCTATCCAATAAGTTAACCCGATCATCAGTATCGTCTGTCAGAATTTCTTCCGAGACTAGCCTAACTTGGTCATTGCTAGACACTTGGGTTAAGCCACCACGTTGAGTCCGACGCAGGTAGTTAACAAAGCGATAAACTAGTAGCGGTTGATCACGTACTGGTCGCAGACAATACTCTTCTACACTGGCATACAGCAGTGCACTTTGTAGCCGAGGATTACTTGTAAACTCGCCAATGCAGACCATTTGCTGCTGGATGTAGCTATCGCCTTGCAGTAGTTCTTGCAGCACTTCTTGTAATACATCCAGTACACTGCGCTGGCGATCGCCGCTGAGAGATATCCAAGTTTGAATCTTATTTCGTAATGTCACTAGACTTCCCAGTCGAGTGATCAAATTGCGATAACCACGCTCGCGCCCCAAACCCAAGTAGCGTTGAATTAAAATACGATAGCGATATTCTATCGCCAGCTTTGCATTATACAGTTGCTTCGGGTTGAGCATCTCAAACCGTTTTGAGTCACTTCCTAAAAGCCAGCGAATAATACTTTCCCTAGAAGCCTCACTTTGTTCTGGACACTCCACCGCTAGACGCTTTTGCCAATATTGCGCCGATAAATTTGCTAGTAACGAAGGGACGAGATTGTTGTTTTCGTAGCCGACGATGTCAGATAATAAACTTTTGAGTTTATAGAAGAAATTGAGGTTGTTGCGGAATGTATCCATAGCTTTTTTGTAGTTAGCACTCACCTCCTCATCGTTAGTCAGTACATCTAAGTCATTAGGTGGGGTATCCCAGGCTTCAGCGTAGTCAGGTTTTAACTCAATGAATTTGTTGTAGCTAGCCATAGCCTCGTAGTCCAAATTCAAGGCATCCTGGGCGTTGGCAAGAGCTAACCAAGCGTTGTGGTCATCAGGTTTAATTTTTAGGGCTTTTTCTAAGCTGGCGATCGCCTCCTGGAAGCGTCTTAACTTAGATAGCGCAATACCTTGGTTATACCAGGCTTCGTGTAATTCTGGTTTAATTTTCACGGCTTGGTCATAAGAGGCGATCGCATCTTCATACCGTTGCAGATGATCGCATAGCACAGCGCCTTGGTTGTTCCAAGCTAAGTGAAAGTCTGGTTTCACTTTCACAGCTTGGTCAAAAGAGGCGATCGCTTCTGAGAAGCGTTCTAAATTCTGCAGCAGCAGACCCCGGTTATACCAGGCTTGGTAGTAATCTGGTTTATTTTTCACTGCTTCATCGTAAGCTGCGATCGCTTCTTCGTAATTGTGTGCAGCAAAGTGCAAGTTTCCTAGTGTAAATAGTAAATCACCTTTACGACTTGGTGTTTGATTGTCTTCTGCAATTAGTTCTTGAATTTCCAGTATTTCTTTAGTTCTTTCTTCTGGGGTTAGAGAGATATATTTGTCTTGGTCTCCTTCCAGAAGTATACGGGATGACTCTTGCTCCAAAGTTTCTTGATTTGTGGGAAATTCAAACAAGCCAGAACGCCAGTCAAAAAAGTCTGGAGCGCGTTGGATAAAATATTTAATTGCAAATAGAGGTAGCAGGAACACAAAGCAAATATTAAAGTTGTCTCTAAAACGTTCCCGCTGTTGGTTGATGTTGATTAAAACAGGCGGTACACTCTTCCAACTATAAGAGTAAATATCTCTACTATCCCAGCCAGTCAGTCTTTTTACTCCTTCATATTTGTAAAATGAATGCTCTAAACCTTTGATGAATAAAATATCAATGTTTTCTTTGTTATCCAAATTCTCAACTATATTATAAAAATTATCGACTGATTGCTCTAATCGCAACGCTTTAATATTTTTATTTAGAATATTTTCCTGGACTTTCGTAATTAACTTTTCTCCCTCATCTGGTGAACAGCGAACAAATATCAAGCCGAAGCCTTCTGTCAGTTTGAGAGTGCGGAATAAGGCTTGATATTTCTCTTCTCCCTCTGTTGGTAAATCTTTATCCCAATCAGTCATTTCTATGTTCATGAGGGGTATATCTGATTAAAGGTATCTTGAAATTCTTTAATTCCTTTAATTAAAGGATGAATATCGTACCAAGTTTGACTTTCTCCTTCTTTATCCAAATAACGATATTCTAAAATACAGCGATTAAATAATAAGCCTCGGTACAGAGGATCGTTTTCTATTTGTTTAGAATGATAAACTTTTGCCAGTGCTTGCCATTCATTGACAAAAACGGTATTCCGATAAGTATTTCGTAACTCGCTAATTGACCGCTGCAAGGCTCTGGTAGGAATGGGTAGCGTGTCTGTGTATATAATTGCTTCCTTCATTAATAATAATAAATTCCGCACATGACCACCACTCATCAGGCATAGTCTATCTAACGCCTCGCGCTGCTCAAACATATCGACGATAGAAAGATTAGGGTCTATCAGGCTAAGACGTTTTTGCAGTAGTTCGGTAACTTTCTGAATTCCGCGTTGGTAGAGTTGATTGTCAGGCGTTTGCACCATAATCATCGGCAAAACCTGAGAATTGCCATAGATATTTGCTACATCCGCAGCTCGGTTAGAATACAGCATGGAAATTGGTACTGTGTAAACCAGATGACAATCTAAGCCTTTGAGTTGATCGCTGCGATCTAGAAAAATTTGCTCGTGATTGGTGCGTCCATCCTCTTGCGCTATAGGCACAATTCGGTCTAAGTCATCCGCAATGACTACCAGTTGAGAATATCCGTTCGGCAAGTGCTTTTTCGCGTCTTTAATAAACTCATTCAACGCCTCAATCAAAGTTATTGTATGCGGGTTGACTCGCTCGCGAATCTTTTGGCGTTGAGTGGGTTCAGTTCTCAAGTTAGCTGTAATTTTGGCAAACTGAGCGATTTGTGCTTCTACGCTTAATTTTTCTAAAGATACTTCAGTTAATGCTAAATCTTTTAAATCTTGCCAGCGGTCTTTTAGCCAGTTCAGTAAAGGTGCTGGACTAGCGCTATTTTTTAAAACTTCTAGTAAATGTCGCGTACAAGCTAGGAGAATATCTGTATATTGAGCATCTTCTGGCTCAATATCTTCTTCATAGGCGGCAAAATAAACAACAAAGCAGCCTTGCTGATCTAAATATTCCTGAAGACGCAGCAGTTCCGTAGATTTTCCTGCACCGCGATGACCTGCATACAGTTGACAGGTCATCCGGTCTGATATCAAAATCTCTTTGCCTATTCCTTGCAGGATGTCGCCCTCTCCCCGGACTTCATTACAATCCACATATGCTGGATCTCCTGCGGGTAAAGGTCGAAATGGGTCAAAAACGTTGTATAAGCGTTTTAAGAAAGCAAAATCTTGTATCATAAGTCAAAATATATTAACTTGGCGTTATATTAACGTAGAACCTCACCCCCAGCCCCTCTCCGCTTGCGGAGAGGGGCGCATTTAATTCTCGTTCCCACGCGGAGCGTGGGAATGTATTCCGGGAGGCAGAGCCGGAGGATCAGCGTTACTAGGCTCTGCCTAGTAAACAACTATTTTCTGAGAAATATTACTACTGTATAGAATACCATTAAGTAAGAAGATTCTTGCTACTATTTGGTAATACTATGCAAGTTGAAAAACTATCAATTTCCTTACCAGCGTCCCTGGTGCAATTTGTTGAAGGTTACAAAGTAGCCCATGAGTGTAAATCTCGCTCCCAAGTCATTGAAATGGCATTGCAATTGTTGCGAAGACAGGAACTAGAAGATGCTTACCGAGAGGCATCTGGCGAAGTTGACAATGATTGGGATGTAACGATTACAGACGGATTAACCGATGAAGCGTGGTGATATTTATTACGCAAATCTTAGTCCGGCTGTAGGCTCAGAGATGGATAAACGCCGCCCAGTGCTGATAGTCAGCAATGATGCAAATAATCGTGCAGCTAGTACGGTAACAATTTTACCGCTAACATCCAATGTTAGCCATGTTTACCCTTTCGAGGTTTTACTTAATTCAGAGGATAGTGGTTTACCATTAACTTCCAAAGTACAGGCGCAGCAGGTGCGAACAATTTCGAAGCGAAGGATTGTGTCAGAGGTGATAAATAGTTTAAGTGAAGAGTTGATGCAATTAGTAGATGCTGCTCTCAAACTACATTTAGGGTTGGAGTGAGTAGGGTGACTGCCCGCAATTGATATCTTGGTGCATTACCACCTCTAGCTCCCCTCTCATTGCAGGAGAGGGGCTGGGGGAGAGGTCTTCTGCCACCGCTTCACCGCTGTTTGCAACTCCCCCGACAACCAATCATCAAACTGTGGATATACTGCCAATCTTGGCATCAATTCCCACCCACAAGGCTGTAATATCTCTCTCAATCTCTGCTCGTGAGGATGGGGATAATCGGGATTCACTTCATCTTTTGGTCCAATTCCACCCAAATCTCTCGCACCAGCTTCTAGACATGCGAGTAACCATTCGTCATCTTTAACTAGATTCGGTGGAATTTGAATGGTAATATCTGGTGGGAGAATCTGACGTGCCTTGAAAATTACTTTTGGCAATTGATGAGGATCAAAAGGTGGCGCGTCTAAAATTTGCTGACTTCCAGGACTGTGGGGTTGGAGGATGACTTCTTGAATGTGGTGATAACGTTGATGTAAAGAAGATATTGCCTCTAATGTTTCCCACCAATCAGCTTCTGTTTCACCAATTCCTAACAGTAAACCAGTGGTAAACGGTATCTTTAATTCTCCCGCCCACTGTAATTGTTGTAACCGTAATTCTGGTAATTTACTTGGTGCGTGGCGATGCACGGTTGTTAACAACGCTGGCGTTAATTGTTCTAACATCAGCCCCATTGAAACATTAACATTTTTCAGCCGTTGCATTTCCTCCTTACTTAATGGTCCTGCATTTGTATGTGGTAAAAACCCCATTGAAAGTGCCAAGAGGCACAAGTCATAAATTCGCTGAAACCACGCCTGACGCTGTGACGAATAAGGATGCACCTCTCCACTGAGTATTAATATTTCACAGATATTTTGGCTTTGAAGTGCTTTTAAACAGCTTTCTGCTTCGGAAAGTGTCATCCAGGGACTTGTACCCGGATCTGCGCGAAAGTTGCAGTAAGTACAGCGATTAAAGCATTCGTAAGTAGGAACTATTGTGTAAGCAGGGCTATAGGTGATTATTCGGGAATGAGAATTTGGCATAGGACAAAGTGGGGAGTGGGGGGAGTGGGGGGAGTAGGGGGAGATGAGGGAGATGAGGGAGATGAGGGAGATGAATGCCTCCTCATCCTCCTCATCTCCCTTTGATTAACGGGAGTCAGCCCAGGAAGCATCTACTACTAAAAGTAGATTTTTCGGAAAAGGCTTTACAAACTGCAATAACAAATTTATTATGTTTAGTATCGAGGTAAAAAACCTACCTTGACATTTAATACATCACATCAAGCAATCATAAAACAATGACCACAACCCTACAGCAACGCAGCAGCGCCAATGTATGGGAGCGTTTCTGTGACTGGATTACCAGCACCGAAAACCGCCTCTACATCGGTTGGTTCGGCGTCCTCATGATCCCAACCCTGCTATCCGCCACCATCTGCTTCATCATCGCTTTCATCGCAGCTCCTCCTGTTGACATCGATGGTATCCGTGAGCCTGTTGCAGGTTCCTTGATTTACGGTAACAACATCATCTCTGGTGCAGTTGTTCCTTCCTCGAATGCGATCGGCTTGCACTTCTACCCAATCTGGGAAGCAGCTTCCTTAGATGAGTGGTTGTACAACGGCGGTCCTTACCAGTTGGTAGTATTCCACTTCCTGATCGGTTGCTTCTGCTACTTAGGTCGTCAGTGGGAATTGTCCTACCGCTTGGGCATGCGTCCTTGGATCTGCGTAGCATACAGCGCTCCTTTGGCTTCAGCAACCGCAGTATTCTTGATCTACCCCATCGGACAAGGTTCTTTCTCTGATGGTATGCCTCTAGGTATCTCTGGTACATTCAACTTCATGTTAGTGTTCCAAGCTGAACACAACATCTTGATGCACCCCTTCCACATGTTAGGTGTAGCAGGTGTATTCGGTGGTGCGCTGTTCTCTGCAATGCACGGTTCCTTGGTGACCTCTTCATTGGTTCGTGAAACAACCGAAAGCGAATCACAGAACTACGGTTACAAGTTCGGTCAAGAAGAAGAAACCTACAACATTGTAGCAGCACACGGCTACTTTGGTCGTCTAATCTTCCAATACGCATCCTTCAACAACAGCCGCAGCTTGCACTTCTTCCTCGCTGCGTGGCCAGTTGTCGGTATCTGGTTCACCGCATTGGGAATCAGCACCATGGCATTCAACCTCAACGGTTTCAACTTCAACTCTTCCGTGATTGATTCTCAAGGTCGTGTAATCGGCACTTGGGCAGACATCCTCAACCGCGCTAACTTGGGTATGGAAGTAATGCACGAGCGCAACGCTCACAACTTCCCCCTCGACTTGGCTGCAGGTTCAGCAGCACCTGTTGCACTTTCTGCTCCTGCAATCAACGGTTAATACTTAATGTAGAGACGCGATACATCGCGTCTTTCTAAATAAAATGCGTCCTCCTGAAATGGGGGGCGCTTTTTCGTTTGCACTGTAGGAAAAGGGCGGGGGGACCCCGCCCCTACGATGTGGTCATCCCACCCCACAAGATAAAATTTGTAGTGCATTCAATCAAGAGCCGCCATTCTAGAGCTATCTTGCTCCTTACCTATAAAATAGACATTAATATCAAAAAAATCCGACTTGCAAAACTTAAAAATCAAGGATACTCTAGACTTGATGTCTTTGTTTTAACAACAAGACCTTAGATAAAATACGCTTTTCCTCAGCATCATGGGTAACACTTTTGGTCATTTGTTTCGCATCACCACTTTTGGCGAGTCCCACGGCGGCGGTGTGGGGGTTGTGATTGATGGTTGTCCACCACAACTGGAAATCTCGGCTGAGGAAATTCAAGTAGAATTAGACAGAAGGCGTCCAGGACAGAGTAAGATTACAACTCCTCGTAAGGAAGCGGACACCTGCGAGATTTTATCTGGGGTATTTGAGGGTAAAACTTTAGGAACGCCAATTACAATTCTGGTACGGAACAAAGATACTCGCTCCCAGGATTATGATGAGATGCAACAGAAGTATCGCCCTTCCCACGCGGATGCGACTTATGATGCAAAATATGGCATTCGCAATTGGCAGGGTGGGGGTAGGTCGTCGGCGCGAGAGACAATTGGACGAGTCGCAGCAGGTGCGATCGCCAAAAAAATCCTTTATCAAGTTGCTCATCTGGAAGTGATCGGTTACGTCAAGCGCATCAAAGATTTAGAAGGCGTCATTGATCCTGATACCGTTACCTTAGAGCAAGTAGAAAGCAACATTGTCCGCTGTCCTGATGCTGAAAGTGCAGAACGGATGATTGAATTAATTGAACAAATTGGTAGACAAGGTGATTCTGTCGGCGGCGTCGTGGAATGTGTAGCACGAAATGTGCCGAAAGGCTTGGGCGATCCAGTTTTTGATAAATTGGAAGCGGATATCGCCAAGGGTGTGATGTCTCTCCCTGCTAGCAAAGGCTTTGAAATTGGTTCAGGTTTTGCAGGGACGCTGCTAACTGGTATTGAACACAACGACGAATTTTATATTGATGAACAGGGTGAAATTCGGACTGTAACGAATCGTTCTGGTGGAATTCAAGGCGGAATTTCCAACGGCGAGAATATCATCTTGCGTGTAGCATTTAAGCCGACAGCAACCATTAGAAAAGAGCAACAGACAGTAACTTGTGAGGGAGAAGAGACGGTTTTAGCAGCGAAAGGACGGCATGACCCTTGTGTGTTACCGCGTGCAGTACCGATGGTTGAGGCGATGGTTGCACTGGTGCTGTGCGACCATTTGTTACGGCATTATGGGCAGTGTAAGGTGTTGTAAGATAATTTACCTATAAATGGTTGAGATTCCAGTAATTGATTTCTCTGTTTTTAGCAATGGTAATGTCACAGCTAAGCAAACTGTAGTTGAGCAAATCTATCAAGCTTGCCATGAAATTGGCTTCATGTACTTGAAAAATTCCGGTATATCTATTGACCAAATTGCTCAAGTATTAATACAGAGTAAATACTTCTTCGATTTACCCTTGCAAGTGAAGCAGCAGCAGGCTTGGAGTGATGTATTTAGCAATCAAGGTTATGTTGGTATAGAGAGAGAACGCCTTGACCGAAACAAACCAGGCGACCTCAAAGAGGCGTTTAATATAGGCAAACAAGGGGCAACGGATTCGGCAACGGATGGGGTAACGGATGTAACGGATTCGGCAACGGATGGGGTAACGGATGTAACGGATTCGGCAACGGATGGGGTAACGGATGTAACGGATTCGGCAACGGATGGGGTAACGGATGTAACGGATTCGGCAACGGATGGGGGATGTAACGGATTCGGCAACGGATGGGGGATGTAACGGATTCGGCAACGGATGAGATCGCGGATGTAACGGATTCGGCAACGGATGGGGTAACGGATGTAACGGATGAGTTATCTGTGGGACTTACAGATCAAATATCCGCTACATCCGTTACAACATCCGTTGCCCCATTCGCTACATCCGTTACAACATCCGTTGCCCCATTCGCTACATCCGTTACAACATCCGCTGCGTCGGTTTCGCCTGCTGAAGACCCTTGCATTCTCGCCTTTTATGAAGCTTGCACTGAAGTTGCTAATAGAGTGTTGCAAGCGTTTGCTTTAGCTTTGCAATTGCCATGCGATTTTTTTGCTACAAGACACGATCGCCAAAATCATACTCTGCGGCTGCTGCACTATCCCCCATTACAGCAACCTCCCAAATTAGGACAGGTTCGTGCTGGTGAACATTCCGACTATGGCAGTATTACTTTACTGTTTCAAGATGAAGTCGGGGGGTTGGAAGTGCAAACAGCATCTGGAGAGTGGATTGCGGCGCAACCCATTCCTGGTACTGTGGTCGTCAATACTGGGGATTTAATGCAGCGGTGGACAAATCATGTGTTTTGCTCAACTAAGCATCGGGTGATGATTCCGGGCGACGATCGGGTAAAGCAGTCCCGGTATTCTGTAGCGTTTTTCTGTCATCCCAACGACGATACAGAAATTGCTTGTCTGGAAAGCTGTCAAAGTGAGCGATCCCTTACGGCAAGCCGCTTCCCGTCTACGCCAATCTATCCTCCCATTGCTGCTGGAGATTATTTGATTAGTCGTTTACAAGCAACATATTAAATTAATCTAGACTGCTGCTGGGAGAGAAAAGCGTGAACTATACTGGCTGCATGGCTTGAGGTGGAAGCGTCTTCCATTTCCTGACAACTCGCAATTTTACGGGGCTACAACCTAGTGATTAGCAGTCGGGAAGTCACCCTTGTGTTTGATTCCGTGCGCGATCCCGATCTCTTTAAGGTGGTGGATGCGGCATTGCAGGTATTCAACAATCATCGAATCGAGATCTGGAATCGCTACCGAACAACTGGAAAGAAGCCTGCAAGTCTGAACAATCAGGTTGAAAAGGAGGTTATTTGAACTCAATGACAGTAGTAAACAGTTTCAGTGGTGGTGGTCTGCGAGGTTGGCTTAGTCGTACTTTTGCCCACTGGCGAGGTGACCTGACCGGAGGATTAACCGCCGCCGTGGTTGCCCTGCCTCTGGCACTGGCGTTTGCTGTGGCAAGTGGGGTAGACCCGAAAGCTGGGCTTTACACCGCGATTGTGGCGGGCATTGTGGCAGCAGTCTTCGGTGGATCCCCGGTGCAGATTACGGGACCAACCGGAGCAATGGCAGTCATCTTGGTAGGGATTGTCTCTAAGTATGGGATTGAGAAAGTTTGGGTTGCCGGGGTGATGGCAGGTATTATCCAGGTAAGTCTGGGAGTTGCCAAACTGGGCAGATTGGTCAAGTTCATTCCCTATCCAGTGACAGCAGGCTTTACCAACGGCATCGCTGTGATTATTTTTTGTGGACAGTTGAACAACTTTTTTGGGCTGCAATTGCCCCGTAGTGAACATTTCCTTCCCGGCTTATGGCAAACCGTCACCCATCTCGAACTGAGTAATTGGGCATCGATCGCCCTTGCAACTGTAGTGATTGCGATCAACCTGTTTTGGTCACGCATCACGACAATCATACCGGGGTCGTTGGTGGGGTTGATACTGGCAACAGCGATCGCCTCCTTTTTTCATCTTCATGTCCCCACGATCGGCTCGATCCCACAATCCTTGCCCCTGCCCCAGGGGATTCCCCACTGGAACAACCTGGGACTGATCCGGGAATTAATTAATCCGGCATTAGCCTTAGCAGCACTGGGCAGTATTGAATCGCTGCTCTCGGCGGTGGTTGCCGATGGCATGACCGTCAGCGAAAAACACAACAGCGATCGCGAGCTGATCGGACAGGGTTTAGCCAATATTATGATACCCTTTTTTGGCGGCATTCCAGCAACAGGGGCGATCGCTCGTACAGCCGTGAATGTCCGCTCGGGCGGCAAAACTCGGTTGTCTGGAGTGATTCACGGGGTTGCACTCGCAATCATCGTTCTCACTCTCGCACCGTTAGCTGCTCAAATACCCCTAGCAGCTTTGGCAGGCATCCTGATGGTAACGAGTGTGCGGATGATTGAGTGGGAAGCGATCGGCTTACTGATGCGGGCGACCTATTCTGACTTTTCAGTCATGCTCCTTACCTGGCTGGTAACAATTTTCTTCGATTTGGTGCTGGCAGTGGAAGTGGGTTTGATTGCAGCGGGCGGATTATTTATCAAACGCATGAGTGAGTTGAGTTTGGGCAAAGTTCCTGAAACAGAAGCCTTTCCCCCTGGTATACCGCTGGAGTTAACCAAGCAAATTGCGGTTTATCGAGTGGATGGTCCTGTGTTCTTTGGTGCGGCTGAACGCTTCGTCACCTTCTTGCGCGATGAACCGGAAGTGAAGTACCTGATTCTACGGCTGCGGTATGTGCCCAACATGGACACCACCGGACTGGTGGCAATGGAGGATATCTACCATGACCTAAAACGGCACAATAGCCGTTTACTCCTCAGTGGTTTGCAACCAGAAGTACAGAAAATTCTGGAACGCAGCGGCTTGCTGGACAAAATTGGACGAGAAAATTGCTTTGAGACGACGGATGCTGCTATCTGTTCCCTAAATCCTGATTTAGAAGCCTGCCAGCGAGGGTTACCATCGAACCTGAAATCGGAAGAACTGGTTGCCTGAGTTTCGGTCAAAACTGAGACGTATGTAGTATGTTATCAGCCAGCGCAAAAACTTTAACCCACATTCACCTAGTAGTTTCAACCAGAGTCATGTGTAAAAAATAAAACTCTTATAAAACTTACGCACTTTACACATTGACCATCATGTGTAAGAAAGGCTTATTAACCTAAAACTCTTGCCGGGGCTCGTTCCCAGGCAGAGCCTGGGAATGAGATCAAGGAGGCTCCGCCTCCCGTCATCCGGGGAGGCGGAGCCTCCCAAAACAGCATTACAAGGATGCAGCCTTGTAACGAGTGAGAACGTACACAATTGTTTTTTTCTGTCAATGCGTAAGTCCTAGAAGAAATCCTTGGCTATGAAAGTTTTCAGGAGATTAGCAATCTGAAGAAACTTAAAGCTTACGATCATGCCTATCGTATCCGTATGGGAGATGATCGAATTGGCTTATTCTTTGATAACGAAACAATTACCTTTGCTCGTATTCTCCATCGTAAAGAGATATATCGCTATTTTCCTTAGCTCAGCGGGTAGTAGTATCCCAATGCCAAGCAACTGCAAGCTCAAATTTTGAGGCGATCGCTCCAGGAATAGTCCAACTACCACCGGACATACTATAAGTTCATGCCAGATTGGAAGTGAGATTATTTGAAGGTCTTGAACTATCAATAGTTCCTTTATAAAAATTTTACCACACAATTGCAAGTTTATGCAATACACCGACCTATACTTCTGGCTTAATCAATTACTAGAGGAAAGTTTTAAATTAACTACCAAAGGAAAGATTTAAATCTTAACCCTAGTCTGTCATTATCAAGATAAGACTGATCTGGTGTGGAATATCTACTTGACAGTTGCTCTATAAGTGTGATACGAAAGAAATTTGTAGAAATTCACAATTAAAAAACTTAAGTTCGTTAATAACACAATGCTTGTCAAAACTTTGCTTAAAGGAGAAAACTATCTTTTATTGTCCAGTCAAGGTTACAGCTTTGAAGAAAAAATAAAACAAATATTATCATTAAATCGCTCCGGCGAGAGATGTGATTGCATGAAAGGCGCTGAGCGTTTTTTTGAGAGCGATCGCCCCCATACCCTCTTGACATTCAAGACGGCATCTGCATAAGGTTCAAAATCTACTTGATCTTCGTGCAACAATCGTTGCTCAGAAAATTCCAGTCTAAAGGTTAGCACTCTAAAGATTAGCACTGCGAACTGTAGAAGAGTACCATTAAAACGCATTTCATAGGTAATTCCATGTGGATAGTTCGACTTGCTTTACGTCGCCCATACACATTCGTTATTGCGGCATTGCTCATTGTCCTCCTAGGTGTATTGACAATTTTACGTACACCCGTTGACATTTTTCCTGCCATTAATATTCCTGTGGTCAGCATAGTTTGGACTTACACGGGCGTAACGCCGGAGGAAATGGCAGAGCGAATTGTCACAATTAGTGAACGCGCTATCACCACGACTGTTGGTGACATTGAACACATGGAATCTCAATCCCTGAGTGGACTCAGCGTGATTAAGGTTTTCTTCCAACCAAATGCCAACATGCCCTCGGCAGTTGCCCAAATCACATCGATCAGCCAAACAGTTCTGCGCCCTCTGCCACCTGGGATCACACCGCCGTTTATCATCCAATACAACGCTTCCAGCGTGCCGATCATCCAGATGAGTGTCAGCAGTCCAACTCTTCCGGAACAAACAATCAGCGACAATGCCACCAACTTCATCCGTACCCAGTTGGCGGTAGTGCAAGGGGCGAGTGTACCTTTGCCCTACGGTGGTAAACCTCGGCAAATCATGGTCGATATCGACCCGCAGGCACTTTATGCCAAAGGTGTTTCTGCCCAAGATGTCACTAACGCTGTCAGCGCCCAAAACCTCATTTTGCCCGCAGGTAATGTGAAGATAGGCGATCGCGACTACGCCGTGCAGCTCAACAATAGTCCAGAAGTCGTGTCAGCCCTGAACGAGTTGCCAATTAAGCAAGTCAACGGCACCGTGGTTTACATTCGCGATGTGGCGCAGGTACGGGATGGCTTTGCGGTGCAAACCAATGTTGTGCGCCAGAATGGGCGACGTTCTGTCTTGCTTAGCATTCTCAAAAGTGGTAGTGCCTCCACCATCGATGTCATCAAGCGCGTTAAACAAATCTTGCCTCAGATCCAAGCCACCGTGCCAAAGGAACTGAATTTATCGTTCTTGTTCGACCAATCCCTGTTCGTCAAAGCTTCTATAGATGGGGTGATCAAAGAAGGGCTGATTGCTGCGTGTCTCACAGCATTGATGATTCTCGTTTTCTTGGGGAGTTGGCGCAGCACTGTGATCGTAGCAGTCTCAATTCCCCTTTCTATCTTGGTTTCGATCATTGTCATGAGTTCTTTGGGGCAAACCTTCAACATCATGACCTTGGGAGGTCTGTCCCTAGCTGTTGGTATTCTGGTAGATGATGCCACGGTGGAAATTGAAAACATCCATCGTAATTTAGGACAAGGCAAACCACTTAAGCGGGCGATCTTGGATGGTGCGCAGCAAATCGCCACCCCAGCGCTTGTCGCAACGTTGTCTATTTGTATTGTGTTTGTACCAGTGGTGTTTTTAAGTGGGGTGGCACAGTACCTGTTTGTACCGCTAGCGATGGCGGTAGTATTTGCTATGCTTGCCTCCTACCTGCTATCGCGAACCGTAGTGCCCACAATGGCGAACTATTTACTAGCGCCTGAACTGGACTTGTATACTTCCGGCGAAGAACATCATGGTAGTGGAAACGGACACAATAGCAACGACCACCAGACACATTCACCAAATGGCTTATTGTCTGCCAGACACAATAGCAACGACCACCAGACACATTCACCAAATGGCTTATTGTCTGCCAGACACAATAACAACGACCACCAGACAAATTCACCAGACCCCTGGTTGTCTGCCAGACACAATAACAACGACCACCAGACAAATTCACCAGACCCTTGGTTGTCTGCCAGACACAATAACAACGACCACCAGACAAATTTACCAGACCCTTGGTTGTCTGATGGATACAATAACAACGACCACCAGACAAATTCACCAGACCCCTGGTTGTCTGACGGAACAAGGGCAACAAAAGAAGCCAAAAAACCCGTCAAGAAAGACTTCATCTGGCGAATGCACGAAAAGTTCGATCGCCAATTTGAAAAATTTCGTGACTGGTATCACGGTATCCTGACTTGGGCATTGAATCGTCGCAAAATAGTCTTTGTGTTGTTTGGCGCTTTTTGGGTGAGTGCAGGAGTGCTGCTGCCGTTCGTTGGTCAAGACTTTTTCCCCCAAGTCGATGGCGGTCAGTTAACCTTGCATGTACGGGCTTTACCTGGAACCCGCGTGGAAGAGACAGAAATAGTTGTTGGTCAAATAGAAGACGTGATCCGTCAGATCATTCCGGCTGATAATCTAGCCATAGTTCTGGATAACATTGGCTTACCCAGCAGTGGCATCAATCTTACCTATGGCTACAACGGGGCAACAATTAGTTCTGCTGATGCTGATATTCTCGTCTCCCTGAAAGAAGCCGGAAAGACTTTTTCATACGTCAAGCAACTACGGCAGGAATTGAAAGTGAAATTTCCCAATTACACCTTCTTTTTCGAGCCGGCTGATATTGTCACGCAAATTCTGAATTTTGGTCTGCCTGCAGCCGTTGACATTCAAATATCTGGTCCACTGCAAAACACAAAGAAGAACTTTGATATTGCTAAACAAATCGAAGCACTTGTGGCACGTGTCCCTGGTGCGGTAGATGTGCATGTGCAGCAAGTCATGGATGCGCCTAGATTGCGCCTTGATGTGGATCGTACAGAGGCACAACAAGTCGGTCTAACTCAGCGCGATGTAGCCAATAGCGTACTGACTACCTTAAGTTCGAGTGGTCAGGCAGCAATTAACCAATGGCTGGACCCCAAAAAAGGGGTGAGTTACACCCTTGCGGTTCAAGTCCCGCAGTACAAAATTGATTCCATTGACACCCTCCAAAGTACACCGATTGCTAATAATGGTCAGGGCGCACCACAACTTTTGGGGAATTTGGCTACTGTCAAACGTGACACCATGATGCAAGTTGTTAATCACTACAACGTCCAACCTGTTTTCGATGTCTTTGCCAACTCCCAAGGTCGTGACCTTGGGGGAGTTTCCCATGATGTGAATCAGATTGTGGCAAAATTTCAGCACCAGTTACCCAAGGGCAGTAAAATGCTGGTACGCGGTCAAGTTCAAACGATGAATTCTTCGTTCGTGGGTTTGGGGTTAGGACTGGTGTTCGCGATTGTGCTGGTTTACTGCTTGATGGTGGTGAACTTTCAAACCTGGCTCGATCCCTTTATTATCATGATGGCGTTGCCTAGCGCTTTGGCTGGCATTATCTGGATGTTGTTTGTCACCCACACCACCTTCAATGTCCCCTCATTGATGGGTGCGATTATGAGTATTGGTGTGGCAACATCAAATAGTATTTTGTTAATTACTTTTGCCAATGAGCAGCGTATGGAGGGTGAAAATGCCTATCGTGCAGCTCAGGCGGCGGGCTACACTCGACTGCGTCCCGTATTGATGACTGCTTTTGCCATGCTCATCGGTATGATACCAATGTCCCTCGGTCTTGGGGAAGGCGGCGAGCAGAATGCGCCCTTGGGTCGCGCAGTGATTGGCGGCTTGTCAGCTGCAACATTTGCGACTTTGATCTTTGTGCCAGTTGTCTATAGCATGCTGCGGCGTCAACAGCCCCGCCCCATGGATGAGGAGGATGATGCTCCCTCCGATCCACATGCTGCATTCGCCTTGTCGTCAAAACAGGAGTAATATCTATGGATTCTCAGGATCGTAAATCGAAGTCACCGCAACCAGCACCCGTTATGGATTCTCAGGATCAAAAATCCTCATCCCCGCAATTAGCACGAATGAAGCCCAAACCAGGTCAAAATGGTCGTGGTCCGATAGTAGCGATCGCCTTAGGTACTGGTTTTTTCGTGACCCTGCTGGCTATAGGCATCTTACCCCGTTTAAACCAAAATAAGGAATTAAAAGCAGAGGAAAAAGCACAAAGTGTTGTACCCTCAGTTAATGTTATTCAGGCTCATAGTGCTGCTGCTACCGATTTGGTTCTACCTGGTAGTGTGGTGTCTCTCAACCAAACTAGCATTTATGCCCGGAGCAATGGCTATTTGCGTCGCTGGTTGGTAGACATAGGCGATCGCGTCAAACAAGGTCAGTTATTAGCTGAGATTGAGTCGCCCGAAACCGATCAGCAACTCCTGCAAGCGAGGGCAGAGTTAGCACAAGCACAGGCAAATCTGGTTCAAAGTCGTGCTGCTTTAGCCAAAGGTCGCTCAGACTTAAACCAAGCCCGCGCCAATTTAATCCTAGCACTTCAAAGTTGGAGTCGCTGGAAGACTCTTGTGCGGCAAGGTGTTGTATCTCAGCAGGATGCAGATACTAGATATGCGACATATAAAGCCAACTTAGCAAGCGTCGAGTCTGCTCAAAACACTGTTAGGGTGGACGAAGCTAACGTCAATGCTACTCAAGCTATTGTCAATTCTAATATAGCGAATCTCCAGCGTTATTCCGTGTTGAAGTCCTACGAAAAAGTAACCGCTCCCTTCACAGGGATTATTACTGCACGTAACGTAAATGCCGGAGTTTTAATTACACCGGGCACCGGCAATACCAATACCAGCTTATATACAATCGCTGCTTACGATAACGTGGATGTGAATGTCAATGTACCGCAAACTTTAGCGCAGTCACTTCAGGAGGCTTTCACCCAGTCACTTCGGGACGGTAAAAACGCGGGTCTAATGGCACAGTTTACAGTCCGGGAGTTACCGCAAAGGACATTCACAGGCAAGGTAGTGCGTACTGCCGACTCCCTAGACCCGAATACTCGCACGTTGCTGACTCAAGTCGCGGTGCAGAATTTAGACAGTGTACTACGACCAGGAATGTATGCTTCTGTCAAGTTTAACATTCCCCGTGCTCATCCTCCCTTAATTGTGCCTGCTAGTACCGTGGTGATTAATGCGGCAGGTACGCAGGTAGCTACCGTAACCAAAGACAACAAAGTACACTATCAAAAAGTTGAACTGGGGCGAGATTATGGCACTGAGATAGAAATCGCCTCCGGTCTAACAGGAAATGAATCGCTGATCGCCACTCCTACGGTAGATCAAACAGAGGGTACACCCGTGAAACCAGTTGTGCAGCAACAGAAGACACAGTAGCCTTCGGCTTCTCCTACAGAGTACGGGCGATTCGAGAGTAGTAAGAAGTTTCTTTAAAGATAATCTACTCTTAAAACATATATTACATTGCCATAGCTTTTTCTTAACGTAGTCAAGGTAACTTTATATAGTCACCATTCAGTAGAAGTATGGTTATTTAGTATGGAGGGAATGCTCTGCGATGTTTAATAGAAAAATTATACATTTCGTGTCGGATCATTAGCTAGCTGAATCTTGGAGTCAAACAAAGCTAATCGCAGTCTATTGCTCTGATTATGCGTTCTAAGCACTCACTGACGCTAAGATCTGCATCAATCGCTAAAGCTTGCAACTTTTTCCATGCAGTAGGGGTAAGACCTACCATATGTCTTTCTTTCATCTCGTCATAAAAGACGGGCTGATTTTTTACTCTCTTTTTCCCTTTACCTAGTTGCATAATTTAGAACTTGTAGCTATGCTCTAAATATAGCAGGGAATTATTTAAGGAAGTGATAATTAGTGCCTAAAAAGAAAAAAGGTTTCAATATTGTAACTAAAAGCGCTAAGTGCAAATTAGAGCGCAATGGATTTGATTTAACCGAAACCAAGGCAGCTTTTAACGAAGTTGTATCCTTTTACTTCGCGCTAGTTAACACTCATCCCGAAGGCGTTGATCTACCTAGTACATGACGGTGGAAATAACGCTACCATCTCAAACAGCCAAAACCCTTGTATTTCAAGCTTTTTAATTTTTAGATTGCTTCGCTTCGCTCGCAACGCTTCTCTTCGAGACGCTAACGCGAACGCGATTTTTAATTCCGCGAGAGCGGTACGAGACGCTTAACTGTTATTACTTGTAGGGAGTTATCTGCATGACGCTTTCGGCTCAACCGCAATCTGGCACTGGTGGTGCAGTCATTCGCTCTGGCTGCGGATGCTCTTCACTCGGCGATCTAGATGTTGTTCAAAGGAAGCAGAAGACGCGGGTCCTGTGGATGACTCTAGGTTTATTACTGAGCTTTTTTGTGGCAGAGTTAGCTATAGGTGTATGGAGCCACAGTTTATCTCTGTTGGCAGATGCAGAACACCTAGTTTCTGACATTGCGGCTTTGGGTTTAACGCTGCTAGCTTGTTGGTTGGGAGAACGACCTGCTGCAGGTCGAGCTACGTTTGCTTATCGTCGAGTAGAAGTTTTGGTAGCCTTGGTAAATGGTCTGAGTTTATTAGCGATCGCGGCTTTCATCGCCTGGGAAGCCATGACTCGAATTCAAGCACCAGAAGCATTATTAGGTCTGCCCATGTTAATTGGAGCGGGCATCGGTTTGGCAGTAAACTGCCTTAACATAAGTTTGCTGCATCAGCATAGCCACGATGACGTTAACTTGCGCGGTGCTTTCCTGCATGTGGTTGCCGATGCTATCAGTTCTGTGGGTGTGATCTTAGCTGCCCTAGCAGTTTACTTCCTCAATTGGTTGTGGATGGATACGATTGCTAGTCTATTTGTGGCTGGGTTAACTGCTTTGAGTGCCATACCCTTGGTGAAGGAAAGCCTGGAGATTCTCATGGAGTACGCGCCTCCCGAAAGTAAACCGGATGAAGTCACAGCTTCCCTAAAATCCTTTGCTGCGGTTTATCGTGTCGAGAAGCTACATATCTGGACAATTACTTCCGGTCAGATAATGCTGTGCGCCCATCTGATAGTGGAACCAATGAATGCTCAAGAACGGGACCGATTGTTGAAGCAGTTACAGGCTCATTTAAAAAAAGAACACGGCATTGATGAGTCAATTTTGCAGTTAACCAGCCGCGACTATACAGAGTCTGTTGCCCTACATCCTTTATTCAGTAATAATTTAGTTTCCATGTTGTCACGACACTAATAAATAGTGCATGGGCAAAACACTGTGTTGCCCTGCATATTATTCGCTGAATAGCTTGTCCCTACTAATTACTCATTCAATATATGTCGTCGTATTCTGGCTCTTCAACTCGTCTTACTTCAGTACGAGGGGGAAGAAACTCAGGGCGACGCATGTTAGCCAACGGTGGTGTGGAACCGGTGTAGGGGTGGATCACTTGTACTGTACGGGTTTGACGCTGTTTTGGTGAGAACAAAGCCAGTACCCCAGCTACTACAACACCACCACCAATGGTTAAAGTCATGCCTCCTACTGCCCAAGCCATAGGTGAAGACCACCAGTGAGTTTGCTCTGGCGGTAAAGTGGCTTGCCGTACTGTTGTATTTTGGTTATTCTGAGCGTTTAAGGCGTTTACTTGACTTTGGAATTGAAACTGGAGTTGCTGGAATTGGTTTTTAATCTGATCGTTTTCCTTCTTTAGGGCTTCGTTTTCCATTTTCAGCCGTTCCATTGCCACACGCTCTTCAGTACTTGGACCGACAGGCGTTGGCGGGTTGGGATAGGATTGCCCATAATTAGGATAATTTGGTTGTTGCATCACTTGCGGCGCAACGACAGCGGGTATTTGTGGGGTAACAGTGTAGTTAGGTTGTAGAGCATTACCTGTACCTTTAAGCAATAGCAGAGCTGCCAGCCCAGCTACAGCGACTCCACCGATAAATGCCATACTTTCACTCATCGCCTTTGCCCCTCAATTGTGCTGAAAATAGAATCATTAGCGACTGACACACTCTCACACTCATACTCACGATCATAATTTATACTTTACTCGACTTTATATAATACTCAAACCTTAGAATACATCGGCAACTTTTTTTTACTGCTTAATATCTGCTTTATATATTCAAGACGAAATCATTTAAATTGTCTACCAATAAATGGGGAATGGGGAATGGGGAAGTTCCGGCGGAACGTCTGTACGGGTAAAGAATTAAAAATTTTTAATTTTGCATTTTTAATTTTTAATTTATTGCCCTACTCCCCACTCCCTACTCCCTACTCCCTACTCCCCATTCCCTTTTCTTGTTCGATTTCTGCTTGAATTTGTGCTAGTTCTGCGGTCGAAATTTCGTCCAAGCGCTTTTTGAAGAAGGCTTCCTCATATTGTTTCCGCTGCTGGTGGTAGGTCATTTTCTTTTCCACCGCACGGAAAGCATAGGTCAGCAACCAGCCAACTAACCCACCAACTAGTAAGACTTGGCTCCAGATACCAGCTTCTATGCTATCCAAGCCTACTCGTTGCAACACTACATATGCCAAGCCGCCTATTACAAAAACGCCAAAGCCAATTCCTAGAGCGTCAATGCGTCGCATGATTATGACCTACCAATGTTATTAAACTGGAATTTGTCGCCGCTGAGGTCGAAAATTCACAAACGGTGACAAAAGCAACAAACCAGGGAAGAAGAAGAATACCAGAAAGTACATAAAGCCGCGCTCGAATGAGCTAGCCACATACCATCGCAGTTTGAGATATAGCAAGATAGCAGCTGGCATTGCTAAAAGATAAGCTCCAGCCAACACTAGATACAGTAGCGCTACAACCATAATTCTTAGCTCTAACTAATAGACCAGAGGAGTGCATCTGTTTCCTATCATAGGTTGAATGCCTAGTTTGAGACAGGGAAGAGGTGGCTTTCATATCATTAATTCTGATACGATACCCACTACAATATAATTATTCCGCATATTGTTGGACAAAAAACGCAATTGATGTTGGAATAGATAAGTGGCTCCTAAACACATTAGGGGGTGTGGCGGAATGGTAGACGCTACGGACTTAGATAACTGAGCCTTGATGGAGAAATCCACCAAGTGACTGCTCTCAAACTCAGGGAAACCTAAATCTGGCAACAGACATGGCAATCCTGAGCCAAGCCGATTAAAGAGTCATGAGTGATGAGTAAATATAAAACTCTTAGCTCCTAACTTTTCGGAAGGTGCAGAGACCCGACGGGAGCTACCCTAACGTCAAGTCGAGGGTAAAGGGAGAGTCCAATTCTCAAAGCCTTATAGGCTAGTATACCTATAAGGCAGTAGCGAAAGCTGCGGGAGAATGAAAATCCGTTGATCTTAAACGGTCGTGTGGGTTCAAGTCCCTCCACCCCCATTTAAAGATTCACGAGTAAGAAGTCAGGAGTTACAAGCCTCTTGACTCTTAACTCTTGAGTAGTTATTACAGCTATTTTCTGTTTATTACCCAGTAGATTGCCGTATGGGCAAAGGCAAAGCCCATTGGTGTAAACTTAAGGACAAATCCTTGACGCGCACCAACCGACGCTCTTTTTCTCGTTTTCTCGTTCCCATGCTCTGCGTGGGAATGCATTCTGGGAGGCTCTGCCTCCTTACCCTGGAGGCAGAGCCTCCCAGAACAGCGTTACTAGGCTCTGCCTAGTAACGAGACTTGCTTGTATTTTCAAGGTTTACCTATTAGTTGACACCAATGGGCAGTGCCGTGCCCCTACAATCTGGTCTATTTACTTGAAAATAGCTATAATAAAAAAATTATTGAATTATTGAATATATATATTGATACTCCTGTTAGCTAAGGTTAAGCTGATAAAAATATAAACAGCGAATTTGGGCTTGAAAACTATAATTTCCGCTAATAGCTTACCAAGTAGTCAGAGTAATCAGCTAACTATTAAGGTAAGTCGCCATCTTTTTATAGTTACGGCTGGTAATGGGTAATGGGCAGAAAAAAACTTTTTCCCAATTAGCAATTAGCAATTAACAATTAGCAATTAGCAATTAGCAATTAGCAATTAACGTTGACTGAGGCGTTCATCAAGCCAAGCTAAGGTAGCACCAGCGGTTTCAGCTAAAATGCTTACTAAACGATATAAACCTGTAGTGCTGATTACTACCACAGCCGGAAATTGGTGCTGTAAAGTGGCGATCGCAGTAGCTTCAAACACGCCCAATCCACCAGGCGCAATCGGCACAACTAATCCTAGCAACCAAGCAAAACTAAAAGCCGCCAACAATAACGGAATTTGACTATAATTTACCGGACTTAGGGCAAACAGAATTAATATAAATCCAGCACTACGTAATCCCAAAAAGCCTAATTCTCCCAACAAAGGTCTTAGGGGATAGCGTTTAAGACTGGTAACAGTGTTGGGTTCATTACTGGTAGCAGGCTGTTTTGTTCTTAATTTGTACAACACGCGCATGACTGGGTTCAAAAACCGGGGATGAATCACAAAAAGCACCCCCAGTAAACCGACTAATTGTGCTATCTGCAAAGTGAGAGTGATGTTTTCTGTTGCAAATAAGCTGCCAAGTAGGACAATAATTAAAGCTGCTGCTGCCATAAGTAACGGTTCTAGTAACACAATCATGGTGGCAGACTCGGCGGAAATACCAGCGCAGACCGCCGCCTCCCTTCGCCCGTAGTAATGCCAGACATTACCAGGGACATACTTGGCAATGTTTGTTTTTAGGTAAACTTGGATGAACTGGTTCGCGTTTACTCTTTGATTGAACTCTTGAAAAACCCAAGTCCATACCCAACCCGCCCAGATGTGTGCGAGTAAAGTTACACCAGTGGCGATGGCGATGACTGCCCATCCCACTGGTTCAATACGGACGGTTGTTACATCAACCCAATGGTCCTTGAGGGCTTTCCCCAAAAAAAATAGTGTCCCGCCCAAAATGAACCAGCGTAAAACTTGCTTCATCATCTTGCTAGTTTAATTGATAAAAAACTTAGATCGACGCTTGGGTTTGTCTGACTTATATTAATTTATGTAAACTGCGCTCGGTATGCCCACAGAAATTTATATCGGTAGTTTCTTCTCTGCGGCATCAGCTTGAATAAATATGTTGACGTAAGCTATAATTTATGCATTTATATTCCTTGGACTTGCTAAAAGTCACAAGCATAAATTGATAACTAAATACTTATATAAGATTAAAATTTATCCAAATTTTCAAGACTAAATTAAAAGGTAATTATAGTAACTTATATCTCTCGCTAGTTAGAGAAAAAGAGTATATTATTGGTAACAATAATGTGACCTACGCTAGAGGCAAGCTTGGCTTCTACTTGGTAGCGTTATGGAATTGACAGTCAAGTATTAGTAACATCAAACAAGCAAAAACATTATTACTTTAATTAACAAAACTGTTAATTAGAATGTTTTGCTAGTTGTGAGTTAAAAGGAGGGCTTTGTGAACGCTTTAACAACTTTTCTAAAAAAACTGCAACTGCGCCAAATTGTCACTGTATTTTTGGCGGGTGTATTGTTGATAGTCAGCACTGCTTGTAGTAGTGTGAATGCTCAAGGTGCAAACCCAAATAATCCTGCTGTACAAGCTGGTGGTGCTAACAATCCTTACAAAGGTGGCGGGGACAAATACACCAACTTGAATATGTCCACTGACCCTAAGGTTAATAACACCCCAAAGAATACTGGGAGTGACCAGTCTAGCTTACAGCTAAACTCACAAATATTAATTGCTACCACTAAAGAATCCGAGTTACTTTACCCGGGTGGAGAGACGCCAGAGGGTAGAGCACACAAAGAAGATCAGTTGCCAATTAAAACTGTGAAAGACTTCCAACAGCCTGAACCGGGTGGTTTAATTCAGCGCGAACCCGATTTAGGAACCCGACTGAAAGACAGAATTGAAACTGTCAAAGAGGCAGTAGAAGAAGCTTCAGGCTTTTTGAATGAAAAAGCAAAGGAAGCAGGTGCTAGACCTGAGTTGCAACCTAATCCAGCACTAAGGAAATAGAATTCATTTTTTGCTGATTCTAGATTTGAGATGAATCCAAAATCGTAAATCTAGAATCCAAAACTGTTGAGCCAATATTTGGTCAACGTTTAACTAGGTCTAAAACAAACAAGGAGTAGCACCATGAACAAATTCATTTCTTGGGTGAAAAATATTCGCCCTGTGAAGATTCTGACGGCTTTTGTAGCAGTTACTATCCTACTGTTTACACAAGCTTGTGGTTCTCAAGTAGACGCAACAGCGCCAGCACCCACCAAGAAGTCTTACGAGACGCCTCGTAACATCAAAGGACCTCAATCTGCAGAACCTAATTCTGAAGTGTACGTTCCTAAAGGCACGGATGCCACTTCTCCTTACGAAGGTGGGATGAATAACTTTAGTGACACCGACCCCAGATCGCAAGCAGCTAAAACTGACGTAAAAGCTAAAACCGAGGCTCTCAAGGAAAACGCTGAACAAAATCTCCAGAATCGCTCCGGCAACGTACAAGAAAACGTCCGCCGTGTCTTAGACGATAGAGAAGAATTAGGCAAGAATATTCAGCGGGGTGCGGCAAATATTAAAGACAAAACTCAGGAAGCCACTGAGGATTTTGCCAAAGGAACTAAGCGGGGTGTAGAAAATATCCAAGAAAACACCAACGATGCTGCTAAAGGAGCGGCGGATAACGTTCAGGACGCAGTTGAGGATACAAAGTATAACGCTAAGCGCACAGTTGACAAAGCAGGCGAAGCAGTGAACCGGACTACGAACGAGGCTGCGGAAAATGTCAAGTCTAGTGCTAAAGAGACAAGCGAAAATGTGAAGTCTACTGCTAAAGACACAAGCGAAGATGTCGCCGGAAAAGGTAAAAACATCATTGAAAAAGCTAAGGAATTTGTCCAAGGTACAGCCGAGGATGCTGCAAAGAGTGCTCAACGCAACTTGGATAACGCCAGTGATGCAGTCAAGGATGCTGTTGATTAGTCAATAGTCAATAGTAATTATTAATTCGTAATTCGTAATTCGTAATTAAGTTGCTAATTACGAATTACGAATTACGAATTAGGAATTATTATGCTGTATATACCAATTGTGTAGTGCTAGTCGGTGAATTTCGCGCCAAGGGATATTGTGTTCTCGCGCTAATTCTGCACAATCCTCATATTCTGGTTGCACGTTAGCTATAACTTTCTGTTTTATTTGTCCTGTCCATGCTACCTTGACGGACACTACGCCATATTGAGTTTCTACTTGTTGAATTTCCCTTTGGAGAATAGAGCGCCATTGAGTAGAGCGACGAATGCCCAAAGTCGTAGTTTGACGGAATAAAACCGCCTCACAGCTAAGTAAATTGTCTGGATGGCAGATCGCACTTAGTAAAATTCCCGGACGAGACTTTTTCATCCCTATAGACTGAGTAAAGACATCTAAGGCACCCGCTGCAAACAACGCCTCAAACACATAACCGATCGCCTGCGGACTTAAGTCATCAATTTGGGTTTCCAGAACTGAGATAGTTTCTAGATATGGGCTAGTGGCAACGTCCTGGGCAACGGATGTGGTAGCGGATGTAGCGGATGGTTGGACTGTAAGTCCCACAGTTAAACCATCCGTTACATCCGTGATGCCATCCGTTGCCGAATCCGTTACATCCGTTATGTCATCCGTTGCCACATCCGTTGCTTCACCTAGCCAAAGTTGCAAAATGTTAGGAATAGGTAAATTAAGTGAACCAGCTCCTAGTCCTACTTGTTTAATAGTCATTGGGGGTGGCGAACCAAAATTTGTGGCAAGGGTCGTAGCGATCGCTGCCCCAGTTGGTGTCACCAGTTCTCGTTCAATGCCGTTGCTATAAACAGGACAACCGCGCATTTCCCACAACTTCAACACCGCTGGTACCGGCACCGCCATCTGACCGTGAGCTGCCCGCACAGTTCCTCCACCAGTTGGTAGCGCCGAGCAGTATAGTAGAGGCAATCCTTCTTGACTAGACTTATCTGTAGATTGGTGTAGAATCCGATCGGGGCTGACATCGAACTCCCTACTAGGGATTGAAACAATATTCAACCAATCTAGACCTAGGCAAGTGCCGACAATATCTACAATTGCATCCACAGCACCCACTTCATGGAAGTGAACTTTTTCCGGCGCAATGCCATGTACTGCCCCTTCTGCTATTGCTAGTTGCCGGAATACTGCCAGACTCCAAGCTTCTGCCCTTGAAGGCAACCCAGCTTTGAGAATCATTTGCTCAATTTCTGGCAAGTGGCGTCCATGATTGTGGCTATGTTCGCTTACTTGGTGATTCACTTGTGCTAAATCTACATGGACTTTAGTTGCTTGCTGACCATTGTGGTGGACAAGTTCTGCCCTTAACTTGTACTCGTGTTCAATTCCCAATCCATTGAGCTTTTCAGTTAAATACTCCAAGGGAACACCCAGACTGACTAACGCTCCCAGGCACATATCACCGGCAATACCCGTCGGACATTGAAGATAAGCGAGTTTACTCATAATAGGAATTGTTAGTTGTTAGTTGTTAGTGAGCCAGCGCTGCAGGAGGGTCTCCCTCCGTAGGCGACTGGCGAACCCGAAGGGTTGTTAGTTGTTAGTGAGCCAGCGCTGCAGGAGGGTCTCCCTCCGTAGGCGACTGGCGTAAGCGTTGCGTTAGCGACGAAGGAGCGTCACCCGAAGGGTTGTTAGTTGTCAAAAATGTACCACTAACTACTAACCACTAACCACTAACCACTAACTACTAACACTCCCCCAAGTTTTATGGCAAAAATTTTCCCAGTCCATCCTGACAATCCTCAAGCCCGGCGAATAGAAGAGATAAAAGCAGAACTGCAACGTGGTGCAGTTATGCTTTACCCTACCGATACAGTTTATGCGATCGGTTGTGATTTGAATGCTAAGTCAGCAGTGGAACGAGTCAGGCTTGTTAAGCAGCTAGCAAATGAAAAACCACTGACATTTTTGTGTCCTTCACTTTCTAATGTCGCGACTTATGCTTTCGTCAGTGACACAGGCTATCGGATTATGAAGCATCTGGTTCCAGGACCATACACATTTTTGCTACCTGCTACTAAGTTGGTACCGCGACTGGTGCAAAATCCTAAGCGGAAAACTACTGGTATTCGAGTGCCAAATCATACTGTGTGTTCGGCGTTGTTGACGGCTTTGGCAAATCCGATTATTTCGACTTCGGCACATTTACCACCAGAAGAGACAGATGATGAGCAATTTGCGGTGGAATCGCAACCTCACCTGTCGCGGATAGAACTATTTGACCGTTTGGACAAGTTGGTAGACATTATTGTGGACACTGGCGAGGAGCCTACGTATGAAGTATCTACTATATTGGACTTGATAGGAGAAGAACCAGTTATTACACGGCGAGGTTTAGGCTGGGAAAAAGCAGCCGCATGGGTATAAATAGTGAGGAGTTAGTGGTTAGTTGTTAGTGGTTAGTGGTTGGTGGTTAGTGGTTAGTGGTTGGTGATTAATAGAATGATCAACAACCCACAACCCACAACCCACAACCAGCAACTAACAACTAGCAAGTAACAACCAACAACCAACTCAATGCACCAGTTTGATGATTGCCATACTGACAAAGTTGGTAAATGCCATGACAAAAATGATGGTAAACATAGTCATAGTAAAGGTTTGCGACTATTGTAGGTAATAGGGTTTATCCAGGTGTCAGCTATTATTTAGATGCTGGTAAAAAAACCGACACATTGTCATGCCTGTAACTTTTTCGGTTTTTCTACAGTCTTATAAGTGGACAGTACTCACGGCAACTCTTAATAGTGGTTAGCTGTTAGTAGTTAGTTGATAGTAGTTAGTTGATAGTTGATAGTTGTTTGGTGAGAAATGCCAACCAACAAGCCAACTCCAGTCGGAGACGCTGCGCGAACGAGTGACGCTCCTTCCTTTGTCGCTAACGAAGATCGAAGATCGCCCTTCGCCAGTTACCTGCGCGTGGGAAACAAGCTGCAAGGACTGACTCACCAACAATCAACAACTAACAATCAACAACCAACAACCGACAATCAACAACCAACAACTAACATTTGATATTGTCCTTAAGGTGCATACTCTCCAGGAAAAAGTCATGAAAGCTAACCTCACCAATCTACCCACTTCCGCCGTACAATCACAATATACCAACATCGATACTTTAGTACAGTTGCTACGTAAAGAAATGCAAACCGAGGTGAAAGCAGCACCAAACTGTGTGGAAGCTGTAGCAAAGCGCGTAGCAATAGAAGTGGAGCGTATTTGTGAGAAAAGCTCCCGTATCCAAAAATCAGGACAAATCAAGTCTTGGAAGGTGAATTTGGCAAGGCATCGTCTGCAAAAATGCCTGCGTTACTACCAACTGGGTTCAAGACAAGGGCGCGTGGAGTTACATAGTCATTTGAGTGCTATAATTTACCGCCACATTGTCGTGTCAAACTGTGAGTTGGGATTTGAAGCTCGTTACAATCTGATTGAAGATTTCCTGCAAGCATTTTATCTCGAAGCTATCAAAGCTTTCCGACGGGAAAACGAATTACCAGATGATTACACTCCGCGTACTCTTTTGGAAGTAGCAGAATACATGGCTTTTACAGAGCAGTATGCCAAGCGCCGCATAAGTTTACCTGCTGGCGCGAATCAGCAGTTGGTTATACTGCGTGCCCAAGGTTTTGCCCGTCGCCAGCCCCAGGAAACAACTGTTGATATTGAACAGGCGGTCGAGTCTGCCAAAACCGAAGACGCAGAATCTTACCAGCGTAACTCAGCAGTGCAACAAGTACGAGCGCAGATGCTCGTACAATCTAACTTCGATCTGGCTGAAGAAAGCGATCGCGATCGCGTTATTTCTGAATTAGTCAAATACCTGGAAACTCAAGGTCAACGTGACTGTGTGGATTACCTAGCATTAAAACTCCAAGACCTTCCTGCACCAGAAATCGACGAAATTCTCGGTCTAACCAGCCGCCAACGTGACTATCTGCAACAGCGTTTTAAATACCATGTGGAAAAGTTCGCTCGTGCCCACCAATGGCAACTGGTACATCAATGGTTGGGCGCTGGTGTGGAGCAAAAGTTGGGCATGTCCTCTCAACAGTGGGAATACTTTTTGAGTCAACTCTCCGAACAACAACGGGAAATCTTGCAACTAAAAGGTGCTCATCAGAGTGACCAAGCGATCGCCAAAGCAATCAAATGCACTCCCAAACAGTTGCAAAAGCGTTGGACTCAACTTTTAGAACTAGCGTGGGCTATCCGCAACGGTAGTACTGAAGTCCAGGTAGGTTAAAGCCGTGAGCACTTACATCAAAAAGAACGCAATCAACCCGATAACACGGGCTTTTTGTGCGATCGTCCGGGTTTGGCTGATGCAAGCGATTGCAATGCTAATTGGTCTTGACGCGAGCGATCGCTCCTTGGCGCGTTACCTTCAGTTATTCAAAATGCAGCTATATGCTTTATCTTTGCATTGTTCCCTGCCTAGGTTTAATTTGGCTTGCAGTTTGTTAAAGACGGTATCAGCATCTACTACTTCGCCCCGTCTTGATGCTTCTATACCAATGATGATTTCCTTTTGTAATTCCTCAAACCGTCCTTGATAAATGTCTTGCTGCTGTACAAACATTCGTAGTGCTGCTTGAATCACTTCCGATGCTGAGGTATATTTACCGCTTTCTACCTGGTTGTGAATGAATTGTTCCAAATCTGGAGCTAGCGATACGTTCATTGCTCTTTACCTACAATTTTTGTTGTATTGTATTGCCTTTATTCTAGCGCCGGACTTTTCTAACATTTTTCGCTTAATGCACTTCTTGGCAATATTGTCAATGGGCAAGTCGGATGTACGATCGCAAGCGCAATCATATCTTAATGTTAATTAGTCATTTTCCAGCGTGTAGATTACAATGAAATTAAACAAGCACATCCTCACAAACGTATAGTTAATAACAAGGCAGCCTAAATCCAGATGTTTGACGGCTTTTGGGATAACGTATCTCGCTACCTCCGCTACTTGATTACTATTCTGTTAGGCGTTTTGTTAAACTCGTTTGCGCCATTAGCGCCGCTTTTTAAACGCCCAGTCACCGCGATCGCCCTGGTGAGCTTCTTAGTAGGTAGCCTCGTGTTCATTAGTCTCACCCTGCGAGCAATGCTTGGTTTGAGTACAATTTAGACTAAGATTATACAGGGGGTTTGCTGCCCTAACCAAGTTGAATCTATTTTATTTATTACAACCTCTGTGAGGAGGCATAATTAATATGGCTACAAATCGCCGCGTTTCCCGCGTTGCAGAACTGATCAAACGGGAAGTTAGCCAAATGCTGCTCAACGGTATTAAGGATGACCGTGTGGGTTCAGGAATGGTCAGTGTTACTTATGTTGATGTTTCTGGAGATTTGCAACACGCCAAAATCTACGTCAGCATCTATGGTACAGATGAAGCCAAGGCAGAAACAATGGCAGGCTTAAAGTCGGCAACGGGTTACGTGCGCAGCGAACTCGGTGCGCGGATACACCTGCGTCGCACACCAGAAGTATTGTTTGTCGAAGACCTCTCCATAGAACGCGGTACTAAAGTCCTGTCCTTATTGAACAAACTCCAGCAAGAACGTCCGCCTGAAGATCCTGACCAGCAGCAGGAGGGTAGTCTCAGCTCGTGATTAATAATTCGGGGGTATAACCCCCCCATTGCTCGTTCCCAGGCTCCTGCCTGGGAATGCAGTCGTAGAGGCTCTGCCTCTGGTATATTTCTAGAGCCACCTGCATGCGCTGCGTTCCCATGCCGAACTTAGGAACGAACGAGGTGTGTCCAACAAGTTTTTCAGCGCAACTTGTTTTGCTTCTATTTCCGCATTTGGTCCTTCAGATAATTGTTCTGCTGGTTCGCCAGGAATTTTCCCTACCTTGGGCATAGTAGGATCGCATTGCTAGGCTTATCCGAGTCTAATGTAAGGTAGACTCGAAGATATCCGCCCTGAAGGCAGTTTGCTCCCATGTCTCGTTGGTTCAACATCGCAGGTCCGTGTAAAGCTGACAAACACTACATGCTGTCAGCTACAGCTCGTCTTCCCGATGTGGAGCAGATCATTGAACAAGAAAGTTATTTTGTCGTTCATGCTCCTCGCCAAACAGGAAAGACTACTGCAATGCTAGCACTGGCAAAACAACTGACAGAAAGTGGACGCTACACAGCAGTAATGGTATCAGCAGAAGTTGGAAGTGCGTTTAATCATGATGTAGGTGTTGCAGAAGTGGCGATGCTTGAAACTTGGCGCGATACAATTGCAGTCCGTTTACCCAAAAACTTGCAACCGCCCTCTTGGTCTTATTCAGGACCCGGACAGAGAATTCGAGCTAGTTTACAGGTTTGGGCGCAAGCTTCATCACGACCTTTGGTAATATTTATAGATGAAATTGACTCTCTACAAGATGAAGCGCTCATTTCGGTTTTGCGGCAGTTACGTGATGGTTATCCCAACCGTCCTCATAACTTTCCGTTATCTGTAGGATTGATTGGTTTACGGGATGTACGGGATTATAAAATAGCATCGGGTGGCAGTGATAGATTAAATACATCGAGTCCTTTTAACATCAAAGTCAGCTCTTTAACATTGAGAGATTTTTTAGCCTCTGAGGTGCAAGAACTTTACCAGCAACATACCTCGGATACGGGTCAAGTTTTCACTACTGAAGCAACAGCAATAGCGTTCGATTTGACTCAAGGACAGCCTTGGTTAGTCAATGCACTAGCGAAAGAAGTTGTAGAGAAGATAGTATTGGATAGAAATGTCGCGATTACACATAAACATATTTTAAAAGCCAAGGAAACATTAATCGCACGCCAAGATACCCATCTCGACTCGCTTGCTGAAAAACTTCGAGAAAAGCGCGTTCAAGAAATTATTGAGCCAATATTGGCTGGACTTGCATTGGGCGATACTCTGTCAGATGACCGACAATATTTGATTGATCTGGGGTTATTGCGACGTGACCCAGCAGGAGGATTAACAATTGCAAATCCAATATACCGCGAGGTGATTCCCCGTGTTTTGGTTCAAGGTACTCAAGATAGTTTACCCCACATTAGTCCTAGTTGGTTGACCAAAAGTGGTGAGTTAAATACCGATGCTTTATTGCAGGCGTTTCTGGCGTTTTGGCGACAGCATGGTGAACCGTTATTAGGCAGTGCAGCATACCATGAAATAGCACCACATATAGTGCTAATGGCGTTCTTACATCGTGTCGTCAACGGTGGTGGAACCTTAGAACGAGAATATGCAATTGGTAGAGATCGCATGGATTTATGTTTAAGATATGGTTCTACTATTCTGGGGATAGAATTAAAAGTATGGCGTGATAAAAAGGGGGACCCTCAATCTGAAGGGCTTGAACAATTAGATTCATATTTAGCGCGATTGGGATTAGATTTTGGTTGGCTATTTGTATTTGACCGACGTAAAAATGCACCACCAATTGAAGAACGTTTATCAACTCAAATTATCGCTACAAAAAATCACCGTTCTATTACCGTTATTCGTGCTTAAGTGGACTCAAACAGGCGCCATTTCCATCAAGATATTTTGGGCGCTGCGTTCTGCTTCATCAGGACCAGGACGGCGCTGGACATAATGACCATCTGAGTGCAAATCCCAAGCTTGACGGTTATCTGCCAGCATAATATTCAAGATTTCTTTTAGGTCTTTAGCAATATCTGGGTCTTCTACAGGGGTGACTGCTTCCACTCGTAGATCTAGGTTGCGATGCATCCAGTCGGCGCTACCGATAAACACCTCCTCTTGTGCATTGTTGTGGAAGTGGAAGATACGGGAGTGTTCCAAGTAACGCCCGATTATGCTGATTACCCGGATATTCTCACTCACTCCTTCAATTCCAGGACGCAAACAACAAACACCCCGCACAATTAGGTCAATCTGTACCCCAGCTTGAGATGCTTCATACAAAGTAGCAATGATTTGTGGGTCAACTAAAGAATTCATTTTGGCAGTAATGCGACCATTACCGTTTTGGCAGTGTTCTATCTCACGTCGGATCAAAGACACGATGCGATCGCGCATATTTACTGGTGCTACTAACAGCTTCCGGTATGAGTGCTTTCGAGAGAACCCTGTCAGGTAGTTAAACAAATCTGTTAAATCAGATCCCAAATCTTCTCGGCAACTAAACAACCCAATGTCAGTGTACAGTCTGGCAGTTTTGGGATTGTAGTTACCCGTACCAATGTGAACATAGCGGCGAATGCGCTCGCCTTCAATGCGTACCACTAATACTATTTTGGTATGAGTTTTCAGACCCACCATGCCATAAACCACATGTACACCAGCATTTTCTAACTTGTGTGCCCAGTTTATATTATTTTCTTCGTCAAAGCGGGCTTTCAACTCCACCAGCGCCACAACTTGCTTCCCATTCTCTGCCGCCCTCATTAAGGCTTGGACAATGGGTGAGTCGCTGGAAGTACGATACAGTGTCATTTTAAGGGCAAGTACATCCGGGTCAACGGCGGCGTGGGTAATGAATTGCTCCACTGAGTAGGTGAAGGAAAAGTAAGGATGGTGTACCATCAAGTCAGCGTGGCGAATGACCGAGAAAAAGTTTTTTTCATCCTCCATCTTCAGTAAAGCCTTCTGGATGTCAAGCTCATTGACTGATTTCAAGCGGTGAGGAATTACAGGAGTCCAAGGTCTATCTTTCAGTTCAGGAAGCGGTAATGCCATCAAAGACATTAAATTTCCCAAGTTCAGTAACCCTTCCACCTCATAAACATCTGTGTGTGTCAACTCCAGTTCTTGCATCAGCATCTCTCGGACTAAGTTGGAGGTGCTCGATTGAATTTCTAGACGTACCACAAAACCATCGATCCGACGTTTGCGGACTTCCTGTTCAATCGCCTCCAGTAGGTCATCAGCTTCATCCTCCTGGACTGGAAAATCAGCATCGCGGGTAATCCGGAAGAAGTGGTACTCCTGAATTTTCATTCCAGGGAACAACAACTCTAGATTATGAGCAATCACTTGTTCCAAAGGTACGCCACTCCAAATACTGAGTTCGTGGCTGTTATGCTGCTGCAACTCTTTAGGGAAGGCAATAAATCGAGGGAAAATGTTAGGCACTTTCACCCTGGCAAAACGTTCTGCCTTAGTTTCAGGGTCTTTGACTATCACTGCCACATTTAAGCTTTGGTTGGAAATGCGGGGAAACGGATGCCCAGGATCAACAGCTAATGGTGTCAGGACGGGAAAGACACGCTCTTCAAAGTAGTGTTGTAAATAGAAGCGCTGCTCCTGTTTTAAATCGGTGTAGTTGAGGAGATGAACGCCGTGTTTAGTTAACTGAGGGCGCAGTTCTTGCTCAAAGTGACGATGCTGCTCCTTCACCATCGGACGGAGGGACTGTTCGACTGCATCTAACTGTTCTTGGGGTGTGCGCCCATCCGGCGATAACTGGTTGACCTGTGCTTCTTTGAGTTCCCTCAACGCTGAAACTCGCACCATGAAAAATTCATCTAGATTGGAGCTAAAAATTGCTATAAATTTCAAACGTTCCAGAAGTGGCGTTCGGGAATCCATTGCTTCGTGTAGCACCCGGTTATTAAACTCTAGCCAACTCATCTCTCGATTGAAATAATACTGCGGGTTGCTCGGATTAATTTTTGATTCGCTTTTTTTGTTTTTACCCATGATAAATACTCCTGAAAAAGTCTATTTTGCTTCTATTAAAAAACATACAATTATTTACTATTAAAATTTTATATAATACCATGTATCTCAGGTTTATTGAAAATTTTATAAAGTAAATTAGTAGGGTGGGCACTGCCCACCTTCTTAGGAAATTGGTGGGCAGTGCCCACCCTACTAATGTATTATTTTCGCTTAATTTAATATTAATTAAACTGCTCTTAATTTTAGATTAACTATAAAATAGTAAATTTTAATTTTTGCTAAGCGGAGTTTCTTCGTAGATAGTTAAAGTTTTTATTAGATATAAAAGAAATATCGGTTTATTGGTAGAACTTGCAGATTTGACAGATGATTCTGGCAACGGTGAAGGTACGGGATGTAGCGGATACTTTATGTGTTAGTCCCAATACGGTTCGGATAAGATAATTTCAGTGAACCAAAAAGTTTTCTCACTAAGGCGATCGCACTTCAACTATCCCTTATCCTTAGCCAAATCTTTCAGGTAGTAGCTGCGATACTTCCCCTCGCTACGGAACCGCAGATAAGGATAAGGACCGTAGCCATTAATTTTCTTCCATTCAATCCTGGAGCCACCACGAGATCCACAGCGCGGCTTAGTTGATTCAGACTCGATTGCATCCTCATCTTTCTCATATGAGAGTGCCTCTAACAACGCGTAATCACCATACTTAACTGTGTCGTCGTCTTTTTCGGGTTCTGGTTCAAAAGTCCAGCGATCGCCACTACGCCTGCAAGATTGCTCAGATGCCTCCAATTCCTCTACTGAATATTGTTCTGCTGCTAAATCTGGGATAGCGTAAGCCTCCAACCAAGGCTCAGTTAATAAATCTTCATGTTGAACAACTGGCTCCACGAATGTTGGTACTTCCTTTGGTAGTGCGGCTGCTTCCACTGCCACCAATCGCCCTTCCTGATACTCAACCCATAACTGTACGGCTTCTCGAACCACTGCCTGTGGTAATAACCCATCATCCATCGCTCGTTGCAGGATAACGCCAGTTTGCTCATCTTGCTCATGGATGGGTGGAATTTGGCAGTACCTGGCTCCATTCTTAGTCCGTCGCCAAATACTAAGTTCAAGACTGCTTGGTTCTTGGACGGTGCGATGTGCTGCGATGAGATCTCGAACTGCCGCTTGGGTGATTTCTGGTAAGTCCAGCAGTTCATCGATTAGTGGCTGGTATTTCTTACTATTGTTTGCCAACAGGAAGATGGTGGCTGGTTCTACGGCAGCTAAGTCCTGGGGCGAGAAGTTCTCAAATGCCGCCGCCACTTTCAAATACCTTTTCTCCTCTCCTTTCCAACCGAGGTCATTGAGAAGTTGTTTGTACTCATGCTTGGAGCGTGTCTTCTCTTTGCTTAAGAATTCGGCATGACGCAGGATGTCTTGGGTGGCATCGGACAGCGGCGCTCTTAAGTCGAACGGTGCACCGTTAGCGGCTTGTTGTGTCACGTATTGTTCTAGTTCGGCTTGGGCGATCGCTTGTTCATTACTAACTGCAACTTCACTCACAAGTTGTGGCATCATAGTTTAATAGGCTCCTAATTAGGGTCATAGTTACAGCAAGGCGATCGCGGATTCTTGGCGGAATTGGGGCGATCGCCTTTGTTTTTATCTTATTAATTTTACAAGTTTAACATGTAAAATTAATAAAAAAATGTTTTAAATTTATAAAAAAAGCTATAAATAAAAGTATATGTTGTAATTAGCACGAATAAGCCTTGAATAGTAAAGTTAAAAAGGTGAGTTTATGACTAGAACTTTGATTCGTTGGAAATTGAGCGAGATTATGGCTAGACACCGGGTCAAAGGCAAGGACTTGGCTAACTACCTGGGTATTAGCGCTAACGCGGTATCAACCCTAAGGAACGCTCTTGTCATGCCTGAGATTGGTGGTGAGAGATGGGAGCAGATCTGCGGGGGGATAAACGAACTATCGAAAATTAGTGAGACTGTCACCCCACTGGACTTAATCGAATACATTCCTGAGGAGAGCATACCAGCAGCCATTGGGACTAATAAAACCCAGAAGACGGCAACAAACAGCAGCCGGACAAAAGATTCTACGTCTTATGAGGCTAAGTCGCACCTTGTTGCTCATTTTAAGGGAAGAAAGAATGTAGCTTAAGCATGGTACTTTGACACCAGTTTAAGTGATAACCCCAAGCACAAAATTCTATTAGTTATGACTTATAAATCAAGCATGTCAAAGAAGAGCGAGATGATTACATCTTTTTCTGACCCTCAATCTCAGCAGATGGCTATCAATGCTTGTAACAATGCTCACACAGGATTACATCAGGCAATAGAGCAATTGAAACGTGGTTCTGTAATAGAAGCGAAGCACTTGATCTCACGTCAAATTGCAGTTTTAGCCAATGCCTTGATGGTTCTTTAAAGAGTTGAACCAAAATATTGTAATAAAAGAGCGTTCTAGCTATTGAATTGGTTTGATGACAACAGCGACTAGAGGCATCCGCGTGAATGCTATCTCACCGGGATTAATCGAAGGCACAGACAGTTTATACGAAGCCTGATAGCTCAAGCACCCCCAACTAAAGCGCCCGCACCAACCGTTGTTGCAGTTGGGTATAGCGGGTTGCGCGATCGGTCGCGTCTCTACACGTCTAAAATTCTCACCAACAACTTAACCGAACCGTATTGGTGTTATAGTCCCACCTTTGGCGGAATCCGTTACATCCGTTATCTCATCCGTTGCTTACTTTCCTTCAGATTTCAAGAAAAATCATCACATGGGAGTACTGATGGCACTCCACAAAATTGCCCTTCGATTCTATGGTGGATATTAATGCCTACTATCAAGCTGGGTGTAGAAGCAGGTATAGCTGCTTGAAATTACGACCTATGTATGGTAATGGTTCGTATTTGAGCTTGACAGAGGCAGGAACTTGCGTCTCTAAATATCTTTATGAACATAAAAACTGTAGCCACACAACCTTTTACCGACCAAAAGCCCGGCACCTCCGGACTCCGCAAGCGGGTAACAGTCTTTCAGAAGCTTCATTACCTGGAAAACTTTGTTCAGTCTATCTTTGATAGTTTGGAGGGCTATCAGGGACAAACCTTAGTTGTTGGTGGTGACGGTCGTTACTACAATCGTCAGGCAACCCAGACCATCTTAAAAATGGCAGCCGCTAATGGATTTGGTAGGGTGCTGGTGGGTCAAGGCGGCATCTTATCGACTCCAGCTGCCTCCTGTGTGATTCGCAACAATCAAGCCTTTGGTGGCATTATCCTTTCTGCCAGCCATAATCAAGGGGGTCCAGAAGGAGATTTTGGTATTAAATACAACATCAGTAATGGTGGACCTGCGCCGGAGAAGGTGACAGAGGCAATCTATGCCCGCACTAAAACGATCGCCGCCTACCGAATACTTGATGCGGCTGATGTGAATTTAGACCAACTGGGCAGATCTCAGGTCGGTGCGATGACTGTTGAAGTTATTGATTCCGTAGCGGACTATGCTCAGTTAATGGAATCGCTGTTTGATTTTGATCGCATTCATCAACTCCTCACTTCCGGGAATTTTCGCATGTGCATGGATCCCTTACATGCGGTAACTGGACCTTATGCCCATGTCATATTTGAACAGCGGTTGGGTGCACCAGCAGGAACTGTGATTAACGGTGTGCCTCTAGAGGATTTCGGTGGAGGGCATCCCGATCCGAATCTAGTTTATGCCCACGAACTCGTTGACATCCTTTATGGTGAGGACGCACCGGATTTTGGGGCGGCTTCGGATGGCGATGGCGATCGCAACATGATTCTGGGTCGGAAATTTTTCGTTACTCCTAGCGATAGCCTAGCAGTAATAGCCGCCAACGCTAATATAGTACCAGGATATAGTTCTGGTTTGGCGGGAGTAGCGCGATCGATGCCTACAAGTCAAGCAGTGGATCGCGTTGCAGCGAACATTGGCATTGACTGCTATGAAACTCCTACAGGCTGGAAGTTCTTCGGTAACCTCTTAGATGCAAACAAAGCAACTCTTTGTGGCGAAGAAAGCTTTGGCACCGGTTCTAATCATATCCGCGAAAAAGATGGGTTATGGGCAGTTTTGTTCTGGCTGAATATCATAGCTGTCAGACAGCAATCTGTCGAGCAGATTGTGCGGTCACACTGGAAGACCTATGGACGCAATTACTACTCTCGTCATGACTATGAAGAAGTAGAGACAGAGCGTGCCAACAACCTGATGGCAAATCTCCGCTCCTTATTACCGACTTTGAAAGGAAAGCAGTTCGGTCAGTACCAAGTCGAATACAGCGATGACTTCAGTTACACCGACCCAGTTGATGGTAGCGTCAGTCAGAAGCAGGGCGTTCGCATTGGTTTTACCGATGGCTCTCGCATCGTGTTTCGACTTTCTGGTACGGGTACTCAAGGTGCTACCTTAAGACTCTACGTCGAAAGCTACGAGCCAGATCCCGCAAAGCATGACCAAGATCCACAACAAGCGTTGGCAACTTTGATTACCTTAAGCGATGAGATCGCCCAGATTCATCACTTTACTGGCATGGAAAAGCCAACTGTTATTACTTAATTGTTGATTGATGATTGTTGATTGTTGTTTGCTATTAACAATTAACAATCAACAATTAGCTATTAGCTATTAGCAGACCAAGTTACATTAAATCAAAAGGATAACTTTATGAGCTTAAAGCTCTATTTTCTTAGGCATGGAGAAACAACTTATAGCCGGACAGGAGGCTACTGCGGTGACCTAGATCCAGAATTGACACCAGAAGGCACTCAGATGGCAAAGGCGTTTGCGGATACCTACCATTCTTTACCTTGGACGGCAGTCTATGTCAGTCCGATGAAACGCACCATCGCTACAGCAAAGCCCTTATGTGATGCTTTAGGGATAGAAATGCAACTGCGAGAGGGGCTAAAGGAAATTAGGTATGGTGAGTGGGAGGGAAAAACACTCGAAGATGTCCAACAGCACTATGCAGATGACTATGTCCGCTGGTTAGCTGAACCGGCTTGGAACCCACCTACTGGCGGAGAAACTTCTGTACAAATTGCCAGTCGAGCAATGCCCATTATTGCAGAAATTGAAGCAAAGTATTCGACAGGTAATGTTTTGGTAGTTTCTCATAAGGCAACGATCCGGATTATACTGTGCAGCCTTTTGGGTATTGATTTAGGACGTTATCGCGATCGCATCAATGCCCTTGCTGCCTCGGTCAGCATTGTCAAGTTTGGCGATCGTGGTCCTTTACTAGAAGTGCTGGGCGATCGCCATCATTTATCTGAACAACTGCTGAGTTTGCCAGGAACTTGATGTGAATGGGGAATTGTTAGTTGTTGTTAGTTGTTGGTTGTTAGCGGTACAACTAACTACTAACCACTAACCACTAACCACTAACCACTAACAATTCCCTACTTAGGTAGTATAAACAACAATTAAGTTAAGGAATTTAGCTGGGTATTTTACAGACATGACTTCAGGGTATTTGTTTAAATAAGGGGTAATACACATACCTGAGGGATCGCTTAGTTGCATATATACTTTATTGTGTTGACGATCTGCACTATAGCTGCAGACTATACAAGGCAATTCGCCATAAAGTCTTAATTACGAATTACGAATTACAAATTACGAATTACAAATGCTGCCTGATATAGATCAACTTTCCCTCGCAGAACTTGTAGCGCAAATGGTGGTTGTCCGCGCCTCTGGTTTCCTATTTGACCACCAAATACAGTATCCTGCTTGGGAACCACCAGCAGCAACACTCCAACACTGGGTGCAAGATTTGGGTGTTGGTGGGGTGATTCTACTAGGGGCTAGTGCTGGGGAATTAGCCATTAGAACACAACAGTTGCAAAACTGGGCAAAAATCCCGTTGCTCATTGCGGCTGATATTGAAGAAGGTGTCGGGCAGCGTTTTGGGGGAGCTACTTGGTTTCCGCCGCCAATGGCATTGAGCGCTATTTTCCGCCTCGACCAAAAGTTGGGTCTGCACTACGCAGAACAAATGGGAGCGATTACTGCTCGTGAGAGTGTGGCAATTGGCATTAATTGGGTACTCGCCCCAGTGGTGGATGTGAATAACAATCCCGATAATCCTGTGATTAACGTGCGAGCATTTGGCGAAACTGTAGAGTCTGTGAGCAAACTTGCTTGTGCCTTTATCAAGGGTGCGAAAACTTATCCTGTCCTGACGACAGCAAAGCACTTCCCCGGACACGGTGACACTGCTGTTGATTCTCATCTGGATTTACCAGTGATTCCCCATTCAGAAAGCCGACTCTGTGAAGTGGAATTACCACCGTTTGCGGCGGCGATCGCATCGGGTGTAGATACAGTCATGAGTGCCCACCTACTGATTCGGTGTTGGGATGCAGAACTACCAGCAACTTTGTCTCGTCAGATTTTAACTCTTCAGTTGCGACAAAAACTTGGATTTGAGGGCTTGATTACTACAGATGCGCTGGTTATGGGTGCTATTGCCAACCGCTACGGTGCCTCCGTTGCTCCTGTAATGGCAGTGGAAGCTGGTGCTGATATTCTGCTGATGCCCATTGATCCAGAAATAGCAATTCAGGCAGTGTGCGAGGCGGTAGAAAGCGATCTCATTCCCCTTGAGCGCATTCGTTCCTCGGTCCGCCGTATCTGGCAAGCTAAGAAAAAAATCCAGGTGACTCAAGGCAATGTCATGGATTTAGTCACTTCCATAGCACAAAATGATGCTATTACCACCGTTACTAATATTTTACAACACAGTCAGAGCATCCGTAGTTCTGTATCTTTACCATTAGAAAAGTTTACAAATGCAACACAACTTAACAATTCCATAAATAACTTATGTAACTTAATCATGGTTGATGACTTGTTGATGTGTGATTTTTTAAATGCTCGCGCACCAGCAATTATCCTACCTGTTCAGATGGGATATACCACTCAAATCATTGATTACCATACCCAATCTACCGTCACGAACCAGGCAAACCATCTAACTCTGCTACAAATATTTATCCGAGGCAATCCATTTCGCGGTAGCGCTAGACTTACCCAGGAGGCTGAGAATTTGGTTAAGAAATTATTAACAAATGGTAAAGTACAAGCTTTAGTGGTGTACGGTAGCCCTTATACAATGCAGTATTTTATACCCTTTCTTCCGGCAGATGTGACTACGGTTTTTTCCTATGGACAAATGCCAGCAGCACAAGACAGGGCGTTACGTACACTATTTGGTACGTAATTAATCTCTCCAAAAAATGCTTTGTGATTTACAAATATGGCTAAAGGTAATAACCTTCTAGCTTGGGGACAAATGATCGAAGGAGGAACACAACAGTACAAGCTGGTTAAATCTACTACCATAGTTTATTTTTTTGAAACATAATATGATTAAATGTCATGGTTTCTTGACTTTTGTAACATTTCTTAAAATAATTTGAGGAGATGTAGCGTCAAAATGAAACTAGTTCCGTATAGCAAACTACAAAATCCTAGCTTGAAGTCTATTCGTGACCATGTTTGTTCCTGAAAGATATTGGGAACACTACTTAAGTGTAAATTTGTGAGTAAAAAACCATGAGCGTGAATACGGTGCCCTCTATCAACTACTACTCTTTAGACGTCATCCAAGACGAAGCAAGGCGACTGGTGCAAAAGGGGGTGGTCAGCCGACAACAGCCAATCTATACCCTTTGCCAATACATTCCAGCGAGAGAGTGGGTTTGTGTTGAATGTGAATTAGAAAAGTGTGATTTTTTGTTACGCGATCGCATAGCCGACCTGATTGGTCGAGAAAAATGGGATAACGACTAATCAATCTTTGATTTTAGATTTTGGATTGGGACTCTGTTTTTGTTTTGCATATGTGAAGACACCAAAAGATTTAGCGCCTACTTTGAAAGATAATCTCTGCTTTTTATCAGCCAATCCCTTTCCAAAATCTTAAATATCCCATCTTCTTATAGAGAAGAATATAGCTTTGTGTACGAAATACTCATACTCGAAGCAATTTTCCATTATTTAGGACTTAAGTAAAGAAAATATTTTCTTGTGGGGTGGGCATCCTGCCCGCCGAGACACATTGATGGGCGGGCAAGATGCCCACCCCACAATTTGTGAATTTATAAAGCGCAACGGTTCAACTCGCTTGGTCTAAATACTGGTTTACGTCTTCAATCACGCGGGTAAGTTCAGCTTCTGTAGTCAAGCGAATGTTGACATCACGAACAGTAAGCAAGACTTTAGCAGCGAAGGGAGTGGGCCAGATATTAGGATTACAAAAAATTTCTAAAAACACCTCCCCAGTGTAACGATATTCCATCGGTCGCTGGGGATTAACTTTACCGCTGCTGGGAGTGGTTTTAGCAGCGACAGCTTTTAGGCTTTGCATCAATTGATCTATTGCTGCTTTTAATTCCCGTGCGGATTGGGGTGAAAAACTAAAAGAGACAGAACCTTCAATTAGGTTCAGTGTTAGATTTCCGGACATGAGCTATTTATCAAAACTTCTTGATACTTATATCATTTTATTTGGTTCGTCATCAGTCAGTCCTGGCTCGATATTCTGACTCCTGATTCCTAACTCAAGGGCGAGTGCTTGCTGTCACCCACATGCACGCGAGCGCTTTCTGCTTTTGTCGCTGTAATAAATTAACAGTAAAAATATCTTGGCTTTTAATGCAAAAAAGTATAGTTACTTGATAAAAGGCATAGGTAGCTTTAACTCACATCTTGCACCTGGCGACTGTAAGTCGCGGCTACACAGACAAAACCCGCCTTCGCGGGTTTCAAACCCTTGATATTCCGTGAGTCCGCGTAGGCGGACTTGGTTTGTATAGCCGCGAATTCTATTCGCCGGGGGTTGGTGCAAGATCTGAGTTTAATCAGTATTCTAGCTGCTGTTAGTTATAAATAGTCTCAATAAGCTCCCATAATAAGTCTTCGTTATAGAGAGAATAAATCCTTACTATGTAATGGTTTGAAACTAATGGTGAATGTATTAAGTTCTACATTAGAAGTGATAGAACTTGTATTTAAAATACTCTATGACTTACGATAACCGTGGTGCAGTCAAAAAGGTTTTAATTATCACCCTACTGCTGAACTTATTTGTGATGGCGTTGAAAGCTGTTGTCGGGATGGCGACAGGCTCTCTCAGCCTGCTTGCGGAAGCGTTGCATAGTGTGACAGATAGTGCCAGCAATGTTTTAGGATTGATTGCCAGTCAGTTTTCTTCTCCAGATCCGGATCGCGAGCATCCTTACGGACACCATAAATTTGAAGCGGTGGGAGCGTTGGGAATTGCTGCATTTTTAGGCATAGCCTGCTTTGAAATTCTCCAAGGAGCAGTCGAACGAATTATTAAAGGCGGTCACCCAATCAAAATATCAGCACCGCAGTTGTGGTTATTACTGATTGTGTTAGGCGTTAATATTTTCGTAGCGTATTACGAACGTGCTGTCGGTAAGAGGGTAGGCAGCGAAATTTTGATTAGCGATGCCAAACATATGATGGGCGATGTTTGGGTAACAATCTCTGTTATTGCTGGTTTGATTGGCGTTTGGTTGGGATATCAGTGGCTAGACGTGGTTTTAGCTTTTCCGGTAGCTTTGTTGGTATTTTGGAGTGGCTGGTCAGTTTTAAAAGAGAATTTGCCGCATCTTGTGGATGAAATGGCGATCGCACCAGAAGTCATTCACGCGATCGCTCTTTGTGTCCCTGGTGTTATTAACTGTCATGACATAGCTTCTCGCGGCGTTCTTGGTCGCCAAGTCTTTATCGAAATGCATTTAATCGTAGATGCCAAAGACGTAGAAACTGCTCATCGGATAACCGAGGAAGTAGAAAGGCGACTAGAAGAACGCTTCAGCCCAGCAAGGATTTTAATTCACGTTGAACCACCAGCGTACAAATCAAGCCAAATCACTTTTTAGGATGCAGTTGAACAGAAATGTTGAGCGCAGTCCCCACCCAGGTCGTTACACTTATCTGGCGACAACTTAAGTTGAGAAACCCGATCGGTCGTGTCTCTCAACTTAAGTTGATAGTGACTTTTGTAACAGGTGCAAGATATGTGTTAATTCGCTAGATCTAACTGTTGCTGAAGTTCTTCTGGTGTTTGCGGCATCCAGTTATTACCCAGCAACCGATGCAGCATTTGTATTGCTTCAGAGCGTGACTGTCCGGTGTTTTGCTCATACCGCTCCCAGAAGCTATTCCACCAACCAGGGGGCTCCAATTTAGAACCATCGTACTCTGTTGGTCGCCCCGTATCACCACTTACCACCAAACTACCTACATAATCCGCGTCTTCGTAAACCCGCGCAATTTGCTGCTTGATCTGTAGCATGTCTTTCTCTGACACTACACCGTTACTGGTAGCCTTGTAAAACTGCACTGTCACCCGAATGGGAAAATTTGGATCTCGCTCAATCTCCAAGTTATCAATTTCAGTAAAAGGTCCTTCCACTTGCCCGGAACCGATTACGGCTGCCTCCACATCGCTAGATTTTGAAAACACTGCACCGGCACCATTAGTATAGAGATATGAATTGAGATCAAAATTTACGATAGTAGGGCTTGGACTCAGGCGCTGCTTTTGCTTTAGGGGAACCTGGATCAGCAACACCATATTTAACCCCTCTTCTCCTGCTGCTGAGGCTCCTAAAGTAGGTTGATCGGTTTGGTTCGCTTGGAAATCACTCAGTCTTTGACCTGTAAAACTAGCACGTTCGCCGTTTCTATTAAAGAACAAGCGTTGCCCCCAGGTGCGCACTGTGTCAAAAGCATCTCGCTTATTATCTATAATTGTGACGCTCGTTCCTTCCCGTGTTGCCAGAATGGTTAAAACGGCAGGATTGCCTGAATAAGACTGGTAATTAAACAGCACAGGATTAAATTCGGCTTTTCCTTCTTGGGGAATCGGTAGAAAGCAGGCTTGCGCGCTTACCAAGGCATGAGTATCGCGTTCTGCTAACAACGATGTTCTGTCCCCTTTCCAGGAGTTCGGTTTGTTGAGATAGTTGCGGATGTTGCCGAGAAACTCTTGGAGAGAGACACGCTCTAAGTTTTTGCCCTTCTCGTTGCCTACTAGTAGGAAGAATCGATCTAGAGGAATGTCGGCAGATAGATCCGAAAAGTTAGGATAACGAATCACAGGCATAAGGTTCAACTCGTACCTCGCGGTTTTGGGGTTGAACTGCTGTACCTGAATCGACAAATCACTGATGTTGGGACCGACTGCCGATCCTTTGTATCTTCCAGTATCCTCCCAAGTAATACTCAGAATATTTAGTCCCATCAGCCGTGCCAGTTGTTGAGCAGCAGGATCTCGCACCATGCCTACCGTTTGATTAATCACATCTTGGTAAGCTTGGTAGGATGCCAGCGCATCTGAGTTGGATTCAGAAGGGGAGTTAGTTGTTTGGGCTAGCTGAAAGGAAGTAGGAACTGTTACTGGAATGGCTTGCGTTGCTTTCGGTAGAAGTGTCGCTAGTGGTAGCGAAAGCAGTCCACTAAGCATCCAATATAATTTCTGCATACAATACCTCAGTCTATCAGGTTCCGTCTACAAACTGCATTCTTCGGTAGCTTTGAACTGTTAATTATCACTCAAGATTTAGAATACATTTTTCCGCAAACTGAGATTCTCCGTATTACAAATCTTGATGTTAGCCATTGGTAAATCTCGTCTTAAATGAAGTCGTCTCACATATTAGATTAAATCATATTCCAGAAAACTAAATTAGCGGTTGAGACTTCTTTTTTAAACTCTAACTAAAACAATTATGTCCCGATTTTTTTTAGCTTTCATGACTCAAGAGAGTACAGCAATATGTACGGTTGTAACTAAGGTGAAACTGCTTTTATATCTACTTTTGAAGCTATTTAAGAGGTGGCTTTCTCCAAAGCTTCGCGCTCCTCAATAGTAATAGTCTGCAAAAAGTCAAGACTATTAAACTACTAATTTTGGTGACAAAATTAAAACAATTTTGTCCCGAAAACCTGCCTTTTATTAATAGTTGTGAGTCAAGTACACCAGCAAAATATGTCTCAATTTTTGCCGAGAGGGAATTTTCTAGTTTCTGAACTGCGACTAAATGCTTGCAGATGTTGCTCTAAGTCGGTGATGCTCCCTTCTGTTGTAGCGATGCCTGCGGCAACGGCGGTATCGCTGTATCGCGTTTCAGGTAGCGGTTGCTCCCTAGTATCCTTTAAAACTGTGCTATAAAAAGACAAAAATTATGCTTGATGAGCGCTACACCCTTGCTACCGGGTCGGCTGGATTACATCGACTACATATAACCCAAGTCTGGGCTTGAAGGTAATGAGCCGCATCCAGCATTCCTTGTGCCCGATAAGAACGCCAGTGAGCCGTATCTTGGACTTTTAGCTGCTCCGGTGTTGCGATCGTTGCGGCTGTTAATGGGCGATCGCTCTCCATAGAAAAAGAGTGCGGTGTAAGCTTATCGATGTTTTGCCGTATAGCATCGCTAAAAATAGCGCTACCATTACTAGAGGTAGCGCTATTATTTTCATTAAATTCAGAGATAAGAAACGCTTAAATAAGTTTCTATAAATTTCTTATTATTGACCACGATTTAGTTTCTTATACGGTTCTACTGCGAGTCATTAGGTTCCACAAGAAGATGGCAACAATTGCACCCAAAACGGCGACGGCAATTCCGGGAATACTGAAAGTGGGAGCCGCTAATGCTAAACTGCCAGTGCTAAAGAACATGCCTAAACTACCACCTACAAATGCACCAACTATTCCTAACACAATTGTCGCGACAATTCCACCGCCTTGATGACCAGGGTAAATAGCTTTTGCGATCGCACCTGCAATTAAACCTAAAACTACCCAAGCAACAATATTCATTATTTTGTTTCCTTCAATGTCTTTTTGCGAGCGTGAATACAGAATAACAATCATCTACTTAATACTCTATCTACCAAGCGAAATAACTACAAAAAACTCAAGGCAGATTAAGCGGGGCGTATTCTCTCTCATAATGTGGATGAGTATTTCTTAAAGAATAGCTAGGTTAAGGTAACTAAAACTATTAAGCATATTCACGAGTGAGATCGTACACCAACAGTCTGTGAGGAGCGCGTACAAAGTTATGTAAACCGTGCATTAACACGCAAGGGCATGTAGCTGCACCGAATCATGGGAAGTGATGCTCAGTCAATTGGGAATGTTAGACATGCGATCGCTCAAAGCTTGAATTTCTGAATAACACTATGAAAACGAAAAAGCGATCAACCTATGTGGGCGCTCGCAAGCTTTATATAAGACAATTATCACTATTTTGCTTTACTTAATACTGAATAGCCGAACGTAAAAACGCGCTCTTTTTTCTTAGAGGAAATGTGTTCTATTCTTAAATACATAACGTATTGACTTGTGTGGATCGCACATCGACTCTAGTGATTCCCGCGTATAAAGTTATATAAACCACACATCAACACGCAAGGGCATGCAGCTGCTGGAATTGTGGGGAGTGAGGACCAGTCAATCGGTACTGCGTAAGCGTTGCGGCACAGGCTGCGTCAAACCGTTTTTTTATGTCGTCTGCAATACTAACGGTATCTACACAAAGCTACAAATGCTCAACAGCTTTGGCTGCAGTATCCCAACACCAACTCGTCAATCATCCACTTACCATTGCTCAATCGAAACAGTTGAAAGACACCTTGGTCATACCAGGTCAACGGGTAGGTCCGGTGACAAGCAAAACCACCACTCCAGATTTAGTTAAGCTGTTTGGTAAGTCCAGCCTAAGCGATCGGACCATTTCGGGTCCTGAGGGAGAAGGCTTTTATGCGGCTACCCAGGTAAATCTGAGTCGGGATCGGTCGTTCATGGTAGTTTGGAGTGACGATACTCGTACCAAACTATTAGATGTACGTAACTTGGGAACTGCTTGGAAAACTCCTGAAGGTATCGGTGTTGGAACTCCCTTAAGTGAGTTACAGCAAAAGTTGGGCGAGTTTAAACTGTATGGATTGAGCTGGGACTATAGCGGCACTATCTTATTAGAAAGTAGCCGATTATCCCGCTATCAGGGCAAACTTATATTGCTTGTAGATACTGCTCCTAATGCTTATAAAAAGTTTCCCAAAGACTACAAAGCAGTATCTGGAGATGGCACGTTTTCCTCAACAGACCCTCACTGGAAACCTCTCTTAGTACGGCTAGGATCGATGGTTGTGGTACTAAACTCAAGTAAGTAATTAATGAATGAACCTGCCTAAGTAACTAAAACTTAATAAGTAGTCGCGCTCATATTAGGTGCGATTACTGTAAGACTATTCAAAAGCAAGTTTTGTAGAGGAACCGCTCCAATCTCAACTAAACATCGCCTTCGATAATGCCTGAGAAAAAGCGATCGTTTACAGAGGGCGATCGCGTCGCCTGAAGTACCAATGATCTCTGGGGCTTGTACTGCTTGGGTGTGGGCGTAGACGCGATCGCGGTGAGGCAGCGCGCCGACACGAGTGTTTCCTGCGCTACGGGCGACTGCGAACCCGTAAGCGTTGCGATCTTCGTGGAAGGAGCGCGTCGGAACGAGCGTCAGGGCAAGCCTGTGGCATCGAACTCTCGTAAATATCAGCAATTGCACAGGCGTGGGCAATCGCCCCTGAACACTCGAAGCCCGTCAATTGAAAGAGCGCTCACCGCTCACACTCACCCACTCAACAAGCCGCGCCATACACAGGATCTGGTACTCCTTGGAATAAGAGCGTCCTGGTTCATTTAATTTAAAGTGGCTTGGACGAATTCGCACTTTGGTTTCGGTGTGCAGATGTCTAAGGGCAAGGCACTCCGGGTCTACAGACAGATTTGTGGTTGGGCTGCTGCACGCTTCACTATCAAAACGAAAAAGCGTGAAACCTAATAAAGGCGATCGCTTTTGGTGCTTATAAAACTTTCTATGAAACAACTATTTTGCTCGATTTAATACTGAATAGCATCAGTGAAATACCCTAAATTTTAGAATGAATACCTGCAAAACAGTCAGCACTGAAATTTTATTCATTCATTTAGGATACAGTGTTTATACGTAAACTGTTGATGGACTACCGTATGAAGCACGTTAACCGTTTTCATGGCATTATCAAGCGCAAATCTGCTCGCTTACTATCTGTGAATCCCGCGTATTACAAAACTTGACAACTCGCTTGTGTGGATCGCACACGCTTCACTGTGAAACACCCGCAGCAGGAATTGTGGAGGGTCATCGTGCGTTCAATCGTGCTGACGCGGAGGATCTAGAATTAACCGAATCATAACCAAGTTCGTGCATTCAAAGCTTATCCTAGACCATGAAAGAAAAATGCATCTTGTTTCAATTCATCCTCTGCACTCACCATATAAAGGATAAATTGTATGGATTTATCATCTCCTAACTCTACTACAAACACGGACATAACACCTGTATTCGGGGACAACGTGCAAGACCTACTTGGTGTTGGTGCATTACATGTAAATCCCAGTGCCATCATTACAGTGAACAGTATTGCCGATGGTGTAGATGACTTAGAATCAGGTGTGACCACTTTAAGGGATGCGATCAATCAGGCTAACGCTGACACAGGTGAAGACTTGATTGTGTTTGACCGCTCGTTGTTTTCGACTGCACAGACTATTACCTTAAGCCAGGGAGAACTAGACATCACCCATAACTTAGACATCATCGCCCCAAAAGATGAATTAACAGGTGAGGATCTGCTAACAGTAAGTGGAAACAAAGCCTCACGGGTGTTTGAGATTGAAAAAGAAGCAACAGTAACTGTCTCGGGATTAATGATTGTTGATGGTCAGGTGAAGGATGATAGTGGTGGTGGAATTAAGAACTCCGGTACTCTCATCCTGGACAGCAGCATTGTGAGCAATAATTCTGACCAAATAAGTGATACTTCTAACCTTAGCCTGAGCCGCGAACGTATGGGTGGTGGCATATATAACCTCGGTACACTCACCCTAGACAGCAGCATTGTGAGCAATAACTCGGTCCTTAACCCAGCACTAAACAGTCCTGTCTTAGGCGGCGGCATTTACAACACAGGCACTCTTGAAGTAAACAACAGCACCCTCAGTAGTAACTCAGCAGCCAACGGCGGTGGCATCTATAATCAAGGTACTCTAACAGTAAGCAATAGTACTCTTAGTAGTAACTTGGCAGGCGCACGAAATACCGCCAATGGTGGTGGTATTTACAATACGGGTACAACTAAAGTATTGAATAGCACCATTACTGACAACTCAGCCAGAGCCAACGGTAGTGCCGGAGGTGGTGGCATTCTCAATGCGGGTCATCTTACTGTGAGTACTAGCACCTTGAACAACAACAATGTCGGCTCCAACAATGGTAGCAGCGGCGGTGGCATTGCAAACACTAACACGGGTACTCTGGAAATAAGCAATAGCACTCTAAGTGGTAACTCGGCTGGACTTTACGGTGGTGGCATCTCTAACGGTGGCACGATGACGGTAAGCAACAGCACCATTAGTGGTAACTCGGCAGCTATCGGTGGCGGGATCTCGAACGGTAGCACGATGACGGTGAGCAATAGCACCATTAGTGGTAATAGTGCGAGCGGCAAGAATCAGTTGTTCGATTTCAGCAAAGTTGGTGGTGGTATCTACAATGATGGCACTCTAACTCTGATGTTTAGTACCCTCACTCTCAACTCTGCCGCCAATGGCGCTGGTGTGTACAATGAGCCAGGCTTAGTTATAGGTGGCTTTGTTGTGTTCCCAGTTTCTGGCACTACCAACGTGCGTCACACGATTATTGCCGGAAACATCAATAGTACGGATGGTGTTAACCCCGACGTATCAGGCACATTCAGCAGCAACGGCTACAACCTGATTGGTGACAGCACAGGCAGCACCGGATTTGGCAGCCCAGGAGACATAGTTGGCACAAGCGATAACCCCATTGACCCAAAACTTGCTTCCTTGGACTTTAATGGTGGTCCCACTCAAACAATTGCCCTCCTCCCCGATAGTCCAGCAATTGATGCCGGCGACCGAACTATACTGGATACTGACCCTATAACCGACCAGCGTGGTTTGCCTCGTGTAAGCGGTGTTGGGTCCGATATTGGGGCGTTTGAATTCTCTCCAGTCTAGCAGTCGGGCGTCAGGCACATTCGTTGAAAATGGCGCGTGGTTTTCTTCATCGTTCAGATAGTCGAGTCAACGCGCCAACTTCATACTTAGTAAAGTACTGCGTGGAACGCACATCTGCACTTATTAAATAGATAACATATTCACCTATGCGGATCGCACACCGACAGTCTGTGAAGGAGCGTGTATTACATAAGTTTACAACTTTCTTGTACGGAGCGCACATCAACACGCTCGGAATCGCGCTCTGCACCAAATCGAGCGTTTTGGATGCCCAGTCAGAGCGTCCATGTCAGTCTAAGCGCGAAGTCGTGAGGAATTTGGATGGGCTACTAAGTTGGGTGCAAACGCTTACTTTACGCAGCCAGTAACCGTGTAGCGCGGCGGGTGGTTCTGGGGGATTGTGGAACATGATCGCCGCATCTTCCGGTTTCCTTACATTGTGATCCTGAAAATCGGAAGTTTACGGACTTTTTGTAACTTCTTTCCTCTTCTCGCTCCCGATGGGTACGCCACAGCAATAGCCTTGTGAAACTTGTCACTACTATACAAGCCGGGTAATCCAAACACGTCGAGAACGCATGGGCGGAACCACTAGCCCTTACCAGTAATCATGCCAATGTCCGATTGACTTCTTGGATTATTGATAAACCTTGCTTTTCAGCTTTCACCCAGGCTTTTAGGAATAAAGTAAAATAATTTACCCACACTTCCTAAGTAATTAGCAATTAGCTGTAACTTCGGGGTAAATTTACTTTATATTAGCACCTGACTGAACACAAAATGTCAAAAAGTCAGAATTTTCATGAGAAATCAGATATCTGACCAATATTCCGACTTGTTCCACGAAACCATTACTAGTTACGTCTCTACGCTCTCCACAATTGGATGGCTGTTTCACCGTCCAGGACATGTACTTGGAGTAGTCCCCAAACCACTGGTATTAGGTGCAGAGGAAATCAGCGTTACTTCCCCCAAGCCATTGAACACCCAACCTGTAGCAGGCACAATTACTATGGGTTCAGCTTTTGGTTTGGAGTGTGGTTTTATTGGGGGTTTGTTTGAGGTATGCTGCTGTAGTGCAGGCGATCGGGCATCTGTCCACACCACATCATTGCTGAGGGGCTCATAGGGACTTGGAGGCAACCCGCCACTTCCGGTGATAGTGAAGCTATTGCCTCCTGAGTCAGCAAAGGCAGCACAGCTAGAGAAAACTAGCCTTGAGGAGGCATCAACTATAGCTGTGGGCGATGCCTCTAAAATTATATTTTGTTCGCTTTGGCCTGAAAGCCTAAAGCCAAAAATGGCTAGTGCCGTAATATTAATACTACCTCCCCTGCCATTGAATGCATTAGCGGTGATGTTGTTATTTTCACCATTAGCAACGATAAAACCATTAGGGGCACTGATGGAGATGTTGCCGGCATCGCCGTTGACTCCAGCAGTACGTGTAAAGGATGAGATGAAGCCATTAGAAGCATTGGCGGTGATTTGGCTGCCATTGCCACCCCCACCCACTTGAGCAGTGTCTGCTGAGGCAGAAATTTGGCTACCTTGACGCAAGAGTAACAAGTCTCGGACTCTCAGGTATAGGTTGCCTGCATTCCCTCTCGCCCGATCGCTCACAGTTACTTCAGCCTTGTTAAGCTCAAGGGTGTTAGCGTTAACAAAGATATAACCGCCATCAAAGGCGTTCCTGGTAGATGCACTCAAAACTGCCCCATTTGATAAGCGCAATGCACTGGTATTGATTCTAATAGAACCACCATTACCACTGGCTGTTTCATTAGTGTTACTAAACAATCCACTAGAGAATCCGGTTGGACTCACTCCAGAAAGGTTAACATAATCCAAAACATTGATATTAATATTTCCTGCATTCCCCATTCCATCTGTACTGACATCTATTCGAGCACTATCATTTAAGGAGAGCGACCTAGCTTGGACGTTAATATTACCACTATTACCAATGGCATTAGTATTAACTTGGTTTTGAATCACGCTCGATTGGCTAAGTGCGATCGCATCTGTGGCATTGAGCGTCACATCAAGTGCAAAGTTACTAACTGCTCCTAAGCCTTCTCTTATCCCGGCTTGAAGTTTACTTTCTCCCGAAATATCTAAATTCCGGGCGTTGATGGCAATACTACCTCCACCTCCTGCTTGTACATCCACAGACCCATTGGTAAGTGATACATCTGCTCGTTGCACTCTTGCAGGGTAGCTCAAACTCAAATTGTTGCCATCAACAAAAAGCCCTACCGTTTCTGATTCTGCCAGTCCTCCTAACTCCACTCGCCCACCCGGAGCAAGTATTGAGCCGCCATCAAAAGATACATTCCCGCCCACAAGCGCCAAAGTTTTACCAGGCTGCACCTGTAAACCAACGAGTTCACCACTGCTATTCCTTGTTTGAGATTGATTAAGGATGCTTCCCGCATTACCCCTAAATTGCAAGCCCAGAGGAACACTGATAGTCAGCAGGGGTGTCGTTTGGGGAGCTTTTGCATTAAACTCTGTGCCATCAGCAAATTTTAAACTACTTGCTGTACTTCCTAACAAAGAGCCGCCAATGTTCAAAGAGGCATTAGGACCAAAAATAATGCCATTGGGATTAATTAGAAACAGGTTAGCTGTACCATTAGCACGGATTAGCCCATCAATGTTTGATATTGACTCACCCGTTACTCTACTAAAAATGTTCTGAATGTCCGCAGCATTATTAAAAGAAGCCGTATTTTCAGTTGGTAGAGAAAACTGTTGAAAGCTGTGGAACAAATTGCGTCCAGCTTGAGTTCCCCCATTGATATTGAAGGTGTTGCCATTTACAGTGACGGTGGAATTATTTGGTAGAGTGGCATCTGGTGTCATTTGGGCAACAGCAGAATTTGCCCCCAAAGCGATCGCACCGACCATCGCACCCCCCACCGCCATCCCCAAAAACCAACGAGTACTTCTAAAAGACATTGCACCCCCTGGAAACAGCAGTTGCCCAACAATAGTGTACCAGTGATAGGTAAACTACATCTGCAAGTGGCTAAATAATCTCGGCACACTCCCCTTCAGGTCAAATTAATGCTTGTTTTCTGCCTCAAACGCCATTTTTTGCACTTATTTCGTCCACTTCTTACTTTACAAAAATTCATCTCTTGCGCCAACGGGGCACAGCGCACTCTTCAAGGGTCGCCATCCAGAAGAAGTGCCTCTATCAAAGAGTGCGATCGACGTGACTAATTAGTCACCTTCCTTAACAAAATCGTTGCCTTAGGGTTATCCGCCAAACCACATTCTGTCGATTCAAACTACCTATCCGTTCATTTATGTACATCAACAACACTTCCAGTCAATTAACTCTTCGTCCATACACTGGCATGATCTTGAACACCGATTTTAAAGCTATACTAAAAAAGGCTGAAAACTATACTTATTTAACATTCGCGCATCTGGTTCTTAAGCCTCTCCCCGCATCGGGGAGAGGTTTGGAGAGGGGTTCCATATTAAGTGAAGTTTTGAACCGTTCGCAGTATAAATCAAAAATTTCTGTCGCACTTTGTAATATCTAAATCTACCTGAGCTGCAATGCGCTTGCCTTCGTCCAGGAGATATTCCAGAAAAGTGCGAGCGACAATGGACAGTTGTTTGCTGGCTGGATAGAGGATATACCAATGAAGTTGGAGAGGGAAGCCTTCCACATCTAAAATAGTCAGTGGACCTTTTATGCCTTCGAGTGCCAAAACATAGCGTGACAATATCGACACCCCTAAACCCCCCACAATTGCTTGTTTGATAGCCTCATTACTACCAATTTCCATCTCAACTTTGAGAGTAGCCTTGTTTTTAGCAAAGAAACTTTCCACTGCCATCCGGGTACCAGAGCCAAATTCACGCATAATAAAAGGCTCTTCGGCAAGTCGCTGTAGGGGGATGTTCTTCTGTTTAGCTAGTGGATGGTTGTATGGCGCGATCGCGACTAAGGGATTTTCCAGAAACGGACAAAGGCTGATATCAAGATTGGACGGCGGTTGTCCCAGAATATACAAGTCGTCAAGATTTTCTGTCAGGCGTTGCAGTAAACGCTGGCGGTTGGTGACTTGGAGGAAGATTTTGATTCCTGGATAACATTGACGAAACGGTCCTAACAAACGCGGGACAAAATATTTGGCGGTTGTTGTCACAGCTAGCCGCAGATTTCCCTGCTTTAGTCCTTTGAGATCTGCCAAAGTCATTTCCATCTGGGACAATCTCTCGGAAATATCCTTACATACTGTCAAAACTTCCTTGCCAGCATCCGTCAAGTAGAGACGCTTACCTACCATCTCGTACAATGGCATGCCCACTGCGAGTGTCAACTGCTTCATCTGCTGAGATACGGTAGGTTGAGTTAGAAACAGTTCCTCTGCCGCACGGGTAAAGCTACCAGAGCGAGCGATCGCCTCAAAAACTTGCAACTGATGAAGAGTTACGCGCTTCACTGTCAATTCTCCTCGGATCTACAAGTATAGAAGTTTTCTATATGAAGAAGATAAACTTATAGCTTTTCACTATAGCTATTTAGGAACTCGTACAACGGCATGCCCACTGCAAGTGTGAACTGCTTCATGTGTTGGCAGACTGTAACACATTAGACATCTGGTGGAAATTAATTATGCGTAACCTGAAATCCTTGTAGAGACGCGAAATTCTCGCTGTGCGCTGCAGGAGGGTTTCCCTCCGTAGGCGACTGGTGAGTCCAGTCCTGAAGGAGGGTTTCCCTCCGTAGGCGACTGCTGAACCCGTAAGGGCGTCGCGTCTCTACATTCTTTTTCGGAGATGTCTATTGAGGTGTATTGGGTTTTAGTCCGCGATCGCCCCGTTGTCTTATACACAAAAAAAAATTGCTTTATAACAAGATTGCATGATTTTTTTTGATATTTATATGAAGTTTTTATGAACTTGACAGTCCTACAGTTGCATTGTTGTATTCCATCGTTGTAATATTTTTTTGTCTAAAAAGAATATTGTAAGTCAGAATTAATTTAGTGGGGGATTCAGACCCACCAGTAATAGTAGACCGTCAAATCCTCGATTTAGCCGGGGGGGAAAAAGCCCCCTGTCTCAGGGGGGTTGGGGGGATCTTCAGGGAGTCACGCTTCTAACTGAAGCGTATTGCTCTATAAGCGACTGGCGTCCGGTGCCGGATTGTCCCTGGCGCGTCTAGGCAGGAGTTAGCACAGCATTGTCTTCAATTAGTTGGAGTTTACAGCAATTTTCACTTATTTAGACCACATTTTTTGGCGTTCTTCTTGGCGACGGCAGTTCAGATCGCCGGAAGCCGGCGCACTGAGAGCCTTGTCTTTGCGTGAGATAAAAAAGGTTTATTTACCTTAATTGCTGTAAATCTCCAACTAATTGCATTCTGACTCTTAACTCTTTGTTTAAGCACAGAGCTAAATCTTTAATGAGCATGATACTTCGTTTGTGGCGGTTTTGAATCACACACAAACAATGATTCTGATGAATGTATTCTTCTCCAATGTAGTCATAGCCAAATGTTATTCGGCTCTGCAAACTAATAAAAAGGGGCAAATCAGATGAGATTTTTTCACATTCGTACTGCTTTGGTTGGACTAACTTTATTAACCTTTTTCGGTACACTTCCGACATTGGCAAAACAACCAATCAGATCTCAAGTTACTAAATTGATTGCACAAGCTCCTACTGTTGCACAAGATTTTACTGCCGGAGCGCAAACCCTCAGTGTTACACAAGATTCTAGTGCTGTAACGACCACTCCTTCTCTAGATGTTTCTGAGTCTGCAACTCAAGCAAAAATCGACAATTTTTTGTCCACAGCGACTTCTGGCTCAACGATCACCATACCTCTACCGATAGAAGGGTATTTGTATTCTAATGGTGGAGTTGCGGATGCTGGTGGTATCAAAGATGTTAGTCTTTTTAAATCATACTTCAAAACACTCGAAGCAACCAACAGTAATCTAGATGATTACGCAATTCTAGGTGCTTCAGATGATGCTGTTGCCGTCGGTCCTTTGACTGCCACAGCCACTATCTTTTCCCCCAACCTTGACCCCACTAGAGTTAAATCAGCTCATCTACGGTTCGATTACGCATTTGAAGATCCATCAAAAGCAGACACGCTTAAGGTCACAATTAGAGGTGTGAGCGGCAGTTTTAGTCAAAATCTACCTACTACGCCAGGTAAGTCTGTAAACATAAATGTTACAAAAGCCTTTGCTGGTTCACCAGTGCTAGGAAATTACAAAGGCTTTTTTACCCTAGTCAAACCAGGAGTCACTAGTAACGATGCAGCAGGCTTTGTTAATATCAATTTAATCATCACAAAAGTTTAAAGTCTTGGCGGTTCGGTAGAAAGTAGACGCTCTTTCACCAATTCAATTGCGATGAGTGTTTCGCAATCCCTAACACCGCATTTTCTTGAGAAGGCAGCTATGCTGCGGGTACTGGGAAGATTTGAATAGAGATTGTCACGCAAAAATCTTCAAAGAATTTCTGACCCAGTACCAACTACCCAGTACCACGTCCATTCGTCCCCAACTTGCTGTGCCGAAGTTGGGGAATCTTGGGCGCGACCGATGTTGACTTTATGACCAAGCCCGCAACGGGAGCGGGAACTCTTAACAGAAAAGAATTAGCCCAGCTACCCAGAAAAATTATAGACCATGATTGAAGTCAGAGAAACACTAGAAAACAATGCTCACACGCAACCATAGTATTCGTGGGAGAATGCAAACAGTTTTCAAACAGATGTTCGAGAATATTTGTCAGGCTATTGAGCAAGTAGATGGGGAAAGATTTATCGAACAGTCCTGGACCCGTGACAGCAACGGTATCTGGATATCTGGCAAGAATAGTGAGGACACAAGATATCTCGATCGGGCTTTGCACAACGGCAACGTTTTTGAAAAAGTAGGAGTTAATTACGTAGCAATACAGGGTGAACTGCCTCCTGGAATCACCTTTGAGAAGTCAGGTGCTCTCTCAACAACACAAGCAGATCGGATGAGTGGCGACAAAAGCACCCCTTACTTCGCCACAGGTACTAGTTTTGTTATCCATCCACGTAACCCGATGGTACCTATTGCTCATGTCAACTACCGCTATTTCCAGAGAGGTAATGGCAACCAACCAGATTACTGGTGGTTTGGTGGCGGCGCGGATCTCACACCTGCATACCTCTTTGAGGAAGATGCGGTTCATTTTCATCAGGTGCATAAAGATGTTTGCGACAAGCACGACCCTTCTTATTACCCGCGCTTTAAAAAGTGGTGTGATGAGTACTTCTACATACCACATCGTGGTGAAAGCCGAGGCATAGGTGGAATTTTCTTCGACCATTTAAAAGAGCCTAATGTACAAAAACTTCTTTCCTTTGTTACAGATTGTACCAAGGCGTTCGTTCCAGCTTATATACCGATTGTGGAAAGACGTAAGGATATTGTCTTCACGGAGGAGAACAAGTACTGGCAGCGTCTTGTTCGTGGGCGTTACGTAGAGTTCATTCTAATTTCTGACCGTGGCATTCGCTTTGGTTTGGCAAGCGGCATGGTTAACCATCAAAGTGTTTTTAACTGCATGCCTCCTGCTGCCTGCTGGGAATATAACGACCAACCCGCCCCTAGTAGTAAGGAGGCAATGCTTAGAGAAGTGCTGAAAAATCCTCGAGAGTGGCTGTAAATTTTCAGATCCTGATAGCAACAGTAATGCAAATGCTGAACATGAGGCGATCGAAGCGCCAAAACTAAGTTCATGATTCGATTCAAAAACTCCAAAAAGCTGTTCTGTGACAATGGAAAACAATGTAGTTTTTAAAAAGCTCAAACGACATAACAGGCTGATGATGAGCGTCCTGGAAACAGACGACATTATATTAGTCTGCCGTAATGCTCTAAGATACCTTCTTGTTGGTGTCATTTTACTTTGCTTGTTTGCCAGCTTGTAAATACCTGCAGGAAAATGGAGGACTGAAAATGGAAGATAAGATGGGTGCAGGCGATTTACGGATGGAAGATATTCTGAACATAAATGAATCAAAAGCTTTAAATTTGTTCAGGAATAGGTTTATAAGATACAAAAAGCTGGCAGCAGAAATAGGAGATCAAGCTGCTTTTGAAAAAATGATGGAAAAATATCCTGAACAGCAGAAGGCACTGATGGGTGCTTTTATTGATAACGCCTCCCTAGCCGAAGGCTTCAAGAAACCAATTCCTCTGCTGCGACTGATGGGCTTCGTCACGGAGATAGTAGATATTTCCCAGAATGGATGTGACGCTACACTTGAAATTCAAAGAGTTTGCCCAGCTTTGTCGATGGCTAAAGAGTATGGTTTCGAGACTCCCTGTTATCTCCTTTGTGAAATGGAACAAGAAGCAGCTAGAAGAGCTTTTCCAGGGATGAAAGCTTCGATTCTCAGTAAACTAGCTGAAGGCGACTGCGTCTGTGTATTTAAGTATGAAAGACCACAACAAACAGTGACGGCATCAACGAAAAATACACTAAGCATTTTTGACAAGGTAATAAATCTTGTTCGAGTAGTTCCCATCCTAATCCAAATTGGTATCAAGATGCTCAAGATGCGTTTCTCGAATTAAAAAGTTGTTTGATGAACAGTGTTATCTCAGATTTGAAACATCTAATTGAAGGTGAGGTGAGCAGCCTTGAAGTTGATTTAGCAGCAGTTTCTCAAGATTTTGGCGGCATTATTCAAAAACAGCCTCAGGTTGTTATTCGTCCTCAAAATTCTACTGACGTTGCTAAAGCTGTCAAGTATGCTGCCGATAAAGAGTTAACTATTTCTTCTCGGGCTGCGGGACATACGTCAAGTGGTCAATCTTTGAACCAAGGTGGAATCCTCTTAGATATGAGGAGTCTCAATCAAATTCACGAGTTTCGCCCGGATTACTTGTGGTTCAAAGCTGATGCTGGTATTACTTGGAAGAAGGTAGTTGATGCCTCGATACCACATCGGGTGATTCCTCCTGTCCTTACCAATAATTTTGAGGTAACCATAGGCGGAACCCATTGTACAGGTGGCTTGGGGCGGAACTCCTTTCGTTATGGATCGCAAGCTGATAATTGTCTTGGTTTGGAAGTTGTAACTGGAACAGGGGATCTCGTTTGGTGTACGCCAGAACATAATAGCGAACTTTTTTATCATGTTCTTTGCGGTTATGGTCAGTTTGGCATTATTACTCAAATACAGCATCGACTTAGACAATACCGCCCTTTGACCCGGACTTACTTCCTTTGCTATGATGACTTAGAATTTCTTATTTTTGATCAGCGCCGCCTCGTACTAGAAGAGCGTGTCGATGGTTTGTTATCTCTATTCTCCCCATGTGTGATGGGAATATCGAGGACAGGGGAAGATAGAATACAACCTCTTATTGAGTGGTTCTACAGAATGCAGATCACCCTAGAAGTGGATTCTGCAAGTGACATTGATGAAGAAGAACTTCTCTCTAGTTTAAGTTTCTATCGCCATATCCACACTGAAGAACTTACCTTTGACAAGTTCATCCAACCTTCTTCAGAAGTACCACATCCTGTAGACACTGCTAACCCTTGGATAGACGTGCTTCTACCAGGGTCAGTAGCAAAAGAATATATCGAAACTGCTCTCAAACGCATACCTTCTTTTATTGACTTCAAGAATACACCAGTGGGTTCCTTTTGCTTGGTTTCTCGCAATACCAATATGCCCTTGTTTTCTTTACCTGAAGAAGAATTTATTCTCGGGTTTGGAATGTATCCTACGATCCCGAAGTTTCAGCTTCAACCTGTTATCGAACAAGTAAATCTACTGAGCGATCTTGGTTTTCAAGTGGGTGGTAAAAGATATCTGGCTAGTTGGGTAGAATTCGACCTTCCACGATGGAGACTTCAGTTTGGCGATCGCTGGACGAAAATCAATGAGATCAAAAGGAAATACGATCCTAAAGGAATACTCAACCCTAACTTTTTTAAGTACGAACATGCGACTCATCCACAAAGCGTTTTGCACTCATGACCGAATAATTCGTAATTCGTAATTCGTAATTAATCGTACACGGACAACAATTTATTGATGGATAAAAACAAATTTTTTCCTTGTTTCATGCCGGAGGATTTATCCGTGGGGTAACCCTTCGGGTTCGGCAATATCCTGCACTTGCCCCGTCTTCAGATTTGCCTCACAATTACGAATTATCAATTACGAATTATGTTGACTCTGCATAGGAGCTAAGAATGTTAAAGAACTTTTGGTATGGTTGTGAATTTAGTGCAAAGGTTACTAACAAGCCCAAACAAATCCTGATGTTAAATCAGAAATTTGTCCTCTACCGCGATTCCCAAGGAAAAGTAGTAGCACTCAAAGACCAGTGTCCCCATCGAGGTGCTGCCCTCTCTTTGGGCTGGGTAGAAGACGGTTGTATCCGTTGTCCTTACCATGCATGGCAATTCCAAGCTGATGGAAGATGCATTGATATTCCTGCCAATCAACCCGGAGTACCTATACCCAAAAAAGCTCGCGTAGAAACTTACTCAGTGCAAGAAAAATACGGTCTGATCTGGCTGTTTTATGGGGACTTACCAGAGGCAGAACGTCCGCCAATCCCACATTTTCCAGAATTTGAAGACCCGACTTTACGTGCCATTTTCTTAGAATTTAAAGTTAACACTCATTACACTCGCGTCATAGAAAATTCTCTCGATCCAGCCCATATGTTTGCAGTGCATGCTAATTCCTTCGGCTGGGGATTCGGTGACGATCCAACAATTGCAGATTATGAGGTTCAAAATGAAGACTGGGGTATAAGTACCAAAATTAGATACGTTAATTACACTAAGCCCAAAGGTATATTTAGACCTTTCTTTCGCTCAGTACGCACAGAGTTAAACTCAAAAGTTAGCCTCTGTCTACCTAACATCTTCAGGCTTGAGAGTGACTTTGGTCGTGGTAAAACCATAAATTACGCTCTCCATCTTCCTATTAATGACAACACTACTATTAGTAAGCGAATTCAATTTCGCAATATCTTCACCTACCCTTGGGCGGATAGCTTATTCTTGAAATTTCACTATAAAGTTTGTGAGGAAGATAGAATAGTAACTGAGTCACAATATCCCAAAGTCATACCCAACAGTTTGTCAGCCGAAGTTCATACCCCTTCTGATGCCATGACTCTTGCTTATCGTGAGCTTCGCCAAAAATATCTAGCGATGGATTCGGGTCTGAATTTCCAAAGTCCAAAATGCAAAAGATATTAGGTAGGAAAATTTTGAAAAATGATTCAGAAAGTTGCGATCGTCGGTGCTGGACCGACCGGAGTTCTTCTTGCACACTATCTGTTGCGTCGTCATGACAAATACCAAATCGACATCTATGAGTGTCGCAGTGACCCTCGTATTGTCTCGTTCTCAAAATCCAGAACTTATCCTCTCTCACTGAGTGAAAGAGGAATGAGCGCTTTGAGAAAAATTGAGGGCATGGAAAAAGCAGTCAAGGCGATCGCCATAGAGATCAAGGGAACAATTTTTCATCAAAAAAACGGCAACAAGCTGTTCATGCCGAGAAAAAAACCCCTCGTTGCCCTCGATCGCACTAACTTGGTGATTGTTTTGTTGAACAAGCTGACCCAAAAGTACGACAACAGCAGACTTAACATTCACTTTAACTGGCGATGCACAAGCGTGGATTTTGAAGCAAAGATGGTCAGGTTTCAAAATGTTGCAGAAGCAAGACCTCTAGGAACACCCTACGAACAACGATTGCAATCCGTTACGAATGAAAGAAACATATTCATTCCTACTCCCCACTCCCCGCTCCCCACTCCCCACTCCCCATTGAGAGCAGCAGAGGATTGTATCGTTGATTATGACCTGTTAATTGGTGCGGACGGGGCGCGTTCAGTTGTCAGAGAGCATTTCCTCTCCACAAATCTGTTTGATTACGAGCAGAAGTATGTCACCTCTGACTACAAATCAATTTTCCTTCCCCGCACTGATGAAAAGTTGGAAATCGATCTAGAACCGGGTAACGTCCATGCTTGGCGACTCGACGATGGCATTGTCGTGTTGATACTCCATCAGTACGACGGAACGATGAGTGGTGTTATTTACTTTCCCCGTGAGAACAACAAGATAGTTGAACTTTCCACAGCGCAAAAGGTACTCGAATTCTTTCGGGAGAATTTTCCGGAGGTGGGTAAGCGGATGCCAGAATCAGAGGCGGAAGCTTTCCTGAAAAGACCGCTATCGACAGCTTTAACAATTCGCTGTAGCCGCTACCACAATGGCGATAGTGTACTGCTGATTGGAGACGCAGTACATTCTGTCTCACCCACTACGAGTCAAGGTTGCAATTCGGCGCTTGAAGATGTGGTCGTGTTTGACAACCTTTTAGATGAGTATTCTGACAATCTAGCAGAGGCATTAGAACAGTTTACAGTTCGCCGCAAGCCGGATGCTCACGCCTTAGTAGAGCTTGGTAACAACGCATTTCCTTTAGATAAAAGATTGTATATTGAGTATATCTTGAAAGGTCGTATTGCCAATTTTATGCATCAACTATTTCCCAAACGCTGCTCTCCTTCACTATATGAGCTAATTTCTGACGGCACGGTTCCCTATTCAGAAACTCTGAAGTTATATAAAAGCTGGGTATCCAGGGTAAAAAGGTCTAATGAGAAGTTTCTTAAGAATGTCTGAAAATCAAATTGAGATGCTTGCTCTCAAATTTTTGCAGATTTTTACTAATAGGACAATTAATGCTCAAAGAGCGATTGAAAAAGAATGCGTTGTTCTTAGTATAGAAATCCTAAATTATTCATGAAAAATTTTAAGTAGTGTAGGGTGGGCACTGCCCACCAAAACCCGGAACTGTGCGGCATAGCCCACCCTACGTATATTTCAAAAATCAAATATGATTCTTGTAGTAGGATAAAAAAATGTTAAAAAACTTTTGGTATGCTTGTGAATTTAGTTCATCTATTACTGATAAGCCCAAGCAAATCTTGATGTTGAATCAGAGATTTGTTCTCTATCGCAACTCCCAAAAACAAGTAGTAGCACTCAAAGACCAGTGTCCCCATCGAGGTGCTGCCCTCTCTTTGGGCTGGGTAGAAGACGGCTGTATTCGTTGTCCCTACCATGGATGGCAATTCCAAGCTGATGGGAGATGCATTGATATTCCCGCTAATCAACCCGGAGTACCTATCCCCAAAAAAGCTTTTGTAGAAACTTACCCAGTGCAGGAAAAATACGGCTTTATCTGGCTGTTTTATGGGGACTTACCGGCAGCAGAACGCTATCCCTTGCCCACTCTTCCAGAATACCTGTTCTCAAATTTGCGTCCCGTTCAGTTTGAGTGTATGGAACATGCTAACTATGCTCGGATCATGGAAGCCAATATTGACTTTGCCCATGTTATCGCTATCCATAAAAAATCTTTTGGTCAGAGGATACCACTACATAAAACGATTCAATATCAAGTCGAGGAAGATGAATGGAGTGCCGTTGCCTCGCTCGATTATAAATCCTTAGGCAACTCGAAAAGTTTGCTGAACTTTTTACTTGGTGGACGCCCACAGATGACGACAAAATTGAGCTTTTTTTTACCCAATTTTACCTTGTCAGAAATTAGTATTGGCAGAGAAGGCTCGTTTGATATCAAGTTCAATATTTTAATTTCTCACCTTCCTATTGATGACAACACTACGATGATCAAACGTATTTTTTATCGCAACCTTCTACCGTTACCTGTGTTGGATGGTTTTTTCAGAAAGCTTGACTACAAACTTTCTCAAGAAGATGTGGCGATAGTTTCTACTTTACACTCTCAACCAATGCCTCCAATATCAGAAGAACTTCACGTCGCTGCTGATGCTTTGGCTCTTGCTTATCGCAAGCTTCGTCAACAATATCTGGACATAGGCTGGAGTATCAAGTCTGATATCAGCCAATCATATCAAATCCGGTAGCATCTGCCATTTTTCTCATCCCAACTATACATTATAGGATTAGTGAAAGTCATGAAGAAAATTTTCTCTTTGATATTTGGTGCTAGCCTGCTTTTAAGCGCTGGACTAGGCAATGCATCGATAGCAGCACGAGAAGGCTCAAGCTGTACAAATGCAACGATAAAAGGTAATTTTGGAAGTCAATTATCGGGAAGTTATGGTTTGGGTAAAGCTGGTCAATCTGGGTTGCTTGCTGAAGTTGGTTTGTTTCAGTTTGACGGCATGGGAAACCTGAATGCTACTGACACTGGAAGTCTCAACGGAAGAATTATATCGTCAGGTCTTGTCGGTACTTATAACGTCAAAGAAAATTGCACTATAACGTTAACATTCACCGACGATTTCAACAATCCGAGCGTCAACCTAAGTGGCACCATTGTCAATAATGCCAAAGAGATTCTTGTCATCGAAACAGACCAGGGCACTGCGACTACCGGCATTCTAAAAAAAGTGGGTATTTAACCACAGCAAAAAAGCAGTCTTATTGAAAATTGCTGCCGGGGCAGAGATCGTATCATATCAAATCCGGTTAAATGAACACACAAACGGTAGGGGCAAAAGCTTTGCTCATTGGTGTCAACTAATAGGTAAACCTTGAAAATACAAGCGTTTCTCGTTACTAGGCTCTGCCTAGTAATGCTGTTCTGGGAAGCTCTGCCTCCAGGGTAAGGAGGCAGAGCCTCCCAGAATACATTCCCACGCAGAGCGTGGGAACGAGAAAGGTTTGGAATACCATGTGCAATCAACCGGATTTAAACTCATCCCACCCCTACAATTTGTGTGATTTCGGGGGCATGGGGTGCGCGTCCTATGCCCTATGCCCTATGCCCGAAACGGCGAGGCGTCGATTCCGGACACCCCTACAATTTGTGTGATTCCTCGCCGTTTTCTTTGATATCAGCTATTCGCTGCCATGGAAATTAAACCTGCTCATAGGGATTTCCAAGTAAAAAAAATATCCAACTATTTCTTGTGGGATAAGCTCCCTAATACAGAGGAAAAATATGCGGTTTATATCATCATACAGATATGCAATACAGGATTAGTGAAAGCCATGAATAACATGACGCATCAAAGTAATAATTATACAAACATTGAACCAGGAAAAGTTCTATTTTATGGTCGTACTCTCCAAGAGTATATAAAAATGTTTGCTCTAGAATTGTCTAAATATGAAGGTTGTAAGGTCTTAGATTGTCCAGCAGGACCAGCTTCTTTTGTTGAAGAAGCTAGACAGCAAGGGTTAGATGCGATCGGCTGTGACCCCTTTTATACAGATGAAATAGAACTGTTAATTGAGCATGGAAAATTCGGGATCGATAAAACTGTAGAATTCTGTTTTAACTATTCACAATTATCCAGTCAAAAGTTTTATTCCTCAATAGAGGCTATGAAAGAATATGCAACAACAGCTTTAAAAATATTTACTGACTCTTACCCAGTGGGAAGAAAACACAATCGCTATGTACAAGCAGCACTTCCTAACTTACCCTTTGATAATAAAAGCTTTGATTTAGTACTCAGTGGAAACTTTCTTTTTGTTTACAGCAATCTCTCTCACAAAAAACTTGAATATCTTGATTATCAATTTCATTATCAAGCCGTTCTCGAATTACTGCGTGTGAGTAAAGGAGAGGTCAGAATTTTCCCAATTCCCTCTTTTGGAGAACAACTTAATGAATATGCTTTAAGGCTCCTAGATGACTTAGAAAAAGAAAAAATTATGGCTCATCTTATACCAGTTGAATATGAACTCATCCAAGGTAGCAACCTCATGTTGTCTTTAACTCTTTGAGAACAGTAACTGCAGAAGAATTCCGGTTAAAATTTTGCCTTGCCCTCATCTGGCAATGAGGCTCAAAGAAAACGGCGAGGAATCACATAACAAGAGTCGGGAGATTGTCTGCAGCGTAAGTAGGAGTGGTATTGCTATCAGGGTCAGTACCAACAACTTTAAATTTTAAAGTTTTGCCCAGAGCGATCGCAATTGGCTTTTGGATGCTGAACGCTTACGATCCAAAGAATCCTAAACGACCCCCGTATGCTGTAGATTATCCTGACTGTTTAGCAATTGTACGAGAGAAAGTTAAGCTTGAGCGGGAAGCGTTACCACTAAAGAATGCTTGGAATAAAAGTGTTGCAAAGCGATGGCGGCAGTTTGGTGCTGAAAGAGTAGGACTTTATGCTGCGATCGCATCGATGAAGCAAGTATTCGTTATTCCTCGTGTCAGCAAATTTTTAACGGTATCAGCCTCTCCTACAAATATAGTTGCTAGTGAAGCGACTGTAGTTATTGCTTCCGAATCTTTTGCTGATTTTGGAATTATACAATCTACGATTCATCAATTTTGGACAATTGCTTATCAAAGTAGTCTTGAAACAAGAGGGAGATACACACCTTCAGACTGCTTTGAAACTTTCCCATTCTCCACATCAACCTCAAACTTAAATGATATTGGCGATCGCTACTACACCCACCGCCAAAACATTATGCTCACTCGCCAAGAAGGGCTAATCAAAACCTACAACCGCTTTCACAACCCGGACGAAACCGCAGCCGATATTCAAAAGCTACGTGAATTACACGTTGAAATGGATTATGCTGTTGCTGCTACTTATGGTTGGCAAGACTTAGACCTAGGTCATGGCTTCCACGAAACTAAACAAGGACTGCGCTACACCATCAGCACCTTACTGCGGCGGGAGGTGTTAGATAGAATGCTGCAATTGAACCACGAGCGCTATGCTGAGGAAGTCGCTGCTGGGTTACACGATAAAGGCAAAAAAGGTAAGGCTAACAGTAGTAAGAAAACTAAAAATAAGTCATCACCTGGACAAATTGACCTTTTATAATTCATTTCCAAGAATTATAATAAATACAGTCAAACAAAAAGAATAGGTGTAAAAATGAAAACAGCACACGAAAGAGAACAGTTAATTAAAGATATAATTATACTGCTAAATCAAGCTTATGACAGTACTTTAGACGAAATTAACGCACTCTTAAAAAGAATCGATGATCTAGAGGATGAAGAAGACTTGAAAGCCATTAAAGAAGCTAGGGAAGATATACGTATTAATGGTACTGTGTCTTGGGATGAAATTCAAAACGAAATAAGAAACGAAATAAAAAAGGATGTTGCGTGAGTTACGAAGTTAAATTTTCTAAGAGTGCAAAAAAGCAGTTTAGGAACCTACCTCTAGACGTACAATATCGCATACAAACTAAAATTAACGACTTGGCAGTAGAACCCCGTCCGAACGGGGTTAAAAAGTTGAAAGGTGAAGAAAATTCAGATCGCATTCGAGTTGATGATTACCGTGTAGTCTACGAAATAAAGGATGATTTTTTGATAGTGACTGTGGTCAGAGTAAAACATAGAAGCGAGGTTTATAAGGATGATTAATAATGAATATCATTAAACTTCCTCCCGTCTTTCCCGGCAACCTAGACGAAGATAATGTGAGCGATCGCTACCTTGTCGGGTTACTTGCCCCGCAACAACGCCGCATTAACCTAGAACAGCAGGATTAATTAGCGGTTGCAGGTATTGGCACTGCTGAAGAAGGTAGCACTGAAGTCAGCGTACCACCAAAAGAAACCATGTTCCCCTCGTCTTTTGGCATGAGCTTTTGTGTCAATGCTACAGCCAAAGCATTGCAGGTAACAGCAGGTTGGGGACAATATGAGCGTACCGACAGTCAAACCTTAACTAAGAAAGATGATACCCCTTGTGTGCGGAACACACACCCTCTACTGGACCAACCTCCCTGCATTGGGCAGCGTGTCATGTTTGTCTGTTTAGCCCAGAAACCTCATGTGAACGGGGAAATAAGTATTTTGACCGGGCGTTGCTTGTGCCAACGGTACTATCTGGGGACTTTGCGTTTTTCCACTAAGGAGAGTTTGTTACCGACACATTAGACATCTGGTGAAAAACAATGTAGAGACGCGAAATTTCGCGTCTCTACAAGGATCTCAGGTAACGCATAATTAATTTTCGGAGATGTCTATTAATAATGATGTGTCCTTTAGAGATGCCAAACTGCTCCGTAAAATAGGCAGGTGTCTACAAAGCTGTCTGCCGGACCGGAGGCGCGGGTCCGGTCTACAATCTGCGCTGTCTGTCAATTCTCTTTGGCTCTACAAGGATAGAAAATTTCTATATTAAGAATATAAACTTATAGCTTTTCACTATACGTATTTAGGTGTACTATCAATTTAATTGCAAAATAGATATTTACAATACAATTTGTAATTCGTATTCGTCATCCGTAATTCATGGTGCAAGCCCACTCCGTAGGTCATGGAAAAAGTCAAAGCCTTGATTGAGGTTTCAAACCCCTGCCTTCAGGCATGAGGTTAGTTACGAATTAGCTTGACAGTTTGAATCTCTGCTTGAAATTTTAGAGGTAATCTTTATGGACCAGTTCCTTCAGAGCGTCTGGTTAATACCTTGTTATGCCTTAATTGGCGGTCTTGCTGCTTTACCTTGGTCGCCGACAATAATTCGTCGCACTGGACCAAGACCAGCAGGGTACGTTAACTTGTTGATGACCTGCTTGGCTTTCACTCATAGCTTGATAGCCTTGCAAGCCACTTGGAATGCGCCGCCGCAACAGGTGTCTTTTAACTGGCTAAGTACTGCCGGGTTAAACATCACCTTAGATTTGGAAATTTCCGAAGTCAGTGTCGCAGCCATGGTCTTAGTCACCGGGTTGAATCTGCTGGCGCAGATTTACGCCATAGGATACATGGAAATGGACTGGGGCTGGGCACGCTTCTATTCTCTGCTGGGACTATTCGAGGCGGGGATGTGTAGTTTAGCCCTGTGCAACTCTTTGTTCTTTAGCTACCTGATTTTGGAAATCCTCACCTTGGGGACTTACATGCTGGTGGGTTTTTGGTTCTCTCAGCCTTTAGTCGTTACGGGTGCTAGAGATGCGTTTTTAACTAAGCGGGTGGGAGATTTAGTGCTGTTGATGGGGGTGCTTGCCTTATGGCCCCTCGCCGGAACCTGGAACTATTCGGAGCTAGCCCAGTGGGCACAAACAGCTAACGTAGACCCTAAAATAGCTACAGTTGTAGGTCTTTTATTAATCGCTGGTCCGATGGGTAAGTGTGCCCAGTTCCCCCTGCATCTGTGGCTGGATGAAGCGATGGAAGGACCAATCCCCAGCACGATCTTGCGGAACACTGTGGTAGTGGCAACTGGTGCTTGGGTACTGATTAAGTTACAACCTGTTCTTAGCCTGTCGCCCATAGTTTCCGCTGCACTGGTGGCTATTGGTGCAGTAACAGCGGTGGGTGCATCTTTGATTGCGATCGCTCAAATTGACATCAAACGCTGCTTATCTTATTCCGTTAGTGCCTACATGGGTTTGGTGTTCATTGCCGTAGGCACCCAGCAAGATGAAGCAGCATTGTTATTGGTACTCACCCACGCCTTAGCATCAGCACTATTAGTAATGAGTACTGGTGCAATTGTGTGGAACAGCATTACCCAAGACGTAACCCAGCTAGGCGGACTTTGGTCGCGCCGTCCGGTATCGGGACTAGCTTATATAGTTGGAACTTTAGCCTTAATTGGTTTTCCACCCTTGGGCAGCTTTTGGGCGTTAATGAAATTGGCGGATGGATTGTGGATCAAGCAACCTTGGCTTGTGTCCGTGGTGATAGCAGTAAACGCTTTGACAGCCTTTAGTCTAACCAGAGAGTTTTGTTCAATTTTTGGCGGCAAACCCAAGCAAATGAGCGAGCGATCGCCCGAAGTGACTTGGCAAATGGCTCTGCCCATGATTATTTTGCTCAGCTTTAATCTCCATCTGCCTTTGGTGTTACAAAGCTTATCACTGCTACCCAGTTGGGCTTCCCTCAATAAAGATGTCGCACTACTACTAATGTGGTCGAGTATTTTTGGTTGCAGCATCAGTGGCGTCATTTATCTGGGCAATCTGATTCCCAAACCCGTGCGCTTCCCGATCAAAGCTTTGCAAAATTTGCTTGCCAATGACTTTTACACTCCGAAACTGTATCGGATGAGCATAGTTTTGAGCGTTGACCTGATTTCAAAACTTGCCGATACTGTTGACCGCCTAGTAGTCGATGGCATTGTTAACATGATCGGCTTAGCTTCTATTGGTGGTGGAGATGGTCTTAAGTACAGCACCTCCGGACAAACCCAGTTTTATGCATTCACAGTACTACTTGGAGTAAGTCTGTTAGGAATAACCGTGACTTGGCAATACTGGGGAAATCAGTTTTTAAATTTGATGTTTTAGTTTTGTTAGTGGTTAGTAGTTAGTGGTTAGTAGTAATTTATAACAACTAACAACTAACAACTAACAACTATCAACTATCAACTATCAACTATCAACTATCAACTATCAACTATCAACTATCAAAAATATGCTTAGTATCTTAATTTGGCTACCAATTTTCGGTGCCGTTGTGATTGGCTTCTGGCCTAGTGTCATGCCTGCAATTAGCGCCCGATTGGCATCTCTAACCGTTGCTGGGCTAGTTCTCCTCTGGAATCTTTTCATCCTACTGAAATTTGATCTCAGCAATCCGGTAATGCAGTTCCAGGAATATTTACCCTGGAATGAAACCCTCGGCTTGAGTTATAAATTGGGGGTTGATGGTCTATCGGTGCTGATGCTAGTGTTAAATAGTCTCCTGACCATGATTGCTATTTACAGCAGTAGCAAACAGACCGAACGACCTAGGCTTTTCTACTCCCTGATTTTATTTGTTAGCGGTGGTGTTGCAGGAGCGTTTTTAGCTGAGAATTTACTGCTATTCTTCCTGTTCTACGAACTAGAATTAATACCCTTCTATCTGCTGATTTCGATTTGGGGTGGTGAAAAGCGAACCTATGCCGGAATCAAGTTTCTGATCTATACTGCTGTTTCAGGAGCGTTGATTCTCGCCACATTCTTCGGGATGGTGTGGCTTACAGGCTCGACCAATTTTAATTACGATGCACCAACTACCCAAACCCTGTCAACAGGACTGCAAATCATCTTACTTGTAGGAATCGTGCTAGGCTTTGGGATCAAAATTCCCTTAGTTCCTTTTCATACTTGGTTACCAGATGCTTATGTTGAAGCGAGTGCGCCTGTTGCCATTCTTCTTGGTGGAGTGCTGGCAAAGTTAGGAACTTATGGTCTTTTACGGTTTGGGATGGGAATGTTTCCCCAAGCTTGGAGTATTCTCGCACCAAGTTTGGCAACTTGGGGAGCAATCAGTGCTATCTATGGGGCTGTCACGGCGATCGCCCAAAAAGACATCAAGCGCATGGTAGCATACAGTTCTATCGGTCACATGGGCTATGTATTGCTAGCTAGTGCTGCCAGCACTGCCTTAGCACTCGTCGGTGCGGTTTCCCAAATGTTCAGCCACGGCATCATCTTAGCCATCCTCTTCCATTTGATTGGAGTCATAGAAAGCAAGGTGGGAACCCGAGATTTAGATAAACTCAATGGCTTAATGAGTCCTGTACGCGGTTTACCCCTGACGAGTGCGCTACTCGTTTTAGGTGGTATGGCTAGCGCTGGTATTCCTGGTATGACAGGATTTATCGCGGAATTTATCGTCTTTCAGGGCAGTTACTCTGTCTTTCCCATACCCACATTGTTATGTGTAGTGGCTAGTGGTTTAACCGCAGTTTACTTCGTCATCCTGCTTAATCGCACCTGTTTTGGCAAATTAGACAATCAATTGGCTTACTATCCCAAAGTTGAGAGGTTTGAGAAAATTCCATCTCTGATCTTAGCAGCTTTAATCTTCTTCTTGGGAGTACAACCTACTTGGTTAGTGCGCTGGAGTGAACCGACTACGACAGCAATGGTTGCAGCAATTCCCCCTCTGGAGAAAGCCGACACTCTTCAAGTTGCTCTCTTCAACCAATTGAGAAACTAGTTAGTTGTTGATTGTTGATTGTTGATTGTTGATTGCTAATTGCTAATTGGTAATTGCTAATTGTTGACAAGTGCCAAATAACAACTAACAACCAACAACTAACAACTAACAACTAACAACTAACAACTAACAACTAACAACTAACAACTAACAACCAACGACCAACAACCAACAACTAACAACTAACAATCAACAATCAACAATTAACAATCAACAATTATTATGACAGCAACTATAACTAAAGCTACTTTGCCTGCTTCTCGCCATGAATTTGCTCCAGTGATTCACCGTTTGGAAGCGGGCGGGGCGATGCTGCCGGATAATCCGGAAAATTTGATGCAAATTATTGGCATTTACAAAGCCTATGCTGTGCCGATGGATTTCTACTGGCGCGACCTACTTTACATTGCTGAACGTGTTTTTTTGAACCCATTTGCCTTTTTTAAATACTTCTTGCCCAAAGAGTATTTAGATTTGCATAACCATTATGCCGGAGACGATGCAGATTTGCGGATTTGGCGTGGGGAAGCTAGTGCTCATCCTGAACTTTTAGCATTTATGGAGAAGGGTGAAACCTTCAAAATGCCTAAGTTGTTGCACCACTTGTGGCATGACCGAATCAATATGGAGTTTGCTGAAGCCTGCATGCGAGCTATGCTGTGGCACAGAGGAATGGGTGGTAAATTTGACCCCTACCTAGATACTGATGAGTATAAAGCCAACGCCGACAAAGCGATTAAGGCTTACTTCCAGGGTCATCCGATGATGTTGGGATTGTATAAGTTGTTTCCGGAGATGTTCATTGAACAAGTGCGGCAACTGTCTTATTACAGTAACTTAGGATTGTTTTGGGAGGTGATGGCGCCAGTTTTCTTTGAAATGAGCGATCGCTATGACGCTGGGGATATTAAAACTGTCCCCGAAGCGATGAACTTTCTCGTCAACGCTATCTTTGCAATGGCAGGTCGTCCGATTTATCATCACGTCCACATCCGGGGTGAAGTCTACGAAATTATCCCGAAATCTTGTGGTTTCATGTGGCTGTACGAAGCGGCATTACCTTATGTAGAAGCTGTTTTCTATCGCACGGCGCCGTTCCGGGGGACAAAATCCTACAATGCTCAAGCTAAGCAAGTTCCTGATGACCAGAAAGATTTCCACTACGGGATTCTCTATGCGGATGTGTTCCCGGTAGGTACGGCGGGTATTCCGCCAACACTGCTGATGCAGGATATGCTCCACTTTCTGCCGAAATATCTTGTGGATTATTATCACCAACACTGCCGAGGTGAAGATGATATGCTGATTCAACTGGGTATCAGTTTTCAACGCTCGATGTACGTTGTCACTTCTGCAGTGATTCAAGCGTTGCGGACTGCGCTTCTCTATCCTTTAGATGATCCTAACCCAAAGCATCTCCAAGCGAACCGAGCTTTCTTTGAAGCTCAGATCGACCGATTCCAACGTCCTGAAGCGCGGCTGCGGGATGTTCAGTCACAAAACTATAGGTAGTAAAGTAAAATACATGGCAGACATTGTTGATATTGCAGTTAGCGCTGGTTCTTTCCAGACCTTAGTGACGGCTGTGCAAGTTGCTGGTTTGGTGGACACCCTCAAAAGCCCCGGTCCTTTTACTGTGTTTGCACCAAACGATGATGCGTTTGCCAAGTTACCACCACGGTTGCTGGTTTGGTGGACACCCTCAAAAGCCCCGGTCCTTTTACTGTGTTTGCACCAAACGATGATGCGTTTGCCAAGTTACCACCAGGAACTGTACAAACTTTGGTGCAGAATATTCCCCAGTTAGCGAGAATATTAACGTATCATGTCGTTCCTGGCAAGTTAATGGCGGCTGATATCGCCAAAGTCAATAGCTTGACCTCTGTTGAGGGTTCAACCATCAGGATTGACACGAGTGAGGGGTTTGAAGTTAAAAATGCCACAGTTATCGCACCAGATATTGAGGCTGATAACGGTGTCATTCATGTGATTGATACGGTGATTTTGATGGGGTAAGTCACAATAATTCGTAATTTGTAATTCGTAATTCGTAATTACAATCAGTGTTCGCTTTTTCCCCACCACCTAGAAGCACCACTGACCGTCATGTGAGCGTGTTCTTTGTACCCTCTTTAATTACGAATTACGAATTAGGTGATATCACTATAAAACCGGGCAAAAGCTAGGACTTACGCATTGACAGAAATAGTAAAGTCTGCGTCCGGATTTTCCAGCAATTCGTAGACCACAGTATGACCGTAGGGGCGGGGTTACCCCGCCCTTACAATGTGGTCAATTCTCTTTAAGGGCGAGCGCTCGTCCGTCTAAAACGACAGAATTCCATCATACACATGACGCTTAATTTGTATAGTGCGTAAGTCCTAGTTAAGTTCAAAATCTTACCCTGCCTCGTTCCCAGGCAGAGCCTGGGAATGCACTCCGTGAGGCTCTGCCTCCCGATTTGATGGTCGGCAGAGCCGACTACAAGAGCATTACAAGGCACAGCCTTGTAACGAGAGATGTACAAGGTTTGTTCTTTTTGTCAATGCGTAAGTCCTAACTTAGTAATATTTATGTCGGACAACCCGTTTTAACTCATGCCGCCTCTGAGAGCGAAAAAATTTTTGACATAGCTACAAAGATAGGCTGAAGCTATGCCATAAGTCTACTCAAAATATAGTTAAAATATAGTCAAAATATATGCGAATAATCAGCCCTCGCCAAAAAGGACAGCGAAGGCTATTCGTTAGGATTTAAATTTAAAACTCTTTCACGCCACTGCCTGAGGGTTTCGTTTTCTTGCCTCAGGCTGCTAATTCCCCCATGACCATCTGCTCCAGCTTGATGAGCCGCTGCTTCAAATCTGCTATTTCATCGTTAGATTTTTTAGGTTCCAGCCCCAGATACTCTTTTGCATAGGCAACAATTAAGTCGGTAACGGTTGTCTCATTTTCTCTAGCTTTTTTGATAAAAGCATTTTTCAACTCCCTATCCATCCTTATGTTCAGCTGACTGCTTTCGTCAGACATCACGTTTCTCCCAGCCTGTTCGTTATCACTTTGCTATACAGTAACCTATCTTTTACTGTCTGCCTATACAGCTATAAAAAATATATACAATGCATTGACAATATTATAGCATTCACATATACTAAAACTATACAAAACAAAAGACGACCGCCCACCGTGGAAAGTTTGCGATCGCATGAGTGTTCCAGTTACCCCGAAAAGAATAACCATGAGTCTAGCATACCAAAACTTAATTGATGAGCATGCTTGCCCCACAGCAAAACTGAACAAGTACATCAAAGTTCAAGCCCAAACGGTAGCACCAGAGATCGAAATGAAAAAGACTTAGACTTTAACTTTAGGTATGCCTTAAACAAGCCATATCAAGACCATCTTGTATATAGTCCAGAGCCAAGAGAACGTGTAGAAGGATTTGTCTACGGTGGTACTAGACTTAAGCGAATGTCTAATCTCACGCCAGAACTTGAAAAAGAGTTTTTGGAAATAGAAAAAACACTTCACAACTATAACCCTGACAATCCAGGATACATTAGGGAGATTTGGAAGTACTACTTCACACAAACCTGGAGAGGCATTAAAACCTACACTGAACATCCAGACGGTAAGGTTACGGTAGATAAATCTCCTCTTGTCTCCATTAAGTAAGAAACCACGTCTTTAAAACACACGCCACCTTTGCGGGTGGCGTTTTTGTTGAAATAGCGATTTTTTCGGCGAGCTTCTTTCTGTATTTTTTTCTTGACTTGATTTTTGGACTTATTAAATGAGCGATTAAACTCTTCTGTCTTAACAGAGATATTGCATCGTCTATATTTGGCTAACCTTACGAAGGACAGGCTTACTTTGTATGATTATCAGAGAGTTAGCCACCCTTAAAAATTAATGCGACGATAGATTTCAGTCAGGGGAATTTCTACGTTTAAACTGTGCAGAATGATCGTCCGCTCAAGGTGAGAGTGAACTTGCCAGAGCCAGCGATCATTACAGTTACGATCCTGATTGTGATACTGCTCAATGTAGGGTTCAGTTTGGCTCACAAGCAGATATTCACAAAAGCTGGCAAGAGAGCGATATTTTCTGAACTTTTCGCCTCGATCATAGGCTTCGGTAGAGGGCGATAAAACTTCGACAATGAGTAAAGGATTGAGAATTTCATCATTGCGATCGCTATTGAACTCTGGTTTGCCATTAACAACCATCAAATCGGTATAAGTACCACACTGATATTCAGGAATCCAAACTCGCAAGTCGCTGTTATACAAACGAAAATCGGTGTCTCTCAGCAAAAACCCCAAGTAAATTAATAAGTTGCTGGCGATCGCACTATGGGCTTCAGAACCTCCTGACATAGTAATAATCTCTCCGTTGCGGTATTCATGGCGTTCTGGGTTGGTTTCTTCCATTGCCCGATACTCGTCTAATGTGAAGCGAGTTGTGATGATATCTGGGGGACTGGTTTGAGCAAAGACCACAATCAGACCTCATGAATAATTAACTCTAAAACTATTATCTGCAACGGGAGGAAGAATTGCCAATATGAACTACCGCTTTCTTATTTGCCCTCCACTGATACCGTCGGTGAGCAATACAGGCATTGTAAACCTTGCAAATTCAAGGTTTTTTGACCATTCTTTTGGAATTGTTCCAAATCAGGGTGGATTTGTTCCACGCCGGGATGGTTTTGTAATGGTTCGGGCTGGTTGAATAGTTAATCCCACCAAGCATATAACTGTTGAGAACTAGAGAAAGATTGTTTGGAATAACAAAAAACAAAATTGTCATTTCTCTGTTTCGCATTAATGGTGGCAAGCCAGGTTACTATTTGGCAAACCTGAAAGACAAAAAATACTACTACTGTGGCGCTGACTGGAGCGATGTTAAGAAGAAATTGATCGACCTGGGTATCGGTCGATCCGACCCATTAGAAAGGAGAGACAATGGCTAAATCAGGATACCAACGCCTCAAAGAATGGCGCGATCGCCAGTCTTCAGGTGAACAACTTCCTACTTGTAAGATGTGCGATCGCCGAATCAAAGGTAAGTTAAGCGTAGCTCGTGGAATATGCTCTTATTGTTATCCCAAAACTGAAGTTGGTAGCAAGGCAAGCAAGGAGACGATGAAACGATATTACGCCTCGCATCAATTGCAGGAAACGGAGGAATAACTTCTTTTCGTGTACTCTTGATATTTAAGGCCATCAATTCTCCCAATAAATTGCACATGTCATCCGCTTGGGTGACGTGTAATTATTTACGCTCATCACACATAAGTCTGTCAGAGCGATCGCGAACCCTGGAAAGTTAGCGATCTCATAAATGTAAAACCCTAAACCAAAAAAGGATTTAACCTATGCTACAACAATCGCGACTCAGGGATTTTCCAGAAAAGGACAAAAGCCGATCTCAAGATTGGACGGCAGTTGTTCAAGAATACAGAGGTCGTGAAGATTTTCTGTTGGAAATTACAAGTATAGAAATTTTCTATAGCAGAGATATGAATTAATGGCTTTTCACTATAGATATTTCAGAGTACCATCAAGTCAAGAGCAAAAAAAACTGACAATGAGGCACAAAAAATTACCCAGCCACGGCTGGGAGTGATCCCAAAGTACCAATGGCAACTTGGGGAGTAGTCAGCTTTCCTGGCAAGTTAATGGCTGCTGATATCACCAAACTCTGATCCCTCAACTCTGTTGAGGGATCAGAGTTCAAGTAAGGGGTTGAAGAATATTTTGATACTTAATAATTAAATAAAATTACTTACAAGGAGGCATCCGATGGTAGCTCTTGCTGACGTTCAACGTAGGTTAACAATGCAGTCTATCCAAATTGGGTCTGATACAACGGCAATCCGCTCGTTAGACTGGGACCGCGATCGCTTCGACATTGAATTTGGGTTACAAAATGGCACTACCTACAATTCATTCTTGATTCGGGGTGAAAAAACAGCCTTAGTCGATACTTCTCATGAAAAGTTTCGCCAACTGTACCTGGACATGTTGATGGGGCTGATTTACCCTGAGCAACTGGATTACCTAATTATCAGCCATACCGAACCCGATCACAGTGGATTGGTCAGAGATCTCCTAGCGCTGGCTCCTCATGTGACCGTTGTCGGTTCTAAGGTGGCAATTCAGTTTCTGGAAAATTGGCTACATCAGCCGTTTGAAAAACGGATTGTGAAAAATGGCGATCGCCTGGATTTGGGTAACGGACACGTCTTGGAATTTGTGATTGCACCTAATTTGCATTGGCCGGACACCATATTCACTTATGATGCCCTCACGCAAATTTTATACACCTGTGATGCCTTTGGCATGCACTATTGCGACGACCACACCTTTGATGAAGATTTAGACCTGATTGAAGAAGATTTCCGGTATTACTACGACTGCTTGATGGGACCAAATGCTCGCTCAGTGCTGTCTGCCCTCAAGCGGATGAATGAGTTGCCGATAATTACGACCATTGCCACAGGTCACGGTCCTTTGCTCCATCATAATGTAACTGAACTGGTAAACTGCTACCGTCAGTGGAGTCTAGAGCAGGCTTCGTCAGAAACGACAGCTGCTGTCTTTTATGTGTCCGATTATGGTTTTAGTGACCGTCTCTCTCAGGCAATTGCCCAAGGCATCACGAAAACTGGTGTGGCAGTGGAAATGATGGATTTGCGGTGGGCTGATCCCCAGGATGTGAAAGAACTGGTGAGCATTGCTGCGGGACTAGTGATTGGCACCACACCAATTACAGGACCAGTCGCAGCTACTACCCAGACTGCTATCAACACTATCTTGGCTACTGCCAAAGCTAAGCAATCTGTTGGCGTATTTGAGTCTGGGAGTGGGGATAGTGAATCGGTTTATCCATTGCTAGCCAAGTTCCGGGATTTAGGACTTAAGCCTGCCTTCGCACCAATTCTGGTTAAAGAGACACCACTTGAAGCCACATACAAGTTGTGTGAAGAAGCCGGAACTGACTTGGGGCAATGGTTGTCACGTGAGCGCAGTATCAAGCAAATCAAAGCTTTGGATAACGACTTAGAAAAAGCTTTGGGACGCCTCAGCAGTGGATTGTACATTCTCACCACTAGCCACGGCAATCTCAGCAGTGCCATGCTGGCTTCCTGGGTGGCGCAAGCTAGCTTCAAACCGTTAGGTATAACAGTTGCAGTGGCTCGTGACCGTGCCATTGAGTCCTTGCTGCACATAGGCGATCGCTTCGTCCTCAACATCCTAGAGGAAGGCAATTATCAGCCCCTGATGAAGCACTTTCTCAAGCGTTTCCCTCCTGGTGCCGATCGCTTTGAAGGAGTCAGAACCTACCCAGCAACAAATAGCTCCCCCATCCTAGCAGATGCCCTCGCCTATATGGAGTGCGAAGTTGCCAGACGCGTCGAGTGTGGCGATCACTGGCTGATCTACAGCACTGTCTCTGTAGGTCGCGTTTCTAAACCCGATGCCCCCCCTGCAGTACACCATCGCCAAATTGGGAATCATTACTAAATTGTTAGTTGTTAGTGGTTAGTGGTTAGTGGTTAGTTGTTTAAAACAACCAACAACCAACAACCAACAACCAACAACCAACAACCAACAACTAACAACTAACAACCAACAACTAACAACCAACAACCAACAACCTATGCTAGAAGTCAAACCACCCGATGTGCAGGTCGCTTTAATTGATGCCGATACTACCATGCTGCGATCGCGCACTTGGGATCGACTCAAATTTGAAGTGGAATACGCACTGCAAAAAGGCACTACTGCCAATTCTTACTTGATTCAGGCAGAGAAAACAGCTATTATAGATCCTCCTGGGGAGTCGTTTACAGAAATTTACCTGCACCAATTACAGCAGCATCTTGATTTACGGCATTTGGATTACGTGATTTTGGGACATGTCAACCCAAATCGCACCTTGACGTTGAAGGCGCTGCTAGAGTTAGCTCCTCAAGTCACTTTTGTCTGTTCCAAGCCCGGTGCAGTGACTCTACGTACAGCCTTTCCAGATCAAGAGCTAAAAATTAACGTAGCTAGTTCAAAAGAAGTTTTGGATTTGGGCAAAGGTCATGAATTGCAATTTATGACTGTCCCCACGCCGCGCTGGCCTGACGAACTTTATACCTACGACCCCCAAACTCGCATTCTGTTTACCGATAAACTATTCGGTGTCCATGTCTGCAGCGACCAAGTCTTTGATGAAAATTGGAAGCTTTTAGATGAAGACCGACGGCACTACTATGATTGCCTTCATGCTGCTCAGTCTCGGCAGGTGGAAGTAGCACTTGACAAATTTGCTCCTTTATCCATAAAGCTTTATGCCCCTGGTCACGGTCCCCTTGTGCGCTACAGCAAGAGCCGACTCACCCACGACTATCAGCAGTGGAGTCAACAACAGAAGGATAAAGAAACAACCGTTGTGCTGATTTATGCATCTGCTTACGGTAATACTGCTACTCTGGCACAGGCGATAGCTAAGGGCATCACCAAAGCTGACGTAGCCGTGGAATCAATTAACTGCGAATTCACTAAACCATCTGAAATTCAAGCAGCCGTTGAAAAATGTGATGGATTTATCATCGGCTCTCCCACTCTCGGAGGTCATATACCTACCCAAGTGCAAACTGCCTTGGGGATTGTGCTTTCCACTGCGGCTAAAAGCAAGTTAGCAGGTGTTTTTGGCTCCTATGGCTGGAGTGGAGAAGCCGTTGATGAAATCGAAAGTAAACTACAAGATGCTGGTTACCGCTTTGGCTTTGACACGATTCGGGTCAAGTTTAAACCCACTGATACGATCCTCCAACAGTGCAAAGAAGCTGGGACTGATTTTGCTCAGGCTTTGAAAAAGGCTAAGAAAAACCGCGCCCTCCGCCAACCAGTCAGTGACTCCCAAACTGACCGCACCGAACAAGCTGTAGGGCGGATCGTTGGTCCTGTGTGTGTGGTATCCGCCAAGCTAGGAGATGTCTCCAGCGCGATGCTAGCTTCCTGGGTTTCCCAAGTAAGCTTCAATCCCCCCGGTCTAACGGTTGCAGTTGCTAAAGACCGAGCAATTGAACCTCTGCTGCATACTGGAGATAAATTTGTCTTGAATATCTTGCGGGAAGGTATGAACTTGAGGCGACACTTCCTCAAGTCTTTTGCTCCGGGGTCAGACCGCTTTGCTGAATTGGAAACGCAAGAAGCCGAAAATGGCTGCCCTATCCTCAGTGATGCCCTCACTTATCTGGAATGCACTGTCGAAAGCCGGATAGAATGTGGCGATCACTGGGTGGTTTATGGCGTTGTGGACAATGGCAAGGTTCTACAGCCTAACGGCATGACAGCAGTGTATCACCGCAAATCGGGTGGTCAATATTAAATTGATATGTCCCATCGTTTGCACTATGGGAATGGCTTGGGAAGTCAGGAGGAGCCAGCGCGCCGACACGAGTGTCAGCCCGCTCTCACGGCGACTGGCGTTCAGAATACAGCTATCCTCCTGAGTTCTGAATTCTTTTAAAGTGTGCAACTTACAGCAGTTTTCAGTTGTACCAACCACAACCCGTGAAACCTAACCCCCAGCCCCTTCCCTTGTAGGAAAGGGGAGAAAATCAAAGCCTCTCTCCTTATAGGAGAGAGGTTTGGAGAGAGGTATATTCATTTGAAAACTGCTGTAAATACTGATTAGCTTAAATCTGTATTTCTAACTATACACTAGGAGCATAAAATGGACGAGTCCGCTAAGCAGTCAATTAATCAAAACAAATGGTTAAGTCGAAATCGACTTGTGCAGTGTCTTGAAACCGTCCAAGACTTGATTATAATTTCTCTGTGTATTGGTCTATTCAGCGTCATGGTAATCCAGCTGCGAGCAATGTTCTACTCGTTGCTACCTCCCCTTGACTTTAACGCTGTGACCGCAGATATCCTCTTTCTGTTGATTTTGGTTGAGTTATTCCGATTGCTGATTATTTACTTACAGGAACAACGAGTATCTATCGGCGTCGCTGTGGAAGTGTCCATTGTTTCTGTGTTGCGAGAAGTGATTGTGCGGGGGGTGTTGGAAGCACCTTGGACCCAGATTTTATCCGCATGTGCCTTCTTACTAGTTATGGGGGTACTATTAATAGTTCGAGTTTGGCTACCGCCAACTTTTAATGGCATTGACCCTGAACGCTACTTTTCTGTGAGAAATCAGGTAGTTTCAACAAATAAGTCATCTGAATCTACTGACAATTCTCCTAATCGAGACTCTGAAGCTATTGCTTCTATGTTTGGAGAAGGTAATTCCCGATTAAGACGTGAAGACTGACGATGTTTTTAAGTTTCTTGGCGCTATTGTAGCCGTTTTCGATTGAGTGAGGTATATAGACCACAATATAACCCTTCGGGTGACGCTCGCGGACTCGCTAACGCTACGCTATCGCCAGATCCTGCAGGCGGGAAACCCGCCTTCAGGGCTGGACTCACCGTAGGGGCGCGGTTTCCGCGCCCTTACAATATGGTCAATTCAATTGAAAACTGCTGTAAGTGCCATACAGCCAATTCACCACAATCGGCAAAGTCAAAGAAGCATTCGGCATCAATACCATTGAGGGCGATCGCACAAAGAGTGCTGCAAAATAGTACATTACGGCGCAAATAAAGCTACCATTCAAAATCGACGAAAAGCTTATAACGTAAGGTTTTCTAATTTTTAATTTTTAATTCCGCGTACCCCGAAGGGGATGCCGTTCGCGCAGCGTCTACGACTGGAGTTGGCAAGCGTTACTAGTCATTGCTGTTCACGTATGCTGACATGTGCTGCCACAATTCGCCAACCTTGCTCTGTGCGCACCCAAGTCTGTTGCTGCCGACCTAACTTGTTTGGGGAAGTATTACGAATGAATTCGGTGCTGGCTATAGCAAAATCATGACCGTAAGTTGTAATAATAGTGTTCTGTAAATCGCGAGCTAAGTTAGTTGGATTACGCCCAAGACGAAACTCTTGGATTGCCTGATAACCAATGCTTTCCTCACTGGCACCATAGCGGATTGTATCAGGTGAGTTGAAGAATAGCTCATCCAGAACCGATACATTATTTGTAATCAGTGCTTCTTCGTAGCGGTTAAAAGCCTCTGTCATTTCTGCTACCACTTCAGGAATATTTATCTGCAATTGGGGTAAAAGCATTTATCCTCACTCACTGTCTAATTGCTCACGTGGCTCAATGATATTCTCCGATTGCGGGGACAGACTGTAGAAATTGACTTGACCAATTACTTGCTTGAGCCTGTAGAGCAGATCGTCGGGTTTTTTGTGTGGATGATTCAAAATGCCTACCACCCTCACAAAACTTAACAATAGAAGGGTTAATTCGTAGACTCACACAAGCATTTTTCTATCCAAGAATTTAGACTTTGCCCTTGCTTCCTGGCTTTGATGGCAATTGTTTTGTGCAAATCTGGATTAATTCTGACCATAAACTTACCTGAGAATGGTTTTTCAGGCTCTTCTCCACGTTCAAGACAAAACTCTAAATAATCATCAACTGAATCATAAAATGCTTGCTTGAGTTCTTCTACACTTTTCCCTTGAAACGTGATTACATCTCGAAGATTAATTACTTCTCCATGAAAAACTTCTGCTTCAGCATCAAATTCTAAAATCGCCTCATATCCCTTATATTTCATCATTTTCAACTCCCGCTTCTATCAAAAAACGTCGTACAGACTTAACAGCACCTTTATCTGTTTCTTTCTCTGGGTGTGGTCTGTGAAAAACTGCTCTTATTTCATTAAGAGCAATTCTTACTCTTGAACCCGCTCCCTCTGATACTTCTGCACCAAGGGCAATTAACATAGTTTCAATATCACTCCAAGGGATATTGGATTTAATCGGATTCTCAAAAATAGCATTAAGCGTTTTTCGGAGATGTCTATTTAGTTCCATTATATAGTATCAGAAAGTGATACTATACAGAAGTAGCCAGACCGGGGTGGATAGTGGCGATCGCATTGGTATCGTAAAGAAATATCAATAACGTGTAATGATAACTATCGGCAGTTGTGGTTGTTGAAGCCAAGCGTTCTGATTTAAAAACGGGTATGGGTCAATGTGTCGTTACGATCGCTTCTCAAAGATTTAATGAGATTAAATGTTCCCCTACCAATACGATTTACGGCAGTGTTCACACTGGAATTTTGTGGCGATTTCTCCGATTGAGAGGAGGTGCTTGCACCCGTGAACTGTAGAGTGGTTCCAACCATTAGCGGTCAAATCTTGCCCGTGATGGCAGCCGCCGCGCATATTACCTATTTGGTCTAGTTCCCTCGGTGCGCTTAGGAACACGGACAAGAATTTGTAATTAGCACACTTTAGACTCGCCGTGCAATGTCAATTTGGTAATTATCCTTGATCTTCTTGAGGGGAAATTGCACAAACTTTGCCTTGCCTGTTAGTTTCCAGTCAAACATACTTAGCACGTTCCATGCGAACACTTTAGTGACCATCATCGCCAGCTGCGCCCCCAAGCATGCGTGTACGCCGCCGCCAAACGGGATAAACTCATACATCTTGCCCTCGCCGCGCTCTGGCATGAAGCGCTCCGGGGCAAATACTTCTGGTTTGTCAAAGTGTTCTGCCATGATGTGTGCAATCCGTGGCTCCGCAATCAGGACACAGCCCTTCTCATACAACACCCCATCTAACACTACAGACTTAGTAAGACGACGGTTAGCAGTAGAGCTAGGAGGTAGTGTACGCAGAGTCTCCTTAATCGTCGCCTCCAAAAATACCATCTGCTTCAAATGCTCGTGTGAGAACATACTAACATTGCTCTCTCTACCCATAACTGTCGCCTGCTCCGAGCGCAACTGCTGCACTAAGAGCGGATGCCGTTCGATCTGATATATGAGCGAAGACACTACCACTTTGGCTTGCGTGGTGGAGTGATAGTACCATGAGGCGGTGCAAGTCCTTCCTCCAGTACAAGTACTTCGTTGGTCACATGTTCCATGATAGCACCTGCTATGTGGCGTGTTTTATGCAGTGTATTAGTCTTTTATTACATTAGCAGAGTGGAGGCGTGATACAAGTTTACAGAGTTATGCCAAAATACGTGGCTTCTACGAACAGATTGTAAACGATCGCGGCGTTTCATTTTCTATCTTAAGCACAGAATTGCATTTTGGACGGGCAAATTTCTGTGTCACGATCTTGGTCTGCCAATTCAATGATTTCCGCAAGGCACTGGCGTACTTGTTCAACGATATCAGGTTGCCATTGGCGCAGTTTGATGTCAAGTTCTTGAACTAAGGCATCCATATCAAATTTTTACAACGAATATTATTTCAATCCTATCTTCTATGGTATGGATATAAGTAAATATTTCTGCCAACTTTTGCCTTATGGATTACCACGACATCATCACAATCGAGCCTGGAAAACGTAGTGGAAAGCCGTGTATTAGGGGAATGCGAATCACTGTGTATGACATCTTAGAGTATTTAGCAAGTGGGATGACAGAAGCCGAAATTTTGTCAGATTTTTCTGAACTCACTTCGGAAGATATTAAAGCCTGTCTTGCTTTTGCGGCTGATCGTGAGAAAAAGTTATTTGTGGCATCACTGTGAAACTGCTATTGGATGAAAACCTGTCAGACCAAATTATTTACAGGATTGTCGATTTGTATCCCGATTCTGAGCATGTCAAAACTTTAGCACTGACAAATACTGACGATGCACTGATCTGGGAATATGTTAAGGCGAATGACTTTGCGCAATCGCACTCCTCTCCAAATTTTGCGTAAACACTTATATTGTGATAATATCAGATATTAATTAATCCCATATTGAGTTGATATGCATCAAGTCGATATATCTCAAGCTACAAATTCTCCTGAAAGCTTGTTTCAAATAGCGCTTGATGGTGACGAAGTTGTAATTACTCAGAACAACAAGCCGATTTTAAAAATAGTTCGTTTAAATCAACCGAAAAAACGACGCCAAAGTGGAAGTGCCAAAGGGCTGATTTGGATGTCTGATGATTTTGATGCACCTCTAGAAGAACTTCGTGAGTATACTAAAAACGGCTGAAAACTATACTTATTTAAAATTCGCGCATGGTTCTTAAGCCTCTCCCCGATGCGGGGAGAGGTTTGGAGCTCAGTCCATATTAAGTGAAGTTTTGAACCGTTCGACATGTATACATGGAATGAGATTCCTTATTGCATACTCATACATTTTTGTGGTTTATTCATGATAGCCCGCAGTTAAGTGCCAACGCCAAGAATTTGTAGCTACTCAGCAAACAGAATCAATGGTCTATCATTTTATATTTTATTTATTACATTATTAAAGTCCGCTTACGCGGACTTTTTCTCGTTGAACCCACAGGAGAGAGTTATGAGTTTTCAGTTAATTCAACTCATAACTTGTAACTTTTTTACTCCCATTCAATAGTTCCAGGCGGCTTAGAGGTGATATCGTAAACTACCCGGTTAACGCCTTTGACTTCATTGACAATGCGATTAGAAATTACTTCCAGCACTTCATAAGGCACACGCGCCCAATCAGCAGTCATGCCATCTTCACTGGTAATAATCCGCAAGACGATGGGATAAGCATAGGTACGTTGATCGCCCATGACGCCGACACTGCGAATTGGTAGCAACACAGCGAAAGATTGCCAGTAATCATGGTACAATCCACGTTGGTTAATTTCTTGACGCACAACCAAATCAGCATCACGCAAAATATTTAACCGTTCAGCAGTGACTTCCCCGAGGATGCGAATTGCCAAACCGGGTCCAGGGAAAGGATGTCGTTGTACAATTTCTTCTGGCAAGCCAATGGCACGCCCGACTTTGCGGACTTCATCCTTGAACAGTTTACGCAACGGTTCCACCAGTTTAAATCTCAGGTCTTTGGGCAAACCGCCGACGTTGTGATGACTCTTGATTTTCACCGCTACCCGTTCCCCAGTTTGTGGGTCAACATTGGTGTCAGCCGATTCAATTACGTCTGGATACAGTGTACCTTGAGCTAGATAGTCAAACGGACCGAGGTTTTTGGATGCTTCTTCAAACACACTAATGAATTCGTGTCCGATGATCCGGCGTTTTTCTTCGGGATCGGTGATACCAGCAAGTGCGCTTAAAAAGCGATCGCGCGCATTCACATATTCCACACCAATGTGAAACTGCTCAGAGAAAAGCTTGAGTAACCTCTCTGGCTCATACTTTCGCATAAAGCCTTGATCGATAAACACGCAAGTCAGCTGATCCCCAATGGCTTTATGCAGCAAGAATGCCAACGTAGAAGAATCCACTCCCCCAGAAAGCGCCAACAGTACCCGCTTTTCGCCGACTTTAGCGCGAATTTCGCGAATCGCTTCTTCGACAAAAGCATCGGTTGTCCAGGTAGGTTCACATTTACAGATGTGGTAGACAAAATTGCGGATCAGGGCAAGACCGCCAACCGAATGCACCACCTCTGGATGAAACTGGACACCGTACATTTTCGATTCGTGATTGGCAATGGCAGCACAAGGGGTATTTTCTGTATGCGCCAGCAATTCAAACCTTGGTGGCATCCGAGTTACTGAGTCTCCGTGACTCATCCACATGGTTGTGCCATCTTCTACGTTGGTCAACAAGTCTGTAGGATCGTCTATATATAGAGACGCCTTACCATACTCGCCTCGGTCAGCCTTTGCAACTTCCCCGCCCAGATTTTGCACCATCAGCTGCATACCGTAGCATACACCGAGAATCGGAATTCCCAAATCCCATATTTCTGGGTTACAATGGGGAGCGCCGTTGTCGTAAACTGATTTGGGACCTCCAGAAAGGATGATTCCCTTAGGGTTTAGTTTCTGTAGTTGCTCTATGGTGGTGCGATAGGAAAGTACTTCCGAGTAAACCTGATTCTCGCGAATCCGACGGGCAATTAGTTCGGAATACTGAGAACCAAAGTCGAGAATTACAATCATTTGACGATCGAGCCGCCCCAAGGATGCTATTTTTTGAGGCGCTTGTTCAGTTAGTAGATTCACCGCTGTATTCATGATAGAGAGAGCGTAAATGTCAGGATAAATCGTCTTTTAGGGTCTAGCTAATACCACTTCTGTGCTAGCTGTTAGCTTTTCACATTAGGTAAATATAGTACAAACGCGAATTTGGAAGTGCTTCGTATTACTAGAAAACAAATTCTTAGAGTAATTCGGAGTATTTTGGAGTAACCATTACTCCGAATTACATGTTTGATTTGGATTTCTCCCACCCTTGCGGGGTTTAGCTTGCTTCGACAATGCTCAGTGGCTTGGCGCTGAAGTCGGTGTTTCACCTGCTAACTGGCAATGTTCCTCTTCTAACCGCTTGAGACTAGCAAATCTCATTAAGGTATTGACCACTTGAGCGTAGCCTCATAAATCTAGGCTTAGTCTGGTGTAGCAGTCAATCAGAGCCTTATTACAGGACGCTTATATCCAATTGACACCGAATTGCTCCGGTTTAGCTCTACTCTAATCTATAAAATATGGTCTTAAAAAGAAGAATTTACCCTAAAGTGGGTACTAAAAAAATAATTAAGTTAAATAATTTCGGATTATTTATAATAAATTAACATAATTTTGTAATTAACGTACAAGCAGTTTGGCTCTTGACGATAATTTCACGATCGCGGTCAAATAAGATAGAGCCGATCGTCGGCTTCGTTTGGCTCTCACTGCTGTGGTCGAGGATGTACTTAAGTGAACGAGTATCAATTTCTTCGGCGATCGCACTATAGACTTGATTAACGTAATTATTATTAGTAGCAGCATCGCGTAAGCGCAAATATTTTAATGCTGCTTCAGCAGTGGGACTGTTAAACACTGCTTGGAGATCGGATGTTGCTAACCCGACATTAGCACAGTGTGCCACGATAATTTCCCGGCGTCCATCGGCAAGGTGGTGATGGGTGTGAAAAATTCCCCCCGCGAGTTTCATCAACTTGCCGTGATAACCAAATAATAAAATTTCTTTAACACCTTGTAAAGCTGCTTCCACCAACATTGGACCTAGCCAGTTGGCAGTTTTTACCAGTTGCTCGGAATTAATACCTAGTTTTTGCGCTAAATCTAAGCCGTTTTCCCCGATACAGAACACGAGACAATCAAAACGACTGGCTTTGTGCTGTAAATCTTCACGAAAAGCTTCTAACTGTTCGGGAGTACTCAAAGGTTGGGAAATGCCCGTTGTCCCCAGTAGGGAAAGTCCTTCAACAACACCAAAGGCGGCGTTGGAGGTGCGAACTGCAAGCGATCGCCCGAATGGCAGAATAATTGTCACAGTGATTTTTTCCGACGGTGCTAGCAGTGGCTGCAAGTTCTCTCGCAACACCGTATGTGCATAAGCATAAATAGCCGCTTTATCTTCATTATTTACCTGCCTTCCAATTCCTTCCCCACCCCTGATAATCACCCTCTCCTCACTCCCGTACAATGGGTGGGCTAACCCCGCCCCTACCCATTCTACCACTGCCCAAATCGGTGTATTTCTGGTGAGGTCCAGGTTATCGCCCGGATCGCTGTTGGTAATTGCCAAAGCCATATTCTCAGATAGTCCTGCTACCTGTTCAATAGGTATTTCTGCAATTTCGGCAGGCGTGATTAAATTTAAAGACACCACGGACAATGGTTGACGATCGCGTAACCAGTGCAAAGCCGCAACAGCAGCAGCGCAAGCAAACACAGGGAGCGTATATCCAGAACGAAGCATTTTTAGGGATTTGTTAGTTGTTGGTAGTTAGTGGTTAGTGGTTAGTGGTTAGTGGTTAGTGGTTAGTGGTTAGTGGTTAGTGGTTATTGGTTAGTTGTTAGTTGTTAGTAGTTATTGGTTAGTAGTTATTGGTTAGTGGTTATTGTTGATTTCGAACAACTGACAACTAACAACCAACAACTAACAACTAACAACTAACAACCAACAACCAACAACTAACAACTAACAACTGATAACAAGGCTTGCATGGTTTCCCAAGAAAGTCCTTGTTGGATATAAAGGGGTGCTTCAGGATTGTAAGGACTGGCTACTCGGTCAATTGTAATAATTTTTGCCTCATCTGATAGCACAGGTACATCTGGATCGAACGCAGTTGGGCGCATTAAAGAACTGGAAAACCCTTTGAATATGGCGATTTGGTCTTGCTCACCAGCAATTTCTACCTTGACAAGTAAAACTTCCTGGGGGCGTTTTGCTGTATATTGTTCCAACCGCTTGGCAATATTCATTGTTAATTGTTGATTGTTAATTGTTGATTGTTAATTGCTCCATTAGCCATTAGCCATTAGCTATTAGCATATTATTGTGTCGCTGAGCGTCCCTGCTTGCCTAGCTTTACTAGAACAAAGTAACTTAAGCAAAGCACATAAACCACTAAACCAACGATACCTAAAAAGCCGAGGAACCCTGGCTTGCTATTGGCATGGAAATATTCTTTAAAGAGTAACGGCGGCTCGAACCAGACGCGACAGAAGGAAGTAGCGGTTACATTTGGGGAAAAAGCGCAAACCAAAAAAGGTAAAGAAGCGAGTGCGCCTAAAGTACAATAAACAGTTGTAGCCCAACGCCAAGCGGTGAAAGTCAGCTTCAAGGGTCCGGTGGACTGATACTCAATTTCATCGTTGAGATCGACCCAGAACCATAGGGAAATGGGAATCAAGATCCGAGCCATTAACCCTGGGATAAAACTTAGTGGGAACTGGGCAATCATTAAGTAGACATTGATTGCCAGCAAACTGGATACTCGCCAGTAAATAATTAACAACCGTTGCACTGCTTCAGCTTTTTGCACAAAAGCCCAAAGTAGCAGAATGAGGGGAATAACGACTGTGAATAGTACCCCCAGTCGGTAGTCCATCCAGACTAGGGGGCGAAACCAGATTTCCTTTTCCATAGTTCAAAGCTTTTGTTAATAGGGGTGTAGAGGTTTAGGGGTGTGGGAAAAACCCCTATAGGGAATTAAAAATTAAAAACTAATTTTTAATTAGCTTATCCCATTACACCCCACTAATATTTTCTAGTCTTCGTAGACTCTGCACTCATCAGCACTAGGATTCGCATCGCAGTACTGCTCTAGAGAGTTTTTGGGCTTAGATTGCTTCCGGTGAGAAGCTTCTGCTTGCAGTTCTTCCACTGCATCCCAAGCTGCAGCACATTCGGCAGAGTTACTACCTGTAGTATCACAGGTAGCACGAGCTTCTTCAAGCTCTTGTTGGATTTGGTCTTGGATGTTTTGGATGTTGGTCATTGCCTTAGTCTTGTTGTGTGTTGTTAATACTAGTATAGAAAAAGTTCAAAAATGTCATTTTTGCACTATCTATTACTATTCTATCCACTCAACTGCCACATGAGTATTTATCCTCATGTTCCATCACTTGTATGGGAATGGGGAATGGGGAATGGGGCATAGGGCATGGGGGAGCCAGCGCTATGCCCCATTCCCCACTTATGTTTATTTATGGTTGGTTACTTATAAAAAGAAAATTATACAATATTATGATGTAGTAGAACAAAACCTTCTGATTAAAGAAAAGTCAAGTAATGGAAGGAGTGTTGTTAATTCGTATAGGATACCATTAATGTTCACCAAAATAAAAAATCGAAAACTACTAGCCTAGAAAGAGAAAGAGCCAAAAATTCATGGCAGACCAAATGCAATGGGCGAACGCCCTGTCAACCCGTCCTTCTTTGGAAGCAGCTGTTGCAGATGTGATCCAACAAGCTACCACTACGTTAGCAGCATCTGCGGATCTAGGGCTAGTCTTTATTTCGTCTGCTTTTACAAGCGAGTATTCCCGGCTGTTGCCTTTGCTTGCGGAGCGACTTTCAGTACCTGTGTTAATCGGCTGTAGTGGTGGCGGTGTAATTGGCACCCCTCCTGAAGGAAAAACCCAAGAACTGGAAGCAGAACCAGCCCTAAGTCTGACTTTGGCGCACCTCCCAGGTGTGAATATTCAACCGTTTCATGTTATTGCAGAAGAATTACCAGATTCGGATAGTTCACCGAATGCGTGGATTGATTTGATCGGTGTGCCACCGTCACCTATACCCCACTTCGTCTTGCTATCCAGTTCTTTATCTACAGGAATCAGCGATCTGTTGCAAGGGCTAGATTTTGCTTATCCCGGATCGGTGACAGTAGGAGGACAGGCAAGCAGTGGTGGTATGGGTAGTCGTGCTTCTTTGTTTTATAATGACCATTTGTATCGAGAGGGAACAATTGGTGTCGCTTTGAGTGGGAATATTGTTTTAGAAACAATTGTTGCACAAGGATGTAGACCAATTGGCAAACCACATCTGGTGACAAAAGGCGATCGCAACATCATCTTAGAACTGGATGAGCAAGTGCCGTTGATTGTGTTACGAGATTTGATTGCAAGTCTTGGTGAAGAAGAAAGGATGCTGGCACAGAACTCTTTGTCTGTTGGTATGGCAATGGATGAATTTAAGCAAGATTTACACCAAGGAGACTTTTTAATTCGCAGCATCCTGGGAGTAGATCCATCCGCAGGAGCAATTGCCATCACTGATTACGTCCGTCCCGGACAGCGCCTACAATTCCATTTGCGTGACGCCCAAGCATCTGCAGAAGACTTGGAATTTATGCTCATGCGGTATCAAAAACAACAAGTATCCGCAGCCGCTACCTTTGGTGCGTTGATGTTTTCCTGTGTGGGCCGAGGCGAAGGACTTTACAAAAAACCCAACTTTGATTCTCAGCTATTTAGGCGTTACGTCAACGATATCCCCTTGACAGGCTTTTTCTGCGATGGCGAAATCGGTCCTGTTGGTGGTAATACTTTCCTCCACAATTACACCTCTGTATTTGGAATTTGCCGATCGTTGCCTAATGGCTAATTGTTGATTAGCCATTAGCAATTAGCAATTAGCAATTAGCAATTCCTAAAGCAGTAGTGTCGTATTATTATCAATCAGAGAGGGTGTACCACTAGTCGAGATCGCGCCATATTTCTCAAAGTAGCGACCCACTGGTTGTGGAAAGTGGGCATAGTCAAATAATGCATCCCCAGAAGCAATATTTGCCCAGAAATCGCGCAGGCTGGGAGCTAGTTCTTGTGCCTGTGCCAATGGTAGGTTTAAGGGAGGTAGAGTCAGCAGCTTGACGAGGAAGGGCTGACTGCGATCGCCCATCCACTGCCGTGAAGTTTGTTGCAAATTGGGAAAATCTGGTACTGATTCCACTCTATATGACAAAATTTGTAACCATTCTCTTCCGTATTTATCCTGATGAAATTCTAGGAGACGATAAGGATGAGGATAGCTTACTAAAGAACCAGTAGTGATATCATATACTCCCTCTGAGTATGCAACATCCTGAACATGCAAGTGTCCTGTGAATATTAACCTAACTTTGTAGTGTCGTAGCACCTGCAATAGTTCTGGAGCATTTTCCAACATGTAACGATTTGCCATCGGGTGGCGTGATTGATTAGGCAAATGCTCGATCGCATTGTGATGTACCATTACCAGCACCAATTCATCACTAGCTGCTACCAGCACCTCTTCTAACCACTTTAGCTGTTTGCTATCCAAACGCCCTACTTGCTGTCCTTGGTCATTAAAATAGTTAGAATTCAAACCAATAAGTCTGACTCCCGGCAGTAACTGACAAGTGTAGTAAAGCTTGTCTAAGTCTTTGTAGCCGAAGTTACTGTAATAATGCGGGAAATCACTGAAACCAATTGATTGCTCATTTGCCGTTAGGACAGGAACGTCATGATTGCCAGGAACAACGTAAACTGGAAAAGGTAGTTGAGATAAGCGTTTTTGCAACCAAATATGATTTTCAGGTTCACCATGCTGGGTTAAGTCTCCTGGAAGCAAAAGAAAATCTAAATCAAGTTGTGTTAAAGTTTCTAGTATACTTTCAAACGCTGGGATACTGACTTCCACGAGATGAAATCGGTCGGGATGGTTCCAGATTGTGTGGGGAAGCGCAATGTGTAAGTCGCTAACTATAGCAAAGCGAAAGTTAAGAGTCATTGAAGTCAGGACAATTTTAAAAGTGATGTGTAAAAGCTCTTTTGAAATGAGTATAACCTTTGCTTTGTGACGCTGCTCAGAAGTGATCCCGCTTAAAATTGATGGAGTTCGGAATGGGACTCGCTAAACTTGTTAATAGCGATCGACAAGTTTGTATGTTGAGCATCGTTCTTAAGCTAGAAGCCGCTATTGTATTTGCAACACTCAACAGTGGTAATTCACTAGGAGTTTTAGATGAAAAATCAAATGCAATTACTAAATCCTCTCAAAACGCCTAATTTTCTCCAGAGGCTCCAGTGGGTAGGTGACCCTGTAGGATATATGGAAGGTGCAGCACAGCAGTATCCTGACATTTTCACTGCCGGAGTAGTTAGTCGGGAACCCTTGATATTCGTACAGCACCCTCAGGCAATTCAGAAAATTTTAACCAACGATCGCAAGAAGTTTACCGCCCCTGGTTATGAGAACAGAATTTTGCAACCCTTGATCGGGGACCATTCAGTTATATTACTAGAGAGCGATCGCCACAAACAACGGCGACAACTCTTGATGCCTCCGTTTCATGGAGAGCGAATGCAAGCCTACGGTCAGATCATCTGTAATTTGACTGACAAAGTCTTTAGTCAGTTACCAAAAGACGTGCCCTTCTTAGCTCGTATAGCCACGCAGGATATCTCTCTGCAAGTGATGTTACAGGCAGTCTTTGGCTTGAATGAGGGAGAACGTTACCAGAAACTCAAGCGCTTACTACTGTTGCTTGTGGATGTGTTTCGTTCGCCCCTGACTTCAAGCTTCCTCTTTTTCCACTTCCTGCAAAAAGATTTAGGATCTTGGAGTCCTTGGGGAAGATTTGTGCGCCAACGACAGCAAATCGATGAATTGCTTTATGCAGAAATTGCTGAACGCCAACAGAAACCAGATCCAGATCGGATTGATATCCTCTCATTATTAATGTCCGCTCGAGATGAAGAGGGGAACCCAATGACCGATATTGAGTTGCGGGATGAATTGATGACACTGCTGTTGGCTGGATATGAAACCACGGCAACGGCTATGGCATGGGGATTATATTGGATTCATCGTTCACCACAAGTGCGGGAAAAACTGCTCCAAGAACTGGATACTCTTGGTAGTTCCCCAGATCCCATGAGCATTGTCCGGCTACCTTATCTCACGGCTGTTTGTAATGAAACTTTGCGGATTCATCCCGTGGCGACGATCACATTTCCTCGGGTAGTGCAAGAAAGAGTTGAGCTTCTAGGACATCAGTTAGAGCCTGGTAAGGTAGTAGTTGGCTGCATTTATCTAACTCATCATCGTGAAGATTTATATCCCCAACCCAAGCAGTTTCAGCCAGAGCGCTTTCTAGAACGCCAATTTTCTCCCTATGAATTTATGCCGTTTGGCGGTGGTGTCCGTCGCTGTGTTGGTGATGCTTTGGCACAGTTTGAAATGAAGCTAGTTTTAGCAAATATCTTGTCACGCTATCAACTGGCGCTGGTAGATTCTCGACCAGAACGACCTCAGCGGCGAGGTGTAACGCTTGCGCCTGCTCTTGGAGTCAAGATGGTAATTACAGGGCAGCGTACACCTCAAGAGTCCCTACAGGCTATGGCAATTAATTAGCGGCGAATGGGGAATGGTTAATTGTTGATTGTTCATTGTTCATGGCAAACAACAATCAACAAATAACAAATAACAGCTCAGTAATTCTGTCTCAAAAAGCCGTCAGAGATTTAGAAGTTCTGACGGTTGTTTGAGGAGCCACGTTTGATCTTCGCATAACTCTAATACTAACTGGTGGTAGTTTACCAAGATGGGGCGATGACCGACACTGATAAAAGTTGTTCCTATAGCTTGCAGATGCTGATATAAACCCTCCTCATTTTCCATATCCAAGGCACTCGTCGCCTCGTCCAAAATTGTATAGGGGGGTTTGTTGAGTAATATGCGGGCGAAGGTAACGCGCTGTTGTTCTCCAAGAGACAGCAACGAAGCCCAGTCAAGTGAGTTATCAAAACCACCGAATCGTTCATCCAAGTCTTTTAAGTTTACCTGTTGCAGTATTTGTTTAAGTTCCTTGTCTTCAATCTCTGTATTGGTATAGGGATAAAGTAACTGGTCGCGCAACGTTCCTAAGATCATATAAGGACGTTGCGGTAAAAACAGGATCTGGTCAAGTTTGGGTCGGACGATCGCACCTGTACCTGCATTCCACAATCCAGCGATCGCTCGCAGCAGAGAACTCTTTCCACAGCCACTTGGTCCTGTTATCAACAGTCCTTGTCCTGATAGCAACTCCACAGACAAATCCTGAATCAAGGTTCTTTGATAATTCGGTGTTTGTAAGCTCAGGTGTTGGATAGCTAAACGGGAATCCTCTACTATATTAATAGTGGGTTCATCTTCTTGTCCGGCTATAGGGGTTTCCAAATACTCAGCAAAGCTATGGAGACGGTCAATCCCCGCTCCAAAATTTGCCAGAGGCTGCAAGCGAGACACAATCACGTTTAACGAGAAAAATACCCGGACAAATGCTCCTTGCGCTTCTGTAACTTTTCCCACCTCAATTTCTCCCGAAAAGACATTCTGAGCAACAACCAGAGCTGGGATAATAAAGGGGATAAACTCATAAGCATTGGTCAGAACATTTAGATTCAGCTCCCAAGCTATAAGTTGCTTAAAATTATCAAACGCCTCCATGAATCGGTTTTTTAGCTGGTTTGACTCTTGGTCTTCCCCCCGGTAAAAGGCAATTGATTCAGCATTTTCACGGATGCGAATTAAGCCAAAGCGAAAGTTAGCTTCTTTTTTAAGTTGCTCAAAATTGAGTTGGACTAGAGGTCTACCAAAAACTGCTGTTACCAAAATTGTGCCGACGAGGGCGTAAATAACCAGAAAAAACACTAAAGACCTAGATATTCCCCAAAGAACCCCACTAAAAGCAATCACTTTGAGGATGGATTCTACAAAGATGAGCAAAAACTTCAGAGAATCTTGAGTAAAGCTTTTGACATCCTCAGCAATCCGTTGGTCAGGATTGTCAATCTCCGTGTTTGAGTTGTTGAGGGTATAAAAAGCCTGATTACTGAAGTAATTATTGAGAAAACTATTGGTTAGCCACCGTCGCCAGAAAAGACCAAGTCGGTCTTGTAAATAGGTGTAGCCAGCTAAAAGGGGTGCATAGAGAACTAGTACGACGATGAAAATCTGTACAGCTTGCGAAAATCTCGGCTGATCTCGGGCTGAAAGAGCTGAAATTAAATCTCCCCGCTTGGCGTTAAGGACGACAGAAAGACCTGTGTAGGCTAGCAACAGCAACACGTTGAGTAGCAGCAGACCTCTTGCTGACCATTTTTCTTCACCAAACCAAAAGGGTTTGGCGATCGCCCAAAACCGCCCGATCAACTTCAAATTAAATCGCTCCATTTTTTTGGCACAAAAACTTTACACAAGTGAGCATAACTAATTAGCCCATTTTGCGACATTTACTTGTTGGCGGGTTGGAGGATGGGTATTTCCTCTTGGCGTTCACATCTCGAACCTCGATATTGCCAAGTTTGCATATTGACATCTGCCAGTTTGTACACTGAATCACATTGCGGCTGAATAATCTGACTTAATACCGCCCAAAATAAGCTGCGTGTGACATCTAGTGAGGTTTTCAGCCAAGACTCATAATTACCAGGAATTCCTTGCTCTTGAACAATTGATGTTTCCACCCAAATGCCATGAGCACCCAAGAGAATTTGTGCCATCCATTTAGCTCGTGGTAAGTGTGTGTAGGAGGTGATCAGCTTCACTTTATGCACTCCCCAACGGCGGAGAATGGGGATACTGTAGTAAAAATTACCAAAAGTGGAATTAGCACACTTTTCTACCCAAACGTTAGGCATTGAAGCTGCTGCTTGCTGCCGAAAAATATCCAAAATGCAGTGATCTGGGGAACCACGAGAAATTAGAATCGGGGTGTGTGGGTAGAGTTGTGCCAATTGGGAGACATAAATTTCCCGATGAATGCTGCCACCTAGCACAAAAAAGGCATCTGCTCGCTTGGAAGATGCAGAAACAATGGTTATAGTGTTAAACACCAGCCAAAGGCCAAGTAAAAGACACAGCCCAAAAGCTAGTATGGATAAAGGTTGTCTCTTTGTTCGCAATTGCTTCAGATCTTGGCGAGAAGGGCTGTTGATAAATTTACGTTTCAATGGCATACCCGATCCGAGCTTTCCTTGGTAAAGTCAGCAATTATCATTAGACATCTCCAAAAATTAATTATGCGTTGTCTATAACCCTTGTAGAGACGCGAAATTTCGCGTCTCTACATTGTTTTCACCAGATGTCCATTAGTTTAGCCAAGTGCTATCTTAAGAAAAGTAATCTTGATTGCTAAGATGGCACTGATGAAAGTGTCACACAGTCGCAGTAAGCTGGCGTCAGAATTTAGCTAATGTGAAGAAAGCAGGTGAAATCATGCAGTTTTCAAGAAAATGTCAAGGAAAGATGATGAAGAAAGTCTAGCTAAGTAGAAAAACTTATAAATCTTTGTCCAGCTTGATAGCTTAACTGTCAACAACACAATTATTCCAGCTAAATATACATGAATCAATCTGCGAAAAGTTACTCGCCGCTGCAAGTAGCCTTGATTGGGGGAGCGATCGCCACAACTGCTACGATTTCTGTGTTTGGTCCAACTTGGTGCCGTTCTGTGCATGCGGCGCTACAAGATAGCCCAAAAGCGATCGTTGACCAAGTCTGGCAACTAGTGAATCGAGAATATGTAGATTCCACATACAACCAACAAGATTGGCAAGCAACTAGGCAGAGCTTGTTGAACAAAAATTATGCGAACCGTGAAGAAGCTTACACTGCCATCCGCGAAGCCCTAAAAAAGTTGGGGGACCCTTACACTCGGTTTATGGATCCCAAACAGTATGAATCTCTGACAAACCAAACATCTGGAGAAGTGTCAGGAATTGGCATTCGGATGGAACAAAATGAAAAAACCAAACGACTTACTGTCGTAGAAGCCATAGAAAATTCCCCTGCACTCAAAGCAGGCATCAAGGCTGGAGACCAGATTTTAGCAATTGATGGCAAACCCACTCAACAGATGAAAGTGGAAGATGCTTCCAAGCTGATTCGTGGCAAGGCTGGTACGTTTGTGACTTTACGGTTGGGACGGAACGGGCAAAATACTTTTGATCTGAAGCTGACACGAGCTAGTATTGAAGTCCCAACAGTACGTTACACTCTCAGGCAAGAAAATAATCGGCGCATTGGTTACATCCGCATGCGAGAATTTAGCGCCCACGCTGCAGAGCAAATGCGACGAGCCATCCGTGATTTGAACGGTAAGCAAGTTGATGGCTTCGTGTTGGATCTGCGTAGTAACCCTGGTGGGTTGTTGCAGTCAAGCATTGAAATTGCCCGGATGTGGTACGATAATGGTGCCATTGTGCGCACGGTAGACCGTGTGGGGGGAAGCGAAGAAACTAAGGCAAATAACACTGCTCTGACGAAGCGCCCTTTAGCAGTACTGGTAGATGGTAATTCAGCTAGTGCAAGCGAGATCCTCACAGGAGCATTAAAAGATAATAAGCGGGCTGTAGTTGTTGGTAGTCAGACTTTTGGTAAAGCCTTAGTACAGTCAGTTCACCAACTTGCAGATGGTTCCGGTGTCGCAATCACTATCGCCCACTACTTCACCCCCAAAGGAACGGATATTAATCATAAGGGGATTACGCCCGACATCAAGGTAGATTTAACAGAGACGCAACAGCGTCAGTTAGCGAATAATCCAGATTTAGTGGGAACTTCAAATGACCCTCAATATGCGCGTGCGCTTGCAGTTCTATCCACCAATCGCTTCGCACAACAAATGCAAAATCAATCTGCTCAACCCATGAACGTTGGCGTCCCGAATTCAAAATATTAGTTTTAAGATTTTGTACAGGGAATACTAGAAATTGGTTAGTGGTTAGTGGTTAGTGGTTAGTGGTTAGTAGTTAGTAGTTAGTGGTTAGTGGTTAGTGGTTAGTGGTTAGTGGTTAGTAGCTAGTGGTTTTATTTAACAACCAACACCAAACAACTAACACCCAACAATTAACAACTAACAATTAACAACTAACAACTAACACCCAACAACTAACAACTAACAATCAACAACTAACATCCCTCATCCAAAATCTAAAATAAATATATGAATAATGACACCTTCTTACCAAAGGTATCAGTGATTGTACCCATATACAACGGTGAGGCGGATTTGCCAGAGTTAATCCGTTGTCTGTTGGCTCAAACTTACCCAAAACAGCAGGTGGAGTATTTGCTGGTAGACAATAACAGTAGCGATCGCACCTCATTTTTACTTCAAACAGCTGCTGAAGATTGCCCACTCGCAATTCACCCGTTGAGCGAAAACCAAATTCAAAGCTCCTACGCTGCTCGGAATACAGGCATTCGCGCCGCTACTGGAGAAATACTTGCCTTTACGGATGCAGATTGCCGTCCACAACCCGAATGGCTAATATCATTGATAGCGCCTTTTGTCAACCAGGATGTGGTAATTGTCGCAGGTGAGATTGTGGCGCTACCAGGAAAAACCCTGCTAGAACATCACGCAGAGCGCCAAGAAACCCTTTCACAAAAGCATACCCTCGCTCATAAGTTTTGTCCCTACGGTCAAACCGCAAATTTGGCAATTCGACAGCAAGCCTTTACAAAAGTAGGTTTGTTTCGTCCCTATCTCACCTCAGGTGGGGATGCTGATATATGTTGGCGGATAATCAGGCAAAATATTGGGCGTTTGGAATTTGCTCCCAGTGCGATCGTGCAGCACCGTCACCGCGCTACACTCAAGGAACTGGAAAGTCAATGGCGGCGCTATGGGCGCTCAAATCGCTATCTGCATGAACTGCACGGTGTGGAGTTGATGCGGGACATTACACTTAAGGAATGCTGCCGTCGCCTAGGACGCTGGTTGTTGAAGGAATTGCCAACAGACAGCCTCAAGGCTTTAGCTCTTAAAGCCAGCCTTGGAGATTTATTAAATACTCCGATTGGTTTGTTCACTGCTAGGGCGCGTACTTCTGGGCAACGGTCAGCCAAATTATCCGACAAAGCGAAGATAATTGAGTGGTTGTAAGTTGTAAGTTGGTAGTTGGTAGTTGGTAGTTGTTAGTTGTTAGTTGTTGGTTGTCAAAAAAACAACTAACCACTAACCACTAACCACTAACCACTAACTACTAACCACTAACCACTAACAACCAACTTCTGTAAAATTTCGTTAAATTGGAGAAAAGTCGCCCAAAGGAAACTTTAGATGTCAGCACATCTGTTACTGGTAGATGATGAACCGGGATTGCGTGAAGCAGTCAAAGACTATTTGCTTGAAAGCGGTTTTAGCGTTCAAGTTGCCAGTAACGCCCGTGAGGGCTGGGAGTTGATGCAGCAAAACACACCTGATTTGGTAATTTCCGATATCATGATGCCTAGGGTGGATGGCTATCAGTTCCTCAAGCAACTGCGAGAAGACTCCCGCTTCCAAAAGCTACCTGTGGTATTTTTAACTGCTAAAGGCATGACGACCGATCGCATCCAAGGTTATCAAGCCGGTGTTGATGCCTATTTACCCAAGCCCTTCGATCCGGATGAGTTAGTGGCAATTATCGAAAACTTGCTCTCTCGTCGTGCAAGCATGACTCAAGCCACTCATGAAGATGGTGAAGCTCCCGATATTGCTGAACTGGCAAATCAGATTGCTCAAATTAAGGCATTATTAACTCAAAGAAGTGCGATCGCTCAATCAAGTCCACCTTTCACAATCGACTTGACCCCCAGAGAACAAAGTGTTTTAAACTTGGTAGCTGAAGGGTTAATGAATAAAGAAATAGCTCGTCGCTTAGAGACTAGTGTCCGCAATGTTGAAAAGTATGTCAGCCGTTTGTTTAGCAAAACCGGCACCAATAGCCGTACCGAGTTAGTTCGTTTTGCTTTAGAACATGGTCTTGCTAAGTAGCATCGGTTGACTGTTAAGTAGAGGAGTGAGTGCGTCCCTGTCTTGTTTAGTAGAATAAAAACTTGGTGAAATGCACCTGGCATGCATTGGTAAAGGTTGCTACGCAAGAGTTATTACGCACTTGCTGACCTAAAAAAATTCTTCAATCCCGAGGTGGTGCACAGTTTGCCTCTACTGAGATGACAATGCGTGACTATTGAATATTATCAGTAGAATTTCTCAAGCGCATCAGTTGGCGTCGCATTTGCGGTGAGGCTTTTAACTCAGAAACTTCCTGAACCTTTACAGACGTTTGCAAGGTTTCCAGAAAGTCGTCACAACCCTCAGTCAAAGCGTCTAGCAGTACCTGCAACAGTTGATCGCGATCCGCCAATAGACTGTTTTCCTCGAGCAACCGGAATTTTATATGCATTTCGCACTCATAAACACCTACTTCGATATTATTTACTTGACGTGGTAATGCTTTAGAGTTCATAGCTATTGGGATTCCTTTCGTTGGTAGTAATCAGAGTGAGGAGGTATATTGCCAGCCAAAATACTTTATATTTTTTTGAAATCCAAATTTTTTGAATTAACAGCCGATTTCATCAACATGATTTTTCTTCCCTTTGACTCTCCCTTGTTTTTTCTTGGTAAGACTTGAACGGTTTCATTTTCCGCTTTTGTGTGCGCGGTGGTTTAACCAAGCCATACCCATTATTGAGTTTTTAAGATTCCATACAATAAAGTTTCTGTAAGAACTTGTTCTAGCTTTTTAAAGGTTTTTACATCAACTTTATTTATAAATCAAGAAAAGTTTGACTTGTTACTAACAAACTAGTAGTTATACGTAAGTAAAAACGCGGAGTTTTTTTAATATGATAAGAGCCAGACGTAGCTGCGATAAAATTACGTAAAATTACTGGATGTACGATTTGGTCAGCAGAAAACACGGGAGACTTTTATGAAGAAATTAATTAGGGGTTTAATTTTCGTTCTGTTCGATAATATAGACACCGATCAAATTATTCCAGCCGAGTACCTTACCTTAGTTCCTTCTAAGCGTGATGAGTACGAAAAGCTTGGCAGCTATGCTTTAGCTGGATTACCTGACACGGGTGAAAAATTTGTGGTTCCAGGAGAAATGAAAACAGCCTACCCAATCATTGTGGCTGGGGAAAACTTCGGCTGCGGATCCTCACGGGAACACGCCCCCATTGCCCTAGGCGCTAGTGGCGTCGAGGTAGTGGTTGCCCAGTCCTATGCCCGGATCTTTTTCCGCAACTGTACCGCCACAGGAGAACTTTACCCTTGGGAGTCGGAGGAAAGGTTATGCGACCAATTTAAAACTGGTCAAGAAGTGTCAATTGATTTTGAACACAATCAGTTGATAAACCACAGCCTCGGCAAGACATACAATCTCAAACCCTTGGGAGACGTGGAACCAGTGATTGACGTAGGCGGGATTTTTGCTTACGCCCGCCAGACAGGCATGATTCCCCCTCGTTAAAGGAGTCGGGGGGGGAGTATAAGAATTAAAAATTAAAAATGTAAAATTAAAAAATTTTTAATTTTTAATTTTTAATTGATTTGTCCCCCCACTTCCTCTTTAGGGGATGGCGTTTACAATGATTTCAATCCCTGATAGGGATTAATATAGAACTACCCACCCCATAAGGCATGCGCCTGATAGGTATTAGGCAGATCGTATCAATAACAACCTAAATCTTACACAATCTTATGGACAACCCAATGCTGCTCAAGTCAACAACTCGGCATATCCGAATTTTTGCAGGTGAAATTGATCGGGATGGCGAACTCGTGCCCAGTAATCATGTCCTAACCTTGGATGTTGACCCAGACAACGAATTCAACTGGAATGAAGATGCTCTACAAAAGATTTATCGTCTATTTGATGAACTTGTAGAAGCATCTAGTGGGACGGACTTAACAGACTACAACCTCCGCCGCATTGGGTCAGACTTGGAGCATTATCTGCGATCGCTCCTGCACAAAGGCGAAATTAGCTATAATCTCTCTGCGCGCGTTACCAACTACAGCATGGGACTCCCCCAAGTTGCAGTCGAAGCTAATCAGTAATTATCAGCTATCAGCACTCAGCTATCGGCTAGCTAACTGCTGAGTGCTGATAGCTTCCTGATGATTAATAACTAACTAGTACTACCAAATGCGATTTCCGTTTTCGTCAACTCGTGCTTGTCGAATCACATCTGAAATTTCTTCTGCATCTTTAACATGGTGTAGAGCCTTTTCTTCGCCGTCTGGCTCTTCTACAACAAAGTATGTCGGCACTGTAATGTGATCCCCTGTAATGTCAGGAGAATCGACGGCAAGTTGCTTTGACTTTTCTTCAACGCTTTGTGGTTCTTCCGAAATTACATCGCCGGGGTTTACTGAGCGATGAATCTCTTTTTCTTTATTATCTTCCATTACACTCTCGCGCTCGTTAAATTTGCTGTTGACAGTAGCGGGTGTGGCAATAACTGTGGCAACTAACCTACATTCCTAAGCACAGCGGCAATCAGTAATCACCTAAAAGACGTCTGACGCCTTTACTTAAATTTTATATTACTTGAACTTAAGTTTGTTTATTGCCGCCCACCTACTTATAAACTAGAGAAAGACTAGGATGATCTCATCTTTCCGATGGAGTAATTTGGAATAAGCACATAGCATAATTGTCAGTAGCCACGACTAACAGCATCTTCGGCATGTCCGTTATGGGAATAGCATCTAGTCACGGCTAGTTGGATTGTCACCGAAAGTGCAAATTATTTGTTGGGAGCTTGTCAATCAGTGGAGTGCAAGTATTTTCATCCGCAGGCTAAGATTGTAATCCAATCCAAAGTGGGATAGATCGAGTAAAAGAGATCTGAGCGGTCAAGACAGCCGCTTTCAGTGATGCTCTAGAAGAAAATGCCAATTGCTGATCAATGCGAAGACTATGGAAAATGACGCGGCAACGCTTTACTGCCCAAATGACAAATGCCAGGCTCCCAACCCCCTGACACATAACTTTTGCCAGCAATGCCGCACACCCCTACCCAAACGTTACCTCTGGACTGTGGGAGAAAGTCCAAGTGTAGACAACTGCGGAGAAATATTAGCCGATCGCTATTTAGTCATCAGCAAATCTATTCTTTTAGATACCAAACCGGGTTTAGTACCGAATTCGCCTTCAGCAGAATATTTACAGGTGATTAGACCCTATTTGCGGCTCATTCCCTACCGCTTACACGTACCGCAGGTATACGGAGTGCTGACGCTAACTGATGGCGGTTCTGAGCAAGAAATATTACTTTTAGAAAAACCGCCGCTCAATGTAGATGGTGCAGCAAATATTGTGCAACTGTGTAGCCAGATGTCCACTGCTTGGGAATCTGCAACATCAATGCGCCAACTAAGTTGGCTATGGCAGACAGCTCAATTATGGCAGCCTCTGATTAATGAAGGCGTCGCCTCTAGCTTGCTCGATCCCCATTTGTTAAGAGTAGAAGGGTCTTTAGTGCGCTTGTTGGAATTGCTGCCAGACTTGAATTCAGCACCAGAATTGCCACAGATCGGCGAATTTTGGCAGCAATTAGTGCCTACGGCAAAACCAGCCATAGCTGAATTCTTGGGCGAAATTTGCCGTTGTTTGCATCTGGGAGAAATACACTCTAGTGAACAACTGGTGGCAATTTTAGATCGAGGATTGCTAGAAATAGGGCGATCGCAAACACCCACAATCAAAATTGCTACTAAGAGCGACACCGGACCCAGCCGCCAACGTAACGAAGATGCCTGTTATCCCAGTAGTGGCACTACCATCACCAAACCACCTCAACCATCAGCTCTCTCCATTGTCTGTGATGGCATTGGTGGACACGAGGGCGGCAACGTTGCCTCTAATTTAGCAATTGAAACCATCCAGCAGCAGCTGCAACAGCTGACAAATATTTCCTCCGACCACAACCCCGCAACTGTTCTCGAAGATTTAGAACAAGCCGCCGCAGTTGCCAACGACAAAATTAGCCAGATCAACGATAGCGAACAACGAACCGGACGGCAACGCATGGGCACAACCTTAGTAATGGCTTTGCCTATTGCCCACTCCATGTATATTGCCCACGTTGGTGATAGTCGTGCCTACTTGATTACACGCTACAACTGTTATCAATTGACTCTCGACGATGATGTCGCCTCTCGCGAAGTGCGCCTTGGCTATGCTACATACCGGGATGCCTTACACCAGGGTGCTTCCGGGTCGCTGGTACAGGCATTGGGCATGAGTCCCAGCAGTTCATTGCATCCTACAGCACAGCGGTTTATCCTTGACGAAGACTGTGTTTTCCTTCTGTGTTCCGACGGTTTGAGTGACTTTGATCGCGTAGAGCAGTACTGGGACACAGAAATCTTGCCAATTATTACGAACGGGTTAGATGTAGTTGATGTCACAGAAAAGTTATTAGAAATTGCTAATACTAAAAATGGACACGATAATGTCACCATCGCTTTAATACACTATCAAGTCAAGTACTCCGAACCAAAATCAATTCTTTCAAAAGCCCAAGCCGTCCAAGCCTCAATATCAGCTTCCGAATCGTCGCCAAAAACAGCACGAGTTTCGCCTCACCGCCTTTCAAATAAGGCAACTCAAGTTATTCCTACAACTAAGAAGAACTTCCGATTAACCGTGCCGATCCAGTTGTTCATCCTCGCTGCAGTGGTTGTAGGAGGTCTTGTACTGGGATACCAGTTGCATCAGCAGGGTTGGCTGAGTCGCATGAAAGCGAATGTTACTCGTTCACCGAATCCACAGCTATCTCCATCTGTCACCCCGACTGAGTCTGCTACTCAGGTAGCACAAGGGGAGGTGTTTGAGACTAATACTGACATAACATTAAATAGAATGACACCGCCTGCAACTGAAGCGATCGCCTCGGCAGGTAGTGTTTTGCAAAAAATTATTCCTCACAAAAAAGAACCAAGTGCTAAATCAACTTCTCAAGACATTTGGGTTCATCTACGAGTCTGCTCAATTGGACAAACAACGCCTTCTCCTACAAGTAATAAACCATTGTTGAAACCAGGAGATGAAGCAAGAATTCTCTCCTCCAGCTTTAAATCATTGAATGTTACTCCACTCAAAGGAGGCAATGCAAGTCAATGTCTGCCTAGCAAGGAATCTACAGTTCAGTCCACTCCTAAACCCACGCAGAATGGTGAGATACCAAAGACCAGTCAAACGGGAGCCAATAGTCAATAGTCAATTAGCTTTCCAGAGAAAAAAAATCGCTAAACTAGTAACAAATCTGAAATAATATCAGGTAATAAGTAGTTAGGCGAGAAAATATCTAAATATGTAAATTTATGTAAAATGTTCGGCGTGGCGCTGTCTTCGTATGCTTGTATGGGCGCTGAAGCGCAACTACAGACCTTGATTTGGGCTTAACATGAAGAAAAACTTATTCATGTAAATTTTTTTGAAATTTTCAAATTGTTATTTGAAATATTATTTGTTTTACCTATTATATTAACGAATCTGAATCCATGCCATCCCTAAACCTGGCGATCGCCCGTCTCATCAATACCGGCACAGATAACTTCGCCATTTGGGTGGTGAACGCTCCCTATCCCAGTGGTTATGTTTTACGTGACTGTGTATGGCCGCAACACCTTAGTCAAATTTGGCTTGAGTGGCAGCAGATGTTTGCCGGTCACAGTCACTTAGATATTTCCTTAGGATCAAAGTTTCAAGGGGCAAATCCACTCCCATTAGATTTGGGATCGCCAACTTCTGGTCAGCCGACCGCTTACACTGTTCGTCTCATGCAACAGTTGGGAATTAGCCTATGGCGGTGGGTATTCGACGGACCAATTCTTGGTAGTCTTGAACGCAGTCTTGGTATTGCTATGGGTCAGCATACACGTTTGCGCTTTCAGTTGGAAATTCGTGACCCAGATCTGATCGCCCTGCCTTGGGAAATTATGCAGCGCGATCCTGGTCAATCCGCAATGTCCTTATCTCAACATGTGCTGTTTAGCCGCACGACTAGCGAAGTTGAACCCCTACCGAATTTGCGAACGGAGCAGGTTTTAAACATCTTGCTAGTTTTAGGAGAAGATCAGTCGCTGCAACTAGAAAAAGAAGCCGATCTTCTCAAACAAACCCTTGCAAATGGTGGTTTGATGGGCAAAAATTCCCAAGCATATGCTCCCTGCTTTGTAAAGACCCTCCTGCAACCAACTCCACAGGAGTTGATTCAAGAGCTAGATACAAAAACATACAACGTTTTCTTTTACGCTGGTCATGGTAAGCCAGGACCAGACGGAGGGCTGCTTTCGTTGCAAAAAGACATGCCCCTGAATGGCATGGAATTGGCGCAAGTTTTGACTCGTACAGGTGTAAAACTAGCAGTTTTTAATGCCTGTTGGGGAGCACAGCCGGCAGCTATTGAACATCAAGCTATCCCCCACAGCAGCTTAGCAGAAGTGCTGATCCGTCAAGGTGTGCCAGCAGTTTTAGGAATGCGCAATGAAATTGCCGATCGCGAAAGTCACACCTTTATTCAAGCCTTTGCCCAAGCTTTGCGCGATCGTCAGCCAATTGATCAAGCTGTAGCGGATGCGAGGCAGCAGTTGTTGGCAATTTATAAGTTTAATCAACCAGCTTGGACGTTGCCAGTTCTTTATCTGCATCCAAACTATAATGGTGAACTGATTCAGAGTTTTGATGAAGGAATTACGGAAATACCCGAAACTTCCATGTCCGGCATAGCTTCAATGCGAACCACAGCCAGCTTGCGTAGTCTCTCCCCAGGAGGGCAGAGTTGGTCATTGCGCCCTGGAATCACTCGGATCGGTCGCACGATAGAGAATGATATTGTGATCCCAGAGCCGTCGGTTTCAAAACGGCATGCCGAAATAAGATTTCGGAATACTTTGATTGGGTCAACGTCGGTGCGAACATATTACCTCCACGATTTATCTACTTATGGTACAACCTGGATTTTGCGCTCTGATGATTGGCAACAAATCCCCCATCAGGAAGTCCCTTTAGAACCGGGAATGCAGTTAAGGTTTGGTAGTATCAGTCAGTCTTGGGAATTCCAGATCGAAGATTCTTGACATTACACCACATAAAGCCGGGTAGACCACAATATAACCGTAGGGGCGCTCTTTACCCCACCCTGACAATGTGGTCATTTCTTAGTACGCGCATCCCCGTGAGTGTAGTCGTCAGGTATTTTTGACCGCCTTGCGATGCACCAAGCGCCACAATCTTGAGAAAGTGCTTTGAAGCTTGACAAAATCAAATCTTTTTGCGGAAATGAAATCTTGGCAGATGTAGCTGTAAATATCGCTAATAAATAAATAAATTAGGAGACGACAGATGCTTAATAAATTCAGCGATTCAGAAACTTTTAATTCCTTACCGTCTCAAATGGAATTAGAGTTCCTAGAAGCGTTACTGGAACCTGATGATGCTACTTATCCTTGGACTCCAGCTTCGGAGGAATCAGAAACTTATTTTCTCCAATTAGAACAGCAGTCCTGGATGCAGGATTTGTTGGACTCAGAACTGACTACGCGATCGCAAGCTTTTTACACCCAGCTAGACCAGATGTGGTCAAATTACAAAAAATACGACTGTAGTACGTTTCCGACTACTATAAATACACTTAAAGAAACTTTACATAGTAGCTTTGGCTCATCTATACCCAGTCAATGGCTGGACGCGATCGCCCACAAAGCTACAGAGGTTTTTAACTCTCAGCAATCAATGGGTGAGCAACTTATTCAGTGTGTTCAAGCTGTCTTGCCAACTTGGGGAGCAGAAGACCTGCTAGTGCTAGCGCGTCCTTTTACCTACGCCATGCGCAGCAGCGAACCGCAAAACCTAGAATCTGTGCAGGATTTACTTGACAACTGCGAGTGGACAGCTTTATCGCAAATCGAGCAAGCAAAAGCGAGTTTGGCGATCGCCTACTATGCCTTCAGCCAACTTAGCCAAGTTGATTGTTAATTGTTAATTGTTAGTTGTTAGTTGTTAGTTGTTAGTTGTTAGTTGTTAGTTGTCTCTTCCTACTCCCTCATCTCCCTCATCTCCCTCATCTTCCCCTACTCCCCACTCCCTACTCCCCACTCCCTACTCCCCACTTCCCACTCCTACTTAGGTTCGATAAAGCGGGTTGCAAAATTTTGTGCTCGCGTTGGTGACAGCGTCCGCGCCTTGAGAATTGCTGCCATCAAAAAGGCGTAAGACAATACTCCAACAATCACTAATAATAAGCTGTTGATCGCTCCCGCTGCGTTCCACAAAGCGTGCAGCCCTGCAGCAGTCAGGTAACCAACTAGTAAAATTTGCAAACTTTTAGTAGGCTTGAGTACAGCCAACCCAATAAAATATCCTAGATAACCACTGTAAGCCATATGTCCGGGTAAAGAGCCTAAAATTCTGGGAATCAGTAGTTGAAACCCCGCAATGAAACCAGCTCCATCTCCTGCCTGTTGAGCGACAGTGTGAACAAATTGTGGCACATACTGTCCGAGAGTTTCTAACAAAGTAAAACCTACAGCGGAAGCCGTTCCCAGCAGAATACCATCTAAAGGTTCCCAGACACCGATGCGTTCTCTCCAAGGAGATGGCAGCGCCCTGGCAATCATATGTGCTGCCAGGATCGGCAATGCCTTAAGTAGTTCTTCCATCAAACCTGCACCAAAAAACATCCGTAGAAGCAACTCTGTGAAGGTGATGGATTCCTGATTTGAAGGCAAGCTACCTGGTAAGATGACGCGAAACACGAAGATAAATAAATCTAATAGGGGACTAAGCAAAATCAGCATTGTCGTCAATGCTGAGGCCAGTAGTACCCACCAAGGCTTATGCTTACCACACAACAAGTAAATAAAGAAGTAGTAAGCAGCCAATGCGATAAAAGTTGCGACTATAATTTGATTAACTTTTGGTCGATTTAGTGTGGCAAACATTAATACCACGAAAACCACTGTGAGAATTCCCGGTATAAGGTAGGCTTTACTAGTTAAATCTTTGCCAGTAGAAATAATGGGAAACAGTTGCGTGAAGCTGATAGAGTCTGCTGAGTTTGACGGAATGTGGTAGCTCGTCGTAGAGGTCGGCGCTTGGTAGTTGTTCGCTGGTGGAAGTGGTATGAATGCTGCTTGGGTCATGGTAGGTTGGTGGTTTTCGTACTCGAAAATGAGTTCTGGACCATCATGACCTAGAGTAATGCGATCGCCTGGAATCATTTGTTGACAACCCTGCAAGCGTTTTCCATTTAAATAAGTGCCATTGGCACTATTCAAATCGCAAAGTATCCAGCTATCTTCGCCATCTGGGGATGAAGAGAGTGGGCGAACTACCGCATGACGACGAGATACCATCCGACACAACATGGCATCGAAGACAACTTGGCAGCCTGGGTCCCGTCCAATGACTATCTCTTTACTCACAGGCAGTAAGTAGCGAGATTGTGTCCCAAAAGCTGCGTAACCTCCAGACACTAGCCGCAGAAATGCATTCTGTCTTGCGTTTTTGCCCGTCATCAAGTTATAGGGTTTTTCTAAACTATTTATTAAAATAATTTGGTCGTAGGATTTAACCCTACTTATATCTTGCACCAAGTAGAGACTTTGCAGGCAACGTCTCTACAACTGTTATAACAGGTTGAAATCATTACATACTCAAGCTTTAGCTGACTATTCTCGCTCCAGACGCCTGGTCACTAATGACTATAACGGTTCTCAATTGAATGCATCACACTTGTAATTTTATTGTGGGGTGGGCATCCTGCCCGCCCGCCCATTTTTAGGACGGGCGGGCGGGCAGGATGCCCACCCTACAAGATATGTATTGAATGCAAGTGGGAACCGCTATAATTAAGTAGACAGACACAAATAACTTTAAAATATTTGTTCTTAAAATAGGACGACCCACAATAAAAGTAACTCAGATTGTGGGGTGAGCATCCTGTCCGCCCGATTTTGAGTTTATTTGTGCCTCCTTAAAGCAGATGGAACTCCTTCAAGGCTTTGGGAAAGTTTTCGTTTTCATGTCCTGGGCGGCTCAGTTTAATCAAGGCAAAACGCTCTAAGGGAGTTAATGTTGACCACTGTTGGGCGGTGAGGCGAAGACCTAATTCTCTGACTTTCTCCTGAAGGCTTGCTGGCAAGGTGGTAGCATCCATCCATGCCGGATCGGGATCAATGGGTAATTCTGCTGCTGGTGTGCCAGTACGTTGTGAAATCAGCTGCTGAAGATGTTCCCGATATGCTTGAATTTCAGTTTCCGTAGAGCAAGGTAATTCTACCATTGCCTGACGCTCATCTTTAGTCATGTGACTCCAATCGGATAACTTTAATTTAATGCCACAAGTATCGAGTTTGCAGCGTACCTGCATGGGAATGCAACGTAGCGAATCAACAAAATCTGCCTCGAATTCAAAAAATGTCATAATATTGCAGTTCCTGTTTAGTTTGTATTTCTAACATTGCTACGACGAATAATCCAATAACTTATTGATAAAGCGAGAATAGTAACTCCTAACCCAATGATATCAAGACCTCGGACTTTTTCTGGGTCGAGAATAATAATCTTTCTAGAAACTGCAATTAAAGAGGTAACAATGACTAATTCCACTTGAAAAACATGCTTTCGTAGATAGGACGTGATATTTTCTAAAATTTCTAAAGCAATTAAAACATCCAAAAATAAACCAAAAGTTTTCAGTAATGTTGTGTTAAATGTGCCATTAATTGCGCTAAATAATTCTTTGAAAAGAAAAATTCCCAGATCCACGATCGCTACCAAAATTACCACCACCAGAAAAAGAGAAAGAACTTTGGAAACTAGCACTTCTATATTTTCGATGGCGTACATAAAGTTTTCATCTTTGGTAGCTTCTGTAAATCGCTTTAGTAATTTTCTCATCTGCTTAACCCTGTTTTAAAGTAAAAAGTCAAATGCAAAAATAAAAACCCTATAGATTTCTCTATAGGATCTATAAAAAAAAGACAGTCCTTGACACGACAGACGCCGCAAACAACCGTCCATTGACACATTGCTATTTTGCCTGAACGCGTTTTTCAGATCTTTTTTCTTTTCTTCCATTGCTACAGCTAGGGAAGACCTGTTTAGTAGATTTCCGATATGCTTAGCAGCTTAACATTCTGAGGGCAGCAGTTGATAGTTATCAATTGTTAACTTAAAAGTCACTGGTACTAACTGCACTGCACAGGCTTTTAATTCTGGTTGTAGAGAGTCAGGGCAAGATACTGGATGGGTGAGGGCGTTGGCTTCGGCATCCGTTGCCCACAGCGCACCCCAATGCATGGGGACAAACACTGTACCAGGAGCGATCGCCTTTGTGACTTTGGCAGGAAACTTAGCTTGACCCCGACGCGATCGCACCTCCACTAACTGGTTATCTGTAATCCCTAACTTCACAGCATCACGGGGATGAATCTCAATAAACGGTTCAGGATGCATGGAGCGAATTTTTTCAACGCGACCAGTACGTGTCTGGGTGTGCCAGTGTCCGTAAAGTCTCCCAGTAGTCAACACAAAGGGATAATCAGGATCGGGTGGTTCTGCCAGACCCCGCGAGTGATATGCCGCAAACTGAGCACGTCCATCAGGTGTATGAAAGCGGAGGTCAGTGTAAAGCCTTTTAGAGGGAGTAGGGAATGGGGAGTGGGGAGTAGGGGAAGAATCTCTTTTAGAGGGAGTAGGGCTTGAATCCCCACTCCCTACTCCCCATTCCCCACTCCCCTTTGACGGGTGAGGCCATTGAGTGGGACCTTCCGCCTGTAGTTGCTCGTGACTGATACCACTCATGTCGCAGGGGCGATCGCGAGTCAGTCGGACAAACTCTGCCAATACCTCAGCGGAGTTAGCAAAGGCAAACTCTTGCACAAAGCCTAATCTACGTCCAACTTCTACAAAAATTTCCCAATCTGCTTTAGCTTCCCCAGGCGGTTGACGGAATGCTGGACACAGGGTTACTATCCGTTCGGAATTTGTCATGACGCCAGTTTTCTCACTCCATTGAGCCGCTGGTAGCAAAACGTGAGCGTATGCTGTAGTTTCTGTGGGATAATAAGCGTCTTGGTAAATGGTAAAGGGCGATCGCAACAACGCCTTCTTAGTCCGCTCCAAATCTGGCATACTGACAGCGGGATTGGTAGCAGCAATCCAAAGTAATTCTACACGGCCATTTTCCAATCCAGTAATCATCTCCCAAGCGCTCATACCAGGATGAGGCGAAATCTGTCCTGGCTTAAGTCCCCACAACTCCTCAACTTCTGCTCGGTGCTGGGGATTTTTCAGAGATCGATAACCAGGCAATAAATGCGTTAAACCTCCGGCTTCTCGTCCTCCCATGGCGTTCGGCTGACCAGTGAGCGAGAAAGGTCCTGCCCCAGGCTTGCCAATCTGTCCGGTCATCAGGTGCAAATTAATAATAGTTCTTACCTTAGCCGTGCCTTCCGAGGATTGATTCACACCCATAGACCACATGGAAAGCACCCGCTCAGATTCACCCCAGTACCGAGCTGCTGTTTCTAAATCTTCAACACTAATACCGCATTTATGAGCCACCACTTCTGGGGAATAGTGCCGAATCACCTCAGCGTATGCAGGAAAGTTGCTGGTACAGTCGTCGATGAACTCAGTATTCATGTAGCCCCAGCGCATCAACAAGTGAGCAATGCCGTTCAATAAGTCGATATCTGTACCAGGACGAATACATAGATGCAAGTCAGCTGCAACTGCAGTCTGTGTGCGACGGGGATCGACCACAATCATTTTGACTTTGCGGTTTTTTTTGTGGTATTTTTCTAGCCGATTGAAAACAATCGGGTGACATTCAGCCGTATTGGTGCCAATTAAAAACGCACAGTCGGTTAACTCCAAGTCATCGTAGCAACAGGGAGGACCATCCGAGCCAAAGCTTTGAACATACCCAGCCACAGCACTAGACATACATAAGCGAGAATTGGCATCAAAATTATTGCTGCCCAGACACCCTTTCATGAGTTTCTGACCTACGTAGTAGTCCTCGGTTTGAAACTGACCGGAACCATACATACATATGGCTTCTGGTCCAGAGGTGAAGCGCACGGATTGAATACGTTTGACGATGATATCAAAAGCTTCATCCCAACTAACGCGCCGGAACTTCTGATCCAAGGAGTCTCGTACCATTGGGTAACGTAGTCTGTTTTTATCTAAAGACTCAGCGATCGTAGCGCCTTTGACACAAATCATACCCTGATTGGATGGGTGCGCTTTGTCTCCCCGCACCCGCCAAATCGGATTTCCTTGGCTATCTCGATGAGTTGCTTTGCCATGTTGCGCTGGAGGCGAAACCTCTAGTCCACAACCAACACCACAGTAAGGACAAAGGGTTTTAGTAAATTCAGTCATGGCAGTTGTATCGTGTTCAACAATGGTCTAAATATTGACAAAATTGGAAAATTTAAGTCACTAAAATTTGCGAACGTACAGGCTTTATTTAACTTTCAGCAACTGCTCGTAAAAGTATTTTTACTTATTACACATCAAGGAAAACACAAAAAATGTTTTTTACGATACACTTTTTTGTTTTTTTGTTGTATTTTTTTGAATCTATTACGTATTTTCTCTCTAGGTAAATTCCAGTAATTTAGTTATTCAAAATTTGCCACTCCTCTGGCAATTTAATAAGTAAATAAATTAGTAAATTTAGCAATAATATAGTGGTTAGTAGTTAGTGGTTAGTGGTTAGTAGTTAGTGGTTAGTAGTTAGTGGTTAGTAGTTAGTAGTTAGTGGTTAGTGGTTAGTGGTTAGTAGAAAAACTCAGATCTTGAACCACCCTTTTGCTGCGAAAATCAGAGCTACAAAAAGCTTATGATTTCGTAGTAGTGTGGGCACTGCCCACAAGCGTCCTGAGGAGGAGAAGGTGCGTTCCGGTCAGACAACCAACAACTAACAACTAACAACCAACAACTAACAACCAACAACTAACAACTAACAACTAACAACTAACAACTAACAACTAACAACCAACCAGTCCGAATCTTATTCTTCCGCTAGGATGCTTGGAGGTTGGGTTGCCATTTCTGATAATTCATCTTCATAAGCACCAGCAAAAGAGCCTTTTGGTTCTTTAAGGAAGAAGGCACACATAAAAGCACAAACCATAGCAGCTAAACCCATGGAGGTGAAAAGCGTCGGTGCGTCGGTTAAGCTGAAAATTGTCAGATAGACCACACCGCCAAAATTACCGTAAGCTCCCACATTGCCGGCAATTTGTCCAGTAACTTCCTTTTTAACTAAAGGTACGATGGCGTAGGTTGTACCGCAGCCAGCTTGGGCAAAGTAGGCAGCAAGCATCATGATTGCGATCGCTACCGGAATAGACCAGCTGCTGTTGATGAAACGTGCGATCAAATAGCTGACACCGATGCCCGCGCTGATAATTGTCAGTGTCCACTTACGAGAGCCTAACTTATCAGAAATTAAGCCTCCACTAGGACGAGAAATTAAGTTCAGGAAGGGATATGTAGCGGCAATCATCCCAGCTATCACATGTTCTAGACCAAAGGTTTTCTCAAAAAACGCAGGTAGCATGGAAACGGCAGCGAGTTCAGAACCAAAGCTAATTACGTAAGAAAATTCAAGTAAAGCCACCTGACTGAACTGATAGCGTTCAGATGGAGTGTAAGTTTTCTTTCCAATTAGCAGATCCCGGTTTACAGAGTACGCTTTGTAGGTTTGGTAAGCAAACAATCCTGCTAACAGCACCCACGTCAGATACATTTGACTCTGATCTAAAAAGTGAATGTTCCGTTGTTCCAAGCGCCAAGCTAATAAACCTAAGGCGAAAATCAAACCAAAATTCGAGATAATCATCGCCCAGAAGCTTCTAGGACTGGTCACTTCCAATGCACCATTTTTCTTCGGTTTCTTGTAGACTTTGCCAGAGGGCGTATCTTGGACGCTGTTGTAATAAATCACGCCGTAAATAGCAGCAATGATTCCTGTCAGGGCGATCGCAAACCGCCAATTAGAAGCGCCACCATTCAGAAAACTAGCAGCAACCGCAATCGTAGGTAGGGCAAACTCCGCCCCAAAAGCACCAAAGTTGCCCCAACCGCCATAAATGCCTTGGGCAATTCCAATATCCTTCGGAGGGAACCACTCCGAAACCATGCGGATACCTACAACAAACCCAGATCCCACAATTCCCATCAGCAGGCGACTGATGACTAGTTGGTCAAAATTCTGCGCCAGCGCTGTCGCAAAACAGGGAACCGCAGTAAAAATCAGTATCATTGAGTAGGTGATTCTTGGACCAAAACGATCCAGAAGCATACCAATAACGATCCGCGCCGGAATTGTCAAGGCAAGATTACAGATGCCCAAAGTTTTAATTTGTTCTGGTGCCAAATGTAGCTGCTTGCCAATCGTTGTGGCAAACGGAGCAAAGTTAAACCAACAAACAAACGTCAGAAAGAAGGCAAACCAAGTCAGGTGTAAAATGCGGTAGCGACCGTTCAATGAAAATAATCCTTTGAGCATTCAGGCTTCCTAAATAAAAATACTGAAAAAATTGTTAGTTGTTAGTTGTTAGTTGTTAGTTGTTAGTTGTTAGTTGTTAGTTGTTAGTTGTTAGTTGTTGGTTGTTAGTTGTTGGTTGTTAGTTGTTGGTTGTTAGTTGTTTTACTAACTACTAACCACTAACCACTAACCACTAACTATTAACTACTAACTACTAACCACTAACCACTAACTATTAACTATTAACTACTAACCACTAACTACTAACCACTAACTACTAACCACTAACTACTAACCAGTCCCCATTTAAACCAAGGCTGATTCTCGCAAGCGTGCGCCGAATTGTTCAATCAGTAGTGAGCGCAATACTGGCTGCAAGTCTTCGCAAGGGATGCCTTTGGTGACACAAGTTCCTAAGTGGGCATCTTTGCCAACTTTGCCACCCATGTAAATGTCAACCCCTTCTACGGGCTTTCCATTTTTGCGAGCTTTGGTTCCCATCAAGCCGATGTCTGCAACTTGAGGTTGTCCGCAGGAGTTCGGACAACCCGTCCAATGAATTCTCACAGGACGAGTCAGTTCCAACTCTGCTTCCAATGCTTTAATCATTACCAAAGCGCGGTTTTTGGTTTCAATAAGGGCAAAGTTGCAAAATTGTGCGCCTGTGCAAGAAACGAGCGATCGCGTTAGCGGTTCAGGGTTAATTCTAAACCTGTTAAGTAAAGGTTCGGTTAAAAATGTTTCCATTCGCGAGTCGTGAATGTTGGGGATAATCACGTTTTCCTCAACCGTCAGGCGGATTTCGCCACTGCCGTAAACGGTTGCCAGACGTGCGATTTCAAACATATCTCCAGCGTACAACCGACCGACAGGAATGTGCAACCCTACGTAGTTCAATCCCGGTTGTTTTTGTTTATATACACCAATGTGGTCGCGTTTTTCCCAGTCAATTTCATCACGTGCCGCCGCCGAGGTCAATGGCTTACCCAACTGCTTTTCCACTTCTTGTCGGAACTTTTCTAAACCCCATTCGTCTATTAGCCACATCAAACGGGATTTTTGCCGATTAGCACGTAAGCCGTGGTCGCGATAAACTTCCAAAATAGCTCTACATACCGCTACCACGTCTTCTGGAGATACCCAAGCATTCAGAGGAATAGCAGCCTCGCACCGCTTGGCTGAGAAAAAGCCACCGACGAGGATGTTAAAGCCGAATTGGGGAGTAGGGAGTGGGGAGTGGGGAGTAGGGGAAGAGGAGGATGAGGAGGAAGAGGGGGATGAGGAGGAAGAGGAGGATGAGGAGGATGAGGGGGATGAGGGGGATGAGGAGGATGAGGAGGTTAAATTATCTCCCCCTACTCCCTCATCTCCCTCATCTCCCCCTACTCCCCATTCCCCACTCCCCACTCCCCATTCCCCATTCCCTTCCTTAAAAGCTGGAACGAATGCCAAATCATTAATTTCCGCGTGAACTGAATTATCCCGTCCACCTGTAATCGCAATGTTAAACTTTCGTGGTAAGTTGGAAAACTCTGCGTTGCCTTCCCCTTTGTTGGTGATCGTGTCTTGAACTTGTTGCACCAACTCCCGGGTGTCAAATAACTCATCCGCATCTAACCCTGCCAATGGGTCGCCAGTGATATTGCGGACGTTATCCATTCCTGACTGCACACTGGTTAAACCAACTGCGCGAAGTCTATTAAAGATATCTGGTAAGTCCTCAATCCGGATGCCCCGCAATTGGATATTCTGTCTGGTAGTAATGTCGGCGTTACCGTCGTCACCGTAATGTTGCACTACTTCGGCTAACACGCGCATCTGATTGCTTGTGAGAATACCGTTGGGTATCCGCATCCGCATCATAAATTTGCCGGGAGTGACTGGGCGAAAAAACACACCCATCCACTTGAGCCGATGGTCGCGATCGGTTTCGTCCATTGCCTCCCAGCCTAGTTTAGCAAATTTCTCTATCTCCGCCTTCACGGCGAGTCCATCTTTTTCTGCCTTGATTTTCTCAAACTTATTAAGGCTGGCTGTAGTGGTAGTTGCTGTCTCTGTCATGATTTATCTCTAAATGGCAAATAGTAAAGATGCTCACGACTCCTCGTCTTTTTTTGAAGTTAGGAGGTAAGCGCAGTTTAGATTGTATTTGTTGACTCTAATTAGTTGTGTCCATTTGAGAAATTTGTAAATTAAAACGCGGATGCTTTTTTATAACGATTTAGATACCCTCAAGTTAAGGTTGCAAAATTTTTTAAAAAGTATAATCTGTTACAAAACTTTTTAGATGATGCGGGAAAGGTATCGAATTGATGTGTTTTGTGCATAAAAGTAACAATTTATGAACAGCGCTCTCAAAAAATTCCGTAAACTTAGGCATTAAGCTGAATTTTATTAATTCAAGCGCACCGCTTGTACTAGAGTCAGACGAAGTGATGCGTTAATGGTGCAACAGTTCCCCATCTGTATGCCAAACTAGGGTTAAATTTTCAACCTTCTTTCCGCAACTATGAACCGTCGTGATTTCATAAATTTTGTTGGTATAGGTTGGGTAGCAAGTTCCTTACCTGTAACAATTGCAGCTTGTTCTTCTCAAACATTTTCTCAAACATCTCAGGACTGGCAAACGGTCGGCGCGTTAGGGGCTTTAGATAAAACAGGTCAGTTGCTTGCTAAAAACTCACCCGTTGGTCCAGTCTTGGTAGTCGGCACATCTAAAACCAATCATTTAATTGCGGTTAACCCCACCTGTACTCACAGAGGTTGCACAGTGGAATGGAAAGGTGATGCCAAAAAATTCCAATGTCCCTGTCATGGCGCAGAATATGGGGTTGATGGCAAGGTGCAAAAAGGTCCAGCCAACAAACCCCTAAAAACTTATGCAGCTAAGATTGACGGCAATTCAGTATTAGTCAATAGTCATTGATAATTGCTAATTGCTAATTGCTAATTGGTAAATAAGTAGTGGCGCAACCAACAACCAACAACCAACAAACAACAACCAACAAACAACAACTAACAACTAACAACCAACAACTAACAACCAACAACTAACAACTAACAACTAACAACTAACAACTAACTATGAATAACAAGCTTTTAGTGCAGGCGCAAGCGGCACATGATGCAGGTGACTGGTCATCGCTGATTCAATGCCTACAACAGTTGATTTTGCTTGAAGACCTAGAACATTCAGAAATAGATAAAATTCGAGAAAATGTGCTGGGATTAGCACTTTCAATTTTAACGATTGGGGATTTTCAGCAACGCTGGGAAATAGCCAAGGTGTTTAGCAGCTTGGGAAAAGCCGCCATCGCTCCACTAATTGATATTTTGAAGGATGAAGATGCAGATGAAGACTTGCTTTGTTTTGCAGCGAGAGTTTTGGGTGACATGAAAAACCCAGATGCGATCGCGCCTTTGGTAGAATTACTTAAAACTAACAATAATGAAGAACTCAGGGCAATGGCAGCAGCAGCACTGGGACAAATCGGTCCTGTTGCTATTTCCGCCCTAACGGAAGTCCTAGTAAATAAAGATACACGGTTGTTAGCTGTGCGATCGCTCTCCTACATTCGGCATAAAGAAACCATACTACCTCTGTTGAGTGTGGTGAAAGACCCACAAATTGCTGTACGCGTCGCAGCGATTGAAGCTTTAGGTAGCTTTCATGACGAACGCGTACCACCAGTGCTTTTGAATGCTTTGCGTGATGTAACTGCGATCGTCAGGCGCGAAGCAGTACTTGGCTTGGGTTATCGCCCCGACTTATGCTCTGAATTAGATTTGGTGACGAGACTGCAACAACGGCTTTATGACGAAGACGAAGACGTTAGTTGTGCGGCGGCGATTGCCCTTTCGAGGATGGGTTGTGACACTGCTGCTTACCACTTATTTCAGGTGCTAATGTCGCCTAATATACCACTAAGTCTACAAATGGAAACCATCCGCGCTTTGGTTTGGGTGGAAACACTATCAGGTTTGGAGTTTCTGCAACAAGCACTTAATCAAGTGCAATCAAAGACACTGTGGCAAGAAATTGTTACGGTTCTGGGGCGAGTTAACTGTCCGACGTTAACCGAAAAAGCAGCAGAAATCTTGCTCTCAATGTTGCGATCCCAACACCCAGCAGTTGAGATCGCCTCAACGAGAAGCGCTCTAGCTTTTTCTTTGGGTCAGCTTGGCAGTAGTCAGGCATTGGAACCATTGAGCGCAATGTTGGCAGATGAAGATGCACAGGTGAGACTGCATGCGATCGCTGCACTAAAAAATTTAGCTCCCGACCAACACCCGTGCTAAAAAACTTGCCAAATTTCATAGTCGAACAAGGGGGCATTCGGCAGGACTGTACCAAAACGGGAATTTTGGACGCTAAGAGATTCTGATAGTTGTTGACAGTCTTTTTCAGCAGTACTTTCAACCCAAAGCTATTTTTGATTTTTTGAACCACTTTCGTGGCTTTTTGTCAAAATTTTACTTGACTCTCATGAAGCGCTGAAACATTTACTAGGTAAACGATTCGGTGTTTTTCATTTGACCCTTAGCGGACAAAATTCCCGTTTTGGCACGATGACCCCTAATTAAGCCGTATTTAGCGTTCATCACTTAAAATTGAACTAAACACCCCCATAGATTGTTTTAACTGCTGAGCTGTATCTGCCTCTTCTTGATAGGTTCGTATGTAGTCCAAACTCAATCCGAGAAACGGTACTAAGTAGGCAATAATCTTGAGAAAATGGGCAATATTAAAATGGTTGTCAAATAGCTTAGTAGAACCAAAAACCATATGCATCTGAGTGGCGACTTCAGGAATAACACTGATGACGAGGGCATGAGAGAACAAACTTGGATATTTGTAGTAAAAGCGAGGGAAAACAACAAGACCTGCGAAGATAAATAGTAACAGGGGAGCAACGTCCCAAGGACGAGTCACTATAGAGTTAGGAAAGATGGTTGTGGGTAGAGTAGCACTGTGGGCGCAGATGGATACAATCCAAAAAGCTAGCAATCCACAAATTAGACTCGCAAGCACCACCAAACCGATACTCCTGTTCCTCTTTCTCGGCTGAGCAATCAAGAAAAAACCTGTACCACCAAGTACAATCAGAGCATTGAAAAGTCGGCAGATTGCCCAAGTGAAGGGGATGAGATTCTGGTTATCTGCCACACCTTGAATTAATCTATCAGCTGCCAAAGTGTGAAATGCATCCATGCACCCGGCGCTAAAAAGTGCCACGCCAATAATCGGAGTAACGATATCACCCTTGAGGTAGAACTGTATTAAAGAAAAAATGACTATGAAGATTGCTGTACAGAAGGCACTCCACTCCAAAATGGTGTGTGTAAAGCTACCCGACAGAGTATAGTGTATGACATCAATGGCTTCACCTTGAGTCTTATTCAAGGCATCAGAGACATGGAAGGTCTGCGAAGGCGAACCAAAATCTACTCCCAGTAGATTCAGCAAGCTGGGCAATACACATATAACAACCACTGCCCAAACAAATTGTACAGGAATCCGAGTTTTGATCATTGAAATTTCTCAGGAATCTCGCTTAACTAATAAGTATATTCTGGGTTTTGTGAAGTGGTGGCAGTATGATTGGCGATTCCAATGCTCGTTTCCATGATTGGGTGTTTCTGGGAAAGAAGACTCGAAGACTGCAACAGCCGATTAGTCCGTCCACTGGTCATATTAATCACAGATTCGATGCTCGTCTGTTGCAGCCGCTCAGGTTAAGAAGCAAATTAACATCTCTAGCTACTGGTATTGGTACGCTCTTATTACTGGCAGTTGGATCAACGGAAATTACTCAAGCTCAACAAAAAAACTCCCTCATTATAGCATATCCAGAACGCTACCGCATTGAAAGGTATCGGGATATTCAGATAGGGGACTTCCAATTTAAAAAATATCCAATGAGTGTAGGGTGCGTTAGCGATAGCGTAACGCACCACTGTCCGGTGCGTTACGGTGTTCCACCTAACGCACCCTACGATTTTGAAGATTTTTTTATTTGGAAGTCCCTAGTGGCTAATCAACCGAGGAAAACACCAAATGGTTTGCCAAACTTAAACTGGGACGTAGTTCTTGCCGTCAATAAAACAACTGCAATCGCGTCTCAAGAAGATTTACTCCTGAACCTGGTAATTCGGATTTTGCTGATAGCATTGCTAGTGGTGGCAATTGCTGCTTTCTTGTTTAAGTGGGGTATAAGTCCAATCTTGGATGCTACTAACGAGGTAGGAAAACTCGGTCAAGGAGAACTTGATACCCAGATTGATGCCAAAGGAGAAGACGAACTCGCCTCTTTAGGGTTTCAAATCAATTCAATGGCAGACCAACTGAAGGTTTTAGTCAGGGAACAAGCAGAACAATCTTATCGCCAACAAGCTGAAGCCAAGCGAAGACAGATATTTACGGACATTACCCTGCGCATTCGCCAATTTCTTAGCCAGAAAGATATCTTTGAAACAACAGTGGAAGAGATCCGAAACTTACTTGGAGCGGATCGAGTCATCATATGTCGCTTGAATGAAGACTTGAGTGGAACTGTCATCGCAGAATCTGTTGCTGCTGGTTGGTCAAAAACTATCGGTAAACAGATGGATAACCCCTGTTTTACAGAGCGTGATATACAACAGTACAAAAATGGTCGGGTTGATGCGATTGATAATATCTACCAAGCACATATTACAGATTTTGAGATTAAACGTTTAGAACAATTTGCAGTTCAGGCAAGTTTGGTCGCGCCAATTCTGCAAGAAAAACAGCTGGTCAGCTTACTGATTGTTCATCAGTGTAGACAACCTCGTGCTTGGCTACAGTGGGAAATCGATTTATTCACACAGTTAGCAATCCAAGTGGGATTTGCTCTAGACCAAGGGTTGCTTTTAGAACAGGTAGAAAAAGCACGCTTGCATGCTGAAGTTGTTTCGCAAGAGCAACGTCAACAAAAAGAAACGCTTCAGCAAAAACTAATAGAAATGCTAAGTAGTATCGAAGCGGCATCCAAAGGCGATTTAACGGTGAGGGCTGAAGTTACAGCAGGTGAAATCGGTACAGTAGCTGACTTTTTCAATTCTATCATTGAAAGCCTGCGACAAATTGTAACTGCTGTCAAAAAAGCTGCGCAAGAGGTAAATGTTTCCACGGAGGAAAACTCTGATGCCGTCCAGCAACTGGCATTGATTGCGCTTAAACAGGCTGAAGAGATTACCCGCACCCTGGAAGGCGTAAATCAAATGACCCTTTCCATTCAAGCAGTGGCAGATAGCGCCATCCAAGCGGCAGAAGTTGCCCGCAGTGCTTTTGACATAGCCAAAGCAAGCGGGTCAGCAATGGATCGCACTGTCCAAAGTATTTTGAATTTGCAGCAGACTGTGACAGAAACAGCTAAAAAGGTGAACCGTTTAGGTGAATCTTCCCAACAAATTTCCCGCGTTGTGTCGTTGATTAACGAAATCTCCCTGCAAACCAACTTGTTATCCATCAATGCCGGTCTGGAAATAGGGCGGATGGGTAATGAGGGTCTGGGCTTTGCTGTGGTAGCGGAAGAAATTGGTGAATTGGCTGCGCAGTCTGCCCAAGCAACGAGAGAAGTTCAACAAATCTTGGAGAACATCCAATTGGAAACCACCGGCGTGGTTAAAGCTATGAAATTGGGAAGAACCCAAGTGGTGGAAGGAGCTAATCTTGTCAAAGATGCCAAGCTTAGCTTAGAGCAGATTTTAGAGTTGTCTGGTCAGATTGACCATTTAGTGCAGTCGATTTCGAGTGCGACAGTGTCTCAAGCGAATACTTCTCAAGCTGTCACTATTTTGATGAAGGAGATTGCCCTCGTTTCTGAAAGTAGTTCGGATTCTTCTCGCATTGTGTCTACCTCTCTACAAAAAACTTTAGCGGTGGCGCAGCAACTGCTAAAGTCTGCCGGTGTATTCAAAACTGGTGATTAGACGTTAACAAAATTGTAATTAATACCTCTGAAAGGGAAAGAGTTGTAACAAGCTTTACTAAATTGTGTTACTAAATTCGTTAACTTAATTGAAGCCCTAAGTAATTCAGGCTACATCAAAATGCGGCTAGAGCAGTTGCAAGCCTTTCTGGCGATCGCAGAAACTGGCAGCTTTCAACAAGCAGCGCGAAAATGCGGTGTAACCCAATCAACTATTAGTCGCCAAATTCAGGCACTGGAAACAGATTTGGGGTTGGAACTGCTTCACAGAACAGGTCAGGCAAAGCTGACGCTGGCGGGTGAACTCTTGCTACCCCGTGCCCGCAAAATTTGCCTTGAGTGGCAGACTGCTACACAAGAAATAGCAGATTTACTAGCAGGAAAGCAGCCAGAACTTTGCATTGCAGCAATTCACTCGCTGTGCGCCTATTACCTACCGCCAGTGTTGCAAAAATTTAGCCATGATTATCCAGATGTGCAATTGCGGGTGACATCATTGGGTAGCGATCGGGCATTAAAAGTCCTCAAAGATGGACTAGTGGATCTGGCAATTGTGATGAATAATCGCCTTTTAATCGCTAGCAAAGAAATGGTGGTAGAAGTACTATACGATGAACCTATAGAAGTGCTAACGGCAGCCAATCACCCGTTAGCGCAATATGAACGCATCCCGTGGTCGGAACTCATTCATTATCCGCAAGTAGTTTTTAAGGATGGTTATGGGATGCAACGCTTGGTACAAGATAGATTTGCTTGTCTGGACGCCACACTCAAGGCGGCTTTAGAAGTAAACACTCTTGATGCTTTCCGAGGAGTGGTGCGCCTAGGAAAACTAGTCGCTTTGCTACCTCACTCCGCATTAGTTGAAGCACGTCATGACCCCTCGCTTGCGGTTCGTCCCCTAGCTAGCAACGTTAATGGTTCTCAGCTTGACGGTTCCAGTTTGACTCGTCAAGTAGTTATGGTAACTACTCAAGACCGCCTCCAAATTCCCCCAATCAAGCACTTTTGGCAACTGGTACTTGAAAAGATCCCACCACAATTAGATTCTATGCAGCGATCGGCTTCTTAATTACTAGCTAATCGCTAATGGCTAATTGCTAATCGCTAATCGCTAATGGCTAATGGCTAATCGTTAACAGCGCAACCAACAACTACCAACTACCAACTAACAACTACCAACTACCAACTACCAACTAACAACTACCAACTACCAACTAACAACTAACAACTAACAACTACCAAATGAGCAATATATTTAGAGATTTACTGAAGAAGGTAGCTAGTGGGGAACACACAGGAGAAAATTTAACTCGTGCTGAAGCTGCCACGGCAGCCAAGATGATGCTGCTGGGTGAAGCAACACCAGCCCAAATTGGGGCATTTTTAATTGCCCACCGCATTAAACGTCCCACAGGGGAGGAGTTAGCGGGAATGTTGGACGCTTGCGATGAACTAGGACCAAAACTACAACAGATCAAGAGCGATCGCCCAGTCATAGTTTTAGGTATACCTTATGATGGTAGAACTCGTACTGCACCCATAAGCCCTATAACAGCTTTGCTACTAGCAACATCTGGGCAACCAGTAGTGATGCACGGTAGCGATCGCATGCCGACAAAATATGGATTACCACTGGTAGAGATTTGGCACTCTTTGGGGATCGATTGGACTCAACTACCACTTGAAAAACAACAGCAAGTATTTGAGAAAACAGGAATTGGCTTTGTTTATACGCCACGGCATTTTCCTTTAACTAAAAGTATTTGGGAGTACCGTGACCAACTTGGCAAGCGTCCACCCTTTGCCACAATGGAGCTAATTTGGTGTCCTTATGCAGGTGATGCTCACATAATAACTGGGTTTGTCCATCCTCCCACAGAAGGAATGTTTCAGGAAGCCTTGGCACTGCGCGGGGTGACTCAATTTACAACTGTGAAGGGATTGGAAGGAAGTTGCGATCTCCCACGCGATCGCACTGCTATTATTGGCTTAGTCCGAGTTGTAACTCCCATAGAAAGGTTACAACTCGTGCCGCGTGAATACGGCTTTACTACCAAGAACGTACCCCTTGGAACGACTGAAGAATTGCTTGCCGATATGCAAAGCGTGTTGCAAGGCAAAGCCTCGGAACTCATGCAAACAGCCTTGTGGAATGGTGGTTTTTACCTGTGGCGTTGTGGGATTTGTTCAGATATGCGTGAGGGCATAGCAAAGGCAGAAGAACTATTAACCAGTGGTGCGGTAGCTAAAAAACTGCTTGAACTTACTCAGGTAATAAATTCAGTTTCCCAGAAAATGTTTCAGACTATTTGATCCCAAATTAGAGAACTCCTTTATTAAACAACAGGTAAAATTAACCCTTCTCGGGCGAGTAATGCTTTAGGAAAGGCAGATTTAACTTCGGCTTGAACTTGGTCAAGAAAATCATCGTGGTCATCTGGGTGATGCTGAGTGATGACAAGTCTTTTAACGCCTGTAGTATGAGCTAAATCTACAGCAGTCTGCCAGTGCCAATCGGAGTTGAGATGGTCACGTGCTACCCCAGGCGAGTAGGTGGCATTAGCAATCAGCAAATCGACACTGTTAATCAGCTGTGCAATGTGTTCTCGCTCCAATTTATTGACGTGGTGATGCAAATCTGTGATATAAGCAACGCTATATTCCTGCCAGGTAACTCTGTAGCCAATAGACTTTTGAGTCTGATTGATTAATGCTGTTGTCACTAGGACATCATCTAACTTCACTAAGCGATCGGGAGTCAGAGGATGAAATTGTAATTCAGATTGCATTACCTGTAAGGGGTAAGGAAAGTGCGGCTGCAGCATCTGGTCGCACAAGGATTGTTTGATCCAGGCGCCATTCGAGGCGGCTGTTCCGTAAATATGGAAGCAATTTTCTGGAACAAATGCAGGGGCAAAAAAGGGAAAACCTTGAATGCGATTTGATTGGGAGTTGGTAAAAAATAAATGGGCTGCTCGTGAACCGTGTACTTCCAGCCAATTTTTTCCCAATACGCGTAAGCCAGTACCGCCATCAAAAATCAAGCGAGTTCCGGCTACCTGCATCTCTACACAAGCAGTATTACCGCCATAGCGGCTGGTGTTGCTAGTTGGGGTAGGGATTAGACCCCGCACACCCCAGAATTGCACTACAAATTCCCCTACTTGGCTTTGTTGAACCTGGGTAGTTTGTTCATTTACAGATTCTTGGGGAGGCGACGGCTCAAATTGTGACATATTCTTTGAAATTAGGTCGAACTCGGCAGGTCATCGTAGCGCCGCACTTCTAACAGTCGGTTTTTTTCATCCACAATGACAACAGTGGGAGAGTAAGTTTTTAGCTCTTCGAGTGTGAACTGCCCGTAAGACATTATAATCAAGCGATCGCCAGAATTGCCTAGACGTGCTGCAGCCCCATTTAATTCTATTGCACCTGAGTTGGCTAGAGCCGGGATCGCATAAGTAATGAAGCGCTGTCCATTGGTAATGTTTACTACTTGCACCTGCTCGTAAGGCAATATACCTGCTTTGTCCAATAGAATTTGATCAATGCTGATACTACCCATGTAGTTGAGGTTCGTCGCCGTCAGGATGCAGTTGTGAATTTTTGTTAAAAGGAGTGTGCGCTGCATTGCATTTAGGGGGTGCTATGAGAATCAAGCCGTTATAAAGTATAATAACGCACCATCCCGAACTCGATAATTCGTAATTCGTAATTCTGAGGCAAATCTGAAGACGGAGAGAAGTTGTAAGGCAGCCAGTCGCCGGGGCGCGGGAAACCCGGTGTAGGCAACTGGCGGTAGGGAAACCCTCCCTTGCAAACTACGTTCGGCAAGTGCAGCATATTGCCGAACCCGAAGGGTTACCCAACAACTTTAGCTATAGGCTGGAAGTCATTTTGCTACGTAGTTTTTGTTTTCCATAAATGACTTCATAGTTTGGCAACTATGAATTACGAATTACGAATTACGAATTACGAATTATTTAGTATTGTTTCAGGTAGTCTCAGAATCAGAATCCCGACCTTTTTCGCTACCAGCTTTGATACACTTTTCTACTAAAGGCTGAACCTGATCGAAATCTTTCCAGCCAAGAATTTCCGTTACTTTTTTCTCCAGATTTTTATATGTGCGGAAAAATTCGGCTAATTCATCTAATCGGTGTGGTGCTAAGTCTTTCAGGGATTTGACAGAAGCATAGCGCGGATCTTTGTCGGGAACACAAAGAATTTTTTCGTCGCGATCGCCACCATCAATCATTTCTAACATGCCAATGGGTCGTGCTGCTATTATACACCCTGGAAAGGTTGGCTCGTCCACGATCACTATACCATCTAGCGGATCGCCATCATCAGCCAGAGTATTGGGTACAAAGCCGTAGTCAAATGGATATTGTACCGACGAGTAAAGTACGCGATCTAGGGCAAAAGCTTGCAGATCCTTGTCGTATTCGTATTTATTTTTACTACCACCTGGAATTTCAATCAGAACGTTAATTAGACCTGGTTTAGGTTGGGCAGGAATACGGGATAAGTCCACAATACAACTCCTCAGCTAATAGTGAATTATAGGAAGGCTCCCGTGTTGAATTTTATGCTAAGACGGACTTGTTTTTTTAAAACTCCCCTCATACGACCTGAAAAAACTTAAAATTCATACCTCCTTACACCTTTTTCTTGGTCACAGCACCACCGAGATTCGTCTATTCTTAAGCCACACCCACAACTATAAGTCGTGGGATTTCGGCTGAGAGTTGGAGCCAACTTTTCGCCCTGACCGAAGTCGGCTATCTGGTTGACCTTTCTCAGCTACGTTTGGAACTGCTCTGCCGGGATCAGTCACGGGGTTTCGGCGTCGCCTACTCTGCTCGCAGTTTTTTAGATTAAAACGCCTCCATGCGCCAAACAAGATCGGCTTCGACCTTCGGTACTGACTAGCAGCCTCCTCGCATGAAAACTCATCCTGATTAACGAATCTAGCCAGATACGCGGTGAAGATATCACGGTGCATCCTATCACCTGTTAGCCTGTCTATGTGGACACGCTCAGAAAGCGACTTCTTGACGCGCTCCCCGTTCAAATGAGTTTGACTCAGCGCGGTTTTCTGGGTAGAAAATTCGGTGAATGAACCGCCAGCTTTTTCAGCTTTGCGCTTCAGTTCAGATTGTACGAAACCTGGAGACTTGGCAGAAATTGCTTTACCATATCGCTTCTGCCAGCCTTTGACTGATACTTTCTCGGTCTTGATGTCCTTACCATGCCGCAATATATCATTGACAACCTTGCGGTTTTGGTTCCTAGCGTAGGCTGACGAATTGCGTTCTAGCTCTCGCTTCTTTTTAGCAGCCTGACGGTAAGCTTTAGACTTTTTCCACTCACGAGAACCCTTCTTGACCTTGCCTTTTTTGGTGACAGTCTTGCGACCTTTCTTTGCCTCAAAGTCCGCCTCGTAATTGTCTGGGTTTGCTACACGCTGAGAGCGTTGCATCTGGCGCTGTAGCTTAGCTATCTCTTTCTGTTTTGAAGGAACACCCTCAGCAAACGGTAGTAGATCGGCATGTTTGTCGCCAACAAATGCAATGTTGCTAATGTTGAGGTCAAGCCCAATCAACCCATCAGAAACATAGTTCTTGGTCTTTACATACGGCAGCCCTTCGTTGATTAGCTGGGCATACCAACGACGCTTACCGTTAAGCTCCCGCCAGAGAATGCGAACATACTTAATTTTGGACTGCAACCCATGCTGAATAACCGGGTTGTCAGTATCGATTATTGCTCGCAGTTTAAGGTTTCCCCAAACAAAGCAATCATCTTTCCATCTGATGCCTACTACGTTTGACTTGCCTTCCATTGAATGAAAGCGGCTAGGTATTTTGTAACGTACCTTTTTAGCACGTCCAAACAATACTTTTTCACTTGTTTTAAATGCACGGGTTGCTAACTTTTGATGAGTGTTTGAGTCAACTTTCTCAGCAATCCACTTGGACTGATTAGCAACTATCGTTGCATAAGCATGTAACTCATATTCAGAGTACCTGTAAGCCGATCTCGCCTCAGCAAAGGCAGTTGTGCGCTCTTTCTTTTGATCTCTAGGTATCTTTTTGGCTTTTTTGTATAGTTCGGAGTTGCGTACTAACTCCATCCTTACCATAGACTCGTTTAACAGTGCGTTGTACAACTGTCTTCCGGCTTGAAAGCGAGATAGTAACTCTGACTCTTGATAGCTATCTACTACTAATGGTATTTCTGTTAGGAAAGATGGTGTCTTTCTCCGAACCAATTTCATCACCTCCCTGAAACTTTTGTGTTAGTTTATTTAGTATAAGTATTGATTCTAAATATGTCAACAGGAAAAGGCAAAAAAAGAATAAAAAATCAACCCGTTTTGTACAACGAATTGAAAAAACAAAGAGCTATATGGTTAACTAATAAGTCGTGGTACAAAGTTCAAGAAAAAGCCGTACAGTCAGGTATTAGTGCAAGTGAATATCTAGAAAACTTGATTAGGTCTGACGGGGACGCGCATTCCCCTGTGGCTTCCTCCCACCCCTAAAGGACGTTATAGGAAGAAACCTTTTTGGCTTTCTTCCTATAACTGGTGGGCTTCCGCCTTAAATGTGCTGTGAATGGTTTTTACGCTATTGTAGGTAACAGGTTGCTGATGCTGCACACTGCTGGAAGAGTAGTTAGCTATTACAAACAGGGGTAGTGTCAGAGTTAACAGAGCGATCGCAGTTCCCACAATCTCTGCCAATCGATGGGAATATGTGTCGTTATTGGCAGATGGGGTATTTGAATTCATAAAATATCGAATCTCGTCAAACGACTTGGATTTTAACTCTCTTATCGAGAGCCTTGTTGCTATTTTAACTATTTTTTTGCTGTCAACAATCTGCTCATCAAGAATAGTAATCATTATTATGAAAAAAACCGCCACTAGATTAGGGCGGTCTGGTTAAGCAATCGGAGGGTATTTACAGCTTACTCTGCTAATTTTGGCAATGTTGTAGCAAAGTTTGCATTTTTTGTCAATGTGACAAAATGAAGTGCAACTAACGTCTCCCGTAAGCACTGATCGGTTCCTTGATCAAGCGAATGTAAAGATGTTTGAACGTAGACTTAATCACGCGAGGCATACCAAAATCGATGGGTATGAACTTGTCTGGTAATCGCCAATCGTCAATTTTTAGGAGGTTAGGATGTAAGTGGGGAAAGTGGATAGATTCCAGTTCTGTGCCAACTCCTAGCCGTAATGAAGCAGCAACAGTAAGTACTTGTGCTGGTGGAACATTCAAGATTTCCACCATTGCCCGATCCAAGGCAAATACATCTGGTGATGCCCCCAAAATGCCTAGTGGACGCGGTTCACCACCACTAGGACCATTACCTTCATGACCGATGATGCCATCTAGTATAGTTAAGTTAGGATTAATCGTCCTCGCGGTTTCGACCAACATTTCACCAAATCGGTTCGGATCGAGTCCCGCTTCCATATGCCACCAAGCTTTCATTTTCCCAGGAACGCAACCAAATAGGTTTTTTACTCCCAAAGTCAGCACCAACTGGACGTGGGATTTCACCTTAGGTAGGTTAATCACCACATCCGCCTCCATCGCCTCTTTACTAAGAAGCAGGTGGTTCAACTCTTCGTTTACGGTTTGGTAACGCTGACCATGAAAATCGATGATTGGGATATTCAGGTTTTCTAAAATAGGCAAATAGCCATTTGCTACTGCTACGCCCTTAGCACTGCCAAAAGCCGGACTATCCCCCAAAAACGGCTTACCACCAGCCTCAATCACCATCTGAGCAACTGCATAAACCACTTCCGGGCGGGTGGTACACTCTTTACTAGGGCGTGCCCCTGTAAGTAGATTGGGTTTGAGTAAGACGCGGTTCCCCGGTTTGACAAACGTCGCCATTCCTCCTAAAGGTTCTAGCAGCGTTTCTAAAGACTCTCTCAGTGCCTCCTGTGCGTAAGAATCAGCGCGAATTAAACTGACGGATGGAGTTTGCATAAATGATTGATGATTGATGATTGATGATTGATGATTGTTGATAGCGATTAACAATTAACAATCAACAATCAACAATCATCAATCCTACTCTCCCTCAAATAAGGGCAATATCGCACTCATCTGTTCCAAGTTTAGTACTTTGGCTAATTCTGCTTCACTCATTAGCCCTTGTTCTAGTACAATCTGTCGTAGAGATTTACCAGTTTCCAAAGATTCTTTCGCCACAGCGGCTGCATTCAAATAACCAATATGGGGATTTAATGCCGTTACCAAAGCTAAACTGCCTTCAGCATATGTCAAACAACGGTCAAGCTTGGCAATAATTTCCTTGATGCAGCGTTCAGTGAGTGCAATGATGGTATTACCGAGAATCTCGATACTGTGAATCAGGTTATAGGCAATTAGGGGCATCATCACATTCAGTTCTAATTGTCCTGCTTGTGCTGCTAAGGCGATCGCACTATCATAACCCATTACCTGAAAACACACCATTGATGTCATTTCTGCCATCACTGGGTTATACTTTCCGGGCATAATCGAGGAACCTGGTTGAACGGGTGGTAGTTGAATTTCTTTGAACCCAGTTTTTGGTCCTGAATCCATCAGGCGCAAGTCGTGGGATATTTTAACGAGATCCTGTGCTAGGTTGCGTAAAGCACCAGAAACATTGACAAATGGTGCCATACTTTGCATTGCTGCCATTAAGTGGGGTGCGGGTTCTAGAGGAACGTTAATCAATTCTGAGAGAATTGTCACTACACGGACGCGATATTGGGGATGAGTATTCAACCCCGTTCCCACTGCACTACCTCCCAAACCCAGCACCATCAAATCCCCTGAGGCGGTGTATATACGGTTTTGATGTTCTGTGAGAATGTGCGCCCAAGCGCGGAAATTTTCTCCCAAGCGTACTGGTACGGCGTCTTGCATATGGGTTCTGCCAGACCTGACAATATCTTGGAATTGGGCAGCTTTTTCTTCTAATGCTGCTATTGCCTTGTCTAGGGCTGGGTGTAGTGTTTTTGACAATGCCAATAAGCCACCAATGCGAATTGCGGTCGGGATCACATCATTGGTAGACTGTCCGTAGTTCACGTGGTCATTGGGACTAACGCGCAAGTAATTGCCGAGTTCCTCGCCAAGAATTTCCAAAGCGCGATTTGCCAGGACTTCGTTAACATTCATGTGGTGAGATGTACCCGCACCGGCTTGATAGACATCCACCACAAATTGATCGCGCAAATTTCCAGCCAGCACTTCATCTGCCGCTTGCACAATGGCATTGCTAATTTCTTGGGGAATGCAGCCTAGTTCACCGTTGCAGATAGCAGTAGCTTTTTTTATAAGTACACAAGCATCTACGTAAGTGGGTAAGGGCTTAATGCCGCTGATGGGGAAATTCTCTATTGCTCGCAGCGTTTGAATGCCGTAGTAAGCGCTACTAGGGATTTGGCGATCGCCCATTGAATCGCGCTCTATTCGTACTTGGGTATCTGTTTGTTTCATGGTATTGTTAGTGGTTAGTGCTTAGTTGTTAGTTGTTAGTTGTTAGTGGTTGTTCGTTGGTTAATGTTTGGTGCTCATGGAGAGTGAGGAATAGGGAGTCGTTCTTTTTGACAACCAACCACCAACTAACAATCCTATGACTATACCTAACGGATCTATATAGTACATAAGAACTAGCCGTTAGGAGAGTTTATTACAGCGCGGAGGAGAATAACTTCGTAGGGGCGCGGTTTCCGCGCCCTTACCACTACGAGATGAAACGACCGAATTCCGTTATACACATGATGCTCAATTTGTATTTTGAGTCAAGCTCCTTCTAAAATTTTAGCAAAATTATTAAAAACGTGCTTTGGCGTAGTTCACGTGGTCATCGGGACTAACGCGCAAGTAATTGCCGAGTTCCTCGCCAAGAATTTGAAGGGCGCGATTTGCCAGGACTTCGTTAACATTTGGCACAATTTTTAAGCCGGCGATCGCTTCATGTTTAAAAGCATCGTTGAAAAGTCAGGTTAGCGATAGCGTAACCGAAGCAGGTGTAGTGTTTCGTGCTTCGATCCAACCTAAGTTGCAATTTAATTAGTCGTTGCTACTTAATTAGCCTCTGTTTTTAAACTAGTGCAGTTCCCTTCATAAAATCTGCTTTGGGAATGTCTAATAATTCCAAAATAGTTGGTGCGATCGCCAGCAGAGAAACTTTATCCTGATGAATCGAATGCTGACAGCTGGGTTTGCGAATCCATAAAATACCATCCGGATGATGCATACCACTTTTCATATCTTCTATTTTGTAGAAAATGTTAAAAAATGGTATTGATTTTTCACTGTTTGCGATCTTCAAAATTGCATTTCGTGGTATTTCTTCAAAAATTCCACAGCCACAAAAAATATCTTTTCCATTGCGTTTTAATCGCATTATCGGACGCTGATTTATTTGTAAATTTATCAGCTTTTGTTCTGCGTCAGTTGCGTCTTGTTCATTTTCAAACCTGATATGAAATTCTTCAGCCATCACTGGAGAGCAAATATAATTGCTCTTCACACCTGCAAAATATAATAAACTTTCAAATTTACGCGGTCTAAAAAGACGTTGTCCTCCAGTTTCCTCATAAGTAAAACAAGGTTGTTGACTTAAGGCTGTAGCTAAAATTAAAATAGTTTTTTCATCTAATAAATTCCGAAATTTGCCTATCAGTTTATCCATCTCTTGATATCCGTACAAAATCGCATTTGCGTATTGGATCTGTTCTTTTTTTGATGGTTTGACTTGAAACTTATCTGGCTCCATATTCCGCCAGTACATATGTTGAAAATGGGCTGTACTGTTAATAAAAAAACTTGAAAAATGTGGTCTAATTTTTTGATAGTACGAGCAGAATAAATCAAATTGAAGCTTGTCTGCAATAGTTGCACGTTGCCAGCGATACCTTTTTGTAATTTTCTCACCAATCAGTTGCTGAATAATAGCAGCAATGGTATCTAGTGAAAGTCCGTGACTATTCATAAACGCTAGAAATCTCAGATAGTCTCCATTACTAAGAGGAACCGAATCATTTGTGTGTTCCTGGACTTGTTTTTGGACAAATCGAAAATATGGCAATAATTCTGAAGAATTTGGAGTAATTTTTGTACTCCAAAAATCTGGCATGATATAACCATTTGATGGAGAATTGTAGCTAACATTCATACTGCCACAAACCCACACTCTTAAACCTGCATCTGAAAGAATATCCCAGATAGATTTTGACTTGAGTTTATATCCCTCATCTAGGAGAAATACTTGATGTTCATTGTAGGGGATACCAGAATGTACTGTCACCCATTGAATCCAAGGTTCTAGAAATGGTGCTTCTTCTTCTGCATCGCTTGTATAAACTTCTGATTGTTCATATAATCGCTGGAAGTTTGGTAATTTTCCTTCTTCAATAAAACGCTGCATGAGAAAAGGACAAAGCTCATTAAATTCGAGTAAGATTACAGATTTATTTGCGTTCATATTTACATTTAATAACATTATTAAGACTCTTAAATATTAATCATCAACCACTTAATCTCATAATTTTGTGGCGAAATATATCGATGATCAATAATGATTTATTTATGCCAACCTACTTAGTATGAGCAAAAGTGTCTAATAATTAACGCCAATCGGGATCAAACCTTCCCGCTGCATTTCCCAAGCGAGGGTGGTTGACACAATCTGATCCAAGTTATTATATTTGGGTTGCCAGCCCAGCACCTTGCGGATTTTATCTGCACTAGCCATGACACAGACCGGGTCTCCCGGACGACGGTCGGTTTCGATGACAGGAAAATCTACCCCAGAAATTTTCTTGACCCGTTCGATGACTTGCCGCACACTAAAGCCTTGCCCATAGCCGCAGTTGAGAATATGGCTTTCCTGACCCTGTTCCAGGTAGCGCAAAGCATTCAGATGCGCTGCTGCTAGGTCTTCAACATGGATGTAGTCTCTGATTCCCGTACCATCCGGCGTGGGAAAATCAGTACCAAAAATTCGCACTTCTGGTTTGCGTTTGAGTGCTGCATCACACGCAGATCGGATCAGATGAGATGCCTTTTTTGACATTTGACCCTGTCTGCCGATCGGGTCTGCACCTGCAACATTGAAGTACCGTAAAATTATATAGCGCAAAGAAGATGCTGACCCATAGTCCCGAATCAGCCATTCGCTGGCAAGCTTCGAGCGTCCGTAGGGGTTCATGGGCAGGGTTGGGCTGGACTCTGTGACTGGATTTTCTATCGGTTGTCCATATACTGCTGCTGTACTAGAAAATATCAACTGGTTAACGCCCATCACACTACAACAGCGGATCAAATTCAGGGTATTGCGCGTATTGTTAGTGTAGTAGTCGAGGGGATAGGCAACTGATTCAGGTATAATTAGACTGCCAGCTAAATGCAGTACGGCACTAAATTTATGCTTAGAAAAAACTTGGTAAAGAAAGTCTAAATCTCCTAAATCCCCGATAATTAATTCACCGTAGAGTACTGCCTTTGGTGAACCCGTAGAACAATTATCGTAAACCACCACGTCGTAGTCTGCTTCACCTAACTGACGTACTACATGGGAGCCAATATACCCTGCCCCACCAGTCACTAAAACTTTTTTGTTCATCTGCCTTTACCTAATAAAACTACCCGGATGGTTTTGAAGAAGATTGCTAAATCTAACCAGAAGGAATAATTCTTGATGTAGTAGAGGTCGTAAGCTAACTTTTCGTAGGCATCCTCAATTGATGCGCCGTAGGGATAGATAACTTGTGCCCAACCAGTGATTCCTGGTTTGACTAAATAACGAACGTCGTAGTACGGAATTGCTTCTCTGAGCTTAGTATCAAACTCTGGTCGTTCTGGACGTGGACCAATTAGACTCATGTCTCCCCGCAGTACATTCCACATCTGGGGCAGTTCGTCGATTCGCGCTAATCGTAGCCAAGATCCGACTCTAGTTATGCGCGGATCGCGTTGACTTGCCCACTGTACACCCCGCTTTTCCGCGTCTTGATACATGGAACGGAACTTGTAAACTCGAAATTGCTCACAGTTTAGCCCTGTCCGTAACTGACTGTAAAAAACCGGACCGACACTATCTAACTTGATTGCCAGTGCTGTTAACAGCATGAGTGGAGACAGAATCACTAGCAGCAGCGTCGCTGCCATCACATCAATTAACCGCTTTAGCTTGCAGTTAATGCCACTGGACATTAAGTTAAAGCCGACATTGAAAACAAACCACGTATCTTGCAGTAGGAATGACGGGAGTTTATACCACAAGCTTTCGTAACAATCTGGCAACCGATAAACTGGAATTCCTTGCAGCCGCACTTGCATCAATTGCTGCAATTGTACATCAGATAATTCTATTTCCGTTGCTACCAAGACCCCCGACCAAGACTGAGAAATCCACTCAGGCAAGTCCAAAAAGCTACCTATCCGATTCACATTACTCTTTGGTAACTGATGAATATTTTCGAGGTCTTCAGCTAGAACAACCAACCGCGCCAAGGGGTTAAGTTGTAGAAAGTCCTGTACAAATTTGACAGCACTCTCTCCTGCACCTAGGACTAGCCAGCGACTTTGCTGTGCGTGCGATCGCATCCAGCCAACTGCCCACAGCCGTAACATCACTGCCCAGATAGTAAATATTCCTAGACTTGGTAGCAAAACGAGCCGCTGCAAAAAAGGGTAGTAGTTCCAAGCACCAGATAAGTAAATCAGGGCTGCGCTAACTCCAGCAACAAGCCCATTACACAGTATGATCCGAGCCGGAGCTCGCAAACCCGCAATTTGGCTATCTGGTTTGTATGTGTCTGCTAAATAAAGACCTGAGAGAACCAGCAAGATAAATCCATAAAAAATTGGATTAAATCCATCTATTAGTTCACCCCTGCATAACCTAGAGGTTAATTCCAAACAGATAACTAAGCAAAAAACATCTCCTGCTAAAAGCAAAATAGGGAGACTGCGGACACTGTTGAATAACTTAGTATTTGTTGAGGTTTGTAAGAAAGTTGGCGGAGAAATTGTTTGTTGCATAAAAAACTTCACTCATGGCTAGGGAATGCAGGATAAATAAGGCTTCTAACTCCTGAATTCTGATGAATAGACATCTGGTGATAAACAATGTAGAGTAGAGACACGAAATTTCGCGTCTCTACAAGGGTTGTAGACAACGCATAATTAATTTTTGGAGATGTCTAATGTATTCTGTTAAAAGGCGAGAAGTGCCTGCACGAGTTTGTGCAACTCCGTGCAGACTGACTACTTTAATAAAGTTGACTTAGTAAAAACCTGTACAACGCTTTCACCTCAGAGCGTTGTGCAAGTTTTGACCTTAGCCATTTTTTGTCCATGCAGAGATAAATAACCCCTTTTTTCGGGGTCAGGCTGTTTCCGCGACTGGATCGAAGACCCCCTGGGAAATCAAATGTTGATTTCTGTTAGCGATTACTACTGGTAGCTGTCACTGTCTGAGATTATTTCTGTGTGAATATGCGATCGCTGCTTTGACTTGAACGCCTGCCGACGTCCGAAGGCGATCGGGTTAACTACAGGTGTTAAGTACTTACCCTGTTTAAACAAAGCATAGTCTTATACAAACTTAAACAACTTAATCTTGGTGAAAAAGTATAGATGCACATCAAAGTTGTTTCGTAATTAGTATTACACCTTTTGAAACACAAATTATATTTTGTGTCTAAAGTAATACTGTTTTACACATAAAATATAATTACTTGGGGATTGTAAAGTTTTAGTAAAGATTAACTAAAAAAAAGCGGAATATACGGATAAGTCTTTAAAGTGAGCGTATTAGAAGATAGGAACTCGTCAGAAGTCTGGAGCAAAAAATATTAAGAATGGATTCTGATGGCTTCCCGGTTCACTCCGTTGTTGCTAAGCGACTTTTATCATCAGGTTAATGAACTCTAACCACCAAGAAAAAGACCCAGACAAATTCTACGATCTCCAACAATACTGGCTGCAGATCAAAAGGCATTGGCTGGCAACAGCGGTTGTGAGTGGCTCTGTGGTCGGACTGACAGCGTTAGTCACTTATCGACAAAAACCTGTCTACCAAGGAGAAGGTAAGCTGCTTTTTGAAACAGCGGATCATACCTTAGGGCTAACAGATTTGAGTGACAAGTTTGGACAACTGGGTGGTGTGACGACCGTAAGCAACCCACTGAATACACAAGCTGAGGTGATCCGCTCAATCCCGATTGTGCAGAAAACCATGACTGATCTGAACTTGAAAGATGAGAAAGGCAAACCCTTGGAAGTTGTGAATTTTCTCAAAAAACTCAACATCAAGAGTGTTAAGAACACGGATGTTTTGACCGTTTTTTACAAGAGTAACAACCCTCAAGAAGCTGCTGCTGTTGTCAATTCACTGACGCATAATTATCTAGAGAACAATATTCGCACTAAACGATCGCAGGCGAGAGCAGCGCGACAATTCTTGAGCAAGCAATTGCCTGTAGTGGAGGAAAGAGTGGCGCTAGCAGAGGCTGAGGTGCGTGGGTTTAAAGAATACAACAATGTGGTTTCCTTAGAGGAAGAATCGAAAACAGGGGTACAAAGCCTTAAGGATCTATCAGCCCAGATTACCAAAGCTCAAGTGGATTTGACCGATGCCCAAACTCGCCATCAAGCTTTGCAAAGTCTACTGAAATTGAATTCGCAGCAGGCTGTGAGGTTCTCAAACCTGAGCCAATCGTCAGGTGTGGGGCAGGTACTTACAGAATACCAGAAGGTGCAAGACCAGTTAGCTGTGGAGCGGACTCGCCTTAATGATACACACCCGACGATCGTCAGTCTGTTGGACAAACAACAAGCCCTGAAAAAGCAACTGCAACTGCGAGTTGTCCAGGTTGAGGGCAATTCCCAATCGGTGTCAGAGCCAAATTTGCAGTTGGGAGAACTGAAGCAGACCTTGAGTGAGGATTTGGTGAATTCAGAGAACGAACAGTTGGGATTGGTAAACAGACTAGCTGTTTTGCGGAAGGAATTTCTGCTCTACCAAGGACGATTAAGAATTTTGCCTAAACTAGAACAAAAACAGCGACAGCTAGAACGACGGTTGCAAGTGGCGCAACTAACCTATCAACAACTGCAGAAGCGATTTCAGGAAGTTCTGGTTGAGGAGAACCAGACTATTGGCAATGCAAGGGTGATAGAGGCGGCTTTAGTGCCTAAAAAACCTATTTCTCCGCGCATTAAATTGAATTTGTTACTGGGTGGCGTCTTGGGCATCTTGCTGGGTGTAGGAACGGCTCTAATGCTGGAAGCTCTTGATAAGTCTCTGAAGACTATTGAGGAAGCCCAGCAGCTTTTGGGCTATCCCTTACTGGGTTCCATTCCACAAGTTGATCAAAAAGCCAAGGGGAGTGGAGGCGAGAGTCGCCAAGATCTGCCCGTACTCAACAATCCTTATTCGTCGGTAACAGCTGCCTTTGAGATGCTCCAGACTAATCTGGGTTTTACTCTCTCTGATAAAACATTGAAAGTGATTGTGGTGAGTAGCGCAGTTAAAGATGAGGGTAAGTCTTATGTTGCAGCTAACTTGGCAATAGCGACAGCACAGATGGGACGTCGAGTGCTATTGGTGGATGCGGATATGCGTCGTCCGCGTCAACAGGAAATTTGGCAAATACCTAATTTAATGGGGCTAAGCCATATCTTAGTAGGTCAAGCTGAGTTACAAACCACTGCCAAAGAAGCACTAGTTAACCTGGAAGTGCTAACTGCGGGGACAGTTCCGCCTAACCCAGTAGCACTACTGGATTCACAGCGGATGGAGGCGTTGATCGAAGAGGCTGCTAGAGACTATGACTTTGTGATTATCGACACTCCATCTCTAAATGTATTTGCTGATGCGATGATATTAGGGAAGTTTGCAGATGGGGTGCTGCTGGTTGTCCGTTCTGGCGTGGTTGACTCGGCTGCGGCTAGTACGGCGAGAACGCTACTGGAGCAGTCGCGATCGCAGGTTTTAGGAATGGTGGTAAATGGAGTCACAACTGGAAATAGCTACGGCTACTACTCCAAGGTAAATGATGAAACTGGGAAAACTCCGACAAAAAATCGCCAGATTACTGTATGACCACTCTGAGGAAGCTGCTTGCCAATCTAAAACGAATAGCTAATGAATGAAATTCTCAAGCCGCTTTCGGGGGGAGAATCTCTAAATCTTGGCGACTAACGCCTAACGCCAAAATATATATATTGCGAATAGCTTGCAAGCGATCGCTATCGTCAGCACCAACAAAGGTTGCTGGCAAAATCTAAGTTTGATGAGTCTACCTAATATCAGCAGAAAAACTCTAGAAATATGAACACAAATATCCCTCAAAATTTAATCAAAAAATTCATAAAACAATCTTTTTTGCTTAAAACAATAGCACTTATTGTCAGTGATATTTTATGGGGATTGCGTCTGGCAATAGGAAAAAATGAATCAGATAGCGGCTCAACTCATTCCAGGTATTCAGAAAAGGAATCAGTAAATTATATTGAAGAGGTTTTTACAGATTATAAGCGTTATGGATCTGTAGAGCATTTTGATGGGATTGCCGCTGAAGTTGGTCCAGGAGACAATTGTGGTGTTGCATTATTAATGCGCTTAGATGGATGTAAACGGATAGACTTAGTCGATCGTTACTTAAGTAATCGTAAATTGGAACAGCAAAATAAAGTCTATCAAGCCCTGTCTAAACGGCATACAATTGATATATTTAAAGCAAAAGAAGTATGGGACGATCGGGCATTAATAGGGATTGATTGGAAAATCGGTCAAGCCGCTGAGGTCTACTTTAAACAATGTGCTCAAAATTCAGGTGAAATTTATGATTTTATTGTATCCCGTGCAGTCCTGGAACACCTTTATAATCCCATAGATGCTTTGAGATATATGCTCGATTGTCTCAAGCCGGGCGGAAAAATGTTACATAAAGTTGATTTGCGAGATCATAGAATGTTCACTCCTAATCATGATGAATTGAAGTTTTTAGAAGTTCCCAGTTCTATTTATCCACTTATGGTAAAAAACTCAGGGCGCCCTAACCGAATTTTTGCTCATCGTTATCGCCAGTTCCTCGAAGAAATGAAAAGCCTTGGAACAATCGATTACTCATTTCTGGTAACGCATTTAGTGGATGTTGGGGAGATTAAGCCTCATTGCAATTTTGATGACATCGAACTGGGTAAGCAAAAACAGGCGATTGCCTTTGTCGAAACACATCGACAAAACATAGCAAGTGAATTTTGCGATGTTAGCAGTCAGGATCTAGCCATCTCTGGGATATTTTTGTGCATAATCAAAAACTAAAGTAATGAAGTTTTTTCAAAGACAACGACCAGGCAAACTTTGGCAGCAATTCACGAGCGGTTCTATCAATCGTCAGATTTTAGGTGCTGCGATCGTCGTTGCTAGAGGCACAATATTAGTCAAAGTAGTTGCCTTCTCTAAGGAATCGATTGTCGCCTGGAAGTTTGGCACGAATGATTTTGTAGATGCATTTTTAATTGCTACGGTCGTCCCTAACTTTATTGTTAATTTCATTGCAGGCTCGTTAAATTCAGCACTCATCCCAACCTATATAAAGGTTCGAGAACAGGAAAGTGCGAAGGCATCAGAACAACTCCTTTCTGGTACACTCCTTTGCAGTCTTGTGCTACTAGCAATTACGACTCTATTAATCATCGCAACTGCTTGTTTCTATTTACCTTGGATGACGCTAGGATTTAACGATGAAAAATTGGCTCTGACCTATAAACTTTTCTACGTGATCGCGCCGGTGGTTGTATTCAGCGGAATCATCACACTCTTGAGTGCTGTATTGAATGCAGAAGAACGGTTTGGATTAACAGCTCTATCACCCTTGATAACGCCAGCAGTGACGATTATTTTCTTACTTCTATTTGGGCAGTCACTAGGGATTTTTGCTTTAGCGATCGGGCTGCTCGTGGGTGCAATCTTAGAAATGATACTTTTATGGGTTTTTCTTCATCGACGGGGTTTTGTGCTACGACCCAAGTGGTTTGGCTGGAGTCCAGCCTTACGCCAAGTTGTGAAACAGTACTCACCGGCAATGATGGGGGCACTTTTAATGTGCAGTTCTGTTTTAGTAGATCAGTCGATGGCGGCAATGTTAGCACCTGGAAGTGTCGCCGCTCTCAATTATGCGAGTCGGGTGAGTTCATTTCCTCTAATGTTAGGAGCCACTGCAATCAGTACTGCGGTCATTCCCTATGTTTCAAAAATGGTTGCATCAAGTGATTGGCAAGGGGTCAATCACACATTACGATCCTATCTCAAGTTGATCTTCCTGATTACAGTTCCTTTTACAGGGCTTTTGGTGCTGATGTCTGAGCCAATTGTCCAGCTACTTTTCCAAAGAGGTGCGTTTACTGCCCAAGAAACTCATTTGGTTGCACAAATTCTATCTGCTTATGCACTACAAATTCCTTTTTACATAGCTGGTATTTTTGTTGTCAAACTCCTTACCTCTCTATGCCTTAATCACATTTTGATGTGGGTTTCAGGCTATAATTTACTAATTAATATAGGTTTAGACTATCTATTCATGCAATGGTTGGGAATTCAAGGAATTGCATTATCAACAAGTTGTGTGTACTTGTTTGCATTCTTATACGTCCTGTTCTTCGCAAATAAGCACTTGAAAAAATTGACAATTTTATAATGCACGGATAAATAGTTCTATAATAGCCGAAAAATTAAGAAATTGTATGCGCATTGTAAGTTTTTATCCTCTTATATTTGACATCAGAAAGAATATAGTTATGATTCATAAGTAAGTTTGAGAGAACTACTTGATCTTTGTTTTATCTATATTATGCATGACCTGAATTGATGAATATTATATTGATTATCAGTTCCCTACCTGCTGGTGGTGCTGAACGAGTAATTTCTAATATGGCTAATTATTGGGCTGCTAAAGGATGGCAGATTACTCTGCTAACCTTTGATGACGGATCAACGCCACCTTTTTATCAATTAAATTCTAAGATTCATCTGATTCCACTTAGAATTGCTGGAAAATCCAACAATTTTTTAGAGGCTTTCAGGAACACCTTAACCCGGCTCAAAATCTTGCGCTCAAAGATCAGATCAATTCAGCCAGATGCCGTTATTAGTTTTATAACTGCCGCTAATGTACTTTCTCTACTTGCATCACGAGGTCTCAATATTCCTGTCATAATTTCAGAACGCGTTGATCCAGAGTATCAATCTCTTGATCTGGCGTGGAGTCAACTACGAAATTGGACTTATCCATCTGCTAGCGCTCTTGTTGTCCAGACTAAAAAGATAGCAAACTACTTTTCAAATCTGACACCAACAAAGATTCAAATTATTCCTAATCCAGTTTTGTTATCACCAGTAACTCACTCATTCTCCAATTATAATCCTCACCCTTCATTAATTGCGATTGGGCGGTTAGTTCCACAAAAAGGATTTGATCTGTTGCTTCAAGCTTTTAGTCAGATAAAACCGAAATATCCGGATTGGACTTTAACAATTCTAGGAGAAGGAGAATTACGACAAAAGCTTGAGGCATTACGCGACCACTTAGGACTTTCTGAAGATGTATCCTTTCCTGGACAAGTTAAAAATCCACATGATTACCTGAAGCAGGCGGATCTTTTTGTCTTATCTTCCCGGTATGAAGGATTCCCGAATGTACTTTGTGAAGCAATGGCTTGTGGGTTGCCTGTCATTGCTACAAATTGTTCTAGTGGCAGCATACAAGAAATTATTCGTCATGAAGTAGATGGTTTGTTAGTACCGAATGAAGATGTAAGTGCACTGGTAAGTGCAATGGATCGATTAATGTCGAGTCAGTCAGAACGTCATTATTTGGCTAATCGAGCATTAGAAATTACATCAAGATTTAGCCAAGATACTGTCATGAAGCAGTGGGAGTATCTGATTAATCAAGTTAGAATCAAGTCATTAAAATAGGAGCCAGAGACCAATGAATTCTTCTTTTTCTCAGGAAGTTAAACAAGGAAAGCGTTTTGAATTTGGTCAGAATTGGCAGAATTATTTATCTGTTCTGAACGAGGAAAGAATTGTAGAAGCAGAACATTCACTGAAACAGATGTTGAGCCTAGAGGGGCTAGCTGGAAAAAAATTCCTCGATATCGGTTCTGGCAGTGGACTCTTTTCTCTAGCCGCTCGTCGTTTAGGAGCAAAAGTTTATTCATTTGACTACGATTCCGCTTCTGTTGCCTGTACGCAAGAACTCAAACGTCTATATTACCCAGAAGACTTGGACTGGACGATCTCTAAAGGTTCAGTTCTCGATATTAATTATCTGAGATCTTTGGGACAATTTGACATTGTTTACTCATGGGGAGTATTACATCATACAGGCAATATCTGGAAAGCTCTGGAAAATGTTGATTTACTAGTTCGTAATGGTGGTTTTCTGTTCATTTCAATATACAATGACCAAGGTAATCAGTCAAAACGCTGGCGTCTTGTTAAACAAATTTATTGTTCCAGTTTTATAGGTAAAGTACTCTTGTCTACCATTTTCATTTCATACCGTGTTCTGGTCAAGTTGGCGATCGATATTCTAAGATTGAGAAACCCAATTAAGGAATATACAGATTATCAAAAGTCTAGAGGCATGTCTTGGATATATGACTGGTTTGATTGGTTAGGCGGCTTGCCATTTGAAGTAGCTAAGCCTGAAGAAATTTTCAATTTATACAAAATTCGCGGGTATTCTTTAGAAAAGCTGAAAACCTGTGCTGGAGGTCATGGGTGTAATGAGTTTGTGTTCACCAAGCAAATCCAATCTTGTTGACTGCTTTTCAAACAGTAGCCAACTTTGATCCAGATTGGCAATTGCAATTAATAAATAAAGTTCTACAGGAGCAGTACTCATGAACAAGGAAAATCAACCCTGCTTAGAAAACAGACAGACCTATGAGTATACGTTTACGGTATTTACGTCAACTTATAACCGTGCTTATTCTCTCGATCGTGTCTACGAAAGTCTTAAAATGCAGACGTATCGCAGTTTTGAGTGGCTAATTTTTGATAATAGCTCAACCGATAATACTCGTGACTTAATTAAACATTGGCAGCAAGATACACAGTTCACCATTCGTTATATCTATTCCCCCGAGAACCTTGGATTTAACCTTGGCTTTAATCGCGGGGTTCGGGAAGCAAAGGGTGAGCTTTTTCTCCCGCTTGATTCTGATGATGCCTGTTTTCCGAATGCTTTAGAGCGTTTCAAATTTCATTGGGATAGCATTCCAATTGACCGCAAAGATCAATTTTCATCGGTTTCCTGTTTATGCCAGAATGAGACTGGCAAGTTAATAGGGAAATATTTTTTATTCAATCCTACAGACTCAGATTCCCTAGAAATTAGTTATCGCTTCAAGGTCACAGGCGAGAAATGGGGATTCACTCTAACTGAGGTGCTACGAAAATTTCCTTATCCAGAAACCTTAGAAAAGGGAACCCATATTTCAGCAAACTTTATATGGCATCAGATTGCCAGACACTATAAGACCCGCTTCGTCAACGAAATTTTGAAGATTTACTGGCTTAGCCCAGATTCCATATCACGAGCCAAACCCAATTTACCCAAAACTGCTTTTAATAAACAGCTATACTTGGCAATGATTTTGAATGACGAAATGGATTGGTTTCGTTTTGCCCCATTAACTTTTTTGCTAAACGCAGCTCATTATAGTCGTTTCTCGTTTCACTCAGCCCAGGGAATTTCTAAGCAAATTAAGCAGATTCATCACACAATTAGCCGAATTCTTTGGTTGATTGCTCTACCTTTAGGCTGCTTGCTATTTCTTCGAGATAATGTCGTCTACCATTCCCAAGAAAACTGATGAAAAGAATTGTTTTCCTGATTCGCTCCCTCGCTCGCTCCGGTGGTGGTGGTGCTGAAAAACAATTATCCACGCTAGCAAAAGCCTTAAGTCTAAAAGGTTATGAGGTGAGTGTTTTATGCTTTTATCCAGATGCTGATTCAGAAACAGAGTTCAGTGGGACATCGATAAAACTTAGATCTTTAGGGAAGCAAGATCGTTGGGATATGGTCGGTTTCTTTGGGAGGTTGTTAAAACAACTAAAATCGCTTCAACCTGATGTATTACATAGCTATTTACCAGATTCTAATATAGTAACGATTTTCTTAAAACCTCTTTTTCCTACTACCAAGATGGTTTGGGGAATTCGTCATTCTAATTGGGGAACAGGCAAGAACCTTTCCTGGTGGATAAATTTAATTCTTTACGTAGAACGGAAATTAGCTTTGTTTGCCGATCTAATTATTGCTAATTCCTACGCAGGTCAAAAGTATCATTTGTCCACAGGCTTCCCAGCAGAAACTACGATCGTGATTCCTAATGGAATTGATGTCGATTACTTTAAACACGACCCAGAAGCAGGCAAAACTGTTCGGCAAAAATGGGGCATTTCAGCTAATACGATTTTAATTGGGTTGATTGGACGAATTGATCCCATGAAAGATCATTCAACGTTTCTGAAAGCTGCAGCCCTACTTATTCAAGAGCGGCAAGATATACGTTTTGTTTGTGTTGGCGGAGAACAACAGCAGGACTATGCAAGAGAACTCTACGAACTAACAAATCAACTTGGTATTGCTGAACAGGTAATCTGGGCAGGAGCACGGCTAGATATGCTTGAGGTTTATAACGCTTTAGATATCGCTGTTTCTGCCTCTGCCTATGGGGAAGGATTTTCCAATGCTATTGGTGAAGCAATGGCTTGTGGAAAACCTTGTGTGGTTACGGATGTGGGGGATTCTGCGTTGATTGTGGGCGATCAGGGAATCGTCGTTCCACCGGGCGATCCACTAGCTTTAAAAACTTCTATGCTGCAATTAATCATGAAGTTGACCACTGGTAATTATGCTCAGACTAAAATCCGACAGCGGATTGTTGACAATTTCTCAGTGCCGCAACTTCTACTCAAGACCGAGCTTACTCTTTTGAGCTTATTTAATAACAATACCCTTTTCGTTAGGCGCTAATTACACATGAAAAATAAACGAACTAAACTTTTAAGGTAATGGATACAGAAAGTCGGGAATTGGATTACTGCTTAAAATTCCTTCTCTAAAATAGAGAGCATGGCAAGTTTTAATTGTACTTTGCGAATCCATTAAATCTTGTAATCTTATGTCAACGACGGAAACACGTAACCGACTAATCTATTATCAAGGCTTTCTGGCTATTGGGTGCATATTCTTCTTTTTTACACATTTAGATATATATCTAGTGGAGGCTGAATTAGTGTCCTCCCCAATAGGCTGGCTTTCGCCTTATTTTGCTCTCATAATTACCTGGTTTATTTTAGGAAAACTAAAACTTAAATGCCCTTCGCGTTCTATCCTGTTCTGGTGTTTGGGCTATTTGATTATTTCATTGATTTCATACTCATACGTTCTTCAGTCTCTATCTTCGTTTTTAGTATTGATAGATCGATCTTTCTCGGCTGTGTTTTTACTTTTGATAAGTTTTGTATTTAACAATCAAAGAGTTCAATGCTGGGCAAGATATGCAATTTTAATTGCTACATTTACAGGAATTATCATTAATTTTTACCAGTTACTTAACCCCTCGGCGTTTCTTAGCCTCGTGGATGGTAATCGTGCGGCGGGTCTTTATATTAATCCTAATAATTGTGGCATCGCGTTCTTGCTTGGCATGATTTTTAGTGTCACCATGTTAACACAGAAATTTCGGATTCCTTGGGTACTAATGGTTGGATTTGGCATGCTCACAACCCAATCGCGTGCAGCTATTTTGTGTTGGTTCTTAGCTGTCATCTTGATGATCCTAAATCAGATCATTATTCCCAAAATTCCCAAACGATTTATATTATGGATTTTAGGAATAGGATTACTTCTGTTCCTTTCTTTCCAGTTGGGATCTGAATGGACTGTCGAAAGCTCGAATAATCTGCTTGATTCCAATGTGCTTGTAAGGTTAACAGGCATAATGGATAGATCAACTTTGGAAGATGAATCAGCGATAGACCGTCAGGAAGTCGCGAGAAAGGGTTGGGAGATGTTTCTGGATCGTCCGATTTTTGGTTATGGAATTGGAGCAACCTTTGATCCAAATACAACTGGTTTTCACATCTCTACTCACAACATGTACGTACTACATTTGGCAGAGTATGGTGCGTGTGGTATTCTAATTCTGCCATTAGCAGTTTATGCTGTCATTCACCGCGCTAGGGGCGAGGCACAAAAACTTAGTATTGTTTTTGCTAGTTCTATTTTTTTGTGGAGTTTTTTTAGTCATACAGTTTTAGACGATCGTGATATCTTAATTTCTTTTGCATTGATGGTTGTGATGAGTGCAAATAGTCAAACTCTTCCCAATAGAATCGGTGGCTTAACAGAACGTGGAGTTAAAGTATTGTCTAGCAGTGTAATGCATAGATAGATGGTTTAGATTGATGCACAACTCATTCACAAAAGCAATTTACTGGTTCAACAAATGTGTGGAATTACTGGATTTATAGACCCAACAGCACAAATTAATTCTGACTCCTTGCAAGCGATCGTTGAGCGGATGACACGCACTCTCCGGCATCGAGGACCAGACGACTCCGGCAGTTGGGTTGACGCATCCGCAGGTATCGCTCTCGGACATCAACGTTTAGCAATTTTAGATCTCTCCCCAGAGGGGCATCAACCAATGATCTCCGCTAATGGTCGCTATGTCCTTGTTTTTAATGGGGAAATCTACAACTTCTTAGAGCTAAGGCAGGAGTTACAGCGATTAGGGTACTTATTTCGAGGACATTCTGATACCGAAGTCATGCTGGCGAGTTTTTGCCAATGGGGACTACAACCTGCGATTCAACGGTTCAACGGCATGTTTGCTTTTGCCCTGTGGGATCGTCAAGAACGGGTATTGCATCTAGGGCGCGATCGCCTGGGGGAAAAGCCATTGTACTATGGCTGGTTAGGACAAACTCTCGTTTTTGCTTCAGAATTAAAAGCCCTAGCAACCCATCCCAAATTTCAACCAGAGATCAATCGGGATGCCTTAACATCGTTGGTGCGATTGAAATATATCCCTACCCCCCATTCTATCTACAAAGGAATTTATAAGCTGCCCCCCGGAACGACACTCAGTTGGCAGGGGGAAGCGCATCATGCTTTACCCCAATCTTACTGGTCTATTAAAGCAGTGGCAGAATCCGGCATTGCCGATCCGTTTATCGGCTCAGAACAAGATGCCATCATCCATCTCGACTCATTGTTGCGGGATGCCGTTGGACTACGCATGGTTGCGGATGTTCCTCTAGGTGCATTTCTATCCGGTGGCATTGACTCCTCCACTGTGGTGGCGCTGATGCAGGCTCAGAGTAGTCAACCGATTAAAACGTTCACCATTGGATTCCAGGACGATACCTACAATGAGGCGCAATACGCAAAAGCAGTCGCCCAGCACCTTGGTACAGCCCATACTGAATTGTATGTCACGCCAGAAGAAGCGCAGGCGACGATTCCTAAGCTCCCAACGCTTTACGATGAACCCTTTGCAGATGTCTCGCAAATTCCTACCTTTCTGATTTCACAACTCGCCAAGCAATACGTGACGGTAAGTTTGTCAGGCGATGGTGGTGATGAGTTGTTTGGCGGATACGGACGTTACTTGCGGGGACAAAGCCTCTGGCAAACAGTGAGTTGGATACCCACAACAATTCGTCAAACTGTTGCCCAAGCCTTAACCAGTTTAGAGTCACAAACTTGGGGACGAAGCTCTAATGATGGGCGGTTAGCATCACTTACCAGACCCAAATTAATCAAATTGGGCTACAAACTCAACTGGGTTTCTGAGGTTTTGAGGGCTGAAACTCGAGAAATTCTATATATGGAGTTAGATTCCGACTGGCTTGAACCGTCAGCAGTTGTAATTGGTGGGAAAGAACCTCAAACAATCTTCAATACTCAGCAACATTGGGCAACCTTACCAGAGTTTACTCAATGGATGATGTACCTCGACACAGAAACCTATTTGCCCGACGATATTTTGGTAAAACTCGATCGAGCCAGTATGGGAGTCGGTTTAGAGGGGCGAATTCCCTTATTAGATCACCGTGTTGTGGAGTTTGCTTGGCAACTTCCCCATTCAATGAAAATTCGACAAAGCCAGACTAAGTGGTTGTTGCGCCAAGTTTTGTACCGCTATATTCCACCGCATTTGATAGATCGTCCCAAAATGGGGTTTGGTGTGCCAATCGGTGACTGGTTGCGCGGTCCATTACGCGATTGGGCAGAGACGCTGTTAGATGAGCGACGCTTGCAGTCAGAAGGATTCTTTAACCCACAGCCCATTCGCCAAAGATGGACTGAGCATCTGTCAGGTGTTCGAGACTGGCAATATAGTTTGTGGAACATTCTGATGTTTCAAGCATGGTTTGAACATCATTTTTAACCACGTTTTTAATGTTCAGAATTCGAGCTTCACAACCTGTCCATTTCAATCTTGTGTCAGTAACGTAGTTTTTTCTAAATAATTAACCTTTTTAAATCTTGAACGATGCAATTGTAGCAATGAAAATCTGGATCATCACTATGGGATTTCCACTTACTTCAGAAACCTTTGCTTGTAATGATGTTATTGCTTTGCAAAGATCTGGCGTTAAAATCGCGGTACACGGTCTTCGCCCTAAACATCGACTATTTTCACAGCTAGTAGTAGAGCGAGGGTTAACAAACATATGGATTACCCATAACTCCATGATGGATACTCTGCATGGACTGTTGGTAGGTTTAACACAACCACTACTCTTAATTAATTTTATTTTATGGATATTAAAACATTCTTGGAGAAGACCTTTTAATCTCTTTAAGAGCTTAATCCTTGTTCCTCGCAGTCTACAGATATATGATTTTGCCCGACGACATAATCCAGATGTTGTTCATTTATACTGGTCTCATTTTCCTTCTCTGATGGGATACTTGATACAAAGCAAACTACCGCAAATCGTTGTATCAATATCATTTGTTGCTCATGACGTTTATTATTCAGAGTTTAACTCTAAGGATTCTTATACTGGCTCAGTTGCTCGGAATGCCGATCTAATTCAAACAATTACAGCAGCAAATATTCCAGAAATTACAAAATATGGTATATCAGAAAAGAATATTTTATTATCTTACCATGGGGTTGATTTCAACAAGATCCCAGCTAAAAAAGAGAAAGTTAAGCGACGTATTGTTACTGCGGGAAGATTAATTCCGGATAAGGGATTTGATGATGTATTGAAAGCTTTTAGCCAAGTTTTGAGCGATTGGCCTGATGCATCTCTTGTAATCTTAGGAGATGGACCAGAACGAAAAAAGTTAGAAGCTAAAGCTCACTCTCTTAGGATTAGCCATGCTGTTGACTTTCGAGGTTTCGTTACTCACAATGAAATCTTTGAAGAGATGGCTGTAGCGGAAATTTTTCTATTTATGTCATTTTACAAGGCAGAACGACTTCCAAATGTAGTGAAGGAAGCAATGGCTTGTAACTGTTTATGTGTTGTAAGTCATACACCGGGCATTGAAGAACTTGTTACTGATAAAGTACATGGTTATATTGTCCAAGCTGGTGATATCGACAGTGCGGTCAGGAAAATTCATCAAGCTTTTCTAAATCCAGAAAAGATGAATCAGATGTCTGAAATTGCTTATCAGCATCTTCAAGCTAGTTTTGATCTCGATCTCATTATTAAAAATCTTCAGGAACAATGGTCAAAAACGATTACTGCTAAGCAGCATTACGAGTCAATCAATTAAATTTATTATGTCATAAATATATGAAAAACAACTTTGATGCACAGAAAGTAAAATACTTGAGTTTATGTTTATATGTGTGATATAAATTATGATGGCAAGAATCATCATGCCGTAACTGTAGCCATTCCCACTTACAACGAATCAGACAATATAGAACGAGTCATCCAAAGTTTCTTATCAACGAAATATCCAAACTTAATTGAAATTTTGATCGCAGATGGTGGTAGCACTGACGGGACACAAGATATAATCAAAAGATTATCCTTAGAAGATTCAAGGGTCAAGCTCCTACACAATCCTTTAAAAATCCAGTCTACCGCTATGAATCTGATATTAAAAGAATGCACAGGCGATATCTTTCTCAGAGCCGATGCTCACTCAGATTACGCACCAGACTATATAGAAAGATGCGTAGAGGCTTTATTAGAATCTAAAGCCCTCAACGTCGGAGGAGCGCAGCGCTTTGTTGCCAAAACTCCATTCCAGGCTGGAGTTACCCTTGCTTCCAAAAGTATTTTAGGTAGTGGTGGGGCAAAATATCGAGATGCTAATTATGACGGGTATGCAGACACAGTTTATATAGGATGCTTTTGGAGACAAGCATTACTTGATGTTGGTGGATTTGATACTACACAAATGACTAATGAGGATGCTGGATTAAACCAAAAATTACTTAATAAAAGCGACAAAGCAATCTATATCAGTTCAAAAATTCGCGTCTGGTACTATCCGAGAAAAACATGGAAATCTCTATGCATTCAATACTTTAAATACGGAAGAGGACGCTATCTAACAAGTACAAAACACTCAAATCGATTGCAACTGAGGGGGAAACTACCATTTTTAGTACTATCCATCACAATCTTCATGGCATTCATCGATTTATTTTTACCCCACTTAGGACTACCTATAATAGAACTCATTCCTCAGGGTATTCTATTACCTTTTTTAGATAGTTTGCGACTAAATTGGAAATACCGCCGTAAATTTAAAGAAGAATTTTGGCGAGGTAGCGAAGAGGAAATGCCCTCATTTGTAAGTCGCTGGTTTGACTGCGGAATCACTTTACTGACTATGCCGATCGCTCATTTTTCTGGATATGCTTATCAGCTATTTAGGCATAAAGTTTTAAGAGTTAGTAGTTGGTAGACTGATATCTTGCACCATTCTCAATAAGGGTAGGGTGGGCACTGCCCACCAACGTAAAAATAGGCCTGATCGGTCAATGGTGGGCAATGCCCACCCTACAAAAATAGCGTTATTGCAACTGGTGCAAGATGTGATTAGAGAAAGTCAAAATTATTCCAAAAGTGGGTTAAAACTGGCTCCGGTTCGTCTAGTTAAAGACCATACCACAGAATGCTCTACGATCCAAGTGCAACCACGGCAACTATTTGATGCTAACTTAATGGTGCAACAAATCGATCGCGTACTAGTAGACAAAATTAAGAAAAACAAGTAAGACTATGAGTTCTATTCTAGTTACAGGTGTAGCAGGTTTCATTGGTTTTTACCTGTGTCAAAAACTGCTATCTAAAGGCGATACCGTTGTAGGCTTAGATAATTTAAACGACTATTACGATGTTAAACTCAAATGCGATCGGCTTCAGCAACTAAAGGAAAATGAGAATTTTAGCTTTTATAAATTAAACTTAGCAGATCGAGAAAGTATAGCTAAATTATTTAGAGATCATCAGTTTGATATTGTAGTCAACCTAGCTGCTCAAGCAGGTGTGCGCTACTCCATCAAAAATCCCCATGCCTACACTGATAGCAATCTAGGCGGTTTCATTAATATTCTAGAAGGTTGCCGTCATTCCCAAGTCAAACATCTAGTGTTTGCTTCTTCAAGTTCCGTATACGGAGCCAATACCAAGATCCCCTTTTCTGTAAACGACAATGTTGATCGTCCCATCAGCCTCTATGCCGCTACAAAAAAAGCTAATGAACTGATGGCATACACCTATAGTCATCTGTATTGCCTTCCAGCTACAGGACTACGCTTTTTTACGGTATATGGACCTTGGGGTCGTCCTGATATGGCTTACTATTCCTTTACAAAATCAATCTTGGCAGGTGAACCAATTAACGTATTCAATGATGGCAAGATGCAACGAGATTTTACTTACATCGACGATATTATTGAAGGTGTGGTGAGGGTTATTGATAAAATCCCTACACCAGATTTAGATGCGAGCATTCCTCCTTACAAAATCTATAATATCGGCAACAATCAACCCGTAGAACTACTACACTTTATTGAAGTGCTAGAAAGTCATTTGGGGAAAAAAGCACAGAAAAATTTTTTGCCAATGCAGCCAGGTGACGTTCCAATCACATACGCCGATGTTGATGATCTCGTTCGAGATGTCGGGTTCAGACCGAGTACACCAATTGAAGTAGGATTAGAGAAATTTACATCGTGGTTCAAGTCCTACGTAACTGTATGACCAGAAAGAAAAAGGTACAAGCCCCTAAATTTATTTATGTAAAAAGAAAAAAATGTATTTCACGAGGAGTGCCGCAAGAAATACTACGTCTTTATTACATGCGAATGTATTTATTTATGGGGCAAAATGTTTGACTTTTGACTTGTTACCTTAGACGAGCGAATTGGGGCGCGTGACTGGTTTTGATTTCTCGAATGAAATTACGAGATGACAATCATTTGATTTTCCATACTTTATGCAGCATGCTCTATTTTCCGGACATATTTGCAAATAGCAAAGTCCAAATTATCTCAAACGCGGATTAAAACTAGCACCACTCCGCCCACTTAAAATCCACAAAACCGATCGCCCACAATCTCGCAACACTCGCACCAGAGATTCTGACTTGTCCCCCCGTGAAGGCACCGCCACAGGGGTAACCAAAATCCCCCGACGACCCAAGACAATAGTTGCGATCGCCCTTGCTCGCCGCATATGATAATCCGACGTAATCAGATAAATATTATGTAACTTCTGTGTGGCAAAATCTCCAATCAGAGTCGTGAAATTTGTCACAGTATCCGTAGCCCGACCATCGAACCGTAACCGCTCATTTGTCACACCAAACTTCTGGAAAATCCGGCGATCAAAATCCTGGTTCCAAGGGTAATCAGAAACCCAAATATCTAAATTAGTGTGATCTTGCCAAAACTCTGCCGCAAACTCCATCCGGTCTGAATCACCCCCCAGTACAAAAATTGCCTGCGGTACAGGAACTTGATATAGGGCGATCGTCAGCCTCACAGGAATAACACACACGAATACAAGTAATCCAGTTAAAAGTAACACCAACCAAAATCCGTTACTCTTAAAAAGGAAGCGGGATAATTTTCTCCTGTTCATTACCAAACCCTAACTGGATTACCTCCTTAATTCTAGTAACATTTTAGACTCGACAGGAGAAGGCTTCAACCAGAACTGAGTTGACTGGGGACAAGTCTCCTAACTCAGATCTTGCACCATTCTCAATAAGACCTAAAAAACCGGGTTTCTCAACGACCAATAAAGGATCTCAGCCTTCAATATTTGCACGATAGCATAATTTTTCTCGTTGAAATTTTAGGTTTAACTTTTCCATTGTAACCTGATGTAACAAAATCTCCTACCAGAGTCGTGAAATTTGTCACAGTATCTGTATCCCGACTCTGAAACATAGCCGTTGTTTTCTTGGGAATAACCTTCTAAACTTATAGTGGTGTTGAGTTTCACAGCAGTTCAAACGCCAGTCCCCGTGAGTTGCTGGAAACCCGACATAGAGCGCTGGCTTCCCAACCAACGGAAACAAAGCATACCAATTAATATCGAGGCAATACCATGAATAAAATAACCCTAGAAATTCCTGATGAACTCATGTCACGCATAGACACTAAACAAGAGTCTCTACAAGATATTTTTCTTAAAGCATTAGAAAATTATTTAGAAACAGAAAACCCAAACATCACTAAAACAAGAACTTGGGAATTATGTGGTAGTTTAGAAATTCCTCACCCTGAATCTCAATTTGTCGTTGAAGATCGGGAAGCAGGAAAATCAACTAACTATGCTGAACATATTGACAAAATTTTATATTAAAAAATGACCAACCAACAAATTATTGTTGATACCTCAGCTTTAATTGCTTTTTTCGTTTAGTCAGAAACTCATCATCAAGCAGCGAGACAAGCTCTACTGGTTAAAACTGGCTCCGGTTCGTCCAGCTAAAGACCATACCACAGAATGCTCTACCATCCAAGTGCAACCACGGCAACTATTTGATGCTAACTTAATGGTGCGATCTCGTACTAGTAGACAAAGCAACATTTTGCTGAGCGATCGCACCACTTGCACCAGGGATTCTGACTTGTCTTGCGCGTGAAGACACCGCCAAAGGCTTAACCGCAATCCCCCGACTACCTTGCTCGCCTCAGATGATAATCCGACGTAATCAGATAAACATTAGACATCTGGTGGAAACTAATTATGCGTTACCTGAAATCCCTGTAGAGACGCGATCGGCGATCGGTGCGGGAATGACGGCTTTCCCTCATCGCTTCTGGCGTCGCGTCTCTACAAGGATTTCACGGAACGCATAATTAATTTTCGGCGATGTCTATTGTAGTCAACCTAGCTGCTCAAGCAGGTGTGCGCTACTCCATCAAAATTATCTGAAACGCAGATTAAAACTAGCACCACTCCGCCCACTTAAAATCCACAAAACCGATCGCCCACAATCTCGCAACACTCGCACCAGAGATTCTGACTTGTCCCCCCCTGAAGGCACCGCCACAGGGGTAACCACAATCCCCCGACGACCCAAGACAATAGTTGCGATCGCCCTTGCTCGCCTCATATGATAATCCGACGTAATCAGATAAATATTATGTAACTTCTGTGTGGCAAAATCTCCTACCAGAGTCGTGAAATTTGTCACAGTATCCGTAGCCCGACCATCGAACCGTAACCGCTCATTTGTCACACCAAACTGCTGGAAAATCCGGCGATTAAAATCCTGGTTCCAAGGGTAATCAGAAACCCAAATATCTAAATTAGTGTGATCTTGCCAAAACTCTGCTGCAAACTCCATCCGGTCTGAATCACCCCCCAGTACAAAAATTGCCTGCGGTACAGGAACTTGATATAGGGCGATCGTCAGCCTCACAGGAATAACACACACGAACACGAGTAATCCAGTTAAAAGTAACAGCAACCAAAATCGGTTACTCTTAAAAAGGAAGTGGGATACTTTTCTCCTGTTCATTACCAAACCCTAACTGGATTACCTAGTGATATTGTGAGATTTTTAATATTTTTATCAATGCCAACTACTGTAATTCGATTCAAAAAACTAATAATTCGTTTTTCTTCGTCTGAACTGATGGCAGGATAAGATAACAACTCGATTTCAGTAATTCCTGAAATCGAATAATTTCCTGATGGCAGAGGGTTAACTAACTTACCTCCTAGAAAATATAAAACTATGTTTGTATCTAATAAGATATGGCTGCATTAGCTCCATTCATCCCTGATTTGCTGCTGATATTCCAAAGGATCTTGGTCTAATTTGATGACGCCTGCATATTGGTTTAAATCAAAATTTGTTTCTGGCTGCGCTTGATAGACTTTCAAGATTTCTTCAATTAGAAGCCAGTCTTGATAATCAATCAAAACCTCAACTGGATGCATTGCTTCATCTGTCACGATTTTTTTGTTAACAGATAGCATAATTTCTCTCGTTGAAATTTTAGGTTTAACTTTTCCATTGTAATGCATAACCCCAGCAACATTTTGCAGAGCGATCGCAGTGGCAATAAAATAAATCACATAAACCTAATGGCAAATCCTGTTGAGGACACCGCTACAGGCGTAACTGCAATCTTCCGACTGCCCAAAACAATAGTTGCGATCGCCTTTGTCCGCCGCATCTGATAAGTAGTTAGACAGAATTAATTACACAACGTCATTACGAATGAAGCGAAGCGCTTGGGAAGTAATCGCAGGGCTTTGGGATTGCTTCACGGAGTTCGCAATGACCAAGCCCCAACGGGGCGATCCTGGCTTTCCCGTTGGGGTTTCTTATTTTCGCTCTTTCCGAGCAGTATTGGGAGTGGACTAACCTTGAAAGATGCGATCGCCTTTCAGCTATCGCTTTTGGTCGGTCGGCTCCAACGCTTAGTTAGACCACTTTTTGGCGACAAGCTTACAACTTCTCTCCCGCTTTCAGCCTGCTTCTTCTGCAAATCTACAAATATTGCGTCCAAGTCATAGTTGAAGGACTTGGCATATTCTTCACGAATTCGGTGGATTTCCTCTACAATCTCGTCTTGCCACATAAATTAATCTCCCAGTAATTCGTAAGGGGTACAGATAATTGGTAACTGGTGTCCAAAATCGAGGCTGATTTCTGCAAGCTTTCTTTGAATTTGCGCGTTGGCAATATGCTTGCAGTTCCACGTTAACAGGTAATCCATACCGTGGACAGTAGCTGCTGCAATGTGGATCGCATCGACATCAGCTTTAGGGGGAAGATTGCTTCGTGTGAGAAATTGTGCTGCTAAGCCTCGTACCGCCTGATTTAGTTCCAGTGATGGAAAATCGCGCAGGTTCTCCAGACGTTGAGATCTTCGGGAACGCCTGTCGCCGGGGCGCGGGAAACCCGCCTCATGCGCGCTGGACTCACCGCAATTTCTGCGTCGCCCAGTGCTACCTCATTCAAAACTGCCTCCGAGACGTAGAGAGTGAAAGCCCTTCGGCGAAACTCCCACCAATCTCTTGTTACCTCAATGTTTGCAGCTAGGATCAGGTTTTTGGTTGGTCTGGCTGTGAGGTAGCCTAAGATACTGGTTTCTATGTAGACAGTTTCGCTCATATGGGATGGATTGCTGTCTTTTCTATCTTAACCCTAAAAGGATACCTTGCGCAAAGATAAAAACATTTCCACCGATGGGGAAATTCTCTATTGCTCGCAGCGTTTGAATACCGTAGTAATCGCTACTAAGGATTTGGCGATCGCCCATTGAATCGCGCTCTATTCGTACTTGGGTATCTGTTTGTTCAGTCATAGTATTGTTAGTGGTTAGTGGTTAGTGGTTAGTTGTCAAAAATAACGAGTCCCTATTCCCCACTCTCCATTAGCACCAAACATTAACCAACGAACAACCACTAACAACTAACAACTAACAACTAACAACTAACAACTAACAACCAACAACCAACAACCAACAACCAACAACCAACAACCAACAACTAACAACCAACAACTAACAACCAACAATCCTATGACTATACCTAACTGGATTACTTTTTCTCGCCTTCTAGCATTACCATTTCTGCTTTATGGATTACATAATCCTACAACCCAAGCGCGATGGGTATGTTTGGCAATTTTTATTGTGGCAGCGCTGACTGATTGGTTAGATGGCTATTTAGCCCGGAAACTCAACTTAGAAAGCGAATTAGGTAAGTTTCTTGACCCCTTAGTGGATAAATTGCTGGTACTTGCACCGTTACTGGCTTTAATTGAATTGGGACAAGTTCCTGCTTGGTCGGTGTTTTTGATTTTAGGACGGGAGTTAACGATCGCAGGTTGGCGTGTCAGTCAAACTACGATTACAGGAGCAAATATTTGGGGCAAACTCAAAACTGTCAGTCAAATAGTGGCGATCGCACTCCTGATTGCTCCTTTACCTGAAGTGTGGCAATTACCTTCCCTGATTGCTTTCTGGGTTTCTGTCGCTTTGACGCTGATTTCTGGGGCAATTTACCTATTGCCCCAAAAAAGCACTATCCTGACCTCAAAGGAAGGAAATATTTAACCGTTCGCGAATCAATATAAAGTATTAATCAATTGCGACAGTACCGAGCGAATACCTAGTAGTTCAGGTGGCGGATTATTTAGAAACTGTGCAGAGCTAGCATTAATTAAATTATTATAAGCTTTCACTGCTGCCACTAATTGATTTGGATTGACTTTCACATTACTAACTTGTCTTGGCGATGCTGAATTAGTTTTCAGCAAACCTTTCAAACTATTCACTAATTGCTGAGATGCTTGGTTGTTTGTAGAATCACCCTGCACACTACTAACTTGTCCTGGCGATGCTGAATTAGTTTTCAGCAAACCTTGCAAGCTATTCACTAATTGCTGAGCTGCTAGGTTGTTTGTAGAACCAGCCTGCACGCTACTTAATGCGTTCGTAATTTGCCCACTACCTGCATTCACCTGCACAGATATTGGTGCTGTCAGAACATTTAGCAAAATTTGCTGTGTGCCTGCAGGGATAGGGTTCCCGGCTGGTAAAGTAATCGCATTTATACTCAGCTGATTGACTATATTCCGAGCGGCTTGATTGACAGCAGATCGGACGGTATTGTTGGTAAATGCTACTCGACCCCTTCCCGCAGTTGGTTCGGGGGCAAAAGTACCGCCTGCGACTTCGCTAGATGTAACGATCGCACCCGTGACATCTGACTGGTTGCCCTTTTGGGCTTGAGCTGGCAGCGATGTTTGGCAAAGTATGAAAGCCGATCCAAAACTAAAGTTTAGAATCAGATGAAATGGAAAATGTTTAATATTAATCATTGTGTTTATCCCAAAGGATTTAGAAAGAGTAGCCAAAACGAACACCTAGAATAAATCTAGCACCATCACCAGCATTGCCGGTAACATCAGCAACAGCAGGGGTAACTTGGCTCGTCTGCTAACAAACTCCTGACAAAAATTGGGAGGTATGATGAAAAATACGGCAATTGTGGGATTTAAGAATCTATGCAACGCGTATCAACCCTTCGCGCTGCATTTCCCAATTCAGGGTGGTGTATACAATCTGATCCAGGTTGTTATATTTGGGTTGCCAGCCGAGTATTTCGCGGATTTTATCTGCACTAGCGGTGACACAGGCTGGGTCTCCAGTCCGACGGTCGGTTTCGAGTACAGGGAAATCTACTCCAGAAATTGCCTTTACCCGTTCGATCACTTGCCGCACACTGTAGCCTTGCCCATAGCCGCAGTTGAGAATTTGACTTTCCTGACCTTGCTCCAAGTAGCGCAAAGCATCTAGGTGCGCTGCTGCTAAGTCTTCAACGTGGATATAGTCCCGAATCCCCGTTCCATCTGGTGTGGGAAAATCAGTGCCAAAAATTCGCATTCCCGGTTTGCGCTTGAGTGCCGCGTCACAAGCAGCTCGAATTAAGTGAGATGCCTCCCGTGACATCTGCCCCAATCTGCCAGCGGAATCGGCTCCTGCAACATTGAAATACCGTAGAATTACGTAGCGCAATTGAGAAACTTTCCCGTAGTCGGAAATCAGCCATTCGCTCACTAGCTTTGAGCGTCCGTAGGGGTTAATCGGCAGTGTTGGGGCGGACTCTGTTACTGGATTTTCCGTGGGTTGCCCGTAGACAGCAGCTGTACTGGAAAAGATTATCTGGTTAACGCCCATCACACTACAGCAACGGAGCAAATTTAAGGTATTGCGGGTGTTGTTGGCGTAATAATCGAGGGGATGGATAACCGATTCTGGCACAATTAGACTGGCGGCAAAGTGCAGCACTGCACTAAATTGATGCTTGGCAAATACTTGGTAAAGACGGTCTGTGTCCGCTAAATCGCCAATAATCAACTCACCATACAGCACCGCCGTTGGTGAACCCGTAGAACAATTGTCGTACACAACTAAGTCATAGCCCGCTTCGCTAAGTTGCTGCACAACGTGGGAGCCGATATAGCCTGCACCGCCAGTCACTAAAACTTTTTTGTTCATCTACCTTTACCTAACAAAACAACTCGAACGGTTTTGAAAGCGATCGCTAAATCCAACCAGAAGGAATAATTTTTGATGTAGTAGAGGTCGTAAGCTAACTTTTCGTAGGCATCCTCAACTGATGCGCCGTAAGGATACATCACCTGTGCCCAGCCTGAGATTCCCGGTTTAACCAAGTAGCGCAAGTCATAGTAGGGAATCTCTTGTTTAAGCTTGACATCAAACTCCGGTCGCTCTGGACGCGGCCCAATCAGGCTCATCTCCCCCCGGAGTACATTTAAAATCTGTGGTAGTTCATCGATTCGGCTCAGGCGTAGCCAGTTTCCTACTCTGGTGATGCGAGGATCGCGCATCTGCGCCCACTGCGCCCCCCGCTTTTCGGCGTCCTGATACATAGAGCGGAATTTGTAAACCTGAAATGGCTTGCGGTGCAAACCTGTCCGTACCTGAGTGTAGAACACTGGACCTGGACTATCTAGCTTAATTACCAGTGCTACGAGCAGCATGAGTGGAGAAAGTACCAAAAGTAACAGCCCCGCCACTATTATGTCTGCAAACTGCTTCAGCTTCAGACTTATGCCAGCAGGCAACAGGTTAAAACCAGCACTAAAAGCCAACCAACTATCTTGTAATAGGGATGAGGGGAGTTTGTACCACAAGGTTTCGTAAATATCTAGGAGCAGATAAACTGGGATACCTTTGAGTCGCATTTGCATCAACTGCCGCACACCTATATTGGATAAGTCCATTTGAGTTGCCACGACTACCCCCGACCAAGACTCTTGACTCCATGCTGATAAGTCATTGAGACTACCTACGCAATTCAGACGACTCTCTGTTAATTGAGTTGGATCTTGACCAGCGTCAGCTAGGACAAACAACCGTCCCAACGAGTTGTAGTCTAGGAAGGTTTGTCCAAATTGGATAGCTGTCTCGCCTGCACCCAGCATCAGCCAACGACTTTGCTGGGAGTGCGATCGCATCCACTTGACTGCCCAGAGGCGTGACATCACCGCCCAGATTGTAAATGTTCCTAGACTGAAAAGCAAAATTAAGCGTCCGGCGAGGGGATCTTTCCCCCAAACACCAGTCAGGTAAAAGATGGCTGCGGCTAACGCACTAACGATGACATTGCAGATGAGGATGCGGGCTGGAGTCCGCAAACCCGCAATTTGGGTATCTGGATAGTAAGTGTCTGCCAGATAAAGCCCCATGAGTTCCAGTGGGACAAATACATAAACAATAGGATCAAACCAATCAAGTAATTGACCCAAACGCAACCACAGGGCTAGCGTCAAACTGAAAACTAAGCCAAGAATATCCCCTAATAAAAGCAATACAGGCAGGATATTTTGGATTTGATGTAACTTATTTCTTTGATTTCTCAGAGAAAGGGCAGTATTCATTTTTGTTTATTGCTTGCTCACTAGCATCAGGTAGATTGACTGGAAAGCCTGACAAAACCGCAATTCAGCAGTACTAAATCTGAAATGTTTAGCGTCAGACTCAAAAAATCAGCTGATATGCCTGCCTACGCGCTAGTTCTTTTTTAACCCTTATGCAGGTCAGGAACAATGTGTAAATTACGTAATAAATTTAGACATCAAAAATAAAAAAATTAGTAAAAATACGTAAGCCATTCCGGAAAAAATAGCTGATAAATATATATAGATTGTTTTGTTGATTGTAAATCGCACTCAAATTAAGGACTGAAGAGGAGCGCCCATACTTAATTATCATCGCATTCATTACATTCACTATAACTATGCCTTCTCACCAAGAAGACCGAGACTCAGTTGATTTCCAACAGTACTGGCTGATCCTGAAAAGGCGTTGGCTGCTCATAGCGGTTGTCATGGGATCTGTGATTGGACTGACAGGGTTAATCACCTTCATGCAAAAACCGATTTACGAAGCACAAGGTAAGCTACTTTTTAACAAGCAGAATGGTGTCTCTTCCTTAACAGGTCTGAATGAACAGGTCGGACAATTAAGCAGTGTGACGACCCTCAGTAACCCCTTGGATACAGAAGCAGAAGTTATTAGCTCAAATGCTATTATCCAGAAAACGATTACCCATTTCCAGTTAAAGGATCAGACAGGCAAACTCTTGACAATTGATGCGTTTCTCAAACAATTGAAGCTCAAGAGTATCAGGGGTACGGATGTGATGGCACTTTCCTACTCCAGTACCGATCCCCAACAAGCAACAGCGGTGATCAATTTTTTGATGGGAGATTACCTAGAGAACAATATTCGCACAAACCGAGCATCGGCAACAGCAGCGCGGGAATTTTTGAGCAACCAGTTACCTGATATTGAGAAAAGAGTTGTGGCAGTAGAAGCTGCATTGCGTCGGTTTAAAGAAGAAAACAGTGTTGTTGCCCTAGACCAAGAAGCAAAGACAGGGGTGGAAAGGCTGAGTGAGTTATCAAACCAGATAACCAAAGCTCAAGCTGCATTGGCAGATGCTACATCTCGCTCTCAAGCGATACAAAGTCAATTGAAATTGAATACACAGCAGGCGGTGGGTCTTAACACCTTAAGTCAATCTCATGGTGTGCAGCAACTGCTAACCGAGTACCAGAAGGTACAAGACCAGTTAGCTGTGGAGCGGTCTCGCTTTCAAAATGAACACCCAATTATCCTCAATCTGATCGGCAAAGAACAAGCTCTCAGAGAGCAACTGGAACAGCGAGTCGCCAAAACCCTTAGCAATTCTCAGGTTGTGCCAGAGCAGAATTTGCAGATTGGAGAACTGAAGCAGACTCTGACTGCTAATCTCGTGCAGTCACAGGTAGAACGGTTAGGATTGGAAAATCAAGTAAGAGTCTTGACGAAGGAATTCTCGCTTTTCCACGCACGGTTAGGAGATATACCCCGACTCCAACAAAGACAGCAACAGCTAGAGCGACAGCAGCAGGTGGCGCGAGTGACCTATGAACAAATGCTCAAGCGATTGCAAGAAGTTCAGGTCGTGGAGAACCAGAATGTTGGTAATGCGCGGGTCGTCTCAGAGGCTTTAGTTCCCAAAAAGCCAATTTCCCCCCGAATTGCCTTAAACCTGGCACTGGGCGGATTTTTGGGAATTATACTGGCTGTGGGGACGGCTCTCATGCTAGAAAGTGTGGATAAATCTGTGAAGACGGTGGAAGAAGCCAACGAGCTTTTGCGCTATCCCTTGCTGGGTACGATTCCTCTATATGCTCAAAAAGCCTCACTGGTTGGTCAGCATAAATTAGAACTGCCTGTACTCAACAATCCCTTTTCGCCAGTAAATGCAGCCTTTGAGATGCTCGTAGCTAACTTGGGTTTCACAGTCTCTGATAAAACACTGAAAGTGATTGTGGTGACTAGCTCAATTCCATCTGAGGGTAAGTCTTACGTTGCAGCTAACTTGGCGGTAGCTACAGCGCAAATGGGACGCCGAGTTCTATTGCTGGATGCGGACATGCGTCACCCCCGTCAACGGCAAATTTGGGAACTACCCAACATGGCGGGGCTTGGCAATGTCTTAGTGGGTCAGACTGAGTTGCAAACCACTGCTCAAGAAGCACTGATTAACTTGGAGGTGTTAACATGTGGCACAATTTCGCCTAACCCAGTAGCTTTACTGGATTCACAGCGGATGGCTTCATTGATCGCAGAAGCTGCCAGAGATTATGATTTTGTAATTATCGACACTCCTCCATTATGTATGTTTGCTGATGCTATGATCTTGGGCAAACTGGCAGATGGGATATTGCTGGTTGTGCGTTCTGGCATGGTGAAATCTACGGCAGCTACTGCCACGAAGAAACTGTTGGAGCAGTCTCAGCAGCGGGTTTTGGGAATGGTAGTGAATGGGGAAATCGGAGGAGGCAGCTACGGTTACTACTCCAATTATTACTACGAAAAAAACGGCTCTGCCACAACTCGGAGGAATCAGCTCCCAATTCAGTAAAAATACACAGGTAGCCGCAGACAGTTTTCAGTCAAAGAAACAGCATATTTGAGCTTCATGCTAGGTAAGTACAACATTCAGAAGTTATTGTCATTTGGTCGGAAACTTGGTCCTGAAGCGCGAACAATTATTGCAAATACAGGTTGGCTTTTCGCTGACCAAATTCTTCGTCTGGGTGTTGGGTTAGTTGTGGGGATTTGGATCGCCCGCTACTTGGGAGCGCAGCAGTATGGTCTGTTTAACTATGCCACTGCCTTTGTAGCACTGTTCAGTCCGCTTGCTAGTTTGGGGTTAGACAGCGTAGTAGTCCGCCATATTGTGCTTGACTCTTGGGGTCAAGAGCAAATTTTAGGGACAGCTTTCTGGCTCAAATTGTTTGGTGGGGTTGTATCTCTTTTGTTAGCAGTTGGCTCCATTTGCTTGTTACGGCATGATGAAAAGCTAACTATCTGGTTGGTAGCAAGTTTGGCAGCAGCAGGAATTTTTCAGGCATTTGACACGATCAACCTTTGGTTTCAGTCTCAAATGCAGTCAAAGTACACTGTACTTGCCAAAAATATAGCGTTTGTACTCATTACCCTGTTAAAAGTTGCTCTGCTCGCGATGCAGGCACCATTAATTGCTTTTGCCTGGATGACTTTAGCAGAGTTCGCGTTGAGTGCTGTGAGTTTGGCGATCGCCTACAAAATTAAGGGATACTCACTTTGGTTGTGGCGTTGGAGTTTTCCAATTGCTAAAGCTCTGTTCAAAGAGAGTTGGCCTCTGATTTTTTCCAGTTTGGCTGTGATTATTTACATGAAAATTGACCAAATTATGCTGGCAGAAATGGTGGGGAATCGGGCTGTTGGTATTTACTCGGCTGCGGCTCGGATTTCTGAGGTTTGGTATTTTATCCCGATGGTCATCGCCTCTTCGATTTCTCCCTCAATTTTTGCAGCCAAAAAAACTAGTGAAGCTCTCTATTATCGACGGATAGAACAATTACTTCGTCTACTAGCGTTGCTTTCTGTTGTAATTGCTTTGCCAATGACATTTCTCTCAGAAATAATAATTACGATCCTATTTGGCAAGGAATATGCAGAGGCAGGACAAGTATTAGCAATTCACATTTGGGCGTCTTTGTTTGTTTTCATGGGAATTGGCACATCATCCTGGTTTATTGCGGAGGGTTTGAATCATCTTTCTATGTACAGAACTTTGATGGGAGCGATTACCAATGTACTGTTAAACCTATTTTTGATTCCTGCATACACTGGAACTGGTGCGGCGATCGCCACCGTAATCTCTTATGCATTATCCGGATTTTTCATCCATGCCACTCATCCAAAAACCCAGAAAATATTTAGAATTCAGATTAAATCACTGCTATTTTTTCGCTCATAATCATTTGAAAATCTTGAGATTTTTAATGTAGAGAAAAGCGATACTTTTAAAGATGTGAATCTGGAATCTCTAATAATTAATTACCATCCAAACCTAGGCTTGATAAATCGAAAAAAATCATGAAAAAAATTCTGACAAATTTAGTTCCAAAAGGTCTTAGTGCCTCTTTTAAAACTTATCAAATACTAAACTTTAAATATGGTCATTTTCAAACAGCCCAAGATTGGGTATGTATTGATAAAGATGGAAACTCAATACCTTGGTACACCTACCCAGCTATTGAGTATATTAAACAACTCGATTTTTCTGAAAAAGAAGTATTTGAATATGGTTCAGGGTATTCATCAATTTTTTGGGCTGGACGTTGTAAATCGCTAGTATCAGTTGAGGACAATGAGGAATGGTATAACAAAATTAAAATAAAATTGCCAATAAATGTTGATTATTACTTTCTTAATGACAAGAAAAGCTATATTAACGTTATATCAAATAACGATAAAAAATTTGATGTCATAATAATTGATGGTAGTCATCGGGATGAATGTGCTGTTGTAGCCAGAGATAAACTGAGCGAAACAGGCATGATCGTACTTGATAATTCTGATTGGAAAGAAAAGACAGCTAATTTTTTACGAGAATCGGACCTCATTCAAGTAGACATGACGGGATTTGGACCGATTAATTCCTATACTTGGACAACCTCATTCTTCTTTTCGAGAGGTTTCAATTTTAGTCCTGCTTACGATCGCCAACCAGTGCATGGAATTGGTAGCTTGAAGCATCGAGAATCCTAAATAATAACTAAATAACGAAGCATCTAGCTAAATCTGACCATTAAACCTACACCCTGTAAGAAATTTAGATGAAAAGTGAATTGAAAACTATTCTTCGGAAAATATCCGAATCTTTTGGAAATCCAACATTCTCTAGACCATCTCTGAATAACTTAGATAGAAAACTTGAAAAATATCTAAATTTTCAAAATGGTTTCTTTATTGAGGTCGGTGCAAATGATGGATATAATCAAAGTAATACTTATTACTTAGAAAAGTTTTTAGGTTGGCGTGGCATTTTAGTCGAAGCAATTCCTAGCTTGTATGAAAAGTGCAAATTCACAAGAAGTCATTCATCAGTTTATAACTACGCTTTGGTTTCTCAAGAATTTACTAATAGTTTTGTAGAAATGCATTATGCAAATCTTATGTCAGTAGCCGAAGGATCGCTGAAAAATTCAGAGTCTCAAAAAAAGCACCTTGAAGATGGTTTAAAATGCCAGGGTCTTGCCGAATCGTATACTGTTAAAGTACCTGCGATCGCCCTCGAAACTATATTGAATGAAATTCCTTATCTGCCAACAATAGATTTTTTTTCCTTAGATGTTGAAGGGTCCGAGCTTGATGTATTAATGGGCTTAAATCTTGAAAAGTACCAACCACGATATATACTAGTTGAAGCAAGATTTTTCGATGAAATCCATTCGTTTTTGACTCCTTTATACGATCTGGTTGAACAGCTTTCATATCATGATTTTCTTTATCGTTTGAAAATCACAATACCTTAAAATAATCTGTTTGAATAACTAAAGTTAACCAGAAAAAGCAACTATTGAGTTTTTATGCAAAGAGCACCTATTGCTTTCTTCACTTATAAACGACCAGAACATACACGGCAATCCCTCGAATCTTTGACTCAAAATGAGGGGGCAGAGCAAAGTGATTTATTCATTTTTTGTGATGGTCCTAAACGACCAGAAGACCAGGAAGGTGTGAGGCAAGTCAGAGAAGTAGTTAGAAGTAAACAGTGGTGTGGAAACGTCCAGATCGCTGAGCGGGAAAGCAATATGGGATGTGCTAACTCCATCATTAGTGGTGTCACAGAAGTCTGTGAAAAATACGGTAGAGTCATTGTGGTTGAAGATGATTTAATTCTGTCACCGTTCTTCCTGGATTATATGAATAAAGCCCTCGACCTATATAACGATCATCCTAGAGTCATGGAGATTTCTGGGCATATGTATCCTATCCAGCTAGATGTAGAGACAGATGCCATTTTCCTACCATTCATCACCTCATGGGGATGGGCAACGTGGCAGCGTTCCTGGAAACACTTTGACCCTCATATGCTGGCCCACGAAAGATTAAAAAGTAACAAAGCTCTTAAGTATGCATTTGACTTTAACAACTCATATCCATACTTTAAAATGCTTAATTCAGAAGTTGATCATAAGATAGATACATGGGATATCCGCTGGTATTTGAGTACATTTATGCTAGGAGGACTAACACTTCATCCAGTACAATCTTTGGTTAGGAACATTGGTTTTGATGGCAGTGGAACTCACTGTATAAAAGAAAAAAATGATTTTGCTATTTATCAAAATAAGATAAATAAATTTCCCGAAGCTATTTTAGAAGATCAGCAAGCAAAGGCTCTTATATTTAAATACTTAAGAAAAGAAAGAAAAATAATAAATCGAATTTTAAAGAAGATTTTAAAATCTGCAAAAAACTTACTAGCAAAACCTAATTAAAGCCTAGAATGATAATACTACATTTTGTATATATTCGTAATTATCCAAATTTAATTTTACACTCATCCTGATCGTCAGGAAAAAAAAGTAATGAAAATGCTGAAAAAAGTGAATTACCTTATTTACATTTGCTCCAAAATTTTCAAATTTTTTATTAAAATTGGACCAAGACTAGAAAGGTATGCGAGCTTTTTAGAAAATACTATCATGCATCCATATGTGAAAATTTTAGCAGATGCAAAGGTCGAGATCTTGGCTTTTAGCCAAGATTTAATTTCAATTGGAAAAGCTCCAGTTATCAGAGGTCAGTTATTAGTTTTTCCCCACGGATGGAAAATAGAAATTGGTGAGTCTTGCTATATTGGTGAGGGTACACGTATATGGTCTGCTGATTCAATAAAAATTGACAATAGAGTTTTTATTTCACATAATGTTAATATTCACGATACAAATTCACACTCTATAGATCCGGTTTTAAGATACAAACATTTTCATGTAACAATGGCGGCACGCGATCTTATCAATAACGATTTTGATATCCAATACAAAACAAGAATTAAAGCTTAATTAAAAAATATTAAATTAACTGGAAAAACATGTTTTTTATTTTGCAAAATGTTGTGAAAATTCCTACAATTATTCAGATAGCTAATTATTCTATATCTCAGATCAAAAATCTATTTTTTAAAAATATCAATATTCATCAGTCTTCAAAAATAAATTTGCTTAAACTTCGTTTAAAACCTTGTTGCTCAGTAGTAATTGAAGAACAAAGTCAAGTACTTGGGCCTTTGATATTTGATAGAGAAAACGCCTCTATTTCAATTGGTAAAAGAGTATTTATCACTGGTTCAATTATTGCATCTCAAAATATAGAAATTGGCGATGACGTACTTATTTCATGGGGAACAACAATTGTTGACCATGATTCTCATTCCATATATTTTTCACATCGTGAAAAAGATGCTGTTGATTGGATGGCAGGAAAAAAAGATTGGACTCATGTAAAAATCGCTCCTGTAAAAATATCTAGCAAAGTTTGGATTGGGTTTAACTCGATTATTCTTAAGGGCGTGACGATTGGCGAAGGAGCAGTAATTGGATCTGGGTCAGTCGTTACAAAAGATGTTCCAGCCTGGACAATTGTTGCTGGTAATCCAGCTCGTGTCATTCGGGAGATTCCAGAAAATGAACGCTAAATTATTGACGTGGGAAGAAGCTGTTCAATGGTTAAGAAAACAGCCAGAAAAACAAGAATTAGTACGTGACTGTTACTATGATGACCCTTTAGAATTAGTTGCGGAACGCTTCAGTAATAGTGAGGAGTGGCAAGCCATTAAATATCTATTGAGAAAACAGATTCCCGGTAAGGTATTAGATTTGGGGGCAGGTCGAGGGATTTCCAGTTACGCCTTTGCTCAATCAGGATGTTCAGTGACTTCTCTTGAGCCTGACCCTAGTGCGTTAGTTGGTGCTAAAGCAATTCAATCTTTAATTGATAGGACTCAATTGCCAATTAAAGTTATTCAAGAATACGGCGAAACATTACCCTTTGAAGACAATTATTTTGATATTGTCTATGGACGAGCCGTGCTACATCATGCTTGTGTTCTGAAAAAATTTTGTAAAGAAGCAGCACGAGTTTTGAAACCAAAAGGAGTATTTCTTGCAACTCGTGAACATGTTATTTCCAAAAAAGCAGACTTACCAAAATTTTTAGACTTTCATGTTTTACTTTACATTTTCTATATGGTGGAGAAAATGCATATCTGCTACAAGAGTACACAGAAGCGATATCAGTAGCAGGACTAAAACTTCAGAAAGTCATTGGTGCTTACGAAAGCGTGATCAATTATGCACCGAAAACGCAAACAGAATTTCAATCTGCAACTGCATCAGCACTAACTCGTCTTCTCGGTAAAAAATTAGCTAGTGGACTAGCTGAAATTAGAGCCGTGCAGGAGTTTGCTGGCTGGTATGCCTCTCGTAAGTCAAATGTTCCAGGTCGTCTTTACACATTTCTAGCGGTGAAACAGTGATGACTCAGCATCAATCAATCTTAGTAACTGGAGTCTCTGGTTTCATTGGTCGCTATGTTGCTCGCTATTTTTGTGAGCAAGGTTGGTCTGTCATTGGCATTGACAACTCTCCTCCCGAGAATGCACCCCTTGCCAACTTGTTAGCCTACCACCGCCTCCATCTGCCAGATCCAACATTGAGTAGCTTACTGCAAGAACACTCTCCCCAGGTCTGCATACATTGTGCCGGTCGTGCCTCTGTAGGTCTATCTATTACTGACCCCGGATCTGATTTCTATGGAAATACAACTCTCACCTTTGAAATTCTCAATGGCTTGCGCCTCAATGCTCCTAAATGTCGATTCATCTTCCTCTCTAGTGCAGCAGTTTATGGCAACCCAGAGTCACTACCAGTCAGCGAAACACAGTCTACTGCTCCCCTCTCCCCTTACGGTTTTCACAAACGGCAGTGTGAGCAGCTGTGTCTGGAGTTTACCAAAGTCTATGACTTGCCAACTGCCTGTCTGCGAATCTTCTCTGCCTACGGTCCTGGTTTACGTCGTCAGGTTCTTTGGGACATTTGCCAGAAAGCTATCAGTCAAAACTGTGTCACTTTGCAGGGCACTGGACAGGAAAGCCGTGATTTCATCCACGCCCTTGATATTGCTAAAGCCTTGATGGTAGTGGCAAATTTTGCCCCGATGCAAGGAGAAGTTTACAACCTAGCTTCTGGCACAGAGGTGAGCATTTCGGAATTAGCCAAGATGGTTTTAGATGCTTTAGAACACGAGGGCATTCCTCAGTTTGACGGCGTTGTCCCAATCGGTACACCCCTCAACTGGCGAGCTGAAACCTCGAAGTTAGCTGCTTTAGGGTTTACCGCCTCTGTGCCCCTAGAAAAAGGTGTAAAAACATTCGCAAATTGGTGTCGAGCGGAGCTTGTAGGATTATGAAAAAATTGCATATCTCTCTTTGGATGGCAGGTAATTCGGGTTGGATGGGAGGTACTATTTATACGCAAAATTTAGCCCGTGCAATTGCCAGTTTACCCGTGGAAGAAAGAGCTAATATCAAACTAAGTGTAGCTTGTTTTTCGTCTAACTTAAACTTGGTTAAACCTATACTCTCCTATGTTGACCAAGTTTATATTTACGGAAAGCTGTATCTGAAAATTTGTCATCGTTTGGCAGAGCGCCTAGTCTTTTTACCTACTCAAATTTTCAATCCTTTGAAAATTGATTTTCTCTACCCAACTTACGTAGGTACAAGATATCCCTACTCCTGGGGGGGTTGGATTCCTGATTTCCAACATCATTATTTTCCAGAATTTTTCTCCAAAAAAGAGATTGACATGCGCAATGTCCTTCACAAAAAAATAGCTGACTCTGCTCCTGTGATTATCCTTAGTAGCCAGATGGCGCAGTCGGACTTTCATCGTCTTTACCCCAAAGCAGCATCACGAACTCAAGTTCTGAACTTTATTAGCTATCTAGAGCCTGACTATTTTGAACTCAATCCACAACTCACTCAAGAGAAGTATGGACTGCCAGATAGTTTTTTTCTCATTAGTAATCAGTTTTGGAAACATAAGAATCATGCTTTAATCATCGAAGCTCTCGGTATCCTCAAACAAAGGAAAATTTATCCAATAGTTGTTTGTACTGGTAGTTTATCCAATCAAAATAACTCCGAGTATTTTAATCAGTTAATGTCTCGCATTGAGGAATTAGATCTTGGTAAGCAAGTGCGAATTTTAGGCTTAATTCCTCGTGTTGACCAAATACAACTCATGCGGAGGTGTTTGGCAGTTATTCAACCTTCTTTGTTTGAAGGATGGAGTACTGTCATCGAAGACGCAAGAGCATTAGGTAAGCCAATGTTGGTTTCTGATTTTCCAGTTCATTTGGAACAAAATCCACCCCACACATACTTTTTTGAACGGCATAATCCAGAACAGCTAGCGTCATTGATGTCTGAAGGGTTTGACCATTTTCAACCTGGTCCAGACATCGAAGAAGAAAACGCAGCTAGACAAAATAATTTTTATGCTATTCAAGCTTATGGCAGGCAGTTAATAGAAATAGTCAATACTTCTATATGAATCCTAAATCATTTATGAAAAATTTTAAGTAGTGTAGTTGGGCACTGCCCACCAAAACGTTGATGTGGTGGGCAGTGCCCACCCTACAGATATTTCAAAAATAAAATAGGATTCCTATATAACACCGATTCAGTAGCAGTCGTAAATAATTTCTGATACCTGATAAACCTGGTTTTTTAGGGCTGACAAAGAAAGCAACTAAAATAGGATTGCTATAGATGAGATTAATAAGTATAACAAGGTAATACAAGGGAAAAAAATCGTGAAAAAAATCCTTTTATATATCAATTTTATCCTGATGTTTTTTCCCGCATTTTCTTTATCTTATCCGCTTACTGGTGTATATTTTCAGTCTAGGATACTAGGTTTACCATTCTTATGTTGGTATACATTTTTCAATAAAAGAGAAATTAGGAAAGACTTGCTTATTTTTGGTATACCTTTATTAATATCTGTTGTTATACCAATCTTAGGTCTGCTTACAGATAGAAATTTTAGTCTAATTGATATTGGTTACATGCTGACTTTTTTATACTTAATAATATTTGCTCAAGCCATGGGTAGGCATTTAAATTTATTCATCAATTTTATCAATGTATTCACTTTTGCAAACATACTTTATTCCCTAATTCAAACAATTATGATGAATGTTGGATTAGACTCTATTGCAATGATTCATTCTAATCTACCTCTGAAAGCAACATCTGGTTATGTGCTTCCTCCCTCCATATTGCCTTACACATATAGATTTAGTGGACTTTTTAATGAATCCTCTCCTCTCATGTTTTATTTATGTTGTGCTTATATATTTTTAGGAGAAATTGATGCAAAAAACACTTCAAAAATTACTCGTAATATTCAAGTATTGACGCTACTTACAATACTTGTTTCGGGATCAAAATATTCCTATGCTTTTTTAATAATTTATGCAGTTATTCAAGTTGTTTCAACAATAAAAGATAAAAATATTAAAATATTATTATCGACAATATTATTAATGATGACCACATATTTGTTCATCAATTATTATTCTATGATTGTCACTTCTCTATCTGAATCATTGCCAGCATTTGACGAGAGAAAATCAAATCTTGAAAATAGTCTCATTTCACTTTCAAACCTTGGTTTGACTGGCAGTGGCTTTCTTCCAAGTTCAACTGGTGAATCTGGCGGATTAGATGCCATTACAATAGTGGTTGGGGCTTATGGATTCTTTTTTGGTATAGCTATTTTAATCTCTTTTTTGGTTTGGATTTTAGTATCAAAAGTAAAAAATAAGGCAATATTTATCGCTGTATATATTTTAGGTTTATCATCTAATGGCTCGTTTTTAATTTCTCAATACACTATATTTTTTACAATGATTTATGTGATTAACAAACAACAACTTATTCAAAAATATCTTTTAAACGATAACGAGTATATGCCTCCAATTGGGTTTGAATAAAAATCATAAATTACACATAAGTTCAATGAGAAAGATTTCTTTTAAGTGAAGCTATTTTAAAAAATGGAGATGATTGAATCAATGACTTTATGTAATATAATCACTATAGCCAAAAACTGTGAATCTAATATTTACAAGACTCTCACAAGTGTAAGCAATCAAGATTATAATCACATCAACCATATAATTATTGACGGTCAATCAACAGATTTGACATTGACAATAGTTAAGAGTTTTCCGCATACAAAAAGTTGTAAAATATATCATCAGCAGAGTATGGGCATTACAGCAGCCTTTAATGAGGGTCTTCGCTACGTATCACGAGATTTAGTGCTGTTTTTGAATGCTGGTGATTTATTAGTAAACAGCCAAGTTATTACTCAGGTAGTAGAGTCATATAAAAATAATAAGTGGCTTTGGGCTTGTGGCGAAACTATCTCAGTTAGCAATAAAGGATATTTGAAAAAACATATTAAGCAGTATAGACATTGGCAACAAGAATTGTTTTTATATGGCAATCCTATATGCCATCAATCTACTATTTTCTCTCAAGAACTTTTGCAGAAAGTAGGCTCATATGATGAGCAGCTTTATCTAGAAGCAGATTATGACTTTAATGTTAGAGCTTCCTTAATTGAGCAACCATATCTTCTACGGTTTCCAGTCTCATATTATGACACGACTGGTGTATCTTCAAGGAAAGTTTTTAAAAGTTACAGTATCCAAAAAACCCAACGCAAAAAATATTTTCCACTTACTCCAACTAAAAACTTAATTATTGATATTATTTGTTTTTTCAAAGCGCTAAAACGATTTTTAATGATCCCATTGAAGCTATATCTATGATTTCTGGAACTATTAACCCTACTGTAACTCTAGCCATTCCCACATACAACGAATCAGTTAATATAGAACACCTCCTGAGATTTTTTTTGTCAACTGAATATCCGAACTTAATTGAAATATTTGTAGCTGATGGTGGCAGTACTGATGGCACTCAAGATATTGTTAAAAAACTGTCTTTAGCGGAGCAAAGAGTTAAACTTATACACAATCCTCTAAAAATACAATCCGCTGGTAAAAATTTAATCTTGCAGGAATGCACAGGTGATATTTTTATCATAGCTGATGCCCATTCTGATTATGCACCTGACTATATTGAAAAGTGTGTGGAGGCTTTACTACAATCCCAAGCCCTCAACGTCGGTGGGGCACAACGGTTTGTAGCTAAAAACCCCTTTCAGGCAGGGGTTGCACTAGGATCTAGAAGCTTTTTAGGCAGCGGTGGCGCTAAATATCGAGACCCTAACTACAACGGATATGCTGACACAGTTTATTTAGGGTGTTTTTGGAGAAAAACACTACTTGATGTTTCTGGATTTGATATTTCACAAATTACAAATCAGGATGCTGAATTAAACCAGAAATTGCTTAATAAAAGTCAGGAAGCCATCTACATTAGCTCAAACATTTGTGTTTGGTATTATCCTAGAAAAACATGGAAATCTCTCGGCGTTCAATACTTTAAATACGGTAGAGGACGTTATTTAACAAGCGTTAAGCACACAACTAAGTTTCAATTCCGGGGTAAGCTGCCATTTCTAGTCATATCAGCCACAGGTTTGATGTTGCTGATTGATTTGATCTTTCCTCAGTTAGGTTTACCTATGGAAAGAGTTATTCTTCTTGGCTTACTTTTTCCATTTTTAGAAAGCTTACGCATAACGTTAAAATTTCGGAAAAACCTGAAATCAGAAGTGTGGCGAGGGACTGAACAAGAGTATCCTTCCGATTTGAATCTTTGGCTTTTTTGTGGAATCAGTTTACTAACTATGCCGATCGCGCACTTCTCTGGCTACGCCTATCAGCTACTTCGACGGAGAGTTTTAAGAATAAGTCATTGGTAGGTTAACGATCGCAGGTAAGCTCACATCTTGCACCTGACGACTGTAAGTCGCGGCTACACAGACAAAACCCGCGAAGGCGGGTTTCAAACCCTTGATTTTCTGTGAGTCCGCGTAGGCGGACTTAGTTTGTATAGCCAAGCCAGCGCTGAAGGAGGGTTTCCCTCCGTAGGCGACTGGCGCGCGAATTCCATTCGTTAGGGATTGGTGCAAGATCTGAGTTAGCGTGTCAGTCAAACTACGATTACAGGAGCAAATATTTGGGGCAAATTCAAAACTGTCAGTCAAATAGTGGCGATCGCACTCTTGATTGCTCCTTTAGCTGAAGTGTGGCAATTACCTTCCCTGATTGCTTTCTGGGTTGCTGTCGCTTTGACGCTGATTTCTGGGGCAATTTACCTATTGCCCCAAAAAAGCACTAGTCCTAATATTAATCATTAGACATCTGGTGAAAAACAATGTAGAGACGCGAATTTTCGCGTCTCTACAAGGGTTGTAGACAACGCATAATTAATTTTCGCGAACTGTCTATTGTGTTTATCCCAAAGGATTTAGAAAGAGTAGCCAAAACCAACACCTAGAATAAATCTAGCACCATCACCAGCATTGCCGGTAACATCAGCGACAGCAGGGGTAACAACAATCGGAATATTTCGGAAGGGGACAATAGAAGTACCTATTGTCAAATCTTGACCAGTCCAGTCTGCAATTAGCGATAGCGGTTCAGCTAATCTTAGCCCCACACTACCAAACACATTTACAGAGTCTATGCCTTTTTGAACGTCGTGTTCTGAGCGAAAACGACCCCCCCCCAAACCCAGGGACACAGCGACACTGCTAAAGGGTTTGCTAGCATCGTTTCTCAGTTCAAAGACTTTACTGACAACCCCATAAACACTGCTTCCCCCATCCGGAGAACCGAACGTAACAGCATTCTCTACCCCAGCAGCGATCGCCAAGTTATCAGGGAACAAATGGTGAAGCTTCAAGCTAATACCGCTGTTGGTGAAAAAATCTGACCGAAAAGTGGAAAAAGAAGAAACAGCGACTTCTAACCCGACTATTTTCCGTTCTCCCAGACCAAACCCAAACACCACTCCACCATCATCTTGATTAGTAAAGCGCGTCCTCGCTTGGTAACTAGCTCCCAGGAAAACATCACCGAACTGCGCACCCAAAGCAGTCGGGCTAGCAACAGATGAGCCTGGTACACCGACAACTCCTATAACTGCCCTCAGTTTGCTTGCGGATATTGATGGAAGGAGAAAACCTTGCCGCAAGTCTTCAATTTGAGCTATCTTGCCCACTGTGTTTTGTGGTGGCTTGGAGTCTACAACATATTGAGTTGCAGTTTCAGAGGTCGTTAGTTCCGGCGTCGTTCCGGCTTTAACCAAGGCTTGATAGATAAACGCCGCTACCTCTGCCCGTGTTGCTACCTGAAGAGGATTTAGAACCTGAACATTGGGATGATTGACAACTAGACGGTTCTGTAAAGCCGCAGTAACCTGTTCACGAGCATAGTCAGGAATTTGAGCGGCATCCTGAAAATAGGTACTTAAAACCGTTGGCGTTGTCTTGTTTGCAGAAAGATTCAGACCATCGACCAGAGAAACCAATGCCTGAACGCGAGGGATATTTTGGTCAGGCTGGAAGACATTGCCGGGATATCCCTTGAGAAAACCCATCTTGTAAGCTGCTTGAATTGCGTCGTTACCCCAATAATTGGCAGGGGTGTCCACAAATTTAACAGCATTGCGGACAGGATCTTTTTGGAAAGCTTTTTGAAGCATCGCGGCGAACTGAGCGCGTGTGACCGGCTCGTCTGGACGGAAAGTGCCATCGGGAAATCCTTGAATAATCCCCCGTTTCGTCAAAAGTTCGATGAAACTTTGTGCCCAATTACCTTGGATGTCTGAGAGGGTCGTCTGTTGAGCAACTTGAGGCGTCTTTAGTGTTTGTGTGACGCTGCTGTTTGTCAATAAAGAATCCTTGCTCCCGCTTAAGTGACGAGCTTCAGTTCCTAGCAAGTACTCAGATTCAGAGATCTTGTCAGTTTGATTTGGGGTAGCGATCGCAAGAGTTTCGAGCCTGTGTCCCGGATTTCTTGGTGCAGATGTAGCAATTTTGCTGACAGAGGCACAAGCGCCGTGACCCAAGTCACCAGAGGCGAAAGCAGCTAAAGTACAAGCTGCAACTTTCCATATACGCATGTAAGTAACTTTGTTTCTTAAAGTAAGTGTTCGGTTTCACGGCAAAGGGATTTTACAGAACTCGCTCTCGAATACCTATCCCTTTTGCAGTTCCTGATGGCTCTTTTGTTGGGATAATGTCCGCGTCAGTGTTACCTTAGTTCCTAAAATTACAAGGCTGTTTTCTTGGGAAGCCGAATTAACAAAGGTTGGTACAACAACAACATAAATATACCGAGCTTATTTGTAACTTACAACTATTGATTTGTCAAATTTCTTACTTTTTTGTTCATCTGCCTTTACCCAATAAAACTACCCGGGTATTTTTAAAGGCGATCGGGAAAAAGCCCCCCTTCTTAAGGGGAGCGTAAGCGCATGTTGTCGGGTTTCCCTCATCGCTTGTGGCGATCTTTGGGGGGATCAACGCCTTAACTGAACAGTATTGGCACATTACCGACTTCCACATTCTTCCCGATGGACATCTTCAAAAGATCGATGAGACACACGCGGGGGATGTTACTGTTAGCTAATTGCTAGTCATATATCATCAAAACTCGTCTTTTTGAATAGATAGTTTTGTGGTATACTGAATATATCGGTAGCACGAAACGGTAGATGGCAATGCGTTCGATGTTGGAGCTAAAATTAATTGACATAATTCCCCTGGCTCCCCAGGGGAATTGTGGATTACAAGGCATCTCTGCAGCGTGATCTTCGATCGCGTTTCCGGGCATGGGGCATGCCCGATGCCCCATGCCCGGAGTGGAATAAGTTTAAATAAACAGACTCTTCACAATAGCTTAATACTTTCGTAACAAGATTGTCACAAAGAATTTCTAAATTAGAAATATATTATCTTGAAATACCGACAATAAGCAAATGTATAAGATACCGCGTGATAACGATAACGAGTCAGGACAATACAATAAAATCCCCTTGAACACTTCTGCCCCTAAATCCCGCAATGCTGCACCTTGGCAAAAAGCAGCTTTTAATCTATCGCTAGTGTTGCTGGGGTCTGGGATGACATTCGCAGGCGGATATTTAGGTTCCCACTACCAGCAGGTTTCTAATAATGCATCTAACCTGGCAGTTGGTCCAGTCGATGCCGCTCCCCCAATAACAGCCGCCACCGATCCTAACTTTGTCACAGGGATAGTGAAACAGGTTGGATCTGCTGTGGTGCGGATTGATTCTTCCCGAACAGTCAAAACTCGACTACCGGAGCAATTCAACGACCCGGTTTTCCGCCAATTCTTTGGATCTGCAGTGCCAATACCAAACCAAAACCGAGTGGAACGAGGTACTGGTTCAGGCTTCATCATCAGTAAAGATGGTCGCATTCTCACCAACGCCCACGTCGTTGATGGTGCGGATACAGTGACAGTAAAACTGAAGGATGGGCGCAGCTATGTAGGTAAGGTGCTGGGTAAAGATGATCTAACAGATGTTGCTGTTGTCAAGATTGAAGCGAACAGTTTGCCAACAGTGGCATTGGGTAACTCAGAAAAGCTAGAGCCAGGACAATGGGCGATCGCGATCGGCAACCCCCTTGGTTTAGATAATACCGTTACCACTGGCATCGTTAGTGCTACCGGGCGCACTAGTAATCAGATTGGTTCTCCCGATCGCCGAGTAGAGTATATTCAAACAGACGCGGCGATTAATCCTGGTAACTCCGGTGGACCCCTGCTGAATGCTCGAGGTCAAGTGATCGGCATGAATACAGCTATTATTCAGGGGGCGCAAGGATTGGGCTTTGCCATTCCCATCAACACCGCGCAACGCATTTCTAGTCAACTGATAGCTACAGGCAAAGTACAACATCCTTATTTGGGAATTCAGATGGTGGGGTTGACGCCTGAGATCAAGCAAAGCCTCAACTCAGACCCTAACAGCGGTGTAAGTGTCAATGAAGACCACGGCGTCTTAGTTCTTAAAGTCATGCCCAATTCACCTGCAGCTAAAGCGGGGATACGTGCTGGTGATGTCATTGAAAAGCTCAACGGTCAATCAGTTACAGACGCAAGATCTGTACAAAACGTAGTAGAAAATAGCCAGCTAGGTGGAGATTTGCGGATTGATTTGCATCGCAATGGACAAAACCTCAACTTAGCAGTACGACCTGGTGCTTTTCCAGCAGCTCAAGTAGTGCAATAAATCTATATTATTTATAGCAATCCGTGCAGGAGTCGCGAACACCTCTCACCTTGTCCCCCCTGTCCCTTCTGTCTATAAATCAAATAGGACTGCTATATATATAATTTATTTACGGGATGGTCATATTGTCCGTCCCTATTTTATTTGGGTTAGGAAAAAATTAATCTTGAAGAAGAGCTTCCTGCTAGCAAAACTATAGACAGAATGCAATTAACCCATATAAAATGCAAGACTAAACGCAAAAACTGTCACGATAACAGGAACGATAGTACTGAACTCAAGTTTTCGTGTTTTGTAAATTTTCACACAAGACATAGGAATCAGCAGGGGCCATAAGATAGTTGTGATCAAGAACATCACAAAAGATAAAAATTTATCTTCTAGAGAAGAGCTGAGATGCCGGAGACAAAATCTTAACCAATTACTAAAGAAATAGCAAGTTATTAGCGCGTAACTAACAACCATAGGCAATTCAAACTTACTCACTGTCGGTACTCCTTAAGCTATCTTAGTCCCGTAAAAATTACTTGCATTAAGTTATTATAAATTTTTATTGGGTTTAGTTATGCTTTAAACTTTATGCCCACGATTAGTTATTACAAGATAAATGTTAATATAACTCCGAAGACACGCCAATCAGTACTTACACCTAAATTTAACTAACAATAAGCAGACTAAAAGTTATGCTATCTGTTCGCGCCTATCTCTATCCTAGTATAGTCCAAAGTATAAATTATAACTTAATACTTTTTTTGCGGAAACAGGTAGACCGCATGATGTTAATTGCTTGTAGAGGATATAACTGAACTTAAGCTAAAGGCAGAAAAAAACGAAACGTGCTACCACTACCTTCCACACTTTCGACCTCAATTTGTCCGCCTTGTAGTTCAACCAAACGGCGCGAGATAGTTAAACCAATGCCAGTTCCTCCGGAATGGCGATCTCTTGATTTGTCAGCTCGCCAGAAGCGCTCAAACACGTGAGGTAAATCTTCTACCGCAATCCCCATACCTGTATCAATAACTGCAATCCAGAGCTTACTAAATTCAGTCCAAACACTGATGTTAATCGAGCCTTTGGAGGTATAACGCATTGCATTGCCTACCAAGTTGACTAGCACTTGTTCTGTACGATCGATATCCGCTAACACGAGTGGGAGTTGCGGTGGACAAATCAGGAGTAGAACTGGGCCATCTTCTAGCAGTTGGTCGGTAAACTTCTGTACTAATGACTCTAATAAGGGACGCAACTGAACTTTCTGTGTCTTAATCGGCAGATAACCTGCTTCTGCTTTCGAGAGTTCTTGCAAATCGTTGACTAACCGTTCTAAGCGTTTAGTTTCTTTTGCTAGCTGCTGATAAATCTCAGCAGACGGTTCAATTTCTCCATCAGCAAGTTCTTCTAAGTAACCGCGCACAACAGTTAACGGTGTCCGTAACTCATGGGTCATGTCTCCAATCAGTTCCCGTCGTCGTGCTTCCACCCCTTGTAAAGAAGCTGCCATACTGTTGAAACTGACACCCAGCCGATTCAATTCTGGAATATCACTTTTAGGTAGTCGCGCATTGAGTTCACCTGCAGCAAACTTTTGAGTAATTTGCTCCATCTCCTTCAACTGCTGTACTATCCGCACCGAAACCCAGTAACTCAAACCACCCGCAGCCGTTGCACCGACTAAGACTGACCAGAAAGTGCTTCGCCTCCAAGCAGTTTCAAATCCTTCAATCAAATCAGTCTGGACATCAATTAAATCCAACCCCTCATTTTCTAGTCGTTGCAAGTGCAAAATAAAAAAGCGGGGAGAAGAGATTTTGCTGATCGTCACAAGACTCATTACCCCCACGATCATAACTAAGAAGTGAGAGAAAAATAGGCGCGATGCCAAAGACCAAGATTTGGTCCAACGCCAGTCGATCTTCATAGTCTTTACGCAACAGGTAGGTCTTCAAACTTGTAACCGACTCCAACAACAGTTTTTACAAAAGCGGGATTAGCCGGGTCAGGTTCAACTTTTTTCCGCAACCGCGCTACATGAGTATCCACCACCCGTTCATCACCAAAAAAGTTATCGCCCCAAAGTTTGTCGATTAGCTGAGTACGGTTCCAAACTCGACCAGGATTGCTCACAAAGGTGCTTAATAAGTTAAATTCTAGGGTTGTTAACTCCAGGATTTCTGATTGCTGAGAACCAAGCTTACGACTTATAGTGCGCTGCTCTAAATCTACTATAAAGTGTTGAGTTCGATAGATCTGATGTTGTCCCCCTTGGCGAAGGCTACGCCGCAGTAGCGCTCGCACCCGCGCCACCAATTCTCTGGGGCTGAAAGGTTTAGCCATATAATCATCAGCACCAGTAGACAAGCCAATAACGCGATCAATTTCCTCGCCCTTAGCCGTAAGCATCAAAATATATGGGTCTTTTGCACCTGGTTTTTGACGAATTCTTGCACAAACTTCCAGTCCATCCAAACCAGGAATCATTAAGTCTAGGATAATTAAATCTGGTGGTTGCTCCTGAAACACCTGCAAGGCGCGCACACCATCACGACTAATGCGACAGGAAAATCCTTCTTTTTCTAGAGTAAGTTGGATTAACTGAGCAATTTCAGTTTCATCCTCAACAATTAAAATATCCATTTTAATTAGGGGCGATTGACCAAAACAGGAGGGAATACAAGAATTAAGAATTTTTTAATTTTTAATTTTTAATTTTTAATTCTTGTATTCCCCCTCTCTTTACAGGCTCGTGTTGGACAGTGGTCGGTAGCTATAGCCTGGATGAGAATCCTTTTGAATGTGTTCTTTTATCGTATCCAGGTCAATGAAGTAGTCAGCAACATCAATCAAGCTGTCGCTGGTCATTGAGCGCACACTCAGGACTTCAACCCGAACTCCTTTGTAAGTTACAGCATTAACGGCGTAGGTGAGATCTCCATTCCCACTGACTAAGACCCCAGTATCGTAGTAGGGAGCTAGGTTGATCATATCTACAGCGATTTCTACATCCAGATTTGCTTTTTTAGAACCATCTGGTAGCTGGGCTAAATCTTTGGTAACTACACGATAGCCATTCCGACGCATCCAGAGCAGAAAACCCTGTTGTTTTTCATTAGTGCGATCGACTCCAGTATAGAAGAAAGCACGCAACAGCCTGCCAGTATTAGTTAAATAGCAAAGCAGTTTGGCGTAGTCAATTTCAATTCCAAGTTGCAAAGCTGCATAAAATAGGTTTGCGCCATCAATAAAAATAGCAACTCGACCGCGATTTGAGCCATTGAATATGGAGTTCGACGCTAAAGGAGCTGAGATCTTAGTGTCTTCATTCTCGCGCGGAGAGTTTATCTGGCGTTCCCCTTGCCAATGGGGTTGAGGCTTAAGTAATTTATATTTATCTGTCGGTTGGGGAATAATAGTCATTGATACCTCTGGATTTTAAATGCTCAAAGATTTTTGGCTAAATTGGCACTCTTATAATCTGTGCGCTTGTTGTAACCGTGGTCGGAAATGATATTTTCTAACTACGCTTAAATCGACTCAACTCCCGGAAGGCTTTCCTGGTTATACAGTAGAAGTTTCAAAGGTTGTGGTCTTTTGGTGTCGCATATGTGTCAGCTTTTATGGAAAGCTGTGTACCGATAGACGCTTTGGTTGGAGTGAGTTATCAACACACAATTTTATTGTAACTAAGTTACCATTCATCACTATGCAGCATAATTTAGCTGCGTAAAGTTAATGGTTGACATTACAACAAACAACCAAAATGCACTGGCTGCATGGTTGAAAGCTTAATAGCTCCGATGTATATTTTTACATCATCACCGCATGAATTGGCAATACAATTTAAATATTTATAGCGGTTCTCGTTCGGATACAATATAGTATGACGTCTCTTCTTGGAGGAGAAAGGCGAGGATGCTTAAGGACCAATCCTAGTCGGGAAAGGGACCTTTGGTTAAGTCTGTCTTGGACTCAACTGCAAACCGCTATATTTACGGTGATGGTGGTAGCGATCGCTATCTGCACGCTTCGTAGAACAGTCACAATCTGGCTAACTTATAACGCTCCGTCACCATTAATAGCAGAAAATAGTGATGAGTAATCCTCATTTGCAAATGACATTTTTATCGCTATTTCTAAAATTTCCCTTACACCTTCAATACTGCTGACATTTAGACCAACTGATTTTGCTTCAGTAATAAACAAATCTGTGTCTTTCATCAAGTGTTTTGTTGGGAAGTTGGGATTGGCGTAATTTCCCTCTAACATCCGTTGCAGCTTTTTGTCAAATGTCGGTGCATAAAGGGCGCTCGAACGCAGGATTTGCATAAACAACTCCACATCGATCCCCTGATGCTGCACAAAACCAAGACTAAGAGCAAAAGCAGTTGTCAGGGAAGCAATGAGTTGATTTAGGGTTAATTTGAGCGCCGCCGCAGTTCCTACTGAACCTACAAGGATAGGTTCTGAACCAAAATTTTTTAATAACTCTAAGTGTCGTTGATATTGTTTTTGGTATGCGCCTACCATGACAATGAGTTTACCAGCTTTTGCTTCTGGGATGCTACCTAATACAGGTGCTTCTATATACTCAGCACCCGCGTTAATGACTGCATTTCTAATTTCTTTACTTTCGGTAGGGGTAATTGTCCCCATTTGGATGACTGTCCGCCCAGCCAGATTTGACGACGACCCATCTGAAAGTAGCAGACTATAAATAGCTACGGCATTAGTTAGCATCAGAATGACACAATCGGCAGCGCGAATTGCTTCTTCAGGATATGCTGCTATTTCAGCGCCAGCGGCTTTTAGTGGTTCTAATTTTTCTGGGGTGCGGTTGTAGGCAATTAGCTCTATATTTGCCGCTAATAACCTCTGAGCCATCGGTAGTCCCATTAATCCAGTACCCAGAAATGCTACCTTCATTAAAATCTCCTTTTCCTTGTTTAATTCTCATTAAAGAATTAAAAATTAAAAATTAAAAATTAAAAAGGGGAATTCTTCATTTTTAATTTTGCATTTTTAATTTTTAATTTATCTGCTCTGGTAATCAGCCGCCTGCGGCAAAAGAAGCCATAATCAAGACTGAAAGTAAAATACCAGGGGTCAGTAGCGTCACTAACATTAAAAAGTCATGGGTATTCATGAATTATTACCCTCAAAAGTGTCTGTTTTCTAATTGCAGTCATTGTTATGGTAGACTAATAAGCACCAAGTTGTAGCGTTTATTTGTGAAGATGCGATCGCTCTTTTTGACTATAACGCCTAAGCTTACTCTGGCAGAGAAAATCCTTTTAAAGTTTGAGAAATTTCTGCTTCACTCAAACCTTTACGTTGAACTAAGACGCCAAACCCGCCCAGTCCCAAGGGGTCTAAAAGCTGGTGTAGTGCATCACGGCGGCTCAGTAACTCAGAAAGTGGTTGCTTGGTCTGCGACAGGGCGGCAATGCGATCGCCCAACCCCAACGCCATCAAAAACAATCCTTGCTGAGTAAAACCAACTTTATCTAATCCGCAACGCTCACCCCATCGCTCCAAAGCAGTAAAATCAATATGAGCAGTTATGTCCTGTTGTCCAATATTGATATAGGGGTTGTTGTGGCGCTGATGTTGGTAGTAGCACTGTAGCGTTCCTTGCGATCGCCTAGGGTTGTAATAACTACTGGCGGGATAGCCATAATCTATTGTTAATACATATCCGCGTTGCAAGCGGTCTGCTACTATACTCATCCACTGTAACGCTGCTAAATTCATTTCACTGCGGTAACCATCTGGATAAATATTTTGAGCCAACTCAATTCCGACTAAATCAAAATATTCAGCAAGCTGTGGCGTTGAAGCTTTATACGTTACTTCTACAAATGAAGTAGGGGGAGTAGGGGAGGTAGGGGGAGCAATATCTTCCCCCACTCCCTCATCTCCCCCGACTCCCTCATCTTCCCCGACTCCCCCGATTCCCTGCGTTGTGACATAAATTTCTCGCAGTTGTCCAAGTTCTAAAATGAACTGATGCACTGGCATTGCATCTACTAACTCATTAGAAAAAAAGCAGCCAGTAATTGAGTGGGTTGGTATCTCCGCAAAATTGCACCAACGTACAGGAAATTCTTGCAAGCGTTGCTGTTGTTCTTGTCTTAAAGTTGGAGACTTTTCAACAATAACGTAATCGAGTGCAGTAAAAAAATTTGGGTGCTGCTGTAAGCACTTCAGGATATCCAATGCCAAAATACCTTGACCAGCGCCCATTTCCACTAAAGAAAACCGTACAGGTTGCCCTAAAATTTCCCACATTTGGACAAATTGCACTGCTAGCAACTCACCAAAGTCAGCCCCAAGGTGAACAGCAGTGAAAAAATCACCTTGCTTCCCAAGCTTGGACGCCTTCGTGGAATAGTAACCGTACTCAGGGTGATACAGCACCAAGTCCATATACTCGGAGAAAGTAATTCGCTTTTGAGGACTTGAGGCAATGATTTGCGCAATTATTTGACACAGCACTGGATTAAAATTATCGAATTGGGCATGGGGAGTAGGGAGTAGGGAGTGGGGAGTAGGGAGTAGGGAGTAGGGAGAGATGAGGGAGTAGGGGGAGTAGGGGGAGATGAGGGAGATGAGAGAGTAGGGGGAAATGAAGGAGATAAGAGAATTAATTTATCTCCCCCCACTCCCCATTCCCCATTCCCCACTCCCCACTCCCCATTCCCCATTCCCCATTACCTGTCTACTGAACCCATGATGATATCGATACTACCCAGAATGACCACAATATCTGCGACTTTCATACCCCGTAGTAAATGAGGCAGAATTTGGACGTTATTGAAATCAGCTGCGCGAATTTTCCACCGCCAAGGGAAGACGTTATCATCGCCAACCAAATAAATTCCCAGTTCACCTTTGCCGCTTTCTACACGGGAGTAAATTTCACCCTTGGGAATTTTAAAGGTGGGGGCAACTTTCTTACCGATGTACTGGTAATCAAAAGCATCCCACTCTGATTTTTTCCCTGCCGCCATGCGTTTGGCTTCTAGGTTCTCAAAAGGTCCACCTGGTAGTCCTTTGATTGCTTGGCGAATAATTTTCACAGACTCGCGCATTTCCCGCATCCGCACGAAGTAACGAGCTAAGCAATCACCGGCTGTTTCCCAGTGTACTTCCCAATCGAAGTCGTCGTAACATTCGTAGTGGTCAACTTTCCGCAGATCCCACTTCACTCCAGAAGCGCGTAACATTGGACCAGATAGTCCCCAGTTAATTGCTTCTTCACGGGTGATGGTGCCAATGCCTTCAATACGACGCCGGAAGATAGGGTTATTGGTAACTAAGCGCTCATACTCATCAGCTTTGGGCAAGAAGTAGTCGCAGAAGTCTAAGCACTTGTCAATCCAACCGTAGGGTAAGTCAGCTGCTACGCCGCCAATCCGGAAGTAGTTGTTGTTGACCATCCGATAACCTGTGGCGGCTTCCCACAAATCGTAAATCATCTCCCGTTCGCGGAACTGGTAGAAGAAGGGAGTTTGAGCGCCCACGTCAGCGAGAAATGGACCAAACCACAGCAAGTGATTGGCGATGCGATTCAACTCTAGCATGATGACGCGGATGTAGCTGGCGCGTTTGGGAACGGGAATGTCTGCCAGTTTTTCTGGGGCATTGACGCTAACGGCTTCGTTGAACATCCCAGCGGCGTAATCCCATCGGCTCACATAAGGAACGTACATGATATTGGTGCGGTTCTCCGCAATTTTTTCCATTCCCCGGTGCAGGTAGCCGATCACAGGTTCACAATCAATCACATCCTCACCATCTAAGGTGACAATGAGCCGCATAACCCCGTGCATTGAGGGATGGTGCGGTCCCATATTGAGCACCATTGGTTCGGTTCTGGTTTCTAGTGTTGCCATTAATTTAGTAATCTCCCCTTTTTGGACACTTGTGAAGTCAACCCTCAATACTCAAGATGGATTTGCCATAAACATGTTGAAATTGCGCAGGTAGCACTGCGGATTCTCAATCGGTGTTTAATTTCTATCTCGTTAGTTTAATTATATTGACAGACAAGGGAGAAAGTCGGTTATGACTGAGCAAGCTCGCAAGGCGCGATCGCCTAGTTCGGCGTTATTCTGAATAAATTGTGTCCTAGGCTACTAAATTGCAATTTACTGTGAGATCTTGGGCATAACATCTACCCTTTGATAGGCGACAAATGACCGCTTACAAATTAATAATTATTCGCTCAACCCATCAAGTTATTCAAACCTAGATAACATGGTAGCGGCAAAATAATTCGTAATTGATAATTCGTAATTCGTAATTGCAATCAGTGTTCGCTTTTCCCCCGCCACTGATTGTAGACCACACTTAATCATTAGACAGTTCGCGAAAATTAATTATGCGTTGTCTACAACCCTTGTAGAGACGCGAAATTTCGCGTCTCTACATTCTTTGTCGGAGAGGTCTATTGATGAGCGTGTTCGCAAGTACCCTCTTTAATTACGAATTACGAATTACGAATTACGAATTACGAATTAGTAATTATTTGGTCAAGCTTATAAACAGTGGGGATCTGCTTGCAAAATTCCGAAAATTTTGGTATAACGACAGCCATCCTTCGTTTGTTGACTCATGACCTCGCACACCCAGATATGATAAATATTTACCGAATGACGCCAAGGCAGCGGTCTATGATGCTCGTTGTACCAAGTTAGGACTTACGCATTGACCGAAACGACAAACTATGAATTGCCTCTCGTTACAAGGCAGAGCCTTGTAATGCTCTTGTTGTCGGCTCGGCACCCGGGTTTGACGTCCGTCAGAGCCTCCAAGATCTCATTCTGTGGCAGAGCCTGGGAACGAGCCCCGGCAATAGTTTTAGGTTAATAAGCCTTTCTGGCACAAGCTTTATGGCTTTCCCGTTGGGCGTTGGGCACTGTCCACCAGATCCGGGTTTTGGTGGGCAGTGCCCACCCTACACTACTGATACAGCAACATCCTAGCAGATTCCTATTTGTTAGCAATCTGAACATTTTTACAACATAATCTCAAGGTAAATTCGTTGTATTGACAGTGAAGATCTATCTGAATTACCGATTTTTTAAGCATATTCTTGTTTGCCTACTCCCAATCACGATCGCAGCCTGCAGTTTCATCCCTACACAGGAAAGAAGCATGGCTCGTGAAAAAATCTTGAGGGGTAATAATTATGGACAGATCAGTCACCAAGGACGGTTACGCACCTACTATCTTTACACTCCCAAATCTGATCATTCAAACCGTCCGCTGCCATTAGTTTTAGTGTTTCATGGGCATGGTGGTAGTGGTCATTCAATTGCAAATACTTCTCGCTTCAATGAGTTGGCGGAGAAACTCGGGTTTATAGTCGTTTATCCAGACGGGATTGACCATGAATGGAGCTTTAGAAGTTATTCTCAAACAAGGGTGAATGATGTTTCATTTGTCGCGGCATTAATCAATCATCTTCAGCAAATTACAAGCATTGACAGTGGTCGAGTTTATGCCACTGGCTTTTCTAAGGGTGGAATACTTAGCCAAGTTCTGGCTTGTGACTTACCGAATAAAATTGCGGCTTTCGCATCAGTAGCGGGCGCTCTTCCAGTTCGACTCAAACCTATTTGCCAGCCTCGAACTCCTATATCGATGCTAATGATCAACGGTACAAATGATCTATCTGTACATTATAATGGTGATGACGACAGTCAACCGGGAGCGCTGATTTCTATTCCAGAAACGGTAAACTTCTGGCGATCGCACAATAAATGTCCCTCCAAGGCTCAAGTTCGACAGCTTCCTCACCCTAAACCGAGCGATCGCTTCAAAGTAAAAATCTCTCGGTACTCAAATTGCAGTGGCGGATCGGAGGTCTTACTTGCAACTGTCGTCGGCGGTGGACATTTATGGCCTGGTGGTGCTTCTAGTGATGTGACCATAAATAAGTTCAATAATAAGCTTGGCTTTAACGCAACTAAGACGATTTGGGACTTTTTTCAACGTCATCGTCGTGCTACTAGATAGCTAAATCTTGGAGTAATTCGGTATTAATTGGTGTAAACCTATATGCATAACCATCATTACGGTGGATAAATGTAATAGCCGGTTGCTTTACACTGACTCGTTTATCGTTGATTACAACTTCTGCGCCTGTTTTAGTTGGTGTTTTAATCCGACTGCGATAAACACCAGCTTTTACGTTGATATTGTATGTACCATCAGCATTTTTCTTTTTGGACTTACTATCACTAGTTAGCAATATTTTTACGTAATCACCAGCACTGCAATGCTTGTAGTTTTGTTTTGGTTTAATATATGTAACAATTTTTTTGTGTTCTGAGTCAATTTTGCTCGCCACCACTGGAAAGCCACTACTATTTGTTCGCCTTGATTGTCTACTTCCATGTCCTGTTGATTTAACCCTGAGAGGTTGACAAACATTTAGTTTCGCAATTTCATCAGTGCTTACACATGTTTCCTCGTTGTCGATCGCTTTCTTCGCCCGGACGTACCCGCGTGGCTGCAACTACGCCTGCTGGCATTCCTAATAGGTTGTAAAGACTCGTGTATGTGGTATCATCACTGATGAAAAACCCACTGCCATGTGTTAAGGCAGGTAATGCATTTGACGGACAAATAATCCCGTCGTACTTCTTAGCATTCATTGCGGCGATGAATTCAGCACAATAGCGATCGCGTTCGTCAATTACTCGCCAATACTCCGCCACAGAGATTTCACCCACCGCACGCATTAGTTGATTTATTGAGCCACTCCCGATCGCCTCAGAACATACCCTAACTCACTGCATATTCCGTAAACTGTCGCATAAACGGTGACTGAAATCCCAGCACAATATCCTCCTTTGGAACCCCTGCTGCAACTAAATCGGCTGCAATATCATCCTCTGTGCCATTCCATTGAAGCCAAATCTTTCCACCCTTGATATCAATGTGGATGACACAGCTATGCACCCAATCCTGGCGATCCCAGCCTACATGTATAATTTGATAATGGTCACGCACAGGATCGAAAATCGTCTCAACCTCAATATCCCCGTAAGCTTGCTTCTGCAAGCCATACTCCAGAAGCATCTGTTGCACAATTTGCCGATACTGGGCTAGTTTCTCCATTCGACAATCACCTCACGCTCTACATCATAAATAATCATTTTCACCTGATTCTCCTCCACCATTGCTTTGGGAAAATCAAGTTTAAAAAATGTTTTGTCAGTTGTCAGAGGTACTGCTAAGTACAAAACACGCTCTGGCTCTCGCCGCCTTAATGCCCCTCTATAATTGATGAATTGCCCTAATGCTGTATGGAATTCCGAGATAGCAGACGACCTCTCTAAAAAGCTTTTGACCTCAACCGCAATTTTTTCACCTTCTCGTTCTGCCGCAATCAGTTTTTCTGCTGCCAAATCAATCGACATCTTCACACCACCCACACTGATAGAGAGCGGATCGTCAGTAATCTGCCAACCATCCTTCTGTAAAGCTCTCTTGACAACTTCATGAAAGACATCTTTAGCAGACATTCTTATCAGTACTAATATTTCCTGCTTCTATGCTACCTTAAAGCATCCTCCAGGTTCATGACTAGTACATAAATTCTGCGAAAAGTATTGCCTCTAAGAGCGATCGCACTAGCAAAAATAATCGGATGCTAGCAAAGTGCTAGCATAAAGGGAATGAACCGCTAGTCGAATAGCACTCTTCTCAGGAGGCAGTATGGCAACAATTACCATTTGCAATATATCTGATGAGTTAGTCGATCGCATTAAACGCTCTTGCTGGACAAAAGGGGATTTCGATGGAGCAAGAAGTCCGCGATTTGTTGCTACTCCGCTATCGGCAACGTGATGAAATGCTTGCTCGTATTCGTCAACGGGCGGAGGCGTTACCAATGGAACCAGAAAGTCGGGTGCAGACTTGGAAATCAGTTGGACGACCCTGAGGGTGATTGATACGATGGTGTTTGCCTATGCGCTCTTACACGTAGAGGACAGGTATGAGCAGGCGATCGCAGCTTTAGAAACTGTAGATCGGATTGGAATAGGGATAAATGAAAATACTGAATTTATACTAAAAACGGCTGAAAGCTATACTTATTTAACATTCGCGCATCCGGTTCTTAAGCCTCTCCCCGCATCGGGGAGAGGTTTGGAGCTCAGTCCATATTAAGTGAAGTTTTGAACCGTTCGCAGTATAAGTGATAGTGACGCTTCCGAGTCCCATGTAGTATCTTTTATTATAGGGTATGGTCTAATAACTCCTCACTCCTAAAATGCGCATCCTGCAAATTGTCCCCTCGATTTCCCTGATTTATGGTGGTCCTAGTCAGATGGTACTAGGACTAGCACCCGCATTGGCACGCCAAGGAGTGGAAGTAACAGTTCTCACAACCGACAGTAATGGCGATATAGATCAAAAACCCTTGGATGTTCCTTTAAATCACCCAGTGGAACAAGATGGCTACCAAATAATTTACTTCCGTTGTGCCCCTTTTCGTCGCTATAAATTCTCTTTCGATTTGCTCAAGTGGTTAAATCGTCACGCTCAGGAGTTTGACTTAGCCCATATTCATGCTTTATTCTCCCCTGTAAGTAGTGCCGCTGCGGCTGTGTGTCGTAGGCAAAAGCTGCCTTATATTTTGCGTCCATTGGGAACTCTTGATCCAGCTGATTTACGTAAAAAAAGGCAACTCAAACAGCTTTACGCCGCAATTTTGGAACGTCCAAATTTAGCTGGTGCAGCCGCAATTCACTTTACCAGTGCTCAGGAAGCGAAAATATCAGAACGATTTGGTGTATCGACACGAGATTTGGTGATTCCCTTAGGCGTGATCCCCCCGAAGGGAGTGGGGGGAGTGGGGGGAATGGGGGGAGTGGGAAGGAAGCTGGTGATTAGTCGGTTGGGGATACGGTCGGATGTACCGTTGGTGCTATTTATGTCGCGGATTGACCCGAAAAAGGGGTTGAATTTACTGATTCCAGCGTTAGAAAAGCTTTTAGGTCTTGGGTTAAATTTTCACTTTGTGTTGGCTGGGACGAATCCCCAAGATCCAAATTATGAAGAAAAGATTAAATCTCAGATCCACGCTTCACCACTGCGATCGCACACTACTATTACTGGCTTTGTCACAGGTGAATTAAAGTCTACTCTATTACAAGCTGCTGACTTATTCGTCTTACCGTCGTATTATGAAAACTTTGGGATTGCCGTAGCCGAAGCGATGGCAGCTGCAATACCAGTTATAATATCAGACCAAGTGCATATTTGTCAAGAGGTAAGTGAGAGCGAATCGGGATGGGTAAGTCAATTAGATATAGCAGAAATCACCGATTTACTTTGCATAGCTTTACAAAATCCTTTAGAACGCCAGCGACGGGGATTACGTGCCCAAGAATATGCATTGAAACATTACAGTTGGGATGCGATCGCCCGTCAAACTATCCATGCATATAATCAAATATTGTCTGGTCGGTGTTAGGTGTTAGGTGTTATGTTAGTTGGTTGTTAGTTGTTGGTTGTTAGTTGTTTTTTCCCATCAACAATCAACAATCAACAATCAACAATCAACAACCAACAACCTAAAATTTTCTTAAAAACAGCTTAAGCTCAATCGACAAACCGGAGTTTATGTGTTCGTGGCAAGATAGAATACATAAGATATTTTGACCATAGGGAATCTCATATGGCTCTCCATCTAGGTGATACAGTACCGAACTTTACCCAAGCCTCCACACATGGCGACATCAATTTTTTCGATTGGGCAAGCGACAGCTGGGTAGTGCTGTTCTCCCACCCCGCAGACTTTACACCTGTTTGCACGACTGAACTAGGGCAAGTTGCCAAGCTCAAGCCAGAATTTGACAAGCGTAATGTCAAAGCTATAGCCCTCAGCGTTGATGACGTTAACTCCCATAAAGGATGGGTGGGAGACATTGAGGAAACTCAGAACACCACCCTCAACTACCCGATTTTGGCAGACGCAGATCGTAAAGTTTCTGACCTTTACGACATGATCCACCCCAACGCCAACGCAGCGGTAACGGTGAGATCAGTCTTCATTATCGACCCTAACAAGAAACTGCGTCTAACCTTAACCTACCCTCCTAGCACTGGACGCAACTTTGATGAAATTCTGCGAGTGATTGATTCGCTGCAATTGACTGACAATTACAGTGTGGCGACACCAGCCGACTGGAAAGATGGTGAAGATTGCGTGATTGTCCCATCGCTGAAAGATCCAGAGGTGCTGAAGGAGAAATTCCCCAAAGGATATCAGGAAGTTAAGCCTTACCTGCGGATGACTCCTCAACCCAACAAGTAAATCCTTAGCAGCGGATGTAGCAACGGATGTTGTAGCGGATGTAGCGGATGTGGCAACGGATGTTGTAGCCGATGTTGTAGCGGATGTGGCAACGGATGTTGTAGCGGATGTAGCGGATGTGGCAAATAAATTATCCGTTACATCCGTTACCAAATCCGTTGCCAAATCCGTTGCCAAATTCGTTGCTAGTTTTTGCGTAAGAATAAAAGATAAAAGCCAGTCGGCTAGGCAGGTTAATTATGCTTTCATTACCTATTGTGTTACTACTTCCGCCCACAATGGATATGACAGACGAGCAGTTTTTTGAGTTCTGTCAAGTTAACCGTGACTTACGCATTGAGCGCAGTAAATTTCGAGAAATATCAATTATGCCTCCTACTGGTGGAACTACAGGCAATCGGAGCTTTAGATAACCCAGCAACTGTCAGTGCCGATCCAGTTTTGCCTGGGTTTGTTTTAAATATGAGTAAGGTTTGGTAGGAGTATTAGGATAAAACTCTTGCAAAAAAACCTGAAACAGGAAATTTTCCCATGTTGAAACTTTATCACTCCCCCACGTCTCCCAACTCTCGCAGGAAATTTTCGCGTGTGGATTGCACTACTGGAAAAAGGGCTGGAGTTTGAATTAGTGGAAGTCAAACTGGATGGCGAACAATTTAAACCAGAGTTCCTAGAGCTTAACCCCTTCCATCACGTTCCAGTCTTGGTAGATGATGGCTTTAGCATCGTGGAATCCTTAGTAATCCTAGACTACCTGGAAACAAAGTATCCCACGCCAGCCCTTATGCCTACAGATCCTAAGGCTATAGCAACTGTGCGGATGGTGGCAAGTTTACAAAGGTGAGGGTAAGGGGTGAATGGTTATGCTCTTTTACCGTATCTGCTTGTCGGCGGCTTGTACCCACATCCTCTTTTACCCTGTTTCCTGGAAAAGTGTACACCGACTGCGTTTCTCTGGGTTTTGGTATCTCTGTTTCCGCTTCCATCTCACGAGGAATAGAAATTCCCAAGGTTTTTTCTAACTCTCGATTTAACTGATCTAAACCATTTTGTAACCGCTGCAATTCCTCATGTTTTTTAGTACTTTCTAGCGGGTTACTGACTGTAAAACAAATTACTTTTTCTCCTTCTTTCTCATATTCAGCCAATATAGTTAATCCTTGAGTGCTGAAGCAACTCAAATAGTCATCCATGGCATCCACACAAATTTTTGCTACCTGTTGATGAGAAGATTCGTTGGCTGTTTTTTCTTCTTGTTTTTGTAAACTCTGATTTACTAAATAGGTAATACTTCCAACAAAAGCTGCTCCCACAGGACCACCCAATAACCAACCAACACCACTGCCAACTGCTATTGAACCAGGTTCACTTAAACCATCGTAATGACCTGGCTTAGGAGGTAATTTTACATTTGGCTCAGTGGGAAAAGGAATTAATAAATCTTTTGGTCGTTCTGCTTGGAAAAATTCGTATGCTTGGTAAAGCCATTTCACTACAGCCAGTTGTAACTCTGTGTAGTCTTTTTTTAAAGTATCTTTCTCCCAAGTTTTAAATTTATTTTGCGCCAGTGCCACAGCGGCATCAGCTTGATATTTATTTTGCAATTTTGGTAAAGCTAGCCAACCGCGCAACTCACTTACACTGGTAGCAAAGCCTTTTTTAATTAGTTGTTCTGCACGGTTTTTTATTTCGTTTTTGGTATGATTTTCACGATCATTTTTTTGTAATTCAACCTTTACAAGCTCAATTTTTTGTTTTAAGGATTGCTGAATTTGGGATGCAATGGGTTGAACTCTTGGCAAGCGTACACTTTGGGGGTTTTGTTGCAGAATTGCCACAATATTTTGCAAAGCTGTTTCAAAAGCTGCTAAACCGCTACTACTAGCTGCTGCAACATCGCCTTTGAGTCTTGCTCTTAAAGCAGGTAAAGCATCAACGCGATATAAGTTACTAAAACCTGGTGGTAATTCAGCTCGAAAACTTTCAGCAACAAACCGCAGACGATTTTGGACTTGTTTTTGCTCTTCTGAATCAAGTAAATTTAGGAAGTTAGTCACAAAAATAACCGTTTTTATGCCACGATCCAATAGCCAATCTCGCAAGTTTTCCCGCTCACCCAAAGTCATTAACTTACGTGCATCCAGCAATTGCACTACCAAGTCTGCACCCAACAATTCTTGACGCACTAAATTATCTTGTTCTTCTCTGTCATTCGTTCCTGGTAAATCGAGGAATTCTACACCCGTATCTAAGAAGGGATGAGGACAAAAAACTTCTACAGATGTAACATCACTTCGCATCCGTCTGTTATCATCTAAAATCGCAAATTTCTTTAAAACTTCAGTGCAACTGTGATAAATTTCCGTACCATCTACCAAGGTGATTCGAGTTCGTAAATCAGTTCCATACTTAACAGTAATTGCCGCACCTGTCGTCGGAATCAAATCAATTGGTAAAGCACGATTTCCCAGCATGGCATTCAGCAAGGTTGATTTGCCATGATTAAAAGGACCAAATACCGCAATCCGAAAGTTGCGATTTGTGAGATGATTGCAGATGGCGATCGCATCTCGCTTTAGTTGTGATTTTGGATCTAAATCTAGCAAAGCACATGCACATTTGAGCGCATCCGCCATCTGCTTGTAACTTTCATGGTGTTGTTGCATACTTAGCTCCTCCTCTCGTTCTCTCGTTCTCTCGTTCCCAGACAAAGTCTGGGAATGACTTAGGGGAGGCGGAGCCTCCCATCATATATATATGAGGCTCCGCCTCACAGACTGCATTCCCAGCTAGAACATCCATTCAGTAATCAAGAACCTAACCCCCCAGCCCCCTTCCCTACGAGGGAAGGGGGAGCCTGATTCCCCTCCCCTCGTAGGGGAGGGGTTAGGGGAGAGGTCTTTCCAGGATTACTGAATCGACGTTCTAGAAGCTGGGAACGAGAAACCTAGCTGTAATAAGCTAATAAATTGCTGTACGCTAACTCAACTGTTTGCAATTGAGCAAACACATCCTCATCCAATTTTTTAAACCGCTTTAATTCACTATCGCGATTAATCTCGCGGGTTTCCTTTTGCTTAAGCAGATTGTCTAACTCAGATTTGCGAGCAGCAATATCATCGTTAATACGCTTACTCACTTCTGTTTCATAAGAGTCAAAACACTCTTTCACCGCCTGGTGAACAGTATGCGATTGCTCTTGCGCCACTTGCGGGAGGTATTTCACTAACTCTTTCTTTGCAGTTTTCACCAACTCTTGACGCGCTTGATCTGCTTGGAAAAAGCCCACACCCAAGCCCAGCAACGCAAATCCAATTGGTCCGAGGAAAATACCTGTGACTGCTGTTATAATTCCGCCAACGCCAATGACTGTAAAGTTCGCGAAGTTGACGCTCAATGCGTTCTATCTCTTTATACTTATCTTCTGGAGATTTCACCCTAGTCCACCCCACTTAGGACAATAAAATGATGTCAGCACTCATAGCGCATTACATGTAAATTAACTTACATAAAAATGCGATGACAACAGTGTAATCACTGTTGCCATCGCCAAATTGCCTGTTTACCTTCAGCCTGCGGGGCTCAAATCGCCTGTAACCCTCATTCTCTCGTGACCCCCCTGAACGGTTACAATCGCGGGCAGGCGGGAGCAACGTAGCAAGTAAATTTTCACTTGTTTTTTTTTCAAATAGGTATGCTTTCTAATTTGCCGAATAGCATCAACTATATTTGAGGTATTTTTAAACATTTATATTACAGTAAATTATTTTAATAACTATAATTTTTTAGGCTAATAAGTACATTTATACTAATTAGTAAATAAAACATTATATAATAATTAAATTGCAATTTAAACATAAAAAATGCATGACTGCAGACCCACTGTTCTATGAAATATTCAAAGAAATACCTGAATTATTCTTTGAACTAATCGGTCAACCAGAGAAAGACCCAAGCATCTACAAATTCAGCGCTCAAGAAATTAAACAGAGGGGTTTTCGTTTAGATGGCTTGCTGTCAACTCTGGAAGCTTACCCGAATGAGCCAATCTACTTTATCGAAGCTCAGTCTTATAAAGATGATAATTTTTACAACCAGTTTATTGCAAAAGTTGTTCTTTATTTGACTCAATATCAACCACCCAATCAAGAGTGGTACGCCGTCGTTATATATGATACGAAAAGTAATGAAGGAAATTTCTCTGGATACTTGAATTTCTTTATACCGCATTTACGTTGCTTTTATCTGGATGAACTCGCGAAAACTCCCAACCAATCGCTAGCGGTGGGAGTAATGCGTTTAATAGTCGAGAATAAAAGCCAAGAAAAAACTGGAGAACTTGCCAGAGAGTTGATGATTCAGGCTCAACAAGAGTTAACTGATGCCGTTTTGGAGGAAAAAGTCTTAGAATTTATTAAAACGGTAGTGATTGATAAGTTTGTCAACTTGAGCCGGGAGGAACTTGAAGCTATGCTGAATTTAGAATCGTTGAGAAAGAGTAAACTTTATCAGGAAGGTGTAGAGGAAGGTGTTCTCAAGAATAAGCTGGAGACGATTCCAATCTTATTAGAGTTGGGGTTAACCATTGAGCAGATTGCGGAACGGTTGAAGCTGGATGTGGAAACTGTGAGAAAAAACTCTCAATAGTAAAACCTGCTTGGAAGCTATTTATAGGGGTACTTTGAACCTAAGTGCCCCTATTATGTACATTCAGATAAAAAATGCATGACTGCAGACCCACTGTTCTATGAAATATTCAAAGAAATACCTGAATTATTCTTTGAACTAATCGGTCAACCAGAGAAAGACCCAAGCATCTACAAATTCAGCGCTCAAGAAATTAAACAGAGGGGTTTTCGTTTAGATGGCTTGCTGTCAACTCTCGAAGCTTACCCGAATGAGCCAATCTACTTTATCGAAGCTCAGTCTTATAAAGATGATAATTTCTACAACCAGTTTGTTGCAAAAGTTGTTCTTTATTTGACTCAATATCAACCACCCAATCAAGAGTGGTACGCCGTCGTCATCTATGATACGAAAAGTAATGAAGGAAATTTCCCTGGATACTTAAATTTATTTATACCGCATTTACGTTGCTTTTATCTGGATGAACTCGCGAAAAGTCCCAATCAATCGCTAGCTGTGGGAGTGATGCGTTTAATAGTCGAGAATAAAAGCCAAGAAAAAACTGGAGAACTTGCTAGACAGTTAATGATTCAAGCTCAACAAGAGTTAACTAATGTCACTTTGGAGGAAAAGGTCTTAGAATTTATTAAAACGGTGGTGATTGATAAGTTTACTAATCTGAGCCGGGAGGAACTTGAAGCTATGCTGAATTTAGATTCGTTGAAAAAAAGTAGAGTTTACCAAGAAGGAAAGGAAGAAGGTTTTGAGGAGGGTGCCCTAGAGACGAAGTTAAAGATGATTCCCAGACTAATGAAGCTAGGGTTAAGCATTGAGCAGATTGCTGAATTTCTAGAGCTTGAGGTGGAAACTGTGAGAAAAAACGCTCAACAGTAAAATCCGTTTGATCGTGGGCTGTTTATTGGGGTACTTTGAACCCAAGTGCCCCTATCGTGTAAATCCAGAAAAACTTAAGTTTGCGTTCCTTTAGCCGTGAGGAACTTGAAGTTATGTTGAATTTAGATTCGTTAAAATGGAACACACAGCGCGATCACCGCACATATGTTAACTTTTATAAAATAGTCGTGCAAGTTGTTGTCTAGCGGTTGCGATCGCGGTCTAACAACGCAGTGGAGCGGACGTACAGAGTCTTCGCGCTTCGTTTCTACGATAGTCATAGTCGTCAGCCCTTTCAAGGTGGTGAAATTCGGAACGAAGATTGGTTATTTCAACCTTCAAAAAGCCCAAAATCTGAGCGGAGAGATCAGGATGATACCACTGAAACAACGTATCTTCGTTGGTGACCTTGAAAGGGCTGGTCCTGAACTCTTGTAGAGACGAGAAATTTGAGCCAGCGCGCATGAGGCGGGTTTCCCGCCGTAGGCGACTGGTGAGTCCAGTCCCGCAGGAGGGTTTCCCTCCGTAGGGAACTGGTGAAGCAGCGCGAATGACGGCTTTCCCTCCGTAGGCGACTGCACCAAGCCGAAGGGCTTTCCCGTTGGGCGTCGCGTCTCTACATTGTTTTTCACCAGATGTCTAGTGGTGCTAATCTCATAGATGCTTACTCTTAGGATAGCGGTTGAGGGGTTTTGACCTCAGGAGTGTCTTTTATAAGCCAGAATTTTTATAAGAGAATATAGGTAAATTAAAAATGGATATCAAAAATGGATTTGTCGGCACTGTAGGCAACACACCGCTGATTCGCTTAAACAGCTTTAGCGAAGAGACTGGCTGCGAAATCCTTGGCAAAGCAGAATTTCTTAACCCTGGTGGTTCCGTCAAAGACCGCGCCGCACTCTACATTATCAAAGACGCGGAAGAAAAAGGCGCCCTCTTACCTGGTGGCACAGTAGTAGAAGGAACTGCTGGCAACACAGGCATTGGACTGGCACATATTTGCAACGCCAAAGGCTACAAATGTCTGATTATCATCCCCGACACCCAGTCGCAAGAAAAGATGGATGCCTTGAGGGCATTAGGCGCAGAAGTTCGTCCCGTCCCGGCTGTACCCTACAAAGACCCCAACAACTACGTCAAATTATCTGGCAGAATAGCTGCGTCCATGGAAAACGCCATTTGGGCGAATCAGTTTGATAATTTAGCAAATCGCCGCGCTCACTACGAAACTACTGGACCAGAAATTTGGGACCAGACAGATGGTAAAGTAGATGCTTGGGTAACTGCAACCGGAACTGGTGGCACCTATGCAGGTGTGGGGATGTACCTGAAAGAAAAAAATTCGGCAATCAAATGTGTTGTCGCCGATCCAATGGGTAGCGGACTTTATAGCTATATCAAAACAGGCGAAATCAAGTCAGAAGGCAATTCCATCACCGAAGGCATTGGCAATAGTCGCATCACAGCAAATATGGAAGGCGCACCAGCTGATGATGCTATTCGGATTGATGACGAAGAAGCTATACGGGTAGTCTACCAGCTACTGCGGCAAGATGGCTTATTCATGGGCGGTTCCACGGGCATTAACGTTGCAGCATCTATTGCCTTGGCGAAACAGATGGGACCAGGACACACCATCGTCACCCTTTTGTGTGATAGCGGTTCCCGTTACCAGTCACGCCTTTTCAACCCTGAATGGCTAAAATCAAAAGGATTCTTGAGTAGTTAGTGGTTAGTGGTTAGTGGTTAGTGGCTAATGGCTAATGGTTAGTGGTTAGTGGTTAGTGGTTAGTGGTTAGTGGTTAGTGGTTAGTGGTTAGTAGTTACCAGAACAACCAACAACTAACAACTAACAACCAACAACCAACAACCAACAAATAACAACCAACAACCAACAACTAACAACTAACAACCAACAACCCTTCGGGTTCACCAGTCGCCTACGGAGGGAAACCCTCCTGCAGCGCTGGTTCACCAACAACTAACAACCAACAACTAACAACTAACAACTAACAACTAACAACTAACAACTAACAACCAACAACCAACAACCAATGACCAATGACAAAACCGTCCGTGTGTGCCAAAATCGCACTTGTCGCAAGCAAGGTGCAGCAAAGGTATTAGCGGCTTTTGAGGCTTTGGCAGTTCCTGGGGTGAGTGTAACGGGTAGCGGCTGTTTGGGACAATGCGGCAATGGTCCTATGGTGCTGGTATTGCCAGAGAGGGTTTGGTATAGTGGCGTTCGCCCCAATGAAGTGCCTCTGGTGGTAGAACAGCATCTAATGCGTGGTGAAAGAGTGACACAAATGCTCTACTATCGATTTCATCCTCAGGTATAAGGCTTATTAATAGCTTATACAGGACGGCACTCTTTTGACTGAAGCGAGACATCAGGATGAATATTCAGCAGCTACGTCAATCATTAAAAATTAAGTGGGTTAATTACTACGATAAAAATCGTTCTTGGCTTGAAAACATGCGAATTTGGGCAACATATGATGGTCAGCGTCGTCCTTCCTCTGGTTTTATTTTAGCGACTCTGTCTGTTTTAGAACCAGAGCTTGAACAGATTTTTCCTTTTATCCTAGAGCTAAATAATAATCCAGATAAAATCATCTCAGCTTTAGGTCTTAATTTCAATCCTGAAGAGGAGTCAAATTTAATAAAATCAGATAATTTTATAGCTGAAAACCAGGTTTATAGCCAGTCTTCTTTAGATACACTAGTTTCCGAAAAGCCTGACTCCGAAAATATACGCGATCGCACTTTAGCTGACAGTGCTCCTACCGAAATTCAAATAGAAGACACGCTTAAGTCATCGCTTACACCTGTTAGTGAGAATCATAGCGAGTCTCCTGCCTCGCTTCCACATAAACCTACGATACCGCTTGCCGTTGCAACAAAAGTGCAAAACAAAAGCAAATCCACTCTTATATTTGCAGTTGCTACCAAAGGAGAAAGCAATTCTGTGGTACCGCTAACAAAAGCAACTGTTGTGCAAAACAGAAGCAAACCTTTAGCATCCGTTGCTGTTGCTACCGTTGTGCAAAACAAGGGTAAACCCACTAAACCCATTGCTGTTGCTAGCAGGGTGGAAAGCAATTCTGTGGTACAGCTTGCCCTTTTTCCGGAAATTGAAAGTAAAAGCAATTCTGCGATCGCCATTGCCGAAGTGGAAAGCAAAGGCCTTCCAAATAAAGTTAATCTATCACCTGCCAATAAAACTTGTAAACTAGCTAATTGGGTAGATGACTTTTGTCAGGGCACTGGAAGGGATCGAGAGTAAGCCATTTTCACCCCATTTTGAAGTTAGTTATTTCCCAACTCAATGAGTAATTATTAATCTTCTGGGTAGTTATGAGAAACAAACGGAACTTCTACTATTTCACCCTCAACTTCTCCTACGTGGACTTTCAATCCAGCACCACCAGCCTTGGTACGGATGTAACCTAATCCAAAATAACCAGCAGTGGTTTCAGTGTAACTGGTAAGGTTACCGACTTTTTCATCTGCAACTGTAATAACTGTTCCTGGTACTGCGGGGGCACTAAGACGCATGCCCCAGAGGTGCTGCTTTACACCTTTATAAGTGTTTAACCGGGCGATGGTTTCTTGTCCGATGTAACAACCTTTGTTGAACGAAATTGTCTGCCACAAACCTACTTCTAAAGGATTGTAATCATCAGTCAGTTCACGATCTGGGGCTGGACGACCTTGTAAGATTCGCAACACATCCCAAGCGCGATCGCTCATTGGTACTGCCCCTGCTTCGACAATCAGGTCCCAAACTTTTTCTTTGTCACCAGCAGACAAAATCAGAGTGTATCCTGGGGAAGCTAAACCGCTACCAACTGCAACACGAACCTCCCCGCCTGCGAGAAAGATGAGTTGATGATTGCCGTATGGTTGACCAATAATTGCTCCCGCCCCTAACTTTTGTATTATGGTGTCACTTTCCGGTCCAATCAGACTGAACGTTGCCGTATCATTTGTTACATCTGTTAATTGCACTTTGTCGGCAAAGAAGATGTAGCGATCCAGCCATTGCATCAGAGACTCACGGCGGTTAGGTGAAACCAGCAGCAGCACTGCATCTTCTAGGACGTATGCACTGACTAAGTCAATGGTGCGGGCAGTGGATGTCACCATCACGGTATCACAGCCTTGTCCTGGCTGAAGTTGCTGGATATCATTAGTGCTTTGGTTGTGTAAGAAACGGAGACGGTCATCATCAGAAACTTTGATGCGTCCCCAGTGGGAGCGATCGCATACAGCAACAGAGTCTTGTACTGCTTTAAAAGCCGCTGCATCGTTGGCGTCAATTGCAGATGTTGGCATAGTGATAAATAAAGTGCTGTTTTATTTTTTTACTTGAAAATCTTAGCAGATAGGGCGATCGCGTGAACCTAGTGTAACGCACTATCTACATTTTACTTTTGGCGGGAGTTACTTAAGTACTTGGATGTTCAGATGCTGTAACTATAGCTTGACTGCTCCTCAATGCTATTAAAGTTAAATTTGTTGCTTTATTAAAGGAACGTTTAAAAGAACCCTTAACAGAATCTTTAGCAAATTCTTGCGTTCCTCCAATAATAAACTTTTTCTCTCCAGTGGTTAGGCGAAGATTTTGGCTTTTTTCATTTGTAATAGAATCGTTGTTACCTAAAGTATTTAAACTTCCTTTAAGGGAAAAGAAGTCTAAGGGACTTTTTTGAATGCTGTTAGCTGTGTCGTCGGATAACAATGACGAAAGGAAGTCTGGAAGATTCTGTTTAGGTATGTCAGTAGTGTCAAATAACTGAAAGGAAATATCTCCAGATGCCTTGGCATTCTCAACTTTTGGATCATTTATTCTTGTCTGTAGGTCTAGAGTAGCTGAGAAGTCAAAAGAAAAAAATTTTCCAGCATCTACATCGAAGTTCCCGATAATTTTAGCCTGAGTTTTTGCTGTTCCTGAGTAACCTTTACTGTCACCAAATGCTTGACTTAAAGCAGAAGTAGATGCTGAGGGTGGCTTCTCTGTAACATTTATGACTGCATGAATATTTTGAGCCTCCACAACGCCACCTTTGGCATCAGGGAAGGTATCAGCATGATTTTGTCTTTCGATTGTCGAAAAGCTTTCACTGAAGTTTGTAAAGTTTAATTCTCCTTGGGAAGAAGCAAAAGTAGCAGCCTGGTTGGGTGAGATTGGCGCAGAAGTAGCTGTTAACGGAGTAGCCATTAGCAAAAAATCCTTTTTTTATTTCTGTTTGGGTTTTAGTTTTGCTGACTTGCTTAAAGAGTTAGGCAAAAACTAAATGCAAGCAGCATTATTGAGCTTAAGTAATACTTCAACAGCTTTTGCGGTTTTTCCGCAAAACAGCGCGTTTTAGTCACTGGTTGTGGACTAAGTGTTGATTCTGTGTGGGGGAAAAGCTTGTATTGCATAAGTTGTGGCGATTGTTCAGATTCCTCTGGACTATGAACAACTTTCGCGCACAGCCTAGATTAATATGTATTCTTACATTTTTTGCTGTCGGAGTTAAAACAATGTGGATGTGAACCTTCACTTCGCTGTAATCTTGCCAGTCAGATATTGATGAGTACACCCGCATCTACTCTGTCCCCGGAGCAATGCATGCCGGGTTTGAATATTACCGTGCAGTCTTTGATGACATTAACCAAAACAAGGAATATCTGAAAACAAAGCTCAAAATGCCCGTCCTAGCTTTGGGTGGTGAAAAAGCCACTGGTACGGGGATACTCGAAACAATGCAGATAGCAGCAGACAACGTTAGTGGATGGCAATGGCAGCCGGATCGCGATTGAGTAGTATAAGCGCACTGGCGATCGCGCGACTAGGCAAGGGTGTCCGCCGAGATCCCAGCATTCAGGGGACATGTTGTAAACTTTTGTTGCAGGAACTACTTTATTTAAACAGATTGCAGTTTGGGCGAATTGGGAGTACAATGGGAACACAAGAAGTGCAACAGGAGAAAAATCATGTTTCAGACAGCAGCCGCCCAAAAAGAAACGCGGCTTTCCATTCGGGCAACAGAGCCGGAAAAAGCGATCCTGGCGCAAGCGGCGCGAGCGTGCCGCACGAATGTAAGCCAGTTTGTGCTGCAAGCATCGCTTGACGCCGCGAACGCTATTCTTGTGGAGCAAACCGAGTTTCGCTTGCCGCCTGACCAGTGGGAAGCTTTCTGCGAACGTCTTGACGCGGCGCCAAAAGTCATTCCGGGGTTGCGGCAACTGTTCAGCGAACCGGAACCGTTCTAATGCCAGGTGAGCCGTTAAACGCGCCTGTCCTGCTTTCAAAGAGTCACGAAATCGCGGGTTTCGATTGCGGTAAGCCACCGCTTAATGATTTCCTCATGAAATACGCCCGACAAAATCAGGCAAGCGGCGGAGCCAGAACCTACGTCCTGACAAGCGCCGAGCAGGTGATCGGCTTTTACAGCCTTACGCCCGCGTCCATATCGCCGGAAGACGCCCCCGCTCGTGTCATCAAAGGGCAGGGGCGTTACCCCGTGCCGGTTATCCTTATGGCGCGGTTTGCGGTGGACAGCCGCGAACAGGGAAAAGGCTTAGGCAAAGCCATGTTCCGCGACGCGCTGCGCCGAGCGCTGAACGGATCGGAAATTATCGGCGGACGCGCTTTCCTCGTCCACGCCAAAGACGAGAAAGCCCACGCCTTTTACCTTAAATTCGGCATGGAAGAATCCCCGACCAATCCTCTGCACCTACTTTTCCTTTTCAAGGACATTCGGCAATCCCTTGAAGCAGCGAACGACCTATAAGGGGTATTTTCCCCATCCCCGCGAAAAGGTTGAATCCAGATTAACGATTGAGGTATCATGTTGAAGTACACCCTATTCTGACAGTCCCAAAGACCGCCCCAGCATGTCAGAATAGAGTGGTTTTTTGAATTTATTGACACATGTCTTGCCATGTCTTAGACTCTAACCTGACAGCATAGGGGATGGAGGATCTGCTGCAACGTTCCGGTCACTCCTCTACACGAGAAATGAATACTTTGAGCCACCTATTCCACGTAATTAGGATTTCGTGGAATGTGGAATTGGAAACAGAGAAAGTGTGGTAATAAATAGATAGAATGCCGTGAGACTGAGGTAGCATATGGTGGAGCTATTGACTGCTGGTGCGATCGCTTGAATGTGGAGAGTAATCAGGAGGGATGTTCACCTTGCAAGACAACTCGTTGGAGTACTAGACGTAGTGTTGGATACAGAAGAAATAAGGGTGACTTCACCTTTCCCATTAAACACCCAGCCAGTAGCAGGCACAATTTCTATGGGTTTGGGTTTAATTTTAGCAGCGTGTTTTTCGGGTTGATGTTGGTGTGCTGTGGTTAGTGGGAGGCGAGTGTCTGTCCAAATGGCATCGCTGGCGAGGGGTTCGTAAGGGCTAGGGGGTAAGCCTCCGCGTCCTGTGATGGTGAAGCTGTTACCACCTGCTACTTCATTAAAGGCGGTGCAGTTAGAGGAAACTAGCTTAGGGGGATTTTCGGTGACTGTGGGCAGGGTGATCAAGCCACGAGCCGGGTCAATATCTGGAGAGATGATTTGTACAGCACCATTTAATTGATTATTTGCTCCTGTAGCAGTAATGGTACTCTCTGGAGATAGAAAAATACCTTGAGTGTTGATTGTGACTTTGCCTCCACGGTAGTCAGCAGAGTTAGCACTAATGTGGCTATTTTCTACAGCAGCTAAAACGTCGGTGTCAACATTGATATTGCCACCGACAACATTAGTACCAGTAGCGTTAGTGGTAATTTTGCTACCAAGACTTAATATCAAATCTCCGGAGCGAACAGTGATACTAGCCTGCTCAAGATTAGGGTCAGCATTATTACTGGATGTGTTACCACTGAGAGTACCATTGTCTAAACGGATAGAGTGAGCATTCACACTAAGGTTGCCTGCATTCCCTTTTCCTTGACTCAACACAGATACAACAGCGCCATCCTGAACCAGCAATTCAGGAGTGGTAATCTTCAAATTGCCTGCGTTTCCTGTTGCATTTTTTTCAGCCTGAGCAAACAAGCCGCTAGCAAACTGACCATCAGCTGAGCGACCTAGCAACTGAATTTGATCGGAGGCGTCCACATTCACATTTCCCCCTTTACCTGCGCCTAAAGTGCCAGATGAAACCTGTGCGCCGTTCTCGATGCGTAATATGGGGGTGGTAATCTTCAAATCGCCTGCGTTTCCTGTTGCATTTTTTTCAGCCTGAGCAAACAAGCCGCTAGCAAACTGACCATCAGCTGAGCGACCTAGCAACTGAATTTGATCGGAGGCGTCCACATTCACATTTCCCCCTTTACCTGCGCCTAAAGTGCCAGATGAAACCTGTGCGCCGTCCTCGATGCGTAATATGGGGGTGGTAATCTTCAAATTGCCTGCGTTTCCTGTTGCATTTTTTTCAGCCTGAGCAAACAAGCCGCTAGCAAACTGACCATCAGCTGAGCGACCTAGCAACTGAATTTGATCGGAAGCGTCCACATTCACATTTCCCCCTTTACCTGCGCCTAAAATGCCAGCTGAAACCTGTGCGCCGTTCTTGATGCGTAATATGGGGGTGGTAATTGTCAAATCGCCTGCATTTCCTGTTGCATTGCTCTGAGCAAACAAGCCACTATCAGTACCACTCAGTTGAACTTGATTGGAGGCGTTAACGTTGACATTTCCCCCCTTCCCTGCGCCCAAAGTGATAGCTGAAACATGTGCGCCGTTCTCGACGTTTAATATGGGAGTGGTAATCGTCAAATCGCCTGCATTTCCTGTTGCATTGCTCTCAGTTTGAGCCAACAAACGGCTACCAGCACCACTCAGTTGCACTAAATTAGAAGCAGTGATATTCAGATTCCCGCCTTTGCCTGCACCCAAGGTGTCTGATAAGACTTGTGCACCACCCTGAACACTCAACATAGGAGTGGTAATCGTCAAATCGCCTGCATTTCCTGTTGCATTGCTCTGAGCAAACAAGCCACTATCAGTACCACTCAGTTGAACTTGATTGGAGGCGTTAACGTTGACATTTCCCCCCTTCCCTGCGCCCAAAGTGATAGCTGAAACATGTGCGCCGTTCTCGACGTTTAATATGGGAGTGGTAATCGTCAAATCGCCTGCATTTCCTGTTGCATTGCTCTCAGTTTGAGCCAACAAACGGCTACCAGCACCACTCAGTTGCACTAAATTAGAAGCAGTGATATTCAGATTCCCGCCTTTGCCTGCACCCAAGGTGTCTGATAAGACTTGTGCACCACCCTGAACACTCAACATAGGAGTGGTAATTGTCAAATAGCCTGCATTTCCTGTTGTATTGCTTTCAGTTTGAGTCAACAAACCGCTACCAGTACCACTGATCTGTATAGATTTGGAAGCATTGACATTTAAGCTATTCCCATTCCCAACACTCAATTGACTACCGCCTGTAATGTTGAGATTGCTGGCATTAACAACAATATTTCCACCACCACCTGCAGAAACATTTACACTAGCACCATTGCCTACAGACACATCAGCGCGTTGTACATTGGCTGGAAAATTTAAGCTCAAATCATTACCATTATTACTTTGAAGTCCAACTGTTCCTGGTGTTGCTAACCCGCCTAACTCGACTCGACCACCTGATGCATTTAATTTTCCACTATTTAAGACTACATCCCCACCTACTAACAATAGACTTTTCCCATCAGGTACTTGCAAACCTGTTACAAAACCATTTACTGAGGCTTGCGAATTATTTTGAATAGATGTACCAGCAGCAATCTGGTTATAGAACAAGGCTGTCGGATTAACTGTGAGCAACGCTGGGTTATTTGGCTCACTAGCACTGAAAGTCCCCTGATTACCAAATTGGATAGCATTAGCAGTAGTAGCCACAAAAGAGCCGCCGACATTTAGTGAAGCATTTTTCCCGAAAACAATTAGATTAGGATTAAGGAAGAATAGATTTGCTGTTCCGTTGGCTTTAATTATTCCATCAATATTAGATATTGTTCCACCTGTTACCCGACTAAAAATATTCTGTATATCTAGCCCATTGTTAAAAGAAGCCGTACCCCCAGTCGGAACAGAAAACTGCTGGAAACTATGGAATAGGTTGCGTCCAGCCTGCGTTCCCCCAGTGATATTAAATGTGCTGCCATTAATTGTGACACTGGAATTATTAGGTAGAGTTCTATCAGGTGTAATCTGCGCTGTTGCACAATTAGCAATGAAGAAGCAAGCACTACTAACAGCAAGCCCTAATAACTGTTGCCAAACAGCACTCTTCACTGACATTGCAGTCTCCTTTAAAATCCAAATAATGCAAAATCACTTACCATCATGAGTAAACCATGATTCGGGTATCGGTGGTGTAACCGCTTTGTAACAACAGCTAATTGGCTACACATTCCACACAGGAGCCATTTCGTTGACTACATGGCTTAAAGTATTAATTTCTCGTGCAGGTGAGTGGCATCTCGTGCAGCAACTCTTGCTTTAACCCACTCGCTTGCATCATATCAGGTTACTTCAGTTTCGCAACCCGCTTGGGTGAGCGCGTCATCTTGCAGGGAGAGGTTCTGGTCTTGCGTGGAGACTCTGGCATATCCGATCAATATGATTCACCTTCCCTTATTCTCAAAACTCATGAATATAGTGAAGTAATAAGAATTATATTTCAAGAACTATTTATGAGAATGGCAACACCTGATAGTGACGTGAGGGAGTAAATATCATGCAGACATGATCAAAAACGACCGTTTGCGAGAATACGGCAGATAGAATGGATGAAGGCTCTCAATGAGGACTGAACTGCAACGCCTGATAGATAGCCTCAGGGTTGACGGCAATAGCCTTGAGGTAAGCCTTTGCTGTCTGGTCTGGTTCGCTGCGTCCTTGCTCCCAGTCCCGCAAAGTGCCAAGCGGAATATGGTAACGCGCTGCAAATTCCTCCTGCGTCAATCGCAACGCGCGGCGCATGGTTTTAACGCGGGTAACACGTTTGGCGTTGCGTAATTCAGCTTCTGTCATAGGGAGAGCATCAGGGTCGCTAAGCGCCGCAGCGTGAATTTCTTCTTCAGTCATGGGACGCATAGGCTGTTCTGGAAACGCTCGCTCACTACCGTCAGGCAATACCTCAACCACCGTCCCATCCTTGTGCATTCTCGCTGTAATAGTCCTTTCGTTCATGCTTTTCCGCTTTTCTGGCTGATATTAACCGAATACACTTTCCCCGTTCAGTATAGGTTACATGAAGTAGTACCCCATTACACATACCAATCAGGTTGATACGTTCTTCCTCATAGTTACTTGGTTAGACCTGCAATTGCGATCGCCTACCCGTTCCTCCTCTCGGTAATTTTCCACCTTCACAACCCTAGCGATGTTAAGAACGTGCAGGGTCTTATGAAGCACACAACCCTGCCGCGCACACCTGGACGTGACTTTGCTGGTGTCGTGGAGTCAGGTCCGAACAACCAAGTTGGGGTTAATGAAACGCCGTTCTATTCTGGCAGCCCTCTCGGGTTGATTCTGGGGTTGAAAATCAAGTACAAAAAATAAATATATAGGAATCATATTTGATTTTTGAAATATACGTAGGCAGGGCGATGCCGCACAGATTCAAGTCCTGGTAGGGCAGTGCCCGCCCTACCAGGACTTGAAATTTTTCATGAATGATTTAAGATTCCTATAGCAATCCTATTTGAGTTGTAAGTATTAGTTTTTTTAACGAACCGCCAAGACGCTAAGGTCGCCAAGAAAAGAAAGAGAGAGAATCTCACGCATCATTTAGGGCTGCTATATTATTTTGCTGACTTTCTTGATTGTTTTACAGTTTGGGAATATTTAACTCGGAAAGGAAATTCTATGTTCGATTTGTTTGCCAAAAAGTTTTCTCGCCGTAAGTTGTTAACGTCTACAGGGTTAGGGTTGGTTACAGCTAGCGGTATTGCCCTTGAGACTGACTCAGTATCAGCCCAACAGCCGACGACAAAGGGTGGAGAGTTACCACCCCAGATTAAGTTCCCACCCGATCAGTCACCCACCACTGAGACAGATTCTGGCGGACCTCCTACCGCACTGCCGCCGTCCAAGCGATTGGGTTTTGCGATTGTGGGACTTGGTAGACTGGCGCTAGAGGAGATTATGCCGGCTTTCGCTATGTGCAAACTGGCTAAGCCTACGGCACTGGTGAGTGGGGATGCAGCTAAGGCAAATCAGATTGCTCAGCAGTATGGTATTAATCCGAAAAATATTTATAACTATCAGAATTACGACACTATCCGTAATAATCCAGATGTTGACATCATATATATAGTTCTGCCTAACAGCATGCACTTGGAATACACGGTGCGCGGTGCGAAAGCAGGTAAGCATATTCTGTGTGAAAAGCCAATGGCGACTTCGCCTACAGAGTGCCAGCAGATGATTGACGCATGCAAGCAGGCAAATAGAAAGTTAATGATTGCTTACCGCTGTCAGTACGACCCCTACCACCGTGCCGCGATCCGGATGTTGCGTAACAAGGAGTTGGGCACGGTGAAGGTGATTCAGGCAGATAATGGGCAAAACCAGAGCAATGATCTTTCGCAGTGGCGGTTGAAAAGAGCATTAGCTGGGGGTGGATGCCTGCCCGATGTGGGCATCTACTGTTTGAATGCTACCCGCTACTTAACTGGTGAGGAACCGATTGAAATTAGTGCGCAGATGTTTACCACACCAGGCGACCCTCGCTTTAAAGAGGTAGAGGAAAGCGTCACCTTCCAAATGCGTTATCCCAGTGGTGTGTTAGCGCTGTGTTCAACCAGCTACGGCTACCACAATGCTCGCCGCTTCCGTATTTTTGGCTCCGATGCTTGGGCGCAACTAGACCCAGCATTTGCTTACAACGGTTTACGCATGACTGTTTCGCGCAAATCTCCAAACAACAGCATGGCTGAAAGCGTATCAGACATCCGCATGAGCGAGAAAAGTCAGTTTGCCCTCGAGATGGATCACATGGCGGATTGTGTAATTCATAACAAACCGCCACACACACCTGGTGAAGAAGGCTTACAAGATCATAAGCTGATGGCAGCAATCTACGAAGCGGCACATACAGGTAAGACTATTACGTTTCCGCCAGTGTCTGGGCTTGATGTTACACGGGGTCCGGTTCCGAGAAAATTGTAAAAGATTAAGGAGGCAGCAGCCCACCGGAATGCATTCCCACGCCGAGCGTGGGAACGAGAAAACGAGAAAGGTCGAAACGCAGATTTAGTAAAAGGTTTCGCGCGATCAAAAATCTGTAGATTGCTATATGCTCGGCATACAAAAAAATGGAATTGTGATTAGAATATATTGTTTCCACTTGCACCTGTGATCTTCACGGCACTTTTTAAATGCTAATGCACAAAACTAAGTTAATCTGTTCAGTTCTCGCCAGTGCTGCGATCGGATCTAGCTTCGCTACTGAATGTGGAAAAATCGCTTTAGCACAGCGTCCTCTGCCTCCTATCTCTCTATTAAAAGCTAAATGTGTTGACAGTGGAGTTGGTAATGCCCGTGAGCAAGACCTTGATGTTTCTATAGGCAAAGCCGTTTATTCAAGTAAGTTTTATCTAGGGCCAGGCTACCGCTCTGCCTCCATAACTTGTAACATTAAGCCAAGTAACAGTCCTCAACCTGTGTTTCAAACCCTAAATCTGGGTTTTGGAATGCGTGACAATGACACCAACAGTCCAGGTGTGCAGGTTAGGGTTTACTTAGATGGTAGGCAGGCTGAAACTCGCACTGTTGTTCCTACACAGCAAACTTCTTTGTCGCTTGATGTTAGTAATGTCAGTAACGTTGCGATAGAAGCAGTTTGCGCAAGCCAAACCCAATATTGCGACCGGGTGTACTTTTATAACGCCGCCCTTCAGCGGCAGATTGCTTCCCGACCAACAAATATGTCTCCCACACCAATAAATGTGTCTCCCCCACAAAAGAAAAAATAGCTTGATGATAATTGTTAGTTGTTGGTTGTTAGTTGTTAGTTGTTAGTTGTTAGTTGTTGGTTGTTAGTTGTTAGTTGTTGTTTGTTAGTTGTTAGTTGTTATTAGTAAATACAATCAACTATCAACTATCAACTATCAACTAAGGTTTATCAATCTTGATATTTTTTTGTTTAGGATGGTTTTGATTACTAGGGTTGCCTATTTGAGTTAGCTGCTGTTTTGTGATATTTTCAGTGGCTTGCTGAAACAATGGTTCTAATTTATCGCGCCAGTATTGAATATTGGGTAACTTTTCATTATGGTCTTTATAAGCTAAAACCTTATCCCATTGCCCTTGGGCAAGCGCTGTATTAACGTCATTGAATAGAGATTCCGCTTTAGCCCAATCTTGCTGCCAATGGACACCGATCTCTGCTGTATCTTTGACGGCACTCGCATTGGACGTGATTGACTTCAGCAGGGCGATCGCTCCCTGTAAATCTCCTGATTCATATTTTTTTCTAGCTTGTGCTAAAACTTTGTCACCATTGTCACCATTATTTTTTGCTTGTGATTTCTCTATTGGTGTTGGTGATGATTCTGATAACTCTTGTGATTTCGTTGATACATTGACAACGGATTTTGCTTTTGGCTTAGGAATAGGGCGATCGGCAATCAAGTCATTATCATCTACTGTTTTGATCGCGATCTCCTTGTCTCGCAGGCAAGAAACCCACTCTTCATTATTTTCTATGGCATCGGAATGCGCCCAACCCCTGTGGTTAGGGTCAAGTTTAACCTGCACCCAACCGTGTGAGGTTCGCTTGCCTGTCACCTCTAACTTAGTGTCGTTGGTAATAGTTTTTACAATAGTTTTAGAGCTAATCGAACTTGGCTCAGAACGAATATTAGAATTACCTTGAACCACAGCTAAGCAGTTTTGTGCTGAGGTAGAGTCAGAACCCGCGATATTACCAGCAAAATTTTGCACATTCTGGACAACAACTGGGGTAATAGCAGCAGCACCAGCAGCCAAACCTATGAGAATTAATAGCTGCAACATGTCAGGTCCACTAGAACTTTTGGGCTTCGGTTTGGCAATTGTTTGTACTGCTGGAGGCGCAGGATGTGCTGGAGCAAAGGCAATGGTTTTCTGCCGAGATTGTGGAGATTGAGATTGGATTGGTTGGTAGCTAAGATTATGTTCGTATTCCTCAGATGCCCAAAGTGGGGCAAAAGACTGCAACGCTTGCAGTGCTTCCGATGCGCTTTGATAGCGGTCTTTGAAATGATAATGTACCATTTTGGTCAACACGAACGCCAAGTCGTCACTCACAGGTACTAAATGCTGCCAGAGGATTTCACCCGTTTGGGGGTCTTCTAGCAAATCCATTGGCGATACTCCCGTCAGCGCTTGAATTGCAATAATGCCAAGAGCATAGACATCACTGTTGGGGCGGGGTTTGCCTTGTCCTTGTTCCGTGGGCATATAGCCGGGAGTACCAATTGCTACAGTAGCGGCAGGGTATCCGGCTGCTGTGAACATGAGTGTTCGCGAAGCTTGTAAGGTTGACGCTCGCAATTGTTTAACAGCCCCAAAGTCTACTAAAACTAATTTATTGTCATAAGTACGACGTATAATATTATCTGGTTTGATATCCCGGTGAATCACGCCTTGGCGATGCACAAATATCAAGATACTTAGAACTTCTTGCAACAGTTGAATGAGTTGGCTTTCGCTCCAGCTTTGATCGAGGAGGAGTTCCTCACTTAAGGGATGCCCTTCTACGAATTCTTGTACTAAGTAAAATTCTTGATTTTCGTCAAAATAAGCGAGAAGCCGGGGTATTTGGTCATGGTTACCCAGTTGTTCTAGGGTTTCTGCTTCGCTTTGAAACAAGCGCTTGGCGGTGTCAAACACTTTCGGATCGGAGTTGGCGGGTTTGAGGTGCTTGACAACGCAGATGGGGTTGCCCGGTCTTTTGGTATCTCGGGCAATGTAGGTTTGACCAAATCCTCCGGTGGCGAGGACTCTGATGACTTGGTAACGATGGTCTAGCAGCTTGCCTATCATATTCACTCCCCAGTTTTAGCACCCACTTTTTAGGGTTGTAATAAGTATCTCCAAATCTTTGGCGATCAAATCCGCTATCTTAAGAAAAGATTTGGATGTAAAACCCAGTTTTTAAAAAATACACACTGTTAATTTTTATTTCAAGAGCCCTTTTTAGTAACAATGCCGCCCAAAATCACCGACTCAGTTGCATGGCAGCAGGCTGAACTCCTGATGCAACCTATTTTCATCCGTGTTATCGATAATATTCGCAAGCAGCTTGACGCATCTCCTTGGACAGGAACTTATCAAGATGTGCTGATTTGGCCTGCTGGCACAACTGAAGAAACTAAAGCGATCGTGACTCAGCTTTTGCAAGAACTGGAAGCAGCAACACCCGAACAAGCTGTGGAAATCAGAAAGACTCTTTCCCTTCTACCAGTACCCCATCCAGGATACCATTTGCGTTTGCAGCGTCAAGAGCAAACACTCAGCATCGATATGTGGGACCTGTGTTATCAAGTGTGTTTTGTTGACTACATGCCGGGTGATGAAGCAGTTGCTATTGATACTAGTTTAATTGATGAAGTAGGTGATGTGGATTGGCAGCGTTTGGATACTAAGGCTGATGAGTTGGTTGAGGGGGTGTTTGCGAAGTTGCCATAGAGACGTTCCGGCGGAATGTCTGTACGAGTGTGGGGAAGAGATGTTGCGGTGGAACGTCTGTACGGGGCGGAACGTCTGTAAGGGAGTGGGGTTTTTAATGTCGGCAGAATAGAATTCTGGGGCTATACGAATAAAGCCAGACATCGCAGGCTGATATTAAGTTCGTTTAAATACTTATAAAAAAAGGATTGTATGAAGCACTATCAGGTATTTCAAAAGCGGTTTTTGTTACTGGTTACGCCATTAATAGCTACTTCTACGTTCTTACCCTCGCCCAGTCAGGCTGCTACTTTTGCTTCTTCTCAAGGAGAATTAAATTTTACAAACTTCAGTGAAACATTTTCGTTCGTCGGAACACAAAATCAGGCTGAAACGTTCTCTTTTGCTAACGGTGGCAGTGTGAATTCTCAAAATATTAATGCAGTAACAAATTCTACAGATGAGCCACCATCTGCATCTACTTCTGCTTTAAGTCAAGCATCTGGCGATCGCAAAGATTACTTAGGAACAGCAAAAACTCAGGCTAAAATTGTCGGCAACTTCGATGTAGAACCTGGAAAACTTTTTTCTTTTGACTTCTCATCTGCTTTAGACTTACAGACAGCAATAGATACTCCACCAGTAGAGAATGCTAAGGCATCCGGCAATATTTATTTTGAGTTATTCGACACCACAGACATACCGGAACAAAGTCTGGAAGACTTCCTTTCCGGATTGTTATCCAACACAACTAACAGTATTCAAAAAAATCCTTTGGACTTCTTTTCCCTCACCGGAGATTTAAATACTTTAGGTAACGATAATTTTATTACAAATCAAAAAAGCCAAAATGTTACTTTAACTAGTGAAAAACCTCAGTTTAGTTTTGGCAGAAATGAAGAATTTGCTACAGACGTTGTTAATGGTTCTTTACAACGCTCTTTTGATCGCAAAGCAAATTTAACTTTAGTCGCTTTCAGAAGCACTGAAGCTAGAGTTACAGCACCTGAACCTTCGACTAGCCTAGCTTTAGTCTTATTTTTTGGGTTACTTGTGGTTGCTACCAAAGGTAAACGTAAAACAACTACAATAGAGATCTGCGAAAAATAATGTATGAACGCGCGGCGTTCTACAAGGATGGAAGGTGATGCATAGTTAATTTCCGGAGTATCCAGATATCACAATAGGAGATATCAGGGAAGAACTACTATCAAGAAGCAGCAATTCGCAAAGAATTTCAGAAGAACACGTTCGCGCTGCGGCGAGGAATTGGGAGAAGAAGATCCAAGTCTTTCGACTTGCACCTTGAAAGGGCTAGTCCTAGTTATTTTCAAATCCCAAATTTTCTCAATAATTAATTAAGATTTATGAGGCAGGAACAAGATAGTTCCTAACCCAATATAAAGGCAATTATACTTAACCCGATTGTAGGAAGCACTGTTGTAAGACTTATGCCAAGGTGTTAGATAACTGCTCTAGGATAAACGTATGGCTAAACAATTAGAAAAAGACTTAGAACAATACAAAGATGTACGAGTTGCTGCTACCTCAAGAATTTGGGGTATCGCAGCAGGAATGCTAGGAATTTGCATACCACTTTCCGCTGCTACAAACAGTGGTTTCATTCTACCTTTGGCTCTGATTGCAGGTGCAGCAGTAAGTACAGTTGCTGTGTGGCGTTCTAGTGAGCCTCAATCAAATAGTAAATATTTGCAACTTCCCCAAGTCGAACTCTTAGAGCAACGAATAGCCAACTTAGAAACAATTGTTAGCAGTGATGACTTAGATTTACAAAGAAAAATCAAACAGATGGAGTCAAGCGACCACAAAGCTTGAAAGCGCGCTCGGCATTCCTAGGAGTAATAAACCTTGTGTAAGTGAGAACTGTAATTTAAGCAATTAGCGGCACGAGGTTCATTTTTATAGTAATTTGTACTCTCCAACTTGAATTGAATCAAGAAATTTTTTTACTTAGCTTAAATAAATGTTAAGATATATAAGCATTTCTCTCCTAACAAAACAGGATTGTGCCATAATTAGTTTACTTTAATCGATTATGCCAAAGAAAATATCTAAATTGTGAAGTGATCTGACAATTATTTCAAAAATATTTAGAAATTATCTAAAACCGAAACATGGTTCTAAGGTAGAACCTAAGGAGATGCTAGAGGCGAATTATGAATAACATTCAAAAGTATCAGTTTGTCTGTACCCTTACCTTTGGCGATATATACGGTCAAATAATTGTTTGGTTGATTACCATCACCATAAGTTTGGCGTCAGCTTTGGCGCTTATGGGTGCCAAACGACCGGTTTATGCTTTAGCAGCAGTTGCACTCGTCGTTTTGCTATCACTGCCTTTCTTACTTTTTTCCTTCGTGACCACTTTGTTAAATCACATTGAATTGTCTCCTGTAGCGCCAGGAACAAAGATGGAACCAATACCAGGCAATGTTTCTCAGCAACAACCTGTACAGGCAAGTAGTTGAGTGGTTAGTGGTTAGTTGTTAGTGGTTAGTGGTTAGTGGTTAGTGGTTAGTTGTTAGTTGTTAGTAGAACAACCAATAACTAACAAGCAACAATTCAAATCCCTGTCTATTGGCGGGGAATTTTTTTTGAGAGGCAGTAGGGAGTCTTACATCTTGCACCAGGCACAGGTGCGGCTACACGGACAAAACCCGCCTAGCCTTTCTCGTTCCCACGCTCTGCGTGGGAATGTATTCCGGGAGGCTCTGCCTCCGGGTAAGGAGGCAGAGCCTCCAGATAGCGCGTTACCAGGCAGAGCCTAGTAACGAGAACTCGCCTATGTTTTCAAGGTTTACCTATTAGTTGACACCAATGGTAGCAAATTCCCTGCACTCGGATTCACTGAACCTACACATTTCTGATCGCGAAGCGTATGAGTCAAGATAGAACAGCATATGAAAGGTTTTTTGCAGTTAGGGATTAATTATGCTTGAACACGATGTGATTATTATTGGGGGTGGATTGGCTGGATGCCGTGCTGCATTAGAAATTGCCAGGACTGAACCCAAATTGAATGTGGCGGTGGTTGCTAAGACGCATCCAATTCGTTCTCACTCAGTCGCCGCCCAAGGTGGGATGGCAGCAGCCCTGAAAAATGTTGATGCCACTGACAGTTGGGAAGCACACGCTTTTGATACGGTGAAGGGTTCCGACTACTTAGCCGACCAAGATGCGGTAGAAATTCTCACTCGCGAAGCCCCAGATGTGGTTATTGACTTGGAACATATGGGCGTTTTGTTCTCGCGGTTAACCGATGGTCGTATTGCTCAACGGGCTTTTGGCGGACATTCCCACAATCGCACTTGCTACGCCGCCGATAAAACTGGTCATGCGATTTTACACGAATTGGTGAATAACCTGCGACGACATGGTGTGAATATTTATGAAGAGTGGTACGTGATGCGCTTGATTCTAGAAGAGGGTCAGGCAAAAGGTGTAGTAATGTACCACATCCTCGATGGGCAAATAGAGGTAGTGCGAGCGAAAGCAGTGATGTTCGCGACTGGTGGTTATGGAAGAGTATATAATACTACGTCTAATGATTATGCTTCTACGGGTGATGGTCTGGCAATGACTGCCCTCGCCGGATTGCCCTTAGAAGATATGGAATTTGTACAATTTCATCCGACTGGATTATATCCGGTGGGAGTGCTGATTTCAGAGGCGGTGCGCGGAGAAGGGGCGTATTTGATCAACAGTGAAGGGGAGCGGTTTATGGCGAGATACGCTCCTAGCCGCATGGAACTTGCTCCACGTGATATCACCTCACGGGCGATCGCTTACGAAATTCGTGCTGGTCGTGGTGTTCACCATGATGGCAGTGCTGGTGGTCCCTTTGTCTATCTTGACCTTCGACATATGGGTCAAGAAAAAATTATGAGCCGCGTGCCTTTCTGTTGGGAGGAGGCACATCGCTTAGTGGGCATTGATGCCGTGACCGATCCGATGCCAGTACGCCCGACGATTCACTATTGTATGGGTGGTGTTCCAGTTAATATTGATGGTCAAGTCCGTAGTAGTGGTGAGGGTTTGGTTGATGGCTTCTTTGCCGCTGGCGAAACTGCTTGTGTTTCTGTACATGGCGCAAATCGCCTGGGCAGTAATTCCCTGTTGGAATGTGTAGTTTATGGACGCAGAACAGGGGCTGCTATATCACAATTTGTGCAAAACCGCAAGTTACCGATTGTGGACGAGCAACGCTACGTAAACGAAGCTCAGCAACAAATTCAAGCCTTGTTAGAACAGCAAGGGCAATACCGTATTAACCAAGTGCGTGAAGCCTTTCAGGATTGCATGACTCAGTACTGTGGTGTTTTCCGTACTGAGGAATTAATGCGAGAAGGTTTACAAAAATTGCAAGACTTACAACAGCAATATTCACAGGTATATTTAGATGACAAGGGTGATTGCTGGAATACGGAAATTGTGGAAGCCTTGGAACTGCGGAGTTTGATAGTAGTAGGGCGTCTGATTCTGGAATCAGCCATGAATCGCCAAGAAAGTCGCGGCGCTCACTTCCGTGAAGATTATCAACAGCGAGACGATGCTAACTTCCTCAAACACACAATGGCTTATTATTCACCAGCAGGAATTGATATCCAGTATCGCCCAGTAGCAATTACGATGTTTGAGCCACAAGAGCGTTCGTATTGAATTGGGGAGTAGGGAATGGGGAGTGGGGAGTGGGGAATGGGGAGTAGGGGGAGTGAGGGGAGTGAGGGGAGTAGGAGAGGTAACATCTTCTTCATCCTCCTCATTTACCCATCTCTCCACCTTCCTTACTTCCCCCACTTCCCCCACTTCCCCCACTTCCCCCACTTCCCCCACTCCCCACTCCCCACTCCCCTCATTGCTTAGGTGTAGGATTAGCAGATGCACTCTTGTTGATTTCGTCTTTGTACTGAGGTGGTGCTAAAGATGCAGCTTTGTCAAATAGAGGTTTTGCTTCATTAATTTTGCCCTGTTTCTTGAGAAGCATCGCCTTTGCCAAGACGGGACGAAAATCCATGGCGTCATTCTTAATTGCTTGGTCGTTGACGGCAAGAGCTTGATCGTAGCGTTTTTGGGAGGCATAAACGTTGCCTAACAGCAGCTGCACTGCGATCGTATCCACACTTCCTGGCTGAATTTTATTTGCCTTTGTTGCTGTCGTCAGGGTATCTTGCAACAAGCCAATTGCTGCTTCCGGGCGTTTTTGCTTTAGCAGGAGGACAACCATTCCTTGCAAAGCCTTAATGTCCCCTGGTTTTGTTTGTAGAATTGAGCGATAAGCAGCAGCAGCTCCTTCGGCATCGCCAATTCCCAATTTAGCTTGGGCAAGCAGGACTGTATATTCTGTACGTTCTGGATTCAGTTTGGCAAGCTTTTCTAGAGGTTCAATGACCCCCTTAATGTCACCCTTTCCTTGCCTAAACAGTAGTAAACGTGCCTCTAATAGGCTTTTAAGCGCGGCTTGGTTGTCTGGTTCGCGCTGCAAAACTAGTTCTAAACCCCGTATTTGGTCTTCGAGTTTTGATTTACCCCCCACTCCGTCTTCTAATTTTGATTTTTGCTCTGGGGCTGGCTTGTTCAATGCCCCAATGATGGGAACAATCGAAACTCCTAAAAAAGCAAGAACTGCCAGCACCAACACGACTTTAACTATCCAGCGATTGCGAGGTTGAGACACAAAACCTTCCTTAGCTCTAATGGCAAAATCTATTACAGAAATAAAGAAAGTTAAATATTTGAAAAACTTTGCGGAATCCTGTCTATTGCTTGTGAATTTTATAACAAATAGTAACTGCCGTGCTGCTCATTTAAGTGATGACTTTAGGAGGAACCGCCCAAATTATTGCCATGGTATGCTTCCGAAACTATAGGAAAAGCGTTACATTACACATTTAATATGTGTTGCGAAATTTGAGGCGGCGCCGTGGGTGGGTTACCCTACTTGAAGCGACTGCCGTCGCACCTTTAGTATCACACAGGGCGCTGTGGAGTGGCTGTCTTGAAAGGAAATATACTTACAAGCGCCGCACAAACGCTCTTTCCATTTGTCATCCTTAAATCCCACAATGGGATGTGTCTCCGCCGCTAGGAGTTTTTATGAATTCCGACCTGATGCCGTTGCCTGAATCGTCCAATCCGAATGCCTCGAAAGAGGCTCAAACTAACAAAGTTGCCCTTGCTAATGTACAGCCAGCCTCCGATGCCTCTAAACCAGAGAATTCGGCCCCGCCCCCAAGCGAGACTGCTGATGATGGGAACTTGGCAAATCGGGAGCAACCGATTCCGCCTCCGAGTGAACCAATGCAATACCGAGCCATTGGCTTGGTTCGAGGTCGCTATCTTGCCAGTAGCGAACAATTTACTCAAGGTACACTGTTGACTGCAGATGAAACACTACTCGACGCCGTCCTTTTAGGTCGGATTATGAGTTTAGTTAAGAATCATCTGGATCTAAACCAGGAACATCTGTGGGTAGTTTATCCGCGCACTAGACAAGAAAACGACAAATTGCACCTCCAAATTGTCGGAGTTTGGGAGCCGGAAAATCTGGCTAAACATATAACAGCCGACCCTGATATTTCTTTGGCTGCACCAGAAAACCAGACAAACAATAATGGCTCAACAGATCTGAGCATACCCTCGTCAGAAATTCCGGATGGTGGTTTTTCTGTTCGTGGGGAGGTAGTTTACCAGTCTTTTGAGGCTGAAAATTTGGTGGTCAAAATTAAGCAGGCTGCCCGCAAACAAGATGATAAACCCAAGTATTTCAAGCTGAAACTTAAAGGGCGGCTTCAGACCAAAGCAGTAGGAAAGTTTTGGGACTTTCAAGTTAAGCGGGACGCTGACGCATTGGTTATAGAACGCAGTGAGGCGATCGCTGACTTGCCCAAAAAACGCAGACCACCACAGACAAGAGGAGGAGGAGGAGGAGGTCGTCGTCCTGGTCCCGGTTTTGGCGCCAAGAAACCATTCCCCAAACGAACTGGGGAAACTCCCCGCCCTATTCGCAAAACAGGCGAATCATCTGCGGTATCACGACCTGTACCTAAAGTACCCGCCCCTAAACCTATCAAGCGACCGAAGCCAGCAGAAGAGTAGGAATTGTTAGTGGTTAGTGGTTAGTGGTTAGTAGTTAGTAGTTAGTGGTTAGTGGTTAGTGGTTAGTGGTTTTTTACAATCAACAACCAACAATCAACAATCAACAACTAACAACCGACAACCAACAACTAACAACTAACAACTAACAACTAACAAGTTTCAAAACTCTGCCCAGCGGTCTTGAGGGAGAAAAGACCGCTCCATCGGAATTTGCGCCACAGGTTCAGTTAAGGTAAATTTGCCTGCCTCGATCCACTGTTTCAAAGTATCGGCGACTTGCCGGGAAAGAAACATACTAGCAAGGGGTGCAACGCGCACTGCTTTGCCCTCGATGGTGATGCGCCCAGATTTAAGTTGGGCGTAACTCACCAAACCAAAGGTAGGACGGACGCGTCGGGGAATCGAAAAATCCACTATCGGCGCTACTAAGTCTTTGTCTTGAACTGCACATCTGGCTACTACTTCTTCTTCTAACACCGGAAGTGGTACGCCTACCCCCAACATTAAAGAAGGACCGTAATTTTTGAAGTAACAACCGCGTACCCAACGAGCATCCATTTGCTTGGCATCGCCAATTAAAGCTAAAGTCGCAGCTGGACCAATCGGTGTGCGGTTGGGTAAACGCTTTTGTAGGGGAAAGTGTTGGGTTCCTTCCCACGCCACATAGCCAATACCACCCCCCAAAAAAATCCGCGTACCAATGCCAATCAGTTGCAGATCGGGGTCGTTGAGTAGTGGAGAAATGGCACCTGGGTTAGAATAAACAGCATTGCCCAAGCGCGGTTGTAAAGGACCGAGGTATGTAGACAATGGGCGATCGCCTCCATTCACCCCCACAATAAAGTTTTGGTAAAGATTGCGCGGATTGAATAAATAAAACTGATTAATGGTTTCACGGGTAATCGTAGTTTCAAAGGTCGCCCTAGGGTAACAATCTGTTACTTGTCCTAGCGCTTTTATGTGTACGGGTTTACCAGCTATCAAATCTTCGATAACATGACCGCCACCGCGTTCCCTGACTTCTTCTCCGTCCATTTCTTCTGCCGTACAACTCGCACCCAAGTATAAATCTACTGCCCCAAAACCAGAGTATGCCGGCACACCATCTAACCAACATCGGCGAATTTTTATTGGGGGATCAGTGTGTCCTAGGTTAATAATTGCACCACTAGATTCCATCGGCTCAAAAGTGCCAGTGGCGATCGCATCAACTTCCTTAGCAGTTTTGGTCACACCCACTTCGACGACTCGTGCTTTTATTTCTTCGATGGTCAAAACTACAGCACGATTACAGCTAATTTTATCGTTAATTTCCGCAATTGTTCGCATATTTAATGTAGCGGATATTGCATTTCTGGCGAGATTGTTGCCAAGTAATTGGTTAAATCAGTATAGCTTTTTAAATTTAACAGCACCGCACCCAATTCCTCCAGTTGAGTCATGGATAAGGTGCAAATCCGCTGTTCGATTTCCGGCTCAAGGACACCAAATTTGCGAGTCAGTAGCCGCAATATCAAAGCTTCCTCTCCTTGTTGTACCCCTTTTTGATAAATGTCTTCAGAGAACACATATTCTTGCATAATTTCTAAAGGAACTGCTTATAAGCAATGAGTTTCTCAACAGCTAATTAAAACAGTTTCGCGCTCAAAAATCCAACAGCGCCTCACCCAAATTATCCAACTGACCACTGGATAACCTGCAAATCCGCTGTTCTATCTTAGGCTTAAAGCATTTTGGAAACCGCGATGATTCACCCTGTTTGCGCGGTCGCAGCGTGTGCGTAGTAGCATATGAGTCCCTCAAACCCAATTCCTGTTCTTAGTTATGAACCAGGTAATCAATGGCGTCGCCATCTTCAGGCTCAACAGGTTCAAAAGGTTCAATTGCTTCTGGTTTAAATTTCCATTGTTTTGGACGGGCGCTTAGGGCAGCTAAAGCCGCTTCTTCCAATAAGCAGGAAATTATTTCATCAGCTACTGGATTCACTTCATCATACTCAGCGATCGTGACCAGCGCTTCCTCAAGCTTTGTTTTCGCTTCGTAGCAAAGTCGGAAGCACTTGTGATATTTCCAAATTGAATCTGGTCTAGGTGGTGATTTAGTCATCTCTCACTCTCCTCACCCAAATGCTTGGCATTGGCTTCTAAGTAATAAGTAAGATTGGTTAAAAAATTGTAACTCATTAGACCCAAATATGACTGTGGCAGAAATTTGTCAAACATTAAAGACACAGTTAAGGAGCGTCGGTTATTGATAGAAGCTGGGATGTTTACAGCACCATGATCCGCGTAGGGGAGCTCTTTACCCCGCCCTGACAATGTGGCACGGGTTCTGTAATGTGCCGAATCGGTAGAATGTGTTGTTACCTACTTAATTATTATAGATGAGTTGTATCTTAGACTTTCTCATCGCGTAACTTATACTACCGTGCTTTCAGCTTCGCTATTACTAACAGCAGTATCCTGGGCAACTTAAAAATAGAGTGCAGATGAGAGTAGACTTACGCACTCAGCAACAGTTGCTATATTAGTTCCAAGCTTTCCTAAAAAAACACTATACTAGTACATGACGGCGGAAATAACGCTACCATCTCACTCAGCCAAAACCCTTGTATTTCAAGCTTTTAGATTGCTTCGCACAGCGAACAATGCTTATATTGACGGAGACGAGTAGCGCTCCTTCTCCCAATTCCTCGCCGCTGCGCGAACGTCGAAGATCGCAACGAAGATCGCGAACGCGATTTTTAATTTTTAATTCCGCGAGAGTTCGTTAACCAAGCAGCACCAGAATAGGGATGCGATTTCTTTAATTTTTATTGACAAATCAAGCTAGCAATGCTTGTCCCAACCGCTTCAAAATCCGCAAGACCTCACCCAACTCGTGTCGTCGGGGAAACAAAGAAAATGTCCGTGATGCGTCGTATTGAGGTGCTTCTCCTTGATTCAGCTTGAGAAACTAACAACTAACAACTAACCACTAACCACTAACAACCAACAACCAACTATTTAGTAATTTCCTCCTCACCGCTTGACAGATTTGCTCCAAATTTGTCAAGCGGTGGCTCGTCAGCAACAATGATTAACTCAGTCTCTGCTTTAGACTGACTACCCCATTGATCCAAAACATCTTTAATCAATACTTCTTGCAACCAAATCTTAGCCACAACAGTTAGGGGTAGCGCCAATAACAATCCCAGAAAGCCAAAGAATGTGAAGAAAAATAGCTGGGAGATTAAGGTTATAGCTGGTAGCAGTGATACTTGATGCGCCATGACGAACGGCGTAATAACATTGCCCTCAGTCTGCTGTATGACAAAGTAAAGAGCCAACACGGCGAGGGCTTGCCAGGGACTATCTAGAAGGGCGATCGCCATTGCTGGGATCACACTAATCGTCGGACCTAGATTGGGAATCAAGTTCATAAATCCCGCCAAAACCCCTAAAGCTAACGCTGAGGGAATATGCAAAACTGATAAGCCAATTACACTCATCAGTCCTACTACACTCATGGCAATCAAAGCGCCTGTTATCCAACCCTCCAATGACACCTCGCATTGATCCAAAATTCCATCCACCCGCCGCCGATAAAATGAGGGAAACAGGCGGATAAATACCTTGCGGTAAGCCTGGGGGTTAACTAATAACATCCCCGTCCAAACTAGCACTAGCAGAATTTTGAGGAAAACTTCCAAAGAGCCAGATACAAAGGCAAAAGAGCTTCCTAAGGCACGATTTATTAAGGGTTGTGCTTGTTCACCCAAGCTGTTGATATCAGGTATATACTGACTCAGTTGGGGGGGGACGCGCGCTTCTAACTGATCCAGCCAACTATTCAAGCGTTGTAACCCTTGAGGAACCTTTCTTGTTAGTTCTTGAAACTGAGCGGCAAAAGGCGGCACAATCAGCCAGAAAAAACCCACGATCACGATGATAAACAAGCTTACTGACAGGAGGACAGCTAATCCACGCTTTAAACCTGAGCGTTGGAACCTTCTAGCCAGCCGATTTAAGGTAGTGGCTAAGACAACTGCGGCAAACATCAGCAAGAGTACTTCCCGAATCTGCCACAGAATATATATAGAAAGAAGTATGGCTATTAAGCCGATCCATTGACCTAGGTTCACACTTACCGTTCTCCTGTTCCTCTCATTGCAGCTAGGTTAGCTGATTTTGGCAACTTCTGCTCTTATACTTTATGTATCTGTTGCTGTCGTTGGAATCTCCACAGTAAAGCGATCGCCATGAGTACTGGTGGCAACAAAACCAGAATCAAAGCGTTCGTCGCCGTCGCCTGAATGGATAGACTAGGAGCTCCGTACTTAATTAAGAACGAGATTCCAGCCGAGAGAATAAATACTTTTAGCACAAATCCAAGTTTATTTTCCATTTGTTTGTACGGCAACGGATGTTGTAGCGGATATAACGGATAGTTGATCTGTGAGTATGAAAGATTACTTATCCGTTACATCCGTAAAAGCTAATGCCGTTTAGGCAACGGATGTTGTAGCGGATATAACGGATAGTTGATCTGTGAGTATGAAAGATTACTTATCCGTTACCACATCCGTTACCACATCCGTTGCCCTAACTCCTTTGCCAAATTTTAATTGTTTTATCCAAACTCCTACTCTCCGCAACGGATGTTGTAGCGGATATAACGGATAGTTGATCTGTGAGTATGAAAGATTACTTATCCGTTACATCCGTTACCACATCCGTTGCCTTAACTCTTCTGCCAAATTTTAATTGTTTTATCCAAACTCCCACTGACTAAAATCTCCCCTGAAGCAGTAAAAGCTAATGCTGTTACTGTATTAGCATGACCGATAAAGGTACCAAGCAGTTCGCCTGTTTTTAAATGCCACAATTTAATAGTTTTATCTACACTGCCACTGGCGAGGATCTGCCCGTCTGGACTTAGGGCGATCGCATACACTCCATCCGTATGTCCCTTGAGCGTATGCATTAATTCTCCAGTCTCTAAGTCCCAAATTTTAATCGTTTTATCCCGACTACCACTGACAAGAATCCCATCTGCACTGACAGCCAAGGAACGAACAATGTGAGAATGACCTGTAAACGAGTGTAGCAACTGCGGCTCGAAAGTTGTCAATCCCAGCCCAGAGACACGCCACACTTTAACTTTACGGTAACTGCCGATTACGAGAGTTTGTCCATCTGGACTAAAAGTCAAGGCATGAGCAGCGGTATCATCTAAGGATAGGGCGATCGCTACTTGACGCTGCATCAAATCCCAAAACATAATTTTTCTGTCATCACCGCCAGTTGCTAACATCCGCCCATCTGGAGTGAACGCAACGCACCGTACCATTCCATTATGCTTGTGCAATATATCTATCAAGTCTAGTGCGCCTACGTGCCAAATCTTAATTGTGGAGTCTGCACCTCCACTCACTAAAGTCTGCCCATCTGGACTAAAAGTCAGAGAATTCACTTCATCCACCAGCCCAGATAAACTCCAAGGATACTCTGATAACGTACCTATTAACTCACCCTTGGTCAAATCCCATAGCTTCGTCTCTCCACGACTACCACTAGCTACGAGAGGCGAGGTGAAGCCGTTGTTCACCCCTGCACTGAAGGCAAGGCAATTAATTCCTCTGGTGTGACCTTCCAAGGTCTGCCAGCATTCCCAGTCTCCTACTATACTCTTTAGTGGATGGTCTGGTGACAGAGTGTGAGTTGTCTCTGTCATGAGAATCCGATCAAATACTAATGATGTATCTTTTTTAGCAATTAGTGATTCTAAGTACCAACTTAATCCCCCCGCATATAATAAGTTACTCGGGGTGATATAAAGTTTTGGCTCACTGAATTCAATTTGATTTGTTGGTAAAAAACCTGTAATAACTGCTTGTTTTTCGTATCCTCTTGTACCAGAGAATGGATAAAACAAACACAGAAAAATTAATACCTGATGATTTTTTAACTCTTCCTGAGTAACTGACCACTTGATTTTGTCTTTCTTGATACTGTTAAAACTTTCTCCATCAACAGCGTAAACTTGAATACTAACTTTAGGGTTATTTGTCAGTAAGTAAGAAAATTTGCTTTCACTGCGTAAGTTTCCTTCATCATCTAAAACCATGTTTTTCAAGGTGTCTTGTGACACTTTTTTTACATGTTTACCCCAGCATTGACTCATCACGCGCTCAACTATTTTATCTCGAAAAATATAATCTTCTGCTTGCTGTTGAAAGTATTTGGCAAAGGGTATTGCCCAATCAGGAGGTTCCGGATATTCAGGCGGTGTTGGTGGCGGATTTTTAGCGACAATTTCTGCTTGTTGACGAGCAACTTCCAACAGTTTTGTCAGTGTTTCGCCCCAAAATGCCATAATTTCAGCGTGGCAACCTTTAACTTGACTTTCCAGTAAAGAGAGGTCATAGGTCTTAGGTTTTTTCAGTCTTTGAAGAAAATCAGCTTGTTGAGCTGTTAATAAGCTAATCCAATCCATGTGCATTCCTACGGCACAGTATTGTATACCTAGGTTAGGGTATACCAATGCAATTGTTCAAGTTGAGCAACTTGAGTTAATCAGTAATCCCAGCAGTTAAGGTAACACAATCAAACACAACTATTGGTATGCACAGACACGCTTGCGGCATATTCCCAATAAGACGACTGATATAGGGGCAGACAAGGTTGGTAATTGCTAATGGCTAATGGCTAATGGTGAGTCCAGGAAAGTGCAGCTTGTTTCCCGTGCCCTCTTAACAGGTGTTGCAGCGAGCAGATCTCACGTCCGGTTTCCAAAAGTAAGAAACTGCGGTGCTTCTGTTATCGGTTTTCCCTCATCGCTTCTGCACCAAGCTTTATGACGCTCCCGTTGGGCTAATGCTAACAATTAGCAATTAGCAATTAGCAATTAGCAATTAGCTTTTTCCCCATCTACAAGCAAGAAAGCACCACGATCATCTTGCACTTTTCGGCAACACTGATGGTTGATTTATGCACTCGATGAATCTCTAGCAGGCAAAAAGCTTAACAGAAAACTTCCTTTCACTAACTTGTGATTATTTATATCTTAGGAATTAAAGCAGCAGTAATTCTTGTCCAATTTTGGTAATCGCGCTGTCGCTTAACCGGGAATATTCCTGGCAATAATCACCAAAAGCTGACCATACTGGAACCTTCTTAGTAAATAGCGATCGCTAAATATCCGATTAATATAATTGTGTGTGGGTCGGGATTATCGTTCATCGTTGGATTGCTAGCTGGAATCATTCCGTCCCAGTCAGCTTTCTGGAGGACAACAGCAACGAGTGGCGATCGCCCGTGCATTGGTTAACCGACCTGCACTTGTGCTAGCAGATGAACCTACGGGCGCGTTAGACACTCAAACGTCTCAGGAAGTAATGAATTTACTTACTCAACTCAACCAACAAGGCATCACGATTGTAATTGTCACCCACGATCCAGAGGTTGCTGCCCAAACAAAACGAGTGATTCGAGTCCAAGATGGTCTAATTGTGCATTAACGTTATAAAAGAAGGAATGATGAAAGTAAACTTCAAGAGGATAATGAGCGAAAATTGCCTAGACCAAGAAAAGCCGACAATTCTAGTTGTAGATGACCACGAATTAATCTTGGATGGAACGCTTGACGTGCTACTGAGACAGTATCCAGAGGCTCAAATCATCACAGTTCAAACTGCACAGGATGCTCTCTATCAAGTACACAAGCTACAGCCAGACCTCGCTGTTGTAGACCTTTCTATTTCCGAACAGCCTGGAATGACTGCCCAAATTGATACAGGTATCCAACTTCTCCAAAAGTTGATGAAGAATTATCCCGAACTTAATCTCATGGTGCAAAGCAGTTATGTCAAGGCACTGGTGCGGATCAGACATGAGATTGATAATCATCAAGGAGGCTTTGTAGTAGCTGATAAAGGACTTTCTAAAGAGGAAATGTTAACTAGGGTGAACCTAGCACTACAGTTAGCAACCCATACCAAGGATTTAGGAAGAAAAATAGAAGTCAAACCAGAGTGGCTGGAAGTTCTGCGGTTAGCTTTTGAAGAAGGATTAACAGATAAGGCGATCGCCGACCGAATGGTTGTGGCTGAACGCACGGTACGTAACTACTGGACTAAAATCCAAGACGTTCTGGGTATTTATCCTGAATATAGCAAGAAAGATGGCAGAAATATCCGAATCGAAACTGAGATTCGCGCCAGACATGAAGGGTTAATTGATTAGTTGTTAGTTGTTGGTTGTTAGTTGTTAGTTGTTGGTTGTTGGTTGTTAGAAATGACAAATGACAAAAGAATAAGTTTATGCAGCAAGATATTTGGAGAAAAATTAGAAAGGAATTTACCATTTGGCGTGTAGGGGCGTTACCAGGTTTTTTCGTCATAGGCTTGATAATCATACTTCGTCTCAGTGGCTCACTGCAATTTCTTGAGTGGATAACTCTTGATACCTTAGAGCGTTTACGCCCAGAAGAGCCTATAGATGAAAGGATTGTCATTGTCGGAATTAATGAAGCCGATATCCGCAATGTAGGAACCTATCCTATTCCAGATGAAGAAATTGCTGCACTCATTAAGAAATTGCAGAATTATAAACCTAGAGCTATTGGTCTTGATCTTGTTAGGGATATCCCTGTTCAGCCAGGTCATAGTAAACTGGTTAATGTATTTAAAGAAAGCAAAAATCTCATTGGTATTGAAAAAGTATTACCACCCGATAAAATTGCTCCACCACCAGACTTACCTCCTGAGCAAGTTGGGTTTTCAGATGTTATTCCCGATCGAGATGGTAAATACAGGCGGATTATTCTGGGAATTCCTACTGAAAAAGAATACAAACTTTCCTTAGATTTACAAATAGCAAAAGCTTATTTATCTCGTCACGGCTTTACCCTGGAAAATGGGATTCGTGACCCCGAAGCGATGCGATTTGGCTCAACTGAAATCCCTCGCTTTATGCCAAATACTGGGGGATATGTGGGAACCGATGCGGGAGGGGTTCAGGTTATACTTAATTTTCGCAGTGGTCAAGAAAGATTTAGAACTTTATCTCTTAATGATATTAAAACTGGAAAATTTAATCCTCAATGGATAGGCGATCGCATTGTCATTATTGGCATGGCTACCCCAAGCGCCCCTGACTTCGTTGATACCTCTGCCATTATTGCAGGTTTTAAACATCATGGGCAGGTTTATGGAGTGGAATTTAATGCTCATAGCGCTAGTCAAATTATTAGTGCAGTTCTGGATAAACGACCACTCATAAAAACTTGGTCGCATCACTGGGAATATCTTTGGATATTTTGTTGGGGGTTTTTTGGAATTAGTCTTGGTCGGTTAACTCAGTCTGCATGGAAAAATATGTTGGCTGTAGGCGTTGCTAGCTTTTTCCTAGTAGGCATAGGCTATTATGTGTTGCTCCTTTGGGGCTGGTGGATTCCCATAGCACCAGTTTTGCTAATTTTGGCAATCAATGGTGTAGGACTTAGTGCTTTTGCTTTCTATCAATACGACCAAGGTTTAAAATCTCAGATTTCTGTACGACAACGCGCCATTGAAATGGCATTTACAGAAATTCACAATGGACCATTGCAAACCCTAGCTGCTGTTTTAAGGGATGTACAAAACCAGGAATTACCAAATGAGCAATTGCATTCAAGACTTCAAACTCTCAATCTAGAAATCAGAGAAGTTGGTGAATACTTAACCGAAAAAACTTTAAACAAAGAAGAAAGTCTGCGTTTAGGGAGTGGTTTGAAAATAGATTTAAAGCGTCCGATTCACGACCTTTTCTATGAAGTCTACAGCAGCACCATAGAGCGAAAAATTTCCTACTTTCAAACCCTAAAGGCAAAAGTCCGCTCCTTTGAACCGATGGAAGAGCAACACTTAAGTATTGAGCAAAAGCGCGAACTCTGCCAATTTCTCGAAGAGGCTTTGTGCAATGTTGGGAAACACGCCTCAGGAGTAACTCGCCTCTGCGCTACAGGCACGAAAAGAGACGGCTGGTACACCTTAAGTATTAAAGATAATGGACCTGGTATCTGCTCATCTTATGAAAACAAAGGAACAAAGCAAAGCAAAGATTTAGCGAAACAACTGGGAGGCTTTTTTAACCGAGAATCTCTTTCTTCTAAGGGTACTTTGTGTGAATTAACCTGGCCTATATTAGGTAAAAACAGCCGCATCAGCAAAATTAAATCTATACTTAAAATGTTTTTTAAAAAACAATTAAAACTTTCGCACTGATTTGTAAGCGGGTAATTGCTAATGGCTAATTGCTACCATTAGCCATTAGCCATAGGACTTACGCAAGCTCACGAATTGAGTATGATGTGTATAACGGAATTTGGTCGTTTCATCTCGTAGAATTGACCAAACGTATGATATAAGAGTAGTTTTATGTTTTTAAAATATTTAATGCGTGAGCGAAAACCAGTAGCTTATAGAATCGATAGCACAATTCTAGAAGTGTTATCTAAATTAGCTAAAGAACAAAATATAAGTGTAAATAGATTTATAAAATCACATTTTTTTTAAATTGCTATTGAACGAGGTATGTTGCCCGAAGATACCGAACTTTTAGGTGAAACTAGGGGCGGTAATAGAAAAAATAAACAAAGTAACTAAAAAGCCATGAGACAACCAATACAAAATTTAACCACATTTGATGAATTTGTAGATTTTCTACAAACACAACCTGAAAGTATTCGCTACGAATTATACGATGGAGAAATTGTACAAATGCCTCAACCAAAAGGAAAACATGAGGAAATTATAGGATTTTTAGTAAAAATTCTAATGAGTGAATGTTTGAGACTTAAGCTTAATTATTTTGTACCGAACAAAGGACTAGTAAGACCTGAAAACAAACAATCTGGATACTATCCGGATGTACTTTTATTAAATTTTGCTAATTTAGTAAACGAACCGCGTTGGGAAGATGAATCAATAGTCAGTAAATCTGAGTCGATAGTGTTGGTTATTGAAGTAGTCAGTACCAATTGGAGAGATGATTATCTTAAAAAGCTTGCTGATTATGATGAAATGGGAATACAAGAATACTGGATTGTAGATTATTACCCTTATGGTACTGAATTGATGGTAGGTGAAGGTAAACTACCAACTATTAGTATTTATACTCGAAATGATCAAGGTAATTATCAAAATAAACAATTTAGAGGAAATGACCGTATAGAATCATTAGTATTTCCAGAATTGAATCTAACTGTACGAGAAATTTTTACAGCACAAATGAAATTTTGAACATAAAAAATTTGAAAGTAACTTTCAAGGTAAAACATCACTCGCTGAATGCTATGCATTAGTCACATCCCCCACGAGATGCGCAACGCTCTAAGTAAACAAAAGTAACAGAGTGATAAAAGGGACAAGTTTAGAAATAAAATACGTGGGAGGGAGAAGAAAGGCAGTAAGATATGAATGAATTTACTACCCCCTGCTGTGCCACACTCGCGTTGTTTGTCCTCTCCGCAGCCCTACCGAAACTACTGCATACTTGACTATTTCTGTCAATGGGTAAGCCATTAGCCATTAGCAACTTAGGCGATAGTATCAGGAAGGAAAGCGGATGCGGTATGATAACTTTGATTTCTGTTTTTAACTTTAACAGAACCATATTGCAATCATATGACAAACCACATTTTAAATTCCAGAGTCGTAACTGGCTGTGTCCTTAGCCTATTACTTGCTATTACTCCGGAGGCTATAGCTGGTTATGTTCCTCCTCGTACTCAGAAACCTCCTAGTGACTATTCTAAGTCGAAAGGCGTCAGGGGGGGATGTTCAGAAGATAATATCGCGCTAACAATCCTTGCACCTAAAAGATATGTTGGAGAAACGACTTCTCGTCACCCTACTTTCGCTTGGTTTGTATCTAACTCCGATCAAGTAGAATTCCGTCTTTTCGAGTTTGTGCCAAACGGTGAAGTCAAACAAATGGGACAGAAAGTTTTATTGCCCAGTTCACCAGGAATCAACAAGTATTCCCTACCAGAAAATCAGCCAGGACTAGCCGTAGGGCAAAAATATCTCTGGCAAGTTTCCATCAGATGTCCACAGTCGGATTCGGATTTGATAGAAGCAGCCGAATTTACAGTTATACAAATGCCACCAATTTTGTCAAGTAAACTCTCTACGATAAAGGACGGATTAGAGAAAATAGAGTTATATGCGACTGCTGGTTTATGGTACAACGCCCTAGAGTCAGCATTGAAAGCTGAAGACAAGAAACTGGGAAAGATCGTGACAAATCTGCTGCAAGACCTTGTCAAATCGGATGAATTATATGCACACAAAAATTGACCAAAAACCCTAGTATTTTTGTAAGGAAATAAACTTAGGGAACGCATTCACCTTTTATGCCAAGTTGTATGCCGATTTTGGATCGGTTAGTTGCCAGAATCGGCAAAACATGCCCGAAGATTCAATGAAGAAACGAGAAGAATTTGGTCATTGCCACTCACCCACAAAGATAAAAGCCGACCAATAATAGGGATTACGCCATTTCTGTTGCTGCCACATATTTAGTTGTGCGGCACGTAGGGCTGTAGTTGGTGACTTTCCTTGCTGCAACAATTGTTTGTAAAACTCCTGCATCAACATTGCTGTACCGAGGTCGTCAACATTCCACAACGATACGAGTCGTCGTGCTGCACCAGCATACATTAATCCTCTTGGTTTTGTTTGTGCAACTGCATTAACAGATCGATGTAGAAGTTGTAATAATCTCGCACGGTAGCAAAATATGAGGTACGCAGTTCTTCACTAACAACTTTGCTGCGTAAATCTTCAATGATTTTGATCGCCGCTTTAATTTCGGAAAGTGCTGTTGAGAGATTGCCTCTGTCGGTTTCAAGGTTAGCGATATTGTAAAGTGTGAGGGCTTCCCCATCCTTGTCGCCTACCTCACGTCTGAGTGCCAAAGCCTGGTTGTAGTATTCCAAGGCTTTTTGCTTGTCACCCAAATCATAGTTAACTTTGCCGATGTTGTTGAGGGTGGTAGCTTTCCCCCTTTTATCGCCAACCTAACGTCTGATTGGCAAAACCTGATTGTAGTACAAGAGTGCTTTTTGCTTATCACCCAAATTAGAGTAAGCGACGCCGATGTTAATAAGGGTGTTAGCTTCCCCCTTGCGCTGCGAAAAACCTGTGCCTTACTTAATCATTAATGGTTAAATAGATAGGAGAACCAACAGCGCTAGTTTTTAAGTTGATATGAGGGGTACTCCGTACCTACAAGGTATTCCTCCCACGTTCACGCGAGAGTGTTTGCCGTAGCTTGCCCTGTAACAGACAGTTAGTCTGTGCCTATTTGTGACCAGAACTAGTCTGGCGACCCAACCTGTACGTCTCGACTCTGATTGATCTCTCTGGTCAAACCGAGTGGGGATAGCACAAGCATCGGTACTTACCTACAGGAATTATATCACATTAAATAGCTTTGGAGAGCTTTCGAGACTTTTAGCTAAGAAAATGCCTCTCTAGTAATAGCCGATCTCCCACCGCTTGCAATAGTGGCAGAGCTTGGTTATAGTATACGAGGGCTTTTTGTTTGTGACTCTCAGAGTAGATTGTGCCGATGTTGTTGAGGGTAGTAGCTTCCTGAAGGCGATCGCCCACCGCATGTGATAGTGGCAAAGCCTGGTTATAGTATTCGAGGGCTTTTTGGTTGTCACCCAAATCAGAGTAGACGTAACCGATGTTGTTGAGGGTGACAGCTTTGTTAGCGCGATCGCTTTCTGCACTTAATAGTGGCAGTACTTGGTTGTAGTAATCAAGGGCTTGTTCCTTTTCACCCAAATTCTCGTAGACTGTTGCGATGCATCTGTGATAGGTTAAGAAAACTGCGCGAATGTCTGCGGGGGGTAGAGGAAAAGGTGATAGATCGAGCTTGGGGAGAGGTTTTCGGAGTGCTTTGACTACACCTAGATCCTGATTTTCTTTTGCAGCGAAGTACTTAATTGGGTCTGTGGCTTTGCCTTTGTCATAGGCAACGCGCTCATTGGTACAAACCGCGATATAACATCTCCAACGAAATGCGATCAAAAGGTAAGGATAGTTCATCAGCGATCGCATCCCCAAGATCCACCAAAACGGCATAAAACAGCCAAGTAGCCCACACCTGTAACTTGATGCCATTAATAGAGCCAGTCCACAAATAAGAGAGTCCCAATAAGCGTTTTACCGTGTGAAAAGCATCTTCAATCCGCCAACGCCGACGATATAAATCAGCGACAACGTAGGGAGGTAAAACATTTGGGTCAAGAACATACCCAGAAGTAATGTAAGAATAGACAGCAATACCCTCTTTAATCTCTATTAAACGTAAAGTAAGAATTGGTGCGCCACCTCGACCAGTACCAAGTTGAATCAATTGGTCTTTAACAGAATAGTCATAAGTAAACACCTTTAATACTTTAATAGAAGCTTTAGCTTTTAATCGAGTAATAAAATGAACATTTTGATTAATGAGTTTTTCAAAAAATAGGAAATGATAAAATCCTCTATCCAATAAAATTAGTGTTTTAGCAGTCATTAAATTGAGAAGTACTGCCTCAAAATTAGTATCGCTTGCGGATGGATTTGTATGAAACCAAATTTCCACAGGTAGTCGAGTCACTAAATCAATTACTGTACAAATCTTTCCCGCCAACTGACCTGTTTTAAAGTCTTCTAGGCTTTTAAGTTTACGAAATAAAGCCTCCAAGGTTGTTCCATCCGCCACCCAAATGTGTTCAAAATTCTGCCGTGCAAACTTAATACTATCTGGTAAAGGCCTCCACGTCTAAGTCGTTGTTGCCAATTCTGTTGTAACTGAGGTAGTAAATCTTTAAAGACATTCTCAAATAATTCAGCAGGAAAAACTAAAAATCTTTGGGCTAAAGACTGTTGAGCAATTTTAGTGGCACGACACCATAACAAATCTTCTCGTGCCAACAAGCGAGTTAATTCTTGTACGCTTGGAATCTGTCTCCATAGCAGTGTTAATACTGCTGCCAACATCAAGGATAAATTAATGATACGGTGAGCCAGTGCGGTGGACGGGTTCCCCGGCATAAAGCAACTGGCTTTCCCGTTGGGTCTCGTAATCCTAATTGCTTATAATATTTTTGTTGAGCAGAAATAGCCGGAGTTAATAAATCTTGTAAATGTTGAGCAATTACTTCATTATTGATAGTAGGAGTATTGTGTCGTTTGACATGGTCGGGATTACGCTTTGTTGTTTTAGACATCGTGGTGAGTCAAAAAAAGTCATCACCTAGTTTGACATCTTTGTGTGACCCAACAATAAACGATTTATCCTGAAACTCTTCTATTTAAGATTGGCGATCGCTCTACAAAATTGGATTTTTTCCTCCCTATTGATAATGATAATCAAATTAAAGGGAGGAAGAGCCGAGCAACGCTCGGCTCTTCCTCCTCCATCTCTGAGAGATTATCATTATCATTGGATTTTTTGTCATTCCTTAGAGGTATTGACAAAATGCATAAAACCTTAACCTATCACAGATGGTTGCGATGTTGTTGAGGGCTTTAGCTTCCCCACCCTTGTCACCCACTTCTTGCGACAACTTCAGCGCCTCTTGCAATTTCTCAATTGCCTTCCGCAGAGATTCTTCTGTCCCTTGTTGATATAATTGCGTCCCTTCTGCCAATGCTTGTTCTGCCGCTGTACGATTTGTTTGTCCTGATGATTGTGCTATCTGCAACCTTGTCCGTCTCGGTGTTGCCATTACTGACTCAGATAACAAAACCGTACTAAGCAAAAAAGTTAAACTGTAGCAAATAAAATTGCGTAGTAAGTTGCAGAAAATCCACTGAGACTTTGCACTCCTATTCATTTTTATACATCAATAAATAATTAGTTACAGCAGTCTTCTCACTCAACATTTAACCTTCGTGTTCTTCTCATCGAGAGGCATGTGTATGATGAAGAGTGTAAATATCAGTAGTAATAACGCCTAGACTTAAAAGCCCGGTATTATCGCGAAGACTTCTGATAAGTATAAGATCTCTTACTTCTATCTTCTTTCAGCACAAGTTGTTGTCCATTATTCTGCAACTGAGCGAACGAAGTGTGAGGTCCAACTGGAACACTTGTTTGACTTAAGATTGCTTGTGTACAGGTATCGTATGTCCTAAGAGCGGCATCTTTGGGGAAGAAATTTATATTACTTCCATTTACAGTGAAAGTACCGCGTGAAGCAATTATACGACCTATTCCACAGTGGAAAACACTATATGACGAAGTCGCTCTTATAAAACTACCGTTAGAATTAAAAGTGAACTGATCTGCTATGCCTCCTGTGCCTGTCCACTTACCCACAAGTGCAGGAGGTATTGGATTTAATGCTACCAATTTTTTCTCTTGCTGGTAAGCTAGTTTGCCGGCATGGGCGACACTACTTAAAGCAAGCGTTGCTGTGATTAAAGTAGTAAGAGCTATAATACTTCTCTTCATACTAGTTACTCTCCTTTTAGGATAACTCCAATTAAGCGTGAAACAAACTGGCAAGGAATAGCGCGAACGAACTGTTTGCTTAATTAATAGGATAAGGAAATAAACTTGGGGAACGCATTCACCTTTTATGCCAAGTTGTATGCCGATTTTGGAGCGGTTAGTTGCCGAAATCGGCAAAACTAAAATCTAAAATGGTATAAGCTGCATCCTGCCAGATATGCACATTCGCGTCATCCCACTATGACATTCCCAATTCCCTATATACCTCAATCCGATCCGCCGCTTCCTCCTTGGGAAACGCTGCCGACAATGTATGATTTACCCAGTGATAACCCAGAGGAACCCGGGTTGCCCGACGATTTTCACTTCTTACAGCCGCTGCTACTATTTTTAACTTTTTTGCCAGTTCACTGGGAGTCAGAACTCATCTACAGTGGTGCTGACCTAAATCTTTACTACGATTTACAGCATCCTCAGTGGTATAAACGTCCTGATTGGTTTGGTGTAGTAGGAGTACCAAAACTATATCAAGGGCGAGATTTACGTTTAAGCTATGTCACTTGGCAAGAGAGAGCCAATCCTTTTGTTGTCGTTGAGTTGTTATCTCCTGGTACGGAAGATGAAGATTTAGGGCAAAGGCTTTGCCCATTGGTGTCAACTAATAGGTAAACCTTGAAAATACAAGCAAGTCTCGTTACTCGGCAGAGCCTCCCAGAATGCATTCCCACGCTCTGCGTGGGAACGAGAAAACGAACGTCCGTTGGTGCGCATCAATGATTTGACCTTAAGTTGACACCCATGGGCAGTGCCGTGCCCCTACAATGTGGTCTATTTACTTGAACATAGCTGTAAAGGTAAAGCAGAGCAATGTTCACAGCCAATTCCCGATGAGAATAAACGGTGCCCAATAGGCAGGATTATCGTATTTGTGATTAATTCCTGATATTTTCTTAGCATTAATAAGTTTTCGCTGAGCTGCACGTAAAGCTTCTGCTTTACTCATTCCTGATTTCAGGCTATTATAAAACTCTGTGACTAAATTTGAGGTAGATTCATCTGAGATAGACCAAAGAGAAGCTAAGGTGCTTTTGACGCCTGCTTGCAAGGCGACACCAGCCAAACCAAGAGTAGCACGGTCGTCTCCCAAAGCAGTTTGGCAAGCCGTCAGCGCCAGTAATTCCACTGCACTAGACCCGCCATTAATTTGACGAAGTGCAGTTTCCAACTCATTGATAGTGAGTTTGCCATTATTTCCGGTGACAATAAAGGTATCCTCTGGAATAATGCCGAACTGAGCATGAGTGGCAATGTGAATAATTGGGTAAGCTGTTTGGTTGAGTTCTTTTGCTACGCTCTGAGGATTGAAGGCTTGGTCCAAAAGTGGTTTATTATTTGGAAATTCGCTCTGGACTGCCTCAATTTCTGAAGGTACGTTTGTTAAGACAGGATAAAGTTTATCATCGACTTTTGCTTCTTTGGTAAGACCCAAGATTAAAGCTCGATTTTCTTGACGATTAATTTTTTTAGGAACTGTCAAACTCAGACTGGGAGAGGTAGCAATGGCATACTTTTCTACCAAAAATTGCTTGGTAGTGCTGTCATAAAGTGCAGCCATCGGCACAGTGCGTAAGATGCCATCTTGGGTAAAAACAAGCGTTTTTATCTGTGAATTTAAATCTTTCTCAAAAGGACGAATCATCCAGTCATACAGTTTACCTGCTAAAGTAGGATCGTAATTAATATCCAGTCTTCCATGCACTAGTCCTTCCCGAAATTGTTCGATTTCTTTGATCGCAGTTGTAGAATTTGTCTTGAGCCACTCTAACCTCTTTTGACCGTTCGGTAAACTCAGTAGAATGGCAATGCCTTTGTCTAGGATGATAGAGCTAAAAACAGCAGTGTCATTCCCTAGCAATTCGTCTACACTTTTGTCGTTGATAGCTGTCAATATACAATCATTACCAAAGTAATTTTGTAGTTCTGCTAGTTTCAGAGAATCAATGGTTTTGAGTGCGCTAGTTAACTCTTTGTTACGTTTTTCCGTGTTAATTGCTGTTGGGTCAGCATATTCTAGTCTTAACTGAGCTAACTCACGGTATAAAGGTTGAATAATATCCCGAAAGTCATATTGTAAGTCTCGCTCTACTAAGAGAAGATCGCTGCGAATTTGTTCTAGAGTGGTGTATGCTCTCTGATAAGCTGCGATCGCCTCCTCTTGTTTCCCCTGTGACTGCAAAATCCTTCCGGCTTGCCACTCCCACAAATACATGCTGTCTTTAGCTTTCAACTTTTGGTCAGCCGCCCACAGCGCCTTGTTGGTTAATTCTAAAGCTTGTTTATCTTCGTGACTACATTCATAGAAATGACCAAGCATCCCCATAGCAAAAGACTCAGAACGAGCATTTTCAAGATTTTGAGCAGTTTTCACGGCTTCTAATAGTAGTTCTTTTGCCTGTGAATCTGGTAGTCTCCGATTTGAAGAACATGGGATTAATGACGAAGTGATATTTACAGAACTTACAGGTAGATTAGCTAAATCTATTGCCGCATAGACTTTATCAGGAGAATTGGGCAGTTGAGCAAGTAAAATTATAGCAGATTGCACGATCTCATCCCCAGAAGGCAAATTGCCTTGACGGTAATTAAGCTGAATCAAATTTCGCAGAGTTTGCATTATTACGGGTTTGTCATCTTGCTTGCGAGCAAGTTGCAGACTCATCTGAAAAGATTCCCAAGCTTTTTTGTCGTGTTCAATAGCTTTTTGCTTAAATTCAGTCTTCTTGGGAATATTCAATTTTTCAGCAGAATTAGCACGAATATTCTCAAGCTGTGCCAAGGTAACATGAACATTGCCCAAACTATTCAGCACTCTCGACTGATAAATAGGCTCATTTATCTGTTTTGCCCGATCTAAATATTTAATTGCTGCGTCGTACTTACCCCAAAGGCGATAAGCTTCTCCTAAACTTCCTAGCGCCGCAACCTCGCCGGATTTATCTTGTTGCTTGCGAGCAATCTGCAAAGCACTTCCATCCAGACAAACTGGTTCTTTTTGAGATTTTACGTCACCACATAAAAGTGCGATCGCCTTCCCTGGTTGCCCCAAATTACTATAAGTTTGCGCCACTTCCGTCAGCGTTCGCCCCAATTGCAAGTCACCAGAAGCGCGATAGTAGGCTATGACCCGTTCCCAATGCGAGAGTGCTTCTTCACTCTCTCCCAGTTGCTGATATGCCCTTGCTAAATTTTCGTTAGCGATCGCTTCGTTGGCGCGGTTATTAATTTTGTGGTATAAATTTAAAGCTGCTTGCCAAGGTGCGATCGCACCTCTAAAATCTCCAGCTTTGTAGCGTACAATTCCTTGCTGCACCAATTTCGCAGCATCGGGAGATTGCGCGATAACTACTTGCCCAAATTGACCCAGCCACAAGCAGAATGTGAGGCTGCATAAAAATATAATTCCTAGAAAATTACGGATACGGGATCTGCGGCAGGGTCGGCTTTTCATAAAAGTGCTGTCTTTAAAGTGTTTTGTACTTTTATTTTTTAAAATATTTGCTTTTTTTATTTCTTGGCAATATAAATTATTTTTTATTGATTTTAAAATAAATGTAAGTTTTTTATGTATAATAATTTATTAAGATTTTAAACATGGTTCTGACATCCCAAAATTAACGAACTGGTAGCGCTCAAGTCTTTGCTGCACTAATTGTGGACTATGGGGAGATGGTGCTGTAAGTGTAGGGCGATCGCACATCACGTCCGTGGCACAAAGTTGGCAACGCTGAAGGTACGGGATATAACGGATAGTTTATTGATGAGGATGAATTAACACTCAGCTGCACGAATTGTGGAGGATCGGGAGATGGTGCTGTAATTGTATGGCGATCGCACATCACGTCCGTGGCACAAAGTTGGCAACGGATGTTGTCACGGATATAACGGATAGTTTATTGATGAGGCTGAATTAACACTCATCTGCACTAATTGTGGAGGATCGGGAGATGGTGCTGTAATTGTATGGCGATCGCACATCACGTCCGTGGCACAAAGTTGGCAACGCTGAAGGTACGGGATATAACGGATAGTTTATTGATGAGGCTGAATTAACACTCAGCTCCACGAATTGTGGAGGATCGGGAGATTGTGCTGTAATTGTATGGCGATCGCACATCACGTCCGTGGCACAAAGTTGGCAACGCTGAAGGTACGGGATATAACGGATAGTTTATTGATGAGGATGAATTAACACTCAGCTGCACGAATTGTGGAGGATCGGGAGATTGTGCTGTAATTGTATGGCGATCGCACATCACGTCCGTGGCACAAAGTTGGCAACGCTGAAGGTACGGGATATAACGGATAGTTTATTGATGAGGATGAATATTGATGAGGATGAAAGATCACTCATCCGCTACATCCGCTACAACATCCGTTGCCATGATTTATTTGTGCCTACTACTTATGACATTAATAAAATTTAACGATCCAAAAATCTGACCATTTTTATGTATGATGAAATTTCTAGAAATTTTTCAACTAATTTCAAATACTTGTTAAGTCAACAAAGAGCACAACTTTTGTGAGTTCAAAGCTGTGATTAATAAAAATTGGGTGAGTTGGTGTTGGCAGTTGGGGGTCTTCGGTGCGGTGGTTGCAGGTGCAATAGCATCTGGTTTTGAATGCGCCCAAGCCCAAAGCAGAATTGTCCCCGATAGTACCCTAGGGGCGGAAAGTTCCGTCGTTCTGCCGTATAATCGTCTTCCTATTGAAGTAATCAGTGGCGGTGCGATTCGGGGCGGCAACCTTTTCCATAGTTTTCTTGAATTCAATATAAGTTCTGGACGAGGAGCTTATTTCTTTAGTCCGAATGTAAACATTCAGAATATTCTGGCTCGTGTTACTGGTAGCAACCGCTCCGAGATTTTAGGAACTCTTGGCACATATGGTAACTCGAATCCCAACCTATTTTTAATTAATCCCAATGGGATTATCTTTGGGGCGAGTGCCAGTCTGGATGTTGGTGGTTCGTTTCTGGCAACGACAGCTAATGCTGTTCGACTGGGAGATACAGGACTGTTCAGTGCCTCTCAACCGACTTCAAGCAATTTACTCTCAGTCAATCCTTCGGCTTTCTTATTTAACTCCGTCTCTAATCCAACACCGATAATTGTCAATACTTCCACGACTGGGTTTCAGGTTCCAGATGGTCGGAGTTTGTTGTTACTGGGTGGCGATGTCCAGTTAGATGGTGGAACATTGTTCCTACACGATGATCGAGTCGAGTTGGGAGGCGTTTCCGGAACTGGAACTGTCGGACTTAATATAGATGGCAATTATGTAAGTTTGAGTTTTCCGCAACAAGTGCAACTAGCAGATGTATCCATTACCAATGGCTCTAAAATTGGTGTTTTTGCAACAGATGGTAGCAGTACAGGGATTAATGTCGGTAAGCAGGATATTTTAAGTGGCATTAACATCACCGCTAAGTCAGTTGCAGTTACCAATGGTACGGGACTGCTTACCACTACTCTTGGACAGGGGAATGCAGGCAGTATCACGATTAATGCCCGCGATCGCGTTACCTTGGATGGGGTGAAGGTAGCAAGCACTGTATCAGAAGGATCTGTTGGTAATGGGGGTAATATCAACATCACCACAGGCTCACTTGCACTTACCAATGGTGCTCTACTGACTACCGGCACCTCCGGACGGGGGAATGCAGGCAGTATCACCATTAATGCCCGCGATCTCGTCGGATTGGATGGGGTGGACAGTCAAGGAAACTCTAGCGGTGTCTTCACCAGTGTGTCATCGAATGTCTTTGGCAACGGGGGTAATATCAATATCACCACTGGCTCACTTGCACTTACCAATCGCGCGCAACTGGTTACCGCCACCTCCGGAGGGGGGAATGCAGGCGATATCACGATTAATTCCCGTGATACCATCTCCTTGGATAGCAACAGCAGCGTCTTTAGCAATGTGTCATCGAATGTCTTTGGCAACGGGGGTAACATCAACATCACCACAGGCTCCCTGACAGTACGCAATGGCGCTAGGGTGGAAACCAATACAGCAGGAGTGGGGAATGCAGGCAGCATCACGATTAATGTCCGTGATACCATCTCCTTAGATGGGATGGGCATGACCAGCGATGGTACGCTATTGCCTAGCAGTATCTCTAGCGGTGACTTCCGAATAAATGACTTTACTATTGAACAGGGGACTGCAAGCAGTGTTTCCAGCGATGTGTCATCAAATGTCTTTGGTAACGAAGGTAACATCAACATCACTACTGGCTCACTTAAAGTCACCAATGGTGCCCAACTGAATACCAATAATTATGGACAGGGGAATGGAGGCGATATCACGATTAATGCCCGCGATCTCGTCATCTTCGATGGGCTAGTGCGGAACTTCGCAAGCGGGGCATTGAGCAGAGTGATAGCAGGAGCTGAGGGCAAGTCAGGTAACATCAACATCACTACTGGCTCACTTGCACTCACTCATGGTGCACAACTTGATACCACGACTTTGGGACACGCAAGTGCAGGCAATATCACGATTAATGCTCGCGATACCGTCACCTTTGATCGTAGCAGCGCCTTGAGCACCGTAGCAGAAGGAGCGGTGGGCACAGGAGGTACCATTGACATCACCACGGGCGCACTTTCCTTTACCAATGGTGCTCAATTGAGTGCCAGCACAGCCGGACAGGGGGATGCAGGCAATGTGACGATTAATGCTCGCGATCCCGTCACTTTTGATGGCACAGACGGCAATGTAGGCAATGTAGGGCCGAGCGGTGTCTTCAGTCAAGTGAACTCAACAGGTGTGGGCAAAGGAGGTACTATTAACATCACCACTGGGTCATTTGCACTCACCAATGGTGCTCAACTGAGCGCCGGCACAGCGGGACAGGGAAACGCAGGTAATGTGACGATTAATGCTCGCAATGGCTCATTTACACTTACAAATGGTGCTCTACTCACTAGCCTCACTACCGGACAGGGGAATGCAGGCAGTGTGACGGTTGATGCCCGCGATACAGTGCAACTCAACAACGCTCAGATCACCACCAATTCCACCTCTAGTAACGGAGGTGACATCACCCTCACGGCTAAAGATATCCAGCTTCGCAACAACAGTCTGATCAGAACTGACCTGTCTAGCGGTCAGGGTAGTGGAGGTAACATCACCCTAACTGCTAACACTATCCTTGCTCTTGAAGATAGCGACATCCTCGCCTTTGCTTCCCAAGGTAGGGGTGGCAACATCACTTTTAACACCCGCGCTTTCCTCAGCGATCCACTTTATCGTCCTACTCCGCCAACGACTGAAGAAGCTACTTTTGCCTCCTTCAATCACAATGGTCGTGTGGATGTTAACGCCAGTGGTGCGGTGTCTGGTGGAAACATTACCGGAGTGCCCGATCCCAGCTTTATCCAAAACAGCCTGACTGAGTTACCCCAAAATCTCATCAATCCCAACGTCCTGATTGCCAATAGTTGCATTGCCCGCAGTCGTAAGCAACAAGGTACTTTCACCATCACGGGTCTTGGTGGTTTGCCAAACCGTCCTGGCGATGCGGTACTTTCATCCTATCCCACTGGCGATGTGCGTTCTATACCAGGCGGTGCCCCGTCGCGTCCGTGGCACAAGGGTGACCCCATTGTGGAACCGCAAGGCTTGTATCACCTGCCGTCTGGGCATTTGGTTTTGAGTCGGGAATGTTCTGAGTAAATTTGCTTGACGTAATCGCTGCAACTGTGAATTGAACGTAAATGAAACGCCTAGGCGTTTTCCTGATTGTAATCATTAGGCGGAAATGCAAATAGCCAACTACTAACCTCAAGCTTCTTCGTTAACGGCAATCAGTGGACAACAAAAAGTATCTCCAGCTACAAAATGTCAGGGCGGGGATACCCCGCCCCTACGGTCAAATTGTGATTTACGAATTGCCGGAAAAATCCGGATTCATACTTAACTATTTCGGTCAATGCGTAAGTCATAAATAGTTGAAATTATACACTAACTCTCGCAAATGAACACCAACGTTTAGGTCAGGGCGCGATCGCCAAATATGGATCGTTCCCTAGCAGTATCTCTAGCGGTGACGTGCCAACGGATACCAATACTCTTGGAAAGAGGAGTACAGGCAGTCAGGGTAACATCAACATCACTAACGGATGTTGTAACGGATATAACAGATAGTTTATTGATGAGGATGAAAGATCGCTCATCCGCTACATCCGTTACCAAATCCGTTGCCATATTTTATTTATGCAGACATACTTACAATTACGTTTTTTTAGTATTTTATTATACTTAATTTTATGGAAATAACGGCAAATATTGGCTTTTTACGTGTATAAAATTTCAATTTCAAATGCACTTTTCGGCAAGTTTCCTTTCTAAAATTTGCAAGCAATTCATCAAAAAATAGTAACCAAAATTGTATAAAGACTGAATGCAATCAAATATTTATTACTTCTATTTCACGACATATATCGGTAATTACTTAGACAATAATTTGACTGGCAGCTTAGAACTTACTTCTGTTAAAAACGTGCAGTTTTCTGCATTGACAACATGGCATACCTTGCTGGCAAAATGAGGAAATCAAAAGTATAAACACCTAAATTAAGTGGTTTGGTGATATGTCTCTAAATATCAGCAACGTCTTTGATGCCAATTTCTATCGTGCTGCCAATTCTGACTTAGCTGGTTTAAACGATGCTCAAGCCTTATCACACTTTCAGGCTTATGGTTTAAACGAACATCGTCATTTCTCACCACTTGTGGATTTGAGTTTCTACCGGGCTAGCTATTCTGACCTAGCAAACTTCACAGACAGCCAACTGTTAGATCATCTAGAAAATTATGGGGTAGCTGAGGGACGTATCTTTTCTCCACTTTTTGATCTTGACTATTATCGTGCTAACAACAAAGACCTTGCAAGCTTGAACAACGAACAGCTATTTAATCATCTGGAAAATTATGGGGTGGCGGAGGGACGCGAGTTTTCCCGAATCTTTAATATTAATTACTATAAATCTCACAATTCTGATTTGGTAGCAGCCAAACTGAATAATACCCAACTGCTGGATCACTTTGAATTGCATGGTTTGCAGGAGGGGCGAGAATCATATCAAGGATATGATCTTCGGACTGGAAAAATTCAGTCCGGTTTCCCCTCCACTCCATCTGCCGATTTGGTCTATCGTGGCGGCAAAACCATTCCCAACCTCACTTATGCCAACCTCTACTTTGGTGGTTCCCAGTCTTGGTCCCAGAGTGACATTCAGAATATCGATAACTCCCTATCACAAGCCATGTCCGATCCGCGTTTGAACAGTATTATATCCCAATATTTTCCAGCGCAGCAAGTTACTACTAATTTTTTAGGCTCTGGGATAGTAGAAGCATCTGTTCCCAGTACAGTCTCTCAAGATTATATTGAAACACTGCTCACCGGCGTAGGCAATCAAGGAGGTTTCAATAGCTTTAACCTCAGTTCAACGGTCTTTGATTTTATGTTGCCTCAAGGTACAACCCTCGCCCAAGGTAACTCTAACTCTCTAGAAGGTCTTGGCGGATTTCATGGGTCGGTACACTTCCAGGGATCAGATGGCAAACAGAAGACAGCTTACTATGCAATAGGTGTTTACTCTGAAACCTATTCCTACCTGGGAACCAACTTCGATAACGGCATCTCCGTTTTTAACCAGCCTTGGCAGAATGTTGTGGCGACAGCTTACCATGAGTTGAACGAAGCTAGAACCGATCCGGATGTGGGAGAATACATCCGAACTGGCAATATTAAGTTGCGAGGTTGGTCTTCAGACAAAACAGGAGCATCAGAAGTGGGCGACTATCCAATTACAGAGGCAGGTCAGTTAGGCTCAGTCTATTCCGCTTTTTGGTACGAACCTGTTGTTAATGGTCAAGCAAAAGTTCCTATTCAGTTACTATACTCTAATGCGGTTCACGGACCTGAAGATCCAACCACAATACGGATCACTTAATAATCTTCAGCGTCAGGTGTCTGGTGAGGTGTCGATATTACAATACCGTTCAGTTAAAGCTATCGGTGGGGATTTTAGATCATGTTTGGTAGTTGTTATGATATAAGGCAGTTTTCAATTGAAACGATGCCACATTGACCAGAAGCGGAGACCGCGCCCCTAAGGTTTAATGGTGCTGTCAGGTTTCATATCACCGGAGAGGACACCCGTTACACAAGTGTTTGGCAAAGTAGTGGGCATTGCCCACCATATCCGGGTGATGGTGGGCAATGCCCACCCTACGTGTATTTCAAAAATCAAATAGGAATTCTATCTTTGCCCTAATTACTGTAACTGAAACGTATTGGTCAATATTACTGTATTCTACTAATCAAGTGTATAATCTAGCGACGCCTATTGGGGTAGCTTGAACATCACCATCATCAAGGGTTGGTGAAGTCAAATATTGTCAGGTTAACTTTTTAAGCAGATGAATAAAATAATCGGTTTGCATCTAACATTGAGATGCTGTGCGATCGCCACCGCAATTTTCTCTACCTTTGTTTGCCTATATTCTACTGCATTCGCTCAATCATTACCACCACCAGGCACGATCGAACGCACCCTTCCCAATCCAACCGATCCCCCTACTCCCCCTACTCCCCCTACTTCCCCTACTCCCCCTACTCCCCCCGTATTACCCTCTCCTCCTACTCAAAACCCGCCTGATGTCGCTTTTCCTCAAGACAATCTCATCACGATCAAAAAAATTGAGGTGTTGGGAAGTACGGTTTTGCAAGACAAAATAGCAGATTTAGTCAAATCCGTGGAGGATAAAAAGCAAGTCACGTTCGGGCAATTGCTCCAACTGCGCTCTGATATCACGCAATTATACATTAAAAACGGCTACGTCACCAGTGGCGCATTTGTGCCAAATAATCAAGACCTTAGCAGTGGTGTAGTGAAAATCCAGGTAGTCGAGGGGGAACTAGAGGGAATTGAACTGGGTGGGTTAAGACGGTTGCAAGCAGGCTATGTGCGATCGCGTATCAAAAGAGCAGTCTCTACACCATTAAACCAGAAACGCTTGGAAGAAGCACTACAACTACTGCAACTCGACCCTTTAATTACTCGGGTAAACGCAGAGTTGGCTGCAGGTAGTACACCTGGTCGGAATATTTTAAAAGTGACAGTGAAAGAAGCACCCGCACTGCACGCAGAAGTCTTTGCGCAAAATAATGAATCTCCCAGTATTGGTTCTACACAACTAGGCGTGTCTATTACCGATGATAATTTATTAGGGATTGGCGATCGCTTCAATTTTAATTACGGAATCACAGAAGGACTGAATATTTACGATATCAGTTATGCTATTCCTGTAAATTCTAATAACGGTACTGTAAGCTTTCGTTATAACAATAGCGACAGCCGGATCATCGAAGCACCTTTCCGTAGTCTAGATATTAGAAGCGAGATTCAAAACTATTCCCTAAGTTATCGTCAGCCTTTATACAGATCCCCAACCAGTGAGTTTGCTCTCGGTTTAGGCTTAGATTTGCGTCGAAACCCAACTTTCATCCTCAACAACATTCCCTATTCCTTTTCAGAAGGTTCCGAAAATGGCAAATCAAATGTGACAGTCCTGCGATTTTCTCAAGATTGGGTCAAGCGTAGTGCCAACAAAGTTTTAGCAGCACGTTCTCAGTTTAGTTTGGGTGTAGATGCCTTTGATGCCACAACTAACAACACAGGTACTGATGGACGATTTTTTTCTTGGTTAGGACAATTTCAGTGGGTGCAGCAGTTATCACCAAGGGCTTTAGTGCTAACGCGATTCACTGCACAATTGACCGGAGACTCTTTACTCTCTGTGGAAAAATTTAGTGTTGGTGGTCTAGATACGGTGCGGGGATATCGGCAAAATCAACTGGTTACCGATAATGGCATTGTCGGTTCTGTTGAGCTTCGCTTTCCACCTATATCAAACTATAAAGCATTGCAGCTAGCGCCTTTTTTTGATGTTGGTACAGCTTGGAATAATCGCGAGTTTTATCCTAGCACAAACACACTAGCTAGTCTTGGTTTGGGGTTAATTTGGCAACCTAGCCGTCATTTGAATTTGCGTTTAGATTATGGCATCCCATTAATAGATGTGAATAACCGTGGCGACACACTGCAAGATAACGGGCTTTACTTTTCGTTGCGATATCAGCCGTTTTAAATCTGGCAACGGATGTTGTAGCGGATGTAGCGGATGCTTGATCTCGTCGTACCATAGTTATAGCGATTTTCGTTTCAATCAGGTACAGCCTTTCTCGTGTGGGATCTACCTTACCAATACGGGAACTCCGATAAATCATCCGTTACATCCGTTATTTCATCCGTTGCCAATATTTTCTACCACAAGTGTGAGTCATAAACAACCTAGTATCTGCAACGATGACTTTGGAGCATTCTGAGAGTCATTCATGCAGATTCAAACACCAGACTGGGTTAAGCACGCTGTTTTCTACCAAATCTTTCCAGATCGATTTGCTAAAAGTAAACAACCGCGCAAAAAGCTTGTACATGAGACGCGTTGGGAAGATTGGGAAGCTATGCCAACACTCCAAGGTTACAAAGGAGGAGATTTATGGGGCATTATAGAGCAGTTAGACTACATACAGGATCTGGGAATTAACGCCATTTACTTTACACCCATTTTTCAATCGGCAAGCAATCACCGCTACCACACCCACGATTATTATCTAGTCGATCCAATGTTGGGAGGTAACCCGGCTTTTCAAGAATTGCTTTCCGCAGCGCATCAACGGAATATCAAAGTCGTTCTTGACGGGGTGTTCAACCACTCTAGTCGCGGCTTTTTCTTTTTCCATGATGTTTTGGAAAATGGTCCCTACTCGCCTTGGGTGGATTGGTTTAAAATAGAAGCATGGCCTCTTTCTGCCTACAACGGTGATTTTCCCGCTAACTATGAGGGTTGGGGTGGAAATCGAGCCTTGCCAGTATTTAACCACGATAACCCCCAAGTACGGGAATACATTATGGAAATTGCCGAATATTGGATTAAATTCGGCATTGACGGTTGGCGGTTAGATGTACCGTTTGAGATTACAACTCCTGGTTTTTGGCAGGAGTTCCGCGAACGAGTTAAAGCAATTAATCCCGAAGCTTATATTGTTGGCGAAGTTTGGGGAGACTCCCGTCAGTGGTTGGATGGTACCCAGTTTGATGGGGTGATGAATTATTTGTTTGCTGGACCAACGATCGCTTTTGCTGCAGGCGATCGCGTGGTGCTGGAACAAGTGCAAAGCCGCGACTACAAACCCTACCCACCTTTGTTTGCCACAGATTACGCTGAAAAAATGCAGGAACTACTGCAATTATATCCTTGGGAGATTCAGCTGACTCAATTGAATTTGCTTGCAAGTCATGATACGGCACGCTTGCTTACCATTGCAGGAGGCGATCGCGCTAGTGTCGAATTAGCAACTTTACTGGTACTAACTTTCCCCGGTGCCCCTAGTATCTATTATGGTGATGAAGTGGGTTTAGCTGGTGCTATAGATCCAGACTCGCGTCGTAGCTTTCCTTTAGAAGCCGCTTGGGATCGAGATATTCTCAATATTCACCGCCAATTAATTGCCCTACGCCACGCTTACCCATGCTTGCGTACAGGTAATTACCAAGTCCTCTTCGCCCAAGGAGGACTTTATATTTTTGCCCGAATATTGGCAACAGAGGAATTGATCGTTGCAGTTAACGTTGGTACTGCACCAGCAAAAGGTAATGTAGATGCAGCAAGTTTACATACACAACCCCAGAAGCTTTTATATGGTACTGCTGAGGTGAAGTGGAATATTGAAGGAGAAACTAAACAGCTTTCTCTAAGTCTTGCGCCACGGGCTGGGTGTATTTTAGGTTAGTTGATTGTTGATTGTTGATTGTTGATTGTTAATAGAACAATTAACCATTAACAATTAACAATCAACAAAGTTTTACTCGCTAGCAAGCAACCCTGGTATCAAAACTTTGTCTATAACATGGATGACGCCATTGTCGGTAAGAATGTCGGTTTTTAGGACATTGGCATCATTCACCTTAAATTTACCGTCGGCAGACTCAATCGCTAGAACTGACCCTTCAAAAGTCTCCGCCTCGTTGATTTGCACCAAGTCATCAGACCTAACATCCCCAAAGGCAACATGATAAGCCACAATTCTCTTTAGCTTGGGAATATCCTGCAGCAGCGACTCTAAAGTTCCTTTCGGTAGCTGGGCAAAGGCGTGATCAGTGGGTGCAAAAACTGTGAATGGACCAGGACTTTTAAGAGTTTCTCCAAGTTCGGTAGCTTCAACAGCCTTTACCAGCGTTTGGAAATTTCCAGCTTTTACAGCAGTTTCAACAATATCGGCCATGAGTCGTGTTACTTTCTTGACATAGTGTTACAAAATATTTATAGAGTAAAAACAGGCACTCAGCTTCTATCAACAGAGAGGTTGCTTGCGAGTAAAAGGATTGTTAGTAGTTAGTGGCTAGTGGTTAGTGGAAAAACAACCAACAACTAACAACCAACAAGACTGCTAAACTGGTGAATGACCCCAAGAACCAGTGATTATGCTCAAGCGTTCTAAGTTCGAGACTACTCAATCTCAGGTTATGCACCGTGCTGAGGATTTGATTAATGCAGCTTCAAATCGCTACCGCATTACGGTTCAGGTGGCAAATCGTGCCAAGCGTCGGCGTTACGAAGACTTTGACAGTGCAGACGATGCAATGATGAAGCCAGTGCTACGGGCAATTATCGAAATGTCCGATGAACTGACTCAGCCTGAAATTATTGGCGAAATATAAGGTAATGCCAGTCGCAAAATAGAATGAGCAAAAATTTCCAGTTCATTCAAAGAGTGTTCAAGCCTTGGCAAACACTCACTGCCTTAATGGTGGTGGGTGTAGTTTTGTTAAGTTCAGGTATGGGCAAATTAATCCCGACTAATTTACTAGGTTCCCAACCTGCCATAGCTCAAAAATTCATTCCTAGCGATGTTTGGCAGCAAGTTTATCAACAACTGCCCAACTTTCCACGGGAAAACAAGTACATCAGTAAAGAAACTGGGAAAGTTGCCGAAAACAACACTCTGGTGAGTCGCCTCATTAGGTATCACGTTTATGTCAAGGGACGTGCGCCAAATTATCGGCTGGATTGGAAGCTGACTTTGGCTGATTACCTGGGTGCGAACGAAATTATGTATGACAGTAGCTATCCGGGGAAGGACATATTGAAGCAAAATCCCATAGAAGGCGATCGCGCTGCTATTAAACTTCTCAACCGCCAGCAACGAGACGCTTTGGTACAAGCCTTGACAAACGTTTTTAATCCTAATCAAAATACATCAGCCCCCAGCAACGATACCTCATCCCAGTCAAATGACGCCACTCCAACTCTTCCACAACAACCCAAACCAGGGGATGCACAAAAATTGAGGTAATGTTAGTTGTTAGTAGTTAGTTGTCAAAAAGTACCACTAACAACTAACTACTAACAACTAACAACTTTCCCTATGGAACGTCTCCTAAAAAATGGACCCGGTTGGCGTATTGGCTGGAATCCAGCCGCACCTGAATTTAAGGGTTTGGTGGGTACAGATGATTGGGCGGCTGAGTTAACTGAAGCAGAGTTGAATGATTTTTGTCGGCTACTAGCGCAACTGGCTGACACCATGAAGCACATCGTAACTGAATTGATGGATGAGGAAAAAATTGCCTGTGAAGCCGAAAGCGATTTATTATGGATGGAGGTGGAAGGCTATCCCCATGCCTACAGTCTGCGCTTTATCCTGAATACAGGACGTTGTGTAGAAGGTAAATGGAATGCTTCCGCTGTTCCAGGTTTGCTGCAAGCCACTGGAATGCTCAAAGTTTTTTAAAATTAGTTCTTGACTATTCTATAACTTGCTGCTATTATCATAGGGTTAACGGGGCGTAGCGCAGCTTGGTAGCGCGCCACTTTGGGGTAGTGGAGGTCGTGGGTTCGAATCCCGCCGCTCCGATTAATATATAACGGTTTCACCCGTAGGGGCGCGGTTTCCGCGCCCTTACAATTTGGTATCCCAACTCAGAAGTTCCCTGCACCGCACACCGGATTACTTCAACCTCCATCCGTTTGTAGTTATCTCTGCTTGTAATTACGAATTATATCAAATCCGGTTAAATGAACACACAACCGTTAGGGGGACAGCACTGCTGTCCCCCTACAAATACCATGTGCAATCAACCGGATTTGATATTACGAATTATTAATTACGAGTTATTTTGACTCTGGGCGTAGAAGTTTTTATTCCTAACTCCCTTACAGACGTTCCGCCGGAACGTCTCTTCTTTCACCAATATGCCTTAAGCTGGAAAACGTGCGTTTATCTGGGCAAAAAAATTATGACCTCCGCACCCCAGCTACTGACCGATCCGTTTCTACAACTACCAACTGAAACTTCAGTGCGAGTTGTATGGTTTACTGAGTTTGCTGGTTCTCAACACATAGTCACCTACGGCGAGAATCTCCGTCAAACTGCTGTTGCTACCACTAGCCAATTAAGCCGTACACGCGAAGACCAGAAATCACGAGTAGGAAATCCAACTCAAGATACACAATATCAACAACCTGTCAAGCGTGAGATTTGGCGACACGAAGCTGAGGTTACTGAATTAACTCCAGGGACACGGGTTGTTTATCACGTAACCAGTGTGAGGGAAGATGGTACTCGTGTCAGCAGTGATGTATTTACCCTTGCATCCGCGCCAAGTTCAGGCACACCACTGAAAATTCTACTTACCTCTGACCATCAAATCAAGCCGATGGTGGCGGCAAATCTCCAAAAAGTGGTGGAGACAGTTGGGCGAGTCGATGCGGTTTGGTTCGCTGGCGATTTGGTCAATATAAGCGATCGCGCCTCAGAATGGTTTGACGATCGCTGTGGTGGTGCATTCTTTCCCTGTTTGCAAGGTCACGGTAAGTATGAAATGGACCAAAATGGGGTTAAGATATTATACACGGGCGGAGAGATAATTCAACACGCGCCGATGTTTACTTGCATTGGCAACCACGAAGTGATGGGACAGGTTGCTCGTGGTAGTTTGAATGATGAATTTGATGATACGATTCCCCGTGCAGTTGCTCTCAAGTTGTATGAGGATAAATCTCTCAAAGATAATTCCTTTAATACCGACACCTACGAAGAGATTTTCACTTTACCAGAAAGTAAAAAGGGTGGTAAAACTTACTATGCAGTCAGCTTTGGTGATGTGCGTTTAGTGGTACTGTATGTCACAAATATGTGGCGGACTCCTAACTTGGATGACTCCGCTAAGGGTAGGTATCGGGAACGAAAAGCAGATTTTCAAAACCCTGAAAATTGGGGATATGGACAGCATATTTATGAGCCGATTACCAAAGGTAGTACGCAGTATAACTGGCTAGTGCAAGAACTCAACAGCCCTGAGTTTAAAGGCGCAAAGTACAAAGTGGTGATGTTGCATCATCCGCCCCATACTCTGGGTGGTAATATTGTTCCTGCCTATACCGATCCTGTGCAGATAATTGAACGGGATGAAGATGGCAATATTAAAGCGGTGCGTTACGAGTATCCTCTGGATGCAGATTACATTATCCGCGATCTTATGCCCTTACTTGAAGCGTCAGACGTGCAGTTAGTATTTTATGGGCATTCCCATTTGTGGAACCGCTTTACTAGTTCCAGTGGGATGCACTTTTTAGAAACGTCTAATGTTGGTAACTCTTATGGTGCTGCTTGGGATAACAACAAGCGAGAAGTGCCGATCGGGTATAAAGAAAAATATGCTGAACTTAGCGATCCCAATGGGTTAGAACCTGTAGTGCCGACAATTTCCCCACTGCTGGGAGAAGATGGTAAGCCGATGCCGTATATTGCAAGTAATGACATCACAGTTTTCAGCATCTTTGACACCGATACGGGTACGATTAGCAGCTATCGTTTTGATACCCGCAAGCCCGATTCAGAGGTACTAAAGTTTGATGAGTTTAAGTTGAGGTAATTGTTAATTGCTAATTGCTAATTGCTAATTGTTAATTGTTAATGGCATGACGACGATTAGCTATTAGATATTGCAATCCTAAATAATTTGTGAACACCTCTCCGTTGTCCCCCTTGTCCCCCTTGTCCCCCTTGTCCCCCTTGTCCCCCTTGTCCCCCTTGTTCATAAATCAATCGCCTTCAGTTACTGTGAGCGGTGGAGCGATCGTAACACTATGCCATTATGGCTACCAGCTACACTAAATCACGGTGAGTCGCAAATATCAAGGACACTTTTCAGGTGGCAGCACCGCATCCCGGCGCCTATACGCTACGTGCTGGTCGTGGCAATCTACCTGATTGCCTGGGCGTTGCTGGACAAAGTCTCAATTGCGTTTGAAACAACGCCCGAAGTTCAAATCTGGTATCCGCCGTCAGCTCTCGATTTTGTGCTCATATTGGTGTTCGGTCTGCGCTACACTCCGGCGCTGTGGCTAAACACGTTTGTACATCAATATGTAGTGACTCACCGCCACCTCAATTTTTTCACGCTACAAATCTTCGATTTAATCACAACGGTAGGCTACGCTGGAGCCAGTGTGCTGCTGTTCAAGTTGCGCATTAACCCTCGCTTGCGTCAGTTACGCGACGTGATCTGGTTTAACATCATCGCAGTCATCATTGCACCACTCATCGTCGCTTGGCTGCAAGCGGTAAACTTTGCGTGGAGTGGGACCATCCTTTGGTCTAAGCTGGTAATGTACACCCTGCATTACTGGTCTGGGGACGCTACTGGCATCGCGATGTTAGCCCCAGTTCTACTGATTTTGCTACGTCAGCTGCCGTGGATCTGGTTGCACAGGGAGCAGGAACCGCCAGCGCCCTTGGGTACGCTACGCAGACCAACACGCCAAGAAGTCTCGGAGTCTCTGGCAGAAAGCTTTGCAGTGGGCGTAGGCATTTGGCTCGCGTATGGCAGACTCCGAGGGATGAATCTGGATTACACCTATTTCATTTTTTTACCACTCATTTGGATCGCTTTACGGCATGGGTTTGAGAGGGCGGCGACGACGGTTTTTTTGATCAACATTGCCGTTGCCTTCCTGGTACGTGCCACGTTCGGTCAATCTCATCTTTTGACTTTGCAGTTCGGCTTGATGGCGATGTCGCAAATGGGTCTGCTCGTGGGTGCTGTCGCCACCCAGCACGCCTACACTGAAAAATCCTTACGCGATTCTAACAAGCAGCTGGCGTACAATGCGAGTCATGATGTACTGACAGGTCTACCTAATCGCTTTTTGTTCATGGAAAACCTGAAGCGTGCAATTGAACACAGCAAACATTATCAGAATTCTCTATTCGCTGTACTCTTTCTAGACTTGGATCAGTTCAAAGTCATCAATGATAGCCTTGGACATCTACTGGGAGATCGGTTGCTGATTGCTATTGCAGGCAAATTGAAAGCTTGCTTGCGTCCTACGGATACAATTGCACGTTTTGGGGGAGACGAGTTTACAATCTTGCTTGAGAATCTGTCGGACGTCAGCGATACAATACGCGTTGCTGAGCGCATACAGGCAGAACTGACATTGCCCTTCGATCTTAACGGACAAGAGGTGTTCACCACAGTGAGTATCGGCATTGCCCTGAGTGCGACAGGTTATAGTCAACCAGAAGACCTTCTGCGTGATGCTGACACCGCCCTGTACCGAGCCAAGAACCGTGGCAAGGCGTGTTACGTGATATTTAACACCAGTATGCATGCTCGGGCAGTGGTACGCTTGCAGATGGAGACAGATCTGCGCCGAGCGATTGAACGTCAGGAGTTTTTGATTCACTACCAGCCAATCGTGTCGCTGGAAACTGGTAGAATTATTGGCTTCGAGTCCCTGTTACGCTGGCAGCATCCACAACTTGGTCTGCTCTCTCCAACTAAGTTTATCCAAGTAGCGGAAGAAACTGGGCTGCTCAGCTTGATCGACCAGTGGGTAATGCTTGAAGCTACCCGCCAGATACAGCAGTGGCAACGAATTCCCGGTGCTGCGCCCTTATCAATTAGTGTGAATATTTTTAACAAACAGTTCACTCAACCGAATCTAGTCGAGCAAATTAGCCAGGTTTTGCAAGAGACGGGCTTGGATGCCCCTCGCTTGAAGTTGGAGATTACCGAAAACGTGATCATGAAACACGATCGCTCTGCAACTGCCATACTCTCGCAACTAAAAGCCTTGGATATCCGGTTGGTTATTGATGACTTCGGTACGGGGTATTCGTCATTAAGTCGTCTACACCGTTTTCCAATTGATGAGTTGAAGATTGATCGGTCTTTCGTTAGTAGGATAAATGCTAATGAGGGAAATTTAGAGATTATCGAGACTATGGTGACGCTTGGTCAAAAACTTGGTGTGGATGTGACAGCAGAAGGAATAGAAACGGCAGAGCAATTGGCACAACTCAGAGAGATGAAATGTAAATATGGGCAAGGATACTTTTTTTCTCAGCCATTGTCCAGTGTGGAGGCAGAGGCGTTAATCGTAGCAAATCCTCACTGGTAAGGGTTCGAGTCGGGATCAATACCAAGACATCTCAGTCTTTCAGCCAACTGGAAAGCCCGTTGACGTTCTTTTTCTAGCTCTAATTGTGCCTGTAATGCTGCTTCCTTCTAGTTGCTAGGCAGTTAAAACCATTGATAGTACCGCTCCCTTGGAATTAAAAATTAAAAATTAAAAATCGCGTTCGCGTAAGCGTCTCCGTCAGGAGAAGCGTTGCAAGCGTTGCGAAGCAATCTAAAAGCTTATGATGTAAGCTTTTCGCGCTATGGGTGAATAGTTGCTTTATTTCCGCGTCCGCTGTACTAGTTTCCATTATCGTGGATGAATGGCGTCAGCGTTGCTTTGCCTTTCTCCCACAACAGGTAAACCTTGCTTAAACTTCACACTTTTCACCTATTGATGATAGGCGATCGCTTCCTCGTTATCCTAGAACACCATTATCGGGTAGACCACAATATAACTGTAGGGGCGGGGTAACCCCGCCCTTACAATGTGGCACGAGTTCAATTGAAAACAGCTGTAAACAAGGCGATCGCATCATTTCTCTCACATTCCCACAGCTAGATCTGACAGTTGATCGGATTGTGGTAGCGAGTTTAAGTAAAGCGAGTGCGATAGCGGAGTGGTGGTGTCTTAGAACAGGCGAGAACTAGCCGATTCCTACAAATAGTGACTCTGATTCCTGACAATCCCTCCTCTAGAGCATTAAGCCTCCAACCGACGAGAAGGTTGCAGGAAAACGATATCATTATTTTAGGAACTGGTGACGAGTTGGGGATTGTGACTATGACAGCGGATGTTAATGCTGTCAAATCGGCTCTGGCTCAAGGTGTAGATTTCAATGTGTACATCCATTCCCCTTCTTCTTTAACACATGGTAAATGTGGTGATTTCGCAGTATAACCGAAATGATATAGAGGGTGATAGCGCCATTTCGCTGCGCCGTTTTGGAAGCGTCTTTGTTTACTAGTTCCCCGCCTACATAATCAACAAGCAGCGTACCTCCTAGTTGACTTACATCAAGATGCCCCTTTTTACTACCGATTGTGTATAAGTTGTTTTTCGATGGCAAATTTCTTTGACAAAATCAATAACCGTAAAAATACGGACATCTAAATCAACAAACTTAACTGCGAACCTTCCTGGGTTTTACTGACTTCGATGCGGGCTTGGAAGGCTTCTTTAAGGTGAGGCATATGGGTAACGGTGAGGATACAAGCGAAATCGGAGGCGATCGCATTAATCGCCGCAATTAAGCGTTCGCATCCTTCCGCATCTTGTGTGCCAAACCCTTCATCGACAATCAACAGTTGCAACGCCGCTCCTGCCCGATGCGATAATAATTTTGCTAGCGCTAAACGAATAGCAAAGTTAATTCTAAATGCTTCCCCACCAGAGTAAGTCTCATAAGCTCGCGTTCCTCTGGCATCAGCAATCAAAATATCTAAAGTATCTATCAGCTTAGCATTTTTCTTTGCTGCCTTACCATGACGCCCTGCTTTTTGTGTAATAAATTGAACATGCAACTGGTTGGCACTCAGTCGCGAAAGTAGTTGATTTGTCTCGGCTTCCAGTTGAGGCAAGACATTCTCAATCATCAGTGCTTGGATACCATTTTTACCAAATGCTTGCGCTAATTCCTGATGAATGCGATGTTGTTGCTTTGCTTGTTGCAGTTGCTGCTGTTGTTGCTCGTACTGAACTTGTAGCGTTTCCAGTTGGTGAGTCAGCTGTTCTAAGCGTCCCAACTGCCCAATTTGTTCGTCTAGTTGTTGTCTGCGTGATGCTAGTTGCTGCTGTAGCGCTTGAATTTGGGCAGTTGGGTTGGCTGTTTCTTCCATCTGGTGGGTAATACTTTCAATTTGAGTAGCGAGTCTTTGTCGTTCTGTTAATCTCGCTTGCATTGACACTTCTAACTCTTGCACTCTTGCCTTGAGGTGAGGATATTGCTGCTGCGCTCCCAAAAGCTTTTGATAGCGTAACTCCCAAGATTGAGCTTTCCTGACAGCCATGCGCAGGTTGTTATGCTTTTCAGTGTCGTAGCCAATTTCACCAATGTCACGAGCGAGGGCGGCGATTTGTCTAGCACAGTCAGAATCGGTTGATTCAAGCTGCATTTTGGTTTGTAATTGAGCAATTTGTGCCTGAAGTTCTGGTTTTCGTGCTGCTATTTGTGCCTGTCGCTTAGTTGCATCTTTAACCTGGCTCAGTCTAATCTCTGCCCACCGCCACCGTTCAACTTCGTTACGGGCAAGGGCGTGATCTTGCTCATTGTAATTGAGTTGTTGCAGATATTGTTCTAGCTGTTGCAGTTCGGCTTGTTTTTCATGGGCGTAATCACCTACTTGCAGCGAAAGCGAGAGTTGCTCTCTTTCTGCTGCAATTTGTTGTAATTGTTGTTCAACATCACTCGTTGCTTGCAACTGTGCTGCTAATTGCCCTCTATGTTCGCGTAAAGTTTCGTAAGGAGCTAACTGTTGCGATATTTCTCGGTATTCCTGCCTAAGTACCTGAATTTCTCTGTCCGAAACCGCCATTTGTTCCCGGAATACCCATAATTGTCCTTCTGTATCTTTGTGTTCAACCTTAGTTTTGTCCACTACGCGATTCCAGTTATGTTCCTCCAATGAACGTTCGCACAATGGACAAACAGCATTCGGGTTTTGCAGAAGAAGCAGTTTTTGATTGAGTTCTCCCAACAACCTTTCATACTCTCGTTGCTGTGCCTGCAAGCGTTCGATAAAGTGACGCCTCTCCTGCCCTTTTTCCTGCACTCGCTGTAGGTAAACCCGCTTTTTCTCCATTTCCTCAATCTGCATCCCCACTTCCATGACTGCTTGTTGCAGTTGCGGTTGGCGCGATGAGCGTAATTGCAGTTGGTTTGCTGTAACTTCTAGCTGTTCTATTCGCGCTACGAAACTAGCATGAACGCGATCCAGTTGGCTTTGCAAAGTTGCTTGCTGTTGCAGTAGGGGAGAAACTTGCATCCGCAACTGATCTAAATGGGCAACACGGTTACGCGAGAAAGCTAGTTGTGCCAAAGCAGCTTCTACTTCATCTGACTTAGTCAGAGTTTGCTGAATTTCCCGTTCTTGTTGTTCTAAGGCTTCTAGTTGAGCGATCGCCTGTTGCAGTTGCCGCTCGATTTCGTTAATTTGTTTGGTAAGCTGTTGTGAAGAATGTTGACGCCCTGCTTCAGCGCGAGTGTATTCTTCAAACTTTGTAGCAAAACCTTCTTCAAGAGATTGTAGAATCTCGTATTCACCGTATCCGGCTTTAATCTCAGCTTCTTGACTTAATATTTTTTCTAAATCCGATAGCTGAGTGCTAATGGCTGAGTGTTCTTGCTGGAGGCGATCGCAGTCTTGCGTCAGATTCTGGTATTGTTGCCTGACAAAGTTGAGTTGATCTGACCAAGTTTGTCGTTGGTGCTGTACAACTTGCAAACTTTGCAATTGAATATTCTCAAATGCCTGTACCTGTTGCAACTGGTTGAGTTCGGCTTCTAAATTGGCTTGTTTTTGAGCGATCGCCTCACGCTGTTGCAGTTGAGTTTTCATCGACTCTAAAGAACGCTCTAACTCCTCAGCCCGTGCTTTGAACTGACGCGACAATTCTTTTGCCCGTTCTTCCAATTCATCGTACTGATTGAGTTTCAACAACTCTGCTAGAATTTCTTTACGTTCGTTAGGACGCTTGAGCATGAATTCATCTGCACGACCTTGACGCAGGTAGGCAGAATTAATAAAAGTATCATAATCCAGCTTGATGTGTTCACCAATCAAATCCTGTGTCGCCCTGACTCCTTTGCCAGTAAGTGCGCGAAACCCGCCTGGTGTTTCTATTTGAAATTCCAAGACACTACTACCACCCCGCTGGCGGGTGCGAATGACTCGATAGATTTGCCCGCTAGTTTTGAATATGAAATCAACTCGAACATCTTTAGCGCCAGTATTGATGACATCATCTTCTGCCGCCGCTCTGCTTTCACCCCAAATTGCCCAGGTAATCGCCTCCAATAGAGAAGATTTTCCTGCGCCATTAGAACCGCAAATACATGCCGTATGTAACCCGCGAAAATCTAAAGTTGCATCACGGTAACTTAGGAAGTTTTTGATGGTTAGTTGTACTGGAATCATTGAGGCTCTAGTGCCACACCTACTTTTAATATATAAGTTGTTAGGCTCTTTTTGCTAGTTTAGCTAGGTAAAAATCATGTTTTTAGTCTTTCATACTTTAACTTTACTATTATTAACAATAAAATCAACACTTTTTTTCTGTTCTGCGAAAAGTTTTTGCATCCTGGCAAAAAAATCAAATTATCATGATATTTTCCCTACTTTCGCTGCCCTAGACGGGAAGATGAAAGGAGTCCCGTCGCAAATTCTATTTGCTACAGCTATTCGGTGAGAGTAGGCGAGCGTTTTTTTTCATCATAGTAAAAAATCACACCTTCGTGATGCTTTCGCCCCCTCTTTCCTTCCTATATAAAGAGATGAAACAGGAGTAGTGGCTAATTCTAGCTGTACTACTCGTGAACCGCAATCAGATTACTCATCTGCTCCTCTGCTTCCGCTGCGGCTACCGCGAGGGTGCCGCAGCGGAAGCTGCTGCGCGTCTACGTTAATAGGTATTCTTGGGGCGGAATGAAAGTAAAAATCAGCTATAACTTATTCTTTCACCAATGGCGAATTCTCAGGCAACTTCCAAGAGCGCCCTTGACAGTGAGCATAACCATCAAAGATCGTTACACCAAACATTTGCCGCATGATACTAACAGCATATATAGGAATCCGTGCGCCTATAGCGTGAAAAATATATACGTAGTGTAGGCAGGGCGCAAGCGCACAAAACCAGGATATGTGCGCTTGCGCCCTACCTACGTCTATTTCAAAAATAAAATAGGAATCCTATATAGCGCAACTCAATTGGATGCAATACACGGCTTTGGGCACAACAATGTTGTGCCCCTACAAGCAACCTCTATTTCACTCAATTGAGAACTCGTATAAAAATATTCAGGAACAATTACACAAACTTTGCGTCTTACAAAAACCGGAGATCCCTATTTATCGGTATAGGTTAATGGTATAAAAAATCTGAAAAACAATTGCACATAATCACTTTCATCTATAACCTCTTTGTCTCTTGGAATACGCCCGTGGATAGGTTTAAAAACCCGACGAAACAATTACTAGAAAATCCACGTCATTATATAACAAGAAGGAACTAAAAGGAACATAAAAATGACTGTCTTTCACGATCGGAAATCTGGAACTGCTGTACTTATAGCAATGACAATCACAACAGGCGCGATCGCTCCCATTTTTACAATCGCTCCTGCTAGTGCACAAATCTTTCGCTCTCAAACAAGAGATCTTTCAATCCCTGCTGGGGTGAAGCTTCCTATCACTTATGAAAAAAATAGAGTTGTTGTTACTCCAGACGAGACAACACCTTTAACAGTAAGGATAGCAAGAAACATCATAGATAAAAACGGAAATGTATTAATTCCAGAAGGTTCTCAACTGGTTGGTCAAATGGAACCAGCAACTAGAGACTCTAAAAAAGGTTCTCGGTTTGTGGCGCGAGAGTTAGTTTTTCCTGACGGAAATCGGCAGGATATTGATGCAATTTCTCCGGTAATTACCAGAAAGGAAAAGATTAGCAAAGGAACTGACACTGGTAAAATCTTACAAGATGCGGCTATTGGTGCCGGTGCTGCTAGCGTGATTGGACTGATTACAGACCACAGAATTCGTGCTATAGAACCTATACTTGGTGCTGGTGCGGGGGCTGGAGCAAGTGTTCTATTGCGGCGCAAGGAAACTGAGGTTGTTGTCATTAATCCCCAAAGTGGCGATTTAGATGTCAAACTGCGTTCTAACTTGCTCCTATCTCGCTACTAGGCTTAACTTGATTTAAGCCGTGTTTTTAATTATTCACCAGTGCGATAGCTACAAACCCGATAACGCCTGCGAAATCGGGTTTTTTAGTTAATTGCTAATTGCTAATTGCTAATTGCTAATTGCTAATTGCTAATTGCTAATTGTCCTTGGTTATCAACAACTAACCACTAACCACTAACAACTAACCACTAACCACTAACAACTAACAATCAACAACTAACAACTAACAACTAACAACTGGCAACCAAATAATAAACGTAGTTCCTAGCGCATCAGGTGATGTGATAGCTGAATTGCGTGCGGGGCTTTTAACTTCAATTTCGCCTTGCATTTGCTCTACTAACTGTTTGGCGATCGCTAACCCCAAACCTGTGCCTGGAATTTCGCTAAGCGCTTGTACACCTCGGTAATGTCGTTCGCCAAGGTGTTCTAAATCTTGTGGTGGAATACCAGGACCGGTGTCACTGATGGCAATTCCCTGAAAATTAGCTTTTTCTTGACCCGCTTGGACTAAAATCTTTCCACCATTTGGAGTATACTTCAAGGCATTGTCGATAATATTGCTCAAGACCTCTCGTAATACCTTGACATGAACGCGTACCGGAGGCAATTTCGGGGGAATTTCAGCGAGCAGTTGCAAATTTCTTTCTTGGGCGATCGCTCTTGCTGACACTAACAACGGTTCCAATACATCTGCTACGGTACACTCAGCTTCTGTGTCTCCCCTGGAGGGGGACAATAGTGCCACTTTTGTCCGCCAAGGATGAGTAAGGGTTTCCGTACAATTGGCGATGGGCGTGTCTTGTTGGACAGTTGCTTCCACAAATACTTCGTTTTGAGGCAGTGCCGACTGTTCTAAATCTGCTAGTGTCATGTCAATGACTTGCTCGAACTGTTGCAACAATTCTTGGAGGCGATCGCTCTCCCGGACAATACTAGCCGCTACCTCCCTGTTGGCATCTCCTAATCGCAGTCGCTTCAAGAGCAGTTTCCCAAAGGTCCGCAAGGCCGTTAAAGGATTGCGAAACTGATGCAATAGATTATCCAGCAAATCCTGCTGCTTTTCAAGCAGAATTTGTTGTTGATGCAACTGCTGCTGTAACCACGCTCGACGCTGATCTAGTATACAAGCAAGCGACAGCGTTTGTGCAATCCGTTCAATTTCACTGCGTTCCTGTTCATTCCATATCCGGTCTTCCCTGTGTGTCACCAACAATCCCATCATCACATCCTCATGGATAATAGGTAAAACAATTTGGTCACCACTTAACAGGTATTCCTCTTGAGAATACGGTGGTGGTGTCGTACCTTCACCAAAAGACGGACGTTCTGCGCCGCTTGTCTCCTCTGCTGCTGTCAATAACAAGAGCGAATTGTTAGGCAATGCCATTCGCTCTCGCGGTCCCACTGCTGTCTCCGGGTAAACTACTACTGGAGTCAGTTTCGCCTCATTTGTCCTCGTTTCTACCAATTCTTGCGTTAAATAAACAATGCTCAAGGATGCTCCCAGCCCTTGGGCTAACAGTGCCATTTGCTCTCGACACAGAGCAATAAACTCAGAACCGGCAGACATTAACATTTTTCAGATCTTGCTCAGGATTGCTCACTAACGGAAAGACTTGGAACAGGAATCGGTTTCCCTAATGTAACAAAGCATAACTAAATCTTGTAAATAATGGGTCACTCTGGGGCATTATATCCTTGAAGACTCTTTATTTATCTACATTCAAAGGAATTATTCTTGTTGTATCAAAAGATTAAAAACTGTTGCTTTTTTGAACCAGAACTTTTATAATGACGACGGATTTTGTAGCCATAACTACAATAATCTCTAGCTTCAAAGAGGAGGAAAATAGGTTGGCAAGGAGACGCAAGAGGAAAAGTCGTCGTCGCCAGGAAGGACGGCGAATCTTAGAGCATGTGCCTCAATATAGCATCGAAAGCGGCGAAGATAAACCTGTAACAGCAGCTAGAAAGTTCATTCAATCTGAAGGCATTGCGCCACCCGCTTTGCTACTTGTGAAGCGAAATGAACACACCACAGACCGTTATTTTTGGGCGGAAAAGGGGCTGTTTGGTGCTCAATACGTTGAAGAAAACCATTTCTTATTTCCTAGCCTGAGAACGTTAGAAAATTCTCCAGGACAGGAAACTTTAGCTGTGGCTAATCGTTGAACAATCAATGGTTCTTATCTAGTTTGAGCGTGACTTTTGACCGAACATCCTAGGGCTTACCCCTAAATTGTATTTATGGGGTAAGCCCGTTGGGAATTTATTCCCCTTAAAAAAATGTTTTCTGCTACAAGAAAATGTTTTTCTGCTACAATAAATCCAAGCAGGTCTAATTAGACCCTACCCCCGGACTGGGGGAAAGTCATGCCTAGGAAAATATCGATCCTTAATGGGTAGAGTCCAGGAACCAAGCCTACGGGAATTACCGCCATGTGTGGGAAACTCCGACAGTTGGATATTTAGGAGATACGGCTGAACTTCCTAAGAAATCCCCATGCCTAAAGGCAAGGGGAGCGTCAAAATAATTAACTGGCAAGAGTGATAGTTTTGTTTAAAAAATTCATTTTTTTTAGTTTGCAGCTAATTTGCCAGTAGGGCTAGTAAGCGTGAATTAGACAATCAACTCCATACAAATCAACAGGTTTGTATGGGGTGATTTTTTATCTAAAGCTCCACAAGAAAGTGGAAGTAGAGCAACCTAAGATCAGCAGTCCTACTTAATTTATGGACAAGGGGGACAAGGGGGAGGAGTTCACAACTACTGGACAAATTGCTATATTGCCGAATGGTTATTCAGCAAGCTTTAACGGTAGCGCCCTTTGTAACTCAATGAGTTCATCTCGATGACCAATGACAGTGATTCTAGTTAGTTCTTGCTGTTCGCGAGGAGTTGCTTCCATAAGTAGCAAAACTTTCTCAAGTCTTCCAGCTTTTTTCCAATAAAAGAAACCACTCAAAGGCGAGAGTAGTAACATTCCTAGAAAGAGTGTACGAATGTCAGGAAAAAGCAGTGATAAAACCAGTGATAGACAAAGAATTCCAGCAGCAGCTAACAGTGTCAAAAACACAGCTAAAAACCAACTAGGTTTAACAAACCCTTCAAAAGTCACTTGATTTTGTTCTCGGTCTACCGCTGCCACTCGGTAGGACCGAATGCGAAAATATTCCTGTAATCGAGGCAATAAAGTAGCTTCGTCTAGCTCGGACACCAGTTGCGCTTTTTCTATGCGATCTTTAGTTGAGGCACGTATAAAGAAAAACAGCCCAACCGATAGCAAAAAGGTTAGCAGCAATGTGGATGGCAGGATAGCAGTATCCATAACTAATTGTTACTGTTTTAGTGGAGGAGACTTATTCATTATGAATTATTCGTTAATGTGTCCTCTGGTTTATGTACTTTTGCCACAAACCAGCCAAATCTTGCGCTTGAGATTGCCATTCTGGCGAAACTTGATACATCCGCCTCGGACGTCCGCGTCCTTCAAGTTTTTTCCAATACCCAGTGATTGCCCTTTCGTCTTCAAGAAATTTGATCGCACTGTAAAGCACGGTATCTGAAAGCCGATAGGTTGGATATTCAGTTTCCAGTCTTTGGATCAACTCAGTTCCGTAAGATTCCCCCTGTATCAAAATATACAAGATGTAACAAACTGCTAGTTCCTGACAAAGGTAAGTTGGCGGAGGATTCTCAAAAAATTGATATATATCCTCGAGTTTCATAGTTTGTGAATTGCTAAAAATATGCATGGGAATTGAGCCAACAATCCCAATTGTGAATCTTGTGAATCTATAGTGCTAACCCCTGAATCGTAAGTATATAACGCTACTTAGGCTCTCATGTTCAAAGCGCAAAAATCCTACACAGCACACGTTTGTTAGGCGTGGTGGCAAAGAACTTTCCCGGAGGATGGCTCCACACAGGAAAGCTAATGTATGCGCCAGTTTTAGGAATGCAAAAAATTGCACCCCCTACCCAAGCTCTAGACAGTGTAGTGAGGAGCGAATAGACAGCATTTGTGCCGTCATCCTTGTGTTAAGTGATGCCGAGCGTCTGGGCACTGCTTAAGCAGAAAATCTCGCTTCAGTAATTTTAAGGGTAAAATCGAGCTTTGGAATCAAACTTAATAAACACTTTGTATAACAGTGATTATCCCATTGCAAAATCTTTAAGATTAATTTTAGAGATATATGTGATTAAGAGCTTTGCAAATAGCGCACACAGTAAAGCTTAAATTTTATACTAAATTTCTTTACTTAAAATATTTTTTTACCCTTTGATAAATGTGATAGTAAATTTATCTTCTTCCCAGCACACTAGTGAACCGTATGTCAGAATCCTCTCAACTCCGAGCTATTGCCCAAACGTTTCGCCTTATAGGTTGGATTAGCTTTTGGACTCAGTTAGTGCTAGGTATTGTTTCTGGGGGGATTTTGCTGAGTGCGACGATTTTTAGTCAGAGACCTAGTAGCAGTAATAATCCGGGAACTGGGCTTGGCGTCTTTTTAGCAGTTTGTGGACTGATTACCTTGGGTGTGAGCATTTATTTGGCTTTCCGTTACACGAGGATTGGCAGACAACTAGAATCCTCCAATCCCAGCAACCGCCCACGCAAAGTTGAAACTATTCAAGTTGTACGCTTAGGACTGATCGTGAATTTGGTGGGAATGCTTTTGACTCTTTTAGGAGCCCAAGCGATCAATGGCACTCTGATCATCAAGTCGCTGACTTTACCGCAACTTGGTACTGGAGTTTTAACCCAAATTGACCCTAGCCGAACTATCCAACCCCTAGATATTTTCGTCGTGCAGGCAAACACCAATACTGTAAGTGCCCATTTTGCAGGGCTTGTAGGGTCCATTTGGCTCCTCAATCGCATCACTAAACCTTAGGGGAATGGGGAGTGGGGAGTGGGGAGTGGGGAGTGGGGGGAGTAGGGGGAGATGAGGGAGTAGGGGGAGATGAGGGAGATGAGGGAGATGAGGGAGATAAATTAACTTCCCTATCCCTCTCATCCTCGCGATCCTCCTCATCCCCCTTATCTCCCCCCATTCCCCATTCCCCCTAAACTTTGCAATTGTTGTGATAGCAAGCCAAAATAATTATATGCTGATGTTTTGGCAAGAAGATCGTAGGCTAAAAACTGAGAATAATTTGTGCTGGATATTAAGCAAATACGGGAAAATCCCCAATTGGTTCAGGAAAGGTTGAATACTCGTAGTCATAATTATGACATTCAGCCGCTTGTAGAGTTGGATAGACAACAGCGCGAATTGGAAGCGAAGCGAAATCAACTTCAGGCACGCAGTAACGAAATTGCTAAATTAATTCCTGAAAAGATTAGATCTGGTTGCGAACCTAAAGGATTAGAAATTCAAGCCTTGCGGAATGAGGGTAGCGAGATCAAAGCTGAACTCGCTACCCTCGAACCTCAGGAAAAAGACCTGACAGCCAAAATCAACGAACTTTTACTCGCACTTCCCAACTTACCCGAAGCGTCCACCCCCATCGGTAAACGTGAGGAAGATAACGTAGAAGTCCGCCGTTGGGGTGACGAGTTCATTCCCCAAAATCCGAATATCCTTCCCCACTGGGAAATTGGCGAAAAGTTAGGTATTCTCAATGTTGAGCGAGCGGTCAAAGTGGCACAAAGTCGCTTTGTTACCCTGATAGGTGCTGGTGCAGCACTAGAAAGGGCATTAATTCAATTTATGCTTGATCGCCAAATAGCAGCAGGGTATGTGGAAGTTATTCCTCCGTTTTTAGTTAATAGCGAGTCTATGACAGCCACGGGACAGTTGCCCAAGTTTGCTGAAGAAAGCTTTAAGTGCTTATCTGATGATTTATGGCTTACTCCCACAGCAGAAGTACCTGTTACCAACCTCTACCGTGGTGAAATTCTCGATTCTGTTGAGTTGCCTATTTATCACTGTGCTTATACTCCGTGTTTTCGCCGAGAAGCTGGTAGTTATGGACGCGATATGCGGGGATTAATTCGCCTGCATCAATTTAACAAAGTTGAATTAGTGAAATTTGTCCATCCCAAAACTTCCCAGGAAGAACTGGAAAAATTGGTGGGGAATGCAGAAGCAATTTTACAGGCTTTGCAATTGCCTTATCGGGTAGTAGAGTTGTGTACTGCGGATTTGGGATTTTCTTCAGGCAAAACTTATGATTTAGAGGTTTGGCTTCCCTCCTCTGAAAAGTATCGGGAAATTTCCAGCTGTTCCAATTTTGCAGATTTTCAGGCGCGGCGGGCGCAAATTCGTTTTAAAGAAAGCGGTAAGAAAGGAACCCAGCTTGTGCATACCCTCAACGGTTCTGCTTTGGCTGTGGGGCGGACAATGGCAGCAATTTTGGAGAATTATCAACTAGAAGATGGGATACGTATACCACAAGCGCTGCAATCTTACTTGGGACGGGAAGTGTTGTAATTTTGTTAGTGGTTAGTAGTTAGTGGTTAGTGGTTAGTTGTCAAAACATACCACTAACAACTAACAAATTTGAAAATATACCATTTAGGGCAGTGCAAGACTGGTAGACATTTTAAAATGAAGATAAGTAAAGCTCAATAAGTTCACAAATTTTCTCTATGTCAGTTTTAGCGGCGATCGCAGTCTTAGCTGTTCTAATCGTAGTACACGAACTAGGACATTTCATTGCAGCAAGGTCTCAAGGTATTTACGTTAATCGCTTTTCTCTGGGTTTTGGACCGGTTCTTTGGAAATACCAAGGACCACAAACAGAATACGCTGTCCGCGCTTTTCCCTTGGGTGGTTTTGTCGGCTTTCCTGACGATGACCCAGAGAGCGAGATTCCACCCAATGACCCAAATCTACTGCGCAACCGACCAGTTCTAGATCGGGCGATCGTCATCAGTGCGGGAGTCATAGCAAATTTAATATTTGCCTACTTCCTCCTAGTGGCACAAGTTGGCTTTGTTGGCGTACCGCAAGTCGGTCCAACCCAACCAGGAGTTTTAATCCAACAGCTAGCACCAGAGGTGAGTTCTGTCGCAACAAAAGCAGGAATTCAGCCAGGGGATGTGATCCTAGCAGCTAATCAAAGACAATTTGGCACATCGCAGCCAGAGTTAGAGGCTTTAAGGGAAATAATTAAAACTCATTCAGGTCAGCCAATTCAACTAGAAATTGCCCGTGATGACCAAAAGTTGTCTTTGACCGTAGTTCCAGAAGCTAACTCCAAGGGTGAGGGTAGTATTGGTATCGGACTTGGTCCCAACTTCAAAGTAGAGCAACGTCGCATTACGAATCCAGTGGAAGCTTTGCGGATTGGCGCTGCTCAATTTCAGCAGATTGTCCTGGCGACATTTCAAGGTTTTAGGCAACTGATCACTAACTTTGCTGAAACAGCTAGTCAAGTAGCCGGTCCAGTGAAAATTGTGACAATTGGTGCCGACATCGCCAAGAATCATACAGAGAGTTTGTTGAAATTTGCCGCGTTGATCAGCATTAACTTGGCTGTGATCAATATTTTGCCTTTGCCAGCTTTAGATGGGGGACAACTTGCTTTTCTGTTAATAGAAGGGTTAAGTGGTAAGCCCTTACCTACTCGCATTCAAGACGGTGTAATGCAAACTGGTTTGGTGCTACTTTTGGGAATAGGAATTTTTCTCATATTCAAAGAAACTACTCAGTTGGATTGGGTGCAAAAATTATTCCAGTGATTAGTAGCCGCGTACCATCTCAAAAGCAACGATCGCTCCTAATTCTAGTTCGCCTTAAGCGTCTTTATCCAGACGCTACTTGCTCTTTAAACTACTTATCGCCAGTACAGCTGCTGGTGGCAACAATTCTCTCCGCTCAGTGTACTGATGAGCGAGTGAATAAAGTGACACCAGCATTATTTCGCCGATTTCCCGATGCGGTTAGTTTGGCAGCTGCTGACTTGGTAGAGTTAGAAAGCTTGGTACGTTCAACTGGGTTTTATCGTAATAAGGCGAAGAATATCAAATCTGCTTGTCAGATGATTGTTACAGAGTTTGGCGGTGAAGTACCTCATGTGATGGAACAGTTATTGCGGCTTCCGGGTGTAGCACGAAAGACGGCAAATGTCGTCCTAGCTCATGCCTATGGAATTAATGCTGGAGTCACCGTGGACACCCACGTTAAGCGCCTTAGCCAACGCCTGGGTTTAACTGAACACTCAGACCCGATCCGCATTGAGCGAGATTTGATGCTTCTGTTACCTCAACATGACTGGGAAAATTGGTCAATTGGGTTAATTTATCACGGTCGTGCCATTTGTAAGGCACGAACTCCTGCATGCGTTGCTTGTCAACTTGCTGACCTATGCCCTTCTGCTTTTGATGTTACGAGGAGCCAGTTGTGTGCGGAGGTTTCCTCCGTTCAGCAAACTGGCACAATAATTACTAATTCGTAATTCGTAATTCGTAATTCGTAATTAAAGCTACAGAGCAACTTATTTTATTAATGGAAAAAAAGAAATTTTTTCCTTGTTTCAAGCCCCCGTTTCAGCTGTGGGGTAAATAATTACGAATTACGAATGATAAATTACGAATTATTTTGACTACCCAAACGCTATATTATATAGAGTGGAAAATACTGTCTTTTAAGAAGTTACAGACTTTATGGCAAAAAAGAGCATGATTGAGCGCGAAAAAAAACGCGCCAAGATGGTGGAAAAGTACGCCGACAAGCGAGAAGCATTGCTGGAAGAATTTCGACTAGCAGAATCTCCTCTAGACAAGCTGGAGGTTCATCGCCAAATTCAACAGCTACCCCGCAATAGCGCTCCCACCCGCCACCGTAACCGCTGCTGGCTCACTGGTCGTCCCAGAGGCGTCTATCGCGACTTTGGACTTTCTCGCAATGTCTTCCGGGAATGGGCACACGAGGGTCTTTTACCTGGAGTGGTTAAGTCTAGCTGGTAGTTAGTGGTTAGTGGTTAGTGGTTAGTGGTTAGTAGTTAGTAGTTAGTGGTTAGTAGTTAGTGGTTAGTAGTAATTTTTAACAACCCACAACCAACAATCAAGAAGAAACAACTAACAACTAACAACTAACAACTAACAACTAACAAAAATCATTCTCCACAACACCGATCAATTCCCAGACTTTCTAAAAGTAGATCGCTGACGGCGTTGGCGATCGCAAACTCTCCATAGAAACTTTTGGAAAAATCAAACAACTGCATCTCCGTGACAATGGCAATCACCAGCGAACCTAAGTCATCTTCTCCTTCCATTCGTTGTCGGACAAAAATCTGTGCTACTCGCGCCGCAATTTTCTGATTGACTGCTTCTGGAAGAAATTCTTCATCAAGCCACTGATGCAATCGCTGTTGCAACCATTCTCCCTCAAGTTTCGGATTTTTAGTCGCTGGCAGTGTGATCGCTGGAATTGGTTCACTCATTTTCTTAAATACACACTTTGTTAATTGTTAATTGTTTATTGTTAATTGTTATCTGTAAATACAATCAACAATCAACAATCAACAAAAATATTCATATGCAATATGACATTGCCGCTATTATTCAAGCCTATGCTCAAGGATATTTTCTCATGGCTGATGAGAATGATGTCTTGGGCTGGTACAGCAGCCGCGATCGCACTCTCATTCCCTTGGATCGGCGATTTCGCTACCCCAAGTCCTTACAGCGTGTTCTCAATCAAGAGCGTTTTACCGTTGCGATTAACCGTGATTTCCCAACTGTGATGGCTGGGTGTGCCAATCGTGAGACTACTTGGATTTCACAGGAGTTACAGGAGATTTATTTGGAACTTTACCAGGCGGGTTGGGCGTATAGTTTTGAAACTTGGCAGGGTGATGAACTAGCAGGGGGAATTTTAGGGATTGTGATTGGAGGCGCTTTTATTGGAGAGTCGATGTTTTATCATATTCCTGACGGATCGAAGGTGGCGATGGTAAAGTTGGTGGAAAGACTGCGGTCAAGGCAATTTGTGCTGTTTGATGCCCAAATGACGAATCCTCATTTGGAGAGGTTTGGTGCTTATGAGGTTGGCGATCGGGAGTATCAGGCACTACTCAAGCAAGCGTTGCAGCAAAAGTGCGATCTTTAATTCGTAATTGAGTTACGAATTACGAATTACGAATTACGAATTACGAATTTCTGTCACTAAAGTGAGGCTTGTCCATTCGCCTTTATCGTTGTAGCTGCGAATCAGCCGTTGGCGTAAATTGGGTTGGAGTAGCCAACCTACCTCAAGGAATAATGGTTGACGATTTGGCAGTTTGAGTGGAGAAGTGGCAGAAGCACCGTCGGGTAGCAGTAATACTTGTACCTGGTTTTGTAAGTTTTGGTTAAAGTGAATAATGGAGCCTTTGATGGTAGCAGTTGAGGTAATTGTGCGATCGCCAAAGGTAAGGCTTTGTGTTATTTGCTCAGGGTTATCAAGTTGTAATTGCATTTTGACTGGGTAAGTGCTGGGATTCCGCAAGTCTGGATAGATCGTCACGGCTTCGCCAAGCCATTCTCCTAGTAAATCATTTACTGTCAAGGATGGGCGTTGGGCTGGTTCGGTTCCAGCAAGATGTTCTCGAATTAAGGTGAGTTTGTCTAGTTGACCGTTTTTATCAAACATTTGCACGAGGCGTAAGCGGCGATTTTGATGAATTAAACCGAGTTCTGCTCCAAATTCGGAAAATGGCGCTAGTTGAATTGAACCTTGAGAAAATGCTCCATTTTCAAAAAATAATATTCCCTTTCCTAAAGAACTGTATTCTAAAACCTTTTCATTTTCACCTAAGCGGACAATCTGACGAATTGTCTGATTATTGTTTAACCCTTCCAGGGATACAATACTCTTGATATCTTCCAGAAGTTCACCTTGAGGAGAGAGACGGGTGAATGAACCTTGCCATTCACCAATATTTTTCAGCAAACCTTCCCATTGTGAGTGCATAATTAAAAGTTAGGAGTTAGGAGTTAGGGTATATTTATCTTTCAGATTCTGAAATTGTCTCATAACCTGAGTTCGACTTTTCCTCCTCCAAGAATTCATGAATTGAGGTTGACAACGGCTATTTTTTCGGTTATGCTTTCTTTATAATGGGAAAATGTGCGCTCATATATTTGCCCAGCAAATTTAGAGAACTGGTGCGCAACTGCATTAATATGGAACCCCTCTCCAAACCTCTCCCCGATGCGGGGAGAGGCTTAAGAACCGGATGCGCGAATGTTAAATAAGTATAGCTTTCAGCCGTTTTTAGTATAGGTACGAAAGCCTTTTTACGCACGAATAACGGTAATAGAACGTTGATTTTTTGTGGCGATAATTTGAGTTGATAAACGTTCTTCGATTGGTAGTGCATTTTTACGGCGGTCAAATACAAATAGCCAACCAAAGTCTAATCCCAATCGCGCTAAATATGAGTCTAATTGATCAAGACCTTCAGAAAGAGGGTCACCCTTTTTATCACGCCATACTTTTAATTCTATCCCCAGAGTCGTAAAACCATATCTTAAAAATAAGTCCATGCGTTCGGCTTTGCCGTTGCGCTTTGCGCATCGCTTCCAATTGCATATTCTCGTTCTAAGGTTCCACCACCATTCACGACACGATGTAAAAATGCCATTAGTACTATATGGGGTGCGACTTCATGGTATCCAGTACTCTTTAATAATGGTTCTCCATGCTGTCGCCCTTCGGGTGACGCTCGTTCCTCGCTACCGCTTCGCTAACGCCAGTTCCCTGCGGAGGGAAACCCTCCTTCTCCCAAGGGGAGACGCTGCGCGAACAGGACTGGACTCACCAAAATCTCATAAATGCTTGCAGCAAATCATCGGTGTTTAGTTCTCCAGAAGAAGTCAACCAAGTCGGTGCGATTTTTGGTAAGGAAGCGGAAGGTGTTACTGTTAATACTCTGGGTAAAACTTCACGATAAATTGGATTTGCGATCGCCAGTCCTCCTAAGGGGTCCATTTTGCATAAACCTAGGTCGATAACAAATTGAATATCATCGTTAGGTACATCCCCTAACTCCAAACCTGCTAACATTGGTTCAATAATCGCTTTGATCCTTGGTTGAAGCAAACGTTCAGCTAAACTATCCAGGTGGGTATCTTGACGTGCGATTAATATTTCTTTTGCGTTTAATATATGTTCATGAGTAATGGTAATACTTCTATCCTTAACCATTTTTTCCACAACTTCTTTAGCAAGGGCGTTGACTAACCAAGGTTGTCCTTGAGTTAAATCAAATGCTGTTGCAATTGAATCGGGGGTAAAAACTTGCCCAGTGTCGTCAGTATGTTGTTGATATAGTTCTTGGACCTCTTCGGCATTAAAGTTTCTTAACGTGAGGGAACTGACTTTAATATTGAAAGGACTGGATGTATTTAACCGATGCCTTCGGCAAGCCGCTAAGGCGTCTACGCTACCACCCGATGCTACTTTATAATCGCGTACATCGCGTAAACCAATTAATCCTACAGATAACGGAAAGTTCTGAGGACGATTGGGATAACCATCGCGTAACTGTCGCAAAACCGAAATCAGCGCTTCATCTTGTAGAGAATCAATTTCATCGATAAATAATACCAAAGGTCGTGGTGAAGCTTGCGCCCAAACCTGTAAACTAGCTCGAATTCTCTGTCCTGGTGCTGAATAAGACCAAGCAGGCGGTTGCAGATCCTTGGGTAAACGAACTGCAATTGTATCGCGCCAAGTTTCAAGCATCGCCACTTCTGCCACACCTACATCATGATTAAATGCACTTCCAACTTCTGCTGATACCATTACTGCCGTGTAGCGTCCACTTTCTGTCAGTTGTTTTGCCAGTGCTAGCATTGCAGTAGTCTTTCCTGTTTGGCGAGGCGCATGAATCACAAAATAGCTACGTTGTTCAATGATCTGCTCCAAATCCGGAAGACGAGCAGTAGCTGACAGCATATAATGAATGTCAGATTGACAAGGACCTGCAATGTTGAACCAACGAGACATAGGATAAAACTGCCGTCAGGGCGGATATCTTCGAGTCTACCTGATAATGAGAGAATATGCGCTCATATATTCGCCCCACAAATCTATCGCTGTCATCATTAGACATCTCCGAAAATTAATTATGCGTTCGTTAAAACCGAAGGTAGGGCGCCCAGACCGCGCCCCTACATCATTTCTGGAGATGTCTATTTGTTCGTAGTGAGGACTTTAGTCCTCATATTCAAGATTGCTCTTGCCCTCACTAAGAACTCTTCAAAGTTTCCTTGGTGGACTAATGACCGAATAATTACTAATTCGTAATTCGTAATTATTCGGTCATTAGTCCCTTTTACTGCTGGTTCTGACATTTGCCCCTTAGGTGGAGGTTGACAACGGCTGTTTTTTCGGTTATGCTTTTTTTTATAATGGGAAAATATGCGCTCATATATTTGAGTAACTAATCTAGGACTAGCCCTTTCAAGGTGAAGCATAAAAATAAAGTTTTTCTTCGCGTTCTTCTCCCAAGGGGAGACGTTGCGCGAACGCGTCTTCGTGGTTCAAAAATATTTTTAAACCGCGAAGGCAAGAAGAACACGAAGGTTAAATGCCAAAAATTAGGCATAATTGCTTAGGTTTTTAAGCCACCTTGAAAGGGCTAGTCCTATAATCTACAATTGTTGTGGAATTTAATTGTAGCCTTAGCGCGATCGCACGAAAAGCTATGGGGTTAAAGCGAATTGCAGAATTTTTCTCACCCAATCTAGGGCAAAATCCCTACGCCTCGTTGGTTCAATAGTGAAGGCAGCCCAACTGCAAGCGAATTGCTTCATGCACACTCTCGACTCAGCACCAAATGACCATTTGCCAGTCGATAAACACCTTGTGGTTCAACAATGGGAGTGCTAATTTTCTGATTATGGCGACTAGTTGAAGTGCTTGATTTAGTTGCCTCACCAACACTTGGTACAGAGCGTACTGTCCCGGTAGGATAAGAAGAAACAACAGCATCGCCAGGACGTTGGGGTAAACCACCGTTGCCTGTAATCAAAAAAGTACCAGCAGATTTATTTTTGCGCCTCACTATGCAACTATTGGCAAGCAGGGCGTTAGTATCAATAATATTAGACGGTAGTTGAGTCAGGCTGTTTTGCAGAGCATCAGTGTTAAGTGTATTCACATTCACCGCACCCGCAACACCCAAGGTAGAACTGGCAGTAATGCTACTCAAGTCTGTTAACTGCGGGCGCGACTGGATGCCCTTGATCGCATTAGAGTTAATCTGGATGTTACCGCCAGTGCCTGTGTAGGCGTTGGCAGTGATGTTACTATTTTCTTCAGGGAAAGCAACGATAAATTTAGAATTAAGATTAATGTTGCCGCCATCACCACCTTTAAGAGCAGTGCCTGCATTTGTGGAAATTTGACTACCGCGCCGCAGCAATAAAATGTCTCCTAAGAGTAAGTTAATATTACCACCTTGACTACTAGTAGTTTCAGCAGAAATGGCGGCTCCGTTGTCAAGGGTGAGACTGCCTGCCTGTAGGGTAATATTGCCTGCATTGCCTGTACCATCACTATTGACTGATACCTTTGCTCCATCTCTAATAGTGGCTTGACGGGGGTCAATAAATATGCTCCCACCTGCTCCCGTAGAACCAGGAGCAGTGTTAGCGAAGATACCACTGGTAGAACCAAGATTATCAATAACATCACTTAACTGGTCTGTTTGTCCTGGTTGGCGTAAACGTTGTTCAACTTGGGCTTGGCGTTGAGTAAAGTTCGGGTCACTTCCTGCTAAGGTCAAGTTATCTCTCACATTCAAGGTGATAGTTCCAGCTTTTCCGCCTCCACGAGTATTAGTTAGCACTTGTCCGCCGTTGAGAGCTTCAAAGGAATTAGCATTAATTGTAATGTTGCCTCCATCCCCAAAACCTAAAGTCCCAGCGGCGACAATGGCAGCATCCGCTACTTTAAAATTGGGTGTTGTCACCGTAATATTACCTGCGTTTCCTGTTGTTTCTCTATCAGTACCAGTCTCCACGCTGCTAGAAAATCCTGTAGAACCGATACCAGAAAGAGTGACAGAATCGGAAGCAGCGATCTTAATATTTCCCACACGCCCTTGCGCTGCAGGCAGATTTCTTGTTGGTCTGAAAAGGGCTGACCCGATTTGAGAGCCATCTGTTAATAACACAGAACGAGCCAGAATGTCAACATCACCTGCTTTGCCTTCACCTCCAGACGCAACATAAGTTGCGATTTGACTAGAGTTTTTCAGTGTAACAGCATCATCTACCTTCACTGAGATGTTACCTGCATCTGCTCGTCCACTAGTACTGGCATTGATGAGAGCATTATTGGATAAAGATAGTGTTCCTGATTTGACTCGGATGTCTCCGCCCTTGCCCATACCAGTAGATCCGACTGTGCTGAAAAGACCGCTAAAACCTCCATTGCTCCTTTTACCATCAAAGTCAATGCGATCGCTGGCATTGATGATAATATTTCCCCCATTCCCTTGCCCTGCGGTGTTGGCATTCAAGAAAGCGCCATCAGTTAAAGACAATGACCCAGCTTTAATGTTAATATCGCCACCATTGCCCGTTGCTCCTGCTTCTATATCAGTGAAAATGGCAGTGGCAACTCCGTTTTGATTTGCTGACGCTAAAGTGACGCGAAGGGCTACATTAATATTCACTCCGGACGCATTACCACGACCACCAGGTTCGTTCGCGTTTGCGCCAAAAGTACTAGATTGCAGTTGAGCGCCATTAAGGGAAAGCGACTCGGCTGTGATAAACATTCCGCCACTATTGCCGACTGCGCTTGCTCCCAAATTGCTGAAGATTCCGCTATTGGCAACAGACACACCTCCCGATGCCTGCACAAATACCCTGCCGCTATCCCCAAGCCCAAGGGTGCTGGCATTCAAAGTAGCACGATCGCGTAGTGTGAGCGAACCTGTAGTGATATTGATGTTGCCACCTTTGCCGAAAGCTTGCGGTTGCACTACGTTAGAAATCAAGCTACCATCACTGAGAGTGGTTGACCCTGTGGCATTGATTTCAATATCGGACGCTCTGCTATCTGGCGTACCTAATCCTAATTCTATCCCAGCACGTAGTTTACTTTCTCCTGCCAAATTCACGTTTTGAGCATTAATGGCAATACTACCGCCATTGGCTCCACGGACATTTACCTCTGCCCCATTGGTGAGAGATACATCTGCTCTTGGAACTTGATCGGGAACATTTAAGCCCAGAGTATTACCTGCCACATTTAGCCCTACACGAACCGGTGAAGCTAATCCTGCCAATTCGATGCGACCTTCATAAGCTCTGAGGTTACCACCATCTAAGTTGACATTGCCACCTACTAACAGTAAACTCCGACCATCTGGCACTCTCAAACCTGTCACCAGATCGCCAATTGGATTAAGTCCTGCTGGTGCAATTGATTTATTTGTAATTGAAGCGGCTGAGATTTGATTGAACAGCAACGCTGAAGGATTGATTGTAAGTATTGGTGAGGGTGCAACTGGGGCGTCAGCACTGAAATTACCGAAGTTCCCAAATTCAACTGCATGGGCTGTTGTGCCTACAAATGAACCGGTGACATTCAATACCGCATTCGGACCAAAAATAATCCCGTTCGGATTAATCAAAAACAAGTTGGTGGCATCACCAATTGTACCCAGAGTTCCGAAAATTTCTGAGAGGTTATTACCTGTGACCCGTGCCAGAATATTTTGGATACTAGGTAATGGACTCTTGAAATAGGCGGATCGTCCAGCGCTGACATTGAATTCTTGAAAACTGTGGAAATTGTTAGCCCCGCGTACCGCACCACCTGTAATTTCTTCTGTTGGCAATCCTTGAGCATTGGGTGTAACAATAGAAGTCTCTGCGCCCAGTGTGCGATCTGGCACAATTTTACTCTGGGCAAGAGTGGGGCTAACGTAGGCGTAAGCACTTATCCATACATAACACCCGAACCATCCCAACTGCCAACACCAACTCAACCAGTGTTTTTGTGTCATCTCTTGCACAACCACGCGTATCCAAAATGGTATAAAACAACTATATCTTCTCTGGTTATCGGAAATTTTGTCTTGCACTTTTATGCAATCATTTAGTCATAAAGAAGCAATGCAATTGACCGAATAATTCGTAATTCGTAATTCGTAATTCGTAATTACGAATTTTTGATAATCGAGGTTGACAACGGCTATTTTTTTCTGTTATCCTTTCTTAATAATGGGAAAGTGTGCGATCATATATTTGCCGGAAAAATCTGTAATTCTTTTAGATTTTGGCGATCGCTGTGAGGAGTAAATTCATAATTCATGATTCATACTTCATCCGGAGAGCGAATAAGCTGCCTAACAATCCTACCGTTGCACCACAACTTAAGAGAATCACGGGCAAGAGTAGAGTTTGTGCTGTGGTGAGTTGCAAACCATTGGTGAGAAATTGGATGAATTCGGGTTGATTGGCTAATAACTTGTTCAGAAACTGTTGAAACAGATTAATGAGCAAGCCTGCGATCGCACCTCCGACTAAGCCAAAAGTAATTCCTTGTAAAATAAATGGCAGGTGAATCCAAGCTGAAGTTGCACCTACAAGTTGCATAATTTCAATTTCTTGGTGTCGCGCTATGACGATCAGGCGAATGGTGGTTGTGGTGACGGCGATCGCAGTTAGAGTCAGGATAATTGTAACGATCAGGGAAATCCAGTTCAACCCTCGATGTAATTGGGCAATGCGTTTCACTGCTTCATCCACATACTGCACCGCATCAACAGAATGCAATTTAGCTAGTTGGGTTGCTAAAGTTGGTACAATAGAAGAGTTGCGTGCCTTTACCTTGATCTCATCAACGAGAGGATTATCACCTAGCTCCCTAGTAGCGCCCTCAATATCAGAAATCCTCAGTTCTTGAACTAATTTAGTCCAAGCTTGCTCTTTTGTGATTGTTTTTATAGCTACCACATCTGGGAGAGTCGCCACAAGTGGCTCAATGGTTTGCACCTGCGCACCCGGCTTGAGATAAACTGATACTTCTAACTGACTCCCGAATTGGTTGAGCAGTTTTTCTAATTGCCAAGAAGTTTGCAGACTGATGCCAAATAAAAATAGTAACACCGTGACGGTACTTATCGCCGCCCAGTTCATCCATCCGCCACGTTGCAAACCCAAAAAAGTTTCTTTGAGTAGGTAGTCACATTTAGTGAGTAATTTTAACACACTACACCCTAGTATATTGCGCAAAATAATACTAACGTATGTTGCACTCCTTTTATAGTTAGGGTTGTTAATGGGTAAAGGCTAACACCTAATGGAAGATTGGCAATTAGCCATTAGCAATTAGCAATTAGCTTTTTCTCAATGACCGCCTTAGTTCCGGAATTGTTAAGATGAAAAAAGCAAGTAGCACCAACCTTAACCTAGTCTAAAAGAGCGAGTCACAGGATCATGCCTCTAGAAATTGCAGTAGAGAAAAAAAAGTTAAAAAATCCGCCATTAGAACTTCATTACTTGGGCGATCGCGTCCTACGTCAACCCGCTAAGCGTGTTTCTAAAGTCGATGAAGAGCTTCGCCAGATGGTGCGCGAAATGCTGCAAACAATGTACACTCAGGATGGCATTGGTCTGGCTGCGCCCCAAGTGGGAATTAACAAACAACTCATTGTCATCGACTGCGAACCGGATAACGCGGCAAACCCCCCTTTGGTCATGGTCAACCCTACCATTAAACAGGTTAGCCGTGAGGTATGCGTTGCCCAAGAAGGATGTTTGAGCATTCCAGCGGTTTACTTGGATGTGAAGCGCCCTCAAGTTGTAGAAGTTACCTATAAAGACGAGTATGGGCGTCCCAAAACTTTGAAGGCTGGAGAATTACTCGGACGCTGCATTCAGCACGAGATCGATCACCTCAACGGCGTGTTATTTGTAGATCGTGTGGAAAATTCTTTGGCTTTGGTGCAGGAGCTATCTCAACATGGCTTCTCTCATCAAGCAGTACAACCAGTCGTATAAGGTGGTGCGATCGTGAATACAATGACTCCCAAAAGCGGTTTGTTTCTTGCTGGTTCATGTATAACGGCGATCGCGGCGGTAGGTTCAATTTTTGAACTATCCTCTGGCGATCCTGATTTGGGCAATCAACTAACTGGAATTATCCTGGCGCTCTCAGTTCCACTCACAGGATTATTTTTCGTTGCTGCAGTCAGAGATACAAAAGCTAATATTAAATAAGCATCAGGTCTAAAGTAAGGAAAAGGAAAAAGGAAAAATAAATCCTTTTACCTTTTACCTTTTACTTAGGTGCATAAGTATTTAGTGTAAAAAATGGCGCATAAAAAGCAAAATACTATCCGGCTGGACGGCGATCGCATTCGCTAGGATAAAAGCAAAAATGCCATACAGCCAATTCACGCTGAAAAAATTGGTAAAAGACTTTAAATTGAAAATTGAAGAAAATGTTGTACTCTTCCCAGAAGTTGTACCAGCACCACCGTCTAACTTTCTAGTGCAACTGCTAGAAAAGACTGTGCCGTTGGCTCTTGCTACAGATACAGAGAAGTCTAAGTCACAGATGATCGTCTTCCCCGTTAGAGTTGACCTAAGCGTGAGTGCGTACTTGTAGCTAGGGATTTCCAAGTAAAAAAATATCCAACTATTTCTTGTGGGGTGGGCATCCTGCCCGCCCGATGAACTGGGCGGGCAGGATGCCCAACGCCAGTCGCCTACGGAGGGAAACCCTCCTCATGCGCGCTGGCTCCCCCACAATATTGGATAATTTATTTGTTGGAGTTCCCCTATGTGAAAGCATTCATACCTTTTTGGTGTCTTTAAATACAATTACTGCAATTTTTTGTGATTGCCAGCACCATCGCTCGCCAGCAGAATACTGCAAAATGAACTCACTAAAATCTCCGACCCCCCCTTACCAGGTGTCTCAGAGAGTCATAAACTGTAGGTGGGAGTTGAAAGGCAGTCAGGAGAAATATTGTGAAAAGAGTTTTAGGAATCATTCTTGGGGGTGGTGCAGGAACCCGCCTTTATCCGTTAACAAAACTACGGGCTAAACCAGCAGTGCCAGTGGCAGGGAAGTACCGTTTAATCGATATTCCTGTGAGTAACTGTATAAATTCAGAAATATTCAAAATCTACGTTCTGACCCAATTCAACTCAGCTTCTCTGAATCGTCACATTGGACGTACATACAGCTTTGCTGGCTTTACGGAGGGTTTTGTAGAAGTTCTTGCTGCACAGCAAACTCCAGAAAACCTCAATTGGTTCCAAGGTACAGCAGATGCAGTTCGTCAGTATCTGTGGTTGATGGAAGAATGGGACGTCGATGAATATCTGATCCTTTCAGGCGATCACCTGTACCGCATGGACTATCGCCTGTTTGTGCAACGCCACAGGGAAACTGGGGCTGATATGACCCTCTCAGTCATCCCGATCGATCACCGTCGCGCTTCTGACTTTGGCTTAATGAAAATTGATGGTTCTGGTAGGGTCATCGACTTCAGCGAAAAACCCAAAGGTGAAGCTTTAACCAAAATGCAAGTTGATACAACTGTGCTGGGATTGTCACCAGAACAAGCCCAAGAACAGCCCTACATTGCTTCAATGGGAATTTACATCTTTAAAAAAGATGTTTTGATCAAGTTGTTGAAAGAATCTCCAGAACGAACTGATTTTGGCAAAGAAATTATTCCTCAATCAGCAAACGATTACAACGTTCAAGCCTACTTATTTGATGACTACTGGGAAGACATTGGAACAATCGAGTCATTTTATCATGCAAATTTGGCACTAACTCAGCAACCTCTGCCACCCTTTAGCTTCTACGATGAAAAAGCGCCAATTTATACCCGCGCTCGTTACTTACCTCCTAGTAAACTCTTAGATTGCCAGATCAAACAATCAATGATCGGCGAAGGTTGTATTCTGAAAAGTTGCCGCATTGAAAATTCGGTGTTGGGAGTGCGATCGCGTGTAGAAGCAGGCAGCGTTATTGAAGATACCCTGATTATGGGAGCCGATTTCTATCAAGCTTTCGCTGAACGCCAGTCCGATTGCGATCGCAGCACCGTCTCTTTGGGCATTGGTGCTAACACCACAATTCGTCGTGCCATCATTGACAAAAACGCCCACATAGGATGCGATGTGCAAATCATCAATAAAGATAACGTCCAAGAAGCTGAACGCGAAAGTCAAGGCTTTTACATCCGTAGTGGTATCGTCGTTGTGCTGAAAAATGCCGTGATTCCCGATGGAACGATTATTTAGTTAGTGGTTAGAGGCTAATTGCTAATGGTAGCAATTAGCCATTAGCAATTAGCAATTAGCAATCCGAGAGTACGGAACTTGTACGGGTGGAGTGTGCGAAAACCGCACACTTGTTCTATTTAATCTTTGTTAACTTAAAATTAGAATCTATATTGTAGCTATCAGCGATCAGCTTTCGGTCATAATACGTCACCGACAAATGGTCTGCTAAGTAAGACCCAATACTGCTGAATGCTTAGTGCTGATAGCTTTTAGAAAAAAACCTAATGGTAATTTGTACAGGAGGCTGGTAGATGGCTGCAACCGACTTCAAAGACTATTACACAATTTTGGGAGTTAGTAAGACTGCCACTCCAGAAGACATTAAACAAGCCTTTCGCAAACTAGCCCGTAAGTATCACCCTGACGTCAATCCCAACAACAAACAGGCAGAAGCAAGCTTTAAGGAAGTTAACGAAGCCTATGAAGTTTTGTCAGATGCAGACAAACGTAAAAAGTATGACCAATTTGGTCAATATTGGAAACAGGCAGAGTCGGGCTTTCCGAACGGCGGTGTCGGCGTCGATATGGGCGGCTTTGACTTCAGTCAATACGGTAGTTTTGATGACTTCATCAATGAGTTACTAGGGCGCTTTGGTGGTAGTGGCGTTGGTGGTGGTAGCAGTCGCGGTGGGCGACAAACTTATTCTTACCGCACTAGCACAGGAGGTGTACCAGGTGGCTTTGGCGGTTTTAGTGATTATGGTTTTCAAGATGTTGGCGGCGCTAGTGGTGTGCAAGATAGCGAAGCTACGATTCCTCTGAGTTTTGCTGAAGCTTTTAGTGGTGTACAAAAGCAGCTAAATTTAGGCAACGAGGTCATTGAAGTCCGTATACCCTCTGGCGCTAAATCCGGTAGTCGTTTGCGTGTGCGGGGCAAAGGACAAGTCAATCCTGTAACCCAAAAGCGCGGTGATTTGTACCTAAAAGTGGAACTTCCGCCTCACGCCTTCTTCCAGTTTGACGGTGATAACTTGGTCTGTGAAGTACCAATCACGCCAGATGAAGCTGTGCTTGGCGCAACTATTGAAGTACCAATACCTGATGGTACAGTTAGTGTCAAGCTTCCTACGGGAGTACGTTCTGGTCAATCCTTACGTTTACGTGGTAAGGGTTGGCCCCAAGCCAGAGGTGGACGTGGAGACCAGTTGGTGAAGATTGCGATCGTCACACCAAAAGATATCAGCCAAGAAGAGCGGGAATACTACGAAAAACTCCGCTCTATACGTACATTCAATCCCCGCAGCCATTTGCAGCAGGTAAAACTCTAATTGTTGGTTGTTGATTGTTAATTGTTGATTGTTAATTGCTAATTGCTAATTGCTAATTGCTAATTGCTAATTGTCCTTGGTGATCGAATGACCAACAACTAACAACCAACAACCAACAACTAACAACCAACAACCAACAACTAACAACTAACAACTAACAACCAACAACCAACAACCAACAACAACAACCAACAACAACAACCAACAACTAACAACTAACAACTAACAACTAACAACTAACAACTAACAACTAACAACTAACAACTAACAACCAACAGTTTTTCAATGCTGGCATTGTTGTCAAGAAAGGAAAATAAATGTTTATAGCGGAGTTTACCTTCTTTATCTAAAACAAACTGCGCAGGCAATGGTGCCCCCAATGCTTGCCCAACTTCATAGGCACGGAAGACACGGCAACTTGGGTCACTCAGCAGTGGTATTTTTAAGCCTAAATCTCTGACAACTATTTGACTCTGCCGTTCATCAGTACTGGTAATCATTAAAACTTCTATGCCCCGACTTTGAAATTGCTCGTAGTTCTTATTCAAAGCTTTGATATGAGGAAAGCATAAGGGGCAATATTGCTTTTCTGTGAAAATCCGAGTAAATGCAAGTACTACTGGTTGCTTGCTTTTGTAATTAGATAATTTTACTAAAGTTCCGTTAGTAATATCTGGCAGTCGGAAATCTGGCGTGGCAACTCCCAATCGCAGCATATTTGTTGCGGGGATAGGAACTAAATTACGGAAGAAGCGCTCATTTACTAAACCACTAAAGTCAGTTGAAGTTATCATATTTTTATCTCTAAATAATGTTTTTAATAAGGATAGTGGTTAGTTGTTAGTGGTTAGTGGTTAGTGGTTAGTGGTTAGTGGTTAGTGGTTCGCTAATAGTAAAAATTGACAATTAGCAATTAGCACCTAACAACCAACAATTAACAATTAACAATTAACAACTAACAACTAACAACTAACAACTAACCACTAACAACTAACAACTAACATTCTAAACAGCAGCGAAGTAGACTTTGGACTTCACAGGATCGGGAACCATTGTCTGGTCGCCTGGTTGCCAGCCTGCAGGGCAAACTTCGTCGGGGTGCGACTGCACATACTGAATAGCTTGTAAAGTCCGCATTGTTTCATCGACGCTGCGACCAAAAGCTAGGTTATTGATGGTGGCATGCTGGATGACACTATCTTTGTCGATAATGAACAAACCACGCAAGGCAATACCTGCTGCTGGATCAAGAACGTTGTAAGCTGCGCTCACTTCTTTTCTGATGTCAGAAACCAAGGGATAGTTGAGGTCGCCAACGCCACCAGACTTGCGATCCGTTTGAATCCATGCTAGGTGGGAGAACTCGCTATCAACTGAAACACCAAGGACTTCAGTGTTAAGTTTCTTAAAATCTTCGTAGCGATCGCTAAAGGCTGTGATTTCTGTGGGGCAAACAAAGGTAAAGTCTAAGGGATAGAAAAACAGAATGACATACTTGCCGCGATAGTCGGAAAGTTTAAGTGTCTTAAATTCCTGATCCATCACAGCCGTCGCTGTAAAGTCGGGAGCCTGTTGACCTACACGGAGGCATCCTTCTGCTGAGTAAGTGAGGGGCATTAACCTAATTCTCCTTCAACTTATTTCCATTTAGTAACGTTGGGGTAACAGGTAAAACTTACCCGTCCATCGATCACAGTTTAATTACGATCTGTTACGACTATATCATAGTCATAACGATTTTGAGTAGCAAATGGCTGAATTAGATACAAGAGAATGGTTGCTCACCAATGGCTTGGGAAGTTTTGCCAGTGGAACAATTTCTGATGTCCGCACTCGTAATTATCACGGCTGGCTATTTGCTGCAAAAAGCCCACCAACTGAACGCACCCTGCTGCTTTCCCATCTAGAAGCCAGCTTGGAACTACCAGGACGGGTTGTGGCATTAGGAACAAATTTTTGGGGTAATGGTCAGATTGATCCGACTGGCTACAAACTACTCAGTAGTTTTGATATTAACCCAGTTCCTAAATGGACTTGGGGTGAAGATAACTGGCAGCTAACAAGACGAATGGTAATGCCCTATGGTTTATCTGGGATTAGAGAAGAAGATTTTAGTCCCATTAGCTATTGCCCATTACCCATTACCCATTCCCAATTTTCCCATCGCATTTTAATCCAGTATCTCTATAACGGAGAAGATATTGCAATTTTAAGGCTGCGACTGCTAATTGGCGATCGTGACTTTCACTCCTCACAAAAAGCAATTCCAGAATTGCAGTTCTCACAAATACTGGGACAACAGCAAGTATGTTTGCAAGCAATCATGTCTGGAAGCTTTGGAACACCATGGTACTTGCGCTGGACGCAGGGAGAGTATAAACCAGACGCAGTTTGGTACTGGAATTACATTTTGCCAGAGGAAACGCAGCGCGGATTAGATGATCGACAAGACCTTTATAGCCCTGGTTATTTGACAGTTACTCTCCAGCCAGGAGATGCAGTGACTTTAGAAGCGCGGATGGGTTTTCCAGACGTTCTACAAAGTGCCCTCACATCCGTTACCTTTGCAGAAGTTGTAGAAGCAGAACAAGACCGGTATCTGGAAACTTTTGGATGGGGAGTGGGGAGTGGGGAGTGGGGAGTAGGAGGAGTGAGGGGAGTAGGGGGAGTGAGGGGAGTAGGGGGAGTAGGGGGAGTAGGGGGAGACAAATTAACTCCTCTATATCCTATTACCTCCTTATCGTTTTCATCTCCCCCCACTCCCTCATCTCCCCCCACTCCCTACTCCCCCATTTGGCAAAGACTACTACGAGCAGCGGATCAATTTATCGTTCATCGTACCTCAATTGCTGGTCCCAGTGTTATTGCTGGTTATCATTGGTTCAATGACAGGGGACGCGATACCTTAATTGCAATACCTGGGTTGGCGCTAGTCCCGCAACGCTTTGATCTGGCAAAAGGACTGCTGCAAACTTTTGGACGTTACTGTCGCCATGGTCTAATTCCAAATGCATTTCCCGATATTGACGGCGAACCATTATACAACAGTATTGATGCAGCGCTATGGTGGATTGAAACTTTAGGACTTTACTTGGAAGCTACCCAGGACTGGCAGTTTTTGGCAGAGCAATACTCTGTGGTGCAGCAAATATACAAAGCCTTTATCGGTGGCACACGCTACAATATTCAGGTTGATTCCACAGATGGGCTAGTTGGCTGGTATGCTCGTGGAGTAGCTCTGACGTGGATGGATGCGGTAGTTGGGGGACAGCCTGTCACTCCCCGTTGCGGTAAGCCAGTAGAAATCAATGCCCTATGGTATTCAGCTTTATGTTGGGCTTCTCGATGGGCAGAAATCTTGAGTGAGCAAGAAACGGTTGCTAATTCGGCGCGTTTGGCAAAGCAGGCGCGGCGTTATGCCCAACAAGCAGAACAGGTGAAAACCTCGCTGCAAAAGTTTTGGAATCCGAGAGCTTGTTATTTATACGATGTCATAGAGCCAGACGATCACCGAAATTCTCAGATTCGCCCAAATGCAGTTTTGGCGCTTTCACTCTCGCATTGTGGCTTTTCTCATCAGCAGGGGCGTCAGATACTTGATATTGCTACGTCTTACTTGCTTACTCCCTATGGTCTTCGCAGTCTCGCTCCTGACGACAAAGAATATATTAGCAAATATATAGGCAACCCAAGAGAGCGCGATCGCGCCTATCACCAAGGCACTGTTTGGAGTTGGCTGATTGGTCCTTATATCCGTGCTTGGGAGCGCTTTTACAAGGAAGAACCACTACCCTTTGATTGGCAACCTCTGCTAGATCACTTCCTATCCAGTGCTTGCCTTGGCTCAATTTCTGAGATTTTTGATGGCGAGGAACCTCATACATCCAGAGGAGTTATAGCTCAAGCTTGGTCTGTTGCGGAGGTGATCCGCCACTACTGCAATTAAAAATGCAAAATTAAAAATTTATTTCTTCATTTTTAATTTTTAATTTTTAATTTTTAATTTTTTTATGACTCAGGTCGGATTTGAACCGACGACACCGGGCTTATGAGTCCCGTGCTCTAACCAACTGAGCTACTGAGCCAAAATAATCTTATCAATTACTCAATATAGCATACAAATTTCGCCATGGCTACCCCTACACTCAATTAATTTTAGATTTGTTAGTAGTTAGTGGTTAGTGGTTAGTGGTTAGTGGTTAGTCGTTAGTGGTTAGTCGTTAGTGGTTAGTGGTTAGTGGTTAGTCGTTAGTGGTTAGTAGTAAGTGGTTAGTGGTTAGTGGTTAGTGGTTAGTGGCTAGTGGTTAGTCGTTAGTGGTTAGTGGTTAGTGGTACTTATTGACAACCAACAACCAACAACCAACAACTGACAACCGACAACCAACAACCGACAACCAACAACTGACAACCAACAACTAACAACTAACAACTAACAACTAACAACTAACAACTAACAACTAACAACTAACAACTAACAACCAACAACTAACAACCAACAACCAACAACTAACAACTAACAACCAACAACTAACAACTAACAACTAACACCTAACAACATTCAAGACTATAGACGCGGTAAGAAGGCTATGGGGTTGACTGCTCCCTTGCCGGATGGATGAACTTCAAAGTGGCTGTGTGGACCAGTACTGAAGCCAGTGTTACCCATTAAAGCAATTGTTTCACCTTGGTGAACTGGTTGACCTACGCGCACGAGAATCTTGCTATTGTGACCGTAGCGAGTGATGCTGCCATTTGCATGGCGGATATCTACCATGTTGCCGTAGCCACCGTTGTTCCATCCTGATTTTTCGATCACACCATCAGCCGCCGCATAAACTGGCGTACCTATGGAGTTAGCAACGTCAATTCCCTTGTGCATTCTGCCCCAACGCATACCAAAGCCGGAGGTGAGAACACCCTTTGCGGGCCAAATGTAACCTGAGGCAATGGTTGTTGTTTCGTCAATCGGTTTGGGTAAGTATCTATCTACTGCCGCCAGAGGCGGTAAGTTTGGAGAAACTGTGGTTCCTCGCAAATTTCCCAAAGATTGAGAGGCATCTACAGTCCCTGGAGGAGTTGCAACCTTACTGCTAGGATTGGGTAAGAACTCTGGATTGATTGCATCGTCTTCAATGGCTGCATTAGGACGAACTTGGGGCAAAACTTTTTGAGTGCTGTAATTAAGCTCTATTGGTTTAGGAACAGAAATCGACACTGCCTGATTATTCGGTCTGGATACAGGAATCGGCACTGCCTGATTATTCTGTTGAGAAACAGGAATCGTCACCGCCTGATTATTCTGTTGTAAACAGGAATCGTCACTGCCTGATTATTCTGTTGATAAACAGGAATCGTCACTGCCTGATTATTCTGTTGAGAAACAGGAATCAGATCTGATGCAGTATTGGTTTGGGGAACCTCTGTTGCAAGTGGGTTACCCGACTGCTGGGCGCGGTATTTTTCCCGCAATCTCTCGATTTCCGCTTGTAGGCTGCGCAAACGCGGATTTTGTTTGATTTTTGCCTTTTTCGCCGCATCAGTCTGTCTTGTAGCCACCTGCATTTCGGTGATAGCTTGTGGTATTGGGCTGTCGCCACCCATACCATAAGCGGTAGTTTCTGATGCTACAGAAGTACTTGCGTTGGATCTGTTAGCTTGAGTAGATTCAGTAATTGGCTGAATCTGGGTGTTCACCGCCGTCGGTACTGAGACGCTAACACTGCTCGTGTTGGCAATAACTGAGTTCGCGTTTGTGTTAGCGACAGGATCTGTACCACTGGATACGACACCATCTGTGTTACTTGCCACAGTTGTCTGCATAACACTGCTGCGGTCAACAGATGCAGGAACAGTCAGTTCTTGGCTGATTTGCAGTTGATTAGGATTGGCAAGACTATTTGCCATGACTAGTTCTGAGACTGAAGTACCGTAATTGCTAGCAATATCCGTACTTGTATCTCCAGGCTTAACTGATGGTGCAACAACTGCTGATGTCGCTGGCATAGATGATGCAACCATTCCCGTAGATCTCTGCTTTAACTTCGCCACCAGCCTTGCTTTGCTTGCGTCGGTGGAAGTTTCCGATGTGCTTGGCTGTGGCAATGTTTGAACTACAGTCGTCCGAGAAAGCAAAGGGGTTGTAGCTTGTGATAAATCTTTGGTTTCCCCAGACCGCAACCGGGCAAGACTTTTTCTTAACCGATTCGATTTTTCTTGTAAGCTGTTGAGCGCAAACTCTTGCTGTGCTTTGAGTTGAGCATTTACGTCCGGCTCCACTTTGACTGTTTGTGGTTGAACAGTGAGGGATGTGCGATTTGCACTCTTCACACTATAAGTACTAGAGAGTGTTTGTACTGTCTGTGTCGGCTTGTTGAACCGTTGCAAATTAGTATGTACCAAGGAAATACTTTGTTGCTTTGCGACTTGGGGGGAACTTGGAACTACGACTGGTGCAGATACTGGCACAGACATTCCACTTGCCGCAACTTGCCATTTAGCTCCGATCCCTGGCACGTGTGAAATTGCTGTTGGTTCCACGATCGCATGATTTTCCGGCACACTCACTGGTGAGACTCGCGACAAGAGCGACTTCGGTTTCGCCAATTTCACTTCTGTATCAGAAACAGCAGGAAGTGTGGAGGCAGTATTTTGGTTGCCTACTGCTTCCGCTGCTAGGGCTTGGTCGCTTTGCCGAGTCACCAAAAGGCTGGTTGCTCCCATGGAGATCGCCAAGCCAATCATGGCGGCTTTTGTTGGCACCCAACAGTTAACCCGTGGATGAACTACATTTAACTGCTCCACCGGAGCATATTCGCTTGGGGTGTTTTCCAGCACAGCCTTCTCCATCTTTTTCAATGCTCGTTTCAAAGACGACCTCCTATGATCACTAGCGCTTAACTGACCTCGATTTTTCAGTCGAATAATAGTCAATGATTTAGATCACAAAGAACTATAGATCAAGATCACACTCACCAGAGATACTTAGGCAACATTAACCTGCTTCTGGTGATTTAGACAAGTTCACATCGTTCACTTAACAAAAATAAAGTTTTTGTGCCTACTTGTCTGTTCCACTCCTCACAACCTTAAATGTTTTTTTATGTTTTACTCTTTACAGTTGCCGTCTGCTTCTGTTTATAAGTAAGCATTGACATAACTAACACACATTTACCTAATCCACTCTGGCTAAAAGCATTCAACTGCGGCGCTGCCACCAAACCCGTTTCACCCTGCTATACATATCTTCTAGGTTTATCTACTCAATCCGTTTTTCCAAAACGAGACTTCACATTGATTATTCTCTAAAAAACAACCGTGTTCACCTACTGGTAAGTTTGCATCCCACGCAATGTAAAACAGGAGACAGAAAAACTCAAATGCATAATATGACTTGATTTTAGTCCTGAGGTTTCCAAACTTGGGATAACTCTAATTTAGGAAAATCTATCATTCAAATTGGATATTTCCCAAAACTTCATATATGAATTTCTTATATTATCCCACCCACACTCCTAAATATTTTTGGTCAGAATTTGCGGTAAATTCTACCGAAAAGTATACTCCCCTAGATTATTACTTAGACAATAAAAAATTAATCTTCAAACAATTACTGCATAAATTCATCTCTTCTTCATAATCGGGTAGATTTACGTAGCAGGGGCGAACGGCTGCCCCTACTGTGTCTATGTCGGCTTATCGTAAATAACCCAACTGACGACGGGCTTCAAACAAGCTCACCGCCACACTTACTGAAAGATTTAAGCTGCGAACCTTGGGTTCGCTCATCGGAATGTAGAGGCTACGATCGCAATCTCTCAGGACCTCAGGTGGTAAGCCAGTAGTTTCACTGCCAAACAGCAGCCAGTCATCAGCTTGAAACTGAAAGCTGACGTAATTGCAACTACCATTAACGCTGAAACCCAAACATCTTCCTCCGCGTACCTGATGTACGGTTTTAAACACATCCAAAGATTCGTGATAGTGCAGCTTCACGTAAGGCCAGTAATCTAAACCAGCTCTTTTGAGGTAGCGATCGCTAATTTCAAACCCCAAAGGTCCAACCAAATGTAACTCAGTTTCCGTAGCAGCACAAGTCCGAGCAATGTTACCTGTATTAGGGGGAATAACCGGGTTAACTAGAACTACCTGAGGCATTAGCGGTGGCATCAATGTAACAAATATTTCAACTATATCTCAATATAGAGGTCAATTATGGCTTTTCTTAATTAATATCCTCGACACCGCAATGATTAGAAATTTAAAACATAGCTAAATGACTCTCAAAATATTAACTGAGGGCACTTAAGACTTATGTCAATAAATATTAACTTTTATTTACAATGGTAGATGGCTGGTGAAAATTACTAACTTTGTGTTAAGATTTGAGGCAACTTTAAGCAACCACAGACGAACATAATTTTTCTTCTAGTTCTCTTTCGCGCTCTTGGGTGGCACTAATAGCCTGGACGATCGCGTCGTTGGCACTGAAACCGACCGAGTGTAGTTGCAGCCATTGCTGGGCTTCATTGCCTTCGCGAAGGATTTTTTGCAAGGGAGACAGGAAACAGCTAAAGCCGTGTTGCTTAGCTCTAGCCCAAACTTCACGGTTAATTTCATTAATCCAATCTCTAGCTAAGATGGAAGTGCCATCTTGCCAATGCCTGAGTTGGGCATCCAGACTAGAAGTAGCCGCAGCTGCTTCGTTGGCGGCTGTGAGAGAGATAAGCTCGTCAGGGGAGAAGACACTTTGAGTTAAAGGATCGATACTGGGATTTTCGATGATTTGCAGTAGACGCGCTTCTAACAAAGCAGTAATTGCTAGTAAGGCAATGGGGTCTGTCACTAAATCGCAAATTCGCAGTTCTAACCGATTTAAGTCATAGGGACGGCGATCGCCATTTGGTCGTACTGATGCCCACAGATGGCGAACGTTTTGCATTGTGCCACCAGATATCTGCTTTTCCACCCACTCAATATGGTGGGCATGGCTTTCAAATAACGGTACATGGGCAGGGGTTTGCGGAAACACACCCCAACGGGTAGAGTGATAGCCAGTAGCTTTGCTATCGATGAAGGGAGACGAAGCGCTGAGGGCAAGATACAAAGGCGCTTCCACCCGTACAACCCGACATGCCCGCATCAATAATTCTGGATCGCTAATACCGATATTGATATGAACGCTGGCTGTAACTACTTTAGTACCGTAGGTTTGCTCAATATAGGTATGGTAGGGATTATTTGGAGCGGAACGAAAAAAGCGATCGCTACCACCCAAAGACAGAGTACTTCCTGGAATTATCGTGTAATCGCCTAATTGCTTGAGATATTTTCTTAGCGTCACCCGAGGACGTACTAAGGCACATAGTAACTGGTCATAATCGTAGAGTGGCTGAGTGATGTATTCTACGTTCCGGCTATCTGGCTCCCGCTCAAACCCATCCAACGATGCCACAATCTTATCGGAGAGACCGACGATCTCACCACTAGGCGTACCAGTGTACATCTCAATTTCAAAGCCTTTTGATAGCACCACTTTGTTCGTTCTCCTCGTCTCTCCATTTAAAGTGTATCGGAGGCAACGAAATTCTGCATCTACAGTTTGGTGTAGGTAAAAAGTAGGAAGCTGGGAAAATGGCGGCACTCGTTGTGATGGTGTGCGTACACCGAAACTTACAAAGCCGAATCAAAAATTTGTTGTGCTGTCAAGTTGAGTTGGGGGAATAAATTGTTCAAAGGTTACTAACTTGGGTAGGGTTTGGGTCATAGTTACCACCTCCACATATATTTGACTTTACCATCGCTGCCCCTGAATTGTGCCGCAAGATAAGACCATCGCCTGACCTGGTCACACCAAATAAAAAGTGCGATCGCTTAACCGATAATTACGAGTAGGGGCGCTCCGCAGCACATGCGTGTCAACTTAAGGACAAACCCCTTACTAAACGGTCGTTCCAGACGTTTCTCGTTCCCACGTTCTGCGTGGGAATGCATTCTGGGAGGCTCTGCCTCCTTACTCTGGAGGCAGAGCCTCCCGATAGCGCGTTACTAGGCAGAGCCTAGCAACGAGAAACACTTGTATTTTCAAGGTTTACCTATTAGTTGACACCAATGTCCGCAGGAGCGCCCCTACTTGGGATACAAGTAAGTCGGCGAGCAAAAACCTCACTATCTAAAGAAAAGTAAAGTTAAGAAAAATGGCTCTTAGTAAGTGCAGAGAGCGCTAAAGCGCTTACTACAAACTTTCATTTATTTATGCGGACTCACTTAGTGAGTTTACATCTGTTTCCTTGGTAGGATTTGAGCAGATCCAAATTAGCTTTAATGTATTTTCAAACGAGAATTTGCACAATTGCCTTACCTGTAAACTTAGCCTCTTATAACAGAGGAGATGTGGCGTGAACGAGGAAAAATTTTTCGAGCAGCTAAAGATGTTGTACGAGCGCGTGACCACCTTACAAAAGGATACCAGCGCTGTGCCATTGGACGATCAAGTGTGGTTACCAAAAGCCCTTGAAGAACTTAACACCGCCTTTGAGGAATTACAGGTGGCACAAGAGGAGATGCGAGCGCAGAATGAGGCGCTGACATTTGCCCGTGAGACAATAGAAGCAGAGCGCCAGCGCTACCAGGATTTATTCGAGTTGGCTCCGGACGGCTACCTTGTAACTGATGCAAATGGAAAGATCCAAGAAGCCAACAGCGTCGCCGCTTGGCTGCTGAACATCGCTCCTCGGTTCCTAGTGGGAAAACCGCTAGTCAACTTCCTCGCGCCCTCAGAACGTCAGGCTTTTCGGACCCAATTAAACCAGATGTGCCAGGTGAATCGGGTGCAAGATTGGGAAGTACGCTTGATGCCCCGCGCTCCTTCGGAGCGCGGGGCATTCTTTGACGTTTCGATGACAGTGAGCGCCATCCGCAATCACAAAGGTGAATTAATTTCTTGGCGCTGGCTGCTACGAGATGTCACCGAGCACAAACAGGTTCTAGAACGGTTGCGGTTACTGGAGTCTGTGGTCGTCAACATCAACGAAGGAATTCTGATTACAGAAACTGAACCCCTTGACGAGCCTGGTCCGCGTATCGTGTACATTAACGAAGCCTTTACCCGCATAAGTGGCTATCATCCGCAGGAAGTGCTCGGCTTCTCCCCACGCTTCATGCAGGGACCGAAGACTGAACGCGCCGTGCTGGAAACAATCCGGGTGGCGTTGGAGAGATTTGAGCCAGTGGTCGTCGAGATGATCAACTATCGCAAGGACGGCTCGGAATATTGGGTAGAGCTGAGTTTAGTGCCGCTGATGGATGAAACAGGCTGCTACACTCACTGGGTTTCGGTGCAGCGCGATATTACTGAGCGCAAGTGTGCCGAAGAAGATCGCGCTCAGTTGCTTTGTGAGCAAACTGCACGTACTGAAGCCGAGGTGGCAAACCGGACAAAGGATGAGTTTTTGGCGATTGTCTCCCACGAGTTGCGCTCACCCCTGAATGCTATCCTTGGTTGGTCCCAACTACTGCGTTCTCGTAAGTTTGACGAACAAAAGACCAATAAGGCATTAGAAACAATTGAGCGCAATGCCCAAGCTCAAGCCCAGATAATTGAAGATTTGTTAGATATCTCACGTATTATTCAAGGTAAGGTTCGCCTTTTGACCCGTCCAACTAACCTTGTACAAGTCATTGAAGCGGCTATTGATACAGTAAGTCCCACCGCTGACGATAAGATGATTCAGGTTTCGTCAAAGCTTGACCGCCAAGTGGGTTTGGTTTGGGGCGATCCCGATCGCTTAAGGCAAATCGTCTGGAATCTGCTCTCCAACGCCATCAAATTCACACCTGTTGGTGGACGGGTCGAGGTTGAGCTAAAAAGTGTCAATTCCCATGCCGAAATTCAGGTGACTGATACTGGTATTGGCATTAGCCCTGAGTTTTTACCCTATGTGTTTGAGCGCTTTCGTCAAGCTGAGAGTACAACCACCAGGGCGCAGGGTGGACTAGGGCTGGGCTTGGCGATCGTCCGCAACCTAGTGGAATTGCATGGCGGTACGATTCAAGTGTCGAGCCTTGGTTTAGGGCAGGGAGCAACGTTCATCGTGCAACTGCCACTGATCGCTAAGGACTCCGGGGCGAGTGATTTGGAGCAACTAGCTGTTGGGGAAAAAGCTCTGCAAGCGAATTCCCTTTTAAATGGGCTACGAGTCTTAATTGTAGATGATGAGATAGATACCCGTGAATTCATGGTGACAGCGCTATCAGAGTACGGATCTGAAGTGACCGCAGCAGAGTCAGTGAACGAAGCATTATGCCTACTCGAACGCTTCAAACCAGATGTGCTGTTATGTGACATTAGTATGCCAGTCGAGGACGGCTACGCCCTCATCCGTCAAATCAGAGCTTTGGCACAAGAGCAAGGTGGACACATTCCCGCAGCTGCCGTGACAGCCTATGCCAGAGAAGAAGACCGCATACTCGCACTCAAAGCTGGTTTCCAGATGCATCTACCTAAGCCAATCGAACCAATGCAGTTGGTCGAAGTCGTGGCGAAGCTTGCAGGAATGGTAAAGACTTAGACCGCCACGCAAGTCTCCAGTGACAGTATTAATCCAAAGCCCTCAGCCTCTATTTTACCTAGGGCTATTTCATTCTTCAAGCATAACCCACGCGCATAGGAATTTATTTTTATGCTAATAGCGCGCATTCGGCTCAAGCCGACTAGAAATTTCTATAATTTAGTCCGTTTCAACGGACTTAAGCTCTTAGCCACGACTTCAGTTCAAGGCTCAAGTGCAGAATGAAATAGCCCTGCTATTTTACCATTTAATAAACTTCATCATGGCTGCCAAAATCAATCAATAAAATAACCATTTCTAACAAATTCTCATCTTCAGATAAATTAAAGATAATTCTACAATCATCAGCAACAGAACAAGACCACAACCCCCGCTAAATCTCCTGTTAACTTATGAGACTTCAAAGACGGTGTAAATGGATCATCTGCCAAAAGCCTTAATACCTTAACAATTTTATTCTTTAATTGCGGGTTTTTGTTTGTGATCTTGCTAAAAGACCGCTTAAATCCACTATTCCAGACAACTTCCATCATCATCTCCTAGTAAATCAGCGATCAAATCATCAACGCTTCCCCTATGAGATGTCCCATCCTTAACAGCTTGCATCACTTCTTGAGCATTAGCCAAAATTTCAACCCGCCGATTCTTAATTTGTTGCTGGCGAAGAAACTCAAATAAATACTCTCGATCTTCTGTAGGCAAACTTTCAATAGAATTAATAATTTCTTGTAAAGTCATCATAGAACCTCCTAATAAAGTAAACTCTACCTTTACTAACTCTATTTTAATCTCTAAATCCAAAGCCTCAGCCTCTTACATTTAGCCAACTTCCGCAAAAATATGATATAATACGAGCGCAGTGGCGGCAAACGTGTATCCAGTACGGTTTCGTTAGAGGTTTATGTCCTGCGCTTTTGAGGTCGTCTTGGCTTATTTTGGCATGCAGCATATTCAGTTATAAAATCCTCAGGGGTATTTATCGGTGGCTGTGCAATGGCGAGACGCAAAAACTCGTGCCAAACTTCATCGCTGATTAACTTGATAGCAGCTTGACGATTGTTAGTGGCGATCGCCCCGATAACTTGACGCCATCCCGACTGTAAAGACTCGATAAAAGTCGCTTCTGTAGAAACCTGACTCAACAAAGAAAGTGCTGTTCTCAAACTTTCTGAATCCACTGATACCTTTTGTGACTTTAGCCCCGGAAGTACTACATTCAGCCACACAGTCAGAAGTTCCAGCCAGTTATTCTGCTGTATCACTGTGAGTGCCAAGTCTTCCATACCCAGCGCACCCCACACGCATAGAGGCTGTACAGCTAGTTGAGAATCCCAGTTTTGTAAAGCATTGTTCCATAATTTCTCAGCATGGTTTTTGAAGCGATGAGCAAGAAATTCATAGGCTTCCTGGACTTGATCGGGAATTGTGACTTTATAGACTGACTCGCCTCGTGGTAAGTAGTCACCGCGATAGGAAAGCCAGTTATGAGATCCGCAAAGATGGATTCGCCGATCAACTATAACTTCTTTGACATGGGAATCTCCCAGCCAAAAAACCTGTATAGCTGGCAAGCCATGAGGAGTTTTTACCAAGCGAAGTTTTTCCTCCACCTCTAGTGGTATTTGTCGGTCTTCATTTTCTTGCTGCCGCGAAATACCATGTCCAATCAAAATCCAAACCCCACGATTAGCCAATTGCTGAAGTTGCTGAAGAAATTGTTCGTCTACAACTGCTTGACTGACCCAAGGTGAATAGATGAGAATCTCGTGTTGCGCACAATTGAGGACTTCTGAGAAAGCTTGAGGAATTTGTCCATCACGTAACTGCACAGCTGTACCTGACGGGGTGGTATTTTCCTGTTCTACACTCTTCAGTCTTACATTTTCCAGCGCCTGCAGCCGAATCTTTTCAAGCCTAGCCTCAATTTCTGCATTTTTCTGATTCAGAGTAGCTTCCCGCTCAAAATTGATGGTTTCGTCTGACAATTCACACAATGCTGGCAACGAGACTTTACCTTCAGCTTGCTGCCCTGACAACGAGTTTGACGCTGACTCTAAAATTTGCTTCCCACTTCTTAGCTGGAGGCTCAATTTATCTTCAAGTACATCGAAGAAAACGAAAAGCGATATTGTTTTCCAAGTTGTTTCAGTCGGACCTACTACCTTATAATCAGTGATAATTTTTCCCTCTTCTGGCACATGAAGTGCTAAACCTGAAGCCTGAATATTTTGCTGTAGTTCATCCAGTGGTAAGTCAGAAATATTCGTAATTGTACGATCAATAGTTATCAAGTCTGCCAAGTCAGGTTTGTTTACCAATGTATTGTTTAAGGATTCAGACTGAAAGGTAAATTTTCCGCATAAAGGGTCTGTAATAGCATAAACTTGTACAGAGTATGGGGGCTGTGGTACAGTCCCTTTCTCATAGAATGAACGCCCTTCAAGAGTGACTGTAATTGGCGATGTTGCTGACAGAGTTTGTAACGTCCGCAGCGTTGCAGTGGTACTTCGCACAAAGACAGGATCAAGCCCAAGTACAGATGCTAATTCATCCTCAGTTGGGGGAGGAACAATTTCAAGACCAGCGCGGATGATAAACTCTTCTAGTACGTTGAACTGGCGGAGTTCCTTGATAGTTACTTTTATCAGATTTTGACCCAAACTATAGCGGAATTGACGCGCTGCCAAAACTGATAAACCAGGACTTTGCGCTTCGATTTCGTCCACTAACTTTTTTAGTTGAGGGTCAATTGGTTTAGCAGAGGATGCGAGAAACATCAACAAAACCTCCATAACGATTGCACCACGCACCTCACCCGCTTGCGATTGAAATCGCAGGCTAATAGCCCAAGTCCTCTGAAGAGGACTGTAAAAAAATGTTTAGTCCACTTGAGTGTAGAGACGCGATCAATTGCGTCTCTACATGCCAGGGAATTTAGTCCTTGGCGGAATATCGGGCAGGTACAAGATGTAAGATCTACTAAGTTTTTTAGATCGGGATCAATTGGTTTAGCAGAGGATGCGAGAAACATCAACAAAACCTCCCTGAGAACGCACAACGTTTGCCACCTCAGAATACATACTTCCAACCTTGCCAGTTTGTTGGGTAAATAAATCGTGGCAACCTACAATCACCAGTAGTTCTTGGGCACGGGAAAAAGCAACATTCACTCGTTCCGGCTTCTTAGCAAATCCCACATCTCTATTGTCATTGTTGCGAACCATACTCACAATCACAACGGGACGTTCCATACCTTGAAATCTATCAACTGTGCCAGTACGAATTTGCAGCGAAGGGAAAAGTTCTGATTTCAACCGTTCATCAATTTTTCTGAGTTGGGCGCCATAAAATGTAATCACGGCAATTTCTTTTTTCGGTTCACCATTGGCTACCCTAGAAACCCAAGCACTCTCGATTTGCTGACAGAGACTTTCAATCACATCAATTTCCCGAACATTAGACAGCGAAGTCCCCTCACGTAGTTCTTCAAACTCATCTCCCCGAGGCATGTTTACCCAAAGTAAATGGTGATGTTCTTGGATAACTTCGCCCGCCAGATGATGTGCGCGTTTAATGTCAGGCTGCAAAATCCCACATTCTAATTTACCGTCATAAAACTGATTGATTGCGCCCATAATCATCGGGTGCATTCTATACTGCGTATTTAGCATCTGCTTAATGCTTTCATTAGCAGATTCAAACTGGCTTTTGAACAATGATTCTTCTAAAAATTCCAGTTCTTTTCGTGTGCTGCCAATTTCTTGAGCAACTTCTTCTAAAGTACTCGTATCCAGCATCGGTGGTAATTGACGATGGTCACCTACCATGACCAACTTTTTGCCTTTCAAAGCTGGGATGAGTAACTCTGGTGGAGTACACTTACTCACCTCATCAATGATCACAACATCGAAGGATTTAAATTCTTCGGAGAAACCCCGATTTGCAGCTTGAACACAGGTGATGCCAATCACATTAGAATTATCCAAATAAACTCGCCTCAAATCATTGCGATCGCCCTCTGAAGGGTTGCGTAGCTTGTCAATCCAATCTTGAACAAAGTTGTGGTATCGGTTAAGATAACTTTCTTCTTGCTCTAGTTCCCGTTGCCACGCATCGAATTGTAGCCCTAATTTGCGTAAAAATTCCAGAGTGAATAAACCTGTAGCGGGAATATCAGCTTTAAATTTATCAGGTATTGCTTGCTCAAACGTCTGCTGCCACCAACTCCGTTCATTTATTAAAGTTTCTGATAGCTGCGGTTGGATTTGACTCTCAAGTTCACGTAGTTTGATTTGGGATTCTTGAAGTTGGACTATTGCATTTTCATTTTCTTTTTCTATATTAGAGAGATGCTCAATTAGACAGTTTTTGATATGTTCCAATACAGCGAAAGGCTCTACTGAGTAAATCAACGTCTCCAGCCCAATTCTCTGACTTTTCCAAGCATGCACTAACGTTGAGAATTGTTGGGGTTGCTCCCATATATGCGATTGATTGGCGAGATATTCTTCAGCTAGAATGCGTAATTGTTCGGGTAGGTTTGTCTGTCGGGTAAGTTCTTGTAAAAGATGAATAACTCGGCTAAGTTTTATGTCAGTTTCTTGACGCGCTATTTCTACCTGAGTTTGTGCAGCCGATATTTGCTGTTGGTTAATTACCGTTTTCTGAAGTTCGTTTAATTGGTTTTGTAGATGCTGAAGCTGTTGATCTGTTTGAGTCTTGACAGGTAAAACATATTGACGTGCATTTGTCAAGATGCTGTCTAGCAATTCTTGGGCAATACGGTTGCGGGTAGACTCAATGTTATTTGGTTCCCACGATCCGCCATACACCTGTTGCATATTGCTTAAAAATTGCTGGGTATTGTTAACTAGAAGTTGCCGCTGATTTGTGTCGAGTTGCGGATAGTTAAGAAATTTTTTAGCAATTTCCTGCCACTGTGCGCGATCGCCTGTTGACAACACCACAGGAGTCTGCGTCAAACTTATATATAAAAAATGACCAAATTTATACTGCTTACCTTGTAGGTCAATAAAACCAGACTCCACCTCAAAAGACAACGCTTTTCGCAATTTCTCCCAATCTGGCAGGTAATCAATCCTGTTAACTTTGTAAATTGCTGGCACAAGTGGTAAATTAGATGAACTAGCAACTTTCCGCAATTCTAATGGTAACTGCACTCCTGCGTCTGTCAATATTTGACCACTTTGCAGACAATTATGCAAAACTTGATCCAGTCGGGAATTTGCTGTTGACTTCCATTCCTTCACTGCGTTGATAATTAAATCAATTTCTCGTTTGCGGTTTTCACAATTCTGGATTGTTTGCTTTAAACTTTGCTGCTTGCTAAGGAATTGCTGAGCATCTTTTTGTAGCTGATTCAAAGATGCAGAATTCTGTCTGTAAACCTGCACCGATACAGCAACTTCAGACATAGCTGTCATCGCATCCTCAGCAAAACCGGATGCTGTCCTAAATTCAGATAATCCAGTCGCTACAGTCTCACGCAACCAAACCGCCAGCCCAAATGCACCATACGAAGGGCGAACAAAGCCAAGTTCAGTAGCCTCCTTAATCGCTTTACTAACATTTGCCACGAAGTTTTGCACTAAATCGTTATCTTTCGTATAGGGTTTAAGACGCGGTAAAAAATTTGCAACTTCTGAAGCTTCCCAGTTTACATTCGGTGCAGCATCTAGCAAATTATCCAACCCGGCTACGACAGATTTAACCTCACTTTTTTGTGTTACGCTTTCCTGATAAACTGTTTCTAGCTCTCTACAATTTGCCTCTAAACTTGCCTGACTCTTCTGTAATTGCTTTTGTTGCTGCTGGAACTCCTCCTCAGCTTTTAGGTAGGCGGCAAATCGTTGTAATGGTGTCAACAACTGACGGAAAACTTCCACATTTTCCTGACGCTTTAATAAACTCTTTTCACAGTCGGTAGAGGTATTTTGTAGCCATGTAGAAATCACATTATCTTCTAGAAATGGCTGTCCTTCCTCCCCTACTTTCTCAGCGCGTCCCTTTCGCACAGCACGGATCACTGGGTTGTGAACTAATCGACTAAGGGCATTATCAACTGCTAGGTTAGCTTGAGAAGCAATCAGAGTGCGTCCACCCCGGAGGGCAACTTGATAGCAAATCTCGGCAATCACGGTAGTTTTGCCTGTACCAGGTGGACCTTGGATCAAAACAAGATCCTCAGATCCCAGCACTGTCTCCACTGCTGCTTTCTGACCTGGATTAGCAGAGGGTAACAACAAATCCTGTGGTTGAAGTTGGAAAGTTTTTTGGATCGGTCTTGCTTGGGAAGCGTCAAACAAGAAGTCGCCCAAATAGGGATTTTGGGTGTATCCTTGCTTTAATTGTTCCAAAGCTTCTTTTTTGCGCCGAATTTGTTGGATATCACCCGCCGCCTCAAAAAATAAGAATCCCCTGTCTGGCAGATCGTAACGCCGGGAAGCCATATATTCAGCTAAATCCCGCTCTAGCCTCACACGGATAATGCAACCCTTCGGGTCAACTTCTTCAATAGACCCAAGTTGTTTGCTGGTTCGCCAGTTTCTAACTGTGGGAGCAGTCTCAAAAAGCTTTACCTCTTCGTTCTTTGCCCGTTTTACCCGTTCCCAAAAGTTTTCGCCCTCAAGATAGTTTTCACCAGAGCCATCAAGGGTAGCAGAAGCTACATCAATCTCAAAAGTAATCCACCTTGTGCCTGAGCCATAGTTGTGATCTAAAAAACGTACACAAAACTGACGTGCTTTGGCAATGTTTTCCTCTATCTGCAAAAACGCTTTCCAAGCTTTGAGCTGATCTTCTGTAGGCACATGGTTACCACCGACCGGCATAGCTGCCATCCGGACCAATGCCGCTTTTGGAATGTCGATTCGATGCCGATGGTTGGGCAACAGACGCAAGCGACAAGGTACAGCAAAAGCATCAGCGTGTCCCTGTACACCTTGTAGCAACTTAGCAGACAGCAACCGTAAACCACCACCTCCATCATGAGAGACAGCTGCCAGCAAACTCAGGGTTTTTCCTAACTTCTCAAGCCTTGCAGGTAATAGAACATCATCTTGATCCGTTGCTATTGTCAACTCCCAAATTTCTTCTCCAGCCTCTTTACCAGCCCCCTTGCGCCGAACATAAAATAGGCAAGGCTTTTGACCCACACATTCAAACATTAACTTGTTAGCATACTCCCGCCGCTGCGAAAATTCCGGATATGCTTCAACCGCAGCTTCACCTTCAAAATGGCGGATAAAACTATCAATTGTCGAACCGACAAACACATAACCCCAATCTTCCGATTCTGTTTTAATCTTTAAAGAATTTCCTCTGAAAGAAGTAGCGACTGCCGCCAATTTCTTCGTCGCTATCCGAATGCGCTCTACGTCATTTTCAGCGATCGTACTATTATGGCTTTTTACTGCAATTTTCAGGCGATCGCAAACTGCTAAAAGCTGTTTGTTATCTAAATGCAATTCCTTTGACAGTTCGTAGATTCTGACTTTGCCGTTATTCATGCACTGTTACTCTTGCCAACAAAGTGTTCCGACTCTGGTGTTCTCCAAATTTTTGTGAGGGAAAACATCTTCAACTTACAGCAGTTTTCAATTGTATCGACTAGATTGTCAGGGCGGGGTCTCCCCGCCCCTACGGCGGTATGATGCTTTCCCTATTATTGGATGATATAACAGTCCTAACTGATTCGTGAAATCCTCTCTCTTTCTTTTCTTCGCGTTCTCTGCGTCTTCGCGGTTCGTAAAAAAATAATTTTCACTACAGCCGATAAACCTCACTAGCAGCACGATGAAGCAAAGAATGACGCCAAACCAGAGATTTAAGGTCATCAGCATAACCACCGCCGATCGCACAAGCGACAGGGTAACCACCACCCACACAGGTACTCAAAACCTGCATTTCTCGGCGGAAGATGCCAGCATCGGTTAAAGCTAATTTTCCCAAGCGATCGCCTACATGAGGGTCAACACCAGCATCATACAATACTAAATCAGGCTTGACTTCAGACAATAAATCTGGTAAATATACTGCCAAAGTTTGCAAATAAGCATCATCCTCCATCCCCACTGGCAGAGGGACATCCAAATCGCTTTTTTGCTTAGTACCAGGAAAATTGACTTCACAGTGCATAGAAAATGTAAAAACACTATCGTCCGATTGGAAGATAAAAGCAGTACCGTCTCCTTGATGAACATCCAAATCCACAATCAGAATTTTGCGGACCAGACCAAGTTTTTGCAACACACGAGAGGCGATCGCCAAATCATTGAAAATGCAAAAACCAGATCCATAACTGGGAAAAGCGTGATGAGTCCCGCCCGCAGTATTGCAAGCTAAACCGTGAGTTAGTGCCAGCTTGGCAGTCAGAATAGTACCACCAACCGCCACACAAGTACGATTTACCAGTGCCGGACTCCACGGCAACCCTATGCGCCGTTGCGCTTTGGCGTCGAGTGTTCCCTCACAGTAAGCTTGAACGTAGTCTGGAGTGTGAACTAACTCGATCAACTCTAGTGGTGGGCTGACGGGTGTGTGAAATTGTTCTGGTTGCGCGACGCCATCAGCTAACAGCAGTTCGTAAAGTTGCCGGAACTTGGGCATCGGGAAGCGATGACCTTCAGGCAGTGGGGCAACGTAGTCCGGGTGGTAAATAATTGGCAAGTCCATGTTATCTATTTTGAACCCCCATGTAGGGGCGCGGTCTCCGCGCCCTCTTACTCCGCTGTACGCCGGCAGAAGTTTTCTTTAAACTGTAACCAAACAGGGGAAAATAGTAAACAAGCCGAGAATGCTTTTTCACCGATCGTGGAACAGAAAATTGTCTGGCAACAAGGTAGCGGCAATCCAGAAAATCCCAATCACCTAGCTACCATCCGCGAATGGTGGGAAAATTTCAATGGCAAAGAAATCACCTGGCGACAACGAATAATTCCCCAAAGCGGCGAAGTAGAGGAACTCGATTGAGAACCACAGCGGTTTGATGAAGTGTTCGCGATCGCCAACCCAGCAATTCGAGGCATCACTCTCTACTGGGAAATTCCGTACATTCGGTAGCAAATAGCAGGCAAGCTTGGATATCTCTCACGGTTGCCAAACTTCACTTAATATGGACTGAACTCCAAACCTCTCCCCGATGCGGGGAGAGGCTATTGAACCGGATGCGCGAATGTTAAATAAGTATAGTTTTCAGCCGTTTTTAGTATATTTGCGTAAGCGACAGCTGCGAACAGCACAGCTCATATCTTGCACCAACGTGTTAATACTGAAACTCTTTGGTTTCAATAAACATAATTTTTTTTCAATAAGACGGAAAATAAAGGTTATTAGCCTGCGTAGGCAGGCTTTGTTCGTATAGCCTCACCCTTCTAGGGTGTAGGTGCAAGATGTGAGACAGGGGATAAGTATTTTTAAGATTTATTTGGGAAAAGTACGCTTAGACGGACAGGAGTTTGAAATTACCGTCTATGCTGGCAATGATATTACAGAAGTTTTACTAGGTAGTCAGTGGCTAAAAACTATGCGGTTAGTTGCAGATATGCCATTAGGAATATTGACTCTGGAAGCTTTATAAACATCTTGTGGGGTGGGCATCCTGCCCGCCCTTGATCGCTATATGGCAGGCAAGATGCCTGCCCCACAATATAACCGTAGGGGCGCGGTCTCCGCGCCCTTACTCCGCTTCTGGTCAATGTGGCGCGGGTTCAATTGAAAACTGCTGTAAATCGCCGGCAGAAGTTTTGTTTAAACTGTAACCAAACAGGGGAAAATAGTAAACAAGCCGAGAATGCTTTTTCACCGACCATGGAACAGAAAATTGTCTGGCAACAAGGTAGCGGCAATCCAGAAAATCCCAATCACCTAGCTACCATCCGCGAATGGTGGGAAAATTTCAATGGCAAAGAAATCACCTGGCGACAACGAATAATTCCCCAAAGCGGCGAAGTAGAGGAACTCGATTGGGAACCACAGCGGTTTGATGAAGTATTTGCGATCGCTGACCCAGCAATTCGAGGCATCACTCTCTACTGGCGTAAACCCGATTCTATCCAAGAACGCAACACTACACCACACAAACTTATACTGGATCGCCTCCGTCAGTCTTTATATATTTTCCCCCAGTCTCAAAAAGAAGTTGTGATTCGCGTGGGTTTGCCGTCCATACCCTATCAGACTATTTCCATCACAAATCCCCAGTACTCATACAATCAATTCGGGCAAAATTACATTCTTACCCTGAAGGATGCTACGCAACAGTTAGAAGTGAAAGTTAACCTGAGTGCAGAAAATCTCAAGCAGCTGCTTCGAGAACTAACAAAGTAGAATTTTGGCGATTACTTTGAATATAAAATTGCAACTGCACCCTCGACGCAGATGTAACACAATACGTTTCATTTAAGGGTAGTTTGAGGTTCAGAAACCGGGTTTCTAAGTTGATGCTGATCTAAACGGTATTGATATATAATAGACAATTATCTGCGTTCCTCTGCGTCCATCTGCGGTTAAAATAGCAAATTAAAAATCCAATATTACAGCAGTTTTCAATTGAATTGACCGCATTGTAAGGGCGCGGAAACCGCGCCCCTACGGTTATATTGTGGTCTACCTGAATGAAATCCGCTGTATGATGATGCAATTGATTTTACCACTTGTATTTATTCTGGCTGGCTTGCTGGCTGGAGTCATTGGTGAAAAAGTCATCTGTAAGAAACTGAAAAAATTTATTGCCAAGAAAAAAAATCCAGGAAGTGAAATATTATTTCGCTCTCTGCATCGCATGACCTTCATTTGGTGTGTGCTTGCTGGCTTGTATGGGGCAATTATTAGTTATATCAAGTCCGACTGATATCATGTCCGGTCAATCGCCCATAATAAAACTTGTTTGTAGTCAGGACGGAACTCCTTGCTTTTTAGCGCAAGAGGACTGAAGTCCTCACTACAAACTTATTTTCGGGCAACTACCGGACATGATATGATTAGTTATAATATCCACCCCTCACGCCCAAACCCTCTCCCAAGCACGTGTGTGAGGGGTGTCCGATACAGTGATATCAAATCCGGTTAAATGAACGCACAAACCGTAGGCGCGCGGAAACCGCGCCCTTACAATGTGGCACCGATTCAATTGAAAACTGCTGTATATCATAACAACTACCGGACATGATATTACCGCCCCGATCCAGAGATGACTGATATTGCAAAGATATTTGGGGTATAATCCGAAAAAATGAGACTTTAGTTTGTAGTTGAAATGCACCCCGATCAAGGAGGATGAAGTGAACCCAGAAGTGTTTCTGGATGAACAGTATGTTATACCTCTAACCAAAACACTGATATCAGTGCTGATGAAAATCTCCAATGCTGGCGATCGCCAAAGTGTTCTAGAAGCAGCTGGTATGAAGCCAGCTTTAATGGGTAATTTAAGGCTTGACTCACAAGCTAATATATTTGCTCAGGCATTAATAGCAGAATTTAAGAGATATCGTATCGACAGTAGGCGGTTAGACTATCACCCAATGGTTAGCCTACTAGACTACTTTTGTAAATTAGCTGACATTTATAGTTTGTCTGACCAAGACTTCGCAATGTTGCGCCAACTTGTTGATCGGGGTGAGGAGAACTTCAAGGCTTTAAAGGTTCGCAGTGGCGTTGGCAGAATCGAGTCCCCCAAAGGTACTGGTATTGGCACAGGAGTGCTAGTTGGTAAAAATCTCTTGCTGACTTGCTACCACGTTTTCAGCAAAACTGGTGTTCAGCAAGCTTGGGTCCGCTTTGGCTATAAAACTGGCAGCTATGGTTTGGAGGATGTCTTTGAACTAGACCTCTCTTGTGTCAGTCATCACAACCGCCCCGACTACGCCTTAGTTCGGATTCAAGGTGAACCCCAAGAACCGATTGTTCCTCCTATTAATGCCATATTAGCTGAGGCTCAAGAAATTCGCGTTATTCATCATCCTTTAGGACAACCAGTGATGATTTCCATAGGCAAGATTATGCAGGTGGGAGAAGATTACATTGACCACAATATCAGCACGGATGAAGGTTCTTCCGGAGCGCCGATTTTTAACCTCCAGTGGGAATTGGTTGGAATTCACCAAGGTCGTAATATGGATAGAAACGGAAAATTAGGAGGGATTCCTATTCATGGTACTGTCTGGAATCAAATTGAACACCACTTATCTGAAGATCAACAAGGAGCATCATGAGCCTGTGGAACTTTTTTACAGATAAAGTTAGCCATGAGGCGAGGAAATACAAAACCCCCTTCCTACCAGAGTATCGTGTAGATGTGTCCTATGATGCCACCCCCATCAAGGCAGGGGAAGCTTACTGTCGCATCTGGCTGGTAGAAATGCGTTTGGCTCAGGATGTGGAGTGGATTAAGGAAAGGTACCCAGTGGTGCATGCAGCCGTCCGCTACCATTATGGCAGTCAAGTTGTCACCATTCCCTATCTGGCTTCACCAGGTAATCTCACCAATGATTTGGGAAAGGACAACCTCAATCGAGTCATTCAATACAACCATCCCTTAACGCCGCTGTTCCCGTTTAATCAGGGGTTGGTAGAGTTGCAGGCTGGCTTGTTCAGTATGGCTGCTAGCGACCCTATCGGCAAATTTATTAAAACAATGGGGCGGTTTTCTGAGTTATTACCAGTACCAGAACTCTCCTCTGTCATCAAGCTAGCAGAACCAGTGTATCGAGGCATTGAAGACTTACTGGATATCGGGGAACGTCGGTTAGAATTGGGTTATCAGCAGACTTTTTCTGATGCTAACGGTGGAGGGAGTAATGTGCTAAGGGCAGGCTATTTTGCAGCAATTTGGGCAGAAGAACAAAAGTTTAATGATGATACGCTGTGCGTCGTCAATGACAGCCTCAAACGTGGTAACCCCGTACCATCATCAAAGCAGTTTATAAATAACAACGAACCCCTAGAAGGCTATAGCTATATGCTGTTCCGTCTGGAAAAGCGCACTGCTCAAGATTGGGAGTCATTGACCAGTATTAAAGAACTCGTTAATCAAGCTCAAGACGCTATCATTACACGTAATCAATATAATGCAGTAAAAACCTTGCTATTGCCTGCGATTCAAACGGCAATTTACCGTAGTCCTGATGTAGCAACAAATGACCGCAAGCCAATGGTGCTGAAAATTGCAGCGTTCTTGCAAGAGTTGGGTTTACAAGCAACAAATGTGCCCAAGCGATCGCTCTACTCCATTATGCAGCGATCTTTACCAGTTGTGGATGCACAAACAGAGGCGGAATTGGCAGATTTAGAAAAGCTTTTTCCTTGAAGGGGTGCAGGCAAATAACAATCTTATGGTGAACAATGAAATTGACACCTCAGAAAACAGGACAGCTTAAGAAAATCTTAGGTAGTATATCGCAACTAAATGAAACTTATTCTCGCAACAATTTTCTAAGTTTGTGTGAATTAGAGATGTATTCTGGCCGACTTAAGTTAGACTCTTCTACAGATGAATTCATTATCAGTATTTTTGCTAAGCTTTCTGACGTTCCCAGTCCCAGTGAGCCTCAAGAAAAATCTGCGTTAATCGTATTTTTAGAATATGCGATCGAGTTGGACGAAAAGTTAATTGATCAAGATAAGGAGTTTATTAAAACAGTTATTGAAAAACTTGTTGAACAATGGAAAACTAAATCTCAGAAAACAATTGACATTCTATCTCAGCTTGATGAAGGTCGTCGTAATAGTCCAACATTACCGCAAATTTTACCTACTGTTAAGGTTGACAGGAATATTATTATCAAGTTTGACTTGAAGCCTTTGAAATTAGAATTTGTGAAGGGAATTCATGGATATGAGGGAGCGTTTGCCTTCTCAGTTGAGGGTGATGGAACGCTCCTAAAGGAATATATTATTGAGCGGATTCAATATGAATTGAAAGAAATAACAGACCGGAATAATCAACAATTTGATGTACATCTCTATCGCGAAAAGATTCTGAACCATAGAGATATAGAACGAAGGTTTATTGAGCGATATGAGGACTATAATTGCCTAACCGATATATTTGAAAATCAGGTGGGTACTGACATCATGCTGATTGTCTGGAATTGGGATATTCCCCGAAAAATAATGAAGGAACTTGCTCAATTATTCTGGAGAGAACTGAAACAAAGTGTCCTGCCATGTGTGAGAAGTAAAAGCCGTCACTTCGTGTTAATTTGGGCAAATGTAGGAGCGAAAGTAGGCAGAAGTTCTCTGCAAGGATTTACAGGTTTACCCACTCCAGACAAATTCGACTTGATTGAGTTAGAAGCCTGGTTTCGTAGCCAACTTAGAGAACAAGGAGTTGCAGCAAATCGGATTGAGTCTGATTTCAATAAACTAAGAACCCACTGTGGAGGTGTGTTAGGCACTTATGGGGAAATGAAGCAAATTATCCAAGAGCTACAAGGAGGCTCTAGGCTCTATGGATGACTTGGCAAAAAAGCTGTATACTGGTACGGGAAAGCCTCCAATTACAAAGCTTTCTAGTGCATGGCACAAGCCAGAACCTTACATCCCCTCTCCATCTTTAGTCTATGCAGTCAACACTGCTCTTTATCTGCGTCGCCCCTTGTTGCTGGAAGGCGAACCGGGTTGCGGTAAAACTCGACTAGCTTATGCTGTAGCTTACGAACTGGGTTATCCTCTCTATACTTGCTATATCCGATCTACAACTCGGGCGCAGGATTTACTCTATGATTATGATGCCTTGGGTAGGCTGTATGATATTCAAGAGGGAAAAGCAACCGATAATCAGCCTAAAGCTAAATCACGGCAGGAGTATGTAACTCTGGGAGAGTTGGGCAAGGCGATTGAGTTATCCCAAAATGATCTTCCTTCGGTGGTACTACTTGATGAAATTGATAAGGCGGATATTGATTTTCCTAACGACTTACTGCTGGAGTTGGATCGGCTGCAATTCCAAGTTAAAGAAGTACCGGAGATGAAGTTTGATGCCTTGAAGGGTGAAAAACTTCCGGACAGGCGAAAATTTTTGCCGCTGATTATCATTACCAGTAACCGAGAGAAGGAACTGCCTAAACCCTTTCTCAGACGTTGCTTATTTTACTATATAGAGTTTCCTAATCAGGAAGACCTTAAAAAAATTCTCAACAAGCATTTTGAATCCAAGCTTACACCTTTGTTTGAAGCAGCACTCAATAAGTTCTGGCAACTGCGTCAAGTGAAGGGTTTGCGAAAACAACCCGCAACCAGTGAATTTATAGATTGGGTAACGATGTTGGAAAGGGATGCGCAGGCAAAAAAGGTGACAGCAGCGGAATTAAAAAAGATGGAACTGGGAAAATTGCCTTATTTAGAGACTCTAGTGAAAACTCAGAGCGATCGCGATGCGCTCAATAAGTTAGCAAAACCAGATGGCTGAACTTGATTCCTTACTATTGCAACTCTTTGAGCGGTTGCGCCGAGAGGGTGTACCGTTGGGGGTATCGGATTATGTTGTGGCAATTGAATTAATTCAAGCAGGGTTTGGACTAGAAGATGTTGACAGTTTGAAAGGATTGTGTCGCTTGCTGTGGGCAAAATCACGGGAAGACCAAGAACTGTGCGATCAAGCTTTTGAAAAGTTAGTAAAACCCCAACTCAAAACTACCCCCGAACCTGAAAACACCTCTGGGACCAATACCAATCTTCCACCTCAAGATTCTCAGCCTTCAACTGCGACTCCTGATTCCACCCCTAAATTCCAGCCACAAAAACAGCGCAAACCTCAACCAACGAAGCTAAAAATGGCTCCTGGGACTGAGAATCAGCCAATTGAGCTTAAGTCAGATTTACCCAAGGCAACCCGTCACTACCAATTAACACCTCGTTTACCCATGAGTTTGCGAGATATGGCAGCCGGGTGGCGACAACTACGTCGTCCTCAACGAGTAGGTGTCTCAGAAGAGTTGGATATAGAAGGCACCATTAACAGCATTTCTCGCACTGGTTTATTGCTGCGCCCCGTGTTTCAGCCCCGTCGCCGCAACCAAGCTAGACTTGTGGTATTAGTGGATCAGCAGGGTTCAATGGCTCCTTTTGCTTTGTTGATTGAGGCAACAAAAGAGAGTATTTTACGCGGAGGGCTACTGGGCAAAACTAGCCTGTACTATTTTCACGATTGTCCCGAAGGATACCTTTATCAACGCCCTAGCTTGACTAACGCCTTGCCTTTGCCAGCCATTTTAGATGAACAAGCCCAGGGAAATAGTGTGCTAATTATCAGTGATGCAGGTGCAGCTCGGGGTTATTATGATGGAACGCGAGTGAAGGACACCAAAGTCTTTCTCCAAACCCTCAGATCCTACACTTACCTCTACGCTTGGCTCAATCCCATGCCTAAAAATCGATGGGCAGCAACAACCGCAGAAGATATTGCCTGCATGGTGCCTATGTATCCCTTAAATCGAGAGGGGTTGAATGATGCAGTAAACATTTTGCGGGGTTTTCCCTTCCCTGTGGGAGTTACGCTTAATGAGTAAGACATCCCTACAAGCTGTGATCGCTTCTCCTAGTCTAGTCAGGGAACAATGGCTTTCTACTGAGTTGGCGGTGCGGTTCGTCTTGGCTTTTGAACGAAGGTTTGGTTCTAAGCATTTGAAACTAGCTTGTCATGCTGCCTTGCCATTGATTCTCACTCCAGAACTCATGAATTTAATCCGCATCAATTTTTTGGAAGAGGAACAAATTCCTTGGGTAGCTGAAGTAGATTTTCTCCTTTCGCCTCTGTGTCGTCCTATTGGTGAGGGTTTGTATGAAGTTGAGCCATCGGTGCGAGAAGTATTGCTGGTGGAACTGGAGAATTTTGATTGGGAACGTCCGTTTCAGTTAGCTGAATTTTTAGGGTTATACTTGGATACTAAGTCTGACTTGCCGCAGCGAGAGGAAGTCACTCGCACTCAACGGTGGATTGCCCTAGCTTACCTAAATCCAGATAAAGTTATTAAAAAACTTACTGCTTTGGAGAAATCAAGTTTATTTCCGCCCGATCGCCTCCAGGGTTTACCAGGGCAAATTCAGCTTGCTACCATCTTAGAAATATTAGCAGAGCCACTAGAGGCAACAAATCTGCAACAAGAGTATCAATATTTAGTGCATGATTCGCGAGTATTAGCGCAACTTCTCTATGGAGATGAGTCCGAAGTCAGCGAAATCAACGAAAAAGAAGCTGCACTGCTGTCACCTGTAATGGTGAAGTGGGTATCCGAAGAAACATGCGTTATACCACCGCTTCAGACCTTTGAATTTGATGTAGCAACAGTAGAAGTCAAGCAGTCAGGACGCCGGAAGAATCGCCAAGTTACAATCAGTCGCGATCGCCATCAAGCCCAATACTTTACAGAAGACCTCGGTAACGGTGTCACTCTGGAAATGGTCGATATCCCTGGCGGTACCTTCACAATGGGTGCCCCCGAAACTGAAAAGGAAAGTCGTGACACAGAACGACCCCAGCACCAAGTAACCGTTCCACCCTTCTTTATGGGCAAATACCCCATCACCCAAGCACAATGGCAAGCTGTTGCTGCTTTCCCTCAAGTTAACCGCGAACTCGACCCCGATCCATCTCGATTTAAAGGATCTGACCGACCTGTAGAAACAATATCTTGGTATGATGCAGATGAATTCTGTGCTAGACTAGCAAAAGCAACCGGACGCGACTACCGATTGCCAAGCGAAGCTGAGTGGGAATATGCCTGCCGCGCTGGAACGACTACCCCGTTCCACTTTGGTGAGACTATTACTCCTGAGTTAGCTAACTACAACGGCGAATATACTTATGGTGCAGGTTCTAAAGGCGAGTACCGTCAAGAGACTACACCCGTAGGTAAATTTCAGGTGAATAATGCTTTTGGTCTTTCTGACATGCACGGTAATGTGTTCGAATGGTGTGTCGATCACTTGCACGAAAACTATGAATCATCGCCATTAGATGGTAGTGCATGGTTAGAGAATAGTGATAATGATAATCATTCACGCATGCTGCGCGGAGGTTCGTGGCTCAACTCTCCCTGGGATTGCCGTTCGGCGTATCGTTCCCCCTACGACCCGGACTTCAGGAGCTACAGCCTCGGTTTTCGGGTTGTAGTTTCCCGTGCGAGGACTTAATTATTCTTTACTCTCTTTCCCTTTTACCTCTACCCTTTTTTCTTCTTTTCTCTTCACCCTTCCGCCGGAGGCGGAAAAATAATTTTTACATAATTTGGAGCGACTAGTATTAAGTATGGCACAAAGCCTAGAATATTGTCAAGAAAGTAGAGATGTTTTCTTTGACACTCCCATGCCTAAAGGCGATGGGATTCTTTAAGAGGTTCTGCCGTATCTCTTAAATATCCGACTGTCGAGTTACTGGCACCATTACCAGCAACCCCATAGGCATGGTTCTCAGTCTCAACCCGTAAGGATTGATATCTACTGAGCGTAACTTTCCCACAGTCCGTAGGTAGTGTCTTTTTATTTTTGTGGAAGACAAGCCCCACTCTTCTAGCAATCGTTCTAGAAGCCTTTGTGTCTGCATGTTCAGTATATTCACACGCAGTACACACAAACTTTTCACCCTCGCGGTTAGCTTTATCGATATGACCGCACTTAGGGCATTCAAGCGAGGTATGTTTAGGCGGAACTGGGATGACTGGCTTACCAGCTTTAACAGCAAGCCATGCAATCTTATTGAAGATATCACCCCATCCCGCATCAAGGATTACCCGATTTAATCCAGTCTTTTGACTCGCGCCATTTCGCTTGTAACCGCCAAACCCATCGTGCTTGGGTTTGGCGCGTTTCACCATGTTTTTGATGCGTAGGTCTTCTCTTGCTACAGCGTCAGCAGTCTTAACCACTGTATTAGCGACTTGCCAGCCATAACCATCACGATATTGTGCTAGCTTATGCTTTTGTTTGGCGAGTTTATTGACAGCTTTGATTTTATTTTTAGAATCCTTTCGCTTACGGCTAATAGCGCGTTGACGCATGGATAAACGCCTAGCAGTTCTAGCATTGGTAGTAGTTCTCTTATTCTCAGCAAACCTACCATCAGACAAGGCAACCAGCTTGTTTATGCCTACGTCTATGCCAACAACTGATTTACATTTTTTAAGTGGCATAACATCGGGCAATACATCAGCAATATTAACCAACATGCTGATGTACCAACTGTCTCCCTCACGCTTAACCGTGCATGTTCTCAAGTCTTGAATAAGAGATAAATCACGGCTATAGTGAAACTTAACATCTCCGATTCCTGGTAGGTATGCCGTTGCATAATTCTTTCTAATGTGGCGCAATAGTACACGTCCAGGCTTGTACTCAAAAGAATCTAAGCGCTTAATGAATTGAGGATAACCTCTGCCAAGTTTAAAAAAGTTTGAGTAAGCTGTATCAAGGTTGGCTATATTTCGTTGCAAAACATCTGAATCAACTATTGCAAAATTGTCCAGAGATTTTCTTAACTGTGTGGTTACTTTCATCTGGATACCAGATGCAGAGTCCCATTTAACAACAGTTTTAATAACTTCTTTTGTTTCCTTATCTTTAATCTTGGTATTTTTAAAGGCAAGATTCAAGTCATGAGGAACGACGCCATGCTTAAGTACTGGACAAGTAAGAGGACAGCAAGAACCAAACTCAATTCTTGACTCAATCTCACAAGATGAACCATAGGCGTAAATAACAGATAATTCGTTGTCTTTGTTATTAAATTCAAAGCCATCAATACGTTCTCTTAAAGCGTAGTTACGATGCTTTCTTAATGTAACCAACCAGTCTTCAAGAGTTGCCTCCTGAGATTGGTTAGGCAACAATTTAAAATTCCATCGTACTTGCATTTATTTCCTCTGATTGCTATAACTCTAGTATACAGCCATAAACTAATTATGTCAAGCGAAATAACAAAAATAAAAGGGAAAAAGAGAATAAAAAATCAGCCTGCTTTGCACGATGAAGTGAAGACAAGCAAACATTTGTCTTTAACTCCGAGTTCTTGGGATAAATTAAAAAAGATTGCTGGTGACAGAGGGATAAGCGTAAGTGAAGTCATAGAAAGATGGGTGAGAAATATTGAAGGCGACTAAAGTCGCGTCGTATTCCTCCCACGCCTGAAGGACGGTTGGGAATTTCGCCCCGCTCAACTCCCAACCTCGTGGGCTTCCTACTTCGATAGTGTGAAATCCAACAAGTGGCTTGTTGGATAATCTATAATTTTGGATCCGTACTCTTTTTTGCAACATGCACGACTTGCCAATCATCCAAAAAACCTACGATCTCATTCAGTGGTATGTGCCGATTTTGAATCGCCTGCCCAAAAAACACAAATTTCTCCTAGGAGAAAGGATAATCGGTGGACTTTACGACCTGCTCGAAGGTCTTATTCTAGCACGATATGCCAAAGAAAAGTTAGCTCAGTTAGAACTATTAAATGCTAAATTAGATGTTCTGCGTCATCAAACTCGGCTCCTCTTGGATTTTAAAGAGTTTGACGAGCGGCGATACGAATTTGCTGGAGAACTGATTAATGAAATTGGTAACGAACTCGGTGGCTGGATTAGACAGCAGCGACAAAAAGGCGATCGCATCAGCGTTGGTTAACCATAAATGAAACGATACAATAATCTTTATGCCCAGATTACAGACTTTTCCAACCTAGTCTTAGCAGCACGTCAGGCTCAACGGGGGAAGCGGTTTCGGGACAATGTTTTACAATTCAACTACAACCTCGAAGCAGAACTGCCAAAGATCAAAAGAGAATTAGAGTCAAAAACCTATCAGCCAGGTCGTTACAAGACCTTCGAGATTTTTGAACCCAGACCACGCATGATTTCTGCTGCGCCCTACAAAGATAGAGTAGTACATCATGCCATATGCAACATTATATTACCCATTTTTGAGACAACTTTTATCGGCGATTCCTATGCGAATCGTGTGGGATTTGGGACTCATCGTGCATTGCGCCGCTTCACCACCTTTGCTCGTTGCAGTCCCTATATTCTTCAGTGCGATATCAAGAAATATTTCCCCAGCATCGACCACGCTATTCTCAAGGCCCTCCTGCGCCGCAAAATCAAATGTAGCGATACCCTCTGGTTATTAGACACAATTATTGATAACAGTAATCCCCAAGACGCTCAAATCGAACATTTTCCAGGAGATAGCTTACTCTCACCATTGCAACGCCGACGGGGTATACCGATTGGCAATCTTACCAGTCAGTTTTTCGCTAATGTCTATCTTAATGGTTTCGATCACTTTGTCAAAGAGCAACTCCTCACTAACAAATATCTCCGTTATGTAGATGATTTTGCCTTATTTTCGAGCGATCGCAACATTCTTTTAGAAGCAAGACAAGCAATAGAAGAATACTTAGTCACTTTAAGGCTGAAGCTTCATCCAGTGAAAAGCCAACTATTTGAAACTCACCACGGTGCAAATTTTCTGGGATTTCGCATCCTACCAGACCGGATTCGGGTGCGAACTGAAAATCTGCGACGAGGACGGCAGAGATTACGACAGATGCAAAAAGACTACGCTCAGGGTAAGATAGAGTATGATGACGCACGTCGCTCGATTCAAAGTTGGGATGCCCATTTAGCACATGGGGATACCTGGAGGCTACGTCAAAAGATATTTACATCGGTTGTGTTTGCAACAGATGTAAAGAAGGGGTAGGCACTTCCGGATGCTGCGCGGAGGTTCGTGGAACAACAATCCCAGGAATTGCCGTTCGGCGTATCGTAACCACAACGACCCGGACAACAGGAACAACAACATCGGTTTTCGGGTTGTAGTTTCCCGTGCGAGCGCTCTTCACTTGTCAGAACTAGCAGATGGGAATCTGTTAGGCGTACACTAGAAGAGTCCAGACCTGCTCCGGTGATGTTGGTGACAACATCCAAAAATCAAACTTGGTTGGGTAGCCTGGTAAGCGAATTTCGCCGAACGGTTGCTCAGCCGACCATATTTGCTCTATCATCAACACCTCTCCGTGTCCGGTGTGTCACCGCGTCCTGGTGTCAGTCCTAATGATGAGTATTCAAGCGGAGATGATATTCATGTGCGTATAAACAGTTACGATATCCAGCCCTCGCCCCCGTCCCCTCTCCCATGCTTGGGAGAGGGGTGCCCAGAGGGCGGGGTGAGGGTTCATATAATAAGTCATTAACCGGACATGATATGATACTCTGCGATCGCCAGAGTGACAAACCCGGTGTCTTCAACAATTGTTATATTACAATATTCTCGCGAGAATTTATTATACTAAAAACGTCTGAAAACTATACTTATTTAACATTCGCGCATCCGGTTCTTAAGCCTCTCCCCGCATCGGGGAGAGGTTTGGAGAGGGGTTCCATATTAAGTGAAGTTTTGAACCGTTCGCAGTATAGCAAGGTTTAGTGACTAAGAGAAAAATGACTAGGTTTCCATACGATCAGTTCGCCAAAGATTATCTTAAAGAACTTTTATTACCATTAGGGGAGGTAACACCCAGTCGGAAAGTGGCAGGAGAAATACGGGAAATAGATGTTTATTTCGCACCATCAGCACAACCCCAAATAGATAAACAATCGTTGGGATTACTAGGGCGATTTGCCACCACACAAGCACTATTTGAGCCATTCCGGAACGCAGTAAAACGGTCGGAAGTTCGCAGTTGTATGAACAAGCTATTTGACGTTTGTGCCCAATTGGAACGGGAGGCAAAAAGTAATAATATAAACATAGAAGAAGAATCTTTACCCAGGTTATGGATTCTTTCTCCCACAGCTTCCGAGCCATTTTTACATGGATTTATGGCTTTTAAAGATGAAGAAAACTGGCAAACAGGAATCCACTTTCTTGGTGATTCTCTGAGAACAGCAGTAGTAGCAATTCATCAATTACCACGCACTCCAGAAACCCTTTGGGTGAGATTATTGGGGAAAGGAAGAGTTCAACAACAGGCTGTTGCTGAAGTAGAAGCACTACCAAAAAATCATCCTTTACGAGACAAAGCCATAGAGTTGTTGTTGAGCTTGAAGACTACTTTAGAAGTGAGTCAGAATATAGATGTAGAGGATAGGGACTTAATTATGCAATTATCGCCTATTTACGAACAACGGCTCGCAGAAGCTACACAGCAAGGAGTTCAACAAGGAATTCAACAAGGAATTCAACAAGGAATTCAACAAGGAATTCAACAAGGAATTCAACAAGGAGTTCAACAAGGAGTTCAACAAGGAGTTCAGACTGAACGTCGCACGACTATAGAAAATTTACTCCGAGTCCGGTTTGGGGCTTTAGATAAAGAGCTACACGCAATTATTGAGTCTTTGTTGGCATTACCACCAGAAGAGTTTACTCCTTTGTTGTTACAATCTTCTCGCGAGGATTTATTAGCAAGGTTTAGTGACTAAGAGAAAAATGACCGAATAATTACTAATTCGTAATTCGTAATTGAGGGCTACTAGCAACTAGACTACCGCGCTACGCATTTTAATTATGAACTCGTAAAAAATGCGGAGCATCCTCAATTAGTCCGAAGCTTTTATGCGTGGGTAATAATTCAATACGGTTCAGTTAGGGCTGATCAGTTGTGTAGAGACGCGAAATTTCGCGTCTCTACATAGGCTGACGGTAGGTACATTATCTTATTAGAACTACCAGTAATTGCCATGTTGGATACTGGGTTTACAGAGTTACAAGTTCCAGACCACCACGCGAGCGCGAATGGCGCTTCTGCGATCGCCAAATCATTGAAAATGCAAAAACCAGATTTTATTGCAACCTATGAACGGGCGAGACGCCCGTCCGACAAGAAACTTTACAAAGACCGATCGCAGTCCAGCGAAGAACTAAGTAGGTAGGCACAATAAAACATAACTATATTAAGTTATGTTTTGAGGCGATCGGCCTACTAACCACTAACAACCCTTCGGGTTCGCCAGTCGCCTACGGAGGGAAACCCTCCTCATGCGCGCTGGCTCACTAACGACTAACAGCCTGAACAGATAGTTGTGTTTATTCACGCCGACTTATTTATGTTCATACCGTGCAATCATTTTCCCCAATTTGTCAGGGTTGATCTGCCTAGGTGGTTTCAGCCCATCAGGTAGCCGAATCGCAACTAGGTCATGATAAAACTTCATCTGTTCAAAGGATTCGATCTGCTGGATCTGTAGAGTCAACATCTGCCGACTCAGCCCGTATAACGTCAACTTCGCTGCTTGTACAAAATCCCAAAGTTGTTGTTGGTTGTGGACTGCCTCGAAAATTAAAAAGCGTAAGTTTGGTTGTTTAAGGAGCCAAGGCATTAAATAAGGCTCAGCACCCTCAATATCAATTTTGACACCAAAGGGGTTGTCGCCAATGAGTGGCGCAACATACGTAGCAATGTTCCGGACGGGAACAATCTGAGAATCCCAGTTGCTCTGATCGGAGTATTCAATCAACGTAGCCATGCCAGAGTGGTCTCTGGGGCGCGCTATTTTCATTTCACTGTCGCAATCCATCAGTGCGACAGGGTGCAACTGCACGTTGGTGAGTCCAGCTTGTGCGATCGCCGCTGCGACACACCGACAGATTTCCGGTTGGGGTTCAAACAGGTGAACCTGTCCTGTTGAACCCACCTTATCTGCTGCCAACAATCCAATTGAGGAGTAGTTTGCCCCAATATCCAAAAAACGATCGCCGGGACGCAGCAGTGCCTGAGCCGTTGTATGCACCTTAGGATCGTTTGTGCCAAAGAGATACAGGACGCGACCATGATAGTCGTTAGGCTCAACCTCAATACACACGCCGTTCAGCATCCTAGCAGCTACTGGACTAGCACACTTTTTAAATTGACTATCGATCAGCGAGTTGAACGAAAGTTTTGTGAGTCCACTATAAATAGGTAAATGATGCAATATCTTGCTGTAAATACGCATCAAGATGGACGGTTCACAATATATATCTCCCATGTCTTCAGCCTTTTTTTTATTTCAAATGAACTCGTTTTTTAATCAAGAACTGAGGTAGCGACAGAAGGTAGTTGCACTCGTGATTGCTAAAATCAAACTGGGGACTTTATCTTCTTCAAGCCAAAGCTTATCGGTGAGGCGTTTCTTCTACTCTACCCCAAACACCACAAACACGTCGCGAGCAACCACACTGCACCTCAACTCAACTGGGATAAGTTTAAAAATACCACTTTATTAGGAATTTTTTGCACTCAGAAAAAATTACCATAAAAGAAAACAGGTTACGAATCTTAATAATGACTGTAAATACACAGCAGCTACCAACAACAGCCACCTTTGAGAAACTCTATTGGACTTGGCAGGGTAATAAAATTCAGTATACCGTCATGGGAACTGGAAAACCCTTGGTATTGGTGCATGGCTTTGGCGCTTCTATTGGACATTGGCGTCAGAATATTCCTGTTTTAGCAAATGCTGGCTACCAAGTGTTTGCCGTTGACCTTTTGGGTTTCGGAGGTTCCGACAAACCACCGTTAAATTACACAGTAGAAGTTTGGGTGGAACTGCTGAAGGATTTTTGTGCTGCACACATCTTTGAACCTGCCGTATTTATCGGTAACTCCATCGGCGCACTTTTAAGCTTGATCGTAGTGGCAGAACATCCAGAAATTGCCGCAGGTGGTGTTTTGATTAACTGTGCAGGTGGGTTGAGTCATCGTCCCCATGAACTTAACCCGCCACTACGCATTGTCATGGGGGCATTTAATAAGTTGGTCGGTCATCCGATCGCAGGTAAGTTTGTCTTCAACCGTGTCCGCCAAAAAGCCCAAATTCGCCGAACTCTGTACCAAGTTTATCGCAATCGGGAAGCCGTCACAGATGAACTAGTTGATTTACTTTATACTCCTTCCTGCGATCCTGGCGCACTGCAAGTTTTTGCCTCTATCCTCACAGCGCCTCCTGGTCCCAGTCCTGTAGAACTATTGCCCAAAGTTGAACGTCCGTTATTGGTGATTTGGGGTGCAGACGACCCTTGGACACCAATTGCCGGTGCCAAAATTTACGAGAAGGCACGGGAGAATGGTAAAGAAATTCAAATTTTCCCCATTCCCAATGCTGGACATTGTCCTCACGATGAAGTGCCGGATGTTGTGAATCAGCAAATTGTGGAGTGGTTAGGGCAACGGTGACGGTACAAGATGTAACGGATAATTTATCTGTGAGATACGTTGTAATTTTTGCCTCTTTGCGTGAGGTTTAATCGTAGGGGCGGGGTCAGCCCCTTCGGGGAATTCAAAAGTCAAAAGTTAAAAGTCAAAAGTAATTAAATAATTCTTAATTTTGACTTTTGAATGAGTGATTTTTGATTTGGAGCGAAGCGACGTACCCCGCCCTTATAATGTCGTCAATGCAATTGAAAACAGATATAAGTCAACATAAAGATATGAAACTATGGTTCAAATCATCCAAGCAAAGGATGTTACCCTAAACCAACTCCGAAGAGTGCTTCAATTTACAACGCATAAATGATCGGGCTTTCTTCTCAGAGTGGCAAGATAGTTTGCCCTTCATCTTGCTGTTGTTGCCGATGTATCCGTCGCAGCGATCGCACCCACTCATATCCCGGCATCAACTTGACAGTCTCGACCAAGCCTAAACTCATTAGCAGCATCGCAATTGCATTGCGATCGCCACCTAAAATGGTACTATTGTGCTACTATGAATAGTGGGATCGCCCTGTAATTGGGAGTGCGAGCAGAAATTACTCCTGAGAGATCGCCATTACTTCTTCCACTGGTATACCTAAAGCTTGTGCCACCTGTTCAACATTTAAACCCATTTGTAACAATCGGGGTATAGCGTCCCGTGTTGCTTGTTCGGCTTTTTCTGCTCGTTGACGTTCTTGAGCGACTAATTCCGAACCCCAAAGCAATAGCTCCCCATGCTTATCCCACCAACGAAGCCAATAGCCTGTGCGATTTGCTCGGATATCTTCCCATACACCTAGAAATAAATTCATTTCAGCGATCCAGTGACGGTTATTTTCATCTGGTGCTTGAAGTTGGTATTGACCTGAATTATCTAGTCGATAAACTTCTAAGACTCCCCTGTCTGGCTCAAAAATGGCATAGTTAGGAACTTTTAAAACTTGCTCGTAATAGAACCATTTACCTGGGGGATAGGTTGGTTTACTGGAATACTCTCCACCTTTAGTGTCAGAAAGAAATTCCATGACCATGACAGGAATATCACCTTGGAGTCGAGGGGTATAACTACGTTTAACTTCTTCTCGTGACACCCCAATAGATGGTACAAATGCCCAATCTGGCGCTTTCACGACAAACTGGTTATTTAAGGTGGCACAGATGCCGTAGTTAGTCATAGTTAAGGCATTGGCTGGCAATCGTCCTGCCAGTTCCAAGCTTTCTGTTAAAGCAGCAGCAAGATGTGGCTGATTAATGTTATCCACTGGTTCGTCATCTAAAACAAAATCATCTGGTAACTTTTCCCAGGTAAATTCATCAGTGGTTGCACTGGCTAACATGGTAAGACTGCCTCGTTAATGCCATCGATACACAACTATTACACATTGATCGCTTTCGATTGAGATGGAGTCGCCAAATCTTGCAACTTCTGTCGCTATCTCAACTCAATATCTCAAATTTATACTAAAAACGGCTGAAAACTATACTTATTTAACATTCGCGCATCCGGTTCAATAGCCTCTCCCCGCATCGGGGAGAGGTTTGGAGAGAGGTTCCATATTAAGTGAAGTTTTGAACCGTTCGCAGTATAGCATAACTTAGGGCGATCTCTATATATAGAGGGGTGCGATCGCCACATAAAACAGTACTATTGTTCTACTACAATCAGGGCAACGATGATATTATTAAGAACTGTTTCGTGCCGCCCCTGTCTCTCAGCCAAGTCGATATGTCAAACACCTCGATCGCCGAATCCTTAAACGGACATCTTCCGCACCCCAACCAGAATAGCCAAAATACCATCCGCATTCGGGGTGCTAGGCAGCATAATCTGAAAAATATTGACTTGGAATTGCCACGCGATCGCCTAATTGTGTTCACTGGTGTTTCTGGTTCTGGCAAATCTTCCTTGGCATTTGACACCATCTTTGCCGAAGGACAACGCCGCTACGTAGAATCACTCAGTGCTTATGCGCGGCAATTCTTAGGACAGTTGGATAAGCCTGATGTCGAGGCGATTGAGGGTTTAAGCCCGGCGATTTCTATCGATCAAAAGTCTACCTCCCATAATCCCCGTTCGACTGTGGGCACAGTGACGGAGATTTACGATTATCTGCGGTTGCTGTTTGGACGGGCGGGGGAACCTCATTGTCCGATATGCGATCGCTGTATCGCACCTCAAACAATCGATGAGATGTGCGATCGCATTATGGAACTACCCGATCGCACCCGCTTTCAAATCCTCGCCCCTGTTGTTCGCGGCAAAAAAGGTACTCACACCAAACTTTTATCGAGTCTTGCTTCACTCGGTTTTGTGCGGGTACGGGTAAATGGCGAAGTGCGAGAGTTGTCTGATGCCATTGAGTTAGATAAAAATTTTACTCACACAATAGAAGTGGTGATTGACCGCCTCGTGAAAAAGTCTGGTATTCAAGAGCGTCTGGTTGATTCTCTTTCTACGTGTCTTAAGCAATCAAGTGGTATCGCGGTAATTGTTTTTACTGCACCGACACATCAAACCCAACCAACAACTAACAACCCTTCGGGTGACGCTCGCGGACTCGCTAACGCTGCGCTATCGCAGTCGCCTACGGAGGGAAACCCTCCTGCAGCGCTGACTCACCAACAACTAACAACTAACAATCAACAACCAACAACTAACACTGAACAAGAATTGGTATTTTCGGAGAATTTTGCTTGTCCAGAACATGGGGCGGTGATGGAGGAATTATCGCCGCGCTTGTTTTCGTTTAATTCTCCTTATGGTGCTTGTCCCCATTGTCATGGGCTTGGGAGTTTAAGAAGGTTTTCACCAGAGTTGGTGGTACCCGATCCGGAAGCGCCTGTGTATTCAGCAATTGCTCCTTGGTCAGATAAGGAGAATTCTTATTATTTGGAGTTGCTGTATAAGGTGGGGCAAATTTATGGGTTTGAGTTACAGACGTTGTGGAGTCAGTTGACGGGAGATCAGCGAGGGGTGGTTTTGTATGGGGAAGGAACCGCAGAGGCGAGGCAGTGCGGTCTTGGGGTTTCCCCAAGTGAAGCAACTGCCGTGCAGAGGACGCAGAGAGAGGGTTATAAAGGGGTGCTTCCGATATTGCAAAGGCAATATGAGGGGGCTTCGGAGTTGATGAAGCAAAAGTTGGAGCAGTTTTTGGTCGATCAGCCGTGTCCGGTGTGTGAGGGGAAGCGATTGAAGCCGGAGGCGTTGGCGGTGCGGTTGGGACAGTACCGGATTTTGGATTTGACTGGGGTATCGATTCGGGAGAGTCGGGAGAGGATTGAAAAGTTTAAGTTGAGCGATCGCCAGTTGCAAATTGCTGATTTGGTCCTCAGAGAAATCAAAGCTAGGTTGCAATTTCTGTTGGATGTAGGGTTGGATTACTTGACGCTTGACCGTCCAGCGATGACGCTTTCCGGTGGAGAAGCGCAACGAATTCGTCTCGCCACTCAAATTGGTTCTGGGTTAACTGGGGTTTTGTATGTTTTAGATGAACCGAGTATTGGTTTGCATCAACGCGATAATGGGCGGTTGTTGCGAACTTTAACCAGATTGCGCGATCTGGGTAATACTTTAATTGTGGTAGAGCATGATGAGGAAACTATTCGGGCTGCTGACCACATTGTAGATATTGGTCCTGGTGCGGGTGTTCGTGGGGGAGAGATTGTCGCCCAAGGTGATTTACAGACGTTGCTGGCGGCGGAAAGGTCGCTGACAGGTGAGTATTTGTCAGGACGGCGGGTGATTCCAACTCCACGAGAACGCAGAGAAGGAAATGGGCGTAGTCTGGTTATTGAAAATGCTTACCGTAATAATTTGAAAAATATAGATGTGCAAATACCTCTGGGTAAGCTTGTGGCTGTCACTGGTGTTTCTGGTTCTGGTAAGTCTACCCTAATTAATGAATTACTCTACCCCGCACTGCAACATCATCTTACCCGGAAAGTTCCGAGTCCTAAAGAGATAGATGGAATTGAAGGATTGAATGCTATTGATAAAGCAATTGTCATTGACCAATCGCCTATTGGCAGGACACCGCGTTCTAACCCAGCGACTTACACGGGCGTTTTCGATGTGATTCGAGATGTATTTTCCCAAACAGTAGAAGCCAAGGCAAGGGGTTATAAGCCGGGGCAATTTTCTTTTAATGTCAAAGGTGGACGTTGTGAGGCTTGCAGTGGACAGGGTGTAAATGTCATTGAAATGAATTTTTTGCCTGATGTTTATGTGCAGTGCGAAGTTTGCAAAGGTGCGAGATACAACCGCGAAACTTTGCAGGTGAAGTACAAAGATAAGTCTATTTCTGATGTTCTCAACATGACAGTTGAGGAGAGTTTGGAGTTTTTTACAAATATTCCTAAAGCGGTGGGTAGACTACAAACTTTGGTGGATGTTGGGTTGGGTTATATCCAACTGGGACAACCAGCCACGACATTATCTGGTGGTGAAGCGCAACGGGTGAAATTAGCTACAGAACTATCGCGTCGCGCTACGGGTAAGACGCTTTATTTAATAGATGAACCAACGACAGGTTTATCTTTTTATGATGTTCACAAGTTGTTAGATGTGTTGCAACGTTTGGTAGATAAAAGTAATTCAATTTTAGTAATTGAACACAATTTAGATGTGATTCGGTGTGCGGATTGGGTAGTAGATTTGGGACCAGAAGGTGGCGATAAAGGGGGAGAACTCATTGCTGTGGGTACCCCTGAGGAAGTGGCAGCAAATCCAAGATCTTATACTGGGCAGTATCTTAAGCAGGTGTTGCAGCAGTATCCAGCAGTGGCTGTTGCACCTTCGTGAAAAACCTTCCTCAATCAATAGACATCTCCGAAAATTAATTATACATTACCTGAAATCCTTGTAGAGACGCGAAATTTCGCGTCTCTACAATCATTTTCACCAGATGTCTAATGAATATCTGGACAAAGTAAGTAGATTTGTCCAGATATGAGAAGATATTTGCTGACATTAACGTACTCTTAATAAAAGGAGCCGTTACTAAAAACTATTAGCCTGTTTGTTCATCTTTAGCAGTTTCAACAATGTAGTCCGCCTAGGCGATCGCATAAGCATAAGTTGATATCTGCTTCAAAGAAAGGAACGAATCAACCGTTCTTCAGGATTAACAGCGGCGCCATGTCAAGTGGAGAAGGGTTCTAACTTTGGCAGTTTCTGAGTCAACGGTTACTGTATTATAACCTGTGGGGGTACCATAGAGGCGAACTCGGGTATCTACATTCAGTGGGACCTGCGCACCGCACTCTGTGAATATGTCGGAAATTGCATCTTGGACAAATGTATAATCTTCCACGTCGTTTGTCCGGAAGTTGTAAACACGGCTGATATCAAACCCGCCATTTCCTGGAATGTAGAACCGATTTCTGATCTGTCCTTGGGCACCGCCAGAAAGATCGACGAAACCACGTTGTTCAACACGATCCCAACTAACCGACCAACCAGAAGGGTATTTGAGCTGTATGGAAGCGGTACAGTTTGTCTGAGAATCAAACTGAGTTGGTTTCTTATCTAGTTCGGCTGAGAACTTACTGAATAAGAGTTCGACTTGACTCCGATCCGGAGTGATCGCAGCAACAACAGATCCCGGTGGGCAACCTGTCCCGTTGGCCGCAACCCCCTGTATCGTCACACTTCCCTCAGGGGGTGCTAATAGTGATTGTGCAAGAGTAGGCGAAGGTAGGTTCAAGCCTAGCAGAACAGCAGAAAGCAAGCCCATCTGCCAACCTTTTTGAATTTTACCGTTCATAATTCTCTCCAATTACTTTTAGAGTTCGGAAAATGTCAATTGTTATCATCTGGGAAAATGGCAATTTTGAGTCGATTAAATCGACTTAAACACATCCCAGTTTTTCCTAAGGTCTAGTCCAAAGTTCTTAGGGCTTCTACCGTCGTACTCGTTATACTAAAATGCCAGTTACAAGCGTTCAAACCCAATAAGTAACGCGAATTGAAGATTAACACAAGCCTCGGAGTTCTCGGAATAATACTCAAGTTCTCGTCAAAAAATGGTTTTGAACACAGTAAGAAGTAAATTAGCAAGCGGGTATGATAATGCCCGTTTTATTTGGCTAGTTCAAACTTTTCTCGGCGTGATAGAGATGTATTTTCTCTCTTCACAAAATCATCTTCTCACATCTAGTTATTTAAAATCACTTAAAATCCTCATAAAGATAGCTATGATACAAATAATCTACCCTTAGATAGATAAGTCGGTTTACAATTTTATGAACGCAAACTATTTATATAAATGTACTTCAAAGCAACTTATGCAGTTTTGAGGAAACCCACTCCCCGATGCGTGACAACTGACAACACTGGTCTGTGTCAATCCTATGCCCCTACTTGACCCTAATCGTCCTTACACTTTCAGTGAAATTGCCAAACTGAAAGCTCTAACTGATAAACTGTTGGCAGAATATGGCTATTCACTAGAACGTACCGCTCGCTCTGAGCATACTCACATCTTGCACCAGTTGCAATAACGCTATTTTTGTAGGGTGGGCATTGCCCACCATTGACCAAAATGCCTATTTTTACGTTGGTGGGCAGTGCCCAACGCCCAACGGGTGACGCTCGTTCCGACGCCGGAGTACCGGCTAAGGCAACGCTTACGCTAACGCAACGCTTACGCAGATCCGGCAGGAGGGAAACCCTCATAGGCGCACTGGTCTCACCGCGCACTCTTTGTGCCCACCCTACACGAACTATCGAATGGTGCAAGATATAAGCATAGAGACAGTGACACTCAATTGCAGCAGACAACTACTATATAGTTAGGTTAATCGGTCTGGGAAGGACAAATCAGTCAATAACCCCGCCCTATGGAGGACGGGGCTTGTAGGAGGCAAGTCTTACGTGTTTGACTAGCCTCGAAGAGCCGCACCTTGGTACAAACTACCGGATACTTCCCTAGTCCGGCTATTTTTAAGCTTCCTTGTTAGAAGCGCTATCGTAAAGCCAAGATCATCTTAGGTGCGGTGGGCGTTAGCGAAGCGTTAGCGAGGCACGAGCGTCAGGGACTACTACTCTGTAAAAAGAGGATTATCTTAACGAGAATGCGAGTTCCAGTTTTAGATCCACAAGGTAAACCGTATAATGCCGACAACCTCAAGCCGCGCTCGACGCTGGCTTAAAGAGGGCAAAGCTATCAAAAAATGGTCGAAATTAGGCGTGTTTCACGTCCAATTAGTAGAGCCACCAAGCAGCTATAACTTGCAAGAAATTGTGGTTGGGATTGACCCCGGTAAACTATATTCAGGTTTTGCCGTCCAGTCGTCAAAATTCACCTTGCTGATGTTGCATATTGAGCTACCATTCAAAACTGTTAAGGACAGGATGACGAGCGCGGAGGATGATGCGGCGTAATAGAAGAGGTCGGCGGATTAATCGTAAACTTCCCTACAAAAGTCGCGCTCATCGTCAGAAGCGATTTGACAATCGTCGTGCTAAAAAGATACCACCAAGCATTCGCGCTAACAAGCAATTAGAAATGCAAGTTGTTAATCAACTACTGAAGCTTTACCCTGTTACTCACATTGTTGTAGAAAGTGTTCAGGCAAAGGGAGATAAAGGATTTAGTCCGGTAATGGTTGGGCAGAAGTTGCAACTTGAAGAGTTCAAAAAAGCTGGAATTAATCTAGGCTTTACTGTGTCAACTATTGAGGGATGGGAAACATCAAGGTTGCGTAAACACTTGGGATTACCCAAAGACGAAGAAGACAAATCTCGACAAATTCCTGCAACTCACGCGGTAGATGGCATTGCCCTAGCTTGTACTCACTGGTTGCAGTACGGTATCACAAGCCTAAACAGCATGGGTTGGATAGGTGATGTTAATGTGACTTCTGCACAATTTATCATTGTGTCGCGTCCACCTATTTCGCGTCGTCAACTTCACTTAATGGCTCCGTCAAAGGGTGGTACTAGACGCAAATATGGTGGAACTACAACACGCCACGGATTCAGAAAAGGTGATTATGTAGAGGCTATCAAAGCTGACAGGATTTATCGTGGATGGGTGTGCTAGTGGTGGGCAATGACCCAAGACAATTCGTTCCTTGTGCCTATATTCAATTTCTTCGCATTGATGGCGGTGAGTTAACTGACCCAATTAAAGATCAGAAAGAAATCGGCGGTCCGCTTCCTGATATATTGCGGATAGTTGACGAAACTTTGAGCGTACATATTTCAGTAGCGACAGACATCACTGCACAACCAATTGAGCTAAAGCAACCTGATTATCCAATAGTTGCCCTACAACAGCTAGCTAGAAATGCTGTCATGCACCGGACTTATAGGTACTCATTTTGCGGTTGTTAAAAGTGCCTACCACGATTTTGAGGTGCTTGCTCGCAAAATTGCCGAACGAACGCGACTGGTAAGGGAATAGTTGCTTGTCTGGTGGGAATACTAACAGTGATGGATTTTAGATTATTCGGAGATGTTGAAAATTGACAGCGAGTAGCAAGTAGCGATTGTCTTGAAATTCAAGCGATCGCTACAACTCGTGGAAAATCATGCCCGATTTTCGACTTTCCCTAGGGCGGAGCGCAATATTCATTTGGGTAGACCATAATATGACCCTTCGGGTGACGCTCGTTCCGACGCCGGAGTACCGGAAGATCGCAACGCTTACGAAGATCGCAACGCTTACGCCAGATCCTGAATGAGTGAAACAAGCTGCAAGGGCTGGACTCACCGTAGGGGCGGGGATACCCCGCCCTTACCATCTGGTCAATTCTACGAGATGAAACGACCGAATTCCGTTATACACATGATGATCAATTTGTCTAGTGCGTAAGTCCTAATAAGTTGTTTTGTAAATAAGGGTTATTTTTCACCCCCATAAATGCGCCCAAAGCTCCAAAACAATTTTGTTGCAAATCGTAGTCATGCCGAGTATGATTTATATATGAACTCGATTTGACTACGACTTATCTCGCTCTATCAACGATCGCCTGCTTGTCAGCTGACCAAAATGTCATGCTGGGCAATCTTCCTTCACTTAATTGAGAACTTGTTTACCCATGACTGAACCCCAAAAATTGACAACTGCTGACGGTATCCCCGTTGCCGATAACCAGAACTCACTTACTGCCGGAGCGCGTGGACCTGTATTAATACAGGATTTCCACTTGCAGGAAAAGCTGGCTCATTTCAACCGAGAACGTATCCCCGAGCGCGTTGTTCATGCCAAAGGTGCTGCGGCTTACGGTACTTTTACAGTGACTCATGACATCAAAAGCTATACTAAAGCCAAACTTTTTTCTGAGATTGGTAAGAAAACGGAAGTCCTCCTTCGGTTTTCTACAGTTGGAGGAGAAAAGGGTTCAGCAGATGCCGAACGTGACCCAAGAGGCTTTGCCGTCAAGTTTTACACTGAAGATGGCAACTGGGATATGGTAGGCAACAATACCCCTGTTTTCTTCATCCGCGACCCGCTCAAGTTTCCTGATTTCATCCATACTCAAAAGCGCAATCCCCAAACCAATTGCAAAGACCATAATGCAAAATGGGATTTCTGGTCACTTAGTCCAGAATCGCTCCACCAAGTGACGATCCTGTTTTCAGATCGGGGAATTCCGAAAACCTATCGACACATGGACGGCTTCGGTAGCCACACCTTCAGTTTGATTAATGCTCAGGGCGATCGCGTCTGGTGTAAATTTCACTTTAAGACTTTGCAAGGGCATCAAACCTTGACCTCGGAGGAATCGACCAAGCTGAAGGGAGAAGATCCAGACCATGCGACTCACGATCTGTTTGATGCGATCGCCCTTGGTGAATATCCCAAGTGGCGCGTGTGTATTCAGGTGATGACAGATGAGCAAGCGTCAAAACATCGAGACAATCCCTTTGACTTGACGAAAGTTTGGAAGCAAGGAGAATATCCTTTAATCGAAGTGGGAATTCTGGAGCTGAATCGTAACCCTGAGAATTATTTCGCTGAAGTTGAACAAGCCGCTTTTAGCCCGAGTGCTGTAGTTAGTGGCGTCAGTTTCTCTCCAGACAAAGTTCTTCAAGGTCGCCTCATGTCTTACCCAGATGCTCAACGGTATCGCCTAGGTGGCAACTATCAGCAACTGCCAGTCAACCAGCCTAAATGCCCAGTCATGCATCACCAGCGAGATGGCTTCATGGCGTTGGGAAACAACGGCGGTAGCGTTCCTAACTATGAACCCAATAGTGCTGAGGGTACGCCCAAACAAAATCCAGCTTATGCAGAGCCAGCTATGCGTCTGGGTGATGTCGCCGTCGATCGTTACGATCATCGCGAAGGAAACGACGATTACACCCAAGCAGGCGATCTCTATCGGTTACAGACAAACGATCAGCAGGAACGTCTTGTTCAAAACATCGTCGGCAGTCTCAGTCAGGCAAGGCAAGACATCCAAATGCGTCAACTTTGCCACTTCTTCCGGGCAGATGTTTCCTATGGTCGTCGTGTAGCTGAGGGGTTAGGCATTTCAATTGATCCCGCCATGCTGAGCGCGACTGCTCAAGCTGTAGGAATCCAGTAGTCTAAGATTATAAATTACAACGGTAGTTCAACCAGGGCTAATTCGACCGTTTTCTTTACCGCTAGTTGCAATTAATCTTGGCTGAAGCAGTGGTAGCGCTGACATAGGCGATCGCCCGTTAAGAGTAGCGGTGGTGTGTAGCGCCACCGCTGCTCTGACTCAATCAAAAGTACAAGTATTGAAACCAAAAACGCGAACGAGAACAAAATTTTTTACCGAAGAAGCAGCTTTAACAGCAAAAATTTCATTTACATGCGATCGCTATTATTAACCCAAAAGATGAAGGATAATAGAGACAACTGACAACACTGGTCTGTGTCAATCCTATGCCCCTGCTTGACCCTAATCGTCCTTACACTTTCAGTGAAATTGCCAAACTGAAAGCTCCAACTGACGAACTGTTGGCAGAATATGGCTATTCACTAGAACGTACCCTCCTCGATTTACCGCAATATCAGGGTGAGTTAGAGCGATTACAAGAACGGGTATCACGCATTGAAGAAATTCTGATGGCGTGGGCGAGGTTGTTGCCGTTGGGGAAGGTGTAACGCGGGTTCAAGTTGGCGATCGCTTGGCAGGCATTTTTATGCAAAAGTTCTTATCAGGTGAATTGAGCCAAGAAAAGGCGAACTCAGCACTAGGCGGAGCGATCGATGGGGTGTTGGCAGAATATGTCGTGTTTGATGAACAGGGGGTTGTTAAAGTACCGGAACATCTCTCTGATGAAGAAGCTGCAACACTACCGTGTGCAGCTGTGACAGCCTGGAATGCCCTGATCGTAGAGGGGCAACTTAAAGCTGGTGACACAGTGCTATTGCAGGGAACGGGTGGCGTTTCACTGTTCGCGTTGCAGTTTGCCAAGATAATGGGGGCGCGAGTTATCCTGATTAGTAGCAGCGATGAGAAGTTAAATAAAGCGGAACAGTTGGGAGCAGATGTCGGTATTAACTACAGAACTATCCCTGACTGGGAGGAAAAGGTTTGGGAGTTGACAGACAAAACAGGTGTGGATCACGTTGTTGAGGTTGGCGGCGCTGGAACCCTGTCTAAATCACTACGTGCTGTTCGCTACGGCGGTAGAATTGCATTGATTGGTGTTCTGACTGGTACAGCAGGTGATGTTAACACTATTTCTATCTTGCATAAACACGTACGGGTTCAGGGCATTTATGTCGGATCTCGCCATATGTTCGAGGCGATGAATCGGGCGATCGCCATTTCAAAGCTCCGACCTGTGGTAGACCGGATCTTTTCGTTTACCGAAGCCAAGGAGGCGCTGGCTTATCTAGAGAGTGCTGCACATTTTGGCAAAGTTGTCATCCGCTGGTAGAGTGATTAAATATTTTACTTATAGCAATTAGGGTAAATAGACCACATTATTTGCTCAGAGTAGTGTATTCTTTTTTACATTTAATAAAGCTCTACAAATTCAAACAGAATTGACCACATTGTAAGGGCGGGGATACCCCGCCCCTACGGTCAAATTGTGGTTTACTTGTTGCCGGACAAATCCGCATCCATACTTAATTATTTCTGTCAATGCCTAAGTCCTAACAAAGTCTATGTACCAGAGAGATCCTTGGACTACTGCCCTAGTAATTTTTGTGTCTATAATTACACTTATAATAGGCATCCATAATCTTGAGTGGGGCTTAAACGCTATCGGTGTAATACATACTATGCCTTCTAATGAACATCGTAAGCACTTACAAGCTTCTGCAACATTTTATTAGAGGCTTAATTGAAGCAGTAATTGTGACAAACTAACAAGCACGAAAGTTTCTGAAACTTGTCATGATATAATTTTATTATCAAACTTTGATAATAAAAGTTTTTAAAATGAATCAGTTTTTTTCTAAGAGTTTGCTGGGACTAGCAGGTATGTCATTGTTAGTTTTTTCGTCTCAATCGTCAATGGCGCTTGTTACCAGTAATACTGCCGTTATCCTAAATAGCGGCTCAACCAACACCATTGGCTACCGCATCTATGTATCGCCATCTGGATTCGTTAGTTATGTCGATGGAAATGGGTCTGGTCAAGGTCAACTTTCAGAAAAATTAACGACAAGGTTTTTTCGTGACCTAAGAGATCCTGAACCACTATCAGACTTGCCAGTAGAACCCTGCGTAAAATCTGTTTCTTTTGGTACTACGACTACCGTAAGTCTTGGTGGTGAGCGATCGCCAGACATTAGCTGTCCTTCTGACAACGATCAAGTGCAGGACTTAGAAGAAGATGTAAAGGCGATCGCAACTGCTTTAAAAGTAGTAAATGTTCCTAAGAGCCAAGGAACACCGTTACCACCTGTGAACTTTTAGATAGTTGTTAATTGTTAGTGGTTAGTGGTTAGTGGTTAGTAGTTAGTGGTTAGTGGTTAGTAGTTAGTGGTTAGTAGTTAGTGGTTAGTGGTTAGTGGTTAGTGGTTAGTGGTTAGTGGTTAGTAGTTAGTGGTTAGTAGTTAGTGGTTAGTGGTTAGTGGTTAGTAGTTAGTGGTTAGTGGTTAGTGGTTAGTAGAACAACCAACAACTAACAAAAAACACCCAACACCCAACAACTAACAACTAACACCCAACACCCAACACCCAACAACTAACAACTAACAACTAACAACTAACAACTAACACCCAACAACTAACAACTAACAACTAACAACTAACAACTAACAACTAACAACTAACAACTAACAACTAACAACTAACACCCAACACCCAACAACTAACAACTAACAACTAACAACTAACAACTAACAACTAACAACTAACAACTAACAACTAACACTCTTTAACAAACTTCTCCAATCTATCCATCCCCTTCTCAATTGTTGCCATATCGGTGGCGTAGGAAAGGCGAATATTGTCATCAGCACCAAAGGCTATTCCCGGAATGACTGCAACTTGCTCTTTTTCCAGTAAGGCGTTACAAAATTCTAGAGATTTGAGTTTTGTTTTGCTGATATCTGGAAACATGTAAAAAGCGCCGTCTGGTTGCGGACAATTCAGTCCGGGAATGGCGTTGAGTCTTTCTAACATCACCTGTCGCCGTTTAGCAAAAGCTAGGCGCATTTCTTCTACACAATCTTGTGAACCTTCCAAAGCAGCGATCGCACCATACTGAGCAAAGGTACACACATTCGATGTACTATGTCCTTGTATGGTACTCGCAGCTTGAATTACCTCCTTTGGTCCTGCCAAATAACCTATGCGCCACCCCGTCATCGAGTAAGCTTTGGCAAAGCCGCTACTAATCAGGGTTCGGGCAAAAATTTCCTCGCCAAGCGAACCAATACTGACGTGTTCTGCACCATCGTAAAGAATCTTTTCGTAAATTTCGTCGGAAACAACAAGGATGTCGGTATCAACCACTACCTCTGCTAACGCCTTAATTTCATCCGGTGTATAAACCATCCCAGTGGGATTTGATGGCGAGTTGAGGACAAAGAGCTTTGTTTGGGGTGTAATTGACGAGCGCAGTTGTTCGGGGGTAATCTTGTATCCACTGACAACATCTGTATTAACAATTACTGGCTTTCCACCTGCAATTGTCACCATTTCAGGATAACTGAGCCAGTAGGGTGCGGGAATAATGACTTCATCACCTGATTCAATCAGTGCCAACATCAAGTTGAACAGAGAATGTTTACCGCCGTTGGTGACGATGACATTTTCTGATTTGTAATCAAGACCATTATCGGTTTTGAGCTTGTGGGCGATCGCTTCCCTTAACTTTGGTTCTCCTGCTGCTGGTCCATACTTGGTCTTCCCTTCATCCAAAGCTTTTTTTGCCGCAGCTTTGATATGCGTTGGGGTGTCAAAGTCTGGTTCTCCGGCGCTAAAACTACAAACATCAATTCCTTCTGCCTTCATTGCCTTAGCTTTCGCGGCGATGGCTAAGGTTAAAGAAGGCTTTACTTGACTGACTCGTCCTGCAAGCTTCATCGTGACAACATTTCGACAAATCTCTGATTCTTTTCAGGATAGCCTAATCTTGGTAGAATATTTTCTATTTTTTCCTTTAAGAAATTGCTCTGCTGTAAAATCTGTTACAGATTTTGGAGGGCATTACCCTAGGCGTTAAGCTGGGATGTATATTTATACCCCACGGACGGTTGCTAAAATGTTGTAAGCGACTAATGCGAGGCAAAACGAAAATAATGCAGCTTTTGGATAGCCCAAAGTTTGAATTTGGCACTCGTAATTTTGCGTCACACTTTGAAACAGATTTTCAACGCTACGTCTTTCTCGGTAAAGTTCTGTGACAACTGCTGCGGGAACTTTCGGCGTTGGAAGCATCGGCAAAATTGCAATTTCATTGTCACAGTTGCGAGTTGGCTTTTTGAGCTTTAATACAACTCATCTCACCTGTCTCCAAAGTCCCTCACCCGATTGCCTTGGCGTGACGGCGGGCGAAGGCGCAAAACTTTTCAGTCTACTGACATTCGGGACTTTAAACAACCATTTAATCAATAAATGCCGTAGACTCTGACGAAACATTATTTCCTAGAAATGGAATATTCTGAGGAATAATTATGAGACTCATGAAGTAGAAAGTGACAATATAAGCTGAAGCAATGCTAATACGCTCAACAATGGAATAATTTTGTCCTTTGTGTGGTGGAAGCATGAGGTTTCTATCTCGTGAAAAAATATGCGTTTACATTCCTAATAACTTAGTTTTTATTGAATTCAAAGATGCTGCGAGTCATGTATGCTGTTGCATTGAACTAGTTCAATCTTCAACAACCCATTGACAATAAAGTTTAGAATTTTCATCTTTGAGCCATCGAGCTACTAAGCTTTTCCTTTTAAGGATTTTTACTTCACTTTGAGATGCAGTTGTCTTTGCTTTTGTAAAAGTCATATCGCTATCCTCGTACTCTTGAACTGCTTTTACTCTGACAATTTTCTCAACAATTTCTTTGAGCTAGCTTATAGTTGTCAGAGAAAAAGTCAAGCCCGATTGCTCGGGTGAATGTCGTAGGTAGAACTTACGCATTGACAAAATTTTGATTGTGTGGGAATTGCTATAGTGCGTAAGACATCAATCACCTCAACTAAGTAAAGTTTTAAAGTGCTCTCGGACATAAGTCCGTTTCGCTCTATTTTTAAGTAGGTGTAAGTGAACTCAACTTATGCACTCTCAGTCATACATGTTCAAAAAATAAATGTAGAGACGCAAAATTCTCGCGGTGCGCTGCAGGCGGGTTTCCCGCCGTAGGCGACTGGCGTCGCGTCTCTACATCCGGATTCATACCTTAATTCAGCAACGCCCTAGCATCAGGTGAGGAGAGTAGGCGATCGCTCTGGTTTCTCTAAAGTCCAGTACTAGTACATGACGGCGGAAATAACGCTACCATCTCAAACAGCCAAAACCCTTATATTTCAGGCTTTTTAATTTTTAATTTTTAATTTTTAATTCCGCGAGAGCGGTACTAGCCTTCAACTCAAACGCCTAAAGTACGAAGAAAGCGATCGCCTGCACGTCCTGCATCTGGTGAAGTTTTCGGTATCTCTCTTATAAAAAATAGCCATTTGAGAAGACATAGTTAGTCAACTCAACTGGCTAATTCAATCAGCTTTTGCAAAGCTGCAACGTGATGCGTATGATCACAGAGCGGCTTGTCAAGAGACATAGCTCCTTTTCAAGAAAAAGTTCGCCGTTTGCCTGTTCTCAAACCTGTTTATTCCTAGTCCCCACGTTGTGCTTTATTGCGGGCAAGTTCTTCTTCAACTGGGCTACGCTCATAGTCTTGTGACCCAAAAACCCGCTGAACCTGATCGTTACCCAATTCCTCGCCAGCTCTCTTCAGCATCTCTCCGGGATTTTTTTGGCGACTTCCAGTTCCCAAATCCTTAGGAATCACTTCTGCTGCTCGCTTACCGCTCTCAAGATAGTCTTCGCCACCGATATCTGGTGTAATATTGGCGTTCTTTCCGATCTTTTGTTCTACTTCCGTAGTTGCTTGTTCTTTGCTTGCGTAATCCCCTGAATAATAACCTGCGGCTTGAACTGAGGTAGCAGGTATACTAATCAGCCAAACTAAACCAGCCAGCATGATTATCGCAATTTTGCGGCGCAATTGATTAAATACTCTGTTAATTTCCAACATTTAGGAAATTCCCTCCAAGATTTGTGAATTCACGCTTTGAATCTTACGAATTTTGCATTTCCGCTGACTTCTGCCTATAGGCTGGTTAAGAGTATATATAAAGTAAGGTAAACATTGTCACTTATTACAGCACGATTATCCGGTAGGCTACAAGATGAGTGTAAGGGCGGGGGAACCCCTTAAGGGCGGGGGAACCCCGCCCCTACGTGTGTCCTTTGGGGGTAGCACCAGTTTTGAAGCGGAGGTTACGCTATAGTCACATCTTTTGACAAGTACACATCTTGGATAGCGTGAAACAGCTTTACCCCTTCCTCGAAGGGACGCTGGAACGTCTTCCGTCCGGAAATTAATCCCGTTCCACCAGCGCGTTTGTTAATCACAGCAGTGCGAATCGCTTCCGCAAAATCGTTCTTACCAGACGCCCCACCAGAATTAATCAGCCCAGCACGTCCACAGTAGCAATTTAGCACCTGGTAACGAGTTAAATCAATGGGATGGTCGGTTGTCAAGTCTGTGTAAACCCGCTCATTGGTTTTGCCGTAACTGTCACCGGTCGCTTTAGCAACTGCACCGTACCCATTGTTATTTTCGGCCAGCTTTTGTTTAATGATGTCAGCTTCAATCGTCACACCCAGATGGTTCGCCTGTCCAGTGAGGTCAGCGGAAATATGATAGTCTTTATCTTGCTTAAAAGCGTTGTTACGTAGATAGCACCACAGAATAGTTACCATCCCGAGTTCATGGGCGCGTTTAAAAGCTTTGCTTACTTCCTGAATTTGCCGCGTGGATTGCTCTGAGCCAAAATAAATTGTTGCACCTACCGCAGCAGCACCCAAATTCCAAGCTTGTTCCACATCGGCAAACATCACCTGGTCATACTGATTGGGGTAAGTGAGAAGTTCGTTGTGATTGATTTTGAGAATAAAGGGTATTTTGTGGGCGTATTTGCGCGAAACACTGCCTAACACTCCCAAAGTCGTAGCAACAGCGTTGCAACCAGCTTCAATTGCCAGCTTGACAATATTTTCCGAGTCAAAGTAGATGGGGTTGGGAGCAAATGATGCACCTGCTGAGTGTTCAATACCTTGATCGACTGGTAAAATGGAAATATAGCCTGTATTTGCCAGACGACCATGAGAATACAGTTGCTGTAGATTACGCAAAACTTGGGGATTGCGATCGCTGTTCATCCAGATTCGCTCTACAAAGTCTGGTCCTGGTAAATGTAATAAATCTTTAGAAACTTTTGCTTTGTACGTAAGCAATTCTTCTGCTTCTTTTCCTAGCGATGATTCAATTAAATTCGGTGTATCCAGCGTTGCAGTCATAATGTTTTCCTGAAAACTTTAACGAATGCCCTTGCCTTTAAGATAGCATTCCTAATATTAGTCACCTACTTGTGCGTACATTAACCACTGGATGTTATTACTCCTTGTATTATCCTCTGCTAGGCGGCATTTATTCCTTAAGATAAATTTATTTTTCCAAGTTGTCTACTTCTCTACTATTAGCTGGTGAATCTCATCACATTTTTCTGGGATTACTAATAAATATAAATCTTTTGGTTTACTGAAACTATTCTTTTGGAAGATGCAATAGCAATTTCAATTTAATTTAAAATTATTATAGGAATCCTAAATCATAGGAATTACGCATTGACAGAAACGACAAACTATGAATTGCCTCTCGTTACAAGGCTCTGCCTTGTAATGCTCTTCTTGTCGGCTCTGCCTCCTGGTTTGACGGGGTGCCGAGCCTCCAAGATCTCATTCCCAGGCAGAGTCTGGGAACGAGCCCCGGCAAGAGTTTTAGGTTAATAAGCCTTATTGATCGCATGATGGTCAATGTGTAAAGTGCGTAAGTCCTAAATCATTCAGGAAAAATTTTAAGTAATGTAGGGTGGGCACTGCCCACCGAAACCCGGATCTGGTGGGCAGTGCCCACCCTACGTATATTTCAAAAATAAAATATGATTTTTATCGCAACGGTTATGAGTAAGAGTTTTTCAACCATTAACACTATTGCTCGCTGGGAAAAGCTGGAAAAGTGATAAATTGGTAGACATAAAAAATATATTAAAGTTCGTAGTTGCGCTTTAGCGCGCTAAAGCGCAACTACTAGCCCTTAACTGCTAACTATGAAAATACTGGTACTAAATGCTGGATCGAGTAGCCAAAAAAGTTGTCTGTATGACATTACCGGAGAGGCTTTTCTTGAAGAAGCTTCCCAGCCGCTTTGGTTCGCGAAAGTAGACTGGAGCCATCATCAAGGACATGGCAGAAATCGAGGTGAAAACATCTACGGGTAAACGACTGCATGAAGAAATCTCAGCCGACTCCCGGCAGCAAATTATAGCTCATATGCTGGATACGCTGTGGCAAGGTTCCACTCAAGTGATTAGTCAGCCATCAGAAATTGATGGAGTGGGACATCGTGTGGTACATGGGGGACAGGATTATCGTGAGAGTGTAGTGATTACAGAGGATGTTAAAAAGGCGATCGCTCGTCTAGCCAACCTCGCCCCTGCACATAATCCTGTAAATTTAGAAGGTATAGAGGCGATTGAGCAACACTTGGGAAAAGTCAACCAAATAGCTGTTTTTGATACCGCATTTCATGCCCATCTCCCTGAGGCGGCGGCGATTTATCCCGGTCCCTATGAATGGGTAGAGCAAGGTATCCGTCGCTACGGATTTCATGGCATCAGTCACCAATACTGCTCTCAACGCGCTGCTCATCTACTGAATCGAGATCTAGCATCCTTGCGCTTAATCACCTGTCATTTGGGTAACGGCTGCTCTTTAGCGGCAATTGAAAATGGTCGTAGCATAGACACAACGATGGGCTTCACACCATTGGATGGATTGATGATGGGCAGTCGTTGCGGTGCAGTTGACCCAAGTATTCTTATTTACCTTTTGCAGCAATCTGATTACTCTGCAGACAAGCTAGACGATGTTCTAAATAAGGCTTCTGGTTTACGTGGAATTTCGGGGATATCTAGCGATATGCGCACCATTCACGAAGCGATCGCTCAAGGAAATTCCCGCGCTCAACTTGCTTGGGATATCTACGTCCATCGCTTGCGGTCTTATATTGGTGCTATGCTGGCTAGTCTAAAGGGATTGGATGCCTTGGTGTTTACTGCAGGTGTGGGTGAAAATGATCCGGAACTTCGCGCTGCCACTTGTGAAGCCTTTGAATTTTTGGGGCTAAAAATAGATCCAGAAAAAAATACCCAGAAACCTGTTGATGTCGATATTGCTACCTCTTACTCGACCGTGCGGGTACTGGTGATTCAGACTCAGGAAGATTGGGCGATCGCTCAAGAATGTTGGCAACTGTTGAAAAAATGAAGTAGGACTAGCCCTTTCCTGCTATGTAAAGAATTTGGAAAATCACGTCCAATTTTCGACATTTGACCTTTGCGCTCTTCGTGTCTTCGCGGTTCATAAATATTTTTGAACCACGAAGACGCGTTCGCGATAATCGAAGCGGTAGCGGCGAGGAATTGGGAGAAGAACACGAAGAAGATCCAAGTCTTTCGACAGACTTCGCGTCCTTATTTCAAGCCCACGAATGAGCGTCGTGGGGTTTAATTTTTAATTTTTAATTTTTAATTTGAGCGAAGCGATTGACCAAATCCTCCGCCTCCTGGCGTTTCAATCACAAATACATCGCCTGGATGCATTTGAACCTCAGCTTTGCTAGCGAGGGGTTCGATTGTCCCATCACGGTGTTCTACCCAATTGCGCCCGATCGCCCCCGGTTCGCCACCTTCTAACCCAAACGGCGGCTGTTCGCGATGACCTGATAAAATTGCAGCAGTCATCGCTTCCGTAAATTGAATCCGCCGAATCACTCCATTTCCACCCTTATGTTTTCCATTTCCGCCACTATGAGGACGGATGGCAAACTCTGCCACTAAAACCGGGAATCGCCACTCTAGCACCTCCGGATCGGTGAGGCGTGAGTTAGTCATGTGCGTCTGAACAGCATCAGTTCCGTTAAAGGTTGCCCCGGCACCAGAACCACCACAAATGGTTTCATAATACTGGTGTTGCTCATTGCCAAAGGTAAAATTGTTCATCGTGCCACAAGCCGCTGCCATTATACCAAGCGCACCATACAAAGCATTTGCGATCGCTTGCGACGTTTCGACGTTGCCTGCGACGACTGCGGCAGGATATTGTGGATTCAACAGAGATCCCTCTGGAATAACGATCTCTAGAGGTTTGAGGCATCCGGCATTCAGGGGAATGTCATCATCAACTAGTGTCCGAAAAACATAAAGGACAACCGCTTTGCAAATCGCTACCGGGGCATTCAAATTTGTAGATTGCTGCGGTGAGGTGCCTGTAAAATCAATCCTGGCAGAGCGATCGCGACGATCAATCTTAATCTTGACTTTGATCTCACTTCCATCATCCATAGAATAAGTAAAGCTGCCATCTTTAAGCACATCAATCACGCGCCGCACCGATTCTTCAGCATTATCTTGGACATGCTGCATATATGTTTGCACAATCGCCAGTCCGTAATGCTCGACCATGCGGCGGAGTTCCTGCACGCCTCGCTCATTAGCGGCGATCTGTGCCTGGAGATCGGCTAAATTTTGAGCGGGATTGCGAACCGGATAGTTACCTGCTGTCAACAATTCTAGTAATTCTGCTTCTCGGAAGCGTCCTTGCTCTACAAGCTGAAAATTATCCAGCAAGATGCCTTCTTGATCTATAGTAGTGCTGTGTGGTGGCATCGAACCTGGTGTAATCCCGCCAATGTCGGCATGGTGTCCGCGTGAGGCGACGTAGAACAATGGAATTGCAGCTTGGGAGGTAAAAACCGGAGTGATAACTGTGATATCTGGAAGATGCGTACCCCCGTTGTAGGGATTATTTGAAATATAGGCATCACCAGGTTTAATTGTATTGCCTTTGGCTTGGATTAAACTACCCACGCTTTCACTCATCGAACCAAGATGGACTGGAATATGGGGCGCATTGGCAACGAGTTGTCCCTGTTGATCAAAAATGGCGCAGGAAAAATCAAGCCGTTCTTTAATGTTGACGGAGTAACTTGTGTTTTGCAACGTGATGCCCATTTCTTCGGCGATCGCCCGCACTAAATTGTTGAAAATTTCCAACAGAACGGGGTTGGGGGCAATAACTTCCGTAAAGACGTTCCGCTGTTCCGTCTCTTCCCTGCTCAAAATTAGGTGATTGCGTTCGGTTAATTCTGCACACCAACCAGGCTCAATGACGTTTGTGCCGGTGGGTTCGACAATCAGGGCGACTCCTGTAATCCGATCGCCTGGTCTTAAATCTTCACGTTGATAAACGAGGGCATGATGCCAGTTACCTTTAGTGTAAATTTGTACTGTTGCGATCGCTTCAAGCGGTGTAGTTCTGCTCGATGTCAGCATCGGTTCTTCAAGGTCGATTGTCCGTCCCACCACTTCCACAGAAACCGCTTCCACCATCAGCACTTTATTAGGCATCGTGAAACCGTAACGTTGGTGGTAGGCTTGGTCAAAGCGATCGCGCATCGAAACCACATTTCCAAAATCTACAACCAAACTAGAATCCGTCCCCGCATAGCGTAGATGTGCTTTGAGCAGAACGTCTATTTGAGACTCATCTATACCCTGTTGAACAATTTCAGTGCGACCCTCTATAGAAAGCGTGGTCAGCATTTGTTTTAGCATGGGTAGTTCGGACTCGGTTAATTGAACTTCCACTGCCTTTTCTTTAAGAGTTCGCACATCTGCTAATCCAATACCATAGGCAGATAGCACCCCTGCATAGGGATGAATGAAAATTCGAGTCATCCCTAGCGCTTCGGCAATCAAGCAAGCATGTTGTCCGCCAGCACCACCGAAGCAGCAAAGCGTATATTCCGTGACATCGTAGCCGCGTTGAATCGAGATTTTCTTAATCGCGTTTGCCATTTTGTTGATTGCGATCGCTAAAAATCCTTCTGCTATTTGTTCTGGCTGTTGTTGAAAACCAGTTTTTTCGATGTCGGCTGCCAATTCCGTAAACTTTTGCCGTACAATCTCAGTGTCAAGCGGCAAGTTACCTTCAGTGCCAAACACAGGCGGGAAGAAAGCAGCTTGAAGTTTGCCGACCATCAGATTGCAATCAGTTACCGTTAATGAACCACCTCGACGGTAAGAAGCAGGACCTGGATATGCGCCAGCCGATTCCGGACCGACTCGACAGCGAGATCCATCGAAGGAAAGAATCGACCCTCCACCCGCAGCTACGGTATGAATCGACATCATCGGCGCACGCAACCGCACTCCAGCAACTTCGGTTTCAAATGAGCGCTCGTATTCACCGTTATAGTGCGACACATCGGTGGATGTCCCACCCATATCAAATCCGATGATGCGGTCAAAACCTGCCATTGCGCTTGTCTTCACAGCTCCAACTATTCCGCCTGCAGGACCAGATAGGATACTGTCTTTGCCTTGAAATCGGTTAGCATCAATTAAACCGCCGTTGGATTGCATGAACATGAGTTGGGGTGCTGCACCGTCTATGGGTGCTTGAAATTCTGTAGCAATTCGATCAACGTAGCGCCGTAAAATCGGAGACAGATAGGCATCAACGACAGTGGTATCGCCTCGGCTAATTAGCTTCATCAATGGACTGACTTCATGAGACACTGAGATTTGGGTAAAACCGATTTCACGGGCGATAGCGGCAATTTGTTGTTCGTGGTTGGGATAGCGGTAGCCGTGCAGAAATGCGATCGCACAAGAAAGAATGCCAGCGTCGTATGCTGATTGTAGCGATTGTAGAAGTTGAGGATTAATTTGAACGCTCATCAGTTCTTCACCCTGAGCACTATAGCGTTCTTCGACTTCAATCACCCGTTCGTAAAGCATTTCGGGCAAAACAATGTGACGCGCAAAGATGTTCGGACGATTTTGATAACCAATGCGTAAGGCATCACGGAAACCTTTGGTGATTAGTAAAAGAGTGCGATCGCCCTGACGCTCTAATAGTGCATTCGTCGCCACCGTCGTTCCCATCTTGACAACAGCAATTTGCTCAGTCGGGATTGGCGCATCAGATGGAATTCCTAAGATATCTCGAATACCTTGAATTGCCGCATCTGTGTAACGTTCTGGATTTTCCGACAACAATTTGTGAACGATGATTCTACCATCTGGCCTTTGTGCCACTATATCGGTAAACGTGCCGCCTCTATCGATCCAAAACTGCCAACGTTCAGTGTTCATGGAATGATTATTTTGAACGGTATTAACAGTTGACATTGTAATTTCCTCGATTCGTTAAATACAGCCTACTAATAGAATTGAGAACATTTCTACTTCAGATGTAGAAAGTTTTGCGACGAGTGTAGATAATTAGCAGTTATGGATGATTGGTGGGAATTTTAGGTTGTGTAGAGACGCGAAATTTGAGCCAGCGCTGTAGGAGGGTTTCCCTCCGTAGGCGACTGGCGTCGCGTCTCTACATAGGTAGAGGGTAGGTAAACAACTACTGAACCGTATTAGATAATAATTAACAGTTAAGGATGATTGGATAAATATGTGCAAACCATCAAGTTATTCCTACATTGAGCGTAAATGCGACCATTGCCATTTTTGTTGTTGAGCATTCCATTTCACGGTAACTATTTCTGACGGCGGTTCAATGCGTAGACGCGGAGCGGCTTGTCGCTAGACATCACCATTTTCATCAAATTTGATAGTTCCTGTTACTCCCTGATCTACGCTTTGCTGTCGTTTGAAATACTGATCCATTAGTTCCATGAGAGAGTGGCTATTTAGTAACGGTTGATTGGTTTGGTTGTGATAGCGTTCTAAAACTCTGAGAATAATCAACACTGCATCAAACGCGGTTGCACTGCGCCATGTGAGATTTTCTTCTCCCCAAAGTTGAGCGCCAAGGCGACAAAATTGCTGAGATATGATATTGGTAGTATTACAGCCATTTATTTGACTGTGCCAATGCCAAGGAATACAAGCGATAATTTGACCTTGATTTGGATTGATTGAATCATACTGACGATTTTCATGCATCCAATGCAAAACATTCTCTTGATAGAATGTGGCGGAACCAGCAATTAAACAGTTGTTCAGATTGAGCCGACTAATGAGTGCAGTGTTATTGAGAGAATTTGGTTCAATTCCCCCATCAGGAATGACAATAATGATATCAACGTTCTGCAGATTAATATCGGATAAATACTCTCGAATTTGATAATAATCTTCACTGAGATAGTCACACTCTGACAAAACAAGGAACTGCTGGCTATATTGCTCAAGGTATTTCTTAATACTGGTTCTATAAGAGGTGCTATAGCTGCTATTTTTGTTGTAGATAATCGCTACTCTTTTAGGGTTGTCAACTGAGGAAATGTCAGCCAAATAATGAATCAATTGCTTGGCGCTGATGCTATCTTGAGTTGTGAGCCTAAAAAAGCACAATTTTTCATCTTCAAACAAACTAGAAAGCTCATTGGATGTACTACTATAATTAACCAGGGTTAAACCTTTTTTAGCATAAAAACTTAACGCTCTTTTAGTCATTTCACTTTCCTTCATGACCGAGAATTGCCATTAAGTTTAATGGGAGCGCCAAATTCGCTAGACTTTCTGCTGTTTGGTTGTAGGGATTGTACAGCTTGTTAGGATCGTTCACAATCAAAATCCGCAAGGCAATTTGATTACCTACATTTGTTAAAGAAGAGAATTGTTCAGGAATAATTGTACTTAAAAAATCCTGTCTTTTTAGATAATTCAAGCCCAAGCTCTGCAAATTTATTTGTAATTGAATTTGAGCAATCCCTCGCAAAATTTCAAGTGCAACCAAACCCTGATTATGATAAAATGGAATAACTACAGCCAGCGTATAAATTTTAATATTATTTTCTTGGAGACGCGATTTCTGCCATTCGAGCAAGCAATTGTTGATATAAATTAAAACTTCTGGATTACCAGTTTTATAGTCTGACTGTTCTGTTTTCCAAGCTTTCAGAAAGCAATGTAATGATTGATAGTAAAGTCCTTGTTGAAAAAGTTGCGTCCCCTGCGTCTGCGCCTGAGCGATCGCTTGATTAGAAGGATCAAGAAAAATTTGTCTTCCAAAGCTCCCTTGAAAGTTATCGCTGTTTAATTGAGGAGCAGGATTTAACTTATAACTATCCCTGGGATTTAGTAATAAATTTAGAATCAGAACCCAGTTACCTGCGATCGCTTCTTGATCAACTTGCATTAACTCTGCTACTTGAGAATAGATATAGCGAGACAATCGATCTCTAACGGTTTCAGCAGCTAAACAGAGTTGAAGTGCGATATCTTTTCGAGAGTACCCTAGTAGAGATTGACAAATAATCTCTTGATCGCACTCGCTAAGTTCTCCTCTACCTAAATTTGCTAGCCTTCTGAAAAAAAGCTCAATGTCAATTCCTAACTGTTCGATCACCTGTTGGCAATGTTCGCACATATCAGCTACCATTCTCTTCCTATCAGAAATGATAATCCGAAGTCTTAGTTAAGATCATCCAACAGATGTAGAAAGAATTCCTACATCTGTCGCTATAGTACGCACTATTATTTCCCTAAGTAGGTTGGCTCAAATAAACCTAACTATGTAACGAAATGTAAAATGATCGAAACCCTTGCGATTGCTTCGCTCCACTTCGTTTCGCTCGCAATGACATAGTTATAAATTTTCCCACCCACCTACTTAGATCCAACCATACACAAGCATTGATGAAACCTTAAAACCTTTCATAATAGAAAGAGCGCATACGAGATGATGGGAAGCTTATGAATCCAGACACTTATTTTGGCAGTACCCAGGAACCCTTGGTTGATGCTCACCTGCAACAGTTGCAGGATCAACATCGAAACGAGCTGGAGAATATCGTTCTGGTCCTGGCAAGTATCACCCATATTTCCCCAGAACAGGTGAAACCCTATATAGACACCTTGCTGCGGCAACTAATCGATAAACAGGAACGCCCCTTTCATGAAACCGCAACAGCAGAAGAGTGGGTCACGGCTTTCCGGACATGGGCGGAAAGCCACCGCCATGATGCGCCTCCTCTTTCGGATTATGCGGTCAGCCGGGAAAGCATGTATGAGGATGAGAAATCGTTTAAGGAGCTATGATTATGAAATGCCCATCTTGCGCAGAGGCGGAACTGGTGCATGATACCCGCGATATGCCATACACTTATAAAGGTGAATCAACCATCATTGCGGCAGTGACTGGCGACTTCTGTCCTGCTTGCAGCGAATCCGTTTTGGGTATGGTGGAATCAAAGCGCGTCAGTGCGGAAATGTTGGAATTTAACAAGCAGGTAAATGCGGCAATTATCGATCCGGATTTTATCGCAACTGTTCGCAAGAAGCTCGCCCTAGACCAACGGGAAGCCGGAGAGATTTTTGGCGCAGGAGTTAATGCTTTTTCCAGATACGAAAGTAGCAAGACCAGGCCATCCTTGGCACTAGTGAAACTACTTAAATTGCTGGATCGCTACCCCAATCTGTTGAAAGAAGTCAAGACCCTAACTTGACACACAGCATAGCGGCTTTATCCTGTATGTTTAGGGTGGTTTTTTGAATTTATTGACCTCATTCGGAAGCAGGTAGGCTGCTGCTCCCACAAGAATTAACCTAGCGTCGTTCGTCTGCATGATCGGACTTACCGCGCTAGAGCTAATTATCATGTGGGTAATGCCCATCATTGGATTTTTCTTCCCTCCTTTGGAATACTTCGCATGGCATAAGATGCGCCCATAAATAAAGCTCCGGCTGCACCCGCCAGAATGTACAATGCTGGATTATGTGTGCCAAGCGCCATAAAGCGCATCACCGCAAACACCACACCAACAATTAAAATCACTGGCGTCATGTCGAAATAGCGCGTGTGATCTCCTGTCCCCAACGACAAGGATGGAACCATTTGCCAGTAGTGACGCCTTAATTCGCCGCATTTCTGTCGAACGATAAAGCCGCGAATGAGTCACTTGAGTCTGATTAGCGCCGCTCGATAAAGTCTACCCAAAGTTACCCACAACTGGATAAAGATGGTCAACCGAAGAGATAGCGGTCAGTCTCTTCTCCCCTGAAGGATTTCCACCTCCACTACCTGATAGAGAGGATCGGACTCTCCTGCTTGTGCTGAAGCTTTGCTCGTACTTTTAACCATCTTATTGATGGTACGAACGGTGTTCACCAAGCCGTCACCCTTCGGGTTCGCCAGTCGCCTACGGAGGGAAACCCTCCTGCAGCGCTGGCTCACCAGTAGAACCTGTTAGATTGGGTGAGTGTAAACAATACCAAAGCTTACTTAGGCATTGTTGTCAAATCTTGACTTTGTGTGCAAAGACGTATTTACGAGTGTTTGGTTTGACCCAAAATCTGCAAAGCGTTTCTCGCTGGTCTTTATCTGTAGGAAAGTATAAATTAATCGGATTAGGAAAGTCAACGCCATACACGTAAACAAATATTAAGCTTTGTCCTTTCAAGAGCGAAAATTTTATTTACCAGCTGATTAAAGTGCCGTTTACCTACCCAAAAAGAAAAACTTTGGGTAGGTTTAGGTAGGAATTAAGTTACAGTAACCAACCCCTGTTCGATTCTGGCTCCGTAGTCCGCGAATTCACTATCGGTATGGATTCTACATCATTCTTAAAGGACGGGCTTTTCAACTTCGATGACTTGGGTAAGAGTGCGATCGCTCCTCCACAAACCACTGCAGCAAGTGATATGAGGGAAAGCCCATTTGCGCCAATGATTACACCAATTAGCACCATTAAGACAAGGTAAATAGTGCCAGTGTTGACCTGAATTGGGACTCCTATTGAAACTGCGCGATCACCATTTGTACGAAAAAATCAGGATTGTATTGCTCCTGCCTACTTTCTACTGTTTGATTGAGCTTTGCCCGTGTCTGTTCTACTTTCACAAGCAAGTCAGCAGGTAGTTGATTCGGATTTTCTAATAGATATTCAACTACTGCATCCTCGGCTGCAAGCATTGCCGCTGCTCTCTCAGCACCACGACGAGCAACCAGAGCTATGTCGTCTTCTGGAGTGGTACTGTAAGCCTGTGCAGATGGTACGGAATTTGGTACAGACTTATCGCTTATTGCAGCTGATTCCTGCTCTTGTTGCGAAAGAGTGCTCGTTTCTGTGACTGTAATTGCAGTTTCCTTGCTTGCTTTCCACTCAGCAATGTACTTGCTGATATCGCGGTCACTACCCTTGGTACACTCCCGTACCTTATCCCTTATGACTTTTTCTCCAGAATTTGCTATAGCATCACAAGCATCAAAAACTTTTTCTTTTAGCGTTTTTTCGGCTTCCATATACGCAGAATGGTACAGTGCTAATAAAAATGGTATAGTGTTCCACCCCACAATGTACACCGTACCATTACGGTGGTACTAATAGAAAGTTTTATCAGTAATTTCCGTACCAGCCTAGATTATACTTGACAAAGCCGCTAAGGTCGTGTTAGTCGTACTAAAACTGTACTTTAGCGAAGCCATAGTTAAGTTCCCATTCTTCCATTACATCTGAGAAAAACAGTCGGTTTCCCTCAAGAATCACTGATCCAAAATAGCGGAATGTAAGAGTGAAAAGTTTTCTTTAAGCATTTGGCAACCGCACTATTACGGTACTATTCCCTAATTGCTGTACCTGGGATGATTATTCGCTTTAACGGACGTAGATTTTTGCGTGCTTTTGTCCCCTTTTTCATCCTGGTGGCGATTTCACTCGTTGTCAATTTTGACAAGTGGCTTCATGCGTCGGCTTGGACACTATGGACTATGGGTATTTTTTTTGCCTTCCTACTGTTTGGCTGCTTGGTGATGCCAAGGCGATATTTTTTGGAGCTACAGCCGTCATCAGGAATGTCTTCTACATCACTACATCAATTCGCATTGCTTTTGCCAGAGTTTTGAGTGAGACGTTTAATTCACTGCCAACTCCTTATCTGCCAAGTCCTGAACGCACAGGCTCTAAAACCCAAAACTCTTCAGGGGCTTTCTCTTGACTACCATGCCCTGAAAAGTAAAACTTCGTAAAACAATACCTTCGCCAATTTCTGAAAAGCCCTACAGGCTATAAGCCTGGACGCCAGAAGCGATGAGGGAAAGCCGTCATGGCTACACGTACAAAGCCCACCAACGCGAGTCTAGAATCCTTACAGCCCACGGAGGTGGGCTTTGTTTGTATAGCCCCACTCTTCTAGAGTGAGGGCAATAGGAGCGAAGGTATTGGTAAAAGTTACCGGGTTTCTAAAGCATGGAATTTTCACTCTTGTAATAGAATTGCTATATTCAGCCCAGTTGTCCGACGAAAGGGCATGTATTAGTTAGATACTTGTATTGAATCTGCTAAAATTGCGAATCTTGCACTGTTAATGTGGCGGAATTTGAGGGAATTATGAACGTGTAGTCCCAATACGGTTCGATTCAGCATATTCATCCTAAGGGAGATCCCCCCCCTAAAAAAGGGGGCTAGGGGGGATCGAGTCTGATCCGAACCGTATTGCATATAGTCCAACGCTTACTTGTCAGTTGATCAGAATGTTCACTTTATCTCGTCAAGCTATCACTGCATCTGTTGTAGTTTGTTTGTGTCTATCAGGTGTTGGTTTGCTCCAATTCCCACGCATGCAAAAATTACTGAATAGTGACAAAACTGCCTCTTCAGAAACTTTAGAGAAAGAAATTAATTCAGAAAGGCTTCGTCTCAGTTTGTTAAAAAAAATGCCCAGTTTTGGTTATAACAATTTAATGGCAGATTGGGTATATCTCAATTTTGTACAATACTTTGGCGATGATGAAGTTCGCGACAGAACAGGTTACAGTCTTAGCCCAGAATATTTTGAAGTCATACTAGGAAACGATCCGCGATTTCTAGCTGCTTATCTCAGTCTTTCTACCAGTACTTCTATGTACGCTGCTATGCCACGACGTTCTATAGAATTGATGGAAAAGGGTTTAAAGTCCTTATCTCCTTGGGTTCCCCAACGGTCTTACTATGTCTGGCGTTATAAAGGAATTGATGAGTTATTATTTTTAGGAAATGCCCCTGCAGCAAAACAATCCTTTACCACAGTTGCCAACTGGGCTAATAAACATTCTGATGCAGAGAGTAAAGAAATAGCATTCATTTCCCAAAAAACTGCAGATTTTCTCAGTCATAATCCCAACACTAAAATGGCGAAAATTGCTGGATGGACAATGGTTTTGAATAATCAAGTAGATAAAAAAACTCGGTCTAGAGCAATAAGTGAAATTGAAGCTTTGGGAGGAGAGGTTATTACTAATCCTGACGGCACTACTAGAATTAAATTTTCCGAGTAGAGATTAGGTATACTAAAAACGGCTGAAAACTATACTTATTTAACATTCGCGCATCCGGTTCTTAAGCCTCTCCCCGATGCGGGGAGAGGTTTGGAGAGGGGTTCCATATTAAGTGAACTTTTGAACCGTTCGCAGTATAATTGCTAATTGCTAATGGTTAATTGATAATTGCACTATAGGATTCCTGTTTGATTTTTGAAATACATGTAGGGTGGGCAATGCCCACCGGATCCGGGTTTTGGTGGGCAGTGGTTTAAAATTTGTTTTGAACCGCGAAGACACGTTCGCGTCAGCGTCTCCCTTTGGGAGAAGGACGCGAAGAGATCCTCGTTTTTTTACTTACCGATCGCGCTCTCAAGAAGAGGGAATTTTGCTAGGGGTTGCGCGATCGCAACCTGTGAAATGGTTTTAAGGTAATCGCCAACAGGTGAGACAGTAACTTTAGACACCAGAGTTAGTCCTGGGATTTAAGGCGCGCCACCAAGAGTGTCGTAGAAATTGTCCCTATTCTTTCGGTCATCCAGCCTACAGGAAAGCTAGAATATAGAGCCTACCACTATAGTTTTCATAAACTGAGGATATTTTTTATAGCATTGAAGAAGCATTATTTGCTATAAGTTAAGATAAGTTAACATAATTCTTAAGAACGACCTCTCTTTACGGAGACGCTTTGAGAACGCACAAGGAATCTAGGAGGATTGACCTGGGTGAATAATAAACGATGGAGAAATGCGGGGCTGTACGCGCTGCTGTTTATAGTTGTCATAGCGCTAGGAACAGCGTTTTTTGACAAACAGCCGCAAAACAGAGAGTCATGGCGATACAGTCAGTTTATTCAAGAAGTTCAAAAAGGCAGAGTAGATAAAGTTAGTATTAGTGCGGATCGTTCTACAGCCTTGGCGACTGCTAGGGACGGTAGCAAGAAGATAGTAACTTTGGTCAACGACCCTGATTTGATCAATACTCTCACTGCTAAAAATGTCGATATTACTGTACTGCCTCAAACTGACGATGGATTCTGGTATAAGGCAGCAAGCAGCTTATTTTTCCCAGTATTGCTTCTAGTTGGTTTGTTCTTCTTGCTGCGCCGCGCTCAAAACGGTCCCGGCAGCCAAGCCATGAACTTTGGTAAGTCTAAAGCTAGAGTGCAAATGGAGCCGCAAACTCAAGTGACGTTTGGCGATGTTGCGGGTATCGATCAAGCTAAGTTGGAACTTAATGAAGTTGTAGACTTTTTGAAAAACGCCGATCGCTTCACTGCTATTGGGGCAAAAATCCCTAAAGGTGTGCTGCTAGTCGGTCCTCCAGGAACTGGTAAAACTCTGTTAGCACGAGCTGTAGCAGGCGAAGCGGGTGTTCCCTTCTTCTCAATATCTGGTTCTGAGTTCGTCGAAATGTTCGTAGGTGTCGGTGCATCTCGCGTCCGCGATTTGTTTGAGCAAGCAAAAGCCAATGCTCCTTGCATCGTTTTCATTGATGAAATTGATGCTGTCGGTCGTCAGCGGGGTGCGGGTTTAGGCGGTGGAAATGATGAGCGGGAACAAACCCTCAACCAGTTGCTCACAGAAATGGACGGCTTTGAGGGCAATACTGGCATCATTATTATTGCCGCTACCAACCGTCCCGACGTTCTAGATGCGGCATTGCTGCGTCCCGGTCGCTTTGACCGTCAAGTTGTTGTAGATCGTCCAGATTATGCCGGAAGAGTGGAAATTCTCAAAGTTCACGCCCGTGGCAAAACTTTGGCGAAGGACGTAGATTTGGAGAGAATTGCCCGTCGTACTCCTGGATTTACTGGTGCAGACCTTTCCAACTTACTAAACGAAGCCGCAATTTTGGCAGCACGGCGGAATTTAACTGAAATTTCAATGGATGAAATCAACGACGCCATTGATCGCGTGTTAGCTGGTCCAGAGAAGAAAGACCGAGTGATGAGCGAAAAGCGTAAAACCTTGGTAGCATATCACGAAGCAGGTCACGCCCTCGTTGGCGCTTTGATGCCAGATTATGACCCTGTGCAGAAGATTAGCATTATTCCTCGCGGTCGGGCTGGTGGTTTAACTTGGTTTACCCCCAGTGAAGATCGGATGGATACTGGTTTGTACAGCCGTGCTTATCTAGAAAATCAGATGGCAGTGGCTTTGGGCGGTCGCCTTGCTGAAGAAATAATCTTTGGTGAAGAAGAAGTCACTACTGGTGCTTCTAACGACTTGCAACAAGTTGCCCGTGTAGCTCGTCAGATGGTAACACGCTTTGGCATGAGCGATCGCCTAGGTCCAGTCGCCCTCGGTCGTCAGCAAGGTAATATGTTCCTCGGTCGCGATATTATGGCAGAGCGTGACTTCTCTGAAGAAACCGCTGCCGCAGTTGATGAGGAAGTCCGCAAGCTGGTAGATACAGCCTATCTACGATCTAAAAGTGTGTTGGAGAATAACCGCCACATTCTCGATCAACTTGCGTCCATGCTAGTTGAAAAGGAAACCGTAGATGCCGAGGAGTTGCAAGAACTGCTAGCAAACAATGATGTGAGAATCGCGACATTCGCGTAATTAGGAGTTACGAGTTAATAGAAAACTCATCACTCTTAAAAATCAGGGTAGTTCTGGAATTTTCTGGGATTACCCTGATTTGTTTGAGGAGGTCTACCTTTAGAAGCAAACTCTGTGAGATTCTTGACCACCACGAAAAGGACGGGTACTAGGAGCAGGCTCATAAAAGTGGAAACCAATAAGCCGCCAAACACAGCCGTGCCGAGTGACAAACGACTGGCAGATCCAGCCCCGGATGCCAGCAATAAGGGAAGAAACCCAACCAGTGCGGCGATGGTGGTCATTAAAATTGGGCGGAGCCGCTGTTGAACTGCATGGAGCGCAGCTTGGGCGATCGTCATGCCCTGCTCCCGCGAATGGTTGGCAAATTCCACAATTAAAATTGCGTTCTTACTTGCCAATCCAATGAGCATCACCAATGCCACCTGACAGTAGAGATCGTTGACTAAGCCTCGCAATGAGATGAACACCATCGCGCCGAGAACTGCGAACGGCACGGTCAGTAAGATGATTATCGGGTCGATGTAATTTTCGTACTGAGCCGCTAAGATCAGAAACACGACCAAAAGACCGAGAGCAAACAGCAGGATGGCTTGTCCGCCGGATTTGGTTTCTTCTCTGGAAAGCCCTGTCCAGTCATAACCCAGCCCAGGCTGCTCAATCTCCTTAAAGGTCTGCTGCATCGCCTGAATTGCTTGCCCAGAACTATAACCGGGGGCAGGATTGCCTTGGATCTTGATCGTGCGGAATAAGTTGAAGTGGCTGATGGTTTGCGGGCCTGTAATCGGAGTCACTTTTGCGACTTCATTCAGGCGCACCAGATTGCCACTTGTGGAACGGACATTAATTTGACCAATATTTTCTAGAGAGTCGCGAAACTGTTCATCTGCTTGGATGTAGACGCGGTAGCTGCGCTGGGAGAAGGTGAAATCGTTGACATATTGCCCACCCATGTAAGCGCCCAGCGTCGTCATTGCCTGACTAAAATCGACATTGAGTGCCTCTAGGCGATCGCGGTCAATGTCAATCTGGAACTGGGGAGTGCTGGCTGTGAATTGAGTGAATACTTGGCGCAAAGCGGGGTTCTGATTGGCGAGTCCTATCATCTTTTGCGCGATCAAGAGAAACTGATCAATACTCAGTTGTCCTCTGCTGCGATCTTGAAGCTGGAATTCAAAGCCGCCTGTGACGCCAAAGCCACTGACGGCTGGCAGGTTGGAGGAGATGATCATGGCATCCTGATTTTGGATCAATACGCCATTGAGCCGTTGCACGATCGCCTTGACCGAATGTTCTTCACCCTGGCGTTCTTTCCAGTCCTTCATCTTGAGGAAAAAAGTTCCCTGATTGGGTCCATTCCCGCCCAGACCAAAGCCTGCAATCAGGACAGACGCTTCCATCTCAGGCACTTCTTTTCGCAGGGTTTGATACACAGTGTTAACCACCTTTTCGGTGGAGGCGAGGGAGACACCATCGTTCGTCTGAATAATGCCGACGATGATGCCTTGATCCTCATCTGGCACAAATCCACTAGGGACGGAAATATACATAAACACCGTTGCCGCCAGCCCTAGAATAAATACCCCCACCACGATTATGCGAATCCGGATCAGGAACTTGCTCAGACGGGTGTATTGCTCCAGCAGCCAGCGAAAGCCCCGGTTAAACTGACGGAAGAACCAGCCCTGCAGACCGCGCCCTTCTCCCTTGGTATGACGCAGGAAGATCGCAGACATACTGGGGGTAAAGCTGAGGGCATTGAACAACGAAATGCCGATCGAGAAGATAATGATCAGCGCGAACTGCCGATACATGATGCCGGTCGCGCCCGGAAAAAAGGACACCGGGATAAATACCGCCATCAGCACCAGGGAAGTGGCAATTACCGCATTTGAGAGTTCCCCCATCGCCTCAAACGCCGCTTGCTGTGGGGGTGAGCCTTGTTCCATCTTGGCAGCAATCCCCTCCACCACGATGATCGCATCGTCTACCACCAGCCCCGTTGCCAGCACCAGTCCAAACATGGTCAAGGTGTTGAGCGAAAAGCCCAGGACATAAGCAAACGCCAATGCACCAACTAGGGATACAGGAACAGCGATCGCCGGAATGATTGTGGCACGCCAATCTTGCAAAAAGATGAAAATCACCAGTACTACGAGAAGAATGGCTTCGAGCAGTGTTTTGACGACTTCTTCGATTGAGACTTCAACAAACTTGGTGGTGTCGTAGCAAATGACCGCTTTCAACCCAGGCGGAAAGTTTTTCTCCAGTTCTGCGATCTGCGCTTCAACGGCTTTGGCAGTATTCAGCGCATTACTGCCGGGAAGCTGATATATCAACATGGCAACACCAGGTTTGCCCTGTACCAGCGCCGAAGTTGTATAGTCCTTCGCTCCCAACTCGGCTCGTCCCACATCTTTAAGTTTGACCAGTGTGCCGTCGGTTTGGGTCTTAATCACCAGGTTCTCGAATTCTTTGACATCTTTTAATTGGCTGTTGACGCGCAAGGGAAAATTAGAGGCGTGATTTGCCTTGGTGGGCGCTTGACCGATGGACCCTGCCCCCACCTGAACATTCTGAGAAGTCAGCGCACTGCTGACATCCGTTGCTGTTAATCCCCGACTGGCTAAAGCGTTCGGATCGAGCCACAGCCGCATCGCATACTGGCGTTCCCCCGACAAACTTGCATCCCCCACACCAGGGACTCGCTTGATCGCATCGGTGACATACAGGTCAACATAGTTACTCAAAAAGATATTGTCATATTCGCTATTTTCGGCATAGAACCCATAGACTAGCAGAATGCTGCTGGAGCGTGCCACCGTCGTCACTCCAGTTGCCCGTACAGACGCAGGTAACGTCGGTTCGGCGATCGCTGCTCGATTCTGCACGTTGACTTGGTTAATGTTGCGGTTGCTAGTTGGGTCAAACAGCACCGAAATGGAGCTAGAGCCGTCATTACCGCTGGTTGAAGTCATGTACTGCATCCCCTCAACACCGTTCACTTGCCGCTCAATCACGGTTGATACTGTATCTTCAACAGTTTGGGCATCTGCGCCAATATAGTTGCTGGTGGTTTGCACCTGAATCGGTGCAATCTCAGGTAAGTTGTTGATCGGCAGCAAGGGAATACTGATGCAACCAATCAGCAAGATCAAGAAAGTGCAAACCGTTGATAAGACAGGTCGCCGGATAAAGTTATCTGCTATCGACATGATAATTATCTCCTAAGATTGTGGTTGGATAGGAACCCCATCCCGCAGTTTGAGAATGTTAGATACCGCCAGCCGATCGCCTGCTTTGATTCCTTCTAAAATGGGATAGCGATCGCTTTGCACATCGCCCAACTTCACAGGTTTTTGATGCACGACAAATTGCGGCTTTTGCTTAGACTTGTCTTCTTCTACTACAAAGACAAAACTCTGTCCCCCAATTCGAGTCACCACTTGAGTCGGAATCAAAATTCCCGGCTGCTGGTTCCAGAGAATCCGGGCGCGAACATATTGCCCATCCCGCAATATGCCATTTGAATTAGTAAATCGGGCTTTCACTAAGATAGATTGGGCAGCTGTACTCACTTGAGGCGAGATAAAGTTAATGCTGCCAGTGGTTAAACGCTTACCTGTGTTGGCATCCAGGAGATCTACAGGTAATCCCCGACGCAATTGGGCCGCATTGTTGGACGGCACGGAAATTCGCATGTCCAAGGTATCGTTTTTGGTAATCGTGGTTAAGGTTGTCCCAATACTCACGTAATCGCCCACTTTGACTGAGAAATCGCCAACGATACCATCAAGCGGTGCAACCACCTGCTTCTGGTTCAGGTTCACTTGACTTGAGGCAACTTGAGCCTGTGCCTGCTGCACGTTCGACTGTGCCTGCTTGACGCTGGCTTGGCTCGCATTTACCTGCTTTTTGGCAGCATTTAGGGTGGCGATTGCCGTATCTATGTTGTTTTGAGCAGTATCGAGTTCTTGTCGCGCCTGTGCGCCTTCAGTTACCAGCATGTGGGTTCGCTTGAACTGCGCTTGGTATAATTTCACATTTGCCGCTGCTTTAACTTGATTGGCTTGTTGTTCTTCAAGTTGTGCTTGGGCAGTTAGCAAAGCCGCACGATTGGAGTTAACCGTAGCAATGGCGCTGGTCACATTGGCTTGAGTCTGATCCAAACTTAAAGACAGTATCGGCGTTTTTTGCGTGACGCGATCGCCACTGGATACAAACACACGCTCGATTCGCCCCTGAATTTGCGGCTGCAGCGAAACGCGCTGCTGGGCTTCCAGGGTGCCGACAAACTCAGAGGTAGATTGGACTTGACTAGACTGAATAGTTTGCACCTTGACTGGGAGAGGCGGTGTTTGTGGTGGTGGTGGGGCTTCTCGTTTGCCTAACAATCGCCAGCCCACAACGCCGCAGCCCCCAATCAGAAGAACGGTCAGTATGCCCCAAAGCCATGCCTGAGGCGATCGAGGGCGTTGATTCGAGGTTTCGTCAGTACCAATCGGACCTGTAGACGCTGACGCTAAGACCAAACCAGAGTCGGTTGCAGCACTGTTTTTCAGCTCATCAGTTCGATCGTTCGTGCCAGATGGAATTGGGTGAGCGAGTGACATAAAATACTTAACTCCGTCAAAATTCGTAATTGAGATTAAATCTGGGCTTCTAGGTTTGAATCTGTCGTAAACATTTTTCGCTATTGGTATAAATTGCACAACGTTCTCACTTACAGCAGTGAAGTTTGAGATTATTTTTGGCTGACCTCCCGATCGCGTTACACAAAACGAAACTGTTTCGTCTTTTATAATTTTAGACTAAACGAAACTGTTTCGTTTAGTCAAGGGTTATGCTAGAAATTAGTCAATGTCGTTAGTGGATTCCCAGCAAAACGGGGAAATTAAGTGATGAGTAACGTTAAGAGTGCTGAGCGGGAGTTATCCCCTGAAAAAACCGAAGCGATCCTGCGTGGAGCGATGCAGGAGTTTCTGGAGCATGGCTATGCGGCTGCCAGGATCGATAAAATTGTGGCAGCCGCAGGGGTTTCTAAAGCTACAGTCTACCGACGCTTTGCTGATAAAACAGCATTGTTTACCGCCTTAATCCAACGAATGGCAGCGAGAACAAACCTTTTTCAGCAACAAGACTTTCCACCATTGCAGGAGGAACCCGTTGTATTCTTGAAAGCTTATGCCACTAGAATGCTTGACAATATTGCTCAAAACTCACAAGACCTAACGTTTTTCAGAATCATCATTGCTGAGTCAGGACGGTTTCCAGAATTGGCACAGGCATTTGTCCAGAATATTGAAAAGCCAAATCTTGAGTTTCTCACGCAATACTTTGCGGCTCATCCTAAACTTCAGCTTGCTGACCCGGAAGTTGCAGCACGAACGTTTATCGGAACGCTGATCCATTTTATGATTGTGCGAAATCTGCTGCATGGTGGAGATATTTTACCAATGGAGCGCGATCGCCTCATAGATAGCTTGCTTGATTTGATCATTCAAAAAAAAGAAACTCATCAGTGACTCATTAGTAATTCGTAGTGACGCTCGTGCCGACGCCGGAGTACCGGCTAACGCTTCGCTATCGCTAACGCAACGCTTACATAATTATTACCCCATGCATAAATGCAGGGGAACCTGTCGTAAAGAAGATCTCGCTTTTTTTTTCTTTTTCATAATTAAAACGCGCCTCTGGTTGCGGTAGCGACGCTCGTAGCGTCAGCGCTGTTCGCGCTCGCGCGGCACGGCATTTTTCGGGGGTTGCTGACCCCGAAAAGATGCCTTAGTCTAGGGGAACCTATACCCTTAATGAATTAATTATTAATTAATTTAGTAATTTTTAATTACGAATTACGAATTACGAATTACGAATTATTCGGTCACTTAGCAAACAGAGGTGTCATCGACTTAACTCCTTTATCTGCGGCACCCGCCTCGTTCAAGTATTCGTTAATTCCAAAAGCGTCCTCAGTAGTTCGCAACAGCGAGTAGTGATTATAAGGGGTGTTATCTACTACACCACGCGGGCCATGATTGGTAATCACAATCGTGGCGATGTGTCCACCACCAAAGTTAGCGTGGCTGTTCGGGTCAAAGCCACAGCATCCTTGAGTACTAGTTTTGCGTGGCGGATTGTTGTCTTCGTCCCACGTAATAATAATGGCATTGTTACCTGAGGCATTCCACAGGCTCGAACTCGTGATTTGGTTGACAATATTGCCAATCCAAGTGTCACCTGTTTTAATTAACTTTGGTGTGACCGGGCACTCTGCTAAACCATGCATCTCATTACACTGGTTAAGCACGATGTGGCTATAGTTCGGGAGATCGCCGCTTTTGAGGTCAGTGGTAAATTGGTCAAATCCCACTATCTTTTTCGATATATTGGGATCGTCCTGTACTTTCTTGAAGTTAATAAAGCCATTGTGTTTAGCAGCATAAAGCGCTTGCAAGACGTTAGGAGAGACGACTTCCTTTGAGCCAGGAGTGGGGATGCTCTCAAAGTACCCCTTCCATGTCAGCCCTTTCTGCTCTAGTTGATCGACCAAACTCCGATCGGAAATCGTGTGATTGGCATAGTCCTTTTCCTTAGAATTACTACAAAATTGCTCTGAACTACCAGGCTGACAATAGAACGCATCATCGTCATGGATACCAAAGGTGCTACCGCCCAGCATCGCCACATAGTTTCCTTCACTGGGATGTACTACGCCGTAAAAGTTAGTAGCTAAGCCATAGGTTTTTGCCAGTTGATTGATAATTGGAGCGTTGGGGCTGTCAATGATTTGGTCGTAGGCTTTGTTCTCCTCGATAATCACAAAAATGTGTTCGTACTTCGGAACTGGCTTGTTCTCTGCAATCAGCGGTTGGTTACTATCCGTCTTGCTGACGCTTGGTTGCTGGGATGAGCAACTAATTGCGATCAGGCTTAAACTCAGAACACAAAGCTTCTGAAGGGTGGTTTGATCTGGTAAATGCACGAACATAAGTACTGCGATCCATTTTCACAGGAGTGAGTGGGTTATTCCCGGTAAGATGTCCCTTGGCTCACCACGACTGCGATCCTTTTTTAATTTTTGGACGAATCGCTGCTAGAAGACGTTAAAATTTATAGCACTGATTGTGATATTTGAAAGCATTCTTGCTATAAATTGTTATCAAACAAAGACTGTTTGCATTAATGAATCGCCAAGCGCTGCAGTCTAGTTGCTCTGCACCAAAATTCATTAATTACAAATTAGGAATGAGTAATTATGCGGTCAAGGTTGCTCAGAATCAACTTTAGGTGTGGCAAAAAGTGATGTCATCGGCTTAACACCATCAGCTGTATCTCCAGCCAAATTAAGGTATTCATAAATACCAAAAGCATCTTCAGTAGTACGGAGAAGTGAGTAGTGATTGTATGGTGTATTATCAACTACACCCTGTGGTCCATTATTGGTAATCACAACTGTGGCAATCTTACCGCCACCAAAGTTAGCATTGCTGTTAGGGTCATAACCACAACAACCTTGAGTCCCTATTTTGACTGCGGGATTGTTGTCCTCATCCCAGGTGATGATAATAGCATTGTTACCTCGAGTCCAGAAGCTTGAGCTTTGGATTGCTTTTACAATAGCCCCAACCTGAGCATCACCTCTTCTAATCCGACCTGAATCAGGATCAATTTGACAGTCATCAGGAACATTCACTCCGCCGTCGGCTAGTCCATGCATTTCGTTACACTGATTAGCCACGATATGGCTGTAGTTCGGGACATTACCACTGTTGAGATCTGCATAGAGTTGATCGAATCCGACAAGCTTTGATGACAAGTCAGAATCATTCTGCACATTCTCAAAGTTGATGAAGCCGTTATGCTTGGAGGCATAAAGCTGCGCCGGGTGGGTATCAGTAGGGTCTTCAGGAAAGTAGATTGCTCTAGACCCACGAGATGGAATAGTCTCAAAGTATCCTTTCCAAGTCAGCCCCTTTGCTTGTAATTGGTCAACCAGACTCCGACCTGAGACAGTGTGATTTACATAATCAGGTTCATTGGAGTTGTCGCAATACTTGAGTGAACTTTCTGGTACACAGTAGAAAGCATCATCGTCATGGATACCAAAGGTACTACCGCCAAGAATAGCAACGTAGTTACCTTCACTCGGATGCACCTCACCGTAGAAGTTGGTCGCATTGCCGTACTTGTTTGCTAAGCTATTGATATTTGGTGCGTCGGGACTGCCAATGATTCTGCTCTGAGCTTGGTTTTCTTCTACGATCACAAAGATATGATCGTAGCGAGGAATCGCAAAGTCTTCAGCAGTCGGGTTACTAATGGTATCTGCTAATGCTGAGTTGGAAATGCCTGCAAGAGCGAATGCGCCTACCAAAAAACTCAGAGAACGTTGTGCGATCGCGCTCATAGATAAGCTAAACTGCAAGTGCGAAAACTTCTTCGGTTTCATCGTAGACGACCCTTTTTGGATGGTGTTTTCTACTAAACTTCCCCAGTATGACGTGAAACGTCTAGATATTTGATTTGGCAATTTGGCAACCACTCCAATTAAGCGAAGAGTATCGTGTAAATCAATGGGTCTTGCATAAAGACGCAGATCTTCCGGGTTAGCTATCAGGGTCTTTTACTACAAATACCCGTACAGTGTTTGTTGTCGTCAAATCCTATTTTAAACAGTATCAACCCCAGGTGATGAGTCTGGGGTTTTGCTTTTTGCTTTGGGGGGCGATCGCCTTCAGGTCTTACCCTATCGACAGTAAAAACAAAGTAACCTCGGTGACATCATAACTTACACAAGCAAAAACGTGACGCTGAGGACGCCACGTTAGACAACACAACTATGAACACATGCACAGAGGTCTTCATGCCAGACATTCTAAAGCTTGAAGCAATCAGATGACCTTAGTAGGATTACTGATTTTTTTGCAAATGTGTTCGTGGTTGTACATGTTTTTCGGTATGGTAGTAAGTGCTCAACCGCTAAAATTTAAACTTTAGCAGCAGCAACGTTTGGCAAACTAACTTTTAAGCGTTTAAACATCGCGAACCGCGCTTGCATGGCAAGGGTATCATCTAGGGGTGACAGCGTGATAGGCTGTTGATACTTGAGCCGCAGGGCTGTTTGAATCAGCCAGTCAGCGACAAAGGGATTTTTCGGTAACAAGGGACCGTGGGAATAGGTAGCGATCGCATTCTGATAAAACGCTCCTTCTGTCCCATCCTCACCATTATTGCCCAACCCGTACACCACTCGCCCCAAAGCTTCCACCTTTCCCAACTTAGTACGTCCACCGTGATTTTCAAAACCAATTAAATATGGTTTGCTACCCATTATCTCTTCCAAGTCTCGCAACAGACGAGTTGCTGTAACTTCCACTACCAAATTACCAATACAGCGACGGGTATTTTCACCTGGATGCACCGACACCATATCTAATATGCCTAACCCTTCTATTCGCTGTCCCAACCCTGGTTCATAATAATGTCCCAGCAGTTGGGGGGCGCCACAGGTAAAAACTCCCGGAGTACCATTTTCAATTGAGTCACGCAGTGCTTCCGCTTTCGCACCTTGTAAATCGCGCATCACAATTTCTTGCTGACGGTCTTGTGCACCACCACCGACTATTAAATCTACCGCACGAATGTCATCTGCTGTGGTGCTTTGGTCTAGTGGTAACACCTTGACATTGTATCCTCGCCACGAACAACGGCGCTCAATACAGATGACATTACCGCGATCGCCATAGGTACTCATCAACGTCGGATACAACCAACCAATTGTTAATTTAAACTCTTGAGAACTCATGAATTTAGCAATATCAATAGGAATCTCACAGAAACTTACCTTAAAGGAGAACAAATAAATTAAAAATTACAATAATTAATTTTACATTTTTAATTTTTAATTTTTAATTCTTGTACTCCCCCTGTTTATGGTCGGACTATCCGATCCATATCCAGAACTTAACAACCAACAACTAACCACTAACCACTAACAACCAACAACCAACAACTAACAACCAACAACTAACAACCAACAATTTAAAGAATCTTCCTCCCAGTCAGCACTTCTCGCACTTCTAGCATTGCTGAATAAGTAGGTAAAATGTGTAAAATTTCATTATCTGGTGTGTGTTCTAACGCTGTAGCGATCGCCTGTCGCAGATCTTCTTCGATAATCAAATTTAAATGACTCGTATCTTCACCTGCACTGTAACGAAGACGTAGCGCCAGATCGTAGACGCGATCGCCACTCACCACCAAAGTACCTCCCCGTTCTACCAATTTCTCTGTATCAACGTCCCAAATCCAAGAGACATCTGTGCCATCAGGCGTTCGGTCATTCAATACCAACAGCGTAGTTTTGTCAGTGCTTTGAGTCACCACCCGAATTGTTTCATTTGTCCCCACAGGATTTTTTGATAACAAAATTCGCACTCGCTTGCCATTAATTTCTAACTCTTCTGCACGACCAAAAGCAGCTTGGAAATTGTTAATAGTATCTCGGATTGTAGCTTCATCAATTAAAAGTTCTTTAGCAGCAGTAGCAGCAGCTAAAGTATTATATTTGTTATACAAGCCGATCAGAATTTGCGACCATTCGCTACTCTCAAGAGTCGGTTGACTTTTACTAAAGCCGCATTTGGGACAGTGGAAATCCCCCAAATGGGACAAGTAAACACCTTTGTAGTCCAAAGAGTGTCCGCAGTTGGGACAGTAGATAGAATCAACAGCGTGAGGAATGGCATCTAGGTACTTTTCTGGCTCATTCAAGCCAAAGAATAACACTCGCTGGGGTAATTGCTGCCCAAGATAAGATAAAGTTGGGTCATCAGCATTGGGAATGACAACCGTTTCTGGTGGTAGAGTAGAGATAATTTTTGTCCATCTCTTACTAATAGTGTCAACCTCTCCATACCTATCGAGCTGATCGCGGAACAAGTTTAAACAAAGAATCATCCGAGGCTGGATAGGTGTCAAGACCTTTGGTAATATATTTTCATCTACTTCCAAAATCGCATAATCAACATTTAATCTACCAACTAAGTCGGTGCTTTCTAAGAGCGCAGTCATTAAGCCATTTTCCAAATTTGCGCCTGTAGAATTGTGAGCGACGCGATAGCCTTGGCGTTCTAATATGCTGTTTAACAGCAGTGATGTGGTAGTTTTACCATTAGTACCAGCAATCAAAATTACCCCGTTTTTCACTTGCTGAGTTAATAATTGTAATAATCGGGGTTCGATGCGACGGGCAATTGAGCCTGGTAAGACACTAGCCGAACCCAAACGTAGCGATCGCACTATCAATGTGACACTTTTTGCTACTGATACAGCCAAGCCCAGTCGCAGCCTATCTATAAGTTGAATTTTGTTCCCCACATCCGTACCCTAGTATTTTGGCGATTGCTACCTTAATAGAAAAGGGGAGTGGGGAGTAGGGAGTGGGGAGTAGGGGGAGTAGGGGGAGACAAATTAACTCCTCTCTATCCCATTACCTCCTGATCTTTTTCATCTCCCCCTACTCCCTGATCTTCCCCCACTCCCTCATCTCCCTCATCTCCCCACTCCCCACTCCCTATTCCCTACTCCCCCCTTAGGCGTTATCCTAAATGGTTGGCAGGTGTAATTATATATCCACCCCAGTTTGTACCAATTCAGCACAAACTGACGAAAAAATAGTAGCTCGAAAGGTTCCTTTTGATGAATGGCGTAAAATTGCAATTTTTAGACAATCTCATTCTATACTGGCGGCGATTTTTAGCTATATCTCTGCTGCTTGCTTGCCTATTATTTATGGATATGAGATCGGCATTAGCCGATCTCAATAATGATAGATATGATGGCAATATTTTTGTAGTTTATGCTGGTAATGGTTCACTAGTTCCTGCTAGAGCAACGCTAAAACAGGCTTTAGCGGAGCATAAACCCGCCTTGTTGGCATTCTATGTCGATGACAGCAGCGATAGCAAGAACTATGCCATTGTAGTTTCACGAGTACAAGAGTTTTATGGTCGGGCTATAGAGATTATCCCAGTAAATGTGGATACCTTTATACCGAAAGAAACTGACAGTCCCACCGATCCAGCCTATTACTATTCTGGAAGTGTTCCGCAAGTCGTAGTGTTTAATAAATCAGGTCAAGTACTTCTGAATAAAAAGGGTCAAGTACCGTATGAGGAGATAGACGACAAACTTCGGGAAGTGTTTGATTTAGTACCGCGTACTGAATCTGTACAGTTGAAGCTGCGGTCCTTTAATGAGTTGAATAGTGAGTTAACTAAATGAATTATCGGGGAAGGTAAACTGGGAGCATCCCCTGAAGGCGAATAGCCCTCAGACTGGAAGTCTGGGGCTACACAAACGAAGCCTGCCGCCGCAGGCTCCATATTAGTCCGCGCAGGCGGACTTTGTTCGGGTAGCTGCGACTTTAGTCGTCAGTATTTTTTCCTTGATGACTAATAACTCATACAAGAGAGTGTGTTGTGATGTCAAAAGTATACACTACCAAAGAGCTAATCCAAATTTTGGCTGCTGAACGCCAAGCTTGCCTAAAGGGAAATCGCTTGAAGTTAGCAGTAACTTTGTCTGGTAACCCGATAATCGACTACTTTATCAAAACCAATGGGCTGCAAGAGTTTAGCGCCTATCAAGATTTTAAAGCTGTCATTCACGATTATCAACGGGAACATCAAGTTTCAGGTATTGTTTGGCAGAAGACTACTGTTAAAGGTAAAACCTTACACCATCCCGAAGTAAATTCTCAGTTAATTGCTTTACCTAGTGATCTAGAGATATTAAAGGCGGCGAAAAATTCTATCTTAGAATTCTGGTATAAAGTTACTTTAGAGATGGACTTGTATTTGAGTATTAACAACAATAAACAACATCAACAGATTAACATATCTGATGTGGAAAAAATTGCTCAGAGAACAGAATGGGCAAGTTTGTGGAAGTGGGAAAATTATAACTTTTTGGAGAAAATTTTGCAATTGGGTTGGGGTAAACCAGAAGAAGCCTCTTATAAAAGAGGATTTCCAGGATCTGGTAGTGAGTATATTCATGCAGTCAACCCAGGTAATTATCCGATTGGTTAAAGAAGTTACGGAGCTTATGTTCCTGACTTACCGGGTTGTGTAGCTGTGGGTGAAACCATACAGGAAGTCAAGGTCTTGATTGCCGAAGCAATTGAATTTCATATAGAGGGAATGCTTAAAGAGGGATTGCCAATTCCTAAACCTACATATATCGCTCATGAGGTAGAAGTTTTAAAGTAAGGTGGGCAGTGCCCACCAACTGATTACTCTGCTCTATGCTTGCAACTGACAAAGTAACAAACCAAACCACTGATTTGTGTCAGTCCACACCTTTTGTGTCACTAAACCCTTTGCTTTGAGTTGCTGCTGAATAGTGTTGAGGTCGAACTTGCGAGAAATTTCCGTGAGGATTGTTTCACTCAAGCCAAAATTAACGGTGAGATTGAGAGCGCGTAATTCCACAGTTTGCTCGCGCAAACTTCGTAAATGCATCTCTATTTGATGCTCTGGTTCGTTATAAAATGCCCAATGTTCAAATTGGGTTGGGTCAAAATTGCCATCAAACCGCCAATTTAAATGCTCTAGCATGTTGAGGTTAAATGCTGCTGTCACTCCTTGGCGATCGTTGTAAGCTGCTTCTAGCAGATGTTTTGGTTTTTGCAAGTCTACCCCTAATAAGAAATACTCACCCGACTGCAGCGCAGCTGTAATCTGGGATAAGAACAAATCACACTCTTGAGGATTTAAATTACCCAACGTGCTACCAATAAAACAAATCATGCGATGGGGTAATTGTGGCGGTTGGAGTTGCTCTAAAGCTAATTCATAGGTTCCAGCTAGCGCATGAACTTGCAGTGTAGGATAATCTGCTAGTAGTTGCTTAGCACTACTTTCCAATATACCTGCACTCACGTCAATTGGCAAATAGCGTAAGGGATAGCCTAGCTGATGGTAGGCATCAAGTAAAATACGGGTTTTGGTAGAACTGCCACTACCAAGTTCCACCAATTCACAAGAACTAGTACACTGGGCAATTTCACCAGCGTACTGTTGCAAAATTGACATTTCTGTCCGCGTCAGGTAATATTCTGGTAACTCACAGATTTGCTCAAATAGCTCCGAACCACGGTCATCGTAAAAGTAACGAGGGGGTAGGGATTTGACTGTTTGAGTTAATCCCTTAATCACATCAGTTCCAGCATTAGGCGAAACTACTAGATAGGCTTCTAGCAAATGCTGTATTTCTAAGCGCTTTTCAATGCTGTCTAGGAAACTAACCTTGTTGCTGGTAGCTTGAGATATTCTCATCAAAACCTCCGTTTACTTTTTATGATGGATTGCTGTCTTCACACAACCCTCAACTGTGAGCCAGTGAAACATACTGAAACACACAGCTATACCTCATAACATCGCGCTTGAGCTAGATTGCTTAGGCGTTATGATTGTGTATATGGATTTTCCCCTTAAATTGACATTTATTGGTTATTTGTTAGTGGTTAGTTGTTAGTGGATAGTGGTTAGTTGTTAGTGGATAGTGGTTAGTTGTTAGTGGATAGTGGTTAGTTGTTGGGAGAAAAATCAACAATCAAAAAACAACAACCAAAAACTAACAATCAACAATCAACAACCAACAACTAACAATCAACAACCAACAATCAACAATCAACAATCAACAATCAACAATCAACAACCAACAACTAACAATCAACAATTAGCGGCACAGCGAAACCCAGCAAAAATTTGGCGCACGCTGGGATAATACCAGTTGCGAAAACTAGAACGTAGCACCGAAGAACCGGTTGCCCAGCTACCACCTTTTAAAACACGGTGTTGGTTGTCAAAATAAACTTGGGAGTATCCTATATAAGGATAACTTTGGAAACCAGGGTAACCATCAAACCAAGAAGCCGTCCACTCCCAGACATTCCCTAAAGCATCGTGCAAACCATAGGCACTAGCCTGTGCAGGGTAAGCATCTACAGGCGTTGTTTTTTCTGTCACGTTGCCATAATTACAATGTTCAAGTGTTGGTTCTTTATCCCCCCACGGATAGGTGCGGCAACGGTTAGCTTTTGCATCCCAGCTTGCGGCTTTTTCCCATTCGGCTTCTGTGGGTAGTCGCTTGCTCACAAACCGCGAGTAGGCTTCTGCCTCGTACCAACTCACGCCGTAAACTGGGTGATTATCCCAAATGCGATCGTCGCACCAGTACAGGGGTTGTTTCACCTGCTCAGTTTGCAGCCATTCCCAGCCTACTTGCGACCACCAATGAGGATTTTTGTAGCCTTTCGCCTCTATGAATTCTCGATATTGCCCACAAGTCACCGGGTAGCGGTCAATCAAATAGGCTTCTAAATATACCCTATGCATGGGGCGCTCGTTATCGAGAGCATCTATTGAGTCGTTACCCATTTCAAATTCACCTGCTGGGATATGAATCATCTCAGCAGGATTTTGAACCGCAGATGGAGAGAAGTCTGAGCGGTGAGGCAGGTGGACGCTAATATTTGTCTGTTCTTTTGCTTTGTAGCCGGGTGTATCTGCGGTGGTGATTTGGGATTGAGCTGATAGTTGATGGCTGATATTCGATAGTCGCTGCAATTCCAGCACAAAGGTAATAATCTCGCTGTGTTGGCTTTCGTGCTGGATCAAGAAGCGCCAAAGACTTTCTTGCTGCTCTAAATCGGCTACTTCTAGGTAATCCAGAACTTTTTCTCTAACAGTGTTCAGGTAATAACGGATTTCTTCTAGGTTTGGTAATTTGATGCGCTCTGTTTTGGGTAAACCATCAGCAGCAAACAGATTACGGTATTGCGGAAACAAACAGCATTTGCCTGCACTGCGTTCTAGTAGCCACAAAGACTCAGTATAAGCAATGTGCCCTAAATGCCAACCAACAGGGCTAAAGTCAGGATGAGCCTGACAACAGAAGGTAGTTTCATTCATACCCTGGAAGAGAGCGAGAGTTTTAGCACGACACTGGTGGAAGGCGCAAGCGATCGCCTCTTTTAAACTAGATCTGCGAAATTCGGATATCACGGTCTTCTTTCACACTGATGATGCTATTTTCCGGACATGAAGTCCAATTCCCAGGAAATATCGGTTCAGACGCAATGATTACGGACTGGGGAAAAGTTGGATCGTTAGCAGTCCAGTAAAGAGAGGGAGCAGGTGATTTTGTGCTATAGCGAGAAGCAATCAGGCTATGTCCATCACTGATGACCACATTGGCACAGAAATCTGTTTCATAGCGCTTCGCCAATTCTATTAGCGTTATCAATGTTGCATGTAAACCCTGCTCTAAACTTTTATCTGGATTAGCTTCCAAGAGGGTAATAAGCAAAGCAAATATGTGTTCGGAATCTGTGGTTCCGCTAATACTTTGATAAATTTCATCACTTAATTGTTTGCGTATTTCTCTGTAGAGTGTCTGCTGAAACTTCTCGATCAGACCATTGTGAGTGAATAACAGACGCTTGAACCTGAATGGTTGACAGTTGCTAAAATCTAACGCTTGTCCTAGTGACGCACTGCGAACATAGCTGACCACACATCCAGACTCAACGTAACGGCTGATACTTTGTAAGTTAACATCATTCCAAATAGGCAGTGTATTTTTGTAGGTAAATGGTTCGGTATCTTTTTGAGTATGATACCAACCAACGCCAAAACCATCTGCATTCACCGTTCCAGAGAGCATTTCGCGAGGTTGATAGCTTTGGACTATGAGCGAATGTTCTGGTTCAGATAGTAGAGACTCCAAAGAAATAGGTGAACCGAGGTAGGCAAGTAATCGGCACATAATAAAGGTATTAACTCCTAGCTTTAGATATTAAGCTTTGTTGCTGAGAATTTCCTGAACATGAGATAAATTCCGCGATCGTCGCGTTCACCCGATTGCCCTCCCTGCAGTGCAATACTGCCAATACTTTATATATATTTACATTATTTTTGTGTAACCCTTATCTGTGGCACTGATGTAGAAGTGGCGCGAGGAGGGATTTTCAAGGAGTAAACGTATTGAGTTATAGTTTTATTTCTAATATCATGTCCGGTAGTTGTTATGCTGTATAGCAGCCAGATTGTAAGGGCGCGGAAACCGCGCCCCTACGGTTTAATGGTGCTGTTAGGACCAAGCGACTTGCTCCTAAGTTTTTTAAAACTTCAAACTCCAAGCAGCAAATGCTAACGCACCCCAACCGGCAATAAATGCCGCTCCTCCCAGAGGCGCAATTGCTCCTAAAGACTTAACACCAGTTAAGCTTAGGGCATACAAGCTACCTGAGAAAATAGCAATGCCAATAATAAATAGCCATCCAGTCGCTATCAGGGTAGGTGGAGGAGACTCAGCGCGACTAAGTAATAGTGCCACTAACAACAGTGCTAGAGCGTGGTACATTTGGTAACGCGCACCAGTTTCAAAAATTTCCAGGGAGCGATCGCTGATTTTTTCCCGCAAGGCGTGGGAAGCAAAAGCTCCACCGGCAACAGATAAACCACCTAGAATAGCTGCAAGGCTTAAAAAAATTCGCGTCATATTGCTAATTGCTAATAGCTAATTGCTAATAGTAGCAAGGCAATTAGCTATTAGACATGGAGTGGAAATTAACTATACATTAGCTGAAATCCTTGTAGAGACGCGCTCATTTGAGCCAGCGCGTTTGGGAGTGTTTCCCGCCGTAGGCGACTGGTGAGTCCAGTCCTGAAGGAGGGTTTCCCTCCGTAGGGAACAGGTGTTGCAGCGCGAATGACGGCTTTCCCTCCGTAGGCGACTGCTGAACCCGAAGGGCGAACCCGTAAGGGCGTCGCGTCTCTACATTCTTTTTCGGAGATGCCTATTAGCCGTTAGCAACCTGATTCATCAAGAGCGAATCTCATGTTAGACATCAAAATGATATGAGACTCCCCCGTCTTCAGTTACCTTAAAGTTAGCATTGAATTGTTTTGCTTGCTCATCTAGATATTGCTTTGCGGTAGCTGCTGGTAATTGTGACTGCATTGCAAAGCTTAGAAGAGTGACGCGCCCATTATTTTCTTGAATAAGGCGATAAAAAATCGATTGTAGGCGATCGCTCGTCTCTAGCTTCATCGATTTTTTTTCTTGCTGACTTTGACGGTACAGTCCCAACGCCATCCATATCCCTAGGACAGAGGTAGGAACGCCAAAAATTAGACCATGTAAAGCAGTAATATCAAGTAGATAACTAGCGTCTTCATTCTGAAAATCTTGAGCTTCTTCTATGCCTGGTGGGATTGGTTTAAGCAAAGTATTTTTTTCAATGACTGCAGAGGCTGATAACGTCATAAACATGAATCCGAGTGCCAGTAGCCAACCTGTTGCCAATTTTTCAGCAATCTTCATCGTTCTACCTCAGATTTGAACCTTGCTTGCGATTCTAACCTCACTTACGTGAGGCTTCCAGTAGTCGGGAAAAATAGAAGCGAGTTCGAGTCATTGATTGTCGTTGAACTGAAAAGCCTTTACTTTCTAGAATTTTCACCACGTCAGCCTCGCGGTGCAGATAGGCGCGAGTCGCTTTACTTGCTCCTGGAAAGAAACTACCTATTTTCTTCAATAAGGTCAGAGCAAAGGTTTTCGGCGCAAAACTGAGAATTATCCGTGACTGTGCCATAGAACAAAGGTGAGAAATCATTTCATCTGCCTTTTCCTGGGGGTAGTGGATCAGCACATCTAGACAAATAACAGTATGGTAGCTACCGCTTAACGTTTCTAAATCCTGCACGGCAAAAGTTGGATTGTCAGCATTTGCAAAGATTTCCTTTGCTCTTTCCTTTGCCTCTTCCACCATTTTGTCAGAAATATCACTAGCATAAACCTTTGCTCCAGCTTCTGCTAAGGGAATGCTGAGACTACCCACACCACATCCAGCATCACAGATTGATAATCCGGCTAAATTGTCATCAGCTTTCAGCCAGCCTAACACCGTATCCACAGTTTGTTGATGTCCATGGCGAATATCTAGCTGAACTTTGTTGACTTCGCCATCACCATAGATGCGTCTCCAACGGTCAAAGCCTGTGGAGTTGAAATATTCTTTAACAATAGTTTTATCGTCGGCTACTTTCATCAAACTTAGTTTTAATGTTTCCCAATGGTTTAAAGTACCATATGCGCGAACCTTCAAGAACACCCCTGTTCAGCAATAGATAAGAATCGGGCAACGGATGATGTAGCGGATATAGCGGATTACTCTATGTGTGAGACTAACATATAGAGGAATCCCTTACAAGCCGTGCTTTCACCGTTGCATCCCTTACATCCCGTACTTTCACCGTTACATTATCCGTTACATCCGCTACCCCATCCGTTGCCAAGATAGTTCTTTGGTAGCTTCGTTAAAATGCCAGCGCAGTAAGTTGGTAGCAGAAGCACTCCTAGCAATTCCTGGTAAACCGATCGCAACCCTTGGTGCAACAGTTGCAAGTGCGATCGCCCGATCTACGTCACATATTCCCCACTTCACCAAATTTTGCACTCCTACTAACAAGGGTAAAGTTGTTCCTGATAAAGTTCCATCGGGAAGTCTGGCGGTGCCGTTGTTCACTTCAATTTGCCGAGTGTCCCAAGGATAAATGCCATCGGGTAGCCCCAGAGGTGCAAGGGCATCACTGACGAGAAAAAGCCCTTGTTCGTAACCACTGGCGCGTAATAGAATTTGAATCATCGTTGGGGAAACGTGCTGACCATCGGCGATGAAACCACACATTACGTCAGGATGGGTAATTGCTGCCCCTAGTAATCCTGGTTCGCGGTGGTGTAATGGCGGCATGGCGTTGAAGGCATGAGTTACCATCGTTGCACCCAGTTCAAAGGCTTGTTGCGCTTGGCTTAATGTGGCTTGGGAATGTCCTAAACTAACGGTAATACCCAGAGAACGTAAATATGGAATGACTTCACCAGTTGGATCTAACTCCGGTGCTAGGGTCATAACTTTCACAATGTCGGCATAATCACCCAAAACCCGCTTTACAAATTCAATGGTTAGTGGTGTAAGATACTCTGCTGGGTGTGCACCGCGTTTTTGGAAATTTAGAAATGGTCCTTCTAAATGCACTCCCAAAATCTGAGCCGAGGCACCTCTGTGTGCTTGCGGAGAAGGTTTGGGGGTGAAGTTTTCGCTTGCAGCGATGACAGCAAGCGATCGCTGAATATTTTCTACCGAAGTTGTGACAATGGTTGGTAAAAAGGCATCTACTCCTACATCCCATAAAAATTGAGCGATATAAGCTAAAAGGTGAGAGTTTTCCGCTGTCAAATCGGGAAATGCCAATCCCAACGCGCCGTTAATCTGCAAATCAACTCCACCTAGGGAAATCCAGTCGCCAGCAACATCCAACATTTGTAAGTTCGTTGGCGTAATCCCTTTAATATCTGTACCCATTGGCTGGATTTGCTCAATTATGCCCTGAGAATTAACCAAGAGCATTTGTAAATCTTTGTAGCCAGGTACTTGAGCGTTTATAATGTTTACGCTTTGTGTTGCTTCGGTCATCACCTTCGCGAGAAAATAACTTCATCTGACCCGATTAAGTAGGGAGTAGGGAGTAGGGAGTAGGGAGTAGGGAGTAGGGAGTAGGGAGTAGGGAGTAGGGAGTAGGGCAAGATGAGGAGGACAAGGAAGCATCCCTCTCCCTCATCTCCCCCATCTCCCTCATCTCCCTCATCTCCCTCATCTCCCTCATCTCCCTCATCTCCCTCATCTCCCTCATCTCCCTCATCCCCCCCCACTCCCCATTCCCCACTCCCCACTCCCCATTCCCCACTCCCCACTCCCCACTCCCCATTCCCCACTCCCCACTCCCCACTCCCCACTCCCCATTCCTATGACTCAACCTCTTGTCAGCATTATCATGGGCAGCGATTCTGATTTACCTACTATGGAAGGTGCGATCGCACTTTGTGAAGAATTTGACGTAGCAACTGAGGTGGCGATTATCAGTGCCCATCGTACCCCAGAACGCATGGTGGAATATGCTAAGTCCGCTCATCAGCGTGGCATTAAGGTGGTAATCGCTGGTGCAGGTGGTGCAGCCCATCTCCCAGGAATGGTAGCATCTTTAACCCCACTTCCTGTTATTGGTGTTCCCGTGCCCAGCCGTCACTTACAAGGAGTTGATTCCTTATATTCTATTGTACAGATGCCTGCTGGTATACCAGTGGCAACTGTTGCTATTGGTAATGCTAAAAATGCTGGTCTTTTGGCAGTACAAATTCTCGCAACCCAGCAACCAGAATTATTAGAAAGAGTGCTACAGTATCGTCTGACTCTCTCAGAATTGGTCATAGCAAAGCAAGCGAAACTAGAACATCTGGGCTATGAACAATATTTAAAACAGATGAGTGATTAGGGTAAATCTTAATACTATCGGTTCTCGTTAAGTATAAATGGTAATAATTATTTCTACCTGCAAGGCTTGTAGTTGCGCTTCAATGTGCGCGGAAGCGCAACTACGAACCAATAATGATTTATTTTTTGGTTATACTTAATATTGTATTAATTATTAAATAAATTTAATACTAATTTATACTTATTATCCTGAAGTTAGAAACCGCAGTAGCAGCAAAGAATACAGGTGCTGAATTTGAAGGTGAGAATGCTGCTAACGGTGGGAAACCCAAAGAAAAATGTATTCAAAAATACAGAATTTCTGATAGTCAAGAGCTATAATATCAGGAAAATTTGTTTTTTCGTGGTTCCATTAGTGATTAAGTCCCTGCTGTACTTTATGTGGGCAGGTTTATTTGAGATTGGGGGTGGCTACCTAGTCTGGTTGTGGTTGCGGGAAGGTAAGTCGGTTTGGTGGGGGGTGTTAGGTGGAATTGCTTTGGCTATTTACGGGGCGATCGCCACTCTCCAACCTGCTAATTTTGGTAGAGTTTATGCTGCCTACGGCGGTGTATTTATTGCTATGGCAATGCTTTGGGGTTGGAAGGTAGATGGAATTGCTCCCGATCGTTACGACCTAATTGGAGTGTGTCTAGCATTGTTAAGTGTTTTTATCATCATGTTTTACCCCCGAACCTAAATATTGAATTCAAAATTTTTTTTACAAGTGACGTAAAAATCGGCATAAGTATCAAAAATTGATTGCGAAAAATTAATACAAGATCGCACCTGACGGGAACCGCCGCCAATGTTCAAGATAGCCAGTGTTGGCGGGGCACTAACTGCGGCACTTTACACGATCTTTATGGTGCGTAAGCCTACCCTTGTCAAGGTGGCTCAAAACACTGCTTTGGAAGTCGCTATTTTTCGATATTTAACCTTAGTGTTCTTCGTGCCTTCGCGGTTAAAAAATATTTTTGAACCACGAAGGCACAAAGAACACTAAGAAAAATATCATTTTTATGCTTCACCAAGACGCGGGCGCTTGTGGGTAAGCTTGACCCGACTATGGTTGCTTTACGGGTTGTTGGCTGGGTTAGTTGCCATTACTGCCGCATCAGAGTTTGTCGGTGCAACGTCGGGTTTTATTATTGGGGCGATCGCTGGCGTACTTGTCTGTGTCTTGATCGAGATATTGGACAGGTTGAAAATTGATGACCCAGTGGGTGCCATATCTGTACATCATGGCGTTTGCGGTTTGTGGGGCTGGTAACTGTAACTCGCAACTCACGGCGACTCGCGCCCAGACTTCGAGTCTGCAGGACTTTTCAGAAATTGGCAAAGGTCTTAAACGCCCTTGTGGTAAAGGTTTAAGGCGGCCTACTCCTCAAGAAAAACCAGAAAGCAAAAAAAAATCTCAAAAAACTTTGTTTAACCCCTTGACGAACTAGTTTAAAGTTGCTACCTTAAATAAAGCGCCCAACGAAACGGCGTCTGAACCGCGAAAAATCAATAGTTTGAAAGCCTAAAAAGTAACCAATCCTCGTCAAAAATATTGTAGTCGCTCGGCGCAAGCCGAAAGACAGAAACGAAATGATAGAGGATTCGGAAACCAAAAATTTTCGGAGCCAAAACATGTAGAGACGCGATTAGTCGCGTCTATCTACCAGAATCAAAACGGAGAGTTTGATCCTGGCTCAGGATGAACGCTGGCGGTATGCTTAACACATGCAAGTCGAACGGAATCCTTCGGGATTTAGTGGCGGACGGGTGAGTAACGCGTGAGAATCTGCCTTCAGGTCGGGGACAACCACTGGAAACGGTGGCTAATACCGGATATACCTAACAGTGAAAGATTTATTGCCTGAAGAGGAGCTCGCGTCTGATTAGCTAGTTGGTGGGGTAAAAGCCTACCAAGGCGACGATCAGTAGCTGGTCTGAGAGGACGATCAGCCACACTGGAACTGAGACACGGTCCAGACTCCTACGGGAGGCAGCAGTGGGGAATTTTCCGCAATGGGCGAAAGCCTGACGGAGCAATACCGCGTGAGGGAGGAAGGCTCTTGGGTTGTAAACCTCTTTTCTCAGGGAAGAAAAAAATGACGGTACCTGAGGAATCAGCATCGGCTAACTCCGTGCCAGCAGCCGCGGTAATACGGAGGATGCAAGCGTTATCCGGAATGATTGGGCGTAAAGCGTCCGCAGGTGGCATTGAAAGTCTGCTGTCAAAGAGTCTGGCTCAACCAGATAAAGGCAGTGGAAACTACAAAGCTAGAGTACGTTCGGGGCAGAGGGAATTCCTGGTGTAGCGGTGAAATGCGTAGAGATCAGGAAGAACACCGGTGGCGAAAGCGCTCTGCTAGGCCGTAACTGACACTGAGGGACGAAAGCTAGGGGAGCGAATGGGATTAGATACCCCAGTAGTCCTAGCCGTAAACGATGGATACTAGGTGTTGCTTGTATCGACCCGAGCAGTACCGTAGCTAACGCGTTAAGTATCCCGCCTGGGGAGTACGCAGGCAACTGTGAAACTCAAAGGAATTGACGGGGGCCCGCACAAGCGGTGGAGTATGTGGTTTAATTCGATGCAACGCGAAGAACCTTACCAGGGCTTGACATGTCGCGAATCTCAGGGAAACTTGAGAGTGCCTTCGGGAGCGCGAACACAGGTGGTGCATGGCTGTCGTCAGCTCGTGTCGTGAGATGTTGGGTTAAGTCCCGCAACGAGCGCAACCCTCGTTTTTAGTTGCCATCATTAAGTTGGGCACTCTAGAGAGACTGCCGGTGACAAACCGGAGGAAGGTGGGGATGACGTCAAGTCAGCATGCCCCTTACGTCCTGGGCTACACACGTACTACAATGCTACGAACAGAGGGCAGCAAGCATGCGAATGCAAGCTAATCCCGGAAATCGTAGCTCAGTTCAGATCGCAGGCTGCAACTCGCCTGCGTGAAGTTGGAATCGCTAGTAATTGCAGGTCAGCATACTGCAGTGAATTCGTTCCCGGGCCTTGTACACACCGCCCGTCACACCATGGAAGCTGGTAGTGCCCGAAGTCATTACCCCAACCTTTCGGGGAGGGGGATGCCTAAGGCAGGACTGGTGACTGGGGTGAAGTCGTAACAAGGTAGCCGTACCGGAAGGTGTGGCTGGATCACCTCCTTTTTAGGGAGACCTACCCCATCTAAATACTGAAAATAACTATATAGGTATTGATGTGGTCACCCTAGGTCGGTCGAGATTGGTTAAAAGCTTTCAAACTATGATTGGTTCGGTTAAAACTGATTTTACTCAGTGCAGCCTGCCTCGGAACACAGAATATGTTTTCCGAAGCTAACTGCACTAGTTAATTTCAGTAAAACTCTTGCCAAACAGAGATTCAGTTCAGCAACATGACTATAATAAGTCAGACTGCTGGGTAAGAATCCAGCCAGAACCTTGAAAACTGCATAGAAACGCGATAAATAGTTAATTGTTAATAGTTAATAGTTGATTGTGAATAAGAAAAGCAATCAACAATTAACAATCAACAATCGACAAACCAAATAGTGGTCAAGCGAATAAGGGCTAATGGTGGATACCTAGGCACACAGAGGCGAAGAAGGACGTGGTTACCAACGAAAAGCTCCGGGGAGCTGGAAGCAAGCATCGAGCCGGAGATATCCGAATGGGGCAACCCCATGTACGGCTTACTGAATATATAGGTAAGCGCGAGCGAACCCAGCGAATTGAAACATCTTAGTAGCTGGAGGAAGAG